>JAFWGI010000012.1 GCA_017512425.1 Hyphomicrobium sp.
CACCCTCGCCGATGGGACGCGCACAAAGTTGCGAGCTGGCGATCTTGCCCTTGTTCCCGGCGGCGCTGGCCATTTGCTGTCGAGCAGCGAAACCGTTGAAGGGCAACCGCTTGGCGATGTCATACAGCAAGCAGGCTTCACCGGCTCGGGGCCGTTCATCGTCGGGAGCGGCGAAGCCGGCGAATCCTGCCAAATGGTATGCGGCCATTTCTCCTTTGCCGATGGTGCAGACCACCCGTTGCTACGTTCGATACCGGACTTGTTGCATGTTACCGCAGCGGACCGTGCATCACGGCCCATGCTTGACGACGTTCTGCGCCTGCTTGTGCGCCGCATGTTTGAGGGCGAACCGGGAGCCACAGCTAGCGTCAGCCGCCTGTCCGAGGTGCTGTTCATCGAGGCGATACACGCCGGCATCGCGCAGGCGCCCGAAATCAGCCGTTTGATTTCCGCTGTCTACGACCCTCAGATCGGCAAGGCACTCAGCCTCATTCACGGTGATGTCGCCCATGGATGGACTGTCGAAAGCCTAGCGGCGGCCGTGGGGATGTCGCGCAGCCGCTTTGCCGAGCGCTTTCGCGAGCTGGTTGGCAGTGGCCCGATGGCGTATATAGTGGACTGGAGGCTTCAGCGTGCGCTCAACCTACTCGCGGAAAGCAATGTCCCGATAAAGACGGTTGCCAATCGCGTTGGCTATCGCTCGGCTGCCGCTTTCACGCGCGCGTTTTCAGAGCGCTTCGGCTGTTCGCCCAAAGAGCGAAGGATGAGCAGCAACGCAGCGTAGAAGTGGCGAAGCCATCGCGGTCGACCGCATAAACTAATTCTTGCTTTTGCTTAATCAACTCGTCGAGCCTGTTCATGACTTTTAGAATATTGATGTATTTTCCCGAATTCAAACTATTGATAGGCGATCTAATCAGCCGGTGACGAAAGATACGGCAAATGCTGCATCTGAGCAATAGGGTGGTGCATGGGCGTCAGACCTGAATACGCCTAGGGTCCCGCATCCTCGAGCAATTCCAGTCGCCGCGTGAAGTTATCAGGCTCCCCGACATGCAACTCGAGAAAGCGATTGGCCTCTTTGACAATCCGCGCCTCTACCACCGCTTCGCGGTCGATTCTTGCCTGGGCGTGGAGCCACTCGGTGACTTCCAGCCAATCCCAGAGAGGACTGTTGGAGGTGACGCGCGCAACCGGACTGGGGAAGCCCGAGCCCCGTTCCGCCTTGGTATAGAGCGAGATCGCCTGACGGGTGAGGCCTGAGCGCTCGGCAATATCACTGAGGTTCACCAGATAATCCGGCTCGACCCGTTCGATCTTGGCACCCGTTTGGAGTATATCCTTATAAGCGGTTGTAACAGCTTTGGAAAATGACACAGCTTCACGGGCGAACTCGGCGATGATCACGCCCTTCTGGAACGAAAGCGTCGCGTCGTCGCAACCGGCCTCGAAGAAGCGATCTTCGTAGCCGTCCGCCTCGGGATCGAGGCCGGAGGCTACAATGGTGAACTCATGCGTCTTCATCTCACTCACTCCGCTTGCCCGTGCGGGCACCGCGCCACATCCCGTCGTATAGCCTTGGCATGGTTCTCCGCATTACGCGGCGTGCTCCATACCGAGACCATGCAACCGTCCCGGTCAGCCCAAGCGCAGTAGAGCCGCCCCCAGGCGTGGCCACTGATCGGAACGACCCGCCAGCCCAGCGTTTCCGCATGGGCAACAGCCGCTTCAATCTCCTTGTTCGGATGGCGTGGCCTAGCCATTCAACCGACCTCCTTATCGCCATTCCGTTGACAAATGTCAACGGCATTTGCGGTGCTGCTTTGTTGCACTGCCCTGCTGCTCCGCTGCGTTCATCGTGGGCCAAGAGGCGCAGCAAGCCATGGGCTGGAATCAGACCTGGCGTTTCATTGGCCTATGTCGACAGGAGTGACTGCAGCTTCGCGTCCCACGCATCCAGAGCGGTGCGCTTCTCGTCGTCATATTTGTAGCGGTTGTAGATCCCCGCGACCCCTGCCCTTGTTCCGCTGATATGGTTGAGCACGCTTTCTGTAACTTCGACGGGGACCCTCAGCGACTGAAGATGGGTTGCGCCGGTTCGGCGGATATCGTGCAGCCGCCAGTTCGGAACCTCCACCTCTGCTGGGTCACCTCCCTCCTCGACCTGCTTCGCCTTCAGATAGGCAATCATGTCTTTGTGGAGCGCCGCCCTTCCCTTGAAGAATCCCGAGACGGGGGTCGTGCCGGTGGTCGTGAATACGAGGCCCTTGCGCTTTGGGCCCAGCAGCTGCAGCTCTGCCAAAGCGAGGCTTGTCAGCGGTATGACATGTTCCTGGTCATTCTTTGCCCGATCGGCCGGCAAGGTCCATCGGCGTGCATCGAGGTCGATTTCGGACCAGTCCATCTCGGCAACTTCCTGACGCCGTTGCATCGTCAGGATCAGCATCCGCACAAAGGGCCCCCAAGGCCATCCGGAATTCTCGGTCGCCCTCCACAAGGCGACGATCTCCTCGTCACTCAGCACCCGACGGCGCGAAGGGACGGCCTTTGGCGCTTTCATCCCGGCCAGCGGCGAGACTTCGATATCCTGTCGGTCGGTCGCCCAGTTGAATAGCTTGCGCAGCAGCGAGTGGATCTCCTTGCGCCGCGCCGGGCGATCGGAATACTCGTCCAGCACCTTCACGATGTCAGCGCGGGTGATCTCATGGACGGGGCGATTGCCCCAGCGGGGAATAAACACGTTGTTGATCGTGCAATTCGCCGAGCCCCATGTCCCCCGCCAGTTCGGCTTGAGATAGAGCTCGACGAACCTCTCGCTGTACGTCCGAAAGTTCAGTGTCTCCTTTTTACGCTTCGCTTCACGCTTGGCTTCGACCGGGTCGATGCCCTGATAGACTTGGACCAGCAGCCGCTCGGCTTCCTTTCGTGCCGTGGCAGGCGTCCATGGGCTACCAACGGGCCCGATTGTCTTGCGGCGCGCAGGCCCGCCGTCGACACGATATTGGAACACAAAGGACTGTGCTCCTTTTGGCGTGATGCGAAGTCCGAAGCCCTTCAGGCGGGGGTCCCACACGTAAATGTCGCGGTGCGGGTCCGGTATGACAGACTGGATTGTTCGCAATGTGATTGACTGATTCGGCATGATCTGGCGCTCGTCCACGTAATCGCCACGTAATCAGATGTCGGGATTACGATGGCGTAGCGAAGGGTAATCCACGGCGGATTTATTCCAACCGTTTCAAGCCCTTGAGCGTAGTTTGGCGTAGTATTGGAAAGGAACGAAAAGGGTCCAAAGCTCCGCTCTTAATCAGCGCTTCGATGCCATACTCTTCGGCCGCTGCGCGAACCTCACGCGCAAACTCGCGCGAATATGTTCCAAGACCGACGACGGCAAACCCGAGTTCTTTCGCTGCAACGCGCGCGGCAGCGATGGCGTGCGATGCATCGGCAAAAATGAAGACACGCTTGCCGGTGAGATAGGTCGAATCGACGGAGCGCGAGTACCACGGCAGCCGCGATTGCGGAGCAGCCAAGACGGCGCGCGCATCGATGCCCGTCAGCGCCGCAACTTCTTCCACGAACGCGCGCGTCGCGCCGACGCCGATGGGTACGGTCGAGGTGTACGGTTGTCCGAATTTGCGTTTCAGCCACTGAGCCGCTTGCAGCGCAATTTCGGGGTACAAGACGACGTTGAAGTCTGCGTCGCCGAGCCGCGCGATATCTGCAGCCGTGCTGCCGTAAGGCGCGATGACATTCACGTCGATGCCAAGCTGCGCGAGCAACGATGATATTTCTTTGATGTCATCGCGATGGCGGAAGCCGAGTGCCGTTGGTCCGAGAATGTTGCACTGAGGCCGCTTGTCCGCATTCGCGCCGGGACGTTTGCCAGCTGACGACTCCGCAGCCGGTCGTGCGAGCGCGCGCACCAGCTGATAGAACGTCTCAGCGGCGCCCCAGTTTTCTTTCTTTTGGTACGCAGGCAATTCGAGTGGAACGACGGGGATCGGTAACGCGAGGGCTTGCGCCAGCCCACCGGGATCGTCTTGGATGAGTTCGGCGGTGCACGACGCGCCAACAAGCATGACGTCCGGATGAAACCGTTCATAAGCGTTGCGTGCGGTCGTCTTAAACAGCTCTGCAGTGTCGCCGCCGAGATCGCGCGCTTGGAATGTCGTATACGTTACCGGCGGACGCGCATCGCGCCGTTCGATCATCGTGAACAGCAAATCCGCATAGGTATCGCCTTGCGGGGCGTGCAAGACATAATGCACGCCGTCCATCGCCGTTGCGATCCGCATTGCACCGATGTGCGGCGGCCCCTCGTATGTCCAGAGTGTCAATTGCATCTCTAGACCTCCAGCCGCGTGCGTCGAACGAGAGGTCGCGAGAAGAGTTCAGCGAGATCGGCCGCCTGCTCGAAGCCTTGAACGGGCGAGAAAAGCAATTCGATTGACCACTTGGTCGCAAATCCTTCTGCCTCTAGGGGATTGGCGAGACCGAGGCCGCAAACCACGAGGTCTGGCTTGTCAGCGCGGCAGCGATCGAGCTGCTTATCCACGTCTTGTCCCTCAACGACGCGAGCAGACAACGGCAACGCATCGAGATCGTGACCGAGGTGGCGTTTGTGCAAATACGGTGTGCCGACTTCGACGAGGTCCACGCCCAGCTCGGAGTAGAGGAAGCGGGCCAATGGGACTTCAAGTTGGCTATCGGGAAAGAAGAAGATGCGCTTGCCGCTCAACCGGAAGCGATGCGGTTCGAGTGCAGCGCGTGCACGCTTCTGCGCTGGCGCAATCGTCGCCGCATAATGCTCACGCCGAATTCCGAAAGCGTCTGCCGCAACCTTGAGCCATGCTGCTGTGCCATCGGCGCCAAGCGGGAATGGGGCCGGCAAATGCGTCGCGCCGCGCTCTTCGAGAGCGCGCGCCGTGTCGTTCAGGAAAGGCTGCGCGAGCAGGAATTTTGTATTGGCGCCGACCGGCGGCAGCTGTTCGGACGTGCGCGGCGGCAGGAAGTGAACGGTTTTGATGCCGAGATCTGCGAAGAGGCGTGCGAACTGATCTTCGACGACATCTGCCAGCGCGCCAACGACCAGAAGCGATGACTGATCGTGAGTCGCGTGCGGTAACTCCGGCACGATCGAGGCAATGCAGGCGTCTTCGCCTTGCGTGAAGGTCGTCTCGATTCCGCTACCGGAGTAGTTGAGAATGCGAACGTTGCCAGCATGCACTTGCGATAGCCGTACCGCCGCCCGCGAAAGGTCGAGCTTGATGACTTCGGACGGACATGAGCCAACGAGAAACAGAAGTTTGATTTCGGGACGGCGTGCCAGGAGCCGGTTTACGACGCGGTCAAGTTCGTCGTTCGCGTCGGCAAGCCCCGCGAGATCGCGCTCATCGATGATCGCGGTTGCGAAACGCGGTTCTGCGAAGATCATGACGCCGGCGGCAGATTGCACAAGGTGGGCGCACGTTCGCGATCCGACAACAAGAAAGAACGCATCTTGAATTTTCCGGTGCATCCAAATGATGCCCGTCAATCCGCAAAATACTTCCCGCTGGCCGCGCTCTTGGAGGATCGGCCGCTCGGCGCAGTGGCCTGCGGAGGACGGCGCGGCGATCGGAAGTACATGCACCGTCATTCTGCGGCCTCCGCAAAACGATGCATCGAAGCGGAAGCGGCATCAGTCGAACCTTGCATCTCACGGCGCGCAGCGCGCAATTTGATGACGAACTGCGCGGCGTTGATCACGTAGGCGGCGTAAGCGGCGAGCGCCAACCACATCTGATGTTCGACAGAAAGCAGGCCGAAGAGAGCTGCAGCGAGATATGCCGTGTGCAGCGCCAGCACGAGCATGCTGAATACGTCTTCCCAGTAGAATGCCTCAACGAACAGGTAATGTCCGAAGACGTCCTTTTCCCAGATCGATCCCGTAATCATGATCGTATAGAGAAGCAGCGTCTTCGCGATGACCGACGCAGTCGCTTCGGCCGCGCCTTCGCCCGTCATCAGAAACCGCGCAACGAGCGCGAGACTGATCAGAAACACAAGAAATTGAATTGGGGCGAGAACGCCTTGCACGAGCGTCCAGCGCGATGCGTCACGCCGCATCCGTTGCTCGGCTGTATAGAGAGGCTTGCTGCGGTTTTGCTGAGCACTTACGCTAGGCATAGCGTGCCGTCTCCCCTCGTCCACGCACCATGCGGTGTCACCGTGTTGAGGTGAACTATGGACCAGAGAATGAGAATGTCAATCTAGCTTGACGTAAATTCCACTTTACACGACGCGCATGGCGCGCTTTTATATCGCAGTTGGTTGTGGCGCGAGCTTTCGCGACGTGATTAACTCCTGTGCACAAGCATCATTAGAAAAAACAACGCAACGGGTGAGGACGCGACCAGCCAAACTTGGAAGTTTCTGCGCAAATGCAGTGTTTTCGGGCTTTGCTGCGGACGAGGGAGGCACTCCGATGACAAGCGCAAGGCACCTGATAGAGGTGATGAGCCAAATTGGAGGATGCGATAGCGGGGTATTCGCGCCTGCGCCGAGCAATCGCTATTCTCCGAGCGTATCGAAGCGCCGTCAGGCTTTATTGGCGCAGACGATCGAAACCGAAATCATTCCGCGTCTAATGCTGGCGCACCGGCAAAGTCCGGAAGAAATCAAGTCTCGCCGCAAGAAGCGTCGGTCATTCGAGACGTCAGAGATCATAGAGTTTTCGCGTCTGGTCGTTGTGCACGACGTCGCCGTCGCGAGCGCCTTTGTTGATGCGGTTACAAAGCAGGGTGCAACGCTCGAGCAAATTTTCACGCAGCTATTTACGCCGGCTGCGCGCTATCTCGGTGAACAATGGACCGAAGATCGTTGCACATTCTCCGAAGTCACGATTGGCCTGGCGCGAATTCAGCAGCTTGTTCATGAGTTTAGTCCGTTCTTTGAAGCCGAAGGCGGCGCCCGTCCGATCGGCAAATCGGCGCTGTTGGCCCCCATGCCAGGTGAGCAGCATAGCCTTGGCATTTTGATCGTCGAAGAGTTCTTCCGGCGTGCCGGATGGGACGTATGGGTTCCGCTCGGCATTTCGCAGTCAGAGCTGCTCAACCTTGTTTCAAGCGAACGGTTTGACGTTGCTGGGTTTTCGGTGAGTGGCGAGGGCTTGCTGGATCGCATTGCATCGGGTATCCAAGACGTCCGCAAGGCGTCAGCAAATCCTGACATCGCTGTCATGGTGGGTGGACGGTTTTTCAACGAGAATCCGCAGTACGTCGGGCAAGTTGGCGCCGACATTACGGATCTTGATGGAAGCCAAGCCGTCGTTCGGCTTGAAGGGTTGTCGACGCGGTTGCGCTCCATGTGACGGTTCATGGAGAGGCCGTGTCGTTTGAAGGTCAGGTTTCGTTATGGCGCCGCGCGGCTTGCAAAACTCAGCAGACAATTTTCGCGCTCCCAAGAAAACTCTGGGAAGTCTTGATGCGGATGCAGCAGCCCGTTTGATCGCCGCCGCAGGCGATATCGCCCTGATCATCGACAAAAAGGGCGTTATCCGCGACGTCGCATTCGCGGACAGCGATCTTGCAAAGCATGGATTCGACGATTGGCTCGGCCAACGCTGGGAAGACGTCGTCACATCCGAGAGCCGCGTAAAAGTCGAAGATCTGATCAAGCATGCATCCAGCAGTGCGACGCCGCGCTGGCGGCAGGTCAATCACCCATCGCCACGCGGATCTGACATTCCTGTCCAATATTGCGCCGTTGAGGTTGGCGATGACGGGCGCATCGTAGCAGTCGGTCGCGATCTGAGGACGCTGGCGAGTTTACAGCAGCGGCTTGTCGACACCCAGCAGACGATTGAGCGCGAGTATGCCCGTGTCCGTCATTCTGAAACGCGCTACCGTCTGTTGTTCCAAATCACGTCAGAGCCGGTGCTGATCGTCGACGGGATGTCGTCTCTGGTCATCGAAGCGAACGCCTCTGCGAGCCGCGTCCTCGGCAAGCCCGTCAAAAAACTTTCCGGCCGTTCGTTCCCTGAGCTTTTTGACTCTGAAAGCGTCAAAAAAGTTCAAGAAAATATAGCGTCTGTGCGTGCCGCGGGGCGCGCCGACCCCGTCACTGCGAAACTCGCCGACAGCAAAGCCGAAGTCGTTGTCTCAGCTTCGGCGTTTCGCCAGGACGGCTCGCTGCTGTTGCTTGTCCGCATGGTGTCGAGCTCGCAGGACGTTAGCGCTGGATCACGCACGCGCCTCTTCGACGTCGTGCAGAAGCTCCCCGACGGATTTGTCGTCACCGACCTTGATTGCAACATTCTGTCGGCCAACGATGCGTTCCTCGAACTCATTCAAGCTGGGTCGTTAGAGCAGGTTCTGTCGCAGAAGCTCGGTAAGTGGGTCGGCCGGCACGCGATGGAATTCAGCGTGCTCGTGACCAATTTGCGTGAGCACGGAACCGTCCGGCATTTCTTCACGTTGTTGCGCGGCGAATTCGATTCATCCGAAGAGGTCGAGATTTCGGCCGTGGCCGTGACGAGCGGTGAGCAGCCTTGTCTCGGGTTCACGGTGCGCGGCGTCAGCCGGCGTCCAGATATCCTGGTCAACGGACGTCGCGAGCTTCCGCGTTCTGTCGAGCAGCTGACGCAGCTTGTCGGTCGCGTAGCGTTGCGCGATCTGGTGCGCGAGTCGACCGACGTCATCGAGCGTCTGTGCATCGAGGCGGCGTTGGAATTGACGGGCGATAATCGCGCGTCGGCGGCCGATATGCTGGGTCTGAGCCGGCAAAGTCTGTACTCGAAGCTCCGCCGTCATGGCCTGGGCGACCTCGATTCCGACGTTGGAGTCTGACGCGCGGTGATTTTCGCGCGGGCGTTGCGCACCGCCGATAGCGCGCGAACTGTAAAATTTATCATCGAAAATTATGTAAAGTAAAATTGACATACTATGCGCCGCGACCTACGCTTGTGTGATGGCAAGTTCGGCGCTGACACATCCGCGGCCTGACGCGGCCGCTGTTCTCCAACTCCTGAAACCGATCACATGGTTTCCGCCGATGTGGGCGTTTGGATGCGGCTTGGTTTCATCCGGCGTTGCCGCGGCTGATATCGGTTGGCTTGTTCTGATTTGCGGTGTGTTGCTCAGTGGCCCGCTCGTTTGCGGCACCAGCCAGGTCGTCAACGATTGGTTCGATCAAGATGTCGATCGCATCAACGAGCCGCAACGGCCCATACCTTCAGGGCGTGTTCCAGGGCGTTGGGGATTGATCATCGCCTGGATGATGACGGCGCTATCGCTTGTCGTCGGGACTGTGCTCGGCCCGTGGGGATTTCTTGCGACCGCGATTGGTTTGCTGCTGGCGTGGGCCTATAGCGCGCCACCGATCCGCCTCAAGCAAAACGGCTGGTGGGGCAACGCCGCCTGCGGTGCTTGCTACGAAGGACTGCCCTGGTTCACCGGTGCACTCGTTGCGACAGGCGCATTGCCGGATTGGCGGATACTTTCACTTGCCGCGCTCTATAGTGTCGGCGCACATGGCATCATGACGTTGAACGACTTCAAGTCCATTGAAGGTGATCGTCAAATGGGCGTACGCACGATACCCGTGCAGATCGGGCCGGAACGCGCGGCGCTGCTGGCGTGCGTGGTAATGGCCGTTCCGCAAGTGATTGTCGTCGATCTGCTATTGCAGTGGGGCGCGCTGCTCATGGCTGGCGTCGTTGCGGCGCTGATATTGGTCCAGCTCGCATGCATGAAGCGCATGCTGTCGGATCCGAGAGGACTGGCGCCCTGGTACAATGCGACTGGCGTCACGCTCTTTGTTCTTGGAATGCTCGCGAGCGCGTTTGCCGTTCGTTCGATCCTAGGAGTTACGCCATGACAACCCAGTCCATGAGCTGGCTGTCAATCGTCCGCATGGGTCTCGTTCAAACCTCGCTCGGTGCGATCGTTGTCTTGACGACGTCAACGATCAACCGCGTCATGGTCGTCGAACTCTCTCTCGCTGCAATGATCCCGGGGATTTTGGTGACATTGCATTACGCGCTGCAGTTTCTTCGTCCGCGCTGGGGCTATGGCTCGGATGTCGGAGGCCGCCGCACGCCGTGGATCATCGGCGGCATGGCCCTTCTCGCGCTCGGCGGCGCAGGCGCGGCCGTCGCAACAGCGCTGATGACCTACAACTTTTATGCCGGTTTTGCGCTCGCGGTTTTCGCGTTCACGCTTGTCGGCGTCGGTGTCGGCGCGACAGGGACAAATCTGCTGACGATGCTGGCGACGCACGTCTCAAGCGAACGCCGTGCCGCCGCAGCCACCATCGTGTGGATGATGATGATTGCGGGCTTCATCGTCACAACCGTAACGGCCGGATCATTTCTGGACCCGTTCACGCCAACGCGGCTGATCGTTGTTGCGTCAGCGGTTTCTGCGCTGGCGTTTCTCGTGGCCACGGCGGCGCTTTACAATCTTGAAGATGCGAACGCGCCCGCGCGGGCAGAGATGCCGGCGCGCGACACAACCACAGTCAAGCCGTCGTTCCGGCAGTCATTCGTTGAGGTCTGGAACGAGCCCGCGCCGCGCCGTTTTGCGATTTTTATCTTCGTATCGATGCTGGCCTACAGCATGCAGGATTTGATCTTGGAGCCGTTCGCCGGGATCGTGTTCGGCATGACGCCGGGGCAATCGACGAAGCTCGCCGGACTGCAGAACGGCGGTGTGTTCGCAGGCATGCTGATGGTCGCGCTCGCGACCAATCCTCGTATCGGATTCGGCAGCCTGCGGGCATGGACAGTCGCGGGATGCTGGGCGTCCGCCGCGGCGTTGCTCGCGCTCGTATCGGCGGGGATGACTGCGGATGTCGTCGCGCTCAAGGCCGCCGCATTCGGGCTCGGATTTGCAAATGGGGCGTACGCTGTCGCGGCGATCGGTTCGATGATGGCACTTGCAGACACAGGCACGCATAAGCGCGAAGGCATGCGCATGGGCATCTTCGGCGCGGCTCAGGCGCTTTCCTTCGGAGCAGGCGGATTCCTTGGAACGCTTGCGGTCGACATTTTGCGCCATGCTGTGGAGACGCCCGGCACGGCCTATGCCGTCGTTTTTGCGATTGAGGCCTGCCTATTTGCGGTCGCTGCATTGCTCGCCGTCAACGCCACTGCGTCAGTCGACGCTAACGCGGCTCAGGACAATCGTTCACACGTGACACAGGCGGGCGCCCATGTCTGACGCGAGCGCCGCACGCGAGTCTTATGATTGCGTCGTCGTCGGTGGCGGCCCAACGGGCGCGACCGTTGCGCACGAACTTGCCGAAGCTGGCCACAAGATCATGTTGCTTGACAAGAGCGGCCGCATCAAACCGTGCGGCGGCGCGGTGCCGCCCCGCCTCCTCAAAGACTTCAACATTCCGCGTTCATTGCTCGTCGCCGAAGTCAAAGCGGCGTGCATCGTCTCGCCATCGGCGCGGCGCGTCGACATGCCGATCGACGGCACGGGGTACGTCGGCATGGTCGACAGAGAAGAATTCGATGAGTGGTTGCGCGTGCGCGCGGCAGCATCCGGTGCCGTGCGGTTGTCGGGGACGTTCCAAACCTTGTCGCGCGACGCTTCTGGAATGTCTGTCGTCACGTTTGCAGCGAAGGATGGCACGAAAGTGTCCGCAAGCGCGCGTTGCGTTGTCGGTGCCGATGGTGCGCTGTCAGCCGTTGCCCGGCAAGCGCTACCAGATGTCAGAACGAAGTTCGTCTTCGCGTACCACGAGATTGTTCGCGCGCCAGAGAAAGCCGACAACGTCGCCGCCGCGCTGTTCGACGGCAAGCGCTGTGACGTCTATTATGATGCGCGCCTTTCACCCGACTTCTACGGCTGGATATTCCCTCACGGCGAAACTGTCAGCGTCGGCACCGGCAGTGCAAACAAAGGGTTCTCGCTGAAGGCCGCCGTCCGCGAATTGCGAACCGCATCCGGGCTGACCGGCGTCGAAACGATCCGCAGGGAAGGGGCGCCGATCCCGTTGAAGCCACTCAAGCGCTGGGACAACCGCCGCGATGTCATCGTTGCAGGCGACGCGGCTGGCGTCGTCGCACCGGCATCGGGCGAGGGGATTTATTACGCGATGTATTCGGGAAGGCTTGTGGCCGACGCCGTCGCGCAGTTCTTAAAGACCGGCGACGCGCGGGCACTCGCGACGGCGCGCAAACGCTTCATGACAGCGCATCGCACCGTATTCTGGGTGCTTGGCGTGATGCAGCACTTTTGGTACCGCAACGATAAGCGCCGCGAGCGCTTTGTCAGTATGTGCGCCGACAAGGACGTTCAGTCGCTCACCTGGCAATCGTACATGCACAAAGAACTCGTGCGGACCAAGCCAATCGCGCATGTCAAAATTTTCATCAAAGACCTTGCGCACTTGGCGGGCATCGTCCCGACTCACCGCTCATGACCCTTGTCGAACTGACCTGGAGTAGCTCGCGTTGGAGCACCTGTTTGCGACTGGCCAGATAGCCGATGTGGTGCTCGTGCTCATGGCTGTGGAGGGCATCGCACTCACTTTGCTTTATCGCGCAAAAGGCATCGGCATGGAGCCGCGCGCGGTCTGGACCAATCTTGCGGCTGGCGCCGCGTTATTTCTCGCGTTCCGTTCCGCGCTCGCCGATGATCATTGGCATGTCACGGCAGCATTTCTAATCGTCGGCCTGCTTGCACACGCCGCCGATCTCGCAATCAGGTGGCAGAAGTAGCAAGTCTTGCGCTCTTCGCTGCGTCCGGCAGATAAGCGCTGCCTTCGGTCGTCAAGAAATTCCACATCGCGATACCTGCCGGCATGAGTGCTTTTGACTTCGCATGAACCGCATACCACTGCCGGATGATCGGAAATCCTTGTAAGGGCAGAATAGCCAACTGCTTTGCGGCGACTTCGGCCGAGATGGTGTGTGCCGAAACGAATGCAATTCCGAGATTGGCAATTGCGGCCTGTTTGACGGCCTCATTATCGCCGATCTGCATGCTGGCGCGCATCTCGACTTGCGCGTTCAAGAGTATGCGCTCAAGCAAAAGGCGCGTTCCTGATCCACGTTCCCGCAGCAGCAAAGTTTCCGAAGCCAAGTCCTCTAGGGCAAGGCGACTGCGGCGCACGAGGGGATGACCGGGCGCTGCAATGAAAACGTGAGGATGCGGTCCGAGAATTTCTCCGTTGAACGTCGCCATATCAACGGGACGTCCCATAATTGCGATATCGATGCGCAGTTCTTCAAGTGCAGCCGCAATTGTCTGGCGATTGGCAATCGTGAGATCGATATCGACCGCCGCGTGCGTTTTTGCAAAGGCTGCCAAGATACGCGGCGCAAAGTATTTGGCGTTGCTCGCAGCCCCAATGACAATCCGTCCCCGGCTTAGCCCCCGCATTTCCATCAGCCCATCGCGACACTCATCAAGCAGCGACTGCATGCGCGACTGAATGCCGAGGACGTAGCGCCCGGCATCCGTCATGCGCATCCCTGCTGGCGTGCGGTCAAAGAGGGCCGTGCCCGTTTGGACTTCAAGTAATTTAAGCTGCGCGGTGACCGCCGGCGGCGTTACGCCGAGCACATCAGCCGCCGCGGTAATTTTCCCCGTGCGTGCGATTGCAGCCAGAACATTGAGTTGCTTCAGCGTGAGATCTCGCGTCGAGATGTCATTCACTTTTTCTTTCATAGGGCGACAAATTAAACAAATTTATTAGCCGCGCCAACGGCCGCATGATCCGCGCGCGTCGGTCCAATGCGCTTTTTGCGCTGCAAACGGACCCCGTCAAACCGAACAATCAAGTGCTGCGTACACGATGAGATCGATGGGTATTGCCGACACGAATTGATCAACAAACACAGATTGCGAGGGTTGGATGACGAAGACATGGCGCGTGGCCATCAATGGGTTCGGACGTATCGGGCGATTAATCATGCGCGCCGCCATCGAAAGTGGCCGCAAGGATCTGACGTTTGTGGCGATCAACGATCTCGGCTCGGCTGAGGTCAACGCGCACCTGCTCAAGCACGATACGGTCCACGGACTGCTCGGCGCAGATGTCTTTGCAAGCGACGGCCGCATTCGCGCGAACGGTTTCGACGTTGCCGTTTTTACGGAAGTCCTGCCGCGCAAGCTGCCCTGGCGCGAGCTTGATGTCGATATTGTCTTCGAGTGCACGGGCCGTCTGAGCAGCCGGGATGATGCCACCGCCCATATCGAAGCGGGCGCGAAGCGTGTTCTGGTTTCAGCGCCCTCGCGCGGCGCCGACGCGACGATCGTCTACGGCATTAATCATCACGAGCTGACCGGCGACGACGTCATTGTATCCAATGCGTCGTGCACAACGAACTGCCTCGTGCCGGTTGTCAAAGTGCTTGATGATTTGCTGGGCGTTGAGCGTGGCTTCATGACAACCGTGCACGCGATCACGGGTGATCAACGCCCGCTTGACGCATTTCATCAGGACTTTTTGCTGGCGCGCGCCGCCTACTCAAATCTCATCCCGACATCGACGGGCGCTGCCAAAGCCGTTGGATTGGTTCTACCGCGCCTGATGGGCAGGCTTGAAGGCGCGGCTATCCGCGTGCCGACGCTGAACGTCAGCCTGATCGATCTTAAGGTCGATATTTCAGCGAAAACGACGCCGGAAGAAGTCAACCGCGCGTTCGAGCGCGCCGCAGCGCAAAAGTCGTTCAATGGTGTTTTGCAGGTCAACAAGGTGCCGCTGGCGTCGTCGGACTTCAATCACAATCCTGCGAGCGCCATCGTCGATCTGGCGGCAACCACTGTCATCGACGGCCGCATGGTGCGTGTGCTCGCCTGGTACGACAACGAATGGGGCTTCGCCAATCGCATGCTCGATACAGCGACCGTCATGGGCAACCTCATCGGCAAAAAGCAAAAAGCGCGCGTGCGTGAGCCCGCGCTTGACCGATGACAGCCGTCGCAGCGACGACCCGTCAGGGAAGAGACGGCAGGAGTGTGAACATCGAAATCTAGAAATGGAGTTATGCCATGATCGTGCAAGACATACTGTCCGCTAAGGGCTCGTCGGTGAAATCAGTGCGTACCGGCGACAGTATGCGGACTCTTGTTGGACGTCTGCTCGAGGACAAGATTGGCGCGATGGTAGTGCTCAGCGATAGCGGTGCGCTGGCCGGAATCATATCCGAACGAGACGTCGTCCGGGGCTTGGCAATCGAAGGCTGCGACGCGCTCTCAAAGCCGGTTACGACCTTTATGACGTCGGGTGTCGTAACGTGCTCGCCGAAGGACAGCCTGTTCGGCGTCGCAAAACTCATGACTAAGCGGCGCTTTCGCCATTTACCCGTTACGGAGAACGGCGACTTGTGTGGTCTTGTCAGTATCGGAGATGTGCTCAATCACCGTCTCGAAGAGCTGCAATTGGAAGCCAACGTGCTACGCGACTATTCTATTGCACTGCGGTAGCAGCTTTTTTGAGCGGACTTGCCGGTGCGCCACTTCGCATCCGGCAATGTCTTCATTATCCCAGCGACAATGATGTCAAAGCGCGTGACGGCGCATGCCGGCCGTGGTACGAAGCAAGTGACCATTAGGTTGGACATCCATTTATGTAATAAAGAAATGACATAAGGCGGGGCTGGCTTTTCTTCTAACTGCTTGAAAAGGCCTTCCCGGGGGCGCAACCACGATGCCAAAAGCATTCCCGTTTTCTGCAATTGTCGGTCAGGACAACATGAAATTGTCGCTCCTGATTGCCGCCATAGATCCGACGGTTGGCGGCGTTCTGGTTTTCGGTGATCGAGGCACGGGAAAATCAACTGCGGTGCGTGCCCTCGCATCATTGCTACCGCCTATGCTCGCAATTGGCGGCTGCGCGTTCAATTCGGAACCTGAAAGCCCTTGTCCGCCGTCGCGTGGGTGTAAGGCGTGCGGTACGTTGGCCGAAGCGCCGTCCGAAGCGGCGCAGCGCATGGCAGTTCCCGTCGTCGATCTTCCGCTTGGCGCGACCGAGGATCGGGTCGTGGGCGCGCTCAACCTCGAGCATGTGTTGACGAGTGGCGCGAAGGTCTTCGATCCGGGACTTCTCGCGCGCGCGCATCGCGGCTTCCTTTACATCGACGAAGTCAACCTGCTCGAAGATCATCTGGTCGATGTGTTGCTTGACGTTGCGGCATCTGGCGAAAACATCGTCGAACGCGATGGCATTTCTGTTCGGCATCCGGCGCGATTTGTGCTGGTCGGTAGCGGCAACCCGGAGGAAGGGGAGTTGCGCCCGCAGTTGCTCGACAGGTTCGGCCTGTCTGTTGAAGTGCGCACACCCGACGATATCAAGACGCGCGTCGAAGTCATACGCCGCCGCGACGCTTATGACCGCGATCCCGACGCTTTCATCGCGGCATGGAGCGGCAAAGAAGCCGAAATTCGCGATCAGATCAGCGCTGCACGCAATCGGCTGGCCGAGGTCGTCGTGCCTGACCACGCTCTTGAGCGAGCGACGTCGCTCTGCCTCGAAATCGGCACTGACGGTCTGAGAGGAGAATTGACGATGATGCGGGCTGCGCGCGCGCTCGCAGCACTCGAAGGCGACTTTGAGGTCGGCGACTCGCAGTTGCGTAAAGTGGCGCCGATGGTTCTTGGTCATCGCTTGCGTCGTAATCCGCTGGATGAGGCGACGGCGAGCGTTCGCGTCGAGCGTGCCGTCCATGAACTCTTCGGCACATCCGGCGAACGGCACATGGCATGACGGCAGCAGCGCTAGACCGGCATCACCTGGAGAGCGCGATTGCGCGCTGGGATGATGCGGTGCTGGCGGCATCGTTGTTTGCGCTCGCGCCAAGCCGCTGCGGTGGCATTATTGTCCGAGGTCAAAGCGGTCCCGTGCGCGACCGCTGGTTCGCTTTGCTGAGCGGTTCCATCGATGACGCAATGCCGAGGCGTCGCGTCCCTATTGACGTGTCCGAGGGCCGTTTGATTGGCGGTCTCGATTTGGCCGCTACGCTGGTCAATGGCCGTACCATTGCGGAACACGGTCTGCTTGCGGAGACGAATGGAGGTATTCTTATTCTGCCGAGCGCTGAGCGCGCCGGTGCGACCACCCTGTCGGCGATCGCCGGAGCGCTTGACGATGCTGTCGTTCGCGTTGAGCGCGATGGCGTGACGGCGACCAACGCGGCCGAGTTCGGTGTCATCGCTTTCGATGAAAGCCGCGGCGACGACGCGCCGGTTGCCTCGCTGCTCGGCGACCGGCTTGCAATGGTGGTCGATCTCGATGCCATTCCGTTCTCGGTCACGGATAGCGGTACTAATCCGACGTTTCATCGGATCGCGCGAGGCGCGTTCGGTACCGTCACGATCCAAGATGCGGAGATCGAGGCGCTTTGCGCGCTTTCCATCGCGTTTGGCATCGCATCGCTGCGTGCGCCGATTCACGCGGTGTACATCGCGCGCGCGTTCGCCGTCTTGAATGACCGTACCGCCGTGGATCGCGAAGACCTTGAGGCCGCCGTCCGGCTTGTGTTGGTTCCGCGCGCCACGCAGGTTCCAGCGGATGACAGCGCCGACGCGCAACAAGAGCCGTCGACACCACCGCCGGCCGACGGCGCGCAGGCTTCATCTGATGACAATGTGCAACCCGAGGAGCCGGAACTGCAGGAGTTGTTGTTGGCCGCAGCGCGCGCCGCGTTGCCGCCAGGGCTTCTCGAAAATCTGCAGCGGTCTGCGGCGCTTCGGAAGGCGAAAGCGAAGTCTGGTCATTCGGGCGCAGTAAAATCGGCGCGCCACCGGCGGGGTCGTCGCGACGGATCGCGCCGCGGTGATCCACGCTCTGGCGGCACGCTTGATTTGCTGGAAACGGTTCGCGCAGCGGCGCCTTGGCAAGCGGTTCGCAAACGTGACCGTCAGAATAGACAGTCGTGGGTCGCGTCGACTGATACTGCGCCTGTCCCGCGTCTCGAAGTTCGGCGCGATGATTTCCGCATTCGCCGCTTTAAACATCAGTCCGAGACGGCTACGATTTTTGTCGTCGATGCATCCGGATCGTCAGCGCTGCATCGCTTGGCAGAGGCGAAGGGTGCAGTCGAGTTACTGTTGGCCGATTGCTACGCGCGCCGGGATCAGGTGGCGCTGATTGCCTTTCGCGGCAAGCGTGCCGACCTATTGCTGCCACCCACACGGTCGCTCGTTCGTGCGAAGCGCTCGCTCGCCGGATTGCCGGGTGGTGGCGGAACGCCGCTCGCGATCGCAACCGATGAAGCCCGCGCGCTCGGCCGCTCCGTTCTGCTCAAGGGGCAGACGCCAACACTTGTTTTTCTGACCGATGGTCGCGCCAACATAAATCGTGAAGGGTTGGCCGGCCGCCCCGCGGCGATCAGTGATGCGCTGGCGGCGGCGCGCGCGCTGAAGGCAGAAGGCATTCCATCGATCGTTATCGATACGTCGACCCATGCCGGCCTTGAATCCCGCACGTTCGCCGGCGCCATGGGTGCCACCTACTTGCCGCTCCCGCACGCTGATGCGGTGTCGCTATCATCCGCCGTTCGTCATGCGTCAGGTTGATGTACGATGTACGCCAATGTAACCATGGATTGCCAGAAATCGGCGAGCGCGGGGATGGCATCAGACCTGAATTGGAAACGCGATGCACCGAGTTGGCCGAATAGTACGCATAGCCAGTTTGTCGATGCCGGTGGACTGCGATGGCATGTGCAGGTTGTTGGTTCTGGTCCGGTTGTTCTGCTCGTTCACGGCACGGGTGCATCGACCCATTCTTGGCGTGGGGTGATCGCCGATTTGGCGCCGCATTTCACCGTAGTCGCACCCGATTTGCCGGGGCATGGCTTCACCGAGCGGTTGCCCGACGCCCAGATGACGCTGCACGGCATGGCGCAGGCGTTGGCTGTATTGATCGGGGCGATAAACCTAGAGCCAAGCATCGCAGTCGGTCATTCGGCCGGAGCGGCCGTGGTCATGCGCACCGCAATCGATGGCGGCATCCGTCCGCGCGCAATCATAAGTTTGAACGGCGCGCTGCTTCCTTTTCGAGGCGTGGCAGGACAAGTGTTCAAGCCGCTCGCCAAATTCCTGGCTCTGCAACCGTTTCTTCCGCGCTTTTTCGCGTGGCGAGCGACCAGCAGAAGCGCCGTTGAGCGTCTGCTTGAAGGAACAGGCAGCCGGCCATCGCCGGAAGACGTCGCGCTTTATGCCCGGCTATTTCAAAGTCCGAGCCATGTCGGGGCCACGCTTGCAATGATGGCAAATTGGGATCTCGCGCCGTTGCTGCGCGATCTGCCCACACTCAAAACGGCCGTGACCTTGGTAGCCGGGCAAAGTGATCGTGCCATCCCCTCATCGGACGCCGTTGCTGCCGCGAAGTATCTGCACAACGCCGAGATCGTCGAGCTTCCTGGCCTCGGGCACTTGGCCCATGAAGAAGACCCCACGCTCATTTCGCGCTTGATTGAACGGCGTGCGGGGCTCGCAAAAAACAATTGACGGCATAACGACTGTTTTGCTCTTGCGACAATTCGATTTACAGCATTTAATGTCAAGTTATGTGGACACTCGATGGCGTCACCATAGAGCCGCCGATATCGCCGATAAGCTCGGCCGATCGTAAGTGTCCACGCGATCACGCAGCCCGGGAGCCGGCCCGGCAAGTGGCGCCAACTAACGTTCTTGCGATCCGGCCGGATGACCTCGACGCTTGCCGCGCGCTGCTGCGCACAGGCTCCAAGTCGTTCTACGCGGCGTCATTTCTATTGCCGGATCGCATCCGCGCGCCCGCATGCGCGCTCTATGCGTTCTGTCGCGTCGCCGACGACGCCATTGATGTGGCCGGCGGCGACGGCGCTGCGATCGCGGCTTTGCGCGAGCGTATTTCTGCAGCCTACGCCGGCTACCCAAGCGATACGCCTTACGATCGCGCGTTTGCAGCGACGGTCGCTGCGTATGTCATTCCGCGCGCCGTACCCGACGCTCTGATCGAAGGGTTCACCTGGGATGTGGCCCAACGCCGGTATGAAACGATCGACGATCTTCTTGGTTATGCGGCGCGCGTCGCAGGTACTGTCGGCGCGATGATGTGCCTGCTCATGGAGCGGCGCGATAGCGAGACGCTCGCGCGAGCGACAGAGCTCGGCTTGGCGATGCAGTTGACGAACATCGCGCGCGACGTCGGCGAGGATGCGCGCGCTGGGCGGCTTTATCTTCCGCTTGCCTGGTGCCGAGAGGAAGGCGTCGATCCCGATGCGTGGATGGCTGCGCCGCGTTTTACGTCGCAGATTGCGCGCGTCATCGGGCGGGTTCTGGATGTTGCTGATCAGCTCTATGCACGCGCCGACAGCGGCATCGCGGAGCTGCCGATCGATTGCCGCCGCGGCATACGCGCAGCGCGAACTTTATACGCGGAGATCGGCGAGCAGGTCCGTCGGCGCGGCATGAATAGCGTTGATGCGCGGGCTGTCGTCAGCAAATCGCGCAAGTTTGAAGTTCTCGCGCGGGCGATCCTTGCGCCACCCCGATATAACAACGCGAGCCGCTTCACGATGTTCGAAGCGAGCCGTTTTCTGGTCGACGCAGTTTCTGCTTTGCCCGCGAATCCGTTACCCGCGCACGCCGAGCCTCCGCCATTCAAGTGGTGGGATCTCCATACGCAGGCATTGCATCTGATCGAACTCTTAGAGGGCCTGGAGCGGCGCGACCGGCAGACGGCGGCTGCTGGCGGCTCCGGTTTTGAAAATTTTGCTGGCGAAGCGCAGCGCACCTAGCTGCAGCAGTTGGGAGTGACGACGATGGGCACGCAAACGCCTCGGCCATTGCCTCAAGACAAGCCGCTCCTCGACAAAATAACTGTGCCGCAAGATTTGCGACGGCTTCCGGAATCCGATCTGCGTCAGCTTGCTGACGAACTGAGATCCGAGATGGTTGACGCTGTCTCGCACACCGGCGGCCACCTCGGCGCTGGGCTGGGCGTGGTTGAGCTCACTGTCGCTTTGCATTGGGTCTTCGACACGCCGCGTGATCGCATCATCTGGGATGTCGGTCATCAAGCCTATCCGCACAAAATTTTGACGGGCCGCCGCGATCGGATCCGCACCCTGCGCCAAGGCGGCGGATTGTCAGGATTTACGAAGCGCGCCGAAAGTGAATACGATCCATTCGGCGCAGCACACTCTTCGACGTCGATATCCGCCGGGCTTGGTATGGCGGTCGCGCGAGACTTGAAGGGCGAAAAGAACAGCGTCATCGCCGTGATCGGTGACGGCGCCATGAGCGCCGGCATGGCCTATGAGGCGATGAACAATGCCGGCGCGCGCGACGAGCGCTTGATCGTCATCCTGAACGATAACGACATGTCGATCGCGCCGCCGACCGGCGCGCTCTCGAAAGCGCTGACGCGCATGGTCTCGAGTGGCACCTATATTCACTTGCGCGATATCGCCAAGCAACTCGCCAAGAAGCTCCCGAAAAAGTGGGAGCGCCGCGCCGCGCGCGCCGAGGAGATGTCGCGGACCTACTGGTCCGGCGGCATCTGGTTCGAAGAACTCGGTTTCTATTACGTTGGCCCGATCGACGGTCATGATCTCGATCAGCTTCTGCCGGTTCTGAAGAACGTTCGTGACAGCGATCAGGCGCCGATCCTGGTCCATGTCGTGACGCAAAAGGGCAAAGGTTACGGACCTGCCGAGGCCTCGGCAGACAAGTATCACGGTGTCGCGAAATTCAACGTCGTCACCGGCGCGCAGGTGAAGCCGCAGCCTGCAGCGCCCGCCTATACGCGTGTTTTCGCAGATAGCCTTATCGAGCAGGCGCGCCACGATGAGCGCATCATCGCCGTCACGGCCGCCATGCCGGAAGGTACTGGAATCGATCGCTTCGCGAAGGAATTTCCCGCACGCGCGTTCGATGTTGGAATTGCCGAGCAGCATGCAGTGACATTCGCCGCAGGACTTGCATCGGAAGGCATGAAGCCATTCGCCGCGATCTATTCGACCTTCTTGCAGCGTGGCTATGATCAAGTTGTGCACGATGTCGCGATCCAGCGCCTGCCGGTTCGGTTCGCAATCGATCGCGCCGGGCTCGTCGGTGCCGACGGACCGACGCACGCCGGCTCATTTGATCTCGCCTATCTCGGATGCCTGCCGGATTTCGTAATTATGGCAGCGTCAGACGAAGCTGAGTTGAAACACATAGTGGCCACAGCCGCCGCGATCGATGACCGGCCGTCCGCATTCCGCTACCCGCGCGGCGAAGGTACTGGCGTCGCCATGCCGGAGCGCGGCATTCCGCTCGAGATCGGTAAAGGCTGCGTCGTGCGCGAAGGCTCGAGCGTCGCGATCCTTTCGCTTGGCACGCGGCTCGCCGAAGCTTTGAAGGCGGCCGATCAATTGGCGACCTTCGGCTTGTCAGCAACGGTTGCCGACGCGCGCTTCATGAAGCCGCTCGACCGGGATTTGATCGCCCGCCTCGCGCGCGAGCACGAGGTGCTAATTACGATCGAAGAGGGCAGTATCGGCGGCTTCGGAAGCCATGTTCTGCATTACCTCGCGGAAGCGGGATTGCTTGAGCGCGGACTGAAGGTACGCACGCTCATACTGCCTGACATCTTCATCGATCACGACAAGCCAGAACTCATGTATGCGCGCGCCGGACTAGATGCCGAAGGAATCGTAAAATCGGTATTCGCCGCGCTCGGTCGCGGCATCGACGAAGGTGTTTCGGCGGTGCGCGCTTAGCGCCGCCGCCGGATAACTACGAAAGGCGGTGCTGCCATGTCAGTCGGCCTCATAGAAATGATTGCCTTCTTTGGCATCGTGCTCGCATTCGGGATCTATCAGCTGATCTCCGTCAATCGCAGTCTGCGCGATGACCGGCAGCGAGCGGATCGCATTCGCAAGGATGAATTGTGAGCAATTGGCCGTTGGCGTTCATGGAGCTTGCCATCGTGCTTGCGTTCGCCGCGGGCTGGTTGATCCTTGAATGGCAGGGACGGCGCCTCGACCGTCAACGGGATGAGCGGGAAGTGCGCGAAAGCGAAACGCGCGATAGCAAATCCGCCAGCGATTAGCGCGCGCGCCGTGGCATGCGAAATGGAAGCATGGCTTGCACGACGCGCATACGGAAGCGATCCAGGTTCAGGCTTTCATGCATGGACGTGGACCGTATGCCCGCAATGCCATTCGACACGATTGAGCGGGCGTAGAACGGCGTATCTTCCAGCGTCGAAACGATGTGCGGCTGAACCGACGTATCGCTGCGCGTTGCGCGATTGATCAACCACCCTGTCGATGGAAGGGCCGCCACCGGTGGCGGCTCGACCGCGCGCGCCCGGCCGGTGCGCGTGATCTCAAGGGCGATGCTGCGCGGAAGCCCGATGCGCGGCGTAACGTCATAGAAAATCGTCGATGTGGCGCCGGTGTTTGCGCGCGACCAATGCCAGCTTTGAAACGTCGTCTCGAGCGGAACCGTGCCACGGTTATGATCGAAATATGCGTGGCCATGCCAGTTCAGCGCGGGCGCTGTCATGTTGACTTCAGCGCGTGCGATTGGCGCGATCGGCTGCCAAAAATGTTGCGAGCCGCTGTCGAGCGCGAACTGCAGAGGCTGAATCGCCGTCGGTATCAGTTTTATCGTACCGCGAATCCGACGCGGAAACGGGACGGTAATCTCGTCGACTACTATCGTTAAGCTGGTGCCGTCCCATGTCATTTCGCTCGGCCCGATGCGCAACATCGATTCCGAAGTGGTAAGATCGCTACGGCCGCGTTCGGTAAGCGCCCATCGTTTGCCCCCTGCGCCGTACAAAGCAACATTCATCGCGACGTGATAGAGCGGGTCGCCGACGCCATTGCGGCGCGCGGCGGCGTAGTATGGAGAGAACACGCTGCCGATCATTGCGATGACAGTGAAGCCGTGCTGGCCGTCGTCGCTCAGCCCATCGGCGTACCACCACGCGTAGCCATTCTGTCCGACGGGAATGTTGAACTTCGGCTGTACGGCGTGATCTGCAGTTTGCTCCAAGCTCCCCACCCTGTTCGCCGATGGCGACTGAAATTCACATCCGCACGCGCAGAAATCTCGACGATGATATCGTAAATTCGCGAATTCGCAGATGCGAGATTGGCGGCGTATTCGAGCGATTGCGCAGAAACCGCGCCTCGAAACTTCTTCGCCCAACGAAACCCAATAACGGGATTGCAGGTTTACAACAAAAGTGTCTATACTAATTGACACTAGTTTTCGATCAGACGAATTTACAGCTTCGTTCGTGAGAGGTCTTCTATGGATGTCACTCAGCGCATTGAGCAGGCACTTGAAGCGGCCCTCAAGCGGGCGGAGGTCCCAGAAAGTCCTCCCAAACTTGCCGCGGCGATACGTTACGCCGTCTTTCCCGGTGGCGCACGCATTCGGCCGCGGCTCTGTTTAGCTGTCGCTCAAGCCTGTGGGGACGATCAGCCTCAGATTTCCGATGCGGCCGCGGTGGCGATCGAGCTGATGCACTGCGGATCTCTTGTGCACGACGATCTTCCGGCGTTCGACAATGCAGCGACGCGGCGGGGTAAGCCATCGGTCCATGCCGCGCACGGCCAATGCGAAGCAATCCTTGTTGGTGACGCGTTGATCGTGCAGGCATTCGAAGTCCTTGCTGTGGCGGCGCTCGCAAGGCCCGAACGGCTGTCCGGGCTGATTCTCAATCTGTCGCGTTTCTCCGGGATGTCGCATGGCATCATCGCGGGGCAGGCGTGGGAGTGTGAGCCCGCTATCGCGCTGGATGCGTATCATCGTCAGAAGACGGGTTCTCTATTTGCGGCTGCGACGGCGTCGGGTGCGATCGCTGCCGGTTATGAACCTCAACCGTGGGTGATCCTTGGTGAGCGCATCGGTGAAGCCTATCAGGTCGCGGATGATATCCAAGACATGCTGGCCGACCCGGAGGCCTGGGGCAAGCCGTGCGGTCAGGACGCCCGGCTTGGACGGCCGAATGCATTGCGCGAGCTTGGTCTCGATGGTGCCGTGGCGCGCCTCAAGGACCTTCTAAAGAACGCCATCGACTCGATCCCTGCGTGCCCTGGAGCCGCGGAGTTGCGCAATACGATCCTCGCGCAATCGAGTCGCTTCCTGCCTGAGGAGCTGGCGCGCCGGGCGGCTTAAACGCGGAGGAGCATGCTTCATGCTGGAGAGCCCGGCCGTGTCAGAGCGCCGATGGACCGCGCCGTTGGCTGAGCGGTGGTGTGATCTCCGCAATCGCATACTGACGAGCCAGAACTTCCAATATTGGGCTGCTAAATTGCCGTTTTCGCGCAGCGTTGCGCGTTATGCGGCACGCGATTCCTTCGATCTCGTCGCCGGATTCGTCTATTCGCAAGTCCTGTTTGCTTGCGTGCAGCTCCGGCTTTTCGAGCATCTCCTCGGTGGTTCGCGCAGGCTTCCTTATCTTGCGCGGCGTATGGGGCTGAAATTGGAGCCGGCGGAGCGCCTGCTGCGCGCAGCGCAATCGTTGAAGCTCGTCACCCAAATCTCGCCAGATCGCTACTGCCTCGGCCCACGCGGTGCGGCGATCGCCGGAAATCCGGGCATCCTAAGCATGATCGCGCACCATGCTTTGCTCTATCGCGATCTTGCCGATCCCGTGGCGCTGCTGCGTGGTGAGGAGCGTAATACAGAGTTGTCCCACTATTGGTCCTACTGTACTGATAATCCGAACGCGCTGACGGCAACGGACGTTGCGAGCTACACGCAACTGATGTCGCAATCGCAGACGTTCGTTGCCGCGCAAATTATCGACGCTTATCCGTTCCACCGCCATCGCCGGATCCTAGACATTGGCGGCGGCGAGGGCACCTTCCTGATGGCCGTCGCCGATCGAGTCCCAACTATCGATCTAACGCTATTTGATGTCCCGCCCGTCGCGGATCGCGGGCGCGAGAATTTCCTCGCACGCGGTTTGGGTGGTCGTGCGACCGCCATCGGCGGCGATTTCTTTAAAGACGCGCTGCCGCGCGGCGCCGATCTTGTCTCGCTCGTTCGCGTTGTTCACGATCACGACGACGCCGCGGTCATGCAGTTATTGCGTCGCATCCGGGCCGGCATGGATGATTGTGCCACGCTGTTGATTGCCGAGCCAATGGCTGGGCAGCCTCTGGTGCGACCGTCGGGGATGCCTATTTCGGCTTCTATCTGCTGGCGATGGGCCGCGGGCAGGCGCGTACGGCGCGCGAGTTGACGGACATGCTATCGGCCGCCGGCTTCGCAGATATTCGCGAACACGCGACCGCCATTCCGCTGCAGTGCGGACTCGTGAGCGCTTCCGTAAACAGCAAAAAGCGTAAAGCGACCTTGACATCATAAGATGTCCGTCTAAAGTGACGCACAGGATGTGTGTCACGTCCTCAAAAACCATCGAAAGCCGCATCAAAAATGGCTGATCAGGGGAAGAGCATTGTCGCGGTCGTTCTCGAGGAGCCAAGGCGCCTCTCGTTGCGGCGACTTCCATTGCCTTCGCCTGCGGACGACGAGGTCGTCGTCGACATCGAATGGAGCGGGATTTCGACTGGGACGGAGCGTCTGCTTTGGTCAGGCGACATGCCGCCGTTTCCGGGCATGGGGTACCCGCTCGTTCCCGGATATGAATCCGCCGGACGCATTGTCGAAGCTGGACGCAACGCACGGTCTCGCATTGGAGATCGGGTATTCGTGCCGGGCGCTCGGTGTTTCGGCGATGTGCGCGGTCTTTTCGGTGGCGCGGCTTCAACGCTCGTCGTCGCTGAAAAGCGCACGATGCGATTTGACAATGCGCTTGGCGAAGATGGTGTGCTGTTTGCGCTCGCTGCTACGGCCTACCATGCGCTCGCAGCACAAGGCGCGCGTCTTCCAGAATTGATTGTGGGGCATGGCGTGCTCGGCCGCCTTCTTGCGCGCATCGCAATTGCGCGCGGTGGCGAGCCGCCGGTCGTTTGGGAAAAGAATGCCAGCCGCGCATCCGGCGCGGCAGGTTACACGGTCGTTGATCCCGACGCCGATCCGCGCCGCGATTATGATGCGATCTACGATGTCAGCGGCGATGCTGCCCTGCTGAATACCTTGATCGGCCGCCTCGCGCGCGGCGGGGAGTTGACCCTCGCCGGTTTTTATAGCGCGCCGCTCTCCTTCGCATTTCCACCAGCCTTCATGCGTGAAGCGCGATTGCGCATCGCCGCCGAGTGGTCTGAGACCGATCTCCTTGCCGTGAGAAGCCTGGTCGAGGACGGGCGTCTATCCCTTGAAGGATTGATCACGCATCGCGGTGATCCAAATGACGCCGGCGTCGCCTACAGCGTCGCGTTCGACGACCCTTCGTGTCTCAAGATGATTTTGGATTGGAGGACGCTTTTATGAGCTCTTGCGGCGGACTTGCAGCAGTGCCGAAAGCGGCGCCGACGATGAATGACTTCCTGCGTGCGGAAGCGTCGATCGAACCAGATCCGGTGCCGGCCGTCGGCACGGCAAAAAAAGAAACGCAGATCATCGCGATTTACGGCAAAGGCGGCAGCGGCAAAAGCTTCGCGCTCGCCAACCTGTCGTACATGATGGCGGAGCAAGGAAAGCGCGTTCTTCTGATCGGCTGCGATCCGAAAAGCGATACAACGTCATTGTTGTTCGGCGGACGCGCGACGCCGACGATCATCGAAACGTCGGCCAAGAAGAAAGCCGCAGGCGAAGAAGTAAAAATTTCCGACGTCTGTTTCAAGCGCGATGGCGTGTTTGCAATGGAACTCGGCGGACCAGAAGTCGGCCGCGGCTGCGGCGGACGCGGCATCATTCACGGTTTCGAACTTCTCGAAAAGCTCGGCTTCCACGAGTGGGGTTTCGACTATGTCCTGCTCGATTTCCTTGGCGACGTCGTCTGTGGTGGCTTCGGCCTGCCGATCGCGCGCGACATGTGCCAGAAAGTCATCGTCGTTGGATCGAACGATCTGCAATCGCTTTATGTAGCCAACAACGTTTGTTCGGCGGTCGAATATTTCCGCAAGCTCGGCGGCAACGTCGGCGTCGCCGGCATGGTCGTCAACAAGGACGATGGCACGGGTGAAGCGCAGGCATTCGCGAAAGCTGCCGGGATACCGGTGCTCGCCGCCATTCCTGCCCACGAAGATATCCGTCGCAAGAGCGCCAACTACCAGATCATCGGCACGCACACGAGTGAATGGGCGCCGATCTTTGAAGAATTGGCGATGAACGTCGCCGAAGCAGCTCCCGTGCGGCCGAAACCGCTGACACAGGATGGTTTGCTCGGGCTCTTCAAAGCGGACGTGGTTGGACGCGGCGTCACGCTTGAGCCGGCGTCGTTCGAAGATATGTGCGGTGGCACGTTGCAGAAGAAGCAATCGCTCGAAGTCGTCTACGAGACCGTTTGATGCTGTAGTTGGAATCATTCCGCAATGACCGCATTAGGATCAAAGGATCAGGTCGAAAACGGCGCTTCCGCGGAAGTGGTCTACGATGCCGTGACCGAACTGACTTGTGCGGAAAAATTGGCGCATGACAACGTCGTGCCGTTCAACGCATCCAGCAGCGCAAGTGGCGCATCACGACAGGTGGCCGAAAGCGGCGACGGACTCGGCTGTCACGGTGGCAAAGACGAAATGCGCCGCGCGGCACAAGCGGCTGGAAAGAGTGAAACGCTCGATCGTTACGCCGCTGACTATCCGCAAGGGCCACACGATCAGCCGCAAAGCATGTGTCCGGCGTTCGGGTCTTTGCGTGTCGGCTTGCGCATGCGCCGCACGGCAACGGTTCTCTCCGGCTCCGCGTGTTGCGTGTATGGTTTGACATTCACATCGCATTTCTACGGCGCGCGCCGCACGGTCGGATATGTTCCGTTCAATTCGGAAACGCTCGTAACCGGCAAGCTGTTCGAAGACATCCGCGACGCCGTCTACAAGCTTGCCGATCCGCAGAACTACGACACAGTCGTGATCATCAATCTGTGCGTACCGACGGCATCGGGCGTGCCGTTGCAACTGCTCCCTGATGAAATCAACGGCGTCCGCATCATCGGCATTGACGTGCCAGGCTTCGGCGTCCCGACGCACGCGGAAGCAAAAGATGTGCTCGCAGCCGCGATGCTTAAATTCGCGCGCCGCGAAGCGGGGCAAGGTCCCGTTCTGTCGCCGCGCGCCGGCCGCTCGGCGAAGCCAACAGTCACGTTGCTTGGTGAAATGTTCCCGGCCGATCCCGTCGGCATCGGCATGCTTCTCGAACCGCTTGGGCTTGCCGCCGGCCCAGTCGTGCCGACGCGCGAGTGGCGCGAACTCTATAGCGCGCTCGACTGCGCTGCTGTCGCCGCGATCCACCCCTTCTACACCGCGTCGATCCGCGAATTCGATTCTGCCGGACGCTCAGTCGTCGGCTCGGCGCCCGTCGGTCACGATGGTACGGCTGCCTGGCTCGAAAGCATCGGGCGCGCCTGCAACGTGAGTGAGAGCAAAATCGACGCTGCCAAGGCGCGCGTGCTGCCGATGATTAAAGGTGCGCTCGAAAAGATGCCGATCAAAGGCCGCATCACGGTTTCGGGATATGAGGGCTCTGAGTTGCTCGTCGCGCGCCTGTTGATCGAGAGCGGCGCGGACGTTCATTATGTCGGCACGGCATGCCCGCGGACGCGCTGGTCCGATCCCGATCGCGAATGGCTCGAGGCGAAAGGCGTACACGTCACCTATCGCGCCTCGCTCGAACAAGACATCGCCGCGATGCAAGAGTTCAAGCCCGACCTCGCAATCGGCACGACGCCCGTGGTGCAGAAGGCCAAGGAACTCGCGATCCCCGCGCTTTATTTCACGAACTTGATTTCGGCGCGGCCGCTGATGGGTCCGGCGGGTGCCGGATCGATGGCGCAAGTCGTCAATGCCGCGATGGCGAGCAAGTCCCGCTTCGACGTCATGAAAGAGTTCTTTGACGGCGTGGGTACAGGCCACGCAGCCGGCGTCTGGGAAGACGTGCCGGCGGACAATCCGCAGTTCCGTCAAGAGTACAAGCGCCGCCTCGATAAAGAGGCAAAGAAGCGCAAGGCCGAGGAGATGATCTGATGCTGATCCTCGACCATGATAGAGCGGGAGGCTACTGGGGCAGCGTCTATGCCTTCACGGCCATCAAAGGACTGCAGGTCATCATTGACGGCCCGGTGGGTTGCGAAAATCTGCCTGTAACATCGGTGCTGCATTACACGGATGCGCTGCCGCCACACGAGCTGCCGATCGTCGTAACAGGTCTCGCCGAAGAAGAGCTCGGCCAGAAGGGGACCGAAGGCGCGATGAAGCGCGCGCACAAATCGCTCGATCCGTCGTTGCCGGCCGTCGTGGTAACGGGCTCGATCGCGGAAATGATTGGCGGCGGTGTCACGCCCGAAGGTACGAATATCCAGCGCTTCCTGCCGCGCACGATCGATGAAGATCAGTGGCAAAGCGCCAATCGCGCTATCTATTGGCTCTGGACGCAATACGGCCGCAAAAAAATTCCGGCGCGTCCAGTGCGCAAGGACGGCGAAAAACCGCGCGTAAATATCATCGGGCCGATCTACGGCACATTCAACATGCCGTCCGATCTCGCGGAGATTCGCCGCCTCGTCGAAGGCATTGGCGCCGAGATCAACATGGTCTTCCCGCTTGGCAGCCACGTCGCTGACGTCGCCAAACTCGTCGATGCCGACGTCAACATCTGCATGTACCGCGAATTTGGCCGCATGTTGTGCGAGGCGCTGGAGAGGCCCTATCTGCAAGCCCCGATCGGATTGCATTCGACCACTAAATTCCTGCGCGCTCTGGGCGAACTCTTAGGCCTTGATCCCGAGCCGTTCATCACGCGTGAAAAGCACACGACCATCAAACCGCTGTGGGACCTGTGGCGCTCGGTGACGCAGGACTTTTTCGGCACCGCGAGCTTTGCGATCGTTGCGAACGAAACGTACACCCGCGGCGTCCGCAATTTCCTCGAAGACGAAATGGGACTGCCATGCACACTGGCGGTGGCGCGCACGGCTGGCACGAAGTCTGATAACGAAGCTGTCCGCGCGTCGTTGCAAGACACGCCGCCGTTGATCGTATTCGGAAGCTACAACGAGCGCATGTACATCGCCGAACGAGGCGGACGCTCGGCGTATATTCCGGCATCGTTTCCGGGCGCCATCATTCGGCGTCATACCGGCACCCCGTTCATGGGATACGCCGGCGCGACATACCTCGTGCAGGAAGTCTGCAACGCGCTGTTCGATGCGCTGTTCCACATTCTCCCGCTCGGCACGGACCTCGACAAAGTCGAAGCGACGCCGGCGCGCATCGCCGAGCAGTTGCCATGGGATGAAGACGCGCGGCATGCGCTCGACGATCTGATCGCTCAACAGCCTCTCCTGGTGCGCATCTCTGCCGCCAAGCGATTGCGCGATGGCGCGGAGCGCGCGGCACGGCACGCGGGCGAGGACCGGGTGACAGCCGATCGCGTCACGACAATCGAACGAACACTGAAAGAGGGGCGCGCTGCGTAATCGGCGCGATTACGAGAAATCGCAAAGGGTAGCAACCGGCGTGATGCAGATAAGGAGACGGCAAAGATGGCACTTGCACTAGACAATGGCCGCACGCATTCGGCCTCCGCGCAGCCGAAAGGCAAGCCGATCGAATACCGGCTGATCGTCGCCGTTGCGTTCTTGGTGTTCCTCGTTGCGGCGATCGTCGAAGCGTTGCTTCCACACAATCTCGTTGCGCGCTTCACTGGCCGCGGCACAGGCAAATCGATTTTTCAACGCGCGCGCGACAGCGCACGGACATGCGCGGCTTATGCCTTCATGGGCTAGCCGTCTTCGAACAGGCGTCCGGGCAACCGGATGTGTGTCTGCCGTGATCCTCAAACATCACGGTCAGCCTAGCCGCGCGGGGCATGCGCGGTAACGGCCGCAAGGCCAACAGTGGAGAGACCTACATGGCTGTCGACAATCGAGGCGGCTCTCTGTCGGGTTTGACCGAACAAGAAGCGAAGGTGTTTCACTCGCTCTTCATGACGAGTTTCATCATCTTCACGGTCATCGCGATTATCGCGCACTTCCTGGTGTGGAATTGGCGTCCATGGCTTCCGGGCCCTGGCGGCTACGCTGCACTTTCGGATGGCGTGAGCTACGCGATGAACGTCTTGACGTCGCTCAAGGCATAACCGGATAGGAGACACCAATCATGTGGAGAATTTGGCTTCTATTCGACCCTCGGCGCACACTTGTGGCGCTGGCGGCGTTTCTGTTTTCGCTCGCAGTGTTGATTCATTTCATCCTGCTCAGCACGGACAGATTCAACTGGATCGAAGGTCCGCGCGCTGCGAAGGCCGCGTCCCTGGATGTGCCGGCTCCGGCACCTCTGTTCCAGAAGAAGGCGGCTTAGTCCGACAACAAACACGACGGACGGGAGAGCACCGCTACCCCGTCCGTCGCTCAGAAGTCAGCGACGTTCAGGCCCGCCGGCTGAAGCCGGTGTGGGGTGAGAGGAACCGGCCATGGCTATGCTCAATTTCGAGCGGAAATACCGAGTACGAGGCGGCACATTAGTCGGCGGCGATCTGTTTGATTTTTGGATTGGCCCGTTCTTCGTCGGCTTCTTCGGTGTAACCGCAGTCTTTTTTATCACCGTCGGTGTAGGGCTGATCCTATACAGCGCCGCGCTTGGTCCAACGTGGAATATCTGGAAGATCAGCATCAATCCGCCGAACGAAAGTTACGGGCTCGGGTTGGCGCCTTTGAAAGAAGGCGGGTTCTGGCAGATCATCACATTGTGCGCGATCGGCGCGTTCAGCTCGTGGGCGCTGCGTGAAGTTGAGATCTGCCGCAAACTCGGCATCGGCTATCACGTGCCGTTCGCATTCGCCATTGCGATCCTTGCCTACGTCACGCTGGTCGTCATCCGCCCTGTTCTCATGGGGTCATGGTCGCACGGATTCCCATACGGCATCATCAGCCATCTCGATTGGGTTTCAACGACCGGGTACAAGTACGGCAATTTCCACTACAACCCGGCGCACATGATCGCGATCACGTTCTTCTTTACGACGTGTCTTGCGCTGGCTTTGCACGGCAGTCTTATTTTGTCGGCGACGAATCCGAAAAGGGGCGAGATCGTCAAAACGCCAGAGCATGAGAATGCGTTCTTCCGTGATACGATCGGATATTCGATCGGCACGCTTGGCATTCATCGCCTCGGACTGTTTCTAGCACTCTCCGCCGGCTTCTGGAGCGCTATCTGCATCGTCATCAGCGGACCTTTGTGGCTCGAAGGCAATCCGTGGGCCGATTGGTGGAGCTTTGGCCGCTGGGCTGAGATCATAAATGGCATCTTCAATCTCAGCGTCGGCCAGTGAGGGGTGAAGACATGGCACAGTATCAGAACATCTTCACTCAGATCCAAGTTCACGGCCCGCACGACATGGGCATTGCGTTGCCGCGGGGAGACTCGCGCCGCAGCGGGACGCCTTCCATAAACTACTGGTTCGGCAAATTTGGTGATGCGCAGGTCGGTCCGATCTATATCGGGACGCTTGGACTTTGGTCGCTGATCTGCGGCATTATCGCGATCGAAATCATCGGCCTCAATATGCTGGCGTCGGTGAATTGGGATCCGATCCGGTTTGTGCGCGAACTTTTCTATCTGACACTCGATCCGCCGGCTGCGAAATACGGGCTATCCATTCCGCCGCTGAAAGAGGGCGGGTGGTGGCTGATGGCCGGCTTCTTCCTGACGACGTCGATCCTGCTGTGGTGGGCGCGCATGTATCGCCGTGCCCGCGCGCTCGGCATGGGGACACACGTTGCCTGGGCGTTTGCCGCAGCGATCTGGCTCTATCTGGTGCTCGGGTTCATTCGCCCGGTTCTGATGGGAAGCTGGAGTGAAGCGGTGCCGTTCGGCGTATTCACGCATCTGGATTGGACGAACAACTTCTCGCTCAATCACGGCAACCTTTTCTACAATCCGTTCCACATGCTCTCGATCGCGTTCCTGTATGGCTCGGCGCTTCTGTTTGCCATGCATGCCGCAACAATCCTTGCTGTCACGCGCTACGGCGGCGAACGCGAGATCGAACAGATCACCGACCGCGGCACGGCATCCGAACGCGCGGCATTGTTCTGGCGCTGGACGATGGGCTTTAATGCAAGCATGGAGTCGATCCATCGCTGGGCATGGTGGTTTGCAATCCTTTGCCCATTGACTGGCGGCATCGGCATTCTGTTGTCGGGCACCGCCGTCGATAACTGGTATGATTGGGGTGTGAAGCACGGCCTCGCGCCGGCCAATTATCCGTAACGCACATTCGCGCTTCGGAACGAAGCGCCACGTATTGAAATTAGGACCGCGCCAGCTTCTTGAAGTTGGCGCGGTTTTGCATTCAATCCCTGCAATTGAATGCCGCCCTGCGGCTGACAATTGTGCAGTCACCGCAAAAAATTAGAGCACACGAAGTCTGCGCACCGCGAAGCTTTCTCGGGAGACGTCGACGTCGCGCGCATTTCTGAGGGCGCATATCATCGCTCTGCTGTGCAGAAGCGAGATACGCATTTACTCAACGAAAATGAGGCCATTATGTATTTTTGCAGACAGTGGAATAGCAGCCGAATGACTAAAATATGTGCAGCGCACAATCGAATTAATAGTGCCAGATAAGAAAAAAAGTTTCCTGACAGTTGATTTTATTTCCTCGCTCGTTTACGGTCCTGCCAGTTCCATTCAACCAGAAGGCAGGCACCCCATGTGTGGTATCGTCGGTCTCTTTCTTAAAGACAAAAAGCTCGAGCCGCAGCTCGGCGCAATGTTGTCGACCATGCTCGGCACGATGTGCGAGCGCGGTCCGGACTCAGCCGGCTTTGCGATTTACGGCGCGCCGAGCAATGGCAAAACCAAGATCACCGTTCAGTCTGCAACGCCCGATAAAGACTTCGCCGACTTGGCCAAGCTTCTCAAGACGGAAACCGGTGTCACTGCCGACATCAAGGCGAAGTCAACGCACGCCGTTGTAACGGTCGCCTCCGACAAGGCTGACGCCGTAACGGAAGCGATCCGCGCCAAGCATCCATCGATCCGGATCATGGGCGTCGGTGAGACAATCGAAATCTACAAGGAAGTCGGTTACCCGACGGAAGTCGCCAAGCAGTTCGACCTAACGAAGATGCAGGGTTCGCACGCTATCGGCCACACGCGCATGGCAACGGAATCGGCGGTCACGACGCTCGGCGCGCATCCGTTCTCGACAGGTCCCGATCAGTGCCTCGTGCACAACGGTTCGCTCTCTAACCACAACAGCGTCCGCCGTCAGTTGAAAAAGGACGGCATGACGTTCGAAACCGAGAACGATACCGAAGTCGCTGCAGCGTATCTGACGTGGCGCATGAAGCAGGGCATGAACCTCGGCGAGGCGCTCGAAAAGACGATCGACGACCTCGACGGTTTCTTCAACTTTGTAGTCGGCACAAAGAACGGTTTCGGCGTTGTCCGCGATCCGATCGCCTGCAAGCCGGCCGTTATGGCCGAGACCGACGAGTATGTCGCGTTTGGCTCCGAATATCGCGCGCTCGTCAACTTGCCAGGCTTCGACAAGGCTCGTGTCTGGGAGCCTGAGCCGTCCACTGTCTATTTCTGGGAACGCTGAGCAAAGGGGAGTGATAAAAAAATGAGAACAGTCGATCTCGCCACAACGCCGCTCAGGGCGCTGAACGAAGACCTGCATCGCCAGAAGGACGGCGCCAACGAAGCGTCTTGGGAAGTATTGAATCCGCGTGGCGCACACGCTGTCGCCGTTGGCGTCGATGCGCCGATCGCAATCGATGTCAAAGGCAGCGTCGGTTACTACTGCGCCGGTATGAATAAGAAAGCGGCAATCACGGTTCACGGATCCGCCGGTCCCGGAGTTGCTGAAAACATGATGTCGGGCAAGGTCGTCATTAAAGGTGACGCCAGCCAGTACGCCGGAGCGACCGGCCGTGGCGGTCTGCTGGTCATCGAAGGCAACGCCTCGTCACGTTGCGGCATTTCGATGAAGGGCATCGAAATCGTCGTCAAGGGCAACATCGGCCACATGTCGGCATTCATGGCGCAGTCGGGTAGCCTCGTTGTGCTCGGCAATGCCGGAGATGCGCTCGGTGACTCGATCTATGAAGCCAAGCTTTTTGTGCGCGGTTCGGTCAAGAGCCTCGGCGCCGATTGCGTTGAAAAGGAAATGCGTCCCGAGCATCACGAAGCGCTCGGCAAGCTGCTTGAGAAGGCAGGTCTCAAGGACGTGAAGTCGAGCGAGTTCAAGCGCTATGGCTCGTCACGCAAGCTCTACAACTTCAACATCGACAACGCGGATGCCTACTGATGACCTACCATAACCCGCCGACCACGCCGCGTAAGTCGTGGACCTTCGATGACTACACGCTCTCGGAAATCCGCCGCGCAGCCGCGACCGGCATTTATGATATCCGTGGCGGTGGTGCCAAGCGCCGCGTTCCGCATTTCGACGATCTGCTATTCCTCGGCGCTTCGATCTCGCGCTACCCGCTCGAAGGCTATCGCGAGAAATGTTCGACGTCGGTGACGCTTGGCACACGTTTCGCCAAGAAGCCGCTCGAACTTAAAATTCCGATCACGATTGCAGGCATGAGCTTCGGCGCGCTTTCCGCGCAGGCTAAAGAAGCGCTCGGCCGCGGCGCATCGATCGCCGGTACGTCGACGACGACCGGTGACGGCGGCATGACGCCGGAAGAGCGCGGACAGTCGAAGACGCTCGTCTATCAATACCTGCCGTCGCGGTACGGCATGAACCCCGACGATCTGCGCAAAGCGGATGCGATCGAAGTCGTTGTCGGCCAGGGCGCCAAGCCCGGCGGTGGCGGCATGCTGCTCGGTCAGAAGATTTCTGACCGCGTTGCGGAGATGCGCAACCTGCCGAAAGGCATCGACCAGCGCTCGGCCTGCCGTCATCCAGATTGGACCGGTCCGGACGATCTCGAAATCAAGCTGCTCGAGCTGCGCGAAATCACCAACTGGGAAAAGCCGATCTTCATCAAGGTCGGTGGCACGCGCCCTTACTACGACACAGCGCTTGCTGTTAAAGCCGGTGCGGACGTCATCGTTCTCGACGGTATGCAGGGCGGCACCGCCGCCACGCAGGAAGTCTTTATCGAAAACGTCGGTTTGCCGACGCTCGCGTGCATCCGTCCGGCCGTGCAGGCCCTGCAAGACCTCGGTATGCATCGCAAGGTTCAGTTGATCGTCTCCGGCGGTATCCGCACGGGTGCAGACGCGGCGAAAGCACTGGCGCTCGGCGCTGATGCGGTCTCGATCGGGATTGCTGCGCTGGCCGCGCTCGGCGATAACGATCCAGCGCTCGAAGCCGAGTATCAGAAGCTCGGCACGACAGCCGGTGCTTACGACGATTGGCACGAGGGCAAGTGCCCGGCTGGTATCACGACGCAGAACCCAGAGCTTTCGAAGCGTCTCGATCCGGTGAAGGCCGGCCGCCGCCTCGCGAACTACCTCAAGGTGATGACGCTCGAAATCCAGACCGTCGCGCGCGCAGCCGGTCACAACAACATTCACAACCTCGAGCCGGGAGATCTTTGCGCTTTGACGCTCGAAGCAGCTGCGATGGCACGCGTTCCGTTGGCCGGCACCAGCTGGATCCCCGGACACACGCCGGGCGGCCTGTGAGACTGATCATTTGATAATTATAAAACGTAAACAATCGAAAGACTAACACGGGAAAACGCTAATGGCACAAGATTTGGCTTCGCTTGCTCGCGAACGCGGCGTTCGTTACTTCATGGTCTCGTTCACGGACCTGTTCGGCAGTCAGCGCGCCAAACTTGTGCCGACACAAGCAATCGCTGACATGCAAAAGGATGGTGCCGGGTTCGCAGGTTTCGCAACCTGGCTCGATTTGACGCCGGCCCATCCCGATCTTTTTGCAATGCCGGATCCGACGTCGTTCATCCAATTGCCCTGGCGGAAGGAGGTCGCTTGGGTTGCAGCCGATCTCGTGATGGATGACAAACTGGTCGGCCAGGCTCCGCGCGTCGTTCTCAAAAAGCAAATGGCGGAAGCGGCGAAGGAAGGCCTCTATGTCAAGACCGGCGTCGAGTGCGAATTCTTTCTAACCAAACCTTGTGGCACGCAGATTTCTGACGATGCCGACCGTGCGACCAAGTCGTGTTACGACCAGCAAGCTTTGATGCGCCGCTACGATGTGATTGCCGAAATTTGCGATCACATGCTGGAACTCGGATGGAAGCCCTACCAGAACGACCACGAAGACGCCAACGGCCAGTGGGAGATGAACTGGGATTTCGACGACAGCTTGATCACCGCTGACCGCCACGCATTCTTCAAATTCATGGCGAAGTCGATCGCAGAAAAGCACGGCCTCCGCGCAACGTTCATGCCGAAGCCGTTCCTCGGTCTTACCGGAACCGGCTGTCACGCGCATATCTCGGTCTGGGATCAGGCCGGCAAGACCAACATGTTCTACGATCCGTCGGACGAGATCGGGCTGTCGAAGCAGGGTTACAACTTCCTCGGCGGCATTATGCGTCACGCAGAGTCGCTTTCCGCAATCACCAACCCGACTGTCAACTCCTACAAGCGCATCAACGCACCGCGCACAGTTTCCGGCGCGACATGGGCGCCGAATACAGTGACATGGACCGGCAATAACCGCACGCACATGGTGCGCGTGCCGGGCAAGGGACGCTTCGAACTGCGCCTGCCGGATGGTGCCGCAAACCCCTACCTGCTGCAGGCTGTCATCATCGCCGCCGGCCTCAACGGAATTCACAAGAAGGCCGATCCGGGCAAGCGCCTCGACATCGATATGTACCAGCTGGGTCATACGGTGACGGATGCACCGCGTCTGCCGCTGAACTTGCTCGATGCACTTCGCAACTTCGAGAAGGACACGGAATTGAAGCAGGCGCTCGGCGAAGAGTTCTCGGCGGCCTACATCAAGATGAAGACCCAGGAATGGAATTCATATGCGTCGCATCTGACCGAGTGGGAGCGCGACAACACGCTCGACATTTAACGAATCACCCGCGCGCCGCGCAAACCGTTTCACGACCGCACGGCGGCTCTTCCCGCGCCGCCTTGCAACTTCAAGCCACGAACTTGAAGTAATTGCCTGACGTCACGACCTGAAGCCACGACCAGACTACCCAAACGTACTCCAGCGTTCCATAGCACGACCAAACTTGATGCGAGCTGAAAGCCCCCACGAGGCTTTCGGCTCGTTTTTTCTGTATGCCGCAGATGCCATCGGCCGCGCTAAAGATTGACGGAGTTATCGCCGTCAAGCGCCTTTTGGAGCGCGATGCGCGTGATCTCAGCCAACTCGCGCGGTATTTGTCCGAGCTCGCGCTGGCGTGCGACGATCGTCAATTTGCGCGTGATGCGGGGTCCAGGAATTTTGGTCACGACAAAATCTTTCGACAGCACTTTTGCCTCCGCCATGCACAACGGCGTCGTGATGGCGAATCCTTTGCCTGCTGCAACCATCGCCGACACGGCGTACGGACTATCATACTCATAGGTTTTAGGCGCATCGATGCCGAGGCGGCGTAGGTGGCGGTCGATGTCGAGGCCGGTCTGCGAGCGTGCGCTGAAGCGGATCAGGGGAACCGACTTGGCAAGCTTCTTGAGGTCGCCGAGTGTCCGGACAGCGCCCGCAGAGCGCAGCACCAGCAACACATACGGCTCAACGAGGATTTCCCAACGCTCGAGGCCAGGCAATTCCTCAAGACTGTCGACGCCAATGAAGAGATCCAGTCGCCGCGTCAGAAGTTCGCTCGCATGCATCGCGGTCAGTCCCGTGAGCATCGAAACCTCTCCGGCGCGTTCGGACAGGAACTCGGAGATCGGAACCGTCAGATTGCGGCTCAGCGAGTCGACGAGGCCGACGCGGATGATCGGCACCTGTCCGTGCTTCGCGTCGCGCAGCAACGGTGCGATCAGCCGCGCGTCGGCGAGGAGCGCGCTCGCGCGCTGCCGCATCAGGCCGCCCGCAAGCGTCAAAGCGAGCGGACGCACCGCACGGTCGAAAAGGTTCGCTCCGGTTTTGCGTTCGAGTTCGGCGATGGCAAGCGAGACGGCCGGTTGCGTGAGCTCGAGGTGACGCGCAGCCTGAGCCATTGATCCGGTTTCGCAAACGGCGAGAAAGATCTCGAGCGCGCGCAAATCAAAAGGCAGGGCGGGGTAACTGGACGACATTTGCGTAGTATTAGCACGACTTATAGATACTACAACAGCGTTTTGCGTATAGATTTGCAGTCAGTTTGGCGGTCCTTGGGAGCCATGCCGATGGGCGAATATTCGATTTTTTCCGTAGCCAGAGAAGCGTTGCGCGGCCACTCGGGATGGAAGCCGACCTGGCGTGACGCGGCGCCGAAGCCTGACTACGACATTGTTATCATTGGCGGCGGCGGCCACGGGCTCGCAACGGCATATTATCTCGCGAAAGAATACGGCAACGCGCGCGTCGCCGTTCTGGAAAAGGGCTGGATCGGCGGCGGCAACGTCGGCCGCAACACCACAATCGTCCGTTCGAACTACCTGCTGCCGGGCAACATTCCATTTTACGAGCTGTCGATGAAGCTCTGGGAGGGGCTGGAGCAGGACATCAATTACAACGCGATGGTCAGCCAGCGCGGCATTCTCAATCTTTACCACTCCGACGCACAGCGCGACGCCTATGCGCGCCGCGGCAACGCGATGCGTTTGCACGGTGTCGACAGCGAGCTGCTCGATCAAAGCGCGGTTCGCCAGATGGTGCCGTTCCTCAATTTCGACAACGCGCGTTTCCCGATTCACGGTGGTCTTCTACAGCGCCGCGGCGGCACCGTTCGCCACGATGCTGTTGCGTGGGGCTATGCGCGCGCCGCCGACCGGCGCGGCGTCGACATCATCCAGAACTGCGAAGTCAAAGGCTTCCGCATCGAAGACAATCGTGTGGTCGGTGTCGAGACGTCGCGCGGGTTCATTGGCGCGAAGAAGGTCGGCATGGCGGTGGCCGGCAACTCGTCGCGCGTTGCCGCGATGGCCGGCCTGAAGCTGCCGATTGAAAGCCACGTGCTGCAGGCGTTCGTCAGTGAGTCAATCAAGCCGTTTATTGACGGCGTCGTGACGTTCGGCGCTGGTCACTTCTATATCAGCCAGTCGGACAAGGGCGGCCTTGTGTTCGGCGGCGACCTCGACGGTTACAACAGCTACGCACAACGCGGCGCCTTGCCGGTTGTCGAAGACGTCTGTGAAGGCGGCATGGCATTGATGCCGCGCATCGGCCGCGTGCGTTTGCTGCGCTCATGGGGCGGCATCATGGACATGTCGATGGACGGCAGTCCGTTTATTGATCGCACACCGATCCAAGGTCTCTATTTTAACGGTGGCTGGTGCTACGGCGGCTTCAAGGCAACGCCAGCGTCGGGCCTGTGCTTCGCCCATCTGATCGCGCGCGATCAAACGCACGACGTCGCCAAGGCCTATCGACTCGATCGCTTCGCGACAGGCCACGCGATCGACGAAAAGGGCATGGGCCCGCACCCCAATCTTCATTAAGCGTAAATTGACAAGGATCAGCCTATGCGGATCACCTGCCCCTGTTGCGGAGAACGCGCTCTCGATGAATTCGCCTATTACGGCGATGCGTCGGTCAAGCGCCCGGATATCGCCTCGCCGACAGCGATGGCCGACTTCGTCGCTTACTCTTTCGACCGCGTGAACGCTGCCGGGCCACACCGCGAACTTTGGTATCACAGCGCCGGGTGCCATCTCTGGCTGGTCGTGACGCGCAACGTCGCCAATCACGAAATCCTAAACGTCGAGCCGGCGCGCGATGTCGCGCGCGCTACGCAGCAATTACCGACCCCTGGCAGAGGGAGCGCCTGATGACTACGCAAACCAATCGTCTGCCGGCAGGCGGTATTGTCGATAGAAGCCGCGTCTTGCGTTTCACGTTCGATGGCATCGCCTATGATGGCCATCCAGGTGACACGCTTGCGTCGGCGCTACTCGCCAACGGCGTGACGTTGACTGGGCGCTCGTTCAAATATCATCGCCCGCGAGGCATCCTCAGTGCCGGTTCGGAAGAGCCGAATGCGCTTGTCGAATTGCGCACGGGCGCGCGCCGCGAAGCCAACACCAAGGCGACGACGGCTGAAATTTTCGAAGGTCTCGAGTCTGCTAGTCAAAACCGCTGGCCGTCGCTGCGATTTGACGTGATGTCGGTCAACTCGCTGCTATCGCCGATCTTCGTTGCGGGCTTTTATTATAAGACCTTCATGTGGCCGGCGGCGCTTTGGGAAAAACTGTACGAACCTGCAATCCGCCGCGCAGCCGGTCTCGGCCGCGCATCAGATTCAGCTGATCCCGACACCTATGAAAAAGCAACGGCGCACTGCGACGTGCTCGTAATTGGTGGCGGCCCAGCCGGACTGTCGGCCGCGCTAACTGCCGCGCGCTCAGGTGCGCGCGTCATTCTCGCTGATGAAAATTTCCAGCTTGGTGGCCGCGCCATCGACGATGCGTCTGAGATCGATGGGCAGCCCGCGGCCAAATGGGTTGCGTCCGCAGAAGCTGAGCTTTCAAAATTGCCGGACGTGCGCGTCATGCGCCGCACGACGGTCTTCGGCGCCTACGACGGCGGAACGTACGGCGGCGTCGAGCGCGTCAGCGATCACCTCGCGTCAGCACCGGCTGGCGTGCCGCGTCAGCGCCTATGGAAATTCATCGCCAAGCGCGTCGTGCTTGCTGCAGGCGCGACTGAGCGTCCGCTCGTGTTCGGCAACAACGACCGTCCGGGCGTGATGCTCGCTGGTGCGGTGCGCACGTATGTCAACCGTTACGGCGTCAAGCCGGGGCATCGCGCCGTCGTGTTTGCAAACAACGACTATGCGGCCTCAACAGTGCAGGCACTCGCCAAGGCAGGTGTCGAGGTTGTCGCCTTGGTCGATAGCCGCACCGGGCCGTCGAACGAGGTGACGGCGATCGCGCGCGCCGCCAACACGCGATTGATTTCCGGTGGCGTCATCACGACCGTGAAGGGCGGTCACGCTGTCAAAGGCGTTGTCGTGCGCACGGCCGATGGCCGTTCGATCTCGCTGACCTGCGATCTCGTGGCGATGTCCGGCGGATGGAATCCGAACATCCAGATATCGACGCACTTGGGCGGCAAGCCAAAGTGGGATGATGCGCTGAGTTCATTCGTACCCGGCGCGCTGCCCCCCGGCATGACGGTTGCCGGCGCTGCCAGCGGCGCGCTTGGTTTGGGCGACGCGATCACAACAGGCTCCGCCGCGGGTGCCAGTGGCAGTGCGCCCGTTGCCAAGGCCGTCAACGAAAGCACGGCCATCACGCCGCTGTGGCGCGTCAACGACTGTAGTGGCAAGTCATTTGTCGATATGCAGAACGACGTTGCATCCGGCGACATCGAATTGTCGGAGCGTGAAGGCTTCCGTTCGGTGGAGCATCTTAAGCGCTACACGACTCTCGGCATGGCGACCGATCAGGGCAAGACCGCCAACGTCAATGCACTCGCGATCATGGCGGAGCTGACGAAGAAGTCGATCCCCGACACCGGCATGACGCTGGCGCGTCCGCCTTATACGCCGGTCGCGATCGGCGCGTTGGCCGGACACCATCGCGACAAGGATTTCAAGCCGTCACGCCGGCCGCCGTCCTATGCCTGGTCGAAAGAGCAGGGCGCGATGTTCGTCGAAACAGGTCTTTGGTTGCGTCCGAGCTATTACCCGCGTGCCGGCGAGCGCGATTGGCTTGAAACGGTGACGCGCGAAGTCAACACGGTGCGCAATGCGGTCGGCATCGTCGACGTTTCGACGCTCGGCAAGCTCGACGTGCAAGGAGCCGACGCGGCGCTGTTCCTCGATCGCGTCTACATGAACGGCATGAAGACAATTCCGGTCGGCAAATGCCGCTACGGCGGCATGTTACGCGAAGACGGCATCCTGATGGATGACGGCACTGTCGCGCGTCTCGCCGAAAATCACTACTTCATCACGACGACGACGGCGAACGCCGTCAAGGTTTCGCAGCATATGGAGTTGTGCCATCAGTGGCTGTGGCCGGAACTCGACGTGCAGATGATTTCTGCCACCGAGCAATGGGCGCAGTATGCGATTGCCGGTCCGAAGTCGCGCGATCTGCTGCGCAATATCGTTGATAAGGAATTCGATATCTCGGATGCCGGGTTCCCGTATCTCGCCGTTGGCGGCATCACGGTCTGCGGCGGCATCAAGGCGCGTCTTTTCCGCCTGTCGTTCTCTGGCGAACGTGCTTACGAACTCGGCGTGCCGGCACGTTACGGCGATGCCCTGATCCGCGCCTTGATGAAGGCCGGCGAAGAGTTCGGCGTCTGCGCATACGGCAGCGAAGCGCTGGCCGTCATGCGTATCGAGAAAGGCCACATATCCGGTCCGGAACTCAACGGCACGACGACCGCGAAGGATGTCGGTCTCGGTGGCATGGTTTCGACGAAGAAGGATTTCGTCGGCCGCATGCTGCTCGGCCGTCCGGGTCTCGTCGATGCGGATCGCCCCTCGCTTGTTGGTCTGAGGCCTGTCGATCGCTCTGAGCGGCTGCGCTCAGGCGCACACTTCGTTGCGCGTGATAAGCAGGTCACGGCTGCAAATGACGATGGCTATATGACGTCGGTTGCCTATTCGCCGTCGAACGGCCATTGGATCGGTCTTGGACTTCTGAAACGCGGCGCCGAACGAACCGGCGAAATCATTCGCGCGTGCGATCCTGTGCGCAATATCGAAACACTCGTTGAAGTCGTTTCTCCGTGCTTCGTCGACGCAGAAGGAGAGAAGGTGCGTGGCTAATCCAACTCTGGCGGCGAAGTCCGCATTCCTCGGTGTGCAGTCGCTGAAGCATCCTGCCTTCACGATCGAAGACCTGAGTTCATTGACGATCGCCAGCATCACGAGCGCCAAGGGCAAGTCGGCCGAAGTCAAAGCCGCCATCCAGACAGCGTATGGTGTTGCGCTGCCCGATACGCCGTTGCGTGTCACCGGAAACGGCATCGCTTTCATCTGGCACGGTCCGGATCAGTGGATGGCGATTGCCGACCGCGGCACGAACAACCGGGACATTGAAGTCGAATTGAAGCCGGTGCTCGAAGGCAAAGCCGCCGTCGTCGACCAGGGCGATGGCCGCGCTGTCGTCCGCGTCTCGGGCACTCATGTCCGCGACGTGCTCGCGAAAGGCTTCGCAATCGACTTGCACCCATCGGCGTTCAAAACGAACAGCGTTGCGATCACGCATGCGGCGCACATCGGCTGCATTATTTGGCAGATCGATGCTGCGCCAACATACGAGATCGCGATGTTCCGCTCGTTTGCCGACAGCTTCATGGACTGGCTGACGCATTCAGCAGCTGAGTACACCGGCCGCCACTGAACGCGGGTGCGGCTGCTAGCGGCGCTGATAAATGATGATCGACAGGTAGGTCGCCGGCAGCTTCAAGAGCTTGTCGGGGCCGTGCAGCTCGGCGGAGTCGAACATGATCGAATCTCCTGGCTCCAGCAGATAGCTGCGGTCGCCGTGGGCATATGAGATTTCACCCGTCAGCATGTGAATGAACTCGATGCCTTCGTGCCGGAATTCGGTGTAGGGCTCCGCATCCTTGTTGAGCGTGATGAAGTAAGGCTCGACCGCCACGTTGCCGTCGAGCGACTGCCCGAGCAGCTGATAGTTGTGTCCAACTTTCGTGCCGCGGCGACGGATGGCAACGCCTTCGGTGCGCTTGACGTAGGAACATCCGCGGCTGCCTTCATAAGATGCCAGCAGCATTGTCAGCGGCAGGTTGAGCGCCGAGGCGAGATACTGCAGCGTCGAGAGCGATGGCGAGATCTGGCCGTTCTCGATTTTCGACAACATGCCAGGCGAGATATCGGCAGCCGAAGCAAGTTCCGAGACAGTGAGCCCGGCATGCTTGCGGTACTCGCGAACCTGAGAGCCGATGGCGTCTTCAAGTGAGCGCGTGATGACTTCCGGCGCACCCGATCCGGTGGTCAGCGATTTTGCTTTTTCTGCCGCGCGCGCTTTTTTGGAGGGAGGCATAGACGTCCTTCAAAGATGTATCGGATTGCGTTGGCGTAATCCGACGATATTGCTGCATGTAAGTAAAGCCCGACCTTGACGGCCGACGCTTTGAATTCGCCCTCATGTTTCGCGCCATGGAACAGCGCGGCCTTGATGGCGCGCCGTCTTGGAGCTTCTCCTATAGACCACGTCCGCTCAATGCGACCCGCTCAAACCGCAAGGGTCGCGCTTGCGGTCCAGGATCAACGTGATCGAAAACAGCTCAGCTTCGATCGGCTTTTGCGATGCAAAAGGAAAGCGCGGCGTGCGCTGCTCAAGAACTAGTCAAAATCTATAGCAAGTCTGTCATTGCGCGCCCGGACATTTTTCGCGCCCGTGCGAACGTCTGTCATCCGCGCTTGGTCGCCGAAAAACGGTCGTCAGCAACACCGACGACGCGCATCCGCGCGGCGGGCATCTTTGCATTCGCTCGGGCGCCGCGGCACGCGGAGTCCGCCGCACGCGTTCGTCCGCAAGTCCACGATGAAAATTCTGGCGCTTGCACAGGAGGGTAGAGTTAGGCCCGATCTGTCAGCATAAGTTGAAGGTCGCGTGGCGCTTCATCGCGAACGCGACGCGAATATCCGCGCGGAAAAAATGTGCTGCGCCGCAAAACGCGGCACATCGAAATCATGCCGAAAAGTTGCGCCAAAGCGTTGCAATCACTCGTCGCATTGCACCGCAACACTGTATGAAATTCACAATGTCAAGGTTTCCTCTCACGAAATATTATTGACAAATAGTGTGGCCTGCGACTTACTGTCCGCGGGTGTGATGAGCATCAACTAGGCATCGAGCTTTTTTTGAAGCGCGCATCGCTTCCCAGCCTGACGACAATGCGCCGAAGCATTTTAGCGAGGCGCCACTCATAAAAATCAAACCAAGGTGCCCGGCACGCTGACTCAAAAATAGCAGCAGTTCAGGGCAGGGGAGGAAACGCGATGCAACAGCGACTTGGCGATCCACGCATAGCCAAGATGTACGGCGGTGACAGATTCTGGTCTTACGCCGCTTTAGGACTTCTCTGGGCTCTCTACGCCTTTGTCTTTTACAAAATCCAGCCATACATCCCGTCACCTGAAGTCTTCTGGCTTCTCGCAGTTGGCGGCGCGCTCGTCGTGCTGTTCAACACCGCATCCATTCTCGTGATGATTTCGCATCTCGGCGAAGACCGCGAAGAAATCTACGGGCTCGATGTCTACTATCTCGATGAAGCCAACAAACAAAAGTCCAGCGCGCGGAGCTAACTATGGCAAAGCCACATTATGAGCCGCCGAAACAGTCGGTGGCGGGGCAGCTGTTCGACAGCTTGTTCCTACTTGTTCTCGTGTTTGCGGCCCTATTCACGCCGCTCTACTTGAAGCTCGCTGGCGGCGGCAAAACCGAACTCGCGGTTGCCGACAAGACGACATGGGCCGGTCTTGGTCAGAACGCCGTGCAGCAGGCGCAATGGGAGAAGCTGGGCATGACGCCGGAATCGGCGGCAGGCATCATTACGTCGCGCTTCGATTATTCGTTCGACTTGGCCGGACTCGGACTGACGATCCTAGTGGTCGTCGGCTATTTCCTTCTGCTGTTCCATTTTTCGAAGGCTGAGTATGCCGACGTGATCGAAGAACGATTCGGTAAAAAGTAGGAGACACCACAATGCACGCTTTCGAAATTCTCGAATATGTCGCTTGGGGCGTCGCGGCCGTTCTCGGTCTCTGGATGCTTTTCGACATGATCAAAACCGACCGCTCGTACTCGGAAGAATTCCTGACATCATCGAAGGAAGGTGAAATCCGCGACGCGCTTGTTATCGATCCGCCGCATCAGGGGGGCCACCTGTGAGCCAAACAACAGTCGTACACGGCGAGAAAATCTCGCTTCTCCGCGTTCTAGGTCCAGGTCACATCTGGGCACTCGGCGTCGGCATCGTGCTCGTCGGCGAGTACATGGGTTGGAACTTTTCGGTCGGCAAAGGCGGCGCCTTTGCAGCCTTGATTGCATGCTGGTTCGCCGGCTTGCTTTACACCTGCGTTGCCATGATCGACTCGGAAGTGACTTCGACGGTCGCGGCCGCCGGTGGTCAATACGCGCAGGCCAAACACATCGTCGGACCGCTGATGGCGTTCAACGTCGGCCTGTATCTCGTGTTCGCCTACACGATGCTTGAGGCCGCCAACGCCATCACGCTCGGGTACCTTGTACAAACGGTCGGCACGATGGCCGGGTTCGAAAACGTGCATGACAAGCCGTTTATCGTTCTCACGATCGTCTTCCTCGCTTGGCTGAACTACCGCGGCGTCTACGCGACGTTGACGTTCAACCTCGTGCTGACGGCGGTGGCGTTCATCGCGATCATCGTTCTGTTCGCATCGGTCAAGCCGTGGTCGGGCGAGATTCTCAAGCACGGCGATCTGCTGAACGGGCTGCCCTATGGGATGCTAGGGGTCGTCGCGGCGTTGCACTTCGGCCTCTGGTATTACCTCGGTATCGAGGGCACGTGCCAGGCGGCCGAAGAAGTCCGCTCTCCTGCTCGCTCGCTGCCGCTCGGAACGATGACAGGCATCATCACGCTGCTGCTTGCCGCGACGATGACCTGGTACATCTGCTCTGGCTTGATGCCGTGGGAATATCTCGGCCAGGCCGTGACGCCGCTGTTCGATGCAGCGCGCCTGACGGACTCGCAGCCGCTGATGGTTCTACTCTTCATCGGTACGGTGTTCTCGACGCTTGCATCCGCCAACGGCTGCATCAACGACGCGTCGCGCGCCTGGTTCTCCATGGGCCGCGACCGTTATCTGCCGACGTGGTTCGGAGCTGTGCATCCGACCAACCGCACACCGTACCGGGCGATCATGTTCCTGGTGCCTGTTGCGCTGGTTTTTGCCTACTTCGCGCCGCTCGACCAGGTGATCACGTTCTCGATCCTGTCGGGTCTGCTTGGCTACACGTACATGTCGTTCAACGTCATCATGTTCCGCAAGAAGTGGCCGCTCGACACGATCAAGCGCGGTTACGTTCATCCGTTTCACCCGATCCCGGCCATCGTGCTGTTGGTCCTGTGCTCGGTAACGTACTTCGCCGTGTTCCTCGGTTACGGTACGCAGCTTGTGGCGATGATGGTATTCTTCGCGGTCGCGTCGCTGTGGTTCCACTTCCACCGCTACAAATACGTCCGCCGCGGCGATCAATTCACGATGGATTGGCCGCGTCCGGCCGGATACTAGACGCAACATGCATCGGCGGCGGGGAGGCAAGCTTCCCGCCGCCATTTTCTTTCAACTGTGCACCGTGAGATTGCCGTGATCACAACAACGACTGCCATCCTGCTTGTTGTCGGATCGATAACCGTTGTTTGGATGGCGATGCGCGATCACGGCGCGCTGCGTGCCTCACGCCGCGGCATCCTCGATGCCTGCCGGCCGCTGCTTGACGACGCACGGATCACGCACGGCGGCGATGACTTTCCGAGCCTGCACGGCATGCGCGACACCCGGCGTGTCCACGCCGCGCTTATCCCGGACACGATGACCATCCGCCGGCTGCCTCAGCTTTGGCTGTCGCTGACCTATTTCGAGAAACGGCCGCAGTCGCCGGAATTCGCCGTGCTTGTGCGCCCCGCCGGCACCGAATTCTATTCTTTGACGTCACAATACGATCATCGGTTGGCGAAGCCGCGTGGGCTGCCCGACGAAGTTCTCATTCGCGGCAGCGGTCCGGCCGCGCAACCGCTTCTCGATCGGACCGCGTCGGTTCTCGGCAGAATTTTCAGCGATCCGAAAGTCAAAGAAGTCGCCGTCACCGCGCGCGGCTTGCGACTCGTCTGGCAGGCGAATGAAGGCCGCCGCGGTGAACACTTGCTGCTGCGCCAATCGGTTTTCGACGGTGACGGCGTCGCCGCCCGCGATTTCGAGTATTTGCTGGATCAATTGCAGTCGCTCAGCGCTGCCGTCGATCGCGTTCCGGAGGCGCTCGCGTCATGACGAGCGGAGCCTCGAAGCAATCTGCAAGCAGTGCGGTCGGCAAGGGTCGCGCACCGATGAATCCATATGCTGTGCTGGCACTCGCGATCGCTGCGCCAGGTGCGGGGCATGTCGCCATCGGCCAACCGTATCGCGGTTTGGGATTTGCGTTCTTCGCGTTGCTACTCGCGATCCTATCGTGGCACACGACGACGCCCGACCACACGTTCATAGGGCGGTCGGCATTCGGACTGTTCGTCTGGGCGATGTCGATCCCCGACGCCTACAAGCTCGCGCGGATACGCGAAGCGGCGTGGCGACGGGCTGCTTAATCGATCTCTTGCGCATCAGGGCGATAAATCGCGTAGATGATCAGGATGCCGGCAATCAATGCGCCAGCGAGCGCCGGTGCAACCCAATCGCTGCTCATCAAACGCGTCACCAGCAATCCGAAACATACGCCCGCGCCGAGTAACGGCAGCGCCTGCGGCACTTCGAATTTGCCTTTGACTTCTCCAGGCCGGCGAATGAGCACGAACAACGACGCGTTGACGACGATGAAGACGAGCATCAGCAGCAGCACCGTCGCAGATGCGAGGTCGCCAATGCTTCCAAGCAGTGCCAAGGGCAACAGAATAAATAGCAGCGCTAATATAGCGTAGTGCGGCGTGCGCCGCTTTTCATGCACAGCGCCGAACGCTTCCGGCAGAAGTCCTTGCGCCGACATCCCGTAGAGCAAACGCGACGCAGTGATGTAATTGATGAGCGCCGAATTGCCGACCGAGAACAGCGCGATGCATGTCATGACCCACGCGGGGAAGCCCGGCGCGGCGCGGCTCATGACTTCTGTCAGCGGGCTAGGCGCTTGTGCGAGCTCGGCTGGCGGCACGACGGAGACGGACGTGATCGCCGTCGCTATATAGAGAACAGCAGCCATCACGGTTGCGGCCATCAAGCCGATCGGAATGGTGGTCTGCGGATCGCGGCACTCTTCGCCGACGTTGATGGCGTCTTCAAAACCGATGAACGCGAAGAACGTGAGCACGGAGGCCTGGAGGACGACGACCGCAAGCCCGATGTCGGCTTTTTCAGGCGGAATTTCGAGGTAGCTGACACTGCCGACGTAGGACGCCCCGGCGGTGATGACGATGAGCAAGCCGGTCGCCTCGATAATCGTACTGACGACGTTGACCCACATGCTTTCGCGTATGCCGCGAAAGACGATGCCCGTCATGATGAGGAGGAAGCCGATTGCGATCAACGGCAGCGGCAAGACCTCCATTCCAGTAAGATCGGCGAAGTTCGCCGCAAAAATCTTGGATTGCGTCGCAATCGACGTCAGCCCCGAACAGACAAGCGCAAGACCGACCGTAAAACTCAGAATTGGTGTCCGGAATGCGCGCTGCGTCGCGTAGGCAGCACCGCCCGCGCGCGGATGGCGGGATCCGAGCGAAGCATATGAGAGTGCTGTCAACAGCGCTGCAACGAGCGCGACGACGAACGAGAGCCAAACCGCGGTGCCCGCTTGCCCTGCGGCTTTGCCGATCAAACCATAGATGCCCGAGCCGAGCATGCTGCCGAGCGCATAGAGAGCGAGCTGAAACGGACCAATGGTGCGGGCAAGCGTTGGCCGAGCTTCGCGAGTATCTTCTACGCTGGTCACGGTGCCGCTCCTGTTGAATGTCGCGCGAGCTTAGAGCAGATCGCCGGATTGCAAAGAGCGAAACGTAACCCTGCCAAGGGTTGGTGCAGAGCGTCCGTTTTTCAATCAATCGAGACGCGCTGCGCGCCGGAGGAAAATCTCCGGACATGACTTTAGCGCTACAGCGTTTTTGCGAGCGCTTCGAGTTGATCGGTGGCTTTGCCCCAACCCTCGAAGAAACCCATCGTCTTGTGGGCCTCGCAATCTTCTGCCGTCCAGTGCCGGACGGTTGCGGTGTATTTCGTTTTGCCTGCACCCGCGTCTTCGAAGGTCAAAATGCCAGTCATGAACGGTTTGCCGGACGGTACCCAAGCCTCGGTGTAGGCGTCGGTGAAGACAAGGCGTTCGTTCGGGACGACTTCGAGATAGACGCCGCGATTGGGCATCTCCTGCCCCTCGGGGCTGCGCATCAGAATGTAGCTCGAGCCGCCGGGACGCACGTCGGTTTCGATAACCGGCGTCGTGTAGGGCCGCGGCGTAAACCACTGCTTCATCAATTCCGGCTCTGTCCAGCAGCGGTAGACGATCTCGCGTGGCGCATCGATGATGCGCGTGAAACTCAATTCGTTTGGCTGTTCAGGCGCGGTCATACTGCATCTCCCGTACGATTTAACGTCTGGCACCGTCGGAGAAAACGAATGGCCGCGCAATCAGGTTCCGCCGTAGATCAACTCGCGGCGGCTTTGCGGTCAGCGAGACGTTGTTCGGTCGCCGCAACGATGGCCTTGCGCAGGTCGTCGATTTTCTTGATGGACGGCGCAACAGCAAGATGCTGTGCCTCGGCAAACGCCTTCAAATGTTCGACACTCTTGATGTCGAGCAGGCGCTTCATCAATCCGTCCTTGCCGGTCTTGACGAGGACGACGATCGGCGAGAATGCGAACGGATCGAACACAGGCGCCGGCGCAGGTGTCACTGCCGTTTCCGCCGGCGATGATTTGGCCTTGCCCTTTGCGGCGGGCTCCGCTGGCTTCGCGGGCGCCGCCGGTGGAGGCGGGGCTGCGCTTTCCGGCACTTCCCAGACGCGCATCATGTTGACTGCGTTTGCAAGCGTGTCGGCCAATTTCTCTGCAGCCGCGCTGTCGAGATTTATCTCGCGCTGCAGGAAGGCGCGGAAAAACGCGCGCTTGCGGTCGATGTCCCAGAGCTGGGTTGCCTTGTTCATGCGTGCGCGCTCGTAGTCTTACGGGCCAGAACTCAAGCCGCCGGTGCCGCTTCCTTTTTGGCCTTGGCGGTTTCTTCCATCACGCGAACAACTTCATTGTGCAGTTCTGTGACGTCGCCGCTCGCGTCACCATACTTGGCATCGATGGTTTGCGGCTTGCCGATGTAGTCGAAGGCGTTGGCGATCCCGTTCCGCTGCGGCAGGAACGTGTCGAGCACGGGATGCACGAGGCTGATCTCCTCGATCATCATATAGTCTTTGTTGTCGTCGCGCACGTAGTTCGCGACGCAGGTATAGCGCCGCTGGGCGAGTGGGATTTCGGCAAGGTCGTCGAGGTTGCGCTTGTCCTCGATCAGCAGTGCCACGCGATCAACCGCGAGCTGCGATACATAGTCCGGGCGGAACGGAACGATGATTTTGTCGGCCGTCTTCAATGCTGCGAGCGCTGCGAACGACAGGCCCGGCGGGCAGTCGAGGATCACGATATCGAAATCACCTTCGAAGCGGCGGATCAGGCTTTCCATGCGGCCGCGCACCCGGTTCGCAACGACGTCGGGATTGTTGCTCTGGTTCGCCTGCTTGAGATACAACTCGCCCTGGATGTCTTCGAGCAGAAGCGACCCCGGTACGACTGCGACGCCAGCCGGCTTGCCGTTGGTCAGCGTCACGTCGCCGACGTTCTTGACGACGTAGTCGCGCGCGTTGGCCGGAATGCCGTCGAACAAATCGTAGAAATAATCTGAGATCGTCTTTCCGGCCTTGCGGGCTTCGTTCCAGCCCTGGCCGCCCATCAGGATCAGAGAGGCGTTGCACTGCGAGTCGAGATCGATGACCAGCACGCGCTTGTTGCTTTGCACGGCCAGCGAATGCGCCAGCATGACGGCGACCGTCGACTTACCGACCCCGCCTTTGCGGTTCGCCACTGCCAGAAAGAAAGCCATACAACTCTACCCCTTCAAATGCCTGGCCGCCCCCGGCCATCTACGTCGCACCGGCACACCGGCGCGCGAACCTGCGTCTTGCGACGTCCGGTCCACGTTATACGACCGGCTATGAGCCGATTCCGTGACGCCGGTCTATGGCGTGCGCGCGCATCGGCATACGGGCCAACATTCGGCCTGTGTCCATGCAACTGTTATTTCGGGAAAGTGCTGCCAAATCCGATGAACCTCAATAGTTCCCGGGAGTTGGCTGACGATCAATGGCTATGTGTGGCTGTTCCGCCCCGACGCCTGAGCGCGCCAAGCGTTAATTCGGGTTGGGAGGCATCCTGTCGGCCGCGCATCCGCCGTCAATAGTGGTAAAAGACTTGCATGCTATGCTGGACACAGGACAAGCCCGAACGGGCGGCCCATATCCCAATTCGAGTATCCCAACACGAGAGGTAGAATGGCACGGCGGTATTTCGGAACGGACGGCATCCGCGGGTTGGCAAACACGCACCCGATGACGTCCGAGGTGGCTTTGAAGGTTGGCATGGCGGCGGGCACGATCTTCCGCTCCGGCAGCCACCGTCACCGCGTCGTGATCGGCAAGGACACCCGCCTCTCCGGCTACATGCTCGAAGCCGCCCTCATGTCGGGCTTTACGTCGGTCGGCATGGACGTGTTCCTGCTCGGCCCGATGCCGACGCCAGCGGTTGCCATGCTGACGCGCTCGCTCCGCGCCGATCTCGGTGTCATGCTGTCGGCGTCGCACAATCCGGCGCATGACAACGGCATCAAGTTGTTCGATCCCGATGGCTACAAGCTGTCGGACGACGTCGAGCGCCAGATCGAAGGCTTGATCGATGGCGACGCCTCCGCACCTCTTGCCGATGCCGAAAAAATCGGCCGCGCCACGCGCGTTGAAAGCGCGCAGGAACGCTACATTGAATTCGCCAAACGCACGCTGCCGAAGCACCTGCGTCTCGACGGACTGCGCATCGTGATCGACTGCGCCAACGGCGCCGCTTACAAGGTCGCGCCGGAAGCGCTCTGGGAGCTTGGCGCGGAAGTTATCAAGATCGGCGTCGAACCCAACGGACGCAACATCAATTTGAAGTGCGGCTCGACGCACACAGAAGCTTTGATCGACAAGGTGCGCGAAGTCCGCGCTGATATAGGCATTGCGCTCGACGGCGACGCCGACCGCGTCGTCATCGTCGATGAAAAAGGCAAGATCGTCGATGGCGATCAGTTGATGGCGGTCATCGCCGACAGCTGGCAGCAGTCCGGCAAGTTGACCGCTGGCGGGATCGTCGCGACGGTCATGAGCAACTTGGCGCTTGAGCGGTATCTCGAAACCATCGGCTTGACACTGGCGCGCACGCCTGTCGGCGACCGTTACGTCACGGAGCACATGCGCAAGCACGGCTTCAACGTTGGCGGAGAGCAGTCGGGCCATATCGTGCTCTCCGATTTCACGACGACGGGCGACGGACTTGTTTCGGCGCTGCAGGTGCTGGCCTGCGTCGTGCAAACCGGCAAGCCGGTGTCGGAAGTCTGCGCGCGGTTTTCGCCGCTGCCGCAAATTCTTCAGAATGTGCGCTACGCGAGCGGCAAGCCCCTCGAAGACAAACGCGTCGTCAAGGCAATCGAAGGTGCGAAAGCGCGTCTCGGCGATCGCGGCCGTCTGGTCATTCGTCCGTCGGGCACAGAGCCACTCATCCGCGTCATGGCTGAAGGCGATGATGAAACGATGGTGTCGTCGGTCGTCGGCGAAATCGTTGATGCGGTGAAGTCGGCAGCGGCTGCTTAAGCTCTGCACTCACATCTATGATGTTTGTAGAAGGCCCGGGTCGCACTCCGGGCCTTCGCAGTTTTACAGATCGTTTACGTCTGCAACGGTGAAGTGTGCCAAATTAATCCAGCAATTAAGTCTCCCTTAAATGTTGTCGGCGATAGTCCGTGTTGAACGCAAGTTTCACAGCATGGGTCCAGCACCGCCTGCGGTCTGGTTCGTCACCGAAAGGGAATTCAAATGGCCTTCAATCGCGCACTTCTAGTTATTGGCGCGGCCTTCGTAGTCGGCAGTGTGTCGGGCGCGTCGGCTGCTGATCTCGGCAATTACGGCGGCGGTTCGATCAAGGACGCACCGTACCAGGTCTCGGCTCCGTCGGCCGGTTGGTACTTCCGCATCGATGGCGGCTATGCTGCATACGATGCCGATAGCGTCTCGATCGTTGATCAGAATACAATCGGCGCACCTGCTGCGACGGTGTTCTCCAATTTCGGCGGTGACGTTGGTGACGGCTGGAGCGTTGGCGGCGGCATCGGCCGTTACTTCGGCAACGGTTTCCGCGGTGACTTGACGTTGGAATATCGCGGCAAGACGGATTTGAAGGGCTCGGCTTCGGCAGACCCGTGCTGCGAACTCGTCGAAACCGAAACCGAATTCGACGGCGTCGTTGGCCTTGCGAACCTCTATTACGACTTCAACCGCGGCGGCCGCTTCATTCCTTACATCGGCGCGGGCATCGGCTTTGCACACTTGAAGACCGACGGCGGCACGCTGTCGTGCTCCGTTCCGAACGCAACGTATAGCTGCGCAACGGACTTCGGTGACGCAGAATACGGCTCGTCGAGCAAAACCAACTTCGCAGTCGCGGCAATGGCCGGCGTCTCGATCAAGTTGCGCGGCGGCGAACCTGCCTACGTCACGAGCATCAAGGATGCTCCGGTTGAAGTATCGAGCGGCCGCGCGCTGTACCTCGATGCCGGCTACCGCTTCCTGTATCTCGGCGACTTCGAAACGCACAACGCGTACCAGTCGAACACGAACCAGATCGATGTCGAATGGAATGACCTGACCGCACACGAAGTTCGCGTCGGTCTCCGTTACGAACTCAACTAAAAGTTCCGGCGGGAGCGGCAACGCTGCTCTCGCCACACGTCTCCCGCGTACCGGCAACGATGCGGCTTATCGCGCGCTGCCGGCTTCCCACGGAATAGAGTTTGTGGGGTGCGTCTGACACTTTTCGCGTTTTGCGTCCTGGTAGCTTGTCACGCGTAGCACGCCCCGGCCATTGGCATCGCGCCATCGCCGGGGCGTACAGGACACCCTTCGCTGGAAGCCAGCGTTCCCCTCGATCTCGATGCACTCGATCGATCACGTTCCGCGAGAGGCGACGGTAGCCAAGCTACCTGCTCACGCGCCGCCAATGAGGGGTTACGGCTATGAAGTTTCATTTTGCGTGCGTGTCGCTGGCAGCGTTGCTTGCTGCTACCGCCCAAAGCGCCAACGCTGCGGACTTCTCCGTTGGCAGCGACGGCAGCGTCAGGGATATGAGCAGCCCGGTACCGGCGGTTGCGGTGCCCGCGCCTGTGCCTGTTCCTGAATACAGGCCGCAATGGTACTTCCGATTTGATGCCGGCATCGGCACGATCAACAAACCGGACATTTCGCAAAGCGGCTATCAGTATGGCGGATTGATCAGTGGCAACGAATACACAGGAAACAACACCGGCGGGAACGGCTTTGCTGGTTTGACGGGTCCTGAATTGCAGGATCTTGATCCGACTCAATACTCATCGGATTTTTCAAATCTTTCGACGTTCGGTGGCGGCGTTGGATATTATCTGGGTGGCGGCTTCCGCCTGGACGCCACTGTCGAGAAGCGCTCGAACGACCAAGTCTACACTGGTAACGCCGAAGATTGGGACTCTTACGGTTTTGACGGTTCAGGCAATTATATTACAGACCTTAATGGTGCGGGCGCGGCCGTCGATACGCGCACCACTCTGACCGTGAGCGACAGAACGGATGTCGATGGCACCATCTGGATGGCGAACGCTTACTACGACATCGGAACGTACCGTGGCTTCACGCCGTACGTCGGCGCTGGTATCGGCTTCATTTGGAACCAGCTGTCCCGCACGCATTCGACGACCGTGCAGTCGTGCGACAATGAAACGACCCCCGGCTGCACTGGCGGTGCGACCGTTTACGAAAACGAAGAGTCGACCGAAGCCAACACGATCAGCTTGGCGGCGGCAGCGATGGCCGGCTTCAGCTATCAGGTCAGCGACATTACGTCGGTCGATATCGGTTATCGCTATCTCTACCTCGGTGGTACAAACTTCGCGATGAGCATCAATGATGCGGAATCGCGCGTCGAGATCGGCGATCAGCATGTGCATCAGGTGCGCGCCGGTCTGCGCTTTGACGTCAACTGAGGGAAATCCATTCGGGGGAATGGCTGAAAAGAGCGGTCTGAGGACCGCTCTTTTTTATTGCGCCTTCCGACACGCGTTCCGCGCGCCGGCCGGAAGGCGCGGAGCACTTTTGTTTGCGCCTTCCGACTCTCCTTCGTCGAGCCGGCCGGAAGCGACGGGCGATCGCCGGCCTGAAGGCGGGGAGCAACGGTGGACTTAGCAGGCGCGGAGATGTCCGATTGACTTTTGGTAGCGCGATACCGACAACCCCGGCAGTCAATTCGCAATGCCTTGGTTCCGCCGATGTCACGCCCTGCAAAGCCTACAGCAAAACCTGCACGCCCGCATTTCTCGTCAGGACCGTGCGCCAAGCGTCCCGGCTGGACGACAGCGGCGCTCGATGGTGTTTTGTCAGGCCGCTCGCATCGTTCGATCGAGGGCCGCGCGCGGCTGAAGCTCGCGATCGATAAAACGCGCGCCATCCTCGACGTGCCCGATGGCTACGAGATTGCGATCCTGCCCGGGTCCGATACGGGTGCGTTTGAAATCGCGATGTGGAATTTGCTCGGGCCCCGTGGCGTAGACGTGTTTGCGTGGGAAGTCTTCGGCCGCATATGGATGCGTGACGCGGTTGAAGAATTGCGGCTTCAGGATTTGCGCACCTTCGATGCGACGTGGGGCGTGCTGCCGGATATCGGGCAGGCGGATTTCACGCGCGATGTCCTGTTTACGTGGAACGGCACGACGACCGGCGTGCGCGTGCCCGATGCGAACTGGATTCCGGACGATCGCGCCGGGTTGACGTTCTGCGACGCGACGTCGGCGCTGTTCGCGCAGTATATCGATCTCACCAAGATCGACGTGCTGACGTACTCGTGGCAGAAGGCGCTCGGCTCGGAAGCAGCCCACGGCATGGCGATCTTCTCAGCCCGCGCGCTCGAACGTCTTGAAACGCACCGGCCGGCTTGGCCCGTGCCGAAGTTGTTCCGCCTGACCAACGCGGGTGGCGTGCTGCGCGACGTGTTCGAAGGCGTCACGATCAACACGCCGTCGATGCTGTGCCTTGAAGATTATCTCGACTCTCTCGCCTGGGTCGAAAAAATCGGCGGGTTGCCGGAGACAATCGGGCGCGCGGACCGCAATGCCAAGATCGTCTACGATTGGATCGCGCGCACGCCGTGGGTCGAAGTTCTTGCCGCTGATGCCGCGACGCGATCGAACACGTCGGTCTGCATGCGCTTCGCCGATCCTGAAATCGTCGCGCAGGGCGAAGCGGCCGTGCTCGACGTCACGACAGCGATGACGGCGGTGCTCGCCGAGGAAGGCGCGGCGTTCGATCTCGCGTCCTATCGCGGCGTGACGCCGGGCTTTCGTATTTGGACCGGCACGACAGTCGAAGAACAGGATCTGCGCGATCTGACGCCGTGGCTCGAATGGGCATACGGCGAAGTAAAAGCGCGCGCCTCCGCCTGAATTTGCGGTTCGATGCGGCGCTGCGCTTTGGTAAACAATCTATCCCCGCGGTTAACCGCCGGCCTATCCAAGGCTGTTGTTTGAATGCGCCGTCAGCCATAATGTCCGCCGGTCTTTCGCTTAGACGATGACACCGGTCAAATACGTTCGGCCCGACGAGAACGCCTCTGGCGTTCGGCGAAACCGATACAAGGAAATGTGCGAGATGCGTGTTGTCGTTGCTGGTTTTTGTCTGATCCTTGCGGGAGCGTACCCGTCGTTTGCGGCCGACGTCGCCGCGCCGTCGCGGATCGATAGCGTGACGGTGTTCTTGCAAGGCGCCGAAGTGACGCGCGTTGCGAAAGTTCAGCTTGAAAAGGGCGAGCATACGGTTGTCTTCAACGACATTCCGGCAAGTGCCGTCGCAGGTTCGATCCGTGTCGAAGGCACCGCGACGGGCAAGCTCGATATCGGCTCGGTTGATACCGCGCGCAAGTTTCTCGCGCGCGCCGATAGCCAAGCCGCCGATGGCGAACGCAAACGTCTCGAAGACGAGCGCGATGCATTGCACGACGCCAAAACCGTCGTCGAGGCTCAGGCACACGCTGCCGAAACGCAAAAGCAATTGATCACCAACCTCGCGCTGTTGCCGACGCGGCCAGCGCCAACCGGCGGCATCGGCGCGCCGGTAGAGGATTGGCCGCGCGTGCTCGCCATGATCGCTCAGGGTACGACCGACGCGAGCAAACTCGCGCTCGATGCGCAGTTGAAGATCCGCGATCTCGATCGCAAGATCGAAGACATCGACAATAAGCTCTCGCTGCTTGCACCGCCGAAAATGGATTCGACCGAGGTTCGCGTCTATGTCGCCGCCGCCAGCCCGCTCGAAGCCGATTTCGTCGTCCGCTATCAGGTGCCGTCGGCGAACTGGGTGCCGCTCTACGATGCGCGCCTGCAGACAGGCTCGAAGACGGCCGCCGCTAAACTCGATTTGGCGCGCCGCGCCGCGATCACGCAGCGCTCTGGCGAGAATTGGGACGGCGTCACGTTGCAGCTCTCGACGGCGCGGCCATCGGAAGGGTCGTCGGCGCCGGACATCGGAACGCAGACGGTCGATTTCGAACCCGAGTTGAAACCGATGGCGGCCCCTGCGCCGGCGCCTGTCGCCAAAGCGCTGCGCCGTCCGGCGAACATCGCCGAAGATATGGATAGTGCCGTCGCCGAAAGCGACGCACTTGGAGCCGGTGCGCCGATGGCGACGGTTGCCGCTGAACCGCAGACGATTGCCGAGACACAGGCCGCGTTGACGACAGCGCCGTTCGAGGCGACCTTCGCTGTACCGGGCAAAGTCAGCGTCACCGGTAACGGCGACCCGAAACGCGTCGTGCTTGTCACCGATACGCTGGAGCCGGAACTTTCAAGCCGCACGGTGCCGAAGGTCGACACTAACGCCTACCTTTACGCCAAGCTGAAGGGAGCGAAGGGAACGCCGTTGTTGCCGGGCCGCGTGTATCTGTTCCGCGACGGCACGTTCGCCGGTACCTCGAATTTGCCGCTCCTGCAGCCGGGCGCGGACCATGACCTCGGATTCGGCGTCGATGACCAGCTGAAGGTGCGCTATGCGGTGCTCGAAGAAAAGCGCGGCGAAAGCGGTTTGATTTCGACGTCGCATACCGACAGCCGGAATTTCCGCGTGACGCTTAAGAACCTCCACGAGAGGCCAATTCAGGTGCGGGTCCTCGACCGCGTGCCGGTTTCGCAGAACCAGGAGATCAAGGTCGAGTACACCGGCCGCACCACGCCGACGAAAACCGATTTCGAAGAAAAGCGCGGCGTCCTGAATTTCGAGGCCAAACTCGAACCGGACGAGGAAAAAGTATTGGAATACGGCTACAAAATCTCGTGGCCTGCGGCGAAGTCGATCATCTACGGGCCGTAACTGCCCCTCGCCGGGATCGAATCTCGGCTATAAGACAGTCGTAAATCGACGTTGCACGATTATGGCCCTGGCGGTTGCCGGGGCCAAACTTTGAGAAGGTTTCAAAATGGCCAACGCCGTAGTGGTTGGCGCCCAGTGGGGCGACGAGGGTAAGGGCAAGATTGTCGACTGGCTGTCGGAACGCGCCGATGTCGTCGTGCGGTTCCAGGGCGGCCATAACGCCGGGCACACGCTTGTCATTGGCGAGAACGTCTACAAGCTTTCGCTGCTACCGTCCGGTGTCGTGCGCCCGGGCAAGCTCGCGGTCATCGGCAATGGCGTCGTCATCGATCCATGGGCGCTGCTCGCTGAAATCGACAAGCTGACCGCGCAGAAGGTCGTGATCACCGCCGAGAACTTGCGCATTGCCGAGAACGCGACGCTGATCCTGCCGCTGCACCGCGAACTCGACCAGCTGCGCGAAGCCGCCGCCGGCGCGGGCAAGATCGGAACGACGGGTCGCGGGATCGGACCTGCCTATGAAGACAAGGTCGGACGCCGCGCGATCCGCATGCAGGATCTGAACAATCTCGACACGCTCGAAGCGAAGGTCGATCGCATTCTCGTGCATCACAATGCGATCCGGCGCGGTCTCGGTCAGCCGGAAGTCTGCAAGGCGACGTTGATCGCGGAGTTGACCGAAATCGCGCCGAAAATTTTGCCGTACATGGACGTGACGTGGGACTTGCTCGACAAGGCCAACCGGCAGGGCAAGCGCATCTTGTTCGAGGGCGCGCAAGGCGCGTTGCTCGATATCGACCACGGGACGTATCCGTTCGTGACGTCGTCTAATACGGTCGCAGCGCAAGCCGCGACGGGGTCCGGCATGGGGCCGCGCGGTGTCGGCTATGTGCTCGGTATCGCGAAGGCGTATACGACGCGCGTCGGCTCGGGACCGTTCCCGACGGAATTGACGGATGCGATTGGCGAGCGGATCGGCGAGCGTGGCCACGAGTTCGGCACCGTGACGGGCCGCAAGCGCCGCTGCGGCTGGTTCGATGCGGTGCTTGTGCGTCAGGTGTGCAAGGTGTCCGGCATCGACGGCATTGCGCTGACGAAGCTCGATGTGCTCGACGGCTTCGACACGATCCGGATTTGTGTCGGTTATACGCTCGATGGCGAAACGCTCGACCGGCTGCCGGCGGGCGCCAACGAGCAAGAGCGCATCGTGCCGATCTGGGAAGACTTCGAGGGCTGGAAAGACTCGACGCGCGGCGCGCGCAGCTGGGCGCAGTTGCCGGCGCAGGCGGTCAAATACGTCCGCCGTCTCGAAGAACTGATCGAGTGCCCGGTGACGCTTCTGTCGACCTCGCCGGAGCGCGACGATACGATCCTGATGAAAGACCCGTTCCAGGGCTGATCGAGCCGGGTTCGTCGGCATTCCGCCGTGCGCTAAAGGATGACGTTCAACGGTCAAAGGCAAGCCACGCGCAAGCCGCGTCGGTTTAGTGTGGCTTGCAAGTCGAGTCTGATATCTAGGACTGCGTTCTCACGTTTAAGGCGAATGGAGATCGCATGAGCTCGAACATCGCAGAAGATCAGCTCGATGCCGAGTGGGATCATTATCGCCAGCACAAGCGCTATCCAACCAATTGGCCGGGCCTGTGCGCGGCACCGGGCGTCGGCAGCTGGAACGTGACGATCGTCGATGCGTCTGAGGGCGGGTTCGGCCTGTCGAGCGATTTGCCGTTGCCGGTCGGCGCCGAGTTCACGATCTCGATCGATCAGGTCGGCGAGTTTGCCTGCGCCATCGCCTGGAAGGCGGATGGCCGTTGCGGCCTGAAGTTGCTGCCCGTCGCCGGTATGATTTCCGACAGCGATACCGCCGGATTGGCGCTCGGTCTGGATGCCATTGCGCCCTCATCGGGCTGACTGACAATCTGACAGCGCTCTGACGCATCAGCACCTCGGCCGCAAATTGTCCATCAACGCGCCATCGTCGCGACTGTGTTTTGACACTCAGTGGCGCCACAACAGCGCTTGCAGTTGAAGGCGGAGTTGGGCGTGCGCGTCATTATGTTTGTTCGCATTGCGGTGCTGTCCGCGGCGGCATTTGCGGTCTCAGTGAACGCAAATGCCGGGATGCCGCGTGGCGCCGAACTGATGGCCGACGAGCAGGATGCCGATCCGGCAACCGGCGTGACGACGGCGCGCGGCAATGCCGAGATCCGCATCGAAAGCTACCGCATTCTCGGCCGCGCCGATCGCATCGACGTCGATCCGGGCCGCAACGAAATTCAATTCACCGGACATGCGCTGATTACGGTTGGAGAAGCGCGCTACGAAAGCGATCGGGTAACGTGCACGCTCGATTTCGAAAAGTGCGCGCCGGTAAATGCTGCGCCCGCGTCCGCGCCTGCGATGCCTGACACGACGGCCGCGCAAGCTTTGCCGGACGTCGTGCCTCAGAACTGGCCGCCACCTGCGGGTTCCGGCGCTGCTGTGATCAAGCCGTGAAAGTTCGCAAGCGCGCCGGGGATCAGTTCGGCCGCAAGAATGCGCTGCGGATTGACCGGTCCCGGAAATACGATGTGCCCGCGCTGCACGGGATGAAATCCAAAGCGGCCGTAATACGGTTCATCGCCCACGAGAACGACGAGCGCGATACCGGCCGACGTCATGTCCGCGAGTGTTTCGCTGATGAGCTGTGTGCCGAAGCCTTGTCCGCGGAAATCAGGATCGACCGAAACGGGGCCGAGCAACGCTGCGCCCCGCGTGCCGCCGATTGCGACCTCGGTGATACGTAACGATGCCAGCAGGCGGCCGTTGCGGTCGGCGACCCGGCAGAATCGCGACATGACTCCGTGACCCTCGCGCACGCGATACGCCGAGCGCGCAAACCGTCCCGGCCCGAAGACGCGGGCTTGCAGAGCCGAGATCGCGCTGACATCGAACGGCGATGCAAGGCGCGTGATGATCGCCGACTGCAGGGTGCGGGTGTTTTGGACGTGCGTGGTCATGATGGCGTGCGTTCGTACGATGAAGGTCGGTTTTGGGAAGCGGCTTCTACCATGTCTCGGCGGGCGGCGTCGCGCCTAGAACTTCCTTAATTCGGGTGTGTGTCGCCGCAGTGACCCCTTCGGGGAGTTCGGTCGCGGCGAAAAAGCCTTGCTCGGCGATTTCGGCGTTTGGCTTTGGCACCGACGGCTGCTGCCACGAGCGCACGACGTAGAGCGCGATATGGTCACCCGGAAATTGCCGGTCATTGCAGTAAAGACCAAACAATTGCGGCCTGCCGGAAACGATGACGCCGGCTTCCTCATCAAGTTCACGGCGCAGCGCCGTCTCGGCCGTCTCGCCCTTTTCAACGCCCCCGCCCGGGAAATGCCACCCCGGCCGGTAGGTATGGCGGATCAGCAGAACGCGGTTCGACGGATCGACGACGCAGCCCTGCGCGCCAAGCGTCAGGCCACGCGATACGCGCCAGTAGCGTTGAAATCCACGCGTTACGATCCGGGCGACGGGCACCTGAGATATATCCATTTTTCCGTTAAAGCGGCATTTGTTTGAACCTGTTCGGACGTGCTTTGCAAGCAGGCTGTGCTAGCGTGCCGCCGCCGCAGCGCGCAGTTTAACGCGCTGCCCGGCCCTTGGATGTCATGCCCGGAAGCGCATTTTCGATGACCGAAACATTCACGCTGGCGCACTTCACGGATGTTCACCTGTCGCCGATCACCGGCTTCGTTCCGCGCTATTGGAACGCGAAGCGGTTTGCGGGTTTTGTGAACTGGCACACGAAGCGACGCGGCGTGCACCAGCGTCAAACGGCCGATCAACTGATTGCGGACGCAAAGATGCTGCGTGCCGATCACATCGCGATTACAGGCGATCTCGTCAACCTCGGTTTGCCGGGCGAAATCGATGCCGCTGCCCGATGGCTCGCAACGGCCGGGCAACCGGACGGCGTCACTGTGGTGCCGGGCAATCACGATATCTACAGCACGCTGCACGGCGATATCGGCGTCGCGCGCTGGGCCAACTACATGGGTGGCGACGCCGACACGCACGCCTTTCCCTTCGTGCGCCGCATCGGTCCGGTCGTGTTGATCGGATTGAATTCCGCGATTGAAACGCAACTTGGCGATGCCGGCGGACGTCTTGGTGCCGATCAGATCGAAGTCGCGCGCGATTTGCTTGAGCGTCTCGGCGATGACGGCGCGATCCGCGTTGTGCTGATCCACCATCCGCCGTTGCCGGGACTTGCGCCGCCGCGGCGCGCGATCGCCGATGCGGCGATGCTGCAGCGTGTGCTAGAGAAATCCGGCGCCGAACTCGTGCTCTATGGGCACAATCACAAACCGCTGCTCACCTGGGTCGACAGCGTCACCGGACCTATACCCGTGATTGGCGGCGGCTCGGCGTCGGGTTCGCGCGTCTACAAGAACGATCCGCTGGCACGCTATAATCTGTTCACGTTCTTCAAGAGCGGCGATCGCGTGCGCATCCGCCAGACCGTGCGCGGCCTCGAGACGTCGGGAGGACCTGTCGTCAAACTCAGCGAGACGGTTCTACAGCCGCCCGATTGAAGCAGAATTGCAACACTCCAAAAGTGACGCGCTTGACGCGCTTAACACATTCTGAACACATAGCGGCTGTGACGGTTCCGGCGCGGCGCAAGTCGTGTCCGGTGAAAATGGGAATCCGGTGCGCGCCGGTTTGTTGAAAAACGGACAAGCGCAATTCCGGGGCTGCCCCCGCAACTGTAAGCGGCAAGCTTCTGCCACATGTGCCACTGGTCCGAACCTCGCAAGGTTCAAAACCGGGAAGGCTGATGGAAGCGTCTGAGCCGCGAGCCAGGAGACCTGCCGGCGCGTGTCGCCCATCTCTCGCACGGGGCGTGCGGAAGAGCGGACACCCGTTGTGGCGACTGATGAAACCGGCAAGGGAGCCGCATCAGGAATGCCGTGGGATTTGAGTACATCTGCTGAAACGCAAACGATGTGAGACGGCCTTAGCGCGCGTGCGCTTGGCTTTGTCTGACGCCGTACTCACGGTGCGCCGCTGTTGCTTCCTGTCATGTCGCAGATGACGGGGGAACTATGTCTACAAAATCGTCTAAAGCGTATTCGCAAGCGCTGTTGTCGGTATCGGCGATTGCCATTGCGGCGTTCGCACATCCGGCAAGCGCACAAGAAGCCAATCTCGAAATTGCCGAAAGCGAATTGCCGCCGATCGTTGTCCAGGGTGCGACGCTCGATAAGCCGAAAGTGCGCGTCAAGAAGAAGGTGAGCCAGCAGAGCGAGACCATTCCCGGGCCGCCTGAGAGCAACAACAACGCTCAAGTGATCGAGCCGGGACCCGCTGACCCGTCGTCCGCGTCGTCTTCGGCTGATACCCAAGAGGTGAGTGGAACGCCAGCCAAGGAAATCAGCTCGGCTGTTACGATCGTCACCGGTCAGCAGCTCAAAGCGCAGCAGGTGCGGCACGCGGCCGACGCACTACGCAGCTTGCCAGGCGTCGCTGTCAGTCAGGGCGGTAGTGCTGGAGGAAAGACGCAGATCCGTATTAGAGGTGCTGAGGGCAATCATACGCTGGTGATGATTGACGGCATTGATGCAAGCAGTCCCAACGACAACGAATTTGATTTTTCCGACCTGCTTGCAGACGACATCGAACGCATCGAAGTCATTCGCGGCGGTCAAAGCGGCATCTATGGCTCAAAGGCGATCGGTGGTGTGATCAATATCATCACGCGCGGTGGTAAGGGCCCGATCACGCTGCAGGCGCGTTCGGAAATCGGCAGCTATGGCACCAAAGACGTGTCGGTTCGTGCCTCAGGTGGAACGGACAAGGCTTGGATCGCAATTACGGGATCATACCGCGAGCAGGATGATTTCAATTGGGATCGCTTCGGCACGGAGGACGATCCCTGGCGCAATAGAACAGTCAACGTGCGCGCGGGCTTCTCGCCGGTTGAAGGCGTCAACGTCGATTTCGTTGTTCGAAACTCGCAGAGATTTGCGAATACCGACGGCGACGCGTTTTTCCCCATCCCGCAAACGGGTAAAGGCGGCGCCGTCGACACGCCTGACACGAGCGACGTCGATTTGTTCTTAGGCGGCGTGACTGTTCGCTGGGATATGCCGGGCGGCGCTTGGACGCACATCGTCAAGGCCAACAAATCACGGACCGACGCAGATGCGTTTTCGTTTGGAAGCGCCAGCAATAATCTCGGCGAGGCGGAAACGTATTCGTACTTGTTGACGCACCGCTTCAGTGCACCGGAGCTGCTCGATTCCAAACATAGCATCAGCGGCTTCATCGAGAAAAAAGACGAAGAGTTCACGCCGACCTCACTCTTTACAGACGGTCTGACGCGCGAGCGTGGCCACACGGCTGTTGTCGGCGAATATCGCGTTGGATTTTATGACCGGTTGTTCGTCACGGGTACAGTTCGCCACGACGACAACGACAATTTCCAGGACTTCACGACGTGGCACGCAGGCGCATCGTTGGCGTTGTCCGAATACGGTCTTCGTCCGCACTTCGGTATCGGCACCAGCGTGGCTCTCCCGGGAATGTTCGAGCAGTTTGGTTCGATCCTTGGCGTTTTCGTCGCCAATCCAAATCTCAAACCTGAAGAATCGTACAGTTGGGATGCCGGCGTTGAGTTCACGACGCTGCAGGGTCGCGCGGTCTTAGACGTCACCTATTTCGACGCTGACCTGACCAACAAAATCCAGGGCTTCGGCAATACGATGATTAACCTCCTTGGCGAGAGCCAAAGACGCGGCGTCGAAATCTCTGGGCGTATGCTTGTCGTGCCTGGGTTAACGGTTGGTGCCAGCTACACGTATCTCGATGCGCAAGACCCGACCGGGCTTGAGGAAGTTCGCCGTCCGCCGCATACGGGTCGTTTTGACGTCAACTATGCGTTCGACAACGGGCGCGGGAACGTCAATCTGGCGGCCATTTACAATGGCGATCAAATCGACAACGACTTCGCGTTCTTTCCGTCGGTTCGGCAAAAATTGGATGCTTATTGGTTAGTAAACGCGGCTGCATCGTATGAAGTGCAGCCTGGGTTGGAAGTCTACGGTCGCGTCGAGAATCTTCTCGATGAGGACTACGAAGAAATCTTAGGTTACAATACGCTTGGTGCGGCCGTGTATGGCGGTGTTAGGATCAAGCTAGAGGATCCCTCGACGGCCGCATGGGCAAAATACAAATAGCGATGGTTGCTAAGCCCGTTCGCCGTGCGCGTTTTGCGTGGCGGGCGGGCGCCGCATTGATGGTCGGTGCTGTTGCTGCGCTTCTAACGCCGGCTATGGCCGATACGGGTCCGCGCCGCATCGTATCGCTCAACATGTGCACCGATCAGCTCTTGCTTGATCTCGTGCCGCCTGAGCGGATCGCGGCGGTCAGCTATCTCGGCACGGACGCAACGCTGTCGGCCTACGCCAAAGAGCTGCAGCAGTTCAAGAAGCTGCGCGGCACGGCGGAAGAAGTTCTGGCGCTCGAACCCGATCTGATTATCGCGGGCGAATATACGACCGGCGCGACGGTCGATCTTCTGCGCCGCGTTGGCCAGAACGTTCTGATCGTCCCGATGGCAACTGACTTCGATGGTATGCGCGCGACGGTCCGCCAGATCGCGGCGGCGGTCGGTGAGGTCGCGCGCGGCGAAGAGGTCTTGCAGCATTTCGACGACCGCCTGCGTGCCGCGCGTTCGACGGTCGCGTCGCGTCCGACGGCGCTTGCATATCAAGTCGGAAGTTTCGTCTCGGGGCCGGAAAGCCTGCTTGACGCTGCGATGACGGCGGCTGGATATCGCAACTTGGCGCGGGAGTTGAAACTCGGCGCCGGTGGCCGTCTGCCGCTCGAACAACTGCTGACGTCGCCGCCGGACCTTCTCGTGCTCGCCAACGCATCCGATGACTTTCGAACCGTGCTTGCCGATAACTTGCGCCACCCCGCGTTGCAGCAGGCCATGCGGCGCCGTCCGAGTGTGCACCTGCCGATGCCGTACTGGATGTGCGCGACGCCGAAGATCGCGGATGCCGTCGAAATTCTGGCGTCGATGAAGGCGACCGGCCTCGCATATCACGCGCCACATCACGCGACAGTCCGGGCAGCGGAGCGCCCGCAATGACACCATCAGGCTTTGCGTTTGATCGCCCTGTGCTCGTCACGGCGGCCTTAGCGTTGTGCGCATTTGTAATGTCGCTGTGGGTCGGCCCGGACGGCTGGGGCTTTCCGCAAAATCCTGCCGCCGCCGAAATCGTCTTCCGGGAGATCCGCGTGCCGCGCGCGATCCTCGGATTTTTGATCGGCGCGGCGCTGGGTCTTTCAGGCGCAGTGCTGCAAGGCTATTTGCGCAATCCGCTCGCCGAGCCGGGCTTGCTTGGCATATCGGGTGGCGCATCGCTCGGTGCGGTGACCGCGATCCATTCCGGTCTTGCTGGCAAAGTCGCGATGGCGCTGCCCGTTGCGGGCCTGGCCGGTGCCGCGCTCGCCACGGTCGCGATCATCGCGTTGGCCGGCGCGACGGGATCGACGACGACGCTGATCTTGGCTGGCGTTGCGGTATCGAGCATCGCCGGTGCGCTGACGTCGCTGGCACTTAACCTTTCGCCCAATCCGTTTGCCTCGACCGAGATCATGTTCTGGCTGATGGGATCGCTGACCGATCGCAGCCTCGTGCACGTCTGGCTCGCGTCGCCGCTGATCCTGATCGGCTGCGCGATGCTCCTGACGACGGGCCGGGATCTTGACGCGCTCAGCCTTGGCGAAGACGCGGCGAAGAACCTCGGCGTCGATCTTACCGGCTTGCGCTTCAAGGTGATCGCCGGATCGGCGCTGGCGGTAGGCGCGGCGACGTCGGTCGCAGGCGCCATCAGCTTCATCGGCCTGATCGTGCCGCATGTTCTGCGCCCATTCGTCGGACATAGTCCGGCGCGGCTGCTGCTGCCATGCCTGTTCGGCGGCGCCGCAATGGTGCTGTTCTCTGATGTCGTACTGCGGCTGCTCTCGCCGCAAGGCGATTTGCGGCTCGGCGTGCTGAGCGCTCTGATCGGCGCGCCGTTCTTCCTGTGGCGCGTCCTGTCATCACGGCGGGAGATGGGGCCATGACGGCGGTCAATGCGCTCAGCGCCGAAACGGTCAGCGTCACACTCGGCGACAGACAGGTGATCGATCGCATATCGGCGTCGATCGCGCCGGGTGAGTTTGTGACCGTCGTCGGTGCCAATGGTGCCGGCAAGTCGACGCTGCTGAAGACGCTTGCCGGATTGATCAAACCGCAGTCGGGACGCGTTACTATCGACGGCGCGCTTCTGAGCGATCTGCCCGCGCGTGATGTTGCGCGTGCGATTGCCTACCTGCCGCAAGACCGTACGGTGCATTGGCCAATGACGGCGGAACGCGTGGTGGCGCTCGGGCGGCTACCGCATCGCTCGTTCGCGGCAGCGGAGACTGCGAGCGATCGTGACTCGATCGAGACGGCGATGACGCGCATGGATGTCATGCCTTTTGCACAGCGTCCCATTGTCGCGTTATCGGGCGGCGAACGTGCGCGAGTTTTGGTCGCGCGCGCTCTCGCGCAGCAGGCACGTTATCTGATTGCCGACGAGCCAACGGCGGGCTTGGACCCAGCTCATGCGCTGCATTTGTTCGCCGAGTTTGCGCGGATCGCACGCGATGGTAATGCCGTGATTACGGCGTCGCACGATCTTTCTATGGGTTTGCGCTACGCCACGCGCGTGATACTTTTGAGCCGTGGCGCATGCATCGCCGATGGCCCTGCATCTGCCGTGCTGAAAAACGATCTGCTTGCCCAAGCCTTTGGCATTGAAACAATTGTTACGACAATCGGCGGAATTCCGGTCGTCGTTCCGGCGTCGCCACTGACATAACTTTGCTACATGATCTATCCAGGCTGAATGTTTGCGCCGGGGGCGGCGCAAATAAGCGGAGCAGTGGGGTCTTGCGAAACAAAGTGAAAATCAATCTTGCCCTGCAAGGTGGCGGCGCGCATGGCGCGTACACCTGGGGCGTTCTCGATCGCTTGCTGGAAGAGCCGGACATTTCGTTCGGCTGGATCAGCGCGGCGAGCGCGGGCACGGTCAACGCCGTCGCGATGGCGGCAGGTTTGGCGCACGGTTCGCGCGATCGCGCGCGCGCGAACCTCTTCAAGATTTGGGAAGCCGTGCACAAGTCCGGCGTGCCCGACCTCGCGAAGCTCAATCCATTCCTCAATGGATTTTCGCGCCCCGCGTCGATGGCGCAAATCGCGACGATGTGGTCGCCGTATGAATTCAATCCGCTCGGCTTCGATCCGCTGCGCCGCTTGATCACCGATCATGTCGATTTCGAATTGATCCGCACGAAATCGCCGGTCGAGCTTTTGATCGCGGCCACACACGTCTCGACTGGGCGTGCGCGATTGTTCCGCCGCCACGAGTTGACCGTGGAAGCGGTGCTGGCGTCGGCTTGTCTGCCGACGTTGCATCACGCCGTTGAGATCGAAGGCGCCGCGTACTGGGATGGAGGCTATTCGGCCAATCCCGATCTTGTCACGTTGGCGTCCGAAAGTCCGGTCGGCGACACGCTCCTCGTTATGGTCTCGCCGCGCGATAACAACCTGTTGCCGACGACGGCGCGCGATATCGCCAATCACACGAACCGGCTGACGTTCAACGCGCCGCTGCTGCGCGACATCGAAATCATCACCGCGGTGCGCGAGACGGCTGGAAGCATCATGCCGAAGGGCCGACTGGCGGGGTTGGCGCGGCATCGCTTCCACGTCATCGACGGCGGCGGCGTGACGGGTGCGCTCAATCCGGAAACGACGATCAAGCCGGATTGGAACGTCATGACGTACCTGCACGGCGCAGGCCGCGATTCAGCGGACAAGTGGCTGTCAGCCAATCGCGACGAGATCGGCCGCACCGAAACCTTCGATCTCGCCGGGCAATTCTTTCCGGGCATTTCGGTCAACGATAGCCCGCATGTCATCGCGGCAGGCCCGCGCGGACGCGCGAAAAAGCCGGCGACGAGCAAGCGCGCTTAAACACGCTTGCCGCTATCGCCTTCTCAAACCAAGCGCGCATACCCTTGGTCTAAAGTGTCGGCGAGCGCGGCTTTGTATGCGGCGTAGAACGGGCTCGATGGCGTGATCTCGCCAAGGCTGCCGGGTTCAAATGTGGAGCGCAGCGCGTAGACGATCGGCGTCGAAACCGGCGTGAACGTCGCGCGGTGCTTGTTCAAAGTCGTGATCAGCCCGCGCATTTCGGCTTCGCGGTCGAGCTGTGAGACGATGATCATGCGCATCGCGCCTTTGGTTAGCGAGACCAAGTGGATGAACATCGACGACGATGGGATATAGAGGCGGCCACGATGGCTGTACGTTGAATCCGGGCGGTCGCGTTCTTCAAACAGCAGGCTCGGCCAGTCCGGATCCCAGGTGATGTCGGTGCGATAGGCGACGATCGTGTCGGGCTTCGAGAAGCTCGCCCGCAGCGTCAAGTAGCTGCCGATATAGTGGTCGACTGCTGCGCGGGTGTAAGCGCCCATGTAGACGGGCGCGACCACGCCGCCATCGCCTTTCAGTTCCATCGGTCCGTTGGCGAGCGCGACAGTCTCGCCGTGCCAGGCATCTCGCAATCCGTGGAAATCGAGGCCGAGCACCATGCAGACGTCGAACAGCGTCTGATCGCGCACCGAACGGCCGCCAAGCAGGTTCTGAATGGTCTTCTCGTGGCAGTCGCTCGCGTCCGCCAGTTCAGCCTGCGTCAGCTTTTTTTCGACCATCGCAGTTTTAATGCGGTCGAGCGCCTGTTCGCGCGAGAGCGCCGGCTCAGTCGCGACGGCGGACTTTTTCATGATGAAGGCTTCCCCGCAAAACGCTCGGCTGCGCTGACGACGGGTCAGAGCACGCACTACGATTTGCTGGAAAGTACCGGTTTTTTCCGCCGCTCGGCAAGCAGCAATGATGCTGGCGGTTAGCGGCCGAGCACTTCGAGGCTGACCGCCGTCAAACCCTTGCCGGTCATGCCGATATCCTCGGCAGCGCGTTCGGAGAGGTCGATGACGCGACCCGGCTTGAAGGGGCCGCGATCGTTGATGCGAACCACGACATTGGCGCCGGTGTCGAGGCGCGTGACGCGGACGCGCGTGCCGAAGGGCAGCGTCCTATGTGCGGCGGTCAGATCGCGCTTGTTGAAGCGTTCGCCGGTTGCCGTCATTTGCTCCTGCCAATAGTACGAGGCGATGCCGGATAACGAATGGCCCGTGCCGTTGAGGCGGGGACCCGAAAGGGTGGCTGCCGCCGGCTGGCGGTTTTTCGGCCCTGCCCCGGCCATCGCCATTGAGCCGGCGGCCAGTACCGGCGCGCGCGTGACGACCGTCGTCCAGCTGCCGATGACAGGCGGGGGTGCCGCCGCAGCTTGGGTCAATACGCTGACGTCAGCACCCGATGGCTGGCGGGCCGGCGGTGTTGCAGGCGTGGTTGTCGCGATGACGCCGTCGGTCGATGGGTCGATGTACGAGAACAGCAGCGGCTCGGCATGCAGCGCTGCCGAGGCTACGATCAAACCCGCGGCGCAAGCGAAAAAGCCTGCAAACTTCGTGAGATACAATGATCCGACCCCTCAGATACCCCGTCAGAGTTGCAGCTATCGTGATTCGATGGCCGAAAATAGAACGGGTGGCGGAACATACCGTTCCACCACCCGTAAGTCGGTGTGAAATTTAAATTAACCGCGGCCGAGAACAGTTACCGACACCGGGACGACGCCCGAGCCCTGCATGCTGATCGCGTGTGCAGCGGCCTTCGACAGGTCGATAACGCGGCCGGCAACGTACGGACCGCGGTCATTGATGGTGACGACGACCGACTTGCCGTTGTTCTTGTTGGTGACGCGAACCTTCGTGCCGAACGGCAGGGTCTTGTGCGCCGCCGTCATCGCGTTCGGGTTAAACCAGCCGCCTGACGCCACGCGCTGCGGTTGCCAGTAATAGGATGCCTTGCCCGAGAGCGAACCACCCGACGAATACGACTTCGAAGCGACGTGCTTCTTGGCCTTCTTGTGCTTCACCGGCGCATCGTAATCATAAGAAGCCTGCTGATAGGCGTTCTTCGAAACCTTCTTGTGCGCCGCCTTCTTGTAGGACGGCGCTGCGTCCGAAGAACCGCAAACATACGCCGGGCCGCTGCACGACCAGTTGCCGGCGGCTGCCGGGATGGCAGCCTGGAACATGGCGGCGACTGCAACTACGGCAAACCCTAAAACTGCACGCATCGTTAGACCTCTCTCTCAAATGGCAATAGCTGTGCAGGGTCAAACAAGCGTGCTCCCCCGCCTTAGGCACGTCCGCTTCTCGCGAGACTGGTGCGCCCAGGACAACCGCTCAGATGAGCGGCACTTCAACGTGTTGGGAAAGTTGCTTCTTGAAGGCGCGACCCGTTACGAAACTCCAGAACTCCGTTTGCGCTATCACCGTTGAATGGGGCTCCCCCCGTTCTGGTTCCGGGACAGGACGTCAGGCAAATATGGCCGTCAACATGCGGCTGCCATCGCATTTTAACCATATTTCGCAAGGCGCTGACATGGTTACGGATTTCGCACCGCACGCTCAAGTTGCGCGACGGCACGCCGCAGATTTGTGATGCAACGCGCAATAAAGAGGCGGGCCAATTGCTGGCCCGCCCGCGTTCTCCAGCCAATCGGCTGCTGTCAGCCTTTGCCGAGCACGTCGACCTTGACCGATGCAACGCCGCTGCTCGTCAAGCCGATCTGGCTGGCCGCAGCGCGCGATAGGTCGATGATGCGTCCGGCGATAAACGGCCCGCGATCGTTGATGCGGACGACGACCGAGCCGCCGGTCCGCGTATTGGTTACGCGCACGCGCGTTCCAAACGGCAGGCTGCGATGCGCTGCCGTCAACGAGTTCATGTTGTAGGTTTCGCCGCTCGCCGTTTTGCGGCCGTGGAAGCGGCCACCATACCAGGACGCTTTGCCGGACTGATAGGACGAGCCGCTGCCGTAGTCCTGAGACGCGAAGGACGCCGCTTTCTTGGCCTTGCCCTTCTTGACCGGCGCATCGCCGAAGTCCCAGGCGAGCGGCGCGCTGGCTTTCGTCTTCGCGGATTTCGCCGGCTTGGCTTGGCTGCCGCAAACATACTCCGCGCCGGAGCAGGTCTGGCGCCAATTTTCGCGCGCCTGCGCAGTGGTCGCCGCGACCGAGAGCAAGGACAAACTGGTCAACATCGCGATGATCGTCGTTCGCATCGTCATCTCCTGTGTAAGGCGCCGCAGTCGCGCGCATGCGGCGCGGCGTGAGCTTCAGCCGCGCAGGGTCCTAGCTGTCATGAGATGCGAATCTTCAGAACGTCTCGACGCAAACCACGACAACCCGTTCCACCACCGGCAAAATATCTAAGCCAGTCATGGTCGAAGCCGCACCAGGACATCGCATGGCCCATCGGTCAACAGCCCAAAAGCCGATGCGGCCTGCCGGATCGTGTCACAGGGCTGTAGTTTCAGTATTTTTTGGTCGCTGATGGGGCTATAGCGCGACGGCGCGCCGCAGCGGGATCATAGTAAATTGAGCAGCGAACAATCGATGAGCCAGACCGATGCCGGACTTCGACCGAGTTTCGCGGAAGCTCTCGGCGTTTGGCTGCGCATCGGTCTGACGTCGTTTGGCGGGCCGGCGGGGCAGATCGCGATGATGCATCGCGTTCTCGTCGACGAAAAGAAATGGCTCGACGAGCAGACGTATTTGCTCGCGCTGAATTTCTGCACGCTGTTGCCGGGGCCTGAGGCGATGCAACTCGCGACGTACTCCGGGTGGCGGTTGCACGGTGTGAAAGGCGGGCTCGCAGCCGGTCTGTTATTCGTCCTGCCTGGCGCGACGCTGATTTTGGCGCTCTCGGCATTGTACGCGGCCTACGGGTCCGTGCCGCTGGTCAGTGCGCTGTTCACCGGCATCAAAGCGGCGGTGCTGGCGATCGTCATCGAGGCGCTTTTCAAGATTTCCAAACGCGCGCTCAAGGATCAGACAGCGTACATAATCGCGGCGCTGTCGTTTGCAGCGATATTCCTGTTCGGCTTGCCGTTCCCGTTGATCGTCCTCGCCGCGGCAGTTTTTGGATATTTGCGCGCCACCGCGACGGACGCGGATGCTGCCGCGCGCGCCATATCCGCGCCGGTGCCAGTCACACAAACGCTTGCAACGCTCGGAATTTGGCTCGCGATCTGGATCGTACCACTGGCCGCTGTCGTCGCGTTGTTCGGGCCAGAACACGTCTTGTCGAAGCTCGCCGTCTTCTTTTCGACGCTCGCCATCGTGACGTTTGGCGGCGCCTATGCGGTGCTGGCTTACATGGCGCAAGAGGCCGTGCAAACGCACGGTTGGCTGACGGCAGCGGATATGTTGAACGGGCTCGGCCTCGCGGAGACGACGCCCGGACCGCTGATCCTTGTCACCGAGTTCGTTGGCTATCTCGCCGCGTACCGCACGGCAGGTACGTGGTCACCACTGATCATGGGCATAACAGGCGCGCTCGTCACGCTGTGGGCGACGTTCGCGCCGTGTTTTCTTTATATCTTCGCCGGCGCGCCCTACATCGAGTGGTTGAAGAACGCGCCGAAGCTGCGCTCGGCACTTGCCGCGATTACGGCAGCGGTCGTTGGCGTCATTTTGAATTTGTCGGTTTGGTTCGCGCTGCACGTTCTGTTTCGCACGGTCGAAGACGTGCGATGGGGGCCGATGCATCTCGCAGTGCCGGATGTCGCGTCGATCGACTGGACGGCCGCGGGCATCGCCGTCGTCGCAGCCGTGCTGCTGTTCCGCTTGCACCTCGGCATTATGACGACGCTGGCGATTTGTGCTGCGCTGGGCTTGGCTTCTAGTTTCGCCGTCTAACCCGGCTACAGCCAGCCTTTGCGCTTGAAATACAGATACGGGATCAGCCCAGAGACGATCATCAGCAGCAACGCCATCGGGTAGCCGTACTCGAATTTCAGTTCCGGCATGTGTTCGAAATTCATTCCATAGATCGACGCGACGAGCGTCGGCGGCATCAGCATCACGGCCATGACCGAGAACAGCTTGATGATCTGGTTTTGTTCGGTCGAAATCATGCCGAGCGTTGCGTCGAGCAGAAAGTTTGTACGGCCCGTGACGAAGCGCAGTTGCTCGGAAAGCGAAACGATATCGCGGTCGGCGGTTTCGATACGGGCGAGAAGTTTCTGATCTTCATTGCGCTCGCGTGCAATAGCGGCGAAGAACGCAAGTGTCCGGTGCAGCGATGTCGCCGACTCCAGTGTCCGCGACGTCGTATCGCCCTGCTTTCCGACAGAGCGCAGCATCACCTCAAGCCGCCGGCCTTTATTGCGATCGGCGCTTTTCTGACCGAAAATCTGCGGCGCCAAGCGTTCAACCTCGTCCTGCAGCCGCTCGATCAGATCCGCTTGCCGCTGAATGATGGTTTCAAGCAGACCGGCGAGAACCTGAGCGCCGTTCGTGCAGCTCTCGGCCGAGCGGCATGCCTTGTCGGCGAAGATCGCGAAAGCGCGCGGCTCGCCGTAGCGGACCGTAATCAATCTGTTGCCGGCAAGAATGAAGGTGATGTTCGACGTCGCGACCGTCTCGCGATCGGCGGCGTAGAGGACGAACGATGTCATGAAGTGCGCACCGTGTTCGCTATAGAAGCGGTTCGACGCTTCGATCTCGCGCATTTCGGCGCGCGTCGGCACTTCGAGCGCGAGGGCTTTCTCGATCCCGGTCTCTTCCTGCTCGGTTGGGTTAAGCAGATCGATCCAGACCGTGTCCGGGCCGACGTCGGTCACGCCGTCGCGCTTCGTGAGACGAGTTCCGGCGATATCATAGAGCGTGATCATGGCGCATGGTTCCGCGACTGGCGTTGGCTTGGCTTCTCCTAGCCTACAGGGGGCGGAGAGCAAAGCCCGACATCCGGCAGACCGCATGAAACTATCGCCACGCCAGCGCCGTTATCGTAATGTGCCGGCAAATTGAGCCGGTCTTACAAACGCTGAAAGGCGGACGACGATGGCAAACGCGAAAATGCTGTGCGGTGCATCGATCCTGGCATGCGTGGCGGTGTCTGCCCCCGCAGCGGCGATCGAATGCCGGGGTGGTTATCAGGTGGTGCAAGGCAACCTGCTCTCCACGCCCTATTGTCAGGACGCACTGCTGGCCCAAGTCGCGCGGCAGTATGGGTTTAGAACGTCGGCGGCGGCTATTCGCCAGAACCCGAACCACAAACGTGAAATTTGCCGGTTCGTCGGACGGGATATCCGCGTGCAGGAAAACTGCATTACGGCCAATCCGAATGGCCGTGGGCGGGCATTTTGAAGTCGATAATGCGGTCGCAATCGTACCGCGCGCGCGTCATCGCATGACGGCGGAGATCAGCGTGCGATCTCTGTGAGGACATCGCACGCCTGATGTGATCGTCAGAAGTTATTAGCCGAGGTCTGGTGTCACTTCAGACACGTCTTTCGCACGCCGCACGCTGCCGTCGAACTGCGCACCTTCGGCGATCGACAAGGTCTGTTTGACGATGTCGCCATCGACGCGCGAAGTGGCGTTGAGATTGACAGCCGAACCTTTGAGTGCGCCGCGCACCTCACCCTGCACCGTGATCGTGCGCGCGGTGATTGTGCCCGACACGCTGCCGGTTTCGCCAACCGTCACGCTCTCGCCGTGCACGTCGCCTTGGATCTGACCGGCGATGAGCAACGAGCCCTTCGTTTTCAGAACCAGCTGCTGGCCCGAAATCGTGATGTCCTGGCCGAGCACCGACGTCGGCGTGTCGTGAGCGCGGACGGGCTGATGGATCGGTGCCTGTGCGAACGGCGGCGGCGAAGGCTTCTGCGGCTGCATCGATGGCGCGGCCATCGGACGAACGGGATCAGCGGTACGCGGGTCTGGCGTTGCAACGCGATTGAACATAACTCACCCCCAAAAATACAAATACGTTTGCTGCATTGTCCCCGTTGACAACACTACAGCATCGAACGCTGGGCCTAATTATGGCCAATCTGATCAAGACGCGCCAGATGCAATCCGAATTGCGTAATTTCGTGCCGGGCGTCGCGCCGCGTGGCGCGGTTGGCCTAGCAAGGCGGCAGTACGGACGGCAGGCTGTCCCGCCGTCCGTGGGTGGTTAACCCACCACGGCGAACCGCGGCTCAGTTCGGGATCCAAAGATCGACGAACGGCGCGCGGACATAGCGGCCGTGGCGATTGACGGCGACGAACGCAAATGGCGCATCGACGAGCACGTCGCGGCGATAACGGTGGCCGGTTTCGACGCGCGTGAACGGTGCTTCGACGATCCGGTGACGGCGATGGTGCTTGTAGGTGTGTTTGTGGTGACGCTTGTGATAGTGGCGCTTGCTATGCACCTTGATGACGCCGTCGGATGAAGCGCTTGCGAGCGCCGGGCGCTTCGGCGCCGACAAAGCAGACGCCGGCGTAACCGAAAGACTGGCTGCAACGAGCGCCGCAATGAATGTCAAAAATTTCGTTTTTGAAAATGCGTGTTTCACGATTTCACTCCATGACACTGAGTAGTGCCTGGATTTTACCGGCGGCAGTTCTGCTTGTGCAACTGCGAAGCCGCCGCACATAGGCTCGTCGCATTGCCTTCAATATGCCGGGATATCCGTTGAAAACGCTGGTGATTTACATGCCGCCAGCGTGTTTTTCTGCCGCGTCCTATTGCCGGGTGCTAATATCGGACGGCAGAATCATAATTTTTGGAGGTTTCGATGCGCTTTGTCGTGATCGCTGCAGTCTCTTTTGCAGCGGCGTCAGCGTTTGCCGGGACGGCTGAGGCAGCCGCGCCGGCATGTGCAAATCCGTCGGCCCTTGGGGTCGCGCGCACCGTAGAAATCGATACGACCGGCGGGCCCGGCTTTGGCCTGGAACACTATAAGGCCTACGACTTCCTGCAGCCCAGAGAAGTCGTCCTGACGTTCGATGACGGCCCGCAGAAGTTCGCAACCGAAGGCGTACTCGCTGCCCTTGCAGCCGAATGCACGAAGGCGACGTTCTTTACGATCGGCAAAATGGCGCTTGGCTATCCGGAAATCATCCGCGAGGTGGCACACGCTGGTCATACGGTCGGCACGCATACCTGGAGCCATAAGCCGATTGCAAAATTGAAGACCTTCGAAGAGGGGCGTGACGAGATCGAGCGCGGCATCAGCGCCGTGAAGCGCGCGGTCGGCGGACCCGTCGCACCGTTTTTCCGCTTCCCGACGCTGGTCGACACGAAGGCCGCGGTCGAATACCTCGGCAAGCGCAACATCGCGATGTTTTCGACCGATATCGACAGCTTCGATTTCAAACTTCAGCCGCCCGACAAGCTGGTCCAGAGCGTGATGGACAAGCTCGAAAAGAAGGGCAAAGGCATCCTTCTGTTCCACGACATTCATAAGAACACCGCGAAAGCGATCCCGCTGCTGCTGACCGCGTTGAAGGACAAGGGCTACAAGATTGTCCATCTGACCGCGAAAGCGCCGCTTGAGACGCTGGCCGAGTATGACGCGCTGATCGAGAAGGACACCAAGGGATTGCCGCAAGTCGGCGCCGATCGTCCAACATCGAGTGTCGTCAAAACGATTTCAGGCGAAGCGCCCGCAAGCGAGACCGCACCGGCGGAGATGGCACCGCCAGCGGCGGCGCAGCAGCAGTTGACGGTCGCGCCGGCACCTACCGCTCCAGTGGCCGCAACGCCTGCAGTGCCGGCACCTTCGGCTCCGGCAGCCGCAACGGAGCCAACGCCTGCCGCTGCCGAGCCAGTTATTAAAGCGAGCGAGGCAACGCCCGCCGCGCCATCACCGTCGCCGGTCGCAACTGTCGGCGAGCCAGGTACGACAGCATCGATCACGCCACGCGCGGAAGGCGCTGACAGCGACAAGAGCGGCGCGACGAAATCCTATATCGAACTCGCCAAAGAATTCTGGGATGCCTGGTTCGGCAAATAAGCAGATTGCGCGCCGTCGCTCGCTGATGAGCGCCACTTGAGAGACGGCAAAAGGAAACGGGTGGCCGCGGAACGGCCACCCGTTTCCTTTTGGACGCCCTGAGGCCCCCCGGGCCCGCCGCAAACCAAATTCGATTTACACGCATGCAAATACGCACAATGCGTGGATCGATGGGCGAATGTACTGCAGAGACGCGCGGTCTCCAGGGTACATTTTCGGCTATTTCGTGGGAATTTCTTACCCCCAGCTAATCCCCCGATCAGCTGTCCCACGAGCATAAGGCTAGGATATCTTCCACAGGTCTTCCACAGGAAACGAATCACTCTGCCCAGAATCCCGGCAGGTGTGATGATTCGAGCACAACGCTTTTCTTATAAGTCAAGCGCGGGCGGTGGCGGCTTATGGTTATTTTTGCAGATAACGGACCATGCTCTGCGCAAACAAAAGGGCCGCTTCATTGAAGCGGCCCCCGTGAGATAGTCGCGAATGCTGCGATCGTTATTTTAATCGCGGGCTCGCATGCAACGCATCAGCGGAAGCTATCCGATGAAAGCGTGTGCGATCCAAACATCGCAGCCTTCATAATCCCACTCGACATCGGATCACCTCCTTTCGTTTGTTGAAGATGATGCGAGGCTCGCATGCTTCGCGGTCGATGAAAAGTTACGATTCCGCAACGCCGGAGCAACGGCCGCAAATTCACGCCGCGCCTTTGAGCAGCATGCGCGCCAGCGCGGCGAGCAAATCGGTTTGGCTGATAATGCCGATGGCGCGGTTTTGATCATCGACAACAACCACGGCATGCGTTGCGCCATCCGTGAGCGGCGCGATCTGCGCCATCGCTGGCGAATCGCGCTGTGCCGTAACCGCTGGCACCATCGCATCTCCGACGGGTCCATTCTCTGGCGTTAAATTGCGAAGCCCGATCGTGCCAAGCAGCACAAGGCCACGGTCGACAACGGGTAATGTCCGTATGCCGTGCTTGAGCAGCAGCCGGCGCGCCGTTTCAACATCTTCCGACGGATAAACAAAAACAATGTCGCGAGACATCAGATCGGCGCATGTCAGATCGGCGTGCTCGCGTATCAGAGCGCGCGCCTCGACCTGACGCAGCACGCGATCGAGATCGTCACGACCTATGTCAAACGCTTCGCCAAGATCGGCAAGCGCGGCATCAATATCGATGTCTTGGAAGCCAATACGGCGCGGCGCCGGCACGTCATCGGTATCGTGCACGTTTTGCGGCGCCGGCGCGGGCACATGCGGATAACTGTGACTGGAGACCTTGTGAAACAGCCAGCCGAGCAAGACGAGCGTTGCTGAATTGAGTGCCACGGGCATGAAAGCGAAACTGAAACCTGCAGCGGCAACGGCCGGTCCACCAACGACGGCCGTCAACGCGGCGGCGCCACCCGGCGGATGCAGAGATCTGGTCAATGACATCGCGGCAATGGCCAGCGCGACTGCGAGCCCTGCTGCCATTGCCGGATCGGGGACAAGTTTTGCTGCAGCAATCCCGATCAAGGCCGAAATCGTGTTGCCGCCGACGACCGGCCAGGGCTGTGCGAGTGGGCTGGCTGGCACGGCAAAGACGAGTACAGCCGACGCGCCGATCGGCGCGACAATGAACGGCAAAGACGCTGTGGCGCCCAATGCGTATCGGAAAATCGCGGCCGTCGCTGCAATCGCGATGAGCGCGCCAAACGACGCAATGATCCGATCATGTAACGTTGCGCCGGCGAGGATGGGCTTGAATTGGGTTGCCCAGCGTTTGACGAGAGGCGGACGGCGCGGCTCGATCTGTTTCTGCATTATTATGTCAGGCTCGCGCGGCGGACGCAGTTGAGCGCTGCGGTATTGTTTGTTGCGCGAGCCTTAGGATGATACGCGCAGCTGCGCAAGCCGACGGCCTGCGCCGCGGTGAAGCATCCCGCCGGTTAATTTCCCTATCCGAGAGCCTTGTTCGCCGCTTTATGCTTCTGCAGCTCCGGGGCAAGCCCCGACGCTGCGACCTTGTCGGCGTCGAGATAGAGCGCGTTGCCCATTTCCTTGAAGCGTGCGCTCATTTCGTCCATGCCGGCTTGCGGATCAATAGCACCCATTTCCTCCTGGATTTCGGCGATGGCTTCGCCGATACGCTCGTTCTGCTTCGCCGCGTAATCGCGCACGTCTTGCGTGATTTTCATCGAGCAGAATTTCGGTCCGCACATCGAGCAGAAGTGCGCGACCTTGTGCGCGTCTTTCGGCATCGTCTCGTCGTGGAAGCTGCGCGCCGTATCGGGATCGAGCGACAGATTGAATTGATCTTCCCAACGGAAGTCGAAGCGCGCACGGCTCAAAGCGTCATCGCGCAGTTGCGCTGCCGGGTGCCCCTTCGCGAGATCGGCTGCGTGGGCCGCAATTTTGTACGTGATGACGCCGACTTTGACGTCGTCGCGGTTCGGCAGCCCGAGGTGCTCTTTCGGCGTGACGTAGCAGAGCATCGACGTGCCAAACCAGCCGATCATCGCGGCGCCGATGCCGCTCGTGATGTGATCGTATCCCGGGGCAATGTCGGTCGTCAGCGGTCCGAGCGTGTAGAACGGCGCTTCACCGCATTCGCGAAGCTGCTTGTCCATATTGATCTTGATCTTGTGCATCGGCACATGGCCGGGGCCCTCGATCATCACCTGGCAGCCTTTATCCCAGGCAATCTTGGTCAGTTCGCCGAGCGTTTCGAGTTCGGCAAATTGCGCACGGTCGTTGGCATCCGCGATTGATCCGGGGCGCAAGCCATCGCCGAGCGAGAATGACACGTCGTACTTGCGCATCAGGTCGCAGATTTCGTCGAAGCGTTCGTAGAGGAAGCTTTCCTTGTGATGCGCGAGGCACCACTTCGCCATGATCGAGCCGCCGCGGGAGACGATTCCGGTGACTCGGTTTGCGGTCAGCGGCACATACGGCAGGCGCACGCCGGCGTGGATCGTGAAATAATCGACGCCCTGCTCGCACTGCTCGATGAGCGTGTCGCGATAAAGCTCCCACGTGAGCTTGACGGGATCGCCGCCACATTTTTCGAGTGCCTGATAGATCGGCACAGTTCCGATCGGAATCGGCGCGTTGCGCAGGATCCATTCGCGGGTCGTGTGAATGTTGCGTCCTGTCGACAAATCCATGACGGTGTCCGCGCCCCAGCGGATCGCCCACACCATCTTCTCGACTTCTTCCTCGATCGACGACGACACGGCCGAGTTGCCGATGTTGGCGTTGATTTTGACGAGGAAGTTACGGCCGATGATCATCGGCTCGAGTTCGCCGTGATTGATGTTGGCTGGAATAATGGCGCGGCCGCGGGCAATTTCGCTGCGCACGAAATCGGGCGTGATCTGCGGCGGGATTTCAGCGCCGAAGCTTTCTCCATCGGCGATGGCCTCTTGTGCGCGTTCGAGCGCTGCCGCCCGCCCGAGGTTTTCACGATGCGCGACGTAGATCATTTCCTTCGTGATGATGCCCGCACGCGCGTATTCAAACTGCGTCACCGGCGCGCTGCTCGTCGCGCGCATGGGCTGTGGCTTGTTGGTGAAATCCCGCGCCGCGTGCGATACCGAGACGTTGCCGTTATCCTCCGGCTTGATCGCGCGGCCTTCATAGGCTTCAACGCCGCCGCGCTCCCTGATCCACGCCTCGCGCATACGCGGCAGGCCGCGCTCAACGTCGATGGCCGCGCTTGAATCGGTGTAAGGGCCAGACGGGTCATAGACGCGGAACGGCGCTTCGCCGCTCGCATCACTCAACGTGATTTCGCGAAACGGCACGAGGACGTCGGCATGCCCGTTCGGTGCATCGTAGATTTTGCGCGACGCCGAGATCGGGCCGGTTGTCACTTTCGGAACGCTCAAGTCTGTCGCACGCGTGATCTTGTTCATCGCTCATCTCCCTCGCCCTCTCGCCGTTGACGAAACGGGTTGAGGGGATGCACGCGGCAAAGCCGGCGCAAAGTTTGTGGGTCATGAGAGGTCAGGTGCGGACACGGCATCGCCGCGTTGAAAATCCCGTCCCTTCGCCGGTATGACCCGTATCAGGTTCTAAGGGTCTAGCGCTCGATTTGCGCATGTCTCAGCCGGACGACCGGCACCCCTCGGATGGCGCCAATGTGCGGCGAAGGCTGTCGAATAGCAAGCGCCGTGTTCAGCCAATCAAACGCGTGAAAAAGCCGCCCGCGGTTGCCCACGAACGGCCCGAAAAACTTGCGACTTTGGTCGGGCGTTACGGAATCTGAGCGCCCCACTTCGGATCGGCTTTGTCGACCTTGCGCGCTTCCTTGATGGCACCGTCGCGATTGGCATGCACTTCGAAATACTCCGACGATTTCCGCGTCAGTGCTTCGTAGTGCTTATGAATGCGCTGCGGTTCGCCGACGACTTCATATCCTTTCGCGATGATTGCGCGCTTGGCGTCGTCGGCGTTAAACGCGATCTCTGCTTTGATCGTCCCGTTTCGATGGAGATCGAGATCATAGGACTTGCCGTCCTTGGTTGCCTTCGCGGTGAAGTGCTTCTTTTCGGCGACCGGATCGCCTTGCAGCGTGTAGCCCTTGTCGGTTGCAAGCTTTTTGGCCTCGTCTACGCCAAACGCAGCCTCGGCGACGATCTTACCGTTGCGATGCAGATCGATATCAAAGGATTTGCCGTCCTTCGTTGCTTTGGCCGTGAAATGCTTTTTCTTGGCAATCGGCTCACCTTGCAGCGTGTAGCCCTGGCTCGCTGCGAGCTTCTTGGCTTCGTCAACCGTGAACGCTTTGTTCTTGCTGTCGTCTTCGCCGAGCAGCCACTCGCGCCACGTCTTTGTATCTTTCGAGACTTCAAGCTTTTTGCCGTCGGCGAGCGTGACATTATACGCGCGGACTTCGCCGCTCTTCGTCAGATCGCCTTCCACGGCGAGCGTGTCGCCGGACTTGATCGACCCGAGTTCGCTGATTTTAGGACCGAGATTGACGAGAAACTTCTTGGCGTCCGATTGCACGACGACGCGATGTCCGAACACATCGCTCACCGGACCCTTGATGATGACGTCTTCAGCCGATGCCAGGGAAGGAGCGGCGATGACCGCGGCGAGAGCGGCGCCGCACAGCAGAACTTGTTTCATGAAGTCTCTCCATTTTGTGCTGCCGCACGTGGCGGCTTCCGCGGTGGATCGCGCAAAATGGCGTGTCCAGACCGTGCGCATCAACGCACGGTCTGGTTTGGTCGTTCCGCGATATCACATAGAATTAAAGTTCGGCGTCAGGCCGCGAGCGCTTCGGACGCCGACGTTACCCATGCCTTGATCTTCTCAAGATCGGGCGGCTGTCCGTCGCGCAGGATGCGCTTGCCATCCGACGATGTTGCGAACGTCAATACGTCCGCAGACAGATCGACCGGGTCGGCTTCCGCGATCGCATGGATTGTCCGGTAGCCCGCGCCAACAAGAAGTTGTGCGCCGCCGCCGCGCAATCCCGGAATGTCGATCACGAGTTGCGCCTGGTCCTGCCAGTCGGTCAGCACCTCACCGTCGAAGCGGCTGTCGTCGAGCAGTTCCGCCATGTCGTGCGGATCGTGACCCAGAAAATCCGCGACCGTGTGAATGCCGAGGACAGCGAAGCGCTCCGCCATTTTAGGTCCGATCGACGGCGCGGCCTCAAGCGGATCGCTATTGGCAAGGTACGTTCGCTGTTCCCGCGGTCCGCTGGCCGCATTGTCGGGCAATGATGTCACGGTTGGTTCGAGTGTTTTTGCCGGTTCAGACTCGGCTGCAGCGGGCGGTGCAACGGGTGGCGACACTACGACTGCCGCGGGCTGCTTGGTGCGTACCGGCTCGATATCCGGTTCATAACGTGGCGCCGGCTTTGCCGCTGTCTTCGTGACAGGAACTGCAGAGGCGATGGCGCTGGTTTTCGCGACTGGTGCTGCTGGTACAGGTTCCGGTGCGGGTGTGGCCAGTGCCAGAATTTCCTCCGGCTGCACGGGCACGCGCTCGGCGCGCTTTTCGTTGCGCTTGGCGAGTTTAGGCGCGAGCACTTCTGCGGCGTGCAGATCGCGGATGGTGCGATCGTCTTCGGTCAACGTCGCGTCGACGCGGCCGGTGGCCTGCAGTTCGTCGTACATCGCCTGGACGAGTTTGCGGTCTTCGGCATTCGTGAGCTTTTTCTCGATCCACTTCGACGGGATTTTCAGCGTCGCGATGAATGTTTCGAGCGTCAATCCAACGTCGGGCGCTGTCACGCCCGCTTCACCGAACGCGCGGTCGAGCAAAATCCCGAAACCTTCGGCGGCGTAGATCAGAAGTTCCGCGACGAAGTTTTGCGAAACTTCATCGAGCCCTTCTTCAGGCACGACAACACCGCGATGCAGATTGTAATGCGCGATCAGTTTTTCGTAATAGCGATGCGAAGCTTCGGCACCATCGCAGGTCATTTCCTTGAGCCAGTTTTCGTTCGTCCGGCGCGGCACATTGATCAGGCCATAGCGGTCTTCGCCGATCTTGCGCAGCGTATTGTAGGAGCGGTTGATGCTCCATTCGGTGGCGCGATGGATTGAGTTTTCGGCTTCCGTCTGACCTGTGTGAAACGGCATGCACGGGTCTGTGTAGTAGTGGCTCAATACGCCCGCGGCATAGGCCGCGTCAGACCATTGCTCCGCGCGCAATGCCTCGACCGTTCGGCTGTACCATTCAACGACTTTCTCCGGCGCGCCGCCCCAATAGTTTTCGCCGACATGCAATACGTGGTTCTTGAAATCCTTGAACGTGTTGTCGGGCGCCTTCGAGCCTTCGAGGTACCGCTCGACGTTTTTTAGAATCACGCGGCGCCAGGCTTCCGCGTCGGGCCGCTGCATGTGATTGAGCGCGTCGAGCGCCAGCTTGTGGTGCGTGCCGTTGGCGTGCGCAGCATAGATGATGCGGAAGAGGGCGGACATGCGAGGCCTCGCGAATAGATGATCTGATCGCGTTTTAAATGAGTCGCGTCCGCGAAAGTTCCGGCGGCTCAAAGCGCAAGTGATTCGCTAACCGGAATCGAAGCGCGAAATGCACCTATCCGCGTCGCGATAGCGCCTGCGACAGCCGCGTGCCTGTAAAATCGATGACGTCGGCCGCCACGCCGCGATCCTGCGCGAGTTTCATCACAAGGCGCGTTCGCGCGGCCATACTCACAATGTTCGGCGCGGCCATTTGAGTTTGAGGGGCATCGAGATGGCGCTGCAAGGCATCATGCGGGATGCCGAGCGCATGGCCGACGGCAAGCGCTTCGTCGTGCGCGATGTGATGCGCCGCTTCGAGATATCCCATCAGCGCTGCCGTCGTGTGCGCGCTGCCAAGCGGGCCGGTGCGATCAACTTTGCCGATGAGGCTCAATATCGGTTCGGCCGCATCGACTGAGTCTGGAAAGCCGCCAAGAAGAATGGACGGCGCCGGCGCGTTGCGGTCGTTGTACGTCGCGGCAAAAGCCGCGTCGAGGATTGCGACGCCGCGCATTCCGGTAACGCCGAGCAGCGCCTGCGTCTCGCGCGGCGGCCGCACACCGAAATCGACAAGGATCGCGCCGGGGTTCATTTCGGCGGCGAGGCCGGTTTTCTCCGGCGTGCCGATAAGAAATTCCCGGAACACTGTTGTGTCGTCGATGAAAGACAGAACGAGGGCGCAGTCGAAGCCGATGTCCGTCGCGGTCGATGCGGCTTCGATATTCTTCGAGCGCTTCCCGTGATGTCCGCGGTCGATCCGATAGATCATAACCCGCTGGCCGGTGGCGGCGATCCGCTCCGCGATGCTGTCGGCGCTGCCGTCAGCTGCAACGATACCGATTGGGCGATTGGACATTTCGTGCTCCCGATGCGCGCGCTTTTCTGTTGAAGCGTCGCTGCAAGACAAACGCGCTTACCTGCCTTCGCGCCACCACGCGAGTGCGATGAACGCAAGCAGGGCGGAAAGGGCGGCAAGCCCGGTGAACATCGGCGTCAGCTTGACGCCGCGGGTTAAGAACGCTTCGCGGTCCTTGAGGCCAAGCCAGCCCGAGCCAGCCATGACTTTGGCGTTCGACATCATCGAAATGCGCGGCACATCGACGGCGGGTGCGGCCGCTGCGAGGAGCCCCGTCGGCTTCGTCCAGAATACGCCGCCGCCTGTCAGATCGGCGATCGGCTTCATCACAGCATCGGTCGCCGTGACTTCGCTCATTTCGCGCGGGTCTTCGATACCGGCGCTCGCGACGGCCGACAGCGTACCCTGCGGGCCTGCCATTTCGGCTTTGTAGAGACCCGGTATTTTGACGTCGACGGTGGCGCGCCAAATGCCGGAATCCGGAGCGGTCGGTTCCAATTTTACTTCTGACGTATCGCCCCCCGGGCCGAGCAACGTGACGGGACCAACCGTCTGTTCAAGTGAGCGGCGCTCGAGCGTCAGCTTCAAACCCTTGGCGGTCGCGAAGAGGCGTTCCTCTTCGAGGTCCGGTTCTTTCATCAGCCAATGCGACAGACGACGCAGCAGATCGGTATGCGGACCGCCACCGTCAAAGCCGCGCGCCCACAACCAAGCGTGGTCTGACGAGAGCAGCGCGACGCGTCCCTTGCCCTTGCGGTCGAGGATCAATAGCGGCTGATCCTCGGCGCCGCTCATGACGACGCGGCCGCGGTCGGCGCGCACTTCCGCCTGCCGGAACCAGCGGCCCCACGTTGGCTCGCTGTTGGCGTCGGCAAGTTGCGGCGAGATCGATCCGGGCAGCCCCATCGTGACGGGATGCTTCGCGCCTTCTGCCGTAATCTTGGCTTTAAATGGCGTCTCAATCACGCGGCCGGTCGGCGTTGCCGGCAGCACGCTCGCGAGCGGCGTTTTATGGATAGAGAAATTGCCGGCGTAATCGTCGCCCGCTGCGATCAATAACGCACCGCCGTGCTGTTCGACGTAGCGCGCGATGTTGTCATAGTACAAGAGCTGCAGAATGCCCTTGTGCTCGTAGCGGTCGAAGATGATCAGATCGAACTCTTTGATCTTTTCAGAAAAAAGCTCGCGCGTCGGGAACGCGATCAGCGACAGTTGATTGATCGGCGTGCCGTCCTGCTTTTCCGGCGGACGCAGAATGGTGAAGTGCACGAGGTCGACGGCGGCGTCGGATTTGAGCAGGTTGCGCCATGTCCGCTCGCCGGCGTGCGGTTCGCCCGAGACGAGCAGAACGCGCAGGTTTTCGCGTACGCCTTCGGCGGCGATGACGACGCGGTTATTCGCTGGCGTCAGTTCGCCGGGCACTGGATCGAGATCGACTTCGACGATGTTTGTGCCGGTGTGCGGGAACGGCATCGCGATCTTGTTCGTCCGGCCGATTTCGGTACGCACGATTTCGTCGGGGCGGCCTTCGCGACGAACTTTCAACGTCACCGGGTTCGATCCGGCGCTCGACGTGCCGGTTTCGCGTACCGCGAGCTGTATCGTGCGGTCCTCACCGACGAGGCCGTACTTCGGCGCTTCGATGATTTCGATGCGGCGGTCGAATTCGCCTTTCGCGCCTGTGAGCAATGTGTGCACCGGCGCGTCGAAGCCGAGGCTCTGCGCCGACTTCGGTACGTCATGAATCTGTCCGTCGGATACGAAGATCACACCGGCAATGCGGTCCGGCGCCGTATCGGTCAACGCGGCGTTGAGATCGGCGAAGAGATTGGTTCCGGCAGGCGAGGTATCGCTCGGCTTGGCGCCGCTGACCCATTTGATCTGCAAATTTGGGATTTTCGCGAATTTGGCTTCGAGATCGGCTTTGATCGCGGCCGTCTGTTCGGGCCGGCCGGCCAATTGCTGGCTCGTTGATTCATCGAGCACGACGATCGCGACGTTGGCGAGGTTCTCGCGCTCCTCTTCGCGCAAGGTCGGATTGAAAAGCGCCGCGAGCATTGCTGCGAGCGCGGCTGCACGCAACCACGCGCCCCGCGAGCGCTTGATGAACAGCACTGCCATGAGCGCGACGGCGATCGCCGTCAGCAGCCACAGGATCGGCTCAGGCAACAGCGGCGCGAAATCGATGGACCAATTCATGGGCGCCTTACTGTCCAAGCCGTTCGAGCAGGGCCGGAACATGGACCTGGTCGGCTTTGTAGTTTCCAGTCAGCGCGTGGATGACGATGTTGACGCCGGATCGATAGGCCATCTCGCGTTGCATTTCACCACCGGGTACGACGGGGTAGATCGGACGTCCGCGCTCATCGAGCGCCCAGGCGGCAGCGAAGTCATTCGATGTGATCATGATCGACGTCACGCCGTCGGCGACGCGTGCGCGATGCGTATCATTGGCGTTCGGCGAAATGGCTTCGACCCACAACTGTCCGCCATCCCAGCGGCCGGGGAATGACCGCAGCAGGTAGAATGATTTGGTCACGACGTGATTTTCAGGGACGGGTTCGAGCCGCGGCACGTCGAGCTTGCTCAACAGCCGTTGCAGCGCGTTGCCGCCTTTGCCGGCCATCGGCAGCGTGTTGCTGCCGCCTTGGCCGTAGTCGCGCGTGTCGAAAATGATCAGGCCGCCTTCCTTCATGTAAGCGTCGATCTTCGCGATCGCCGCATCCGGAAGTACTTCGGCGTTTTCGAGCACCGGCCAATAGAGCATCGGATAGAAGGCGATCTCGTCTTTGGTGATGTCGATGCCGGCCGGCTCGCCGGGTTCGACGGCTGTGCGAGCTTCCAGCACACGCGCGAGGCCGAGCAATCCGGTGCGGCTTGCCTCATCGGTCGCGGCATCTCCTGACAGCACATATGCGAACGTGACTTTGCTGGTGGCCTGGATCGCGGCGAAGTCATCGGGCTTCGGCTTCAGTTGCGAACCAGCGCCGGGCAATCCGGTTGATGGCGGTTGCGTCGCGGATTGTGCGCGCGCGGGATCGGTCGCGACGAGGCCAACCGCCAGAACGGCGAATGCAATCGCAGCGGCGCGTGCTGGCGCGCGGCGCGTTTGCATGAGGCCTTTGAGACCGCCTGACTGAAGTATGAGGATTGCGAGAATGTCGGCGAACAGCAGTGCCAATCCGAGCGCAAGCATCCACGGCTTCAGCAACGTCGATGCGGCGTTCTCGTAGGTCAGGCGTTGCACATTGCCGCCGAGCGCCGGTAATGGCGTTAGCACGGTCTTCGGCGTCAGCACGTTGACGGCGCGCGGTGCGCCGCTGTTGCCGTAATACCCGGGCGGATGTTTGCGCGAGGGAACCGTCGTCGCGAGTGCCGACGCCTTGATCGGTTCAGCCGTCGGCGGCGGCGCTTTCAGCGCGCCCGCGCCATCGAGCGTGCGGATCGGCGGCAGGATGTTCTGCGTCTCGCTGGCGGCAGTTCTGTTGGTCGTGGTTGACGATGCGCCATCGCCGCTGGCGCCGATCGCGCCCATCGTCGATAAGCGGCGCAGCATATCGACGAACAAGCCGGAGATCGGCAGGTTCGACCAATCGGAATTGCCGGTGATGTGGAACAGTACGAGACGGCCACCCTCGTGTTTCTTGGCTGTGACGAGCGGCGTTCCGTCCTTGAGGCGTGCCCAGATTTCGACGTCGTTGGTCAACATGGCCGGGTCGGCGAGCACTTGCCGGTTGATCGTAACGTCGCTTGGGATCGCAAGCCCGGCGAACGGACTGGACTCATCGAACGCCGCGAGCGGCTGCGGACTGGACCAAGACAAGGCGCCGCCGAGCGAACGTCCGCCGGCACGCAATTGGACCGGAAGGAGATCATCACCGGCTTTTTCGAGGCGCGGGCCAGCGAACCGGACGAGGACGCCGCCACGCTTGACGAAGTCATCGACCTGTTTGGCGGCTTCGCCTGTCAGTGTGCCGATGTCGGCCAGCACGAGCACGGAAACGTTTTGGCGCAACACGCTGTCGAGGCCCGACACGAGGTTGCTGTCGTTCGTGACCGCGAGTTCGGCATAAGGTTTCAACGCGCGTTGAATGTAGTAGAGCGGCGCGAGCAATGGCTGCGCCTGTTCGCGGTTTTCGCCCGATATAAGTCCGACGCGATGCCATTGCGTCGCCGCGTCGATCAGGCTGACGGCGCCGGCCGATCGCTCCGAGGGAATTTCAAGACGCGCGACCTGATTGCGCAATTCGAGCGGCAGATCGAACACGGCTTCTGCTGTCGTTGCGCCGGCCGCAAGCTTGTAACGGGCTTCACCGAGACGCTCGCCGCGCGCCGAGAACGCGTAAACGGCGCCGTCGCGTGCAGCGCCACCCGGCGACATCACGATGGCTTCGAGCGTACCTTTTTCTCCCAGCCGTGCGGCAACGCCAAGTGCGTGCGCGCTTGCCGATTCATCGATGACGGCGAACGAGCCGTTGCCTGCGATGGCAGCAAGACGCGCGGCAATAGCTTGCGCGTCCTTGATATGATCGATGCCGTCATGCAGCCAGACGACGCTCGGGTCTGAGACCTTGGCCGCCGACAAGGCGGTTTCCGCAGCGGCGATTGCCGTGGCGCGATCCGGTGCGAACGGTTCCGGCTTGATGGCGGCAGCCGTATTGCGCGCATCCGCTGGCGCTTCGATCTTCGGCGGCGATGTCTGCGCCGTCGAGGCGGTCGCGACGATCATCACGGGCCGCTGCGCGCTTTCGGCTTCGCCGATCAAACGTTCGATCATCGACGCGCGGGTTGGCCAGTGCGCTGCAGCTGCCCAGCCGTTGTCGGCGACGATGACGACGGGGCCAGTTCCTGTCATCGCGGCGTTCTTGGATGGGTTGAGCACAGGATCAGCCAGTGCCAGGATGACGAGCGCTGCCGCGAGCAGGCGGATCAGCGTCAGCCACCACGGCGTTTTGTCGGCGGTTTTTTCTTCGTTTTCGAGCCCGACGAGAATACGTGTCGGCGGAAACGCAACCGTGGCCGGACGCGGTGGCACCGCGCGCAGCAGCCAATAGATGATCGGCAGCGTCAGCAGCGCCGCGAGCAGCCAGGGACTGAGGAACGCGAGCGGACCAATCGTCATGCGGTGTGCTCCGTGACGTCAGAACTCGAACCCATCCAGCGATAGCCGCCGTGCGATCCCTGCAGACGCATAAGCAGAGACAGCAGCGGCTCTGATGCCGGGCGGTCGGTATGATGCACGAGGAACGACCAGCCGAGGCGGTGGGTCACTTCTTGAATGGCCGCGCGATGGGCAAGAAGCCGGGCACGATAGCGCTCGCGCAGACTCTCGGCACGGTCCGCGATCCAGCGTTGCGAACCGTCGGGCGATAGGAATTCGGTGCGGCCCTGGTAGGGCAGCGTTTCTTCGGCCGGATCGAGAATTTGCACGAGGTGGCCATTGGCGCCGGCAGCACCCATCGCTTCAATCGTCTCGCGGATTTTCTCGATCGGGTCGAGGAAGTCGGAGAATAATAGAACCGTTGAAAAGCGCGTAAGGCGCTGCGCCGGCGGCTCTGATTGCGCGGCGTGCGTGTCGCTGTTCATGACGAGCGCTTCTGCAAGCTTCTGCGTCGCGCGCCGGCTTGCGGTTGGCGTCGTCAGGCCGAGCAGCGCAACGCGCTCTCCGCCGCGTACGAGCAGTTCGGCCGAGGCCAGCATCAACACGAGCGCGCGGTCAGCTTTGGTCGTGCCGCTGAGATGACTTTTGAAGTCCATCGATTGCGACAGGTTTGGCCAGAGATAGAGTGTGTGCGCCGCTTCCCATTCGCGCTCGCGCACGAACAGGTGATCGGAACTCGCCGAGCGGCGCCAGTCAACGAGGTGCGCGCCTTCGCCCTGCTGATACTGTCGGAACTGCCAGAACGTTTCGCCCGGTCCGGCGCGACGTCGTCCATGAATGCCGTGCGCCACCGTCGCCGCGATCCGGTCGGCTTCCATCAACAGTTCAGGCATCCGGTCGACAAGGCTGACGGCCTCGCGCTCAAGTTTGAGGACGCCGGGCCGGTCAGACGTTGCATTGGAATGAAGGCCCGAGCGGCCAGCCATCAGCGATTACTCCGCGGCCGCAGCGAGGCGGCCGATGATATGCGACAGGTCTTCGCCTTCGGCACGCGCCGCGAACGACAACGCCATGCGGTGTTTGAGGACAGGTTCGGCCAGCGCGACGACATCGTCGACCGATGGTGCGAGCCGTCCATCGATCAGCGCCTTCGCGCGCACCGCGAGCATCAATGCTTGGCTGGCGCGTGGGCCTGGACCCCAGGCGATGAACTTGTCGGTTTCGGCGTTCGCGCCGGTGCCCGGACGCGCCGAGCGCACGAGTTTCAAAATGGCTTCGACGACTTTGTCGGGAACGGGGATCTGACGGACAAGGCGCTGCGTCGCCATCAACTCCTGCGCCGAAAGAATAGGTTCGAGCTTTGCACTTTCGGTGCCGGTCGTCGCATAGAGCATTTTACGTTCGGCAATCAGATCGGGATAGTCGACGTCGACCTGCAGAAGGAAGCGGTCGAGCTGCGCTTCTGGCAGCGGATATGTGCCTTCCTGTTCGAGCGGGTTTTGCGTCGCGAGGACGTGGAACGGCGCTGGCGTATCGTGCCGCTGGCCCGCAACTGTGACGTGATGCTCCTGCATCGCCTGCAACAGAGCCGACTGCGTCTTCGGCGAGGCGCGGTTGATTTCGTCAGCCATCAGCAATTGCGTGAAGATCGGGCCTTTGATGAAACGGAACGAGCGCGCTCGGCCCGGCTCGTCTTCGAGCACTTCGGAGCCGATGATGTCCGACGGCATCAAGTCGGGCGTGAACTGAATGCGCTTGGCGTCGAGGCCGAGAACCTTGCCGAGCGTGTCGACGAGAAGTGTCTTGGCGAGGCCGGGCACGCCGATCAGCAGCGCATGTCCGCCGGAGAGCAGCGTGATCAACACGCGCTCGATCACCTGATCCTGTCCGAAGATGACGGACGCCGCGGCTTTATGCGCTTTTTGCACGCGCTCGGACGCTGCCTCAAGGCGCGGAACAATATCGGTCTGCGTATCAATTACTGTGCTCATAGGATCGCGCGGCCTCGCGGTTATGCGGTCTTGCAAAACGCTTGGAACGCTCAGGACGGTTCTCGAGACGTTCCAGAAGCCTCGACGATCCTGCCCGGCGCCCTTAGGGTCAAGTGAATGTTACGTTATCTTGACGGCAAACCAAGCGGCTTTGCAGGCGTTTAAACAGCGGATCAGAGCACGTTAGCGGCAGATGGCAGTATGACAATCAAAGCAGGCCAGCACGATGTCGCGGCCGGCGGGCTAGAGGCGCTGATTAAGGCTGCCGGCCCGGGCACGGGGCCGCGTCCCGTCGAGTCCTGGAACCCGCCCGATTGTGGCGACATCGGCCTCAAGATCGGCGCCGACGGTCTCTGGCTTTACCAAGGCACCCCGATCGGCCGCATGCCGCTCGTCAAACTGTTCGCGAGCATTCTGCGCAAGGACGCAGACGGACGAACGTATCTCGTGACCCCAGTCGAGAAGATCGTGGTGGAGGTTGAGGATGCGCCGTTCCACGCCGTTGAGATGGCGGTCGAAGGCGAGGGCGTTGATCAGTCACTGACATTTCGGACGAACGTCGATGATGTCGTAACCGTCGATGCGGAGCATACGCTACGCTTCGTCAGCGCACCACCCGATGGTGGCCTGAAGCCCTACGTCCGTGTACGAGGCCGCCTCGACGCGCTTGTAACGCGGGCCGTTTACGCCGACCTCGTCGCGTTGGCGGTTGAGAACGATGCCGGCGTGCTCGGGCTGTGGTCCGGCGGCGTCTGGTGGCCGATGGCGTGACGCCAATGGTAAGAGGGCGTGCAGGCAATAAAAAAGGGCGGCGTCAGGCCCACCCTTTTTTGAAAATCGTGCGCCAGAGGTCTCGTCCGCCAGACGTTTAGTGCATATACGGCGTGTAGCCACCGAACGGGCCAGTCGGGCGCGGATAGAAGAAATCGCCATCGATCACGCCGCTGTCGTGCAGACCCGTCGCCTGCGGGCTGTTGCGAAACTTGCTCGGCTCCATGACGTCGCTATACTTGTACGAGTACCCGCCAATGCGCCGCTGATTGCCGTAGATCACGCCCTTCAACGGCTTCGACTTGTAGACCTTCTTTGGCGCCGCTTCGACGGACGCGACCGGAACGGCAACGGCTGCCAGAAGCGCCAGCGCCAGGAATGTGTACTTGATCATTTAAGCCTCGTTGCAGGGCGCCGGGCGCCAAATCCTCTCGAGCAAATCGTGATTGGAATTCAAGATGGTCTGCGGCAGGGACGAATGCAAGATAGCATGCAGCCGCCTCGCACCGCGAGCACGAGTGTCGCCGTAAAATGTTAACGCTTTGATGCAGCAAAAGTTGCGCTTTTGGCGTTTGAGATGCGGGCCGGAGCGTCATTCCTCGATTGAGAAACTTGGCGAGCGTGGCAAAATTACTCCATAGTGGAGCGTCGGCTTTGGCTCGGAGGACGCAAACATGACGCTGCTCGATGGACAATGCTTGTGCGGTCAATGCCGGCTCTCGGGAGAAGGTCCCGCGCTCAAGGCGGTCCATTGCCAGTGTACCGACTGCCAGAAACTCAGCGGTGCCGGCCACAAGGTCAACGTCATCGTCGCGAAGGGGAGCGTTCATCTGACGGGGCCCGTCACCACCTTCAAGTCGACGGCCGACAGCGGCAACGAAAACAGCCGTACATTCTGCGCGAACTGCGGCACGCAGATGCTGCGCACGAACAGCGGGATGCCCGACGTCGCCATCATTCACGCCGGTACCCTCAATAATCCTGCAAACGTCACGCCGAGCGCCGTCATCTGGAACAAGAGCGCTGTCGTCTGGGATTATTGCGACCCGAAGCTGCCGGTTTTTCCCGAGGCGCCGACATGATGGCGTCTCAGACGGTAACGCAATTTGCGATCTCAGAACAACCGCGAAGCAATTGAGTTTTCCTTCGTTCCCTTGTGATCAGCGCGCACATAGCCTCGATCGCGTCAAACGCGATGAGACCACTCAAGTTAGGGGAACACTTTCATGAAATTGACTTTGTCCGCACTTTTGGCGGCGGCGGCATTCGCTGCAGCGACGCCGGCTTCGGCGCTGACGTTGCCGCCCTTAAAGGGCGACAGCGTGGTTCAGCAGGCGACCTTCCTGCGCAATCACGCTGACAAGAAGCACGCCAAGAAGGAGCTGAAAAAGAAGAAGGAAGCCAAGAAGAAAGCGCACAAGCAGAAAGCTAAGCATAAGGCCAAGGCGAAAAAGGTCGCCGAAGCCAAGGGCCACAGGGTCGCCGAGGTTAAAAAGCCGAAGGGCAAGAACTAAGCATTCGCCGCATTTGAATTGGCGTCTTCGGGGGAGGGCGCTTTCTGAGCGCGGCAAGATTCTTCCAAATTAGAATCGCGACCACTCGGTGCGGGGGCACTGAGTGGTCGTTGCGCTTTATGAGGCGACGCAACCCGAGCAATTGCATGATATGCTCGGCGCGGGTGCACGCCAGAACATGGGCAAAATCCTGGGGGGACTGTCATGCTCGGGTTAGGAATTGAAGGCTTCACGTTTCTGCACGTCGCGATCTGCCTCGTGGCGCTGGCTGCGGGCTTCGTCGCCGTTGGTGGATGGCTGGGTGGCACCCAGTTGCCGCGCGCGACGCACCTGTTTCTTTGGACCACCGTCCTGACCAACGTGACTGGCCTGCTGTTCCCGTTCAACGGACTGTTGCCGTCGCATATCGTGGCGCTGATCTCGCTCGCGCTTCTGGCAATCGCGCTTTACGCATTTTACGCACGCGGCGGGCTCGGTCTGTGGCGCAAGGTGTTCGTCGGAACGTCGCTCGCGGCGCTCTATCTCAACGCGTTCGTGCTAGTTGTGCAGACGTTCCTGAAAAACCCTGCGCTCGCAGTTCTCGCGCCGACGCAATCCGAAACGCCATTCGTCGCCGCCCAAGCCCTCACGCTGCTGACGTTTCTGGCGGTGGGCTATGCGGCGCTGCGGCGGTCGGCGCGGCTATGATTTGCGAAAACCTGCTCCACAAAGAACGTCATCCTCGAACGAGCGCGCAACTTCGCGCGCGCCGTTCGTTGATCCAGCGCAAGACTCGACAGGCTATTTCTGAATTTCTTCGTACAGGTCTACCCAATTCGGATTGCCAGCTTCGATCAACGCCATCTTGCGAGCACGCGAAAACTTTTTGAGCTGCTTCTCGCGCGCGATCGCATCGGGCATCGTGTCGAAAAGCTCGTAATGAACAAGCGTGTGCACGCCGTATCGTTTTGTGAAGCCTTCGACGAGGTCCTGCTTATGGACTGAGATACGCCCCGGTAGATCGCTGGTTACGCCAACATACAGCGTGCCGTTGCGCTTGCTTGCCAGAATGTAAACGGCCGGACGCTTCAACGGACCTCCATTGCCACCCGTGCTTGGCTTGCTCCAACATATATCGTTGAGTTAGCCGAGGCACATAGCCCGAGCAATACATACCGTCGTCATCCTCGATGCGCGAGCATTGCGAGCAGCATCGGGGATCCAGCGTTAAACGCGCCGAAGGCTCGATATTGAGATAGGAAGTTATCCGCTGGATCCCCGAACGTCGCGCGCCAAGTGGCGCACTCGTTCGAGGATGACGGAGAGATGATAGGCTTCACCTACCAGCCATCGTCATGGCCGCGCAGGCAACTAAATGGCCTTGCTAGGCTCTCATCTTATTTTCAGTTTCGATCGCCTCCGCCTCTGAATCGAGTTCTTCATCCACCTCTACGAGAATAGAAGCCTTCAGGCCATTATCTTCCTCAAACTGTCTCAAATTTTGGATCGCGCGCCCTGCCTCCATTTCAGCGTCAACAGATGCTGCCACGGCTCGATCCAATCTTGTTGTCACTCGATCTCTTTGTTTTGCGGATCTGTTGTTTCGTAAGCAGCTTTTAAAATCTTTCATTGAGCTTTTTGCTGCTTCGTTCGCAGCCTCCGCTCTCGCAACGCTTTCCTCAGCAGTAACCACTAGGAGTTTTCTCACCGATTCAACAGACATGATTCCCTCAGAGCATCTGACATAATGAGCCGATCAAAATCTGCCGATAGTATCAACTACACCCACTCGTTGAGCCACACGTGTCGCACTTCAGGCAGGTGCCGTTGCGAACCATTGTGAAGTTGGCGCACTCGGGACAGCTCGTGCCCTCGTAGCCGCGCACCTTCGCTTCCGACATGCGCTGCTTGTAGAGTTCCGACTTCGACAAAACGGGCGCTGCTTCCGCCACGTCGGTTTTCGTCGACCGCATGGTGATGGTCGTCGTCTCGATGGCGAGAGCGTTGGCGCCCGACGTCGCCGGTCCGTTGCCGTAAAGCTCCGTCACGCGCTGCTGCTCGGCGCGCAGGTCTTCCATCGACGTCGTGACCGCGCTTGCAACCTGCTGGCCGCCGCGGCTGGCGATGCGCAACGGTGTGCCGCGCATGTAGCCCTTCGACACAACCTTGGTCACGCTCTCAGGCAGATCGAGATCGAGCTGCTCGTCGGTCTCTTCATCCGATGAGCCAAGCCCCGTCTCGCCGACGATTTCGCGCGGATCGACGTGCGCCAGATCATGGCGGCCAAGGTACGATACGGCGAGTTCGCGGAAGATGTAGTCGAGGATCGACGTCGCGTTCTTGATCGTCTCGTTACCCTGGACCAAACCGGCCGGCTCAAAGCGCGTGAACGTGAAGGCTTCGACGTATTCTTCGAGCGGCACGCCGTACTGCAGGCCGAGAGAAATCGCGATCGCGAAGTTGTTCATCAGCGAGCGGAAGGCCGCGCCTTCCTTGTGCATATCGATGAAGATCTCGCCGAGCTCGCCGCTGTCGTATTCGCCGGTGCGCAGATACACCTTGTGGCCGCCGACGCTGGCCTTCTGCGTGTAGCCCTTGCGGCGCGTCGGCATCTTCTCGCGCTCTTGGCTCTTGACGTGGACCACGCGCTCGACGATCCGCTCGACGATTTTCTCAGTGACTTGCGCCGTGCGCGCCGCCATTGCGGGCTGCGCGAGGAGCGCTTCTGCCGCCGTTTCGCCGGTCTCGTCGTCATCGTCACCGAGAACCTGCGCGTTCAGCGGCTGCGATAGCTTCGAGCCATCGCGGTAGAGTGCGTTGGCCTTGAGTGCCAGCTTCCACGACAGCATGTACGACTGCTTGCAGTCTTCGACAGTCGCGTCGTTCGGCATGTTGATCGTCTTCGAGATCGCGCCGGAGATGAACGGCTGCGACGCCGCCATCATGCGGATGTGGCTCTCGACTGAGAGATAGCGCTTGCCCTTGCGTCCGCACGGGTTGGCGCAATCGAACACCGGAAGGTGTTCCGCCTTCAGGTGCGGCGCACCTTCGAGCGTCATGGCACCGCAGACGTGCTCGTTGGCGGCATCGACGTCGCGCTTCGAAAAACCGAGGTGCGCAAAGAGGTCGAACGACGGATCGGCAAGCTTGTCGGCCGGAACCTTGAGCGTGTCGGTCAGGAACGCGTCGCCAAGCGTCCAGCGGTTGAACACGAACTTGATGTCGAACGCGGTGCCGAGACCGCCTTCGATTTTCGCGAGGACGTCTTCGGTGAAGCCACGGGCTTTCAGCGTCGTGTGGTTGATCGCGGGCGCCTGACGCAGCGATCCGTGGCCGACCGCGTAAGCTTCAATTTCAGCAATCTGGTGCGGCTTGTAGCCGAGCGTCTGCAATGCTTCCGGTACCGACTGGTTGATGATCTTGAAGTATCCGCCGCCGGCGAGCTTCTTGAACTTTACGAGCGCGAAGTCCGGTTCGATGCCGGTCGTATCGCAATCCATGACCAGGCCGATCGTGCCGGTCGGCGCGACGACGGTGGCCTGAGCGTTGCGGTATCCGTGCTGTTCGCCGAGTGCGACCGCGCGATCCCAAGCAGCTTTTGCAGCTTCGACGAGACGCTTGTCCGAGCACGATGCGTGATCGAGCGGCACCGGCGCGACCGAGAGCTTTTCATATCCGCCGGCCTGGCCGTAAGCGGCGCGGCGGTGATTGCGCATCACGCGCAGCATGTGGTCGGCGTTCGGTTCGTAACCCGGGAACGGCCCGAGTTCCTTAGCCATCTCGGCGCTCGTCTCGTAGGAGACGCCGGTCATGATTGCTGAGATCGCGCCGCAGATCGCGCGGCCTTCATCCGAGTCATACGAGATGCCAGCCGACATCAGCAGTCCGCCGATGTTGGCGAAGCCGAGGCCGAGCGTGCGGTAGCGGTAGCTCAGTTCAGCGATCTCGCGCGACGGGAACTGCGCCATCAGAACCGAGATTTCAAGCACGACCGTCCACAGACGGCAGGCGTGTTCGTAGGCCTCGATGTCGAACGATTTGTCGTCGCGGCGGAAACGCAGCAGGTTGAGCGAAGCGAGGTTGCACGCCGTATCGTCGAGGAACATGTATTCCGAGCACGGGTTCGACGCGCGGATTTCGCCAGACGCCGGGCACGTGTGCCAGTCGTTGATCGTCGTGTGAAACTGGATGCCGGGATCGGCCGACGCCCACGCGGCGTAACCGATCTGCTCCCAGAGGTCCTTGGCCTTGATCGTCTTGACGACCTTGTTGCCGAGACGCGACGTCAAGTTCCAATCGCCGTCGGCATCGACGGCGTTGAGGAAGCCGTCCGTGACGCGCACCGAGTTGTTGGAGTTCTGGCCCGCGACCGTCAGATAGGCTTCGCTATCCCAATCGGTGTCGTAGGTGTCGAACGCCATATCCTTGTAGCCCTGCTTGGCGAATTGGATGACGCGCAGGATGTAGTTCTGCGGGACGCCGTCGCGCTTGGCTTCGCGGATCGCAATTTTGAGCTTTGGATTTTTGGCTGCGTCATAGCAGGCGTCGCCGTCGGCTTCGCAGTTGACGCAGGCCTTCATCACGGCCTTGAGGCGCTTCTGGCAGATATTCGAGCCCGTCACGAGGGCTGCAACCTTCTGCTCCTCGCGCACCTTCCAGGTGATGTACTCTTCGATATCCGGATGATCGACATCGACGACGACCATCTTAGCGGCGCGGCGCGTCGTGCCGCCCGATTTGATGGCGCCAGCGGCGCGGTCGCCGATCTTGAGGAAGCTCATCAGGCCCGACGAACGTCCGCCGCCTGAGAGTTTTTCGTTTGCACCGCGCAGCGACGAGAAGTTCGAGCCGGTGCCGGAGCCGTATTTGAACAGGCGGGCTTCACGCACCCAGAGATCCATGATTCCGCCTTCGCCGACCAGATCGTCAGCGACCGACTGAATGAAGCAGGCGTGCGGCTGCGGATGTTCGTAAGCCGACGTCGAACGTGTCAGTTGGCCCGTCTGATAGTCGACATACATATGTCCCTGGCCAGGGCCATCGATGCCAAACGCCCAATGCATGCCGGTGTTGAACCACTGCGGCGAGTTCGGCGCCGCCATCTGCATGGCGAGCATGTAGCGCATCTCGTCGAAGAAGGCCTGCGCGTCGTCTTCAGTTGTGAAATAGCCGCCCTTCCAGCCCCAATACGTCCAGGTGCCAGCGAGGCGATCGAAAACTTGGCGCGCGTCGGTCTCGCCGCCGTAGCGTTCTTTCTCAGGCAGAGCGGCGAGGGCAGCTTCGTCGGGGATCGAGCGCCAGAGCCAAGACGGGACCTGCGTTTCTTCGAATTTCTTCAGGCGCTTTGCGACGCCAGCCTTGCGGAAATACTTCTGCGCCAGGATGTCAGCGGCGACCTGGCTGAAGTGCTCGGGGACATCGAAGCCTTCGAGGCGAAACACGACAGAACCATCGGGATTTTTGATTTCGGACGTCGCCCGCCGGAACGGGATCGTGGCGTAAGGCGATTGTCCTGCTGTCGTGAAGCGCCGCGTGATCTTCATAAGTCCAGTCCCCCGGTATGTGGGGACGCCGCTATACGAGTTACAAAATAGTGCGTCCGAATGTTTGTCTCGTCTGCCGCACGCGGCCAGCCTGTATTCTGGCAGTGCGCTCTCAATCGTCTGGCTGACCGCTCAAGAGCGCCAACCCTTTAGCTTCGTTCGTTGCGGCGGCGCACCAGCACCACGCTTGAATTCCCTCCGACCCTCCCAGATGGCCGCCTCGAGAAGCCGGCCATCCCTTGCGTGCTGACCTTCCCCGCCTGAGCGAGGCCCCCGCAGCACTAAACTTTCCCCACTCGCGCGGCTCGAATGCGCGTTAGACAGATCCGGCAGCCCGGATCAATCGCACGCGCGCCACGCCAATATTGAGAACATAGCAGGAACAAACGCTAAGTCCAAGATCGTCTTCAGAACGTGAAGCGATGTCTGGAAAGCGTGGCCGACACGGCCTGCCTCGTCACACCACGATGACCAAAAGCTAGGCCGATTCGACACCTTCGTCACGGGTGTCGGAGGCATATATTGTAGTAGCAGAAGCAACCGACACAACATCTAGTGGTGTGGATCAGTTGTGGGGGAGGCGCCCGTTTTGCCGTGATTTTACGGGTTTTGGCCTAACGCAGCGCTTTTCGGCGGGCTGTGCACGACGCTGTATGAGCGGCGCCCGGCCAGCATCGGCCACATAGACTAGTACGATTCCGGCACACAGGTGTTGCGTCCGGGCACCGCCGATGCGGACGCATAGACAAACCCTCACCGGAGCAGGTATCGAGGGTTAATAATTTCCGCGCGAGGAGCGATACGTAAGCCATGGGTATCTTCACTGAGATTTTCAGCTGGTGGGGCGGAAACACCTGGGGAACGCGCTTCTTCACTTGGCGCAAAGGGCGCCAGGTCGGCCAAGACGAGTTTGGAAACACGTATTATGTGCAGGCAAGCGGCGTCGGCCCGTTGGGCGTGCCCGCGCGCTGGGTCACGTACCGGAATTTGTCGGAGCCGTCGCAAGTGCCGCCGGAATGGCACGGATGGCTGCATCATACCGTCGATGCGCGGCCGACCGACGAATTGTATGAATCCAAGCCTTGGCAGCAGCGTCATCAAATGAATATGACCGGCACGGCCGACGCCTATCGGCCCGCCGGATCGATTGCAGGCGGTGGTGCGCGGGCGCGATCGAGCGCGGATTACAAGCCGTGGAAGCCACAATCGTAAGGCGCTGCAATAATGCCTGTGCGATGTCGGGATACGCGGCGCTAAAGCCTTGCTTCAGCCACCATTTCCGTGGAATTGACTGAACTCGGCCGCAACGCCAGTAAGGCGCGAGCCGCGACGACAGGACTTTGCGAATTTGCGATTAGTCACTCTTAATCCCGCGGCTCCGCTGGCTTTCAAATTGCGCCGGTTCGCGATCTGCGCCTTGGCGCTCGCAGCGCTGGCTGAACCTGCTTTCGCCGATCGTATCGAAAATCAGGTCGCGGTGTTTTCAGCACTCGACAAAGTGACGGCGCGGATTTCGAAGTTTGAAGTGGCGCTGGGCGAGACGGCGACGTTCGGTGCTTTGAAAGTAACGCCGCGCGCGTGTTATTCGCGCCCCTCGACCGAGCAGCCGAAAACGACGACCTTCGTCGAAGTCGACGAAATTCAACTCGACGGCCAACCAAAGCGGATCTTTACCGGCTGGATGTTTGCCGAAAGTCCCGGCCTCTATGGTGTCGAACACCCGACCTACGACGTTTGGCTAACCGAATGCGCAAAGCCGCAGAAAACGACGGCGCAACGCGCGCCTTCGGCGCCGGATGCCGCCGCGCCCGCCGCTCAGGGTGAAGCTGGAACCGCCGATAGCGAGATGATCCCGCAAGAGCCGCGCCGCCGCGTGCGCCGCTAATCTAAGCTTATCAAACAGCCGTTATTTGATTGTGATGCGCCGCTGGATAGGATTGCGCGTCACGTTCCGCGCGCGGCATCAGGCGGTCTGTTCGCGGTGACATGCTGCGTAACGCTTTTGGAAATGGGGATCGCAAGATGATGAAGCGGTTGACGATCGGGATGATGAGCGCCGGCTTGGCCGTTGCGGCTGCCGGGCTCGCGCAGGCAGATGATGTGACGGGCGATGCGCTCGTCGACGGGCTCAACGGCATTTTTGGAAAGCACGCAGGCGCGCGCGGCAGTCACGCCAAAGGTCAGTGCGTGAAAGGCTCATTTGTGCCGACAGTCGACGCAGCTGCCTTATCGAAAGCGCCGATGTTTGCAGGCGCGGTGCCGATCCTCGGGCGCTTCTCGTTTGGCGGCGGGAATCCGAAGGCCGGCGAAAAAGGAAAGTCACCGCGCGGTCTTGCCATGCGCTTCGATCCCGACGGCAAGGCACCGACCGATTTCGTACAATTGTCCGCGCCAATCTTCTTCGCGACGAATGCAGAACAGACGCTGGCCTTCCTGCAGGTGCGCGCCAACGGTCCAGATGGCAAACCGGATGCTGACAAGATCAAGGCATTTACGGAAGCCAATCCTGATACCGCAAAGCAAGGTGCTTGGGTTGCCTCGAAGCCGATCCCTGCCAGCTATGCTGGCCTGAATTACTTCGGTGTCCACGCCTTCATTGCGGAGAACGCTAAGGGCGAAAAGACGACGATCAAGTTCAAGTCCGTGCCGCTTGCCGGCGAACTCGGTTTGACGGACGAAGAAGTCAAAGACAAAGCCGATGACTTCTTCACGGCCGATTTGTCCGAGCGCCTCGGCAAAGGACCGATCGGCTTCGACCTCGAGGCGATCGTCGGCGAAAAGGGCGATACCACCAACGATCCGACGGTTGAGTGGCCGGAAGCCGAACGCAAGCATATCAAGCTTGGCAAAATCGAAATCACCGCACTTGAAGATAACGCGACGTGCGATGCCACGACGTTCGATCCGAACAATCTGGCTGATGGGCTTTCGGGCGCGCCCGACGACAGCGTGCTGCCAGCACGCGCGACCGCCTACGCCGTGTCTCTGTCGCGTCGTGCAGCACCATAACGGTGCGACTGAATGAGACGCCGTGATTACTTTGCGGCGTCTCTCAAAAGTCGCGCAGCGTGCGGGGCGAAGTATGTGAGTACGGCCGCAGCGCCCGCGCGCTTGAATGCCAGCAAGCTTTCGAGCACGGCCTTGTCGTAGTCGAGCATGCCTTTGTCGGCGGCAGCGGCAATCATCGCGTATTCGCCTGAGACTTGATAGGCGAGCGTCGGAATTTTGAACGTCTCGGAGACGCGGCGCACGATGTCGAGGTACGGCATGCCGGGTTTCACCATGATCAGATCCGCGCCTTCGGCGATATCGAGCGCGACTTCGCGCAGCGCTTCATCGCCGTTTGCCGGGTCCATCTGATACGTGCGCTTGTCGCCTTTCAACAAGCCGCCAGAGCCGACTGCATCGCGGAACGGTCCGTAGAACGCGCTCGCGTATTTCGCCGCGTATGACATGATTTGCGTGTCGTGATGGCCGGCTGCTTCAAGTGCCGATCGGATTGCGGCAATGCGGCCGTCCATCATGTCGGACGGCGCCAGGACGTCAGCGCCAGCTTCGGTCTGCACGATCGACTGCTTGACCAAAGCCGCAATCGTCGCGTCGTTTGCGATTTCGTCGCCGATCAACAAACCGTCGTGACCATGACTCGTGTACGGGTCGAGCGCGACATCGAGCATAATGCCGACGTCAAGTTTCGCGGCTTTGATCGCCCGCGTCGCGCGGCAGACGAGGTTGTCAGGATTCAAAGCTTCGCGCGCATCATCGGTGCGAAGCTTTACGTCGGTATACGGAAAGAGAGCGATCGCTGGAATGCCGAGGCTGACAGCCTCACGCGCGGCCTCAACAATGAGATCGACGCTGAGGCGCGCGATGCCCGGCATCGACGCGATCGCTTCGCTCTTGGCCGAGCCTTCCATGACGAACATTGGCCAGACGAGATCGTTGGCGCTCAACATCGTCTCGCGCACCAGCGCGCGCGCCCATGGCGCGCGGCGATTGCGGCGCATGCGTATGGCGGGATAGCTGGCCGTGCTCGTCGGTGAAGTCCGCGGGGTGCCGTCGCGCTTGCTCATTGCGTGTCCAGATCAATCGATCGGATGGGCCGCGCTATGGCAACCGATCCGCGCCTGGACAATTGCCGTGCCAGCAGACCTTTGGCAAGCCATAGCGGCACGTCGTGGTTGATACGTTGAAAAGCGCCGCAGTCCGGCGGCTAATCGCAGATCTTCGTCACACGGCGGTAGGCCATGTCGACATGAAAATGGTTGCGATGCGCCGCGTTGGCCTCGGGCCCGAGCGTCGTGCCGAAAATCGTGCAGGCCGAGCGATGCGACGCGTGCAGGAATTCGCGTTTGCGGTCAGCTTTCGAGGCGATCTTCGACTTTGCAATCTTGAGCGCCGGTGAGGCAGCGGCGGCGGCAGGCTCCTTCGCGTCGGCTTTCGGGCCTCCAAGACGATCGGGCTCAGCAAAGGAAAAATCGCCGTTTCCGCCGTTGTCTTTGTGCGGCGCTGCACCGCCCGGAATTGTCACTGTGATCTTAGGAATGCCGTCGGTAATCGTGCGCCGCGCGATACCTGCCGCAGGCGCGCCCTCTGACGATGCTGTCGCGCTCGGCGGCGTCAACTTCGCCGGAACGCCTTTATTGGATTGCTGATTGGCTTGAGCGGCCTTTTCGGCTGCGGCCTTCAATGCGGCGATCCTCTGTTCTTCAGCCTTCGCGGCCGCGATCTCGGCGATAATTTCGCGCTGGGGCTTACCCCAGTCTTCGAAAACGTAAGTCTGCTCTGCGTTCGCTGTGACGAAGCCGCGGATATCGAGGGCGTTGGCGACGCCGTGCTCGCTCAACCGGCCGCCTTTGCGGCCATAGGCGTTGCGGCACGAGTACGAACTCATCGATTCAATCTTGATGATCTCGCTGTTGAAATAGGTCCGCGCCAACGGCTGCAAATCTTTTTCAAGCCAGAGGCTCAAGGCTTCGGCGAGTTCGCAGGTGACGACTGCGGGCGGTGAGATCGAGACCTGAGGATTTTTGCCGATGCTGATCAGCTGAATTGGCGCCGGCGCGCCGCACGAGCCTTGTTTGATCGGCGCTTCGGGGATGGCAATGGCGCTGATCTTTTTCAGAATGGCGTCGCAGCGTGATTTGGCGGCGGTGATGTCGGCTGCCGGCCAGACTTCCGGCGGCAATTTTGTTGCTTCCTGTTCTGCCTTGGCTTCGGGAAGCGTTTTCGGCCACGACGGTGCGATCTGAATTTTGATGGATGCGGCCGGCAGTCTCGCTGCGGGCTGTTGCGCCTCAGGTTCCGCGGCGAATGCTGTTACCTGGGCTGCCATCATCAGGACCGGCACGAGAGCAAGCGCGCCAAAACGGACGGATGATCGCGCGTAATGTCCTGCCACCCGGATCCCCTTCTCCCCCAGTCCGCAACGGTTGCGATGCCCCCGCCCGTTGCCGATCTGTCGCCATTCAGATGCATCGGCTGCGCACCATTTGGCGCATTCAACGACTTGCAGCTTCTGGTGGACAAGCCCCCGCTTGCCATTGACACTGCGCAGCTTGTCACACTGCGCAGCTTGTCACACTGCGAATCAGTCGTGGTCAGTTTGACGACGCTGATTGCCGGTGTATAGCGGCAAATTATGGCGAAAGTACCTGAAACGCGGCATAGGTTGGGCGAAACAGAGATTCCGGGGCGCGTGTTGCTGCAATGAATGAAGTTGTGAAACCAGTTGCGGCGGCAGACAGCGCGGACGCGCAAGCGAAGGTGCTGTTTCAGCGTCATGGCGCGATGGCATCAATCACGCTGAACCGGCCCGCAGTTCTCAACGCTTTTGACGACGAGATGCGCACGCTCATTGCGAATGAAATTCCGCGCATCGCCCGCAATCCCGACGTTTATATCGTGGTACTCAACTCAGCGAGCCCGAAAGCATTTTCGGCAGGCGGCGACGTCCGCGCCCTGGTCAAGACAGCGGCCACCGATCAAAAGTTGGCCGCGCAGTATTTTGCCGGCGAATACTATCTCAACTGGCTGCTCGATTGCTTTTCCAAGCCGACCGTATCGCTGAGCGATGGCTTGTGCATGGGTTCGGGCGCGGGGCTGTCCTGCTACAACACCCACCGCGTCGCCGGCGAAAATTATAAGTTCGCGATGCCCGAAACCGCGATCGGCCTCTTTCCGGATGTCGGCGTCAGCCATGTATTGGCTCGCATGCCTTGGCCACTTGGACTTTATCTCGGATTGACTGGCCGCATCGTTGAGCGCGCCGACGCGCATTGGCTCGGGCTTGCCACGCATTGCGTGCCAGCAGCGGCATTCCCGCAGATCATGGCCGGTCTCGGCAATGCCGATCCGGTCGACGAAATGCTGGATGGTCTTCATCAGAGGCAACCGGCCGGTCCGCTACAGCGCGATGCGGCGATGATTGGTGATTTGTTTTCAGGCGGCACGCTGGTGGAAATCGTCAAAGCCTTGGAGAGTGCCACGGGCGCGAGTGCCGAGTTTGCGAAAGCGACCCTTGCCGATTTACGCAAACGCTCGCCGATATCGCTCGCCATAACGGATGAGCATATCCGCCGTTGCCGGAAGCTGGATTTACGCGAAACGCTCATTCAGGATTATCGGATCGCGATCCGCTGTCTTGCTGCTTCTGACTTTGCAGAAGGTGTTCGCGCGGCGCTTATAGATAAAGACGGCGCACCGCGCTGGCAGCACGCGGCCATTGAAAACGTAACGGCAAATGAGGTTGCGTCTTATTTTGCACCACTCGGCGCCGCTGAACTCGATTTGCCGACGCGAAGCGCGATGCAAAGCGCGCGCGTTTAGGGCTTTTTCAGAGATTTTGCCGAGACTGCGCCCTGTTGCATAAATTTATCGGCCGCGTGTTAGGCGGAAATTATCTATGCCGCGGATTTGCAGAGCAACGCCCTTAAAAAAGCATTCCAAATCGGGCGTGGAAGTATTCTTTTACTATATCTATTTAAGCGCCATTTAGTCCTCTGAGTTATGTTTTGGTCAACCCGGAATAATCGGGATTTGCGTCAAAACAGGTATGAGGCAGGGTATGAGTTTAGCATTGGATATGGTGCGCCAGCGCGCGCCGGTTCAGGACGAAAGTTTCCGCACCGAATATCTGCAGGCGCTGCGTTTGATCGAGCGTCTGCATCGTCTTCTTCTCGATGTCATCAAAGACGAGTTCGATCGCCAGGGCGGCGCGGAGCTCAACAGCGTCCAGGCGCTGCTGCTTTATAACATCGGCGAAAGCGAACTGACGGCCGGCGAATTGAAGTCGCGCGGTTACTACTTAGGATCGAACGTTTCGTACAATCTCAAGAAGCTCGTCGACATGGGCTACATCCACTACAAGCGTTCGGACACGGATCGCCGCTCGGTGCGCGTGAGCCTGACGGATAAGGGCCTCGAAGCCTGCGACGTTGTCCACAAGCTGTATCATCGCCAGCTTGGCTCGGTGCAGTCGGTCGGCGAAATCAGCGGCGACGACTTCAAGGGGCTGAACCGTGCGCTGGTTCGCCTTGAGCGTTTCTGGTCGGATCAGATCCGCTATCGCCTCTAATCCGGGCGAACGCACAGACTACTGGGAAACGTCAGGCCGGTCTGCGGAAACGTAGGCCGGCTTTTTGCATCCAGCTCAGCGTCTCGCAGGCATGTCACCGCGCCGTAGGACAGGGCCGTCCGTAGTAACGGCTACGTTTCGTTAACCCTTTTCTCGCAATGACTATGTGGTGTTTCGGTAGCGCGTGCGCGGCCAGTCCACTGATTGCGGCTTGCCGAGCTTATGCGCGGCGCGCCGGGTCAGATACCCTTCGCGCACCGGCGTTCCCTGAAATCGGTCTTTTGGAACTTCTCGCGATGATTGTCCGTTCGGCAGCGCTTTGCTTATTCGCTCTGGCTTTTGCTGGTGGCAATACAACGACAGCCACGGCACAGGGTTTTGCCTGGATCCCGTCCGGCCCGGTCGGAGAAGGGGCCAGGCCAGTCGATGCCTTTGATCGTGAGTTTATCCGCGAGTGGGAGGCCAACCCGCCGAAAGGTTTCCCGACCGTTTCCAGATCCAATATCGAGCCGACGAAAGCCGCCATCAAACGCTACGGCGATATTGTCGCCGCTGGAGGTTGGGCGCCATTGCCGGCCGAGGAAATGCGCTCAGGCGAAAGCTATCCGGCCATCCCCTTATTGCGCCAGCGGTTGGCTGCCTCCGGTGAACTGAAAACGTCCGATACCGCGTCGCCCAGCTTCGACTATGAGCTTGAGAAGGCGGTAAAGCGATTCCAGGCATCCAACGGACTGACGCCGACGGGGATTGTCGATAAACGCACCGTCGCCGCTTTAAATGTGCCGGCCGAGGCGCGGCTCAAGCAGCTGAAAGCAAACCTTGGCCGCCTGACGGAGCTGTCAACGCAGACGGGCAAAAAATATGTGCTCGTCAATATTCCGGCTGCCCAGATCGAGGCTGTCGAGGACGGGCAGATCGTGGCGCGTTACGCCGGTGTGGTCGGCAAGATCGATCGCCAGACGCCGTTACTGCGGTCGAACATTACCGATTTAAACTTCAACCCGGTTTGGCGCATGCCGCCGACCGTTGAATCGGAAGACCTCATTCCGCGCGGCCGCGAATTGCAGAAGAAGGGCCAAAGCGTCCTGAAGAAATTCCACGTCGACGCCTACGATGGATCGGGCAAGAAGGTCGACCCGGAAACGGTCGATTGGGACAAGGTGCGTCCGGGCACCTACACATACAGCCAGCAGCCGGGCAAAGATAACCCGCTCGGGTTCCTGAAGATCAATTTCCCGAACGGCCATTCCGTATACATGCATGACACGCCGTCCGAGACGATCTTCGGCCGCAACTTCCGGTCGGCAAGTTCGGGCTGCATCCGCGTTCGCAACATCGAGCATCTCGCATCCTGGATCGTCCGCGATCAGGGGGGCTGGGATAGCGAGCGAGTGGCTAGAATGAAGCAAAGCGGCGAGCGGCTCGACCTGCGCCTGAAGAAGCCCGTGCCGTTGCACTTCGTTTATCTGACGGCATGGGCGACGGAGGATGGGATCGTGCAGTTCAGGCGCGATCTCTACAATCGCGATGGTATCGGCGCGGTCGCATCCGCATACTAACTTTTCTCGCATCAGCGCTTACGGGTTACGCGGCCAATCCGGCAGCCGTCGCGCTCGCCGTCGTATGTTGCGCCGCACAAGCATTTTGCGGCGCTGTTCCGCCCTGCGGCGCGCTGACATGGCTTTTGCCGGTGCGTAAATTGATCTCCATCAACGCGCGGCTGACGCGGATCAGTATTGTCCTTCAAGGCAGCGTTTTCGCGGCCGTCAAACGCTCAAGAAAATCGCGGCAATCCGCAAAGTCGGGCGGCTGCCGAAATTTGGATTTGCAACTAAGTATAAATGCCTGCTACTGCGCGACGAAAGGGCACTAGCCGCCGTTCATCAGTCGCGCGATAAGACTAAAAAAGTGCCTTGGGAGTGATAACGTTTCATGACCTACGATGAAAAGCTCGGCGATGCGCTGGAAGCGGTCATTCGCGAGGGCCGGTATCGCGTTTTTGCCGATCTAAAGCGTAAGCGCGGCGACTTCCCCAAGGCCGACGTCGTCAGCGGCAATGAAAGCCGTCCGATCACCGTGTGGTGCTCCAACGACTATCTCGGCATGGGGCAGCACCCAAAAGTTCTCGCCGCCATGCATGACGCCATCGACGGCGTCGGAGCAGGCTCCGGCGGCACGCGAAATATTTCCGGCACGACGCACTTTCACGTCGAACTCGAAGCCGAGATTGCCGATCTGCACGGCAAGGAAGCTGCACTGCTTTTCACGTCCGCCTTCGTTGCAAATGAAGCGGCGCTCTCGACACTCGTGCAACTGCTTCCCGGCTGTGTCGTTTTCTCGGATGAAAAAAATCACGCATCGATGATCGCCGGCATCCGCAACGGCCGCGGCCCGAAGAAGATCTTCCTGCACAACGACATTGCCGACCTTGAAACCAAGCTGCAGTCGGTACCGCTATCGACGCCCAAGATCATCGCATTTGAAAGCGTCTACTCGATGGACGGCCACGTCGCGCCGATCGGCAAAATCTGCGACCTCGCGAAAAAATACAACGCACTCACCTATCTCGATGAAGTCCACGCCGTCGGCCTCTATGGTCCGCGTGGCGGCGGCATTTCCGAACGCGACGGCGTCATGGATCGCGTTGACGTCATCAACGGCACGCTCGCCAAGGGTTACGGCGTCATGGGTGGCTATATCGCGGCGTCACGTACGCTCTGCGATGCCGTACGCTCGTATGCGCCCGGTTTTATTTTCACAACGTCGCTCGCGCCGGTCATCGCAGCCGGTGCTCTCGCGTCGATGCGCCATCTGAAGTCGAGTAACGTTGAGCGCGAACGCCACCAGGAGCGGGCCCGTACGCTGAAGCGTCGCCTTATCGCCGCGGATCTTCCGGTGATCTCCGGACCGAGCCACATCGTGCCGGTGCTCGTCGCCGATCCTGTGCGTTGCAAGCATCTGACCGACATTCTGCTCTATCGCCACGGCATCTACGTCCAGCCGATCAACTACCCGACGGTACCGCGCGGCACCGAGCGGCTGCGCCTGACGCCGTCGCCGCAGCACACCGACGCCGATATGGACCACCTCGTCAATTCGCTGACCGAATTGTGGGGCAAGTGCCCAATTGCTCTCGAAGAAAGCCACCGCCAGGCTGCGGAATAGCGGCGCGACGTCGGCCGCGTGATCGGCTGCTGCGCTGCAACCGTACTCCGCCCACCCGGGTAGGTTTCCGCGCCGTTTTTACGCGGTGCGAGCTACCCTATAGGGTGTTGAGGCACAACCGCCGTTTTTCTACTATTGTCTTAGGTTCAAGCGGGCTGCGGACGGCGTCCTGAAAGCCCGATGACTTCATCCAAACAAGCTTCAAACAAGCCAAAAATAGAGGGAACGACCCATGTCGACCGCACCGGCTGCCGCTAACGCTACACTCTCGCGTTTTTTTAAGTCGCACCTCTCCGAAACCGATCCGGAGCTGTTCAGCGCGATCCAAAAGGAGTTCGGCCGCCAGCAGCACGAGATCGAGCTGATCGCGTCGGAAAACATCGTGTCGCAGGCCGTGCTTGATGCAGCCGGTTCGGTGCTGACCAACAAGTACGCTGAAGGCTACCCGGGCAAGCGCTATTACGGCGGCTGCCAATTCGTCGATATCGCGGAAGAACTCGCGATCGAGCGCGCCAAGAAGCTGTTCGGCTGCGGCTTTGCTAACGTTCAGCCGAATTCGGGTTCGCAGGCAAACCAGGGCGTATTCAACGCGCTTGCACAGCCGGGTGATACGATCCTCGGTCTGTCGCTGGCAGCCGGCGGTCACTTGACCCACGGCGCACCCGTCAACCAGTCCGGCAAATGGTTCAAGGCTGTCCACTACATGGTCAAGCCGGACACACACCTGATCGATATGGACGACGTCCGCAAGCTGGCGCTCGAGCACAAACCGAAGATCATCATCGCCGGCGGCTCGGCCTATCCGCGCAAGATCGACTTCGCAGCGTTCCGCAAGATCGCCGATGAAGTCGGCGCATACTTCCTCGTCGACATGGCACACGTTGCGGGTCTTGTTGCGGCCGGCATGTATCCGAACCCATTCCCGCACTGCCACGTTGCGACGACGACGACGCACAAGACACTGCGCGGTCCGCGCGGCGGCATGATCCTGACCAACGACGAAGACTTGGCGAAGAAGTTCAACTCGGCAATCTTCCCTGGCATCCAGGGCGGCCCGCTGATGCATGTCATCGCAGCAAAAGCCGTGGCGTTCGGTGAAGCGCTGCAGCCAGACTTCAAGGTTTACATCAAGAACGTCATCGACAATGCCAAGGCACTTGGCGAAACGCTCGTCTCCAACGGCTTCGCACTAGTCTCGGGCGGCACCGACTCGCACTTGATGCTCGTCGATCTGCGTCCGAAGAAGATCACCGGCAACAAGGCTGAAAAGGCGCTCGGCCGCGCGCACATCACGTGCAACAAGAACGGCATTCCGTTCGATCCGGAAAAACCGATGGTCACGTCGGGCATTCGTCTCGGTTCGCCAGCCGGCACGACGCGCGGTTTCGGCGTCGCCGAATTCCAGGAAATCGGCCGCTTGATCACCGAGGTTCTCGATGGTCTCGCCAAGAACGGCGAAGAGGGCAACGCTGCCGTCGAAGCCGCCGTGAAGGCAAAGGCGGAAGCCCTCTGCGCGCGCTTCCCAATCTACGCCTGATCAAGCTGACAGCGTCTAAACGAGCGAGCGGCGAGGCCTTCGGTCTCGCCGCTTTTTCGTCCGCGTTAGGCGGCTGCTTTTGCCCAACGTGATGCTACTTCGGCGATGCGCGCGCCGAACAGCTCGGCCGTCTTGCGATCGGCCTGCGGCGGCGCGACATCCGGGCCTTCATCGGCGTTCGCCTGCGCCATCAACCCGAGAAAAGAGCCAACGCGGTTGATGTCGTTGGTCGATCCTTTGGAATTGTTATTGCCGGGCATGATGCCGGTCCCGGCCCAGATCATTCCGTGCTGTGCGGCAAAAACGGCGAACTGGTTGAGCGTCGAAAGCTTGTCGCCGGACCAGCTTGCTGAGACTGTGAAGCCTGCGGCGATTTTATTTTTCCATCCTTGCGTCGCCCACGTTTTTGAGGACGCATCCATGAACTGCTTCATCGGCGCGGCGGCCGAGCCCATATATGTCGGCGAGCCAAAAATAATAGCGTCTGCAGCGGCAAGCTCGGCCCATGGGCCGGCGTCTGGATTGGTGAGCGCGTCCGCCTTGTAAAGTGTTGACGTGGCGCCAGGAACGGATTGCACGCCTTGTGCGATATGCTCTGCAACGACGGCGTTGTGTCCGTAGCCCGAATGATAAACGATTGCGATCTTCGGCATTTTTTATTCTCCAGTGCAGGTGGGGACCTTGTTGATTGGCACTTGGCCGGATATATCGACTGATAACTGAAGGTAAAGTACGCACCTTTTGGTAACTAATGAAGGTGGTGGAATGGCCGCAAAAGTTTTGCTGAACGGGTTGAAGTCGATTGTCGCGATGCGACCGGCCGCGGACGCGCCGCAGGCGAGTGTTTACGCGGAGGCATGTCCGTCGCGGGCGATCCTTGAGCTTATTGCTGATAAGTGGACGTTGCTCATCCTCCCCGCATTAAAGCGCGGGCCGATGCGCAACGGTGACTTGATGCGCCTGATCGGCGGCGTCAGTCAAAAGATGCTGACGCAGACGCTGCGTGAACTTGAGCGCAATGGCCTTGTTGTCCGTCGTGATTATCAGGAAGTTCCGCCCCGCGTTGAATACGCTCTGACGGATCTTGGGTTGTCGCTCGCCGACACGGTGCGGAAGTTGGACACGTGGGCCGAAGCGAATATTTTGCACGTGCTCGCGGCGCGAACGGCCTTTGAAAAGCAAGCGGCTGAATCGAAGCGCTAGACGGTGGCTGGTCTCCGATGCAATCAGCTCTCTGATGCAATCAGCGGCATGGCGCCGGGACGAAGATCCCGGCGCTCAGTCAATTCTGCTCTGCAAACGAATTCGCCTATAGCTTCAACGCCGCTTCAGCTTCTTTCTTGTGCGTTTCACAAGCGGTGTCGTCTTTCTTGCTTTGCGCGTCAACGGCCAAGGCCAAGTGTTCCTTTGCCTTTGTGCGCGCCTCTTCGTTCGGCCAGGATTCGATCTGCACGCCCAGTTTCGTCAAATCGCAAGCCGCGGTATTGCTAGCTTCGCCGCAACCGGCGGCGAGCAGGGGTACAATTGCAGCGGCAATCATCGCTCTCATTTTGAAATTCCCCTATACGCTATCCAATTCACCAAAACGCTATGATCCTACTTCTGCGCTGCCTATAAGCAAGGCGCTTATCATTCACGTTGCACGAGGCTTCAAATGCGCTGTCCGTTTTGCGGAAGCGAAAATTCACAAGTCAAAGATAGTCGCCCGTCGGACGAAAACTCCGCGATCCGGCGCCGGCGGATATGCTCAGATTGTGGCGGCAGGTTTACAACCTTCGAGCGTGTTCAGCTGCGCGATCTAATTGTCGTGAAGAAATCAGGGCGCAAAGTGCCGTTCAATCGCGATAAGCTTTCGCGCTCGATTGAGGTTGCACTGCGCAAACGCCCTATCGAGCCGGAGCGCATTGAACGGCTCGTAACAGGCCTTGTACGCCAGCTCGAAAGCTCGGGCGAAACCGAGATTACATCGGCCGAAATCGGTGAACTTGTGATCGCGGCGCTGCGCGAATTGGACCCGATCGCCTTCGTGCGTTTCGCCTCCGTTTACCGCGATTTCAGAGATGCGGGCGACTTCCAGTCGGTTTTGCGAGAACTCGCGAGCGATGGCGGCGGCGGGCGCGAAGCTGGCGACGATTTTCGCGATTCTGACGACAACGCGATCGACAAAAAGTTCTAAAACCGATGAATGCCGCCGCACCCACCGCATTTGATTGCCAGATGATGGCTATTGCGCTCGGCATGGCGGAGCGCGGCCTTGGGCTGACTGCGCCAAATCCGTCCGTCGGCGCGGTCATCGCCAATCCGGAAACCGGCGAATTGCTGGCCCGCGCAACGACGGCGCGCGGCGGCCGCCCACACGCCGAAACGCAGGCGATCGCGATTGCCGGTGCGGCCACGCGCGGCGCTACCATTTATGTGACGCTCGAACCGTGCTCGCATCAGGGAAACACCGGGCCGTGTGCGCAGTCCATCATCGACGCCGGCTTCAAGCGCGCGGTTGTCGCGATCGAAGACCCTGACCCGCGCGTTGCCGGACGCGGTCTCGACATGCTGCGCGCCGCGGGCGTTGAGGTGGTCCGTGGCGTCGGCGCCGAAACGGCGCGCTGGGTCACACGCGGGCACATCGTTCGCGTGACGGAGCGACGTCCGCTGGTCACGCTCAAAATGGCGCTCGATGGCGCAGGCGAGGTGCCGCGCGGGGACGGCGCTAAGCCGGTCTTTGTTACCGGCGCGAACGCGCGCGCGCATGGCCACCTGTTGCGGGCGACGAACGACGCCATTCTCGTCGGTGGGGGGACGCTGCGCGACGACAACCCCGAGCTAACCTGCCGATTGCCGGGGTTAGAAAGCCGCTCGCCGTTGCGCGTCGTACTATCACGCGATCCCGTTGATTGCTCGGCGACCCGCATGCTTGCGTCGGCCGCAGCGGCGCCAATCCTGTTCGTCACATCTTACAATACAGCGCGAAACGCTGCTCCTCCGGGCAGCGCCGTCGATGTCGCGACAGTCCCAACCGTTGGCGGCCAGTTATGGCTGCCGGCCGTCATGGAGGCTCTTGTCGCAAGAGGCATTACGCGATTGCTTGTCGAGGGTGGTCCGAAGACGTGGCGGGCATTCGCCGATGCATCTTTGGTCGACGAAGTTGTCGCCTACATCGCGCCATCACCTTCAACAGGTGCTGCGACGGACATTGAGGCGTTCGCTGCAACGCAAAGGCGCCTCGGTCCGCTCGCCCTGGCGTTGATCGATCACCGCACACTTGATCCTGATACGATGTGGCGATTTCGCCGCGTTCCACACAAGGAAGGACACTAGGCCATGTTCACCGGTCTGATTACCGATGTCGGCAAAGTCGTTGCACGGAAGGACGGCCAGTTCACGATAGCGACATCCTTTAAACTGACCGACGTCGACATGGGCGCGTCGATCTGCTGTGATGGCGTTTGCCTGACCGTTACCGGCATCAGCGCTGACGGCGGCGACACGCAGTTCACGGTTGACGTTTCCAATGAGACGCTCAGCAAAACAGCGCTCGGCGCATGGGCGCCCGGCCGCCGCGTCAACCTTGAACGCTCGCTGCGCGCCGGCGACGAGCTTGGCGGACACATCGTCTCTGGCCACGTCGACGGGGTCGCGAAAATCGTGTCGATCACGCAGGATGGCGAAAGCAGGCGGTTTCTGCTGGAAGCACCCGAGCATCTGGCCCGCTACATCGCGCCGAAAGGCTCGATCGCGCTTGACGGCACGTCTTTGACTGTCAACGAGGTCGCGGGCAGCCGGTTTGGCGTCAATCTCATTCCGCACAGCTTGACGGTGACGACGTGGGGCGCGAAAAGCCAGGGCGATACGGTCAACCTTGAAGTCGATGTTTTTGCCCGCTACGTCGCGCGGCTCATGGAGTTTCGTCCCTGATGAAGGGCACTACCCAACCACACGCCAGGACCAATTCGGCGCTCTCCCCGATTGAAGAAATTATCGAGGAGATGCAGAACGGCCGGATGGTCGTGCTCGTCGATGCCGAGGAGCGAGAGAACGAAGGCGATCTTGTTATTCCGGCGCAAATGGCGACGCCGGATGCGATCAACTTCATGGCGCGCCACGGCCGCGGTTTGATCTGTCTGACATTGACGCAGGCGCGCGCAACAGAGCTTCGCCTTGAATCGCAGGCGCGTCCCGGCATCGGCCGCGCAACGGCCTTTACCCAGTCGATCGAAGCCCGCGAGGGCATTACAACCGGCATCTCGGCTTATGACCGCTCACGCACGATTTCGACCGCGATCGATCCGACGAAGAGCGCCAGCGATATTGTCTCGCCTGGACATGTGTTTCCGTTAATCGCGCGCGAAGGGGGTGTGCTTGTGCGCGCCGGCCACACGGAAGCGTCTGTCGATCTGTCGCGTCTTGCCGGCCTGCTGCCATCGGCTGTCATCTGCGAGATCATGAATGACGATGGCACGATGGCGCGCATGCCGGATCTCGTGCCGTTCGCCAAGTCGCACGAACTGAAGATCGGCGCGATAGAAGATCTGATCGCCTACCGCTTGAAGAACGACCGCATCGTCAAGCCGGTCGCCAAGACCGAGGTCGAGACGTCGATCGCCGGCAAATTCGATTTGTATGTCTACGAGACGACGGTTGCGCCGGCCGAGCACTTGGCTCTGGTCAAGGGAAACATCCGCTCAGGCGAGCCTGTTCTGGTGCGCGTGCAGCCGGTCAACGTCTTGCACGACGTTCTGCATATCGGCGGTACCGGCGAAAGCGGCACCGCGATCGAGCAATCGATGCGCGCGATTGAAAAGGAAGGCCGCGGCGTCCTCGTGCTGATCCGCGATCTTCGCGCCAAAGCGCTGTCCGAATGGGTTGCGCGGCGCGGTGGCAAACACGGCGATCTTGAGCCGGCGAAAGACCGCCGCCAGGTCGAGATCGGTGTCGGCTCGCAAATTCTCGCCGACCTCGGCATCGCCGATATGATATTGCTAACGACGTCACCGCAGCATGTATACGTCGGTCTCGAAGCCTATGGCCTTCGCGTCACCGGCACACGCAAAATCGAGTAGTGAAATGGTTCTGAAGACGACATCACCGGCAGCCGAGATGAAGACCGCGCAGCCGCTCAAGGCGCACGTCCTGATCATCGAGGCCCGCTTTTATGAAGCAATTGCCGATATGCTGGCGGACGGCGTCGTTGCCGAGTGCGAGCAGCGCGGCGTGACGTTCGAACGTATCGTCGTGCCGGGCGCGCTTGAAATTCCGCAAGTGCTGGCAGCAGCCGGTGCCGCGAAAGCGGCCGGCCGTTTTTCATTCGACGGCGCTGTTGCGCTGGGCTGCGTTATACGCGGCGAGACGGCGCATTACGACATCGTCTGCAACAATGCCAATCATTGGACGATGGAAGCCGCGACGCGGCACGACGTGCCGGTGGGGAACGGAATTTTGACAGTCGAAAACGAGGCGCAGGCGATCGAGCGCGCCGAAGGCGGCATCAAAGGCAAGGGCGGCGATGCGGCAAGGGCATGTTTGCGCCTCATCGAATTGAAGCGCGGTTTTTGGGATCGCGGCGCATGACCACGCCCGAGAAAAAATCTGCTGGTAAGACGCCGGGCCGAAAACCGGCAGACAGTTCCGATCCGATTTCGGCGCGCACCGCCGCGCGCGTCGCAGCCGTGCAGGCGCTCTATCAGATGGATCTCGCTGGTACCGATCTCAATGACGTCATCGAGGAATTCCTCAGCGTCCGATTTACGCCTGAAGGCCGCGATGAGACGATCGAAGGCGCAGACCGTACGTTCTTCGCCGATATTCTTCGCGCCGTTCTACGCCGCCAACGCGAAATCGATCCGATGGTCGATGAGCAATTGGCGGCTGGCTGGCGTCTCGTGCGCGTCGACAGCATCCTGCGCGCCGTGCTTCGCGCAGGCGTTGCCGAATTGCTCGACCGAAACGATGTGCCGGCCCGCGTTGTGATCAACGAATATATCAACGTCGCGCGTTTCTTTTTCTCCGAAGACGAACCGCGCGTCGTCAATGGCGTTCTCGACAAGATTGCCCACGTCGTGCGGCCGCAGGAATTCGACGCCAATTCTGGCAACAAGTTTGCGAGGCCTTGATCGCTTTGCCGTGGGCCTGCGCCGTCGTGAAGCCGCCGATGTAGGATGTTCCGCGTGCATGACCGGATCAGCGACGAGACCGAACTCATACAGGCGTATCTTGCGCCGCTCGCAGCCGCCGGCGCCCTTGGCCTGGCCGACGACGCGGCGTTGGTTTCGGTTGAACCGGACAGCGAGCTTGTCGTTTCGACAGACCCAATTCGCGCCGGCGTTCACTTTTTTCCAGACGATGATCCGCGCGACATCGCGTGGAAGGCACTCGCCGTCAACGTTTCCGACCTGATCGCCAAAGGGGCCGTGCCGATCGGATACACGATGGCGCTCGCGCTTCCCGAAGCGCCGCTGAAGTCGTGGATGAAAGCATTCTCGGCCGGCCTCGGGGCGGCGCAGGCGGCGTTCGGATGCGAGCTTTTTGGCGGAGACTGCGACCGCGCCGACGGTCCGCTCTCGATTGCGATCACTGCGTTCGGCAGTGTCCCGCGCGGGCGCTTTGTCCAGCGCACGACGGCGCGGGCGGGCGATCACGTCTTCATCACCGGCACGATCGGAGACGCCGCGCTTGGGCTGAAACTCCGCCAACGCGGGGACGTCTACGGCGCCGCGGTTTCGCCCGGCCACGCGGACGCGCTCATTCAGCGTTATCTGCGCCCGGCGCCAAATCTCAAGGCGATTGATATTGTGCGCCGGTTCGCGACCGCTGCTCTCGATGTGTCCGATGGGTTGATACAAGACGCGGCCCGGCTCGCTCGCGGTGCCAAGTCTGCGCTGGTTATTCCAGCGGCCGCTGTGCCGCTGTCAGCGGCAGCGTTGAGTGTCGTCGAGAGCCATCCGGCGGCAATACAAACCGTTGTCAGCGGCGGCGATGATTTCGAGGTGCTTTTTGCGGTTGCCCCGGAAACGGTTCCTGGCATGCGCGCAGCAGCTCATGCCTGCAGCTTGCCGGTCCATCTGCTCGGCATTCTGGCGCCTGGTGACGGCGTGATTCTGACCGGCGCTTCCGGGCAGCCGATGGCGCTTGAGACGACAGGCTACGACCATTTTCGTGGTACGTGATTACGTTAAATGCCGCACTGCTGTTCTGTTGCAACTGTCATAGCGGCGATCGGCCCGACCTGCTATCTCGGACACCGTTTTGCCATAACCGGCAGGATACACATGTTGCGGATTTGCTTCGCTTTTTTGGCGCGAAGCTTATCGTGGATGCAGCGCGGTCCAAAAGTGGCCGCATCATCCGGCCAAACGATGTGCTCACAAAATTCACGCAACAAAAGTCGGCGTTGCGGCGTAGGTGTAGATCAAGTCCCACACGAACACTCAGGCAGGCGGAATGACGTTTTCGACGAATGGCAGAAGCTGGCGCAACGGTATCGAGGCAATTTCGCTGCGTCGGGTGTTGTTAGGTTTCGCGCTCGGCACGTTAGCGATCACAACACCAGCAGCCGCGCAGGGAAACTGGTGGGATGGCCCACAGACCGGCGCGCCGAGCTATACCAATAAAAGGTCCGATGCGACCGATCGCCCTGAGCGTCAGCCCGAGAATCTCGAAGATTTGCGTCCGGGAGGCATTCCGTGGTGCAGCGATGAGATGTTCAACGCGATCGGCGGTGCCATCCAGCGCTACGAGAAAATTGTTGCGAACGGCGGCTGGCCTCAGTTGCCGAAGGGCCGCATGTTGCGGCCGGGCGACGACGATGAACGCATTCCGGCGCTGCGCAAAATGCTGCGCATCACCGGCGATCTTTCTGAAAAGGGGCAGTATTACAGCAGCGAGACCTACGACTCCGAGGTCGAAGAGGGCGTCAAGCGCTTCCAGAAGCGTCACGGACTGCGCCCGACAGGCGCCATCGTGCAGTCGATGTATCCTGTCTTCAACGTCACCGCGCAGCAGCGCCTTGAGCAATTGAAGCTCAACTTCGAACGTCTGCGCGCGCTCGGATCATGCGGCAGCGAAGACCGCTACGTCTTTGTCAATGTTCCGGCATTCCAACTCGAAGCCGTTGAGCGGCGCGAAGTTCAGCAGCGCCATCGCATCATCGTCGGGCGCACGGAGCGTCAGACGCCGGACGTGCGCACTGTCATTAAGGCGTTGAACTTTTTCCCGTATTGGCGCGTGCCCGAAAGCATCGCGATGCTCGATCTCGTGCCGCTGGCGCGGAAAACGCCGGAATATCTGACCAACGAGGGCATTCGGGTCTTCAACGGTTTCAACGGCCCGGAACTCGATCGCAGTCTGATCGATTGGAACTCGCCGCAGGTCGCCAACTACAAATTCAAGCAGGACCCTGGCGACAAGAATGCGCTCGGCCTCGTGCGCTTGGATATGTCGAACGAGCATGGCGTCTATATGCACGATACGCCGATGAAGAAGCTGTTTGACCAGCGCAGCCGGCCGTTTTCAGCGGGTTGCGTGCGTGTTCAGGATGTCTTTGATCTGGCTGAATGGCTTGCGCGATACGAGGTCGGCTGGGAGCAACCGGGGCAAGTGCGCCGCGTGCTCGAAGGTGGCCAGGCGCTCGATTTGAATTTGACGCGTCCTGTGCCGGTCTATTTCTCCTACATCACGGCTTGGGCCGAGCCGTCGACCGGCCGCGTGGAATTCCGCTCCGACATCTATGGTCGCGACGGCGCTGCAATGCACGGCGTCTACGCGCGCGATGAAGACGATGCGCCACCCGCAGCGGCTGCGAGCGCGCTCGCGCCATGATAGCGCTTGCAAAATGCGCGTGCCGCACATCGCGCGCGCGTCTGGCGGCCTGGTTCACATAATGTCTTGAATTGAAAAACTGGCTCCGCGGGTAGGATTCGAACCTACGACCATCCGATTAACAGTCGGACGCTCTACCACTGAGCTACCGCGGAATGCCTGGACCACTTCTTTGAAGCGGGCGATCCGATTAACAGAACTGCCTGCCCCTGGCGAGGGTCTTTTTGCACGCAACACGCAGCGGCGAACCGCTGCAAATTTGGAGGCCACGCCCGGAATTGAACCGGGGTACGCGGATTTGCAGTCCGCTGCGTCACCACTCCGCCACGTGGCCTCGACGTCTTGCCGCACGACGCGAAGCCCAGAAAAGCTGGAACACGTCGCGCCGTTGAAGCAGACCCGGCGTCTAGCATATAGCGCAGCGATTTTACAAGGCGTTCACAGGACCAGAATTTTCCCCTGCGACGGCTTTCCTGTCGCAACGCCGCGCGCCGTCGCGTATAGGCAAGCATGCGGTGCGGCCGGTGAATCGGGCGTTTCCGCCGATCAGGGCACTCGGGAGACCAGACATGACCGACACGGCGCTTCAGCGCAAAAATATGGTCGAGAGCCAGGTTCGCCCGAGCGACGTAACCGATCGGCGGATTACCGCCGCCATGCAGGATTTAGCGCGCGAAGATTTCGTGCCGCCAGCCCTTAAGCCGCTGGCCTATATGGACGAGCCGATTGCTGTGGCACCCGGCCGCAGTCTGATGGCGCCACGTACGTTCGCGCGGCTTTTACAACTCGCCGATGTCGACGCCAGCGATAAAGTTTTGATAGTCGGCGCCTTAACCGGCTATTCCGCGGCCGTCGTTGCGAGGTTCGCTGCCGAGGTCGTCGCTCTTGAAAGCGATGCAGCTTTGGCGGCGACGGCAAAATCAGCATTGTCAGCAAAAAACGTGAGCCTGGCGTCCGGTCCTTTGACCGACGGATGGCCTGCCGCAGCGCCCTTCGACGTCATCATCATCGAGGGTGGATTCGAACTTTTGCCGCCGCAGTTGCTCGCGCAGTTGTCGTCGGCCGGCCGGTTGGTCGGCATTGATGTGTCGGGCGGTGTCGGCCGCGCAGTGACGATCGAAACGGTCGGTGCCAAAGACAATGTGACGACGTCGCGCCGGGTTGCTTTTGAAGCTGCTGCGGTTTGTCTACCGGGCTTCGCGCGATCGAGCGCGTTCACATTCTAGCAGGACCACTTTCGCCTGCATTTGGCCGACTGCCGCAGACCCTAATGCGGCGTTAATCGGCCCGGCCGCGCTTTACCTTTCCTTCAGCGAATCAGCAGCCAATCGCTCTTTCATCGGAACGCGAATGTTCCGGATGGTCTGGAGCTTGGAATGGGGAAGTTTGGGCGGCGTTCGGCGAACGATCAGGCCGTGATGGCTTGGTGGTGCTCGGCAAGCGTTGCTGCGCTGACGCTCGCGTGCGCGCTCGTGGCGTCTAGCGGCGCGCATGCTGAAAGCATTCGCGACGCCTTGACCGCGGCCTATCAGACCAACCCACGGCTGGATGCAGAGCGGGCGCGGCTCAGAGCAACCGACGAGGAGGTCGGACGCGCAGAGTCCGGCTATCGTCCGACGGTCGATGGCAGCGCCGATATCGGACGCCAGGATTCGCATTCGTCCCCCGCAACTTCAACGTCGGGCGAGACCAATCCGTGGGGCTACAGCATCTCGATCCGGCAGTCGGTCTTCAACGGGTTTCGCACAACGAATGACGTTGCTGAGGCGAAAGCTGGCGTAAAGGCCGGCCGCGAAAACCTGCGGCAGGTTGAGACGATCGTTTTGCTCGAAGCCGCGACGGCATACATGGACGTCATCCGCGACATGGAATCGTCCGGATTCGCGATAACAACATCGCCGTTCTATCGGCCGATGTCGAAGCCGCGCAAACGCGCCGCGCAGTCCAGGAAGTCACCAAGACCGACGTTGCGCAAGCGCAGGCGCGCTGCGCGCGTGCGGTCTCTGCCGCCGATCTTGCGCGCGCCAATCTCAAGACATCGCGTGCCAAATACGAGCGGGTCGTCGGCCATGCGCCGTCCGGCCTTGGCATGCCGTCAGTACGCATAAAAAACCTGCCTCAGTCCATCGAAGACGCGTGGCGTCTGGCCGAGCAGCAAAACCCGAACGTCAATTCGGCGCTGTATCGTGAGGAAGTGGCTCGCTTCGCCGTCGACAAGGTGCGCGGCGAACTGTTGCCGGAGATCAATCTCGAGGCGAGCTTTGCGCACCGGGAAGACCCAAATAGCTTCTTCGATAAGCAGGAGTCGGCCAACATCGCCGGTCGTGTCAGCATACCGCTGTATGACGGCGGCGAAGTGCGCGCCCGCGTCCGCCAGGCCAAGCACACCCACGTCTCGCGAATTCAGGAAATCGAACAGGCGCGGACGGAAACGCAGGCGAATGTGACTGCGGCATGGTCGCGGCTGATGGCAGCCCGAGCCCAGGTCACATCCGATCGCATCCAGGTCGAGGCGAACCGCCTCGCGCTTGAGGGTGTTCGCGAAGAAGAGAAGGTAGGGCAGAGAACTTTGCTCGACGTACTCAACGCCGAGCAGGAATATTTGAGCGCTCAAATCGAGCTGATATCGACCCGTCATAAGCAGGTTGTCGCGAGCTATGAACTGCAGGCGCAGGTCGGCCTGCTGAGCGCACAAGACCTCGACCTCGGAACGCCCGTCTACGATCCGGCGGTCCACTACGAAGAAGCGCGTGGTAACTGGTTCGGCATCAACATCACGCATGCCGACGGCCGAAAAGAGGTTTACAGCGCGGTCGACCCCGACAACGACATCGTCGAAATTGTCGAATAGACCCTGGCGCCCAGAGTCATAAAGCACCCTTTGTAATCTGTGGGAAATTGGCAACGGGACGCCACGAATGCGCGCGCTTGTCATTCTCGCCGCAGTTTCTGCAAGCTTGGTAATCTATTGTTTGTGGATGCTTGCGGCGGCGCCTGATTCGCGGGGGTGCGAATCGGTTACGCAACATCCCACTGAGAGGTGGTGACGCCTCTTCGGGGCGCATTCGCAGGTGGGATACTTTTTTCCGGCGCTGACGGCGCCGAAGTGGATGGGGCGAAATGTTGCGACAGAGACATGGCGGGATACAGCGGCTGCACGCATGTCGCATCCTGACTGTGTGCCTGACTGTGTGTTCGGCGGCCGCTGTGGCGCTGGCCGCAGCTTCTGGTGCGCGGGCTGACTCACTTCTCGATACGTTGGCGCAGGCGTACAGCTATAGCCCGCAGCTCGACGCTGAGCGTGCCCGGTTGCGCGCGACTGACGAAGACGTTGCGCGCGCGAACTCGGGCTATCGCCCGGACATCCGCGGCACGGCCGACATCGGTTACGAGCGCAGCGAAACGCGGCCTACCCTCGGGTCAAACGGTTCCAACAATCCGAGGGGGTATGCGGTCCAGCTGGTCCAGCCGATCTTTCGCGGATTCCAGACGACGAACGCCGTGAACGCTGCCGAAGCTGCTGTCCGCGCTGGGCGCGAAACTCTGCGCAACGTGGAGCAGCAGGTGTTGCTGGACGCAGTGACCGCTTACGGCAACGTCGTTCGCGACCAGTCGATCGTCCGCCTTCGCGAAAACAACTTGAACTTTCTGAGTACCGAGCTGCGGGCAACGCGCGATCGCTTCGCCGTTGGCGAAGTTACGAAGACCGACGTGTCGCAAGCTGAAGCGCGCCGCGCTCTTGGTCAGTCAGAGCTTGATCTCGCGCGTGCCAACCTGAATTCGAGCCGGGCGATCTATCTGCAAGTCGTCGGCACGCCACCATCGAATCTGCGTGACGCAAATTCGAGCAGCCGTTTGCTGCCTAAGTCGCTCGACGAAGCTGTCGCAATCGGCACGCGCGAGAATCCCCAGGTCGTCGCCGCGCTTTACGCGGAACAGGGGGCTAAATTCCAGGTCGAGCAAATTCGTGGCGAATTGCTGCCCGACGTATCGGTCGAGGCAACCTATTCCGACCGTTTCAATCCGTCTCGAATTATCAATGAATCAGAAACGGCGTCGATCGTCGGCCGGATGAACGTGCCGATCTACGCCAACGGCGGCGAAACGCACGCGCGCGTCCGTCAGGCCAAGCATACGCATCTGTCGCGCATCCAGGAGATCGAACAGGCGCGCGCGGCGGCGCAATCGCAGGTCGCGCAGGCCTGGGCTCAGCTGACGGGCTTCAAGGCGCAGCAGGAATCGGACAAGGCGCAGATCGCGGCGAACCAGACGGCCTTGAATGGTGTGCGTGAAGAAGAAAAAGTCGGCCAGCGCACGCTGATCGAAGTGTTGAACGCGCAGCAGGAGCTTCTGCAGGCGCAAGTGCAACTTGAGACAACCAAGCGCAACGTGTTGGTCGCGACGTATTCGGTCATTTCCGCGATCGGCCGCTTGAGCGTCGCGGAAGTTGGAGCGGCGTCCACCGTCTACGATCCTGAAATCCACTATTCTGAAGTCCGCCGCAAATGGTGGGGCATCGACATCACGCACGATGATGGCCGCCAGGAGCATATGGATTTGTGGAATGCTCGTGTTGAACACGAGCCGGTAAAATAACGAGCGAGACACGCAGCAATCGCGCGGGCCCGTTAATTATGGTGGGCCGCGGCAACATTTGGCGGCGGCTCGCAATTCTGCCGATCGCTGATGTTGCGTCTGATCGGATCGCCGCGCATACGCTGTCCCGAAATGGCGCATGTGATCAAAAAACAATGTGGCCCGATCAGCCAATCAAGTGTTTTTTGCCTTGAGAGCGCCGTCCTTCGGGGATAACTCGAAGGGTGGCGTTGCTCCACTTTCTTCAACCTGCCACGGTATTGCGCCGTGGGACGCGCGATGATGCTGCGTTGCGGCGCAGTCATTGATCGTCGCCGGCAGGCATGGTGGGCGTTGCGGCGGGACTTCAAGAAGGTGCGGTATGACGAGACTTGATGCCACCAGCGAACCGAGCATGGAGGATATTCTCGCCTCCATCAGGAAAATCATCGCTGAAGATCCGCCTGGTTCCCGTCCAGCTTTGACGCCATCACCGTCGCCGCTCCAGCCCCAGAACGCAGCACCTCAGCAAGCGGCCCGCACGGCGGAGCGCGATCCGTTTGCGGCGTTCGCACGTCGCAACAACGATTCGACGTCCACGCCATCGCCGTCGTATGCGCCGTCGCCTGAGCCGTATCTCAAAACATCGCCGCAGAAGCCGGCTGCGTCCGAATTCGGCAACGAGCCGTTCTTCGCGCCACGATCGCCAGCATCGTCGTCGTCCATTGAGCAGGCACCATCCGCGCCGTCGCGGATCGAGCCGTCGTTCGGACCGAGAGCGAGCGCTCCCGCACCGGCGGCTGACGTCGCAGAAGAACCAGCTTCGCCTGCTGTCGACGTGAGCGTCGATGCACAATTGTCGGATCTGCTGGGCGAGACCGCATCGGTCGCCATTCAACCGGCGTCAGTTTCGCCCGCACCGATGGCAGCTTCCCCCGCGCCAAGATTTGGTGATCGAATGGCAGGGCGGGTCGCGCCGGCACCGTCGCCTGAGTCGCGCGCAGACACTGCAATGCCGTTGGTGTCATCCGCGACGTCAGCGCCGCAGGACGCAAGACCTGGATTTACCGTTTCGCGCGATGGCTTTGTTGCTGCGCCCGACGACAAGGCTTCGCCTGCTGAGCCCGATCCATTTGATTTCGATCTCGGTCCATCGCCGTTTCTGGCGAAGCCGGAGGCTACGGCAGCAACGGCCGCACCAGCACCTGCGCCGGCCCCAACGGGCAATTCGCTGACGGCACGCATGAGCGCCTCGTCCTTGCAGCGGATATCGGCGCCATCGGTCGCGGCGACAGTCGCCGACGCGAGCAACATCCAAGTTGAATCCGAGCCTGAGAAGGTCCCGGAGACGGGTGCTGCATCGCCGGAACCTTTCGCGCCTGTGGCGCCAGTGGCAGGAATGGCAGCGCCGTCGGTGGCCGCAACGCTCGCTCCGACGTCGTTTGAGCCGACGCCGGCAGCAGAACCTGTTGGCCGGTTCATTCCGGCGAACGCCGCTGTTGAAGCATCAAAGACTGTCGATCGCGACGTGTTGGAAGTCGTCGCTCCGAAGCTATCAGCAGCTGACAGCGCGCCAATCGAAGTCGTTCGCGTTGCTGCAGAAGTTGATGCGCAAGAGCCGACGCCGTCCATGTCGCCGTCGTCATCTACGGCCATCGCCGTGCATCATGCCGAAGGTCACATGCGCACGATGGAAGAAACGGTCGCCGAACTATTGCGGCCGATGCTCAAGTCGTGGCTCGCAGAAAACATGCCGCGTATAGTCGAGCGCGCGTTACGGCGCGAACTTGCGGAACAGATGATGCTCGACAAGAAGGACGCCGCCGAATAATCGGCGGGGTGAGCCTAAGTTTCTACTCAATTTGAACTCAATAAAACGGCGCGCCTCGCACGCCGTTATTGCATTTTTGTGAGCTCTTTTGCGGTTATTTGCCGCTTCCGCCACAAGTCCGCCTCGGAGTGGCTTCAATATGACACGGCACGCGAAAAATTTCGGTTCAGCAGCGGGGGCTGTTGCAAGTGTTCGCGGCGTCACTTGGCACTTTGAGACGCGCATCGGACGCGCGCTGTTTTCAAGGTGCCGGCTACGACGAACCGGACGGGGCAAATAACGGGGTGCCGGCGCGGTTCTGCGGTTTTTTTATTTCGTACGCAGAAAGAGGAAGCGTCATGACAATCACGAATGGGGCGAACCACCAATCGGTAGAAGATCTGCTGTCTTCAATTCGCACGTCGATCTCCGATGAGCCCGGCTTGATGAGGCCCGGTCCATCGAGCCCGATGCCGCTGCACGCGCGGCGTGAGGGCGCGCTTGGCGACGACAACGCCGAGTTTGAACTGCCGGCAATTTTTAAGCCGAACCATCATCAAACGCAGACCGAAAAACCCAGCAACCTGTTTGGCCGATTGAGTGATGCTATGAAATCAGCTTCCGAACCCGATCGCTCGCGTACCGTCATTCGTTTCGAACCGGCCAATGGCCGGATGATCGAACCGCCAGCACCTCTTGCTGCAGTCCAGACTGCCGCCCAACAGCACATGGCGCAGCCAACGCGTAGCGAGCCACCCGCGGACGTGCCGCAGCGGACAAATCCGGACAATCTGCCGGTACGCCGCGAGATGCCGTCGTTTTTCGACACGCGGCTCAATCGTCTCGGTGAAATGACGCGGCAGGCGAACACGCCGAAGCCGGTCGAGCCGCCAGCACCGCTCGCGCAGGCGCCGCAACCGCCGCCGCTGCGCCATCCGATGCAGCAGGGCGATGCTCCGGCAGCGTCAGCAGGCGGAATGGAAGATGCGGCCGCGCAATTGCTGCGTCCGATCCTCAAGCAATGGCTGACGGAAAACATGCCGAAGATCGTCGAAAAGGCTTTGCGCAGCGAAGCCGCAGAGGATTATCCGCCGCAAGACAACGGTCCGCATGGCCGCAAGCCAGGGACGTTGCGGTAACGCACGTTAGTACCACGTGTCTGCCCGGCTCGCGGGCAGGTTGACAGCTGGGGAATGGGGGCCGTACGACCGGTTGCAAAATCGGTTATAGGCGAACCCCCACCCCCATGCTTCTACACCATGCTTGAAAAGACTTTTCAGCCGGCCGACATCGAGCCGCGCATCAATGCCGAATGGGAAAAGGCCGAAGCCTTCAAGGCCGGCCGCGCCGCCTCGGGCGGCAAGAACGCGCCCTACGCGATCGTCATACCGCCGCCCAACGTGACCGGCTCGCTCCATATGGGGCACGCGCTCAACAACACGCTGCAAGATGTTCTCGTGCGCTTCGAGCGCATGCGCGGTCGCGACGTGCTCTGGCAGCCGGGCACGGATCACGCCGGCATCGCGACGCAGATGGTCGTTGAACGCCAGCTGGCGACGAACAAGGAGCCGGGCCGCCGCGATCTTGGCCGCGACAAGTTTCTTGAAAAGATTTGGGAGTGGAAAGCCGAAAGCGGCGGCACGATCGTCAATCAGCTGAAACGTCTCGGCGCGTCGTGCGACTGGTCGCGCGAGCGCTTCACGATGGACGAAGGTCTGTCGAAGGCCGTCGTCAAGGTTTTCGTCGAGCTTTACAACGCAGGGCTGATCTACAAGGACAAGCGTCTCGTCAACTGGGACCCGGAATTTCAAACCGCGATTTCCGATCTTGAGGTCGTGCAGATGGAAAAGCGCGGCACGTTTACGTGGACCGCGGGCGATCCTGAAAAGCCGTTCGACGAGGCAGCGCTTGGCAAAGCGCTGGCCAAGGACCCGAGCGGGCAGATGTATCACTTCCGCTATCCGCTGACGAAGAAGATCGCCGGATACGACAAGGACTATATCGTCGTCGCAACAACGCGGCCTGAGACGATGCTCGGCGACAGCGGCATTGCCGTGCATCCCGAGGATGACCGCTATGCGGCATTGATCAAGGCGAAAGCGACCGTCAAGCTGCCGATCGTCGGTCGCGAGATTCCGATCGTCGCGGATGAGTATTCAGATCCCGAGAAGGGCACCGGCGCCGTCAAGATCACGCCCGCGCACGACTTCAACGACTTTGACGTCGGCAAGCGGCATGATCTCGCGCAGATCAACGTGCTCGACGCATTCGGCAAAATCACTGGTGACGTACCCGCGAGCTATCAGGCACTCGACCGCTTCGAAGCGCGCAAGAAGATTGTAGCCGAATTCAACGCGCTGGGTCTTCTCGAAAAGATCGAGCCGACGACGCATACCGTTCCGCACGGCGACCGCTCAGGCGTCGTCATCGAGCCGTGGCTGACCGATCAGTGGTACGTCAACGCCGCCGAGATGGCGAAGCCTGCCATCGCAGCGGTTGATGCGGGCGAGACTGAATTCATTCCGGCCAACTGGAAAAAAACCTACGACGAGTGGATGCACAACATCCAGCCGTGGTGCATTTCGCGCCAGCTCTGGTGGGGCCATCAAATTCCGGCGTGGTATGGTCCCGATGGCAAATACTTTGTCGCGCACGACGAAGCCACGGCCACCGCACTCGCCAAGGCGCACTACAAAGACGACGTTGCGCTCACACGTGACGAAGACGTCCTGGACACTTGGTTCAGTAGCGCGCTTTGGCCGTTCTCGACGATGGGCTGGCCCAACGACACCGACGAACTCAAGAAATACTACCCGACGTCCGTCCTCGTTACCGGCTTCGACATCATCTTCTTCTGGGTCGCCCGCATGATGATGATGGGCCTGCACTTCATGAAGGATGTGCCGTTCAAGCACGTCTACATCCATGCCCTCGTCCGCGACGAGAAGGGGCAGAAGATGTCGAAGTCCAAGGGCAACGTCATGGACCCCTTGGTGCTGATCGATGAGTTCGGTGCGGACGCACTGCGCTTTACGCTGGCCGCGATGGCCGCCCAAGGCCGCGACATCAAACTCGCGAAATCGCGCGTCGAAGGCTATCGCAACTTCGCGACCAAGCTCTGGAACGCCTCGCGCTTTGCCGAAATGAATGAGTGCGTGCGTCAGCGCGACTTCGATCCGCGAACCGTCAAGCAGACGATAAACAAATGGATCGTCGGCGAAACCGAACTCGCCGCGAAGGAAGTCACGGCGTCGCTCGAAGCTTACAAGTTCAACGACGCTGCGAACGCTGCTTATGAATTTGTCTGGGGTCAGTTCTGCGACTGGTATGTCGAGCTGATTAAACCGCTGCTCGCAGGTGACGACGAAGCTGCGAAAGAAGAAACCCGCGCCTGCACGGCCTGGGTGCTCGATCAGATTCTGAAGATTCTGCACCCGTTCATGCCGTTCATCACGGAAGAGCTGTGGGCGCACATGGTCGAACACGGCGTCGCGCGCAATTCGATCCTCTGCCTCAGCGAATGGCCGCGTCTCGACGGTCTCGTCGATCAAACGGCTGTCGATGAAATCAACTGGATCGTCCGGCTCGTGTCGGAAATCCGTTCTGTGCGCACCGAGATGAGCGTCCCGGCGGGCGCCAAAATTCCGCTCGTGCTCGTCGGCGCGGAAGCGGGCTTGCGCGAGCGGGCACATCGCAACGACGATACGATCAAGCGCTTGGCGCGTCTCAGCGAGATCACGTTCGAGGCGACGGCACCGAAGGCCGCTGCCCTGATCGTGACCGGCGAGACGACGGCGGCATTGCCGCTGACCGGCATCATCGATATGGGGGCCGAGAAAAAGCGCCTGACAAAGTCGATCGAAGCCGCGCAAGGCGACCTCGCAAAAATGGACGCCAAGCTTTCCAACCCGTCGTTCATAGAGCGGGCCAAGGAAGAGGCGATCACCGAGGCGAAGGACCGAAAGGCGGAACTCGAAGCCGAAATCAAGCGCTTCTCGGCGGCTCTCAGCCGTCTCGGCGACGCCTGACCCTGGCTTTGGGCGGCGCAGCACGCGAACGTGTGTGGCGCGCGGGCCGTGTTCAGCAAGAATAGCGCGTCTCCCCCTTTGACAGCCGGACGCGTCTCGGAGACGATCCGGGCGCCGCTGCGGTTTTTGGCAGCGACGCGCCGTTGCGCGAGTGGGGGGGTATATGTTGCGTTCGATGTTGCGTGCCGCGATTGCGGCGTCGTGTGTGTTTGCCGTACTGCCATCGCCGGCCGCGCGTGCCGCCGATCAGGCGGCGGAAATTCTGCTCAATCAATATTCGATCTATCGGGCCTCGCCAGCCGCCAGCTATTTCACGCCTGGCTCATTGATCATGGGCTGGAGTTATAAAGGTGTACTGCGACTCGAAATGGTTTGCCGCAACAAAGTCGATGTCGACAACGATCCGGTCCTTCTCAAAGCGCCGCTGCAGCAAGGCGATTTCTCAGGAACGTCAGGCTGGCAGTTCAGCATCGGCGCGACGGCCGTCGACGTCTTGAACGCAACCTTCGGCGGCAACTTCGTCAAGAACGTCGTCATGAAAATCGAAAACCCGGTCGTCTACGAATATTCCGCCGAAGACTTGCGCGACATTCGGGAGCAGATGCTAAAGCGTCCGGGTTGTGCGGCCGAGGTGCGCAACAAGCGCTACCGTATCCGCGAGCACAACGGTAGCACGGCCGGCCTGTTCCAGAACCAGCGCTTTGCGCTCGGAACGGTCAGCTATGAACTCGACTTCAATAAGGACAATCCGAAAGCGCTGACAGCAGACGTGCAGGCAACGATTACCAAATCGTTCCAGGCGAAGTTCGGTCTGACCTACTTGAAGGCGTCGCAATCGAAGCTGACGGGCAACAATGTCGTGATCGGCGTCTATCCGATCTGGCGAAACATGTGGAACTGAGTAGCCGCTAAGGCATCAGCGAGCGGCCGCCTTGGCGCGATCCCAGAAACTCGGACGCGGCGCAGTCGCCGCCTCGGCACGCGAAATGAAGCCGGTGCTCCAGCCCGTACCGCGCGGCGCACGCTCCTGGCCCATCAAGCGCACCGGCTCTGTAGCCGCCGTCGTCAGCATCTTAATGCGCAGCTCTCTGAGCATCCAGCCGCTGCCGGTCAGATTGAGCTTGGCGAGGTAGATGCGGTTCGGCTCGTGCTTGTCGGCCATATCGACTTCGAACGTCGTGAAGCTCGTAAACTCCGCGCGCTTGACGCGTGCCCAGAACCGCTTCATGCGCTCCACAACAGGAAGTGCCGCGAGCTCGTCGGTTGCTCCAGTGTAGTCGCGATAGGCTTTGCGCATGGCGAAGAGCTGCGGCAAACCCTCGGGTGTCAGGTAGCCATCAATGGCGGAGTTGACTGCGCTTTGTCCCCAATACGCTTTGAAACGCTGCCATAGACCAGGTTTCGTGACCGGCTGCTGACTGGGATCGGGGAGATCGAGCGCGATTTGACTGAGCGTCGGTTTCAAAGTCTCGCGCACGCTTGGCCAGTCGATGGCGCGTTCGAGGTAGGCGCTGTCACCGTTGCGCGCCGCTTCCCGGATCGACCACGCCGCGATCAACGGCGCGGCGATGTAACCGGCGACGGCAAATCCAAGAAGCGTAAATTTCAGAAGCAAACGTTTCATGCGTATCCCGAACAAGGCAGCGCTTGATTAAATACAGCGCGGAGCGGTTACAGCAATATCCAGCAAAAGGAGATAACCACGCAATTCCGGCGAACGTCTGGCGATTTGCGGCGCAAGTTTGGCAACTCACATTTGGGAAGAGGCAACACTTTCCGCAAGCAGCGACAAAGCAACGGGCCGTTAGAGTTCTGTCTGTTTTGCGTTCTCGTCCGGTTTTGGCGGCTGCGCAGTCCTAGAGCAAATGCCTTTGAGGTCTTGCCAGCGTTGCGCGTCGAGTGCTGGTGTCGCTAAATAATCGGCTTGCTCGCGGACGAGCTTTTCGCGTTCGGCCGTCGGTGGGTGCGTGCGCAGAAGATTGTATTGCTTTAGCGTCTTTCCGAATTTGTCTTCGTCTTCGATCGTTTGCACGCGCTTAAAGAAATCGCCGAGGCCGCGATTGGCGATTGCGGCTTGTTTCAATAGCCGCAAAGCCTGGATATCGGCTTCGTGCTCGGCCGTGCGCGTGTAGCCGATCTGCGCGAGAAGGAGCCCCATGTTAGCGAGCGCGCCGCCCGACCCGCCCATCATCAACTCTACGGCGGCGGCAAGCCCGATAGCACGGATGATCCCGGTTTCGGGATGCAGTTCGATGCCGTGGCCCATTTCGTGCGCCAGGACGCCGGCAACTTCGTCTGCGCTGCCTGCTTTTTCGATCAAGCCCTTGGTCATGATGATCTGCCCGCCGGGCACGGCGAACGCATTGAGTAGCGGCCAATCGTAGACGGCAACCTTGAAAGGCGTGTCCATGCCCGCAGCCTTCGACAGCCTGAGCGACAGCGCGTTGAGCGACTGCACGCCATCGTCTGCGACGCAGAGCTTGTAACCGTCCGTCATCGATGCAACGGCGCTCTCGCCAAGGCGTTCGCGCCACGTTTGCGGCAGCGTACTCGCGAGCGACCGGATCGGGCTCCAACCGGCCGCGTAGACAGCCGCTATCAATCCGACGGCTGCTGCCGCGCCATAGACCCAGGGGCGCGCACTGCGCCAGCGTTCAGCGCCCGCCGTCAGATGTGGCGCGGATTTGCGCAGCGCCCTGGCAAATTCGGAATTTGGAACGAACAACGATGCGCCGGGCTGCGCGGTCGAATTGAGCAACACGTCGATCGCGTGGGTGCGTAACGGTTCGCCAGCACTCAGCGACGCGTAGGGCCACGTTACAACGCGGGCCGAATTTGCCTCGCGAATTTCGACGCCGGTCAATCCCAACTTGACGCTTGTGTCGCGCGCCGCCGCCGATTTGCCGTCGCTGAAGCGCGCGTAGGTTTCACCGGACGGGAGAGATGTCGCGTTAGAAGGCATCGATGTCAAACACCTGCGCCAGACCTTCGCCGCGCTTCGGCATCTGGCTTTGACTCTGCATTACCACGCCGAGATTGACGAGGCCATCGAGCTTCAGCCGCTGCAAAAGATACCGCGCGCCGCGGTATTGAGTGATCGTTGCCGCAAGGGTCGTCATGATGATCAGGGGCGGCACCGCGAGAACAATCGCCAGCATATTGGCAGCGCCGGATTGGAAAGCTTGCGGTGACGGTAGCCCGCCCGCCACGTACATCAGCGCGCCGGCGAATGCCACGCCCGCAACCAATCCGAGCAATGAAATGACCCAGTTCGATAAGACGAGCCACATCAGGCTGCTGCCCGTTGCATCGGCCCGGAACGTTGCGCCTTCAAAGTGCGTGCTGCGCGCAAAGTGGTTGATCTGCATCGCGCGATACCATGCCGTCACAACGGCGCTGGCGATGATTGCCGCAAGCCATATGCCGGCGATCGGAAGAAGTTCCATCGGGTCCGGGGGAATGCGCGCGACCTGCTTCTCATAAAGGCCTGATCGAATGACATAGCTTGCTGTAGCGGCGATCGCGGCAGCAAAAATCACGGCGTTGCCAACCCAGGCAAATATGTAGCTCATGTAAAGCGGCCGCGCCGTTCCGGAGTACGTCAGCGGGCGATCACCAAAACGCATATCGCGCGTCAGCATGGCGCGTAAATAATTCGCGCGCCACGGCAGTACCCAGAGGATCGCCAGCAAGCCGGCTATCATGATCAGTCCGCCAACGGCAGGTCCGGTCACGTATGCGAACACGCCGGCAAGACCGGCGATGACGGTAAACGGCGCGGCGAGCGTCCAGAAGTACGCCCAGCTATAGCGCCCAGGACTGCCGACCAAAGCGCCGCGAATGCCGCGCCATTCCGATCGGCTGAGCCGATAGCGCTGTGCCCGGTAGACGGCGTTGCCGACAAGCAGGAAGAACGCGAGATACAGCAAGCCCTGAAAAAGCGCGATCGCGCGCTGGTCACCGGCGGAAATCAAACTGATGGCAACACCGGCCAAAAGCACCGGCAGCACGACCACGCCGAACACGATCAAAAATCCGAGCAGCAGTTCTTTGCCAGTGCCGGTGTACTTCAGCGGTTCGCCGTTGAGCCGCGTAGCGCCCCAAATTTTGCGGCGGACTTCGGTCTTGGCCCAAAATGAATAGAGGCCGAGCGTCAGGACTTTCAAAATGCCGTTGATGAAGCCGAGGCCTGCAACGCCGGCCGTGTCGCCTTTGAACGAGATGTCGACCGGCTCGCGCACAGCGGCAGCATCGTCCGTTATCAGCATCGACATTCCATTCCCCCAAAGTACGCGCCCTCAAGTACGCGTCGCGCGGCATCAGCGCACAATCCGTCCGATGCTATGCCGCGGACGTGTCACCGTCCTGTGAAAACGGACGCCGCCGCCAGCACAGGCACACGTGCCAAATAAATGAGTCGGCGTCGGTGACGTAGGATCGTTGAAAATTGCCCCGTCGGCGTCGCAATCAAGCCCTTCGAGGGCCGAAGTCCTGGGCGATTGTACGGACAGTGGAGCACCAGGCCTGAGTACGAGGCCGCGCTCGCGCAGCGGCTCGATGGCGGCACGTTTAACGATCATCTTGGGACATCTTTTCGGTCGTGGTTACGATGTTGCCGTTAAGCAACTCTTCGAGGCATGGATGCCACGATCGGGCCACAAAGACCGCGCACCTGGGAGATAAAGTGAGCGGGTGCTGATAGCTGACGATTTGGCTGGGTGTACACGTTGCCCTTGGCCGCGGCGGTCCGTCAGTTTGCAGCATCCATGCTCAGCATATCGGGTTTGTCGCTTGGCGCAAAAGTCGAGTTGACCAGGAACATAAAAACAATGGACGCAAAGACGTTCGATAAATCGAAATTGCCGAGCCGTCACGTGACGCTCGGGCCATCCCGCGCGCCGCATCGCTCGTATTATTACGCGATGGGTATGACGGAAGACGAAATCAACCGCCCATTCGTCGGTGTGGCGTCGTGCTGGAACGAAGCCGCGCCGTGCAACATTTCGCTGATGCGCCAAGCCCAGGTCGCCAAGGCCGGCGTCAAGGAAGCCGGTGGAACGCCGCGCGAGTTCTGCACGATCACCGTGACCGACGGCATCGCGATGGGCCACCAGGGCATGAAGTCGTCGCTCGTCAGCCGCGAAGTCATCGCTGATTCGATCGAGCTCACGATGCGTGGCCACTGCTACGACGCGCTGGTCGGCATCGCCGGATGCGACAAAAGTTTGCCTGGCATGATGATGGCGATGCTGCGCCTCAACGTGCCGAGCGTCTTCATGTATGGCGGATCTATTCTGCCGGGCCGTCACAAGGGCCGCGACGTCACTGTGCAAGACGTTTTCGAAGGCGTTGGCATGCACTCGGCCGGCAACATGTCGGACGAAGAGCTGCACGAACTCGAGTGCGGCGCCTGTCCGTCTGCCGGATCTTGCGGCGGTCAGTACACCGCCAATACGATGGCGTGCGTTTCAGAAGCGATCGGCCTTGCGTTGCCTGGTTCTGCTGGCGCACCGGCACCTTACGAAAGCCGCGACGAGTATGCGCGTGTCAGCGGCAAGGCTGTGATGGCGCTCATCGCCAATCAATTGCGCCCGCGCGACATCTGCACGCGCAAAGCATTTGAGAACGCCGCTATTGTGGTTGCCGCAACCGGCGGTTCGACCAACGGCGCGCTGCACTTACCAGCCATGGCGCATGAGTGTGGAATCGATTTCGACCTGTTCGACGTCGCCGAAATCTTCAAGAAGACGCCGTACATCGCCGACCTCAAACCGGGCGGCAAGTTCGTAGCCAAGGACGTGTTTGATATCGGCGGTGTACCGCAGATTTTGAAGGCACTGCTCGAAGGCGGCATTCTGCACGGCGACTGCATGACGGTCACCGGCAAGACCATGGCCGAGAACCTCGAGTCGGTGAAATTCAACACCGATCAGAAGATCATCTATCCGGTGTCGAACCCGATCACGCCGACGGGCGGCGTCGTGGGGCTTAAAGGCTCGCTCGCGCCCGATGGCGCGATCGTGAAGGTCGCGGGCTTGAAGAACCTCAAGTTCAGCGGTCCTGCGCGGTGTTTCGATTGCGAGGAAGAGGCCTTCGCCGCTGTCGAAGCGCGCAACTACAAAGAGGGCGACGTCATCGTCATCCGCTACGAGGGCCCGAAGGGTGGCCCGGGTATGCGCGAGATGCTCTCGACGACAGCCGCCATTTACGGCCAGGGCATGGGCGACAAGGTCGCGCTGATCACCGACGGACGCTTCTCTGGCGCGACGCGCGGCTTCTGCGTCGGCCACGTTGGCCCGGAAGCTGCCACCGGCGGTCCGATCGCGCTCATCAAAGATGGTGACCTCATCTCGCTCGACGCCATCGAGGGCACGATCGATCTCAACGTCGACGCGGCCGAACTCGAGCGTCGCCGGACGTCGTGGAAAATTCCGCCCAATATGTATCAGTCGGGCGCCATCAGAAAATTTGCGGACCAAGTGGGGCCAGCGCGTTATGGCGCCGTCACCCATGCGGGAGGAAAGGCGGAAGTTCACTGCTATGCGGATATCTAGCCGGTTTGCTGCAGGTTTGATTTTGATGCTCGCTTCGTCGTCTTCATCGGCGGTCGCGGCCAATGGCGTAACATTCAAGTCGCCCGACGACGCGATCCGGCAAGGCATCGCGGCGTTCAACGGTGGCTACTACGAGCTGGCCGTTCCGGCACTCGAAGCGGTTGCGCAAACCAATCCTGCGATCGGCCGCTACTATCTCGCGCGCATTTATGCGGACAACGAAGGCGCGTATACCGATCACGCGCGCGCCTTCGAACTCTTCAAGGCGCTCGCAACGGAACTGCAAGACGTCGACCCCGATGACGAGACGCTGGCACCGATCGCCGCCAAATCTCTGACGACCGTATCGCGGTATCTGCGGACGGGTCTGACGGACGCCAAGCTGAAGCCTGACGTTCGCGGCGCTGATCGCGCATTGCAGCGCGCGGCTTTGACGTTCAACAACGAAGACGCTCAGTTCGAACTCGCCAAAGTTCTGCTACGCGGCGAAGGCCCTGACATCACGCTTGGCGGCGGTGATGACGATCCCTCAAGTAAGATCGTGAATGGCCGGCATTGGCTGTCGCGGTTGTCGCGTGCGGGTCACCCGGGCGCGCAGGCGTTTCTTGCGGACTTGCTCTGGCGTGGAAAGTTCGTCGCCAAGGATCAGGCGACGGCGTTGAACCTCATTGATGTTGCCGTCACCAATGCGCCGCCGAACGAGCGCGTCTGGATCGAAGACATCTATCAAAACATCTTCTGTAATGCAGGTGAGGGCGTTCGCCAGCAGGCAACGGGCCGTGTCGCAGATTGGCGCGACCGCTATGGCCGCCGCAGCGAGCGCACGGTCGACAAGGATGGGCTCAGCGACCTCGCGGCCGAACCCGTCAGGACCTGCGCCAACGGCGAGGTCGTGATGCCGATCGGCACGCACACCGGCACGGTATCGGCCGGCATCGAAGCGCCGAAGCCGGAATTAGGCCGCGAAGTTTCGACACCGCCGGCGTTCGCGCCTGCAGGCGCGGCGACTGGCCCGGCGACAGGTTTCGGCCTCGCGCCGGCGCCATAACATTCACGCCGCCAATTCCACCCACACCGGAACATGATCCGACGGTTTCTCGGCGGCGCGCGTGAACTTGTCGATGCCGCTACTGCGCAGCATATCCACGGCATTGCCCGACAGCAGCAGATGATCGATGCGGATGCCGTCGTTCTTCTGAAATGCGCCGGCCTGATAATCCCAGAACGTGTAAACGCCTTTTTCTGGATGGCATGTGCGAATGGCGTCTGTCAGGCCGAGGTTGAGCAGCGCCCGGAATGCACGACGGCTTTCGGGCTGGAATAGTGCGTCGTGCACCCACGCTTCGGGGCGCTTCGCGTCCTCTGGCTCTGGAATGACGTTGTAATCGCCAGCCATCACCAATGGCGTCTCATCGGCGATCAGTGACGCGGCATGCGCCTGCAGGCGCTTCATCCAAGCGAGTTTGTACGAGAACTTTTCCGTGCCGATCGGGTTGCCGTTCGGCAGGTATAGCGAGACGACGCGCAGCATTTTATCGCCTGCGGGCACCAGCGCCTCGATCCACCGCGATTGCAGATCGCCGTCGTCACCCGGCAGTCCGCGCGTCACGTCCTCAAGCGGCAGCTTCGACAACAACGCGACGCCGTTGAAGCCTTTCTGTCCGTGGGTGGCGACGTTGTAGCCAAGGTCTTGGAACGCTTCCGCGGGGAAACCTTCGTCGACCGATTTGATTTCCTGAAGGCAAATAACGTCTGGGCTTTCCTGCCTAAGATACGCAAGCGCTGCTTCAAGCCGGGCTTTGACGCCGTTGATATTCCACGTCGTGATTTTCATGGGCAACTGCATGCCATCGCGCGACGGCGAACGCAAACAAATGCGCAGCCCACTAGATCGTAAAGCTGGTGCCGCAGCCACACGACGCGGTCGCGACGGGGTTCTTGATCTTGAATGCCGCGCCCATCAGATCATCGACAAAATCGATTTCAGCGCCGTCCATATACCCGAGCGAGATAGGGTCGATCAGAACCGTTGCCCCGCCCTTTTCGAGTACGAGGTCATCGGCGTCGGGCGCCGCAACGAGATCGAATTTGTATTGGAAGCCGGAGCATCCGCCGCCTTCGACCGAGACGCGCAGCAGCGGCGTCGCCGGATCGCCGGCTGCGATCTCGGAAATGCGCTTTGCGGCGCTTTCAGTCAGGGAAACGGGCGTTGTCATGAAGGCGCGAAAGCTCCTGCGCGGCATTGATCCAGTATTATCGTACAAGATAGGTGTGCTAGGACCGAAGTCAAATCGGCCGAGGTGGGCAGGCCCCAGCTCCCGTGCCGCCTACCAAGTTCGAGCATGGCCAGCACCCTTAACGCCAATTCTGATGCCGATGATTACGGCCAAAGCCTGCGCCCGGGGGAGCGCCGCCCCGCGCCATACGCGGCGTCTTCGGTGCCGTCGCTCGGCCGCGTTTATCCGGAACCGGACTGCTTGACGCGCGGCCCCTTCCAACGCGACCGCGACCGCATTCTGCATTCGACCGCGTTTCGGCGTTTGACCTACAAGACGCAGGTCTTTCTTTTTCACGAGGGCGATCACTATCGATCGCGCCTGACGCATTCGCTTGAAGTCGCGCAGATTGCCCGCACAATCGCCCGGCAGTTGCGGTTGGATGAAGATCTGGCGGAAGCGCTGGCCCTTGCGCACGATCTTGGCCATTCGCCGTTCGGTCATGCCGGTGAACGCGCGCTGGATGGCGCGATGCAAGACTTCGGCGGGTTCGATCATAACGTGCAGTCGGTGCGGGTCGTAACGACGCTCGAACGCAAGTACTTGGCATTCGACGGACTCAACTTGACGTGGGAGATGCTCGAAGGCCTCGTCAAGCACAATGGGCCCGTACGCGAGCGCGCGTCAGCCGTCGCAAAATCGGTTCGTAAAATCGAAACCTGGCAATCGCTCGATTTGCAAAGCTGGGCATCTGCCGAAGCGCAGACGGCCAGCCTCGCCGACGACATCGCCTACCTCTCGCATGATGTCGACGATGGATTGCGCGCTGGGCTGCTGTCATTCGACACGCTGGCGTCCGCGGCGCTCGCCGGGCCGATTTCTGAGGACGTTGCACGGCAGGCAGGCGCGCGCGGCGATAGTCGCGCCATCTACGAAGTGACACGGCGCATGATCACAGCGATGGTCGCCGACGTCGTAACGGAAACGCGGAGCCGGTTGCGCGTACTCGCGCCGCGATCGCCGGCCGACATCCGCCAGGCGGACGACGCCGTCGTCGCGTTCTCGCCGGCGATGCGGCGCGACCTGGCGGCGTTGAAGGAATTTCTTTTCGCGCATGTCTACCGGCATCCGAAAGTCATGAACGTTATGTCCAATGCCGAGGGCATCATCTCTGATCTTTTCGGCCGTTATCTATCGGTTCCCGAAACCATGCCGCAGGCGTGGGCAAAGGCAGCCGCGCCGCTTAATGCCCGCCAGCGCGCGCGGTTGGTCGCCGATTTCGTGTCCGGCCAGACAGACCGCTACGCCATCGCCGAGCATCGCCGCCTGTTTGCCGTAACCCCGGATTTGCGATAGACGGCGGCTCTCAGCTTTCTCCCTTTCGCAGCTGTACGGCGAGAGGGCATTCGACACGCAGGATCGCGCCTTATGAACATTTTCGCTGACGTTGAAGCTCGCGTTAAAGCCGCGCTCGAAGCGCTGAAAGCGGACGGCGTATTGCCCGCCGATCTCACAATTCCTGCGATCGACGCCGAAGCACCACGCGATGCGACCCACGGCGACGTGGCGGTCAATGCCGCGCTTGTCCTGGCAAAAGCTGCGAAAATGAAACCGCGCGATATCGCCGACGCGCTGAAAGCCAAACTCTCGGCGGCCTCAGACATCGAAAAAATCGACGTGGCTGGCCCAGGCTTTCTCAACATCACTTTCAAACCGGACGTCTGGCACAAGCTTGTCAAAACCATCGTGACCGATGGCGCAAAATTCGGTGCAGGCAGCGCGAGTAACGGCGAGAAGGTCAACCTCGAATACGTCTCAGCGAACCCGACGGGGCCGATGCACGTCGGCCATTGCCGTGGTGCGGTCTTCGGCGACGCGCTCGCAAATCTTTTGCAATTCGCCGGCTACGACGTGACGCGCGAGTACTACATCAACGATGCCGGTGGTCAGGTCGACGTGCTCGCGAAGTCGGCGTTCCTGCGTTATCGCGAGGCGCTCGGCGAGGATATCGGTGCGATCCCGGAAGGCTTGTATCCAGGCGATTACCTGAAGCCGGTCGGTGATGCGCTGGCTCACGAGCACGGCAAAAAACTGCTGGCGCTGCCCGAAGACGAATGGCTGCCGCTGGTCCGGCAATTCGCCATCGACCGGATGATGGACATGATCCGCGACGACCTCGCGGCTCTCAACATCCGGCACGACGTTTTCTTCTCGGAAGCGTCGATGACGCGCGGCGGCAAGGATCAAATCAAAGCCGCCATCGATCAGCTGCGCAAGAACGGTCTGATCTACGAAGGCAAACTCGAAAAACCCAAAGGCCACGATGACGGCGAATGGGAAGACCGCACGCAGACGCTTTTCAAATCGACCGCGTTCGGCGACGACGAAGACCGCGCGATTCAAAAATCAAACGGCGGGTACACCTACTTCGCCGGCGATATCGCCTACCACTATGACAAGCTGCAGCGCGGCTTCCTGCACATGATCAACGTCTTCGGCGCCGATCACGTCGGCTACATCAGCCGCATGAAAGCCGCTGTCGCCGCACTGTCGGACAAGAAAGCCGATCTCGACATCAAGGTCGTCAACCTCGTCAAGCTCTACAAAAACGGCGAGCCGTTCAAGATGTCGAAGCGGGCGGGTACGTTCGTGACGTTACGTGACGTCGTCGATGAGGTCGGCCGCGACCCCGTCCGCTTCATGATGCTCTACCGGAAAAACAATGAGCAGCTCGACTTCGATTTCGCCAAGGTCACCGAGCAGTCGAAAGACAATCCCGTCTTCTATGTACAATACGCGCATGCGCGTGCAGCGTCGATTTTCCGCAACGCTGCCGAGCAGGTGCCAGGCCTCGACCTGTCGCAAAACGCGCTGGAAAACGCTGATCTTTCAATTCTGAAAGACCCTGGCGAAATCGATCTGATCAAGCGGCTCGGCGCGTTCCCGCGTCTTGTCGAAGGCGCTGCCAAAGCGCATGAGCCGCATCGCGTCGCCTTCTATCTTTACGATCTTGCGAGTGCGCTGCACGGCCAATGGAGCAGAGGCAATGATTCGCCACATTTGAGATTTATCCAATCAAATGACGGGGTTGCGACTTTGGCACGACTTGCTCTCATTGCTGCTACAAAGACGGTGATAACCTCGGGACTTCGGGTCCTTGGCGTCGAGGCGCCTGATGCGATGCGCTAGAGTTGCGATTCGATGGTGAGCATAACGCGCCTGTCTCAGGATCTGCGTTCTGGTTGAGGGGTTTTGACGATGTCGTCGCTGAACGGTTTTAATGGTCAGCAGGGCAGGCAGGGGCAGCGTCCGACTGCCGACCAACCCCAACTAGGTCATGCCAATTCAGGAGAGCAACACGGCGCTGCCCAGCAGTATCCGGGCCACGCGCCGCAAGCGTGGCAGCCGCAAGCGACGCAATATCAGCAGCCAGCCGCTGCGCAGCAGTGGGCGCCGCAGCCCGCCCCGTCGCAGTATCCTCAGTCAGGTTACGGGCAGGGCGTCCCTGCAGCCGGCGACTACGGGCAGACGAAAGCCCAGCAAGGCTTCGGTGCTCAGCCGGCCTATGGCGGTCTGACGCCCAATCCAGACGCGTACGCGCCAAGCTTTGAGCCCTACAGCCCAGTTTCCAACCCGCGCACGGCGCCGCCCGCACACCAGCCAAGTGCCGCCTCTTACGCTCCCCAGCCCGCCGACTATGGCGCGCAAGGTGGCTACGGACAGTCGCATTACGGTCAGCCGCCACAGACAGCGCACAATGGCTATGGCCAGCCGCAAGCGAACCAATGGCCAGGCAATGCCGGCTATCAGCAGCAGCCGGTGACGCAGCCTGTAACTGGCGGCCACCCCGCGTACCGTCAGGCTGAGCAGCACGCCGAGCCGAAATTTTCGGATTGGCCGCAAACCCAGCCGCAGGCCGGCCACGGCTACGATTATGGCGATGCCAATGGCTATCACCAACATCAGGGCGCGGACCATGACGACATGGGGTTTGCGCAGCCGGCCGGTGGCGAGCTGGATCAGGGCTACGCCGAGGACGACGGCGAAGAGTACGAGATCGAAGAAACAGGCCGCGGACGCCGTCCGTTGATGATCGCCGCAGCGCTCGCCGGCGCAATCTTCGTCGGCGGCGGCATGGCATATGGTTACAAGGCCTTCTTCGGTGGTCCGGGGCCGGGCAATCCACCGATGGTCAAAAGCGCCAGCGCGCCGGCCAAGATCAAGCCGGTGGATGCCGGCGGCAAGCAATTTGCGCACACCGACAGCAAGATCATGGGCCGCCTCGGTGATGGCGCAGCGAGTGGTACTGCAGCTGCAAACGACACCGATCCGAACGGGACGCGGAAAGTTTCAACGCTCGTGGTCGGCCGTGACGGCAGCATTCTGCCACCAGCCGTGGCACCTGTCGCCGCCGCGCCGGCAAACGATCCCGCTGGCAACGTAGACGTGCCGGGCATGATGGTCGTCGACGCGCTCGGTGGTCATAATACGCCTGCAGCCGCAGCTGCCGCGCCTGCGATAGCGCCAGTCAAGGTGGCGGCCGCGCCTGTTACTCCGGCCGTCGCCCCCGTCGCGCCGCAGAAGCTCGTCGTCACTCCGCCCGCGGCGCCGCAAAAGCCGGTGACGATCGCAAAGGCAGCGGTTGCTAACGCCAACGACGCAGTCGATGACGCCACGGGCAGCATTGCGGCCGGCGCCGCAGCGCCGGCGGCGCCGAAGCCGGTGGTCAAGAAAGTTGCCGCCGCGAAGGCTGAAGCCGTCAACGATGCTTATACGGGCGCTGCGTCGGCTCCCGTCACCGCGCCAAGTGGTGCGAACGGCTACGTCGCCGTACTGGCCTCGGTCCCGCGTTCCGATTCGAGCCGCATGACGGCGCTCAAGCGTTTCGCCGACATGCAGCAGAAGTACGGCACGGTCTTGAGCGGCAAGACACCTGATGTGGCAGAAGCCGATCTCGGCGCCAAGGGCGCCTACCATCGTCTTGTAGTCGGCCCGCCGGCATCGCGTCAGCAGGCATCGGCGCTGTGTTCCGAGCTGAAGGCGCAGGGCTATACCGATTGCTGGGTTACGGCGTATTGATCGCCGCTAAACGCCAAAACGCGCACGGGGCCGGCGACGTTGCCGGCCTTTCGTGCACTTGGAACGCCTTGAGACGCGGCTCGCGGACATGACAGCAGCTCTGATTTGCGGCCTTTCTGGCCACACGCTGACCGACGACGAGCGCGCCTTCTATCGCGACGTTAAGCCGGCAGGCGTCATTCTGTTCAAGCGCAACGTCGAAGATGGCGCGCTGGTCAGGCCGCTCATCGATAGCGTCCTGAATGCCATCGGCCGCGACGACGTCCTCGTGCTGATCGATCAGGAAGGCGGCCGCGTGCAGCGCTTGAAGCCGCCGCATGCCCGCGATCTGCCGCCTGCCGCCGCGTATGCCGCGCGCTATCGCGACGACAAAGAAGCCGCCAAGGCCGCCGCATTCTGCGTCGCGCAACTGGTCGCGCACGAATTGCGCGGTTACGGCATCAACATGAATTGTGCGCCAGTTCTCGATGTCCCCGTCGCTGGCGCGCACGACATCATCGGCGACCGCGCCTATGGCAGCGCGCCGGCTCAGATCATCGATCTCGCGCGTGAAGTGGCTGACGGACTGATGGCCGGCGGCGTTGTTCCGGTCATCAAGCACATACCCGGTCACGGCCGGGCGACGGCCGACAGCCACCTCGATTTGCCGGTCGTCGCGACGCCGCGGGCGGAGCTTTCAAAAACCGATTTTGTGCCGTTCCGCGCGCTTGCGCAGTTGCCTTCCGCCATGACCGCGCACGTCGTGTTTTCCGATATCGACGCGTCGGCTCCGGCCAGTACGTCCGCTATCGTCACGCAAGAGATCATCCGCGGCGAGATTGGTTTCGATGGCTTTCTGATGAGCGACGATCTCAGTATGAAAGCTTTAGCCGGTCCGATGCGTCAGCGCGCCGAGGCCGTCATCCGCGCCGGATCGGACGTCGCGCTCCACTGCAATGGCGACATGACCGAAATGCGCGCCGCGGCCGAAGGCGTGCCGCAATTGACCGGTGCGGCGCTTGCCCGATTCGAACGTGCTTTCGCAGTGACACGGAAGCAGGAACCCTTCGATACCGATATTGCTATTGCGCATCTCGGCAGCGTCTTCGCCTATAAAGCCGCAATAGCGTAATGTCGGCCTTGCGGGCGGCGCGACTGAATCAGTGTACAGTCGCCGCGCAACGACGGCCTTTTTGACAATTACGGTATGACCATCAGCACCGAGCCACACGAGCCATCTGATATCGCTCCAGAGATCCCTGGTATCGAAAGCCGGGGTATCGGCGATCTGCCGGCCGAAGGCGAAGCGTTCGTTGTCGATCTCGACGGCTTCGAAGGCCCGCTCGACGTTCTGCTGGCGTTAGCGCGGACCCACAAGGTCGATATCGCCAAGATCTCAATTCTCGCGCTCGTAGATCAGTACCTCGATTTCATTCGCGAAGCGCAGAAGCTCAAACTCGAACTGGCGGCCGACTATCTCGTGATGGCGGCGTGGCTCGCATTCCTGAAGTCGCGCCTGCTACTGCCACGCGACAAGGAAGATCCCGACACGACAAGCGCCGAAGAGATGGCGCTGCGGTTGCAATTCCGCTTGGCGCGGCTTGACGCCATGCGCAACGTCATCGCGCAGTTGATGACGCGTAAGCGGCTGGGCCGCGACGTGTTTGCGCGCGGTCTTCCTGAAACGGTAAAGACGACGCGCGATACAACGTACACCGCCGAAATCTACGACCTGCTGAAAGCCTATGCCGAACAGCGCCGCCGCACGGTGCGCGTGGTGCACGTCGTTAAGGCGCGTAAAGTCTGGTCGATCAAGGAAGCGCGCCTCAGGCTCGAAAAGATGATGGGCGCGTCGGCCGGTGAGTGGGCTCAACTCGATCTTTTCATCGAACAGTTTTTGCCCAAAGGCGAAGAAGAGCGGACGGCAATCGCAAGTTCATTCGGTGCGACGCTCGAAATGGCGCGCGAGGGACTGCTCGAAATCCGTCAGGACGAGCCGTTTGCGCCGATTTACATGCGTAAACGCGAGCCGGGTGCGGCGTGGGAGCGCGTCGGTTAATCCAATTCTGTTGAGTTACGGGGCGTGCGGCTTTATTTGGGGGGCTTAAGAGGCCAATGGTTCCGCCGAGATTGACACTGGTGTCGGATAATTCACGCGACAGGGACGAAGACGCGACGCCGCTCGACGTGAGCGCGCGCGCAGCCGCGCCTGCTGCGCCGTCGTATGCCGATCCCGAGGCGATGGTCGATAGCCTCGCGCAGCGCGCGCGCCGCGAGAAATTGCGCCGCCTCGAAGCGATGCTGTTCGCGGCCTCCGAGCCATTGGATACCAAAGCTTTGTCGCGCGCACTCGACGACGGCGACGATATCGAAGAGCTGCTCGCGGCGCTGCAATCCGATTATCAAAATCGCGGCGTGTCGCTGGTTCGCGTCAGCGGCAAGTGGCAATTCCGAACGGCGGATGATCTGTCGTTCCTGCTCGAACGCCAGCAGAAGGAAGAGCGCAAGCTCTCGCGCGCCGCGCTCGAAACGCTGGCCATCATCGCGTACCACCAGCCGGTAACGCGCGCCGAGATCGAAGACATCCGCGGCGTATCGACGTCGCCCGGCACCCTCGACGTGCTGATGGAAACGCAATGGATTCGTCCGCGTGGCCGGCGCCGCGCGCCCGGCCGTCCGCTGACGTATGGCACGACGGAATTGTTTCTCGCCCACTTCGGTTTGGACGCAATCAAAGACCTGCCCGGTCTTACCGATCTCAAGGCTGCCGGTTTGCTCGACGGCAATCTGCCGCCAGGGTTTACGGTACCGGAGCCAACCGACGTCGCGTCCTTGATGCCCGATGAATTGCCGTTAACCGATGATGGCGACGAAGCTGACGAGCCGCAGGATGAACTGCCGCTGCACGATGGTGACGATGACGGCGGTGACGACACTGACGACAGCTTGCCAGGCGACAGTGACGCCGGTAAGCCGGATCAGGAAAGCCAATAGGTATTGGCAGGGTGTCCGCGGCGCACGATGAAAGCCGCATCCTGCAAGGTGCTGCGTTTTGCTGAAGCTTGGTTCTCATCGCAAAGCCGTCAGACGTCGCACGCAGGCGCAGCGGCCGACGCAGCGTCAGGCGGCACTGACGGCGGCCCACGCGCACGTGCCGCGGCGACATTCGCAGCGAGCCTCAAAATCGAAGACGTCAGACGCACCTATGGCGACGCGACAGCGCTCAACGGCGTCTCGCTCGATGTCGCGCCCGGCGAGATTGTGTGCCTGCTTGGCCCGTCCGGTTGCGGCAAGACCACGATGTTGCGCGTCGTCTCCGGCATCGAGCGGCCATCGTCGGGCCGCGTGTTGATCAACGGATCGGAAGTCGCTGGCCCAAATCGCTACGTACCGCCCGAGGACCGCTCGATCGGCCTGATGTTCCAGGACTTCGCGCTGTTCCCGCATCTGAACATCCTCGACAACGTCGCGTTTGGTTTGCGGTCGCTTGCGCCCGATGTGCGCGAGAAGTCCGCGCGTGCCATCCTCGATCGCGTCGGTCTCGCGGGCTTTGCCGATGCGTATCCATCGACGCTTTCGGGCGGCCAGCAGCAACGCGTCGCGCTCGCGCGTGCGATTGTACCGAGGCCCGCCGTGATGCTGATGGACGAGCCGTTCTCCGGCCTCGACATACAACTTCGCGACGCTATGCAGGAAGAGACGCTGGCCTTGCTGCGTGAAACCCGCGCGACGTCATTGATTGTCACCCATAACCCCGAAGAAGCCATGCGTCTCGGCGACCGCATCGTTGTCATGAACCGCGGACGCATTGTTCAGCAGGGCACCACCGAGACGCTCTATCGCAATCCGGCGTCGTTGTTCGTGGCGCGGCTTTTTTCCGAGATCAATGAAATTCCGGTCCGCGTGCAAGGCGGCCGCGTCGCAACGGCAGCTGCAACTTTTGCGGCGCCGGGATTGCAGGACGGTCAGGCGGCTGTCTTGTGCCTGCGTGAGCGATCGATCGAGATTACGCCAGCCTCGGCCAACGGCAGCGACAAGCTGAAGGGCCGGATCACCGACATCAAGTTCCTGGGCGATGTCACGCGCGTCGATATCGCCGTCGAGGGCTTCGAGCAGATAGTGAAGGCCCGCGTCGCCGAAGCGGGTGGATTACAAAAGGGTAGTGAAATTAAGGTTTCGCTACCTCCCGAAGCGGGCCTTGTATTTCCGGCGGATTAGGCGTTGACGCGTGCAGACGGGCGCGCTGGCCGAACGGGGCCGTTCTTGCCGCCCCCTGGTTTGTCTGCGATAGTCATCCCATATATTACTGCGCGAGCTGCTTGCGCGAAAAGGAATCCAAGATGGGTCTCAGTGCTCAACATCTTCTGCTTCTTCTGATCGTAGCCTTGCTGCTGTTCGGGCGCGGCAAGATCTCCGAATTGATGGGCGATGTCGCCAAGGGCATCAAGAGTTTCAAGAAGGGCATGGCCGACGACGAGGATGTCGCCGCGAAGCCGATTTCACCGCGCACCATCGACAATGACGTGTCGCCGACCAACGACCGCAGCAAGACCGGCTGAACAAGACTGGCTGAAGACGACACCTGTCGCAAAAGTCCACGCGCATCGCTCAAGGTGACGCGCGCATTCGCGAGAACCGCGGACATGTTAGAAGCTCATGTTTGAAATCAGCTGGAGCGAGCTGCTGATCCTTGCGGTCGTGACCCTCATCTTCGTGGGCCCGAAGGAGCTGCCTGTCTTCCTCCGCACGCTTGGCCGTTATGCCGGTTCGATTAAGCGGCAGGCGGCCGAGTTCCGCTCGCAGTTCGACGCTGCGATGCGCGAAGCGGAACTCGACACCATGCGCAAAGAGATGGAAGCCATGCAGGCGTCCGTCAATTCCGAAATCATGAACGCGACGACATCAGTTGGTGACGCCGCGAAGGCGACATCGGCCGTGCGCGATGCGACCGAGCCGTCGATCGGTAAGGCAACGGCCGTCACGGCACCTGAGCCTGCCGCTGCGGCGAGCGCCGAGCCGCAGCCGCCGATGCCGGCACCACCGCGCATGGAGCCGTAAGTCCATGCAGGAACGTTTGTCGGCACCAACGCCCGAAGGCCAGGATGAGATCGACGCCAGCAAGGCGCCGCTCATGGATCATCTGATCGAGCTGCGCTCGCGGCTGATGTGGGCCGTCGGCGCGTTCGTCGTTATGTTCTTCCTGTGCTTCTCCGTCGCCGGCCATATCTACAACGTGCTCGTCTGGCCGTACATGTGGGCATCCGGCAATGATCACGTCCGCCTGATTGCGACGCACTTTCTTGAGCAGATCATGACGCAGGTGAAGCTCGCGATGTTCGGCGCGGCATTCCTGTCGTTTCCGGTCGTCGCGACGCAGATCTATAAGTTCGTCGCGCCGGGGCTGTACAAAAACGAGCGCCGCGCATTCTTGCCCTATCTGATCGCGACGCCGGTGCTGTTCGTCATCGGCGCGGCGGTCGTCTATTTTGTCGCGATGCCGGTGTTGATCACGTTCTCGATCGGGCTGACGCAATCGACCGGCGGCGCGGGCACGCCGACGATCGAGCTTTTGCCGAAGGTGTCGGAATACCTGTCGCTGATCATGACGCTGATCTTCGGGTTCGGCATCATGTTCCAGTTGCCGGTGATCCTGACCCTGCTCGCGCGCACGGGGTTCATCACGGCCGACGCGTTGGCTGGTGGACGGCGTTACGCCATTGTCGCGATCTTCGCCGCCGCCGCCGTTTTCACGCCGCCCGACGCGCTCAGCATGATCATCATGGCGTTGCCGACCGTGCTGCTTTACGAGGCGTCGATCTTGGCCGTGCGCTATGTCGAGAAGAAACAGAATTCAGCTGTCTCTTCGACGGATTGACGCCTAGACCAGCGCGCTTTGGCTGACTACAACCGCAGCCACAATCGCTGAGATATGAGGCCCGGCCGTGTTCGACATCAAGTGGATCAGAGACAACCCTGAAGCTTTCAACGGGGCGATGTCGCGCCGTGGCATCGGCGGCCAGTTCTCGGCGGACGCTCTGATCGCGCTCGATGACAAGCGCCGCGAAATTTTGACCGCTCTGCAGGACGCGCAAAGCCGCCGCAACGCCGCTTCGAAAGACATCGGCAAGGCGAAAGCGTCGAAGGATGAAGCGACGGCCGCGAAGCTGATGGCTGAAGTTGCATCGTTGAAAGACAAGATCGCGGAGGGCGAGGAGCACGAGCGCGGCATCGACGCTGAGATCAAAGCGATGCTCGAAGTCATTCCGAACCTGCCGCGCGAAGACGTGCCGCTTGGCGAAGACGAAACCGGCAACGTCGAAGTCCGCAAGGTCGGCACGCCGGGTGCATTCGATTTCGCGCCGAAGCAGCATTTCGAAATCGGCGAAGCCCTGGGCATGATGGACTTCGAAGCGGCGCAGAAAATTTCGGGCGCGCGCTTCGTGATGCTGAAAGGCGCGCTCGCACGTCTCGAACGCGCCATCGGCTCGTTCATGCTCGATCTGCACACGAGCAAAGCCGACGGCAACTTAGGCGGCTACGTCGAACACAATCCGCCGCTGCTCGTTAAAGATCACAGCGCCTACGGTACCGGCAACCTGCCGAAGTTCGCGGAAGATCTTTTCAAGACGACAAATGACTTTTGGCTCATACCGACTGCCGAAGTCTCGCTGACCAACATCGTCCGCGACGCGATCCTTGACGAAGCGCAACTGCCGATGCGCATGACGGCTTGGACGCCGTGCTTCCGCTCGGAAGCGGGCGCCGCCGGACGCGACACGCGCGGCATGATCCGCCAGCATCAGTTCTCTAAAGTCGAATTGGTCTCGGTCACGACGCCGGAAACCTCGCTCGCCGAGCACGAACGCATGACCGCGTGCGCCGAAGAGGTCTTGAAGCGCCTCGGGCTGGCATTCCGCACCATGCTTCTGTGCACGGGCGACATGGGTTTTGCCTCGCAGAAGACCTACGACATCGAAGTCTGGCTGCCGGGTCAGAACGCCTATCGCGAAATCTCGTCGTGTTCTGTGTGCGGCGATTTCCAGGCGCGGCGCATGGATGCACGCTACCGTCCGAAAGATGGCGGCAAGCCGGTGTTCGTCCATACGCTCAACGGCTCGGGTCTCGCGGTCGGGCGCACGCTCGTTGCCGTGCTGGAAAATTATCAGCAGGCCGACGGCTCCGTCATAATTCCGGAAGCGTTGCAGCCGTATATGGGCGGCCTCAAAAAAATCGAGAAATGACGTGCCGCTTCGCACCTACGATATCGTGACGATCAAAACCGCCTTCGACGACGTCGACGAAGATGTGCGCGGCAAGCGCGGTTACGTCATCGCCGCTGTTGAGGGCGATGACATCGCGGTTTTCATCTATGACCTCGAGCGGGTCTGGTGCATGACCGCGCACGACGTGACGCCGACCGGCGAGATCGACGTCGAAGCCCGCGACGCGCCGCGCGGGCCATCAATCCGCGTCAATTCGAAAGGCGAGATTGTCGGCTGATGCGCATTCTGATCACTAACGACGACGGCATCCACGCCAAGGGCATCGAAATCCTCAAAGCCATTGCGCTAGGCTTATCGCCCGACGTATGGACGGTCGCGCCTGAGACCAACCAGTCCGGCACGTCGCACTCGATGACGCTGCACTCGCCATTGAGATTGCGCAAAATCGACGACCGCACCTACGCCGTGGCCGGCACGCCGACCGATTGCGTGATCATGGCCGTGCGCCACCTGATGCTCGACGAGCCGCCCGCACTCATCCTGTCGGGTATCAATCACGGCTCGAACCTCGCTGACGACATCACCTATTCCGGCACGGTCGCCGCAGCGATGGAAGGCACGATCCTTGGCATTCGTTCGATTGCGCTATCGTTGATGATGGGCTTCGAGGAAGGTTCGCGCCGCGCAATCTGGGATACGCCGCTCGCGCATGCGCCCGCGCTCATCGCGAAACTCATCGCCGACAAATGGCGTCCGGGCGCGCTGATAAACGTGAACTTCCCGGACGTCGAACCGGGCGATGTCGCCGGCGTCGCGGTGACAAGGCAAGGCGTGCGTGATGCAGCGCTTTTGAATATCGACAGCCGCACCGACCCTTGGGGCACGCCGTATTTCTGGTTCGGGTTCGAGCGCCGCAAGTCGACGCTCGTCGAAGGTACCGACCTCGCAGCGATTGCCGAAAACAGGATTTCCGTCACGCCCTTAAGCCTCGATTTGACAGACGCGGCAGCGCTCGCACCGCTCACCAAGAAGCTGAGCGGCTCTCGCTGACGCGATCGCTTTGGCATCGCGCCGGCAGTTGCATGCGCTTTGAAAAGCCGCCGGTTTGACGAAATCCCTCCGTGAATTGAGCGTAATCTCAGCATAGGGAAGAAGCATGGTGGACTCGCTCTGGGTCGCGCCGTGCATCTCGTCGTTGGCACCGGCAAGAAACGCACGATCCGGGGAAAGGACGCAGAGGGCTGAGGGAATTCGCACGAGCTGTTGGGCTGTTAACCCCTCGTTAACTGCAAGACGGTTAATGATTGGTGCGAGTAGAGGTGCGTACCATGTTTGATTTGACTGGCTTCGGCCGTCGCGTTTGTTTTGGCCTCAAAACACCGCAGTGTGCCGCAATCGTAGTTGCTGCAATGGCGGCCGGCTGCAGTGCAGACGTCACGCGTTTTGATAGCGCCAACTTCAATCTCAACGATCCCCCCGAGACAGCAGCCGCAACCTCGACGCCGGTTGAGCCTGTGCGCGGGCATTCCGATTATAGCAGCCCGGTCGCCACGTCGACGCCGCGCGGGCCATACGGGGCTGGCGCGAGCTCGGTCGATGTTGCGGCCTTGCCGGATCCGGCGCCGTCGTCCAGCGGTGTTGTCCGGCCTTATCCCGAGAATAGCTGGCAAAAATCGCCGACCGGCGCACCTGTTGAACATTCCGCGCCGTCCTACACTGCGGCGTCAACGGAGACCCACGCGCCGGCGGCGGCGCACGGTTCTGGCGAGACGATCGAAGTCAAGGCCGGCGACACGCTTTATGGCTTGTCGAAGCGCCACGGCGTTTCGCTTGCCGAGTTGATGTCGGCGAACGGCTTGACCAGTCCGAACTTGAAGCCCGGTCAGAAGCTATTGTTGCCGTCGGCGAATGCGCCGGTGCGCAACACGCCGCGTGCATCGAAAGCCGTTGCCGCGGCCCCAGTTGCGCCGAGTCCGGCGTCGGCCGAGACGGCTGCGCGCTATGGCAGCACGTACACGGTGCAGCCGGGTGACTCGCTCTACAAGATCGCGCGCGCCAACAAGGTCAACTTTGCTGAACTCCAGCAGGTCAATGGCATCACCGATCCCCGCAAAGTCATGCCGGGAACGGTGCTGAAGATTCCTGGCGCGTCGTCGGTCGCGACCGCGAGCACGACCCCGTCTTTGCCGCCGGCTGCTGTTGCTGAAGCAGCACCCGCGCCGGCGTCGGCGCCGTCAGCACCGATGTCGGCTGCGACCTCGACGCAACCGACCGTCATCAATGCCGGCAAACAGGTTGCCGCCTTGAACGATACTGCGAGTGACGCAGCGCCCGCTGCGGCACCGGCAGCCAAAGCCGAGAAAGTCGCCAATGCCGAACCGCAGGCACAGACGCAAGCCGGAGACAGCACCAAATTGCGCTGGCCGGTCAGCGGACGCGTGATCGCAGGTTTTGGCGGCCGCCCTGACGGCACGCACAACGACGGCATCAACATGTCGGTACCGCTCGGCACCGATGTTCATGCCGCGGAAGCCGGCGTCGTCGCGTATGCGGGCAGCGAACTCAAAGGCTACGGCAATCTCGTACTGCTGCGCCACGACAACGGCTGGGTCACGGCGTACGCGCATAACGACGAATTGCTCGTCAAGCGCGGCGACAAGGTTCGGCGTGGTCAGGTGATCGGCAAAGCCGGCAAAACCGGTACCGTCGATCAGCCGCAAGTCCACTTTGAATTGCGCCAGGGATCAAAGCCGGTCGACCCAACGCCGTTCATGGAGAAGTTATAGCGCGCCTTCCGGCCGGCTCCCGGAACGGGAGTCGGAAGGCGCAGTGAAAAGAGACACTGCCGCGCAGTGCATGAGGGAAGACTGGAAAGCCGGATCGTCGTGGTCCGGCTTTTTTATTTGCGCATCGCGTTTGGCGGCCGGACTTTGCCTCTCCCCTTGGGGAGAGGCAGGAGCGCAGCGACGGTGAGGGGGCTGTCGCGGTGCTTTTTATGCTCGCCCCTCACCCCGACCCTCTCCCCAAGGGGAGAGGGAGAAGGGCATCTCAAATATCTAACCTCACGCCCTTACGGCCTGCAAGATCGAGGATGTACTGCCACGCAACACGGCCCGATCGCGCGCCGCGGGTGATCGCCCATTCAAGCGCGTCGGCTTGAAGCTCGGCGTCGGACACGTTGATTTTGAAATGCGCTGCGTACGCGCGCACCATCGCCAGATAATCGTCCTGATTGGCGTTGTGAAATCCGAGCCACAACCCAAAGCGATCCGACAACGAAACTTTCTCTTCCGTGACTTCGGTCGGATTGATTGCCGTGCCGCGCTCATTGTCGATCATTTCGCGCGGCATCAAGTGCCGCCGGTTCGACGTCGCGTAGAAGATCACGTTCTGCGGCCGCCCTTCGATGCCGCCTTCTAAAACCGCTTTCAGCGATTTGTAACTCGTATCGTCTTTGTCGAAGGACAAGTCATCGCAGAACACAATGAAGCGGTAAGGGCTGGCTTTGAGATATTGCAGGCACGTAGGCAGTGTCGCGATATCTTCGCGATGAATTTCGACGAGCTTCAATTTCTGAGCCATGCCCGCAGCCTCGGCGTGCGCCGCTTTGACAAGGCTTGATTTGCCCATGCCGCGCGCGCCCCAGAGAAGCGCGTTGTTCGCCGGCAGGCCGGCCGCGAAGCGGCGCGTATTTTCCAAGAGCAATCCACTCGTACGGTCGATGCCTTTGAGCAGGCTGAGCGGGACGCGATTGACCTTAGGTACGGGCTGGAACGTATGCCGTGCCGGATGCCAGACAAACGCTTCCGCCGCGGCGAAATCGGGGGCGCCGTCGGCCGGCGGTGCGATCCGGTCGAGCGTAGCGGCAATCCGGCTGAGGAGCGGACCAAAATCGGAGGTGTCGGGCATTCCAGACCTTTCGATGGAACGCGCGTACGGCGCGCAATTGGCCTTTGTCTATAGGCGGTTGTGCCCACTGCCAACTGCTCCCATATAGCCCAAATCCGGGGCTCTTGGGCCATTATGGCTGCGAGGTTGCAAAGCGGCGGCTGGTCTCTATAGTCCCGGCCAAATCGGCTGCCCGGTTCGAATTCCAGCGCTTCGCGGCTCTGGAGTTAGAGCCGTGCCTTTTCGTTGTTTTCGAATTTTCTTAAGGACACGCACTCATGTTCGTTACGCCCGCCCTTGCCCAAGCAGCCGGCCCGGCCTCCGATCCGCTCGCATCGTTGATGATCCCGATGCTCTTGATGCTTGCGATCTTCTACTTCCTGCTGATCCGTCCGCAGTCGAAGCGCGCCAAGGAGCATCGTGACCGGATGAATTCCGTGCGCCGCGGCGATACGGTCGTCACGTCAGGCGGTATGGTTGGCCGCGTGACCAAGGTGACGGATACGAGCGACGAAATTGAAGTCGAACTTGCCGACAATTTGAAGGTCCGCATCGTCAAAAGCACGCTGATCGATGTGCGCTCCAAGGGCGAGCCAGTGAAAGATACGGCTGCTTAAGCCACGACCATCATTGCCGATTGCAACGTGCGGATGCGAGCGTCAACGGCTCTCCGCGGCACTAGAGAAGAGATCAAATGCTGCATTTTTCACGTTGGAAGATCATTGCAATCGTGGCGACCTGTCTCGCCGGTTTGCTGTTCGCGCTCCCGAATTTCTTCTCGGAAGAAACCGTCAATAAGTGGCCGACGTGGGTTCCGCATAAGCATTTGAACCTTGGCCTCGACCTGCAGGGCGGCGCGCACCTTCTTCTGGCTATGGACCAAGAAGAGATCAAAAAAGATTGGATGACCAATCTGCGCGATAGCGCGCGACGCACGCTACGCGACGCAAAAATTGGCTACTCGGCACTCGGCATTCAAGGCACCAAGCTGAACATCAAGCTGACCAAGCCGGAAGACCGCGACACGGCGTTGAAGGAATTGCGCAAGTTGGTTCAGCCGATCGGCAACGTCATGCTCGGTTCCAGCACCGACGATATCTCGGTCAAAGCGGGCGACGATGCTGGCTCCATTGAGGTCGCTCTGACAGAACAGGGCATAAAACATCGCGTATCGGGTGCGGCGGCATCGTCGATCGAGACCGTCGACCGACGCATCAACGGCCTCGGCACGTCGGAATCGACTGTTGTCCGCCAAGGCACCGACCGCATTCTCATTCAGTTTCCGGGTCTGCAAGATACGGCCGAATTGAAAAAGCTCATCGGTGAAACCGCCAAGCTGTCATTCCACGAAGTTCATCCCTCCACCAGCGCGGAAGATGCCAAGCTTACGGCGACGCCGCCGGGCTTCAAGATCTATGCAGGCGCTGAAGGCGAGGGCGGCGAATACCTTTTGCGAGAAACGCCGGTCGTGCCGGGTGAAGACCTCGCGGATTCGCAGCCGGGCTTCGACCACCGTGACGGCCAGCCGGTTATCAACTTCCGCTTCAATCAAGCTGGTGCGCGCAAGTTCGGCGCCTTCACGAAGGAAAACGTCGGCCGGCCATTCGCCATCGTCCTTGATGACAAGGTGCTGTCGGCACCCGTCATCCGCGAAGCAATCCTTGGTGGCTCGGGGCAGATTTCGGGCAACTTCACCGTCGACAGCACCAACCGTTTGGCGGTTCAGCTGCGCTCCGGCGCGTTGCCGACGAAGCTGACCGTCGTCGAGGAACGCACCGTCGGACCATCGCTCGGCGCGGACTCGATTTCATCGGGCAAAATGGCCGGCGTTATCGGCGGAATTGCCGTCGTGGTTCTGACCATCCTCGCCTACGGCACTTTCGGCATCTTCGCAGTCGTCGGCCTCGTCGTGCATCTCATTCTGACGCTCGCGATCATGACGGTGATGGGGTCGACGCTGACGCTGCCCGGTATCGCCGGCCTTGTGCTCGGCGTCGCGATGGCAGTCGACGCCAACGTTCTGATCTATGAACGTATTCGCGAAGAATTGCGCGCCGGAAAACCGGCGGTCTCTGCAATCGACGCTGGCTTCCAGCGCGCGTTCATCACAATTGCCGACAGTCAGCTTACGACGCTCGCGTGCGCGCTGATCATGTTCTGGCTCGGGTCGGGTCCGATCCGCGGTTTCGCCGTGACGCTGACAATCGGCATTCTGACATCCATTTTCGCCTCTGTGACCGTTGTGCGCCTTCTGATCTGGCAGTGGATCAAGGCGCAGCCGAAGGGCCGTGGCGCAATTTCGGTTCCGGTTTAGGAGACGACGCTCGTGTTGATGAAATTTGTCCCGAACTTTAAGGGCTTCGACTTCTTTCCGCATGATTTGCGGTTGCCATTCATGCGATACAAGGGCGTCGCGATCGGCGTATCCATAGTCATGATGCTGATCGCGCTGGGGCTGATTTTGGTCAAAGGCTTCAACTACGGCGTCGATTTCAAGGGCGGCTCCATGATCGAGCTGCAGGCGACGAGCGGTAATGCCGATATTGCGGCGTTGCGCGATAAGCTCGGCGGCCTTGGCCTTGGCGGCGTGCAGATCCAGGAATTCGGTAGCCCGTCGGACGTACTGATCCGTATCGAAGAACAGCCGGGCGGTGAAACAGCGCAGCAGGATGCGCTGAAAAAAGTCGTTGAGGCGGTAGGCGATGGCTATGCACAACGCCGCGTCGAAGTCGTCGGCCCGGCCGTGTCGAGCGAGTTGCGCACGACCGGTTTCATCGCCGTTGTTGCCGGCATCCTGGCAATTGTAAGTTACGTTTGGTTCCGCTTCGAATGGCAGTTCGCGGTCGGCGCTGTGGTCTCGTTGGCGCACGACGTGCTGCTCGTCGCCGGAATATTCGCGCTGTTCCAGTTCGAGTTCGACCTTTCGACGGTCGCCGCTTTGCTGACGATCCTTGGGTATTCGGTCAACGACACCGTCGTCGTCTCGGACCGTATCCGCGAGAATTTGCGCAAATTCAAACGCATGGATTTGAACGAGCTGCTCGATCTCTCGATCAACGAGACTCTCTCGCGAACGATCCTGACCGGCATTACCGCGATTGCTGTGTTGATCTCGCTTTACATTTTCGGCGGCGAAGTCATCCGCAGCTTCAACCTCGCGATGCTGCTTGGGGTCGTTATCGGCACGTATTCGTCGATCTTCATCGGCGCGCCGCTGCTGGGCTATCTCGGCGTCAAACGCGATTGGAGCGATCAAGCCGCCAAGGATGCAGCGACTGCAAAGGCCGCAAAAGCCTGATGATGCGCACGAGGCCAACGCTTGTCTCACGAGTGGTGATCCACGATGAGCACATTTGACGGCCGATACCCTTACGAAGCCGCCGTCACCGCGTATGGTAACGGCGGCTTTCGTTTTGCGGAAATGAGCCACAAAGGTTCGATCCTCTGTTTGCCGACCGGCGTTTTCGCGTGGCCGCCGGTAGACGCCAGCGCACTGACGCTTGCCGACTTCGATCGTGTTTTTGCCGACTTGCAGCCGCCGTGCGCGTTGCTGCTAGGGACGGGCGGCACCCAAATGTTCATGTCCGCAGACATCGAGCGTGGGTTCGTGTCGCACGGCATCTCCCTTGAGCCAATGTCGACCGGTGCCGCCGCGCGGACATACAACATTATGATCGCCGAAAAGCGCCGGATCGGCGCCGCACTGCTCGCAGTCGCATGACGCGCGTCTCTCAAGCTGAGGCAGACGCGATCCGGCAATCGGCCCGCGATGGCGCGCCTGACCGCTACCTGGCCGCGCTTCTTGCAACGCGCGCCGCGCGCGACGACCTCATCACGCTCGCAGCGTTTTCAGCCGAGATCGGCAGAATCGGGAGGCACGTGCAAGAGGCTCATCTCGGCGAGATCCGCATCCAGTGGTGGCGTGACGCACTGAACAGCAGCGCACCGGACAGCAAGTCAGGGCATCCGGTTGCCGACGCCTTTGCATCTGTGATCGCGCGCCATGAGCTTTCACAAAGCGCTCTCGACGATTTTTTCGATGCGTCGGCGCACGCACTGTTCCCAAATCCGCCGGATGACGATGCGCAACTGGCGCTGTCGATCCGCATGACCGAGGGCACACTGTTCACGTTCGCCGCGACGATTTTGGGTTTGCGCGACACGGCCGCCGACGCGGGGCTCATCGATCATGCCGCGCAAGCCTATGGCCGCGCGCAATTGGCGCTCGATCTGCCGTATGTGCTCGCCGCCAACCGCTTGCCAGTGCCGCTGAGCGCGATTTCGAACGCCGAAGACCCCGACTGGCGCGCCGTCATTGCATCGCTCGCAGCAACGTCGGGCTCGCATTTGGCGCATGTCAGGTCTGCGTATTCGACAGCGCCAACCCCAGTAAAATCGGCGTTAATGCCCGTTGCCCTTGTCGAGCCGTATTTGCGCGTAGTTTCACGGGCTAACCACGATCCGGCGCGCGATATTGCCGGCGTCACACCTTTGACGCGGACGTGGCGTCTCGCAACATGTCATGCGTTCGGATGGATTTGAAGGATTCCGCGCCCGGAGCGCGCGGCGCTCAAGAGGCACTGGGTTGATGCGCATTTTGCGGCACGCTTTGACGATACTGACATTGTTCGCGGCATCGTTTTCGGCGACGCCGGCCTTTGCGGCCTCGATAAAATGGCGCGTCGAAAATCCGTTTCGCTTTTTCACCGATCCCGCCGACAGCGAAATTCATCGCGCGACGTTCCGCGCGCTCGGCCCAACTGAGCGATTGACGCCGGTACTGTCAGCCGAACGTGCTCTGCAGTTGCGTCACGACGATGGTTGGGCGGCAACGATGTACCGCAAAACCTGCTGGAACTGGACGAGCAACCGTTTTACGTGTCCGGCCTACGAAGACTACATCAATCCGGCCAGCCATACCGTCATCGCCGATGTCGACGGCATTGATGAAGCCGCTAATTTGACGTGCACCTGGCTGACGGCGCCGAGCGGCGGAAAAAATCCGCGTGGCACAGCGATCACACAGCCATGCAACGATCCGTTCGTTTTCGATGCACCCTATCCAGCCGGCGCCAAGGTCTCCGTCGAGATCGGCGGCCGTGACGTGGCCGATACGAACGTCAAGGTCATCGACGTTTTGATCGCCGGCATGGGTGATAGTTTTGCGTCCGGCGAAGGCAATCCCGACATTCCCGTCCGCCTGTCGCGCGATCGCACCGCCGATTACGGAAGTCCGGGTGCCAAGGGCGACCTTTCCGGTTATCCAGCGCGCATCGGCGACTGGCGCCAGATCGGCGACAAGACATTTATCGGCGAAAACGCGCGCTGGCTCGACCAGGCCTGCCATCGCTCACTGTACTCGCAGCAATTGCGCGCCGCGCTGCAATTGGCGTCCGAAGATCCGCATCGCGCCGTGACGTATGTCGGCGTCTCGTGCTCGGGTGCCGAAGTCACGGCAGGATTGTTTCTGCGCTATAAGGGCAACGAATGGGTGCCCAATCCGCCCGTGCTGTCGCAGATTTCGGCGGTTGCCGAAGCGCAGTGCGGCAACAGCAGCGCCGAGGCTCACGATCTTCCAGAGGCATATCACATCAATGGCAAAATTCCGGAGCTGAAGGGTGGCTTGGTCCTGCGCAAATGTCAGCAGGATCGCTCGCGTAAGATTGATCTGATATTTCTGTCGATCGGCGGCAACGACATCGGCTTCTCGCGCCTGGTCGCCAACGCAGTGCTCTCGAGTGAATCCTTGCTGCGCCAGCTCGGCGGCTGGATCGGAGAGGTTCACGGTCAGTCGCAGGCGTCAAACCAGCTGTCGCGCCTCGATGCGCGCTACAAATCTCTGAACCGCGCCTTTCACAACATCCTGCATGTGCCGTGGGAGGAGAGCGATCGCATTATTCTGACCGGATATCCCGGGCTTGCGCTTGCAGGCGATGGCAGCGAGACCTGCAAAGACGGCGCCGCCGGTATGGAAGTCTTTTCCGACTTCCAGCTCAGCGAGCAAAAATTACGTGAAGGCACGTGGATCGCTGATAAATTACACCGCGCGATGCGCGAAAGCGCTGACAACTACAAGTGGACGTTCGCTGAAACGCATCGCCGTCAGTTCATCGACCGCGGCATCTGCTCAGGCTCCAGCGACGATAGCGTCAATTCGGCGGATGAATTGCGCCTGCCGCGCAAGATCAATGGCATTTGGAAGCCGTACAACCCGGCCGATTTCAGAGCCTATGCGAGCCGCCAGCGCTGGTTCCGCACGCCGAACGACGCGTTCATGACCGGCAATTTTCATGTCGCGGCATCGCTGCTGCAGAAGGTCATGAAAATGAACTCGCTGGCGTGGTTCCAATTGCTGCTGGCATCGACATACTCGGGATCGTTCCATCCGACAGCCGAGGGGCACGCCGCGATCGCCGACGCCTTGAGCGACAAGGCGCGCACCGTCTTGCGCAAGTATGGTCAGGCGTCTGATCCGGTCGTCGAGACGTTTGATCCGCCGCCACCGCCGCCTGTCGACGAGCCACTCGTCGAGATGCCGCAACTGCCGCCGGCCGCGCCAGCGGCGATCGCGCCGAAATCAATCGAAGACCTCATTGCGCCTGAGACCCCGCCGGACGCGCCAGAGGCGCCCGCCGTCGCCGTTCCTGAAATTCCCGTCGACGGCAATCGCCAGGATGCGCCTCTGCCCGAAATCCCCAATACCGCGCAGGGTTCGGAAAACGGCGATCGTATCACACCGGACGATCATCGCGACGACCTTCCGGAGCCAGGCTCGTCGGCGACAACGGCTCAACCGCTCGTCGTGAAACCGTTCGCAAAAGAATAGCTGTCGATCGCGGCGCAAGCGTTATTCGGCCCCTGTTGCGACTTTGGTTCGCGCAAGCCACGTCTGCAGATCGGCGAGCGCGCGGCGCGACATGACCTGCTTCTTCGCGCGCCCGCGCTCAGGACCTTTGAGTTTTTTACCGCTGGGGTCGGTGACAGGCGCCGCGTCCAACTCCGGCAGCAAACCGTAGTTGATGTTCATCGGCTGGAACGAGCGCGCGTTCGAGCGTGCGCCATCGTCGGCAATCAAATGCCCGCCGGTAATGTGCGCCAGCAGCGCGCCAAGTGCCGTTGTATTCGGCGGCGCGACGATGTCTTTGCCGATGCGCTGGGTCGCAGCGAAAAGCCCTGCCAACAATCCGATCGCCGCGCTTTCGACGTATCCTTCGACGCCGGTAATCTGTCCGGCAAAGCGCAATCGCGCCTCGGCTTTCAAGCGCAGCGTACCATCCAGCAGTTTTGGCGAATTGAGATAGGTGTTGCGATGCAGCCCGCCGAGACGCGCGAACTCGGCGTTTTCCAATCCGGGGACCATGCGGAAAATACGCACTTGCTCGGCGTGCTTCAGCTTCGTCTGAAAACCGACCATGTTCCACAGCGTCCCAAGCGCGTTGTCCTGGCGCAATTGCACGACGGCGTAAGGCCAGCGTCCCGTGCGCGGATCGTCAAGGCCGACCGGCTTCATCGGACCGTAGCGCAGCGTATCACGGCCGCGCTCGGCCATGACTTCCACGGGCAGGCAACCGTCGAAATACGGCGTGTTCGATTCCCATTCCTTGAATACGGTTTTATCGCCTGCGAGCAGCGCGTCGACGAAAGCGTAGTACTGCTCCTTGTTCATCGGGCAGTTGAGATAGTCTGCGCCCGTGCCGGCTGGTCCTGCCTTGTCGTAACGCGACTGGAACCACGCCACCGAGGTGTCGACGCTGTCGCGATGGATGACCGGCGCGATCGCGTCGAAGAACGCAAGCTCGCCTTCGCCCGTCAATGCACCGACGGCGGCGCTCAACGACGGCGAGGTCAGCGGCCCAGTTGCGATCACAACGCTGCTCCAGTCGCTCGGCGGAAGTCCGGTTACTTCGCTGCGTTCGATGGTAATCAACGGATTGGCTTCGATGCGCCGTGTGACTTCGGCCGAGAACGCATCGCGATCGACCGCGAGCGCGCCGCCCGCCGGCAACTTATGCACGTCGGCGGCGGCCATGATCAGCGACCCAGCACGACGCATTTCCTCGTGCAGCAAACCGACCGCGTTATTCTCCCAATCGTCGGAACGGAACGAATTCGAGCAGACGAGTTCGGCGAAACCGTCCGACTTGTGCGCGTCCGTCATGCGCTCGGGCCGCATTTCGTGCAGCACCACTGGCACGCCGCGCGCCGCAATTTGGTGGGCTGCTTCGGAACCGGCGAGGCCTGCGCCGATGACATGGATGGGTGAGGGTCGAGTCATTTCGGCAACGTGTCCACAGGCAGCGAATCGAATGGGCATCAGGTGTTTGACGCGAATCACCCGAGCGCCTAGCCCGGATACCGGTCGGGTGCCGTTTGCACCGCGTTTTCATTGGGGTTTGTCTATCGCGGGGCGGCATGGGCTTGCAACGATTGAGTGGTCGCGCTGCTGTGGCATCGTGCTTTGCATTGACGTTGGCTGCATGCACACACGAGCGCAGCGGGCCCGTCGAAGGCCATTTCCAGGACTTCCAAGTCGCAAAGCCGGTAAAGAACGCAGTGTCGATCTGCCATGCGTACACCTGTAAGATGCAGACGAAATTCACATTTAAGGATGCCGACATCGCCGAGATCGGCAAGATTATGAAGAAGGTGCGCAAGGACGACAGCGCTGGCGAAGAACGCCGCGCCATCGCCTACGCTATCGGCTGGATGGAAACGCGGGTCGGCAAGGAAATCGGCACTGATAAGGATCGCGCTGGCATGGAGTTCGGCGGATCAGGCGACCCGACCCAGCAGGATTGCGTCGATGAATCGACCAATACGACGAGCTATCTGCTTGTGCTGCAGAACAACGGATTGTTGAAGCATCACACCGTCGGCACGCCGTTTTCCAAAGACCAACTCTGGCGCGGCGTATCGGGTTGGACGCATTGGACGGCCGTTATCAAGGAAACCAAAACCGAGCAGCGCTGGGCCGTCGACAGTTGGATCTACGAGAACGGTGAGAACCCGGCCATCGTCGAAACCGAGAAGTGGTACATCGAGGATCTCGGAAACCTGCCGGTAGCGACACGGTAGCTGACGCGTTAGCGTCGCGTCAACCGGCTACGAAGTCGGTAATCAGCTTCACGTTTAACACGACGATCACAAGTGCGATGATTGCCGCAATCGCGGTCAGCCATCTGGGCGCGACCAGCTCGCCCATCTTCGCGCGGCTTGCCGTGAACTGCACAAGCGGGATGATCGCAAACGGCAACTGCAAGCTCAACACGACCTGTGTGAGGATCAGCAGCTTCGCAGTTTGACTCTCGCCATAAAAGATTGTCACGCCGGCCGCCGGTATGATCGCAATCGCGCGCGTGATCAAGCGGCGCACCCAAGGCGAAACGCGCATCTTGATGAAGCCTTCCATCACGACTTGGCCCGCCAGCGTCGCCGTCACAGTCGAGTTCAGCCCGCACGCCAAAAGCGCGATGCCGAACAGCGTCGGTGCGAACGCCGAGCCGAGCAGCGGTGAGAGAAGCGCGTGCGCCTGTCCGAGTTCGGCGACTTCCGTATTGCCGGTCTTGTAAAAGGCGGCTGCCGCGAGGATCAAAATCGAGCCGTTGATCAGCAGCGCCAGCATCAGTGCGATCGTAGAATCGATCGTCGCGAATTTCAGAGCTTCGCGCTTTTGCGGCAGTTCCGAGCCAAATGCCCGCGTCTGCACGATTGCTGAATGCAGATAGAGATTGTGCGGCATAACCGTCGCGCCGAGAATCCCGAGCGCGAGGTACAGCATATCGGGGTTGGAGATGATGTCCGTCGTCGGCGCGAAGCCACGAATGACTTCGCCCCAGTGCGGATCGGCAAGCGCGATCTGCAATCCGAAGCAGACGGCGATCACGGCCAGCAACGCGACGACAAAAGCTTCGAGGTAGCGGAAGCCGAGGCGCTGCAGCATCAAGATCAGAAACACGTCGAGCGCCGTCAGGATGACGCCGATTTCGAGCGGCATTCCGAAAAGCAAATTCAGCCCGATTGCCGTGCCGATGACTTCGGCGATGTCGGTCGCGATGATTGCCGCTTCCGCCAGGAACCACAGCGGGTAGGCGGCCCAAGCCGGATATCCATCGCGGCACGCCTGGGCGAGGTCGCGGCCGGATGCGACGGCGAGGCGCGCACACAGCGCCTGCAAAATAATCGCCATGATGTTGGAAACGAGGGCGACGAAGAGCAGCGTGTAGCCGAACTTCGAGCCGCCTGCGATTGCGGTCGCCCAATTGCCCGGGTCCATGTAGCCGACAGCGACGAGGTAGCCGGGCCCAAGGAACGACAGAAACCGCTTCCACGGCGCGCCGGTTGTCCGGACGGGAATAGTGCGGAAGACATCCGACAGCGACGTCTGGATCGGCGCCTCGCGCCATCCGGCCGTGCGGATCAGAGCGTCGCCGCTGGCCGATCCAGCGCCCTGCGCACCGCCCGAGTAACCCGCTGCTCCGGCTGCCGACGACGCGCTATCTGACATGGGACCCCTAATATGGCACTAGTCGCAAATGCAAATCATTCGCAACTATAGTCGGCCGCTCGGCGCAGCGCAACGTGGCAAATTTAACGATCCGCAGCGTGTTGGGGTGAAATTTCCGCATCCGGCGGCAATGGACACGGGCTTGACGCTTGGTAGACACGCGCGAGCCATCTTTGATCTTTTCTTGATACAACGCACCCGGCCAGCCGCCGGACAGCACGGCCGGCATCGGCGACATACATACATAAGGACGGCATCTGCATGTTCGGGCATGGCAAGCGTCTGCGAGAGGACATCCGGCGTTGGCACCGCGAGGGCTGGGTAACCGCCAACGGCGAAACGCAGATTCTGCAAGAGCTGTCTCGGCGCGGCAGCGGCGTCAGTCTCGCCTCGGCTCTTGGAATTCTCGCAAGCGTGTTGCTGGCGTTTGCATTGATGTCGTTCGTCGCGGCGCATTGGAATGAGATGTCGCGCGGATTTAGGCTGTCGCTGCTGCTGTCCTTAGTTGCGGCGGGATATGCGGCTGCTGGATTTTTTGAAACGCGGGGCCGCGAGATTTTCTCCGACGCTGCGATCCTTTTCGCGCTCGCAGCGTTTGGCGCGAGCATCATGCTGATTTCGCAGATGTTCCACATCGACGGCAGTCCGCCAGATGGTGTGCTCGCATGGTGGCTCGGTGCATTCATCGCAGGCGTACTGCTGCACTCCAACGCGGCGCTGGCACTGGCGATGGTCCTTGTCGTCGTGTGGACTGGTATGGAGACGGACTTTCCGGGCGGCGTGCACTGGCCGTTCCTGCCTGCCTGGGCCGCCATTACCGCGGGTTTTGCATGGCATCGCTGGACGCCGGGCGTATATATTTCAGGACTCGCCCTGACGGGCTTTGTCGTCAGCTTGGGCTACCTGCTCGGTTTGGGCAATTGGCACGCCGGCGTTGCCGCAATCGGCCTCGTCGCGATTATCGCAGCGCTTGTGGCGTCCAAGCTCGCACCCGAATACGATGCGGTCTCAGCGCCAGCGCTTGGTTTCGCGATCGCGACTGTCGGGTGCGCATCGATCGCGCTGCAGTTCTTCGAGAAGACCACGACGAGCGAGTTGATCCTCTACGCCGCGCTGACGCTCGCGGGCCTGCTTGCTGCGATAGGGTACGGCCTTGCGAACCACCATCGCGGCGCGATCTGGCTCGGCTACATCGGATTTTCCATCGAGGTTCTGTCGCTCTACTGGAAAACGGTCGGCACTATTCTCGATACATCACTCTTCTTCCTCGTCGCGGGTTTGATCGTCGCTGGCCTCGCATTCATGGCCTGGCGGCTCGCGCACCGCTTTGATGGCAGCAACGGCGGCATCGAGCGGGGAGCGCGCATCTAATGTCGAAGTCCGCAAAATACTGGGCCGCACTTGCCGCCGTCGCTTTGCTGCAAATCGGCTTCCTCGCGAAGATGGCGTTCGACCGCGTCTCGCTGATCAAGAGCGGCCGCGAAATCGCGCTGCAGGTGATCCCGATCGATCCGCGCGATATCTTCCGCGGCGAGTACGTCATTCTGGGCTACGACATTTCGCAGATCCCGGCGTCCAAAGGCGGCTCGGAAAATTTTGCTGAAGACCTGCAGCGCCGGACGCTGATCTACGTCACACTCAAGCAAGGCGCGGACGGCGTGTGGACCGCGAAGGAGTTGTCGCGCGATTATCCCAAAACAGTCGCGCCAACGGATGTGGTCATGAAGGGCTATGTCCGCGCGGCCTTCCGTGCCGGCAACGACACCTTCGATACGGTCGCCATCCGCTACGGCATCGAGAGTTATTTCGTGCCGGAAGGTGCCGGCAAAGCGCTCGAACAAGGCGTACAGGACAAGAAAATCCAGGCGCTTGTCGCGGTCGGCAGCGACGGTACGGCGGCACTCAAAGGCCTTATCGTCGGCGGAGAGCGTCACGAGGACCCACCGCTGCTTTGAGCCTTCCTCGCGAACCGCGGCTGCGCTAAGAGGCGGCCAACGTTCGAAAGGGAGTTCAAAACAATGCCGATCACGCGCCACGAAAGCACAGCCGTCTATTCCAAGGTCACTGAAGCCAATGGCTTGGTATTCACGGCTGGCGTCATTCCCACCGACCTGTCGCGCGATTGCGAAGGCCAGACGGCCGAAGTTCTGGCTGAAATCGACCGCCTGCTGGCGGTCTGCGGCACAGACAAGTCAAAGGTCGTGCAGGCGACGGTCTGGCTCAACGACATCCGTCATCGCGACGCAATGAATAAGTCCTGGACCGCCTGGCTTGGCGGCAAAGACGCGCCGGCCCGCGCCTGCGTCGAAGCCAAGCTGATCGATCCGCGCATGCTGGTTGAGATTTCGGTCGTCGCGGCCAAGTAATTCCAGGAACTTCGCCGCCACATTTTTCGGCGCATTTCCAGCGCGGACGCCCATGTGGTGTCCGCGCTGTGCTTTGCATGCCTCGCTTGACAATTATATTAAGCCGATATGCGTTCGGCTAATGAGGATGTTTCCTGAATCAGTAATGTTTCGCCGTTCAGATCGGTTGAATGGTCAGGCCGGGGATTAGAATCATGTTGTTTTCAAACTCGATTTTTCTGAGCGTCCGCATCGCCGCCGTGTTCGCTTTGGCCGCGGGCTTCGTGTCCGTCAGTGAAGCGGCGCCGCGCAAGGGCGCTATGCCTGCGGTCACGGGATTGGCAGCCATGCACGACATGCGCCGCGAAGGCGGACGTTTGTGCTTCTCGGACCACTTCCACTACGGATCGAGCAACGGCGAGAAGAGTATGAAAGCTGCGCAAGCTGCCGCGATCCGCTCATGGGCCGACTTCGTGATCTTCGAATACGATCCGTCGTGGGCGAACTTCGGCAAGTCGGGCAGCAAAGACATCAAATGCGCGCCGGGTGGCGGCGGATGGTCGTGTGACGTTTCATCCAGACCGTGCCGCTGAAGGCAGAAACAAGCTGATATGTAGAAGGCCGATTCTAAGCCGGCCTTTTATTTTCTGCTCATTACGCGGGCGCGCGCGTCAGCATACGGCGCACGAAATTCGCGACCCAGCGGAGCACCAGGCCTTTTATGATCGTGCCGACAACGCCGCTGTTGTTGCCGAGCAAGCTGCCGATGATCTGACGCAGCACGTTTTCGAGCGAGCCGCCGCCGCCCGGTGCCTGGGTGCCGCCGCGGCGGATAATATCCGGCAAATTTTCGAATGGATTGTTGCCGGGCGCACGGCGTCCGACGCCCGGAATATTGTCGCCTGGAATAGGTAACGGACTGCCGTTGTTGGACGGCGTTGACGTTGCCCGTTGCGCGGCGGGTATTTTAGAGGCGATCTTTGCAATCTGCGGTTCGGCGGTCTTCTGCATTCCGCCGATGATCATGCTGGCAACGACGGGCAGGAGCTTCTTGGCAACCTCAACGTCGATGCCTGACTGCGATGCAGCGCGCTGCGCAATGCCGCGGCTGACATGCTTATTGCCGATCAGAACATCCAGAACGTGGTTGCCGTCGTCGATTGTTGCTTGATCGGTTGCGGTCGAGGGCTCGGAAAGCGCGCGCTGGGCATTCGGATCGCCGAGCAATCCGACAATATCGGCGATGCCGCCGCGCGAGAGCGTCAATCGCGTCAGCCGTGCGGTCACCGCGTCCGCAAGGCTTGCAACGGCCGGGGCCGCGCGTTTCGGATCGATGCCGTAGGCTTGGGCGACGCCAGTGATCGCTGCTTGGGCTTCTGCCGAATTGAGAATAGGGGCGGTGGTCACACGGTTCTCCTTGGCTCGCGCGCAATCGTCTGGCGCTTATAGCAACCCTCCTGCCGCCCGCAACGCAGCAAGTCCGCGCATTTCATCAACCCCATATCGGCCGGCACAAATTACCGTCCAAGCCGGCAATTCCTGACAACACGGTCAATTGGAAGGATTCAAAGGTCGAACGCCCGATTCTGCACCGAAAGACCTATGATTTTACGGGGGGTCTCGGTTGCAACGGTGGGGCACTTTTGGCATGGTCCGCCGCGACTCTCGCCCTAAAGGGGACTTCAGGGGGCGAGTCGGTTTCTGGCGTGTTCGTCAGCGGCCGCAATCATCCAGAAAAAACGGGACCAAAAGGGACCTTTCAATGACCAACATTCTTTGGGGGATCATCGCCTGCGGGGCGCTGTCCATCCTCTACGCTTTTATCACCGCCCAGCAGGTGATGAATGCTGATGCAGGTAATGCCCGCATGCAGGAAATCGCGGGTGCGATCCGCGAAGGCGCGCAGGCGTATTTGAACCGTCAGTACCGCACCATCGGCATCGTCGGCGCGGTGATCTTTGTTCTCGCTTGGGCGTTGCTTGGACCGCTGGTCGCCATCGGCTTCCTGATCGGCGCCGTGCTTTCGGGCATTGCCGGCTACATCGGCATGAACGTCTCGGTGCGCGCCAACGTGCGCACGGCGCAAGCGGCAACGCAGTCGCTCGCCAAGGGTCTCGACATCGCCTTCAAGGCGGGTGCGATCACCGGCATGCTCGTTGCGGGCTTGGCGCTTCTCGGCGTCGCCGTCTACTACCTGATCCTGACGGGTCCGCTGGCGAAAGCTCCCGGCAGCCGTGAAGTCGTCGACGCGCTCGTCGCGCTCGGCTTCGGCGCTTCCTTGATCTCGATCTTCGCCCGTCTCGGCGGCGGCATCTTCACCAAGGGTGCGGACGTCGGCGGCGATCTCGTCGGTAAAGTCGAAGCCGGCATCCCGGAAGACGATCCCCGCAACCCGGCAACGATCGCCGACAACGTTGGCGACAACGTCGGCGACTGCGCCGGTATGGCGGCCGACTTGTTCGAAACCTACGCCGTGACGGTCGTCGCGACGATGGTTCTGGCGGCAATCTTCTTTGCTGCTTCGCCCAACCTGGCAGCGTTGATGGTCTACCCGCTTGCGATCTGCGCTGCGTGCATCGTGACGTCGATCATCGGCACTTACTTCGTCAAGCTCGGCGCCAACGGCTCGATCATGGGCGCTCTCTATCGCGGCGTCATTGCCTCGGCGGTGCTGTCGATTGCCGGTCTTTATGCGGCAACCGAATACGTCATCGGCTTCGGTGAAGTCGGCGTCGTCAATGGCCTCTCGATCACCGGCTGGAACCTGTTCCTGTCTGGCCTCGTTGGTCTTGCCCTCACGGGGCTGATCGTCTGGATCACCGAGTACTACACCGGTATCGGCTACCGCCCGGTGCGCTCGATCAGCCAGGCGTCGGTGACAGGTCACGGCACCAACGTCATCCAGGGTCTTGCCGTTTCGCTCGAAGCCTGCGCACTGCCGACGATCGCGATCGTCGCTGGCATCCTCGCGACCTACAACCTCGCTGGCCTGTTCGGCACCGCGATCGCAACGACCACGATGCTCGGTCTCGCCGGCATGATCGTCGCGCTCGACGCCTTCGGCCCGGTGACGGACAACGCCGGCGGCATCGCCGAAATGGCTGGTCTTCCGAAGGAAGTCCGACGTTCGACGGACGCGCTCGACGCAGTCGGCAACACGACGAAAGCAGTCACCAAGGGCTACGCGATCGGCTCGGCCGGTCTCGGCGCGCTCGTGCTGTTTGCCGCTTACAACTACGACCTTCAGCACTTCATCGCTGAAGCCAATAAAGACGGCGCAACCGGCTACAGCTTCTTCAAGGGCGTGACCGTCAACTTCGGCCTCGACAATCCCTACGTCGTCGTCGGCCTGCTGCTCGGCGGTCTGATCCCGTACCTCTTCGGCGGTATGGGCATGACGGCCGTCGGCCGCGCCGGTGGTGCGATCGTCGAAGAAGTACGCCGCCAGTTCAAGGCGAAGCCGGGCATCATGAAGGGCACGGAAAAGCCGGATTACGCGGCCGCCGTCGACCTGCTGACCAAGGCTGCGATCAAGGAAATGGTCGTGCCGTCGCTGCTGCCGGTTCTTTCACCGATCGTGCTGTTCGTTGTCATCAACGCCATCGCCGGCAAGGGCGAAGCGTTCTCGGCGGTCGGCGCGATGCTGCTCGGCGTCATCGTCACGGGCATTTTCGTCGCCATTTCGATGACCTCGGGTGGCGGCGCCTGGGACAACGCGAAAAAGAGCTTTGAAGACGGCTTCATCGACAAGGACGGCGTCAAGCATCTGAAGGGCTCGGAAGCGCATAAGGCTTCGGTAACGGGCGACACCGTCGGCGATCCCTACAAGGATACCGCCGGTCCGGCCGTCAACCCGGCGATCAAGATCACCAACATCGTCGCGCTGTTGCTGCTCGCGGTGCTCGCGCACGGCTAAGCGTCACGAACGCGGCAAACGAAAGCCCCGGAGATTATCTCCGGGGCTTTTTCGTTGGCGCTTCGATCCGGGCGGCGCTTCAGTTGAGCTTCAGGTCACCAAATACGCGCACGCTTGCACCCGGTTGAAGCACTTCGTCTTTGAGAAACGACGAATGGTTTCTGACTTCGTCATCGGCGAGGTTCTCGCCCTTGATGCCGATCGTGTATGCGGTCCCGATACCGGAAGTTTCCAGCATCTTTTGCGTATAACTCAGCTCAGCTGAAAGCAGCGTGTAGCCATCGGTCGGCGTTTCGCCAAGACCGAGCCGGTCCTGGTCGAAGGCATGCAGGACGCCTACGCGGAAAAACCATTCGGCATCCTTGTAATAGAGACCGCCGCCAAGCCGATGCGGCGGTATGCGGGGCACATTCTCGCCGTTCGAAAATTTGGCGTTCACAAAATCGTACTGCGCGTCGATGCCCCAAACGCCGTCCCAAACACGCGAAACGTCATACTGGGCTGCGAGCTCGACGCCATAGAACGTCGCGTCACGCTGCTGAAACGTCACGTGTTGAAGTTCGGTGCCCGTGCCGCAGCTTGCAAGCGTGTCATCGCACATGACGCCCGGTGTCGCCTGCTTGAAGATGAAGTCATTGAAGCGGGTGTAGTAGACGCTCGTATCGAAACGGAACGCGCCTTGTGCGCGTTTGAAGCCCGCCTCAATCGTACTTGCCGCTTCAAGCCCGAGGTTCGCGTCGCCGATCTCGAAGGTGCCGGTTGCCTCGTGCGCGCCTTTCGAAAACAGTTCCTGTGCTTCAGGCGCGCGCTCGACGTACGACGCCGTAAGCCGTCCGACGATACCAAGCGGGAATTCGTAGAGCGAACCAAGGCTGGCGCTGACGGGCGTAAAATCGACCTCGCGCGAGACAATGGCCGGGGTGCCGAACGGATCTTCAACGCCGGTACCGTCCACTTTAGCTTTTTCGATACGTCCAGCCGCCTGCATGCGAAGCAAGGGCGTCAGTTGCAGCTCTTCGAAAATGAAACCTGCGACGTGACGCGTGGTCGATGGTTCGAGAAGATTTTCACCGCTTTCTAGGCTAAGTCCGGTGGTTTCACGATTGGATATCTGAATGCCGACGGCGCCAGAGAGCGCGCCGAGCGACGTCTCGACGGGTTGGTGTTGGATTTCAACGCGGCCTTCCTGCTCATCATTCAGGAATCGAGAGCCAATTTCGCCGTCGGGCGAAACTTCATTGTGCTGATATGCGCTCGCGCCAAACCAATAGCGAACGGCTTCGATACCATTGGCTTCGATCCGCCATTCGCCTTTCGAGTTGAACTTCTCCTGCTGCATGTCGATCCGCGCGTCCTCGCCCGGAATGCCGTAAAGACTATTGAACTGCGTGAACGAGACGCCGGCGAAGCCATCACTGCCAATAATAGATCCACCGATCGAGACGCCATCCGTGTCGACGAACGAATTGGACTGGCGGCCTTGCGGTGTGTCGTAGTCGTCGGCTTGCCGCTTGAAAGCGTCGGCATGAACGACAAAGTTGCCGGCACCGGCATTTGCGCTGAACGCTCCATCGCGGCCATCGTCGACCGATGAATATCCGCCGCGAATACGCGCGTCGAAACCGTGGATTGGCAGGTAGGTCGGGATGCGATTGTTTTCTACCGACACCACGCCGCCGATCGCTTGGCTTCCATATCTCAATGTGGCCGGGCCGCGGATGACCTCGGCATGATCGGCGGCGTAAGGATCGATCGGAAAAGCATGGTCTTCCGAAAGCGTCGATACGTCCTGCGAACTGATGCCGTTCTCCTGTATGCGGACGCGCGCATTGGCGAGGCCGCGAATAACCGGCCGGTTTGCCCCTGGCGCGAATGTCGAGCCGCTGATTCCGGGCTTCGTGGCCAGAGTATCCGTCAGGGTGTTGCCTTGCTTCGCTTCGATCTCGCGCGACGTTGCGATCGACAGCGGCACGAATGAGCTTTCGGGCACAACCAGCAATCCTGCATCGGCCGTGCTGGCGCTGTCCAGCTCCGGGCCTGACGGTGCCGGTACGGGCGCAGGCGTGGCGTTCGATTTCGCAGCCGGCGTTTGGGGATTTGATTTTTGCTTCGATGTCTTGACGGTCTTTTTAGCCTTCGCAACTGGGCTCGGGCTTACGACCACGATCTCGGGCAGCTTTTGGGCTTCCTGCGCGACTACTGAGCCTTGTGCGCTCATTGTCACGCAACTTGCGGCCACCAGTGAAGGGATGATTTGGGGTGCGCTTAGAGCGCGGTGCTTCGACGACATGGCACACGTCCTGACGGTTCTCTACATCAGTGATCGCTACAGCCGCGGGCTCCTGCACTGATCGATGCAACGGTTGATTTTGAGGATGGCGATGAATGAGCAAACAAGCCGGTGCTGCAATTGAAAGCGCAGACACGCTGATGCGTTACGCCGTTGCGTCCAGCGGAGGTCCGCGTGGGCCGAAGGGATTTTGACTCTGCCCCGTCTCAACGGCGGCGTCGCGCCGATGCGGGCGAATGTCGTCACGAGTCGACACGGCGAACAGTACCAGCAGAACCGGAAGAATGAACGCCGCCGTAGCAGCAATCGCCCAGCAGATTATGCAGTCATGATCGGAGTCATGGTCGTGATGCGAGTGTTTGCAATCGGCTTTTGCGTCGTCTGGTGCGCACGTCGTGTGCGCGGCCTCAGCGTCGATCGAAATGATATGTCCGTGTTGATGATGGACGACGGACAGCGCGAGTTGGAATGCCAGCGCGACAAGCGCTAGCCAGGTCAAGCGGCGCAATCTTTGGATGCGCAGGATCATGCGACAGCATACATCGCGTTAAGCTGCGTCGCGCTGGCTAACCGCCAACGTGCTCGGCCCAACCTGCGTTTTCCATGCATGGTGGCACCTTGTGGTTTTGAGGTGCACAGAAGCCGATTCTACCGGCCGCGAAGCACCCAAACCGCCCCCTCAGCGTCCCCTCCAATATCGTATAATATAACAAACGAAAGGAATGCGTGCGATGACGGCGGCGCTTAGGCGCGCGGTGCTGCAACTCATTCAGCATTGTCGTCCGCACTTTGTGCCCGCACGCCAAGCATCAACCGCTCTCGCGGCTACGGCAACGGCATTTTGAATTGCAGCTTGGTGTTGGTATTCGCTCCGGACGCCGCTCCGATTCCTTCAAGATCCGTCGACAGCGTCATCGAATACGACTCCGGCGTTGCAAACGTGACGCCAGCGCCGACCGAATTCTGCCGCGACGGCGCATCGACGGCCGTGGTGTTTAGGTCGAGCTCATGGCGCACGGTCGCGTACGGCTCGATCGTCTGGCCGTTCTTCAAATCGAACTTCTTGTTGAGCTTCGGCGCGATCGAGACGATCGACTTCTCGGTCAGCGTATCGCCCGAGATGTCGAACGTTTCAGTCCGCTGCCATTCGGACTTGGCGTCGACGCTCAAAACCGGCGTGGCCTTGAAATTCACGTAGGCCGAAAGCTTCTCGTCGCCAGACGTCACGGTGGTTGCGCCCGGCGTCATGCCACGATCGGCGCGTTCGGCGACGATCCCGGTCGTGGCGTACGGGCTGATCGTGTAGTCGGCGCCGACGCTGGCGCGAACGGCTTGCCCATCGCTCACAGCCTGATTGGGCGCGGTAATGCTGCTCCAGACATCAAGCGCGGGCTTCTGCGCGGGCCGTGCGTCCGGCAATTTCGTATTCGGCGCGGCACGCGCCTTGGCACGCTCGATCTTATTCGACAGCACTTTGGCGTTGTAGTCGTTCAACGTCGAAATTCCTGTGCGCACCGATACGCCATCGCCCGACGGCGTGACGGCGAAAGGCAACGGCTCGGTGTCGTCGGGTTCGGTCAGTGTGACTGCGGTGCCAGGCGCGCCGAGATACATCGGCTCATATTGCGGCTCAAACTGCTGTTGCAGTGTCGACGCGCATGTGCCGTCGCGCGAAATGACGGTGCCGGACGGACAAGCGCCACCAGCGGCAGCGATGATCGGCGAGGTGAGGGTGAGCGCCAGCGTGGAAGCAAAAATCTGCCGCACGCGGGCCTTCGGAATGATCCGGAACGCAAATAAGCAACGCATCTGATGCCGCGTAGCCGACGAGTTTGATCATCATGTGGCACGCGCGCCCGCGCAGTGCTGCCATGCGCATCGTTGATAGCCCGCGCAACTTCGGAAGCGCGAAATTTATTCGCCGAAGAGCTGCTTCTTGCCGAGGTTGCGGAACAGCGATTTCAGGATGCCTTCATCCTTGCCGCCGGGTGCCGGCGTGGTCCGGCTGATGAAGTCGAAGACCTTGCCATCCTTCAGGCCGTAGTTGGCGACCTTGTCGACGACGCCGCCTTCGTTGAAATAGACGGCCACGACCTGGCGATCTTTCTCCGACGGCGTGAAGAATGCCGACTGCGCCATTGTGCTCGAGATATAATAATATGCGTTGCCGTTGCCGACGACGGCGCTCGTTGCCGGCGTGCCAAGCGTCGCTTTGACCTGCTCCTGGCTCATGCCTGGCTGAATGGCCTGCAAATCCGTGTCATGGAACTGATGGCCATGCTTCGTGATCTGCTCGCTGCACGCGCCGAGCATCAGTACGGCGCAGAGACTGGCAGACATCAGAACGGCGCGGCGACGCTGGCCACGCGACCGTTCGGCGGCAATGGACGTCTGAGACGTGTCATCTCGGCGCATTGTTGGTCTTGTCTCCCGAGAATCTCTTCGTTATCGCGCCGTGTGGCTATAAACTCGGCAGGAAGCCTGTGCAACGTACTACGCCGTTGCGGCCGCCCGGCTCCGTGGCCAATCCCCAGGCAATTTGCCGGCGGTCCCAGCAAACAAGGACGTCCCTGAATGCGTGAATGGTTGAACTGGCCCCAGTTTCCGAAACAGTCTGCGAAACGCAAAGCAGGGGACCTTTATGGCATGGTCGTGGCCGCGGCCCGGCAGCCTGCATTTTACGGCCCCGGGCGTGTCGCCGACACGCCGGAAGGCCGGTTTGAGCTTATTGCACTGCACCTTTTCCTGCTTGCGGAGCGGCTGACCAGCGACAAGCCCGAAGGCGAAGATCTGGCGCGGCATCTGATCGAAGCCTTCGTGACCGATATGGACGACTGCATGCGTGAAATGGGCGTCGGCGATTTGACCGTACCGAAGCGCGTCAAGCGCGCTGCCGCCGTGTTCTATGAACGCTCAGGCGATTACCGCAATGCGCTGGCAACGGACCCGCGCGCCGCTTCAAGCGGCGGCGATCCGCTGAGCTGCGTCATTGCGGCGGCGTTGCAAGATGCGCCACAGCAGACGGCCTTCAGCGCCGGTATGGCCGACTATATGCGCGCCAATCATGCGGCGTTCAAGCGCGCTTCCTATGCCGGCGTTGCCGCTGGTAAAACCAGTTTCGTGCCGGCTTCGCTGGCCGCAGCCTGAAGAGTTCACGACATGACATTGCCGCTCTCCGACTGGGTTCATGCCGTTACCGATATCCCCGCGCTGGGTCTGACGCGCGAACGTCGCTTGACCGGCGAGGCGCTCGTGCCGCTCGCCCGCGACCTCAACATGCTTGAGCTCGCATCCGTCGTTGCCGACTACCGGATCGAACGTCTTGCCGGCGGCGCTTATCGCCTGCACGGCCGCGTTATCGCCGACGCGGCGCAGGCCTGCGTTGTCACAGTCGAGCCGGTTCCGGCGCATGTCGATGAGCCCTTCGACGTAGAGTTTTGGCCGGACTTGCCGGACGCCGACGGCGGCGAAGAAAAATCGATCCTCGATGAGCGCGACGTCGAACCGTTGGAGGGTGGCGTCATCCCCGTCGGCAGGATCGTGTTCGAGACGATTTCGGCCGGTCTCGATCCCTATCCACGCAAGGCCGAGGCCGAGTTCTCTTGGCAGGACAAGGATCAACCGACGTCAGAAAACGTCAGTCCGTTCGCGGCTTTGAGCAAGCTGAAGAATAAGCCGTGAGCGCGGCCTGCGGCAACCGTGCATGAGCGGGCTTTTCGCCTTGTCAGAGGCCTCTAAAAGGATATGGTCCAGCCGGTTTAGAACACCTGGGGCGGTGTGCCAAAACTAGAAGCGCTGAGCGGCGCATAACCAATTTTATGAAGGGCAAACGTCGGCATGGCGAGCCCAAAGACTATTGCACTGGACGCCATGGGTGGCGATCACGGTCCGAGTGTCGTCGTGCCCGGCGCGGCGTTGTCGCTCGAACGTCATCCTGCGCTCAGCTTCATATTTTACGGCGATGAAGCCCAGATCAATACCGCGCTTGCAGCGCATCCGGCGCTCGCCAAAAAATCGCGCGTGGTCCACACGGCCATAACAATCGGCATGCATGAAAAGCCGAGCCAGGCCTTGCGCCGGGCGAAGGGCTCCAGCATGTGGCTGCCGCTCGAAGCCGTCAAATCAGGCGAAGCGCATGCCGCCGTTTCCGCCGGCAACACCGGCGCGCTGATGGCGGTTGCCAAACTGGTGTTGCGGCCGATCGCCGGCATCGAGCGTCCGGCGATTGCGGCGCTGTGGCCGACCGTCAAATCGGAATCGATCGTGCTCGATGTTGGTGCCAATATCGGCGCCACCGCCAACCAGTTGACGGACTTCGCGCTGATGGGGGCAGCGATGGCGCGCGCGATATTTCATATCGAGCGGCCGTCGGTCGGATTGCTCAATGTCGGCACCGAGGAAATCAAAGGCAACGAAGACGTCAAAGCCGCGCATGCGCTGCTCAAAAACACGGAACTTCCGCTCGACTACAAAGGTTTTGTCGAGGGTGACCAGATTGGCCACGGCGCCGTTGACGTCGTCGTCGTCGAAGGTTTTGCAGGCAACATCGCTTTGAAAACCGCGGAAGGCACAGCACGCCAAATCGGCGTTTATCTCAAGGGCGCTATGACGAGTTCGCTCGTCACGAAAATCGGCGCCTTGCTGGCGCGCGGCGGCTTTCGCGTGCTCAAGGAAAAAATGGACCCGCGCCGCGTCAACGGCGGAACGTTCCTCGGTCTCAATGGCATTGCTGTCAAAAGTCATGGCGGTACGGATGCCTACGGTTTCGCCAGCGCCGTCGATCTCGCCTACGAAATGGCTGATTCCGGTCTCATCTCCAGGCTTGCATCCGATATCGAAAGTTTCCATCACAAGCTTGCAGCGGCGCAACCGGCGGCCGCGCCAACGATAACAGCAAAAAGTTCGGGTTAACCGAAGAAAGGTGCCGCGTGGCAGTCATCCGTTCCATCATTCGCGGCGTCGGCGCGCATTTGCCGAAACGCATTGTCACGAATGACGATCTCGCGAAGTCGCTCGACACGTCTGACGAATGGATTCAGGAGCGTTCCGGTATCCGGCAGCGTCACATCGCCGACGATACCGAGCTGACGTCCGTTCTTGGCGCGGCCGCCGCGAAACAGGCGCTAGTGCGCGCCGGCATCGATCCGGTCGAAATCGACCTTGTTATCTGCGCGACCGCGACGCCCGATCGTACATTTCCTGCAACCGCCGTCCGCATTCAGCAAATGCTCGGCGTCACCAAAGGCGCGGCGTTCGACGTTCAAGCGGTGTGCTCGGGCTTCGTGTTCGCGCTGACGGTCGCCGATACCTTCCTGAAGACCGGCCAATTCAATCGCGCGCTCGTCATCGGCGCCGAGACGTTTTCGCGTATCCTCGATTGGGGTGACCGCAGCACTTGCGTTCTGTTTGGCGATGGCGCGGGCGCAGTCGTGCTCGAAGCGCAACCGCAGCATACCGGACGCGATGATCGCGGCATCCTGTCGACACGCATTCGCTCGGATGGCCGCTACGAAGATTTGCTTTACGTCGATGGCGGACCGAGCTCGACGAAAACGGTCGGTCACTTGCGCATGAATGGGCGCGAAGTTTTCCGCCATGCCGTGCAGAAGATTTCCGGCGTCATTGAAGAGACGCTCGTCGAAACGGGTTTTGCGGCTGACGAAATCGATCTCTTCATTCCGCATCAGGCCAACAAGCGCATCCTCGACGGCATCGCGAAAAAGCTCAACGTCTCGCCCGACAAAATCGTGATGACGCTCGACAAGCATGGCAACACGTCCGCCGCATCGATACCTCTCGCGCTTAACCAGGCCTTCGAAGAGCATCGCGTTAAGGAAGGCAGCCTGATTTTGATGGAAGCGATGGGCGGCGGCTTTACCTGGGGCGCCGTTCTGGCGCGCTGGTAAACCGGCAACTCCCGGCGCCATTCCGAGCAATCGCAACAGCGTTCATGGCGTTGTGCGGCGCAACACACAAATCGTTATTGATTTCAGTCGGTTGAAGCGTTCTCGCGTTGACCGGGAAAAGAACCGCAGTTAGCATCCCGGCTCGAGTGATCCGACGACGGGAGACAAACGCATGACCGGCAAAACATTGACACGCGCTGATCTCGCAGAAGCCGTTGTTGACAAGGTCGGTTTGCCCCGCAACGAGAGCCAGGATCTTGTTGAACTGGTGCTCGAAGAAATTTCCGGCAGTTTGGCTGGCGGGGACAGCGTCAAGCTGTCGTCGTTCGGGTCTTTCGGTATTCGTCAGAAAGGCGAGCGCGTTGGCCGCAATCCGAAGACGGGCAAAGAAGTGCCGATCACGCCGCGTCGTGTTTTGGTGTTCCGCCCATCCAACATCATGAAAGATCGTATCAACAAGGGCCACGCCAAGCCGCGTAGTGCGTGAGCTTTTTTTGAGCTAATAGATCGTGCCTCTCATTTAGAAGGCGAGGTCTCCTCATGAGCAAATCTGTCGAGGCATTCCGGACCATAGGCGAGGTCGCGGACGAGCTTGACGTGCCAAAGCACGTCCTGCGGTTTTGGGAAGGCAAGTTCCCGCACATTCGTCCAATGAAGCGCGGCGGTGGCCGCCGCTATTACCGTCCTGAAGACATGGAGCTGTTGCGCGGCATTCGCCATCTGCTGCACGCAGAAGGGTACACCATCAAAGGCGTCCAGAAAATTCTGCGCGAGCAGGGGATCGATCAGGTCAAGGAGGCGGCTGCCGCCGCCTCCGCCGCGCTCACTGCCGAAGCGCGCAGTGCCAAGTCACGTGGCCGAGCGGCGCGCCGCGCGAACAACGGCAGTACGGCAGGCCAAGCCCAGCCGACCGCCATCGACGGCGTCGTGGCAACAAGCGCCAGCGCGAAGGACGACACGCAAAACGCAGGCCGCACGGTCCAAAGCGCACCGCGGAACGGCAACAGGCAAGACGTGATCGCAAGCGCCATCAAAGAACTGGAACTCTGCATCGACATTCTGTCGGCGTCGTCGGGATCGCAACCGGCTGCGGCTGCGCGGCCCGCCGCAAAATTGCGTGCGTCGCGTTCGTGAGTGGACCGCCTTCGCTCCTGATCTTCATCGTTGATCTCGCCGCAGCGCGTGGACTTCTCGAAGCTGACGAAGCCCAAACCCCAAGGCTCGCGGCCGACGAGACCGCGCGCTTCAATCACAAGGGGTCGGCGCTCGGCGATGACGACGCGCGCGATTGGCGCGCGGCTCACATCGCCCTCCGGATCATACTGGAGCGTGAGACGTCGACGGCGCTGCGCGGCGTTGCATACGACCGCGCGCCGGGCGGGCGGCCGCGCATTCCAAGGTCCCTTGGCTTAGCGCGTTCTCCGGAATTCAGCTTGGCTCATGCTGGCGCGACCGCGTTGATCGGTGTGTCGCATGACGACGTTGTCGGCGTCGATATCGAAATGCCGCGAGACATCCGCATGTCGGACGAGCGCCGCGCGCGCGTTATCAGCGCTGCAGTGCGCTTGGCGCCTGAGCTTGCACTCCCCGAGGACAGCGACGCGCGCCTGCTGCAAGCGTGGGTGCGCCTCGAAGCGATCGCGAAAGCGACGGGCCTCGGCATCGGACGCATATTGACGGAGGCGGGCGCCGTGGGCGGAAGCAAGTCCGAAAGCAGCGAGGCCGCGCCCTCGCATGGTTTTCGCGTTGCAGATCTCGCGGTCGGGCCCGACCGGTTTGCGGCAGTCGCGGCGCCACGCTTGCCGCAGAACAGCGCCATTCACACGTTTGCCACAGACGCCGCAGCATTGACCGCGTTCAAAACAAAGCGCGCCTGAATTAACTGCAGCAATGGCCGTTGACCTTAGTCGCTTGCCGCGGCACAAGGGGCGCTTCGGAGCGTAGCGCAGCCTGGTAGCGCACCAGTCTGGGGGACTGGGGGTCGCAGGTTCAAATCCTGTCGCTCCGACCAATATTTCCCGCCCGTTTACCAGAACCGTTGCCACCCGGCGCTGGCGCAGACGTATCGTGCAACAGTAGCGTCCTTGGTTTGCGTTTTTAAAGGAGCCCTGTTTGCAGACGTCCGATACGCGGAAACGCATTCTGTGCCTCGTTGGCACGCGCCCCGAATGCATCAAGATGGCGCCGGTCATCAAAGCCTTGAAGCAAACGGATTGGGCGGACGCTGTCGTCATATCGACTGGCCAGCACCGCGAGCTCGTCAGCCAAATTCTCGGCATGTTCGACATCGCGATCGATCACGATCTCGACGTCATGCAGCCCGATCAAAGTCTCGCAGGCCTTAGCAGCCGGATATTCGTCAAGCTCGATCCGCTGCTCGTTGACAGCAAGTACGACCTGATGCTCGTGCAGGGCGACACGACGTCGGTGATGGTCGCAGCGCTTGCCGCGTTCTACCGGCAAATCCCGGTCGGCCATGTCGAGGCGGGGCTCAGAACGCACGATTTGATGCGGCCGTTTCCGGAGGAACTCAATCGCCGCGTCGCAGGATTGGTGAGTTGCCTGCATTTCGCGCCGACGCTGTCGTCGAGCAACAATCTGCTGCGCGAACACGTCGATCCATCGACCGTTCACATCACTGGCAATACGGTCATCGATGCCCTGCTCGACGTTGCGGCGCGCGATTTGCCGTGCGCCTATCCGACGTCGCCCGATCGCAAACTGATCCTCGTCACCGCGCATCGCCGCGAGAATTTTGGCGCGCCGCTGCTTGAAATTTGCGGTGCCATCCGCGATCTGCACGATCGCCATTCCGAACTCGAATTCGTTTATCCCGTGCATCCTAATCCGAACGTGCGCGAGCCGGTTTACGCCGAACTTGGAAGCCTTCAGCGTGTGCATCTCGTGCCGCCGGCCGACTACGAAGTTCTGGTTGCCATGATTCGCAATGCCTTCATCGTGTTGACCGATAGCGGCGGCATTCAGGAGGAGGCGCCCGCGCTTGGCAAGCCGGTGCTCGTGCTGCGCGACGAAACCGAACGGCCGGAGGCTGTCGATGCCGGCGTCGCGCGCTTGATCGGTCCGCACCGCGACCGGATCGTCGCCGCAATCGAGCAACTGATGACGGATGACGCTGAATACGCGCGTATGGCACGCGGCGGGTCGCCATACGGAGACGGACAGGCCGCCGCCAGGATCGTGGAAATCTGCCACGCATATCTGTACAAGCACGACGGCGCGCCAGTTTAGACGATCACGCGTCCGCTTGGCGGCGGTCACATTTGCTGCTCAAAGCACTGCAGTGAAAGGCGACAAGCTCACGTGGTGGGATCGTGAAAATCTTCGTCACAGGCGCGACGGGCTTTGTTGGCGCGGCGTGCGCCGATGCGCTGGCGCGCGACGGGCACGTTGTCGTCTGCGGCACGCGCAGACGCGTCGTGGATGGCGCGCCGCAACGGGCGTGGGCCGTGCATGGCGATTTGGCGTCGGACATCGATTGGCGCGATCATCTCACGGGGTGCGATGGTGTTTTGCATTGCGCGGGTTTGGCGAGTGTCGCCGATGATGTCAGCAATGAAGACGTTGACGCGATCAATGTCGAGGCGACGGCGCGCTTGGCAGAGGCCGCGGCCGACGCCGGTATCAAACGCTTTGTGTACATAAGCTCCGCTCTTGCAGCCACGGCCGATGACGGCAATCGGTATGCTACCTCCAAGCGTGCGGCCGAGAAGCAGATCGGCGAAATCGCCGGGCGCCGCGGAATGGACTGGGTGATTTTGCGCCCGCCAATGATCTACGGCGCGGGGAATTCAGGCAACTTTGCGCGGCTGGTGCACAGGATCGAAAACGGCTGGCCACTGCCGCTCGCGTGCGCAACGGCACCGAAATCGTTCGTGGCGATCGATAACCTTGCGTCGGCCGTCGCGCGCGTTTTTGAGAACCCGCACGCGCGCAATCGAACGTTCTTCGTTGCTGACGACGAGCAGACGTCGACGGCCGCGCTCGTCCGCGACATTGCTGGCACGCTTGGCCAGCCTGTGCGGCTCTTGCCGGTGCCGGCGTCCGTCATGCAGCGTCTCGGGCGCGTTACGGGCAAAGCACGCGAAATAAAAAGTCTTTTCGATCCCGCAGTTGTCGACACAGCCGACATTCGCAAGGTGCTGTCCTGGTCGCCGCCGGTGGCGCAGGGTGACGCAATCCGTGATGCGGTCCTTGGAATGGTGCACCAAAATCCGCAACGCCGGAAAATCGCGTTTGTCGTGACTGAAGACTGGTTCATGTGCTCGCATTTTCTGCCGTTGATCCGAGAAGCGAGGGTACTCGATCTTGACGTCATCGTTATCACGCGCGTCCGCCAGCATGCAGCGGTGCTGCAAGCTGAAGGTGTGCGCGTCATCGCGATCAACGCGCGCCGGTCGAGCGCGAATCCGTTGGCACTTGTATTCGGTGTCGGGCAGCTGCGTGCCATACTTCGCCGTGAAAATCCGGACATTGTGCACGCCATCGCGCTGCGCATGGTGATCGCGGGCGGCCTCGCCGCGCGGTTTGCAGGCGTCCGAAACGTCGTCCTTGCGCCGACGGGCCTCGGACATCTTTGGTCAAGTCGCGGTTGGCCACAACGGATTGCGCGCGCCATGATCCGGTTCGTCACGCGGCATGTTCTGCGGCGCCCGGGTACGGTCTTCGTCTTCGAAAATCGCGACGATCCAGCCGACCTTGGCCTGGACGCAGCCGGACACGACATCGTCGTCGTTGCCGGTGCGGGTGTCGATTCCGAGATTTTCCAGCCGTCACTGGCGCCGCCGGCGCCGCCGCTCAAAATCGCGGTCGTATCGCGTATGACGCGCGCCAAAGGCGTTCTCGACAGTGTTGCCGCTGTTCGAGCCGCACGCGCGGGGGGGGCTGATGTCGAACTGCATCTCTTCGGGGCCGTCGATACCGATAACCTCGGCGCGCTATCTGAAAGCGAACTGCGGGCGTTGAGCGCAGAAGGCGGGATCACATGGCATGGCGTGTCAAACGACGTTCCATCCGTATGGCGCGCGCACCATACCGCCATGTTGCTGACGAGTTATCGCGAAGGCATTCCGCGCACGCTGATTGAGGCAGCTGCGTGCGGACGCCCATCAATCGCGACGGACGTGATCGGTTGCCGCGAAATCGTACGCGATGGCGTCGATGGATTTCTGGTGCCACCCGGCGATGTGCTGGCGGCGGCGGATGCCATCATAGCTCTTGCCGGCGACGCGCGGAGACGCGAGGCTTTCGGGCAGGCGGCGCGCGCGCATTTTCTCGATGTATTTACCGAAGCAGCGATCCGCCAGCGTTTTGCCGATGTCTATCGGCGTATGCTCAATCGAGAACCGGGTTCGGGCGAATGAAGCGTATCATCGACATCACCGCGAGTGCGGCCGGGCTGCTGCTGCTGGCTCCGGTTGTCGTTCTGGCGATGATCGCCGTACGTCTCGAGACACCGGGTGCTGCGCTCTTCCGCCAGACGCGGCTCGGGCGTGGCCAGCAATCCTTCACGCTCTACAAAATCCGATCCATGCATACGGGCGTCAAGAACGAGGCGACCCACATGATGCCTGCGTCGGCGACGACGCGCGTCGGCGCTGTTCTGCGCGCCACGAAAATCGACGAGATCCCGCAATTGTTGAACGTGATCATGGGGCATATGAGCCTTGTCGGTCCGCGGCCGTGTCTGCCGTCGCAATTGGCGTTGATCTCCGCGCGCGACCGTCGTGGCGTCTTTGACGTTCGCCCGGGTATCACTGGACTGGCGCAGGTGCGCGGTATCGACATGTCCGACCCGGAACGGCTTGCGGCTGTCGACCAGGAATACGTTGAAAGTGCCTCGATGACTGGCGACCTGAAGCTCATTGCAGCGACAATATTTAAGCCTGCCCTGCAGTAATCGCGGACCGGTTAACATACGCAACTCGGTCGCTGCAATCGCCGCATAGGAGAGCGCGAGGCGTTCTGGCATGATCGGCGACGCAATCTTGAGATGCACGCAACGTAGAACCCAATGTCCGAGACGAACGAGCCGCGCACACCGCAGACAACGCGTCCGAGCCGCATGGACGCGCTCGCGACGTTGCCCATTTTCTTCAAGCTGAAGGGGCAACGTGCGGTGCTCGCAGGCGGTACCGAACCGGCGTTGTGGAAGGCCGAACTTCTCGCTGCGGCGGGCGCGCATGTCGACGTCTACGCCGGGCAGTTCGCCGAAGGTTTCGCGCACCTTGCGGCGCATCCGCCCGCTGGATCGATCACGCTCCACACGCGCGCATGGACGCCGGACGACGTTAAAGGCGCGGCCATCGCCATCGGCGCGATACCCGACGACGCTGAAGCGTCGGCCTTCGTTGCGGCCGCCAACACCGCAGGCGCGCCCGTCAATGTCATCGACAGGCCTGAGTTCTGCGCCTTCCAGTTCGGCGCGATCGTCAACCGTTCGCCGCTCGTCGTGTCGATCTCGACAGATGGGGCGGCGCCTGTTTTCGGGCAGGCAATCCGTTCGCGGTTGGAAGCGCTTCTGCCGCAAGGGTTCAAACTTTGGGCCGAAGCAGCGAAGCTCTGGCGCCGCGAAGGCAATCGCCTCGGCGCCGATATGCAGGCGCGACGCCGTTTCTGGGAAGCGTTCACTGAACGCGCCATGCGCGATGCCGGCCGCGCTCCGACATCTGAAGATCTCGAACAGCTGATCCGCGACGTCGATCAATCGCGTCCGCGTGCGACGACGACCGGCTTCGTATCGCTTGTCGGCGCCGGTCCGGGCGATCCGGAGCTTTTGACGCTGCGCGCCGTTCGCGCGCTGCGCGCCGCCGACGTCGTGCTCTACGATGACCTTGTCACTGAACCGGTGCTCGAATTTGCCCGCCGCGAGGCCGAGCGGTTGCTGGTCGGCAAAACCGGATACGGGCCCGCGTGCAAGCAGACCGAGATCAACGCCCTCATGGTCAAGCTTGCCAATCAGGGCAAGCGCGTTGTCCGTCTGAAGTCCGGCGAACCGATGATCTTTGGCCGCGGCGGGGAGGAGATCACTGAATTGCAGTCGGCCGGTATCGCTTTCGAGGTCATTCCCGGAATTTCGGCGGTCCAGGCGGCGGCCGCGCGCTTGCAGGTCTCGTTGACGCATCGCGACTTCGCCAAGCGGCTACAACTCGTCACCGGACATTCGCGGGATGGTAAATTGCCGGCCAATCTCGATTGGCACGCGCTTGTCGATCCGGCTGCGACGACGGCCGTCTACATGGCCATGCGCACGTTGGCCGAACTCAGGGACAAATTGATCAGCACCGGCCTGTCGCCTGCAACACCGGCGTTTGCGATGATTAACGTCAGCCGCGCGGGAGAGCAGATCATCGCAAGTACGATCGCCGACCTGCCGGATGCGATCGCCGCTGCAAACGTCAACGGCCCTTGCCTCGTGCTCTTCGGGGAAGCGCTGCGCGGCGCCGGACGCGGTTAAACATGTTCGCGCTTGGCCGGCGTTTCGCCGATCCGAGCGAAACACCTTTGCGGCGCATCGCGGCCACACTCGCAGCCAAAACAATTCCCAAAAAATATGCCTCTATCAACCAATTAGCCCACCCGGGCTAGTGTGCCCTCAGCTTGGAATGGCTGGAGCCATTGTTTATAGTGGCCGCAGGGGGTTCTCGCGGTCCGGACCGTCAGAGCCAAGCATGTGCGCGTTTGATCGGGCCGGCCTCATGTTGAGGCGTGGCCCGCAGGCGCGGAGTGGACGTTTGGGGAGCGGCAGCGCGTATGCGGTGTAATCCATCGAAATGGCTGTTGGGTCTCGTCCCGATTGCGTTCTTGAGCTGGATCGCCGTCCAGGTCGAGCACGAGTCGATCGAAGCCGACCTCAGCCGCCGCACGCAAGACGCTTTGCAACGCATCGGCATGGATTGGGCGACGCCGATCTTCAACGGCCGTGACGGTGTGCTGACCGGAAAATCTGCCGACGATACAGCGCCTGCGCGTGCGCTCGCCACTGTACGCGAAGGCTGGGGCGTTCGCGTTGCGCTTGACCGTTCCGAAATGCTGGAGCGCGTCGATAAGTTCTTCTGGTCGGCGGAATCGCGCGGCGATGGCCGCATTATTCTGTCCGGGTTCGTGCCCGACGAGGACACGCGCAAGGGGCTTCTCAACGCCGCAAAAACGGAATTCCCCAAAACGCCGATCATCGATGAGATGAAGCTCGCGCGCGGTGCGCCGGATCGTGCAGCGTGGCTCTCCGGCGCCAGTTTCGCGCTTAGCCAAATTGCCCAGCTGAAAAAGGGTACAGCCGAACTCGATGCGCTCCGTCTCACGGTTGCGGGCGAAGCCGCGACGATGCCCGCGTACCGCAACGTCCGCAAAGCGCTCTCTTCCTCGGTGCCGCCGAAAGTCGTGCTGGCGTTCGAGAAAATCTCGCCGCCGGTGATCAATCCGTATCTCTGGAACGCAGCACTCAGCGCCGGCAAGCTGACCATTGGCGGATACATTCCGACGGAGGCGGCCCGCAAGGAAATCGTCGCACACGCGCGCCGCGTGATGCCGAACGCGGCTCTCACCGATACGGCCGAGACCGCAGGCGGCGCACCCGACAACTGGGCAAAAGCCGCGGCCATCGCTTTGACACAGCTGGCATCGCTCAAAGTCGGAACCGCCGACATCAAGGGCCGCGAGTTTACATTTGTCGGTGAAGCCGCCGATGAAACGACGGCCGCAGCCGTCCGCAAAGCGCTAAAGTCAGACGTTCCGCAAAGTTTCAAGCTGGTTGAGCGCATAGGGTATCCGCGCGGCATCAAATCGATCGCCGGATACAACATGATGATCGCGCATTCCGGCGGCGACGTTGAAGTCTCGGGCAACATACCGAGCGAAGCGGCACGCGCTGCCTTGATCGACGCCGTCAAAGCGCGCTTTCGCGGCCGCAACGTCAACGACAAGTTGAAGATCCTGTCAGGCGCGCCGGAAGGCTGGCAGCAGTGCATCATTGCGGGCCTCGCGCCGTTACCGCGCCTCGCCGAAGGCAGTAGCGTTCTCGCCGATCGGGCTTTGACGGTCACGGGCTCCACTGCCGACTACGGCGTCGCGCAAGGCGTTCCCGAAGAAGTCCGCACCGCCGTCGGCCAGACGTGTACCGCTGACGTGCAGATCAAATTTACCGGCGATATGAAAGGCAATCTGACGTGGCGGGCCGCGCTCGATGATCGTGGCGCGCTGAGGCTTTCAGGAGATGTGCCGGACGATGCCGCGCGCGGCCGCCTGATCGAGGCTGCGCAACGGCTTTTTCCAAATGCCCGCTTCTCGGACGAGATGCGCCTCAAGGCAGCGCCCGCAGAACCTTGGTTGACTGTCGCGCTGGGCGGTCTGACATCGCTTTCGAAACTGGAGCGCGGAGAAGCGCAACTGACGGCCAGCGCGCTTGCCGTCAAAGGCTTCGCTGAAAGTGAGGCGGTTGCCGCCAACGTCCGCGCGGCTGTTCCGCGTGATGTACCGGAAGGATATTCGGGAACTGCCGCGATCGAGGTTCTCTCGGCGCAGGAGCAGGCCGCCAATGTCTGCCAGGAAATGATGCGCGATGCGACAGCACGCGGCGTCCTCGAATTCGATCGCGCCAAGGCCGATCTGACACCCGATAGCACGCTGACGCTGCGCGAACTTGCGGAAATCGCAGCCGAGTGTCCGGCGTTTCACATCGAGATCGAAGGTCACACCGACAGTGAAGGCACGGATGAGCGCAATCAACGCCTGTCGGACCGGCGCGCGCAGGCGGTTGCGGATTTTCTGACGCGCGAGGGTGTCGACGCGCGTCGCTTGACGACGGTCGGCTACGGCGCGACGCGGCCGATTGCAGACAACAATACGGATGAAGGCCGGGCACGGAACCGGCGCATTGAATTCATCGTCAAGGTCAACTGAGCCGGGCGGCTCGAAGGAGTGGCGTGATGGACTATCTGTTCTTGAAGCTGATCTGGTGGATCGCGCTGGCTTTTGTTCTAGGCGCTGTCGCCGGCTGGCTATCGTGTGGTGGAACCGAGGAAGATTTGTAAATCCGGCCCGACGCCCGCGGTTGATTGCGGGCGCTGTTCGATTGTTTGGTGAGTGATGACGTACCTTCTGCTTCAAACCTTCCTGCTGTTGCTGTCGGCATATTTCGCCGGCGCGATGAGCGCGTGTCTGTTGAAGCGTGCACTGATGACGCGGAGCGCGGAAACAGTGGCCGTCACCGCGCGCACGTCGGCCGCGACATACGTCGAGCCGCCGGTCGAAAACATTCCGCTGATCAAGCCGCGTGAGATCGACCCCGTCCAACCGCGCATCGAAGTTTTACCGCGGCCGGCTCGCAAGGTTCTGCCGGTCAGCGAAAAAATCGACACCAGCCGCTTCGAGCGGGCGTTGACCGGCCCCGATCCGAATGAGGGCATGCCGCGCAAAATGATCGTCCAGATCCGGCCGGCTGTTCTGAAGCCGGTGACCGGACCGGCGCAACCGTTCAAGAAGCCGGAACCGAAAGTCGAAGCGCCCAAGGTCGAAGCTCCGAAAGTCGAAGCTCCGAAAGTGGAAGCGGCGAAACCTGTCGCCACCAAAGCAGATGCCGCGACGACGCAGCCAAATAAGGTCGACGCGCCGAAGAGCGAGGCTCAGAAACCGGTTGCGGTAACGCCGGCCTCGTCACAGAAGGTCGAGCCTGCAAAATCGGACGATGTGAAGGCCGAGCCGTCGAAGGCCGAAGCCGCAGCCGCGCAGGCGGCTGCCAATATTGCCGAAAGCCAGAAGGCAGCACCGCAACCTGCCAACGATAAACCTAAAAGCGAGCCGTCCAAGGACACCGCCAGCACGCCATCATCGGGCGGTATGATGGCGGGGATCGCGGGTGCATCGGCCGCTGCTGCGGCGGCCGTTGCAGCCGCCAAGGCCGCTGCCGCGGCCGTCGTGCCGCGTCCCGCGCCGACGTCACCTCAGCCGCAGAAACCTGTCGTCGAAATCAAACCCGCCGAGCCAGCGAAGCCTTCGGTTCCGGTCACGGCAGCGGTGTCGCCACCTGCTGCGAAACCTGATCCAGGCCCGGCGAATGCGAAACCGTCGGAAACGAAACCTGCGTCGCCGCAGCAGGCTCCGGGCCCTTCGAAGGTCGCACAATCGCCGGCTGCTCAGGATGCAGGCCACGCGTTCGCTGCGAGCGGCGCCGACGATCTGCAACGCATTCGCGCCATCGACGCTGACACGTCGCGCCGCCTCAACGGCATCGGCATCGGGACGTTCGAACAGATCGCGCACTGGACTTCGGCCGATGTCAATCGCGTCAACCAACAGCTGGGTCTCGCTGGCCGCGTCGATCGCGAACAATGGATCGAGCAAGCGCAAATCCTCGCGATGGGTGGCGAGACGTACTATTCGCGTAACCGCGCGGCGGTTTCGAAATCGCCGCCGGTTGGTGCGCAACCGGCGTCCACGCAGGCCTCTGCCGCGCCGTCGCAACCGGCATCTGCATCGGCGTCGACCACGTCCAGTCCAGCGACATCGACACCGGCGCAGCCGCCGTCGCCGAAATCTGAGCATGCTGCGCCATCGAGCGCGCCGCTCGCAGCACAATCACAATCTCAGCCACAGTCTTCCGCCGCTGAACCCGCAAAATCGGCCGCCGTTGCGCCGGTTGCCGCCGAGCCGGCTAAGCCTGCAGCGCCGCCGCCCACACCTGCGGCGCCATCGTCGCCAGCGCCCGCCTCGTCGGTCGCATCGGCGTTGCAAGGCAAGTCGGTCGCGGAAATGGCAACCGCCGCGGCGGCAGCGATCGCTGCCGCATCGGCAAGCGTCACGCGCGGCATCCGGCCCATCGAGCCCATTTCGCCCCTGGCGCGCGCCAATCCGAATTTGGTCATGCCGGCCAAGTTGTCGGATGCACTGAAAGACAACGAAAGCAAAGCGCCTGCCGCGCCGGCACCTTCAGCGCCGCAGACCAGAGCGCCGTCCGGCGGCAAGCCGGATGATCTGAAACGCATTCGCGGTGTTGGCGTCTTGATCGAAAAGCGTTTGAACGCGCTCGGCATCACAACCTATGCGCAGGTCGCCAACTGGAACAGCGGCGATATCGACCGCATTAGCCAGACGCTTGAATTCAAAGGCCGCATCGAGCGTGAAAGCTGGATCGAGCAGGCGCGCATCCTATCCAGTGGAGGCGACACCGAGTTCTCGCGCCGCGTTGACCGGGGCGATGTCGAGACGAGCCGCGACGACAACTAATGGCGACAATTGACGGCGGCGGCGATCAAGCCGCTGCGCGCTTCGCAATCGCGTCCGTTTCGGCAAAGAACGCAACGATCGCCTCGATCGTCGACGCGTCGCGCAGCAGCGGTGCATGGCCTTCGCCCGGCACTTCGATGCTGCGGAAGTTCGGATGGCGGCGGCGCATTTCATCGACCGTTTTGACCGACAGCAAATCGGAGTTCGCGCCGCGCACGACCATCAGCGGCACGCGCTTCAAGCCTTCGAATTGCGGCCACAGTTCCGGTATTGGCCCGTCGAGCAACGACAGGCACTTCGACAATTTGGGATCGTATCCCGAGACCGGCCTGCCGTTCTTTTCGTTAAATAGCTGGCGCGCGAAAACCTCAGCGTCGCGTTCGGTCAGGCCCGGAAAATCTCGCTTGGCGAGCGACAGCACGGCGCGTGCCGCATCGTCCCATGACTTCGGCAACGGCACGCGGCCAACGTAGCCTGCAATGCGAACCAGCCCGTCGAACTCGATGACCGGGCCGATATCGTTCAGCACAACCGCGCCGATGCGCGTGGGCTGCGCGGCCGCGAGAACGTGCGTGATCAAGCCTCCGCGCGACGTGCCGATAATCCCGCAATCGTTGAGGCCAAGCATCGTCATGAAGTCGATGACGTCGTGCATCTCGACGGGAATTGCGTAATTACGCCAGTCGGCATCGTGGTCGGATAATCCGCGCCCACGCATGTCGACGGTGTAGACGTCACGCGGCGTCTCGGCGTGCTGGCTGAGCGCGGGGGCTATGTCGTTGAAGTCGCGGCTGTTGCGTGTCAGGCCCGCCAAGCACAGCACAGGGCGACGCGTGCTTTTCGCGCGCGCTTTGTAATGCCGGCCGTAGAGGCGCGTGCCGTCGCGGGTCGTGCATTTCAATTCGTCGAATACGCTCGCGGCTGCCGTCATCGTGCCCCCATATGTGAAATGCGACGCAGCACATCACGCGAACTGGATACGCGCACTCAGCCTTCGGAATTCGAGACTGTGCCCGGTACGTCGTCTTCGTTCGCAGACGGCACTTTGGACGAGCCGCGCGCCCGCGCCAAGTCGTCTTCGAGCCGTAACGGATTGTTTTCCCCGAGCCGCGCGCGATAGATCTGAATGTTCGACAAGACTTTCGTGACGTACTCGCGCGTCTCGGTGATTGGAATACGTTCGATCCAGTCGATGATATCGACCTTGGGATTCCGCGGGTCGCCGTTTTCGCGGATCCACTGCCGCGCGCGTCCAGGTCCGGCGTTATATCCGGCGAGACCGAGCACATATGAGCCTGAAAATTCGCCCATGCGGTCCGCGATATACGCCGATGCGATCGTGACGTTGTAGGCGTTGTCGGACAAGAGCCGCGGAATATCGCATTTGATCTTGTAGTCTTGGCAAACGTGCTTTGCCGTTACCGTCATCACCTGCATCAAACCTTTAGCGCCGGCGCCCGAAATCGTCTGCGGTTCAAATTCCGTCTCTTGTCGCGTGATGCCGAGAAGAAATGCCGTTTCCGGCGGTGTCGTCAGCGGCGTGTAGGCCGGGAACGTATGCACCGGATAGCCATAGGTGATCAGGTTCTGCCCTTTCGCGATCGCGGACTTGGCAATGCGCAGCGACATCTGCGTGTCGCCGATCATTTCGGCGAGATGCGAAACCATGCCGGCTTCGGATTCGCTCGGCAGGCCGATGCGCAAAGACGTCAGGAATCCGCGCGTGTACTCGCGCGATAGGCCCGACTTCTTCGCCAGCATCACGGCCTTCACCGCATCGCTCGACACGAAGTTCTTGACTTGTGCGTCCGTCGGCAATTCCGGCGGCGTAATCTTGAGCGATGAGCGCTTGCCATCGATCTTCTGCAGCGCCAGTAGGCCATGAAATGTATCTGGATTGTCCGTCGCGGTTTTGTAGTGCGCGTTGGCCGACGCCTTATCGCCACGGCTTTCGGCGACGCGCCCCAGCCAATACGACGCTTTTGCGCGGCTTAAAGGTCCGTCGGCGGCTTTCGCCAGCGTTTGGAAGTGTTTCTCCGCCGCATCCGCATCCTTGAGTTTGCGGAACGCGATCCACCCCGCCATGAACGATTGCTCTTTCAGCGGATTGACCGTCAACGGCCCGGCGTCTTTGACGAGGTCGTAGGCAAGTTTCGTCTTGCCGCCTTTGAGCGCGCCATAAGCAAGCTGACGGCGTTCCGCCCACCATTCGTCGAGCACGGCGATCTTGCTCGGGTCTTTCGGTGCGCCGAGGACGATTTTCGCGGCCGCATCGACGTTACCGGCTTTGCGCAGCACTTGCGCCCGATGGAACGCCAAGCCCCAGTCGGTATCGTCCGGCGGCAGTGCCTCGATCAAGGCGCGTGCATTCGATGCCTTGTTGAATACGGCAAGCCGCGCCGTCGCCTTCTTCTGCTCCGCTTCGGAGAGCAGCGGGATGACACGCTTGGCAAACGCAGCGCGATCCTTGCGATTGTCAGCCCACCGGACGTCGTCGGTCGTCATATGATCGAAGCGCCACTTATGATCGGCCTCGTCGAGCAGATTTGAAAAACGCGCCAGGAAGCCCGTCTCAAGGAGGCCCGGAATTTTCATCTCGCGCCATGCCTTGGCTGCGAGTTTCTTGGCTTCCGCCATATTCCCTTCTGCCTGATACGCGGACGCCAGCGCCGCATATCCCAGTCCCGTCTGCGGCTCGGCAGATTTGAAGTGCGCCTTGATAGATTGCGCGCTGCCACCTTGCGTGAACAGAGCTTCCTCCAGGCGCTGCACCATCATCGCGCGATCCGGCCAGAGCGGGTTGGCATCGAGGAACGCGCGGTATTCTTCCGCGCGGCCGTAGCCAGCCCGCAGCCGCACCCATTCGACAAGCTTCTGACCCGCCGGATCGCTGATGCCGGACTTGATATCTTCGAAGCGCGCCATGCCGTTCGACTTGACGGCGGTGACGGCGTCTTTGATGCGCTGCGCGTCGTCTGCTGACGGCGCATACGCCTTGACCGGCGCCAGCAGCGAATCAAGTTTGGCAAGGTAGTCGGTTTCGGCTTTCTGATACGACGGCTTTGGGCTCGATTTGATGGCCGATCCGGCTGCGTCTTGCGCCGCGGCATGCGATATTGGGAAGAGTGCGATAGCGAGGGCAATCAGCGGCAAAACGCCCGGCAAAAAGGCTTTTTTCGGCGTCACGGCCCTCAATCCTCACTATATTTCCAACGGGAATCCAGCGCATGCACCGAACCACCCTGGCCAATCTTGCAGGGGACACGGCGAGCGCCTAATGTCCCGGGCGAATTTGCTAGACTTGCTCCGCGCGCCTCCATTAAGCGAGCGGTTGGTTTGGGGTGCAAGTGCTGACAGCGCTTTGTTTGCCTCATCCGTGCGGCAACACCGTGGCTGAGATGCCGCGAACCCGTTGCAGCATCATGCAATTATCTATGCAACCCTGGTCGCACGCGGCAATGGCCGCCGGCCAATACGGCAGAAGCAAAAAAAGGCCAGGACGCGGCATGTTCAAGGGTTCGATTACGGCACTCATCACGCCTTTCAGAAACGGAAATCTCGACGAAGCAGCGCTCGCGCGGTTCGTCGATTGGCAAATCACCGAAGGTACACACGGCCTCGTGCCAGTCGGCACCACTGGCGAAAGCCCGACGCTCGACTACGACGAGCACAAGCGCGTGATCGATATCACGGTCGAAGCCGCCAAGAAGCGCGTGCCGGTTATTGCGGGTACAGGCTCGAATTCGACGGAAGAAGCCGTCGAGCTGTCGCAGTACGCTGAGAAGTCCGGCGCCGACGCCGTTCTGATCGTGACCCCGTATTACAACAAGCCGACGCAGGAAGGGCTATTCCAGCACTTCAAGGCGATCAACGACGCCATCAACATTCCGATCGTGATCTACAATATTCCGAGCCGCTCGGTTGTCGACATGTCCGTCGCGACGATGGCGCGCTGCTTCAAGGAGTTGAACAACGTCGTCGGCGTCAAGGATGCGACCGCCAATCTTGCGCGCCCGTCGCAGCAGCGCATCGTCTGCGGTCCCGACTTCTGCCAGCTCTCCGGCGAAGATGCGACGGCGCTCGGTTTTGTTGCCCACGGAGGACGCGGCGTCATTTCCGTCGCGTCGAACGTCGCGCCACGCCTCGTTGCCGACTTGCAGAATGCGTTGCTCGCCGGCGACTACAAGAAGGCGCTTGTTCTGCAAGATCGCTTGATGCCGCTGTTCGACGTGATGTTCTGCGAGACCAACCCTGGTCCGGTCAAATACGCGGTGTCGCGTCTTGGTTTCTGCACGGAAGACATGCGCTTGCCGATGGTGCCGGTAACGGATGCCGGCAAGAACGCTATCGACGCCGTGCTGCGCGACCTCGGTCTCTTCGGCGCCAAGGCTGCCGAGTAACCGCTGCCGAAAAGAGCGATCATCAGCAATGGCCTCGAAACGCGACGATGGCACGACGCTCATTGCGGAGAACCGCAAGGCGCGCCACGAATATTTCATAACCGACAGCTGGGAAGCAGGCATCATGCTGACCGGCTCGGAGGTCAAGTCGCTGCGCGTCGGGCAGACGAACATCGCGGAAAGCTATGCGTCGTGGGAAGACGGCGGCCTTTGGCTAATCAACAGCTACATTGCTGAATATAAAGGTGCTGCGTTTTTCCAGCACGACTCCCGCCGCAAAAGAAAACTGCTTCTGCATCAAAGCGAGCTCAACAAACTTAAGCTCGCCATTGAGCGCAAAGGCATGACGCTCGTGCCGCTTGAGATGTATTTTAATCCAAAAGGCCTTGCTAAGTTGAAGATCGGCCTCGCCGAAGGCAAGAAGCTGCACGACAAGCGCGAGAGCGAAAAGAAGCGGGATTGGAACCGCGAGAAATCGCGCATCATGCGCGACAAGGGATGATCGATGTCGCTGAATTCGCTCATGTCGGTCGATTGGTCGTTGTTGCCGGTGCCGCTCGACGATGGTGCGGCGAAGCACCTGACCGGTGCACGCCTTCCGGACGTCGTGCTCACGGCCAACAACGGCGCGCACGTTGCGACGGCAGCGCTCTCGGGCCGCACCGTTATTTATATCTACCCGCTGACCGGCCGGCCGGATACCGACATGCCGCCAGGCTGGGATGATATCCCAGGCGCGCGCGGATGCACGCCGCAAAGCTGCGCGTTTCGAGATTCGATGACCGAATTGCGCGCTGCCAGCGTCAAACATATTTTCGGATTGTCGGTCCAGGATACGGCATATCAGCATGAAGCGGCTGCGCGGTTGCGGCTGCCTTTTCCGCTTCTCTCCGATCGCAGCTTCGAATTTTCGCGCGCGCTGAACTTGCCAACTTTCACCGTCGGCAAGACGCGCTATCTGAAGCGCATGACCCTCGTCGCCGACGATGCTCGGATCACGAAGGTGTTCTATCCGGTGTTTCCACCCGACCAAAACCCGCATGAAATTCTGGCTTGGAGCATAGAGGCAGGACGATGAAAAATTGGCCCTGGCCAGCGCCGGAAAATGATGGTGCAGCGAAACACATCATCGCAGGCACGCGTCTTCCGGACGTCGCGCTTCCCGCGACGTTCGGCGCCGCCGTCAATCTGGCACGCTTCCAGGAGCGCGCGGTCGTATTTGTCTATCCGTTCACCGGCACTCCGGGAAAAGCCAATCCGCCGGATTGGGACAAGATACCCGGCGCGCATGGCTCGACGCCGGAAGCGGAAGGATTCCGCGACACCTATGCGGCGTTCCAGGTCAAAGGTTATGAAGTCTTCGGTGTCAGTGGTCAGACGACAGAAGCGCAGCAAGCGTTCGCCGAGCGCAACGGCATTTCATTTCAATTGCTGAGCGATGCCAAGTTCACGTTTGCCGACGCCCTGAAGTTGCCGCGCTTCACTGCTGGCCGGCATACCTATCTGCATCGACTAACGCTGATCGTGCGCGACGGCGTCATCTATCGCTGCATCTATCCTGTGCACCCGCCGCACACTCACGCCCGTGATCTGCTGGCCGAGCTCGCGGGCGCTGCCGCCTAACTCACCGCAGCCGGTTCACGAGCTGCAGCGCGAGCCACGCGCCGGTCAGCATCAACAGCATCATTGCGGCTAACCCGACATACAGCAGGTAGTGGCCCGACGACGCGAGCGGCACGCTTTCCAAATTTATGCGCGGGAGTATCAGTTCGAACAGCAGATTGCCAACCTCTGCTGCCGCGAACGCCCCTAGGAACGTGACAATGATATTCACGATCCATCCGACGACGCCGCGGCCCTGCGTCCAAGCCTCGTGGATCGCTACGGCCAGAACCGCGGCGAAGAAACCGAACGCGAGGGTCATCGGCCCGCCGACACTCGACTGTGGAACCGCGCCGCTCAATTGCAAGAGTATGATCCCGGCGACGGAAATCAGTGCGATGATCTTCATGGCGTCCACCCCTGGCCCTGGTTGCTTTCAGGTAGATACACGATGGACGTCCGGAATTCAGCAACCCGGCCCGGTCAGGATTAAGACCGACGTCCGCGGCGTCACTTTCGCCCCAACTCTTTCCTGATGGCTTCAAAGACGCTGCGGAACATATCCGCCGTCAGCCGCCCTGTGTTGGTGTTGTAGCGCGAGCAGTGGAAGCTGTCGTAAAGCACGCGGCCGCCGCCGATGTCGTGGCGTGAACCGTGCCCGAACGGATAAAGCGCCTTGCGAAGTCCGAGCGCGGCAAGCGTCTGATCGTGCGCGATCCGTCCGAGCGCAAGCATCACGCGCAGCTTTGGCAACGCTGCGACGCGTGCTTCAAAATACGGACGGCACGTCTTGATTTCCTCTGGCGTTGGTTTGTTTTCGGGCGGCACGCAACGCACCGCATTCGTGATCATGCATCCCGTCAATACCAAACCATCGTCCGGCCGCGCCTTGTAGACGCCTTTCGCAAATCCGAATTCGAGCAAGGTCGCGTAGAGCAAGTCGCCGGCATAGTCGCCGGTGAATGGACGCCCTGTGCGATTGGCGCCGTTGCGGCCAGGAGCCAGGCCGACAATCAGCAGCGCGGCATCGGTCCGTCCGAACGACGCCACAGCGCCGTTGAACCAGCCGGGTTCGGCCGCTTCGTTCGCGTGCCGATAATCAACGAGACGCGGGCATAGAACGCATTTGGGTGGCGCCTCGGGTCCGACCGTATCAGCGGTCCCGCGTGCGCCGCCACCCATGCATCCTGCTCCCCAGTCAATCCGTGATCACACCTCGTCGCTGGCGAGGCTGGCGTCTACATCGTGGCTGTCGCGCGCCTGAAAAGCGCTGCCGCGGCCTTGATAAACACGGCCGTCGCGTTGCGGTGGCCGCGCTCCACTGTTCGCGTCCCGCGCGATCGACGACTCGAGGTCCGCGATGTCGATAAACTGATCGGCCTGACGGCGCAATTCGTCAGCGATCATCGGCGGCTGCGTTTGCAGGGTCGAAATTACGCTGACGCGTTTGCCCATCTGCTGCAACGCCGCCACCAACGAACGGAAGTCACCGTCGCCGGAGAAAATGACGATGTGGTCGAGGCTGTTGGCAAGCCGCATGGCATCGACGGCAAGTTCGATGTCCATATTGCCCTTGATTTTGCGCCGGCCGGTGCCGTCCGTGAACTCCTTCGTCGGTTTGGTGACCATCGTGAAGCCGTTGTAGTCCAACCAGTCGATCAACGGCCGGATGGACGAATACTCCTGGTCCTCGGCGAGCGCCGTGTAATACAGCGCGCGAACGAGCTGGCCTTTGGCGCGAAAAACGCCAAGCAGGCGCTTGTAATCAATGTCGAAACCCAACGACTTAGCAGTCGCATAAAGGTTTGCGCCGTCGATGAAGAGGGCGACGCGCTCAGTCGGGTAAAAGTGCATTGGTAAGTCCTGGTCCGCCCGGCATAGGGCTGTAAATTAGACGGTGTGGCTGAAATGCCGCGAACGTCCGCCGGATGCTGAAAATTTGAAAGAGGCGACAACCGGCTGCGACATATTAGCGAACGTCACAACTGCCTGAAAACCCGTCGATAAGCGAAACAGTTAGCGCTTAGGGAAGGTACCGAACTAGCGTTGGTATAACGCTGCTGTCGGCGCAATTGTTCCGTAGACGTTTTTTTCCGTAAAGCATGGGTATCGCGGCGCGATTTGATGAATTTTGGTGCGAAATGGCGCAGTGTGAATTTATCGGGCAGGGTTGCTTTTCAACGCCTGACGTGACAATAAGACCGCTCGCGGCGCCGCAAGGCGAACCCCCTATGGCTGTGTGCCCAGATTTTCGAGCGCCGAGATAATACCACGAGTTCGCAACTCAACATTCGCAACCGGCTTGATTGCATCCGGCTTCGAGCGGCCTGCTCAGTCCGGACGTCACGTCTCCAATGCTAGACCAAGGATCTGCTCATGGCCCGCGTCACCGTCGAAGATTGCGTCGATAAAATCCCGAACCGCTTCGAACTGGTGCTGCTCGCGGCGCATCGGGCGCGTTCGATCGCCAATGGCAGCGCCATTACCGTGGATCCGGAGAACGACAAGAACCCTGTCATCGCGCTGCGCGAAATTGCAGAGCGCACGATCGCTCCCGATGACATGAAGGAAACCCTGATCAACTCGATCCAGAAGAACACCGAAGTCGACGAACCGGAAGCCGTCGCCGCGCCGTTGCTGCCAGCCGATCGCCGCGTGCCGCAGCTTGGTCGCGACGATACCTCGAGCGACACGCAGGTTGACGTCATGACCGAGGAGCAGCTTTTGCGTGGCCTCGAAAGCATGACGCCGCTCGAGCCGTCTGCAAACCTCGGCGGCAGCGGCAACCCGCGCGAGCGTGAGCGCGACCGCGATCCGCGTGACCGTATGCGCTAAAATACGCCTGATTTAAAGTTTGCTACCGTCGTCCCGTGCGCAATGCGGCATCCTCATGCCGCCTTGCTGACACGGGATATTCATTTGGAGTTTGCGCGCCGCCCAGCGACGACGCCGGCTCTGGTGCAAATGCCAAATCATCGGCTACCTTCTGCGATACGAAGGAGTGCGGCACCAAATGATGCGGCAATACGAACTCGTCGAACGAGTTCTCAAGTACGATCCGAAAGCCGATGAGGCGCTTTTAAACCGCGCGTACGTCTACGCCATGAAGGCGCACGGCAATCAGAAGCGTGCGTCCGGCGCGCCCTATTTCTCGCACCCGCTCGAAGTCGCCGCCATCCTAACCGACCTCAAGCTCGACGACGCGACGATCGCGACCGCGCTGCTCCACGACACCATCGAAGATACCGATGCGACGCGCACCGAAATCGATCAGATGTTCGGGCCGGAGATCGGCAGCCTCGTCGACGGTCTGACCAAAATCAAACGCCTCGATCTCGTCTCAAAGAAAGCGGAGCAGGCCGAGAATTTCCGTAAGCTTTTGATCGCCATTTCGAGCGACATCCGCGTGCTGTTGGTCAAGCTTGCCGACCGCCTGCACAACATGCGCACGCTCGAGCACATGAAGCCCGAGAGCCGCAAACGCAATTCGGAAGAAACGCTCGACATTTACGCGCCGCTCGCGGGCCTGATGGGCATGCAGTCGCTGCGCGAAGAACTCGAAGATCATGCCTTCCGCTGGCTGTACCCGGAGGCCTATCAAGCCGTTACGGAAAAACTCATCGAAATCCGTGCGCGCAATCGCGGGCTGGTTGAAGAAATCCGTCAGGCGCTGGCGCGCAAGCTTTCCGATGCCGGCATCAAAGCCGAGACGTCTGGCCGCGAGAAGAAGCCGTATTCGATCTGGAGCAAGATGGAGCGGCAACAGATCAGCCTCGAACAGCTATCCGACATTTTTGCGTTCCGGGTGACGGTCGATACGATCGATGACTGCTATCGCGTGCTTGGCATCATTCACACGACGTGGAGCACGGTGCCTGGCCGTTTCAAGGATTACGTCTCCGCCCCGAAGCGGAACAACTATCAATCCATTCACACGACGGTCTATGGGCCGCGTCACCAGCGCGTCGAACTGCAAATTCGCACGCATGCGATGCATCGCGTCGCCGAATACGGCATCGCCGCGCACGCACTCTACAAGGAGCAGCGGCCGGCCGCTGATAAGGCCGCTATCGATAAAGGCCTGAATGGCGTTGCGGCGCCGTTCGATAAAGACGACAGCCCGTATGGCCGCCTGCGCGTCATGATCGGCACGCTACTCGAAGCCGAAAATCCGGAAGAGTTTCTCGAACACACCAAGCTCGAACTTTTCCACGACCAGGTGTTCTGCTTCACGCCGAAGGGCCGCCTCATCGCGCTTCCGCGCGGCGCGACGCCCCTCGATTTCGCCTATGCCGTCCATACCGACATCGGTAACGAAGCGGTCGCGGCGTTTATCAACGGCCGCCATGTGCCGATCGATACGCGCCTGCGCAACGGCGACGAAGTCGTGATCGAGACCTCGAAGAGCCACATCCGTCCGATGGCGTGGGAGGCGTTCGCTGTCACTGGGCGGGCGCGCGCCGCCATCCGCCGTGCGGCCCGCGAAGCCGAAAAGCGGCGCTATGCCGAGCTTGGCCGGCAGTTGCTTGCGTCGACTCTCGCGAGCGCCGGGATTGATTACGTCGAAGACAAAGTCAAAGCGGCCGCGGTTAAGTTTCACGCCAAGTCGGCGGACGACTTGCTCGCAGGCATTGGCCGCCACGAAGTGCCATTGCAGGATGTGGTCGCGGCCGTCGCGCCATCGATTGCGTCAGCGACGCCGGTCGGCGACGGATACAAACCCGCTCGCCGTTTCGGCCGTGCGCAGGCGCAAGACGGCTGGTTCAATATCGCCAAGGTCATGAGCCTCAAATTCCGCGCCGACGAAGCCGGCGAGGGCGCAGGCAGCGCAACGGCCGCCGTCTCGATCCGCGGACCGAACGACGAACTGCCCGTGCTTTTTGAACCGGGTGGCGCGGTGCCAGGCGATCGCATTATCGGCGTCATGTCGCCGGGCGAAGGCATTCGCATTTTCCAAATACACTCGCCGCAACTCAAAGAGTACGAAGATCAGGGTTGGATCGACGTCACCTGGGATGTCGATCCCGACAACCCGCAGCGTTTCCCGGCACGCATCAGCGTCACAGCGGTTAACGCGCCCGGATCGCTCGCCGAAATCGCCGCTGTCATCGGTGAGACGGGCGGAAATATCGACAACGTTAAAATGGTCCGCAAAGCCGCTGATTTCACTGATATTCATATCGAAGTCGAGGTCTTTGATTTGGTGCATTTGAACCACATTATCGGTGGTCTCCGCGCCAAACCGATCGTTGCCAAGGTCGAGAGGCTGTTCGAATAGCCAAATTCCGCTAGGGTGCTGATGGCTTGGTGTGCGCGGGGGGCCGGGCTGTAGCGTGTTTGCATGGATTGTTTGCGTCGATCATCGCGTAAATCGTCTGGAGCGGCGTTTCGATTATGAAAAGTTCTCTTCCGCCTTTGTCTGCGTCTGCCGTGGCGCCCGTCACGCGCTTCGCCGCGCCGCATAAGCACATTGCGAAACTCTCGAAATATTATTGGCGCAAGCTTTTACGCGTCCGCGCGACACCGCATGAAATTGCGCTTGGATGTGCTGCTGGCGTGTTCGCCGCATGCACGCCGTTTCTCGGCGCGCAGATGTTCCTCGCAGTCGTCCTGGCTCTGATTTTGCGCGTCAGCGTACCAGCCGCGATCGTCGGAACGTTCGTCGGCAATCCGATCAGCTGGCCGGCGATCTGGAGCGCGTCCTACATTGCCGGTGCCTGGATGCTCGGGCAGGATCCGGCTGCCGCCGCCGATCATCTCGCCGAAAGCGCAACCGTATTGAGTGCGACGTTGTCCGGCCCCGGCCAGCCGTCGCTCGATACGGCGATCGTTAACCTGTCGCCGTTTTTGCAGCCGCTTTTGCTTGGGGGCGTTGTGATCGGCTTGCTAGCTGCAGCCGCCAGCTATTATCCTACGCTTCGAGCCGTGCGCCTATTCCAGCGCCGCCGCGCGGCTCATTGAGCCGCTTCACGCGTGTTCTGTTCCTCCGGCGCTCATTAGGTACTGACATCGCATGTCCAAATCGCGTTCCGGTCTGCGCGCGCTCCGTCTCGGCGTCAACATCGACCACGTTGCGACGCTGCGCAATGCGCGCGGCGGCATTCACCCCGATCCCTTGCGCGCGGCTCATTTGTCGATCGAAGGCGGTGCTGACGGCATAACGGCGCATCTGCGTGAAGACCGCCGCCACATCTCCGATACCGACATAACGCGCCTCAAGACCGAATTGACGCGGCCGCTCAATCTCGAAATGGCAGCCACCGAAGAAATGCTCGGGATCGCGCTGCGCCATGTTCCGAACGCGTGCTGCCTTGTGCCTGAGCGGCGCGAAGAGCGCACGACGGAAGGCGGCCTCGACGTGATTGGATCATTGAAGACCTTGAAGCCTTACGTCGCTCAACTGAAAGACGCCGGTATCCGCGTCTCGCTTTTCATCGAGCCGGATTTGAAGACCATCGAAGCCTCTGCCAAGGCCGGTGCCGACATCGTCGAGCTGCATACCGGCAAATATTGTCATCTTGCGCTCGACAACGATGCGGTCGGCGTTGCGCGCGAAATCGAGCGGCATCGCAAAGCCGCTGCTGCCGCACACGGTCATGGCATCGAAGTCCACGCCGGTCACGGCCTGACGTACAACACGGTCGGTCCGATCGCGCGCATCCCGGAAGTCGTCGAACTTAACATCGGCCACTTCCTGATCGGCGAAGCGATTTTCGGCGGTCTGTCGAGTGCTGTTCGCCGTATGCGGCAGCTGATGGACGATGCCCGCGCCGAACTTGGCGCACACGCATGATGCGCCGCCCATGATCCTCGGCATCGGTAACGATCTCTGCGACATTCGCCGCATCGAGAAAACGCTGGCACGTTTCGGCGATCGCTTCCTGAAGCGCGTGTTCACCGAGGAAGAGCGCCGAAAAGCCTTTGCGCGTGCGCATCCAGCTGCGACGCTCGCCAAGCGTTTCGCTGCCAAGGAAGCGATGAGCAAGGCGCTCGGCACCGGCTTTCGCTTTGGCGTGCATCTGATCGACATCGGCGTCGTCAATGCGCCAACGGGACGGCCGACCTATGCGCTCAAGGGAGGCGCCGCGCGCCGCCTCGCCGAATTGACGCCTGAGGGTTACACCGCGCGCCTCGATCTGACGCTGACCGACGAATACCCGCTCGCGCAGGCCATCGTGATCATTTCGGCTGTTCCCAAATAATGCCTGTAGGAGGTGCTCGGTTAAAGCGCTCTCACGCCGGAAGCGGAATGAACTCGTTGCGATCGCCGGCTGGCAAGTCGAATTGTCCGTCGCCCCACCGGGCCTGCCGCCACTGTTCTTTCGCGGCGTCGATCTTATCGCCGCTCGACGACACGAAATTCCACCAGACGTAGCGCGGGCCTGAAAGCGTCGCACCGCCAAGAACGATCAAGCGCGCACCGCGCGCGCCTGCGGCGACCGTGATCTTGTCGCCCGGCCTGAAAACCATCATGCGGCCAGCGTCGAAGTCTTGCCCCGCGATCGAGATCGCACCTTCGACGATGTAGATGCCGCGATCCTCGTGATCGTCAGGCAACGGCAAGCGTGCGCCCGGCGCCAATGTCACGTCGCCATAGAACGTATCCGAAAAAACGCTGGCGGGCGCGCTTGCGCCGTAAGCACGGCCGAGAATCAGACGCACGCTCACGCCGTCGTCTTCGATCATCGGCAATGTCTCCTTGCCGTGATGCTCGAACGATGGCGCCGCATCTTCCTGATCGTCCGGCAGCGCGACCCACGTCTGGATTCCAAAAAGGCTATGCGGCGCCTTTCGTGTTGCTTCGCTCGTGCGTTCGGAGTGCGTGACGCCGCGGCCCGCGACCATCCAATTGACGGCTCCCGGCAAGATCAGCTGATCCGAACCGAGGCTGTCGCGATGCTGGAATTCACCGCGATAGAGGTATGTCACGGTTGCAAGGCCGATGTGCGGGTGGGGACGCACATCGATCCCCTGGCCAGTCAGAAATTCTGCCGGTCCGGCCTGATCGAAGAAAATGAACGGTCCGACCATTTGGCGCGCTGGCGCCGGCAACGCGCGCCGCACTTCGAAGCCGCCGAGATCGCGCGCGCGCGGAATAATCAGTGTTTCGATGGCGTCAATGCCCGCCGCGTCCGGGCATCCAGGTTCGAGGGCGGGGTTCCAGCTCATTTATGGCCTCCGATGGTTGGCAGAAGCATTGATTAACGCTGCCCGCCGCCCGACGTTGCCATATGTCGCGCCGCCGCGCAGCAAAACGGCGGTTTTGCGCCGGCCGGCTTGCGGCGCGGGTGCTGCAACCCGGTCGTAAATGCCCGTATTGGCGAGCCTTTGATTGCGGCGAGGGGGCAAAGTCGCTATAGCCAGCCGATCGCATCCGGCCTCGGCTTTTTCGCCTGACGGCCGCTGAAGGAGCCTTGCATGAGCGTTGGTCTGAAGTCGGCAAAGTCAGGATTGCTGGAAACGGCAATCATTGTCGTTGAAGCCCTGGCGATCGCGATGTTCGTGCGCGTATTTTTCTATCAGCCCTTCAATATTCCGTCGGGCTCGATGAAGGAAACGCTGCTCATCGGCGACTACATTTTCGTATCCAAGCTGTCTTACGGCTACAGCAAGTTCTCGTTCCCGTTCAGCCCAGATCTTTTTGAGGGCCGCATCTTTTCGGCCGAGCCCAAGCTCGGTGACGTTGCCGTATTCCGCAAGCCAAACGAGCCCGATATCGACTTCATCAAGCGCGTCATCGGCCTTCCCGGCGATGAAATTCAAATGCGCCAGGGGCAGCTTTACATAAACGGCGCGGCTGTGCCGAAAGAACCGGCCGGGCAATTCGTAACGCGCGGTGAAGAATCGACGCGCCCCCGCTCGATCCCGGTTTTTGAGGAAACTTTGCCGAACGGCGTCAAATACAAGGTGCTCGACAGCAATCCCAATGGCCCACTCGACAATACGTCGATCTACAAGGTGCCGCCGGGCCATTATTTCATGATGGGCGACAATCGCGACAACTCCACCGACAGCCGCGTGCAGGGTTTGCAGGGCGTCGGCTATGTGCCGCTTGAGAACTTCATCGGCCGCGCGGACATCATTTTCTTCTCGGCCGCTGTGGACGAACCGGGTGCTCTCAGATGGACGTCACCTTGGACGTGGCCATTCGACATTCGCTGGAGCCGCTTCTTCGACCTTGTACGCTGATCTGCGATTCTGAAAATACCTATGCTGCGCGCCCGTAAATTCAAAGAGCTTGAGACGAAGCTCGGTCACCGCTTCAAAAATGTGGCTCTGCTGGAACGCGCGCTGACTCACGCCAGCGTCCGCGGCGGCAAACAGGAGCGCAGCGATAACGAGCGCCTCGAATTTATCGGCGACCGCGTGCTCGGCCTCGCGATCGCGGAAATTCTCAACGATCAGTATCCCGATGCCAGCGAAGGCGAACTCGCACGCCGCTACAATCGTCTCGTGCGGGGTGAAGCCTGCGCAAAAGTCTCGCGCGCCATTGGCCTTGGCGAGCATCTGATTCTGTCGGAAAGCGAAGCCGACAGCGGTGGCCGCGAAAAGACGACGATCCTCGCCGATGCCGCCGAAGCCGTGCTCGGCGCCGTCTTCCTCGACGGCGGCTTCGACAAAGCCCGCGCCGTCGTCCGCAAGCTCTGGCAGGCGCAATCGGAACCCGTGCCCGAGGTTGCCGTTGATGCCAAATCGGCGCTGCAGGAATGGGCCCAGGGCCAAGGCCTCGCACTGCCCAAATATACTGTCGTCGCCCGCAAAGGCCCCGATCACGCGCCGCATTTCACCGCCGAGGTCTTGATCTCGGGCCGCGCTCCGGCGCAGGGTGAGGGCGCATCCAAACGGATTGCCGAACAGGCAGCCGCAACCGCGCTGCTTCATCGCGAAGGCGTGAGAGGATTACAATCCGATGCCTGAGCCAAAAACCAAAGCGGTCAAACCGGAAACGCCGATCGGCGGCGCCGGTGAGACCCGCTGCGGGTTCATCGCCATTCTCGGCGCGACCAACGCCGGAAAATCGACGCTCGTGAACGCGCTCGTCGGCGTCAAGGTGTCGATTGTCTCGCACAAGGTTCAAACGACTCGCGTGCCGGTCCGCGGTATCGCGATCGAAGGCAACAGCCAGCTGGTCTTCATCGATACGCCCGGCATCTTCAATCCCAAGCGCAAACTTGATCGCGCGATGGTTGAAGCGGCGTGGAACGGCGCCGACGCCGCCGATGCCGTCGTCGTGCTGATCGATGCCGCCAAAGGCATCGACGATGCGACGACTGAAATTTTCGAGCGGCTGAAAAATCTCAAGCTGCCGCGCATCGCCGTTCTGAATAAAGTCGATCGCATCGAAGAGAAAGAAAAGCTGCTGGCGCTGACCGAGCACATGTCGAAGCTGATGACCTTCGATAAGGTCTTCATGATCTCGGCGCTCGATGGTACCGGCGTGCAGGATTTGAAATCCCACCTCGCGGCCATCGTGCCGGCCGGCCCCTGGCATTACAATGAAGACGACGTCACCGATATTCCTTTGCGTCTTCTCGCCGCCGAGATCACGCGCGAACGCATCTATCACTGGCTGCACGAAGAACTGCCCTACGCGACGACCGTCGAGACGACGAGTTGGAAAACGCTGAAGGACGGCTCGGCGCGGATCGAGCAAACCATCTTCGTCGAGCGCGACGGCCAGAAGAGCATTGTGCTTGGCAAGGGCGGCGCAACCATCAAACAGATTTCCATGGAAGCGCGGCGCGACATCGAAGAAGTCGCCGACCACAAGGTGCATCTGTTCTTATTCGTCAAGGTTCGCGAGAACTGGGGCAGCGATCCCGAGCGCTATCGTGAGATGGGGCTGCAGTTTCCCAAAGAATGAATTGCGAGGCCGAGATGCTCGTCCGCATGTTGCCGATAGCGACGCTGGCCTTGGCGCTGATCTCGATCGACGCGCACGCCGCGGTACGCAAATGCGGGCCTGCGATTACAAGCGATGTCGCGTCGGCATCGACCGAAACCGAAGCCAAAAAGACGGCGCTAGCGCAGTGGCGGGGTGCTGCGCGAAAGCGCGGCGAAGGCTTCGATAGCTGGCGGTTGGCCGCCGGCAAGACGCTGAAATGCTTCCCCGCGGCATCAGGTTTCGAGTGCGTGGCCCACGGCTCACCGTGCATCATCGATCAAACGCCGCGCTCGCCGCCAAAAGGCACAGGCACGGGTATTTGAAACGCGCTCGATGCAATGGTCTGATGAAGCCATCATTCTGTCTGTCCGTCCGCACGGAGAAACCGCGGCCATCGTCGAATTGTGGACGCGCAATCACGGCCGGCATCTCGGCCTCGTCCACGGCGGCCGTTCGCGCAAGCTGCGTCCCGTCCTGCAGACCGGCAATCATGTCGATGCGACGTGGAAGGCGCGGCTGGCCGATCAGCTCGGGCACGTTACGATCGAATTGCGCCGCGGTTTCGCCGCCGAGACGATGGAAAATCCAGCAGCACTCTCCGCGCTAACGACGCTGGCCGCGTTGACGCGGCTGCTACCCGAACGCGATCCGCATCCGAATCTGTACGAGATCACGCTTTTCGTCCTCGGCTTCCTGGACGACGTCACCGTATGGCCGGCGCTGCTCGTGCGTTGGGAACTGGCGCTGCTTGACGAGTTGGGTTTTGGCCTCGATCTCTCGCAATGCGCATCGACCGGCGCCAACGACCAGTTGATTTACGTTTCGCCAAAGTCTGGGCGGGCGGTATCGGCATCGGCCGGCGAGCCGTATCGCGATCGCATGCTGGCGCTGCCGCAGTTTCTAACCCGGCAACGTAGTGGTTCGGTGACCAACCGCGATGTCGTCGAAGGTTTGGCGTTGACGGGCCATTTCCTCGAAACGCGCGTGCTCCTGCCGCGCGGCGAAGCGCTGCCTGAAGCCCGCAGCCGCATTATGGCGCAGCTCGCAAAATAGCTGCTGCCCGCGTTCAGGCGCTGCGTACTCCAATATTGCAGATGATCTCGTCGTGCAGCCATGCTTGCCGTCATCTCGACGTTATAGTTTAATGGCTATACCGTATTCCCATTTAAAAACCGGATGCTTTCATGACCATCTTCGCTACCCTGTCGCGCCGCGCGATCCTCGGCCTCGCGCTCGCTGTTCTGCCGTTCGTTGGCACGGTGCCGGCGCGCGCTGAAGCGCCCGCTGCAGACAGCAAGACAATCACGATTTTCGCGGCCGCCAGCTTGAAGAATGCGCTCGACAGCGCCGCCGCGGCACACGAAAAGGCAAGCGGCCAGAAAGCCGTGATCTCTTATGCCGCGTCGTCGGCGCTCGCGAAACAGATCGAGCAGGCAGCGCCAGCCGATATCTTCATCTCGGCCGATCTCGACTGGATGAAGTATCTCGCTGACAAATCGCTGATCAAGTCAGGTAGCCAGTTCAGCTTCCTCGGCAACCGTCTGGTGCTTGTCGCGCCGGCAGCGTCGACATCGACGCTGAAGATCGCCAAGGATTTCGCGCTCGCCGACACCATCGGCGACGGCAAGTTGGCAATGGCTGACGTTAAAGGCGTGCCGGCTGGCAAGTACGGCAAGGCGGCGCTCGAAGCGCTCGGCGTGTGGGCGTCCGTCGAAGGTAAGATTGCGCAGTCGGATAACGTCCGCTCGGCCCTGGCGCTCGTTGCGCGCGGCGAAGCACCCTTTGGCATCGTCTATCAGACCGACGCCGTCGCCGAAAAGAATGTGAAGATCGTCGATACGTTTCCGGAAGACACCCACGCGCCGATCGTCTATCCGGTCGGCATCACGGCGTCGTCGCTCAAGGGAGATGCGGCGTCAGCCTTTATCGCGTATCTCAAATCGCCGGACGGTCACGCGCACTTTGCGCAGCAGGGCTTTACGATCCTGCCCTGATTGATACGCACGACGGTATAATCACGACGGCCCGCTCAGCAATGCGGCGGCGGCGAACACGAGTGGCGCAGCGGCGATGATCAGCGCCGTGCGCGGTTGCAAGTGCCGCCGCATCAGTAACGCGACCGTCGGCGCGATCACCGCTGCGATAATCAGAGCAACGAAGAAGAACGCCTCCGGCATCATCGGACCGGTATTGTTGACGCCTTGCAGTATGAAGCCGGACACGGCGACGAGGAGCAGCGCCAGCGCGTAGTTCGCGATGGCCAACACGACCAGAAGAGCGCCCATTTGGCAGTGCCTCCTGCGACCCGGTACATCGGAAGTTATCCCCGCGTTTAACCGCGTTGCAAGGTTGCCCGAGGCGTCAGCACAAAAACTTATCCCCCTCAGTGCCGGCGCGCACACACTGCCAGGCATCTCGCCGCGCAAAGAGCACAGGCTATAGCTGTCGCCTCGTGAGCGGATGGGAGCATGCCGGGCCGCCAGCGGGATCAGCGCGCCTGGGGACAACTGCTGTCAGCGGGACGCGCATCGAAAAGTGCGATACCGCGGACGAACTCCTGGTCGATGGTATCGAGATGCGCAGGAGGGTGGTTTCAACGGCCGGAGAGCGCGGGATCGCGGTCTTCGGATCAACGGACGTCCTGTCCAACCGTCAAAGTCGCTGCACAGGAACGCAACTGTTGGTCAGGCATGACGTGGGGCGGAGCAGTCCGCATCCGATAAGAAAGAACAAAAGAGTTCGAGGCTCTCCGCCCCATCTCTTTTTTCCGTTGCTCAAGGCGACTCGCGTTCCGCGAGCCAGCCGCATTTCGCGTTGCCCGCGTCGCATCCCTTGCCCGGCGGCCGGCTCGCCGACGGAGGACATTCGACACACTCCGCGAAAATCTGCAGACCCGCACACGAAATCCCTGGGGGCGCTAACTTTGCTACACAACTCGATACTTGAGATGCCGCGAGCGAGGCGCTAACCCGGGGGCATGAACAACAAACCGATTCTTCCAGGCCCGCCGGGCTCCGGCGGGTTTCCGCCCGAAAGCGTTGAACTGAGAACCGCGCTCGAGGACCGCTACCTCGCGTATGCGCTGTCGACGATCATGCATCGCGCACTGCCCGACGTGCGCGACGGCTTGAAGCCGGTCCACCGCCGCATCCTCTATGCGATGCGCGAACTGCGGCTCGACCCGGCCGGCGGATACCTGAAGTGCGCCAAGATCGTCGGTGACGTGATGGGCAACCTGCATCCGCACGGCGACCAGGCGATCTACGACGCGCTTGCGCGCTTGGCGCAGGACTTTGCGGTCCGCTATCCACTCGTCGATGGTCAGGGCAATTTCGGCAACATCGACGGCGATAACCCGGCCGCGGCCCGCTACACCGAAGCGCGCATGACCGACGTCGCCTCCGCGATCCTCGACGGCCTTGATGAAGACACCGTCGACTTCCGCCCGAACTACGACGGCCGCGTCGAAGAGCCGGTCGTGCTGCCGGCCGCATTCCCGAATTTGCTCGCCAATGGTTCGTCCGGCATCGCCGTCGGCATGGCGACGAACATCCCGCCGCATAACGTCGATGAGCTGTGCGCGGCGCTTCTGCATCTGATCAAGCACCCGAACGCGACGATCGAAAAAATCGTCGAGCTAGTGCCCGGTCCAGACTTTCCAACCGGCGGCGTCATCGTCGAGCCGCGCGAACAGATCCTTGAAGCCTACAAGACCGGCCGCGGAGGATTTCGGTTGCGCGCCAAGTGGGCGAAGGAAGAAACGACGCGCGGCGGCTATCAGATCGTCGTCACCGAAATTCCGTATGGCGTGCAGAAGGCCAAGCTTGTTGAGAAAATCGCCGAGCTGATGACGGAAAAGAAGCTGCCCTTGCTCGGCGACGTCCGTGACGAGAGCGCCGAAGAAATTCGCCTCATTCTTGAGCCCAAGACGCGCGTTGTCGATCCGCTGCTGCTGATGGAGAGCATGTTCCGGATCACCGAACTCGAAGTCCGCTTCGGGTTGAACATGAACGTCCTTTCGGCCGGCCAGATTCCGAACGTCTTGAGCGTCAAAGATGTCTTGTCGCAGTGGCTCGAACACCGCGTTGAAGTCCTTGTGCGCCGTTCGAACTTCCGCCTGAAGAAAATCGAGCACCGGCTTGAAGTGCTCGACGGCTACCTGATCGCCTATCTGAATATCGACGAAGTGATCCGTATCGTTCGCCACGAGGACGATCCGAAAGCCAAGCTGATCTCGAAGTTCAAGCTGTCGGATGTCCAGGCGGAAGCTATTTTGAACCTGCGCTTGCGGTCTTTGTCGCGTCTCGAAGAAGTCGAGATCAAAGCCGAGCACGACAAGCTTTCGAAAGAGCGGCGCGAACTGAAGCAGCTCCTGAAATCCGACGATTTGCAGTGGGAGCACATCACCGAAGAAGTAAAGGCGACGCGCGAGAAGTATTCGAAGAAAACGGCCCTCGGCCGCCGCCGGACCCTGTTTGCGGATGCGCCCGAAATCGACGCCGACCTCGATGCCGTTCTCGTCGAGAAGGAACCGATCACCGTTGTCGTTTCCGACAAGGGCTGGATCCGCGCCCTCAAAGGGCATCAGGACGACACGTCGAAGCTCGAATTCAAGCAGGGTGACGGCTTGAAGCGTGCGTTTACCGCCTACACGACCGACAAGCTCGTCGTGTTCGCGACCAACGGCAAATTCTTCACGCTGGAAGCGGGCGCACTTCCCGGCGGCCGCGGCCACGGCGAACCCGTGCGCCTGATGGTCGAACTCGAAGAGAACCACGACATCGCGGAGATTTTCGTCCACGATCCGTCGCGAAAACTGCTCGTCGCATCGACCGGCGGGTACGGCTTTATTGTGCCCGAAGAAGAGGTGATCGCGTCCACCCGCAAGGGCAAGCAAATCCTGAACGTGACCGAGCCCGAAGAAGCCCGCGTCTGCGTTGCCGTTGAAGGCGACTACGTCGCGACGATTGGCGAAAATCGCAAGATGCTCGTGTTCAAGCTCGAAGAGGTCAACGAGATGACCCGTGGCAAGGGCGTGATCCTCCAGCGCTTCAAGGATGGCGCTTTGAGTGACGCCCGCTGCTTTAAGAAGTCCGAAGGGCTGACGTGGCTGGATAGCGCTGGCCGCGAATTCACGCTGCCGTGGTCTGAGCTTAAAGAGTGGGTCGGCGAGCGGGCACAGGCCGGACGCTTAGCGCCGAAAGGCTTCCCGCGCTCGAATTCGTTCGGCCAAAGCCTTTAAGCAGATGTTTTGCAGCGCGTCGAAACGCGCTGCATGTGGCCAAGGCTTGTGAATGACGGGGCTGGCGGTTAGGAGTTGATCGATGGGGATCGCACTACCGCCAGTTTTTAATGTCCTTGCCCGCGCAGCAGCACTCGCGGGTTGCATTGCGCTTGCGCCGTTGAGCCAGGCGCAGGACGCGCCAGCCGCCGCGCCACCAGCACCGACAGCGCCAGCAGCGGCTGCGTTGTGCGCGAAAGCTGATTTCGAGCAGGTTGTCGAGCAGGCCGCAGGCGCGCTCCGCGAATTGAATTTCAAGAACAAGCCGCTGTTTCAGGAGAAGCTGCGCAGCTTGAAAGACAAGCGCGGCTGGTCGCACGACGAATTTATGAAGCAGGCCGCGCCATTCGTGCGTGATGAAAAAACCGAAGCCTTCGATAAATCAACCGACGAATTGCTATCGGCGATTGCGAGCATGGGGCAGGAAGGCGCGAATGCCAAAACGCCGGATTGCGCACTGCTGCTTGAGCTTCGCGCCCGCATGACCGTGCTGGTCGAGACCCAAACGTCGAAATGGTCTTACATGTTCGACAAAATCGAAGCCGAGCTTTGGAAGTAATCCGCGCGCGGCCCGGCAGCGTTAGGATCGTCCAATTTGAAGACGAAGCTGGTATGTTACGGTCGGGCAGCGCAGGCAATCGTCGCGGCCAGCAGTCAGGTCAACCTTTTCGCGCAGCCTCGATCTTGGCGACGTCGATTTTGCGCATCTCCATCATCGCGGCGAAGGCACGTTTCGCTTCGTCGCCGCCAGCGGCCATGGCGTCCGTTAATGCGCGCGGCGTGATCTGCCAGGAAACGCCCCACTTGTCCTTGCACCATCCGCACATGCTCTCTTGCCCGCCGTTACCGACAATGGCGTTCCAGTAGCGATCGGTTTCTTCCTGGTCGTCGGTCGCGATTTGAAATGAAAAGGCTTCGTCATGTGTGAACACAGGACCGCCATTCAAACCCAGGCACGGAATGCCAGCGACGGTAAATTCCACTGTCAGCACGTCGCCGGCTTTGCCGGACGGGTAATCGGCAGGCGCGCGGGAGACGGCGCCCATCTGACTGTCTGGGAATGTCGCGGTGTAGAAGCGCGCGGCGTCTTCCGCGTCCTTGTCGAACCATAGGCAGATGGTGTTCTTCGGCTTGGCCATAACAAACGCTCCCATGCAGCGTGCCATGCCGCGCCGCTCTAGGACGTGGCGAAGGCGCTATTTCGACTTGTCTTGGGGAAACGCACGTTCCCAGCGATCGGGTCCAAGCCGTTCCTGCGGATTGAAGCGCGTTTTGTAGGCCATTTTGCGCGAGCCTTCGATCCAGTAGCCGAGATACAGGTTCGGCAGGCCGATCTTCTGCGAGAACATGATGTGCTCTAGGATCATGTAAGTGCCGAGGCTCGCGGCACTGTCGGCCGGATCGTAGAAGCTGTAGACCATCGAAATGCCGTCGGAGAGGCGGTCGCACAGCGCCACGGCTTTCAGCGGCCAATCGTCGAATTCGAGATGGGTCGCATCTTCGGGGCGCTCGCGATACTCGGTCAAAAACGTGTCGATGACCGTATCCTCGACCATCATGCGGAAGTCGAGCGCACTCATGTCCGACATGCCGCCGTCGCCGTGGCGCGCATCGATATAGGTGCGGAACAGGCGATATTGCTCGTCAGTCGGCACGGGTGGCATGCGGCGCGCAACAAGGCGCGAATTACGTTGAAGCACGCGCTTCATCGAACGGTCGGGCGTAAATTCGTTTGTCAGCACGCGCACCGAGACGCAGGCTTGGCATCCTTCACAATACGGCACGTAGGCGATGTTCTGGCTGCGCCGGAAACCTGTCGTAAGCAAACGGTCGATGAGTTCGAGCGGCTTGTCGTGCGAGAGATGCGTGAAGAGCTTGCGCTCCAGCCGTCCCGGCAGATACGGACACGGTTGCGGCGCAGTAACGTAGAACTCGGGAAACCGCTTCTGTTGTTCCGTCATCCGGTTGCGCCTCTAAGAGCGTTGCTGGCGCTCATCGCAATCATAGTGGCAGCGAAGCCTTGCGATCAAGTGACCCGGCGGCAGGAATAGAACCCATTGGTGAAGGTTTCCCAAGTTTCGCGGCGGCGTTGCTTGTTAGATGTGGCGGGCGGTGCGCGGAGACAAGACTGCTGCGCCGGCGACGCGACGCGACGCGCGGCGCTGGCGGTGTCTCTGGCGCTGCAACTTACGTTGGATGCGCGCGCCAACAGCCATACAGATCCGTAAGGCTCCGCATGCGAGATCGACTGATACGGCCAGCTTTCAGTGTTGCGCGGCCTGCGCGATCGTCTCTGAGGCAGAGCTTCGCGCAGCCGATTCGGCCTCGGCTTTACTCGCCGCCACATACAATACGCATGCGGCTGCGATGCCCAATCCCACGAACAGGATCCAGAGCGCCATCCGCTTGACCAACCAACCCGCCGTAACCGTCGCCGATACGGTGGCAGCGTGTCCCAGCGTCTGTGCTGAATTCTCAGACGAAGACAATTCCAATGACTGCATAGGCCCCTCAGGCGGCGCTCATCTGATTCTCGCCGACGCGCCCATTGCAGCGATTTCTTTGGCAGCGGCAAGAGCGCGGGACGGCGGCGATCTGAATTTCGAATCGGATGTGGCGTCGGCGCAGCGCTCGGCGGTGCCAAAAAGGGCGGCGGGAAGAAAGAGCGCCGGGCGAATGTCCTAAAAATCGATGCCAGAAAGCAACATCCAGCGAGGGAAGTCTTCCTGGCTATTATATTGGCAGGGAGTGCGACAGCCTGGTTCTTGAGCAATTAACGGAATGTGCATACTCTGGTTTCACGATCAAGCGTCATAACAACCATTCACTGAGGAACCGTCCAGGGAAAGTCCGGATCGCTCGCCGAGCGGTCTTAACGCCTACTTCCTTGGGGGTGTCTTATGATTGAACTGGTTTTCGCAGTTTGCATGATCGACCAACCGTCCCGGTGCAAGGACGTACACCTGAACTTCGAATCTGAGACTGTTTCCCAGCAACAGTGCTTCATGAACGGGCAATTCGCGATGGCGCAGTGGGCCGGCGAAAATCCGAACTGGACGATCAAAAATTGGCATTGCGGCATCGCCGGTCAGGTCGCCAAGATCTGAGTGTGACGCTGTTCTCTGTTTGTCTGGCGACTGCGCGGATTGTATTGCGTCCTACCCCGCCCCCGCATTGACATAGGGGTGCGGTTGCTCTCTTTGGCGGCTCCGACCGTCACCGAGGTCCGCCATGTCCCAGCCAACAGACCAGTCTGCAGAGCAGAAGTTCGCGACGCTTGCCGTGCATGCGGGCGCAGCGCCCGACCCGACCACCGGCGCCCGTGCGACGCCGATTTATCAAACGACGTCGTTTGTCTTCAATGACAGCGATCACGCAGCGCAGCTCTTTGCGCTCGAAGCCTTCGGCAACATTTACACGCGGATTAATAATCCGACGCAGTCAGTGCTTGAAGCGCGGATCGCGGCGCTCGAAGGCGGCACAGCTGCGCTGGCCGTCGCGTCGGGTCACGCCGCGCAATTTTTGACATTCCATACGTTGTTGGAACCCGGTGACGAATTTGTAGCGGCGCGCCAGCTGTATGGCGGCTCGGTCAATCAGTTCAACCACGGCTTTAAGAAGTTCAACTGGAATGTGGTTTGGGCCGACGGCACCGATCCCGGTTCATTCGAGCGCGCGATCACGCCAAAAACGCGCGCGATCTTTTGTGAGAGCATCGCCAATCCAGGCGGCGTCATCGTCGATTTGCCGGCGATTTCTGCCATCGCGCGCAAAGCCGGCGTGCCGTTGATCGTCGACAATACGCTCGCCTCACCCTACCTCTGTCGTCCGAAAGACTTTGGCGCGGACATCGTGCTGCACAGCCTGACCAAGTTTATCGGCGGCCACGGCAATTCGATTGGCGGCGTTATCGTCGATTGCGGCACGTACGATTGGAATGCGAGCAAATTCCGCTACAAAACACTCGTCGAGCCGAGCGCTTCGTACAATGGCATCGTGCTCGCCAATGCCTTCGGGCCGATGGCCTTCGCGATCGCCTGTCGCGTGATGGGCCTGCGCGACCTCGGGCCTGCGATCTCGCCAATCAACGCTTTCTTGCTTTTGACCGGATGCGAAACGCTGGCGCTGCGTATGCAGCGGCAATCCGACAACGCGCGCGCGGTCGCGACGTACCTTGAAAAGCACTCCAAGGTGGCATGGGTCAATTACGCAGGGCTGCCGTCCAACGCCTGCTACGCTTTGCATCAAAAAATATGTCCACGCGGTGCCGGAGCGGTCTTTACGCTCGGCCTCAACGGCGGCTATGAGGCTGGCGTAAAATTGGTTTCGACGTTGAAGCTGTTCAGCCACCTGGCGAACATCGGCGACACGCGCAGCCTCGTGATCCACCCCGCATCGACGACGCACCGGCAATTGACGGATGCCGAGCGAACCGCGGCAGGCGCAGGTCCCGAGGTTGTACGATTGTCGATCGGCATCGAAGATGAAGCCGATATTATTGCCGATCTCGATCAGGCATTGAGCGCACTTTAAAACGCATACCCGCTTCGGAGAGGCTACGCATGAAGCATCAACTCGTACTGCAATTCCAGGGCGACGACCCCGATACACTGGAGAAGGTGATTGCGCTGGAAGACCAGTTGATCGAAACGCTGGCCGCTTCGACGGGCGCTGAAGTCGACGGCCATGAACCGGGCGACGGCGTTATCAATCTCACGCTTCTTACGAAGAATGCCGCCAAGCTCTGGGAAAAGATCGAGCCGCTGGTCGAGGAAGCCGCGTCCGATGATCTCGAAATCAATGCCGTCGCATTCCGCCCGCTCGACGGCGACGAATTCACGGTGCTGTGGCCGACCGACTTCGACGGCGAATTCGAGGTGACGTGACCGCGCGCAATTCCGCGCGGTCTCGCAAGTGCTATCGCGCTTTGACGAACGACCCCGGCGCGTCCTCTATAACGCCGAGTTGTTGGCCCGGCACGCGCGGAATGGTCCAACCGCCCGATTGCTTTTCAAGCCATTTGATCCAATAGGGCCACCACGATCCCGGGTGCTCGGTCGCGGAATTGATCCAATCTTCGAGCGCGGGTTCCCGCTTGCCGTCGGTCCAATACTGATACTTGACCTTGTCCGGCGGATTGACGACGCCCGCGATGTGCCCCGATCCGGCCAGTACGAATTCGACCGGCCCTGAAAACATCAGCGATCCGCGATAGACGGACGCTGCCGGCGCGATGTGGTCTTCGCGTGTCGCAACTGAGAACACAGGCAGCTTGATCTGACCGAGATCGAGCTTCGTCTGCGCGACCGACATCTCGCCTTTTGCGAGCCTGTTCTCGTTGTAGAATTCGCGCAGGTAGAACTTGTGATTGGCGGCCGCCATGCGCGTCGAGTCCTGGTTCCAGAACAGGAGGTCGAACGGGAACGGCTTTTTTCCGAGCATGTAATTATTGATGACATACGGCCAGATCAAATCACGCGGCCGCATCATGTTGAACACGTTCGCCATGCGCGAGCCGTCGAGGAATCCGCGCTCTGTCATGAGGGCGTCGAGGCTGTCGAGCTGATTATCTTCTGTAAAGAGTAGTAAGTCGCCGGCCAGCGAAAAATCGACTTGCGTCGTCAGCAGCGTGCACGAATGGAATAGCTGCTCGCCGCGCTGGGCCAGATACGCAAGTCCCGTCGAAAGGGCCGTGCCGCCGACACAGTACCCAAGGACGTTGATCTCTTCGAGGTTCGTTTCGCGGCGCACCGCCTCTGCGGCCTGGAGAATGCCTTCGAGGATGTAGTCTTCGAAGGTTTTGTCGGCGAGGCTCTCGTCCGGGTTGACCCATGAGACGACGAACACGGTGAAGCCTTGATCGACGACGTATTTGATGAAGCTTTTTTGCGCCGTCAGATCGAGGATGTAATATTTGTTGATCCACGGCGGGATCATCATGATCGGCCGTTCGCGCACCTTATCGGTCGTCGGCGAGAACTGAATGAGCTGCAGCAGATCGTTTTGGAAGACGACCTTGCCGGGCGTCGTCGCGAGATTGCGGCCGAGTTCGAAGGCGGTCGAATCGGTCTGGCTGATCTTCATCAGATCCTTCGACCGGTTCATATCTTCGGCCAGCATCGAGACGCCGTTGACCAGGTTGCGGGCGTTCGACTTGAACGTCTCGCGCAACACCTCAGGGTTCGTGGCCATGAAGTTGGATGGCGAATAGGCGCTGGTCATCTGGCGGAGATAGAATTCCGCGCGGTGGCGCTCACGCTCGGACATGCCGGGCGTGTTCTTCAATTGGTCCTCGGCCCACTGGCAGGCGAGCAGGTAGGCCTGCTTAAAAAAATTGAAGAATGGATTGTGCGTCCATTCCGGATCTTTGAACCGGTTGTCGTTGGTCGCCGGTTCGATCAGAGGCGCGACGGGCATACCCATCATGCGCATCAGCACATTGTTCCAGAGCGCTCCGAACTGCGCGACGAAGTGCGACTGCGCTTCCGCCAGACGGACGGGATCGGAAAGCCACTGCCGGGCAAGGGCGGTGAGGGTGTCGGACGCTGCCGATAGCTCGCTCGCCATCGAGTAGGGTCCGCCCTTTGAATCCGGCCTGTCGGCCAAGCGGGATAGCGCCTCGCCGCCCTTTTCGAAGACTTTGAGGATGTTGGCCGCAAACTCTTCCGGGTTGGAGATCAGATAATTTGAGAACGGGGAAGGCGCCTCAGGTTTTTCCTGCTGCATTCTTGGATTCGCCTCACTTTTTTAAGCATCGGCGGGCAAAACCGGCCGAGTCGCGCGCCAGCCGCTCCCACGACCGTTTCACGCACTGAAAGACTGCTCCCGCCGGGCCTCGATATCAAGCCGAATCGCGTAAGCCATTGGGCGTAGACGGACGTTGTGCATGCGCTGCTGCGACACGAAGAGATACACTGGACGCGCCTCCGTCCGGGCGCGTAAAGAGGGCGGCGGGCACCCGCATACGGTCGCGGTTAATGCGCGCCCCTTCCGTTAGGCGTCCTGCCTAACAGACAATTACGACACCATCGAGAGCCACGGATTTGACTGAAGAATTTCACCGCATCAAGCGCTTGCCGCCTTATGTCTTCGCCGAGGTCAACCGGCTGAAGGCGGCAGCGCGTGCGCGCGGGGCCGACATTATCGACCTCGGCATGGGCAATCCGGATATGCCGACGCCGCGGCACATCGTCGACAAGCTCATAGAGACGATCAATAAGCCGCGAACCCATCGCTACTCTGCGTCGAAGGGCATACCCGGTCTGCGCCGGGCGCAGGCCGCCTACTATGAGCGCCGCTTCGGCGTTAAACTCGATCCCGAGACCGAGGTCGTCGCAACGCTCGGTTCCAAGGAAGGCTTCGCCAACATGGCGCAGGCGATTTGCTCGCCGGGCGACGTGATCCTTGTGCCGAACCCGACCTATCCGATCCATGCCTTCGGATTCATCATCGCTGGCGCAACGATCCGGCAAATCCCAGCGAGCTGCGGCGACGATTATTTCCGTGCCGTCGAGCACGCGGTGAAGCACTCGATCCCGAAGCCGCTTTCGGTCGTCATTTCGTTCCCGTCGAACCCGACCGCGATCGTCGCCGATCTCGACTTCTACAAAGCTGCCGTTGCCCAGGCGAAAAAGCTTGGCATCTATATTCTGTCTGACATCGCGTACGCCGAGCTTTACTTCGACGGCAAGCCGCCGCCATCGATCCTGCAGGTCGAAGGCGCGAAGGACATCGCGGTCGAGTTCACGTCGCTGTCGAAGACGTACAATATGCCGGGCTGGCGTATGGGGTTCGCGGTCGGCAATGAACGACTGATCGGTGCGCTCGCGCGCGTGAAGTCTTATCTCGATTACGGTGCTTTTACGCCGATCCAGGTCGCGGCCGCTGCCGCTTTAAACGGTCCGCAGGACTGCGTCGATGAAATCCGCGCGCTCTACAAGAGCCGCCGCGACATCCTCGTCGACAGCTTTGATCGCGCCGGTTTTCATATTCCATCGCCGCCGGCAACGATGTTTGCATGGGCGCCTGTGCCCGAGCCGTTCAAAGCGCTCGGCTCCGTCGAGTTCTCAAAGTTGCTGATCGAGAAAGCCGACGTTGCGGTCTCGCCAGGCGTCGGCTTCGGCGAACATGGCGAAGGCTATATTCGCGTGGCGCTTGTGGAGAACGAGCAACGCATTCGCCAAGCGGCGCGCTCGATCAAGAAGCTCTTTTCCGAGTATACCGGCGTGCCTATGGCGCCGGAAACGCCCACCTCATCTCACGCCAGTCAGTAGTCAGATCGCACAATGTCACAGCCTCTCACACTCGGAATTGCCGGACTCGGCACGGTTGGCGGCGGCCTTCTCGACTTGTTGCGCGCCAATCGCGCGCACATGGAGGGCATCGTCGGACGCGAGATTAAGGTGACGGGCGTATCGGCACGCTCGAAGTCGAAAGCGCGTCGCGATTCCTTGACGGATTATCCCTGGTTCGACGATCCCGTCGAACTTGCCAGAGACCCATCGAACAACGTCTTCGTCGAATTGATCGGCGGCGACACCGGCGTCGCGAGAACGGCTGTTGAAGCGGCTTTGAATGCGAAGAAGCACGTCGTCACCGCCAACAAGGCGTTGATTGCGACGCACGGCGTCGAACTTGCGCGCCTAGCTGAAAAGAACGGCGTCGCCCTCTATTTCGAAGCGGCCGTTGCGGGCGCGATCCCGGTCATCAAGACGTTGCGCGAAGCGCTCGCTGCCAATCGCATCAAGCGCGTCTACGGCATTCTCAACGGCACCTGCAATTTCATTCTGACCCAGATGCAGAATGAAAAGCGGCCGTTTGCCGATGTCTTGAAGGAAGCGCAGGATCTCGGCTACGCCGAGGCCGACCCGACGTTCGACATCGGCGGCTTCGATACGGCGCATAAGCTCGCTATTCTGACGAGCCTTGCGTTCGGCACTAAGGTCGCGCTCGACCAAATTCACGTCGAAGGTATTCAGTCGATCACGCAGGCCGACATCGAAGCGACCGACAGCCTTGGATACCGGATAAAGCTGCTCGGCGTCGCGCACGAAACCGAGAGCGGCATCGAAGCGCGCGTTTCGCCTGCACTGGTCTATAAAGATTCAGCGATTGCTGAAGTCTCAGGCGTCACCAACGCTGTCGCGATCGACGGCGATTACGCGGGTAACATTCTGCTTGTCGGCGCAGGAGCTGGCGCAAAGCCGACGGCGTCGGCGGTCGCAAGCGATATCATCGACATCGGCTTCGGCTTCATCATGCCGCCGTTCGTCACTCCAAGTGCGCAGTTGAAGACCCACAAACGCGCCAAACTCGATTCACATTACGGGTCTTATTATGTGCGGCTCGCGCTGCACGATAAGCCAGGTGCGATGGCGGCGATCGCCAAGCGCATGGGCGATCGCGACATCTCGCTCGAGAGCATCGTTCAGCATCGTGCCGTCGTGCCGCCGACAGCCGGCAAGGCCATTGCACCAACGCCACAATCGCCCGCATCCGTCATCATCATCACCCACGAGACGACCGAAGAAGCCATGCGCAAAGCCCTCGAGACCATCGAGAAGGACGGCAAGGTGACCGAGCGTCCGCAAATGATCCGCATCGAAGAACTTTAAACTCACGAACCGAGGGAGCCGCGCCGCAGCGCCGGTCGAAAACGTATGAGCAAAGAACCAACGAACGGCGCAACGGCAAATGGCCAGTCGGGTGGCCTTGAGCGTGTGCTGGTTCTCGAAGTCGCGCGCGTCACAGAGGCCGCGGCCATCGCTGCAGCGCGTTTGCGCGGACGCGGCAACGAGAAAGCGGCCGACAAAGCCGCTGTCGATGCGATGCGCCGCGAGCTCGGCCGCGTTTCGATAACGGGTACTGTCGTCATCGGCGAAGGCGAAATGGATGAAGCGCCGATGCTCTACATCGGCGAAAAAGTCGGCACTGGCAATGGACCGGACGTCGATATCGCGGTCGATCCGCTCGAAGGCACGACGATCTGCGCAAAGAACATGCCGAACGCGCTCGCCGTCCTCGCGATCTCGGAGAGCGGTGGCTTGCTGCACGCGCCGGACATGTACATGAACAAGATCGCGATTGGACCGGGGTATCCCGACGGCATCGTCGATCTCGACGCCTCGCCCGCCGATAACTTGCACGCACTCGCCAAAGCCAAGGGCGTGCCGATCAACGAAATCATGGCGTGCATTCTCGATCGTCCGCGCCACGCCGAATTGATCAAGGCCGTGCGCGAAACCGGTGCTGGCGTGCAGTTGATCCCGGACGGCGACATCGCCGGCGTGATCTGGACGACAGACTCAGCCGAAACCGGCATCGACATTTACATGGGCTCCGGCGGCGCGCCGGAAGGCGTGCTTGCAGCGGCAGCACTCCGTTGCATCGGCGGTCAAATACAGGGCCGCTTGATGCCGATGAAAGACGAAGAACGCATCCGCGCCGAGAAGATGGGCATCAAGGACATCACAAAGAAGTTCAAACTCGAAGACATGGCGTCAGGCGATGTTGTGTTCTCGGCAACCGGCGTGACCGACGGATCGTTGCTGGACGGCGTCCGGTTCCGCGGTGATTTCGCGGAAACCGAAACAGTCGTGATGCGCTCGAAGTCGGGCACGGTCCGCCGCATCAAGACGAATTTCCGTAACATCGGCGCGCGCTTTATCGGGTAACGCGATTGATCGAGGTCGACCGCCGCGCAAATCGGCGGTCGATGAGCGGGAGAACAAAACGTGATTGACTGTGGAGAACAAATAAAGTACACCCTTGGTAAATTGCTGATGCGCAACGCTTAGCCTAGGGTGACGGACATGGAACGATCGGACTTCACGGTGTTCGAGGGGGGGAAAATGGACAAGAAGCAGGCGCTGGAGCAGGCACTCGCGCAGATCGACAAGAATTTCGGCAAAGGGTCGATCATGCGCCTCGGCGCCAATGATAAGACGATCGATGTCGAAGCCATTTCGACGGGATCGTTGGGTCTCGATATCGCGCTCGGTATCGGCGGCTTGCCGAAGGGCCGCGTCGTCGAAATCTATGGGCCCGAGTCGTCGGGCAAGACGACGTTGACACTACAAGTCATCGCGGAAGCTCAGAAGAAGGGCGGTACCTGTGCGTTCATCGACGCCGAGCACGCGCTTGATCCGGTCTATGCGCGCAAGCTCGGCGTGAAGGTCGAGGACCTGCTGATCTCGCAGCCGGATACGGGCGAACAGGCGCTCGAAATCGCCGACACGCTCGTGCGCTCTGGCGCTGTCGATGTGCTTGTCGTTGACAGCGTTGCGGCATTGACGCCGAAGGCCGAACTTGAAGGCGACATGGGAGATTCACTTCCTGGCCTTCAGGCGCGCTTGATGAGCCAGGCGCTCCGTAAATTGACCTCGTCGATCTCCAAGTCGGGTACGATGGTCATTTTCATCAACCAGATCCGCATGAAAATCGGCGTCATGTTCGGCAATCCAGAGACGACGACAGGCGGTAATGCGCTTAAGTTTTATGCTTCTGTGCGTCTCGACATCCGCCGCATCGGCCAGATCAAGGCGCAGGAAGAGGCCGTTGGCAATCAGACGCGCGTCAAGGTCGTCAAGAACAAGGTGGCGCCGCCATTCAAGCAGGTCGAATTCGACATCATGTACGGTGAAGGTATCTCCAAGGTTGGCGAACTCGTCGACCTCGGCGTCAAAGCCGGTATCGTCGAAAAGTCGGGCGCGTGGTTGTCTTACGACGGTAATCGCATCGGCCAGGGCCGTGAGAATGCCAAGCAGTTCCTCAAGGACAACCCTAAGATCGCCGATGAGATCGAACGCGCCATTCGCGCCAACGCCGGTCTGATCGTCGACAAGATGCTGGTCAATGCCGAGCCGGGCGAGGACGACGGCGAAGAGCCCGACGCCGACGGCGTGCTGCCTGACGAGGATGCCAGCGCCAAAAAAGCCGCCAAAGGCAAGCGCGCCTAGGCTTATCGGCCGCTATTTTGCCGTTTTCTGGACAGTCCACAAGGCCGCCGCTACAACGGCGGCCTTGAGATTCTGGATAGGATTTGAAAGCCCACCATGGCCGGCGTCAGCGATATTCGTTCAACGTTCCTCGATTTTTTCAAGACAAATGGCCACGAGGTTGTTGCGTCGTCGCCGCTCGTGCCACGCAACGACCCGACGTTGATGTTCACCAACGCCGGCATGGTGCAGTTCAAGAACGTTTTCACCGGTCAGGAAACGCGCGCCATTCCGCGCGCGACCACGTCGCAGAAATGCGTTCGCGCCGGCGGCAAGCACAACGACCTCGATAACGTCGGCTACACGGCGCGTCATCACACGTTCTTCGAGATGCTCGGCAACTTCTCATTCGGCGATTACTTCAAGGATCGCGCGATCGAACTCGCTTGGAACCTAATCACCAAAGAATACGGTCTCGATAAAAAGCGGCTGCTTGTCACCGTCTACCACGACGACGATCAGGCGCACGGTCTCTGGAAAAAGATTGCCGGCCTCAGTGACGACCGTATCATCCGCATCCCGACAGCCGACAACTTCTGGCAGATGGGCGACACCGGGCCATGCGGGCCGTGCTCTGAAATCTTCTTCGACCACGGCCCGAAAATCGCGGGCGGGCCACCGGGATCGGAAGACGCCGACGGCGACCGCTTCATCGAGATCTGGAACCTCGTATTCATGCAATACGAGCAGCGCGCACCCGGCGATCGTATCAATCTCCCGAAGCCGTCGATTGATACGGGAATGGGGCTCGAGCGCATCGCTGCCGTCCTGCAAGGCAAGCACGACAACTATGACATCGATCTATTTCAGGCGCTGATTGCAGCGTCAGTTGCGGCGATCGGTGTCGAGGCGAAGGGCGAGGCGGCTGCCAGCCACAAAGTGATCGCAGACCATTTGCGCGCGTCGAGCTTCCTGATCGCCGACGGTGTGCTGCCGTCGAACGAAGGCCGGGGCTATGTGCTTCGCCGCATCATGCGCCGCGCGATGCGTCACGCGCACATTCTCGCCGCACGCGACCCGGTGATGTACAAACTGTTCCCGGCGCTCGCTCGCCAGATGGGCGAAGCCTATCCTGAGTTGATCCGCGCGGAAGCACTGATCACTGAGACGCTGCGTCTCGAAGAAACGAAATTCAAGAAGACGCTCGACAATGGCTTAAAGTTGCTCAGCGAGAATTCCGGAGACTTGAAGTCCGGCGCAGTCTTTCCGGGCGATGTGGCATTCAAACTCTATGATACGTACGGCTTCCCGCTCGATCTGACGGAAGACGCGCTTCGCCCCCGCGGGATCAGCGTCGATACCGCAGCCTTCCAGGCCGCGATGAAGAAGCAAAAGGACGCTGCGAAAGCGGCCTGGAAAGGTTCCGGCGACGCTGCGACCGAAACGATCTGGTTCGAAATCAAGGATCGGATCGGCGCGACAGAGTTCCTCGGCTACGACACCGAGACGGCCGAAGGCGTGGTCTCGGCGCTCATAAAAGGCAGCAAGGAAGCGAAGACGCTGAACGCGGGCGACGAAGGCGCGATCATCGTCACTCAGACACCGTTCTACGGCGAAAGCGGCGGCCAAGTCGGCGATGCTGGCGTCATAAAGGGCAGCAACGGCGCCGTATTCCGTGTCACCGAAACGCACAAGAAACTCGGCGATTTATTTGTACACTTTGGCAAAGTCGAAGCGGGTCAATTCAAAGCCAACGATGCCGTCGAGTTGGTTGTTGATCACGCAAAGCGCTCCGCGACGCGCGCCAATCACTCCGCGACGCATCTTCTGCACGAAGCGCTGCGACAGGTGCTCGGCACGCACGTTGCGCAAAAAGGCTCGCTCGTGTCACCCGACCGTCTGCGGTTCGATTTCGCGCACACGAAGCCGATGTCGTCCTATGAAATCAAAACCGTCGAGGACATCGCCAACACGGTGCTGATCGAGAATACGCCCGTCGTGACGCGTCTGATGGCGCTCGATGAAGCGCGCGAGTCGGGCGCGATGGCACTGTTCGGTGAAAAATACGGTGATGAAGTCCGCGTCGTATCGATGGGCCGCGGTACGGATGCTGCGCGCCCGAACAAGGCATGGTCGGTCGAGCTTTGCGGTGGCACACATGTCCAACGCACTGGCGACATCGGTCTTGTCAAAGTGATCGCTGAAGGCGGCAGTGCCGCTGGCGTTCGCCGCTTAGAAGCCCTGACGGGAGAAGGCGCGCGCGCCTATCTCGCGGAACAGGATCAGCGCGTGCGTGACGCGGCCGCCGTGCTTCGTACGCGGCCGGACGATCTCGTGGAGCGCGTCAGAGCGCTCATGGACGAAAAGAAAGCGCTGGAGAAACAGCTCGCCGACGCGAAGCGCCAGATTGCGCTCGGCAGCGGCGGTGGCGGCGCGGCGGCGTCCGGTGGGAGGACAGGTGGCGACGCGGTCAAGACGATCGGCGCGATCAAGCTTTTTGCGCGCACCGTCCAGGGTCTGAACCCGAAGGACCTGCGCGGGTTGATCGACGACGGCAAGAAGCAGGTCGGCTCTGGCGTCGTGGCCGTTGTCGGTGTGACCGAGGACGGGAAAGCGGGCCTTGCGGTCGGCGTCACCGACGATCTCGTCAAGACCTGGAGTGCTGTCGACTTGGTAAAGGCAGGTGCCGAAGCGCTCGGTGGCAAGGGAGGTGGCGGGCGGCCGGACATGGCGCAAGCGGGCGGTCCTGACGGAACGAAGGCCGGAGACGCGCTGGCTGCAATTGAGGCAGCGCTGGCCGGCTAACGCTTTCCAATTTTTCACACGACGGCCGGGTCCGTCGCGCTATAAGCGGGAAAAAATCACCTCGGAGGAATCTACAATGCCTGCCTATCTTTCTGCGTTTCGCGCCTGTCTGCTGGCGGTTGCCACGCTTCTAGCATTTGCGTCACCGTCCATCGCAGCCGACGACATTGTCAAACCGGCTGCAACGCCGGCGCCAGCTGCAGGCCCAACGCTCGCCGCTGCGACGCAGTTCTGCGGTGAAACCGCCGGCAAGGCTGAAGAGCTTTTCACGCGCTATTCGACCGACAAGAAGCTGATCGAAACATACAAGAGTACCGACTACATCGCGTTTGCCGACAGCAAAGACGCGCCAACCGTGATGTACACGTTCACAACGAACGGTCATCCAGCTTACCCCGCAGCCGTCTGCCGCAAGCAGAGCAAGGAAGGCGACAACATCGTGCTGCACATGGAGATTGTGTGCGACGGAGAGAAGGAAGCTTGCGACAAGCTCCGCAACGACTTCAACGTGATGAATGCGAAGATGCAGGCCGCGGTAAACGATAAGATCAGGGAGAATGCCGGCAAATAGCCGAGCGCGTCATTCGCCAAAGACAAACAACACGCCTCAGCGATGGGGCGTGTTTTTTTGTTCAGCGCGCATTCAGCGATCGCCTTCTATGACGATCCTGTCAAATGTAGGTGGAGCGTGTAATGCGTAAGGCTGCCGTCATTCTTTTTGCCGTGATTACCGGAACCGCGGCCGCACCAGCTTTCGCAACGACGGCGGGCGTTTGCTATGGTATGGCCAATGTGCCGCCGTCAGATTCGTTGAATTTGCGCGCAAACCCGAGTGCCCGCGCACCTATGCTCGCCCGCTTTGCCAACAGTTCAGAAGTTATTTTTGGAAAGGCCGGGCCTTGCAATCGCTGGTGCCGCGTATCGGCGTCGACAGAGCACGGCACAAAGTGGGGGTGGATCAACGCCCGCTATCTTCGCTCGCGCGAATGCCCGTAGGCGCGATCAGCGGCGCCGATCCGATCACCGTCGAAGAGGGCAATCGTTGTCGCATGATCGCTTGGCGAAGCCGTGACCGATCGATCAGCGACCCTTTCATTCGAGAGCGGGCCGCTGATCGCGGAAGTTCTGCGGGTTCGGGAACGTCTACGCCATCGCTTTCTTGAGATTCTCGTCAACCTTGTCGAGGAAGCCCGTCGTCGACAGCCACTTCTGATCGGGGCCGACGAGAAGCGCCAAGTCCTTGGTCATGAACCCCGACTCGACAGTATCGACGCAGACCTTTTCGAGCGTCGTTGCAAAATTCAGCAAGGCATCGTTGTTGTCGAGCTTGGCGCGATGGATAAGGCCCCGGGACCACGCAAAAATCGAAGCAATCGCGTTGGTCGACGTCTCCTTGCCCTTTTGGTGTTCGCGGTAGTGCCGCGTGACCGTGCCGTGGGCTGCTTCAGCTTCCATCGTCTTGCCGTCGGGCGTCAGCAGGACCGAGGTCATCAGGCCAAGCGAGCCGAAGCCTTGTGCAACGGTGTCAGACTGAACGTCGCCGTCGTAGTTCTTGCACGCCCAGACGTAGCCGCCCGACCACTTCATCGCGGACGCGACCATGTCGTCGATCAGGCGGTGTTCGTAAACGAGCTTCCGCGTGTCGAACTCGGCCTTGAACTCGGCGTCGAAGACTTCCTGGAAGAAATCTATGAACCGGCCGTCGTAGGCATTGAGGATCGTGTTCTTGGTCGAGAGGTAAACCGGGTAATTGCGCGCGAGACCGTAATTCATCGATGCGCGCGCGAACTCGCGGATGCTGTCGTCGAGATTGTACATCGCCATCGCGACGCCGGAGCCGGGGGCCTTGAACACTTCCTTTTCGATGACGTTGCCGTCTTCGCCGACGAACTTGATCGTCAACGTGCCTTTGCCGGGGAATTTGAAATCGGTTGCTTTGTACTGGTCGCCGAACGCATGGCGGCCGACGATGATCGGCTGTGTCCAGCCGGGCACGAGGCGCGGCACGTTTTTACAGATGATCGGCTCGCGGAAGATCACGCCGCCAAGGATATTGCGGATCGTGCCATTCGGCGACTTCCACATTTCCTTGAGATTGAATTCTTTGACGCGGGCTTCGTCGGGCGTAATCGTCGCGCACTTAACGCCGACGCCGTGCATTTTGATGGCATTCGCCGCGTCGACCGTGACCTGATCGGACGTCGCGTCGCGATGTTCGACGCCGAGATCGTAATATTCGAGGGTGACGTCGAGATACGGGTGGATCAGCTTGTCTTTGATCAGCTTCCAGATGATGCGCGTCATCTCATCGCCGTCCAACTCGACGACCGTGCCCGTAACCTTTATTTTCTGCATGGGAGAACCTTGTCCGGTGGTGAAATTTGGCCGGACAATATCAGAATATATTGCGCTGCGAAGCAAACCTTCGGCGGAGCCGTTGGCCAGCGCTGGCGGCCCTGAAACCCGATTTTAAGCCGATAGCGCGGGGCTATCGATGCAGGTTCTGCCCAAATTAGCGGCAGGGCGCTGACGATCTGATTGCTGAGCCAGGTTTTGGCGAATCTTATGCAGCACGTAGCCCGCAAGAACCATGCTTGCAAATTGGCCGAGCGGGATTGAGAACGAGGCGTAAAGATATACGAGCTCGTTCACCAGAATGAGCATGCAGATATCGGTCAAGCCGAGTGCGTTCTCGCGCCACAAATAGCGCAAGAAAAATGCCTGCGCGATCGTCAGCACCGGCAGATCGTACACAAACTGGTACGGGCTGGCGAGCGTCAGGGCAGCAACCAGGAACGCGGCTTTCAGGTCATAGGCGACGTCCTTTTGCTTCCAAATCCAGGCGGTGGCCGCCGCAAGCCCTAGCAGCAGCAGCAGTTGCAGTGCTGAGGCAACTTGAGGCGGCAGAGCAAGACTTATCGATAGTCCAAATACGCTTTGGAGGCGCTGCGGATAGTCGGCGACTTTGACGATCGCCATGACGTGCTCCAATTGTGCCGGCATGGCGAGCCACGGTCCGGTGCCGTAAGCGAGCACCGAAGCAATAGCGAGCGCTGCGACGGTCACGCCAGCTGCAAAGAATGCGCGCCAATGGCCGGCTGCCGCCAACGCGATCGGGAATAGCAGTCCGAGGTGCGGCTTATAGGATAGCAGTCCGATGCAGATGCCGGCGATGACCGGCTGCGACGGAAGCGTCACCAGTGCAAATCCAACGAGGGCCGCGGTGAACGCACCATTCTGGCCGACGAACATACTGAACCACGCAGCCGGTGTGGCAAGCAGAACGGCAAACTGAGTCGATGTCGGCGTGATCCGTTGCAACGCGATCGCGTACATCGCGAATGTCGCAACGGCCCATGTAAACATCGACACCGCGTACGGCATCAAAGCCAGGATCGACGCGATAAACAAAAAAGTCGGAGGATAAGGCCAGGGGAAAAATGCGCTTTTAACGTCACCCGTCAGCTCGCGCTGCATTTGCTTGTGGCGGTCCCAATCGTAGGCCGCGGCCGGTTCGCCGGCCAACACAAGCTGCCCTGCCGTGTAGACATTGTTGAAATCGTTATTCGCTGGGTTTCCATTGGCTTCGAGCAGCCACCCGCCAGAGGTGCCAATACTGGTGGCAAACGTCGCAACCCAGAATGCCAGCATTGCGAGGGCCGCGACCATGACCCAATCAATCCCCGAGAAGCGCTTTGCGAACGCTCCAATACCGTCGCTCAGGTTCTGCGCGGCTGACGACGTCGGGTTTGGCAACATCGGAAATTCCATGTGATGGCAAGGCGGCGCGGTAGGATGCCGGGAGTGCCGGCTTGGCAACCCGCGAGCCAAACAGTGGCCAACGATCCCGCGAGGGTGCCAGTTTTAGGCTAAGATTTCCTAAACTATCGCGGCCGCCGCGCCGCGGACCGGCGATGCGGCATCGTCACGAGAGGGGTGATTTATCGGCCGCAACGCCGTATCGATGGACCCGAACCCACGTCCGCGCCCCGAAGGAGGCCAACGCGTTGCAGCCGCCGGATACTTCCGCATTGTCCATTCAGATCAGCGCGACGTCGCCGGCTGTGCCGAACATCGCCGGCAGCAGCGTCGCCGTCAGTGAGGTCATTCACGCCTGCCATTCGGCGACGATCGACCAGGGTCTGGCTGCATTGAACTTGGCGTGTCTCACGCGCGACACGCTCGATACCGTTCTTCAATACTGCGCTGAGGTTCGCTGCATTCCAGATCAGGCATCGTGTCCCGGATGCAAGCGGCGCACTGAAATGCTCGGTCTTGAAACGCTCGATCAATACATCCTGCATCACAAGGAAGTCGTCGTCGGCGACGGTGCGATCCGGCTGCAGGGGCAAGGCGTGGCGACGGTTTCAACACCCTGTCTCGAAACGCTCGCCAAGCAATGGTCGGGTGAGAACTATTGGTTCTGGGCCCGGCGCGTCATCAGAAAACTGCGCCACGGCATCCGGCGTGCGGAAATGCAAGGCGAGGCGGTCGCGGGTGAGGGCGAAACGCCGTCGGTCATTTTGATGGAGCCGCAGCTCGCCGATAACATCGGCATGGTGGCGCGCGCGTGCGCCAACTTCGGGCTCGATGATCTGCGCCTCGTCAATCCGCGCGATGGATGGCCGAATGAAAAGGCCCGGATCGCGGCCTCGGGTGCCAACTACATCATTGATGACGCGCGTGCATTCGCATCGCTTGATGACAGCATCGCCGATCTCAACTGGTTGTGTGCCACGACGGCGCGGCAGCGCGATCTGCGCAAGCCGGTGATGACGCCGGAACAGGCGATCGCCGAAATGCGCGCCCGCATTGGCCGTGGCGAACGCTGCGGCATCCTGTTTGGCCGCGAACGCAACGGACTTGAGACAAGCGAAGTCGCAAACGCCGACGCGCTTGTGATGATACCGGTCAATTCGCGTTTTGCGTCGCTGAACCTTGCGCAGGCCGTTTTGCTGATGGGATACGAATGGATGCGCGGCGACCCCGGCCGTAGTCTCGGCCGTGTGACGACCTTCGAAAAGCCGATGGCAGAAGGCGTCAACATGGGCCGCGACCGTTCGGCAACCAAAGAAGAACTGCTCGGATTTTTCGAGCATCTGGAACGCGAGTTGGCCGCGCTCGGCTTTTTTAACCCCGAACACCGGCGGCCGACCGTCATCCAGAACATCCGGACGTTGTTTTCGCGTTCTAATGTTACGGAGCAGGAGGTTCGGACGCTTCGTGGCATTGTTGCCACGCTCGCACAGGGCAAAGGGGCACGCCGTAAGGGTAAATTAGAAGTGCCTTAAACTGGCCAAGTTTTGGGCCGAGCGATGCCAATTGAAGAGGCATAATGGGCCAATGCAACGCGGCAGGTTTGGCTGGACGCGGCAGGCATACCCTAGAGCTGAGGCGTGCTGTCCAAGGCCCGGTCAACGGAGCTTACGGCGGCCCTCCGGAACGAAGAAATCACAGAGGCTCAGTTGGAGAAGCGGATGAACGCGAGGGCGGGGATTGTGTTGGCGGGCGCCATGGCGCTGACGATGGGAGCTGCGGTGCAATCCGCAAGCGCTCAGGAACTCAGCGAAGGAGCCATCAAGTCGTTCATGGATTATGCGTGGTCACTGACTCCGCAGCAGTTTTCGAAGCCGGACGGCACCGTCATTCAGATCGACAAGAGGAAGAAGGACGAGGTTCTTGTCCCGGTCGAAGTGGCGCGCGAGGTGATCAAGGCGGGCCGGCTGTCAGCCCACGCGCAGGTCTGCGAATTGCGCGAAGATCAGGTCGAAAATCACCGTGCGTTGATGCGCCGCGAGGATGCCAAGAAGAAATGGACCCCGCAGCAGATGGTCTACATCAGCCAGTTGCACCTGACGACCGTCATGCTGCTGACCGGCAAGATCAAGCTGGTCGAAAAGGAGGGCGACAAGGAAGTCGTCGTCGACGAGGGCAAGCCCCGTCCGGCCCAGACATGCACGGCCGAGCAGGGTAAAAAGGTTAAGGAAATGATTGCGGCTTACGTCGCCCAAAGCCCGGCGATTCCACAGGCTGCTGCGGCGCCACAGGCACCGGTAGGCGCTCCGGCGGCGACGGGTTCGACCAATACGACGACCGCGCCGAAGACAACGCAACCGGCCGCGGCGGCTGCCAAGCCTGCAGCACAGCCTGCGACGCCTTAAGCGCCCGTCAGGCAGCAGGACTGGTTGACGTTTTGCCTATACGGCGGTATCAAGCCGCAACATTCGCGGGCCATTAGGGCCCGCGTTTGTTTTCTGCGCACCCGGGGTGGGACTGTTGAAGGTCCATACCTGTCGGCTCTCGAGAGAGGGCAGAGGAGGGGGCGCTCCAAGCCAGTTCGCTGGCGGGTGCCGGGAATCCACCCGGCGCCTTCATCTTTTATGGAGTGCTAGACTATGACCAAGCGCATTCGCGCCAAGCATAAGATTGACCGCCGTCTTGGCGAGAATATCTGGGGCCGTCCGAAGAGCCCGCTCAATCGCCGCGAGAGCCGTCCGGGCCAGCACGGCGAGCGCCGCGTCGGTAAGACGTCCGACTTCGGCCAGCAGTTGAAAGCCAAGCAGAAGCTGAAAGGCTACTACGCCTCGATTTCCGAGCGCCAGTTCCGCACGATCTATGCCGAAGCCTCGTCGATGAAGGGTTCAACGTCCGAGCATCTGATCGGCCTTCTTGAACGCCGCCTCGACGCGCTCGTCTACCGTGCTAAGTTCGTTCCGACCGTATTCGCCGCGCGCCAGTTCGTGTCGCACGGACACGTCTCGGTCAACGGTCAGCGCGTAACGATCCCGAGCTATCGCGTCAAAGTCGGCGACGTTATCGAAGTGCGCGAGAAGGCGAAGCAGCTTGCACTCGTTCTCGAAGCCATCAAGAGCTCCGAGCGCGATCTGCCGGACTACGTCAACGCCGACCACAACAAGATGACGGCATCGCTGACGCGCATCCCGGCGCTCGCTGACGTGCCGTATCCAGTTCAAATGGAACCGAACCTGGTCGTCGAATTCTACTCGCGCTAATCGGTGCGCAGGTTTCAATTTAAAAGGGGCTGGCACGTTGGTGCCGGCCCCTTTTTTTACCCGCTTGGCCCAGCGACTGATCAGAGCAGGCGTGTACACGCTGCAGCCGATCTCGATCAAGCCGCTCTGCTGCGCTTTGCTTGCGGTGCAATAGAGAGGGCTGGCCCACCTCCCTTTGCACGTCTGCGGCGCTCCGGCGGGCTTGCGTTTGCCCAGCCGTAGGCAAGCATCGTCATCAGCGCGCTGGCCGCGAAGAAGTAGACGCCGGGTAATACGCGAGCCTCGGTGTAGCCCGAAGAATTGACGTAAAAAATCATGAGGGCCAGCACCATGACATCGGTCATTGAATAACGCCCAAGCCACTCCATCGTCGCAATTGATTTGGTGCGAAACTCAGCCGACATGTCGTGCGACGTGATGAGCGTTAGCAAGTAGAACAGCTTCAGGAACGGAAAGAAAATCGACACAGCAAAAACGACAGCGCAGAGGAAGAACTCGTCGTTCTCGAAGAGCGCGTAGATGATCGTCAGGATCGAGTGCTCGTTCGTCCAGACGTAAACGGTCGTGAAGCGGATCGTCGGCATGATGATGCCGAGCGCGAAAAACACGGTTGCGAGGATGATCAGGAAGCTCAGCGCAAACGTGCGAATGCCGCTGCGCGGCGACGGTCCATTGCTCGTGTCCGGTTGCGGCAGAACCGGTGTGATCTCAGGCGCCGCCGCCATGCCATCGGTGCGGATCCACGCATATGATAAGATCATCAGCAACACGGCGGCGGTGAAGAAATAGACGCCGTTGAGGCTGGCCGCGTCATAGACGCCCTGGCTTTTGACGAAGAAAATCGTCAGCGCCAATACGAGCACGTCGTGCATCGACCATTTGCCGAGCCATTCGAGGGCGCGAAGGCGCTTGTGCTGGCGCACGATCTCGGCCGGCGGCAACGTCGAGACGAGCAGCAGGTAAAGCAGCTTTGTGATCGGCAGCAGAACAGAGAATACGAGAACCACGCCGCCAAGGAACGTCTGTCCGTCGCGCAGAAGCACGCTGACCGTCGATATCAGCGAATGCTCGGTTTCCCAGAAGGCGAACTGTGTCAGCTTCAAAATCGGCAGCGTAATGCCGAGAGCTAGGCAGACGCTTGCCGCCAAAATGGTGAGGCTCAGGAAGAACCGCCGGCTGCGCTGGTACATTGCCGTCATTACAATGCTTTTCCCGTCGCTGCGGCCGACGTTGCAGAGCGTTTCACATCTGCGGGCGTATCATCACGCCCGTCAATTCAAGCACCATCCCGTTCGGGCAAAATAAGGGCGGGATGCCGGAACATCCCGCCGATAGTTTCAGCGCACCTGTTAGTGCCCTCAGCCGTGATGATGAGTATGCGGAATGCCCTTCTGGCAAATCAGATCGTGCAATTCGCCGGCCTGGAACATTTCGCGCATGATATCGCATCCACCGACAAATTCGCCTTTGACGTAAAGCTGCGGAATAGTTGGCCAATTCGAAAATGCCTTGATGCCATCACGAATTCCCATGTCATCCAGGACGTTGACGTCTTTGAACTGCACGCCGAGGTGGTCGAGAATTTTGGCGGCGGTCGCGGAAAATCCGCACTGCGGAAACTGCCGCGTCCCCTTCATGAAGAGCACGATATCGTTGTCTGCGATGGTTTTGGCGATCAGGGCTTGGGTTGCGTCGGCGGACATGGGGCGTGCTCCTTGAATTGCGTCTGGGCTGGGCATGTTAGGGACGTGGCCCAAGCGGCTTGCGTCAGATGTGGTGCAGCCGGTGGCTTCCGTCAATCGGACGGAATGGCCGTCGTCAGCTGCAGCGCGTGCAACACGCCGCCCATGCGGCCGCCGAGCGCCTCATAGATCATCTGGTGCTGCTGCACCCGGCTTTTGCCTTTGAAGGCCTGCGTTACGACGTGTGCCGCCCAGTGGTCGTTGTCGCCTGCAAGGTCGGTCAGGGTGACTGTCGCGTCGGGGAACTTGGCTTTGATCATGCGCTCGATTTCGGGGCCAGGCATCGGCATTGACGTAACTCCGGTCGTGTCTGTGCGTAGGCGATGATATCCGCCCAACGATCAGCGATTGCAAGGCCTGCAATCAGTCGCTCTTATGGATTTGTCACGCGATCGCGATTGGACGTTATCGAACCGATTTACTACATTAACGGTTACGTGGAGAGCAATGCTCCCGCAAACATATGATGGAGGATACACATCATGAAGATCTGGACCAAACCCGCCGTTCGCGAGCAGGAAGTCGGCCTCGAAGTGACGTCGTACCTGCCTGCCGAAATCGACCTCATCTAACACGTCGCGACGATTTGGCCGGCTCAGCCGGTCAGTAGAGCCGGGTGCAAAGGCGCGCCCGGCTTTTTCGTGTCGGCAAAGCACCATTATGCGCAGGATTTTTCTGCGCTGCCATACTCTTAGCGTTCATTTTGCGATAGACAGTCGTCAAACGCATTTTTGAGGCTTTCGATGTTGCAGCGCTCGCTTTTCATTTCCGGTCTATTTGGCGTCGCAGCTCTGTCGACCGGTGCCGCGGTCTGGCAGTCGCTGGAGACGAACTTGCGCGAAGAGCAGCTATCCGAGGCGTCGCAGCTTTTGACGGCGGCACGCAACGAAGCCCGGACGTTCAAGGATAAGGCACAACTCGCCGAGCGCCGGGTGCGCGCGCTTGAGGCGGCGAAACAAGCCGCCGTTAGAGACGCAGCGACCAACGGCGACGCAAAACTGCGTGCCGAACTCGCCGCTGCAAAACAACAGCTTTCAGCGACTGAAACGGCGATGCGGGAAACGGAAGACCGCCTCGCCGAAGAAATTGCCGACCACGCCGAATTGAAGGCCAAGGCGCAAGAACTGATGGACGAAGTGGCGGCCGCCAGCCGCGCCAATTCGACTGCTGACGCTAAAGCTGCGACGGATGCTCCGTCGGCTGCCAAATCCGCGACAGCAACCGAACAATCAACCACTTCCGGAGCAACGGGTTCGCTGCCTGACGACGCTCAGCCAACAGACGCGGCCGCACCGGCCATAGCCGAAAAGCCAGCGACCGATGACAAGCGCGCTGCCATGAAGAAATCGCCGCCGCGCCGTTCCGCCAAACCGGCGATCAAGGCCGTCGAGCCACTCGGCGGCACGTTCGATCCGATGCTCTAGGCGAAAGCGGTAGGAACTCGACCGCGAGCGCACTTAGCGCTCGCAATCGAACTTCACTTTGACCCACGGCAGATCGAGCTTGCACTTGCCCGAGGCCGTGCGCGTCAGCACCTTGTCGAGATCGAGATCACCGATTTTAAGACGCTGGCCGCCGCTGCGTTCGCCGGGTTCTTCGCCGCTTTCAACTGTCGTGTCCGGCTTGGCTGCTGGTCCTGCATCATCCGGCGCAGGATTGGTAGGTTCGACATTCGCTGTTTCGGTCTTCGTTTGATCCGGTGTGGTCGCGACGGCCTTCGGCTGCTCAGCAAGTTTCTCAGTCGCCGCGACGACGGGTGCCGTCTTGACCGGCGCGGCGGCTGCTTCGGACGCGGCAGGTGCTTTGGCGTCCACGCTATCGCACCGCTTTAAATCAGCAGGCGCTTGCGTCCAGATCATCGTACGCGAAAACAATTTCGTGCCGGCATAGCCGACGACGCGCAGCGTGCCATTCGGCATCGGCTTTAATTCGACGTCGTAGTTTTTGCGTTTCTCAGGCGAATAGATCCAACCGTTGTCCCAACGGCCGCCACTGACGGGTTTGGCATCACCGATAATCTGCTTGCCGCATCCTTTGGTGTCGTCGGCGCTTTTAACCGCGACGACATATCCGCAAAGGCCGTTGCCGCACGGCTTGATCTCGATGGCGCCACGACCGGTATCATCGAGCCATACGCCGGTCGGGTCCGTGCCCGCGGCATTCGCAGATGATGTGCACGAAAGCGCTGCACCGAAAGCCGCGGCAATTAAGACAGACTGTTTCATCTCGAAATTTCTCCTCATACGATTGTTCCGAGCATCAATGACAACGAATGCCCACAACGGCAGTTCCCTTTGGAACAGGCGCGGGACGATATGCAGCGGCACGTGTCAGAGTTCGTCGCGCCTAGCCGCCAATTGGTTCAATGGCAGAATTATTTTTTGGATTTGTTTGAAAGCTTGTAACGAAAGCCGCCGATTTACGAATTCAATTGCGTGACCCGCACCGAACCGAAGCGTTTCGAGGCGTGGTCCTGAAACATCGATTAACGCATTTCGAAATTCATAAATCCAAGGAGAACGCTATGAAGGCATCACTTCTGGCAGCGATGGCGCTTGCCCTGAGCACAACGTTTGCAGTGGCCGCTGAAGATTCAAGTCTCGCAGCGAAAGCGATGAAAGATTTGCCCGGCACGAAGGGCGGCACTACGGCCGATCCAACCGCAAAGCCGATGTCGGGATCGCTGTCGGAAAAGGCGATGCAGGATCAGCCAGGCGTTAATAGCGATAGGTCGGGCAAGACAGCCAATCCGACAGCAAAGCCAGAGTCCGGTTCACTCTCCGAAAAAGCGATGAAGGACAATCCGGGCGTCAGCGCACATTGATTGCGCTTGCGTGAAAGCGGCGCGAGAGTGAATGCTCCGCGCCGCATCCGTTTCATTGCAAGAATTGGTCTCACACGATGTCGAGCAACTCGACATCGAACAGCAGCGTGGCGTTCGGCGGAATAACGCCGCCGGCGCCACGTGCGCCGTATCCGAGGTTGGCCGGGATGATCAGCGTGCGCTTGCCGCCGACTTTCATCGACGCAATGCCTTCGTCCCAACCCTTGATGACTTGGCCGACTCCGATCGTGAATTCGAAGGGATCGCCGCGATCGACGGAGGAATCGAACTTCGCCCCCTTTGCGCCGTCCTTATAGAGCCAGCCCGTGTAATGCATTACGCATGTCTCTCCGGTCTTCGGAGACGCGCCGGTGCCTTCGTTGGTATCGATGATCTGCAGGCCCGATGCGGTGGTCGTGGTCATTGTCATGTCCTTGTATGTTAGCGCGCTGGCTTAGCCGCCGCGGACACCGAGCAACTCGACATCGAAAATCAAAGTCGAGTTCGGCGGGATCGATGCACCGGCGCCGCTTGCGCCATAGCCGAGTTCCGGCGGAATGATCAGCGTGCGCTTGCCGCCGACTTTCATCGTCGACACGCCTTCATCCCAACCTGCGATCACCTGGCCGGTTCCGATGCGGAATTCGAATGGTTGGCCGCGGTCGACGGAGGAGTCGAACTTCGCGCCCTTTTTGCCGTCTTTGTACAGCCAGCCGGTATAGTGCATCACGCACGTCTGCCCGGTTTTGGGTTGTGCAAATTTGCCGACGACATTGTCGATGATCTGCAGGCCGCTGTCAGTCGTCGTGGCAGCGGGCTTGGCTGCACCTTCGGCCCAAACGGCGACCGGCGACGTGGCAGCGATCGTTAAGGCGCCGACGGCGGCGAGGAGCGTGCGATGAAAATTTGCGGCGCGCATGGTGTCTCCTGAATTGCAATGGCGATCTCGCGCGGCTTGTTTAACGCATCTCGCGCGGGACGCAAATTCGAGGTTGCCATGCCAAATCGGCGCAGATTGCGGCCAATCGCGCATTTTGGGGATATGGCGCTCGCTCGTGCCACAATTTCGCGGCGAAGCGCATTGACAGCCGCCGCGATCCCTTGGACAACGCGGGCAAACAGGAGGACGTCACCATGCCGACTATGTCAAATTTGCGCCGCCGCAAAATTCAGGCGCGCCAACGCAAGATCGAAAACGCAACCAAGCGCGAAGCCAAGATCGCGAAGAAAGAGCACAACGCCAAGAAGGCCGGGTAATCACCGCTTCGAAAGTGCCTGAATTAAAAACGCTGGTGCGCGATGTGCGCCAGCGTTTTTTATTTTGGCGCGCACAAAGGCGGGTGCGACTGGCGAGCGGCGACGCGCATTGCGCGCGGCGGCATGAATTCCGTGACGAACGGGCAGCCGAGCGTCTTGCGCAGCGCTTCGACGAGTTCTTGCTCGTTGGTCGCGCGGACGTATTCGCCGCCGGTTACATCGGCCATGCAGCGCGAGGTGAAGTAACCTTCGGTTTCGTGGCGATAGCCGATGACGTGGATCGTCAAATCTTTCGCCTGCTTCTTGAGTTGCGCCGCGAGCTTGCACGAATCGCCGCCGCAGGTTTCTTCGCCGTCGGTCAGCAACACGATGGTGCCGGGGCGGTTGCGGAAGTCTAAAACATCAGCCGCCTGCTTGACGGATGCGGTCAGCGGCGTGCGGCCGCGCGGATCGATCTTGGCAACTTCGCCAAGCAGCGTCGCGGCGGCATCCGGCGTCGGCTTCAAGCGCAGTTCGATGGTGTTGCAGTCATTGTATTCGCCTTCGCCGTAGACGATGAGGCCGAGGCGGCGCAGATGCGCCACGTCGGGAATGACGCGTCCCATGGCGCGTTTGGCGCCGTCGATGCGCGGGACTTTGAGCGAGCGGTCCGTCGTGCCCATTGAGCCCGACGCGTCGAACACGATCATCGCGTCGTTGGCGCAGGATTGCGGATCGGCGGACTTGTCTTGGGCAAGCGCGTTCTGTGACGCCGCCGCGAGCACGAGGATCGCCGCACATAGTCCGGCGTAGCCGTATCTTATCGTCGCTCGCATCGTCGAGACGTCCCCTGTCACAGCGAGCGCGACACTAGTTCTGCATCAAAGGGCTTTGAAGGTGGTGCGGAAATATCGGGAAGTTGTCCCGCGCATGCTCAGGTCTTTGAAGCGCGGTCGTTACGTTCGCTTGCCCTTTCAACGCTGCGGTTCGCGCGTCTAACGCGCCACCATAAAGTCAGCTCGGACTGAGCCGGCAGCGAGGACATTGTTAAGTTATTGATTTGATTGTTGTTGTGCGATGTGCTATCGATAATCTTACAAAATCACACAACTGTATATAAATCAAAAAGTTAGATGAATTATGTCGAGCTAACAAACGAGCAGCGTAGACAGCTCATAGATATGCAGCAGGCATTTCGCGTGTGGCGGCCAGCCGTTGAGACGCTTGATGCACTCGGTACAATGCGAGTTCAGACATCTAAAGGCAGTCGATATGTTTATGAGGTGCATAGCACCGTTAGGAAGTCGCTTGGTCGAGAAACTCCGGCGCTAAAGAAAAAGAAGGCCGATCACGACGCACAACGCAACGATCTGCAAAAAAGAGTTCGACAGCTAGATAAGAGGTTGGCGGCAGCGGCACCAGTCAACCGCGCGTTGCGTCTTGGTTCGATGCGCGAGATCGTCGCTCGCATACTGCGCCTTCTCGATAGAGAACAACTGCTCGGCTCGCACGTAATAGTGGCTGGAACGAATGCGTTGCATGCCTACGAGGTATCTGCTGGCGTCATGATTTCATCTGAGCACGTGGCAACTACAGATGCCGATATTCTTTGGGATACCAAACAATCGCTGCTACTCGCCGCAACGGGTATCCGCAAGGAAGGCCTGATGGGTCTCTTGCGGCGGGTCGATAAATCGTTCGTAGCAGACTATGGTTACAATGCCACCAATCGAGACGGTTTCATCGTCGACCTTCTGTGCCCTGAAAATGATGACGGTCTAACTATGAATGCAGGCTCTGATTTGGAAGCGGCTCCGATGACCGGAGCTGAATGGCTGCTACAAAGTCCCCAACATGAGCAAATTATCATCGCAGAAGATGGGTTTCCAGTCAGAATGGTCGTTCCAGAGCCGAGAACATATGCGCTGCATAAGCTCTGGGTATCACAGAGATCTGACAGAACGCCTATCAAACGACCTAGGGATGTTGCTCATGCTCGTATCGTTGGCGAGCTATCAACCAAATACCTTGGCCTCAAATTTAGGGCGGGGGAAATGCCGTGGCTGAAAAAACCGCTCATCCAGCAATTAAAGTTGCTAAAATAGGCTGCGTCGCAGCTCTGGTAAAAACTGTTTACTTGGTATTATTCTCAAGCCCCCATCAACCCCTTCATCCAGCCCTCATGCGCGGCGCGGAGTTCGGAGAGGGGGAGTGACGTTTCACCCTTCAGCGAAATGCTCTCGCCGCCGGTGCGGCCCACGATGCGCGCGGGCAATTCAAGCAAGCGCGCGCGCTCGAGAACTTCTTCCGCCTTCTGCGGCGTGACTTCGACAACGTAGCGGCCCTGATCCTCACCGAACCAGATCGCGTGCGCGGGCAGCTTGCCTTCATACGGGAACAACTCGACGCCGACGCCCGATGCATCGCGCGATCCGCCGTGTGCGCCACCCGCGAGCGCCATTTCGGCAATCGTGACGAGCAATCCGCCATCAGAGCAATCGTGCACCGACAGCGCATCCCCTGACCGGATAAGCGCGCGGATCAAACGTCCGGCGCGGATTTCCGCTTCGAGATCAACAGGCGGCGGTGCGCCTTCGAACTTGCTGGTCGCGTGGTTTTGATAGAGCGACTGACCGAGATGTCCGCGCTCAGAACCGATCACGATCAGCATCGTGTTTTCGCCGTGCGAGGTCACACCCTTGAGGCGAATGTCGGCGGTCTTCGTCCAATCGGGCACAAGCCCGACGCCGCCAATCGCTGGCGTTGGTGGAATGCCGACGCCGTTCGTCTCGTTGTAAAGCGAGACGTTGCCGGAGACGACCGGATAGTCGAGCGCCTTGCACGCTTCGCCCATGCCGCGCACGGACGCCACGAACTGCCCCATGATCTCCGGGCGCTCGGGGTTGGCAAAATTCATGTTGTCGGTGATCGCGAGCGGATCGGCGCCGACCGCCGTCAAGTTGCGCCACGTCTCGACGACGGCTTGCTTGGTGCCCATCTCGGGATCGGCGAGCACATAACGCGGCGTCACATCGCAACTGACCGCAATGCCCTTCTGCGTGCCGTGTACGCGCACGACGCCGGCGTCGCCACCCGGACGGCCGATCGTGTCGCCCATGACCATGTGGTCGTACTGTTCCCAGATCCAGCGGCGCGACGCGAGGTGATGCATGCCCATCATGTCTTTGAGCGTGCCGAGCAGCGAATTCGGCGCGGGTACCCACTCGGGCAGGATTTCTTGCTGCTTCTTCGGTTCGACCCAGGGGCGCTCGTACATCGGCGCCGAGTTGGCGAGCACGGGCACGGGCAGATCGGCTTCGACATTGCCCTTGTGCTTGATGACCATGCGGCCCGTGTCGGTCGTGACGCCGATGACCGCAAAATCGAGTTCCCACTTCTTGATGATCGCTTCAGCCTCGGCTTCGCGGCCGGGCTTGAGCATCATGAGCATGCGCTCCTGGCTTTCCGACAGCATCATCTCGTAAGCCGTCATGCCGGTTTCGCGCTGGGGAACGAGATCAAGATTGAGCTCGATGCCGACGCCGCCCTTGTCGGCCATTTCCGACGTCGACGAGGTGAGACCCGCCGCGCCCATGTCCTGAATGGCGATGATGCAGTCCGTCGCCATCAATTCGAGGCAGGCTTCGATGAGCAGCTTTTCAGTAAATGGATCGCCTACCTGCACCGTCGGGCGCTTTTCTTCGCTCTTGTCGTCGAACTCGGCCGACGCCATCGTCGCGCCGTGGATGCCGTCGCGGCCGGTTTTCGATCCGACGTAGACGACCGGCAGGCCGACGCCTTTCGCGGCCGAATAGAAAATCTTGTCCTTCTTGGCGAGGCCGACGCACATCGCGTTGACGAGGATGTTGTTGTTGTACCCGGCGTCGAAGTTGGTTTCGCCGCCGATCGTCGGCACGCCGGTGCAGTTACCGTAGTGCGCGATGCCGGCGACGACGCCGTTGACGAGGTGGCGCGTCTTCGGATGATCCGGTGCGCCGAAGCGCAGCGCGTTCATGTTCGCAACCGGTCGCGCACCCATCGTGAAGACGTCGCGCATGATGCCGCCGACGCCCGTTGCGGCGCCCTGGAACGGCTCGATGTAAGAGGGGTGGTTGTGGCTTTCCATTTTGAAGACGACGGCATCGTCGTCACCAAGGTCGACGACGCCCGCGTTTTCGCCCGGACCCTGGATGACCTGCGGGCCGCTCGTCGGCAGCGTCTTCAGCCACACGCGCGACGACTTATACGAGCAGTGCTCCGACCACATCACGGAGAAGATGCCAAGTTCGCAGATCAGCGGTTCGCGTCCGAGAATGTCCAGCAGGCGCTTGTATTCGTCGGGCTTCAGGCCGTGTTCGGCGACGACTTCGGGCGTGATTTTGGAAGCAGATTGGGCAGCCATTGCGCACTTCTGTTTGAGAATTTCGGGAGCGGATTCTTAGGTCAGGCGTGCTTATAGCGGCGTGTTAACGCCTTGTCGCCGCCTGGAAGCCTTACGAGCAGTCGCAGACCGTGGGAAAAACCGGGAACGGATCGGGTTGCCGCCGGGTAAACCGCTCCATGTCCTGAACGCCTCGTTAACAGCCGCATTTCACCCCTGCGGCAGCTCAGCGCTGCGCCGCCCGCAGGGCTGAAATGCGGGCCTCTAGGCTATCTTTTAACCGAATCCAGGGCATATATACGGGTATCACAACAGCATCGGTTTGGCGTGCGCTTTGAGCGCCAAGGTCTTCGTGACCCTGAGCCCGTGTTGTCTAACCTAAAGGAACATACCATGTCGTCCCTCAAGGCCGGCGCAATGCTTTCACTGTTTTCCGGCTACTCCCTCGAAGATGCTATGCGCGCCGCGCCGCAGCGAGATACCGCCTCGTATGATCATTACGAAGCGCCGTCGAAGCCTTCGAAAGCCGCTATCGATTTGAACTTCGGTGCTGTTCGCGCGCAAGGTGCTGCCGTCGGCCGCGTGGTCGAGCAGGCCACGCAATTGATGCCGAACGTTCTGCGCTCCGCATTCTGCGGCCACTAAGCGCTGCATCGCCTGGCTGTTGCCAGATCGAAGATTTGAGGGAAGTGACCGCGCGTCACTTCCTTTTTTTTGGCCTTTTTGTTTGGGCGCTTCCGGTTGGTAATTTTTTGATGAACCGCGCGCTCGGATCGCGCGACGAAGTCCTCAGCGGGTGCAATCCGGCATACCGCAAACCGTTGAGGAGACGCGAATGAAGTCCCGTTTTGCTTTGAGTTTTGTGATTGCCGCAGGTGCTGCCGTATCCATCGCTGCACCTTGGAACGTGACGCCTGCGCAGGCGTACCAGTGTAAAAATTCCCCGCATCAGGCCGTCGGCGTGCGCGCTGGTAAAGCCATTGCAAGCCTTGCGGCACGTCAGAATTGGAGCGCGACTGCCAAGACGCAGTATGGATTATCTTGGTCGGTTTGGAATATCGCGACCAGCAAGCAGTCCGATTGCGTGAAGCTCAATACCGGTCAGTGGCGCTGCCTCGCGAGCGCGAAGCCATGCAACTATGTGGTCGGATGATATGGACGATCGAGACCGGCGCGCAGACGTGCGCTGCCGGTCCGGAGCGACGGCCCGCGCGCATAGCCAAGAGCGAGCAGCACCGCCGCGTTGCAAACCCGTTTCAATCAAAGTTTGAATATTTTGCCGCACTACCCGTTTGGGCTGTGACGGTTCCGCGCTGCAGCAAATGCATTCCGGAAATGCATAGCTAGATATTTTCGCTGCCAAGTCAGTGCGTTACATACCCCTCCAGAACGCAGCCGTCACGCCTGGACACTTATGCGAGGGTTTGAACGGCCGCGGATATGGATTGGAGGACCTTTCCATGACGTCATTGAAATCAGCTGTTTCCGCGTTCGCATTTGCCGCTTTGGCAGTTGCTCATGGAGCCAAGCCGGTTGAGGCCGGTAGTTCGAAGGAACTTCGCGTTACCCCGCTTAAGGTCATCAACGTCGATGTCGGCGTCAAACGCGCCATCGGCTATTACCTGGCCAACGGCGGTAACTGCGACCTGACCGTTCTTATCGCTGACGGCGTCAGCGAAGCCAACGGTTTGGCACCGAGCGCGTCGCGCGTCAGCGTCAAAGTCTCCAGCGGTACCTCGGCTCAGGTCGATACCATCGATGGAACTGCGATGTCGTTCGCGTGTTCAGCAGGAGCCAATGACATGACCGTCCGTGTCTTCGAACGTGTCGCTGAATCGCCATTCCGCGCCCGCGTTTCGACACCGTAACGTTTCACGTCGCCACTCCGTTTTTTTGTCCCACGCACTTGAACTTTAGGGAGGAACCGCAAGGTTCCTCTCTTTTTATTTGGCGTTTCCGACTCTCCTTCGTCGCGCCGGCCGGAAACGCGTAGCCGGCCGCAAGCGCGGGCGTACTTTCATTTGCGTTTCCGACTAGCCTTTGTCGCGCCGGCCGGAAACGCAATCAGCCCACAAGGGAGCAGCCGGAGCCGCCCCCCAATTCAATTTCTCTATTCTAGTGCGCGATCAGGTTGAGCGCCCGCCGTGGTGCTGTCGATGCGAAGGCGTAAGAGGGCCGATACCGAGGCGCGGAAGCGCGACGGATGGCGCGCGCCTCGACGAACTCGCGGATGCGCGTGTTGATGAGCAGTTGTAGGCTTTTCAGACGCACGAGGCGGAGCTCGTTGGGACACGGCTGATCGCGCTCGGCGTCGATCTCACGGCGAATGATCGCGTAACGGTCGAGAAGAACTTGAAAACGGCGAGACATAAAATCCTCCAGGCTTGTTTGGAGGTATGCCGTGTTTGCCGTCGGTCGATTTTGAGCGCTTGGGTTGAATGTGCGCTGTCGAACGAAAGCATCGGGCATACCCGATGCGGTCCGACATCACGGCGCGGATACAAGTCATATCCCGCACAGTCAGAGGGGCCCGGCCCCGCAATCCACTGAGATGTAGGTGACGAAAACGGCCGTACAAGGGCGCGAGATTTATCCTCCGCGCCCGTAAGCCATCACGAACACGTCAGAAGCGAAAACAGACTTAAGCTTTGAGCCGGTAGCCGGTCCGGAACATCCACCAGACGAGGGCGAGACATAGGCCCATAAAGACGAACGTCATCGCCATGCTAACCCAAATGCTCACGTCAGAAATCTCGTAGAAGCTCCAGCGGAAACCGCTGATCAGATAGACGACCGGGTTCAGCAGCGAGACGTTCTGCCAGAATTCGGGCAGCATTTTCACCGAGTAGAATGTGCCGCCGAGGAACGTCAGCGGCGTGATGATGACGAGCGGAATGACCTGCAACTTCTCGAATCCGTCAGCCCATATACCGATCGCAAATCCGAACAGGCTGAATGTGACGGCGATCAGCACGAGAAACGCCAACATCAAAAACGGATGCGCGATATGCAGCGGCACGAACAGCGCCGCAGTCGCAAGGATCGTCAACCCGATCAGGATCGACTTCGTCGCTGCCGCGCCAACATATCCGAACACGATCTCTAATGGCGAGATCGGCGCTGACAGCAATTCGTAAATCGTGCCGGCAAAGCGCGGAAAATAGATGCCGAACGACGCGTTGGCGATGCTCTGCGTCAGGATCGACAGCATGATCAATCCCGGAACGATGAACGCGCCGTAGCTGACGCCGTCGATCTCGGAAATGCGCTGGCCAATGGCCGCGCCGAAAACGACGAAGTATAGCGATGTCGAAAGGACCGGCGAAATGATCGACTGCGAAATCGTGCGGAGAGCCCGCGACATCTCGAAAACGTAGATGGCTTTGACAGCATGCCAGTTCATGGCTGCTCCTTGACGAGATCGACGAAGATGTCTTCGAGCGAGCTTTGCGACGTGGAGAGGTCCGAAAAGACGATGCCGGCCGTTTTCAGGTCTTCGATCAGACGCGCGATTCCGGTACGCCCGGCTTTGGCGTCGTAGGTGAAGCGCAGTTCGCGACCCTCCGTCATCAATTCGAGGCCGTGGCCGGCAAGGCTTTCGGGAATGGCTGCGAGCGGCTCGCGCAGTTGCAGGGTCAGCACCTTGCGGCCGAGCTTCTGCATGAGCTGCGTCTTTTCTTCGACAAGGATCAGTTCGCCTTTTGCGATAACGCCGACGCGGTCTGCCATGTCCTCGGCTTCTTCGATGTAGTGCGTGGTCAGGATGATCGTCACGCCCTCTTCGCGGAGTTCGCGCACCAGCCGCCACATGTCTTTTCGCAGCGTGACGTCGACGCCTGCGGTCGGTTCGTCGAGGAACAGAATTTCGGGTTCGTGCGAGAGCGCCTTAGCAATCAGCACGCGCCGCTTCATGCCGCCGGAGAGCGTCATTAGCCGGCTGTCCCGCCGGTCCCAGAGCGACAACTGGCGCAGAACCTTTTCGATGTGCGCCGGGTTCGGTGCCTTGCCGAACAGCCCGCGGCTGAACGAGACTGTGTTCCATACCGTCTCGAACGCGTCCGTCGTCAATTCCTGCGGTACGAGACCGATCAGGGAGCGGGCGGCGCGATAGTCGCGGATGATGTCGTGGCCTTTGACGGTGACTTTCCCCGTCGTCGGCGTGACGATCCCGCAGATGATGCTGATGAGCGTCGTTTTGCCGGCACCGTTAGGGCCGAGCAGCGCGAAGATCTCGCCATGAGCAATATCGAGGTTGACGCTTTTGAGAGCGCCCCGGCCCGTGGCGTAGGTTTTTGAGAGATCGCGGATCGCGATGTCGGGGGTGGCAGTCGTCGCGCTCATCCGCGCCTCTTAGCCGAGTGGGCGCGCGATTGCAAAACAGCATTTAGTGGTTGAGCGATGCCCGCAGCCGCAATACCGCCACCCTTATGCGGCTTCGAGCGTCGACAGCAGCGCGCTTTCAAAGACGCGGCGGCCGTCGGTACCGCCGAGCGCGTGTTCATAGAGCCGCTCCGGATGCGGCATCATCCCGAGCACACGGCCGTCTTCGCTGGTAATGCCTGCGATGTTGCGCTGGGCGCCGTTCGGGTTGGCGTCTGCCGATACCTTGCCGTCGGCGGCGCAGTAGCGGAAGGCGACGCGCCCATCGCCTTCGAGCCGGTCGAGCGTGTCGCTGTCGGCGAAGTAGTTGCCTTCACCGTGGGCGATCGGAACCTTGATGAATTCGCCCTCGCGATAACATTTCGTGAAGAACGACGAGTCATTCTCAACCTTGAGGAACACGTCGCGGCAGATAAAGTGCAGCGAGGCATTGCGCAAAAGCGCGCCCGGCAGCAAGCCGCTTTCGCACAAGATCTGGAAGCCGTTGCAAATGCCGATGACCGGCGTGCCGGCTTTCGCCTTGGCGATTACGTCCTTCATGATCGGCGAGTGCGCCGCCATCGCGCCGCACCGCAAGTAATCTCCGTAGGAGAAGCCGCCCGGCAGCACGATGATATCAGATGAGGGCACCGACGCGTCGCCGTGCCAGACCATATTAGGTGTGAAGCCCGTCACGCGCTCAATCGCCGTTTTGACGTCGCGATCGCAATTCGATCCCGGGAACACGATGACGGACGAGCGTAGCATTTCAATTCTCCAGTTCAGTCAGGCGGCGTGTGCGGCGTTCGATTACGGCGATGGCTCAAGCGGCGATCGCGATTGCTTCAATTTCTCGACGTCGGCCCGCGAGGCATTTGTCAGTCTCGTGTCTTCAGCCTTCATGTCGGCCATCAGGGCGACGAATTGAGATTGATCGCCGTAACCGCATCCCTTGCTTTCCGCGGTCCACACGCCCGTCACCTGCTTGCGACGCGTCCGCAACGTGACGGCAGGGTGTGCGGCATGCCCAGGCTGCGTGAACAGGAAATCAGCCTGCCAAGCATCTTGCAGGCCGACGGTGATGGTGTCGTAGCCGGGCAGCCCGGTGACGGTCGTCGAACCCGGCAGACCGGCGGCATAGGCGCGGACAGCATCATAGTTCTGGGTACAATCGAGACCTGGCGGCGGATTGGCATCGGCGCTGGCAGCGGCGGGCATGAGAAGGGCAGCCGTGAACAGTACGGTCACGATGCCGGCGCGCATCACGGCGCGATCTCGTAGGCATAATTCTCGATCACGGTGTTGGCGAGCAGGTCTTTGCACATCTGCTCGACGATGGCCTTCGCCTTCGCAGGGTCGGTCTCGTTAAGATCAACCTCGATGTACTTACCCTGCCGGACGTCGCCGACGCCTGAAATGCCGAGCCCTTTGACGGCGCCTTCGATGGCCTTGCCCTGCGGGTCGAGCACGCCGTTTTTCAGGGTAATTTTGATGCGGGCTTTCATGGGGTCTCCGTCAACTCCCTCTCCCCGTTCCTGCACTTTACGGGGAGAGGGCCGGGGTGAGGGGCGGCAACAAGCAGCGAAGCAAGCGGCTGCGCCTCACCCTGACCCTCTCCCCATGACAAGCGCAGTGTCAGGGGGATAGGGAAAACTGTTCAGTTCGGCTTGCCGTTGGCCGGGCCCGTCGTCGCGGAGCCGGTGTTCGACGCAACGAGGACTGGACCTGCGCCGCGCGGACGCGGCGTTTCGGTCAGCACGCCGAGGCGCTTTGCAACTTCCTGGTAGGCTTCGAGCACACCACCGAGATCGCGGCGGAAGCGGTCCTTGTCGAGCTTGTCGCCCGACTGGACGTCCCAAAGACGGCAGCAGTCAGGGCTGATCTCGTCAGCCAAGATGATGCGCATCGTGTCGTTTTCGTAGTGGCGGCCGAATTCGACCTTGAAATCGACGAGGCGGATGCCGATGCCGAGGAACAGCCCGACCATGAAGTCGTTAACGCGAAGCGCGAGCTGCATCAGCTCGTCGATTTCCTGCGGCGTCGCCCAGCCAAACGCGGTGATGTGCTCTTCCGAGACCATCGGGTCGTTGAGGGCGTCGTTCTTGTAGTAGAACTCGATGATCGAGCGCGGCAGCTGCGAGCCTTCTTCAAGGCCTAAACGCGTCGATAGCGAGCCGGCCGCAACGTTGCGGATCACGACTTCGAGCGGAATGATCTCGACTTCGCGAATGAGCTGCTCGCGCATGTTGAGCCGCTTGATGAAGTGCGTCGGCACGCCGATCTCGCCGAGCCTCTGGAAAATGTATTCCGAGATCCGGTTGTTGAGCACGCCCTTGCCTTCGATCAACGCATGCTTCTTGGCGTTGAACGCGGTCGCGTCGTCTTTGAAGTGCTGGATGAGCGTGCCCGGTTCGGGGCCCTCATAAAGCACCTTGGCCTTGCCCTCATAAATGCGGCGACGCTTGTTCATTCCTGGTCCTCTGAGGATCAACTTTTTCGAGCTCACTCATTTACGCGGGTGCTACACAACGATCCGCGCCGAAGACACTCGTCCTTTGATTTTCCAACATGTTTTTGCAGGCTGGGGAAAGGCCGGTGCGCTCTCGGCGCGAAAATTTCCTTAGAGGGACTCTAGCCGAACCTCCCCCCCAAAACAACGAAGACCATGAGCCGCATGACCCCTTGGTTGAGGGTTCTAGCCAAGCCGTTGATATGATTGGCTGGCGTCGCGGCGGAATGGCAATGCAACCTTAGGGTGTTAACAAAACTGAAGAACGACCTGAAATTAGTCCTGCGCGTGGTGTCAGTCGCGAAATGTCTATAAGCATTTGATTGAATTGGGTTTCTCTGGTTATCTTTGGAAAACGAGCGGCGTTTGGGTAAATCGCGGTGGAAATCCGCCTACTCCGCCTAAAGAGGCGGTGCGGTCATAGGAAGGAGCGGCGCGATCGAGTTGATCCCGGCGCTTAGTCCGTCAGCGTTCGAACCGACGTCGCGGTGTATTTGAGCTGCGCGACGACACCCAGATTTTCATCGACGCTGGTTACGCGCGATGGCGCCGAACGTCGGTTCTGCTGCGTACGATCCGATATCGTCCGTCGTCCCCGCATTACGCTGATCTTGAACCGGCGGTCCCGCGTCCCGATCTGTGCGGAGGCAAGATCAGCTCCGCCGCCGCGCGTTGCGGGCGTGGTTGCTTTGCCTCGGTTGATTTGGGGTGGCAAGCGGAGTAACGCTGCCGCGAAGGGCGCCTTTACCGGCAGCTCCAGATATTTGGGAAGGTCACAGCATGACGACGTTCAATGATCGCGAGAAGGGCTTCGAGAACAAGTTCGCCCACGACGCAGATCTGAAATTCAAAGCCGAAAGCCGCCGCAACAAAGCGCTTGCCGAATGGGCTGGAGCAAAGCTCGGGTTTTCGGGCGCGGAGCTTGAGGACTACGTCAAGGCCGTGCGCAAGGCCGACCTCGCCGAAAAGGGCGACGACGACGTGTTCGGCAAGGTGAAAGCTGACCTGGCGGCCAAAGGCGTCGCAGTCGCCGATGCCGACATCCGCAAGGTTATGAACGAAGCGCTGGCGAAGGCCGTGACCGATATCGAAAGCGGCAAGTAACGATTTACGTTCAGTTCTGGACAGAAGGGCGGCTCATCGGGCCGCCCTTTTTTCGTTGGGCAGGACGACCTCGTCTTCGGCATCATTCCGAGGCAACTGCAACAGCAGCACCGGGATGCCGATTACGGAACTTCGCGCATTGCACGCGTGTTCCAAGCTAACCAGTAATCGGCACGCGAGGATCACAACATGCCAAGCGGCGAAAAATCGAAATACACCGATAAGCAGAAGCGCCAAGCCGAGCACATCGAGAAGAGCTACGAGCAGCGTGGTGTCAGCAAGGATGAGGCCGAAGAGCGCGCCTGGAGGACGGTCAACAAACAAGACGGCGGCGGAAAAAAGCCAGGCGGCTCTGGGCGGCGCACATCTGACCGCTAAGCGCGCTCATGGTCTATCCGAGACCCCTCAAAAACTGACCGAACTTCAAAAGCCCGTCGGGCCAGGGGCCATGCCCGGAAGCGGTGTTGATGTGCCCGGCCTCACCGGCATCCGTCAATTTCGAGCCCCACTTGCTAGCCAGGTGCTCGGCGCGCGCGAAGCTGCAATAGAGATCGTTGTTGGCCACGACGAGGTGGCTCGGGAATGGCAGTTTCGTCTCGGGCATCTTGGAGTAGCCGCCGTCACCGTTCGCGGGCGGCCAGCGTTCGCCGCCGGTATCCGGCCAAAAATGCGCGAACTCGACATCAGCGGGTGCGACGAGAAAAGCGCCGATGACGCCCTTCGATTTCAGTTTGTTCGCGGCGAACACGACAGCCGGTACGCCAAGCGAATGCGCTACAATAACCACGGGCTGCGTCGCGCCACCGGCGAACTTGGCGATCTTATCGCCCCAGGCGTCGACCTGCGGATTGTTCCAGTCGTCCTGGATCACGCGCCGCGCCGTCTTGAGGTTCTTTTCCCAGCGGGTCTGCCAATGATCGGGGCCGGAATCCTGCCAGCCAGGCACAATTAGAATGTCGACGTCTGATGTTTTCATGAGGCTAGTGATTAGCGGAGCTGGCTTTTCCGCTCAAGCTGCCCTGATGCCGCCGTTGGCTCAACTGTCCACGCTATCCGATCCAGTGAAGTTGTATGCGTGTCGAATAGGCGCTGAGGCCGCTTCCCACGCGCCGCGCAGTCTCTTGTTGGAACAACGATGCCGTACCCGCGTTCAATGCCCAGCAACCTCGCTGGAGTTTTGTCATGGCCATTCAAAATCTCGAAGATCTTCTCGGGCATACGCTCGAGGATGTGTATTTCGCCGAAAAGAAAATCCTCAAATCGCTGCCGAAGATGATCAAGGCAGCCGATTCCTCCGAACTCGCCAAGGCGTTCGAAGCGCATCTCGGCGAAACCGAAGAGCACGTCACGCGCCTCGAAGAGGCATTCAAAATGATGGGCAAGAAGCCCAAAGCGACCGAATGTCCGGCTATCCTCGGGATTCTCGACGAAGCCGAAGAATTGATGGAAGAAATCAAAGACGCCGATACGCTTGATGCGGCGATGATCGCATCGGCACAGGCCGTCGAGCATTACGAGATTACGCGCTACGGCACGATGATCGCCTGGGCCAAAGAACTCGGAAAGAAAGACATCGCGACCTTGCTGTCGAAGACGCTGAAGGAAGAAGGCGCGGCGGACAAGAAACTGTCGTCGATCGCTGAATCGCGTCTCAACCGCGAAGCAGCCGCGTAGTTCCGGGCTTAAGCGATCAATGAAATATAAAAGGTGGCACCCGTGTGCCGCCTTTTTTGCTTGCTCGCTCTCAACGCAACGAGGAGGCCGGGGAAGGGACCGCAAGCCCTCATCCAAACCTCCTCGTCTCAGATCCCGGGCTCGTCGGCTAAGGAGGAAGCGTCCCAGCCTGGATCATCCTGGTCATGCAATTTCATTTTTGACGTCAATTGCAGGTCTCAATTTTTCGCTGAGACATCAGCGAGCCGCGTGCGCCTTCCGGGCGGCTGCCCATTGGGCAAATCGGAAGGCGTTATTTGAAAAAAGCGTCGGCGCGCATCCCGGGCAGCAGTGGTACATCGCCGTTGAGGTCGATGGTGACTTCGAGGACTTCGACGTCGGTCGGGCGGCGAGCACCGCGCAGCGCGAACTTCGGCGACGCCAAAGTTGGCGCCAGTTGCGCGACGCGGCCTTCGAATTCACGGCCAGGATAGGCATTGCTCTTGACCACGACCTTGCCGCCGACCTTGATCTTGGCAACGTCGAATTCGTCGACTTCCGCCTTGAGACGCACGAGGCTCATGTCGCCGATCACGGCCAGTGCAAGCTCCGGTGACGGCGAAACCATTTCGCCGGCTTTCGCGGGCAACTGCAAAATCGTGCCGGCGACGGGCGCACGGATACGCGTTTTCTCAAGCAGCGCTTCGGCGACAGCGACGTCCGACCGCGCGGCCTGCAGCGACGATTCCAAACGGCTTGGCGCCGGAACATCCGATTTCGCCTGGGCGGTCGCGTACGCAGCGCGTTCCTTCTGCAGCTTGTCGCGCGCCGACGTCATATTCTTGCGCGCGTCGGCAATGCGCTGGTCCGAGCCGTTGCCCTGACGCTTCGCCTGCAATTCGTATTCGAGTTCGAAGCGGGCGTTGGTCTGCGCGCGTTCGGCGGAGAAGACGTTGTCTTCAGCCTTGCGCACATCTTCGCGCGCCTTGTCAAGCGATTGCGCGTCGCGTTCGCGCTTGCGCGATGCTGCTTCGGTTTCTGCCGCCTGCAGACGTGCGCGGGCTTCGTCGTCATCAAGCCGGATCAGTAGTTCGCCTTCTTCGACGACGTCATTCAATTTGACGCTGACGTCGGCAATACGGCCAAGCAGTTGTGCGCCGACGCGCACCAATCCGGTGCGGGGCTCGATGCGGCCGGGAGCAGCGGCGATCCAGTCGATCTTCGCAGGTGTCGCGGCAGGTGCCGGTGCGGCGGCGTCCGCGAAAGCGGTAATCGACGGCACGGATCCCGACGACATGAAGTGCGAAACGGCAAGCGACGTTGCGGCGCCGATGCCAGCAGTCAATGCGATGAATAGAAGGCCAGGTCGGCGTCGTCCGCCGTCGTTCGAATGCGATGACATGAATGTTCCTCCTTAAGGTCCAAGTGCTTGCCGCTCGCGGTAAGCGGCGTAACGAAATCGAAATTAGTGCACTGCACCTGCCTGCGCTGTCCCTGAAGGAACAGGGACGGAAGACTGCTAAAAATTTTTTTAGAACCGACGTCTTGTGTCTGCCGCCGGAGATGCAAAAGCAAGAGGCCCCAGAGGTTTTCACCCCCAAGGCCTAGGATTGTCGCGGTTAACCTGACTTTGGTTCAACTGAACCTTACTGGCACATCTGGCGGAGCGTCCAACCGACGATCTTGCAGCGTTCGACGCCGTTCACGAGGGTGCACTTGCGGTCCGGCAGGCGCTGGTAATCGCAGAAGTAGTTGCCTGAGTGGCCCGAATAGCCGTGCATCGAATTCTTGAATTTGTAATCTTGTACGAAGAATTCCTTGGCGCTGCCGCCTGCCTGAGCTGACGTGATAGAAACGAGGGCGCCAGCGACGACGGCGGCGACTGCGAAGATGTTGCGGAATGCGGTCATGGTATAGTCCTCCTTGAGTGGGCGGTGCGCCCGGCTTCATGTGACGTCTGCATCTGATGAAGCTGACATTAGAGGAGCGGGCCGAGGCTCGCTGTTACCGGTGGAACAGGCCTTAAAAAAAATGCGTTCTGCTTGCTTTCGTGGCCTGGGTCGCTATGGCGGGCGTCAATCTAATTACCTCGCCGGATCGTAACCTGGGCAACATGATAGGGGTAGGCGCTGTGAAAAAGTTGATCGCTTCGGCAGTGGGTTTGGTGACCCTGTTCACGGCCCCGGCCATCGTGCAGGCGGATAAGAGCGGCGGTTCGGCGTTCTCGTATGAATTCACCGGGATCGACGGCAAGCCGATGCCACTCGCGGCCTATCAGGGCAAAGTGTTGCTTGTGGTAAACACAGCCTCGTTCTGCGGTTTTACGAAACAGTATGCCGGCCTGCAGAAGCTCTGGTCCGACTATGAATCGAAGGGCCTGGTCGTCATCGGCGTGCCGGCGAACGATTTCGGAGGCCAGGAGCCGAAGGCCGAGGGCGATATCAAATCGTTCTGTGAAGGCGCGTTCGGCGTAACGTTTCCGCTGACTACGAAGCAAGTAGTTGTCGGGGATGCTGCGCATCCGTTCTACAAGTGGGCGGCGGCCGCCGCCGGTCCCGACGGCGTGCCTGCGTGGAACTTCCATAAGTATCTCGTCGGCCGCGATGGCCGGTTGATCTCGGCGTTTTCATCGCGCGTCGCGCCCGAAAGCAAAGAGTTGACCGGTGCTATCGACAAGGCGCTTGCGGAGCCTGACCCGGCAGCTTCCAAAAGCTAAAAGTGCCGCGCACGCGCTGCCGCCAAATCGTCAAAGAGTGGCTTTAGGCCGCCCGAAGGCCGCTTTCTGGCGTTTGCCTCGGATTTAGGCTAACGACGGCGCGATACCGCGTGCCGTCGAAAAGCAATTCCTACGGAAAATTATTGATGACCGCTGAACTGCACCGCCGCCAGATGTTGATGGGCGCCGCCGGACTTGGGCTCGCCGCGGGACTGACTGGTTTTGAACGCCTCGCGCACGCAGTCACCGGCGTCTCTGGCGCCGATCTCGGACCCGAGGGATCGTTCTCGTTTGAAGCTTTGCAGGCGCGCGCCGAAGCGCTCGCCAAAAAGCCGTTTGCGCCAGCCGTTGTCCCATCGCCCGAGCTTCTCGATGCGATCGACTACGATCAGTATCAAAAAATCAAATTCAAGCCTGAGAAGAGCGTCAAGCTCGATGACGAAGGCCGCATGCCGGTGCAGCTGTTCCATCTCGGCAAGTACGCCAAGGAACCGGTTCGCATGCATGTCGTCGAGGGCGGAAAGGCACGCGAAATTCTGTATTCGCCGAGCCTGTTCGACGTGCCGCCCGGCCATCCGGCGAGGGCGCTGAAAGGCAACGCAGGATTCGCTGGTTTCCGCATCATGGCGGCCGACTTGAAGACCGATTGGTTCGCGGCAATGGGGGCGTCGTACTTCCGCACGTCGGGCCCGTACAATCAGTACGGTTTGTCTGCGCGCGGCATCGCGATCGATACGGCCATGCCGAACCCGGAAGAGTTTCCACGCTTCTCCGAATACTGGATCGAAGGCGCCGCGCCGGATACATCAGCACCGATCACGATCTACGGACTGCTCGACGGTCCGAGCGTTACGGGCGCATATCGTATGCGCACAGACCGTTTGACCGACACGCGCGATGTGCATCGCATCACGCAGGAGATCGATGCGGTTCTGTTCGCGCGCAAGGACGTCGCGCGGCTTGGCGTGGCGCCGTTTTCGAGCATGTTCTGGTACGGCGAAGCGGGCCGCCGTCAATCCGCCGATTGGCGTCCGGAAATCCATGACAGCGACGGCTTGTCGATTTTGACCGGATCGGGTGAACGCATCTGGCGGCCTGTCGGCAATCCGCCGCGCGTCATGACAAGCGCGTTCCTCGACAACGACGTCAAAGGTTTCGGCCTGCTGCAACGCGACCGCGACTTCGTGCACTATCTCGATGACGGCGTGTTCTACGAGCGCCGTCCGTCCGTCTGGGTCGAGCCGCTGGAGCCGTGGGGCAAAGGCGCCGTGCACCTCGTCGAAATTCCGACCGAGGATGAGACGTTCGACAACATCGTCGCCTATTGGGCGCCCGACGAACAGTTGAAGGCCGGACAGAAGCGGCAGTGGCGCTACCGTCTGTCGTGGCTCGACGATATTCCGTTTCCGAATGCGGTGGCGCGCGCGACCGGCACATGGACCGGTATGGGTGGCAGGCCCGGGCACAAGCGTCCCGACGGCGTGCGCAAGTTCGTCATCGACTATCAGGGTTCTGTGTTCGAAGGCTTGGGCCGCGAAGATAACGTCGAGCTGGTCGTGACGGCATCACGCGGCGACGTTTCCAATTCGTACAATCATCCGGTTGTCGATCAGCGCCAACGCTGGCGCGCGTTTTTCGATATTCAGGCGACGGGACCCGACCCTGTCGATCTGCGCGCGTTTCTGCGCAAAGGCGACCGTGCGCTGAGCGAGACGTGGATCTATCAGTATTTCCCGGATCAGTGAGCGGGCGGAGATTAGCGCTCTAGAAAGCGCGATTGTATGGGCGTGCGTGGTTGCCATCCGGCTCGCACGAGCTCTGGGTCGGTATGCTCTTCGATTGGATAGCCGAGCAATAGATAGCCGATCAGCTTCCAGTCGCGCGGAACGCCGAGCGCGGATGTGACGTCAGCGGGATCGAGAATTGAAACCCAGCCAAGCCCAAGTCCTTCGGCCCGCGCGGCATACCAAAGCGTCGCAATCATCGACACGCACGAGTAGCTGAGCATTTCCGGCATCGTTCGAATACCGAGGCCGCGGCCTTGCTCGGTCGCACAAGCGCAGAAAACCGCCAGATGCTCGGGCGCAGCGTCGAACCCCTCGAGTTTCAAACCGAGGTAGTCGCGCCGCACGGTATCGTCGGGATATGTTGCCGCCGCCGCGGCGTTGGCGCGTTCAAAATTTGCGCGAACGTCATTGCGGATCGAGGGTGTCGTGACGCGAACGATGCGCCACGGCTGACTGTTGCCGACAGACGGCGCATGGTCAGCAAGATCGATGATTTTCGCGAGGACGCCGTTCGGGACCGCATCCGTTTTGAAGCGGCGCACGTCGCGCCGCCAGAGCACCAGGTCGGCGAAATGCTGGGCGTGCTCAGGCGTCATGGCCTATGCCTCCAGCGGCGCGGCGACTATGCCGCCGGGCCGGTCTCGATCGGCAGTCCGTTGTCCTTGCCCCATTCGGCCCAGCTGCCGTCGTAGACGGCGGCATTCGTCTGGCCGAGCGCTGCGAGCGCCAGCGCCAGCATCGACGCGGTGACACCCGAGCCGCACGTCGTCACGACCGGCTTGGCAACATTGATGCCGGCATCTTTGAACAGCGCCCCGAGTTCTTCCGTCGATTTGAACGTACCGTCCGCGTTGAGCAGCGCTTGCGAAGGAATGTTCTTCGCGCCCGGCATATGGCCGCTGCGCAAACCAGGACGCGGCTCGGCCTCGTTGCCTTCGAAGCGGCCCGCAGGACGCGCATCGACGATCTGCGCGCCGCCCTTTGCGATAAGCGCTTTCATGTCATCGAGGTCGCGAATGATTTCCGTGTTCTGAAGCGGCGTATAGTGCCGCTCAGACCGTTTCGGCGCCGGGCCGTCTTCTACTGGGCGACCCTCGCCCTTCCACTTTTTGAGGCCGCCGTTGAGAACGGCGACGTCGCCGTGGCCCATCGCGCGGAACGTCCACCAGACGCGCGCAGCAGAGAAGATGCCGGTTGAATCGTAGACGACAATGCGTGCGCCGTCGCCGATGCCCATTTTCTTCATGCGCGACGCGAATTTGACGGTCGACGGCAGCATGTGTGGCAAGTCGGATTTTTCGTCGGACAAGTCGTCGATATCGAAAAACAGCGCGCCGGGGATGTGTTCGGCGAGATACTCGGCTTTCGCGTCGCGGCCCGCCGTCGGCAAGTGCCAACTTCCATCGAGAACGATCAAGTCCGGCGACTGCAAGTGATTGGCGAGCCAATCGGTTTCGACAATCCAATTCTGAGCAGTCTTCGGCAAGAAAATCCCCCAACGGCAGGCGGTCCAAAATGCGACCGCAGATCAAAGCGAATGCGCATTAAGCACATAGGCAATGTTCCATGCACCCGCAAGTTTGACCTGGGTGTGACGAGGTGCGCGGGAACCCCGGCATGCCAGAAATGGCGGTGAAGCGCCGTCCCTACAACCTGCGCAACCAGCCCTTCGGCACCAATACCCTTATTCTGGGGCCCCCATAATGGCGCAGCACGCGCTGGCGCATGGATTGCGCTGCTGAGCATCGCATCATCCGGTCCTTCGTTGGCCGCGACGACGAATATCGGCGCCGGCATAGTGCGGGCGCCGTGGCACAAGGGCTTCGTGTTATGGGCTTCGCGCTGGCGATCATCGCCGCATTTGCGTATTCATTCCAAGGGTTTGACGGCGATCATGCGATGTTTTTGGCGGCTTTGCCGATCGTCGCCGCTGTCTGTTTCATCCTGCTCGGGCCCGGCTGATATCGACAGCCGAAAATGCTATCCCTTGCAGGATTGCGCGCAAGACCACATTTGCGCGTTGATCGATTGCCGGTGTCGCGTGTAAGACACCGCTTCTCTCGTCGCGCGTGAGCACGCTGCCCGGCACCAATTATGGCGCCCGGCTCGCGGATTTATTGGAGCGGCGCGGGGTTCGAGCGTCGCGAGCCGTTCGATACGAGAAACAATTGCGGGCGTGGCGGAATTGGTAGACGCACTGGATTTAGGTTCCAGCGGCGCAAGTCGTGGGGGTTCAAATCCCTCCGCCCGCACCACCACTCAGTGAATGGTGGATAGCGACTAGCGAATAGAGGGCCGGGCGGCAGACGCCATGTCCTATTCGCTCCTCACTATTCTCTATTTGCCTACGAAAACGAGCGAGACACCAATGCAAGTTACCGAAACAGTCAATGACGGCCTGAAGCGCAACTTGACCGTCGTCGTCCCCAAGCAGGAGCTTGGCGAGCGGCTGTCGATCCGCCTCGACGAATTGAAGGACCGCGTTCAGATCAAGGGTTTCCGCAAGGGCAAAGTGCCGGCGCAGCATCTTAAAAAGGTGTACGGCAAGTCCGTCATGCAGGAGGTGCTTGAGCAGGCGGTATCGGATACGAGCGCCAAGGTCATCAAGGATCGCAACGAGCGCCCGGCGCAGCAGCCGACGATACAGTTGGTCGACGCTGGCCAGGAAGCGATCGAAAAGATCGTCAACGGCGAAGCCGATCTCGCGTACTCGATGACCTTCGAAGTGCTGCCGCCAATCCCGCAGCCGGATTTGAGCAAGATCGCGATTGAGCGGCTCGTTGCCGAAGTCGATGATGAAGCCCTCAACACGGCGCTGGGCGATATCGCCGAACGCAATATGAAATACGATGTTGAGGACGGCCGCGAAGCCGCCAACGGCGACATGGTCACGATGGATTTCGTCGGCAAGGTCGATGGCGAAGTGTTCGAAGGCGGCTCGGCTGAAAACGCGCCGCTGGTGCTCGGCAAGGGACAGTTCATTCCGGGCTTTGAAGACGGACTGATCGGCGTCAAGGCCGGAGACGAACGTACCGTTTCCGCAACGTTCCCGGCTGACTATCCGATGAAGAACCTAGCCGGAAAAGAAGCCCAGTTCGACGTCAAGGTGAAAGCGGTTTCGAAGGCGAACAAGCCGGAAATCAACGAAGAGTTCGCGGCCGGCCTCGGCGCTGAAACGCTCGACAAGCTGAAGGAATTGGTCACGGCGCAGATCAAGCGCGAGTATGAACAGGCTTCACGCATGAAGATGAAGCGCGAAGTGCTCGACGCGCTCGATAACGGCGAAACCTTCGAATTGCCGGCGTCGCTCGTCGATTTCGAATTCGAAAACATCTGGAAGCAGCTTGAGAACAATCTCAAAGCGACCAACAAGACCTTCGCCGATGAAGGCAAGACGGAAGAAGAAGCCCGCACCGAATACCGCAACATCGCGGCACGCCGCGTTCGTCTCGGCCTCGTGATTGGCGAAATCGGCGAGAAGAACAAGCTGAGCGTCACGCAGGACGAACTGCGCCGCGCGCTGATCGAGCGGGCACGTCAGTTCCCGGGTCAGGAAAAGATGGTCTACGAATATTTTGAAAAGACGCCGGGCGCTCTCGCAGAGTTACGCGCGCCGATTTTCGAGGAGAAGGTCATCGATCATGTTCTCGAACAGGTGAAGCCTGTTGAAAAGAAGGTGTCGAAAGAAGAACTGTTCAAGCAGGTTGAGGCCGTCACCGAAGCCTGAGACTGAAGACTGACGAGATAGTTCGCCAGCCATGAGGCCGGCGCAAACTTCAAGTGTATGTTTGCGTTTGCAGCTCCAAAGCCCCCGTTCGGCGGCAAACAGGAAAGACGAATTTCATGCGCGATCCGGTCAACTCGATCACCAACACGTTCTGGCCAATGGTCGTCGAACAGACGACGCGCGGCGAGCGCGGCTATGACCTTCCCTCGCGCCTTCTGAAAGAGCGCATTATCTTCGTGACGGGTCCGGTCGAGGATCACATGGCGGCATCGATTTGCATGCAGCTGCTGTTTCTGGAAGCGGAGAATCCGAAGAAAGAAATCTCGATGTACATCAACTCGCCGGGCGGCGTGGTGACGTCGGGCATGGCGATCTACGACACCATGCAGTTCATCAAGCCACCGGTTGCGACGCTGTGTATTGGCCAGGCTGCATCGATGGGATCACTGCTGCTCTGCGCCGGTCATAAGGATATGCGCTTTGCGCTTCCGAACGCGCGCATCATGGTCCACCAGCCATCAGGCGGGTTCTCTGGTCAGGCGTCCGACATCGAGCGCCACGCGGAAGACATCGTGAAAATGAAGCGTCGCTTGAACGAGACCTACGTTAAGCACACCGGTCAGTCGTACGAAAAGATCGAGCACACGCTCGACCGCGACTACTTCATGACCGCCGACCAAGCAAAGGACTTCGGCCTGATCGATCGCGTTCTGAATACGCGCGATGAAGTCGACGGCGAATTATTCAGCAGCAAGCCGGCGACCTAAGGCAGCCGCACCCCAAACACGAGTGCCGCAATTTTTTGGCCCCCGGCTTGCCGTCAAACGCGAGTCGGGGGCTCGTTTTCAGGCTTCCAGATGTCGCAACAACTCAAGCGGCGGGCGTTTGAGGAACAAAAGCCGCACACGTCACTATTTCTGGGGACTGATATTCGCCACGCATGCACCCGATATAAACCGTGTTGCTGGAACAAAGGGCATCCTGTGGCAATACCGCCGCTTGCCCCCTGGTGAGGGGTGGAGTTCATTAATCCATTGTTGATCTGGTGAACTGTAGCGTGCTCAGATTGCCGTAGAGATTCAGGTGTCGCGCGGCTGGTGGCACCGATATTACGATCGACTGGACTATGACTGGGCCAAAACGAGAACGTCGCCCCCCGGTGGGTTCTCAGACAAGGTGAGAAGCGAAGAATGGCTCAAGAAAAGAACACACTCTACTGCTCGTTCTGCGGCAAGAGTCAGCATGAAGTCCGCAAATTGATCGCCGGACCGACCGTGTTCATCTGCGATGAATGCGTCGAGCTGTGCATGGACATCATCCGGGAAGAGAACAAGAACACGCTCGTGAAGTCGCGCGATGGCGTGCCGAGCCCGCAGGAAATCTGCACGGTTCTTGACAGCTATGTGATCGGCCAGTTCCACGCCAAGCGCGTGCTCTCGGTCGCAGTTCACAATCACTACAAGCGCCTGAACCACGCGACGAAGAACAACGACGTCGAACTCGCGAAGTCGAACATCCTGCTCGTCGGCCCGACGGGTTCGGGTAAGACGCTGCTCGCGCAGACGCTGGCCCGCATCCTCGACGTGCCGTTCACGATGGCGGACGCAACGACGCTGACGGAAGCCGGCTATGTCGGCGAAGACGTCGAAAACATCATCCTGAAGCTGCTGCAGAGCGCCGACTACAACGTCGAGCGGGCGCAGCGCGGCATCGTCTACATCGACGAAGTCGACAAGATCAGCCGTAAGTCCGACAACCCGTCGATTACCCGCGACGTTTCGGGCGAGGGCGTCCAGCAGGCGCTTCTGAAGATCATGGAAGGGACCGTTGCAAGCGTTCCGCCGCAGGGTGGCCGCAAGCATCCGCAGCAGGAATTCCTGCAGGTCGACACCACGAATATACTCTTCATCTGCGGTGGTGCGTTCGCGGGCCTCGAAAAGATCATCTCGCGCCGTGGCAAGGGGTCGTCGATCGGCTTCTCTGCGCGCGTCAGCGGTCCGGATGAGCGCCGCACGGGGGAAGTCTTGCGCGGCGTTGAGCCGGAAGACCTGCTGAAGTTCGGCTTGATCCCGGAATTCATTGGCCGTCTGCCGGTCATCGCGACGCTCGAAGACCTCGACGAGACCGCGCTCGTGCAGATATTGACCGAGCCGAAGAACGCGATCGTCAAGCAGTACCAGCGCCTGTTCGAGATGGAAGACGTCAAGCTGACGTTGACACCGGACGCCTTGAAAGCGATCGCCCGCAAGGCGATCGAACGCAAGACCGGCGCGCGCGGACTGCGCTCGATCATGGAAGGCATCCTGCTCGACACGATGTTCGATCTGCCGACGCTCAAGGGCGTCGAAGAAGTCGTGATCGGACCGGAAGTCGTCGAAGGCTCCGCCAGCCCGCTGCGCATCTACTCCGATCGCGCTGAGGAAAAGGGCTCAACAGCCTGATACTGTTTGAAGCGATGCAAGGCCGTCACGGCCTTGATCTGGGGGCCATCTTGATCTCAAGGGCGTGGTTCCCATTTGTTCGGTGGGAGATTTACTTTTTCTCTTTGACGCCGGCAGTAATGGCGCTTCAGTGAAATGGCATCTCGCCCGCGCCTCGCGCTCCGAGCATTACGTCCAATCCCCGTCATTTGGGGTGGCCGCCTTAAAAAGGGGCCGGCGTCGTGGCTCAAAGGTGGAACGAAGCGTGCAATGCGCCGGACGTAGTCTGAATACGTCTGCTGAATTCAGTCCGGTCGCGATAATCAGGTAAGTCACATGAGCGAAGACAAAAAGACCAAGGACAAGACGGGCGGCAAAGAACTTTATCCGGTTCTCCCGCTGCGTGACATTGTGGTCTTCCCGTACATGATCGTGCCGCTGTTCGTCGGCCGCGAAAAGTCGATTGCCGCGCTCGAAGAAGTCATGCGCGCTGACAAGCAGATTTTGCTCGCGGCCCAAAAGAATGCCGGCGACGACGATCCTGCGACCGACGCCATCTACGAGATCGGCACGCTCGCGAGCGTGCTGCAGCTTCTGAAACTGCCGGACGGTACCGTGAAGGTGCTCGTCGAAGGCAGCGCGCGGGCGAAAGTGCTGCGCTACACCTCGAACGAAAACTACTTCGAAGCCGAAGTCGAGCGCGTGGCCGATCAACCCGGCGCCAAGGACGAACTCGAAGCGCTGTCGCGTTCGGTGATCACGCAGTTCGAAAGCTATGTGAAACTGAACAAGAAGGTGAGCCCGGAAGTTCTCGGCACCGTCAGCCAGATCGAGGACTACGCCAAGCTCGCCGACACGATCGCATCGCACCTCGCGGTCAAGATTTCCGACAAGCAGGACGTTCTCGAAACGGCAACCGTTTCCGAGCGGCTTGAGCGCGTCTACACGCTGATGGAAAGCGAAATCTCGGTCCTTCAGGTCGAGAAGAAAATTCGCTCGCGTGTGAAGCGCCAGATGGAGAAGACGCAGCGCGAGTATTATCTGAATGAGCAGATGAAGGCCATTCAGAAGGAACTCGGCGATACGGACGAGCGCGATGACATAGCCGAGTTCGAAGAAAAGATCGAAAACACGAAGCTGTCGAAAGAAGCCAAAGACAAGGCAATGGCTGAGCTGAAGAAGCTCAAGCAGATGAGCCCGATGTCGGCTGAAGCGACGGTCGTGCGCAATTATCTCGACTGGCTGCTGTCGATTCCGTGGGGGATCAAGGGCAAGGTCAAGAAGGACATCGCCGAAGCGCAGAACATCCTCGATCTCGAGCACTACGGTCTCGAAAAGGTCAAGGAGCGCATCCTCGAGTATCTCGCGGTGCAGGCGCGTACGAACAAGCTAAAAGGCCCGATCCTGTGCCTCGTCGGTCCGCCCGGCGTCGGCAAGACGTCGCTTGGCAAGTCGATCGCGAACGCGACCGGACGTGAGTTCGTGCGCATGTCGCTCGGCGGCGTTCGCGACGAGGCTGAAATCCGCGGTCACCGCCGTACTTACATCGGTTCGATGCCCGGCAAGGTCATTCAGTCGATGAAGAAGGCGAAGCGCACCAATCCGCTCTTCCTGCTCGATGAAATCGACAAGATGGGCCAGGATTTCCGTGGCGATCCGGCGGCAGCGCTGCTCGAGGTGTTGGACCCTGAACAGAACTCGTCGTTCAACGATCACTACCTCGAAGTCGATTACGACCTCTCGAACGTGATGTTCGTGACGACGGCGAACACGCTGAACATTCCGCCGGCGCTGCTCGACCGTATGGAAATCATTCGGCTCGCCGGTTACACGGAAGACGAGAAGCTCGAAATCGCGAAGCGGCACTTGATCGCCGAACAGCAGACCAATCACGGCCTCGAGCCTGGCGAGTGGATCGTCGAGGACGGCGCATTGCAGACGCTGATCCGCCGTTACACGCGGGAAGCTGGCGTGCGCTCGCTCGAACGCGAAATCGCAAAGCTCGCGCGTAAGGCGGTGAAGGAAATCCTGACCTCGTCTAAGACCTCGATCGTCGTGACGGCCGCGAACGTCGAAGACTATCTCGGCGTGCCGAAGTACCGTTATGGCGAAGCCGAGCTTGAAGATCAGGTCGGTATCGTGACCGGACTCGCATGGACGGAAGTCGGCGGCGAATTGCTGACGATTGAAGGCGTGATGATGCCGGGCAAGGGCAAGATGACCGTTACGGGCAACTTGCGCGACGTGATGAAGGAATCGATTTCGGCTGCGAACGCTTACGTGCGCTCGCGTTCAGTTGATTTCGGAATTCATCCGAGCCTGTTCGAAAAGCGCGACATCCACGTGCACGTGCCGGAAGGCGCGACGCCGAAGGATGGTCCGTCGGCCGGCGTTGCGATGGCGACAGCCATCATCTCGGTTCTGACTGGCATCGCTGTCCGCAAGGATGTTGCGATGACTGGTGAGATCTCGCTGCGCGGACGCGTTTTGCCAATCGGTGGCTTGAAGGAGAAGCTGCTTGCGGCGTTGCGCGGTGGAATTAAGACGGTTCTGATCCCTGAGGAGAACGTCAAGGATCTGGCCGACATCCCGGCCGAGGTGAAAGCCAAGATCGAGATCGTTCCCGTGACGCGCCTCGAAGACGTTCTAAAGGTCGCGCTTGTGCGCATGCCTGATCCGATCAAATGGGATGAGGCGGCCGAAGCCGAAGCCATCGAAGCGCAAGAAAAAGACAAGGCAGCGACGCGCATTACCGCGCACTGAACTGTCGAGTTTTGCCGTTAAAAAGTCTTAATCCGGCCTCGCAGCGCGTGATCGCTGCGGGGCCGGTTCATTTCGAAGAAAGTCGAGCATTTTGACGCGGTTTACCCAGTAAATACGGTCGATTTCCGCTTGACGGAGGCCTGCTTTGGGCGCTTCTAACGCCTTTATACGCGGCCTTCTCCCCCGTCTGAGGCCGCTGCGGGCTTGATGCCCTGAAATTTACAGCCACAAAATGAGGACGTGCCAATGAGCAAGAAAGATTTGATCGATGCAGTTGCCAGAGACTGTGAATTGACGAAGGAGAAGGCCGGTTCGGTGGTTGACGCCGCGCTCGCACATATCCGTTCGTCGCTCAAGGACGGCAACGAAGTCCGTATTCCGGATTTCGGCACGTTCAAGGTCGCTGCACGCAAGGCACGCGAAGGCCGCAATCCGGCAACCGGCATGACGATCCAGATTCCGGCGTCGAAGGTGCCGAAGTTCACGCCGGCTAAGGGCTTGAAGGACGCGCTGAACTAAGCGCTCATGCTGCGCGTTCGCGCGGGCCAGCTCCGGCGGCGCTAGGCGCCGTCGCCCTGTCCGCTGTAGGGCGGGCTCACGGACGCCAATTGGCGTCCGTTTCTTTTTGCGGCTGCGCGTCGCGATATTGTTACGTCTTTGTTTTTGACACTGCACGCTGAACCGATTAGCCAGTGGTGACTACGGGAGGTTAGCTCAGCGGTAGAGCGTCTCGTTTACACCGAGAATGTCGGGGGTTCGATCCCCTCACCTCCCACCATTTTGCATTGGCGCTTGCGACTACGCTTCGCGGAGCCGGCCGCAAGCGCGGCCCCGATGAAGCGCCAGCACATATCCAACAGGAAGTGACATGTCAGTCTCGCTCTACGATATCGCCGTGCCGTCGTTCACGAAGCACCTCGAGGCGCTGGACGCGATTATTGATAAGGCCGTCGCCTACGCAGAGGCGAAGAAGATTGATCCGAATGCGCTGCTCGACGCGCGGCTTTATCCCGACATGTACACGTTCAAGAAGCAGGTGCAGTCGGCGTGCGATTTCGCAAAGCTTTCGGTTGCTCGCCTCTCAGGCATCCAGGCACCCGTGCACGATGACAGCGAAAAAACATTTGCCGATTTGAAGTCGCGCATTGCGGACACGATGGCCGTTTTGGCTGCCGCAAAGCCGGATGCGATGGAGGCCGCTGCCGAAAGCGAAATCGCGATCAAGGCTGGTCCGCGCGAACTGAAATTTACGGGTAAGGAGTATCTCCTGCACTTTGCGCTTCCGAATTTCTATTTTCACGCTGCGACCGCCTACGGCGTTTTGCGCCATAACGGCCTGGACATTGGCAAGCGCGACTTCATGCGCCGCGTCAACTGACGCCGATTGGCGTGGCGAATCAAAGCGCCGCGCGCATTGCGCAAATTATTCTCCGGGAACCCTGACTGCTGTTGCACGTTGATCGCCCATGAGGGACGCGGCGCTGGCCGCTCTGCCGAAGGGGTTTTCAATGACACGCATCAATCAAACGCTTGTGAGCATTACGGCGCTTTCTGCGCTGATGGTTATGTCATCGCAGAGCGCATCCGCTGCCGATCTAGGCGGCCGCTACGAGCCGGAACCGGTCCATAACTACGCGCCCGCACCCGATCCCTATTGGAACTGGACCGGGCTCTATTTCGGCGGCAACGTCGGCTATGGCTTCGCCGATGTCGGCAGCAGCCTTGATCGCATAACGGCTCCTGTTGCGTCGCTTGGTTCGACTGGAGCACTGACGAGCGACGGCATGTTCGGTGGCGTGCAGCTTGGGTACAACTGGCAGCGCGAGCGGCTCGTGTTCGGTCTCGAAACCGATTTCCAGTTTGCCGACATGCAAGACAGCGCATTTGGTTCCAATCCAGCGTTTGCCGGAGATGCGGCCGTCGATATCGATTCGTTCGGGACCGTCCGCGGCCGCGTCGGTTTGGCCGATGGCCGTACGCTCTACTATCTGACCGGCGGTCTCGCTTACGCCGACGTCGATTTCGCGCAGGTCGGTATCGGCTTAGGAAATGCGATCGCGGTCGGCGACAACAAGACCATGCTCGGTTACACCGTCGGCGGCGGCATCGAGCATGCGCTCTCGCAAAATCTGTCGCTCAAGCTTGAGTATCAATATCTCGATTTTGGCGACGCGAAATTCTCCGGTACCGATCTTGGCGGCAACAGCTATGCCAGCAAGGTTGATGTCGATATGCATACCGTCCGCGCCGGCGTGAACTACAAATTCTGATGCGGCGGTTCGCAGGGCGTTTACGGACGGAATTAGTGGCGGGCGGCACGCTAAACGGCGGGAATTCGTGAATTTGCCGCGCATGAACATCCCCGCCAGTTGCCTTGACAGGGTGCCGCCAAGCTCGTATCAGCTTGCCTTGTGACACGGGCGCCGTTGAGGCGCCCGTTACGTTCTGGTTTGCGGGAGTAGCTCAGTTGGTTAGAGCGCCGCCCTGTCACGGCGGAGGCCGCGGGTTCAAGTCCCGTCTCTCGCGCCAGAAAGTTTTTCTCTCACGGTTGCTGATCCTCGCTTCGCTCGGGGAACCTCCGAGGGGCGGGCTTAGCACGCTGCCCGGTCGGGCTCTCGGACGTTTGGTGCGAAGTCTGCGGGCTGCTCACCCACCACACACTACAAAGCTGTTCCGCGACCCTTCGTTAGGTTGCACGGCGTGTTGGGCTGCGTTAACACAAATTACGAGTCCGGCTGCGCTGTGTTAGCGGCCGCCGGGCTGTGCGCGTTGACTGCTCTATTTCCAACTGAGAGCCGCACAGAATGACCGACCTTGTTCAACACTATCTGCCGATCCTGATTTTTCTCGGCGTGTCGCTGGCGATCGGCGCCGCGTTGCTGGCAGCACCGTTCCTGATCGCGGTGCGCAACCCCGATCCCGAAAAGGTCTCGGCCTACGAATGCGGCTTCAACGCGTTCGATGACGCGCGCATGAAGTTCGACGTGCGCTTCTATCTCGTTTCGATCCTCTTCATCATCTTCGATCTCGAAATTGCATTCCTGTTCCCGTGGGCGGTCGCCTTCAAGGAGATCGGCGCCTTCGGCTTCTGGTCGATGATGCTGTTTCTCGGGGTGCTGACCATCGGCTTCATCTACGAATGGAAGAAGGGCGCGCTCGAATGGGAGTGACACGCACAGGCGGGCCGGGCCGCGATGATAACCTGCTGTTTGATCGCGTCTTCGATAAAGCGCGTGAAGGCGCGATGGGCGGCACACCGTCGGGCATCATCAAGCCGGACGATTCGTTCTTCACGGGCGTCAACAACGAGCTCGCCGACAAAGGCTTCCTCGTTACGACCACCGATGATCTGATCAACTGGGCGCGCACCGGCTCGCTCATGTGGATGACGTTCGGCCTCGCCTGCTGCGCGGTCGAGATGATGCAGGCGTCGATGCCGCGTTATGACCTTGAGCGCTTCGGCTTCGCACCGCGTGCCTCGCCCCGTCAGTCGGACGTGATGATCGTTGCCGGTACGCTGACGAACAAAATGGCGCCGGCGCTGCGCAAGGTCTATGACCAGATGCCCGAGCCGCGTTACGTGATCTCAATGGGATCGTGCGCCAATGGCGGCGGCTACTACCATTATTCGTATGCCGTCGTGCGCGGCTGCGACCGGATCGTGCCGGTCGATATCTATGTACCGGGGTGCCCGCCAACGGCTGAAGCGCTGCTCTACGGCGTCCTGCTGCTGCAGCGGAAGATCCGCCGCACGGGCACGATCGAGAGATAGAACTCTGCCTCTCCCCTTGGGGAGAGGCGGGCGCTGAAAGCGCCGGTGAGGGGGCTGTGCAGATCGCACCTTAACTGCCCCCTCACCCCGACCCTCTCCCCAAGGGGAGAGGGAGACGCGACGAAATCATCTGCGCCATTTGAATTGGCACAGCCACATGAGCTACGGACAATGACCGCAATCGAACTCAATCCCAGCATCGCCGCGAAAGCCTTGAGTGCAGTCGCGTTCGGCGAGCAGACTCTGACCGTTGCGCGCGAAGATATCGTCGACGTTCTAACGCACCTGCGCGACGATGCGTCGACGCAGTTCGCTGTGCTGATCGACATCTGCGGCGTCGACTATCCCGAGCGTGAGAAGCGCTTTGAAGTTGTCTACCATTTGCTGTCGCCGCGCTTGAACAAGCGTATTCGCGTCAAGACATCGACGGACGACACGACACCGGTTGCGAGCGTCAATGATGTGTTCCCGGCAGCGAACTGGTACGAGCGCGAAGCTTACGACATGTACGGCATCCGTTTTTCGGGTCATCCCGATCTGCGCCGTCTGCTGACAGATTACGGCTTCCAGGGCTATCCGCTGCGCAAGGATTTCCCGCTGACCGGCTTCGTCGAAGTGCGCTACGACGATGACGCCAAGCGCGTAGTCTACGAGCCGGTCAAGCTCAATCAGGAATTTCGTAACTTCGATTTTGAGTCCCCGTGGGAAGGTCCAAACTACATTCTGCCGGGCGACGAAAAGGCGGGCGGTAAAGCGTGACTGCGCTGGCCGTGCCGGAGGCTTCGATGGAAGACACGTTCGGTAAAATCATTGGTGCGCTCGCGGTGCTTGCTGCCGTTGTCTTTGATTGGCCGCACGCGCTCGCTGGCGCCATCTACGGGTTTTTCGTGCGCCGCGCGACCTTCGGCTATCCACTGCTCGCGCTCGTCGCGGGTGTCGTCGTCATCGCCGGCCTCGGCGAACTGATCTATCCGCTGATCGGCCGGACGGCTGCTGCAATTTGGGGCTCGTTTACGCTCGGCATCATTTCGTCCGGTGCAACGGCGTACGGGCTCTTCCGCTACCTCTTTTCCATGTTCGACAGTTGAGTGCTGCCAAGACTCATGAAAGCAACTCTTCAGCCAGGCGCGACCGCCGATCATGCATTCCGCATTCCAGCGGAAAAGACGGTGCCGTATCTCTACCCGGAAGCGCATGAATTTCAGTTGATGCCGACGGTGTTCGCGACGGGCTTCATGGTCGGCCTGATGGAATGGACGTGCCTGCACATCCTCGCGCCGCATCTCGAAGAGGGCGAAGGATCGCTTGGTATTCATATCAACGTGTCACACATGGCGGCGACGGTGCCGGGCCAGACGGTTACGGTAACCGCAGAATGCATCAAAGTTGAAGGCCGGCGCATTACGTTTCACGTCAGAGCGCACGACGGCATCGATGTGATTGGCGAAGGCGAGCACGTCCGCATGGTCGTCAATTGGGAAAAGTTCGAACAACGCGTCAATGACAAGGCGAAAGCCGCGCGCGTTGCAGGTGTTACGCGGAAGGCGGGATAGCGGAATGGCCGAGGCAGAAATCCGGAACTTCAACATCAACTTCGGGCCGCAGCATCCGGCAGCGCACGGCGTGCTACGTCTCGTGCTGGAACTCGACGGCGAAGTCGTCGAGCGCGTCGATCCGCACGTCGGGCTTCTCCATCGCGGCACCGAGAAGCTGATCGAGCACAAAACGTACCTGCAGGCCATCGGCTACTTCGACCGCCTCGACTACGTCGCGCCGATGAACCAGGAACACGCATTTTGCCTAGCTGCTGAAAAGCTGCTCGGCCTTGAGGTGCCGCGCCGCGCGCAACTCATCCGCGTGCTCTATTCCGAAATCGGTCGCATCCTGTCGCATCTTTTGAACGTCACCACGCAGGCGATGGACGTCGGCGCGTTGACGCCGCCGCTCTGGGGCTTTGAAGAACGCGAAAAGCTGATGGTGTTTTACGAGCGTGCATCGGGATCGCGCATGCACGCCAAATATTTTCGCATTGGTGGCGTGCATCAGGACTTACCCGAGAAGCTCGTCGATGACATCGCGGCCTGGTGCGATCCGTTCCTGAAGGTCGTCGATGACATCGACAAACTGCTGACCGAGAACCGCATCTTCAAGCAGCGCAACGTCGACATTGGCGTTGTCTCTCTCGATGACGCGTTCGCCTGGGGCTTCTCCGGCGTCATGGTACGCGGTTCGGGCGCGGCGTGGGATTTGCGCAAATCGCAGCCCTACGAGTGTTACGATGAATTCGATTTCGATATTCCGATCGGCAAGAATGGCGACTGCTACGACCGCTATCTGCTGCGCATGCAGGAAATGCGCGAAAGCGTGAAGATCATGAAGGCCTGCTGCGCCAAGCTCAAAGAGCCGAGCGGCCGCGGCCTAGTTTCGTCAGACAACCAAAAAGTCGTGCCGCCGAAGCGCGGAGAAATGAAGCGCTCGATGGAAGCGTTGATCCATCATTTCAAGCTTTACACCGAAGGCTTCCATGTGCCGGCAGGCGAGGTCTACACGGCTGTCGAAGCTCCGAAAGGCGAGTTCGGCGTCTATCTCGTCGCCGACGGATCGAACAAGCCCTACCGCTGCAAAATCCGCGCGCCTGGTTTCCCGCACTTGGCGGCTATGGATTTCCTCAACCGCGGTCATATGCTTGCCGACGTCTCGGCGATTATCGGTTCGCTCGACATCGTGTTCGGTGAAATCGATCGATGAGCGATGATTTGATTGAATGCGAAGGCCACGGGCAGCAGCGTCCGGCGTTCGTCTGCCAGCATCTGGCGGAAACGCAGCCCGATGACGAGCCAATTGGCTTCCATTGGAACTGCGAGGGTGGCGACCTGCTTGCCAATTGCGACGATTGCGAAGCTGAGGCCAGCGACGACGGCTTCTTGCCGGACGACTATTTCGAAGAAAACTTTGTCGTCATCTGCCGCATGTGCTTCGTCGAAATGGCCGCCGTCAATGACGTGAGCCTGCAAGAGATCGAGCAAGCCGAAAAAGCTGCGGCGTCATAGCAGCAATGGCGATGCGCCTTCGGGCAGTGTGCGTCCAGCAACCAGCCCGTGCCGTACGGTGCGACTATCGTCTGTTGATCGAGCCAAGCTGCAACTGCAACCAGGCGCCGAATCGGGTTAGCTGGCGCAGCGATCGAGGGGGCGTATTCGAATGGGTGCCGTGCGCAAAGCGAAAACAGACGTCGGAGCAGAAGCGGCCGTCTACATGGGCGTCGCGCAATCGGTGCGCGGCTTTCGTTGGCAGGAGCGGCTCGATGGGCCGCTGGCGCATGCCCGCGCGACGGCGATCAGTCAACATCACGGTCTCTCCGATCTCATGGGCCGTGTGCTTGCGGCGCGCGGCGTCGCGCTCGACGACGTCGCCGTGTTTCTCGATCCGACGCTCAAATCGCTGATGCCCGATCCGAGTAACCTGCAGGGCATGGACCGTTGCGCGGTTCGGCTAGCAGATGCGATCGCGGCGCGCGCGCCGGTTGCAATTTTCGGCGACTACGATGTCGATGGCGCCTGCTCGTCGGCATTGCTGGCGCGCTTCCTTGATCATCATGGCACGCCAGCCCGCATCTATATTCCCGACCGCATCTTCGAAGGTTATGGGCCGAACGCCGCCGCCATCGAAACACTCGTCAAAGAAGGCGCGAAGCTGATCGTGACGGTCGACTGCGGCACGACGAGCTTCGAACCGCTGGCGGCTGCCAAGCGTCTCAGGACGGACGTGCTCGTTCTCGATCACCATCAGGCGGACGCAACGCTTCCCGAGGTCCACGCAGTCGTCAATCCGAACCGGCAGGACGATATTTCCGGGCAAGGGAATTTGTGCGCCGCCGGCGTCGTCTTCCTCGTGCTCGTCGCCGTGGCGAGGGAATTGCGCAAGCGCGGTTTCTACGGCGATATCGCGGCGCCTGATCTGCTGTCGCTGCTCGATCTCGTCGCACTGGCGACGGTTGCCGATGTCGTGCCGCTGACCGGGCTCAATCGCGCCTACGTCAAAAAGGGCCTCGCCATCATGCATGCGCGCGGCAACGCGGGGTTGACCGCGCTGGGCGATGTTGCCGGCCTGACGCAGGCGCCGACGCCGTATCATCTGGGTTTCATTCTCGGGCCGCGCATCAATGCTGGTGGACGCATCGGAGACGCGGCGCTCGGCGCGAAGCTGCTGTCGACGAATGATCCGATAGAAGCCGCGCAGATCGCGGCCGTGCTCGACCGGCTGAACAAAGAGCGCAAGACCGTTGAGACCGCTGCGCTCGAAGAGGCGATGGCGATTGCCGATCAGCAGATCGAAGCAGACCCGGGCCGCGCCATCGTCATCGTCGGCTCGGAGAGTTGGCACAAGGGCATCGTCGGCCTCGTTGCGAGCCGCCTCGTCGAGCGCTTCCGCCGCCCCGCGTGCGTCATCGCCTGGGACAGAAGCGGTGATGGTACGGCAGGCGAGGGCACGGCGTCGCTGCGCTCGGTCGCCGGCGTCGATCTTGGCGCGGCCGTGCGCGCGGCAGTGGCGGAAGGTCTGCTCGTCAAAGGTGGCGGGCACGCGATGGCCGCAGGGTTGACCTTGAAGCGCGAGAACCTCGCCGCCGTCGACAAATTCCTGTCGCGCGAAATGGCAGAAGCAGCGTCTGGCGCGCGTGCCGCCGCGGCGCTTGAAATCGACGCGGCGATGACGGCATCCGGCGCGACTGTTGAGGCCGTCAATCTACTCGACGCGGCGGGCCCCTACGGCCAGGGCAACGTGCAACCGCGGTTCGTTTTTCCGGCGCATCGCATCAAGTTCGCGAAAATCGTCGGCGACGCGCATATCCGCGTGATGCTCGAAAGCGGCGATGGTGGGCGGATCGATGCCATCGCGTTCCGCGCAGCCGGACAGCCGCTCGGCGACGCGCTAATGGCCGCCGGTGGTATGCCGCTCCACGTCGCCGGACACCTGCGCCGCGATACCTGGGGCGGTCGCGAAAAGATCGAGCTGCAAATCGACGACGTGGCCGATCCGCGCAAGCTCGCTTAGCGCCCAATCGGCGGGAATCGGGCGGCTTTGTGGCCCATACTGTCGCAGGAAAAGGGTGGTACGCGCGGCTTGCCAAGCCGCCCCAAAGCTGACTATACGATGCCTGCGCCTTCGAGCGCGGCTGCTCCCTTCGTCTATCGGTTAGGACGCGAGATTTTCATTCTTGAAAGAGGGGTTCGATTCCCCTAGGGAGCGCCATTTTCAGCACCCGCCTGCGCGCGCCTTCTGCCCCCCAAGCCCACATCGATCGCCGCAGATACAAGTCTTGCTCCGCAATCGAGGGGCAATCCGATCATCCTCAAGCGCCGTTTACGTCTCAGGTGAGAGTGACCTGGGGGTTGCGATGCCGAAATGGCATGCGGCACGAACATTGGCCGCGACAGCAGCGCTAACGTCGGCAGTTCAAATGCTTTCGCCGTCGCCAGTCGGCGCCGCCGATTTTACGGCGCGCCAAGTGACGGAGGCCTTTTACAAGGCGCAGCCGGGTGCGCCGCCCGACTTCGCCGGGCGCGACTTGAGTTTCCTCGATCTTGCGGGTCTGGATTTTAAAGGCGCCGCTCTGAACGGTGCCAATCTGTTCGGCGCCGATCTCAGCAAAGCCAATCTCAAGGGCAGCAATCTGGCGCGCGTCATGCTCGACCGCGCCGCAATTCTGTCGGCTGACTTCTCAGGTGCAAATTTGGAAGGCGCGTCGATGCTGCGACCGAGCGTCCACGTCGCGCTGGATCGCAATCCGCGCGATGCGCCGCGGTTCGCGGGCGCTAATTTGCGCGGCATTCGCATAACGGCAATGATGGACGGTGTCGACTTTCGCGGTGCCGATATGACGGACGCCAACCTCGGCCCCTACGATCTGCGCGCAGATATGTCGAGCATGCCGGGGTCGATCCTACGCGGCAGCGATTTTTCCGGCGCGATCCTACGGCGCGCAGATCTGATGTGGGCGAAGTTGCGGTTCTCGAAATTCGTCGGGGCCGATCTGCGCGATGTGAATTTCGTCGGCGCGGACCTTTCGATGTGTGATTTCTCAGGCGCGGATTTTACGGGTGCGAATTTGCTCGGCGCCGATCTCGATGGTGCGATACTGTCCGGGGCGCGCGGTCTCGACAGCATCAACGGCCGTGACGGCGTCTTGAATTTCGACCGCGCCCGGCGCTGATGCCTGCCACGGCGGAAAAAGCTTCGTGATTGCTGCAGTGCAATCGAGATTTGCCCCGTCAATATCGAGACGATCCTCGCCAAGACGCATATGCCGCCGCCGCAGCGCCAGCTATGCCTTGTGATGGGCGCAGTGATCGGCGATCATGACGTTCGACCATCGGCATTAACGGATTGCACCTGTGCTTGGAAAATACTGGCCTTTGACGTCGACGCAGCGCGGCGCGATTGCGGCTATTACGATTTTGTCGTTCGCCGCGCCGCTCGCCGCCGCAGAACTTACGGCGCGCGATATCACGCTGCAGTTCCATAAGGCGGAGCCGAGCACGCGGGTGAATTTCTCAGGCAAAAACCTCGCGAACCTCGATCTCGCCGGCCTTGATTTCAAATCCGCGATACTTGCGAAGGCCAACCTGTATGGTGCCGATCTGTCGTCGGCGAACCTCAAGGGCACCGATCTGTCCGGCGCCAAGCTTGACCGCGCGATCGTCTCGCGCGCGGATTTTTCAGGTGCCAACATGCAGGGTGCGTCGGTTCTGCGTCCAAGTATCTATACGTCGCTCGACTATAATCCGGCTGAGACGCCGAAATTTGTGAATGCCAATCTGAAAGGCGCAACGCTGATCGCGCGGCTGGATGGCGCCGATTTCAGCGGCGCAAATCTTGAAGGCGCGACCATCGGGCCGGTGAATGCGGCCGATGATACTTTAGTAACGCGCTCATCGCGTATGATCGCACCGAATTTCACGGGCGCCAATCTGTCGGCCGCCACCTTCCGGTTTGTCGATTTCGCTTATGGCCGTTTCGCTGGAGCCAATCTTGCCGGCGCTTCGCTCATGGGTGCCAATCTCGAAAAAGCGGATTTGTCGAACGCCGATCTGACCGGCGCGGACTTATCGGGTAGCAATCTAGACGGCGCCAGACTCATCGGCGTAAAGGGCTTCGATACGGTCAAAGGGCTCGCGAGTGTGCGTAATCTTGACAAGGCCATTCGCGAGTGAGGATTGCAAACGTGATCTCGATTGTTCGGACTGCGGCGGTGCTCGCGTGGCTGACTGCGGCAGCCGCACTCAGTGTGTCCGCCGCCGCAGCACAGGAGTTGCAGGTCGACACTGCTCTCGTCGTCTCGGTCGACGTATCGAACTCGGTCGATAACGACCGCTACACGCTGCAAATGGAAGGCATCGCCAAGGCGCTCGAAGATCCGAGCGTCATCGACGCCATCATTAGTGGCCCGAACGGCGGCATCTTGTTCGCGATGGTGACTTGGGCAGACAAACCGACGTTGAGCCTGCCGTGGGTCAAGATCACGAGCAAGGACGAGGCGCTCGCTGTTGCCGCCAAAGTTCGCAAGCTGCCGCTGGCGGGTGGCGAGTTCACCTGCATGACAAAGATGCTGCGTTCAGCCAACGATAAGATCGTTCCGCAAATTCCGGCGAAGGCGCTGCGCATTGTTATCGACGTGTCGGGCGATGGTCCCGACAATTGCAACGCCGACGAGCCGATCGAAACGGTGCGCGACGAACTGGTCGCCAACGGCGTCACGATCAATGGCCTGCCAATCTTGCAAGGTGCAAATGCGGGAGGCGGCGATGGTGCCGTAGTGCCAAGCACCGGTGATGCCGCAGCAGCGGACCCCATCGGTCTAGAGGACTGGTTTAAAACCCACGTCAAAGGCGGCAATGGCAGCTTCGTTCTTCCCGCCAACGGCTACGGCGACTTCGCGCGCGCGATCCGGCAGAAGTTCGTGATCGAGATCAGCGGAATGACGCCGCCGGCGCGCTACAGCCAGCGATCAATCGAAAACCGCTTTGTCGCGATTGACGGCCGTGTCGAACCCCTTGGCACGGTCGCGGCCACGAAGGCCGAGTAGTTTCGTGCCGTTGAGATCGGCTTTGTCGAAGTTTGCATTGGTGACGTTCGCGCCGGTCAAATCGGCGCCAGAAAGTTCGGCACCTTCGAGATCGGCGTCTTCGAAGTCGGCCCCGCGAAGCGACGCGAAATCGAACGCCGAGCGCTTCAGGTTGGCGCCATTGAATGATGCGCCGTCGAGCTTGGCGGATTTTAACACGCCGCGCATCAGGCCCATCGACTGGTTGGTCAGGTCAGGCGCCAGCATCGCATCTTGAAAGCGCGCATCGACCAGGCTGGCGCGGGACATGTCTGCGCCGACCATCGCGTTCGAGAAATCGGCGCCGTCCAGCTTGGCGTCCATCATCTGAGTCTGGAACAGGCTCGCGCCGATGAACTTCGCGCCGGTAAAATCCGATTTTAGTGCCCAGGCGCTATCGAGGATCACGCCGGAAAAATTTGCGCTTCTGAAGTTGCAACCATTGATGCGGGCTGCATTCAGTTTGGTGCGCGAAAGGTCCATGTGGCTGAGATCGAGCTTGTTGAGCCGCTTGCCCGCAAGGTCGAGCGTCTCGCCGTCCGGTAGCTTGGCGAGCGCCGCTTCGATCTCGGCGCGGGTCATGTCCGATTTCGTAAATTCGTCGCTTGTCAGGTCGAAGTATTGCAACAAGTCTTGGGCGCAGGCGGTCGGCGGCAATGCGATCGCCAACGCATAACACGAGACGATGCGAACAAGAAGCGATTTTACAGTGGCGCGCATGATAGTCTCCGGACTGGCGAACACTATACGCGCCAGGCAGCCGGAACATTACGATCGCTGATCGCATCTTCCGGCGAATAGTCCGGGCAAGCAAAAGGCGCGGATGTCATCCGCGCCTCGCCCCAAATCCGCTCTGACGCTGCCGAATGCTCAGATGTTGTCTTCGCTTGCGGCGGTGCAACGCCACTTCTTGATCGTCCAGCCGGGGTGATCCTCATTCCATTGCGCGAAGTACGGCGGCGCGTGCATCGCGCAGCGCGTTGGATCGACGTCGGACGACAGCGGAATTTTGTAATCCTTGCAGACCCCCGGATCGTTAGCCAAGCACGCAGAAAGAATGATCGCCAGCATCGTCGGACCTATCCCTCAGTTGGGGTCCCCGCCTGAAGGCCGCGGTCCCCGATTATTGCCTCATACGCCGTAGTGGCGCCGCCTGTTACACGTCGTGCCGCCAGCGATGACGGCTCCATGACGCTACCTGGCTCAAGGCATACGGGGATAAGTCCGTTGCGGATTTTTTCCTGCGGTCGGCTTCCAAAACCGGCGTATCAGGTGGCCGGCAATAGGATCTCGCCTTTGCCGATCGTCGACATGTCTCCCGCAATCCTCTGGACAAACAGCGGCATAGGCTTGGGTGCCAAGTCCCCGAGCGTCTTTTTGAGGTAGCGGTTGAGGACGCGAACGATCACGAGATCGTGATTGCCGCAATCGACGAATGTCGGCAGCAGCCGCTCGACGCCAGATCCGATCAGCGTGCCACGGCGCATCATAAGGCCTGGTACGGGGCCAAAGCCGCCTTCGGCCCAGATCGTGCCGCCGATCATGCGCGAGCCGGCCGCTTCCCCTGTCTTGCCGCGAACAATGACCGTGCCGCGCCGCATCTTGTCGCCGGTACGCGCGCCGACGTTGCCTTCGACGACGACGATGCCGCCGATCATGCCGAAACGGTCACCCGCCAGAATGCCGCCGAGGTTATTGCCGGCATTGCCTTTGACGTGGATGAGCCCGCCCGACAGACACGAGGCCAGGAAGTTACCGGCGTTGCCGTTGATCTCGATTTTGCCGCCGGTCATTTTGCGGCCGGCGTAAGCGCCGACGTTGCCGTTGACGCGGATCGTGCCAGCCGTCAGACCGGCCCCGACGAAGTCGAGGATGGCGCCTGATGCGGCGTTGTCGATCGTCACCGTATCACCGGCCGATCCCGAAACGTCGAAGGCCTCTCCGACGGCGAGCGCCGTGCGGCCCATCCCCACTTTAAGGCTCGAAATTTCGTGATTGCCGAGCTTCGCCAGATTATCCGGCGTCAGCGCTGAAAGATCGAGGCGCTCGGCCGATGGCGCCTTCAGGCGGAATGTATAGCCGCTCATCAAATCAGATCCTTCAGATGGTAGTGGTGCTGGCCAAGCTTGCCGCCGTAGTTACCTGCGGTGACCCGCGTCACGCCCTTCTTGGCGCCGACATCGGTGACGGCCTTGAGGCCAACGCGCATGGCTTCCGCGACGCGCGCCGAGGTCAAACCGTCGATAACGATTTCGAGCACGGCAAGCGTGCCGGGCGTCAGCTCGCTCTTGGTCGCGCCGCGCAGCGTCGGGCAGAAGGCGTCGTTGGTCGAGGCGAACATGCCCTTGTACTTCGTGCCGACCTTCGAGCCTGAGCGCACGATGCCGCCCGGGAATGGCGTGATGACGTCGTCGATCTTGGCAATCGCATCGACGGCGGCTTCGGTCGTCTCCAGCAGGCCAGCGCGATCCTTGCCGACGATCAGCAGGTTACCGCCGCCGACGGCGTCGGTCGTGACGCCTGTCGATTCTTCGATAACGAACTCGCCGTCCATCACGGGCACGCGCCAGTAGCGGCTGTCGCCGAGCTTCTTGGCCGTCTGGAAGCCATCGCCGAAAAAGCGCGGTGCTTTGCCGAGACCGATCTGCTGCGGCGCTTCAAGACCGGCATAGCAGGCCGAGCCCGGCGAGGTCAGCACGCACTGACCGATGCGGTTCTTCACTTGGCCGATAATCGCGTCCGGCGAGAACCCGAAAATCAGAATGCGGACGCCGGGGCGGCCGTCGGGCGTTTCGTCCGGCGTCAACTCGCGGTCGATCCCACATTCGGCGCCGCAGCCGATGACCGACGTGCCAAAGCCCGTTGCGGTAACGGCGGCGATCTTAGCCCACTTCAACGTGTCGGCGGTGATGATGATCCCGGTGCCGCTCATGCCGAAGGCTTCGGCGAAGGTGTCGTCGACGAAGACGCCGTTGATGTCTTTACCCGGAATGGTGTTGTGAATGCTCATGCCGTGCGTGCCCCCGTCGGTTGCACGATGACTTCGCCTTGTCCGTGATTGATGATCTCGTCATCCGACAGGCGGAAGTTCTCCATGCGCACCGTATGGAAGTCGTCGAAATACTGCTTCAGCGACTTCTCGATTCCCTTGTCGTACGACGGCCGCGCGACGTGCGTTGCGCCGTTGACGACCTTAATAATTTTGCCGTTGCGAACGATCAGATCGCCGTTCTTGAACACGAGCTCCGGCGTCGCGAACATTGCTTCGCGGTCGGGGTTGTCATCGTAGACGGTGATGTCGGCCGAAGCGCCCGCCGCCAGGTGTCCGCGATCCTTGAGACCGAGGCTCTTGGCCGGGCCGGCACGCGTCATGATCGCGATTTCGTACAGCGAATATTCGCGGTCCAGCGTCGCCAGCGCGGAATATTTCAGTGCATCCTGATTGATCGTCTTCATGACGTCCTGCCGGAATGTCTTGTCCATAAGCAGACGGATCAAATGCGGATAGCAGGTGAACGGACCGCCGTTTGGATGGTCCGTCGTCAAGAAGATGCGCCACGGGTCGTTGACCATGAGGAACAGTTCGAGGCCGATGGCCCACTGCAGCGCGTTGACGAACGATTTATCGCGATACTTGAACGGCACGACGCCACAACCTGCATCGCATTCGATGTCCATGACGACCCACTTTTTCGGGTCGGCCGAACGCGTGTTGACGAATTGGCGCATGCTGTCGCCCGACGCCGTACACGTCTGGCCGAACATCACCTGGCCGATGTCGATCGACACGTTCTTGTTGGCGTTGACGGCATCCGCGATACGCGCCGCTCCCGACGAGAACTTCATGTCGCCTTCGGTGTCGTAGCTGTGGAACTGGATGTGCGTCAGATGCATCGGCAGGCCGTTGGCGCCGCGGATCGTCTCAAGCGTCGTCTCGACACCACCTGGAACACCAAGATTGCAACCGTGAATGTGGAGCGGATGGACGACGCCAAGCTCGGTCAGGCCGCGCGCGAGATTGACGATGATATCGCGTGGCGTGACGCCGTAATGGACGTGTTTTTCGTCAAGGTTTAATTGGCGCTGATTGAACTTGAACGCGCTGATGCCGCCAGGGTTCACGACCTTGACGGCGATCGCCTGCGCCGCATGCATCGTCCAGGCGATGTAGTCCTTCATCGCTGAGAAGTCGGCTTTGCCCGAAAGCTGGCGCAGAAAGAAATCGTCCGACCCGAGCATCACGAAGGCGCCCTTGTCGATCATCGGCGTGTCGCCCATCTCCATGTGGGCTTGGCGCGCGTTGGCGGGCAGCATCGCCGGTTCGAAGGCAGCCGTGTAGCCCATCTCCGCGTAACGATATCCGGCCGTCAGCGTCGATGGGATTGCATGACCGCAACCCGAGCGCGTCAATGCGGTGCGCTCGACTTCATTGCCGAGATGATCTTCCGGCATCAGCATACGCGCGATCGTGACTTTGCCGCCGCCGATGTGCGAGTGCGGATCGATGCCGCCGGCCATGACGACTTTGCCGTTGAGTGCGTATTCTGACGACACCTTTGCACCAGGCTCGGGCGTCACGATGCGGCCGTTCTGGATATAGATATCGCGTACGACGCCATCGACGCCGTTCGCGGGATCGTAGACTTTGCCGCCGGTTAACTTGATGAGCATGGGTGCAATCTCGGAATGGAAAACTTAAAGGGCGGCTTGGATCTGTGCGAGCACGTCGGCGGCGCGCGGCAACTGCGATTGGCGCAGCTTGCGTAACGGCAGCGACACGACGTTGTCACAGCGCACGATCAGCCCGTCATGCTCGATGCCGGGCGTGCCGATCGGGATATAGACCGCAGGCGTCTTGGCAGGCTTCAAAGCCGGCGTGCTGAGCAGGATCATCGGCACGTCCGTTGTGGGCGGCGCGAGGTCCGGCGTGTACGACGCCAACCAGATGACGAGATCGGTTTCTTTGTTGGCGAGCAGGTTGGCGGTCGCGTAACGCTCGGTGTCGTAATCCGGCTTGCCGCTTGCGAACGAAACGCGCAACGGATAGCCCGATTGCCACGCGCATACCGCACCGGCCGAGACCGCGCCTTCATTGCCGCCAAGCGAAAGCCCGGCAAAGCGCGACGTCAGGTTGATGTCTTTGATGTATTCGGCGGCGGCCTGAACGGTCAGATCAGCATCCGGGAAAGCGAGGCTCGGTGGCGCCCAGACCATGACGCCGTAGCTGGCAGCCGAACACCGCTTGACCAAGTCTTCGACATCGGCGCGCGGTAGTTCGCCGATGGTGTCGCCTTGCACCGGAACGCCTTTGGCGAGCGCGCGCATCGCGACGAGAATTTCGCGTAGCCGTTCGCCCTTCGCCGGCAGCGTCACGATCTCGCCAATGCGGCTGCCTTTGACCTCCGACTGGTCGAGACCTTCGCCGAGGAAAACGACAGTCCGTTTTGGCGGCGTGTCCGAGAACATCGAGCGTTCGTTGCAAACGATGCGCTCGAAAAAGCGCGGATGAATTTTCTGGATGTCGCTGCCGAGCACGATGAAGAGATCGGCTCGGTTGCGCGCTTCGGTGAGCGTCGTCATCACCCAGCCGCCGGTCTGCAGGACGCGGAAGTTGCGGTACTGGCCTTCGCTCAAGGCGTGATCGACAACACCGCCGGCCTGGTCTGCAATCGACATGACGGCGCGGACGCCGTCGACGTCGGTGCCAAGACCGCCGAACAGCGGCAATTGCGCAGCCTTAACCAAACGCGCCGCTTCGGCAACCGCTTCGCTGAGCGAGACATCTTTGCCGTTGATCTGGGGCTTGGGTTCCTTGAAGGCGCGCTCAAATCCGGCGACGGATTTTACACAGCCGTTTTTCAGAACTTTCAGTCCGTCAGCGGTCGGACCGATTTCGAGATCGTCACACAAAATGCCGCAAAAAGGGCACGCGACGTTGTCAAAGTGGTTTGGGGCGTTGCCGCCAGGAGTGTTGGAGTCCAAGCCGTGTATCCATTTCAGCAAACTGCGACATGCGGGATTCGACCAAAGCACGAGGCGGCAGCTAAAACAACTTCGCGTCAGCGGGTCAAGCTCTACGCGATGTCGCGGCGCGGCGAAGCTGATCCTGCCCAGCCTAGCGTCCGATCTTGATCGTTGCCGCAGCCAGCCTTCCCCGTTAAAGACGGTTTCTTAGTCCAGAAAACACCGTTTCGGTGCGTTGTCTCCCGCACTCGAATATCTCCGGAGGAATTGGAATGTTCACACGCTTGGCGCTTTCGATTGCGCTTGTTGCAATGTTGCCAGCTGTCGCATCGGCTCATGGTCCGTCGCGCCAGAAAGTCACGCAGACCATCGAGATCAACGCGCCAGCCGACAAGGTATGGGCCGTTGTCGGTAACTTCCAGGACATGAGCTGGCATCCGGCATTCAAGAAGACTGAGGGGACCGGTGGCAACGAGCCGAACGCGACGCGCAAGCTGACGCTCGACGGCGGCGCGACGATCGACGAAAAGCTGATCAAGTACAACGCAGAAGGCAAGTCGCTGTCGTATGAAATCACCGCCGTCGACGTGAAGGTCGTGCCGGTGTCGAATTACTCGTCGACGATCTCGGTCACAGGCGAAGGCGACAAGTCGACCGTTGAATGGAAGGGCGCGTTTTACCGCGGTTACGTCAACAACGATCCGCCGCCGGAACTGAACGACGAAGCTGCCGTCAAGGCGATTACCGGTGTCTATGAAGCCGGCCTTGCCGCATTGAAGAAAAAGCTCGAGGGCGGTTGAGTTTTGCGCACCTTCTATAAGCGCGTAATTGTGGGGCTGGCGCTCGTTGCGCCGGCCCTTTGCTTTGCGGCGCATGCGCAGGCGGGCGAAGCGCTGATCACCAATCAGCCTGCGGATAGTCTTACGATTCTCGATACCGAGACGATGAAGGCGCTCGGCGAAATCAAGCTCAGCGGCAAGCCTGCCGGCATCGCGGTTTCTGCCGACAAGAGCCGAGCTTATGTGACGGCGCCGGAGGGCAAGCTGTTGTTCGAGATCGATGCGGCAACCCGTAAGATCGCGCGCCAACTTGATGTCGGTGGCGGACCGCTCGGCATAGCCGCGCATCCGGCCAAGCCGGAAGTCTACGTCGCGGATTGGTACGCGCACAAAATCGCGGTCGTCGATGCGTTGGCGCTGACGGTCGTCGCTTCCATCCCGGTCGGGCAATCGCCGTCTGGGCTCGCGGTCACGCCGGACGGCAAGTGGCTGCTCTCCGCCGATCGTGACAGCGATCAGGTCTCAATCATCGATCTCGGTACGCGCGCCGTTGCTGCAACGGTCGCAACTGGCAAAAGGCCGTTCGGCGTCACGATCGATGCGGACGGCGTTCGCGCCTATACAGCTAACGTCGCCAGCGACGACGTGACGGTCATTGATATTGCATCGCACAAAGCAGTTCGCACGATCGCCGTCGGCAAGCGGCCCTATGCGGTCGCCCTTACGGCCGGACGCGGATTCGTCACTGACCAATACAGCGGTACCGTCAGCGTTTTCGATATTGCCAGCGGCGCGATTCAAAAAGTTTTGGACGCCTGCGATCATCCGGAAGGCATCGAAGCCGATGCGGACGGCGCGCATGTTTTCGTCGCCTGTTGGGGAGATAACATCGTGCTTAAAATCGACGCCAAAACGCTGCAAATCTTGAGTAAAGCCGCGGTTGGCGATGGCCCGCGCGCGTTCGGAAAATTCATACGTTAACGGCTTTTAAGTTCACGGACGCAATGGAATGCCGCAAAGATCGGCGCGCATTGCCGTGCCCAACGCGCAGTACCAAGCCGCTGGTCAACCCCAATCCGGCCCGCTAAATACCCGGCCTCGAACCACTAAAGACGATCTCAAAGGATGCTCCGATGTTGAAGTCCCTAGTCGCCGCCGCAACGGCCGCCGTAATGGCCGTATCTCTGACCAGTGGCGTCGCCGCCGCGACCGAGGACAGCAAAAAGGCAACCGCCATGCTGTTCGACACACCACACATCCGCGACGTCAAACCCGGCACAAAGTTCACCTACAAAAATATTCGCAAGCCGTCGGATGAGACGCAGCTCGGCAAGGGCTTCACCGACGACATTACCGTCGACATCGAAAGCGAAGGCGCTCCAGGCAAGAAGAACGTGATTGTCAAACTGTATACGGGCGAACGTGCGCGCGATCCGCAGCGCATCACCGATATGGATGGCAATCCGATGCTCGTCGTGTTCCTCGACAACACGCTTGGCCGGTTTCAGCAGCTTGCCGGCGGTGACCGCGGTTACCTGAAAAACCATTTCAGCCGGTCGATTGGCGATGAATCGACACTGACGCCGGTAAAGATTGCCTACAATGGCGCGGAGGTCGACGGCTTCCGCGTCGACGTCAAGCCGTTCGCCAAAGATGCGGCCCGCGGGCGCATGCGCGGTTTTGAAAATACTGCCGTCTCGATTGTGATCTCGGATAAGATCCCGGGACATTTTGCGAAGATGACGGCAGACTTCAACAATACGCAGAAAGACGCCGCGACGTTGCTCGATACGATGACGCTCGACGGCGTTGGAGAAATCAAATGAAGGCTATGATGCGGACGCTTGTCGCCGTGCTTGCAGCGTCGTTTGCTATGACGGCGCAGACGAGCGCTGAGGAATTGCCGGCCAACGATTACCCGACGGTCGGACGCGCTGACTATGTTTATGCCTGCATGCAGGCGAACGGGCCGACGCGCGACGTGCTCGAAAAATGTTCGTGCTCCATCGATCAAATTGCCGGTCTATTGCCGTGGGCGGAGTACGAAGAGGCTGAAACGATCATGTCGGTCATGACGCGCGGCGGAGATTCGACGTCGCTCTTCAACTCGCCCATGCTGCAGAAGAAAATTCACACGCTGAAACTTGCGCAAGTCGAAGCCGAATTGCGCTGCTTCTGAAGCGCGTCGCTACCAAGCATGAAAAAAGGCGCCGCTTCTGGCGCCTTTTTTATTTCGCGTTTTTGCCCAGAGAATTGCTCATTCCCACTCGAGCTCGGCGAAGGCTGCCGTAACGTTGCGCTTGTGGTGTTCGTCGAACAGCAGCCAGTTGTCCTTCTCGGAGAGCGCCGCCGTCTCGACGGTGCTCGCCAACGTCTTACCGTCTTTGATGGCTGCCCTGACGTCGGATGCGATGGCATTGAGGTAGCGGTCGAGCGGCGTAAGCCCGTCGCTCAGCGACATCGACGTCGGTCCGTGCCCTGGTACGACGCGCTGCGCTTGTTCGTTCTTTAACTGGGCGATGACTTTGAGCCACCCGACGATCGAACCGTCAATCGTCGGCACGCGGTTCGCGAAGATCAGATCACCGGTGAACAGCGTGCCGGTCGCCTCGTCAAAAATTGTCATGTCGTTGTCGGTGTGCGCAGTGGCGCGTGGCTGCAGCGTCAGGGTTCTGCCACCAAGCTCGAGCGTCCGCTTCTCGGCAATCGCTTGCGTCGGTAGGACGATTTCGGTGCCTGCAAAGTTATCGTCGCCCATCCATTCTTTGTTGCGCGCGAGGTAACCTTCAGCACGCGTCGCAAGCCCGCGCGCCATCTTGTGATGCGCAACGAACGCCGTATCCGCGCTTTTGAAAGCCGCGTTCCCAAAAACATGATCGGGGTGCATGTGGGTGTTGATGACGTAACGCACCGGTAGCGGTGTGATGGCGGCGATAGCATCCTTCACGGTCAGGCCGATCTTTGCGCTGCCGCCGGTATCGATGACGGCGACGGCGTCCGTTCCGACGATAAAGCTCAGATTGGCTATATCGCCTCCATTGTCAGGGTTGACGTCGGCGAACCGGCCCTGGTGGACGAAGACGCCCGGGGCAATTTCCGTGACGCCGATCGCGGCGGCGCGCGCTGGGCTGATTTTCGGCAATAACGGCACCAAAAGTGCGGTCGCAACGCCTGTCATAAACGATTTTCGTGTTATTTCTGAAGTGTTTAGCGGCATTCTTTGGTCACCAAGAGCTGAAATTAAGGGTAGTTTGGCATGCCGTGCGACGTCTACGACGAAGGTCGCGATCACGAAAACGCGAGTTTGTGTGATTTTGATCTGCCAAAGCTGTCCATTTGCGGCAGGCTGTCGCAAGTAGACGTGCGCCGCACCATTCGTGCTGCAGTGCAAAATCATATTCAAAAACATTGATATTTTGGGTCAGCACCGTTGTCATAGTTTCCGCGCGTAGATTCTCATCCCGAGTTCGGGTTGCGGAATGAAATAAAAAATGACTACATGCAGCCCGATCACGGAGCCTATCGGGTTTCACACGTTCGCGTGAAGACCTGGAAAAAGCTGGGCAGGGAAGACGGGAAATAATCCCGCAAGCCCCTGAAATCGAAGGCGATGGCGAAGATAGGGGCCGGGTCAAACTTGCAAGCGTGGCAAGGCAATACTCAAAATGGAGGAAGCGCGATGCGCAAAAGTGCAATCGCATGCGGTCTGCTAGCATCTGCTGCATTCACGTCGCCGGTTTTGGCGAACGCTGACGTGCAGAAGCTGTCTGCTGATCCGAACAACTGGGCGATCCAGTCCGGTAACTATGCAGGTACCCGTTACTCGACCCTCGACCAGATCAACGTTTCGAACGTTGGCAGCCTGAAGGTTGCTTGGACGTTCTCGACGGGCGTTCTGCGCGGCCATGAAGGTGGTCCGATCGTCGTTGGCGACACCATGTGGCTCCACTCGGCGTTCCCGAACATCGTGTTCGCTCTGAACCTCGCAGATGAAAACAAGATCATCTGGAAGTATGAGCCGAAGCAGGATCCGTCGGTTATCCCTGTCATGTGCTGTGACACGGTCAACCGTGGCGTCCAGTACGCTGAAGGCAAGATCTTCCTCCACCAGGCCGACACGTCGCTCGTCGCTCTCGACGCAAAGACGGGTAAGGAACTGTGGAAGGTCGTCAACGCTGATCCGAAGCGCGGCGAAACGGGCACAGGTGCTCCGCTCGTCACGAAGGACAAGGTCATCATCGGTGTTTCGGGCGCTGAATTCGGCGTTCGTTGCTTCTTGACAGCTTACGACATCAACTCGGGTAAGAAGGTCTGGCGCGCATACTCGATGGGCCCGGATTCTGACATCCTCGTCGACCCGGCTAAGACGATCGACGTTCACACCGGCAAGCCAGCTGGTAAGGACTCGTCGTTGAAGACCTGGAACGGCGACCAGTGGAAGATCGGTGGCGGCTCGATCTGGGGCTACATGTCCTACGATCCGGAACTCAACCTGATCTACTACGGAACCGGCAACCCATCGACCTGGAACCCGGCACAGCGTGCTGGACCCGATGGCAAGCAGATCGACCAGAAGTGGTCCATGACCAAGTTTGCTCGTGACGTCGACACCGGCGTTGCTAAGTGGGCTTATCAGATGACCCCGTTTGATGAGTGGGACTTCGACGGCATCAACGAGCCGATCCTTGCTGATATCAAGGTTGGCGGCGCTGACCGTAAGGTTGTCGTCCACTTCGACCGTAACGGTTTCGGCTATACGCAGGACCGTGCAACGGGCGAACTTCTCGTCGCTCAGAAGTATGACCCGAAGGTCAACTGGGCAACTGAAGTCGTCAACAAGCCTGGCGATCCGCAGCATGGCCGTCCGCAGGTCGTCGCTAAGTACTCGACGTTCCTCAACGGTCAGGACGTGAACTCGAAGGGCATCTGCCCGGCGGCTCTCGGTTCTAAGGACCAGCAGCCTGCTTCGTTCTCGAAGCAGACCGGCCTGTTCTATGTTCCGACGAACCACGTGTGCATGGACTACGAACCATTCAAGGTTTCGTACACGGCTGGTCAGCCATACGTTGGCGCCACGCTGTCCATGTTCCCGGCTCCGGACAGCCACGGCGGCATGGGTAACTTCATCGCTTGGGACGCTGCAGCAGGTAAGATCGTCTGGTCGAAGCCTGAGCAGTTCTCGGTCTGGTCGGGTGCACTCACCACCGCTGGTGGCGTTGCATTCTACGGCACGCTTGAAGGCTACTTCAAAGCTGTCGACCAGAAGGATGGCAAGGAGCTCTTCAAGTTCAAGACGCCGTCGGGCATCATCGGCAACGCTATGACTTACACGCACGGCGGTAAGCAGTACGTTGCAGTGTTCTCGGGCGTTGGCGGTTGGGCCGGTATCGGTCTGGCAGCTGGCTTGACGAACCCGACCGATGGTCTCGGTGCTGTTGGTGGCTACGCTGGCCTGAAGCAGTACACGAACCTCGGTGGCTCGCTCACCGTGTTCTCGCTGCCATAAACCGGTAGTCGACATTGCACAGGGCCGGCGCAGGGAAACCTGCGCCGGCCTTTTTTATATGAGGGCACTGAAAGACGGGGGCAGTGAAACCTCACCGCGGATCCGCGCGTACTACGAGTGGCCGCCGATTGTTACTCGGGCTCTTGTCGGCGCGATCGTGCTCGAACGCCGCCGGACGATGCTTAACCCCCCTTATGCGTAGGACGGAACGACCCGTGAGCGTAAGCGACGATTCGCCGTCGCTTCTAAATCGGGCGTTGGTGGCTTGTAACTTGACCGTCCAAAGGCGGCGCGCGTACAGCGGGCCGTCCGACACGGCGAACATCGCCCAACGTACAAAAAGTACGACGTAAAAAACTGAGAAGACTGGAACGAAATCTGAGAGAGGAAACGCGTGAAGATCTACAGCAAGACATTGGCCGCAGCCGTGATGGCCGCCGCCGTAAGTTTCTCTGGCGCAGCCTGGGCGCAGCAAGGCTCACCCGAGAACGCCGAAGTTCAGGCGAAGGCGAAGGAAGATGGCGTCACGTTCACCGATGCGCGCTACCGCAATAAGGATGGCCAGCCGACACCGGTCGTGACCAAGGACTACAAGGTCGACTGGGCTGTTTGGCAGGGCTTCCGCCGTTACCATGACGCATGCCACGTCTGCCACGGCCCGAACGCGCTCGGTTCGACGTTCGCACCGGCGCTCGCCGACAGCTTGAAGACGATGGACTACGAAACGTTCTTCGGCATCGTCGTCGGCGGCAAGCGCGAGAACCGTGGCGGCACGGAATTCGTGATGCCGGCGTTCGGCGAAGACAAGAACATCATGTGCTACCTCGACGACATCTACACCTACATCAAGGCACGGTCTCTCAACGCGGAAGGCAAGGGCGGGTTGCCGCCGGGCCGTCCGAATGGCCGCGAAGATATTTCGGATGAGGCCAAGAAGCGTGCCGCGGAGTGTGAAGGGTAAGGCCACGGCCGCTCAGCTGTAAATTTCGCGGATGCGAAATTAAAACAAAGACACGGGTCGCAGTTCGCTGCGGCCCGTTTTCCGTTGCAATTCGGCAAAAAAATGCAACCAAAGTCCCAATTCGCCGTGGCATAAATTCCCACGCTTCGTATATTGCGACGGACTGCTGGGTCAGCATCACCAACGCAATAGGAGCTCTCGTGCGTAAAGATTTTAGTGTTTTACCGGTTGCGTTCGCTATGTGCGCTGCGCTTGCCATCGGTGGCTGCAATGAAGACAAATCTGCCGCCAAAAAAGAAGAAACGCCGGCGGCGACCGCGCCTGCTGAACCCGCAAAACAGCCGACGGATATCGCTGCAAAAGTCGTTGCGGCCAAGGAAGCCGTGAAGGACGCTGCAAGCGCCGCTGCGGAAAAAGTCGAAGCGGCAACTGAGACAGCGAAAGAGGCCGCGAAGGATGCTGCTGATGCGGCCGCCGTCAAAGTCGAAGAAGCAAAAGAAGCGGTGAAGGAAGCGGCCGCCGACGCAAAGGAAGCCGTCGAGAAAGCCGTTGAGGCCGCCAAGCCCGCCGAAACGACACCGGCACCGGCTGAGCCCGCTCCGGCACCGGCCGCTGAGGCGCCTGCTGCTGAACCTGCACCGGCACCCGCCGCTGAAGCACCTGCAGCCGAACCTGCTCCGGCACCCGCAGCAGAAACCAAGACAGCCGAAGCGACGCCAGCGCCTGCTGCCGAACCAGCACCTGCGGCAACACCTGCCGCGGCACCAGCGCCAGCAGCGTCAGCCGCACCGGCCTCGCCTGAGAACGCAGAAGTGCAAGCGCAGGCGAAGGAAGATGGCGTCACGTTCACCGATGCGCGCTACCGCAATAAGGATGGCCAGCCGACACCGGTCGTAACCAAGGACTACAAAGTCGACTGGGCGGTTTGGCAGGGCTTCCGCCGTTACCATGACGCATGTCACGTCTGCCACGGCCCGAACGCGCTCGGTTCGACATTCGCGCCGTCGCTCGGGGAATCGTTGAAGACGATGGACTACGAAACGTTTTTCGGCATCGTCGTCGGCGGCAAGCGCGAGAACCGTGGCGGCACGGAATTCGTGATGCCAGCGTTCGGCGAAGACAAGAACATCATGTGCTACCTCGACGACATCTACACCTACATCAAGGCGCGTTCGCTGAACATGGAAGGCAAAGGTGGCTTGCCGGCTGGCCGTCCGAACGGCCGCGAAGATATTTCTCCGGAAGCGAAGCAGCGCGCTGCCGAATGCGAAGGCTAACGCGTTGTGTAGAGATCAAATTAGAAAGGGGCGCCGGCAACGGCGCCTCTTTTTTTGCTGCCAGATGATCCGCGCTTGGCGCAGACACTGAGCAGTTGCCGATTTGCCAAACGAGGCAAAACATTACGGTTTTGTTATCGATTAAGATCACGGCGCGATGCCCGCTCCGTCACGAAAAAGTTCCCGATTGTGCTGGAAAAATTGGTCGAATGCGCCGGGCGTCCGTAGTAGTTGGGGTCAGCGATACACACATGACAAGCACGCAAACCGTGCATCAAGAAAAACGTCTAGGGAAGGCCAAAAGGATATGAAGACACGTCTCACAGTCGCGGTTCTCGCGCTCGCCGGTATGAGCATTGCGGCACACGCAGTCGAAACTCCGAAGGCCGACCTCGTAAACCGCAAACAGCTCCGCGTGTGCTCCGACCCTGCGGATTTGCCGTTCTCGAACGAAAAGAAGGAAGGCTTCGAAAACAAGATCGCGGAATTGATCGGCGACGAGCTGAAGATACCAGTTGTCTACACGTGGTTCCCGAAAGCGACCGGCTTCATACGCATGACACTGTTCGCTAAACGCTGCGATCTCGTCATTGGCTGGGGGCAGGGCGATGAAATGGTGCTCAATACAAACGCGATCTATCGCTCGACGTCAGTTCTGCTGGTCAAAAAGGGCTCGGGCCTTGAAGGTATCGACACGCTTGCCGACCCGAAGCTGAAGGATAAGCGCATCGGCATCGTTCAGGGCTCGTCCGGCGGCACGCTTGCCGCGAAGTACGGCTTGATGAGCAAGGTCAAAGGCTATCGCATGATGACCGACCGGCGCTTTGAAAATCCGACTGAAGAGATGATGAAGGATATCGAAACCGGCGAAATCGATGCCGGCGTGCAATGGGGCCCGATTGGCGCTTATTGGGCGAAACAGCACAACGACATCGTCGCGATCCCGTTGCTGAAGGAAGCCGCGACGAACAAGATCGCATTTCGCATTACGATGGGCGTTCGCAACGGCGACGACAACTGGAAGCGCCAGTTGAACGGCATCATCGCGAAGCGTCAGGGCGACATCGATAAGATCTTGCTCGACTATGGTGTACCCGTAATGGTCGACGACGATACGAAGATCGATCTCGTCACCGAGCCGCGCAAACCCGATCCGACAGCATCGTCATCAACGACCAATACCCACGAACAGCAACAATAAGCGGCTCCTATGCGGACGCATGAAATCGAACGCCGGGCAAATTGGCCCGGCGTCCTAGATCGCACCCCAATGAAACTGGATGCACAAGCGGCGGGTCGATTTATCCGCCGCTTTTTGACGATCTCAGCCGTGGCAATCCTGTTTGCATCGCCGGTCGCGGTGCCGTCGGCTCGCGCTGAACCGATCGATCCGGGCGCCAAGGCGGCGACTGTCGAAGAGCCAGCCGACTATCGCCTCGACGAATACCGCAAGCCCGTGCCGGCAACGCTGAAAGGCGCGAAGGTCGTCTCGGGAGAGGAGGCCGAGAAGCTGTGGAATGACGGCCAGGCCGTTTTCATCGACGTCTACCCGCATGCGCCCAAGCCGCCAAATTTGCCCGCTGGCACGATATGGCGCGAGCCCCAGCATTTCTCCATCGAGAAGGCAAAATGGCTGCCGAACATCGGTTACGGCAAACTATCGGCTGAAACCGAAGCCTATTTCACGCAACACTTGGAAAAGTTCACCGGCGGCGACAAGGCCACAGCGCTCGTCTTCTTTTGCGTGCGTAATTGCTGGATGAGCTGGAACGCCGCCAAGCGCGCCATGACGTATGGCTACAGCAACGTCTATTGGTTTTCCGAAGGCACGGATGCCTGGCAGGAAATCGGCCAGCCAATCGAGCAGGCCAAGCCCGAGCCGTAAGAGGAGCTCGCGCTATCCAGCGCGTTACGACTTCATCAGCGCTCTTATTGCGCGAGCGACCGCGCCAGCGCGCTCATCCATGAGTTGCGGAATTTCGCACGCGACCGGAATATTCTGCTGACGCTCCTGGAAGACGCGAATTTCCCACTTCATGCGCTCTGCCGGATCGTCTTTCGACGGCGCGGCTGCTAGCACGTCGTCGATCTTTCCGGCCGGCCCCATATCGGCGCCGGGCTCAGGCGCCGGAACCGGTTCAGGAGCCGCTTGCGGGACCTGCATCAGGTCGATCGGCGGCAGCTCCACACCCTGGGCTTCGATTTCCTTGGCGCGCGCCATCTGACGCTTGTGGAAGCGCTCGATGCCGTTGATGACGATTTTGCGCTCATCGTTGGTGCGCGATAGCACGCCGGCAAAAAGATCGGTCAGCTTCTTGTCGCGTTCCGCTTCCGGCACACTTTCGGCAAATTTCTTGATCGCGTCCTCGACTTCTTCGAGCTTCAGGCGACGGGCGATCGTGTAGGCGGAGAGCTTGCGAACGGCGTCATCGTTCATCCAGCTCTTGGTGTCTTCGATCGCTGGACCATCCCAGATCGTCGCCGCATCGAGCGCCAACGTCTTGCGCCATACGCACGGCCAGTCCGGATTGGCAGCATCCTTCGCTGTTGCCGGCGGCGTCAGCGTCAACGCGAGGCACGATCCGGCGATGGCGGTAGCGAAAAAGCGAACAGCAAACGACGCGCGCATAGGCGAATATCCTTAAGCAGAACCACCCGGGCCGCCGCGGCGAGCGATCAGGCCCTTGGAGGGATTGTAGGCGTAGACGGCGGCGGCGAGGAAGCCGACGGTGCATGCTACTACTACGGCGAGCGATACGGTGTCGATCTGTCCGTGCAATGCAAAACGGATCAGCTCCACGCAGTAGGTAAACGGATTAAAGCGGCAGATTTCGTACAAAAGCGGGCTGGCTTCACGGATGCGCCACAGCGGATACAAGGCCGACGACGCAAAGAACATCGGAAAGATCACGAAGTTCATGACGCCGGCGAAATTCTCAAGCTGCTTGATGACGGACGACATGAACAGTGCCAGCGATCCGAGCATCAAGCCTGCGATGATCAGCGCGGGTATCACGGTGATGTAGCCGGCGAACGGCTGCAGGAATGCCGGCAGCGTGAAGAGCGTGGTCACGACCGGTTCCGTCACGCCGCTGAGGCCGCGACCGAGCCAGTGCGGTGGATCGTACATTGTGAACAGTTTGATCTCGGTGATGTTCGGCGGCTGGATTTCCCAGAACCAGGCAACGAACAGAAAGGCGTAAACCTGGAGCAACGCGACGGAGACGCCGCCGAGCAGCTTCGACAACAGCAGGAACGACCGCGGGAATGGGCTGACGAGCAGCGTGCGCATGGCGCCCGTCTCGCGATCGTAGACCATCGACAGCGACGACTGCATGGCATTGAACAGCAGGATCATGCCGATCAACCCCGGCGCGATGAACTCTTCGTAGAGCACATAAGATTCGTACGGCGGGATAATCGACACGCCGAGCGTCTGCCGGAAACCGGCGGCAAAAATAAAGAGCCAGATCAGCGGCCGGACGAGTGCCGAGAAGAAGCGCTCGCGTTGATGCAGGTAACGCAGCACCTCGCGCCAGACGATGCCGTTGAAGCACGCGAGATAGCCGCTAAACCCGATGCGGCGCGCGGCGGATTCTGCTTTCTCTGACGCCGTAATCGCGTGCGCGGGGGATGATTTCAAAACGTCGGTCGTCGCCATCAGGCAGCCTCCCCGACGCTTGCTTCGGTGCCGGTGATGGCGCGGAACGCCGCGGACACCGTGGACTTGCCGGTCTTGGCGAGGAAGGCTTCGACGCCGCCGTTGAACAGAACGCGCCCCTGATGCAGGACGACGACGTGGTCGCCGGGTTTGACTTCATCCATCAAGTGCGTTGCCCACAGCACGCCAAGCCCTTCGGTGCGGACGAGATCGCGAACGATTTTGACGACGCTTTCGCGCGAGCCGATGTCGAGCCCAACCGTCGCTTCGTCGAGAAGGAGAAGGTCTGGTCGATGCATAAGCGAGCGGGCGATCTCGACACGGCGTGCTTGTCCGCCAGATAGCGCGCGGACCTTTTCGTTTTCGCGTTCCGCGAGACCGACGACCGTCAACACCTGCCGCGCTCGGGCGGTCGCGTCGGCGCCGCTGAAACCGTGTAAAGCCGCGTGATATTTGAGGTTCTGGATCAGCGACAGATCGCTGTCGAGCGTGCGGCTTTGGAAAACGACGCCGAGTTTTTGCAAGGCCTGCGAGGCGCGGCGGCGCACGTCAAAGCCGCGAATGGCGATCTGTCCGGAAATATTATCGTAGAGCCGCGTGACGAGTGAAAACAGTGTCGACTTGCCTGCGCCATTGAGGCCGAGCAGCACGACGAACCCGCCTTGCGGCACGGTCAACGAGACGTCGTCGAGTACTTTCTTGTCGCCAAACGCATGGCTGACGCCGGTGACGACGAGCGCGGGCGTCGCGTCGCGCGCGGCGTGAGCGTTTCTAGCCTCATTCGTCGTCATGATCAGGTTTATCCTTGAAGACATTTCGCCGGTGATGGTTCGCCCACCACCGGCTTTCATTGTATTTGTAAACCAGCGGTCGGATCTAGTTTTCCGAGATCACCACACCCCACGGATACCGGCCGGTCTTGATCGATTTGATCGCTTTCTGGTTTGCGACGTCGATCACGGTCACGTCGTTCGAGGCGCCGTTGGTCGTGAACAACAGCTTGTCGTCTGGCGTCAGGTAGAGCTGCCAGACGCGCTGGCCGACGAGCACGTACTTCTCGACCTTCAATGTCGCAACGTCGATGATCGCGACGCGGTTGGCCGGGCCGAGGGCGACGAACGCCTTGGTGCCATCCTTTGTGATGCGGACGCCAACCGGCTGGATCGCTTCCTTAGCGACGCCCTGAATTTCAAAGTTGATCTTGCCAATCTGCTTGCGGTCGGCGGCGTTGAACACCGTCACCGTGCCGCCGATTTCCGACGACACCCAAAGTTGCGTACCTTGCGAATTGAAGATCGCGACGCGCGGCCGGCTATCGACGAGAATGTTGTCAAAGGTCTTGAACGTCGTGGTGTCGATGAAGTGGGCCATGTTCGTCGTCTCAGACGTATTGACCAACACCTTGCCATCGGGGCTGATCCCCATGCCTTCCGGCTCGACGCCGACCGGGACGTCCGAAATCACCTTGCCGTTCTCGACGTCGACCACGGTGACAAGGTTGTCGTCTTCGTTGGCGACGTAGAGCGTCTTGCCGTCTGGACTGAGGATCTGCAACTCAGGATCGGGGCCCGACGGCAGCACTTTGACGAACTCAAGCGTCTTGGCGTCGTAGACCTGAATGATGTTGTCATCGCTCGTGCAGACGATCACCCACTTGCCGTCTTTCGACATGACGATGCCGCGCGGCCGCTGGCCGATCTTCACAGTCTTGATGACTTCGAGCGTGTTGGTGTCGATCATCGTCAACGAGTTGTCTTTTTCGTTCGTGACGTACGCCGTGTAGGCAGCGGCTGGTTGCGCGAACGCCAGCAGCGCTCCGCCGGCCACAAGGCTGGCTGATACGCTTATCACGGACTTCAAAAAGGCCATTGGTTTCTCCAGTTTCAGAAGCAGGACAGTGTGCGATGGCACGCCGGATTTGTCGGCGGTTATTGCACGTAGGCTTTGCATTTCGTTTCGGGCTTATCGATGCCGAGCGTATCGAGTTCGGTGAATTGGTGCAGGAATCCAGGCTGCGGTGACACCGATACCAGCAGTTTGTCGGTCGTCACGATCAACGGTTGCCGCAACTGGCCATTCCAGCCGCGGAATGTCGTCTTGACGCCTTTGAACGCGGCGACTTCGAAATCCGGCGAGTGGATGAACTTGTTGAGCACCTGGAAATCCGCGCTCTGCTTGCGTGATGCGGCTTCGCCGATGACGCGCACAGCAAGCCAAGCGTCGTAGTCGAGCGGCGTCATCTGACGGTTATTGAGGCGGCGGAAGCGGTTCTGGAATTGCGTACCGCCCCAAAGCTCAAGAGCGGGATGCCAACTCGTCGACGTCAGGCCGGCGGTTCCCGCGACAGGCCGCGCACTCCACGTGCGGTAGGGCATGTAGTCACCGAACAGCTGCGCTTCGTCGGCGACGACGACGACATCGTGCTCTTTGGCGTTTTGCGTGAATTGCGGAATTTGCTGCTGAATTTGTTCGAACCCGCCGTCTGAACGGCGGCTGCCGCTATCGTACTTGAATTCGCGTTCTTCGACGATTTTCGATCCGAAGCGCTTGGCGGCGCGGCGATAGGCGTCCGCCAACGCCTTGTCTTCGGGGCGCGATCCATAAACCAAAAACCAGTTGCGCCACTGTTTCCACGATAGGTACTGGCCGAGCGCGTCGGCGAGCATCGTGCGGGTGGGCGCAACGTGGAGCACGTTAGCGCGGCAGTTTTCCTCGCGCAGGTTATCGTCGGGGCTGCCGATGTTGGCGATGACGGCCGGTTTGCCGGCAAGCGCGTCAGCGAATTTCAGCAGCGTATCGTGGTCCATATCGGCGACGATGTAGCCGAAGCCGGCTGCGATCTTTTCTTCGGTCTGTTTGACGATGTCGGCGAATTCGCCGGATTCAATGACGTCGAGCTTGAACGTCTGATTGAGAAATTTTCCCGTCGTGTTGTTGTCCGCCACCGCGAGATTGGCGCCACCAATGCCGTTATCGGCGGCCGGAATATCGAGCAGCGAGAGCGGTAGCGGCAACTCGCGTGTCTGGCGGACATAGAGAATATTGATATTGAGCGCGGGTTTCGCATCAGCCTGCTTGGCGGGAGCCGCTTCAGTTGCGGCTGGCGGTGCGGCTGCAGGCGTCTCCTGCGCAAGAGCACCGATGCTAGCACCGGCGCTGCCAATGGCGGCTGCCGAGAAAACAATAGAAGCTCGCGCGGCCAGCCGTATCGACGACCGCTTCGCTCGGGTAGGTCTCATTGCGTATCCGTCTCCGTTTGCAGATCGAGAGGATGTCCTGCACCGGACTTCCAATGTTACTGTGTTACTGTAAAAGGGGGGAGGGGCCACTAATGTCAAGGCGGGCGCTAAATACTCGCGGATTTGTGACCATACGCGAGCAAAACTTCCGGGCGTAGGCTCTTGAAATAGAACGCGCGCATAGCGCACCTACCAGTCGTCGGTGGACGCGTTGCCACTTTTGCGGCACGAGTGCGGGGCAATCCGAAGCGCGTCGCAGTCGTGTGCGGTGCAGCATGAGATCCGTGTCACGAGTTAGCGTCATGGGTCGTCGGCGCTGACGAAAGAAATTGCTGCAGGAGGATGAGCTGCCACCGATGACAGACAAATTCCTCGCCGGAAAAAATTATCTGCTCGCTCGCCTTACACTGCTGGCAATCATCGGCGTGACGTTTCTTGGCCTGACGTTCATCGCGTCTGCCCAGCCGGCGATGGCCGTGCCGAAGATCGCCATTTTGCCATTCGACATCCGCGATGCCGAACTCGAAGGCGATCCGTTCGCAAAGCCCAAAGACACCGATATCGCGCGCATGCGGCTCGTCGCGGACGAGCTTAAAAAGCTGATGGAGTCGACGAAGACCTACGACGTCGTCGATCTCAGCGCTTATGAGGCTGATATCGAAAAGGCCGCGCCATTCAATAAATGCGATGGCTGCGAAGTCGAAATTGCCAAGAAGGCCGGCGCCGATCTCGCGCTGACGGGGTTTGTCGACAAGCTCTCGGACGCCCTTATCAGTCTACAAATTTTCGTGCGCGACACGGCGACCGGAGAAATGAAAAAAACCATGTCGGCAGAAGTTCGCGGCAACACCGACGAACTGTGGCTGCATGGCATCCGGTATCTTTGGAAAAATCGTTTCATGGCCGAGGCAGATAAGAAATGATTGGGATCTCCCGCCGCCATCTCATTCAGACGGCTAGTTTCCTGACGGCGGCGGCATCGTTTCCAAGCCTTGCGCGCGCCGCGAACGTCGTGCGCCTATCGTCGGTCAAAGGCGGATCGGTTTCGTGGCTGATCGAGACGATCAAGGCCGAGAAGCTCGATCAAAAACATGGCTTCGAGTTGAACGTCGTCGAAGTTGCGACCAACAGCGCCGCGCCCGTCGCGCTCCTCGCCGGCGAAGCTGACGTGATCGTCAGCGACTGGACCTGGGCCATGCGCCAGCGCTCCAAAGGTCTCGATCTCAAATTCTCGTCCTACTCGTCGGCACTCGGCGCGCTGATGGTGCCGAAGGATTCACCCGTTAAATCGTTTGAAGACCTTGTCGGCAAAAAGATCGGCGTCGCGGGGACCGGCGTCGACAAGAGCTGGATCTTGCTGCGCGCCTATTCGAATAAGGTGCTGGGCAAAGACATCGCCAAGAACGCCGAAGTGATTTTCGGCGCCGCGCCATTGATCACGGAAGAATTCAAAAGCGGGCGCCTCGATGCGTGTCTGAACTTCTGGACGTATGCGGCGCGCCTGGCGGGCAGCGGTTCGCGCCAACTGCTCAGCATGGCCGAAGTCATAAATGCGCTCGATATCGCGCCCGCGCCGCCGCTGGTCGGTTTTATCTGGTCAGAAAAAGCCGTCGCCAAAAGCGGTGCGCCGGTTGACAAATTGCTTGCGGCCGCGGCCGATGCCAACGCAGTGCTCGGCACATCGGATGAAGCGTGGGACCGGCTGAAGCCGCTCCTCAAAGCCGCGACTGATGAAGAAATGGCAGCAATCAAGGCCTATTTCCGCTCCGGCATCACCGGGCCGTGGACGCCCGAGGCAACCGCGGCGGCCGGCAAGATGACCAAGCTCCTGATCGAGCTTGGCGACACCGAGCTTGTTGGCGATGGCACGAAGTTCGATCCCGCTCTCTTCTACACGCAAGCAGGTTAGCGTGAGCAGCACCGGATTGAATGCTTCAGGTGAACGTCTTTTGTGGCTGATAGCGTCGCTGCTGTCGTTCCTGCTGCTGTGGCAGGTCGTGGCGTCGATTGCCAATGACGTGCGCCGCTTTCCGACGCCAGCCGTCGTCATGGAAACCGTGTCGCAACTGGCGGCAAGTGGCGCGCTTTGGACAAACATCTCGACGACGCTCGTGCGTGTCATTCTGGCGTTCTTCTTTGCGATGCTGATCGGCTCGATCATCGGAATCCTGCTCGGCAAGTTTCCAAAGGCCGATCGCTTTTTCGATCCCTGGCTCGTGCTGTTCTTGAACCTGCCGGCGATCGTGACGATCACGCTGTGCTTCATCTGGGGCGGGCTGACGCAAACCGCCGCCGTCACTGCTGTTGCGCTGAATAAAATTCCGTCCGCCGCCGTCACGTTGCGCGAAGGCACGCGCGCCTTGTCGCGCGATCTCAATGAAATGGCGCAGATATATAAATTCGGCTGGTGGAAGACGCTACGCCACGTCACCATTCCGCAGCTCGCGCCGTATTTCGCCGGCGCTGCCCGCACCGGCCTCGCGCTGATCTGGAAGATCGTGCTCGTCGTCGAAGCCTTCGGCGGCAACGGTCGCGGCGTTGGCTACCAGATTTTCATCGCCTTCCAGGAATTCGACGTCAGCACCATCCTGGCCTATGCGCTCGCGTTCATTCTGATTGTCCAGATCATCGAGTTCGCCGTGCTTCAGCCGCTCGTCGCGAGGGTCAACAAATGGCGGCGGTAGAGACAGTCAACGGCGGACAGGCGACTCCGGTGCGCGTCCGCGTCAAGCGCAAGATTTTCCCCGCCGTCGGCGCGCGCGAAGCGCAACTCGTACTCAGTGACGTTGCGTTCGATGTCGAGCCGCAGTCGTTTGTCGTGCTCACGGGGCCTTCGGGTTGCGGAAAATCGACGCTACTCAATATCATCGCGGGTCTTGACGCCGATTACGAAGGGGAGATCGACCTCGGCTCCGGCCGCGATCGCATGACATACATCTTCCAGTCGCCGCGCTTGCTGCCCTGGCGAACCGTCTATGAGAACATCGCGCTTGCGCTCCCCGACGACGATCCGCGCTTGAAGAATATTCCCGACATGCTCGCCCGCGTCGGCTTGACCGATGCCGCGAACGCCTACCCCGAGCGGCTGTCTCTCGGCATGCAGCGGCGTGCGTCGCTCGCCCGCGGGTTCATTCTGGAGCCCGATATTCTGCTGATGGACGAGCCGTTCGTGTCGCTTGACGATCCGACGGCTCAAAGCCTGCGCCAGCTCTTGATCGAGCTTTGCCAGCGCCATCCGACCACGGTTATTTTCGTGACTCATGACCGTGCCGAGGCGGTACAACTCGCCACACGGATCTTGCGCCTCGCGCCCGGAAAGGCGAGTGTGGTGCAAGACGCTTCTGTCAAGTTGACGACGGCTGAACGATCAGATCGTTCGCGCGTTCTTGCTGAGCAAAACCGCATTTTCTCTGCTGCCTGAGCGCGCATAGCCGCCAGTCCGCCGTAGTCGAGAGTTAAACGTGAATATCGCGACTATGATGAACGGCATTACGGCAGGCCGGCCCGCGTTTCTGGCAAGCGTCACAAGCCCCGAGGAAGCCCGCCTGGCGGTTTCCGGCGGCGCCAGCATCATCGATTGCAAAGACCCCGCGAACGGCGCCCTTGGCGCTTTAGAGCCAGCCAGAATCGAAGCCATTGTGAAGGCGGTCTCGGGCCGCGTTCCGGTCAGCGCAACGATCGGCGATTTACCATCGCAAGCCGACGTCATGGTTAAAGCTGCGCAGCGCGTCGCTGCGACCGGTGTCGATATCGTCAAGGTTGGATTTTTCGGAGAGGGCGATCCCCGCGCGGCGATTGCGGCGCTCGGCGCTGCCGATCTCGGCCGGGCGCAACGCGTGGCTGTGATGATGGCAGATCGTCCGCTGGACCTGAGCGTGATTGGCGAACTCGCACGCGCCGGCTTTAACGGCGTCATGCTCGACACCGCCGACAAAGCGGCGGGCGCGTTGCCGGATGTTTTGACCGCGCACGCGTTGACGGCGTTCCTCAGCGCTGCCCGCGCCAACAGCCTGGCCGCGGGGCTCGCCGGCGCTCTTCGCGCGCACCACATCGCGGACCTTGTGGCGTTGCAGCCCGACGTGATCGGATTCCGCGGCGCGCTTTGCGATGGCGGGCGAAGTGGAGCACTTTCCGCCGACCGCGTTGCCGAAGTCCGTCGCACACTCGACTGCGCGGTCGATGCATTGCAGACGTCCAAGAGATCCGTAGCATGACCGACAAGAAAAAAGCCGCCGCCGACCTGCGCGAAATCGGCGACACGATTTTCGTGAACGACTTCATCGTAGACTGCAACGTCGGCGTCTATGCCGAAGAGCAGGGCGTGACGCAGAAGGTGCGTTTTACGGTCGAAGCGCGGCTCGCCAAAGATATCTTCAGCATCGACGACGAGATGGTCGAGGTCCCGTCCTACGCGGATATTATCGATGCGATCGTCGCACTGGCGCGCGGTGGGCATATCAATCTGGTCGAAACCTTCGCTGAGCGCATCGCTGCGTTCTGTCTGAGCGATAAGCGCATCACCTCCGTCCGTGTGAAACTCGAAAAGCTTGAACGTGGTCCGTTGCGCGGGGTCGAGATTATCCGGCCGGCAACGAAGGCGGCCGCCCGCGAGTTTGGCCGTGGCTGAGACGCGAGCGCCGCTGCCGCTCGTCGTCAAAGTCGGCGGTAGTTTGGCGGAGAGCGGCCGGCTCGCGAGTGCCTTGACCGACATCGCAGACGCCAGACGCCGCGTCGTCGTCGTCGCCGGTGGCGGCGCGTTCGCCGATAAAGTTCGCGATCTGCAGCACGCTTTGAATTTCAACGACGCGACGGCGCATCGGCTCGCGATGCTCGGTATGCATCAAATGGCGGAAGTCTTCGTCAGCAACGCGCGGTTCAGCATGGCGGAGAGCATCGACGCCATCGCCGATGTGCTGCAGGCGGGCGCCATCCCTGTTTGGGTGCCTTTGCCGACGCTGGAGCGCGACGCGTCGATCCCGGCCGATTGGTCGATCACGTCGGATGGCATTGCAGCCCGCCTCGCCGAATTGCTTGGTGGTGCACCGCTTGCTTTGCTCAAATCGTGCGACGTCCCGCCGGGGCGCGATGCCGTCGCGCTTGCGGCCGAAGGCATTGTCGATGCGGCATTTCCTGGGATTGTGGCGCGTGCAAACCTCGATTGGCGCGTGTTCGGACCGCACGACAATTCTGCATTTAAAGCGCTGCTGGCGACGCCGTCATAAAAGCCAAGCGAAATCTTAATCAGGGCCGCGAAAGCGCATCGACGGAGCAGCCCCAGCATGGTATCGCGCGATCATGGATAACGAACACGATTTGAAGGGCGTTGCGCGCCCGCGGTTTGGCTGGGCACTGACGGGCTCGGGACATTTCTTCAAGGAAAGTCTCGAAATCATGCGCACGCTTCCGAACCTCGATGTCTTTGTGTCGAAGGCCGCTGCCGAAGTCATCCGCATGTATAAGCAGGACTTCGATCTCGCGAGCGACGTACGCATATTCAAGGACACGACGGCGAGTTCAGCGCCGGTCGGCGCGTTCTACTATGGCGTCTACCACACGCTGATCGTTGCGCCGGCGACATCGAATACGGTTGCGAAATGCGTCGCGGGCATCTCGGATAATCTCGCGACGAATGTTTTCGCGCAGGCCGGCAAGACGCGCGTGCCGACGATCGTTTTCGCGTGCGATACGGCGCCGGTGATGGATACCGAGGCTCCGAAGGGCATGGTGAAAGTCTATCCGCGCCGTATCGATCTCGAATGCACGGAAAGGCTCAAGACGTTCGACGACACGACCGTCGTCGAGACCGTCGAGGATTTACAAGCCGCCGTTGACGCAAGGTTGAAAGCGCTGAACATCAGCAAGATAACCTCCACTTCGTAACCGAATGCCGGACTAAAAGACGGGTCGTGGCATGTCGCAAACATTGGCATCAAGGAGAAAGTCTGGCTGACGGGCGCCGTCTTGCGCAATGGCCTGAAAGGGCCGAGAGACGCGACGCGAAGGAAGCCAAAGACGAAGAAGGAGGCTCTTGATGCCGCGCATCGTTGAAACGATCGTCACGACGTCCGATCTGGCGGGCAACGTGCATATTGCACCTCTTGGCCTCATTGCGGACGGCGATCACTGGATCATCGCGCCGTTCAAGCCGTCAAAGACGCTCGAAAATTTGCGCGCGCATCCATTTGCGGCTGCGAGCCACACCGATGACGTCCGCGTGTTCGCGGGCAGTGTCACGGGCCGCAAGGAGTGGCCGCTGACGCCGACGACAACCATCAAAGGCGGGCGGTTGGCTGAGTGCGTATCGCACTGGGAACTCAAGGTCGATGACATCATCGAGGATGATTTGCGTCCGCGCTTCCGCTGCAAAATAGTGCATCAGGAAATCCATAAGGCATGGGAAGGGTTCAGCCGCGCGCAGGCCGCGGTGCTCGAACTCGCCGTGCTGACGACGCGCCTCAAAATGCTGCCGCCCGAGAAGATCGAGAGCGAACTCAAATATCTCGAAATCGCGATCTCAAAGACCGCCGCGCCGCGCGAAGAAGAAGCATGGTCGTGGCTGATGGAAAAGATTGCCGCGTGGCGCGCGACGCTGATCAAACCGTCAGGCGCGTAACGATGACGGCGACGCCGGACAAGGACGCATTTCTTGCTGCCGTCAGGGAGAGCGCGACTGCTGCGACGCTCGTGCGCATTACGCTCGGAAAATATCGTGGGTCCGGAGACGCCCAGAAAATCGTCGCGACGCCGGTCACGCTCAAAGGCGCACCGCAGCTGAAGTTCGTGACCAGCCACGCGCGCAAGGATACGACGCAGAACTATACCATCGGCGATGCGGTGCAGCACCTTTCGTCGCTTGTTGGCGCAGACTATCTGAGCGCGACGCTCTTCACGCTCTCCGAAGACGTGACGCTGCAATTCACAAAGAAGAAGGCGACGACGCTGACGCGCGGCAAGCCGACGTTTTCCGCCGTTCCGGAAGCCGCGCATAACCGCGCCAAGAATTATATCGTCGACGCAACGAAGCCATACTTGCAGGCGCTGGGCGTGACGCAGGCGGACGGTACCGTCAAGCCGTCGATGTATCCGAAGTTCAAGCAGATCTGCCATTTCGTCGAGATCGTCGATCAATTGATCCGTGAGAGCGATGTCAAATCAGCGCCGCGCGTGTCCGTCACCGACATCGGCTCCGGCAAAGGTTATTTGACGTTTGCGCTCTACGATCATCTGACGTCGGCGCTTGGCAAAGACGCGCGCGTGAACGGCATCGAGGTGCGCGCGGATATGGTCGCGCTTTGCCAAGATATCGCTAAGCGCGCAAAGTTTAACAGCCTCACATTCGAGCAGGCGCTCGCGGAGAATTCCTCGTCCGTCGCAAGTGACGTCATCATCGCGCTTCACGCCTGCGATACGGCCACCGATGACGCGATCTATAGAGGGATCAAAAGTGAGGCGGCGCTAATCGTTGTCGCGCCGTGCTGTCAGCACGAGCTTGCGCCGCAACTTGCCAGCGCGACGGCAGCACTCTCGGGCATCACAAAGTTCGGTCTCTTCAAGCAGCGCCAAGCCGACCTCGTGACGGACGCCGCGCGATGCCTGCTGCTGGAAGCCTCGGGGTATCGCGTCAAGGTCATCGAGTTCGTTTCGACCGAACACACCGCAAAGAACATCCTCATTGCGGCAATACGCTCGAATACGGACCATAAGGCAGCCGCGCGGGCCCAATTCGCAATGCTCAAAACCGAAATGGGCTTCACGACGCAGCGCCTTGCAACGCTGCTTGAAATCTAAGGTGAAATTATTCCCGCGCAGCGACAAAACGAAGCTCGCGCGACATGACAGCCGTTCACTGCAACTTTTTGATACCTGTCATTGTTTTACCGCCGCCGAAGGCCTATACCAACGGCGCCAAACCCCCAACGGGTGATCCACTAAAAAAGGAAATATGTAATGTTCAATCGTTTGACGCTGGCTGCGTCCGCCGTAGCCATCGCCGCATTCGTTGCAGGTGCTGCGGCTCCGGCAACTGCAGGCCATGACCGCCACGAGCGCCATGCCCACGCCGATCACGCCAAGCATCACCACCACAAGCACAAGCGTCACGGCAAGAAGTGCCCGAAGCACGTCAAGCACGCGTTGCACCAGCTTGGCTTTGTCTCGTGGGACGAGATCGAGTGGGAACGCGGTCAGTGGGAAGTTGATGATGCGATCCGCGCTGACGGTTCGCAGTGGGATTTGAAGCTTGACGCGAAGACGCTCAAAGTCGTCAAGCGCAAGAAAGAGCGTTCGGCACGCACGCGCTAAGCGCGTCGTCGGCTAAATTATGCAGCCGGAACTCTGCAAAGGGTTCCGGCTTTTTTTTATTCGTCGATGTTAACCCCGCGCATTGAGCAGCGCGACGGCTGCCGCTGGCGCGTACCGCGTCACGGCGAGGCGGCAAGCGTCATCTGCCGGGACTAGTGCGCCGAATGTCATTGATGGAAGTCCAAGCCGGTTTGCGATTGCAGCGGCGATCGGCGCGCCGATGCCGGCCGTGACGACGCAATCGACGTCAAGACCCGGTCGCGAAAGCACCTGAATGGCGCCGTCGTAGATCGAGCGCAGCTGCGCATCGCGGATATGCGCGGCTGTGTTCTTCCATGTTGCGAGATGGCGCATTTCGGCGTCGCGGCCAAACCCGCGCGCGAGCCGCGTCAGGCTTTCTTCAATCGATGCGCCGCGACCGTCTGATGCTGTGTCTGCCGCAATATCGTCTGGCAATTCGCCGAGCAGGCGTCGCACGTCGGCCATTGTCGCGAATACGTCACGCGCCAATGTTTGCCACTGTCCTGCAAGCACGCCGCGCGTTGTGACCGACGGTACCGGCGTGCGTGTAAACCCAGTGTAGACCAGTTCGCCGGTTTGCAGACGCTCGGCGTCTGTCAGGCCTTGAGGGCGATCGCAGGCGACAATGTCGGTGGTCGTCGAGCCCATGTCGATCAGCAGCGCTTTTGCACGCGTGCGCGCGATGACCTGCGCCGTTGCCAGAAAATTCGCTGAGCCGACGCTGGTGGTGTCAGCCAACGCGGCCGCAGTATCGCCGAAGCCTTTCAAGCCGCAGTAGAACCGCGTGCTGTCGCCAAGGCGATCTGCAAAATGCCGTGTGATCCTAACAACGCCGTCGTGTCGCGATGGAAAGAGCTCGCAAAGCTCGCCCGTCATCGTCACCGCGTGATGGTGCGCGCCGCGCGTGATCTCGTCTGCGAGGTCTAATGCGGCATCGAGAGACTCGATCCCGTTCCACAGCGGACATGGGAATTCGGCGGCGGCCGTGATGCGACCGTTTTCGGCGCGCGCCACTTTCAAGTGTGCGCCACCGGCATCGTAACCCGCTGTGATCGTGGTCATGCTAAGCTGTTGCCGTGCTCATATCCGACTGCCGCCCATTCTATACGAGCGCTTGATACACCAGCGCGGCAAGGAGACAAAGCGATGGAGATTATTCCGGTTATCGACGTGGCGCGCGGCGAAGTCGTCCGTGCGGTCCGCGGCGACCGGGCAAATTACAAGCCGATCAAGACACCGCTGGCGCGGAACGCCCATCCGGCCGACGTCGCGCGCGGCATTCGCAAGCTGCATCCGTTCCGTAAATTTTATCTGGCTGATCTCGATGGCATCGAGGGCCGAGGCCGCAACAAGCATCTGGTGCCGGAATTGGGCCAAGTCATGCCGGGCGTCGAGTTCTGGATCGATGCTGGAACAGGGTCACGCGGCGCCGCGCGCTCGCTGCTCGCGACCCCGTCCGCGACGCTGGTCATCGGCTCTGAGGCGCTTGAAAACTTAGCCGATCTCAAAGAGATCCTGGCGGAGGCGCCCGGGCGTTCGGTGCTCAGTCTGGATTTTCGCGGCGATGAGTTCATGGGGCCGGACGCGCTGCTGAGCGATGCCGGGCTATGGCCGCACCACGTCATCGTCATGACGCTCGGCCGGATCGGCAGTGGAGAAGGCCCGGATATCGCGCGCATCCGCGATATTGCGCGCCGCGCGGAGGGGCGCCGGGTCTATGCGGCCGGCGGACTGCGCCATCGTATGGATGTCGATGCCGTGCGCGCGGCCGGCGCCTGCGGTGCATTGATCGCGTCAGCCCTGCATGACAAAACAATAACGGCCGGAGATCTCAAGGAGATCGCCGGCCGGTAAGAGATCGTAGCTTGCGCAACGGCCTTGCGACGTTGGCAGCGCCAGCACGAGTGCAAGGCGTTGCCGTCCAATCAGCCGCTGTAACGTCCTGAGAGCAGTCTACCCAATCGCTGCAGCAGACCCACCTTCATAGGCGGGGCAGTTTCTTGTTTAGTCGTCTCCGACGACTTAGTGTTTTCCTGCTGTGGACGGTGTCCGCTTCAAGACTTAGCAGCGAACGGATGCGAAGCCGAGTTGCGCTGTGCGGTTGCTTCGGCAGCCGTCGGCTTGCCAGCAACTGCGCGAGCGATAGCTTCCTTCGTTGCGCGGTAGTTGTAGTCCTGGATCTTGGCGTCGTCAGATGCTTCCCAGTGAATGAAGACGCCGACGAGGATGTAGAGGTCGTCAGCTTCGGCAGCCGGGATCACGCCTTCAGCAACCGAGTCCTGAACAGCCTTGGCAACGCCGTACTGTGCCGGTCCGAACATCTGAACGGCCTGACGGGCGTCCTTGATGGTGACCTTGTTGAACAGGATGGTGTTCGGCTTGCAAGCCAGGTTCGGAGCGATAACTGCGAGGAGCGACGTGAAGCCGTCCTTGTTGTTCGACAGAGAATTGACGAATGCCGATTCTGCAGCCGAACCGCGCGGTCCGATGACGAGGTCGATATGCGCGACTTCGTTGCCGTCACCGACGAGCGACTCGCCGATCATGACTTTGTTGATCTTGGCCATTAGGGGGGTTCCTCCCACGAAAGAAAACGATACGAGCACCAACGCACCCCCGTTAATGCCGGGACTTTGCTGTTCAGCTCTGCGATGGATATCCCGTGACGCTGTCCCGGTTCAGACCGAGCGGCGCGGCACTTTGGATACGCCTGTGTCCCTTGCGGACACGGCGCATGTCTTAGCCCTATGTGAGCAGCCTCGACAAGTCCTTTAGTAGGAGAGAAGCGGCCGATTACGGAAGTTTCCGCCGTGACAAAAGAGCGGTGAACAGCGTCGCTACGACGAAGTCCGCCGTCGTGCCGGGATTGAGCTTGCGGGCTTTGAGGCTTGCATCAAATTCATGCAATTGTTTCAGGCCGTTAGGCGCGCCTTCGGAATGCCAAGTTTGCGTTAACGCGCGTGCTTCGTGGCGCACCATATCCGCGGTTGCGCTGCCGAATTTGCGAGCGATATGGCTGTCTGCAAATGTTGCCAAAAGCGTCATATGCAACGCCGTTGTCGCGAGCTCGTCGTTTTCGGCAACCGCACGCGCTTCATAGAGTGTTGGCAGCGCAAAATCGAAGACGTCCTCATAGGCGGTGACGTAAGCGTTAGCGATGCGGTCGCGATCCTTCGCGAGGTACATCGCCTCGATCAAAGTGATGTCCGATGTCGCGTCGTGCACGTCGCCGTCGCTCGCCGAGCCAAGGCCCGCCGGGTTTGCAATACGGATCGCAGCGAACGCTTTGACAGCGTCATCCTTGGTCAGCGTGCCAAGGAGAATTGCAAGGCGGCGGCGCAACCCCATCGTTGGATCGGTCTCGGCTGCAGCTTTCGCAAGTGGTGCGCAGAGCAGCACGATACCGAGATTGGTATTGACGCCGGTCGCGGCGAAACTTGCCTCGGTGGCTTTCAGAATGCGTTCGCCGATCGTCAATGCCGGATCGGCGATGTGCGGTGCCGCAGCAGCAGCAGCGCGTTTGAAATAGTCGATGTCCATGCCGTGACCGGCCGCATGGATATGAACGTTACCCGGCTTGAGCGCTGAAAGTTCGCCGTGACACGCGGCGATAAACGCCGACTCGATCGCCTCGCGGGTCAGCGGTTCGCTCACGTCGCGGCTCGTTGCGCTGATCGATGCGCAAGGACGGTCACTAGAAAATCTTCTGCGATCGCCTGCGCGATGTTGATGTCGGCGACGCTCTGAAGTCCACGCCATGCCGGATTCGAATTGACTTCGAGCACCTGCAGTTCACCTTTGGCCGTCCGGATCAGATCGATCCCCGCATAATCGGCGTCGATAGCGCGCATCGCGGCCATGCTGATCGCGGCCATCTCGGCATCGGGCGTGTGGGTGCGCGCTGCAGCGCCTTGATGGATGTTCGTGACCCACGTCTTTCCGCGCCGTGTCATGGCGGCAACGATGCGATGGCGCGTCGCGAGCACACGCCAGTCTTCGAAGACGTCATCAGCGGGCGTGACAAAATCCTGCATGTAATAGATGTGATCGACGGCTGCGCCCGGCGGCAATTGTTCGGGTGACGTGATCTGGCCGATACCTTTACCCTGGCTGCCGAACAAGGGTTTCATAACCAGCGTGCGTGCGAGATCGGCCGTGTAGTCGCGGGCATGGGCTTCGGTTTCGCAGACACGCGTGCGCGGCGTCGCGATGCCGGCCTTGTGCAGAAGGAACGTCGTCTGGGATTTGTCGACGCAGCGTTCGACGACGCGGGCATCGTTCCAAACGCGGACGCCGCTTTCGCGCAGCGCGTGCAGCAGGCCCAAACGGAATGTGATCTGTTCGAGCGTGCCCGCTGAAATGGAACGAACGAACACGCCGTCGGGCAACTCGCCTTTGAAGCCCGGAATATCGATGCCGCTCGCGAGCGCCGTATCGAATGCGCAATGCGGCAGTGAGGAAACGGTGACGCGCGCGCCCATCGCCTCCAGTGACCGCACGATGCGCCGCGCGTGCCATTCTCCGCGCCCCTCCTCGATCAGCAACGCAAGGTGCAACCCGCTGCCGTCGAGTTTGTTCTCCGTCTCCCCTGGGGGAGAGGGCCGGGGTGAGGGGGCCGTTGACGTGATTGCGTTCATCTGACCTCCCCCTCACCCGGCGCGATGCGCCGGCCTCTCCCCAAGGGGAGAGGCATTTCTTTCAAGCGAAGCTTGCGTCGACGATTTCGGGCGCGAGCTTGCCCGTGTGGAACGACTTGCCGGTTTCGACATTCGAGACCGTCACCATAGCAGGCGAAAACAGCATCGCGTCGATCTTGTAGAAGTCGCCGTTCACTTCCGAGAAGATATCCGCGAACGGTTTGCCATAAGCCGATGATGACGACGACGGCAGACCTTCTGCAAGCTTTTGTGCCTCGGCGTCCGAGCCCTTGACGAATAGATGGATGCGACCGCCGTAGATGATCGCGTCGTTTGTTCGGCCCATCGCCTTGACGAAATCCGGAAACGGCGGCGCGATCGGGCAGGTGCCGGTGCCGTCGAGGATATTGTCGAGCGGGAAGTGCAGCGCGTGCGCTTTATGAATCGAGACTTCGAGAACGCGGGCGGCGATCTGCACGGTGCCGGCGAGGCTCCAGGTCGGTGCGAACAAAATCGTCAGGCCCGATGGATTGACGCCGCAGGCGGCAGCTACTTTTTCGATGACGGCAGGCGGCGGCGCCTTGTCGCCTTCGATGACGAGCGAGGCCTTCGGCGAATGATCGACGTAGCCGAGTTCTTTATAGAGTTCTTCGACGCGCGATAGCGCGCGTGCCGGACCCGAGCCGAGCGCGAAGAAGCCCGACGCATCGTCGGTGATGGTCCATCCCGCATACTGCGACCCAAGGCAGGCAATCACGGGATTTGTCGAGGAGACGACAACGCCGAGCGGCCAGTTCGCGACGCCTGATGACTTCGTGAATTCGACTTTGCCAAGACCGCCCATGCAGACTTCGCCGAGCAGGCGGCCTGCTTCGAGGCAGCCGAGCGCGCTGCCGCCCATATCGATCAGGCGTTCGCCGAGGCTGCCCGTCGAGACCGAAATGCGAAGCGCATCCGCGTTGGCTGCGATTTCGTCGACGATTTTTGCGGCGCGCGCCGAAACGCTAGGGTGCGCGTGTCTTTGCATCAAAGTCTCTCCGTTCGCGTTAGGTTTTTGGACTTTCGTATAGCAGGCTTTCGAGCGTGGCCAAGCGTGTCCGGGCGCGTGCGACTGCGGCATCTGGTGTAGCGGCGTCCGCAAATACAGTTGCGAGCGGCGCACCTGCTGGAACGAACGTACCTGGAGCGCCGCGATCAGCCGACCATTCTGGCCAGTCATAGTTACCGAGTGTCAGTCCACCGCGATCGGCATGCAGAATTGCGGCGGCGCGTGACGCCTCGAGATCGCCGCCGCGCCGGTCAAGCGGTTGGCCGAGGACCGCTTCGATGTGGGCATTGAACAGCGAGCCTTGAGCGTCGTCGAACACATCGAGTGTCGCGCCGGGGCGCGGGTTTATCTCGAGCAGATATGCAGTTTCGCCATCGACGATAAAATCGAATGAGGTGAGGCCGCGGAGATTGAATGCTCGCGCGAGTTTATCGACCGTCGTCAGCATCGATGCGGCGGACCGCGTTTCGCTTTCCGGCAAGCTGACGGCACCGCCATAGCGAAACGGTTGCGCGTCGCTCGGCGACGTCCATTGCCGACTGAATGTCGTCGCGATACCGTCCTCGGCAATGATGGCGCTGACAGATATTCGCGTGCCGTCGATGTGCTTTTGGAAATAGCGCCGCGGCTTCGCGCGCGTGTCAGGGGTGCAATTGCGGATGTGCCGGCCACCGCTGCCGCCGATACGCTTGCTGATCCATTCGGCGCAATCGTCCGGCGGCGCGATGTGCGTTTCTGGATGCGCGATGCCAAGCTCGTCGAGTACGGGGAAGAAGACGAGCGGGTCTTTGCAATGCCGCATCGCCTCCGGTGAGCAGCCGAGCAGCGTGTAGCGCCTGTCGAGAATTTCAACGAGCCGGAGTTTGTCTTCTAGGCCGGAGCCGAGCACGATGCCGATGGGTTTTGTGTCGGTATTGGCGACGAGCGCATCAAGCGCAGCGATCAACGGCTTCGCGCGAAAACCGTGGTTCATAGCGTCATCGACGGCACGAACAGCGCCCGCTGCCGCAATCGTATCCATGTCGCCGAAAGCGTCCGCCACAAGCGGCACATATCCGGCACGGCGCGCCGACTGCGCCAGCGCGCGGCCAGAGAATGCGGCGATGAGGACGGATTGAGCGGTCATAATCGATTGCCCTCTCCCCTTGGGGAGAGGGTCAGGGTGAGGGGGCTTCGCAATGGCTTGCGCAGCATGCCAGCCCCCTCATCCACCCCTTCGGGGTACCTTCTCCCCAAGGGGCGAAGGACAAGGTGTTTAAGCGATGCCTGCGAGTTCTTTTGCCTTGGTGTAGGCGTGACGGAAGTCGAGGGCGAGCGGCTTGTCGGATGAGAGCATCTGTTTGAAGAGGCCCGACTCCGTTTTGTATTTGATATCGCCGATCGCGAGCGCACCGACGCCGACGGCGTTGCAGCCAGGAAGCGGTGCGCCGTCCATGAAGAGATCGAGGCCTTCGACGCCAGCCGGCGGAACCGCATTGACGTCGGCGATTGCGATCAGGTTCTTGGCGAGCGCTTTGTGTTCGGCCGAGACGACCTGGACGCCCGCTGCGGCAGCGGCGAAGATAACTTCGGCGTTGGCAATGATATCGCGCTTCTGATCGGTGGTTTCACCGGCGACGGCTTCGAGATCGACACCGAACCGTTCCTTCGATACGGCGGCGCTCTTGATCACGCGATCGACGCCGCGGTGTGCGACGAGCTGAACCTGCGCGCCTTCGAGCGCAGCGATGATCGACGATGCGAAGCCGACGACGCCGGTCGCGCCGAACACGGCAACCTTCACGCCCTTCCAATCGCGATTGAATTTCTGTTTCAGCTGGCGCTCGACGAGCGCGACCATCGCCGCTGCCGTCGTGAACGATCCGGCGGGGTCAGCAAAGACCGAGCATTCAAACGGCGGAACCATTGCTTTTTGCGCGGCGTCGATCATGTCGAGCGCCATGATGGCGTCCTTGCCGCCCATGAAGAACCCGGTGCGGACGCCGTAGTTCGGGGGGCGCGAGAAAATTGCGTCTTGGATCAGCGGCGTGACGTCAGCGATCTCGACGTTCGTATACGGAACGATGACCTTGTAGCCGGCGTCGGCAGCCATGTTCACGTCGAACGGGCTGACATGCTTGCGCGGGTCGAGCATGTGCAGGATAGGGGTCGCTTCGCTCATAACAGTCTGTTCTCCGGTGCTTTTTTTGATTTCAGGTGGTCTCGATGCGAGCCCCCGAATTGCGGCCCCGCGCGATGACAATTTCAACGCCGTCGGCTTTAGCGGCTTCGACTAAAGAATGATAGAGGCGACTTGCCGCTTCATCGCTATCGACAAAGGCGAAACCGGTTGGTCCCCAAGAGCTCTGGCCAATGCCGGTTGCGCCCTGGTCCTGCATGCGTTTTGCGATCCGGCCGACCGCCGGGCTGGTCCACGGGCTGCCGCCTTGGCGCGGCGCAAAATGCGTGCCGACGAGTTGCTGAATCTCGGTCAGCGCCTCACCGAAGGCCGCGATATCCTTTTCTTTGAGGCCTGGCACGAGCTTCATCAGCACAAGGTGACAGATGTGTGCCGCGGCCGTTTGCGGGAACTCAGGCAACGTCGCGAACGCGGTTTTTTCAGCATCGCCCGAAACGCCAGCGCGGCTTGGATCGAGCACGAGCAAGACGCGCCAGTCGTCCGGAAAATCCGATCGCAGAATGACCGGCGGCGCGCGATCGCTCGGGCCACGTCCGCCGTCGATAAGAAATCCGCCGCCATCGAATGCGGCGAGACCGATGCCGGACCGCATGCCGCGTTCGCCGGTGTCGGCCAGTTCATCGCGGCCGAGTTCACGGCCTTGAAGGCGGGCGATGGCCGTGCCGACGGCAAGTGCGAGTTGCGTACCTGAACCGAGCCCCGCATGCGCTGGAATGGCTTCGGCGACGTCGATCGCAAATCCCGTGCCGGATCCCTTCGCAAACATTTGGATCAACTTCAGAACGCGCGTGCTTTCTGCACCGGTTGCGGAATTGGTGTTGGCGCGGGTCGCCGAAAGGCGCGTCGCCGGTTGGTCAACCGCCATCCCGATCGAGCCGAAGCGACGGCCGAGTGCGCCATTCATATCGAGGAAGCCGAGATGCAAACGGGCCGGAGCGCTGACGCGGACGCTGGTAAGTGTCGCGGTGGTGGGCCTCACGGGCGTCGGTCCTCGGGCATTTGGAATTGATGGAGCCGCCAGTTGGCGCCGGCGGTAGCACCGCCAGTTTGCACAGGCGGTAGGACCGCCAGTTTGCAATGGCGGCTCAGGAAAGGGTAGCCTTAGCGTTCACCATTGCAAAAAACCAGAGATGAGGCAGCGAACATGGCGGAACGCGAAAAACCGATGGCAGAGGCCGATGTGACGGCGTGGCTCGCTGCCAATTTACCCAACTGGAAACTCGAAGACGGTTGGATACGGCGTACCTACAAGACAGCAAGTTGGAAGAGCACGTTGATGGTCATCAACACCATCGGCCACTTGGCGGAAGCCGCGTGGCATCACCCGGACATCACCGCATCCTATGCCTGGGTCGAGGTTCGGCTTGTGACGCATTCGGCGAAAGGCATCACGTCGAAAGACCTGGAGCTCGCAAAAAAGATTGAAGAGGTCGTTGCCTGGCAGCCGGGCAAGGAAGGTAAAGGGCTGGAAGGTACGCCAGAAAGCGATCAGCGCTTTGCCTACATCAAATACGATTGAGCCGGTGCAATGACTGCAGAGCGCGCGCCTTTCGATGCAACGATCGGGCTTGGCTCGAACATCGGCGATAAAGCCGCGAATATCGATACGGCGATTGCGATGCTAACGCGCGACAGCGACGTTCGCATTGTAGCGCAATCACGCAAGTATCGCTCGGCGCCGTGGGGCGTGCTGAACCAGGACTGGTTCGTCAATGCCGCGATCTCAGTCGCGACGACGCTTTCTCCACACGCGCTGCTGCATAGATGTCAGCAGGTCGAAAACGAGATGGGCCGCCTGCGCAATCAGCGCTGGGGGCCACGGCTGATCGATGTCGACGTGCTGACGTATCGCGATAAGATCATCGACACGGCCGAATTGAAAGTGCCGCATCCTTTGATTACAGAGCGGAGCTTCGTGCTGTTGCCGCTGCGCGACGTAGCGCCGGATGTGCGGATCAGCGGCGCGACACTGGATCAATTGATTGCGGCGCTCGGCGTTGACGATACGATTCCGCTCTAGGCATCTAAGCAAAAAGAAAACGCCGCGGACCTTGATCCGCGGCGCTTCTATTTAAATCTGAAAACGTACCGCCAAGTGAAACGGCTTACTTGCCGCCCGTCTTCAAGAAGGCAATCAGATTGTCGATGTCGGCGTCATCCTTGAGGCCCATGAACACCATCTTGTTGCCTGGAACTTTTTTCTTCGGATCTTTCAGCCACTCGTGAAGGTTGGCTTCGTCCCACGTGATGCCCGAGTTCTTCAGCGCGTCAGAGTATTTGAAATCTGCCAACGCACCGGCCTTGCGTCCAAATACGTCATCAAGGTGTGGGCCGACAGCGTTCTTCGCGCCTGGACCCGTCTGGTGGCATGCTTTGCACTTACCGAATACGGCCTTGCCTGCTTCTGCGTCTGCAGCTTGAGCTGCGACAGGCATTGCAGCGAGCAGAGCTGCTGCGAGTACGAACTTGCGCATCTTTTGTGTTTCCTTCCCGTTTCCGCCAACCCGGCGTAGTTATAACGCCGAACTCCATAGACTAGACGTGGGAAAATGACATTTATTTTCTGAACTCGCTCTGAACGAAATGCCGCATTGCGTTCAACGCGTTACATCGCCGGCAGAATTGCTGCGGCGCAACTAAACAACCGTACAATTTCGGTCTATTCGGCGGGAGCGTCAGCCTTGGCACCACCCATACGCCGATAAACAAAGGCCGGCGGGTTCGGACTGGCGCTTTCCTGCTCGGCAGCGGCGACGAACGCGGCATGGTGCGGCGAGAATTTGCAGGCCGGATCGGTATTGGTCGCATCGCCCGTGAATGCCATCGCTTGGCAACGGCATCCGCCGTAGTCGAACTCGGCTTTCGGACAGCTGCGGCAGGGTTCTTTCATCCAGCTCGTGCCGCGATACTTGTTGAACGCTTGGCCGTTCAGCCAAATATCGGCAAGGCGCCGCGTCTTGACGTTGTCGAATTCGAGACCCGGAATTTGTTCGGACGCATGGCACGGCAGAACGCGGCCTTGCGGCGTGATGTTGATGATGCCTTTGCCCCACCCGCCCATGCACGGCTTTGGTGTTTTTGCGTAGTAATCCGGCACGACGAAGTCGAAGACGAGAATGCCTTTGAGGCGCTCTTTAGCTTCTTCGACGATCTCCGCGCTCTTCAAGACTTGCGCGCGCGTCGGCATCAAGCTGGCGCGGTTCTTCAGCGCCCAGGCGTAGTATTGAATGTTCGCAACTTCGATACGCCCCGCGCCCATCTCGACGGCGAAGTCGATGATGTTCGGCAGGTTCTCGATATTCAGACGATGAATCGGCGCGTTGATCGTCAACGGCATATCGAATTCGCGCACCCACTTTCCGAGTTCGCGCTTTTTATCGAGGCCGTTTTTGTAGGCTGAAATTTTTTCAGCGTTCGTGGGGTCAACATCCTGGATCGACAGCTGAACGTGATCGAGGCCAAGCTCTTTGAGCTTCTTCAGGCGGTCGCGCGTCAGCGTTACGCCAGCGGTGATGAGGTTTGTGTACAGCCCAGCCTTCGCGGCCACTTCGACGATGTCTTCAAGGTCGCGGCGCAGCGTTGGTTCGCCGCCCGAAAGATGGATCTGCAGAATGCCGAGATCGGCGGCCTGCCGCATGACGTCTTGCCATTCAGCGGTCGTGAGTTCCTGGTTGACGCGATCGAGTTCGAGCGGGTTCGAACAGTATGGACACTGGAGCGGACAGCGATGCGTCAGCTCGGCCAAGAGCCCGATCGGCGCGCGCGCGCACGATGCGCCGGCGGCATCTCCAAACTGCTCAAGCGGTGCGATCTCGTTCATAAGCGTTCCTAACTGCGATCATCAGTAAGAATTTCAAGCTTTGACGACGCCTTTGTCGGCCAGTTCCTGAAGCATTGATATGGTGTCGGCGAGGATGTCTGCTAAGGGCGCGTTGTACTCTTTTGCCAGCATTTCCGCGATAGATTCGACACTTGTCGCGCCATCACAACGCTTCAAGATTTCGACAGCGATCTCGTCGGGTTCAAACACGCGTTCGGGAGCGAGCACATGCCAGCGGCCGCGGCCCGGATCGTGACGCAACTTGATGTGCGCGGGCAGGCCCGGCTTCGATGCTGCGTCGATGATTGTGCGCGTGCGCTGCAGTGACATGTCTTCCAGTCTCCGGCTTCAAGTCTCTGGTCGGAATGCGCCAGGCGGAATGTTGCCGGCGACATAAGCATTGTAGAGTGCATCGAGCTGGACCCAAAGCACATTGCATTTGAAGCGCACGGCCTCGATAGAGGCTTCCTGCTCATCGCGCGTCTTGGCGTTCTTCAAGACGTACTGAAGCGCGAAATCGCTGTCTCGCGGGGCTTGCGTCAGGCGGCGTTTGAAGTAGGCGAGCACTTTGTCGTCGATGAAGTCGTAGCCCTCCAGCATGCCGGAGATACGCTCCTTGTGGATCTTCGGCGCGAAGAGCTCGGTCAGGGACGATGCGCAGGCCACGACGAGGGGCTGTTCGCGGACGTACGTGACGTAGGATTCAACGGCGAACACAGTTGCAGCAAGCGCGCCGCGACGCGAGATGACGTAGTCGCGGTCAAGCCCGAGACCGTCCGTCAGTATCAGCCAGCGTTCGATGCCGCCGACTTCTTCCGGCGGGTTGCCGTCATGGTCGAGCACGCGATGCAGCCATTCGCGGCGCAGTTCGCGATCGTGAATGCGGCTGATGAAAGCGGCGTCCTTGCGCGGTACGGCTGCCTGATAGCAGTAGCGGTTCAGCGCCCAGGCCTGCACCTGACCCTTATTCAGCTTGCCGCCGTGGAGCATGTGATGAAACGGATGTAAGTCGTGATAGCGCTCAGGCCCGATAGCGCGGATCGCGGCTTCGAAATCAGCGACGCTCATCGGCGGTTCGCCGTCGCGGCGCTCGGAAGATTTCTTTTCGAGACTGACTGCTGTCATAGGCGGACCTCCATTCCGTCAAAGCCGACTTCCCAGCCGGCGTCGTCTACGAGTTTGCGGGCTTCAGAATTTTCGTCCAACACCGGATTGGAATTGTTGATGTGAACGTAAATACGCCGCGCGATGTTCAATGGTTTAACCGCAGCGATCGAGCCGTTCGGCCCCGAGATCGAGATGTGGCCCATGCGCTGGCCGGTCTTATGCGATAGGCCTTGCGCCACCATTTCGTCGTCGGTGAAGAGCGTGCCATCGAGGAACAAGAGCGCCGCGCCTTTGATGCGCTCGGCGAGCGGGGAATCAATTTCAGCGCAGCCTGGGATGTAGAAGAACGATTTGCCGGTGGCCGTCGCGGTAATCTTGAGGCCAATCGTATCGCCGTCGCGGCTGCCATAGTTTTCTTTTTCACCGCCTTTTTCGAGGAAAAGCGCGATTTTGCCCGGCACGGCGAAGGCTTCGACCGTAAGGCCGAGATCGACGCCGGCGCCCGTCAATTGCGTCGGCTGATCGAGCGCGAACGCGATGCGCGGGACTTTATCAGGCGCGCAGACATTAAAAATTGAATTGGCATTCAGCGTCGCAAGCACACGGTCCGATCCGTAGATCGAGAACGGCTGGCCTTCACGCAGATTGATCAGACCCGTGATGTGATCGACGTCGGCGTTGGTGACGACGACGGCTTTGATCGGCGAATTGCGCAATCCGCCACCGACGGACGGATGCAGCTCGGGTGTTTCGTTGATCTGCTGGCGCAGATCGGGCGACGCGTTGAGCAATGCCCAGTCGCGGCCGTTCGCTGAAATGGCGAGCGACGACTGCGTGCGGGCGCGATAGCCGGGTTTGCCCGCGCGCACGTTCGACGAATGCATGCCGGTGCAGTTCCATTGCGGGAACCCGCCTCCGGCTGCGGAGCCGAGGATTTTGATGATCATCGATATCTGCTGTCTACAGCGCGCGGCACGCCGATGGCGCACGCCAGATTATCCAGGCAACGCTGCAAAGTGCGGGATGACCCACACAGTGACATGCGTCAGTGGCCGTCTCTAGAAACAGCAACGGCGGCCGATGAGTTCATCGACCGCCGCGCCGGTGTCTCACGGTATCCGTGAGGCCGATGACGTCAATTTAGATGACGTCGATTTCGGCCGGCAGGTAGCTCGTAACTTCGAGACCAACTTCCTGCTCGCGGACGGCCGGCTTGGACCAGATCTTCATGATAGTTTCCTCCATAGGGATAAGCTGCGTTTCCAACTTCGCAGACCCCGCCGAGGGCCCACCCACTGGTGCAGACACTTTTTTTGTGCGGCACCAATCTGCGGATCAAGCAATCAAAGTCAAGTGCAAGCCGCTTCGAATTTGAGAAAACAACGGAATGGCCATGGGAGCAAATCAACAGCTTTCACGACCGCGTGTTAAGTCCGCGAAATCAAAGACATAAGTGTAATGATGTATCATTTCATAAATGGCGATCTGCGCGCTTAGTGACGCCGAGGAGAAGTGCTCCGCGGTCGGCCTCGGTGATCGCTATGGAAGGCCATTCCACCGTTCCGAACCCGCACTTGCGGCAGCGCAGCGTCCGGAACGCCGATTGGCAAGCGCTGGCTACTATAGCGGCAATAGTGAGAATATATTTGCTCTTTGCGTCTCGTGATCAAAGTATAATGGAAAATCATTCTTCCATCTGGTAGTTTACCGACGCGTACCGCTGCCGGGCCGCGCCAAGGCCGGTTTCGCCGTACTCTGTAGACCTCAAACAGATTGCAGCACGCCAAAATGCGGGCTTTCGCTAGCAGCGTCCGCGAGCTACGGACAGGCATCAGAATACGCGCCGCCATCGACGGCGGGCCGCGCCTATGGAGACGATACGTGACAGTTACCCCGCTGCTGCCGAAGAACGCGCCTTTCTCGGCGGACGACATCGAAGCGTTGAACAAGGTCGTCGCGCGATCGACGCCGCAACAGCGCTCGTGGCTTGCTGGATTTTTTGCCGGCTTCGAAGCCGCGCAAGGCGGTGGCGCTGCACCGGCAGCAGCTGCGAAACCGCGCGCGCCTTTAACCATTCTCTACGCCAGCGAAAGCGGCAACTGCGAAAGCTTGGCGCTCAAAGCCAAGAAGATCGCGCAGAAGCACGGCCTCGATGCCAAGGTGTTTGATATGGCCGACGCCGATATGGCGTTGCTCGCGAAGTCGAAAAACGTTCTCGTGTTTGCTGCAACGTGGGGCGAGGGCGATCCGCCCGCGCGCGCCGTTGATTTTTACGCCGCGCTAATGAGCGATGCCGCGCCGCGTCTCGATGATACGCGCTTTGCCGTTTGCGCGCTGGGCGATACGGCCTACGCACAGTTCTGCGCGGTCGGCAAAGCCATTGATGCGCGGCTTGAAGCGCTGGGTGGCAAGCGCGTTGCGAACCGCGTCGATCTTGATCTCGATTTTGCGAAGCAGGCTGTTGCCTGGAGCGATGATGCATTGGCGAAGCTCGCGCCTGCAGACACGGCCGCATCCGGCACGGTTGTGCACGTCGACTTCACCGGCGGCGCGCACGCGGACGACGACGCCGAGCCTGCATTCACGGCCGAGACGCCGCTGGAAGCGGAAATTTCGGCACTGGTCAATTTGAATGGCAGCGGCTCATCGCGCGAAACCTGGCACGTTGAATTCGCATTCGACGATGCCCGCTTCCAGTATCAGCCGGGCGACGCAATCGGTGTGATGCCCGAGAACGATCCCGAACTGGTCGATCAACTATTGCAAGCGACGGGGCTCGCATCGGACGCGTCGCTGCTTCTCAAAATTCAGAAGGGCTACGACGTCACGACATTGTCGCGCGCCGCTGTCGACAACTACGCGAAGCTCACCGGCCGCAGCGACGTCCAGGCGCTGCTCGATGGCGATGCGTTCGCGAAGTTCTCAAGTGATCGCCAGCTCGTCGATCTGTTCGAGACCTATTCGGAGAAGCTGACGCCGGAGCAATTGCTCGGGCTTCTGCGGCCATTACCGGGACGTTTGTATTCGGTGGCGTCCAGCCTCAAAGCCCATCCGGGTGAAGCGCATCTGCTCGTCGGCGCGGTGCGCTGGAATTCGCATGGCAAGAAGCGCAAAGGTGTCGCCTCAACGTTTCTCGCGGATCGCCGCAAGGCCGGATCGACGGCGCGAATCTACGTCAAGCCGAACCGGCACTATCGCCTTCCGGCCGATGGCAACACGCCGATCATCATGATCGGTGCCGGCACTGGCGTCGCGCCGTATCGGGGCTTCATCGAAGAGCGCAGCGAGCAGGGTGCCACCGGCAAGAGCTGGCTGTTCTTTGGCGAGCGTAACTTCACCAACGACTTCCTGTATCAGCTCGAATGGCAGGATTACAAAGCGTCCGGCGCGCTGACGAATATCGACGTCGCGTTCTCGCGCGATCAGCCAGAAAAGATCTACGTCCAGCATCGCCTTTGGGAGCGCCGCGACGCGCTGCTGTCATGGATTGCCGATGGCGCACGCATCTACGTCTGCGGTGACGAGAAGGGGATGGCGAAGGATGTCGATGCGACGCTTGTCAAAATCCTCGGCGGTCCGAAGGGCGACGAAGACGCCGGCCGCGCCAAGCTCAAAGAGCTAACCAAAGCCAACCGCTATCAGCGCGACGTATATTAACAAGAAGGCTCCCTCTCCCCGTCACTGCACTTCGACGGGGAGAGGGCGGGGGTGAGGGGCGGAAAAACCTGCTGAACAAGCGGCTGCCCCTCACCCCAACCCTCTCCCCGTAAGAATAGGGAGAGGGAGATCAACCACAGGGCCACGACATGACCGACAAGCGCGCCAGAAACGAAATCATCAAAGAGAACAGCCATCAATTGCGCGGCACGCTGGCTGAAGGGCTGCAGGACGTCGTCACCGGCAACATTGCCGAGGACGACCACCAGCTCATCAAGTTCCACGGCTCCTATATTCAGGACGACCGCGACGTCCGGGGCGAGCGCGCTAAGAAGAAGCTCGAAAAAGCCTATTCATTCATGCTGCGGCTGCGCATTCCGGGTGGCCTCACGACGCCGAAGCAGTGGCTGGCGCTCGATCGCATTGCTTCGGAGTATGCGAATGGCACGTTGCGTCTGACGACGCGCGAGACGTTTCAATATCACGGCGTCATCAAGTCAAACCTGAAGCGCACGATGCAGGCGATTAACGGCGCTGCGCTTGACACGATTGCTGCGTGCGGCGACGTCAACCGCAACGTCATGACGGCCGCGAACCCGTATCTCTCGAAGGCGCACAAGCAGGCCTACGATCTCGGCAAGGCGATCAGCGAGCACTTGTTGCCGAAGACCGGCGCCTATCACGAAATCTGGCTTGATGGCGAGAAGGTCGAAGAGAAAGTCCGCAAAGCCGGAAAAAGCGAAGAGCCGCTATATGGCACGCATTATCTGCCGCGCAAGTTCAAGACCGTCATCGCCGTGCCGCCCGACAACGACGTCGATATTTTCGCGCACTGCCTCGGCTTCATCGCGGTTCTCGAGAAGGGCGAGGTTGTCGGCTGGAACGTCACAGTCGGCGGCGGCATGGGTATGACCCACGGCGACACCAACACGTTCCCGCGCACCGCGGAGTTCCTGGGCTTCTGCAAACCGGAGCAGGCCATCGATGTTGCCGAGAAAGTGCTGCTCGTGCAGCGCGACTGGGGCAATCGCGAAAACCGGGCGCGTGCGCGCTTCAAATATACGGTTGAAGATCGCGGCATCGACAACATCCGCGCCGAAGTCGAGAAGCGTCTCGGCTACAAGCTCGGCAAGCCAAAGCCATTTAAGTTTGAGGGCACCGGCGACCCGCTCGGCTGGCGGCAAACGCTCGATGCGAAGAAGGACGAAGATAAGAAATGGCACCTGACGCTGTTCGTCGAGAACGGCCGCATCAAGGATGTGCCGGGCCGGACGATGCGCTCCGCGCTGCGTGAAATCGCGGAAGCCGGGTATTGCGATTTCGTCTGCACGTCGAACCAGAATGTGATCCTGGCCAACGTGGCGTCGAAGTTCACCTCAAAGATCGAGGCAATCCTGAAAGCGCATGGCGTCTCGACGGAAGTTTCGTCCGGGTTGCGCGCCAATTCGATGGCCTGTGTTTCGCTCCCGACGTGTGCCTTGGGGCTCGCTGAAAGCGAACGCTTCCTGCCGGAACTGCTGACATCGCTGGAAGACAGCCTCGACAAAGCAGGGCTGCGCAGCGACGACATCGTTGTCCGCATGACAGGGTGCCCGAACGGCTGCGCGCGGCCGTACCTGGCTGAGATCGGCTTCGTCGGCCGCAATCCGGGTTTGTACAACCTCTATCTCGGCGCGGCATTTGATGGCTCACGGTTGTCGAAGCTGTACGCGCAGGATGTCGGTAAGGAGCGCATCATCGAATTGCTCGACCCGATTTTCCTGAAGTACGCCAAGGAACGCAAATCTGGCGAGCACTTCGGTGACTTCGTTATCCGCGCGGGCCTCGTCAAGGCGACGACCGCCGGCAACAACTTCCACGACAACATCAAGCTCGCCTAACGAAACGTCGATGCTTGAAGAAAAAACAGCCGCTCGGATCACCGGGCGGCTGTTTTCAATTGCGCTTGTGCGTCTAAATTTTCTTCGACAATTGCCAAGCGGCGAAGCAGAGGATCGCCGCGAGCGCGATGCGCAGGACGCGATCGGGCAACTTACCCGTCAGCCGTGAGCCAAGCGCGATGCCGGGGATTGACCCCGCGAGAAGGATGCCGAGCAGCGGCAGATTTGTGTTGCCCATCGACAAGTGGCCGAGACCCGAGACAAGCGTCAGCGGAACTGCGTGCACGATGTCGGTGCCGATCAGACGTCGCGTCATCAGCGTCGGATAGAGCAGCGTCAATACGACGACGCCAATCGCACCCGCGCCGACCGAGGTCAGCGTCACGATCGATCCGAGTACGAGCCCGAGCAGCAGCGTCGGCACCTCGCGAACCGGCACGCTATCGGGATCATTCGTCAGTCCCGGGCGTCCGCGCGTGATGTAGGGATACAGGACGATGGCGAGCGAGCTTATGACGAGTACCGCAACGAGCGCCGTTTTGATCAGCGCGGCCATCGCGTCGGTATCGAAACTGAAATAGTGCAGCAGCGCCAGCATCGCGACCGAGCCTGGCACACTGCCGGCGGCGAGCCATCCGACCATGCGCCAGTTGACGTTGCCGAAGTTGTGGTGCGGCAGCGCTGCCGATGCTTTCGTAATCGACGCGAAGAGCAAGTCCGTGCCGACGGCGATCGTCGGCGCAATACCGACCTGCGTGATCAGAAACGGCGTCATCAAAGACCCCGCGCCAACGCCGGTCATCCCGACCAGAAATCCGACGACGAAGCCGCCGGAGATAACGAGCGGCCAGACGTCCATGAGCGAGGTGTCGAGCATGATGGTCTACAATACGTCCAAGATAACAGATGGTGGTCGCACACGCCCGCGATGTGCTGCGAACGCAGTGCTGACGTCACTTCATGGCGAGGATGATGGTTCGGATGCTGACGCCGATGATTACCAGGCCAACAGCGATCATCAGAACTTTGGACGGCAGGTGCTTCGTTGCATAAGCCGCGAGCGGCGCTGCGATCACGCCACCGACGATCAGCCCGACGATGATGGGGAATAGGTCAAGGCCGATTGTCAGCATGAATGTCAGCGAGATGGTGAGCGTCACAAAGAATTCGGTCAGGTTCACCGAGCCAATGGCGTAACGCGGCGTCGTGCCTGAGCCTATCAATGTCGTCGTTACGATCGGACCCCAGCCGCCGCCGCCAATCGAGTCGACGAGGCCGCCAAAAAAACCAAGCGGTCCAACGTGTTTCGGTGGCTCAGTCGAATGCTGTGGCGTGGTCCGCAGCGCCTTCCACAGAATGAAAATGCCCATCGTCACGAGATAGGCTGCGATGTAGGGCTTGATCGCGTTGCCGTCGAGATTGGACAGCACATAGGCGCCGATGCCGCCGCCAATGGCGCCGGGGATCGCAAGGCGGCGCACAAGCCGCCAGTCGACGTTGCCGAACTTCCAATGAGACAAGCCCGATACGGCGGTCGTGAAGCACTCAGCCGCATGCACGCAGGCGCTCGCGGTTGCGGGAGGGACGCCGAGGCCCAGCATGAATGATGTCGACGTCAGCCCGTACGCCATGCCGATCGCGCCATCGACAATCTGCGCGGCAAAGCCGATCAGAACGTACAACCAGATGTCTTCCCACATATTAGACCCTTGCGCGCAAGATAACGGAGTGCGGAGGCAAAAAAGAAGGGCGCGTACGCCCCTCTCAACGCAGAATTGGAGTGATGCTTATAGACCGGGATCCATGCCGTCGTCGACCATTGGCGGTGGTTCGATTGCGACCGAAACGCCGGCCGCGCGCAGCAGGATTGCCGCTTCGTTTGCGCGGCGCATGAACTCTTCGCGGTCGTTGGCGCTGAGCGAGAGATCACGGCAGAGGCCATTGGCGAGCATTTCGCGCGTCAGGATAAAGTGACCATCGCCGAGTACGTCAGCCTTGGCGTTAACGGCTGTCGCAACGCCGCCCGCAATCGATGCGCCTGTCACGGCGTCGACGATCATAAGCGTGCCCGTTTCGGCGATATCCGCGAACACGTCGATCGCCGCCGGACGGCCGAGCGCGATGCGCGCGACCGCGATATCGTTGACGCCGCATTTCGTTGCCGGATGCGACGACATTGTTTCGAGATCGAGCAGCGCCTTGATTTCGAGTGTCGAGATCGGCACGAGATCGGTGACGGTGCGCAGCAGGTATCCGGTGCGCGCGTCGAACGGTTGCTCCGAGAGCCACACGAAGCGGCCTTCGAGCGTCTGCGCCGCGACGGGACGCATTTCGGGCTTAGCCAGCACAGCGCCGCGCGACACGTCGATATCGACATCGAGTTGCAGCGCGACGGCCTGGCCCGATTGCGCGGACGGCAGGTCGCCGCTCATCGTTGCGATGCGGACGACATTGGCGCTGCGGCCGCTGAGAGCATCAGAAACGGTGTCGCCGACGGCGACCGACCCCGATGTAATCGTTCCTGCGAGACCGCGGAAGTCCTGGCCGTCGCGCAGCACGGTCTGCACCGGAAAGCGGAACGTGCCGCCCGACGCCGAACCGCGGCTCGGAACCTTTTCGAGATGTTCGAGCAGGTTTGCGCCGGTGTACCACGGCATCGCCTGCGATTTGGTCGAGACGTTATCGCCGTAGACCGCAGAGACGGGAATGGCCGTCGCTTCCCAGAACCCGAACTTCCAGCACAACGTTTTGAAATCGGCGTCGATCTTGCGGAAGACATCCTCGGAATAACCGACGAGGTCCATCTTGTTGACCGCGAGCACGACGCGTTTGACGCCGACAAGATCGAGGATCGCGGCATGACGCTTGGTCTGCTTCTTAACGCCGGCACGGGCGTCGACGAGCAGAATGGCGACGTCGGCGTGCGACGCGCCCGATGCCATGTTGCGCGTGTACTGTTCGTGACCCGGTGAATCGATGAGGACGAAGCGGCGCGTCTCGGTATCGAAATACTTCCACGCGATATCGATGGTGATGCCCTGTTCGCGCTCGGCGACGAGGCCGTCCAGAAGCATCGAGAAATCGGGAAGATCGCTATCGGCGGCTTTGCGCCCTGACTTGCGAACGTTCTCGCGCTGGTCCTCGTAGAGATCGGATGCGTCCCAGAGAAGGCGGCCGATGAGCGTTGATTTGCCGTCGTCGACCGATCCGCACGTCAGCATGTGGACGATGCCGTTGAGATCGCGCAGCGGGTCGGTCGCGATTGCAGCTGCCGTTGCTGTGGCCGGCGCAGTCGATGTTTTGAGAGCAGCCTGCGCGGTCATTAGAAGTAGCCTTCCTGCTTTTTCTTTTCCATGGCGCCCGATTGGTCGTGGTCGATCAGGCGGCCGACACGTTCGGAGGTTTGCGCGTTGATCGTTTCTGCAACGACGCCTGCGAGATCGTCGGCGTCCGATTCAACGGCAGCGGTTAGCGGATAACAGCCGAGCGTACGGAAACGGATTTTCCGCATCACGATCTTCTCGCCGTCTTTTGGCTGCATGCGCGCATCGTCTTGCATCAAGAGCTGGCCGTTGCGTTCAATCGTCGGGCGCTCGGCAGCGATGTAGAGAGGCACGACGTCAAGCTTTTCGCGCAGGATGTAGCGCCAGACGTCTTTTTCGGTCCAATTCGACATCGGGAATACGCGCACTGTTTCGCCCGTGCCGAGGCGGCCGTTGAGCAACCGCCACATCTCCGGGCGCTGTTTGCGCGGATCCCAGCGATGGCCTGCGGCGCGGAACGAAAACACGCGCTCTTTGGCGCGGCTTGCTTCTTCGTCGCGGCGTGCGCCGCCGAAAGCCGCATCAAAGCCGTACTTGTCGAGGGCCTGCTTCAGCGCCTGCGTTTTCATGACGTCGGTATAGATCGACGGCGCATAAACCAGCGGGTTGATGCCCTGCTTGATGCCATCTTCATTCGAGTGGACGATCAGATCGAGGCCGAAGTCGCGCGCCGTCTTATCGCGGAACGCGATCATGTCGCGGAATTTCCACTTGGTATCGATGTGCAGCAGTGGGAACGGCAGTTTGGCCGGAAAGAACGCCTTGCGCGCGAGATGCAGCAATACGGTCGAGTCCTTGCCGATCGAATACATCAATACCGGCTTGCGGAATTGGGCCGCTGCCTCGCGGAAGATGTGGATGCTCTCGGCTTCGAGCAGATCGAGATGCGATGGTGAAGCGGTCATGCCGCGCATGTCCTTGAGATAAAGAAAAAGTTTGTTGTCTCAGTTCGCGGCAGGTCTGTTGCGGCTGTGCAGACCGCATTCCTTGCCATTTTCGTTTTCCCACCACCAGCGGCCGGCGCGAATATCCTCGCCTGGCTGAATGGCGCGCGTGCACGGCTGGCATCCGATCGACGGGAAGCCTTGTGCGTGTAGCGCGTTGATCGGAATTTTGTTGGCGGCGATGTAAGATTCGAGCTGCCCGAGGGACCAGTCCGCAATCGGGTTGAGCTTGATCAGGTTCTGAACCGGATCGTAAGTCGCGAACGGCACGTGCGCGCGCCCTTGGCTTTGCTCGCGGCGCAGTCCCGTAATCCATCCGCTCGCACCTGCAAGCGCGCGATTGAGCGGGCGCACCTTGCGAATGTCGCAGCAGGCTTTGCGGCTCTCGACCGAATAGCGAAAGCCATAGATGCCATCGCTGTCGACGAGCTCTTCGACCTCTTTGGCGTCGGGATACATAACGCGGATTTTGGTGCCGTAGCGGCCTTCGGTTTCAAACAGCGTATCGTAGGTCTCGGAAAAGTGGCGTCCGGTGTCGAGCGTGAAGATGTCTATGCCGGCGCCAGTTGTCGCGATCGCATGCGTCACGGCCTGGTCTTCGATGCCGAGGCTGGACGAAAAGGCGACGCGGCCTGGAATTGCGTCCTTAATAATGCGGATGCGATCTTCGAGCTTCTCGTGCGTGCCGATCTCGCCGTCGAGGCGGCGCGCCAGAGCGTCCGCCGCGAGGGCGTCCGCAGAAGCAGTTTCAGGCGCCAAGCCAGCGGCCGGCGCGGTTTGATCGATCAAAATCATCGAAGATCTCCAATCTGCCGGAACATAGGGGTAAAACATTCCTCAGAAAAGCACGTTCAGCAAATAAGTATGGCATCCCATGCTAGTGACGAGGCTTTGGAGAAATTTTTTATCAATGGCCCTCGCCGGGGTATGGCATCGCTTGGCGGTTGTTAATGATGCTACGAAAACGTCGCATCCAGCCAATTTAGCACACCACGAGCCGCTACAACTCCGGTCCCGAACGACGCTTGAAGAAGGTAGCCGCCGGTCGGTGCGTCCCAGTCCAGCATCTCGCCGGCGACGAAGACGCCGGGCTTGGCTTTGATCATCAAATCAGGCGTCAAAGCGCTGAGCGCGACGCCGCCGGCCGTCGAGATCGCGCGATCGATGCCGGCGAGGCCGGTAACGGTCAGCGGTATCGCTTTGATGCGCGCCGCGAGCGCGGACGGTTCGCTTGGCAAGGCGCCGGCTTCGCGCAGCAGCCCGATGGCGGCGGTGTCGAGATGCGCGGCCTTGCGCAAGAAGTTGCTTAGGGATTGCGACCCGCGCGTGCGCGCGACGCGGGTGGTCAATTCGTCGAGCGTCGTATCAGGTTTGAGATCGATCGTGATCGTCGCGGAAGCGGCGTCAAAGAGTGCGCCGCGGATCGCGCGGCCGATGGCGTAGATCGCGCCGCCTTCGAGACCGCCGCGCGTGATCAGTGCTTCTCCGCGCATTTTCGTTTCGCCGACGCTGATCGCGATGCGCTTCAGCGGTGCGCCAGCAAAACGCTCCGCAAATATGTCGGTCCACGCAATCGAAACGCCGCTGTTGGCCGGTTGCAGCGGTGTGACTGCGATGTCTTCGGATTTAAACGACTCAACCCACGCACCATCCGATCCGAGCCTCGGCCAACTCGCACCACCGAGCGCAAGAATGCAGGCTTCGGGCTTGATCGTGGTTGTGCCGCGTGCGCCGTTCGACAAGTTCAACGCGCCGTCGCTGGAAAACCCAGTCCAAGTGTGTCGCGTCTTGATCGTCACGCCGAGCGCGTCGAGGCGGCGCAACCACGCGCGCAACAGCGGCGAGGCCTTCATCGCTTTCGGAAAGACGCGCCCGCTCGACCCAACGAACGTTTCCGCGCCGAGGCCATTGGCCCAGGCGATCAGTCGCTCTGGCGGAAAAAGGCTGACGGCATCGCAGATGACACCTGCATCTTCGCCGTAGCGATTCAAAAATGCGTCGAGCGGTTCGCTGTGCGTCAGGTTCAGTCCGCCGCGTCCGGCCATCAGAAATTTGCGCGCGGGCGACGGCATGCGCTCGTACACGGTAACGTCGTGCCCGGCCGTCGCGATTGTCTCGGCCGCCATCAGGCCAGCAGGTCCAGCGCCGATGATAGCAACGCGTCTGCGATGCGATGCGGGCGACGTCACCACGCCCCCGTATTGGCCATGCTAGCCCAAGGCTCGGCTTTGGCGAGCGCGTCGCCTTTTTGCAGCAATTCAATCGACACGAGATCAGGCGAGCGCACGAACGCCATATGGCCATCGCGCGGCGGCCGGTTGATCGTCACACCCATCGCAGAGAGCCGGGCGCACGTTGCGTAAATATCGTCGACGAGAAACGCGAGATGTCCGAAATTGCGCGCGGAGCCGTAATCCTCAACGTCCCAATTATACGTGAGCTCCAGCAGCGGCGACTTTTCGGCGAGCGCGCGTGGTTCGTCGTCTGGCGCTGCAAGAAAAATGAGCGTGAAGCGACCTTGCTCATTTTCGATGCGGCGCACTTCGCGCATACCCAGACCGTCGCAATAAAACTTGAGACTGTCGTCGATGTTTCTGATCCGAACCATCGTGTGCAAGTAGCGCATGCGACTTTCCTTTTTGGCGATGATGGCTGCCTGTAACAGCGCGCAACACATCGTTGCGATGCGATGCCGTCACTCTTAGCGTGTCGAATGCGCATCACTCATGCGACAACCTGACGGCGCGACCCACAAGCGGCCTGTGCATGACCATTGGATAACACGCATGCGCGGATATGCGCGAAGTGCAGTTCGCTTCGCCAAAGCGCACTAAAAAAACGAATCGCGGTGATTCGATTCGAATATTTTTGCGCGTGTTCCGGGGTGTTGATGAAGGCCCAGAATACACCGCATTTCGTGCAAATCTGGGGATGAATTTTGGAGCGCGGTTCTTGTTGTTTTATCATGCGCTTACCGCGACCATTGAATAAGAATCATGGCCACTCTGTGTGACGTCAAGAGGAGAAAAGTTAAAAACGCGCTAGCGTGCCCGCGAACGAATGTTATGTTCCGACCGCTTCGTGACACTGTGTGTTGCTTCGATGCTGAAGAGGGCTCTTCCAGGATCGAATGCTGCCGCAGCGCACGCGATGCAACGAGGTAAAACGTAAGACGCAGTAGCGGGGTGTAATACATGACGGGGGATACCAAGCGTCCGGGCATTCCGGACTTCGAGCAGCCGTTTAGCCGTCCGGATATTCTGGACGAACCGGGTGTCGAAGTCTTTGAAATCGCCGGGACCATCAAGTGGTTTGACGCTTCCAAGGGATACGGCTTCATCGTTCCCGATAATGGTTTGCCGGACATTCTTCTTCACGTCACATGCCTCCGCAACGGCGGTTTCCAGACGGCCTACGAAGGCGCCCGTTTGCAGTGCGAAGTGCTGAAGCGCCCAAAAGGCATGCAGGCTTTCCGCATCATCAGCATGGACGAAAGCACGGCCATTCATCCGTCGCAGTTGCCGCAGCGCACACACGTCATCGTGACGCCGGAAAGCGACTGGGAACGCGCCTACGTCAAGTGGTTCAACCGCGTTCGCGGCTTCGGCTTCTTGACACGCGGCGAGGGTACCGCCGATATTTTCTGTCACATGGAAACGCTGCGCCGCTTCGGGTTCACGGAACTCCGTCCGGGCCAGATCGTTCAGGTTCGCTGGGGTTATGGCTCCAAGGGCTGCATGGCCGCCGAGCTTCGCCCTGATGGCGTGCCGACGGGGTTGCCGTCGAAGAACTGATCGCGTTCAGGATGGGTCGCGTGCGTAAAACAAATTTCATGAGGGCCGCCACTTGCGCGGCCCTTGTTGTTTTGGCGGTATGGTCGGCGATGCCGTGGTCCGGTCTGCCAGTCTTCTGGTCGTTCATCACAAGCGCGCAGGCGCGTATGGCCGTCGAGCCGTTGTCGATCGAGACGGCGAACGGCGGCGCGGCGCGCACCTTTCAGGTCGAGGTTGCGCGCACCGACCAGGAAAAATCCGTCGGGCTGATGTTCCGCAACGCGCTCGCCGATGATGCCGGCATGTTGTTTCCGTATGGTCCGCCGCAGTCGATCACCATGTGGATGCGCAACACCTATATCCCGCTCGACATGCTGTTCATCACCGCAGACGGAACGATCGCGCGCATCGAAGCCAATACCGAACCGCTCTCGGAACGCATCATTGACTCCGGATCGCCCGTTAGCGCGGTGTTGGAACTTGCAGGCGGCGCGGCCGCGCGCCTTGGCATTAAGGCTGGCGATAAGGTCAAGCACCCGTTTTTCGGCGCCGAGACACCCGCCAAGCCTGAGCAATGACAGGTGCTTTTGACGCGGGCCGCGTTGTGGCCTTGACCGCGGCCCACGAAACCGGCAAACGATCAGCCTCGCGCGTCGGGGTGTAGCTCAGCCTGGTAGAGCATCTGCTTTGGGAGCAGAGGGTCGCGTGTTCGAATCATGTCGCCCCGACCATTCCTCAGCTTTCCCGGCGTTGCCGGTTTATTCACGCCGATAAACGGACTGCCGACATCGAAGCTCGGCGCAGCCCGTTATTGATAGCCGTAAACCACAAGCCAAATGGCGTTGTAGACGACGTGCGTAACAAGTCCGGGCCAGACGGAATCTGTTTTCCGGAATAAGTAGCCGGTGAGGATGCCGGCCATAAACGCATTGAAGAAGATCACGCTCGGACCGTGAACCGCCGCAAAGATCAATGCGCTGCCGACAATGCCCGCCCACGCACCATATCGGTTCAGCGCATTCGCGATGACGCCACGGAAAACAACCTCTTCCCCAAACGGCGTCAGGATTGCGCCCGAAAAGACGAGCACGAGAAGTGAAAATAGGCCCGCTTTCGCGGCGGCCTGGAAGTCAGCTTGCGTGTTGGCTTCGGTGATGAACGAAAAGTAGATGTGCTCGATGAGCAGGCTTAGGAAAAAGGCGGCAACGCCGAAGACCGCGCCTATGAGCAGCCATCGCGCCGTCGTTTCTCGAAATCCGAATGCGCTGAGATTGCGAATGCGGATCAGGTAGGCCGCAAGCAACGCAATGCATCCAACGATGCCGTTCATCGCCATTCCGAAGATGCCGCGCAACGCGGCCTGTTCGTCGGGAATGCGCAGCATCCACAACACGCTGAGCGTCACGACGAGCGTGACATACGTGATCAGCGCGACAGCAACCTCGGGCCAGCCGGGCGAAGAGAGCGCGTGGCGCGCCGAAACCGGGTTCGAAGATGTCATTCCGCCTCGCCAGTATTGGTCGTCAGACACGCGATGGCATCCGATGCCAACGAGCTGCCTTATCCCATGTTTTTGACAAAGACGTTTCTAATCTTCTGGAGGGGCGGACCGCGCGTCTGTCACGGAACGAGCCAATCAAAAGCAATGGGCTGCATCTAGCGTCGCCGGTTCCGGCTTGCTAAGAAAAACACAACATACTGGACGTCAGCCTCGCAAACCGAGGTCTGACGATTGTCCGCTGAACGTCGCGTGCTCGAACTCTGCCGCTCCGAAACACGCGCGTCCATCGAGGAGATAGCCACCATGCCGGCCCGCATCTATCGCCCCGCAAAAACTGCGATGCAGTCGGGGGAAGCCCGCACGAAGGAATGGCTGCTCGAATTCGAGCCGGCGTCGCGCGCAGAGCGCGATCCGTTGATGGGCTGGACGAGCTCTGCCGACACGCTCGCGCAGGTGCGCCTGGAATTCGCGACGAAGGACGAGGCAATCGCGTACGCGACGCGCAACGGCATCGCCTACACGGTCATCGAGCCAAAACCACGCACGCCGATCCAGAAATCGTACGCAGAGAACTTCAAGTTCGGCCGCATCGGCTCCTGGACGCACTGATGCTGGGCGGCGCATCCGACTCGCGTTCCGCGAGCCGGCCGGATGCGCCGGAGCACCACTCATATTAAATAAGAAAGAAGCGTCGGGCCCGCGCGTGCGGCCGGCTGTCCGCGGGGGAGTCGCACGCGCAAAGGATGAAAAATGCCATCGCAAAATCTTAATCGCATTTTGTGGGTGTCATTGCTGCTGCTGATCGCAGTGCTCGCCGTGCAGACGCGCGATAATCTCGAACAATTTTTCGCAGGCGTCGGCAGGCTCGATGTCACGGCCGACGCTGACGGTGATACCGTGCAGCTCTATTGGCGCGGTAAGATCGATGCGCCGATGGCGAGCCGCATCCAGGACGCTTTTGACAAGCATCGTGGTACCGCGCAGCGCTTCGTCCTTTCATTGTCGTCGCCGGGCGGCTCGCTTCAGCACGGCGGCCAAGTCGTCGCGCTTCTGCGCCAAATCCGCAGAACGCATCGGCTCGATACGGTCATCGAACGCAACCGGCGCTGTGCCTCGATGTGCGTGCCGGTTTACTTGCAGGGGCAGACGCGCCGCGCCGCTGAAAGCGCGCGCTTCATGTTCCACGAGGTGAGCTTCCGCGAACAGTTCGCCGAGAAGGATATCGACGTCCCGGCATCGGCCAAACAGTCGGCAACCGACCGCTTATTCGAAACGTACTTCACGCCGGCTGGTGTCCCGGACGCGTGGATACGCAAAGTCCGAGCCGATATGAGCGGCGGCAACGACGTATGGAAGACGGCGCGTGAACTCGTCGACGAGGACGCCGCAATCGTGCAGGACGTTTTCTAAGTCTGGCTTAAACGAACAACCCGACCGACTTCTGGATCGTGACCCAGACACCCCACGCGAGTGGAATGCCGACGAGCAACCAGAACGGTATCGCCTTGGCATCGAGCCCGCCGCGGCCGATGCCATGATTGCCAGACGCCGCAACTGTCTTCTCGTGAAGCTTTGCACGCTCGGCAGCGAGTTCTGCTTCCGTCATGTGCCACTTCGGATTGACGGGACGTACGAGAAGATTGGCGATGAAGCCGATGCCAAGCAGACCTGCGAGAATGAAATAGATCGGTCCATAGATCTGATCGGGCGGGATGCCTTCAGCTGCGCGGGTGTCGTGCAGGTAGTTGACGATCACAGGGCCGACGATGCCGGCCGTCGACCACGCGGTCAGCAGGCGGCCGTGGATTGCACCGACAAACTGTGTGCCGAACATGTCCGCAAGATACGCCGGTATCGTCGAGAACCCGCCGCCGTACATCGACGCGATGATGCAGAAGCACGCGACGACGATGGCGAGCGATTTCCATTCCGCGCCGAACGACGCCAGGACGTAGAGCGCCGCGCCGAGCACGAAGAAAATGAAATACGTCACCTTGCGCCCCAGTTTGTCGGACGACGATGCCCATGCGATGCGGCCGAAAATATTCATCAATGAGATGAGACCGACGAAACCTGCGCCGACAGCGCCCGCTGCCGCGGCAAGCGCGACATCCTTTTTGACGTCGAAGTAGCCGAGTTCCGGCTGGTTGATTAGCGCGCCGCCGAACGTTTCCTGCAACATCGGCGAGGCCGCACCGATAATGCCGATGCCAGCCGACACGTTCATGCAGAGCATGATCCACAACAGCCAAAACTGCGGGGTCTTGTGCGCGTTATCGAGGTGCACATGGTTCGACGTGATCATCGCGTTGCTTGCCGCCGGCGGCGTCCAGCCCTCCGGTTTCCAGCCAGACGGTGGCAGGCGGTAGTTAAACGCGCCGATGAGCATGAAGACGATGTAGATCGCTGCGAGCGCCAGGAACGTCTGCCATACACCCGGATCGACGTCTGTTTTGAAATAGTCCATGAGGTTGGTTGCGAGCGGTGAGCCGATCATCGCGCCGCCGCCGAAGCCCATGATGGCCATGCCGGTTGCCATGCCGCGGCGGTCGGGAAACCATTTGATCAGGGTCGAAACCGGCGAGATGTATCCAAGGCCAAGTCCGATGCCGCCGATGATGCCGGAGCCGACCCACAGCATCCAAAGTTGATGCCAATGCACGCCGAGCGCGGAGATCAGCAGGCCACCGCACCAGCAGAGCGCCGCGACGACGCCGGCCTTGCGCGGTCCGGCGCGCTCAAGCCATCCGCCCCAGATTGCTGCCGAGACGCCGAGCAGCACAAAGAAGAACGTATACATCCAGCCGAGATCGAACTGACTCCAATTGCAGTCGGTCGCGGTCAATGCCTTGAGCGTGCCAGCAGCCTTCTCAGAAAACGTGACGGCGCCGGCCGAGCATTCGGGCAGCGGTTTGCCATCGGCGCCGAGCAGCGCTGCCTGCAACGGCTTCCAGAATACGGAAAAGCCGTACGCCATACCGATGCAGAGATGGATTGCGAGGGCGGCGGGCGGCACCATCCAGCGGTTGAAACCGGCTGTCGCGATGATGCGCTCCCGGTCTAATAATCCGGGCGCGTTCGCGCTGTTGCCGTCACATGCGTTTGCCATCGTTGAACAGTCTCCCCTGGGCCGGCATTCTGTGGCCTGGCTCCGGCGCAAAGTCTTGGCAGGGGCTTTTGCGATAATCAACTGTTGAATAACGACAATCGTCGCGAGGAGCATCTGTTATGTTGCAAATTTCATATAGGCTCGGTATCGCTCGTGTGTGCGGTGCGGTGCGGTGCGGTAACGGTCAACCGATTGCCAGAATTTGTGCAACTCCGTTTGCCGGCCTGCGCCAAACCGTATTGCGATCGAGAGGTAAGCGGTCGCACTAATTGCTTGCGAAGACGTGGCCCCGTAGCTCAGCTGGATAGAGCGCGAACCTTCTAAGTTCGATGTCGCAGGTTCGACTCCTGCCGGGGTCGCCATTTTTCCCGAAGCCATCTGCGCTTTGTGCGTCGCATCGACGAACGATCTGGCTGAATTTCAAAAATCAGAACAGTTCCCGGGATAATGCGGCCGGGCAGCAACGTGCCCGGCCGCGCCGATCGTTAGGCAGGTGGTGGAAGCTGGAAGTAGTAATGCCCGAACAACGTGATCGCGGCGCCCGCGACGAGCGCAACGTAGGGCAGGATCCCTGCGCGCCGCGCGCCGAGGTCCTGGCTCTTGAGATCGAGATCAACCAGCATGTGATCCGGAAAACGACCTTTGTCCTGGACATAGTGCCGGAACAAGAAGACCGGGATAATAAGTGCGCCGAAAAGCAAACCGTACCAGAGCGCATTCGGATTTCCCCAAACCTTGGCGCCGACACCCATCAAGAACAAATTGAAGAAGCCAAGAATTGCGCCGAGGCCGATCAACCAGTTCGGTGCACGATATGGCCGCGGAATATTCGGACTATCGATGCGATGGATCCATGCCGATTGGAGATTGAGGAAAATGAAGATCATGTAGCCGACATTCGACATCGACAGGATCAAATAGTAGGCGGTCGCGTCAGATGCTGCGAACGTCAACAATCCGAGATTGAAGACGAGATCCGTCCACATGGCGCGCGTCGGCGCACCGTGCTCGTTTGTGTGTGCGAGATAACGAGGCAACCATCCGTCGATCCCACCCTGATAAAGCGTGCGCGACGAACCGGCCATCGCCATCATGATGGCGAGGATCAGCGCGAGGATCATCATCATCTCGAGCAGGTGGGTTGTGATCTGAGATCCCCCGCCAACCATGTTGCCCATCGCGGCCGCAACACCGGTGCCGTCGACGATGCCGGCTTGTGTCATGCCCTCTAGACCCAGGTGACCCTGGAAAGCCGTCGCGACGAGCGTGTAGAGAAGAACGCAAAGCAGGCCGGCAGAGATGATCGCCTTTTTGGTGTCGGTCGCCGGGTTTTTGAATTCGCGTGTGTAGCAGACAGCCGTTTCAAAGGCGTACGTCGACCATCCCGCGATGAACAGCGCGCCCAGGAAGTACGTCCAGCCAGCGTTATTCCATTCGCCCGTCGGCGGCACCAACGGCGTGTAGTTCGCATAATTCACGCCACCGTTGAAAAACGGAACGATACCGACGATGAGCATAGGGATGACGACAAACAGGCCAATCCACATTTGGACGCGCGCCGTGCCCAGGATGCCGCGATGCTGGATCGCAAACGCAAAAAGCATCAGCGCCGCGCCGATGAAGAACGTCGGACCGATTTCGATGTTGGCGAGACCGAAGAAAGAAAAGCTCGCAAGCTGCATCGTGCGCAACACAGGCGTCGCAACTTCGGTTACGGCCGCGATGGCGATCTTGGCCGCTTCTTCCGCCGTCTTTCCGTCAACAGCATTCGCATTCGCTGCAAGCCACGAGATGACCTCTTGCGATTCAGCGGTGAACAGCGGGATCGGCGCGATAGCATTTAAAATGTAGCCGGCAGCGATCGCGCATCCGAGCGAAAGAACGGGCGACCAAGCATACCAGTTGCACCACACGTTCAGCGGCGCAATGATCTTGCTGTAACGCAACCATGCGGCTGCGCCGTAGACCGCCGCGCCGCCCGACTTGTTCTTAAACAGCCCGGCGATTTCGGCGTAGCTGTAGGCTTGTAACAAGCCCATCACCACGGAAATCGTCCACACGACAAACGCGAGTTTGCCGGCCGTTGCTCCCATGCCCCCGATGGATATCAAGACGAGCGCCGGCACACCGCTCGCAATCCAAAAAGCTCCCTTCCAGTCAATCGTTCGATGCAGTCCACCGATTTCCTCTGAAGCGGTGTATGCGCGCGCCTGTTGCGGCTCACCAGCAATGTCGACCATGTTTGGCTCCTAATGCTCCCTGCTGGAGCAGTCTGCCCCAACACGCGCATTCTGCCGCAGAGTTTCATTGGATGCAACAAATGTGCATCACGTTCATGTAATTCTTTTGCAGTAGACGCAATGGCGCAAGCCTGGTTGCCAGAGCCGTTCGAACGCTGCATTCTCTCGAGGCTCTGGCGCTGCTTGAACAATTTTTCAGCTTTACAATGGGTTGGCGCTACCCGGGGAGATATCAGGATGGCAAATTTGAAAGACACCAAACGCCAGTCCGGCCCAAAGCTCATGACAAGCAAGCAGGCGTCGAAAGCTGGGGCGCCTGCCGACAAGGCCACGGTTCCGCTCGAGCGCAGGATCGGCGAGGTGATCAAACAGCTGCGCCTGGCCGCCAACTTGACGATTGCCGAGCTGAGCGCTGGCGCTGGCCTATCCGGTCCCATGCTCAGCCGCATCGAAAACGGCGTCGCGATGGCGAGCCTCGATTCGTTAGAACGCCTGTGCGACGCGCTCGGCGTTGGGTTGTCGGATCTCTTCCGCCAGACCGATCAGAAGGGTGGCACCGCTCAACTGCTTAAGAAGTCCGAACAGATGGACGTCGTTAGGGTTGGTACGAAGTACGGTTACACCTACCGGCTTCTTTCGTACGACAAGGGGCCGCGAAAGCTATTCGAGCCGTTTCTGGTTGAAATGGACAAGAAGAGCCAGTCGTATCCCCGCTTCTCACATCCCGGCACGGAGTTTATTTTCATGTTGCAGGGTCGCGTCGAATACCGCTTCGGCGACAATACATATCTGCTCGAGCCAGGCGACGCCTTTACGTTTACAGGCGAAGTCGTGCACGGGCCGGAACGCCTGCTCGATGACCGCGCAAAATTTCTGGCAATTATTTTCTATGCGGAATGACGGCGATTTGGCGGCTGGAAAAAAGTCCGGGAGCACGTGGCCCCCGGAAGTTTGAAACCAGGGAAGTTACAAGGAGAATGCGCGGCTTCAAACGCCCCCCGCGCCGGGGATCCAGGTGGTGCCTGCGAGCGGCACTTTCGCCATAGCGGCAGCTTCAAGCGTCAGTGCCACCAGGTCTTCAGGTTCGAGATTATGCAGATGGTTCTTCCCGCACGCGCGGGCGAGCGTTTGCGCTTCAAGCGTCATGACCTTCAGGTAATTGGCAAGGCGACGGCCAGCGGCCACCGGATCGAGCCGTTTCATCAAGTCAGGTGTTTGCGTCGTGATGCCGGCGGGGTCTTTGCCTTCGTGCCAGTCGTCGTAAGCGCCAGACGTCGTGCCAAGACGCTGATATTCGGCTTCCCATCTCGGGTCGTTGTCGCCGAGCGCGACGAGGGCGGCCGTCCCGATGGCGACAGCGTCCGCGCCGAGCGCCAGCGCTTTTGCGACGTCGGCGCCGTTGCGGATGCCGCCGGAAACGATCAGCTGAACTTTGCGATGCATGCCGAGATCTTGCAATGCCTGCACAGCCGGCCTGATCGCTGACAGCAACGGTATGCCGACGTGCTCGATGAACACCTCTTGCGTTGCGGCTGTGCCGCCCTGCATCCCGTCAAGCACAACGACATCGGCGCCGGATTTCACAGCCAGCATCGTATCGAAGTACGGACGGCTCGCGCCGACCTTGATGTAGATTGGCTTTTCCCAGTCGGTGATCTCGCGGAGTTCGTTGATCTTGACTTCGAGATCGTCGGCGCCCGTCCAGTCGGGATGCCGGCACGCCGATCGTTGGTCGATACCTTTCGGAAGTTGCCGCATTTCAGCGACGCGATCCGAAATCTTTTGGCCGAGCAGCATGCCGCCGCCGCCTGGCTTGGCACCTTGACCGATGACGATCTCGATCGCGTCGGCCTTGCGGAGGTCATCCGGATTCATGCCATAGCGGGATGGCAGGTATTGATAGACGAGGTGCTTGGATTGCCCGCGTTCTTCGGGCGTCATGCCGCCATCGCCCGTGGTTGTCGATGTTCCGGCGAGCGACGCGCCGCGTCCGAGCGCTTCCTTAGCGTTCGCCGACAGCGAGCCGAAGCTCATGCCTGCGATGGTGATCGGCGTTGCGAGCTTCAGCGGTTTCTTAGCGAAGCGCGATCCGAGCGTGACGTCGGTTCCGCACTTCTCGCGATAGCCCTCAAGCGCATAACGCGACATTGATGCGCCGAGCAGTAAAAGGTCGTCGAAATTTGGCACGCGGCGCTTCGCGCCACCGCCGCGAATATCGTAGATGCCGGTCGCTGCCGCGCGGCGAATTTCAGAAAGTGTGTAATCATCGAACGTCGCCGACTTGCGTGGCGTCGTCGGCAGCCAATTGCTCTCGTGCTTGGTCATCAATAGGCTCCCGCGTTGTCGATGTTGAAATTGTAGAGTTTGCGCGCGGAGCCGTAGCGCCGGAATTCGGCAACGTCGACTTTGTGCGCTTCGCCCGACGTCTTCAGAAGCTCTATGAGTTCTGCGCGATGCTCGTCGCTCATGTCTTTCTCGACGCAGTCGGCGCCGAGACTTGCAACGGGGCCGCGCACATAGATGCGGGATTCGTAGATCGAGTCGCCGAGCGCTTCGCCAGCTTCGCCGAACACGACCAAGCGTCCGTTCTGGCCCATAAATGCAGATAAATGTCCGATGTCGCCTTTGACGACGATATCGATGCCCTTCATTGAAATGCCGCAGCGGGCCGAGGCGTTTCCATCAACGATCAGAAGACCGCCGCGACCGGTTGCACCGGCGCTTTGGCTGGCATCGCCTTTCACATGAATGAGGCCGGACATCATGTTTTCTCCGACGCCCTGTCCGGCACTGCCATCGATTATGATCTTCGCTTCCTTGTTCATGCCGCCGCAGTAATAGCCGACGTTACCGTCGATATTGATCGTCACAGGCGCATCGACCCCGGCCGCGATCGAATGCTCGCCGCCCGGGTTCGAGATCGTCCACAGCGTCTCGTTGGTGTCTTTGGCGAGGCGGTGCAAAGCCAGATTGAGATCGCGCAGCGATGTTTTGGATAGATCGATTGAAGGCATCAGGTGTGCTCCCAGAAATAGACGGTTGCGGGTTTGGGCTCCCAAACGCGAGCCGTTTTGATTCCGGGCAAGCACGTCAGGCTTTTGTATTCCGATGCGAAGGCAACGTACTGGTCAGTCTCCGCCATGACGGCGGGCTTGCAGGCGATGGGATCGCGCAGCACTCCAAAGCCCGTTTCGGTGCCGACGACGAACGTGAAAAATCCGTCGAGATCATTCAGGCTTGCGTTCAGGGCTTCACCGAGCGACTGCCCGTTCTGCATCTGCCGCGTCAGGTATCCGGCCGCGACTTCACTATCGTTTTCAGTTCTGATCTTGATGCCATCGCGGCGCAGCTCGCGGCGCAGAGAGGCGTGATTGGAGAGCGACCCGTTGTGAACCAGGCATTGATCCGATCCCGTCGAGAACGGATGCGCGCCATTAGTCGTAACGGCCGATTCCGTTGCCATGCGCGTGTGCGAGATGCCGTGCGTTCCCGACATCTTCGCAATTCGAAATTCCTTGGCGACGTCGTCCGGATAGCCGACTTCCTTGTAGATCTCGAGCCGCTGCCCTTCGCTCATCACCGTGACGTCCGGCAAATGGGTCGCGAGCCACGCGGTCGCCTTTGGGACTTCGGCTGAGGCAAGAGTAATGACGGCATGCGAATGCCGGCGCGTCACGTCTGCCGTGGGATCGATCGCATCAACGAGCTTCTGCGCTGCACCGGCGATGTCGTAGCCTTCCGTCGGGCCGGCGATCGTGATCTTCGTTTTGCCGTCCTGACCGGCGCCGTAAATAGCGAACCCGGCTGAGTCCGGACCCCGGCTACACAGCGTCGACGTCATCTTCGCAAGGTAATCACCAAGCTGCGGCTCCAGAGCCTTGTCCTTGATGAATAGTCCAGCAATGCCACACATGCTTTTGCAATCTCCTTTGAGCGCGGTCGGTGGTCAGAAGAAACTCAGGTAGCGCTTTGTCTCCCAATCCGAGACGTGACGGTGGTAGTCGATCCACTCGTCGCGCTTCAGATTGACAAACTCATCTATGAACTGCGCGCCAAGCGCTTCGCGAAACAGCGCGCTTTCGGACAACGCCTGGATCGACTCGCCAAGCGATTGCGGAAGGACTTCGATTTTCTGATCGGCGATTTCTTTTGGCGAAAGCGCGTAGAAATTGATGTTCTGCGGCGGACCCGGATCGAGGCGATTGTCGATCCCGTCCAAACCGGCAGCGATCAGCGCCGCTTGAGCGAGGTAGGGGTTCATTCCGGAATCGCCGACGCGCAACTCGATGCGCCCATAGGGAATGCGCACCATGGCCGTTCGGTTGTTGTCGCCGTATGCAACGAATACCGGTGCCCAGGTGGTGCCAGACGCCGTCCTGCCAACCACAAGACGCTTATAGGAGTTGACCGATGGCGCCAGAAGCGCCGTCAGCGCGCGCGCATGTTTCAGGATGCCGGCCGTGAAATGGTACGCGAGCTGAGAAAGCCCCATGCCGTTCTTGTCAGTCTTGTCGAAGAAGAGATTTTTGCCGTTGGCATCGGCGATGGAGCAATGAATGTGCATCCCGTTGCCGGTCATCGAGCTTTTTGGTTTCGGCATGAACGAACAGATCGCCCCAATCTCATGGGCGATCTCAGCCGCGGCCATCTTGAACAAGATGATCGTATCGGCGGATGTCAGCGCGTCGGCGTATTTGAAGTTAATTTCGTACTGGCCATTCGCGTCTTCATGGTCGATCTGATAAACGTCGATCCCGAGCGCCTGCAGGCTTTCCGTCATGCGTTCGAGAAACACCCGCGCGCGCGACAGACCGCGATAGTCATAAGCAGGTTTTTGCAGGCAGTCCGTGTCGTCGAACGGAGCGACCGACCCGTCAGATGTTCTCTGAAGCAGGCTGAATTCAGGTTCGATACCGGTATTGAGCGTCCAGCCGCGCTCGGCTAGCCTTGCGGTTTGTGTCAGTAGAATATTGCGCGTATCAACGGCGTGAGCGTTGCCGCTGACTTGGCCCGTACCCATGACCCGTGCGTAGCCGGGTGCCCATGGAAGCAGCTTAAGCGTCGAGAGATCACCGACGAGCATGTATTCGGCTTCGTGCGGTGCGAGACACATCCCGAAAACGCCGCCGCCGGCAAAGCCAACACCTTCAGTCAGAATGTCCTCGAGATGATCGACGGGTACGGATTTGCTCTTTGCAACGCCGTGAATGTCGACGAACTGCGCCAGGATGTAGCGCACGTGGTTCTGCGATAGAAATTGCTTGGCTTTTGCCAAATCCAGATTGTCGGGTGTCGCAAATTGGCCAGGCGCTTTGCGCCAGGTCCAATGATCGGTGTGCATCATGGTGTTTCCTCGGGCGTATGAGCCGACAGCGTTGATCGCTGCTCAGTTGGTGTTGAGCAGCGATACAATAAACTTGCATGAGGTGCAATCTTTTTGTATGTGATGAAACTAAAGTTGGTCACCTATGCGCTAGAGACTGGCGCGCCGGTGATCGCCGACTGAGAGTGAATGAATGACCCAGAGCAATGTAACTGCCGGACAACTCGCGCTAGGGCGTTTGCCATCTGACGCCGGTTTGAAGTTTCAGCCGTACTGGTGGGACGCGGCTCCAAGACAACATCAGGCTGATGAAGACCTGCCGCACCACGCGGAGACGGTGATTGTTGGCAGTGGCTTTACGGGATTGTCAGCGGCGTTGACGCTCCAAGGCGCCGGTCGCGGCGCAGTCGTGCTCGATCGCGGTGTCGTTGGTTTTGGTGCGAGCACGCGCAATGGCGGCCAGATTGGCAGCGGAAATCAGAAATTCCGCGTCAAACGGCTGATTGCGCTGCGCGGCGAGGCAAAAGCAACGGCCATGCTGCGCGAAGGCGTAGACATGCTGGACTACATCGAAACGCTGATCCGTAACGAGCGCATTGAATGCTACTTTGAGCGTTGCGGCCGATTTCGTGCCGCGATGCATCCCGATCACTACGAGGCGATGGCGCGCGATCTCGAAGATCTGAAAGCCGTCTGCGGCGTTGAAAGTTTTATGGTGCCGCGCGCAGATCAACGTTCGGAAGTCGCGTCGGACGTGTTCTTTGGCGGCTCGGTTTTGCCGGCGGACGCGTCGCTACACCCCGGGCTTTATCATGCAGGCTTGGTTGCGCGCGTCCGTGAGAAAGGAGGTCGCGTTATTGGCAACACGGCCGTCGAGCACATCGACCGTGACGGCGGATCGTTTCGCGTACAAACGGCGCGTGGCGCGATCCTGGCGAAAAGCGTCATCATCGCAACGAATGGCTACACGGATCGTCTTGTGCCTGAACTTGGGCGGCGGATTGTGCCGATCGGGTCGGGACTGATCGCGACCGAGCGCTTGCCGCAGAACCTCTTTGACGCGCTTCTTCCCAACAAGCGCGTGTATGGCAATACGAATAGGGTTTTCTACTATTTTCGCGGCGCGCCAGACGAGAACAGAATCATCTGGGGGGGACGTGTCGGGCGCACGGCCAGCAGCGGTGATGCGCGAAACTACCGGCATCTTGCGCGCGACATGGTTCGCGTCTTTCCGCAATTGGACTCGGCCGCCATCACGCACGCGTGGGACGGCATGATCGGATACACATTCGACGAAGTTCCGCATATCGGGCGAACGTCAGGCGGCGTCCACTATGCGCTCGGCTACTGCGGAACAGGTGTGTCGCGCGCCACGTACTTCGGACATAAGATCGCGCTGCAGGTCATGGATGACGCGCGCGGGCGCACAAGTTTCGACGATCTCGCATTTCCGGCTTTTCCGGCTCATCCGATCGCCAAGCGCGCCGTTCCGGTCGTGGAAACTTGGTATCGCATACGCGATGCCATGAAATGACAACTCATGACAAAAGGATATCAAATGACGACCAATGCGAGCAGCGACCGTGTGAACATCTCATCAGGAGGTGCTTACGAGGGCGTCTTTGGATATTCGCGTGCCGTCCGTGCAGGCAGCGACGTGCATGTGTCCGGGACATGCGCTCCGGCTGGCCACGAAAAAAGCGACGCCTATACGCAAGCCCGCGCCGCGCTCTCCATTATCGAAAAGGCGTTGACGGAGGCTGGCGCGTCGGCGACCAACGTGATCCGAACGGTCGTCTATCTGCGCGACATCAATGATGCCGAAGACGTTGCCCGGGCGCATCTCGAGACGTTCGATAAGGTCCGCCCGGCCAGCACGCTTGTGCAAGTCACGTCGATGCTGCGCCCCTGGCAGAAAGTCGAGATCGAGGCCTACGCCCGGATTTGATCTCGCGCCGAGATGAACGAAAAGGCGTTGCCGTCGGGTGGCCGAAACAGAACTGGCTGCCCGGCGGCGGCGATTGCTAAGCGCGCTAGAAAATATTTGCGTCTTTGTTCGCGGCTTTGAAGATGTCGAGCTTCATGCCTTCGACCAGCCGAACCGGCAACTCTGACACCTTCAGCAATTTACCGAGCGCCATGTCTTCTCGCGTGTCACCGCGAATGAACCGCAAATAGCGGTCGAGATCGCCATTGGCGGCGTCGAGACGTGCTTTGAAAGGCTCGGCAGCGTTGCTGCGAAACGAGCGGATGTTCTGGTACGTCAATGTGCTGAGGTAAAGCGCGTAGCGGTTGGCAACGGAGTGCGATTGCACCGTCGCGCCGATCGAGATGAACACAAGCGCGGCGACGAAAAATAGAACGATGTACCAGAAGCTGATTTCGGTCGAGTCATCTTCGAATCCGGGTTCTGTCGTGCTTGTTTGCGGGGCGGGCGTCGTCGATGGCGCTGCTGCCTGGGCCATCCGCACAGGGATCTGACCCGTCGTCGCCTGCGACTGGGTCTGAGTACCGCCGGGGAACGCGTCTGGGTTCGATAGCGACATCGTCGGCGATAAGAATGCCAATCCGGCGATGATCAGCAGAGGCACAATGATGTGCGCTACACCGCTCTTGCCGCTGGCGCTCCGAGCCGCTGCAGTTTTTGCGGCCGCCTTGTTAGCCTCGGCTTCTGCCGCAGCTTTTTCCCGGCGCCGAATTTCTTCTTCGATCGCCATTTCGATCAAGCGCAGAGACGTCATCGGTGCGCCTCTGAACTTCAGGAAGCTGCCGACGTTATCGAAGGTCAGTTCTGCGTCGCTGCCTTTCAGCATGCGAAAATACCAACGGGGCATGATCTTCGGCACGCTGTCCCCGTCGGCAACGAAGCGCACCGTGCGATCGCCGAGGCTGTAGCCGCCGATCGTAGCGCTGCTATAGCTCTCGGAGAATTCGCCGTTACCAACGCACGGCGCGCCAAAGGTTACGACTGGCGCAACCGGAAAATTGCGATGCCGCATGTCGTAGGCGCCGACAGTCGCAAGAGCGCCGCCAAGTGAGTGGCCGGTGAGAACGATTGGCGGAATGGCGCCATACTTGGCTTTGAGGCTGTTGAGATAGGCGACGACCTTACCGCTCACTTCCTCCCAGGCCATGGCGAAACCCAGGTGCATTCCGGGCCGCCCCTTGAGTTTGCTGACAAGTGCCTGGAGCTCGGCGTTGTATGCGGCTTTGGTTTCCTCGGGCCAATCCTTGCCGGCGGCAAATCGCCTGGAAATCTTTTCTATCTTCGCGGCATCCTTATCGTCGATCTCGTCGGTGAAATTGCTGCTCAGAGTGACGCGCCAGTCGGCGTCTTTAAGCCCCTCCGTGCCGCGCATTGAGATGAAAACCATGCCGTCGTAGCAGCAGCCAAATCCCTGCGTGCCGGTGACCTTTCCCGCAGTATCGAAGAACTGGAAATCAGTGGCGTCGCCGACCTTATCGGCGATGTCCTTCGGGCCGCTATAGGCAAGCGTGGCCTTATAGGCGCAAAACTCGGCCAGAAGCATCGGGATGCGCTGTGCGCCCGACGGCGACCGCCAGGAGAAATTGTCTTGCAGCAGTGTTCGCGCTGGAAATTGCGTCGTTGGACGTCCTCGGGCATCGATGTTCGACAGGAATGTCGGCGACAGCGGTTCGAAATCAAACTCGATGTTGTCCTCACCTTGCGGACCGAGGAAATAGAGCGCTTCGACGTCAATTTGGTTCGGCGCCGCGGCTGGTAACGCGCCAGTCGCTACGGCAGTGCTCGCAAGAAACGCCGGTTGTGCTTTTGCCGTCTTACGGTCTGGGCAAATTTCCGAACGTCGCATGATGCTCGCTCCGGATCAGAATATACGTACGGGCGCGCCACAGTTCAGCGCGTAAGCTCACTTGGGATGGGCCGCCAAAAAATTGCATCTGTCATATTAAGGCTTCCAGTATACGGCGCACGGGCCGCTGGCTGCAAGATCGTCGGCAGCCGTATTCTTTGGGTCTGACAGTCCAGCCGCCGGCGATCGGCGAACGCGTTCTGAACGCGCCTCTTGAATCGCCACGCCGCGCGGCCACGTTATAGACACCTAATGGGTCTCGGCGATTTCAACGGATTGGTTTCCAACTTGATACCGCAGTGCGATGTCCGGTATTTTGCAGAAACGGCTGCGATGTTGGCGTGAGTCTACCAATCTTGTCCGCCAGAAGCCTGTTTTGGCTTTCAGGGAGAACCACATGAAGCGTTTAGCGAAGCTGTCGGCGGCTGCGGTCCTATTGGCGACGGCCAGCGCGACGGCATCGTTGGCCGATCCGCTCCAGGGATCGTGGAGCGGAAGCGGGTACGTCAAGCCCGCGGACGGCAAGCGTGAGAGCGTACGCTGCCGCGTTCAATATAGTCCGCAAGGCAGCGCCGTCGTCGCGGTATCGGCGACCTGTGCGTCGGCATCGGTCACGATCCGGCAGTCTGGACAATTGTCGATGGTGTCGCCGAACAGGTACGTCGGCGATTTCTACAATACCGATTATGACATCTCGGGGCGCATTCGCGTCTCTGTGAGCGGCGGTAGCCAGACTGTCAGCTTCACAAGTTCGAAGGCGTCCGGCAGCATGAGCCTTAGCAAACGCTGATTTCGCGCGCAAAAAAGAGAAGCCGCGGGCTGGTGATGCGGCTTCTCTCTATCAGCGCTTCGCGAGGGGGCGCGCGCTTTACGCTGACACTGCCGAGATTTTTTCGACCAGGCGGTGCCCGCGATCTTTCTTATAGACGATCTGCACTTTCTGGCCTTGCTTGAACGAGGCCGACGCAAACTGCGGCGTCAAGCGATAGACACGATGATTGATCGTCAGAGTGTTGTTCTTGGCATTGATCCGTTGGATCTTGCCCGCAGCGTGATGCTGTGCGATGGCGATATGCATCTTGTGATGCGCGGCCATCTTATGGTGTGCTGCCTTGGCGTGATGCGCCGGTGCATGCTGTGCGCTCGCGGCCATTGCCGGTAGTGCGAAAAGGCTCGCAGCGAGCGCGACGGCGCCAGCCTTCAGGATCGACTTCATTGGATGCTCCAAAAATTTAGGTGCGACAGCTGAGACGTGCGATTACTTCGCAGGCACAACCTTCGACGCTTCCATCTTGCCGTTCTTGTTTTCAAACGTGACCGTAACCTTCTCGCCGACTTTGATTTTGTCGAGCTTCACGTGGCTGCCGACGTCAAAGGTTTCGCCGCTTGCGAGCGACAACTGATGCTTGGCGGTGTCGGTCGTCTTGACTTCACCCGTCTTGGTTTCGGTCGCAGCGAGAGCGGCAGACGACAACAGCGCGACGGCGACAAGGCCCAACGGTGCAGAAAGCTTCGTCTTCATAGGACTTCTCCTCGTAAAGTGCGGCTGGCGTGATGCCGTCGCATGAGAAGGAATATGGGGCGCCAATCTTTCCGCAAGTTGGCCGCAGACTCACAAATTTGTAAGGGTCACGCGTGCGCCAGACCGGGGAAGGTAATCTCGACCCTAAGACCCGGATTGTTGTCGCCAAGATCAATGCGCGCATCGTGTAATTCGGCGATCGCTGCGACGAGGCTAAGCCCGAGCCCACTGCCTGGCGTCGTGCGGGCGCGCTCGATACGATAAAGCCGGCGGAACACATTTTCGCGTTCACTCACCGGGATGCCGGGGCCGCTATCCGATACGGTTGCGCGATACGTGGTGCCGATGCGGTCGAGCGCAATTGCGATGTCAGTGCCGGGCGGGCAGTGGCGCAACGCATTCTCAATCAAATTGGCGAAGAGCTGCATCAGAAGTTCGCGGTCTCCGCGGATGTGCGCTGGCCCATCCGGGCGGCGCTCACAGGACAACGTGCAATTCGCGTCTTCAGCAACGGCCTGGAACGCGTCAAGCAGATCGTCGAAAACGCTCTGCAAGTCGAGATCTACAAAACGCGATTTCCGCGCGCCTGCTTCGATTTGAGTGATGCGCAGCAGTGCGTCGAACGTTTGCGAAATACCGTCGAGATCGATCATCGCCGTATCAACAGCGGATTTGAGTTCGGCTGTCGTGACGTCGGCGCGGTCGGTAATTTCAAGTTTCTGGCGGACGCGACCGAGCGGCGTTTTCAGATCGTGCGCGATATCGGACGACGCTTGATTGACGTTGGCGATCAGCCTCTGAAGCTTGGCGACCGTGCGGTTAATTTGTGCGCCGATCTGATCGATGTCGTCGCCGTGGCCGGACATTGGAACCCGGGCCGTGAGATCGCCTTGCGAGACGTGATCGAGCGTCGTCGAGAAGTCGTCGATGCGGTGCTGGGCCTGGCGGGCGAGATAGGTCGCGCCAGCGATGAACAACACGACGATCAACGACACCGCATAGCCGAGAACTTCGAGCAGGAACGCCTGCATCTTGCGGACTTCGCGGTTGCTGCTGCCGACGAGAAGCCGGCCCTTCGGAAGGGTCCGCCAGATCGCGAAGAATTCGTCGTCTGGGCGGCCGCGTTCGATGGTCAGAAAGATATCGCTGCGCTTCAGCCGGAGCCAATTCTGAGCAAAAGGCACGCCGCGCACATTGCCGGCGAGAAAAGAACCGTCGTCGCTGTCGAGCTCGAATACGAAATCAGAATCGCGCATGGACGCACTTTCATTAACGACGACAGGTACCAACTGTTCCAGGCCACGCTCTGAGCTGAGGTTAGCGAGTGCGGTGATGGTTTCGTTGACGCGCTTGCGAATGTCGGTTTCAAGGCGCGCCGTCGTGCCGACAAAAATCGCGGCGAACAGGATCAGCGTGGTTGCTATGAAAATGGCGGTAAACTGCGCGGCAAGCCGTGCCGGCGTACGCTTTAAAAGTTCAAGCGTCCTCATGCATCGAGTATCCGCTGCCGCGCACCGTATGGATCAGCTCTTTGCCGAACGGCTTGTCGATTTTGCCGCGCAGACGCGAAACGTGGGTTTCGACGACGCTTGTCTTCGGATCGAAGTGGAAACTCCAGACCCGCTCGAGAAGCATCGTGCGCGTCACGACGCGGCCCTTGTTGCGCAACAGGACTTCCAGCAGGCGGAATTCGCGGGGCTGCAGATCGATGTCGACACCGCCGCGCGTGACTTTGCGCCCGACAAGGTCGACTTCGAGATCGGCGAGGTGCAGGCAGGTCTCTTCGCCCTTGAGGTGGGGCCGGCGCGCCAGCGCATTGACGCGGGCGAGCAGTTCGGTGAATGCGAACGGCTTGACGACGTAATCGTCGCCACCGGCATCCAGACCATCGACGCGATCATCAACGCCGCCGAGCGCTGTTAAAATGAGGATTGGCATCTTGCGTCCGGCGCTGCGGATGGTTTTGACGATCGATAAGCCATCGAGGCCGGGCAGCATACGGTCTACGATCACGAGGTCGTAGGGTTCACCGACGGCGTGTGAAACGCCATCCCGCCCGTCCGTTATGTGATCGACCGTGTGACGCTCCTCCGTCAAACCGCGAACGATGTATTCCGCGGTCTTGGGATCGTCTTCAATCAAGAGAATGCGCATGGCATGTACCGGTCAAGCGACGGCTGGCGGATGGCATGAGCCTCATGACCCTACCGAAACGTTGCCGGGAGATTACGGATTTGTAAAGCGGGTTTCGGCAGTGCTTTTCAAGCTTTAGCGGCGAGCCAATTCCGCCATCCACCGAATGCCGTGATGTCGAGCGCGCCGGCGACGGCATGCGCTTCGCACACAAAGCCCTTAACGGACGTGCCGTCGTCGAGCCGCAACGTGCCAATTCCGAGCGGCGCTGGGATGAGTGCCACAAACGAGCCGAAGCCCGCTGCATCCAGCTCCCAAATCTCGACGTCGATGGCGCCAGTGCCGTGGCCATCGAATACGAGACCGGGCTTGGCCGGCGTGGTATTGGCCAGCGCAAAGAAGCTGTAGCCCGCTGCTGTCTTGGCGGTGCGGACGAACCGTGCGTTTCGCTCGGTCAGTTGGCCGTTGAGCGGCTGCCCCTGCAAATGTGCGCCGACGACTGCAATCTCGACCGCTTCTGGTGGCGACGCGGCGAATTTATACTGTGGTGTTGCGTCGAGGCTGTGCCCTGTAGCGCCGATCTGGATCTGCGGCAACGACCGGTGCAGTTTGTCGCCGAACGCCGCCAGCGTTGCGTCTGCGCAGGCGCGACCGATGAGCGTGACGCCGAACGGCAGGCCGTCTGCGCGAAATCCGGCCGGCACCGCAAGCGCCGACAAATCCATGAGGTTGACGAAGTTGGTATAGAAGCCAAGGTTGGAATTGAGCCGCACGGGGTCGGCGCAAACGTCGGCAATCGTGTACGTCGTCGGCGCAGTTGGCAGCAGCATCATATCGAATGCCTGCCAGTGCGCCTCGGCGGCGCGGGTCAATCTGGCGAGGCGATACATTCCCTCGAATGTTTCGGCCGCAGATATGGTCTCGGCACTGAGCACGATACTGCGCACGACGTCATGGATCGCGTCGGGTCTGTTTCGCGCAAACTCTTTGACCGCAGCAAGACGCTCGGCAACCCACGGACCTTGATAGAGCAGCTTCGCCGTGTTTTGGAACGCCGTAAAATCGAACGGCACGACATCTGCGCCAAGAGCTTGCGCACGCGCGATGACTTGGGCGTAAAGCTCGGCATTCGCCGTATCGCCGAAAAACTCCGGTGTATCTGGTACGCCGATGCGTAATGTTGAGCGTGATGTGGAAGGTGCCACGCGACGCTCCGCTGTCCGCGCGTAGTCGTCCTCTGCGTCGAACGCCGCTGCGACATCGAACGCCGCTGCTGCGTCGGCAACCGTTAGCGCAAAGATCGAGACCGTATCTTGCGTCTTGCACGCCGGCACGACGCCACGCGCGCTGATGAGACCTTTGGTTGGCTTCAGCCCGACGATGTTGTTGAATGCAGCCGGCACGCGGCCTGATCCTGCGGTGTCCGTTCCGAGCGCGAACGAAACAAGGCCACGCGCGACGGCGACGGCTGAACCCGAACTCGATCCGCCGCTGATATAGCCAGGCTCGAATGCGCTCTCGGGGATGCCATATGGCGAGCGCGTGCCAACCAAACCCGTCGCGAACTGATCGAGATTGGTTTTGCCGATGACAATTGCGCCGGCGGCCTCCAGGCGTTCGACAGCCGTCGCGGATCGTTCGGGCGTATACGCAAAGTCGGGACACGCGCACGTCGTCTCAAGTCCTGCGACGTCGATGTTGTCCTTGACCCCAAATGGAATGCCAAAGAGCGGTCCCCTCGGCGCGCTTGCTGTGCGCTCCAAGGCGACATCGCGCGGCACAAGTGAAATCCAGACCGGGCGTTCGCCCATCGCCGCGATGCGGTCGTAGATGCTGTTGATCACGTCCTGCGGCGTGAACGTGCCCTGCGCGTAGCCGTCACGCAGGGTCGAAAAATCGAGCGAGGCAATCATTGCGCTGCCTCCGCGACAGCATCCGTCATGACGACGATGGCCTGCCCGAGCACGACGGGCTTGCCCTCGACGCATCGGATTTCGAGCACCGTGCCGTCGTGCGGCGCCGTCACCGACATTTCCATTTTCATCGATTCGACTATGACGACGGTATCGCCCGCGGCAACGCGCGAACCTTCTTGCACTGCGATTTTCCAAACGCATCCCGGCACCGTGCTCTCGATGGCGTAGGCGCCCGCCGGAATTTCGAGCGTGTCCGTTTCGACAGCATCGGACGCGGCCGATGTCGCATTTTGATCGGAGGCCTGCCAGCGCGCGCGCTCGGCGTCGAACGCTGCTTGCTGGCGTGCTTTCGCGCGCCCGATCTCGTCGGCATTCTCTGCCAGGAACGCGCGATAGGCCTTCATCGAGAACGTCGTCTCGGTGATCTCGATGTGCGCGGTTCCGTCGATCATGCCCTCGCGAATGGCCAGAAGTTCATCGGCCGACACCTGATAGAACTTCACCTGATCGAAGAAGCGCAGCAGCCACGGCTTGCTCTCCGTGAACGCAGCCGTCTGCCGGTAGGTGTTCCACACCTGGCTTGTCCGCCCGAAAAGCTGATAGCCACCCGGGCCTTCCATACCGTAGATGCACATGTATGCACCGCCGATGCCGACGACGTTGTCGGGCGTCCAGGTGCGCGCGGGATTGTACTTCGTCGTCACAAGGCGATGACGCGGATCAATCGGCGTTGCGACCGGCGCACCGAGATAGACGTCGCCGAGCCCGAGCACGAGGTAATGCGCGTCGAAGACGATGCGGTAGACGTCGTCGATGCTATCGAGGCCGTTGATGCGCCGGATAAACTCGATGTTCGACGGGCACCACGGCGCATCCGCACGGACCGACTGAATGTATTTGTCGATCGTCTTCTGCACCTGCGGATCGTCCCACGACAGCGGCATGTGGACAATGCGCGAGGGTACTTCAATATCGCCGATGTCACCGATGCCGTCTTCGATTGCAGACAGAGCGGTCAGAAGCGCGTCGAGGGAAAGTACGCGGCTATCATAGTGAATCTGCAGCGACCGGATGCCGGGCGTCAGATCGATAATGCCGGCGAGATTTCGCGCTTCCAGACGCTTCATCAGGACGTGGACGCGGAAGCGCAACTCGAAGTCCAGTACAATTGGGCCGTACTCGACGAGCAGATATTTATCGCCCTGACGCCTGTAGGTGACCCGCGGTAGTGCGTGATGTGAAGCGCGAACGCCGACGATGCAGTCGTCGCGCGCGCCGAGCACGCCTGATGATGTGATTTTCGATTCACGCGGCTTCAACGTCGAGACTTCTTGATCCTGTTCTGCTTCGAAACGCGTGGCCTCATCCGCCGATAGGCGCTTGAAGCGCACCCTGTTGCCGGGCTTCAATTGCCCGATCTTCCAAAGCTCGGCTTTGATGATCGTCGCCGGACACACGAAACCACCGAGCGATGGTCCGTCCGGGCCGAGGATGACGGGCATGTCGCCGGTGAAGTCGATGGCGCCAATCGCATAGGCGTTGTCGTGTATGTTGCTTGGATGCAAGCCCGCTTCGCCGCCGTCGGCGCGCGCCCATTGAGGCTTCGGCCCGATCAGGCGGACGCCGGTGCGGTTGGAATTGTAATGCACCTCCCACGAGGCCGCGAAGAACGTCTCGATGTCGTCGTCGGTGAAAAAATCCGGCGCGCCATGCGGACCGTAAAGAACGCCAATCTCCCAAGTGTCGGTGAGCGGCGGCAACAGTGCCGCATCAAGCTTCAACGGAGTATTGCCGACCGGCTGCAGACCAAGACGCAGCACGTCACCAGTGCGCAGCGTGCGTCCGCCATGTCCGCCAAACGGCCCGAGCGAGAACGTCGATTTGCTGCCGAGGTAGTCGGGCACATCGATGCCACCTTCGAGCGCGAGATACGTTCGCTGGCCAGCGCCGACGATCGTTCCGCATTTCAAGACTTGACCGGCAGTGATGGCAAATGCTTGCCCGTTTGCGAGCGGCGCGCCGTCAAGCGTCGCGCGCGTGTCGCCGCCGACGAGACATGCGACCGTCGCACAGTTGAATTTGATCGTTGCGCCGGAAAGCGTCATCTCGAGCCCTGCGGCGCCTTCGCTATTGCCGACGGCACGGTTCGCAAGCCGGAACGACAAGTGATCCATTGGCCCCGATGGCGGCACACCGATGTTCCAGTAACCCGTGCGGCCAGGATAATCCTGCACCGACGTCAACGTGCCTGGGCTTAGGATTTCCAGTGTTTCGGGCGCGTAGTCGAATGTCGCGAGTGTTGCCGTCGTAACGCTGCCGGTCGCAACGACGACGGATGATGCCAGATCGCTCAGATATCCGAGATTGGTCTCAATGCCGGCGAGCGTCGTGTTAGCCAAAGCTGAGCGGAGCTTTCTGAGGGCATCCGGCCGGTCGTTTCCGGTGACAATCACCTTTGCAATCATCGGATCGTAGTACGACGACACATCCGAGCCGCTTTCGACCCAAGTCTCGACGCGAACGCCGTCGGGCCATGCAACCTTGGTCAGTAGCCCCGAACTTGGCCGGAAATCGCGCGCAGGATCTTCAGCGTAGACGCGAACCTGGATTGACGCGCCGTGCGGCTCGGGGGCCTGCTCCGGCAACGGCTCGCCCGCCGCCTGCCGCACCATCCATTCGACGAGATCGATGCCGGTGACTTCCTCAGTCACCCCGTGTTCCACCTGAAGACGCGTGTTGACTTCGAGGAAGTAGAATTCACCCGTATCCGTATCGAGCAGGTATTCGACTGTGCCCGCGTTCGCGTAATTGACGACCTGTCCGAGCTTGACGGACGTATCAAGCAGGCGATTGCGCGTCTCCGCCGGCAGTGCGGGCGCCGGTGTTTCTTCGAGCACCTTCTGATTGCGCCGCTGCGCGGAGCAATCGCGTTCTCCAAGCGCCAGCACGCGTCCCTTACCGTCGCCGAATATCTGAACTTCGATATGCCGTCCGCGCGCGACGTACTTTTCCACGAACACGCCAGCATCTTTGAAGTTGTTGGCGGCAAGGCGCTGGACGCGTTCGAACGTCGGCACGAGATCGGCTTCGGCATCGACGAGCTGCAACCCGATGCCACCGCCGCCCGCCGTACTTTTGAGCATCACGGGAAAGCCGATGCGGCGCGCTTCTCGCAGCGCGTCGTCGGCCGCCGCGACGAGACCTGAACCCGGCGCCAGCGGCACACCGGCCCTCTCGGCCAATTCGCGCGCCGTGTGTTTCAATGCGAAGGCGCGAACGTGATCGGGCTCCGGGCCGATGAATGTAATGCCGGCAGCCGTGCAGGCTTCTGCGAACGCGGTGTTCTCCGACAGAAAGCCGTAGCCCGGGTGGATTGCCTGCGCGCCGGTTGCTTTGGCGGCAGCGAGGATCGCGTCGATGTTGAGATATGATTGCGCCGCAGGCGGCGGGCCGATGCGGATCGCTTCGCCGGCAAGGCGCACATGGCGCGAATGCCGGTCGGCGTCGGAATAGATCGCGACGCTTTTAATGCCCATCTTGTCGAGCGTGCGGATGATCCGGCAGGCAATGGCGCCGCGATTGGCAATGAGGACTTTCGTAAACATCGGCGTCAGGCTCCCTCGGTCCAGATCAACACCTCGATCGGCGTCGGGTTGTAGGCGTTGCACGGGTTGTTCAATTGCGGGCAGTTTGAGATCAGAACGATCGTGTTCATCTCGGCGCGCAGTTCGACGTATTTGCCGGGCGCGGAGAGACCGTCGGCAAACGTCAGGCCGCCGTCCGCGGTCACGGGCACGTTCATGAAGAAGTTGATGTTGTGGCCGATGTCGCGCTTCGTCAGTCCGAAGTGTTCGTTCTCGGCAACCGCGAGCAGGTAGCTGTCGCGGCAGGCGTGCATCGATTTTTTCTCAAGTGCATAGCGCACCGTGTTGCTTTCCGTCGCGCAGGCGCCGCCAAGCGTATCGTGGCGGCCGACGGTATCGGCGGTGACGGTCAGCATCGGACGGCACAGATCCGAGAGGAGCGTTGTGCCGGCCGTGATGAAGACGTTGCCTTGCTCGCGGATCGTATCGGATGCCGAATAGCGCTCGTGCGGGGCGTCCGCGTTGAAGAACAAGGTATCGGCGGCTTGATTGCCTTCGAGATCGACGATGCGCAGCGTCTCGCCGCGTTTGACGACATGCATCCAGTAATCGCCCGCTGCGACGACGTTTCGGTACGTCGCGGCGTTAGCGTCGAGTGTGCTTTCCTTGATCATGATGCGGCCCTCAACAGCAGCCGCTGAGGTGATAAAGGCGGTTGTTTTCGCGCCCGCGGGTGTTTTCGGGACGCTCGCCGATGGGCAACGCGGTCTCGGCGTTTTCGTAAAGCTCGAACGCAATAGGCGCGCGCGGGTACGAGGCCGCCGGATTAAGCGGATGCGGGCAGGTGTGCATCAGCACCAGCGTGTCCATCTCGAATGCGAGTTCGACAACCGCGCCGGGCATTGCGGCGCGTGCGTCGAAGGCCAGTACGCCGCTGTCGTCGACGGCGACTTTGCTGAACCAGTTGACGTTCGACACGAGATCGCGCCGTTGCAGTCCGTACTTCGCCGCTTCGACGAGAAAGCTATCGTGACCGTTCTGCTGCCAGTCGTTGCGATGCGTCTGGTAGCTTGTTGCGCCCCACTTTGCCGCGACGCTGGCCTTCGTCGTATTGCCGCAGATCGTATCGTGCCAGCCGAAGGTGTCGCGGACGATCCGGCAAAACACGCGACCCATATCGGAATAGAGGTGATGCCCCGTCGTCAGCTTGAAGGTGTGCTGGCACTTGAGCGTATCGGGTGCGTTGTAACGTTCGAGCAGATTGATCGGGTTGTAAAACAGCATCGCGGCGTTGCCACCGCCGTCGACGTCGGTCAGGCGCAAGAGTGTGTTGCGCCGAACGAGTAGCGACCAATGCTTTCCTGCGGGCAGCGTGTCGGCGTAGACCGGCGTGCTCATCGATATTTCTCCCTTGGCAACGCGTCTTGGCGCTGCGTTGTCCGGGCCGTCCCGGGATGAGAGAGAGCCGTTGGGGTCGTCCCCAGCGGCGTTCGGTTACGACGCCGGCTTTTCCGTCTCCGGAACCGGTGCGCCGGCGACACGACGCGGCCAAATCTCGATATCGCGTGTGATCTGCGCGCCTTGAACCGGCGCGGGCTTCACGTCTGTCTCAATTTTGAGATCGCCTGATAGCGTTGCGCCGTAGCGCTCCAGCTCTTCCGGGCGCTTGCGCGGCCGCTCGAAGGCAATCACGCGCGTTGCAAGCCGGAAGGCTTCGCTGAGGTCGTGAGTCACCATCACGACGGTCAGATTGCTCGCGTTCCAAATCCGGCGGATAAGAACGTGGATTTCGGCGCGAATACCTGGATCGAGCGCGCCGAACGGTTCATCCAGCAGGAGCACTTTCGGTTTGCACATCAGCGCCTGTGCGAGCGCGAGGCGTTGCTGCATGCCGCCCGATAAGGACGCTGGATATTTGTGTTCGTGCCCCGTTAAGCCGACTTCGGCGAGCAACGCCATCGCGTCGGCTTTCGCTGCCGTTCGCCGTTCGCCGAACAAGCGGCCGAAGAAACGCGATGTTTGCAGTTCGCGGCCGAGCATGACGTTGTCGAGCACGGTCAAATGCGGGAAGACAGAATAGCGCTGGAACACGACGCCGCGATCTGAGTCCGGCTCAGGTTTCAGCGGTACCCCGTCAATCAGGATTTGACCGCGCGTCGGGCTTTCGTCTCCAAGCAGCATCCGCAGGAATGTCGTCTTGCCACATCCGGACGGCCCGACGAGCGCCACGAACGACCGCGGCGCAATGTCGATATTGATGCGCTCAAGCACGACGTGGTCGCCGTATTCCTTCCAGACCTTGTCTACGATGATCGATGTCATGCGGACCTCGCGGCCGCAAACCAGGGAAAAGCCCTGCGCTGTAGTAGGCGCAGTGCGAGGTCCATGAAGAACGCGAGCAGCGTGATCCAGATGACGTAAGGAATGATCACGTCCATCGACAGATAGCGCCGCACGAGAAAGATGCGATAGCCAAGGCCCGAGTCCGCGGCGATCGCTTCGGCAGCGATCAGGAACAGCCACGCCGGGCCAATTTCGAGCCGCACGGCATCGATCAGCCGCGGCAGCATTTGCGGCAGAACAACACGCATCGCGATCTGCCATGTCGATGCGCCGAGCGTCTGCGCCTTGATGATCTGTTCGCGGGGGATTTCCTGCACACGCAGGGTCAGGTCGCGCACGAGTTTCAGCGTTGTGCCGATGACGATCAGCATGATTTTCGAGGCCTCGCCCAATCCCATGATGATGAACAGGATCGGAAGCAGCGCCAGCGGTGGCACCATGGATGCCACGGCGACGACTGGCCCGAGCGTCGCGTTGGCAACCGGCAAAATGCCGATGATTATTCCGAAGATGAGTGCAATCACCGTCGATATGACGAGCGCGGACAGCAACCGCGTTAGGCTCGCCAATGTGTCGGAGAGCATCAGGTAGTCCCCGGTGCGCGCATCGGGATTGAGCGCGTACTGCTCCACCGCTTCGCCCATCGCGGCGAAGCTCGGCAGCAGCTTGTCGTTTGGATTTTCTGCCAGCCGCGCGTCGGAGGCGAAAACGTACGCCAGCAGCAGCGCGAGAAACGGCAGGAAAGCCAGCGCGACCCGCCACGACATATTTGGCTTGATGTTGAGTGCGCGCATGGTCTCCCGCCGTTGCTCAGCGTGTGGTGCAGTCAGAGTCTGGTGAGGCGTTAAAGTTTGCCGTCGGCGGCGGCCTTCATGAAGGTCGCGTCGTAGCGGAACTTGACGTTGTCCTTGTCGCCGAAGACGGTTTTGTCGGGGAACTCGACGCCGACAGCGCCTGCCGACTTGGCGTCTTTGCCAAGCAATGCTTTGTCGAACAGAAACTTCGACACGCGCTCGGTAGTGGTTTTCAGATATGCGCCGGTCGTGAAGGCGACGGCGTCGGCGGGCGCGCTGAAGAGTTTTGTCGTTGCGAGCTGTTCATCGAAGCCGGCGACGTCCGTCCCGGACGCTTTCGCCATTGCTTCCTTGGCGGCCGGGTCTTTCGCGAGTGCCGCCATCGTTTCGTACCAGATGCCGGCGAGCGCTTGCGCAAACTTTGGATTGTCTTTGACGACGGCGGTGTTCGCGACCATCAAATCGATGATTTCACCCGGAATTTGCGAGCTGTCGAAGACCTTTTTGGCGTCGGGCGATTCAAGAACCGTCGAGACGATAGGTTTCCAGGTGACAACGGCAGTAACGTCCGCCGTCTTGTAAGCGGCGGCCATGTCGGCATCCGACGTGTTGACGACTTTCAGGTCTTTCTCTTCAAGCTTGATGCTTTCGAGCGCGCGTGCCAGCAAGTAGTGCGAGACTGAGAACTCGACGAGGTTGACGTTCTGGCCCTTGATGTCTTCGATCTTGTCCTTGCCTTTTAGGATCACGGCGTCGTTGCCGTTCGAGAAGTCGCCGACGATGACGGCGGTGGTATCGACGCCGCCGGCCGCCGGGATCGAAAGCGCGTCCATGTTCGTTACCGTCACAGCGTCGAACGCGCCGGCCGTGTATTGGTTGATCGATTCAACGTAGTCGTTGAACTGCTTCACCTCGATGTTGATGCCGTATTTGTCGGCCCACTTCTTGACGATGCCGGAGTCAGCCGCATAGCCCCACGGCATCCAACCGACATAGATCGACCATGCGACTTTGAAATCCTTCTTTTCGGCCGCCATCGCTGGTGTGACGGCAATCAACGCCGCCGCGGTGATCGCAAAAATGCCCTGCATCGTTTTCGAAATGGATTTGATCATCGGATACCCCTGTGCTGACCACCTGTGACGTGGCCGCATGAGCATCGGGTCAATGAACAGAGGGCGAAGTCGAACAGCAGGAGCCCGTCCGGTCACGAGCGCAAGCTCGATGCGGCTTAGGTCTCCCGGGCTTTTGTCCCGCCGTGGCTCCGCTCTGACGATAAGAGCGGGAGAGCCTCTCTCGGACCAGCCGCTGCAACGCCTGACGCTGCAGCCGGAACCCTAGAGGCGTTATGCAGAGTGCATTGCACGCGGTGTGCCAACGCAATCGTCGCGGATTTATTGGTGATTTCGCCTGCCATCGCGCGTGGCGTTGCCTGATTCTTGACCGCGCCGCCGCGATCCTAGGCAGGTTACTCACTCGATCGGAATGACATCGACGCCGACGCTGACATCGTGATCGCCGCCGCCAAGCAGCACGCCGCTGATCGGGCTGATGTCATCGTAGTCGCGGCCGTAGGCGATTGTGATGTGCTCATCAGAGACGACGATGCCATTCGTCGGATCGAGATCGGTCCAGCCAAATTCCGGCGACCACACAGAGATCCAGGCATGCGACGCGTCGGCGCCCTGCAGACGCGGCTGGCCGGGCGGCGGATGCGTCAGAATATAGCCGCTGACATAGCGCGCCGGTACCCGCATTGCGCGGAGGCAGGCGAGCGCCAGATGCGCGAAGTCCTGGCAGACGCCACGGCGTTCGCGCAACACGACGCTAATCGGCGTCGAAAGGTCCGTCGCCGTATTGTCGAATTTGAATTCCGCAAAGATGCGGTTGCTGAGCGCAATGGCTGCGTCGAGCACGGGACGTCCTGGCGTGAAGGAAACTCTAGCGTAATCGGCAATTTCGCGCGTTGCCGTCGTCAGCCGCGAGGCGCAGCGATACAGAATGACGTCGAGCGGCAGGCCATTTGCGCCGCGTTGAAAGTGCGCGTCGAGGTCGTCCCACGGCGTCGTCGATAGCGGATCGATGTCGGCAGCCGGGTGCGTCTCGATCGTCGTGCGGGCGTGGATGACGAGTTCCTTGTGCGGCCGCTCGATATCGAGGATCAGCACCGTGTTGCCAAGCGCGTCGACGCCGTCGTAGCGCAAAGCCGGCGCCGGTTCGACGATCAGGCTGTGATTGCGAATGGTTTGGCGTGCCACCGGCCGCGGCGACATGTGGATCAAATGCTGCGATTGAATGACGGGATGCGTGTAGCGGTAATGCGTTTTGTGGCTGACATCGAAGATCATTGCGATGTCTCGCTGTTGCGCGTGTGGACGCGCTGCGGCGCATCTTGCGTCAGATTGAAATAATGCCGCGCAAGAGCATTGGAGAGCTCAGGCAGCAACGTCAATTGTTCGTCCATAAGCCGTTGCAGCGCCGTACCGTTCGGCTCACGCGCGATGCTTTCGATATCGGCCAGGCGGATCGAGGTCAGCGCGGACAGGAGGAGGCGGCGGTCTTCCGACAGACTGACGCCCTGCTTGGCGTCCGGCAGCGTTTCCATGTGTTTGGAAATCGCCGCCAGCTGATAGGCGAGGCTGCGCGGGTTGGCCTCGTCGAGCAGCAGAAGGTCGAGCACGAGCGCCAGTATAGGATCGAGGCGGTACCGCGAGCGGTACGTGATGAAGCTGTCTGCCAGTTCGAGCAACAGCAGCAGGCTGCTCTGTTCTTCTTCCGGCTCCGGCGGCACGGGAATAAACAGCGCTTGGATCGCCTCGCTCAGGTTATAGGCACGCTCCATGCGCCGGCCCATGTCGAGGAACGACCAGCCAAAGTTGCGCGTCATGTTCTCGTGCATCAGGCCATTGAACGCGGCGAGCGATGCGAGGCCTTCGTCCAGCAGGTCGAGAACGGCAAGCGGTTGAGCCGTCGCGAGTGTTCTGACGAACGTATCGCCGGGGCGGAACTTGCTCAGCGCCTGCCACGCTTCGAGCGATAGCCGGTCGCGCGCGAGATTGGCGACGCGATAGAGACCTTCAAACGTGCGTTCGAGCGTGCGGTAACCCTTCGGATTGGAGATCAGCGTCGCGCAGAGCGTCTCGATTTGAATTTCGATGCCGCCGCCCGCCGCTGTTCGGCGCTCTGCCATGTCGAGCGGTGCGTTCTTGGCGAGAAGCACTTCGAGGCATTTGCGCGCCGCGCGGCGGCCTGTGGCGGGACCGTTGTCTTCTTCGATGCGCCGCAGCGCACTGCGAAGAACGCGCATCGTCCAGTCAGCGCGTTCGCTGTAACGGCCAAGCCAAAACAGATCGTCGGCGACGCGGCTTTGAATGACGCGTTGCGAGCGCTCGACACGCGCCGTCTCGAGCGTCGGCCGCCACAAGCTGATATGCGGGCCCTGTTCTGCATCAGACAGTACCCAGACGTCGCGTGTGTGGCCGTCGGGCGCGGTCAACGCAACCGCGCGGTCGGGATCGACGGTCATCGCGAGGCCGCCGGGCATGGCGTGATACCCCTGCGCCGTCCGGTTGACGAAAATGCGCACCGCGAACGGCTTTGGCGTCAGGCCATCGCGGCCCAGGACAGGCGCAACGCTGAAGCCGATCTTTTCTTCCGCAACCAACCGCGCACCGTGCAGATCGATGTCGCTGAAGACGAGCGCACGATCGGCGGCAGAGAGCGTCCGCGGATCTTGTCCAAGGGCGGCTTGACCTGGGCGGCCGGTGCCTTCCTGTGCCTTGCGGATGACGAGGTGATCTAGATTGGCGGCGACGTGCTGGCGCGCCGCGATGTCACCCAGCCACCACCGCGGCGCATCGGCGAGCGTCAGATTTTCACCGAGCAGCCGTTGCGCGATTTGAGGGAGGTATCGTCCCAGGCCACGGTTTTGGACGACGGCCGAGCCTGCAGCGTTGAGCGTGATGTGCGGCAGCTTGCGCGAGACGCGAACGAGGCCTGCCGGCCCGTCGAAACCGCTTGGATCGAGTTCGAGCGGATCGGTATCCTTGCCGTCGACACAGCGCACGATCAGGTCGATCTCTTTGAGGCCTTCGAGCGTCTTGAGGTACACCTGATTGCCGCGAATGCGCAGATCGGAGCCTTCGACAAGCAGATAGCCGAGATACCGCGCTAGGTAGGCATGCGAGAAATAATCTTCGTGCCGTGGACCGGGTGTCAGCAAGGCGATGCGCGCATTCTCGCGCAGCGAGCGTTGTGTGAGCGCCGCCTGCATGTTTTGGAAATGGCTGGAGAGCCGCACGGCATTGCAATGCTTGAATACGTCGCCGGCAACGTGGGTATGGACGACACGATTGGCGAGCGCGTAGCCAACACCGGCCAGCGTTTCCGTGTGATTGTCGATGACGCGCCATTGGCCGTCAGCATCGCGCGCGATATCGGCAGCGTAGAACTGCAGGCCGCCGGCGTTCGGCAACACACCCTGGCACGGGCGCAAATAGGCACGGTCGGAAAAGATCAGCTCGGGCGGCAGCACACCCTCACGCATAAGGTGCTGCTCGCCGTAGATATCGTTGAGCATCGCGTCAAACAGGCGCGCGCGCTGCACGAGAGCCGCTTCCAGCCATTTCCATTCGGCGCTGGAAATGACGATCGGCGCGAGATCGAGCTGCCACTTTTGCGATGGCCGGTTCGGATCGGAAAAGATGTCGTAAGCGATACCGGTTTCGCGGACGCGGCGGTCCATGCGCTGGGCGCGGGCCTGACGGTCGGGTTCTGCCAGCCCGCCAAGCGCTGCGATAAGTGAGCGCCAATGCGGGCGGACATCGCCATTCGCCGTCAGCAGTTCGTCATAGCAATCGAAGCCGCTGCGCTGATACGTCTTGAGCAGTGGCTGCTCGAGGTGGGGGGCTTGCAGCGCCGTATGCGTCATCGTCTTAGCGCCCGTCCCACATGCACGATCAGTGCGTCGATGAGCGCGGCGCATGCCGGCCCGCCGCTCTGACGAGCGACGCACCTACTATCCGGGTGAATCGCTTTCACCGCAACCCGCAAGCACGCCGAATGCAAATGTCAGATCAGGCTTCGGCATGCTTAACGGCGATGTGTGGCATTATCGCCTGAGGTCGAGCGTGTAGGGATACTCGGCGCTTTGTGATTGCGTTTTCGGCGTCATCGGTCCGGCGGTATGGCCAAGCGATTCGTAGCGTGACAAGCGCCGGCCTTCGGCTTCGTACATGTTGACGGGGAAGGTATCGAAGCTGCGGCCGCCAGGGTGCGAGACGTGATAACGGCATCCGGCGATCGAGCGGCCGGTCCAGCTGTCAACCAGATCGAACGTCAGCGGCACATGCGTCGGGATCGTCGGGTGCAGCGCTGACGGCGGCCACCACGCGCGATATCGGACGCCGGCAACGGCTTCGCCGATCGTACCGGTCGGCGACAGCGGAACCGTCCGGCCGTTGCAGGTGACGGCGAAGCGATCGCCGGTGAGGCCCGTCGCTTTGACTTGGACACGCTCCAGCGATGAGTCGACGTAGCGCGCCGTACCGCCGGCGGCACTTTCTTCGCCGAGCACATGCCACGGCTCGAGTGCTTGGCGAAGTTCGATCTCGACGTTGAACGCGCCCATTTTCCCGTAGCAGGGGAATCGGAATTCGTAGTGTGGGCGAAACCATTCGAGGTCAACCGGCAAATTCGCGGCTTTCAGATCGTCTATGACGCTTGCGAAATCCGACCAGACAAAATGCGGCAGCATAAACCGGTCATGCAGCGCCGTACCCCAGCGAACGAGCTTCTGCCTGTATGGCCTTTCCCAAAACATCACGATCAAAGCGCGCAGCAGCAATTGCTGAGCGAGGCTCATGCGGGCGTGCGGCGGCATTTCGAACGAGCGAAATTCGATCAGGCCCAATCGGCCTGTCGAACTGTCGGGTGAATAGAGCTTGTCGATACAGATTTCGGCGCGGTGCGTGTTGCCGGTCACGTCGATCAGCAGGTTGCGGAAAATGCGATCGACGAGCCACGGCGGAACAGTTCCCTCCGTCGGATCGGGAATGTGCGACAGCGCGATTTCAAGCTCGTAGAGCGACTCATGACGGGCCTCGTCAACGCGCGGTGCTTGGCTCGTTGGGCCAATGAACATGCCGGAGAACATGTACGAAAGTGACGGATGGTTCTGCCAATACGCGATAATTGAGGCGAGCAGGTCGGGCCGCCGCAAGAAAGGGCTGTCGGCCGGTTTGATGCCGCCGAGTACGATGTGATTGCCGCCGCCCGTACCGGTGTGCCGCCCGTCGAGCATGAACTTCTCGGCGCACAACCGCGTTTGATGCGCTTCTTCATAGACTGCCGTAGTGATGGCGACAGCATCATCCCACGATTGCGCAGGGTGGACGTTGACCTCGATGACGCCTGGGTCGGGCGTGACCTTGATGACGTTGAGCCGCGAGTCGTCGGGCGGCGTGTAGCCTTCGATATGGATGGACAGTCCGGTTTTCTCGGCCGTTTCTTCAATCGCTGCGAGAAGTGCTGCGTAGTCTTCGGCATCGGGAACGGGCGGCATGAATACGCAAAGCTGTCCGCCGCGCGGTTCAACAGCCATCGCGGTGCGCACCGAGCCAAATATTTCGCTTGGGCCGTAACCGACGGGCTGAGGCGCTGCGAGCGCAACGGTACGCCGCTGCTGCATAAGCGTTGCGCGGGGTGGCAGAGGTTCGGCATCGCCGAGCGGGTCACGCGGCAGAACGTGCGGAAAATCGAGTGCCGGCAGTGCCGGCAGCGAGCCGAGCGGCAAGCGGAAGCCGGCCGGTGAATCGCCCGCCGCGAGGAAGAGTTTTTCACGCCGTAATGTCCAGCGCTCCGTCACCCACCTCCGGCCGCGATCCTGCGTGTGCCACACCTGGATTGGCAGTACGTAGCTTGCTGGTTCGGTGACGCCACGATCGATTACGCGCATGAGGCGCTCGCGTTCGCCCGCGTCATCGAGCGCCTTGTCCGTCGACGAAACCGAAAGCGGCTGTTTCTGCTCAAGCAGCATGAAGTGGGCGACGTCTTCGTAAGCGTCGATCGCACTATTTGCAGGCAAGCCGAGCTGATTGCACAACTCGTCAATGAATACTTTGGCGTCGGCGATCGTCGCGGTTCGCTTTGGCACTTCGGGTGCGATTAGCGCCGAATTCTCCCAAAGCGGAAGTCCATCGCCGCGCCAGTAGAGCGCGTATGCCCATCGCGGCAGCGGTTCACCCGGATACCATTTGCCTTGTCCATAGTGCAGCAGTCCGCCCGGCGCGAAGCGGGCCTGCAGGCGGCGCACGAACGTATCCGCATATTGCTTTTTGGTCGGGCCGACGGCGGCGGTGTTCCATTCCGCGCCTTCCATGTCGTCGGCCGCAACGAATGTCGGCTCGCCGCCCATGCTGAGGCGAACGTCGCCCGCGATGAGGCGCTCATCGACGGCTTTGCCGGCGTCGAGAATCGTCGTCCACGTTTCGTCAGTGTAAGGCTTGGTCACACGCGGCGTTTCCAGCACGCGCTCGACCGCCATTTTAAAATCGAATGTGACTTCAGCTTTACCGTGGCGCCCGGAAATCGGCGCGGCGCTGACAGGGTGTGGGGTTGCGGCGAGCGGGATATGACCTTCACCTGCAAGCAGGCCCGATGTCGGATCGAGACCTATCCATCCCGCGCCCGGCACATAGACTTCGGTCCAAGCGTGAAGATCGGTGAAGTCTGTCGATGCGCCGACAGGGCCATCGAGGGCTTTGACGTCTGGCGTCAATTGAATGAGATAGCCGGAGACGAAGCGGGCCGCGAGGCCGACGTCGCGCAGGATTTGCACGAGAAGCCAGGCGCTGTCGCGGCACGAGCCGCTTGCCTTGGTCAGCGTTTCGTCCGGCGTTTGAACACCCGGCTCCATGCGCACCAGATAGCCGATGTCCTTTTGAAGTTTGCGATTGAGGTCGCACAAGAAATCGAGCGTTACAGGCGCGTGCTTGCCAAGCGACGCGATGTATTTTTTCAGTGTCGCACTGGCCGGCTCCGGCTCAAGATAGGGACCGAGCTCCTTGGCAAGCTCAGTGTCGTATTTGAATGGCCAATCCTTGGCTTCTTCGGCGATGAAGAAGTCAAACGGGTTGATGACCGACATGTCGGCAATGAGATCGACGGTAACGGAGAATTTCTCCGTCTCGTCGGGGATGACGACGCGCGCCAGATAATTGCCGAAGGGGTCCTGCTGCCAGTTGAGGAAGTGAACGTCCGGTTCGAGCTTCAGCGAATAACTGAGGATCGGTGTCCGGCAGTGCGGCGCTGGCTTCAGTCGGATGATCTGCGGACCCATATTGATCCGGCGATCGTAATGATAGGACGTGGCGTGAGTCAGGGCGACATGAAGGGACATCGAGGAGCGGACATCCTGTGTTGAGCGCATAGGAACGCGCACGGCCGTCAAGAGTTGCGTCAATGCTGCGTTAGCGTGCTGCCCGAATCCCGGCAAGGTGAACGCCGTCGCGGGCCTCATTTCTTTGTCAACTTGCCTGAAGACACGGCAATAGGCTGAAACTTATGCGACGCGTTGCCCAAGGATCATGCGGCCAGCACCTGCGTTTTCGCTGCTGTGTGACCCTATAGCAATCGCCATTCGCCGCCGATACGGTCAGATACACGGACAGAACAGGCCGTTAGAAAGCTGGAATTGGGATGCGCACGTTCGCCTGCACAAATTGTAACAACACGATCTACTTCGAAAATGTCTCGTGCCTAAAATGTGGCCACCCGGTTGGCTTTCACGCGCCGTCGATGGCGATGGTGACGCTGCAGCCCGATGCGTCTCAGCCCGGCCTATTCAAGGCGATCAAGGCGGCTGGCGGCGCCGACGTCCGCTATTGTTCTAATGCCGATCACGGCGTCTGCAACTGGCTGACCAGCGCTAACGCCCTCAACACGCTGTGCGAAGCCTGCGATCTCAATCGCACGATCCCAAACCTCTCCGAACCCGGTAGCCTCAGGGCGTGGAGCGATCTCGAACGGGCTAAGAAGCGCCTCGTTTATTCGCTGCTGCGGTTTTCGCTTCCTGTCGACACTGGCATGACGCCGCCCGGACGGCTGATATTCGATTTCGCGCGCAATACCCGTACCGGGCACCTCGATGGTGTGATCAGCATCGATGTTATGGAGGCCGATGCCGTCGAGCGTGAGCGCCTCCGCGTACATTTCGATGAACCGTATCGCACGCTGCTCGGGCATCTGAGGCACGAGGCCGGACACTTCTACTGGTCGATGCTGGTTGCGGGCCAAAACAACATCGACAAGTTCCGCGATTTGTTCGGCGATGAACGGCAATCTTATTACGAGGCGCTCGACCGCCATCACGCGCAGGGCGCGCTCGTCAACTGGCAGGCGAGTTTTGTGTCGGCCTACGCGTCCGCGCATCCGTGGGAGGATTGGGCAGAAACCTGGGCGCACTATCTGCACATCACCGAAGCGGTCGACACCGCGGATTCCGCCGGTATGGAACCGCGCGCCGCGGGATTGATTTTCGGTTCGGTCTGGCCGTTCAAGCGCTATGACATCTATCGTGATGAAACTTTTGTGACGTTGATGGACCGGTGGGTGCCGTTAACGATTGCCATGAACCGCATTGCGCGCAGCATGGGGCATCATGATTTCTATCCGTTCGTCATACCGGCGCCGGCCTACGAAAAGCTGGAGTTCGTGCACAAATTGATCCGCGAACAGGCGCGGCAGCGGCACTAGCCGATTGCGTTGCGCGGCGGATGCAACATGAGAAGCACTAGAAATCGCGGCTTTCCGTGCGCCGCTTCGCAAGATATTCTCGGGGAAATATCGCGCATTGGAGCCTGAACCATTTCCCCTGAAGATTGGACCGCAATCGAGTTGAGCCTGCGGATTGCAGCGGTGGCGACTATAGCCAGTCTGCCGTTCGCGATTGGCCTCGCGTATCTTCTGGCGCGCTGCAATTTTCCGGGCAAGTCGCTGCTCGACGGGCTTCTGCATTTGCCGCTCGTCCTGCCGCCTGTCGTGACGGGGTACGTGCTGCTTTTAAGTTTCGGTCGCAACGGACCCATCGGCTCATTTTTATTCGATACATTTGGCATCACGCTATCGTTTCGCTGGACGGGGGCCGCGCTCGCCTGCGCAATCATGGGCTTTCCTCTGATGTTGCGCGCGATACGACTTTCATTTGAAAGCATCGACCAGCGGCTCGAAGCCGCCGCCGGATCGCTTGGCGCCAATCGAGCATGGACTTTCACGCTTATAACATTGCCGCTGGCACTACCGGGCGTGCTGGCGGGCGCAATTTTATGTTTTGCAAAAGCGCTGGGCGAGTTCGGCGCGACGATTACATTTGTGTCGAGTATTCCCGGCGAAACACGCACCATTTCATCGGCGATTTACAGCTACACGCAGGTGCCCGGCGGCGACGATGCGGCGATCCGTTTGATGATTGTGTCGACCGTGATCGCACTCGCCGCCATCATTGCATCAGAAGCCTTGAACCGGCGTATGCAGCGCCGCATTGCGGTCTTCTGACATGGCCCGCGCCGCGATGATCCATTTTGACTGCGAATTGACGCGTGGCGATTTCAAGCTCGACGCCGCGTTCTCGGCCGAACCTGGGATAACGGCGCTATTCGGTCCGTCGGGTTCAGGCAAGTCGACCATTCTGGCTTTGATCGCCGGATTGCTGCAGCCGACGCGTGGTGTCATCTCGCTCGGCGACCGGGTTCTGACCGATACGGAGAAAGGCATCGCCGTGGCAAAGCACCAGCGGCGTGCAGGGCTTGTCTTTCAGGATGCGCAACTTTTCCCGCACATGACCGTGGCGCAGAATTTGAAGTTCGCGCAATACTTCGCGCCGCCAGCACGACGCGGCATAGCGCACGACGCCGTGATAACAGTTCTCGGTCTCAATGATCTGCTATCGCGGCGAACGCCGGGACTTTCCGGCGGCGAAAAGCAGCGTGTCGCGCTTGCGCGTGCGCTGTTGTCGGGTGCTGACGTCCTGCTGCTGGATGAGCCGCTCGCGAGCCTAGATGCGGCCCGCCGCGACGAAATCCTGCCGATCATAGAACGTATGCGCGACGAGTTTGCAGTGCCTATTCTCTATGTCTCGCATTCGGCAAGCGAAGTGCTGCGGCTTGCAAACTATGTTGTCCGGCTTGATCGTGGCCGTGCGGTATGGGCTGGCGACCCCAAAGATCCGGCGTCGGGGATATCCGCTCGCAGAGATGGCAGCCATCAGGCCTGAAACTGCTTCTTCGGCCCGAGCGCCTTTTCCATCGTCTTCAGCGATTTGGCGTAGGTCTTCAGCACGCCAGCTTCCATCGCCCGGTATTCCTTGACGACCGTTTTACCGAGCGCCGTCAACCCGGCGGAGCCGCCACCCTTGCCGCCGTGCTGACGCGTTACGACAGGCTCTTTGAATGTGCTGTTGATGCTTTCGGCCAAATACCACGCACGCTTGTAAGACATGCCCATGGCTTTTGCGGCTTTTGCGATCGAGCCGAACTCGTCGATGTATTCGAGCAACTCGATGCGGCCGTGGCCGATATAGCGTTCGTCATCGAAATCGATCCGCAGAACGACGCGCGTCATCACCGGGATGCTCCTGCCGGTTAATCTTGGAGTGTCGGACGGCAATAGCGCGGAATAACGCGCGCGGCAATTCTCCGGCCGGCCGATCTGCGAAATGTGCCTGAACAACTTTACCAATTGTGACGTGCGCGGCGAGCGTGCGCGCCGCCGCGCGGTGCATCGATTGTCGCTTTCGCGGTAAGAGCGCGGTCGATGCGCTGCGCACAGCGGTCAACGGTCAGGAAAGCCCTGCGCGTTCGCAACCAGGCGTGTCCCGCAAGGAGTGAGATGGCGATCGCAGTTGACTGAAAGCGGATTAGGTCGCCGTCAAACGTTTTGCATGCGCTCGAACCCGGCGCTGAGGTCAGCGATGAGATCATCGACAGCGTCGAGGCCGATGTGGAAGCGCAACGCCGTACCCGCGTCCGTCCACTTCGTCGCCGTACGGTAGCTTGAGGGATCGAATGGGATGACGAGACTTTCGTACCCGCCCCACGAATAGCCCATGCCGAATAATTTTAAGTGATCGAGAAACGCGGCGAGGGTGGGTTGCGAGACCGGCTTCAAGATGGCGGCGAACAAACCCGATGCGCCCGCAAAGTCGCGCTTCCAGATTGCGTGACCAGGGTGGCTCGGCAATCCCGGATGAATGACGCGCTCAATCTCCGGCCGGTCTTCCAGCCAACGCGCGATAGCAAGAGCCGATGCCATGTGGCGTTGCAGGCGGACGTCAAGCGTGCGGAGCCCGCGCGTGCCGAGATACGTTTCTTCTGAACCCGGACACGTCCCGAGCGCCTCTTTCGCATTGTCGATGTACTTCGATGCGCGTGCGTTGGCTGTCACGGCGCCGAGCATCGCGTCGGCATGTCCGACGATGTATTTCGTCGCTGCTTGGACCGAGACGTCGCAGCCGAGCGCCAGCGGCTGGCATAATAGGGGACTCGCCCAGGTGTTGTCAGCGAGCAGCCACAAATTCTTGGCGCGCGCAACCTTTGCTATTCCAGGAATGTCCTGCATTTCGAACGTCTGCGAGCCGGGGCTCTCGGCAAAAATCAGCCGCGTGTTCGGCTTGATGAGCTTCGCGATGCCGTCGCCGATCGTCGGGTCGTAATACGTTGTCTCGACGCCGAGGCGCGCCAGCATCTTGTCGCAAAACGTCCGTGTCGGTTGGTAGACACTATCGGTGACGAGGATATTGTCGCCGGATTGGACAAACGCCAGAAGCGCTGTTGAAACGGCGCCCAATCCGGACGACGTCAGAATGGTGGATGCGCCGCCTTCGAGATCGGTGATCGCGCGTTCCAGCGCTTCGGTGGTTGGCGTGGCGCGGCGGCCGTAGGTGTAAGCCTGCTTGCGCGACTTCAGCAGATCGAGGGTCGGGAACAGAACCGTTGACCCGCGGTAGACCGGCGTGTTGACGAAGCCGTGCTGTGCATCGGGTTCGCGGCCGAGATGTAAAACTTTGGTCTGAGGCGACAGCTCCTTGCCGGATTTGTCTTTCGAATGAGCCATTTTTCGGCCTCCCTGGCGCTTCGACAGGTCGTTGCTTAACTTTGCCGCGAGGTCAAGGCCTTGACCACGCCGTGCCGCCGGGGGAAGTGTGGGTATATTGGATTGTTTCCGTTTCGCCCTCGCAAGGGTTGCTGGCGGTTTGCCAGAACGACCGGCTTGCGCAATCAGCTGAGCACCATGTTGCCTTTCAAGATTCTGCTTCGAACTGCGGTCGTCATGGTTTGCGCCGTGTTGACGCCGGCATTTGCAAATACTGCGCGCGCCGAAAGCCGATTGGAAATCGTCAAGGCGCGCGGCCACGTCAATTGCGGCGTCGGAGATGGCCTTGCCGGATTTTCGCGCGTCAACGCACGCGGGCAATGGAGCGGTCTCGACGTCGAGTTCTGTTCGGCTTTGGCGACTGCAATTTTCGGATCGAAGGACGCCGTCAAATTTTTCAACTTGAGTGCCGCCGATCGCTTCACGGCATTGGCGAATGGCGAAGTCGACGTGCTGGCGCGGGCAACGGCATGGACATTGACGCGCGACAGCGAGCTCGGCGTGCGATTTGTTGGCGTGCTGTTCCATGACGGGCAGGGGTTTCTCGTACCCCGCGGACACGCGATCACGAGTGTGCTTGAGCTTTCTGGGGCGTCGGTTTGCGTGCTGCCGGGTTCGAGCGGTGAACGCGGCGTCACCGACTTTTTCGGTCAACGTAAGATGCGGTTCCAACTGGTCACGTCGGAGCACTGGGATCATTTGGTCAGAACGTATGCCGCAGGCGGGTGCACGGTTCTGACGGGCGATATTTCAGTGCTGGCCTTCGAGCGCTCGCGCTTTGCAGCAGCGGGCGATCATATTCTGCTGCCAGAACTCATCAGCAAGGAACCGCTCGGTCCGGCCGTGAAGGCTGGCGATGAACAATGGTTCTCAATCGTACGCTGGAACTACATGGCCCTCATCGCCGCCGAGGAATTCGGTTTGACCAGTGCCAATGTCGACGCCATGCGTTCGTCAAGCGTGCTTGACGTGCGCCGCTTCCTTGGCCTTGAGGCAGATCTCGGCGCATCCCTCGGGTTGGCTCGCGACTGGGCCTATCAAGTCGTCAAGCAGGTCGGCAACTACGCTGAAATTTTTGATCGCACGCTCGGTCACGGCTCAGACTTGAAACTCGACCGTGGCTTGAACAATCTTTGGTCGAAGGGCGGCCTTCTGTATGCGATGCCGTTGCGCTAGCATCCGCTTGTAAAGCCCATACGCCGCGTTTTGATCAGGTCCGCATGACAGAGCTTTTCAATCTGCCCGGTCTCGATAGCGTCGATCAAATTCTTCATCCGCTGATATTGGCATTGCCGGTCTTCGTACTTGCGACCCTTGTTGCGCTCGTCGCTCGGCTGAGACGGGCTGCGAAGGCAAAGCGCGCGGCGCGGCAAACGAAAGACGTGACTGCTGCAGCTGCACAGAAAACAGTCACGAGCCTGCTGACTTCCGCGCCGGAGACAATTTCGGTTGTCCAAAGCGCCGCAGGGAACACCGACCTACGTCAGACTAATGTGGAAGTGCCGCAGGCGGTTTTTACGGCGACAATGCCTGCTCAAGCGTTGACGCTACGCGACAAACCGACAAGCCACGCCGACGCCATCGCAGCACTTCAATCGCAGATCAATGATGTCATGAAAGTTCAGCCGAACAATACGCTTGCGCCGCTGTTCCTCGAAATGGCGCGACATCACAAGGCAGCGGGCGATGAAGCTGCGTATCTCGCGGCGTTACGCTCGGCTGCAGGACTTGGCGCGCAGTACGGGCCACGCGCGGCGCACGCCGACGCGCGCCTGCAGCTCGCGGAAGCCGCCTTCAACTCCGGCGATCTGACGGGTGCTTGCGAACAGTGGCAGATGGCGCGCGATGCGCTTCTTGCTGATGGACAAAAAGAGGCCCACGCGCGCGTCGAGCAACGCATGCGCGACAATGGCTGCCCAACCGATTGGGTTCTTACGGATTTTTGATTTTGAGCGACGGCGCTAAGTCGTCAGCGGAAATCCCGCCGGTTGAATCGCCGTCATCGGCGGCGGCTGCCCCTGCGCCTTCTTTGACGACTTCGACAGTTGCGGTCGCGCCATCCGTCACTTGAAATGCGCGCTTGAAGCTGAGGCCGCTCCATTTGGCAACGACCGTATAGGATCCGGGCGCGAGGACGTGTGTTGGCAGCGCGCCGACGCTGTCTTTCACGACGTCTCCATTGGCTGCATAAACCGTCCAGTGTGTATCGGGCAGTGCTTCGCCACCGGCGCGCGTCACCAAGCGGAAGGTGGCCTTTCCGGCGGCATGCGTTATGCTGGCTTCTGTTAGTTTTCCGGCTTCGACGGTCACGTCGGCCTCAATGCGCGCGTTGGCGTCGCCGTACGTCGAGACGAGACGATAAATGCCGGCGTTGAGCCGCATGATCAAATTCGGCTTTGCTCCCGACATCACCGGTGTGCGGTTTTCCGACTGATCGCGGTCGTCCGAGAACAGAGCGTAGGTGACCATGCCGTCCGGCGCTTTGTGTCCGCCGACAAGCGCCGTGACGCGCAAGCCGCCTGCATTCAATACGAATTGTTCGAGCGAGGGCGCGTCCGGCTTCAGCGTCACTTTGCGTGTGATGTGCGCCCGGCCGAACGAGGCGTTGACCGTATAATCGCCGGGCGGCAATTTCAGAACCGGCGCCGCCTCGCGTTTTTCGGCGATCAGTTTGGCTTTCGCCTGCGGTTCGCTGCTCTCCTGGTAAACGCGCCAGACGAGCCCCTGGTCGATCTGCTGTCCGTCGGCCGTCAGAAGTGCGACGAGCTTCAACTGGCCGCCGCCGACCGCAGCGCTCTTGCCGTCGCGCTCGATGACAGTGGTGTTCGAAGGTTTTGCCGCGCCCGGCGTTTTCTTGACTTCGACGCCGGTATCCCATCCGGGGCCGCCCATCATGTCCTGCAAGGCTTCTTGCGCAGCGTCCTGAGCTAGTGCTGTTTGTGGCAGAACGATAACGACGGCCAGCGCCGCTATAATCGCGTGCACCATCTGGCGCATCGCGCCGCCCAGCAGACGGTGTGATGTGCTCGGATCGCAAAGCTGGAATAGCGTCTCGTTCATGGTCGATCTGAGTTTAATTCATATTCGAGGCTGCCTGTCAGCAGGGACGCGCAATCGGTAACCGAATTGCTGGCATGCGCAGCGGATTAGCCGTCATGAGCGGCGCTCAGTCCGAAGTGCTAGCCAGCTAATGCGTTCAATTTGTGCCGATCTGTACAACCTTACGCTCTCCGGCGGCAACTTCGAAGGCAGCCTGAAGGTTCTGGTCGCGGCGCTGCAAATGCACCGTGTAGCGCCCCGGTGGTAGCAAAGCCGTTGCTTCCGTTGCCATCGCTTGCCAGACGCGCTTGCCTTGCCCGTCGACGATTTCCCACGACGTGTCGGAGACACTCGCTGATACGCCGGGTCCGAGTTTCAGGCTGACTTCTCCGGCCGTGAATTGCAGATCGACATCCTGGGCCTGTCCGTCGACGACAGTGATTTCTTTCGCAACTTTCAAATCATGCGCATCAAGATGTGCCGCAATCCTGTAGCGGCCCGGCAGCAGCGTCAGATTGAGGTCGGGTTTGACGGACCGGACCAGTTCGCGGCGGTCGCCATCGAGCGCGGTCACGCGATACGAAATGCCGTGAGCGGCGCTCGCTTTTTCGCCCGCGATCTGGCTGCTGACTTTAACGGGCACGAGCGGCAAAATCAGCGCCCGTTTGACCACGTCGCCCGCGCCGACCGCGATACGCTGGCGGACTTCGCCATCGCCCGAATGCGCTGACGCGTAGTAGGTGCCGGCTGGCAGCGTGAACGACGGCGATGGCGCGCGTGAGCGCGCGACTTCGCGGCGGCCATTGGGGCTGTCGGGATCGTCTTCGCTGATTGCGAATGTCACGTCTTCGATCGCCCCGCCGTCTTCGCGCAGGCCGGCCGAGAGTTCGAGGCGGCCGGTCGCGGTCGTGAACTCGACGTTGGCGTCATTGCCGGCGGCGAGCGCAATCGTTTTCGTCTGGCGAACGGCGCCGTCGGTCAGGCTTACGGTATAACTGCCGGCCGGCAGCACTTCCGACAAAGCATTGCGATGCACGAGCAGCGCGGCTTGAGGCTGCGGCTTGCCGTCGGCTTCGGGTTCGACGGCGATCAGCAGCGATGTCGGAGGTGCCGGTTGCACTTCATTGCCGCCTTTGACCGAAACTTTGAGGCGTCCAGCGTTGAGCGGAATTTTGACGTCGACGGTCTGTCCGGCCGCGACCTCGACCGGCGACTTGATCCGCATCCGGCCGTAGCTTGCTTCGATGTCATAGGTGCCGGGATCGAGACGTGCGGTGAGCGCCGGCCCCGTGCTTTCGGCGAGTACTGCGGTGCGGCCCGATTGATAGACGGTCCATAAAACCGGCAGGTTGACGGCGCCGCCGCTGTCGGACAACGAGACTTTGGCTTGCAGCGTCGCCGTCGTCGGAGCGGCCGGCGCTAACGGCGCCGCTGCGCCAGACGCAGCGGGCGACGGCGCGAGCATCGCGATTGCGGCAACGTCATCTATGGCGGCGACCAGTTCGTCGCTCGTCGTCACATCGTGGAATGAGCCGCGCGTCTGCTCCGCGACGCAAGCAAGCTGTGTCTGCGCGACGGGTTCAACGCCAATCGCAATCATGTGGATCGCGACGCCGGGCGCCGTCTTGGCGATGTCGGCCGCCGCCGCGCAGGGATCTTGGCGGCAATTGTCGACGCCGTCGTTGATGACGATCATGTTCGCAGGGCGCTCCGGCACAAGCGCCGCGGCGGCTTCGCGAAGCGCCGCCGCGAGCGGACCCTTGCCGCGCGGATTGAGCTTGAGCAGCGTGTCATTCAAGACAGTACGATCGACGTCCGCTGGCGCAATGATTTCAACGTCGCTGCAGTCGCCTTTGCGGCGATGCCCGAAGCTGGTCAAGCCGATCTTCTGCTGAGACCCCGGTGCGACCTTCGTGAGCAGCCGTTCGCGCACGATGTCGATCTTAGGACGCTTGTCAGGATCGAGCGTTCCCCACATCGAACCCGAGCCGTCGACGATCAACATCGTCTGTGCCGGATCGTTGGCCGCAGCCGGCCTGGTCGTGCCGAGGGACGCCAGGGCCAACAGGGCGGCAGCGGCAATGACGGCAGAATAGCGCATGACGCTCCCTGAGGCGGCGGAATTGGCGGCCAGCCGCGTTTGGCATTCGAGGGCTGCGGCTGGCGCCGATTGTATCAGATGACAATGTGCGATAGCGAGTGAGCCGAGCTTTTGTAAGACCAGGATACCAATGAATTCCACCCTTTATGACTTTCTCTCCACACGCCGCTCGCTGAAGCCCGACAAACTGGCCGGTCCAGGGCCGACGGCGGACGAACTCACGCGTATTTTGCAGGCCGGCACGCGTGTGCCCGATCACAAAAAGCTGACGCCTTGGCGCTTCATCGTGTTCGAAGGCGAGGCCCGTACAAAGGCTGGCGAGATGTTCGCGTCCATTTGCGAGCGCGAAGAGGAAATGGCGCCGTCGCCGATGCGACTCGAAATGGAGCGCGGCCGCTTCACGCGCGCGCCACTGGTGCTTGCGGTCGTCTCAACCGCGAAGCGGGCAAAGGCGCCGGAATGGGAGCAGGTGCTCTCGGCGGGTGCCGTCTGTTACAACACCTGCCTTGCCGCCAACGCCCTTGGCTTTGGTACCTGCTGGCTGACGGAATGGATGGCCTACAGCAAGGGCGTCGCCGAAGCGCTGGCCTTGGCACCGCATGAAAAGATCGCGGGCTTCCTGTACATCGGCCGGGCGATGGAAAGGCCAGAAGAGCGCGAACGGCCCGATCTCGCGCGCATCGTAACGCGCTGGCCCGCGTGAGCCACGGACCGGGTTGCGCAATTGTCGGTCGTTAACGCCGCGTTAACGATTCGCGCCTATGTTGATTCAAATGTGCACACGCCCTCTGTGTGCATCGCCAAAATCATGGCCTTCTCACTGTCGCTTCGGCGATAGCAGGGAGGGCCAGTCGGTTTGGGAAGGCGGTTGTCGGGGATATCTTGGCCCGTCCGCCGGTCGCGGTACCGGCCATTCCATTCAAAATTTGAACTGTTCCGCCAGCACGCGTTCTTCGAGACTGTGCTCGCGATCGAACATCATGAATAGTTCGGTGGCGCGCGCTTTTTCGATTTCAACCTGCACGACATCGCGGGTTTCGAAATGGTCGGCGACGGCGCTGACCGGGCGCTTTTCGCTTTCGAGCACGGCGATCGAGATATGGACCCGATTGGGCAGCAGCGCGCCGCGCCATCGCCGCGGGCGGAACGGACTGATCGGCGTCACCGCGAGCAGCGGCGCGGTGATCGGAACAATCGGCCCGTGCGCCGAAAGATTATAGGCCGTCGATCCCGCAGGCGTCGCGACCAGCACGCCGTCGCAGATCAGTTCTTCCATGCGGACTTTGCCGTCGATCGAAATCTGCAGCTTGGCTGCCTGGTGCCGCTGCCGGAACAGCGAAACTTCATTGATGGCGAGGCTTTTGTGGGCTTTGCCGGTGATGTCGGTCGCGACCATCGTCAACGGGTGAATGCGCGTGACGTTGGCGGCCGCGAGGCCTTCGATCAGCCCGGCTTCACGATAGTCGTTCATCAGAAAGCCGACCGAGCCACGGTTCATGCCGTAGATCGGGATCTTGTCGTTGATGAAACGGTGCAGCGTCTGCAGCATGAAGCCGTCGCCGCCGAGCGCGACTATGGCGTCGGCCTGCGACGGTGCGATATCGCCATAGCGTTCGGCGAGCGCGTTGCGCGCCTTGACCGCCTCGGGCACATCGCTTGCCACGAAGGCAATGCGCTCGAACTCTTTCTTGCTTTTTGACATTGTGGCTTGGCTCGAGTTCGAAATGGCAGGCGACGCGGGCAGATTGGGACCGGGAGGCTGGCGCAGTTGATGGAAAACGACAAGGGGCGAGATGAAATCGTGCTTTCGGGCGCGCTTTCGGCCGACTGTGTGGCCGTGATCCTTTACACGACGTTTCCAACCCACGAGGAGGCGGTTAACGCCGGGCGGACGCTGGTTGAGCGCCGATTGGCAGGCTGTGTGAATGTGCTGCCGGCGATGACGTCAATCTACGTCTGGGAGGGCCGGACAGAGGTTGCCAATGAGGCCGTTCTGCTCGCCAAGATGCCGGGCGAGGCTTTTCGCGCAGCGGCTGATGCGGTTCACAAGCTACACGGCTACGACACGCCGGCGATCCTGGCGTTGTCCGTCACCGCGGTGAACGCGCCGTATCTCGCATGGCTGCGCGCCGGTACCGACGTCTCTTAGTAGATGCCACCCAGCGACAGCATCACATTGTAGCGGGGTGTGCCGGGCCGTGGCTGTCCGCGCCGCGTTTTGCCGCCGCCGTTGTAGCCGTAGTACTTCCGCTTGATACGCGGTGCGCCATAGTCGGCCGACGGCCGGCGGATAATTTTGGCCGGTGCATATTTGCGGAACGCCGGCGGCTGCTGATCGGCAAAATCGTCCGGCCGTTCGCTGGCGCCGGATTTCGTACCGGGAAGTCCCGCGACGAGCGCCGCCTCACGTATTGGCATTGGACGCACGGCCGGGCGCGGTTCGGGTGCGGTGATGACATAAGAGCGTTGGGTTGTGAGATCGTCGCGATCGGTGCTGTCGCGCGCAATCGTTTCGCGCATGGCACCGGCCGATCCGGCAATCGACGGTTCGCCGACGGTTGCGGGGGGCGTCGCGGCAATCGCTGCCGTGCGCGGACCGCCGATCGCCATCATACCCGGGAGCGGCGCCGCGCGCGGCGTTGCGGCCGCAGTTGCCGTCGCCGCCGCCGACGTATCAGCAGACGTGCGATTGTCGCCCGCTAAATTTGGATCATCGAGCCACGGCAAACGCTCAGAGTTGACTGTCGCGACCTGCGCCGGCTTCATGCCGCCGACGGTTCCGGTCGCATTGGTCGCGGCTGCCAGACGCTGCGCATTGCGCCGCTCAATCACGCGATTTTGGGCGAGCCGCGCCGCCTCCGTGCGTTGCGCGATGGCGATGCGGCGAGCTTCGGCAACGCGTTGTTCTGCTGCGAGCTGTTCCTGCTGGGCGGCTTTGCGATGCTCGATTTCGCGGCGCTCGGCGAGGCGTTCTTCGTAGCGTTGCGCGCGACGATTGGCTTGCGCGACGACGGCTGCCGGCAAGCAGCGGCCATCGCTGCCATAGACTTCTCCGGCGGGGCAATCGGTGCCGCACGCCAGGGCCGCGTGACCCTGTACGAGAGTCAGCAAAATGTAATCTGGTTCGTTGGCGGGCAGCGTCGCGTTGACCCGCTCCATGAACAGCGCCATCGCGCGCCGCGTCGATTGCGTCCAGGCGCCGTTGATTTCGCCGCCGTAGCAGCCAACGCGCTTCAGCTCTCGCTGCAGATCGCTTGTCAAATGCGCGCGCGCTTCGGCGTCACCTGCCTTCGGAGATTTAAAAGTGGCGTTTCCCGAACGCTCCGGCGTGACGACGGCGGTCCAGGTGGTCGTTGAAGCGCCGGTTGCACCCGGTGTCGCCACGACGAGAGGCGCGCTGGGCGAAAACACTCGAACGGTCGCCGAACCTGCAACGCCTGTCTGCGCATTGCTTGCAGGCACGACCGTTGGTGACGCAACCAATCGCACATCGCCATCAGGTGCGCCGACGATCCGTGTCACTGCAGTTGAATTTTCAAGCTCGCCGTTTGGCGACGGCAGGAAGGCGTATCCGCCAAGCGCAACGCCAGCCAGCACCATGAGGGCTCCGCCGAGACGTTCCATACTTAAACTCCTTCCCCGACGCGACTTAAAACCCTGACGACGTAACCGACGATGCCTTCATTGTGTTCGAAAGTTTGGGAACTGGTTTCAGCCGCGACCGGCCGCCGTTCTCTCTGTCGTGGGCTCTCTCGTGAGGGCGCGAGGGCCAGCGGTGCAGTGCTGTTTGGACAAAGACGATCCGCCTGCACCGTTTGTCTGCGGCATCATAAACCAAAACCAGAATTGCCGCTGCATCAAACCGGCGCGCGTCCGCAAGAATCTGTTGTCCAAAAAGCGGGCAGGCCTGTCGATAACTCAAAGGCTTGTGGGGATGACGTGTTGATAATCGCGGGATGAGCGGGGGACTATCAACTGGGGCTTTGGCGGCACAGCCGGGTTGCAGCGCTGCCACTGAGCGTGTTGGCCGATTCGCTATCGGTATGATTCTCTTAACAATTCGAAACGAATCGATTAACGCTCGTTAACGAGGGGACGTGTCTTGCGTGTTATCCAGTAATGCTGTGCACAGGCAAAAGGCCTTGTCCACATTCAGGTTCGAGCGGCGAAGCTGACTGTGGATACCTTTGAAGCCTGAGGCATCGCGAAGCTCTCAAGCGTGACGGTCGTGTGCTCATTTTTTCGTCTGCCGGATGTCATGGGGATGACGCCGGAGCTCAACGGGCGAAGGATGACGTAGGCGGTGTCGTTGCGCCCGTATTGCATTTGAGAGTTACGGCGGTCTGAGCCCTCCTCACAGACAACCGGAAAAGACCGAAATGGCCGGTCTATTGTTTCGCGTTGAACCGGCCCTCGCACAGGAGAGGGCTTCTATGAGACACGTTTTAGGCGTGTTGGGGGTTCTTGCAGCCGGCGTATTGCTCGCCGTGTCCGCTGCAATGAACTGGCGGTTTGGCTTTAGTCTCGGACGGACCGAGATGGACGGCCAAATCTACGGCGCGGCATCTGCCGCGGCGGATTGTTTCAAGGCATTAGTGCCGTTCTTTTTCTTCGCCGCAGTAAAAAATAAAGTCTGGTCGCAGGCTGCTGCCTCGGCGCTGGTATGGGTGGTCGTTACGGCCTACTCCATGACCTCGGCGCTTGGTCACGCTGCTCTGAACCGGGCCGATACCTCCGGTCATCGCGCTCAAACCGCTCAGGTCTATCAAGATCTGCGCGCCGAGCTGAAAAAGGCCGAAGAGCAATCGGGCTGGATTCCGCAGCATCGTCCTTATGAGGCCGTGCAGAGTGCGATCGAGGCTCACAAGTCTCAGGCCGCATGGAAATGGTCGAATGGCTGTAAGGACGCCTCCTCCAAATCGGAGCAGAAGTTCTGTCAGCAGTTCCACGCGCTCAACGCCGAACTTGCGTCAGCAAGCGGCGGTCAGCAAGCGAACGATCGCATTGCTGAAATCAAGTCCAAGCTCGCCGCCATGGAAGGCACGACAGCGATGTCGGACGCAGATCCTCAGGCTCGCGTGCTGACGGACCTCGCGGCGGTGTTCATCCCGGGCGTCACGATCGAAAACGTGCAGATGGCTTTGACGATCTTCGTCGCGCTGCTGCTCGAAATCGGATCGGGCTTCGGCATGTACGTCGCCTTCAGCCAGTGGCGTCTCTATGACGTCAAGGCGCCTGCTGCTCCGCGAATGGTTGCAGCAGATGACAACACCGCTGCGGCAGCGGTGGCAGCTCCGGTGCTCACACCGGCCGCTGTTCAGACGAGAAAGCCGCGTTCTGGTGCCAACGACAACAAGACGCTCGATAGACCTATCGAAGCACCTGTCGTCGAGCCGCTTCAGATCGAAGCCCAGATTGCCGAAGCCCAGTCAGTTGTGGCTCGCCAACCTGAAGTGCGTGCGATTGAAGCCAAGCAGGTTCCAGCAAGACGTATTGCGCCTGAAACCAACACTGAACGTTTCTACAAGGAGAATGTCGAGGTCCAGGACGGATCGAGTGTCACTGCTACTCAACTTTACGAAGACTATTGCTCTTGGTGTGATGCCAAGAACAAGGAACCCTCTGCACTTCCGAGCTTCGCGCGTGAATTCGCCGACCTCGGTGTTAAGAAGGAGAAAGTCGCCGGTCGAGTACGGTACATTGGAATTGCACTGAAGTCCGATCTTGCACTCGAGGAGGCTACGAAACCGCCTCTCTTCGACACGGTTGCAGCTTAACGCTGCTTCTTGGAAACGATCAGGCCCCCGAAAGGGGGCCTTTTTGTTTGCGCGCTTTTCGGCCGGCTCCGCAAGGCGGACCCGCAAAGGTCAATAAAAAATGGCTCCTCGCGGAGCCCTTTGTTTTTTGTGCGATCGTCATGCCCGTCTCGCGGCCATGATGAATGAGCGAAGCTGTTAGACTTCAGCCTTACCCGCGACAGCCAATGCAAATGCGAAGTTCAAAGCGGTGTCTTTCAAGCTGTCGAAGCGGCCGGAGGCGCCGCCGTGGCCCGCACCCATGTTGGTCTTGAGCAGCACGAGGTTGTCGCTCGCATTGCGTGCGCGCAGCTGCGCGATCCACTTGGCCGGTTCCCAGTAGGTGACGCGCGGATCGGTGAGCCCCGCAAGCGCGAGGATGTGCGGGTAGTTCTTCGCCTCGACGTTATCGTAAGGCGAATAGCTCTTGATCGTCGCGAAGTCGTCGGCGCTCTCGATTGGGTTACCCCATTCGGGCCATTCGGGCGGCGTCAGCGGCAACGTCTTGTCGAGCATCGTGTTCAGCACATCGACAAACGGCACGTCGGCGATGATCGCGTGGAATAAGTCCGGCGCCATGTTGGCAACCGCACCCATCAGCATGCCGCCGGCCGAGCCGCCGTTGGCGACGATGCGCCCGCGCTGGGTCAAGCCTTGTGCGGCCAAATACTCGCCCGCCGCGATGAAATCCTTGAACGTGTTGGTCTTGGCTTTGAGCTTGCCGTCGGTGTACCAGCGGTAGCCCTTGTCCTTTCCGCCGCGAATGTGCGCGATCGCGAAAATGAAACCGCGATCGACGAGCGACAATCGGCCGGTCGAGAACGCAGCCGGCATCGCGATGCCATACGAACCATAGCCGTAGAGGAACAGCGGCGCTGAACCATCAAGAGGCGTCGTCTTTTTGTAGAGCAGTGTCACGGGCACAAGCGCACCGTCGTATGAGGGCGCAAAAAGCCGGCGCGTGACATAGTCGGCCGGATTGTGCCCGCTCGGGATTTCCTGGCGCTTGCGCAACGTCCGCTCGCGCGTCGCCATGTCGTAATCGTAGGTCTCCGCCGGTGTCGTCAGAGACGAATACGTGAAGCGAATGCGCGCCGTGTCGAACTCGTAGCCTGACGACATGCCGAGTGCGTAGGCTTCCTCGTCGAAGGCGATCGAATGTTCGTTCGCGGTGTCGAGGATATCGCGATAGACTTCCGTGGCGCCGACTAAGGGCGTGATGACGATGCGCGGGAGGCTGTCCTCGCGTTCGAGGCGTGCCATATGGTTTTCGAAAACCGCCGTCTCGATAATCAGCCGCCCTGGCCGGTGCGGAACGATCTCGCGCCAGCTCTCGATGCCGGGTGAATGCACAGGCGCCTGCACGATGCGGAAGTCTTCGGCATCATTTGAGTTCGTCGTAATGATCAGATGCGACCAGTGATGCTCGACGCCGTACTGGTGACCAGGTTTGCGCGGCGCAACGATGCGCGGCGGCGAATCCGGTGCGTCGGCGTCGATCAGGTGCACTTCGCTCGTGTCGTGGTCATGGACTTCGATGGTGATGAACTTGTGCGACTGCGTGCTGCCGATACCGACGAACATGCCGCTGTCTTTTTCTTCATAAACGAGCACGTCGTCGCTCGCCGGTGTCCCGACCGTGTGCCGGTAGACGAACTGCGGACGCTGATTGTCGTCGACCTTCACGTAAAACAACGTCTTGCTGTCGCGCGCCCAGATCATGCCGCCGCGGGTGTCAGGAATTTCGTCTGCGAGATCGGCGCCCGTTGCGAGGTCGCGGATGCGGATGGTGTAGAGTTCGGACCCCTTGTGGTCGGTCGCATAGGCGAGCAGCTTGTGATCGTCGCTGTGGGCCGCGCCGCCGAGATCCCAGTACTTCTTGCCCGCGGCTTCGGCGTTGCCATCGAGCAGGACGGTCGCGTCGTCGGGCGACCCGCCAAGCGGAATACGGCACATCTGTGCGTACTGCCCGCCTTTGACGAAGCGCGGAAAGTATTCAAACGGACCGTGTGGCTGCGGCACTTGGCGGTCGTCTTCCTTGAGGCGGGCTTTCATTTCCTGAAAGAGCGTCTCTTGCAGCTCTTGTGTTGGCGCGAGTACGCTCGCCGTGTAAGCGTTCTCGGCTTCGAGGTAGTCGCGAATGCCGGCGTCAAGCAGATGCGGTTTGCGCATCACCTCCTGCCAGTTTTGCGCGCGCAGCCAGCCGTAGTCGTCAGTCAGCGTAACGCCGTGATGCGTGGTCGTAACAGGGCGGCGTTCGGCGAGGGGCGCTGGCGTGGCGGGACGCGATAGGAGCATGTGGTCTCTCTGAGAAGCGTTGACGGGCGAGGAGGGAAATCGTCCTGCTATACCTGTTATGCAATCCGGCTCTGCAAGTCAGCTCAAGAATTATTCATGACAAGCGTGTGTAGGTCTGGCGATATTGACAAGCCAAATCGGATGCGCTCGATTGAAAGCGTGGATAGACTGCCGAAACTCGAAGCTTGGGACGGGTCTGAGCTTGAGATTGGGCATTTCGGCAAGTATTCGAGAGTATACCGCCGCAAATGCCGGATGTGATGGATACAGGTAAGGACGACATCAATGGATAGTTCGGGTCCTGCCGAGCTCGTGAATATCGCCGCTTCGATCGTGGCCGCTTACGTCAGCCGCAATGAGATCGCACCGGCCGAACTGCCCAACTTGATCGCCGAAACACACGCCGCATTGAGCCGCGCTGCCGGCCGCGCGGCACCGGTCGAGCGCGAAGAGGCCAAGCCGAAAATTGCGGTCAAGAAATCCGTCATGCCGGATTATATCATCTGCCTCGAAGACGGCAAAAAATTCAAATCGCTGAAGCGGCATTTGCGGACGCATTACAACTTGTCGCCGGAAGAGTACCGCGAGAAGTGGGGTCTGCCGCACGACTATCCGATGGTCGCACCGAACTATGCGCAGGCGCGCTCGCAGCTTGCCAAGAAGATGGGCCTCGGTATGCGCCGCGAGAAGTAGGCAGTCATCCGGAACCGGGACGTTAGAGAGGCCCGCCCTTTTGAGGCGGGCTTTTTTGCGCGCGGACTTTTGAAGCGCCGAGCGTCGCGATCTCGAAAGCAACGAGCGCCGCGCGTTCTTGTTTGCAATTCGCAATCAGCGCCGCGTGCCGGCTGATGCTGTAGGCGAAGTGCCCGGCGCGGCCGCGGCGGCGTTCGGCGCGGAGTGCCCGTTCGAGATGCCGGATGATGTGCCGCCGCCCGGCGAGCGAGAGGTCGGCTAATTCGGCTGGCCACATCGGCAACAGGCGTTTGAGGTCTTCGCGGCGGCGGATGTCTGATGCTGTGGTGTGCGGGATGTTTGTCATCCGCCAAGTCTGCGGGCACAGCCGACGAGGGGGATAACTTTTTTGCGCGTCGATCACCGAGCACTTCATCAACCGTCAATGTTGCCGTTGCTCCGAATGCCGTCATCGCCGCGAAGGCGGGGATCCATCCAAGCTGGACCATCGCGATCAATCGCAGGCTTGGCTGGATGGCCGCCTCCGCGGCCATGACGAATTTGGGCGGGTTGATTGCGTAAAACGCAAATCGCAAACTTACACGGTAAACGACTTATCCCCGCCGTTGACGATTGCGCGTGGATTGAGCTGCGTGCGTTTTGAATTGACGTACAGTGTGGGCATCGAAGACGCCGCTGGTGACGGGCGTCAGTGCAACACGCGATCAGAAGTTCGAGGTTGATTGATGTGCTTCGTTTCCCCCACGCCGCCATCGCAGGAACAATCCCTTTCATTTGTGCCCGATGCAACTTGTGCCGTTGCAGTGCGGCGAAATCAAATGCGGTTGGCGATCGAACTCGCCGTAACGCGTGTCTTCGGCGTTGAGCTGGAAGCGCTTGGCCAGGTCAGCCGTGGCGTTGCCCGCATCGCGCTCGCGCGGCAGGTGGCGATGTACATCGCCCACGTCGGATGCGGTTTGACGATGCGGCAGGCCGGTGAATTGTTCGGTCGCGATCGCACCACCGTTGCCCACGCGTGCTTGACGATCGAGAACCGGCGCGATGATCCGATGTTCGATCGCGCGCTCGATCTGCTGGAGTGGGCGGTGCCGGTGATGGTGCTGCGGCCGGCCAACTATTTTCAGAACCAGTAGATCGGGAGCGTTAGCATGACCGCAGCCGAGCACGCTCGCGCCACCGCCGATGCACCGTCCGTCAATCTCGACGAGAGCCCGCTCGCGTGGCTGGCGCGGCGCAAAGACAAGGACGGCAATCCGATGTTGTCCGATGCTGAAGTCCGCGCCGGCGAGCGCCTTCGGGCGGATTTCTGGTTTGGACAAATGACGCCGCGCGTCACCGCGAACTGGTCAGGGCTGGTGCGCGACGGCGGCGGCGGACGGCTCAGCGCCCCAAGCCACGGCGCCGACATGTCGGACTACGCAATCGCAGCGCGCGAGCGTGTGCGCCTGGCGCTCAAAGCCGTCGGGCCAGACCTCGCAGGAATGTTAATCGACGTCTGCTGTCACTTGAAGGGATTGGAGCAGGCGGAGAAGTCCGGCCGGTGGCCGCAGCGCGCCGGCAAAGTCGTCCTGCAGATCGCGTTGCGCCAGCTCGCGCGCCATTACGGATTTCTGTCTGAGGCCGGGACCGCACATGCGTCGCGCGCGCGGCCGAGCCATTGGGGTACGCCTGATTACAGGCCCAAGATTTCGAACGACGACGATCAGGGCCAAGCCGACGGCGGGACGGCGTCAACCGCCCGATAAGCTCCGCGCGTCGCTACGGATACGTTCGACCATCGATGCGAGGCCATTCGACCGTTGCGGCGTCAGATGCTCTTTAAGCCCGAGACCAGCAAAAATCGCCTGGGCGTCTGTCGATAGAATTTCGTCCAGCGACTTGTCTTCGTAGATGGCGAAAAGGACGGCGATCAGACCTTGGACGATCATGGCGTCGCTCGTGCCCTGCATCGCCATGCCGGGCTGTCCTGACGATGTCGTGTTCGGCTCTGTCGCGAGCCAGACCTGACTGGCACAGCCGCGAACTTTGTTGGCGTCGGTGCGAAGTGCGTCAGGGAATGCGGGTAGCGCGCGGCCAAGTTCGATAACGTAGCGGTAACGATCTTCCCAATCGTCCAGCAATTCGAAATCGGTTGTGATGGCGTCGAGCGGCATTGCATGACCTTAGGCCGCAGCGGTAATCGCGCGGCATCTCTCAGTCACATAGGCGCTCTGGCGCCGCGGGTGCAAGGGCGCACGATCAAAGCCGTATTAGATGCCGGCTTTATTGGCGGTTTTGCCGCGCCACGCGGGTTTGACGTCGTCGGGCGTCAGCGTGCCCGGACTCAAGGTTGGTGTTCGGGGAACGGCGGTCTCATAGTTTGCGGGCGCGGCTTTGTCGTCGTCTCCGGACGCCGCTTGGTCGCGCATGACGTCGAGCGCCAGTTTGGCGCCGAATTCAGCTTTTTTGGAGAACTCTTCCCAGAACGTCACCGCCTTCGCGCACGTCTCAGCGTTGCGATCGCAGAATGTCAGCGTCCAGTTGGCGGCGCTGGCTGCGCGCTCATACAACTGGTCTTGTTTTTCGCGCTCGGCCGGCAATAGGCTGACGCCCACTGCGACTACGATCGCCAATCTGAACAAACCCATCGCCCATACTCTACTGAGCGTCACGGTTTTCGCCCGTGACGTGCACGCGAATTCATTTCGCACCACTAGGCTTAGCATTGCGGCATCAAGAAAACGCGGACGAAGGCATTGCAATTAGACAAGCATTTCCAACACATTCGAGCCAAATTTGATTCAAATTTGACGGATTTTTTGCCGGCCACGGCCGACGGTTAAGAAGGTCTTAACGGCTGCGTTGGATAGTCGGAGCAGGCCGCACGCGCGGCGACGACCGGAGTAGTCATGACCGCCGCCGAACTCAAAATTGCGAGCGCAACTTTTTTGCTGCTGACGGTGAGCGTCGCGATCAATTTGCTGGCGTTGCAAGAGCAGCGCGGCGACCGCGCGATCGAAACGTCGGCGATTGGCGCATCAGCGCCGCAACCGGCGGCAGGCTGGGAAATGTCGAGCGCCGCCGAGCCGGCTGCGAGTACTGCCCCTGCTTCCGCGCCGGCGAACAGCGCTCCGCCGATCGCTTTTGCGCAGACCAACGGTATGCCGGATGTCGTCCGGGGTATTCAAAGAGAACTGAATGCACGCGGTTACGCGGCCGGCTCTCCGGATGGCGTTGCAGGACTTATGACGCGGGCTGCCATCATGGCTTATGAGCACGATTACGGCCTGCCGCTGACGGCGGGCGCGACGCAGGATTTGTTGAGCCGGATCGTGCTCGGAAGTTCCGCCCCATCGCCGTCGAACCGCGCGGCAAGCCGGACGGCGGGTGATCAAGCCGACACCGTGATCCGCACTGTCAAGCAGCAGTTGACGGCCCGCGGCTATGCGGTCGGCAAAATCGACGGCAATCAAAGCGATGAGTTGGCGCGCGCCATCCGCGAATTCGAAATCGACCAGAAGCTACCTGAAAGCGGTCGCATATCCGGCCCGCTCGTCAGCCGGTTGACGCGGCTGCAGGCGCAGCCCGCCGTGCCGCCGGTCGCCAAGGTCAAGCCGGCACAGCGCTAGTAAAGCTGTTGGGCGATGACGGCGCTGAGAACAATGCCGATGCACAACCACTTGATCTCGACGAGCAGGATGTTCTTTTTGATGTCGTCGAGGCTATTGAGCGTCTCGAAAGCGTGGCCCTGTGTCCGCACGATACGTGTGATCGCGTAGCGTTCCGCCGCCTGATGGTGCGCCCAGTAGGCGATTGCGCATAGAACCAGCAAGAATATGTCCGTATAAAAATACATGGGTACCTCGGCGCGTAAAACCGCGTAAGGATACTGCCGATTCGGCTGCGGCCTTTGTTGCATTTCCTTACTTCTCACAGAAGAAAAGCCTGGACGGCCGCATCATGCGCCTGAAATCGGAAATCTGGGTCAAAGCCTATTTGCGCCGTTGTGCCGTCAACGGTGCGATGGGCGCTGTTCTCAATCACGGCGACGACGATGCCGGCGCGATCTTCATCAAGGTGACGCGCGGCGACCGGATGGCGGCAATCTTCGCGCCCGCGCCGGCAGGTCTGGAAGATGCCGACGTTGACCGGCGCTGGGTTGCAGCGTTGGGCGGTGCGTTCGTCACCGAAGCGGAAGCCGACGACGTGCTCGCGCGCGAGCGCCGCTTCGATAGCGATGTCTGGATCGTCGAGGTCGAGGATCGCGACGGCCGGCATTTTCTCGGCGATGAACTGGCTCAGTCATAGATCCGTCGCGCTTTAGCGAAACACGCGACGGATGTGGCACCGCTGCTACGACTCCTTTGCTATAACCATCGTTGAAACAGTTGTGATGCGGCGGCATCGGATTGTTTTAACGCCCGGTTAACATCTCGGACGTTCAATCGAACCAGCGCCGATTCTGGTATCCGCGGTGCTGTCCTCTTCTGCAGTACGCCTGTGCAATTGCAGATCAGTGGGGACGCGTCGGACAAAAGGATGCCGATTGCGAAGCGCGCGGGAGCGCCGTGCAACAGGGGTCACTGATGGCGACCATTTTAGCATTCCGGCATGAACATCGGAGCGGTAGTCGCGTATCCGGCAACGGCTCGGGCCGTCCGGCAGAAATCGTCTTCTTTCCAGGCGTCCGCTACGAACGGACTGAAGAAACACCACGCCAGCGCAGCAAGCGCCGCCAGCGCCGCCGCGACCGCCTAGAGATCGAAGCCAGCGACCACTGATCGCGGGCTGTACGATTTGGAATGAACGCCGCGCCCCTTAGAAGGCGCGGCCTTAAAATGCAAGGTCTAGAAAGCGCGGCCTGTGCATTTGGCGAGTGCCAGCACGGCGTCATCCGATTGGCGATAGGCCTGGCCACGGTCTGGCGCGCGGACAACGATCAATCCTTCACGCGCCGCAACCGTCAACTGGGCTGCCGCACCGGCCGTCTCAGCGCCGGCATTTTGCGGCGACAATCCGACAAAGCGATCATCGCCTGCGAGAAGCGCGAAGGCGACGTTCGTCGTGCGCGAGAACGAGCCGGCGGCGAAGTACGCGGTCGTTCCGTCGGGATGATAGACGCCGAGCGTCCAGCCACGATCCGGCAGAAGTGCGGATACCGCGACGGGACCGGCGGCGGATGAAAACTTGCAGATCGCGTACCGCGCGTCGGACGACATGAAGGGCAGCGGCTGATGCTCGGGTGAAATCGGCTGCAGGACTTGCATGGTATTCAGCGGCAAGGCCGATTGCAGGCGTTGATACGCCGAGGCGCGCGTGTTCGACATGGCAACGAACGTCGCGACGATGTGCACGATCGCGGTCGCAACCGGCAGCAGCAGCAGATAGCGCGGCTGGAAGCGCGGCAGGATCCGCGAGACGGGAAGCGCGCGCGCCGTCATGAGCAGCCCTCACGGCGGACGGCGGGCAGAAGACTGTTGCGTTCGGCGCGGTCGTCGTCCGATAGACCCGTCGACGGATCGAGGATCGTGAAGTTCAGGATCAGCCGCCCGGCGCCGCTCGTCGGCAGCCAGTTGCCGGGACGCGCGTCGCGTCCGAGCGTGATGATGAATGAGCCGTCGGGGTTGAGGGCGGCCGTGTCGCTCGTGAAGGCGTAGCGGCCGGCGTCGTTGGCGATCACTTCGCCCGATGTGTTGAAAACCGTCAGGCTCCACCAGAGGCGGCCCATGTCGTTGCCTTCGATGACGTAATTGCACGACGAATGCAGCCGCGCGCCGCCGTCATCGGCAGAGGCTTCGAATATGCCGGCACTATCGGACGAAATGCGCAGCATGCCGCTATTGGAGAGATGCGCGCGCGTGTACGGATCGGCGTCGGCGCGGCCTTCACTGCGCCAGTGACGCCAGGCGCCGTAGGTGTCGGTCGAAACTTCGTAGCCGCGCGCGATCATCGTGCGGCTGGTCCAGATGCCGGCTGAGATGACGACGGCGACAGCGATGGCAACGCCGATCAAGCGCGTGAGCAGCGCTGCGATTTCGCGCGCTGCGCGCCGCCAAGGTTCGGGATCGCGATTACCGCCGTGCGGAAGATCGCCGCGAGGGACTTCAATGGATGCCACGGCGCGCCGTCTCCGTGGTGCTGGCGAACGACGGCGACGGCAACGCGCCTTGCTTGCTCGGCTGCGGTGCGGGCGGTGCCACTGGTGCCGATTTCTGGTCGGGTGCGTTCGATGGTATCGATCCGGTCGTAGAACCGGGTGGCTCGCTGATGCCGCTCGCCTTGCGCAAGGCGACCGCAAGCTTCTTCAAGGTGTCGCGGGTTTGATCGGACATGGCGCTCGTCGGCTTGCCGTCGAGCGTGCTCGCGGAAATATTGCCGGCGGCGATTTCAGCAGCGCGCAATTCGGCAATACGGGCCTGCTCGGCCATTTGCACGGGATGGATCGCGATGCCCGGAATGGGCGGGATATTCATGTCGGTATGCGCGACCGCCATGAAGTTGTGCCAGATGGGCGCCGCGAACTGTCCACCGGTGACGCCGCGCGATCCACCCGACATCGGCCGGTTGTCGTCGTTGCCGAGCCAGACGCCGGCAACATATTTGCCGGTGAAGCCGACGAACCAGGCGTCCTTCGGACCCGTCGATGTGCCGGTCTTGCCGGCGGAATAGGTGAAATCGAGTTTGGCGGCCTGGCCGGTGCCTTCCTCGACGACCTTCTGCATCATCCAGTTCATCTGCCCGGCAACCTTGGGATCGACGACTTGCGGCCGTTCGCCTTCGTCGCGTTCGCGCGAGTACAACAGGTCGCCCTTCGACGTCGTGATGTCGAGAATGCCGTAGGGCCTTGCGAGCTTGCCGCCATTGGCGAACGTGGCGATGCCGCCGACGTGTTCGATGATCGAGATGCCGCCGTCGCCGAGCGCCATCGAGCAGGTTTTCTTGACGCCTGTGATGCCGAGGCGCTGGGTCATCTCGATGACTTTTTCGCGTCCGACCGCGAACGAGAGTTCGGCCGCAACCGTGTTGTAGGATTTGGCGAGCGCGAGCCACAACGGCATGCGTCCGCCGGAGCCATGCCCGCCACCGTAGTTCTGCGGCGACCATCCGCGCGGTCCGCACGAGCGCGACGCATCGCGCACGCTCGACTCAGGCGAGTAGCCGTTTTCGAGCGCCGCGGCGTAAACGTAGACCTTGAATGACGAGCCGGGCTGACGCTTGGCTTTGGTTGCGCGGTTGAACTGGCTTTCGCCGTAGTCGGGACCGCCGGTAATGGCGCGGACTGCGCCGTCGGTTTCCATGACGACCATCGCACCGGCATTGATGCGGTTGCTGCGGCCGTCTTTGCGCAGCGCGGCGTTGATGGCTTCGTCCGAATGGCGCTGCAGGTTCATGTCGACGGTCGTGCGCGCGGTCAGAACGTATTGGCCCTTGCCCTCGGCGAGGCGCTGGACTTCGTCATAGGCCCAATCGAGGAACCAGTCGGGGCTGGTCGCGACGCGGTTGTCGATCGTCTTCGCCGGATTGAGACGCGCGGCTTGTACCTGACCGGCGGTGTAGAAGCCGGCTTCGACGAGGTTGTCCAAGACTTCGTTCGTGCGCGCTCGCGATGCCGCGAGATTGACGTGCGGTGCGTACTTTGCGGGTGCCTTGAAAAGACCGGCCATGAGGGCTGCTTCCGGCATCGTCACCTCGCGGACCGATTTGCCGAAGTAGTACTGGGCGGCGGCTTCGACGCCGAATGCGCCGCCACCCATGTAGGCGCGGTCGAAATAGAGTTTGAGGATCTCGCGCTTCGAGTAGCGGCTTTCGAGCAGGAACGACAGGAACAGCTCTTTGATTTTGCGTTCGAGCGATCGCTCCGACGATAGGAACAGGTTCTTGGCGAGCTGCTGCGTCAGCGTCGAGCCGCCTTGCACGACTTCGTTCGCCTGCACGTTGGTCGCCAGCGCGCGCAACGTGCCGTAGACGTCGATGCCGTAGTGCTCGAAGAAGCGGCGGTCTTCGGTCGCGAGCGTCGCCTTGATGAGGGCGTCGGGAATTTCCGCAAGCGGCACGCTGTCGTTATGCAGGATGCCGCGCTTGCCGAGTTCGTTGCCGTTGATGTCGAGGAACTTGACGGCGAACTTTCCGGTTTGGAATTTGCTTTCATCGAATTCGAGCAGCGCGGGTAACGCTGCGGCGTAAAGCAGAACGAATCCGCCCATCGCAAGCGTGAACGATTCCGATGCGGCCTCGTTGACGAGGCGGCGCCATCCGGTCAACTGGAAGCGCGCGAAGAACGACGATCCGGCGTTCCAATAATCTTTGGTGCGCGACCAAGCGTCGGTCAGGACGGAGTTGATTTTGGAATCAAGTCCGAGCCAATCGATGATGCGGTCACGGCCGCCTTGCTTGTTGAACCAGTCGTTCAAACGTATGCCATCCCAACGGTATCGAACCAGTGTCTGCGGTTCCGGCAAGCACACTGCTGAGCTGCGTTGTACGCCGTCGCACGCTCAAGTCTAGGAGCGGCGGTGCGGCGGCGCGAAAATAGTGCGGCCGTCCCCGATTATATCGCCCCAGCTAACCCATTGCCTCGAAAACAGACTAAGCGATCTCTCCCAAGACGCCCAAATTGTGGTTATTTGCAGCAGGACTGCAAGTCCGCGCGGATGGTAGGACGGACAAGCGGGAGGCGGCGCGATTCGCGTGCCCCGAAAGGAGTATTGCGGCGTGAGCGACGAGCGTCCGTTCTGGCAGACGAAGACCCTGGAGCAGATGTCCCGCGACGAGTGGGAAGCGCTCTGCGACGGGTGCGCGCGCTGCTGCATGGTGAAGCTCGAAGACGAGGATACGTCCGACATTCATCTGACGCGGCTGTCGTGTTCGATGCTCGAAGTGAAGACATGCCGATGCTCGAACTACCCGAACCGCTTCAAGCTGATGCCGGATTGCATCGATATTACGCTTGAGAAAGTGCGCGAATTGAAATGGCTGCCGTCGACGTGCGCGTATCGTTTGATCGGTGAAGGCCGCGATCTCGCGTGGTGGCATCCGCTTGTGTCGGGATCGGCCGAGACGGTGCATCAAGCCGGCATTTCGGTGCGCGGCTTCGCGATGAACGAGAAGCGCGTGAAGATGGAAAACTACTACCGCTACATCATCCCCGATTTTCCGGAGTGAAGAGACGCGCCTTCCGGCCGGCTCGACGAAGGAGAGTCGGAAGGCGCCAACAAAAGGTGCTCCGCGCGTGGCGGCCGGCTCGCGGAACGCGAGTCGCCACGCGCCATAAAAAACGAACGCTTAGTTTATTGATAACTATATATTTTTCTGGACAGCGCGACGGTCTTGAGGTAGTGTTTTTGTATGGTCGGAAAAGTAGGCGGCGAGAGCAGGGATGCTCCGGCGCCTTTATTTTTGGAATTTTTCGGACGCTGAGCGCGGGTACGCGGCGCGTCTGACAGTCAGACATGGAGTGCGGCGATGGCGGCTCGAAAGGCGGTCACCGCCGCGGCGTGGGTGACGGCGGAGAAGCAGTACGCCGATCACAGCATCAAGGTGTCCGACATTGCGCAATCGCTCGGACTGACGTCGATCGAATTGAGCACGGCTGCCAAAGATCGCGGCTGGCCGTTGCGATCGGCAACGCGCCGTGCTGCGGGCTCGAAGAAGACGAGCCGAACGGCGCAAACAAGGAATGCGCCGATTGCGCTCGTCCAGCGTGTCTACGCCACGATCGACGGCGAGTTGAACAAGCTTGAAAAGCAAACCGGCAAGACCTCGCAGGATCGTGAGCGGGCGTCGCGGGCGCTGTCGCAAATCACGAACAGTCTGGAGAAAGCCGTTGAGATGCAGCGCGACATAAAGAAGGCGATGACGAAGGCCAGCGGTAGCCACGACAAGGAGGCGCTCGCGCATGCGGAAGACCTACGCCGCGCAATTGCGGAACGCCTTGAGCGCCTCCAGCGCCAACGGGCACTTGGCAAGCGATCTGGCGGCGCTGAGTGAAGCCGAACTCGAATTTTTGACGCACGACTGGCAGGTTTGGGCGCGGGATGAGCAACTGACTCCTTACTTTGCACCCGGCGACTCCCCTACCGGGGAGCCGGCCGCCGGGTGCGGAGCAGCGGAGCATTTGATTTCGAATGCAACGAACGAGGCCACAATGCCTGCGCCTTCCGGCCGGCTCGCGGAACGCGAGTCGGAAGGCGCAACATGGAAAGTTTGGTTGCTGCTCGGCGGACGCGGCTCCGGCAAGACGCGGGCGGGCGCGGAGTGGGTGCGCAGCGTTGCGCTGGGCGAAGACTTCGCTTCTCCCTCTCCGCTTGGGGAAAGGGTTGGGGTGAGGGGGCTGTCGTCTCGTTCGAGGAATATAACGGCCCCCTCATCCGGGCGTCGCCCACCTTCTCCCCAAGGGGAAAAGGAAGTCCCGCGCGTTGCGGCCCGCTCCGCGAAGCGGAGTCGCAACGCTCAAACAAAGGCTCGCATAGCACTTGTCGGCAAAACTATTCATGACGTTCGCAACGTCATGGTCGAGGGCGTGTCGGGGCTGCTCGCAATTCACCCCGCGCGCGAACGGCCGATGTTCGAGCCGTCGAAGCGCAAGCTGACGTGGCCGAACGGGGCGATTGCCGAATTGTTTTCGGCGGACGAATGCGAAGCGCTGCGCGGTCCGCAGTTCTCGCACGCCTGGTGCGATGAACTCGCGAAGTGGCGTGGCGCGGAAGCGGCCTGGGATATGCTGCAGTTCGGATTGCGCCTCGGCGACAATCCGCAGACGGTCGTGACGACGACGCCGCGTCCCAGTGTGTTTTTGAAAAAGCTGATGCGCGACGCGGCGACCGCGACGGTGCATCTCGCAACGGCCGATAACGCCGACAATCTCGCGCCGATGTTTCTGGCCGAGATGACGCGGCGCTATGCAGGGTCCGTGATCGGACGCCAGGAACTGCTTGGCGAACTGGTCGAGGAGAGTTCGGAAAGTCTGTGGCGGCGCAGTTGGATCGAAGAAGCCCGCATGGACGCGGCGCCCGAGATGCGGCGCGTGATCGTCGCGATCGATCCGCCGGTGACGTCAACCGCGCGCTCGGACGCGTGCGGGATCGTCGTTGCGGGTCTTGGCATCGACGGCCGAGCGTATGTGCTCGCGGATCGCACGATCCAGGGCCGCACGCCGGACGTCTGGGCGAAGGCGGCGATCGCGGCGTATGACGATTTTGCAGCCGACACACTGGTCGCTGAAGTCAACCAGGGCGGCGATCTCGTGATCGGCGTCGTGCAACAATACGCGCCGAATGTACCTGTCATGAAAGTGCGGGCCACGCGCGGCAAATGGGTGCGCGCCGAGCCGGTCGCATCGCTCTACGCCGAAGGGCGCGTGGTGCATGTCGGACGCTTCGATGCGCTGGAAGATCAGCTCGTCGCGTTCGGCGTCGATGGCACCGTGAAGGGCAAAAGCCCGGACCGCGCCGACGCGCTGGTGTGGGCGATTACGGAATTGCTGCTCGGCGCGCGCGCGTCGCCGCAGATCAGAATGTTGTAACGCGATTAGCCGCCAGCGGCGTGGGCGAGACGAAACGCGATCGTCACGGATGCGCTGTCGCTCTTGACGCTGGTAACAGCGAGTTCGCTGGCAGGGCCGATGGTCAGATATTTCTTCAGGCCATCGGCGATTTTTGCCTGGGTCTCGGCTGCGTTGACCTTTGCGGTCATGGCGGCCGCGATCTCGGGTTTGAGTTTGGTGATCGTTTTGTTGGCCCAGCCGAGTGCGAGGCGGCATGCGCTGGTGGCGATGCTTGAAGCGCCCGTGCAGCGCGGCGTCAACGCGCCGCCGATCGAGACACGTTTGACCTGCAGCGTCAGGCTGGTGCCGGATTGCACCGGCGCGACGTCGACCATGACGGTGCCGTCACGCCAGCCGATCTGCGGCATAGCAGACGTCAGCGCGCAATCGCCGTTGACGCATCCGGCGACGAGGGCGGAGGCTTTGGATTCGAAGTTGAGTGTCAGGCGGACCGCGTGGTCGATGGCAGCAACCGAGATCGATTGGGAATCGAGATCGTCGACGTAATAGGTGTACGACGAGCCGAGGACATTGAACGATTTGGTTTGCAGCGGCACGGGGACTTGTTTGCCGGCGATCTCGAAGTACGAGCCGCTGGCGAGGCTGAGCAATCCGCCCGGCTTGTTGTTGAGGTGCAGTTTGGCGTCGCCGAGCACGGCTTGGACGATGCCGGCAAGTTCGGAATAGGGAATGCGCAATTCAGCGGCGGATGCGGGTGCGGCGATACCGGCGGTCAACACAAGACCGGCGGCCAAACGGCGCACAAACGCTGGCGACGACAAACGCACGACCCGCAACCCCGCAACGCTTCTGAAGCGTGGCAGACACTAGCAATTTTGCGGCCTCGCGGGATATGCCGCGGCGGCATCTGAACAGCAGAAATAAAGCGGACGTGGCGGATCGGTGACAATCGCGGTCCGGACGCGATCGCGCTGGCGGTTTCCGAACCCTTGGAGACGGTAAGATATGCAAGGCCTTTCGAAGCGGTTTGGCTCTTTTTTTGCGCGTGGCGAAAACGCGACCGGCGGCCCCGCGCTTTCCGGCCGGCTCCGCGGGGCGGAGTCGGAAGGCGCAGAGATAAAAGCCTCCCGCGTAGGTCCTTTGATCGCGTATGACACGCTCGGCCAGCCGGTCTGGAGCCCGCGTGACTATGGGGCGTTCGCGCGCGAAGGCTTCATGCAGAACGCGATCGTCTATCGCAGCGTGCGCATGATCGCGGAAGCCGCCGCCTCGATCCCGTTGCTGCTTTACGCGGGGTCGGAAGAAATCGAGACGCATCCGCTGCTCGATCTGATCCGCAAGCCGAGTGCCGATCACACGGGTCCGGATTTTCTCGAAGCCTGGTTCGGGTTTCTGCTTGTGTCGGGTAACGCCTACGTCGAGGCTGTCGCCGTCGATGGCCAAATCCGTGAGCTGCACAACCTGCGCCCCGATCGCATGAAGGTGCTGCCAGGTCTCGATGGTTGGCCGGAAGGGTATGAGTATACGGCGGGCGGCAAGTCGGTCCGTTTCACGCATGAGCCGGTCGAGGGCGTGCGTCCGGTCTTGCACACGCGCTTGTTTCACCCGGTGAACGATCACTACGGCATGAGCCCGATCGAAGCGGCGGCAACCGCGATCGACATTCACAACACCGCGTCGGGCTGGAACAAGGCGCTGCTTGATAACTCCGCGCGGCCGAGCGGCGCTCTCGTCTATGCGGCGTCGAACGGCCAAATGACGGACGAACAGTTCGCGCGGCTGAAGAGCGAACTCGAGACGAACTACCAGGGAGCATCGCACGCCGGTCGGCCTTTGTTGCTCGAAGGCGGGCTGGATTGGAAGCCGCTCAGCCTCTCGCCGAAGGATATGGATTTCATCGAGGCGAAGAATGCCGCAGCGCGCGAGATCGCGCTCGCCATTGGCGTGCCGCCGATGTTGCTTGGCATTCCGGGCGACAACACCTACGCCAACTATGCCGAAGCGCAGCGCGCGTTTTGGCGCAATACGGTGCTGCCGGTCGTCAACCGCATGTGCGCGGCATTCAGTATGTGGCTCGCTCCCGCGTTCGCCGGCGGGCTCGACGGACGAGAGTCGGCGAACGCAAGCGTAAGACTCTTACCGGATTTGGATCAGGTCGAAGCGCTGAACCCAGAGCGCGAAGCGCTGTGGGCGCGGCTGCAGAACGTCACGTTCCTGACCGACGACGAAAAACGCGCGGCGGCGGGGTATGTAGCGCTCGGCGGCCGGCTCTTCGCGCCGGCAACGCCGACGGCCGACAGACAAGCCAACTAGCCTGCGATTTAGAATCGCCATTTGATATGTGTGGCGGCATGAACTCGTCAAGCGAACAACGTTTGCTGAAATTATGCCAGAATCATCTTAGGTATTGGATTATGAGTTCGACATACAGAACTCAGCACATCGCTCCATCGTCGCGTTTCTCCGTCCGATGCGCGGATTGATGTTGCAACTTTAGCAATTCGTTTACCGGCGCGACGCACGCTCGCGCTTAGTTCTGCCAAGTACCATGTAGTTGGATTTTTGCGCTCGCGAAATCGAGGATCTAGCCGGTTCTCGAAACCCTAGCCTGCGCTCGAATGAGACGACTAGACAGGGTCGCCACGCACAGGGCAACCAGGTAGCGTCAGGCTGGCGACGCAGATTAAAAAGGCAACGGAGCGGAACTAAAGTGGATTTTGACGGGTTGTTGGTCGCTGCTAGTCGGAAGGCACTTGCGCAGCCCGGAAAGCCGCATGATGAAATGAAAATGGGTGCCGCACGTAAGCGCGACACCCGTTCTTCTGCGAAGGGGGCCAAGGGGTGAAGCGACCAAGCATTCCCCTTGGTTTCCCGACGGACTTAGCGTTTACCCGGCTTGTGGGTATTGCTTGGCCGTTCGATCGTCTCGACGATAGTCGTTTTCGGACGACGCTCAGCGTCGGATACCGGAATAAACTGGCCGGTGCCCGCATCTCGACCGACTTCGAACTCGGTCGTCTTTTTGCCTGCCATGGGTAAAATCCTTTCTTTCCATGGTTCGAACACAGAGCACCCTGAAATTTGGGTTTGCCAATGCGACTGTGTAACGTTCCGTCTGTTTCGAGACGGACGCATCCAGTGCGCAAAATGCGGAACCGAATCAGCGTGCCCAGACGGAGAATATCATCGTTGGCAACCGCAGCGTGAATCTTATGCTGAAGTTGTCACGCTAGACGCACATCGTTGCTGCGCCAACTCTGAGCGCGACGAACCCTTTACTTAGTTTGCCGAGCTTGCTGTCGGCATTTAACTGTCGTCGCGGGTTGCCTCCAGCGGCCACTTGAAGGCGCTGAGGCGGCTCTCAGCAGCATTTTTACGACAATTTGACCTGACCAACGGAGCGTCCATGACCGCGACCGAATGTTTTCTATTGCCTGCGCCGCTGACGCGGATCAGCACGCCGCTGCACCTCGACGTCAAAAGTCTGCAGGCCGACGGCGCCTTTGAAGGCTACGCGAGTTTGTTTGATCGCGAGGACTTGGGCCATGACGTCGTGCAGCCTGGCGCATTTCGCGACAGCCTCGCGGGTCGTGATGCAAGCGCGATCAAAATGCTGTTTCAGCATAACCCGGCAGAGCCGATTGGCGTGTGGGACGAGATCAGAGAAGACGCACGCGGGCTTTACGTCCGCGGCCGTTTGATGACGGCGGTCGCCAAGGCGCGCGAAGTGCTGGCGCTGATGCGCGCTGGTGCGCTCGACGGTTTGTCGATCGGCTTCAAGGCGGTGAAAGCCAAGCGCGACCCGCGCTCCGGCATTCGCCGTATCGAGAAAGCTGATCTCTGGGAAATCTCGGTCGTGACGTTTCCGATGCTGCCAGGCGCGCGTGTTTCGCAAGTGAAACACCGGGCGTTCGCAGCCTCGGTACCGAGCGAACGCGATCTTGAACGTTGGCTCACGCGGGATGCTGGGCTGACGCGGACTGAGGCCCGCGCGGTTCTCCGCGATGGTCTCAAAGGCTTGACGGCTTTGCGGGATGCGGGCCGGGCCTTCGATAATGACGCCGTGCTCGCCGCACGGTTCCGCGCGGCGGCGACAATGATGAGTAACGCAACATAGCAACACCGTTGCGGCCAATCCGAGATGCGCCAACCATTCACGTCGTCATCCCCGCGAAGGCGGGGATCCAGCCAAGTCAGACCATCGTCGGTTGTCGCCGGCCTGGATGGATGGACGCCTCCGCGGCCATGACGCGGGCGGTGAGCGGTGTGTCACCGTAGCCAACCCTAAAAAGGACACCACACATGACCGATACGACCTCGCTTGAAACCAAGAGCGCGGGCGGCGAGACCGCACGCGCCTTCGACGAATTCCTTGAAAGCTTCGAGGCCTTCAAGGAGACCAATGACCGCCGCCTTGCCGAAATCGAGCAGCGCGGCGCAGCCGATATTCTGACGGCTGAGAAGCTCGCGCGCATCGAAGAGACGCTCGACACGACCAAGCGGCTTTCCGATAGCCTCGCGATCAAGGCGCAGCGTCCGCAGCTCGCTGGCGCAAGCTATGATCCAGCGCGCGACCTGGCGCACAAGGCGGCCTTCGACGGCTATGTGCGCCGTGGGGATGCCAGCCGCATCGCCAAGCTCGAAGAAAAGGCGTTGTCCTCCGGCGTCGGCGCCGATGGCGGCTATCTCGTTCCGGCTGAAACCGAAGCCGCCGTCAACACCGCGCTGAAAGCCATCTCGCCGATCCGCGCGATTGCAGGCGTGCGCCAGGTCTCCGGCAACGTCTACAAGCGGCCGTTCGCGACGAGCGGCACGGACACGGGCTGGGTTGCCGAAACGGCAGCGCGTGCGCAGACCACGACGCCGGTGCTCGCCGAGCTGCAGTTCCCGACGATGGAAATCTACGCCATGCCGGCCGCGTCCTCGACGCTGCTCGATGACGCCGTCGTCAACATCGACGAATGGCTGGCGGATGAAGTCCGCATCGCCTTCGCCGAACAGGAAGGCAAGGCGTTCGTCACCGGCGATGGCGTCAACAAGCCGAAGGGCTTTTTGACGTACACGACGGTTGCCAATGCGTCGTGGACGTGGGGCAACATCGGCTACATCGCAACGGGTGTGTCGGCTGCGTTTCCGGCAGCGAACCCGGGCGATAAGATCCTCGATCTGATCTACGCGACCAAGGCGCCGTACCGTGCCAACGGCACGTTTGTCCTGAACCGCTCGACGCAGTCGGCGATCCGCAAAATGAAGGACGGTCAGGGCAACTATCTCTGGCAGCCGTCAACGACGCCGGGTGAAGCGCCGTCGCTGATGGGTTACGCGGTTGCCGAGAGCGAAGACATGCCGGACATCGCGGCGAACTCGCTGAGCCTCGCCTTCGGTGACTTCTCGCGCGGCTATCTGATCGTCGATCGCGCCGGTATCCGCGTGTTGCGCGATCCGTACTCTGCGAAGCCCTACGTGCTGTTCTACACGACCAAGCGTGTCGGCGGCGGCGTGCAGGACTTCGATGCGATCAAGCTGATGAAGTTTGGGGTCTCTTAATCCGCTCACGCTGGCTGATCCGCGCTAACGCGCGGGCCAGCTCCGCGGGGGCGCGCATACGCGCGGTTCGCGTTGCTCCTCGGACCTTCGGTCCGGAGTAGGCGCTCACTTTCCCTCTCCCCTTGGGGAGAGGGTCAGGGTGAGGGGGCGTGTCACGCGCACTTCGTTGGACAACAGCCCCCTCATCCGGGCTTCGCCCACCTTCTCCCCAAGGGGAGAAGGACATCATTTTTCCGCGGGTTCTCCTCCCGCCCGCGGGAAAGAAGCGGGGCTGTCGCATCATGCGGCAGCCCCGCGTTGGTTTCAGCCGCTTCAAGGAGTGCGACCATGGCTCTCGTTCTGACGAGCGGACCAGCAAGCGAACCCGTTACGCTTTCCGAAGCAAAGGCGCATCTGCGCATCGATGGCGGTGCCGAAGACGTTTTGCTGACGAGTTTGATCTTGACCTCGCGCCTGCACATCGAAGCGGCCCTTGGCCTCGCGATGATCACGCAGAGCTGGATGCTGGTGCTCGATCGATGGCCGGGTGACGGCAGTGTCGACATTCCGATTGCACCGCTGCAGGCGATTACCGCCGTGCGCGTGCGCAATGCGGCTGGCAACGCGAGCGTCGTCGCGCCAACGTCGTACCTCGTCGATCTCGCGTCGAAGCCGCCACGTCTCGTGTGGAATACGGCCGCGCCGCCGCTGCCTGGGCGCGTTGCCAACGGCATCGAGATCGATGTGACCGCAGGCTTTGGTGCGAGCACTGCAAGTGTCCCCGCGCCGCTGAAGCACGCGATCCTGATGCTTGTCGCGCATTGGTACGAGCATCGCGATCCGGTCGAAATCGGATCGGCTGCCGTGCGCATCCCCGATGCCGTCAACGACCTCATACAACCGTTTCGGAAAATCCGCCTATGAGCGCACCCGTAAAAATCGGCGATCTGCGCAATCGCGTGCAGATTGAAAGCGCCGCGCGCGCGAGCGATGGCGGCGGTGGCGCGACGGTAACATGGACCGCCGTCGCCGACGTTTGGGCCGCGATCTGGACAAGGACGAGCGGCGAGACGTTCGAGCATGATCGTACAGCTGGCCGCGCGACACACGACATCTGGATACGGCATCGCGCTGGCGTGAAGCCGGAAATGCGCATCCGCAGCGGCACGCGCGTCTTCGACATTCTGGGCGTCATCGATGTCGAGGATCGCGCCCGGTGGTTGAAACTCCCGGTGCTGGAGCGTGACCTATGACGTCAAACCGCGAGCCCCGCGAGGCGCCGGCGTGGACGAGCGATCCGCGCGTCCGGCGGCAGATGACCGAGCAGATCAAGCAGCGGCGTGCCAAGCGCATGCGCGCACTTGAAACGTTTGAGCTGGCGCTCCGCGTGCCTGAGCCCCGCGCGCGTGAGACAAGCAAATAGGAGAGGCCATGCCGGCAGCAGGATTTGCACTTCAAAAAGCGCTCTATGCAACGTTGAGCGGCAACGCAGGCGTTGTCGCGGCGCTCGGTGGCGCGCGGGTTTATGATGACGTGCCGTCGCGCACCGAGTTCCCATACATCACCTTTGGTCAGTCGACGGCGCGCGACTGGTCCACAGGAACGGAACCTGGCCGCGAGCATACGATCACGCTGCATGTCTGGTCGCGGGGACGTGGTCGCAAGCAGACGGATGACGTGATGGCGGCTGCCGAGACGGCATTGCACGACGCGGCTTTGGTGCTCGACGGACACCGGCTGATCAATCTGCGGCACGAATTTTCCGACGCGCGGCGCGAGCCTGATGGCGAGACCTTTCACGGTATAGCGCGCTATCGCGCCGTAACCGAGCCACTCTAGTTGCGCTCACGGTGGCTATTCGGCGCGCTCGCGCGCCGGCCACCTCCGCGTGGGCGGCGCTTGCGCCGTCGCCCGGTCGGGCTCTCGGACCTGCGGTCCGAATGCCAGTCCGAAAGATCAAGACAACATAGCCCACCAGTCGATTTTGGAGATACACACACGATGGCAGCACAAAAGGGCAAAGACCTTCTGTTGAAGGTCGATAGCACGGGCGCGGGTGTTTACACGACGGTTGCCGGATTGCGATCACGGACGTTCGCGGTCAACGCCGAATCCGTCGATATCACGCACAGCGAAAGCTCAGGCCGATGGCGCGAACTGCTGTCGGGAGCTGGCGCGAAATCGGCGCGCGTGACCGGTTCGGGCGTGTTCAAGGATGTGGCGTCGGATGCGACGGTGCGCGATTACATTTTCAATGGCACGATCCGCAACTGGCAGGTGGTCGTCCCTGACTTCGGCACGATCGAAGGCCCGTTTCATATCTCGGCGATCGATTATTCAGGCCGCCACGATGGCGAAGTTGCGTTCGAGTTGACGCTCGAAAGCGCGGGCGCGCTGAGCTTCGCTGCGCTTTAGTCCGCTCACGGTCGCTATTCCTCGCTGTCGCGCCGGCCACCTCCGCGAGGGCGGCGCTATGCGCCGTCGCGCGGTCGCGCTCACGGACCTTCGGTCGGAAGTCGACCAGCGTTCGAAATCGTTTTCAGATCACTTCGGCCGAAGGCCGGAAAGCAAGGCGACCCGCGGGAACCGCGCCCCAAAATTCCGCGCGCGTTGCGGCCGGCTCCGCGAAAGCGGAGTCGCAACGCGCAACCAAAAAACGTGAGCGAAATAAAACATGCCAAACCTACATCGTGGTGAGATCGAGGCGCGGTTCGATGGCGTGCCGTATCGCCTGGTGCTGACGCTCGGCGCGTTGGCAGACCTCGAAAGCGCGTTTGGCGACGAGGATATGCTGGCGCTTGCAGCGCGCTTCGAGCGCGGACGCTTATCCTCGCGCGATTGCGTCAAGATCATCGGCGCGGGGTTACGTGGAGCGGGGTCGACGTTGAGCGACGAAGACGTCGCGCGCATGCAGGCTGACGGCGGCGTTGCGGGGTTTGTCGATTGCGTCGCGCGGCTTTTGACGGCGACGTTCGGAGGTTCGGCCGCAGTGGACCATACGAACGGAGGCGGCGGAAGCGCATCCGCCCCTTTCCCTGGCGCGACGTGATGGCGATCGGGCTCGGCGTTCTCGGTCTCGCGCCAGCGATCTTCTGGGCGCTGACGCCGAAAGAACTCGACGCCGCGTTGCGCGGACGCTTCGGCGATGCGCGCGCCGTGTCGGCGCTGTCGCGCGGAGAGCTTGGCGATTTGATGCAGCAGTTTCCTGATGGAGCGTGACGAGCGATGGCTGACAACACTGTTGATGCCGCAAATCCGAATGGGTGGGGCGGATCGTGGACGCGCATGGTCGAGATCGATGCCGATACGACCAAGTTCGAGCGCAAGATCGATGACGCAGAGCGCATGGGGCGGCGCTTTTCAACAAATCTGCTGTCGGCATTCGAAGCCGTCGCGTTCAAAGGCAAGAGCCTCAACGACGTCTTCAAGTCGCTGGCGCTGAGTTTGTCGAGCATGGTGTTGAAGACGGCGTTCGCGCCGTTGCAGCAATCCTTCGCGTCGTCGTTCGCCGGGTTTTTCAAAGGGCTGATGCCGTTCGCCAAGGGTGGCGTGCTCAGTCAAGGCACGCCCGTGCCCTTCGCGCAGGGCGGCGTGATCGCAAGTCCAATAGCGTTTCCGCTGGCCGGTGGGCACACGGGGCTAGCCGGCGAACGCGGCGCCGAAGCGATAATGCCGCTGGCGCGCGGACCGGATGGCCGGCTCGGCGTTGTCGCGAGCGGCAGCGGCGGCCCTGCGATCACGATCAATATCCAGACGCCGGACGTCGAAGGCTTCAATCGTTCGCAGACGCAAGTCGCGGCAATGATTGCGCGCGCAGCGGCTCTCGGTCAGCGGAATTTGTAGTCCAGTCATCGCCCTCGATGGGGCGTTCTGTTCCCCCTCTCCCCATCACTGCACGTGATGGGGAGAGGGTCGGGGTGAGGGGCAGAACTCGCACCGAACGTTAGTCTGCCCCTCACCCTATCCCTCTCCCCGTGAAGGACGGAAAGAGGGGACTGTACTGTCCATCAAACTCGTCTCCCTACACCGCATGAGAGGGAGAACAGTGAGCACACATGTCGTTTCATGAGGTTCGGTTTCCGACGGCGATTTCGCGCGGCGCGACGGGTGGGCCTGAGCGGCGCACCGATGTCGTCGTGCTCGGGTCAGGCTTTGAAGAACGCAACAGCCGCTGGGCCGATAGCCGCCGCAGCTACAACGCCGGCTACGGCGTTAAGTCGCTGAACGATTTGCACGCCGTCATCGCGTTCTTCGAGGAGCGGCGCGGCAAGCTTTACGGCTTTCGCTGGAAGGACCAGAGCGATTGGAAATCGTGCCCGCCGGAGGCAACGACATCGGCGCTCGACCAGGTGATCGGCACAGGCACCGGAGCGCTCACGGCGTTTCAATTGAAGAAAGTCTATGGCAGCGCATTTCAGCCGTGGTCGCGCACGATCAGGAAGCCTGTCGCCGGCACGCTTAAGGTCGCGGTTGCGGGCGTGGCGCGAACGCTTGGCGTGCATTTTACGGTTGATGCCGCGACGGGCGTCGTGACGTTTCTCGCAGGCAACATTCCGGCCGCGGGCGCGAGCGTCACCGCCGGGTTTGAGTTCGATGTTCCCGTGCGGTTCGACACCGACAAACTCGAAGTCAACGTCAGCGGCTTCAGTCACGGCGCGATCCCCAACATCCCCGTCGTAGAGGTGCGGCTATGAAGCTTCTGCCCGCAGGCATGGATGCGCATTTGGCGTCGCGCGCGACGACGCTGTGCTGGTGCTGGCGATTGACGCGCAAGGACGGTGCTGTGTTCGGCTTCACCGATCATGACAAAGCATTGACGTTCGACGGGACGACGTTCGAAGCCTCAGCCGGATTTGAAGTGAGCGATATCAAAGACGGTGTCGGCTTGTCCGTCGACAATCTCGATGTGAGCGGCGCACTGACATCGGCGGCGCTGACCGACGATGACTTGTCGGCAGGACGCTACGACGATGCTCGCGTCGAAATCTTTCGCGTGAACTGGCAGAACGTCGCGCAGCGCATTCTGATGCGCTCTGGCAGTCTTGGCGAAGTGCGCCGCACGGGCAAAGCCTTCTCAGCCGAAGTGCGCGGGCTGCAGCACTATTTGCAGCAACCGAAAGGACGGTTGTTCCAATATACCTGCGATGCCGATCTCGGTGACGCGCGCTGCGGCGTCAATCTGACGTCGCCAACCTATCGCGGTACGGCGGCTATCGCAGCGGTGCAGAGCCCGCGGCGATTTACGGTTTCTGGCCTCACGGCCTACGATCACGAGTTTTTCACGCGCGGCCTGGCGGCGTTTACATCGGGTCCCGCGTCGGGCACGGCTATCGAGATCAAAGCGCACACTAAAATAGCAGGCGTCGTCACGCTCGAACTCTGGAGCGAAGCGGAGGGGCCGCCGGTCGCCGGCAACACGATTGTCGTGACGGCTGGATGCGACAAGCGGATCGAGACGTGCCGCGCGCGATTTGCGAATGCGATCAACTTTCGCGGCTTTCCATCGATGCCGGGGAACGAATATCTGACCAAGGTTGCGCGGAAAGCTTAGGCAATGACCGAAATGACAACAGGCGCGCGCATCGTCGAGATAGCGCGCGGGTGGATCGGCACGCCGTATCATCATCAGGCGAGCCGCAAGGGTGTTGGCGCGGACTGCCTTGGTCTGGTGCGTGGCATCTACCGTGACGTCATGGGCCGCGATGCCGATGTGACGGCGAACTACACGCGCGACTGGGCGGAGGCGAGCGGCGTCGAGACGATGTTGGCGGGGGCCAGTTCGCATCTCGATCAAATTGACGTCCGAGACATGCGGCCGGGCGATGTGATCGTCTTTCGATTGCGCCACGGATGTGTTGCCAAACACGCAGCGATCGTCGCGACGCCGGAGACGATGATCCACGCAATGGAAGGCTGCACCGTTTCCGAAGTGGCGTTGTCGCCGTGGTGGCGGCGGCGTATCGCCGGCGCGTTTCGCTTTCCTCAGTCTATCAACGGAGCTTGAGACATGGCGACGCTCGCCCTTGCAGCCGTCGGCGCGTCCGTCGGCGGCGCGCTGCTGCCGGCCGGCGTGTCGTTTCTCGGCGCAACGCTGACCGGCGCGGCGATTGGATCGCAGGTTGGCGCATTCGCCGGTTCGTATATCGACAACGCACTGTTTGGAGCATCGGGACAGAGCCGCGCCGTCGAAGGCCCGCGCCTCAGCAACTTGCAGGTGACCGCGTCCACCGAAGGCGCGCCGATTCCGCGGCTCTACGGCGGCGCGCGGCTTGGCGGACAAGTCATCTGGGCAACCGATTTCGAAGAAGAAGCGGTGACGTCATCGCAATCGGCGGGCGGCGCCAAGGGCGGCGGCTTTGGAGGAGCTGAAAGCAAGCGCACCGACTACCGCTACTACGCCAATCTCGCGATTGCACTTTGCGAAGGCCCGGTGTCGCGCATCGGCCGCGTGTGGGCTGACGGACGCGAGCTCGATCTGACGAATATTCTGTGGCGCTTGCACACGGGCGGTGAGGACGGCAGCGTCGACAGTTTGATTTCAGCGCGCGAAGGCGCTGGCAACGCTCCGGCGTATCGCGGCGTCGCTTACATCGTGTTCGAGCGACTGGCGCTCGCCGACTTCGGCAATCGCGTGCCGCAATTTTCGTTCGAGGTATTTCGCAGCACCGATGATGCCGATCGCAACATCAAAGGCGTGGTGCTGATTCCCGGATCGGGCGAATTTGTCTATGCGACCGAGCCGGTGCGCCAGCAATTCGAGGAAGGCTCGGCGCTGCCGCTTAATGTGCACACGCTGCAAGGCCCGACCGATTGGGATGTCGCCGCCGATCAATTGCAGGCCGCATTGCCAAATGCCAAGAACGTGTCGCTGGTCGTCAGCTGGTTCGGCACGGATTTGCGCGCCGGCCAGTGCCAGGTGAAGCCGGGCGTCGATAGCGCCAACAAGAACACGGCGCCGCTGACGTGGAGTGTCGCGGGACAATCGCGCGGCTCGGCGTATGTCGTCAGCCAGATCTCGGGCCGCGCCGCCTATGGCGGGACGCCGTCCGATCAGACGGTAGTCGCTGCCATTCGCGATCTCAACGCGCGCGGCGTCGCGGTGACCGTCAACCCTTTCATCCTGATGGATGTCGCGGCGGGGAATACGCTCGCCAATCCATACGGCGGCGCGAGCCAGCCGGCATATCCCTGGCGCGGGCGCATCACGTGCCATCCAGCCGCTGGGCAGCCGGGCACCGTCGACAAGACGGCCGCGGCCGCAACGCAAATCACGGCCTTCGTCGGAACTGCCACGCCGGCGCACTTCACGCTTTCCGGCGATACGGTCGTGTATTCGGGGCCGGCGGAGTGGTCGTACCGGCGCATGATTTTGCATCATGCCTATCTCGCCAAGGCGGCGGGCGGTGTGCATGCGTTCCTGATCGGCTCGGAGTTGCGCGGGCTGACGGGTGTCAGATCGAGCGCCTCGGCGTTTCCGTTTGTCACGGCGCTGATCGCGCTCGCGGCCGACGTGCGCGCGATCCTCGGACCGTCGGTCAAAATCGTCTACGCGGCGGACTGGTCGGAGTATTTCGGATACCAACCGCCGGACGGCACGGGCGACGTTTATTTTCATCTCGATCCGCTCTGGGCGTCGCCGTCGATCGATGCGATCGGCATTGACGTCTATTGGCCGCTCGCCGACTGGCGCGAGGGTCGGACGCATCTCGACTATCAGGCCGGATACCGGTCGACGCACGATCTGGCTTACTTGAAATCGAACATGCAGGGCGGCGAAGGCTACGACTGGTATTACGCGTCTGATGCCAATCGTAACGCGCAAGTGCGCACGCCGATCACGGATAGCTACGGCAGGCCGTGGGTCTATCGCTATAAGGACATCAAGTCGTGGTGGCTGAACCAGCACTTTAATCGCCCAGGCGGTGTGCAAAGCGGAACGGCGACCGCGTGGGTACCGCAATCGAAGCCATTCTGGCTGATGGAGATCGGCTGTCCGGCCGTCGACAAGGGCGCCAATCAGCCGAATGTCTTCGTCGATCCGAAGAGCGTCGAGAACGCGCTGCCATACTATTCAAAAGGCACCCGCGATGATCTGATGCAACGGCGGTTTCTGCAGGCGTTCATCGAAGCCTTCGACTGGACGGCCGCAGGATACATCGCGGGCCTGAACCCGGTGTCGGCCGTCTACGGCGGACGCATGGTCAGCCTCGATCACATCCACGTCTATTGTTGGGATGCGCGCCCCTATCCGGCGTTTCCATTCGAGCAAGACGTCTGGGGCGATGGCGCGAACTGGGCGCCTGGCCATTGGTTGAACGGCCGCGTTTCGAGCGGATCGCTCGACCGGGTTGTTGCGACGATACTGCAGGACTACGGGTTTACCGACTACATCGCCGGTGCTTTGAGCGGTACGGTGCCGGGATATGTGATCGACCGCGTGATGCCGGCCCGCGACGCGTTACAGCCTTTGGAGCTCGCGTATTTTTTCGATAGCGTCGAAAGCGGCGGCAAAATCCGGTTTCAGCATCGCGGCCAGAACGGTCCCGTCGCACATTTCAGCGAGTTGGATCTCGTCGAGCCGCGAGCGGGCGATAGCCTGCTGTCGTTGACCCGCGCCCAGGAAACGGAGTTGCCGGCGTCGGCGAAGGTTCGTTTTCTGTCGCTCGAAGATGACTATCAACAGGCGGTCGCCGAAGCCCGGCGCTTGACGGGCGCGAGCGGACGCGTCGCGCAGGCTGATATTGCCGTCGTGCTCGATGACGCGCTGGCGCGGCCGATTGCGGAGACGTGGTTGTTTGAAGCCTGGGCGGCGCGCGAGCGGGCGTCGTTTGCGCTACCGCCATCGTCGCTCGCGATCGAGCCGGGTGACGTCGTGACGATCGCGGCTGGAAACACGACGCGGCCGTTGCGCATTACCGATATCTCGTCGCATGGCATGCGCGAGATCGAAGCGCGCAGCATCGATGCGGACGTCTATGACCGCGTCCCGTCGCCGTCGCGAGCGCCGCCGCCCCAGCCGCCGGTGCAGATCGGATCGCCGGCGCTGGCGTTTCTGGATTTGCCGCTGATGCCGGGGCAAGTGTTGCCGGAGGCGGGCTTTATCGCGGCGGCGCAAGTGCCGTGGCCTGGCAGCGTCGCGCTGTACATGTCACCGCTGACGAGCGGATATCAGCTGAAGGCGCTGACGAATGTCGCCGCGACGATGGGCGTGACCGAAACCGTTCTCGCGGCCGGACCCGAAGGCCGTATCGATCGCGCAACGCGGCTGCGCGTCAAGCTGATGCGCGGCGCGCTTGCGTCGGCTGATCTCGTGACGATGCTTGGCGGGGCAAACGTTGCCGCCGTCCGAAATGCGAACGGTGCCTGGGAAGTCATTCAGTTTCTCAACGCAGAACTTGTTGCGCCTCTGACCTATGAATTGAGCGGCTTGCTGCGCGGGCAAGGCGGTACGGAAGGCGCGATGGCGTCAGCGGTTGCGGCCGGCGCATCGTTTGTGCTGCTCGACAACGCCGTGACAGCGGTGCCGTTGAGCCTTGGTGAATTGCATTTGCCGTTCAACTGGCGCTACGGCCCAGGCAATCGCGGCATCGGCGATGCGTCGTATGTGACGGCGACGCATAGCTATCGTGGCGCCGGGCTGCGGCCGTTGTCGCCAACGCGCGTCAAAGCTGCCCGGTCATCGGGCGATATCGCGATCAGCTGGATACGCCGGACGCGGATCGGTGGCGATAGCTGGGAAGTGACGGACGTGCCGCTCGGCGAAACCGATGAGCGTTATGAAGTCGATGTGCTGAGCGGGACAACCGTCAAGCGCACGCTCGTCAGCATGGTGCCGAGCGTGACGTACACGGCCGCGCAACAGACCGCGGACTTTGGCAGCGCTCAGGCATCGGTCAACGTCGCCGTGCATCAGATGAGCGGTGTTTACGGCCGCGGCGAGGCGCGCTCGGCGATCGTCTGATTTCAACAATTGTCATTGAGGGCGTGATGGATCAACCAGCGTGGCTTGCCGCCGCGTGGGCCGAATTCGGCGTGCGCGAAAAGCCGGGAGCTGCAAATGCCGATGCCGTTCTCGGCTATTTCGCCGAGGCCGGTCATCCGAAAATTCGCGATGATGCAACGCCGTGGTGCGCGGCGTTTGCAGGCGCGATGCTGAAGCGCGCCGGGCTAGACGCCAGCGGATCGTTGATGGCGCGGTCGTATCTGAAGTGGGGCAGCGCAATTGATGCGCCGCGGCTTGGCGCGATCACCGTGCTGACGCGTGGAAAATCGGCGAGCGCGGGGCATGTCGGGTTTTATCTCGGGCACGCGGGACCCCGCGTATTCCTGCTTGGCGGCAATCAAAGTGATGCGGTGACAGTCGAGGCTTTCGACGTCAAGCGTGTGCTTGGCTATCGGTGGCCGGAAACTGTGGCAGTCGTCGCGACGGGCGATCCTGCGCCACAGAGAGGTGTCTTTGAACGGGCTCTTGTTCACGTTCTCAGGATGGAAGGCGGATATAGCGACGACTTTTACGATCCCGGTGGTCCGACCAACAAGGGCATCACGCTCGATGTCTTTGCGCGGTGGCGCGGGTTAACGATCACGGCGCAATCGCGCAAAGCGATGATCGCGGCACTGAAAGAGATCGACGACGAAACCGTGCGCGCCATCTACTTCAAGCGCTACTGGCTGCCGGCGTCGTGCGACGGGGTACCGGACGGGATCGCGATCATGCAGTTCGACGCCGCGGTCAACCACGGTGTCGGAACCGCGATCCGGATATTGCAGGCCGCCGTGCGCGTCACCGCCGATGGCGAAATCGGTCCGCGGACACGCGCGGCTCTGCAGGCGGCGAAATCGCGCGACGTCATTGCCCGCTACGCCGAGCTCAGACGGAAACGCTACCGGGCGCTGCCGCACTTCTGGCGGTTCGGCCGCGGCTGGCTGAAGCGTGTCGATGCAACCGAAAAGCTGGCGTTGAGCGAAGCCGCTCCACGTTTGGTCGAAACTCAAATCAAGAAAGGTACGTCCCAAATGAGCGACTCATTCAAATTCCCGCGGCCGGGCGAAATTCCGGGCGAGCCGATGGCCGGTCAGACAGACGGCACCGCCGGCGGCAAATGGTGGGGCCATTCGAAAACCGTCTGGGGCGCATTGATAACGACGCTCGCGACGGTGCTGCCGGTGATCGGCCCGCTATTCGGCCTGTCGCTTCCGGCCGATGTCATCACTGAGATTGGTGATCAGACGCTGGTCGTCGTTCAGGCCATCGCCGGATTGTTCGGCACGCTTCTGACGCTGTACGGCCGCAGCACGGCGTCAGTGCCGCTGATGCGCCGCGACGTAAACTTACGTATGTGACCCGTATGACGCCGCAGTGTGCGCAGGCTATACAATGGCGCTCTTGATGCATTCATGACCCGTTCACGGGAACCGCGTTAAGCATGATGCTCTCAACGATCAGGCGGCGCATGCGCATTTTGGACGTGCAGCTATGGACAGGGTTCGCGGCGGTTCTCGCCGCGAGCGTTGCCGTGCCTGCCGCGGCGGACGAATGCCTGTCCGATTGGGGCGCCGCCGGTCAGATCGTGCGCCGCGAAAAGCTTCTGACTGTGCAACAGCTTACGCAGGAAGAGTCGGTGCTGCTGCCCGGCAAGCCGATCAAAACCACGCTGTGTAAAGTCGGCGACGATTACGTCTATAAGGTCGTCGTCCGCGTCGTCGGCGGCGCGCTCAAGACGATTGTCGTCGATGCCCGGCGGCCCGAGCCGGCCGCTGCCGTGGGTGCAAAGTCCAGGTAGAAGTTTTGCCACACGTCCGCGTATAAAGTCGGTTCAGGCTCAACAGAACACCCAGGCTCCCCGTGCGCGCACTCGTCGTCGAAGATGACAAAGACCTCAACCGGCAGCTGGTTACGGCGCTCGGTGATGCCGGCTATGCGGTCGACACCGCGCTCGACGGCGAAGAGGGGTATTTTCTCGGCGATACCGAACCCTACGACGTCGTGATCCTGGATATCGGTCTACCGAAGATGGACGGTATCTCGATCCTCGAGCAGTGGCGGCGCAGCGAGCGCAAGATGCCGGTCATCATCCTGACGGCCCGCGACCGCTGGAGCGACAAGGTGACGGGTATGGACGCTGGCGCCGACGATTACCTCGCCAAGCCTTTCCACATGGAAGAACTGCTGGCGCGCGTGCGTGCGCAGGTGCGCCGTGCGTCGGGTCACGCGAAAGCCGAGATCGAGTGCGGGCCGCTGCGCCTCGATACCAAGTCGGCGCGTGTCACGTGCGAAGGTCAGCAGGTCAAACTGACGTCACACGAATTCCGCCTGCTGGCTTACCTCATGCATCACAACGGCCGCGTCGTCTCGCGCACGGAGCTTGTCGAACACCTGTATGATCAGGACTTCGACCGCGACAGCAATACGATCGAAGTTTTCATCGGCCGCTTGCGCAAGAAAATTCCGGTCGACGTCATTCAGACCGTGCGCGGGCTCGGCTATCGCATGAGCCACGGCTCTGATGAGGTTTAACTCCCTCGCGTTTCGTCTCTTTGCGACGTCGGCTGCGTGGACGCTGCTTGTGCTGCCGCTCGCCGGATATTTGATCTACGCGCTGTACCGCGAAGACGTTCAAGTGTCGTTCGATGCGCAGTTGAAGAAGTTGCTGACGGCGCTTGCGGTCGACAGCATGAACACGACCGGCGATCAGCCGGTGCCGCCGCAGAATCTTTACGAGCCCTTGTTCGAGGTGACGCATTCGGGGTGGTATTGGCAGGTCCGCCCGCTCGATAACGCGCAAGGGCGGACGCTCGTCTCTTCGTCACTTGCGTCCGAAGTTCTGCCATCTCCTTACGACCGGAAATTTCCGACAGACTTAACCGGCACGCGCTGGATGAACGTCCCGGGCCCACACGGCGAAACGATCAGAATTCTCGAAGTAATAGATACGCCAGGCCACGAGCCCGACAAAACAAAGTATTCCGTTATCGTGGCCGGTCCGTTGAATTGGCTCGAAGAGACGGTTGCGAAATTCCGTAACCGGCTGACGACGGCACTTTCGCTGTTCGGGCTCGGCCTGATGGGCGTGACGCTGTTCCAAGTGCGGTTCGGATTGCTGCCGCTGCGCAGGATCGAGCAGGGCTTGTCGAGCATCCGGTCCGGCGCGGCCGCCAAACTCGACGGCCAGCTTCCGGCGGAAATCGAACCGCTGCAGTCAGAGCTCAACGCGCTCATTCAATCCAACAACGAGATTGTCGATCGCGCGCGGACACAGGTCGGCAATTTGGCGCACGCGCTCAAGACGCCGCTCGCCGTGATCACCAATGAGGCGCGCGAAGATAAATCGCCGTTCGCGAGCAAGGTCGCTCAGCAGGCGCAGATCATGCGCGATCAGGTCAGTCACTATCTTGATCGCGCCCGGATGGCGGCGAGCGCCGGTGCCATCGGCCGCGTGACGCCATTCGAACCGGTGGCCGAGCCGCTCGTTCGAGCGCTGGAGCGGATCAACCGCGACAAGGGTATCGCAATTCGGATGTCGGTTGATCGCGACGCCAAGTTCCAGGGCGAAAAGCAGGATCTCGAAGAAATGCTCGGGAACCTGCTCGATAACGCCTGCAAATGGGGCCGCAAGAACGTCCAACTTAAAGCAACTGTTTCCCCCTTGGACGTCAAATCCAAAACGCGGCGTCTCGCGATAACGGTCGAGGATGATGGGCCGGGATTGACGGACGAGCAGCGCAAGAAGATCGGCAAGCGCGGTATGCGTCTCGATGAGACGAAGCCCGGTTCAGGCCTCGGATTGTCGATTGTCAGTGATCTTGCAACGTCTTACCGCGGCAGCATGGCGCTTGAGGCGTCGCCGCTCGGCGGATTGCTGGTCAGGCTCGATTTGCCGGCCGTTTAAATTTGCCCGCCGTCTGATGTTGCGCGCAAACTGCTGCGTCGCAACAACACTGTCGCCGCTGACTGAAAGTCGCCCGAATCACTGTGGATTTCTGCCTTGCCGTGCCCATAATCTCGGCGTAGCGCTAATTTCTAGGTCGGCGCTGGGACACGGCGAAGGTCAATCGGGGTTTCTCAGTGACGAGGTTGGTTATGCGCAGCGCGCGGCTCATCGTGGTAATGCCGGTCCTTGCCGGATTGGTGGCGTGCTCCAGCCCGGACGGCGGGATTTCCAAATCGGATTCCGGCATGGTTCTCGGCGGCGTCGCTGGCGGCATCGTCGGCAATCAGATCGGCAAGGGTCGCGGTAACGTGCTCGCAACCGTTGCCGGCGCCGTGGTCGGCGGTCTCGTCGGTAGCGAAATCGGCCGCAGCCTCGATCAGCGCGATCGCCAGCTGGCCCAGGAAGCCGAATTCGAAGCGCTTGAGCGTGGTCAATCGGGCGTATCGCGGCAATGGCGCAACCCGGACAACGGCCGCTATGGCGAAATCGTCCCGAGCAAGCCGTACAAGCGCGGCACGAACGATTGTCGCGACTTTACGCATACCGTCTATATCGATGGCCGCCCGCAGCAGATGCGCGGCACGGCTTGCCGCAATCCGGACGGCACCTGGCAGAACGTCGCCTAAGGGCAATTACTGCGACGCATCGCAATCGTAAACGCCCGCGACAGATGATCCGCGTCTGCGGCTAGGCTTGCGTGCGGGCGCAGCCACTTCTATGCCCTAACCAACGTTCGACACCGCTGCTTGCTGGATTGCTCCAGGAGCCTTACATGCGGCTGTAAAACAAGGTTGTCGGGCATTGGCCGCATCGGCGCTCGCGCAGCCGGCGGCGTGCTGCGGAGAGAGCGCATTGGCGATGGTTTTCTGGATCCTGATTGCGTTGCTCGCGGCGGCGGTGACCTACGCGGTGACGCGGCCGCTACTGCAGCCCGTCAGTGATGCTGGCAACGCGAGCGACGCCGACATTGCGGTCTATAAGGATCAGCTCGCCGAGATCGATGCCGATGAAGCGCGCGGCGCGATTTCTAAAATTGAAGCCGGTGCGGCGCGCACTGAAGTCCAGCGCCGCGTATTGCGTCAGGCGGGGTCTGTACGCGATGAGCCGGCAGCGCCCGTTTCCGATCGCATACTCAATCCATTGCACATGACGGCGACACTCGTCCTGCCGCTGGCGAGCCTCGCGCTTTATATGATGTTTGGCGCGCCAGGTCTGCCGGGCGTGCCGCTCGCCGAGCGCCTCGCAGGCAACCTTGATGCAACCAAGACCGAAGACATGGTCGCGAAGGTCGAGGCGCGTCTCAGACAAAAGCCGGACGACGGTACGGGCTGGGAAGTGATCGCGCCGGTCTACATGGCGCAGGGCCGCTACGCAGATGCGGCGACGGCATTTGCAAACGCGCTCCGCTACCTCGGTGAATCGCCGCGCCGCCTGCTCGGATTTGCCGACGCGCGTATACGCGCTGCCGACGGGCTCGTGCCGGACGACGCGCGCAAAGCACTGCGCACCGTGATTGAAGCCGATCCTAAGCGCGTCGAGCCGCGCATCTGGCTCGCGCTCGCCAAAGAGCAGGACGGCAAGAAAGATGAAGCGCTGGCCGACTTCAAAGCGCTGCTTGCGGAGGCAGGTGACGATGCGCCGTGGCGCGGTGTCGTCCAGGATCGCATCGCCTACATTGAAAATCCGAATGCCGTGCGGCCACCCCACAAAGGTCCGACTGCGGAGCAGGTCGCGAAAGCCGAAGCTATGTCGCCGGATGAGCGCGCGGCGATGATCGACCGGATGGTGTCGGGGCTTGCCGACAAATTGAAGACCAATGGACGCGATAAAGATGGCTGGCAGCGTCTCATCCAGGCCTATCAGATGCTCGGGCGCAAAGACGACGCGGTACAGGCCGTCGCAAACGCCAAGACGGCATTGGCGGGTGACGATGTGGCGATCAAGCAGGTCGAAGACTTTGCCAAGGCGCTGGGCGTCGGCGGCTGAGACGGACGCATAAGGGACAACACGGCAATGACACGCAAGCAGAAGCGCGGTTTGATGATCGGATCGGGGGTCGCGGTGCTTGGCGTTGCGGCGATCATGGTGCTGTTTGCTTTGAAGGACTCGATCGTGTTCTTTCATACGCCGAGCGATATTGCGGAAAAGGGCGTTCCGGCAGGTCAGCGTATCCGGCTCGGCGGGCTTGTCGCCAACGGTTCGGTGGTGCGCGGCCAAGGCACGACGGTATCGTTCAAGGTGACGGACACGCTGAAAGAATTGCCGGTGACGTTCACGGGCGTGCTGCCGGACCTGTTCCGCGAAGGCCAGGGCGTCGTGGCGGAAGGCGTGCTTGATGGCAACGGCACGTTTGCCGCCGACAGCGTGCTTGCCAAGCATGACGAAAACTACATGCCGGCCGAAGTGAAGAAGTCGCTCGAAGAGCGTGGCGTCAAACTTGGGACGAGCGCACACCCCGAGGATGCTGCTAAAACGTCCGCACAGCCGTAAGCCAGCCTTTAGAATGACCGCCGCCAGCACATGAGGCCGAAGCCATGATCGTTGAATTCGGACATTTCGCGCTGATCCTGGCGGTCATGGTCGCGGCGTTCCAGATGATCGTGCCGTTCGCCGGTGCGCGCCGCCGAGATGTGCGCATGATGAACACCGCCGAACCGGCCGCGATCTCGCAATTGATTCTGCTCGCGATCGCCTTCGTCGCGCTGATGCACGCCTATGTGACGAGTGACTTCTCGGTCGCGAACGTTGCCGCCAACTCGCACTCGACGAAGCCGATGATCTACAAAATCTCCGGCGTGTGGGGCAATCACGAAGGCTCGATGCTGCTCTGGGTGCTGATCCTTGCTCTGTTCGGTGCAGCCGTGGCGTTGTTCGGTAACAACCTGCCGCCGACGTTGAAGGCGACTGTGCTTGCGGTGCAGGCGTCCGTCGCGCTGGCGTTTTTGCTGTTCATCGTCATGACGTCCGATCCGTTTCTGCGGCTTGATCCGGCCCCTGCTGATGGCCGCGGCCTGAACCCCATCCTGCAAGACCCGGCGCTCGCGTTCCATCCGCCGTTTCTCTACATCGGATACGTCGGGTTCTCGATCGCATTCTCGTTCGCGATTGCTGCTTTGATCGAGGGCCGTATCGATGCGGCGTGGGCGCGCTGGGTGCGTCCGTGGACGCTCGCCGCGTGGATGTTCCTGACCATCGGTATCGCGATGGGCTCGTGGTGGGCCTACTACGAACTCGGCTGGGGCGGATGGTGGTTCTGGGACCCGGTCGAGAACGCGTCCTTCATGCCGTGGCTCGCGGGGACAGCATTGCTGCATTCAGCGCTCGTCATGGAAAAGCGCGAGGCGCTGAAAGTATGGACCGTCCTGCTCGCGATTTTGACGTTCTCGCTGTCGCTGATGGGCGCGTTTATCGTCCGCTCCGGCGTGCTGACGTCGGTGCATTCGTTCGCGGTCGATCCTGAACGCGGCGTCTTCATTCTCGGCATTCTTGTGCTGTTTACTGGTGGCGGCCTCGCTCTGTTTGCGACGCGCGCACATGAGATGCGCACGGGCGGGCTGTTTCAGCCGATCAGCCGCGAAGGCACGCTTGTTTTCAATAATCTGCTGCTCGTCACGGCCACAGCGACGGTTCTGATCGGCACGCTTTATCCGCTGGTGCTTGAAGGTGTCACGGGCGAAAAGATTTCTGTCGGGCCGCCCTTCTTCAATATGACGTTCGGGCCTTTGATGATCCCGCTGCTCTTGGCATTGCCGTATGGACCGCTGCTCGCGTGGAAGCGCGGCGATCTCGTCGGCGTGACGCAGCGGCTGGTGTTTGCGATTGCCGGAGCATTGCTGTTGGCGGCGCTCGCTTACGCTGCGTTCAATCGCGGGCCGTCGCTGGCGCCGTTCGGCATCGCGCTCGGCGCGTTCGTGATGCTGGGCGCGATCACCGAATGGGCGTTGCGGGTCAAGCTCGGTTCAGCGCCATCCGATGAAGTCATCCGCCGTGCGAAGAACCTGCCGCGCTCACAGTATGGTACGCTGCTCGCGCATTTCGGTGTTGGCCTGATGGTTATCGGGATTGTCGGAACGACGGCGTATCAGGAAGAACGCATCCTGCTGATGAAGCCCGGCGAGACCGTAACGGTCGGTGGTTATGACGCGACGTTCAAGGGCGTGAAGGCCGAAAAAGGCCCGAACTACATGGAAGATATCGCGTCGTTCGAGATCACGCGCGGCGGCGAAGTCCTGACGACTCTGTTGCCGTCGAAGCGGCTTTACGATGCGCCGCCGCAGCCGACGACGGAGAGCGGTATTCTCGCGTCGTGGCGTGGCGATTTATACGTCGTCATCGGCGATCCGCAGGGCGATACGACCGCCTACGCCGTCCGCGCGTATTTCAATCCGCTGGTGCGATTCATTTGGCTCGGCGCTCTGATCATGTTCATCGGCGGTGGCATCTCGCTGACGGATCGGCGCTTGCGCGTCGGCGCGCCGGTCAAAAGCCGCCGCGCTGCGCCGGTGCCGGCCGAGTGAGGCGCGCATGATGGATCATATCAAGCGCGGTCTCATCGTCCTGCTGCTTGCAACGCTATTGCCGTTTGCCGCGCACGCTGTGCAGCCCGACGAAATGCTGCCCGACGCCGCTCAGGAAAAGCGTGCGCGTTCGATCTCGGCGGGCTTGCGCTGTCTCGTCTGTCAGAACCAGTCGATCGACGACAGCGACGCGCCGCTGGCGCGCGATTTGCGGTTGATCGTGCGCGAACGCATCAAGGCGGGGGACAACGACGCGGCGGTCGTCGATTACGTTGTCGCCCGCTACGGCGACTATGTGCTGCTGAAGCCGCCATTCAACACGTCGACGCTGATCCTGTGGGCGTCGCCGTTGCTGCTGCTGTTGGGCGGCATTTGGCTTGGACGCAAGGTCATGCGGCCGGCAGGCACAGCCGAACCGGCTGCACCGCTCGACGCCGAGGAACAGGCGCGGCTTGAAGAAATACTTGGCCGAGGTTCAGTCGAGCGATCTGAAAAAAGCGACAGTTAGCGCGCTGCGCTTTCGGGTGCGCGGGCGCGCAGCCAGCCTTCGAGGTCGGCCGCCAATTGCGGGGTCAAGCGTGATGACGACGCGCGGCCGTAGACGGCGTTGAAGCGATGCACAGCCTCACGCATCTCAGCCGTGACGTCGGAGTTGAGAGGGCCGTTATAGAACCCGGCATCGTGCAGCAAATTCTTCAACCGCTGAATGTCGGCGCTGCTTGTCAGTGTGTCGCTTTGCGAAAGGTGCTCGATCGCCGCGGCGAGCTCGCCAAGCGTGATCGCAGTGTTGGCGAGCGCTTCGCTGGCGGGCGCGGAGGCTGCGTCGTCGGGCGCGCGCGCTGATGGTACGCTGCGCGCCATGACGTAGGTTCCAACGTTCATGGCGACGGCTTCCGGGCCGCGGGGTGTGTCGACGAGCAGCGGCGAACCCGACGAGCCGCCGCCGGTATCGCAGTCGTGAAAGGCGATGTTGTCGAGCGCCATAAAATCGCGGGCCAGCGCCGCGCGGTTCGCACTTGGAAATTCTTGACGGACAGCGCACGGGCCGCTGACGCGCAACGTCGCGCCTGGAAGGTCGGCGTGGATTGCGACTTGATAAATCGCGCCGCGTGCTGCGTCTTTGGCGATGTCGTTCTCAGAGCGCGTCGAGAGGCGGATACTGCCAGACGTGCACAACGGCTTTTCAATCCGCGCAACCGCCCAGTCTTGAGCGGCGCCGATCGGTGGCGCGACCGCAAGCTGCTGCGTACCGGAAATGATCGTCTGATCGTGCGACAGGCTTTGCGTGCCGGCGAGCAGCGATGCGCGTTTTCTATCGGCGCCGATTTTAAAACGCAGGTCGCTAAGACGCGGACCTCGGGCCGCAGCCGTTCCAAACAAACAATGGCTGGCGGTCGCGATCATATCCGGCGCAACGCAAAACGCCGTGCATACGATGCCGGTCTTTTGCGACGTCAACGCACCGATTTTATCGGATAGCGATGCCGTTGCAGCGTCGAGCGGGCGGCGTTGATCGGCACCGAAGACAGCAGCGTGCCCCGGCGCCGAAAACGCGGCGATTGCCGCCAAAGCGACAAGGACTGCAAGCGCGGCTTTGATCCGGCGAAAAGCTTCGAATGGCGGCGTGTGCGGCATGACATTACCAACAGTTAAGACGGCCGAAAGGCTGGTGTAATCCGGCTTCCCGTATGTCCAGAGCCAAGCCTCAATCGGCCTGTTTCAAATTGGAGATAAGGGATGCGCTCTTCCCATCGTCGTTCGGCATCGTTCAAGGCCTACACAGCAAAGAACGGGCCAGCTCTCGTCGCGCTGGTGGCGGCTGGTGCCATCGGCTTAGGTTTCAATAATTTTGCGATGCCTGCGCGCGCGGAAGCGCCTGCCGCAAGCACCGTTCAGACGCCGTTCGGCCGGGCGCCGCTGTCGTTCGCCGACCTCGTCGAGCGCGTAAAGCCGTCGGTTGTCTCGGTTTCGGTCGTTAACGATGGCAGCGGCGGCGCGAAGGTCGCGAAGAACGATGAAGGTCCGGGACAAGGCCGCGGCAACCCGGGCTTCTCAGTTCCCGACCTGCCTGAAGATCACCCGCTGCACGACTTCTTCAAAAACCTGCCGAAGGAATTCGGCCAGGGTCCCGGCCAGGGAGGCAGGCAGCGCCCGGTCCAGGGCCAGGGCTCGGGATTCGTCGTTTCACCTGATGGCTTCGTCGTGACCAACAATCACGTCATCGATGGCGCGACGAAAATTCAGGTGCAGTTCGACGACAACGGCCGTGGCGAAGGCTCGAAGTATGACGCCAAGCTGATCGGCACCGATCCGCGCACCGACATCGCGCTTCTCAAGATCCAGAGCGACAAGACGTTCCCGGCTGTGAAGCTTTCGGAAAAGGATGCGCGCGTCGGCGACTGGGCGCTGGCCGTCGGCAATCCGTTCGGTCTCGGCGGCACGGTGACGGCCGGCATCGTCTCGGCGCTCGCGCGTGACATCGGCTCTGGACCGTACGACTATCTGCAGATCGACGCTGCCGTGAACCGCGGCAACTCGGGCGGTCCGACGTTCAATCTCGATGGCGACGTGCTTGGCGTCAACACGGCGATCTTCTCGCCGTCAGGCGGCAACGTTGGCATCGCGTTCGCTGTGCCGGCCAAGACCGTCAACGAAGTCATCAAGCAGCTCAAGGACGGTGGCACTGTCAACCGCGGCTGGCTCGGTGTGAAGATCCAGAACGTCGATGAAGATACGGCTGCGAGCCTTGGTCTCTCGACTGCCAAGGGCGCGCTGATCAGCGAAGTGACGACAGCCGGTCCGGCCGCTGCCGCTGGCCTCAAGGCGCAGGACGCGATCCTGCAGGTCAACGCCGATCCGATCGCCGACAGCCGTGATCTTGCGCGCAAGATTGCCGAGTTCGCACCCGACACGATGGTCGACGTGAAAGTCTGGCGCAACAACGCCGAGCAGACCGTCAAGGTGAAGCTCGGCCTGTTCCCGGCCAATCAGGAAGCGCTTGCCAAGCTCGGCGGCGGCGATGGCGACAAGCCGGATAAGTCGTCGCTCGAATTGAGCCAGCTCGGCCTGACCTTGATGCCGGCGCGTTCGGGCAACAAGGATGGCGGCGTTGCGATTGCCGAAGTCGATCCGTCGTCGGACGCAGCCGAGAAGGGCTTGAAGCCGGGCGACATCATTCTCGAAGTGTCGGGCCAGCAGGTCGCGATCCCGGACGACGTCGTGGCTGGCGTCAAGAAGGCTCAGGACTTGAAGCGCAGCGCCGTCCTGCTGCACGTCAAGAGCGCCGACCAGAAGCGGTTCGTCGCCGTGCAGCTCAAGGAAAAGAAGGGCTGATCGCGGTTCGCGGAAGCCAGTATTTTCACGATAATGCCAGGGGCGGCGTCTTCACCAAACGAAGAGGCCGCCTCGACTTTTTCGGGCGAGCCGTTAAACAGTCTCCTCAAGAGGACGCACGACAGTGAAGGCGGATGAGGCATTGACGATACGCGTGTTGGTGATCGAGGATGACCGCGAAACGGCGCAGTTCCTCCAGAAATCCTTGAAGGAAAGCGGCCACAGCGCCGATCTTGCAACCGATGGCGAAGCCGGTCTCGGCCTTGCCGAAGACGGCGGCTACGACGTTCTGATCGTCGATCGCATGTTGCCGCGTCTCGATGGTTTGTCGGTCATCAAGACGTTGCGCGCCAATGGCAACCGCACGCCGGTTTTGATTTTGTCGGCACTCGGTGAAGTCGACGACCGCGTCAAAGGCCTGCGCGCCGGCGGTGACGACTATCTGACCAAGCCCTATGCCTATTCGGAATTGCTGGCGCGCGTCGAAGCGCTCGGCCGGCGTACCGTGCCCGAAGAGCAGCAGACGCGCTACGCGGTCGGCGATCTCGTGCTTGATCGCCTGTCGCATCGCGTGACGCGCGGCGGCGAACACATTCTTTTGCAGCCGCGCGAGTACCGCCTGCTCGAATATCTGATGCAGCACGCAGGCCAAGTCGTGACGCGGACGATGCTGCTCGAACACGTCTGGGACTATCATTTTGATCCGCAAACCAACGTCATCGACGTGCACGTCTCGCGGCTGCGGGCAAAAATAGACAAGAGCTTTGACAAGCCGCTGCTTCATACGGTGCGCGGCGCGGGGTACACGCTGCGTGACGGCGCTCTCTGACAAGTTCGGACGGGTCTTCTCGACGACGGCGTTCCGTTTGACCGCTGCGGCGGTGGTTGCGCTGATTTTGGCGGCGGCCGTTTTGACCGGGCTTCTGTTCCGCCAGACCAATTCGATTCTGACGGAACAGGTGCTGGCGGCACTAAAGACCGAAGCGCAATTGTTGCGCACCGATGCGCTCGGCGGGACGACGGCACAGCTCGTCGCAAAAGTGACGGCGCTGAGCCGTCCTGACGGACCGGGCCTCTATTTTCTAACCGATGCGACCGGCGCGAAGATCGCCGGCAATTTGAACCGCTTGCCGCCGGAGCTTGAGGAAAGCCCGCAAGGTGGCGTGTTTCGCTATAAGCCGCCGGCGACGGCACAGTCTGCGGCTGAGCGGCTCGCAGTCGCCATTCCCGTCGATATCGGTGGCGGCAACCGGCTGATCGTCGGCCGCGATATCGAAGAACAGCGCGCGTTCGCCGATGCGATGAAGCGCACGTTTCTGATTGGCTTCGGAACACTGTCGCTGCTCGGTCTGATCGGCGGATTGGCCATCAGCCGCTTCACGCTCAACCGGATTGAGTCGATCACGTCGACCAGCCGCTCGATCATGGCAGGAGATATGTCACGCCGCGTGCCGGTCGACGGCAGCGGCGGCGAGCTCGACGATCTCGCGCAAAACCTGAACGAGATGCTCGACAGGATCGAAGGGTTGATGAGCGGTTTGCGCGAAGTCTCCGACAATATCGCCCACGATTTGAAGACGCCGATCAATCGGCTGCGCAATTCAGCCGAAGCGGCCTTGCGCGACAGCCGCGGCGAGGCCGCCTATCGCGAAGGTCTCGAGCGCACGATCGAAAAAGCCGACGATCTGATCAAGACGTTCAACGCGCTGCTTTTAATTGCGCGGCTCGAAGCCGGTCCGCTCGAAGAAAGCCTGGAGCAGTTCGATCTCGGCGCGGTCGTCGACGACGTCGCCGAGCTTTACATGCCCGCTGCCGAAGAAGACGGTTTCGACCTGACCGTCGAGACAGAGAAGGGCGTGACCGTGATGGCCAATCGTCAGCTCATCGGGCAGGCGGTCGCGAACCTGATCGACAATGCCATCAAATATTCGCGCGTCTCGACGGCCAATGGCGCGATCCGCGTCGCGGCCGGGCGGGCGGGCGATGGCGCCGTCATCTCAGTTGCAGACAACGGCCCAGGCATCTCGGCGCCCGATCGCAAGCGCGTCGTCAAGCGCTTCGTCCGGCTTGAGGAAAGCCGCACCAAGCCCGGCACCGGATTGGGCTTGAGCCTCGTGGCCGCCGTCGCGCGGCTGCATCACGGCGAGGTCCGCCTGCACGACAATCATCCGGGGTTGAAGGTCGAGTTGCATTTGTCGGAACGGGTCGTCGTGCACGGGCAAATGTCTGTCCGTGCAGGTGACGCGCCCGTGCTTGTTGCTGCAAGGTAGCAACATGACAGCCGATTCTTTGGCGGCGTTTGCCGCGCGCATCACCGAGGCACCGGTCGCCGACAGCAACGGCAGGGGTGACGCCGATTTGGCGGCGCTTCTCGACGGCGCGGATAACGACGCTTTGCGGGCGCTGGGGCGCGACGAAAAGATCGCGCGGTTGCTGTCCGGTGTGTTCGCTTGGTCGCCATATCTCTCGGCTCTGATGCGCCGCGATCCGGCGCGGCTTCTATCGATCCTGACGAGTGTGCCCGAGGCGCGCGTCGCCCACATCACGCAGGCCTTGCACGAGCAGATGGCAGCGGCGGCAGACGACGCGACAGCCAAGCGCGTGCTGCGTGCGTACAAGAACGACGTCGCGCTGACGACGGCGCTCGCCGATATCGGCGGCGTCTGGCCGGTCATGACGGTGACGCGCGTGTTGTCGGAAGCGGCCGACGCCGCCGTCGGAGCAGCCGTTCGATACCTCTTTCGCATAGCGTCGCAACGCGGCCAGTGGCTGCCGCTGGATGTCGCCGAGCCAGAGAAAGGCTCCGGCTATTTCGTGCTCGCGATGGGCAAGCACGGCGCCTTCGAACTCAATTATTCAAGCGACATCGATCTCATCGTGTTCTTCGAGCGCGACCGCGCGCGCGTCGCGGGCGACAAAGATGTGCAGTCGTTTTACGTGCGGTTGACGCGCGATCTGGTGAGCCTGCTCGAAGACCGCACCGCAGATGGCTATGTCTTCCGCACGGACTTGCGCTTGCGGCCCGATGCGGGTGCGACGCAGGTGGCGTTGTCGACTGTTGCGGCGCACGGCTATTACGAGACGGTCGGGCAGAACTGGGAACGCGCGGCGATGATCAAGGCGCGCTGCTGCGCCGGTGATATTGAAGCCGGTGAGGCGTTCCTCGCTGAATTGGCGCCATTCATCTGGCGCAAGTATCTCGACTTCGCGGCCATCGCCGACGTTCACGCGATGAAGCGTCAGATTCATGCGCATAAGGGCATCGGCGGGATTTCGGTCCTTGGGCAGAACGTCAAGCTTGGCCGCGGCGGCATTCGCGAGATCGAGTTCTTCGCGCAGACGCAGCAGTTGATCGCGGGCGGCCGCCAGCCGGATCTGAGAACCCAAGCGACGCTCGACACACTCGCCGCGCTCGAAGCCCGCGGCTGGGTGCGCGGCGACGTGCGCGGCGAACTCGACGCGGCCTACAAGTTTCTGCGCCGCCTCGAACACCGTCTGCAGATGGTTGCGGACGAGCAGACCCACGATATGCCGTCGACCCAAGATAGCTTGGAACGTATCGCGCGATTTGCAGGATATCCGGATGCGGCGGCGCTGTCGGCCGATCTCGTGCGTACGCTTGAGACTGTCGAGAAGCATTACGCTGGTCTGTTCGAAGACGCACCGGAGTTGACGCGTGCCGGCAGCAACATGGTGTTTGCGGGCGCGACGGACGATCCCCGCACGCTCGAAGAATTGGCCCGCCTTGGGTATTCGCAACCGGCGCAGGTCCTGGCAATCGTGCGTGGCTGGCATCATGGGCGAACGCCCGCCGTGCGTTCGCCGCAGGCGCGCGAACGCCTGACCGAAGTACAGCCGCTCCTGATCGCAGCGCTCGCCGATACCGTTGATCCCGATGCGGCGATTGCGAGCTTCGACAGCTTTCTTGCCGAATTGCCGGCGGGCGTGCAGTTGTTCTCGCTGCTAAAAGCAAATCCATCGCTTTTGACGTTGATCGCCGGGATCATGGGATCGGCACCGCGTCTCGCGCGCATTCTTTCGCGCCGCCGCCGTCTGCTCGACGCCGTGCTTGATCCGCAGTTGCTAAGCGCCGCGACCGATGCGGACGAACTCGACGCGCTCCTCGCGCGGGAATTCGACGAAGCCCGCGAGATGATGCCGGAAGATCCGATGCAGGACATTCTCGATACGGCGCGCGTCATCGGCAGCGAACAGTCGTTCCTCGTCGGCGTTCGTGTGTTGAGCGGTCGCGTCTCGGCGGCGGAAGCGGGCGCAGCGTATGCCTTGATTGCCGAGCGTCTCGTCGCAGCGCTGCTGCGCGAAGTCTGCCGCTCGTTTGAATCGGAGCACGGCAGTGTGCCGGGCGGTGAGGCTGTCGTCGTCGCGATGGGCAAGCTCGGCGGGCGCGAGATGACGGCGTCGTCGGACATCGATTTGATCCTGATTTACGATTGCGACGAGGACGCCACTCAATCCGACGGCCGCCGGCCACTCGCGCCGAGCCACTACTATGCGCGGCTGACGCAGCGGCTGATCACGGCGCTGTCGGCACAGACGGCGGAGGGCGGATTGTATGATGTCGATATGCGCTTGCGGCCGTCCGGCCAGAAGGGTCCGGTTGCGACGCGGCTGTCGAGCTTTGTCGAATATCAAAACAACGAAGCTTGGACTTGGGAGCACTTGGCGCTGACGCGTGCGCGGGTCATCGCCGGGTCGTTCCACCTGCAGGACGAGGTCGATGCTGCGATACGCGCGGTGCTGACGAAGCCGCGTGACCGCCAGAAGATCGCGGCCGATGTCTGCGACATGCGCAATCGCATCGCGGCTGAAAAGGGAACGAGCGACGTCTGGGATTTGAAGCAGGTACGCGGCGGTCTCGTCGATCTCGAATTCATCGCCCAGTATCTGCAACTCGTCTCTGCGCGCGAACATCCGCCCGTGCTCGACCCCAATACGCTTGCGGCGCTGCAAAAGCTCGCCAAGGGCGGCAGCATCGATCGTGCAACCTGCGCCCGGCTCACCGCCGCCGGGCAGTTGATCCAGGATCTGATCCAGATTCTGCGGCTCAGCCTGGATACCGGCTTCGACCCGAAAACCGCGCCCGGCGGATTGAAGCATCTATTGGCCAAGGCCGGCGGCGCGGAAACCTTCGAAGACCTCGAAAATCGCCTTAGAACCTTCCTGAATGACGTCCATGCGGCTTTCGTCGCCCACGTTTGCTAGCGTCGCGACGGAATATCGGACCAGCAGCGTTCATATGTCAGAACGGTAACGCAGCGGATGTTTGAATAGGTCAGACATGCTGAGGGGTGCGGTGGCAGCGTCACGACGGGAAAGCCTCGTTGCAGAGCAATCTGCGACTGGCGACGAGACGGAACTGGTCGCGCGCTCGGCCGGCGGAGATGCGTCTGCCTTTCGGACGCTGACAGACCGGCACTTGCCGACGGTGACGGCAATCGCGCGGCGCATGCTGCGCGACAATGCCGAAGCCGAGGACGTCGCGCAGGAAGCCTTTCTGAGGCTTTGGCGTGCCGGGACGTCGCTTGAGATCGGTGCGTCGGGCGTCAGACCCTGGCTGCGCCGGGTGGTATCGAATTTGTGCATCGATAAGGTGCGCGGGCGTCAGAAACTATCGGTGGTCGAAGAGTTGCCCGATGTTCCAGAAGCGCCGAAGCAGCTCGTTGCACTCGAAGAGCGCGAAATGCAGCGTCGTGTCGATGCCTGTTTGAAAGCACTTCCTGAACGCCAGCGCTTCGCGCTGACGCTGTTTCACTACGAAGGCATGAGTCAAAGCGAAGTGGCGGCGGTGATGAATATTTCAGATGAGGCGGTGGAATCGTTGTTGGGTCGTGCACGGCGGCATTTGAAGGGGCAGTTGCAGGCGGAATGGAAAGCAATGCTCGTGTCGAATGACGCAGAAGATTTCGGAGGCGTTTGAAAATGACTGACATGCGGGAACAGAACCAAGCGCTCGACCTTCTTGACCGGACGCTTGAAGCCTTCGGTGCCGATACGGCACGTTGGCCGGCGGGCGTCAAAGCCAAGCTGATGGGTTTGATCGCCAGCAATGCGGACGCGCGCAGCAAAATCGCGGAAGCTGCGGCACTGGATAAAGTATTGGCCTTCGCACCGACGATCAGCGCGGCGCGGCAGAGCGAGCTCGCCGATCAGATCGTGGCGAAAGCGCTGCGCTCGCCGCGTGCGGTCAGCGTTTCGGATCAACCTGCGCGCAGCAGCGTGCCCTCATCAGTGCCGTCGCGCATTCGAGCCTGGCGCCAGAACGCGATCGTTGGCGGTGCGCTCGCCGCGTCTTTGATGATCGGTATTCTTTCCGGTCAGAACACGACGGTCGGCACCTTCTCTGAAGCCATGATCTCCGGCGTCGATGCGACGGATACATCCGCTCAGCAGGTCGCCCAGGGCGACGAACTCGTGACGTTCTATGAAGAGGACTTGCTATGACGACGCAATCTGGCGGTGAGGCTGACGGCTCAGGTGCTGGCCGCGCGCGCTGGTTTAAAATTCTTCTTGTCGGGTCGCTGGCGCTCAATCTGCTGTTCATCGGCGGCCTGGCGAAGGCCGCGTGGCATCATCGTCATGGCGGTCCGGGTGGGCCGGGCTTGATGGGCTTCGTCCGCGATCTGCCGCCAGACCGCCGCAAGCTGATTGGAGATGCGCTGAAAGCGGCGCGCGAAGCGGTCGAGCCGATGCGCGCTACGGTTCGTGAGCGCTGGAGTGAAGCCAATACGGTGCTCGTCGAAGAGCCGTTCGACAAAGCCAAGTACAAAGCGGCGATGGATCGCGTTACGGAAGCGGAAGGTCAGTTGAAGAACGCCATCACGGCCGCGATGTCTGAGACGGCAGCGAAGATGTCGCCGGACGAACGCCGCGCTTTGCAGGCGTGGCGCGACAAGCGCAAGAAGCACAGCTTCGGCAAGCACCGGAACAAAGGCGAAGGCGACGAGTAACCCCCGTCGCTCGTTCGTCCGCCAGATAGAACCTTTTAAGCCGCGTCGCGCGTTAAGCGGCGCGGCGTTCGTATCCGAAAAAGTCGTTCTGGACGACGCGGGGAAAGCGGACGACGACTTGACGATCCAGCACCTGCATGCGGGCGCCGCAGAGTTCGGCAAGCGTGCGGGCGAGCAGCATGGAAAAGCTTTCGAGGCTCGACGTTGCGTTGACGGCCAGCGCGCCGCTGGTCACGATACTGATTTCCAAGTCGCTGCCATCGGTGCGGGATGCAAGCGCAATGTGCGCACCTGTTGCGGCTGATCCTGCGGCATCAGCAATCAAATTGATCAGAAGCTGACGGACCGCTTGCGGGCAGGCGATGATATCCGTGTCGCGATCAATCGTTGAACTGGCGGTCAAGCCTGCCGTCGCAAGCGTGTGGGCACTGAAAGCCAGAGCATCGTCTGCGGCGAGCGCGGGGTGCGTCTGTTTTGAAGTGGTGTGTTCGCCGGTCGCCGTCAGGAGCGACGTGATCGCGAGCGCATCGTCGGCGGATTTCAAAAGGCTGATCCCGCTCGTGTGGATATCGCGGACGTAGCTGGCGTAGCAGCTGGCGCCGAGCGGTCCGAAGACTTCGTTCGACATCAATTCCGAGAAGCCGAGGATGGCATTGAGCGGGGTGCGCAACTCGTGGCTCATGTGCGCGGTCAATTTCGCGAAGGCGGCACGATCGGTGGCGCATGTTGGGCGTGCCGGCTGGAGCAACTCGTGCAGATGACTGGTGGCGCGGGCGGCGTCAGCGGGGGGTTCGGAGGCGGCGACGTCGGCGACGGCAGGAGCAGTGTCGTGCACGGGAAGCGGGAAAGCTGCGTAGAGGACCAGCGTTGCGCCGCTGAGAAACAGGAGCGCGCTCATCATCAGCGGCGGCAGATGCGGCACGAGCGCGCCGGCGAGCGTCAGGAAGGCTGCAAATCCGATTAATAATCCGCGGGCCGCGTCGCCGCGACCGAGCATCAGAGCTGCGCGATGGACCGCGCCATTGATGAACTTGTGACCGCTTGTAACGGCCGCCGTTCCGGCAATGCGTCCCCGTTGAGGGGCGGACCATGTCCACGCCATCTTCAGTATTCCCCGCCGGTGTAAAGTTATGCGCCCCCGCGCGCGAAGCGAACTACGCGCCTCGACTGTCCTTCGAGAATCAGACTCGCTGATTTGCGACTCACCTGTCGAGGGAGAATAAATGCCGCGCCAAAAAGATTTCGTTTGAATTGAGGCGGGCTGAGCAAAAGTTAATTCTGCTCAACGTTTGCCGGCGTTTAAAGCGTAGAACTACGTGCCTTCCGATGGCGAATTTTAATCTTCGAGCATACGTCCGACGATCTCGCCGAGATCCCGCGAAATGCCGGGCGTCGCTGCAACTTTCGCCAACGCTTCGGATGCAAGCCGCATTCGGTTCGGCTCGAGTGCGCGATAGCTGCGGAAGGCGCCGAGCAGGCGCGCGGAGACCTGGGGATTGAGCCGGTCGACGTCGAGCACCTTCTCGGCCAAGAACGCGTAACCCGCGCCATCGGCGCGATTGAACTGCAGAGGGTTCGACATCGAAAACGATCCGAACAAGGCGCGGACCTTGTTTGGTGTCGACAGCTTGAACAGGGGGTGCGCAGACAACTGACGAACCGTATCGAGCGTGCTCGCGAGCGGCGACTGCGCTTGCACGGCAAACCACATGTCGATGACGAGATGATCGTGGTTCCAACGGTCGTAGAACGACGAAAGCGCGCGCTGCCGCGCCGGTATGTCGAGGCCTGCGAGGAGCGCGAGCGCATGCGCCGTATCGGTCATGTTGGTCGCGTACGTGTAATGGCGGTCGAGGCGCGCATAGTCTTGCGCTGTGCCGCGGCTTGTCAGGAGCGTCAGCGCGGCGTTGCGCAGTGCCCGGCGCCCTGTGCTCTCAGCGTCGGGCGCATACGGCGCCTCGCTGCTGGCGGAGGTATAGATCGACTCGAGCAAGCCCGACAGCGCCGTCGCGACGGTGCGGCTCATGGCGCGGTGCGCGGCATCGATCGACGTCGGATCGACGTTTGACGCCTTGTTGCGCGCTATGTCCGACGGTGTCGGCAATTTGAGCAATTCGGCCTTATAGGCGTTCTCGATGGCCGGGTCTTCGAGTGCTGCTGCAAGCGCCGACGCGTAACGCTGCGCACCCGCCTCGATCGCTGCATCGGCATTGGGACCAAGAGCGGCAAGCATGGTCCGCGCTGCAAAGCAATTCGCAGCCCGCCAGCGATTGAACAGATCGCCATCGTGGCGCATCAGAAACGCCAGGTCGGAATCGGACATGTCCATGGTGATGTTGACGGGCGCCGAGAACCCGCGCAGCAGCGACGGTACCGGCCGCGACGCGACGTTTTTGAACTTGAACGTCTGCGACCGCTCCGTGACCGCGAGCACGCCGGGGCGCACCTGCTGGCCGGATTCAAGCTCGATGTCGAGTTCCTGACCGTTGCCGCCGAGCATGGCGAACTTCAGCGGAATAAACAGCGGCTCCTTTTTCGGCTGCGCGGTTGTTGGCCGGATGTTTTGATGGACGATGAGCTCGGCGGTCTTGTTGAAGGCATCGTGCGTGAAATTGCAAACGAGTTCCGGCGTGCCTGACTGGGCATACCAGAGTTTGAAATGGGCGAGCGACTGCCCGCTCGCATCCTCGAAGCATCGTATAAAATCTTCGATCGTCGCTGCGTCGCCGTCGTGGCGATCGAAATAGAGATCCATGCCAGCGCGGAACGCGGCCTCACCGACGATGGTCTCGATCATGCGGACGAGCTCGGCACCCTTTTCGTAGACCGTCGGCGTATAGAAGTTGTTGATCTCGATGTAGCTCTCGGGCCGGACTGGATGCGATAAAGGCCCTTGATCCTCGGGGAACTGCAATGCCTGAAGCTGCCGGACATCGGAGATGCGTTGCACCGTGCGCGAGCGCTCGTCGCTTGAGAATTCCTGGTCGCGATAAACGGTCAGGCCTTCTTTCAGGCAGAGCTGGAACCAATCGCGGCAGGTGATGCGGTTGCCGGTCCAGTTATGGAAATACTCGTGCGCAACGACGCTTTCGATCGCTTCGTAGTTGGCATCCGTCGCGGTCTCGGCTGACGCCAGGATCAACCGGTCGTTGAAGATGTTGAGGCCCTTGTTCTCCATCGCGCCCATGTTGAAATCGGATACGGCGACGATGTTGAATACGTCGAGATCGTATTCGCGGCCGAACCGCTTTTCATCCCACGCCATCGACCGTTTGAGCGCGTCCATCGCCCAGTGCGCGCGGCTCTCTTTACCGTGCTCGACGTAGATGCTGAGATCGACGTCGCGCCCGTACATCGTTTTGAAGGATGACGACACCGGAGCCAGATCACCGCCGACGATCGCGAACAAGTATGAGGGCTTGGGATGCGGGTCGTGCCAGACGGTGTAATGGCGATTACCGCCGGCGAGCGTGCCGCGCTCGACCGGGTTGCCGTTGGCAAGCAGGACCGGCGCGGTCTTTACGTCGGCCTCAAGGCGGACGCTGTAGACTGAAAGCACGTCGGGCCGATCGATGAAAAACGTGATGCGGCGGAAACCTTGCGCTTCGCACTGCGAACAATAAACGCCGCGCGACAGATAGATGCCCTGCAATGCGGTGTTGGCCTGCGGATTGACGAACGTTGTCGTCGTCAACGTGAACTGCGTCTGAGGCGGCGCGTGGATCGTCAGTCCGGCATCATCGAGGGCATAATCTTGCGCGGTCAGTTCGCGTCCATCGATGGCGAGCTGATCGAGTTCGAGAAACTCGCCATCGAGACGCAGCGCGCGTGCTGCCGTCGACGCCGGATTGCGCGCGACCGTCATCCGCGCCTTGACCTGCGTGCGGCTTGGATCGAGCGAAATCGACAGATCGACCTTGCTGATGAGATACGGCGGCGGCGTATAGTCGGCGAGCAGAACGGGGCGTGGCGCTTCAGGTTTCATCAACGTGCCGGATAACTCGTGCGGGCGTTTCGGAGCATGGTTGCATACTCTCTAAATGTGGCCTGAGCGCCGCAATATCCAAATTTGGCAAATGCCCCGGTTAGCTTACGAACACATCGCTGTCGTTCGCGGTCTTCCGTCAGCCGAGCCGGCGGCGGAATTCATCGTAACCGAATGTCCGCAGCACGCGGTAATTGCCAGATCTTTCGAGCACACCCAGGTCCGGCAGCGGCACACCATTGAAGGTGTTATTCTTCACGAAAGAGTACTGCATCATATCGGTGAAGACGATTTGGTCACCTACGTTCAATTCCTTATTGAACGCGTATTCGCCAATAATGTCGCCGGTCATGCAGGTTTTGCCGCCGAGAATATAGCTATGCGGACGCGGCGCGTCGTCGGCGCTGACGATCTCGGCGCCGATGATTTCGGGCGTGTAAGGCACTTCGAGAACATCCGGCATGTGGGTCGACGCGGACGCATCAATAATCGCTATGTCTTTTTCATTGCGATGAATGCCGATGACGCGCGCGACGAGATAGCCCGTGTTGACGACGAGGCCCGCACCCGGTTCCAGAATGACATCGACGTTAAACTCGGCTCGGAATGCTTTGATCGCCGCAATCAGGGCGTCGACGTCATATCCGGGCTTATTGATGAAATGCCCGCCGCCGAAATTGACGGCGCTTACTTTGCGGATATAGGGCGCAAAGTTTTTGGCGAGATGGGCAATCAATCCCGTCGAACCCGAGTGGCGGGCTTCGCACAGCGCGTGCGCGTGCAGGATCGAGACCTTGTCCCACGGCACGTTGTCGAGCGTGTCGCGGGTTGCGCCGAAACGCGAGAACGGCGCGCAGGGGTCGTATAACGGTCCACCAAGCGTTGCCTGGCTGTAACCGGGATTGATGCGCAACCCGATCTCGACGCCGGGCGCCTTACTCACGATCGGCAGATAGCGGTGCACTTGTTCGGCGGAGTTGAAGTAGATGTGCTTGGCATAGGTCGCAAGCCGCTCGACTTCGCCCGGAAAATACGCCGGCGAATAAACATGGACTTCCTTGCCGAATTCTTCGTGCCCCATGCGCGCTTCGTATTCGCCGCTCGCGGTTGTGCCGTCGAGTGTGTCGCGCATCATCGGAAATGCGGCCGGGAGCGAGAACGCTTTCGTCGCGAGCAGAATTTTACAGCCCGTTTCCCGCTTGATGCGTGCAGCAGTCTGCATGTTGGCCGCAAGCGCCGTTTCGTCGAGCACATAGGCGGGCGTCGCGATGTCTTTGGGGATGTTGGGGGTCATGTCGCTCCGCGCACCCATTGTGCGCCACACGTCGGCTTTTCATGCCGGGATGGAACCCCGCCTGTCTCACATGGGGACGTCCCAAGTGGTCGCGCGGGTATGGCGTTCATTAGCATACGCAAAAGTGCACTCTACTCCCTCTCCCCATGCAGCGCAGCGGAGTGGGGAGAGGGTTGGGGTGAGGGGCAGCAGCTTGTTTGGGCCGAAAGCTGCCCCTCACCCTAACCCTCTCCCTGTAAAAACGGGGAGAGGGGACGGCTCTTAAGTCTTGACGGCGAACAGCTCTTTCTGATCGCTGATCTTGATGTCTTTGACGTGCCACGGCAGTCCCTGCTTGCCGATTTCGTCCATGAACGGCTTCGATGGCAACTGCTCGACGTTGAACACGCCGCCCTTTTGCCCTCCCGGCGGCGTCCACGCGCCCTTGAACAGCATCATCGCGCCGACGACGGGCGGAACGCCGGTCGTGTATGAGACGGCCTGCGCACCCGTTTCCTTGTACGCCTGCTCGTGGTGGCAGACGTTATAGATCATCGTCGTCTTCGCTTTACCGTTCTTGCGGCCGCGGAAGATGACGCCGATCGACGTCTTGCCGGTATAACCCTTGCCGAGCGACGACGGTGGCGGCAGCAGCTCCTTCAGAAACTCCATCGGGATGACCGGATTGCCCTTGTACATGACCGGATCGATGCGCGTCATGCCGACCGACTGCAGCACGTCGAGATGCTTGATGTAGTTGTCCGAGAACGTCATCCAGAAGCGGATCTGCTTCAGGCCCTTGATGTTCTTGACCAGGCTTTCTTCTTCCTCGTGATAGATCAGGTACGATTTGCGCGGGCCGACTTCCGGATAGTCGATCATTGCCGAAATGGTCAGCGGATCGATTTCGATCCATTTGCCGTCCTTCCAGTATTTGCCGCGCTGCGTCACCTCGCGGAGATTGATCTCCGGATTGAAATTGGTCGCGAACGATTTGCCGTGGCTACCATCGTTGCAGTCAATGATGTCAATCGTGTCGATTTCATCGAACAGGAATTCCTGCGCGTAGGCGCAATAGATGTTCGACTGGCCCGGATCGAAGCCGCAGCCGAGGATAGCCATCAGGCCCTTGTCTTTGTACTTCTTATGGTACGGCCACTGATACTTGTACGTGAACTTGGCTTCGTCGCGCGGCTCGTAGTTGGCCGTATCCATGTAATGCACGCCGGCTTCCAGGCACGCGTCCATGATCGGCAAATCCTGATACGGCAGCGCCATGTTGATCACGAGGTCAGGCTTGACCTTCTTCAACAGCTTGACGGTGGCTGCGACGTTGTCGGCGTCGACCTGGGAGATATCGATCTTGGTCTTGCACTGTTTGGCGACCTTCTCGCAGCTTTCGATGCGGCGCGAGGCGAGGTGGACCTTTTTGAAGACATCGCGGTTCATCGCGCACTTCTGCGCAGTCACGGATCCGGCTGCACCGGCACCGATGATCAGAACGTTATCCAAAAGCCGCTCCTTGCGTGTTGTCCAGCTTGCGCGCCGGGGGCGAGAGGCGCGTTAGACCGCGCAACATCTGACGCGGGAAATAGGGCAGGTGGCGCGCAATTTCAACAGTATTCCGGCCCCGTGCCGCGTGGTGGTTCGCACGGCGGAAATTGAAACAGTTCCGTGACAGGGTCAGTGCTTCACGTCGATCCAGTCGAAGCCGTCGCGATTGGGCATTTTGACCGCTGGCAGCGTTGTCGCGTTCATTTCGTCGGTCTCTGAGATCACGCCGTTGGCGGCCAGAAGGTAAGCCGTCACGGCATAAACGTCGTCGGATGAAAGCGATCCTGGCGCGCCGGCCGGCATCGAGCGGCGGATGAAGTCGAAGAGCGTCGTCGCATACGGCCAGTACGGTCCGATCGCTTTACTGGCGCCAGCTTCTGTTAGTGGCTGCGGCTCCGCAACGAGCTCTTCAGCCGTTGCCCCGCGCCCGCCGTCGCCGTGACAGCTCGCGCATTGGGTTACGAATATGGACTTGCCGTCCGCGGCAGTGCCTTTGCCCTCGGGCAATCCTTTGCCGTCGGGAAACACGGATAAATCCCACTTCGCGGCCTCGCCGGCCGTCATAGGTTTGCCGAGATGCGGTGCTGCCAGTCGATCAGCCGCGTGCGCGAATGTCGATATGAGAGCGCAGATCAAGACAACCGGCAGCAACAACGATTCCCGCAATCGAGCAGGCACGCTGCGCGAAACTCCGTCATCCCGGCGAAGGCCGGGATCCATCCAAGCTTCAGTTTTGCGTTCATCCGATGCCTGGATAGATCCCCGCCTACGCGGGGATGACGACAGATGAGGCTGCGCGGCGCGATCACGCATAGACATGGCTGACCGCTCCGTCCTCGTCGATGCTCCAGGCGGCAATGGCGTTGTAATGGAAGTAGCCGTTGCGTCCGCGCTCCTTGATCAGCACGTCGCGTTCCGGCTGCACGTACCCGGTCTCATCCGTCGCGCGGCTTTTCAAAATGGCAGGCGATCCGTCCCATGACCACGGCATTCGGAAGCGCGTGAAGCATCGGGGCAGCACCGGGTCTTGCAGCGCCGCTTCGGCCCACGATTTGCCGCCATCGGCGGAAACCTCGACCTTCGCGATGCGTCCGCGTCCGCTCCAGGCGAGACCTTTGATTTCGTAGATATTCGGTCCGAACATCTTCTGGAATGGCGACGGTGTCGTGATCACCGACTTGGCGTCGATCCCGAACGTGAATTGCCGCGCGCGGCCGTTCGGTAAAAGCTCGGTGTATTTCGCCGTTTCGTTGCGCGCCATGACTGGCTGGTCGGTGATCTGCAGCCGCCGCAGCCATTTGACGTTTGTGACGCCTTCAAAGCCCGGGATGATTAGGCGCATAGGATAGCCGTTTTCGGGCCGGATGCGTTCGCCGTTCTGGTACAGCGCGACGATCGCGTCGTCCATCAGCTTGGCGAGCGGCAGAGAGACGTTCATCACGACGGCGTCGGCGCCTTCTGCGATCACCCAGGTTGCTTTTGGATCGATACCGGCCTGATCAAGCAGCACGGCGAGCGGCACGCCAGACCATTCACTACATGAAATCAGCCCGTGGAACGACCCGACGGGCCGTTGGATCGGCTCCTCGTGCCAGCCGGCATTGCTGTTGCCGCCGCATTCGATGAAAATCAGATGTGATCGCATTGGGTAGCGCAGCAGATCATTGACCGCGAACATCAGCGGCTGCCTGACCATGCCGTGAACGACGAGGCGGTGCTGAGCTGGGCCGATCTCCGGCACGCCGTTGTGGTGGCGCTCGAAGTGCAGTCCGCTCGGCGTGATCATGCCTTCGAGAGATTCAAGCGGCGTCCAGGATACGCCGTTGCCCGGCAAATCCTTGTTGGCGCCAATTGCGCGCATGACGCGCGCTTCGTGCTTAGACGGATTGCCGTAGGCCGAAAATGGCGCGCCTGGCATGCGCATCCACGACGGCGACGCGAGGTCTTCGCTGGCATTCGCCGGCGCCACACCAACCGATCCCGTGGCGGCGGCCGTTGCGAGCATAAGCCCGCTCTTCAGCAACAGACGCCGGTGCAGCAGCCCGCCGCCGGCGACAGGCTGAAGATCATCTGCGGTCAGGTGTGAGGACATGCGCCGCGCCAAGCATTGCAGTTATGAAAACGGCGCGTCAGGCAAGGCCTGCGCGCCGCTGGAGCCTCAATGCTCAAATACGCTCACGACGGGCTCGCGGCCGACCGGCCAGCAAACTTGGTGCCGTCGGAATCTTCCGCCGTTACTTCCATCGGATCCGACGGGCTGCCGGCGTAGCTAAAGCGGATGCTCGGGTCTTCGCTGAAGGAGATGCCACCCTCGACCGTGAAGACAACGTTGTTGCCGGTCTTGACTTCGATTTTGTTGATATAGCGCGCCGGTGCGTAAAGCCCGGTCAGTTGATCCATCTGCATGCCGGTCGTATTCGGATGCTTGATCGCGACTTGTGCTTCAGGCGTGAGACTTTCGCCGGATTTGCCTATTGCGGTCTTGATCTGCATCTTGCCAAGCGTCTTGGCGGCTTCTTCCGCATCTTTACTCGCAGGCGCCGAGCATCCGCCCGATGCCTTGACGAATTTCGACACCATGTAGAGCTTGCCGTCGGACGTCTCTGCAATCGCGCGGACGTCGGAATATTGATCCATCCTCACGCGCGTCGAAAGCATACGGTCGCCTTTGCCTGCGGCTGGGCCGTACGCGAACGTGCCGACGACGGGCGACGGGTTTTTGTCGATTACCAACGTCAGCTTCGTCACGGTTTCCGCGAAGGCCGCGGGCATTTTGACGGCGAGTGGCACGATCGCGGCGTCTTCGACGCGCACAGGAGCTTCAAGCGTCATCATCTGGGCGCCGTCGAGCAGCTCGCGCGTTCCGAAAACGTCCTTGCGCAGGCCGTTCCAAACCTCATTGGCCGCGTCGTCAGCAAAGGACGGCACCGCAGCCGCCACGATACCCGCTGCCAAAACCATGCGTACAATTTGAAGTGCCCTGCCGACCATCGTATGTTCCTCGCCGCCTATCAGCCGCTTGATGCAATTTTCTCCATTATAACGTATTCGCCGCACGAGCGGTTCGCGTTACGCTGGCATAGTAGAATTTTTCAGCGTCCCATGCTGCATTGCGAGATGGCGCGTATCGATTTGGAATAGCTAGTTTTTCTCCGCGAAGATGGGTTTTGGCGGAGCGATGCCGCTGACCTCCGTCACAAATTTTTGCCGGAAGGCGCGGCCGAAATCCTCGTACCCCTTCGCCGGCATGATGAACGCGCCTCGCCCGCCGATGACGTGCTTTTTGTACCAGGCGTCGAGCGTCGTTGAATCTTTGCTTGGGCTCAGATTGTTGATGTCGTACCCGGGTTTGCGGTACGCGCCGGAGCCGACGATCTCGTCGTTCTCGCCTTTGATGATGATCGGCAGGCCATTGATCGTGCCGCCCGCGGCAACGATCAGATCCCGTTCGATGCCGGTTGCCGGTGTGTCGTCGCAATTGTCGATGCCGTCTCCAGAGACATCGACGACGGTGCGATTGGCGGGCATCGGGATTTGCCGCATGGCGCCGACTTGAAGCGTGCGCAGCATGCGCGCCATGCAGGTGAATTCGCCGGTGCTCGGCGGCAAAGCGCGGATCGCGGCTGCGACAGCAAGCGAGTCGCTGGCGTTGGCGATCCGCGTCCAGGGAATCGCCGTTGCCGCGGTGTCGGACCACGTCACGAGTGTGATCAGGATTTGGCCGTTAGCGCCGCTCGTGATCGCGGCGATGACCTCTTTGTCTTCGAAGGCCGCAGCGATGCCGTCCATCTGCATTCTGTAGCGCGCTTCGTCGACCGACTGCGAAACGTCGATGGCGATCACCAGCGCTGTGTCCGCGCTCTCGCCATTGCCTTGCGCCACAGCGGTTGCCGCTGCTGCTAGAACGGCGACAAAACTCAGACATCTCAGCCAGCGCACCAGCGACCTTTCTCATCAAACCAAGGCACCAGTCTAAACGCCGCGCACAAAAAAGGGCGAACCAAAGATGGCTCGCCCAAAAGTTTTTAGAGACTGGAAATCGAGACGTGAAAATCGTGCGTGCAAAAAGTGAGAGTTCTGCGCGCGAAAGCAGGGTGCACGCCCGCGCGCAGCCGTTGATTTAGTTCGCAGCCATCTTCTTCGGCAGCTTGAACGTCCAGACCATGCCGCCCTGGTTCAGGTTGGCAACGGTCTTGGCGACTTCGCCGCCCCAGAGCGGAACAGCGCCACCCCAACCGGAGACGATCGAGACCATCTGTTCGCCATCCTGTTCCCAGGTGATCGGCGAGCCGACGATGCCCGAGCCGGTGTTGAAGGAGAACAGTTCCTTGCCGTTGGTTGCGTCGAGCGCTTTGAACTCGCCTTCCGGCGTGCCGTAGAACACCAAGCCGCTAGCGGTCGTCAGAACGCCGCCCCAGAGCGGAGCCTTGTTCTTGGCTTCCCAAACGATCTTGCCGGTCAGCGGGTCGATTGCCTTCAGCGAACCAATGTGGTCGTCGAAGATCGGCTTGATGGTGAAGCCAGCGCCGAGATAGGCAGCGCCCTTCTTGTAGGCAACCGGCTCGTTCCAGATGTCCATGCCCCACTCGTTCGACGGGACGTAGAACAGCTTGGTCTGCTGGCTGTAGGCCATCGGCATCCAGTTCTTGCCGCCGAGGAAGCTCGGGACAGCAAATACAGTCGCGCCCTTCTTGCCGTCTTTGCCGGCCTTCGGGTCGCCCGGACGGTTGTCGTCGACGTAGACCGGACGTCCGTCTTTGCCGATTTCCTTCGCCCATGTGATCTTGCTGACGAACGGATAGGCTGCCTGGAAGGCGCCGTTCGTGCGGTCGAGAACATAGAAGAAGCCGTTACGGTCGGCGGTTGCGGCAAGCTTCTTGCCGTCAGCATCGAACGAAACAACTTCGTTCACGCCGTCGAAGTCCCAACCGTCGTTCGGGGTCGTCTGGTAGCCCCACTTGATCGAGCCATCTTCCGGATCGATCGCAATACGCGCGCACGACCACTTGTTGTCGCCCGGACGCATGTGGCTGTTCCACGGACCAGGGTTACCTGCACCGAAGAACGCGAGGCCCGTATCCGGATCGTAGGTACCGCCGAGCCAGGTGGCGCCGCCGCCTGTCTTCCAGAGGTCGCCCGGCCAGGTCGCATTGACCTTATCGCCGGTCATCGTCGACGGTTTGCCGTTGAGCGTGCCCATGTGACCTTCGATCGTCGGGCGCGACCAGACGAGTTCGCCGGTGTCGACCTTGCGGCCTTCGACACGGCCGACAACGCCGAATTCGCCGCCCGAAACGCCGGTCAGCAACAGCGGGCCGTGCGCCTTCGTCGGCACGATCAGCGGAGCTGCGGTGTACGAGTAGCCAGCCTTGAAGTCGTCGATTTCCTTCGTCCAAACGACTTTGCCCGTCTTGGCATTGAGCGCAACGAGCTTGGCGTCGAGTGTTCCGAAGATGACCTTATCGCCATAGATGGCGGCGCCGCGGTTGATGACGTCACAGCATGGCAGAATGCCTTCCGGCAAACGGTGATCGTACTGCCAGATTTCGTGGCCGGTCTTGACGTCGATCGCCCACATGCGGCTGTAGGAGCCGGTGATGTACATCACGCCGTCTCTGACGAGCGGCTGTGTTTCCTGGCCGCGCATCTTTTCGCCGCCGAGCGACATCGCCCATGCAGGAACAAGATTTGCGACGTTGTCTTTGTTAATGGCTTCGAGCGTGCTGTAGCGCTGGCCCTGCGGGCCAAGGCCGTTCGAGACGACGTCGTTCGTCGTTGCCGCGTCGTTGACGATGTCTTCGATTTTGACGTCGGCGAGTGCTGGAACTGCGCAGACCGTAAGCGCAAACGCGCTTGCAGTGGCGAGCCACTTCAAACCCTTCATGGGCGTCTCCTTGATTAGTTCCCTAGGCGGCTTCCGTCTTTTGCAAAATTCGATTGGAAGTTTGCCTGGGCGCAAACTATCGCAGCGACATCCCGTATCTAATTGCCAAATAGTATATGACGATCAGGGTAATAGTTCCCGAAGCTCAATACGAAAGTACAATGATCTATTTCTCGCGCGCGCCGACTGAGGGCAGCTTCGCGGCTTCCAATTTCGTATAGAGATGCATGACCGATCGCGTGAATTCATAGCGCGCCAGCGCCATGCCTTCGAACGCTTTCGGCAGCGGCGCCTGCATGGCTTCCGGCATATCCTGGCCTTCATTAAAACAGCGCTCAATAATCTCTTGAATGGCGATCAGCCAGTCATGCGTTTGGGTCAGCGCGCGCTTGCCGGCGTCTGCCGGACCGTGACCCGGAATAAGCAAGCGGCATTGAATGTCGCCGAGTTCTTTGAGCGTCGTTTGCCACACCGCGAGGTCGGCGTGCGGAGTCGTCGGCGCGCGATCCAGAAACGCGAGATCCCCTGCGATCAGCGTGCCGCTCGTCTCATCGAGTATCGCGAGATCAGACGCCGTATGACCGGCACGCGGCATCAGCCGTAGTTTGCGGCCACCGATCTCTTCGACGCCTTCCGTGACCGTCTTTGACGGCAGCACGATCTCGGTGCCGCGCATCCAGTCGCGGGCGATGTAATACATCGCATCCGAGAAGCTGTTGCCCATCGCCGCCAAGCCTTTGATCACACCGTCAGGCGCCGCAACCTTCGCAACGTCGAAGCCTTGATTTCCAAAAGCGTGGTCGGGATGGAAATGCGTGATGTAAACGCGCGCGATGTCTTTGCCGGTTAAGTCTCGCGCCAATGTTGCGAGTTGCTCGCCGTAGCGTCGTGACGGTCCGGTATCGACGACGATTGCGCCGTCCTTGGAGTCGAGAATGGTGATGTTGGCGATCGCGCCGCCGTTCTCGAATGTGATTGCCTCCTGCACGCCGGCGATCATCCAGACGCCGTCGCCAATTTTCTGCGGCGTGAGTGTGTAGGTCAGCGGCGCTGCGTTCGCGATGAAGACCGGCAGCAACGGCACTGCGATTGAAGCCGCGGCAAGCTTGAGCATCCGACGCCGATCGGAATCGCAGTCATCATTGAATTTTGTCATTGCTGTTCTCAGCGCGTCGCGGCACGCGGCGCAGCGAGCGCGCTCTGGTTCCACGACGCCGGAACGACGGAGCGGTAGATGTTGCCGTTGTTATCGCGGCCATCAACGCTGACGCTCGCATCCGTCGCCTGCGGTTTGACGCTCAGCGTCAATGTCGGATCTTCGGAGACGGGTTCGAACAACTCGATTGTGGCGAGCGGTTCGCCGCCAGCTCCCTTGACATCGAGTTTCTCGATGAAGAACGCGGGCGTGTTGTCTTTCGCGAGCCCCGTATCCATCGGGTGACGGACGCGCAAGCGAAGCCGCGCCGTGCCATCGGCGTTGCGCCAGAGCTTGCCCTGCGCATTGCCGACGGTCGTTGTCCAGTCGCTGTCGCCGCGCGCCATCGCGGGCGATGAGCATCCGCCGCCCGCGGCTTCGAGGAAGACGCCGCCAACGTGCCAGACACCATCCGACGTCAGCGCCGCAGCGCGCACCGGCGTTCCCTGCTCGACCTTCAAACGGAACGATACGAACGCGTCGGCCTTGGCTGCGACCGGCGTCAACGTCAAAACGTGTTGAATTGGATTGAGATCGGTCAGAACGACGAGGCGCTCAACGTTGGGAAGCGCGCGCGCGTCGGCCGATACAGGCACCTGTGCCTGGTTCTCGACAACGTCGGGGACAATAACTTTGACGCGGTCATCGAAAACGATCTCGGCATCCCCGAATGTTTTCTTCGCAAGGTCGTTCCACACCGGCGAGTTCAACGGATCGCTGACCGGGCCTGCGTGTGCGCCTGCGGCCATTGCCGTCAACAGCGCGGCGGCGGTTGTGAAACGAATTGCAAATTTTATCATGGGCACGTCGTCTCCGATGGCGGGCACCCTTGTGCCCGCGAAACGTCTGCCCGACTGTATCAGCTTTCGGGCGGCGGCAGGAAGGTCACGCCGTACTTGGCAAAGATTTTTGTCATCTCGCCGGAGGCGCGCAACTTTTCAATTGCAGCCCCAATCGCATAGCTCAAATCGCGGCTTTTTTCGTCGACGGCGGTGCCAACAACCCATTGCGTCCGGAATATTCCGTCCATGGCTGGCGTGATAAACTCCGCCGACGCACCGGCCTCGTGGAAGTGACCTTCGATTTCCGACCTGACGCCCATCAGCGCGGCCGTTTCGCCCTTCAGGAATTCTTCAACGCCCTTCGACCCTTTCAAATGGTGCGCGACGTTGTTGATCAGCGCGCCCTTCTCGAAGGTCATCAGGAAGTAGTCCGATACGGTGCCGAACTTGACGCCGACTTTCTCGGTTTTGAAAAGATCGAATGTTGCATCTTTCGGAACGCGTTTCGGGTGAATGGCGAGCGCGATCGTTTCCAAAAAGTAGGGATTGCCGATCACGGCTTCCTTGTTGCGCATCGCGAGTTCGCGATCGGTCGGCACATGCAACATGATGTCGCCAACGCCGCCGCCGGTCAGCGGACCCTTCCAGATGTTGGCGCGCAGATCATCATCGACTTCTTCGCCCTGCATGCGCACGATAAATTCGGCTTCGACGCCAAGTTCGCGTGCCAGCGCTTTGCCAAAATCAACGTCGACGCCTTTTGCAACGCCACCGATAGACCAGGAGAACGGGGCATTGTCTTCGTAGACGGCGATTTTGAGGACTTTGCTTGCGATGACGTCATCGAGCGGCCGCGCGTTGGCGGGTGCGCAGAGGACTGTCGCCAAAACAGCAAACAGCGCGCCAGTCATTGCCGTGCGCGCTGCCGCCAAAATGCCTGAGGGGAACGTCAGCATCACTCTTGATGCAGCGTCACAAGATACGCGCGGATGGCCCACATCGCCTCCTGATTGATCACGCCTTCGAAGCCCGGCATCATCGTCGAGCCGTCGGGCTTCTTCGAACCATGGCGAATGCGGTCAAGGAACCACTCGTCGCCGGCTTTGCCGAGTTCGAGGTATCGCAGATCGGGTGCGAGGCCGCCGGAAATTGCTTCGAGACCGTGGCAGCGCGCGCAGTTCTGGTTGTAGCCCGACGCGCCGATTTCAATTGCGCGCTTGTTACCGACGTAGGGGTTTTCAGGAAGCCACTCGCCTTCCTTCAGCGGATCGAGACCGGTCGTGTCGATCGGCTGCGGCTGCACATCGCCATGAGCGAAAAGCGCCGTCGTGGTCAGTGGAGCAAATGCGAGACAAGCCAAAATAGGCGCGAGAAACAGGCGCGAGCGCATCGATGGACTTCCTTCCCATTTTATAGCCGGATTCGATGCCCGGCTTTGCATATGAGAGTAGAACGCGCCGATCTCGTGCCATATTGGCCATTAGTGGGAATTCCGCTGGTTGACCCAAGTATATACTGGCTAAACCACGAGGAAAAACTCTTGTTCGACCAGAGTATCATTTCGGCATACGAGACGGGCGGGTAACGTGCCGCAGTGCTCTCGTGGTTCCTCCGCAGGTCGCAGGGCCCGGTCCCGCAATATGGGCCGGGCCTCTTTTTTTAGCCGCGTGCAGGCCGCCGGCCGAACGTGATGAAGTGAGGATCAATGTTGGGAATTGGTGCGGGAGTTCGGCTGCTGCTCGTGACAGCAGCGGCGCTCGTCATCGCGACGTCAGTCAACGCGCATGAAATCTATGTGTCGAACGAGAAGGACAACACCGTCTCGGTGATCGATTCGACGTCGCTGGAGGTGATCCGCACCTTCAAAGTCGGAAAGCGGCCGCGCGGCATAACATTCGCGCGCGATTTTAAGCACTTCTATCTGTGCGCCAGCGATAACGACGCCGTCCAGGTTTACGATACGGATGGCGACAAATTCCTGTACGATCTGCCGTCCGGGCGCGACCCGGAACAGTTTGTGGTTTCGCGCGACGGCAAGCGCCTTTACATCGCCAACGAGGATGACGCCGTATCGACTGTCGTCGATCTCGAAAAGAAGGCGGTCGTCAAGCAGGTGGACGTCGGCGTCGAGCCCGAAGGCATGGCGGTGTCGCCGGACGACAAACTGTTCGTCACGACGTCCGAGACGACGAACATGGCGCACATCATCGACGCGGTTAGCATGGAGACAATCGCCAACGTGCTCGTCGATCCGCGTCCGCGGCACGCGGAATTCACGCCCGACGGCAAAAAGCTTTGGGTGTCGTCCGAAATCGGCGGAACGATTACGATCATCGACGTCGCGACGTTCGCCGAAGAGCGCAAGATCAGCTTCAGTTTGTCGGGTGTTCCGGTCGACAATATTCAGCCCGTCGGCTTTACGATTACCAAGGACGGCAGCCGCGCCTATGTCGCGCTCGGACCAGCCGCGCGCGTCGCTGTCATTGATGTGGCAACAGGCGAAGTCATCAAGTATCTCGTGACCGGTCAACGCGTCTGGCATGTCGCGTTGACGCCGGAAGAAGACAAGCTGTTCACGACCAACGGCGTCACCAACGACGTGACCGTCATCGATACGGCAGCGTTGAAGCCAATCAAGTCGATCAAGGTCGGGCGCTATCCCTGGGGGCTTGCGGTCAAGCCGAAGCCGTGATGCTGTCGCCGCGATTGACGCGGAGACCATTCGTGCGCGCGGCCCTTAAATTCATTGCCATCGTGATCAGCGTCGCGCCGTGCGCGTTCGCGCACGCCGGGGACGATGTGTCATTCGATGCCGTCACCGGTTACCGGATTGCGCATTACCGAGCCGCTGTTCCCGCGACGGTACCGGGCGGCACGCGCGTCGATCGCGATCGCGTCGACCAACTGCTGGAAGACGGCGCGGTGCTGCTCGATGTGATGCCGTCGGAAGGTGCCGGCGCCGATTCGCAAACCGGCGCATGGCGGTTGTCGCGCCCGCATCAATCGATCCCCGGCGCGACGTGGTTACCCGATGTCGGCCGCGGCGTGCTGACGGCGAGGTTCGACGATTATCTGAGAACCAATGTCGCAAAGCTCTCGGGCGGCGATACCAACAAAGCCCTGATCGTTTTTTGCCAGTCCGATTGCTGGATGGGGTGGAACGCCGTGCAGCGCATCGCCAAACTCGGCTATACGAACATCTTCTGGTTTCCGGAAGGCACCGACGGCTGGGTCGAGTGGGGCGACCGCAAGCTGCAGCCGATTGATCCCGTGCCGGTCTCTGCCGCTGCGCCGTGATCCGATCAACGCCGCGGCGGCGGACCACCACCATCCGCCGATCGCGCTCGTCGCAATTTCACCAGCGCAGTAACCGGCTGCCGATCACAGCGCCTAAAGCCGTGACGAGGCCGATACCAATCACATACCAGATTGCCAGAAACATCGGGCTGTCGTCGATGCAGCGCGCGGCATAAAACGACGCCGCTATAGCGCCCGACACGAGGCCGGCTGCCGCGCCAGCCGCCGCCGGATTGGCGGGGGCGCCATTGCGCAGCGCATACAGCAGCGCCACGAACGGCGCTGCGGCAAGGATTGGAATGTACGTCATGCAGGCCATCGACATCGAGCCAACGGCATGGACCTGCCAATGATCAGCCGGAACGGTCAGCATTTCGTAGCCGACAGCTAACGCCAGCAGAACAAGCGGTACGCCAAGCAGCCATACCGAACGAAGGTCTGCGCCGTCGGGCCGCGCCAATTGCATCACGAGCAGCAGCGCCGGAATGGCGATCGCCAGCGTGAACACAAATTTGAACATGAAGCGTGGGTCATGCGTGATCGCGTGCGCGAAATCCGACCGGACCGGCAGCAGGCTAAAGAAGTGCGCGGCAGCAAGCAGCGCGCCAACGGCCAAAGCCAAAAGCAGCGTCCGCGAAATCGGCGGAGAGACTGAGGCATTGTCTGCGGCCAGCGCCGCAATGAGTTCGTCGGTCTTCATGTCTTTGTCTCTTGATAGGTCTCGGCCAGCGCCTTGAGGCTCCTGTGCAATGCGACGCGAACGGCAACCTCTGTCATTCCCAGTTTCGTCGCGACGTCGCTCGCCGAATGGCCATCGATCGTGATCGCTTGGACGATCTCGCGATTGCGGCCGTTCAGTCCGCTCAGAACGCGGCCCGCGTCGTAGGCGTGGATGGCGTCTTCGTGGCCGCCGGATTCCAGTGTCTCGAGCATGCCATCGATCGATACTTCCGTACGCCGGCCCTTGCGGCGCAGGTCGTCGATCATCTTGTTGCGGGCAATCGCCATAATCCACGGGCCAATCGGTTTCGACTGATCCCACGTATGCCGCTTCAAGTGGATGGCCAGCATAACCTCCTGCACGACGTCCTCGACTTCATTCGGCCGGGCACTGACGCCCGCAAACCCACGGCGCACGGTCGCACGCAACGCGCGGCTGAGGTCGGTCAGAAGGCGCTTATATGCACCTTCGTCGCCGCCGATCGCCGCGCGCATGAGGTCCGACCACTCTTGATCGCGCGCCTTCCGGTTCAAAATTCCGCCTCGTGAGTTGAGTTATTCGCCAGGCAGCGGCGTCTCGTTACAGGTGTAGCACAAAATCGCGCGGCACCGTCGAGGTGCGGAGCGCGGATCGCGCTGCAGGCAGTCTCCGGTCACGCGCGCGTTGCGTCTAACGGTCTGCCATCATTGCGTTAATGGAGCCGGGATGAGAGCCGGGGCGGCAAGCGCCACCGCCTGCCAAAGCAACGCGACGTACGTCAACCCGTGCGCCAACTGATCGATGCCGAGCGCCCACCAGAAGGCCGTGTCGCGGGTCGTCCAGCCCTGCCGGCGCAGGATCTGATCCTTCGACCAGTCGATATGATAATGGACCACGAACTCCGCGGCGAGCAGCGCAGCGATCGCACCGGCGCCAACCGGCGGGAGCATCAAAAAGACGGGCGCAGTCAGTACAACATGCGTCGCCGAATGGGTGATGCCGCCTATGGCGCCGTAAATGCCTTTGCCGCGCCGCTGATTTTCGGTCTGTAACAGAAAATCGGCGGCGCAGTGCTTGACGAGCAGATAGGCTATCGCCGCGAGTGCGAGGCGGGCGCCGTCCAGCGCGGCGTTCACATCGCCGGTGGTTAATGACGTCATGCGGACGCCCCTCCTCGAGCGTACCTTGGGCCGTGCGAAGCTTCGCGGCTCCCACCTGAAGACGTGGCCGAAGCCTGCGCCTTAGACCCAATGTGGCAGATTATGCGTGCCTGCCAACGCCCGCTGTTCCGCAGGGAACAGGTCAACTCGACGACGGTCTGCATCGGCCTTGCGATCGCCGCCGGACTAACGCTGTTTGGCGCGTTGCTCGGGTGTAATCGGACCGAAAGCGGCGCGGCGCCGCAGCTGCCGGCGCCTCGAACGGGTCACGTTCTGCGGAACCATTTGTGCCTCACTGCGTAGCTCTGAACGCAATCATCGCCGCGCGCGTGGGCCGCGGTTCGAGAGGAGTTTTGCTTATGTCATTCCGCGCAATTCTGGGAGCATCCGGAGCGCTGGGTTTTGCCGCGTGTGCTGCCACGTTGATGGTCACGCCCGCCAACAGCGAAGACGCTAAGCCCGCGATAACCGCAACGGGCTTCGAAGCCGGTTACGGTCCAAATCCTGTATTACCGACGCCCGATAAAAGTCTGATCCCGACCGTCAACGTCGCCAAGGCAAAGCCGTGGACCGGAGCTGACAAACCCGTCGCGGCAGGCGAGTTCGAGGTCACGGAATTCGCGCGCGATCTCGATCATCCGCGATGGCTCTACACGCTGCCCAACGGCGACATTCTTGTCGCTGAGAGCAACGCACCGCCAAAGCCGAAGGATTCAGGTGGGATTAAAGGCTGGTTCATGAAGATATTCATGGGCAAGGCTGGCGCTGTTACGCCGAGCGCTAATCGCATCACGCTGTATCGGCCGACAAGCGGCGCGCCTGAGCGGCACCAGTTTCTGCAAAATCTCAATTCGCCGTTCGGCATGGCGCTCGCAGGCGAACGCCTGTACGTCGCCAACACCGACGCGATCGTCAGTTTCCCATATAAGACCGGCGATGTTGAAATCACCGCTGCGCCCGAAAAGCTGATCGACCTGCCAGCAGGCGCGCGCAATCGTCACTGGACTAAGGGGCTGATCGCCAACAAGGACGGCACAAAGCTTTATGCGACGGTCGGTTCAAACAGCAACGTCGCTGAAAACGGCATGAACGAGGAGGCCGGACGCGCGCTAATCTTGGAAGTCGACATCAAGGCGAAGACATCGCGCGAATTCGCCACCGGGTTGCGCAACCCGAACGGGCTCGCATGGCAGCCGCAATCCGGCGCTCTGTGGACCACCGTCAACGAGCGCGACGAACTGGGCAACGATCTCGTCCCCGACTATATGACGTCGGTCAAAGACGGTGCGTTCTATGGCTGGCCCTACAGCTATTTCGGCCAGCACCTCGACGATCGCGTCAAGCCGCCGAAACCCGACCTCGTCGCCAAGGCGATTGCGCCGGACTATGCGCTCGGCGCACATACGGCATCCCTCGGTCTCGCTTTTGCGAGCGGCGATGCGCTCCCTGAGAAATTCCGCAACGGCGCGTTTGTCGCCCAGCACGGCTCGTGGAACCGGAAACCGGTGGCTGGATACAAGGTCATCTTCATTCCGTTTGCCGACGGCAAACCGAGCGGTCCGCCGCAGGATGTGCTGACCGGTTTCCTCAGTGACCAGGGCGATGCCCAAGGCCGCCCCGTCGGACTTACGTTCGATAAAACCGGCGCGCTGCTCGTCGCCGACGACGTCGGCAATCGCATTTGGAAGCTGACGCCGAAATCCGGCAACGCCTCCGCGTCCGTGACCAACTGATTTTCCGATAGCGATTCAAGAGTCGGTTCCGGCCAATGCTGCGAAACCAGTGGTGCGGCGAAACCGGCGAGAGCGAGCCCATCGCCGGGCTCGCTCTTTTGCAATGTGCGGAACGCGCGCGTCAGTTCACGCGCGTGACTTCAACGAGATTGTCCGAATACGTCGGCGCGCGGCCGAGGCCCGACCATGCGTCCGATGAGATAGAATTGACCGAACCGTCCGAACGGTTGAGCGAGCGCCAGTAGCCAAGCGTTGCGACGACGATGCCGGGATTGACGTCGTCCGTCACGCGCGCAACGCCCTCGAAATCGCCGCGGTCGTTCTGCACGCGCACCGGATCGCCTTCGCGAATGTTGCGCTTGGCCGCATCCACCGGCGAGATCATCACAAACTGCTCGCCCTGACCGCGGATCTTATGCGGTTCATTCGCATAGCACGAGTTCAGGAACCCGTGGCTCTTCGGCGAGATGATGTTCAGCGGGTAACGGTTCGCGAGCTGCGGATTTGTCGCCGGGCTTTCGCGCGGCGGAATGTACGCAGGCAACGGATCGATCGGCGAACCGTCCTGCTCACCGTCGTACATCGCGCGGAACGGCCCGGCGACGAAGTTCTTGTGATCCGGCAGCAGCACTTCGACCTTGCCGGACGGCGTCGGGAACTTGCCTTCGGCGTGCGGCGCGCGTGTATCCTCGTGGCCGACATCGATCTTCAGGAAGCCGTGCTCGCGGAAGTAATCCATGTCCGCGCCACGCATCTTCGGATCGTTCCAGTTGATGTATTCGGCGCAAAGCTCCGTGTCGGTCATCGAGAACACGGGTTCGTCGAAGCCCATTTCCTTTGCAAGCAGACGCCACATCTCGCTCGTCGGTTTGCACTCGCCGGGCGGATCAATCGCCTTCTGATTATAGGTGAAGTAGAACGTGCCCCAGGACCACATCATGTCTTCGGCTTCGGCCGCCATTGCCGACGGCAGAATGATATCGGCATATTTCGCCGTGTCGGTGATGAAGTGCTCGGCAACGACCGTGAACAGGTCTTCGCGCTGAAGCCCTTTGACGATCTTGTTCGTCTCCGGCGTCTGGCTGACCGGATTGGTGCAGAACACGAACAGCGATTTAAGCGGTGGATCGAGCTTCATCTCGCCTGTCAGCGCTGCGCCGAGACGCAGGTTGTTGACGACGCGCGTGCCCGGCTTGATGAAATCGGGACGCGCCGCCTTTGCCCAATCGACGGGGAAATCCCACAGCGGCAACTGCAGCATGCCGCCGCCGACGTGGCGCCACGATCCCGCTAGTGCCGGAATGGCGTAGATAGCGCGCGAGGCTTGCGCGCCGCCAGCCGAACGCTCGATTGCAACGCCGATGCGGATGGCGGACGGCTGTGCGGTCGCAAACTCATAGGCGAACTTCTTGACGTCCGAGCCTTTGACGCCGGTGACTTTCTCGACGTAATCGAGCGTGAAGTCCTTGGCGCGCTCTTTAAGTTCGGGATATCCGAGCACATAGTTGTCGGCGTAGTCCTGGTCGACCAAGCCCTGTTCAACCATCGAATTGATGATGCCCATGGCCAACGCGCCATCGGTGCCGGGGCGCGGGCAGATGTGCCAATCGGCACCCTTTGCGGTGCGTGAGCGGAATGCGTCGACGACCACGATCTTCGCGCCGCGCTTTTGCGCTTCGAGCACGAACGGCCAGTGGTGTAAGTTCGTCGAGATCGTATTGCAGGCCCAGATCACGATGTACTTGCAGTGGACAAAGCTCTCCGGATCGACGCCGCCGGTCGGCCCGTGCGTCAGTAGCCACGCCGTCGATGACCCAGACGTGCAGAACGTCTTTTCGTTGACCGTCGAACCGAGGCGATTGAAAAATGGATCGCCCGAGTTAATGCCCTGCACGAGCCCCATGTTGCCGAGATAGCTGTACGGCATGATCGCCTGGCTGCCGTATGCGGCGATGATCTCACGCCATTTCTGGCCGATCGTCGAGATCGCTTCATCCCAGGTAATGCGCTCGAAATTATTGCCGCCATTCGGACCGGTGCCCTTGGCGCCAACGCGCTTCAACGGATACATCAGGCGATCCGGGTTGGCGTGATGGTCGTGGAAATCCTTGAGCTTGACGCAGAGGCCGCCGCGCGTGAACGGGTGCTCCTTCTTACCTTTGACATCGACGAGCTTGCCGTCACGAACGTGATAATCCATGCCGCAGGTATCGGGGCAATCGTGCGGGCAGGCGCCGTGAAAGACGTCCGCCTTGGTCTGCTCGTTCATCGTTTCCCTCTCCAAAGGTTCGCGGCCCATTTTTCGGGCTCTTGCCTGATTTGTGTCAGGTGTTCAGCGTGACCCGATACGACGGCGGGAGCAAGGGCAAAAAGCCCGCTGTGCGCGACCTGCCCTGCGCGTGCGCTGCACAAACGGAGATTTTAAGATGTTGCGGTAGGCGTGCGCGCATGCTTTTTGCGCGCCCTCTAAGTGACGCAATCGCAGGCTCTCGTTCGGGCGCAATATCAGGAGTTGGCGCAATACCATGACACGTCTGCTGAACCGCTTGAATTTGGCCGCTGTTTTGACGTTGACCTTGGCGACATTGGGCGTCACCGCGCAGGCGCACGCCGAAAGACGCACAGCGCTCGTCATCGGCAATGCGCAGTACACGCACGCGGGCACGCTCGCCAATCCGGCGAACGACGCCAACGACATTGCCGCCGCGTTGAAAGAGATGGGCTTCCAGGTCGTGCTCGGTCTGGATCTCGATAAGCCAGGGTTCGACGCCAAGGTCCGCGAATTCGCGTCGTCACTCGCTGACGCCGATACGGCCGTGCTGTTCTACGCCGGTCACGGCCTGCAGGTCGCCGGCCGCAATTACCTCGTTCCGGTCGATGCCGACTTGAAGAGCGAGCGCGATCTCGACTTCCAGACGGTCGGTCTCGATTTCATCCTGAAGCAGATGGAGCTCGATCGCGACGGCAAGACGAACATCGTCTTTCTCGATGCATGCCGCGACAATCCGCTGTCGCGAAGTCTGGCGCGATCGATGGGCACCCGCTCGGCAAGCCTCGGCAAGGGCCTCGCGGAAGTGCAGACCGGCGTTGGAACCTTCGTTGCCTACTCGACGCAACCCGGCAACGTGGCGCTCGACGGGACGGGGCGCAATTCGCCATTCGCCGCCGCGCTGACGCAAGGCATCCGCGCGCCGGGCCGAAATCTGACCGCCATGATGATCGGTGTGCGCAAACAGGTGCTCGCTGAAACCGAAGGCAAACAGGTGCCGTGGGATCATTCGGCGCTTGTCGGTGATTTCTACTTCAACGCCGCCGCCGTGTCCGAGCCGCCGATTGACGTTGAAGCCGCAAACAAACGCCTCAAAGAACTCGAAGAGCAATTGAAGGCCAAGGCCGACCAGCAGAGCACTGTCAACCTCGTGAAGATCGAAAATCTGAAAGAGCGTGTCCGGCAAATAGACGAGGCGAACAAGGAAACCCAACAGCAGATATTTGAAACGTATCGCAGCGGCGAGTCAGGGTCGGTCATCAGTCAGAAAATTGGCAAGCTGCAGCTGCAGATGGTCCGCCGCAGCCAGCAGAAGTCCAAACTACAAGAAGAAATCAAACAGCTCGGCGGAGAACCGGGCCAAGCGAGTGATGCTGCTTCGGATAAACGTGGCTGAGCGCGCCTTATTGCGCCATTGCCTGTTCATACTCCCGGATCAGGTCGTAGACTTCTTGTTGCGGGATTGGCTTGACCGTGCAGAACGTCCGGGTCACGCGCTCCTCGCTGCCGCCCACGATATCATCGACAAGCACGCCGCCCATTTCGCGGCAATCGCCGGCGGCATAATCGTATGTGATATCGCCCGCCTTGCGTCCCGCCATGTCATAGGATTTGGCCACGGCGGCGATTTTCTTGCCTATCCTGTCGGAACGTTGTTGGGCTTTCTGCGAAACTGGTTCAATGCTCGATTCAAAACTTGTTCCGGACACCAGCGCAAAATCAGCTTTCATGTTCTGGAATAACGGCCGTTGTCCGCGGTCATGCATCTCGTCACGCGGCAGCGACTTGCGGGTCCGAAGATCATTCTCATTGACAAGGGCTTCGGCGAGATCCCGCTCTCTTGTCGCGATTTTATGCAGCAATCTCGCATGAAGATTGTCTAGGTCGCGCTTGTCTTCGCGGGCTTGTTCAATAATCGGTTCTAGTAATTCGGCCGCCCTGTCCCATTCGCCGCCCTTCATATGGGTGAGTGCGGGCTTTACGCTGTCGAGAAACCGCGCCCTTGCAGACGTCGCTGGCGTAGCTGCGTTGGGTGAGCGGATGGTGCCACCTTTGCTGCTGGAAACACCGGATTTGCCGTAGGCAGGTTTTTCGTCAGGCACGGGTTGCGGCGCCATCACGCGGGGTTCGTCCGAGCCGTTGTCCGCTGCGTCGTCTTCAAGGTCCTTGATGCGCTTCTTGATCTTTTCCTTGAGCGGCTCATAGTTCCCGAGACCAGCCTTTGGCACGCATTCTCCCCAATTGCCGATCTGATCAAACTCTTCGCCCGCGGCTTCGCACTCCTTGCACTTGTCATAGTAGGGCAGCCCAGCGGTGATGTTGCGGCAGTCCCAACTCGGCCCGAATTTGCGATGCAAGTTTTCCGCAACCGCCGGGCCAGCGCAAATCATCACCGCGCAGATCGCAAACGAACGACGAGCAAAAGATATCCGTGACATCGCAATACCCGTTTTGTTATCCGCCAAAAATTACGCGTCTCGTCACGAGCCGTCAGAAAATATCGCAACGGCTAAATTTGGTAAGCGGGCAGCCGCCCGGCCCGCACAAATATTATCATCGCGCGGGCTCGCCTTAAACCGGATCGATAAACCGGTAGCCGACGCCCGGCTCGGTCAGGATCAGCGACGGCTCGGATGGGTTGTCTTCGAGCTTGGCGCGGAGCTGGCCGATAAATACCCGCAGGTATTGACTTTCCGAGACGTGCGCCGGTCCCCACACCTCGTGCAGCAATTGCCGATGCGTGATGACTTTTCCCGCGTGCCGCATCAGCAGCGCGAGCAGGTCAAACTCCTTCGGCGTCAGCCGGACGGGTGCATCGTGTTTGGTCGCAACATGACGGCCGAAGTCGATTTTGACGGGACCGATGGTGATCTCGGCCGCAGGTTGCGCGGCAGCGCTATTTGCCCGTCGCAGGGCCGAGCGCATCCGCGCCAAAAGTTCGCCGATACCGAACGGTTTGTTGACGAAGTCGTCGGCGCCGGCATCGAGCGACGCGATCTTCTCGCTTTCACGGTCGCGCGCCGACAAAACGATGATTGGAACGTGAGACGTCTTGCGAATGCTTTGGATGACGGTTTTTCCGTCGGCGTCCGGCAGTCCGAGATCGAGAATGACGATATCCGGGGGCGCCTTTTCAAAATTCCGCAGGGCTTCGGCGGCCGTTGCGGCCGACGTCACGTCAAATCCGCTGGCGGAAAGGCTCGGCCGCAGGAACCGTTGGATCTGCGGTTCGTCGTCGACGACAAGGACGCTGATCGCGACGCTCATAGGCTTGCCTCGCCATCGGTTGCAACGGGGCGTAGCGGAAAGTGCAGTGTCATCCGCGTGCCGCGCGCGCCGGAAATGGGGCTCTCTGCGGTGACGCGTCCACCGAGTGCCGACATGAGGTCTTTGCAGATCGTCAAACCAAGACCCGAGCCGCGCGCTGCGCTCCCCGGCGCGCGATAGAATTTGTCGAAGATGCGCGGCAGCACGTCCGGCGCAATTCCGTCACCCTCGTCCTCGATCGCGACGCGATACTCCTGACCGGCTTTGTGCAGCGTGATCTTGACCGGCGCGCCGATCGCCGACGCAGTAACGGCGTTCTCGATCACGTTGAAGACGACGTGATCGAGCAGCGTTTCGTCACCGCGCACAATTGCGGGCGAGGCAAGCACGTTCAGGCTGAGGTTCGCGCCCGGCATGATCCGGCGCGCGTGTGCGACGGTCGCACCGAGCGTGTCGGCGAGATCAATCCAATCCTGGGCAACGTCCATAGGCTCCGACTGAAGGCGCATCATATCGAGGATGTTGGTCACGAAACGCGACAACCGAACGGTCTCTTCTTCGATCGTCGCGAGAAGCTCGGATTGACTGGTCTCCGGCATCTTGCTGCCGAGTTGCCGCAAACTCGTCACCGCGCCGTGGATTGACGCGAGCGGCGTTTTGATGTCGTGCGAGATTGAGGACAGCAGCGCCGATCGCAGGCGTTCGTCGTCAAGCAGGCGTTCGGCGCTGGCTTTCTCCGTTTCGAGCATCATACGTTCCAACGCGGTAGCGATCTGAGATACCATGGCGTCGAGTGTCGCGTTCGTTGCGCCATCGAAGCTTTCTTGCTGCACGCCGAGAACGGCCGCGACGGCATCGCGCACGATCACGGGCCGAAACTCCAAATGTGAACCCTGCCATCCCGTCGCGACGGGATAAATCATCAGCCGCGTCGCGGCACTACGTTCTGCGGCCTGCAAATCAGCCGTGTTGAGAGGTGCCGCATCGTCCGTCTGGTGCGACAGTTTCAGCGCGCCGTCTGTGCCGCGCATTAAAATGACGGCTGGCTGACGCGCCGCTTGGCTTGCCTCGGTGACGAGCGCTCTTGCGATTTCGTCATCCGTACGCGCGTCCGCCAAGCGTGACGCCAATGCATTGAGCGCTTCAAGTGATAGCGATTTCTGCCGCGCCTGTTCGGCAACTTCGCGTAATCGTCCTGCAAGACTTGCCGCCGCGAACGCGGCCGCGAAGAACATAAGCAGGGCGAAAAGGTCACGCGAATCTGTGATCGCCAACGTGTAGGCGGGCTGCAGAAAGAAGTAGTTGTACGCGAAAAATGCCGTCGTCGCGGTCGCGATCCCAGCGAGCATCCCGAACGCCACGGCGCTCGCCACGACCGTCAGAAGATAAAAGACGGCGACGGCGTGATCGGGCAGCACGCTGGCGATCACCGCGCAGACGCCGGTTGCGAGAGCCGCGCTTGCAGTTCCCGCAACCACGGCGGACACGCCGTGCAGCGGCCGCGGAAGCCGGTCCCAAAGATGGACTTCGAGAGTGCGTGTTGATTTAAGGCTGGGCGTCACGATCGTCTCCTCAGCCTTCCTTACCGAGATGCCGCCCCGGAACGGAAGCATCTTTATACAATCCTTATGCCGTAACCCTAAACGGCCAATCGAAATCTGATACGGCAAAGCCAATTCTCGAGGGCGAACCGCAATACCTTCGAGGATTTCTCATGACCGACGTATCGCTAACCGCAGGCGCTGGCCAAGCCCGCGCTCCCGCCGCGCTTAAACCGGGCGTCCTGGCGCTGACGATCGGCGCAATCGGCGTGGTCTACGGCGACATCGGGACGAGCCCGCTGTACGCATTGAAAGAGTCGCTCAACGCCGCGCGCGAAGGCGGCGAGACAACGGCTGTCATGGTCACGGGCGTCATCTCATTGATGCTTTGGGCGCTGATCATCATCGTCACGATCAAGTACGTTCTCGTGATGCTGCGCGCCGACAACGAAGGCGAGGGCGGTACGTTAAGCCTCATGGCGCTCGCCGAGCGTGCGCTTGGAAACGCCACCTGGTTCATTCCGCTGCTTGGCATGGCAGGTGCGTCGCTGTTCTACGGCGACGCAATGATCACACCTGCAATCTCAATTCTATCGGCGGTCGAAGGTCTCGAACTGATCACGCCGGCGTTGACGCCGTACGTTCTGCCGATCAGCCTCGCGATCATCGTCGCGCTGTTTTGCGTGCAGAGCCGGGGAACGGCGCGCGTGGCAAAATGGTGCGGTCCGATCATCGTCGTCTGGTTCGTAGCGCTCGCACTCGGCGGCCTGCCGCACATCGCGGCATCGCCGGACATCATCGCAGCATTCAATCCGATGCTCGGTGCCGAATTCCTGCTGACGCACGGTCTGGCCGGCATGGTCGCATTAGGTGCCGTTTTTCTGACCGTGACGGGTGCCGAAGCACTTTATGCCGACCTCGGACATTTCGGCCGCAAGCCAATTCAATCGGCGTGGCTCTATTTCGTGTTTCCCGCTCTGGCGTTGAATTATCTCGGCCAAGGCGCGCTTTTGCTGACAAATCCCGCGGCTGTCGAAAGTCCGTTTTACCGGCTTTACCCGGAATGGGCGCTGATCCCGATGGTTGTCTTGGCGACTCTCGCGACGATTATCGCGAGCCAGGCCGTGATCACGGGCGCCTATTCGATCACGCAGCAAGCGATCCAGCTCGGCCTGCTCCCGCGCCTGGATATCCGCCGCACGTCGGAAACCGAGAAGGGCCAGATCTACATGCCGGCCGTCAACTGGGTGCTGATGATCGCGGTGCTGTTCCTTGCAGCGTCGTTCCGTAATTCGAGCGCGCTCGCGTCGGCCTACGGTATCGCCGTGACCGGCACGATGGTCGTCACCGTATGCCTCGCAACGGTTGTCGCCCATGCCTATTGGCGTTGGCCGGTTTGGAAGACGGCGCTCGTCATGGGTCCGTTCTTCGTCATCGATACGATCTTCCTCGGCGCCAATGCGCTGAAGATCATGGCGGGCGGCTGGCTGCCGTTGCTGGTCGGCGGCGGATTGCTGGCGCTGATGCTGACATGGCGTCGCGGCGTCGCGCTGCTTAAGCACAAAATGCGCCGTGACGAACTCGACGTGACGGAGGTCTGGCCAAAGCTCGACAAGAAGATCAAGGATCGCGTACCCGGCACGGCGGTGTTTCTGACTGCACAGCCTGACACGATACCGATCGCATTGATGCACAACTTGAAGCACAACAAGGTGCTGCATGCGCGGAACCTCATCGTCAGTATCGAATCCGCCGACACGCCGCGCGTCGCAGAGAGCGAGCGCAGCACCGCGCAGCGGATTGCGGACGATCTCACCGTCGTCCGCCTGCGCTTCGGATATATGGAAGAGCCGGACGTTCCGCGCGCATTGATGAATCGTCAGCCAGCGCTCGATCTGAATCCGCTGGAAACCTCATATTATTTGTCGCGCCGGACGTTGCGTCCGGCGACGCGGTCAGAACTTTCGCCGTGGCAAGTACGCGTCTTTATTTTCCTCTCGCGTCACGCGAGCGATGCGTCGCGCTATTTCCGCATCCCAACCGACCGCGCCGTCGAGATCGGCACGCAAGTGACGATTTGACGTCCGGCAGAATAGAACGCCGCGGTTCTAGAAAAAGGCTGGATCGAAAACGATCGCCGGCCGCGACCTGTCACAAATCGAGGCTCCATGACTCTTAGTTCAAGAAGTCATCAGCATCGGCTCGTTGCATACGGCTGCCATGACGCGACATTGCAGTAGGCAAACACCCCTTCCTCGCGGAAGGGGTGTTTTCATTTTGGCCTAGCCCGTCCGATCAGCGCGGCACCTGATTGAAGTTCGGCTTGAAGGCCGGCGCCTTGATCACAGGGTTGAACTTCGGCTGCATATTGATCTGCGGCTTGAAGATCGGCTTGTTGATTTGCGGCGTGCGCACCTGGGGCGGTATGTTCAGCTTCGGCGGCACGGTGATCTTCGGCGGTCTGATCCGGCAGTTCGGCGGCCGTCCGACCATCCCCGGAGGGCAGAGTTTGGGCCCGATGTCGACGCATTTCGGATATACGCCGCGCGTACCAGCGGGGCATTTCCTCGGCGGGTCGACGACGATGCGTTTGCAGTTCGGCGGCGAACCCGCGAAGCCTTTCGGGCAGTCCTTTTCTGCAATGATGCAGCGTTGACCGTTCCACGAGCCGCCGCGTTTGCGGCAGTCGATGACAGGGCTGCCGTCGATGCCGTCGTCGCCGCTATCGCGCACGCAGACGCCATTCTTGTTGCGGTCGAAGCCGTCGTTGCACACGCAGCGCCCGCTGCCGGTTCTGAATTCATTCGGACCCGGCACGCAGCCTTCCGGCTCGCGCTCTAGTGTGACGCAGCGGCCGTCGTCATTGCGATCAAAACCATCGTCGCAGATGCAGCGGCCGGCCGAAGTCTTGATTTCGTTCGGGCCCGGCTTGCAGCCGCGCGGCGGGTCTGGACGTTCGACGCAGCGGCCGTCACGGCGGTCATAGCCGTCGCGGCAGACGCAGTCGCCGTCCTTGGTCTTGAACTCGTTGCGGCCTGGCACGCACGACGGCTCTTCCGGTTGGTCATCGAGGCACGACAACTGCGTGCGGTTCCAGGATGTGCCTTGCGGGCACGGGCAACGCCCCGAACGCGGCACCGGATTGCCATCCGGGCAGAGTTTCGGCGGTACTGGCGTCGTGATGGTCTTCTCGCAGCGGGGCGACGGAACGGTGGCCGTCGCCGACGCGCTATCGTCGCTGCCGTCGCCGTTGCCCTTCGATCCAACTGGTGGCATCGTCATCGTTGCCGTATTGGCGAGTTCGCACACGCCCGCCGCCGGAACCTTGCCGTTGACCTTCAACGTCACGCTATGGCCCTTGGCAAGTTCGACAATCGGCGTTTCGCATTTATAGTTTGCACCGCCGCCGTTGCACGCGAAGTCGCCGCCGAAGGTCACGCTTTGAGGTGCCAAGCCGAACTTCTCGTCGAGCTTGACCGGACCCTTGTACGGATCGGGTCCCATGTTCGTGACGGTCACGTCATAACCGCACGTGTATTGGTCGCCGGAGGACTGGCAATCGCCGTTGGCGACCTTCTCGACCTTCAGGTTGGTCGGATCGCACATCACGAACGTGATGCCGGTGATCGGATCTTCCCAGAAGAGACCGAACGTCGACGCAATCGCGTTATCTTCGTCGTCACCCGCCTGCAGGTTGGGGGCAGCCCCGCCAGCCGGCACGGTGATCTTCGCGGTGTTTGGCACCTTGCACATCGTCGCTTCCGACGCCGCAACCGGGATCGAAACCGTCACATTGAACGCCGTCTTGCCGCCGGGCGCAATGTTGACGGCCGCACCGGTATCGCAAGTGTAATCGGGCGGGCCGCCTGCGCACGCCCACGGCGCCGTCGCGTTGATCAGCGTTGCACCCGCCGGCACCGTGTCCTTGATCTTGAGCGGCGCATTGTAGGCGATCGCATCCATGTTGGTGACGGCGATCTCATACTTGCAGTGCAGATCGTCGCCGACCTTGTCGCACAGCCCGCCGTTGAGCGCCGACTTCTCGAGTTTGATGTTGGCTTCCGGCACTGGGACGTGCACCCAGACGCAGCTCGGATTGCCGGCACCTGCGCCGCCGCCACCGAGGCCAGGAAGCACCGGGCCGAGCGGCAGCAGCGCCGGATCGAGCGCGCCGAAGCAGTTCTTCGCCCAATAGCCGCCCGGTGCCGGCATCGTCACATCGACCCAATGGATGTGCTCTTCGCCCGGCATCAGCGACAGCGATGTCACGCATGTGAACGGCAGCTGATTGGTATTGCCGGCCGAGCACGCGATCGGCGGGTTGACCGCAGTGACGGGTGCGTTCGTGACAGCGCCGCCGACGAACATCGCGTCGGCCAGCAGCACGTCGCCGTTGTACGGCATCGTGCCGGCGTTGGCGATTTTCAAGCCGAACTTGCAGGTGTTGCCCGGCAGGCAGAAGCCTGGGCCGATCTTTTCGACGACGATATCGGTGCCGCCTTCGGCGCAGGCTTTCGAATAGCCGTCGGGGTGCTTGAGGTATGCGCAGTTGCGGAACCCGAGATTGCCGGTAAGCGCCAGATCATGCGTATCGATGAAGACATCGACGCCGATGGCTTCGCCCGGCAGCAAGATCGCAGCCGGCATCGTGCACCAGAAGTCGGGCGTCGGCGTTGGCGAGCAGATAATGCCCGGCACCAGCGGCATAGCGGCCACGATCGGCACGACCATACCGGCGCCCGGGCCAAACATCGTCTTCGTGACGTCGGTGATTTTGACGTCCTGCGCGATGATCTTGCCGGTCAGATTGTGCACCGAGATCGTGCAGCGGATTTTGCCGCCGATCGCACCCGGATGGCAAACTTTGTCAAGCGTCAGTCCCGGCTCGTCGACCGGCGGCAGCATCGGTGGAATGTATTCGGCGTCCGCGACCTGCGGCGAGCACGGCGCGTAGATCGCCACGTCACCGATATGACCGAACGCCTGCGCGTCTTCATGGCGCGCATCGTAATCGGTGAACCACGATTCAGCGGCCGGCGCATTCGCCGGGCGCAGCCGCGATTTGTAGTTGCCCTGCAGACCGCTGACGATGCGCGCGCCGCCACTTGCGATCTTCGTCTTGTCGTCGCCGTCGCGCAGATGCTCGCCGGTCGTCCATAGCGTCTGACGGCAGGCGCCGTAATTGATGTTACCGAATTTGTCGTAGCCATAGTTCAGCGCAACGCCGCCTTGCGTCGCGCGATAGTCTGTTTTGAGACCGATCGCATACTCATCGGGTGCCGCAAGCCAGCGGCCTTCCTTCTCGCTATAGGCATAGCGCAGGACGCTCGATTGCTGCGGTGTCGCAAACTTCTCATAGTCGTACGCGCCGGAGATCGCGCCGCGTTGCGACAGGATCATAATGCCGGCGCCATCGAACAGAATGTCGGTGATGTCGGACGATGCCGTCGTGCCGTTCGGTTCGAGTTCGATGCGTGCGTCGTCGCCGAAAGCGCCGTCGGCCGCAATCGAGACCGACCAGATCGACGGCCCTTCCGCGATTGCGTAGTAGAGGCGGCTTTTCGAAACCGCCAACCCAAAGACGCGGCGGCGCGCGTCGGCATAGCCCCACGTCGCCGGGTCTTCCGAATTGAACGATGCGGCTGCGATGTCCATGCGCCGCGAGCGCTCATAGGGCAGGGCTTCAAGACCCTGCGCCGTGCGGCCGTCTTCGCCGTGATCGAAAACGCCAAGGTCTTCGCCTTTCAGCGATAGGCGGTGGATCAATCCGGTTTCGAGATCGGAGACGAACAGCTGCCGCGATACGGGATCGAACGTGATGTTGCCGAGCGCGGGGCCTGCGTTGTCCTTGTCGCCCGCCTTCAGAATAGCGAACAGCGCGACCTTGCCCGTCGCGCCATCGAATTTGTAAATCGCGCCCGGATTGTTTTCCGGGCCGAACTGTCCGGCCATCCATTTGGCACCGGCGTCACCCGTGACGAGGCGCTCGCCCTTCTGATCGACGATCTGCAAGCCGAACATCGACGTTGCGGTCAGGTACGCATTTGGTGGCGTCGCGTCGTCCAGCGTCACGCCGAACACCTGACCGGTTTCGGCCGCTTTGATTTTGAGCTTGGAGACAACGTCGGACACCTGTCCGCGCGGCGCGGTGCCGAGCACCGACAAATCGAAGATTTGCGCCGACGCGCCGTCGAGATCGATGAAGGTTTTATCGAGCGGATGGACGTCGGCGGGAACGTCGGCTGCTGTTTTTGAACCGGAGAACCCGGTAACGACAGCATCACCTTTCGCAATAACGGCCTGCTGCGCAGCGGCGCTGCGGCTATCGAACGACACACCGATAAGCACAGCTAGGGTGCTGATCAGGGCCAAGCCAACTCTAAGCCGGTTTCGCATGCCCCCGCATCCCGTTGTGCACTGCGTCACATATCTGTTGCTCGTAACCATATCATTCCACATCGCCGTTCTCCATTGCCTCTCGGCCGTCGTCACCGGCAAAACTGCCGCTCGAGGCATCGGTCGCTGTGGCGCCGTCAAAGGTTCAAGCGCCACAGACGGCAAGTGTAATCCGCGTCCGAGGGTGGGGGGATAATTCCGGGCAAAATGAATTTGGTTCAGCAACGGCTCTGGTTCGTACCGGCGTTCTCTGGCAAGTTTTCCGTGCAGACTGCCGTTAGCCCGCCTTTAACTTTGCTCATGAACCTTTTCGGCAACCGCCGCGACGAAAGCCCAAGAGTGCAGACCTATGGATGCCGCGTTAGACGACCGAGCGCTGATCAAAGCCATCGCCGGCGGCGACGCCAAAGCCCTGGAACGCCTGTTCACTCGCAACCAGACGCGCGTGTTCCGCTACCTGACGCGGGTCGTGCGCAACGAGGCGATCGCGGAGGAGCTCTTGAACGAAGTTTTTCTTGGGGTGTGGCAGAGCGCCGGTCGATACGAAGGCCGCTCCGAGCCGTCAACCTGGCTGATATCGATCGCGCACAATAAGGCGGTCAGCGCGCTTCGGAAAAAGCGCGAACAATCCGGTTATGACGATGACGCGGCGGCCGAAATCGAAGACGACGCCGACACGCCGGAAGTCACGTCGCAGAAAATCGACAAGGCGGCGCAGATGCGCGCCGCGATGAAGGGCCTCTCGACGGAGCACCGCGAGATCCTCGATCTCGTCTACTACCAGGAGCAGTCCGTCTCCGAGGTCGCAGAAATTCTCGGCATCCCCGAGGCAACAGTCAAAACCCGCATGTTCTATGCGCGCAAGAAGCTGTCCGAATTGCTTCAAGCCCGCGGCATTGACAGAGGGTGGCCCTAATGACGAGCAAACCGATGAACTCCGAATCCGAAATCCTGTCCGAGGCCGATGAAATCGCGGCACTGCTGCCGTGGTACGTCTCGGGCAAGATCAGCGATGCCGACCGGGCGCGCGTCGATGCGTACGCCAAGCTGCATCCCGAAGTGCTGGATCACATCGCACTCGCGCGCGACGAAGCCGACGTCGTCTTCTCCGACAATTCCGCCATTCATGTTCCTCGCGAAGCGCTTCTGCGGTTGCAGAAAAGCGTGGCGTCGTCGCCAACGGCGGTATTGCACGGCATGAAGGCGTCGCTCATCGATCGTATCGGTGTCTGGCTGAGCGAACTGACGCCCCGCCAGCTTGCCTACGCGGGGACTGCGGCGGCGCTCGCCATCGCAGTTCAGGCCGCATCCATCGGATCGCTGCTTTCGAACCAGCCTGGTTCGACGGGATATGAGACCGCAAGCGGCCCCGGTAGCGCACTTGGCCAGGGTACATTTGCGCTCGTCGCCTTCCAACCCGCCGCGCCGCAGAGCACCCTGACCGCGTTCCTGGCCGACAACACATTCGTGATCGTCGATGGCCCTAAGACCGGCGGCATTTATCGCGTGCGTCTTTCAAATTCGCAGATGAACGACACCGATCGCGATGCGGCAATCGCAAAGCTCAAAGCGCGCAGCGACCTCGTCGCGTTTGTTTCCGCGTCCGGCGCGGCTCCATGAGGTGATGCATGATGCGTAGAGATTCCGTCAGAGCATCGACCGCACTCGCGGCAGTGCTGACACTCGCGCTTTGGGTTGCGCCATCGCATGCGCAATCACGCGATGTGCCAAACACGCCGCCAGCAACAACGCCAAACGGGGCAACCACGACGCCGCCCTCCGATCAACGCCCCGGCTCAGGCATCGATGGCTTGCCCGACGCAGTAACGGTTCTAGATATTCTCGGCCGTCTCCCGCGCTGGCCGGGTGGCGGAAGCGACGACGACGACGTTGCCCCGCCCGACCGCGGACCAAAACCCAAAGGCCAGGAGTCCGACAGCGCTGACGACAAACCGCGACGGCCATCGCGCGTCGTCACGATCAATCCGGGTCAGCCGTTCAGTCCAAGGCCATCGCCGCGGGCTACTGGTGCGCCCCCCGCGGTGACGGGTGCGGTTGTCCCTGCCATCCGCGACCGCGAAGTCGTCGTGACGCTCAGCCCCAATGCCGGGCCGAACGCCGTCTTCGAGTTGTCGCAAGACCTCGGCCTCGACGGCAGCACGCTCTACACATCGAACTTGCTCGGCACGCGGGTCGTGCGCTTCATCATTCGCGATACGCGCTCCGTCGCCGACGTCGTGCAGCAACTCGCGACTGATGCGCGCGTGCAGGTCGCACAACCGAGCTACGTCTTCACGGCCAATGGTGCCACGTCGCCGCCGCCGGTGCCGCAATACGCGCCGCAAAAACTGCATCTTGCCGAAGCTCATAAAATTGCGGTCGGCAAAAAGGTCCGCATCGCAATCATCGATACCGGCATCGATACGGCACATCCGGTTTTCGGCGGCGCAATTGCGATGACGTTCGACGCGCTCGGCGAAGAAGCCGGGGGCAGGAAAGCGGAGCCGGAGACGCACGGCACCGCCGTTGCCGGTATCGTCAGCGCGCGCGCAGGCTTGCAGGGCGTCGCGCCGCAATCCGATATCCTCGGTGTCCGGGCTTTCACCGCGAACGCGAATAGCGCCGCGCAGTCGCACACGCTCGCCATTCTCAAGAGCCTCGACTGGGCCGCGCTCAACGGCGCGCGCGTCGTCAACATGAGCTTTGCCGGTCCGAACGACGTGCTGCTCGGCCAAGCCATCGCCGCCGCCGTGAAACACGGCGTGACGATTGTGGCGGCCGCCGGCAACGCCGGTCCGGACGCACCGCCGGCTTATCCGGGCGCCTATCCCAACGTCATTGCCGTGACGGCCATCGACGACAAGGATGCGCTTTATCAGTCAGCCAACCGCGGAACGTACATCGCAGTCGCGGCTCCCGGCGTCGATATCATCGGGGCTTCACCAAACGGCGGTTATGACATGTCGTCGGGAACGTCGATGGCGGCAGCCCACGTCTCGGGCGTCGCGGCGCTGTTGCTCGAACAGAACCCGAAGCTGACGCCGCGCAACATTCTCGATCGCTTGTCAAAAAGCGCACGTCAGCCGCCACGCCTGATCGCCGAAGACATGGGCGCCGGTATCGTGGATGCCGCCGAAGCCTTGCAAGCCAACTAGATCACGGAGCAGACCCATCACATCGCAATTGTTCAAGAAGCACCGCGTGCTATGGATGCCGCTCGACGTCGCGTGGTCAGCGAAACAGACGGGCGAAGCACATTGTTGCGCCGACATGACAAGCGCGCTGACGTTCGAATGCGATCAACACGCCGATCCGTTTGAATGCGGCGACAGCGCTCTGATCTACAATCCGGTGTTCGATGAGTACGGCCTTGTTGTCCACGACGGTGGCGCCAGTTACGTCGTCATAAGCCATTGCCCGTGGTGCGCGGCGAAGTTGCCTGAGAGCCAGCGCGATCGTTGGTTCGATGAGACCGACGCACTCGACTTGGGACCGGACGATGAAACGCCGGAGAAGTATCGCACCAGCGCATGGCGAAAGCCGTGACGGCCTAATTCGCCTCCCGCAACACATCCTCAAGTAAGTAGACCTTGCCGCCGAGCCAGCGATGCTCATCCGGCTGCTTCGGCCGGTCCGGAAGACGGCCTGCGAAGCCCGTTTCATAAAGAGCGAGCCAACCCGAGGCCGGATTGACCGGCCGCTGTTGCGCAACGCCCGCGAGCTTGTCGAAAATTGATGGATCGTTCAGACCATCGGCGGTTTTGGCGACGAGACGATGCAACGCGCCATCGTTGAGCGGATATAAATATTGGCCGCGCGATGCGCCGAGTTCCGCCAGCGTGACAAGCGGCATTAACGAAAACGCGTGATAGTGCAGCGCTTGCCCTTTGCGCGCGAGCTCGATGATTGTTGCGTTTGATGCTCGGGTCATCGAAATGCGCGCGGGGCGTCAGCGATTTTGATCAGCCACGGATTGATAACCGCGCGATCCTCGTCCGACGCGTGGCGCTTCAGTTTCAGATACGCGAGCGCGATACCGGCGAGGTCCCATTTGCGCTGGGCTTCGGCCTGTTTGCCGTCCATTTTACCGAGATACGCGCCGCCGGCCGCCCAGCCACGTATCCAAGTCAGCGCGCAGGCGATCGTGCCGCGCGGAGATGACCGCTGCATATGCGCGCGGTCGGCAAGGCGCGTGACCTCGCCGACGAAGGCGACGAGCGGCGCGGTATTCGCCTTGTGCTCCTCAAGCCGCGTCGGTTCGACGATTGAGCCAGCGCTGTCTTCGTAGAAACGTTCGAGCGCGAGGTCGACGACCGGCGGCGGCACGGGCGCGCAGTCTTCGGCGGCGGCGGTGGATGCCGTGATCAGCAGCGCGGCGACGGCGAACGCAATTCTCATCACGGCACATCCGGCGCGGCGCAAGCATCTTCGTAGACGTGCTGTCCGCCGTTGGGATCTCGGATGCTCATCCCATCGCCGTCTCGCGACACCGCGGACTCCGTCAGCGGCACCTTTCCGAACGCGCCCGGAATATCGAGGACATACGTTGGCATTGCGAGGCCCGAGACGCGGCGGCGCAATGCGTCAACAAGCGTTTGGCCCTCGGCAATCGTCGTTCGGAAATGGCTCGTGCCCGGCGCCAGATCGCCGTGATGTAAATAGTACGGCTTGACGCGCGCTTCGACGAGCGCGCGCATCAGGTCTTCGAGGGCATCGGCGCTATCGTTGACGCCCTTGAGCAGCACCGTCTGACTGACGAGCGGAATGCCCACGTCAGCGAGCTTGCCGATGGCCGTGCGCGCCTCGGCCGTCAGCTCGCGCGCGTGGTTGCAATGCAATCCGACGAACACCGTCTTCGATGACGCTTTGAGCGCAGCAACCAAATCGTCCGTGACCCGCGCCGGATCGACGACCGGAACGCGCGTATGCCACCGCAAAATTTTGACGTGCGGAACTGCGCCAAGCGCTTCGGTCACGGCCCGGATGCGCCGCGGCGACAGAATGAAAGGATCGCCGCCCGTCAGAATGACTTCCCAGATGCCCGGCGTCGCGCGAATGTAATCCAGCGCCGTCGCGATCTCTTCGTCCGACAGCGCATCGCCAAGCTCCGGCCCGACCATTTCGCGCCGGAAACAGAAGCGGCAATAGACCGGGCACACGCTCGCGATTTTTAGCAGCACGCGGTCAGGGTAGCGGTGCACGATACCGGGGGCGGGACTCTTGATCGTATCGCCGATCGGGTCGGCAAGCTCCGCCGGATGCGTCTTCAGTTCGGCGGCGTCCGGCACGAACTGCCGCGCAATCGGATCGTGCGGATCGTTGCGATCGATCAACGACACGACGGCTGGCGTCACCGCGATCGCATACCGCTTGCCGATGCGCGTAACGTCGGCGGCGCGCGCGGCGTCGATCAGACCGGCCGCCAGCAGGTCGTCGGCGCTGCGCAGTGTTGCCGTTCCGCGTTTCATTTGGCGGGCCAGGTATCGGTATCGTGATCGGGGTGTTGATACGAGACGACATCGCCAAGGTAGGGCGTCGATGCCACGTCGCTCAGCGTATGTTTCTCGGGCAGGGCAGCGATGCCGTCCATGAACGGCAATTTGCCTTCGACGCCATATTGAGTGCGCGGCACTATTTTTTCAGGATGATCGAACGCGCCGATGGCCATCGCGACGCCGTCGGGGGCTTCATACGTCAGCGGCGTGCCGCAGTTCGCGCAGAATCCGCGCGTAACAACGTTTGACGATTGGAAATGTTTGGGCTGGCCGCGCGTCCAGGTGAAGACCGTGTCGCGGACCCAGACGAGCGGCGCATAAAACCCGCCGAACGCCTTCTGGCACATCCGGCAATGACAGACGGAGGCTTCGCCGAGCGCGCCTTCGACGCGGAAGCGTATTGCCCCGCATTGGCATCCGCCGGTGTAAACTTCGCTCATCGTAATGCCTCCGCGTGGGGCTCTGTCATTGGCGTCCAGATGATCTGATCGATCCGTTCCGCGCCCGTTGCAAGCATGACGAGCCGGTCGAAACCAAGCGCACATCCCGACGCCGGCGGCATCTGTGCGAGTGCCGCCAGAAAATCCTCGTCGATTGGATAGCGCTCGCCATAGATGCGCTGCTTGTCATTCATCGCAATGTCGAAACGGCGGCGCTGTTCGGCGGCGTCGCATAGTTCGCCGAAGCCGTTCGCGAGTTCGACGCCGCAGACGTACAACTCGAACCGCTCCGCAACGGCCGGATCGGCCGGGGATGGGCGGGCAAGCGCCGCTTCGTGCAGCGGATAGGCGGAGAGCATCGCCGGCTGAGGCGATCCAAGCCGCGGTTCGATTTTTTCCGTCAGCACGCGGCTGAAGAGATCGGACCAGGTTTCGTCGTCCGCGAAGCTCAGTCCGTGCGATTTCAAAATGGCGGCGAGCGCAGTGCGGTCCGTCGCGCGCGCATCATAGGTGTCGCGCAGTGGGACATCACCAAGCGTCGCGAACGCGTCGTCGACGGCCAGCGTCTGATACGCCGCGCGCACGTTGCACGTCCGGTTGCGATACCGCCAGACGGCGTGCCCCGTGATATCGGAAGCGATGCGCAGCAACGCCGCGCAGTCGTCGAACAGTAGTTCGTAGGGCGCGCCCGCGCGATACCATTCGAGCATCGTAAATTCGCTCGCATGCGCCGCGCCACGCTCGCGATTGCGGAACACCGGCGCGAACGTGAAAATCTTCTCTTCGCCTGCCGCCAGCAGTTTCTTCATCGCGAACTCGGGCGACGTGTGCAGGTAGAAATCCCCCCGTTGCAGGTCAGTGCCTACAGCCTCAGTTTTGAAGGCATGCAGGTGCGTCTCGTTCCCGGGCGACACCTGCAGGCAGGCGGTGTCCACCTCGACAAATCCTTCGGCCTCGAACCACGCACGAATGGCCGATTTAATCCGCCCGCGCGCGAGCAGCATTGGCCGGCGATCGGCATGCGTTGAGGGGGTCCACCAGGGCGACGAAGCTGACATCAGGGCATTTTATCGCGAAAAAGGGTGGGAAGGCAGGCCGCACTTGGACTCTTGACCCGAAGCAGCTATGAAGCCCGCCAGAAATCCAGATTTTCTTGGCCAAGGTTTCGGTAGCCCAGGATGGGCCGCTTCCGGCGCTAGCGGCTGTTAACACATGAACGGAGACGACCGGTGGTCAAAATTATCGCAAGCTCGGTCCGCAAAGGCAACGTGCTCGACATCAACGGCAAGTTGGCTGTCGTGATGACCGCCGAGAACATCCATCCTGGTAAGGGCACTCCCGTCACGCACCTCGAACTCCGCCGCATTCAGGACGGCGTCAAGCTGACCGAGCGTTACCGTACGACCGACCAGGTCGAGCGCGCCTACCTCGAAGAAAAAGACTACAATTACCTCTACGAAGACGACATGGGCTACAACTTCATGCAGCCCGAAAGCTTCGAGCAGATCCTAGTCTCAAAAGATGTGATGGGCGACAGCGGTATCTGGTTGCAAGATGGCATGACCTGCCTCATCTCGCTGTTCGAAGGCAATCCGATCGCCGTCGAACTGCCGCAGCGCGTCACGTTCGAAATCATCGAAGCCGATCCGGTCGTAAAGGGACAGACAGCATCGTCATCCTTCAAGCCGGCGAAGCTGTCGAACGGTGCACGCGTGATGGTGCCGCCGCACATCGGCTCTGGCACCCGCGTTGTCGTGATGACCGCCGACGGTTCGTACGTCGAGCGCGCCAAGGATTAAGATCGCCGATATTAGGCAGCCGCAGTCAGCCGCTGACGCAGCGTAGGCGGCTGCTCCGTTATTTCGTCCGTGACGACGTGGAATTTCGTCAGCGTGTGCGGACCGTACGTTGTGATCATCGCGACGTCAGCCGCATCGCGTCCCCGCGCGATCACGATGCGTCCGGTGCGGCGCTTGTTATGCCGTGCGTCGAGCGTGATCCAGCGGTGATCGAGATAGACCTCCATCCACGCCGAGAAATCCATCGGTGCCGGATCTTTCGGTACACCGATGTCGCCGAGGTAGCCGTTGACGTAGCGGGCCGGGATATTCATGCAGCGGCAGAACGTGATCGCCAGATGCGCGAAATCGCGGCATACGCCAACGCGCTCACGATACGCGCTGAGCGCGGTTCGCGTCGATGATGCCTCCGGGTACGAAAACCGCAAGTGGTTATGGACGAACGTCACGATGTCCTGCACGCGCTGCCAACCAGGCTTCGAATTGCCAAACAGCGACCAGGCGATCTGATTGAGTTCATCCGTCTCGCAATAGCGGCTGCCGGCGAGATAATGCAGGCAATAGTCTGGAAGCTCCGCGACCGGCACTTCGCGCGCATGCGGAAATGCCGGATCGAGTGTGCCTGGGTCTTTGATCGCGCCGGACGCGCGCAAATTCAATTCGCCCGCCGGTGCCACGAACCGCTGCATCCGGTTGCCGTAAAAATCGACGCTGCGCGCGATCTCGATGCCTGGGAGGACCAGCGGCGAATAACTGATGAGATCGTTAATCCGGCTCGGATGGACGTCGAGGAGCAACATAACGGGGGTCGGCTGAGGCAGCGATATCTGCAAGTCATAGCCGATATGGATGAGCATCGTGTTCTCGCATGGACGACGGGAGGTTTGTGCGAAACGCGTTCCGAAACCAGGAGTTCCATGCTGCCAAGCGATTGTGGGTTTGCTGCCGGCTCGGCGCCAGTTGGGAAAATAAAAAGGGCGAGGATTCTTTCCTCGCCCTTCAGAAATTCGATCGAGGTGCCGAGTTATTCCGTGCAGCCGCGCGTTTCATACTTTTCGCAGGCGTAGTCGTTGCCACGGTCGCATTGGCGATACCACTTGCGGCACGTGGCATAGAAGCCGTTCGAGCGCCGGTAGCTGCGCGCGTTGGCGCTGTTTGCAGCGGCAGCCAATGCGGCGGCACCAAGAATGACGCCCGCGCCAATTGCGAGGTTGCGGCCGGTGCGACGCGCATCAGCGACGGTGCTGGACGCGGGGAGGACTGCCGTCACGGCTATCAGAGCCGCGAGTGACGCCGAGACAAACTTATTCATTGCCAAAATCCTTCGATGCTAAGGCTGGATTGCAATTAACGATATCACCAAGTCCGGTATCTGGAAAGCGACGCCCCAAGATGCGGTAAATGCCGATTAAGCATTGGGCATAATTTGGTGTCCTGCGATGGCGTTCAGCCGTTTGCCTCAGCGCCGTTTCCTGGCCTATTTCCCGGCCTGTTTCCCGGAGCGAAGACAATCCGTTGATAGACGAGGCCTATTCCAATCAGCACGGCGCCAAGACAAATGAACGACAGTGCCCGCCAGATACCGCCGACGTCGGCGAGATCGAATATCGCGATCTTGACGGCGGCCAGCACAATGAGGGCTGCTGAGGCGACCCGCGCTTCGAGCGAACTTCTCAGCAAGCCGTAACAGAGGAACGCGACACCCAAAAGCAGCCACGCAAAAGAATACGCCCAGTGCTCGGCCTCCGTCGTATTGAAATCGAAGATCGAAACCTGCGGGCCGTGGAAGGCGTGGCGCACTTCGAGCGTCACATACATGAAGATCAGCGTGACGCCGAGAATGCCTGCGGCGCGGACGTACCACTTGGGCCGCAGAGCGCGGGTATGCCGGGCAACGAACAGCGCCGCGACGCCGGGCAGCAGATAGCCCAGAAGCAAACTTGAGAAGATGACGCGGCCGCCGATCACATCGTTGACGAACAACGGATTGACCGCGAGCAGCAGGCCGAACGCCGTGATCAGCAACGACACTGCGCCGAACGCGAGAGACGCGATATCGAAAACGCGATTGCTATTGCGAAAATTGAATTGCGCCATCGCGTAGGACAAGGCGAGCGCGACGAGTGTCATCAATCCGGCTTCGACGTGACCTGAGCCCGCATGCAAAACATCGCCGCCGTTGGTCAAGTGGCGGATCTGGAAAAATGCCAGCAGACCCGTGAATATGACGGCGAGGCTGTCGGATATTCGCACGGACAGCGACTCGCCGCGCCTTTCAAGAAGCCGCGCGGCCGTCGCGAACGCGGCGGCAGGAACGCCGTAGCCAATCAGCAGCCAGTTGAAGATCGGCGTCGCGCCAACGCCGGCGCCCATGATCCGGGGATTCCACGCAACGCGCGCGAGCACGACAAGCCCAAGAGCCGTCACCGCATGGCGCAGCAGCGGAATATCACGCAACGTCGCGATGTACGCCGTGCCGAGTGCTGCGAGCGCCAAGGCCACGGTGAGATAGCCGCGTTCGAGCGAGGCCGTCAGCGCGAATGCCAACGCCGCGATAGCGGCAGACGCAAAGACTCCGGCTGCGAGATTGTACGCTGGCGACGAATACGACAGATCCGCCCGATGAAACTTTTCGGCCGCGATCGCGAAGATGCCTGCGAGAATGCCGGCGGCCGCGGCGAATGAAATCGAGACGTCGAACTGTGTCACGCGCAGATAGGCGACGACGAGTGCGAGCAGGGCCGGCACGGTCGCCGCAAGCGCGTAGAGGCCCGCAACCCGTTCCTTCAAAAGCGCCCCGCGCCAGAGGCGTAAAGAGCTAACGGCGGCGAGTGCCAGCGTCGTTACCGTAGCGAACGACAAAAAGCGAGCGACGTTGTCTGGAAGCCTGAGCGCGCGTTCGGCCCAGGGCGCGAGCAGCGTGACGCCGGGTGGCGCGTCGAGACCGGGCCAGATCAGCACTGTCACGACCGCGATGAAGCCTGCGCACACGAGCGCCGCTGCCGACGCGGCGGACAGCCAAGCCGTCGCCGCCAGAATGATCATCGCCGGGACCGCAACCATCATCGCGCTCGATATTGCGACGTTCGGCGATGTGATGATGGCGGTCGCGAGCAGCGTCAGCACGCCAAGCGCTGCAGACGCGACGATGTCGGGCTCGGCCTTGCTGTCCTGCTGCCCGGCATTCGGTTCATAGGCGATGAAGAACGCCGCAAGTACCAACTGCAGCAGCGTATGAAGGCCTGCCGCCGAAAGGCCGGTCTGGAGCTGGCTCGCTTCGACGTCGCTCAGCAGCAGGCCCCAGATGAACGCGCCTGCGACCGTTGCCGCCGCGAGCCACAGCCATCGCCGCGTCCGCGCTAAGAGATACGCGGCCGCCGCCACCACGGCGAGATAGGGGACGAGTGGCCAAGGATTTGGTGCGGATGACTGCACGAGCATCGGCGCGATGAAAGCGCCGGCTAGGCCAAGACCAGCGAGCGCCGGTCCGTGCAACGCTGCGGCCAGCATCGCGGCCATACCGGTCGCACCAAGCGCGATGAACGCGGTCGCCGGACCAATGAAACCGTAGAGCGCGTGCGCCGCGTAAATCGTGCCGAACGCGACGACCGTTCCCGCCGCCGTCAGAATGCTCGGGATATGCGCCTGCGGAAGCACGTCGATCGGCAATGGTGTGTCGTTGCGGCGGAACCACTCGCCGGCGGCCGTCAGGCCTGCCGCGAGCAGCAGTCCCATGACAACGCGTACGCCGGGGCCGATAAGGCCGGCTTCGATCGAAAAGCGCACGAGGAACAATCCGCCGAGCGCCAGCGCCAAACCGCCAGCCCATACGGCCCATTGCGTGCCAAGCCGCTGTTCGAGACTGTCGGGACGCGACGGCGATATCGTCGGTTGCGACGGTGGTGGTGATGCTGTGCTAGCGCGCGGAACGCTTGCCGGCACTGCTGCCGTCTTCGGCAAGGCCGGCATTTCCGACGGTGTTTGTGGCCGTGGCGGCATCGCCACCGGAGGCGCCGCCGTTGCGGTCGATGCGGCGCCATCACCGCGCACTTTTTTGAGGAAGCCGATTTCGTCGCTGAGCGCGCGAATGGTTGCGTCCAACTCGCCGAGGCGCAATTGCAAGGCCGTCGACGTCGACTTCGCCTTGTAGGCCATGACAATGGCGATGAGCGCGAGCACGGCACTGATCATGGCGTTCGACCCTGATGATGAGCGCCGAGATTAAGCGGGGCACTTCGGCGGCTTAGCGGCTGAATAGCGGCATCTGAGGCCGATTCAAGTCAGGCGTCGATGGCCTTCTTGACCTCGAACACTTCCATGATGCGGCAGCCTTTGTGCGGGCCATCGACCACGAAGGTCCATTTGCCCTCTGTGAAGGTGTCACACATCTTGACGCCCTTGACCAAAATCCAGTGGCCTTCCTTGCCTTTGTGGATTGCGAGAATGTAGTAGGCCCAGGCGCTGCGCGGCTTTTGCATCCATGTCCAGACACTCGGCCGCTCCTTGCGGGCCTTGTGCATGAAACTCTCTTTGAGCTCCATCCGGTATCCGAAATGGGCCAGCGCCGCTTCGACCTCATCGGCATACGTGCCGCGTACGACCGGCTTGCGTCCAGGCGGCAGATCGCGGCCCTCGCGGATGACGTCTTCGATTTTGGATATGCCGTATCCGGTGATCGCCGACAAAACGTACGGCCCACAAAACGCCACGCGGCCGGTGTCGTTCTTGACCTGCTCAAGCCCTGATGTCAGCCGGCCGCTGGTGAGTTGATCGGTCATGGCAGCAATGCCTCTATAGGGGCTCTATACAAGTATCGCCCGTCATGCTGCCCGGCTATGGTTGACGAAAGGTTAACGACGCGATGGCAGCCAACGGTTCTGGAGATTTCGCCGCCGATGCCGATGAACGTCTCGTTTCTGCAGGAACTCATGAATACCGTCGCCGAGCAGAGCCGTGCGCTGCTGCCGCGCGGCTTGTTCGGTCCGGGTGAGGAAGAGGACATCGAGGCGCTATCGCGCGCGTTGATGTCTGGCCGGGGAGAGGCGTCCGGCGTCGCGATTGCGCGGCAGCTGCTGCACTGTCTTAGCAAGGCGACGCCCGAGGAGCGCTCGGCGTTCTTCAGCTATCTCGCGGATGAGCTGCAACCCGATCCGATTGTTGTTACGGAAGCGGCGAAAGCTTACCTTGCGACGCCGAACGAGCAGACCCTGCTCGGGCTGCGCCGCGCCGCCTACAGTCCACGCCGAGAATTTTTCCGCAGACTCAATTTGGCGCCCGGCGGTACCGCAGAGATCGTCGCGCTCCGCCGCGAACTGCTACGCGCGCCGAAGACCGATGCGTCGCTCGCAGCCGTCGATGCCGATTTGCAGTCGCTGCTCGCCTACTGGTTCAATCGCGGCTTTCTCGTCATGCGCCGCATCGATTGGCAGACGCCCGCCGCCATCCTGGAAAAGATCATCGCGTACGAGGCCGTGCATGAAATCAAGGGCTGGGATGACCTGCGCCGGCGCCTTGACCCCGCTGATCGGCGTTGCTTCGCGTTCTTCCACCCGTCGCTCGTCGACGAACCGCTGATTTTCGTAGAGGTCGCGCTGACGGCCGACATCCCGGACGCAATCGGGCCGGTGCTGCAGGCGCGCGCGGGTGCTGCGGGTAAGGCGCCGACCGCCGCCGTGTTCTATTCGATCTCGAACTGCCAGGACGGGCTCAAAGGCATTTCGTTCGGCAACTTCCTGATCAAGCAGGTCGTCGAAGAACTCGCCCGCGACGTTCCGACGTTGAAGACATTCGTGACGCTGTCGCCTGTCCCGCATTTCGCGCGCTGGCTCGATCGCACGCTGGCGGCCGACGCCGCGACAGCGCATGACATTCCGATTGCAGCCGAAGATCGCGCCGCACTCCAGCAGTTGCGTGATCCGCGCTGGGTCGAGCTTGCGCAGCAGGCGGCTCCTGAGACCGAACCGTTGAAGGCGACGTTGACGTCGCTGGCGGCGCATTATTTCCTGAGTGCGAAGTCGTCCGATAACCGGCCCGTTGATCCGGTTGCGCGGTTTCACCTCGGCAATGGTGCGCGCCTCGAACGGATCAACTGGCTCGCAGATGTTTCCGAAAAAGGGTTGCGCGAGGCCCACGGTCTGATGGTCAACTATCGCTACGAGCTGGCCGATATCGAAAAGAACCACGAGGCGTACGCGCAGGACGGAACCGTGGCGGCGTCGCGTGGCGTGCGCAGTCAACTTCGGCCGTTGCCAAAAACCAAAAGCCTGACGTCCGCAGTGCCCGATCTGCTGGCGCTGCCGGGGATCGTCAAAACAAAAAAGGTGTCGGCGGCACCTCGGGAAGGCTAGCCGCTGCATTGCGCCACGCCGTAGCTGCGAGCGTTGACATTGTAATGTCGCGAACTGGCCTTGTGTTGGAATTTACGCCGTGCAGTATGAGCGCGGATTTCTGGCGCTGCCATGGCGGCGCCGTTCTACATCGCGACCCGACAATTTGAGGCCGACCATGCGCTATGATGATAAAGACCGCGAAAGTTCGAACGTCGAAGACCGTCGTGGTCAAGGCGGCGGCAGGGGCTTCAATTTCCCTGGCGGACGCGGTGGCGGCGGCATTCAAATTCCGATCGGCGGCGGCGGTTTCAGCCTGACATCGCTGCTCATCATCGGCGCGCTGATGCTGTTCATGGGCATCAATCCGCTGGACGTGCTGCTGGGCGGAGGTGGTGGCGGCGGGCAGGTCAACATGCCGCAATTGCCGCGCGCCGAACGACCGGCGACGCAGCGCAATCCAACTGAAATTCCAGGCTTGCCCGGTTCGCGTCCGAACCAGCAGGCCAACGCGCCCGCAGCCCAAGACGAAATGAAAGTCTTCATTGGCCGTGTGCTCGCTGACACGGAAGACGTTTGGAACAGCATCTTTCAGAGCTTCGGCAAAGATTACAAAGAACCGAAGCTTGAACTGTTCTCGGGCTATACGCGGACGGCGTGCGGCGCGGGTCAGGCGCAGATGGGTCCGTTCTATTGCCCGCTCGACCAGAAGGTCTACATCGACCTTTCATTCTACGAAGAGATGCAGCGCAAGTTTAACGTATCGGGTGACTTCGCGCAGGCTTACGTCATTGCGCACGAGGTCGGCCACCACGTCCAGACGCTGCTCGGCATTTCGGAGAAGGTTCAAGAACTCAAGAGTCGCTCTGACGAACGCACGGCGAACCAGATCCAGGTTCGCATGGAACTGCAGGCCGACTGCCTCGCCGGCGTTTGGGCCAACGTCAATGATCAGGTGAAAAATCGCCTGCAGCCGGGTGACGTCGAAGAAGCGCTCAACGCCGCGACGCAAATCGGCGACGACATGATTCAGAGAAAGATGACCGGACGCGTTGTGCCGGACGCCTTCACACATGGATCGGCAGAGCAGCGCGTGCGCTGGTTCCGTGCGGGTCTGGAAGCCGGCCGCATGGACGTCTGCGATACGTTCAATACCGCAAATCTGTAGAGCACGACGTCGAACGGCTTGAAATGACGAACGCCGCACATCCCGATTGGGGTTTGCGGCGTTCTCGTTTGAAAAGCGTGTCTTTCGGTCTTTACAACGCTTCGCCGGTAAAGCCGCCGACCGTGCAGGCGACGCCGCGCTGCGTCAGTGTTTTACAGACTCGCACGGCGTCAGCGCGCGAGGGCAACGGCCCAGCGACAAGATCGTACGTCGGGTTCGACGCATCGCCGCCTTCTGTGTAGCGCGGCTCAAGATTGTCCAGCGCATCGCGGTGTTTTTCTGACAGCAGGCCCCAGCTCAGACGCAAGGTATCGACGGATGCGCCTGTCGAGATTTTGATGCCGACCGGGCCAGGCGTCGTTTTCGTAATAGCCGTATCGAATGCGGCCACTTGATTGCCTTTGTCCGTCGTCGCCTGCGGTTTGGTGGGTTTCAATTGCGTCGCCTGGCCGTTGACGGACCCAGTCTCCAACGCAGCACCGGCCGTTGGATTGGCATTGATGACCTTCAACGTCTTGACCGGCGATTTGACGGCACTGCGTTCGCCGCTTTCCGCCGGTGGCGAAGGCGTGACAGCCTCTGCCGCAGGCGATGACGTCTCAAGAGCCGCCGCTGGCAGCGCGCCGGAAATACGCGCTTCGAGCGACGTTACCTGATCGGCGACAGACTTCTGCTGCGCGCCCTGCATCGCGACATCCGTCTTGATCTTCGATAGTTCGAGATGGACTTGCGCGACGCTATCCTTGAGTTCGCTGATGTCGGCGGCCATGCGCGCCGCAGCACGCTGGCCTTGATTGCTCTGCGGGTCGGAGAACGTCGTCGCCGGGCGCAGATCGTCCAGCCATTCTGGAGCCAATCCGAGGACCATCAAAAACCCGAACGACAGCGCGCCGAACATCGACCACACGACGACATAGGGCGTGAACAGAGGCGCCTTGCGGAGGGGCTGCGCTGAAGGTGTTGTCGTCGGGGCGGTCATTGGCAACGTTCCAGGAAAATCGAAGCACCAGCAACACTGTGGCGCGTACAGAAGCGGCGTTGAGCGACGGTGCTTGACCATCTGATTCGCAGCAACGCGTGAGGCCTTCGGCGTGTGCGGAAGCTGTGGACTGGCGAACCTCGCGGCGGACCTGCAACACGAGCGGCTTTGATCAATCCGAGAAATCCGGAATGAACTTTTAACGCTCATCGAGCTGGGCGGGGCGAACCGTTGCACCTGTGCTTGCCGCCGAGCCCGTAAGGGCGCTATGCAACACGCGGCTTTCCGGCGCGATTCCTGCATCTGACTTCAGCAAGAGCGCCTCGCATTAGAAGGTTTTCGATGTCTGCACCGCACTCGCTGATTGTCGTCCTTGCCGCTGGAAAAGGCACGCGCATGAAGTCGGCGTTGCCAAAAGTCCTGCACAAGGTTGCAGGCCGCTCGATGCTCGGCCATGTGCTCGACCTCGCCGGGAAAAGTGCCGGCGGAACTGTCGCGGTCGTCGTCGGTCCCGGCATGGACAACGTCGCTACGGAGGCGGCCGCGATTTTTCCGGGCGCGACGGCCTACACCCAGCATGAGCAGCGCGGCACCGCCGACGCAGTGCTTGCCGCCCGCCCGGTGATTGAGGTTCATGCCGGTGATGTGATTGTGCTTTACGCCGACACGCCGTTGATCCGCCCCGAAACCATCGCGCGCATCCGCGCCAAGCTTGATGAGGGCGTCAACGTTGCGGTGCTCGGCTTTCGCGCCAAAGATCCAACGGGCTACGGCCGTCTGCTGACGTCGGGCAATGGCGAACTGACCGCTATCCGCGAAGACAAGGACGCGAGCGACGCCGAGCGCAAAATCGATCTCTGCAATTCGGGCGTCATGGCGTTTCGCGTGCCGCGCCTGGCTGATTTGCTCGGCCGTATCGGCAATGCCAACGCCAAGGGCGAATTCTATCTGACCGACGCGGTCGAAATCGCCCGGGCCGACGGGCTCAAAGCCGCGGTCGTCGAATGCGCCGAAGACGAAGTGCTAGGCGTGAACGCGCGCGATCAGCTCGCCGAGGCGGAAGCCATCTGGCAGCAGCGCGCGCGCAAGGCTTTGATGGTCAGCGGCGTCACGATGATCGCGCCGGATACCGTCTGGCTTTCATTCGACACTAAGATCGCCAACGACGTCAAAATCGAGCCGAACGTGTTCTTCGGCCCGGGCGTCACCGTAGAAAGCGGTGCCGAGATCAAGGCGAACTGCCATTTCGAGGGCGCCACCATCGGCGCCAACGCACGCATCGGCCCGTTCGCGCGTCTGAGGCCTGGCGCGAAACTTGGCGAGGACGTCCACGTCGGCAATTTCGTCGAGGTCAAAAACGTTGCGATGGCGGATGGGTCAAAAGCCAACCATCTGGCGTATCTCGGCGATGGCACGGTCGGCGCCAAAGCCAACATCGGCGCCGGTACGATCTTCTGCAATTATGACGGCTTCAACAAAAGCAAAACCGAGATCGGCGAAGGGGCGTTCGTCGGCTCCAATTCGTCGCTTGTCGCCCCTGTTAAAATCGGCGCGGGCGCGTACGTCGGCTCGGGCAGCGTCATCACCAAGAACGTGTCCGATGGCGCGCTCGCACTTGAGCGCTCCGATCAGAAAGAGCACCCGGGCTGGGCCGAGAAGTTCCGCACGATGATGGCCCGGCGTAAGGGTAAATCTTAACTGTGCACGCGTCTTGCAAAGTCCCGGGTGCGACAATCGCTGCGGTGTCAGTCCGGGACGAGATTGTTTGAAATATAGTGTGATTTGAGATCGCCCTTAACCATCGCCATCCTTGGCGTGGGGGCTGCTGTCAGGGATTAGAACGCATGTGCGGGATCGTCGGAATCCTCGGTAAAACGCCTGTCGCGACCAATCTGGTCGACGCGCTCCGGCGTCTCGAATACCGCGGTTATGATTCGGCTGGCATCGCGACCGTCGAAACCGGCACGCTGACGCGCCGCCGCGCCGAAGGCAAACTGCGCAATCTGGAATCGCGCCTGTTGTCCGAGCCGCTCTCCGGCTTGACCGGTATCGGGCACACGCGCTGGGCCACGCACGGCCGTCCGACCGAACGCAATGCGCATCCGCACATGACGGCGAAAGTCTCCGTCGTCCATAACGGCATCATCGAGAACTTCCGCGAACTGCGCGCCGAACTTGAATCGAAAGGTCATAAGTTCGAGACGGAAACCGACACTGAAGCCGTCGTGCATTTGATCACGCACGAAATGCAGAATGGTCTCGGCCCGGTCGATGCCGTGCGTGCCGCGCTCCAGCATTTGCAGGGTGCGTTCGCGCTCGGCATCATATTCGCCGGGCACGACGATCTTATGATCGCCGCACGGCAAGGTTCGCCGCTCGCGCTGGGGCATGGCTCGGGCGAGATGTATTTGGGTTCGGATGCGATCGCGCTCGCACCGTTCACCGATACGATCACCTATCTCGAAGAGGGCGACTGGGCAGTGCTGCATCGTTCCGGCGCCGAAATATTCGACCGCGAAAACCGCCGCGTCGATCGGCCGTCCGTCAAATCGGTTGCAAGTTCGCTGCTCGTCGACAAGGGCAACCACCGCCACTTCATGGTGAAGGAGATCCACGAGCAGCCGGAAGTCATTTCGCACACGCTGTCGAACTACATCGACATGGTGGCGGCGAGGGTCAACTTCCCCGACCTTGGCATCGATCTCGCCAAGATCAACCGCGTCACGATCTCGGCGTGCGGCACGGCCTATTACGCCGGTCTCGTTGCCAAGTATTGGATCGAGCGCGTTGCGCGCGTGCCCGTCGAAATCGATGTTGCGTCCGAAATGCGCTACCGCGAAGCACCGCTTCCCGACGATGGCCTCGCCGTCTTTGTCTCGCAGTCGGGCGAAACGGCCGACACGCTTGCGACGCTCCGCTACTGCAAGGCGAACAAGCAGCGCATCGCGTCGATCGTCAACGTCCGAACGTCGACGATCGCGCGAGAGTCCGACGCCGTGCTTCCGACTCTCGCGGGCCCCGAAATCGGCGTTGCGTCAACGAAGGCCTTTACCTGCCAGCTCTCAGTACTGGCCTGTCTCGCGCTCGCCATCGGCCGCGCGCGCGGTACCATCAGCGCGGGCAAGGAAGCCGAAATCATCAAAGGTCTGATCGAGCTGCCGCGCCACATTGCGGCACTGCTGCGCAACGAGCAGCAGTTCACGGCCATCGCCCAGGATCTATCGAAGGCCAAGGACGTGCTCTATCTCGGCCGCGGTACCAGCTATCCGATTGCGCTCGAAGGCGCACTGAAGTTGAAGGAAATTTCTTACATCCACGCCGAAGGGTATGCGGCGGGCGAACTCAAACACGGCCCGATCGCGCTGATCGATGAAAACGTACCTGTCATCGTCGTGGCACCCGAAGATGATCTGTTCGAGAAAACCATTTCGAACATGCAGGAAGTTGCCGCGCGTGGCGGGCAGATCATCCTCATTTCGGACGCGCCAGCGGAAAAGGTATCCTGCAAGCTCGCGGCGCATATCCAGATGCCGAAGGTTTCGGCGTTCACGACGCCGCTGCTCTACGCGGTGCCGACTCAGTTGCTCGCCTATCATACGGCGGTCGTTATGGGGACTGACGTCGATCAGCCGCGCAATTTGGCGAAGTCCGTGACTGTCGAATAACGGGGAAAACAGGGTTAACGGGGAGGCCCTGAATTTGCCTCGTTCAGCTGTTTGCACTAACAGTGACCTAGAGGGTGCGGCGTAAGGTGGATGGTGCCATCGGGGGAAGGACTCTGACAGATGGGGCATTTTGCGACGATAACGCGGCAGATCATGTGCGCGTCCTTCGGTATTTCCGGATTGGCTTTGGTTTTAGCCGCAGGCGTCACGCTGGCGTTTCCTGACGCTGCCCATGCCCAGCTAAAAAAGCCGGCAGCAACGCCGCCGCCGGGAACAGAGGCTGATCAGAAGAAGATCGCGGCAGCCGCCGCGCGCCGCGCCTACGACAGTGGCGTTCAGGCCTATTCCAGCGGAAAGCATCAGGCGGCCGTCGATCAATTTTCAACGGCGCTCCGCGGTGGCGGGCTCAGCAGCGCCGAGATGGCGAAAGCGCTCTATCTGCGCGGCGCGTCCTACAAGAAGCTCAGCAAGCCAGGATTGGCGATCTCCGATTTGACGAGTGCGCTCTGGCTCAAGAACGGTCTCGGAGAAGCCGATCAGGCGGCTGCGAAAGCCGAACGTGCAGAAGCCTATCGTATGGCAGGCCTCGCCGAAGGCAGTGCCGCATCCGACAACAGCGCGATCGCGGCGCCGAACCCATCGCCGGCTGGCACGAAGGCGATAGCGCCTGCCGCCGTCGCGGCACCTGCAGCCCCTATATCCGCGCCAATTCCGAGCAGCGTTACGCAAGCGGCGGCACCGGTCGCGTCGCAGCATGTCGCCACGACGTCCGAACCTGGACAAGTCACGCGGCAAGCATCGGACAGCCAATCTGCGATCGACGCCGCCAACGCGCGCCGCATCGCAGCGCAGCCGGTTGAAAGCAATGGTCTGCAGGCGGCCGCATCAGCGACATTGGTTGGCGGTGGCCCAGCCGGATTGGATGTCCCTGCGCCGCAGTCGCTGTCGGCGGTCGCTGCACCGGCCGCACAACCGACACCAGTGGTCGCAGACAGCGGGCTAACGCAGAGCTTGACGCCGTCGTTCGGGACGCCGTCGGCGCCGGTTCTCTCGGCAGTGCCGATGGAAGGTTCGCCGCAGGATAGCGCGGCTGCACCTTCAAGCGGCGGTCTCCCCTCGGTCGGCGGCTTCTTCTCGAACCTGTTCAGCGGCGGCAACGCGCCGGCTCCAACTGCGGCCACGCCAACGGCCGTCACAACCGCGTCGACATCTCCCGCAACGGAAACGTCGAGCTGGTCCGACACGACATCGGTTGCCAGCGGCACGGCCAAAGCAAAAGCAGACGCGAAACCAATTCGGACCGCAGCGGTTGCGCCGCCGATTCCAAATGCGGCCCCGGCGCCTGCCGTTAAATCGGGCAAATACAAATTGCACATCGCGGCCGTCAGATCGCGGGCCGAAGCCGATGCTTTGGCGCAGAAACTCGTATCCCAGCAAAGCGTGGCACTCAAAAGCCGCGTTCCGGTCGTGGATGAGGCCGTCATTGGCTCGATGGGTACATTCTATCGCGTCCGCGTCGGTTCTTATGCATCGCCCGAAGAGCCACGCGGCGTTTGCAATACGCTGAGATCCAGTGGCTATGACTGCCTTGTCGTGACAAACTAGCCGCGCCCGGGCAACGCCGGGACGTTGCTTGGATGTCGAAATGACCACGCCGCCGACCGAGAAGGCCGCCACGTCGGCGAAACCTGCGTCCGATCAAGACAAGGCAACCGCGGCGCAATTGACCGAGGGCCTGAAGAGGCTCGCGCGCGATGACGGCGCAGCGACCAGCATTCGCCTCGGCACCCGCCTTCGCAATGCGTTCCTCACCGGACTTTTGATCGCCGGCCCGGTCACGATCACGCTCTACATCATGTGGTGGGTGATCAACTGGATCGATGCGTGGGTGAAGCCACTGCTGCCGACCCACTACAATCCAGATACCTATCTGCCGTTTCCGGTGCCGGGCCTAGGCCTCTTCGTCGCCTTTGTCGGATTGACGTTGATCGGCGCTTTGGCGGCCAACTTGTTGGGCCGCACGCTCGTCTCGACGGGCGAATTGATGATGTCGCGTACACCGATCGTCCGCAACGTCTACGGCGCGATCAAGCAGATATTTGAAAGCGTCATTTCCACGTCTGGGCCCAACCAGAATTTCCAGAAGGTCGGGTTGATCGAGTTTCCGTCCAAAGGTTTGTGGTCGATCGTGTTTGTCACCGCCGAAACCGAAGGCGAGATCGCCAACATCAAGCCGGGCGGCGAGGGCGATCTGCTCACGGTCTTTATGCCGACCGGAATTGTGCCGCCGACGGGCTTCATCTGCTTTGTGCCGCGCCGCGACGTAACCTTCCTGTCGATGTCGGTCGAAGAAGCGGCCAAGATCGTGATGTCGGGCGGCATCGTAACGCCGGACGGGCAGGCGAAGTTGAAGGACTTGAAAACGATCACGATGAAGCGGACGACCGCGTAGCTGTTCGCGTTACGCGGCGCGGAATAGCCGCACCGCTTCGTCGGCCTCGAACAGATAGAGCAGCGTGCGGAGCGCCTCACCGCGTGGTGTCGCCAGCTCGGGATCGGTCGCGAGAATGAGCTTCGCATCATCGCCGGCGGCTGCGAGCAGCGTGTCGAAGCCCGGCACCTCGGCGACGCGGAAGCCTGGATCGCCGCTTTGCCGCGCGCCCATCATTTCGCCGCCGCCGCGGAGTTCCAGATCTTTCTCGGCAATCAGGAAGCCGTCTTCGGTCTTTTCCATCATGGTCAGGCGTTCTTCGGCGGTCACGCCGAGCGGCTGCTTATAAAGCAGCATGCAGTACGATTCCCGCGAGCCGCGACCGACGCGGCCGCGCAATTGATGCAGCTGCGCCAGGCCGAACCGCTCGGCGTGCTCGATGACCATGATGTTCGCATTCGGCACGTTGACGCCGACCTCGATGACCGTCGTCGCCACGAGAATTTTGAGGTCGCCGGCTGCAAACGCCGCCATCGTTGCGTCCTTCTCTTTGGCGTTCAAAGCGCCATGCAGCAGTCCGACCGTATTGCCGAAGAGTTGCGCGAGATGGGCGTGGCGTTCTTCAGCCGCCGCCAGTTCCGACTGTTCGTTGCTTTCGATCAGCGGACACACCCAGTAGACCTGCGCGCCCTCCGCCAGCTGCACGCGAAGGCGTTCGATCAGCCTTTCGAGGTGATCGACCGGCATTTTGCGGGTGACGATCGGTTTGCGGCCCGCTGGCTTCTCGGTGAGCTTCGAGACATCGAGATCGCCGTAATGCGTCATCAACAGTGTGCGCGGTATCGGCGTCGCGGTCATGACGAGCACGTTCGTCCCGCCGTTTGAACCTTTGGCCTGCAGCGCGAGCCGCTGGTGGACGCCGAAGCGGTGCTGCTCGTCGATGACGGCGAACGCGAGGTCCTTGAATACGACATCCGATTGAAACAGAGCGTGCGTGCCGATCAGGATATCGACTTCACCAGACGCCAGGCGCTGCAGTATCGCGTCGCGCGTCTTGCCCTTTTCGCGACCCGTCAGCAGCGCAATTGTAAGACCGGCTGCTTCCGCGAGCGGCGCGATCGTCTCAGCGTGCTGGCGCGCGAGAACTTCGGTCGGCGCCATCAACGCGGCCTGCGCGCCAGCTTCAATTGCGATCGCCATACTCATCAGCGCAACGACGGTTTTGCCTGAACCGACATCACCTTGAAGCAGCCGCAGCATACGATGGTCTGCCGAGAGGTCGGCTGAAATTTCTTTGAGCGCCGCGATTTGCGAATTGGTCAACTTGAATGGCAACGCCGCGACGATGCGTTCGCGTATCCGCCCATCGCCCGAAATCGACCGGCCGCGTTGCGCGCGAATGTTCTGACGGACGAGGCCGAGCGCGAGCTGACCGGCCAGCAACTCGTCATAAGCGAGCCGCTGCCATGGCGGCGCTCCGTTGGAGACATCTTGCGCATCGTCAGGCTTATGGAGACGTGCGAGTGCGGTTTTGAAATCCGGCCATCCGCGCGATTTGAGCCAGGCGGCATCCTGCCATTCGACGACATCCGGAACGCGTTCGACGGCCTGGCGTGTTGCTTTGAGCAAAACCTTGCCCGACAGCCCCGCGGTCAACGGATAGACAGGCTCGAGCATCGGGAGGTCGCCGCGCCGCTCGGGCGGCACGATATAATCGGGATGCGCCATCTGCAGCGTCTCTCCGTAGCGCTCGACGCGCCCCGAGATGTAGCGCTCTTCGCCTTCCGGGAGCTGCGTTTCAATGAACTTGCGTTCGGCGTGGAAAAAGATCAGGTCGATCCGGCCCGTGTCGTCCTCGCACGTCACTTTGTAAGGTGCTTTGTTGTTGCCGCGCGGCGGCGCCTTATGTTTGAGCACGCGGACCTTAAGCGTCACGACCGATCCCGGAACCGCATCGCGCGATGACGGTTCAGCGCGCCGGTCGATGACGCCTGCCGGCATGTGCCACAAGAGATCAAGGACGCGCGGCTCTGTTACGCCCGGTGGCAGCACGAGACACTTTTTGAGCAGCAGCACGAGCCGTGGCCCGATGCCTGTCAAGGATTGGGCAGATGCAAACAGAGGTGTCAGCGCAACCGGGCGCATATCAGACCGGGCCTGCCGGCGCGAACGGAACGCAACGAAAACTGGTCGCGGCAAAACGCATCAAAACCTCATGCTAGGCGGATCGGCACGCGGGCGTTATACGAACCGTGTGGCGCAAGGCGCAGGGTGGCGGCTGGTTTAAGGTCCGTCAAGCACGCGCGGCCGCTTTTCCCTGGCTGGATATGGGCTCAGAACTGGTACGAGGCGCGATTTGGCAGGCGATGTGACGGGTGATGTGACAGGCAACGTGACTGGCGATCTGGATATGCGATTGCGGCGCGCCGCGTATCGCGCAGCGCATCGTGGCACAAAAGAGATGGACGCGCTCGTCGGCCGCTTCGCCGACCAACGCCTCGCGACGTTCGATGAAGCGGCCCTTGGACAGTTCGAGCGCTTCCTCGCGATTGCCGATCCGACGTTGCAGGCTTGGCTTTTTGCCACTGAAAGCGCAGCCGGTAGCGAGTTTGAAAACCTCGTCGATGAGATCCGCATGTTCCACGGGCTTGGTGGCGCTGAAGCTCAGATGGAGTAACCGTGAGCGATACGAAAGACAAATCGCGGACGATCTTTTCCGGCGTGCCGGAGGGCTTCGACGGGCGCGTGCTCGCCGACATCACCAAGGCGGCGCGCAGCGACAGCGAACCGGGCCTGCATCTGCATGTCGCGCGCGACGACCGCCGTCTGGAGCAACTCGAAGCCGCACTCGCATTCTTCGCGCCCGACGTGAAGGTCATCAGCTTTCCGGCGTGGGATACCGTGCCTTACGACCGAACCAGCCCGAATTCGGAAATCGTCTCCAAGCGCATTACGGCGCTCGGCAAGCTGGTCATTGGCACGCGCAAGGAACCGACGATTGTCCTGACGACCGTCAACGCCATTCTGCAGCGCATCCCACCGCGCACGTTCGTGCGCGCGGCATTCAAGCCGATTGCGCCGGGGCAACGCGTCGACATGGCCGATCTTGTCCGCCGCTTGGAAGCCTACGGCTTTCAGCGCGCCAGCACCGTCATGGAGCCCGGCGAATATGCGCAACGCGGCGGCCTGCTCGATCTATTCCCGCCGGGCCGCATCAATCCGATCCGTCTCGACTTCTTCGGAGATCAGCTGGAGAGCATCAAGGCCTTCGATGCGCAGACGCAGCGCTCGATGAAGCCGGTGCAGAAATTCGCTCTTATGCCGGTCAGTGAAGTCGCCTTTGGCGACGCGGCGACCAAACTCTTCCGCACGCGTTACGTCGAACTGTTCGGCGGCAACACCGGCGACGACCCGCTCTACGAAGCCGTCAGCCACGGCCGCCGCTATCAAGGCCAGGAACACTGGCTGCCGTTTTTCCATCCGGTGCTCGAAACGCTTTTCGATTATGTTCCGGGCGCCGGCGTTTCGTTCGATCACATGGCGGACGAGGCGATCGATCAGCGCTTTCAGCAGATCAAGGAGCACTACGAGGCGCGCGTCGATAGCCTTGAAGGTCAGCGCTTCGGCGCGCCGCCCTACCGGCCCGTGCCGCCCGACACGATGTTCGTCGATGGCAAGACCTGGCGCGACGCACTTGCCAAACGCGCGATCTCGCGTTTAACGCCGTTCGATACGGCTGCGGGCGAAACCGTCTATGCGATGAAAGGTAAGCAGGGGCGCACGTTCGCCGCCGAGCGCGCCAATCCCGATGCGAATGTCTTCGACGCCGTTGTCGGCCATGTGCGCCGCGTTCTGGCGGAGAACCGCCGCGTGATCGTTGCGGCCTGGACGACCGGCGCGCGCCAGCGTCTTGGCGGCCTCCTCGCGGATCACGGCCTCAAGGATGCGCGGAAAGTTGAAAACTTCGCCGACGTGCAATCGTTGCCACCGGATGCGACGGCGCTCGCCGTGCTCGGCGTCGAAGAGGGCTTCGAGACGCCGGACTTTGTCGTCATCGCCGAGCAGGACATTCTCGGCGACCGCCTGGTCCGCCAGAAGAAGCGCGCACGCCGCGCCGCTGACGTTCTGACGGAAGCGACGAGCCTCTCGGTCGGCGATCTCGTCGTGCATACCGATCACGGCATCGGACGTTTTGCCGGGTTGCAGACGATCACCGCGCTCGGCGCACCGCACGACTGCTTGGAACTGCATTACGCCGGCGGCGACAAGCTCTTTCTCCCAGTCGAGAACATCGAGCTTCTGACTCGCTACGGGGCTGACGATGGCGACAGCCAGCTCGATCGCCTCGGCGGTGTCACGTGGCAATCGCGCAAAGCGCGCCTCAAGAAGCGTTTGCGCGATATCGCGAACGAACTGATCAAAATCGCGGCGCTGCGCGCGCTGCGCGAAGCGCCCGCCCTTGCCCCGCCAAGCGGCGCGTTTGACGAATTCATCGCGCGCTTCCCGTATGACGAAACCGAAGATCAAGCCGCAAGTATCGACGCCGTCATCACCGATCTCGGCGCCGGCAAGCCGATGGATCGCCTTGTCTGCGGCGACGTCGGTTTCGGCAAGACAGAAGTTGCCATGCGCGCCGCGTTCGTTGCCGCCATGAATGGGCTGCAAGTGGCGGTCGTCGTGCCGACCACGCTGCTCGCGCGCCAGCACTTCCGCACCTTCACGCAACGCTTTAGCGGATTGCCAGTGAAAGTCGCGCAGGCTTCCCGCATGGTTGCGCCGAAAGATCTGGCGGCCGTCAAGGAAGGCCTGAAATCCGGCGAAATCGATATCGTCGTCGGCACGCATGCGCTGCTTGGCAAGCAGATCGAATTCGCGCGCCTTGGCCTGCTGATCATCGACGAAGAGCAGCATTTCGGCGTCAATCACAAAGAGCGACTGAAAAAGATGCGTGAGGACGTTCACGTTCTGACGCTGTCGGCGACGCCGATCCCGCGGACATTGCAACTTGCGCTGACCGGCGTCCGCGAACTCTCCTTGATCACGACGCCGCCGGTCGATCGTCTCGCGGTCAGAACTTATATTTCGCAGTTCGATCCTGTGATTTTGAAAGAAGCGCTCCGCCGCGAACGCTTCCGCGGCGGGCAGACATTCTATGTCGCGCCGCGCATCTCCGATCTCGACGACGTCGCCGAATTCCTGCGCGAAGCCGTGCCCGACCTGACGTTCGCGCGTGCCACCGGGCAGATGACGCCGACCGAACTCGAGGACGTCATGACGGCCTTCTACGAGGGCAAATACGATATTCTGCTCTCAACCGCGATTGTCGAATCCGGCCTCGATGTGCCGAACGCGAACACGCTGATCGTGCATCGCGCAGATATGTTCGGACTTGCGCAGCTCTATCAGTTGCGCGGCCGCGTTGGCCGCTCGAAGACGCGCGCCTACGCGTACTTCACGACACCTGCCGGTCAGAAGCTGACCGAAGGCGCCGAGAAGCGCCTAAAGGTTCTGCATTCGCTGGATAGGCTCGGTGCCGGATTCTCGCTTGCGTCCCACGACCTCGACATTCGCGGCGGCGGGAACCTGCTCGGCGAGGAGCAGTCAGGACATATCCGGGAAGTCGGCTTCGAGCTCTATCAGTCGATGCTCGAAGAGGCGGTTTCCGCAATGAAGGGCGGCGATCTGGAGGCCGCTGATAAGTGGAGCCCGGAAATCCAGCTCGGCACGCCGATCATGATCCCGGAAGCGTACGTCACCGATCTGCAATTGCGGCTCGGGCTTTATCGCCGCCTTTCGACGCTCGAAACGCGCGCTGAAATCGACGCGTTCGCCGCAGAACTCGTCGACCGCTTTGGCGATATGCCAGACGAAGTGCGCTCGCTGCTCGACGTCATGGAAATCAAGGGACTGTGCCGGAGTGCGGGCATCGCCAAGGTCGATGCCGGATCGAAAGGCGGTGTGATCACGCTGTACAAGAACACGTTTGCGAACCCTGAGGGCCTGATCGCACTCGTCCAGCAGTCGCGTGGCGCGCTCAAGGTGCAGCCCGATCAGCGCCTCGTGTATCGTGCTGACTGGGACTTGCCCGAAAAGCGGATCAAAGGCGTGCGCGCGCTGGTGCAGCAGTTCGCCGATATCGCGCAGCAGGCGAAACGCGCAGCATAATCGCGTTATCGGTTGGCGAACAGGATTGATGCAAACGAAGAGGCGCTATTCTGGCTGTTGGTGATGTCGTACATCGCCATGAAGCGGCCGAGGAACTTCTCGAGCTTTTTGCTGTCCTTGAGGTCGGCCAATTCGAGTTTCTTCGTGATGGCTGCGGCTTGCGTTTCGATCGAGGCGTTCGACATGGTCGCCGGCAGGCCAAGCGCCGTCCGCGCAACCTGGAACAAGGCCTTATCGCCCAGGATCGAATAAGCCGACGTGATTTCGGGCGCCTTGCGCTGGAAATACAACGCCAGGCGTGCGCCCTCGCTCTGGTCGCCGACGGTCAATTCCAACGTCTGCCGCGCGTAGAGATCGATCGTCGCGATCGTATCGCTGCGCGTTTGCGCCTGGACAGAGGCCTGCGGCGGCACGCTGCCGTCAGCATTGAAATTGAAGGCTGCGGCAAGCGCGCGATATTTCGCGTTACCCGATTGATTGACGAAGCTGCGTGCGTTCAGCGGGTCGCTGGTCAAAATTTTCTTCAACGTCTCATTGCTGAGCCGATCGTTTTCCAGACTGGCGGATTTCAACGCGAAGTCGACGAGGAGAGTGTTGTTCAGAAACTGATCGACCGATCCGACATCAAGAATAGCTTGGCCATAGTACGTTGCCTCGGCCTTGGCTTGATCTTGCAGCGTCTTGTCGGTGCCGGCCTTCGCGACCACGACCTGCGCCATTGCCAGAATGGAATTCTTGCTCTGAGCCGCCTTCGCCGGCTGAGCGAGGCCGTCAGCGCCGAAATTGAACGCAGCAGCAAGCGCTTTAAGGCGTGGATCGCGCGAGGTATTGGCGAAGCTCGCCGGGTTGTTCAGATCGCTCTGCAGCACATTGCGAATTGTCGTCTTCGAGACCGTCGCCGGATCGATGCCGTAAGCGCGCAGAGCGTAATTGTAGACGCGCGAGTTGCTCTGCATCTCGGATATCGAACCCATATTGGGCAGCAGAAGCTTGAAATATGTCGTCTCGCGGCCTTCAGCGGCGATAGCATCATCGTCGTAGCCGGAGAAAAACGTCGTGATCGTTTGCGCGCGCTGCGTCTCGGTCTGCGCACCAGCGCCGCCGCTTACCGTCCCGTCCGTATTGAAGTTGAACCGAGCGGCCAGCAAACGATAACTATCGGCGTCAAGCGTGTTGGCGACGCTATCCGGATCGTTGAGGTCGCTGGTCAGCACGTCACGCAATTGAATCTTCGACTGCAGCGATGGGTCTAGCCCGGCGCCAATCAATGCGACGGTCAACAGCTTGTCATCGGCCAGCAATTGGTCGACCGACGTGATGCTGCCGATCATGCTTTCATAATAGTTGGCTTTGAAGGTGGCTGCCGCTGGGCTGGCGCCGGCGCCTTTCGCTTCATAGTTGAAGTAGACCGTATCGGCGACTTGCGCTGCGGTCTGAGCGCCGACGCCTGGGCTTACTGAGCCGTCGGCGGAAAACGAAAACGCTGCTGCCAGATCGCGAAACCGCGTGTCCGCAAATTGGTTCGCGTAGCTGTCCGGATCGAGCACGTCGCTCGTCAGCACGGAACGCAATGTCGTCTGCGACATGATCTTCGGATCAAGCCCGACGCTTTCGAGCGCGTAGGCGAGAAGGCGTTGGTTCGCGAGTAGATCATCGACGTCGCGCACGAGGCTGATCGTCTCCTGATAGTATTTCGCTTCGGTCGCGGCCGTCGCGCCCTTCTTGATCCGTTGATCGTTATAAAGGCCGATCGTGTCGTCCTGATCGTCGGCATCCATTGCCACGATCGGCGATGTTGCAACTTTGCCGTCCGTTGCAAAGTTGAAGGCTTTCGCGAAAGTCAGGAAGCGCGTGTCGGTCAGCTTGCGGACAAAGCTATCCTGATCATTGACGTCGCTCTGCAGCACCTTGCGGATGAATGCCTTGGAGTTTGTCATGTCCTCCAAACCATAGGCCTTCATGGCGTAGTTGAAGACCCGCGTATTCTTCATGAAGTCGTCGACCGACTTGATCGAGCCGATGTTGTCCTTGAAAAACTGGGCTTCGCGCGCGACGACCGTATTCTGCGAAATCTGTTGCAGGCTTTTCGACAAGTCTGCGGCATAGCTCCGATATGTCAGGTACGTCGAAATCATGAGCTTGCCTCGTTGCGCATAGGCAACTTGAAGATGCCGCGGCCTTCTCGATTTGCTGCTTCGACGTCAGACGCGTGTTGTCCACGCGCGCCTGCCGCTGCGGCCGGAATCGCAAGGGTCACGGTAGGAGCGGCCGCTTGCGTCAGGCTGTGGTACGGGTGCTGCTGCCAACATGACAAAAATTAGTTAAGAACGCCCTTTCGAATGTCTCGCTTCCAGCGGTGGATCCCATGCACAAGACGGTTTTTGCTCTAGCGTTCGCGATGCTGATGCTTGCGCAGCCGAACGCAGCTCGTGCGGCAGGGCTCGGGCTTACTTGCGCGAAAGCCGACGTCATGAATTCCAAATGGGGTGTGCCGATCACGTTCCGCTTCGAGGGCGACGCCAAGGAAGTGACGCTCAATGTCTCGGGTTCGTTCGGAGACTTCGCGCTTCCAGCGCGGCGCGTGGAAATGCCAATCGATGCAAACGAAACAGGCGAAGCGATCGATGCGGTGGCAAAGGCGCGCGTAAAGTTGCCGGCGCTTGCCGATCTTGAAGCGTGTGCCGCGAAGGCGGCGGGGGCCGGCAAGGTCGAAAACGATGAGCTTCTGAATGCGCGCGATAGCTGCTTGCGAAAGCTTGAGCCGGCAGCGGATGGCGTCGATGCCGTCGCGCAAATCCGCCTTGGGTTTACCGGCCCACCCGATGGCAGCGGCGAAGACGCGTTTGTCGTCTTCAAGCTCAGATACGATGGGGCGAGCCAACAGGCAGGCCCGTTGAGTGCCGTCGAGGCGTTTCCGGCCCAATGCACGCTTCAAAAGTGAAGCCCGGCTGCCGTTTGCCTTAAAGCACCAATCCCGCCATGCGCGACGCTTTGCTTTTGTGAAATTTTTTCAGTTGCCGCGCGCCGGAAAACACTTAAGTACGCAGCAGCGCGGATGTAGTTCAATGGTAGAACGGCAGCCTTCCAAGCTGCATACACGGGTTCGATTCCCGTCATCCGCTCCAGCTACGCCGCTCCCGCACTCCGAGAAACGCTGAATTTCACGTCGCAAGCGGCCTTGCCTGGCGCTAAGTTGGCGGCCGCCGCGGTCGTCCAGAAGGGAATGCCATGCTCGTTGTTACAACCAATGAACTCGAAGGTTATCGCATCGTCCGCCACCTCGGGCTGGTGCGTGGATTGACGGTTCGCTCGCGCTCGGTCGTCGGCAATCTTGGGGCGGCGATCCAGATTTTCTTTGGCGGCAACATCACGGTCTATACCAAGCTCGCCGAGCAGACGCGGCAGGAAGCCTTCAATTTGCTCGTCGCCCACGCGCAGGAGATTGGCGCAAACGCGGTCATAGGCATGCGCTACGACGCCAACGAAATCGCGGCCGCGGTGACGGAAGTCTTGGCCTACGGGACGGCTGTCGTCGTCGAACCCATTGACCAGCAGACGGCCCAGCAGACGGCGGGGGCTTCAAATCCGTGGTCGGGCACCCCACCTGGATTGCAGCGCTAGAACGAGGTTCGGCTGGCCGCGGCGATTGGGTTAAAAAAACCGAGCCGTACCGGGCTGACAAGCCCTGCGACATGGTCTATGGAGACGGGCCCCGGATGAGGCAACGAGGGTCTCGGCGTTATGCTCGGACCGTGTTGAAGGGGTGTAGCTCAATTGGTAGAGCGTCGGTCTCCAAAACCGAAGGTCGCAGGTTCGAGACCTGCCGCCCCTGCCATTTTATAGTGGTGCCTCGTTCTGGAAGTAACCTGCCGACCGGCTTCGGATGAACCCGAGGTGGGTTGCGGCAGGTTGTCGCATTTGCGCACGGAAAGCAGTTTAATGGCGAAGTTCAATCCATTCACGTTTATTCAGGAAGTTCGGCACGAAGTTGCCAAAGTCACCTGGCCGACGTGGAAAGAGGTTTGGATCACGACGCTGATGGTTCTCATCATGGTCGCGCTCGCCTCTGTTTTCTTTTTGGCGGTTGATCAGGCGCTCAGCTATGTGATGCGCTTTGTTCTCGGTATCGGCGGCTGATCGGGTATCGGCTGAGACGGCGGCGCAAGAGGGCCTTAAAAGAATGACGGTCGCGCAGACACGCGAAGACAAACCAACGGTTGCCGGAACGCGCTGGTACATCGTTCACGCTTACACAAACTTCGAACGCAAAGTGGCTGACGCCATTCGCGAGCGCGCGAAGGCTGGCGGCCTCGATCATCTGTTCGAGGACATCGTCGTGCCGACGGAAGAAGTTGTTGAGGTCAAGCGTGGCCGCAAGATTCCGACTGAGCGCAAATTTCTGCCGGGCTATGTGCTCGTCAAAATGAAGATGACGGACGCAGCGTTCGTCATGATCAAGAATACGCCGAAGGTGACGGGCTTCCTCGGTGCCGACAACAAGCCGATGCCGATCCCCGAAGCGGAAGCCATGCGCATTCTGCAGCAGGTGACCGAAGGCGTTGAGCGTCCGAAGCCGACGATCAGCTTCGAAGTTGGCGAGAACGTCAAGGTCGCCGACGGTCCGTTTGCGTCGTTTACGGGTGTCGTCGAGGAAGTCGACGAGGAGCGTTCGCGCGTCAAGGTCGCGGTGTCGATCTTCGGGCGTCCAACGCCGGTCGAGCTCGAATTCGGGCAAGTCGAAAAGATTGCGAGCTGAGGCATCTGCCACAGTTCAAAGAACACGGCCGGTGAGCAATCACCGGAGACCGCATACGAGAGATGATCTTTCGATATGCGGTGTGTGCGGGAGGTCTGAAGCTTTGTTTGAAGCGAACGACCGCTAGACCGCTAACCCTGGATCTTATCCCGCCGTCGCGGGGTTTGATCCGTAACGCTTAGGGGAAACCATGGCGAAGAAAATCGACGGTTACATCAACCTCCAGGTGCCGGCAGGCGCGGCGAACCCGTCGCCCCCGATCGGTCCCGCGCTCGGTCAGCGCGGCGTCAACATCATGGAGTTCTGCAAATCCTTCAACGCCAAGACGAAGGATCTCGAGCAGGGCACGCCGATCCCGGTGAAGATCACGGTCTATTCGGATCGTTCGTTCACGTTCGAAATGCGTACGCCGCCGGCAACCTTCCTGATCAAGAAGGCCGCTGGTCTGAAGCCGACAGGCAAGGGCGGTTCGGGCTCGAAGGAGCCGGGCCGTATCGTTGCCGGTCAGGTGACGATGGCGCAGCTCAAGGACATCGCCAAGATCAAGATGAAAGACCTCAACACCGACGACATGGACGCCGCGGCACGCACGCTCGCAGGTTCCGCGCGTTCGATGGGTCTCAAGGTGGTGGAGTAATCCGATGGCTGACAAGAAAGCAAATATCTCTGCCGAAAAGATCAAGGCAACGCGTCTCGCCGGTGGCAAGCGCATGGTGCAGGTGACCGAAGGTCTGGTCGCAGGCAAGGCCTATAGCGTCGATGAAGCCGTCAAGCTCATCAAGTCGCGCGCGAAAGCCAAGTTCGACGAGACGATTGAAATCGCGTTGAACCTCGGCGTCGATCCGAAGCACGCCGACCAGATGGTTCGCGGCGTCTGCAACCTGCCGAACGGCTCGGGCCGTACCGCGCGCGTTGCCGTGTTCGCTAAGGGTGCAAAGGCTGATGAGGCCCGCGCAGCAGGCGCTGACATCGTCGGCGCAGACGATCTCGTCGAGATCGTCTCGAAGGGGCAGATCAATTTCGACCGCTGCATCGCGACGCCCGACATGATGGGCCTAGTCGGCAAGCTCGGTAAGGTCTTGGGTCCGCGCGGCCTGATGCCGAACCCGCGCGTCGGCACGGTGACGATGGACGTCGTTGGTGCCGTCAAGGGCGCCAAGGGCGGTTCGGTCGAGTTCCGCGTCGAGAAGGCAGGCATCGTGCACGGCGGCGTCGGCAAGGCGAGCTTCACCGAGCAGGCGCTCGTCGAGAACATCAAGGCGTTCGTTGACGCTGTGATCAAGGCCAAGCCGAACGGCTCGAAGGGCACGTACCTCAAGAAGGTATCGCTCTCGTCGACGATGGGCCCGGGCGTCAAGCTCGAGCCATCGACCGTCACGACAGGCCCGGTCATCTAAGGCCAAACAAGAATTCCGGGGTAACCCGGAAGACCCTGGACCGGAAGCAACTCCGGTCTAGCACTGTCCGAGATTGTGGGTGCTGAACCTAGTCATAGGGGATGCCGAAATCTCTCAAGTCTGAGAGCCCGCATGAGACAGAAGACGGCCGGATTTGGCGCGAAAGCGCAAAGCCCGGTTTGAACCTTCTGGGTCAGCACCGTGCCGCCTCCGCGAGGAGGTCCACGGAAACGAGGACAGACCAAGCGTCGCCAAATCCTGTGACAGGGATGAGGCGGTGAGGTGCAACCCGCGGGATTTCGGTTTCGAAATTCCGCAGCAAGGAGACGAAACGTGGATAGAGCCGCGAAACGTGAGCTCATTGACACCCTTCACGGCGAGCTGAAAAGCACCGGCGTGGTGGTTGTCGCCCACAACACCGGCATGGTGGCCGCTCAGTCGGCAGACTTCCGCAAGCGCGTCAAAGAAGCGGGCGGATCTGTTCGAGTGGCCAAGAACACGCTGGCGAAGCTCGCATTCAAGGACACCGACGCTGACAAGCTGACGGATCTGATGAAAGGCCCGACGATTCTGGCCTTCTCGAAAGATCCGATCGCCGCAGCGAAGGCTGCCGTCACGTATGCCAAGGGGAACGACAAGCTCGTCATCCTCGGCGGCGCGATGGGCAAGACCATCCTCGATGCGAACGGCGTCAAAGCGCTCGCTGACATGCCGTCACTCGATGAACTGCGCGCAAAGATCATCGGCCTTCTCAACGCTCCGGCGACCAAAATCGCTCGGACCGTCAAGGAGCCGGGAGCCAAGCTCGCACGCGTCATCCAGGCGAAGGCGTCACAAGGCTGATGCCAATCGGTTGTGGGGGCCCAAACGGGCCTTCGAAGCTCAACGGTGGCCCGTCATTCGTAATGACGTGCTGCAGATCAACTCACCAAGGTTCAAATCGGAAGGAAGTAAACTATGTCTAAGATTGAAAAGATCGTCGACGACCTGTCGTCGCTGACCGTTCTCGAAGCTGCAGAACTCGCCAAGGCACTCGAAGAAAAGTGGGGCGTTTCGGCTGCTGCTGCTGTTGCCGTTGCGGCCGCTCCGGCTGCTGGCGGCGCTGCTGCTGCTGCTGAAGAGCAGACCGAGTTCACCGTGTTCCTGAAGTCGGGTGGCGACAAGAAGATCAACGTCATCAAGGAAGTCCGCGCGATCACGGGTCTCGGCCTGAAGGAAGCTAAGGACCTCGTCGAAGCTGGCGGCAAGGCTGTCAAGGAAGGCGTGACGAAGGACGAAGCCCAGAAGCTGAAGAAGCAGCTCGAAGACCAGGGCGCCGTCGTCGAACTGAAGTAATGGCTTTTGTTGGTGCGCTGCGACTCTCCCTCGTCGAGCCGGCCGCAGCGCACGACAAATTCCGCACACGGCGGTGAGCTCCGCGGAGCGTTGTCGCCGTGTGCAACTAAAACTTCTTTCCGGAGGGTTTTTCAGAGGCAGCACGCCTCGAAAAGAACCCTCCGGTGAGCCGTTTTCAGAGAGTTTAACGGACTCCTGCGGTTGCAATTCGAAATTTAGGTTCGCGGGAAACCCCCTCCCGCATTGAAGAGCATGAAGGAGCGGACATGGCTCAAAACCTCGCGCAGTCGATTTCTGGCCGCCGGCGCATCCGTAAAAAGTTCGGTTCGATTGGCGAAGTCGCCGAAATGCCGAACCTCATCGAGGTGCAGAAAGCGTCCTATGATGACTTCTTGATGGTCAAGGAACCGCCAGGCGGCCGTCCCGCTGATTTCGGCCTGCAGTCGGTTTTCAAAAGCGTATTCCCGATTTCCGACTTCGCCGGCAAGGCGACGTTGGAATTCGTGCGTTATGAATTCGAAGCACCGAAGTTCGACACCGACGAGTGCATGCAGCGCGACATGACGTACGCAGCGCCGCTCAAGGTCAAGCTTCGCCTGATCGTATTTGATGTCAACGAAGAGACCGGCTCAAAGTCGATCAAGGACGTGAAAGAACAAGACGTCTACATGGGCGACATGCCGCTCATGACGACGAACGGCACCTTCATCATCAACGGCACCGAGCGCGTGATCGTTTCGCAGATGCACCGCTCGCCGGGCGTCTTCTTCGACCACGACCGCGGAAAAACGCATTCGTCGGGCAAGCTCTTGTTCGCGGCGCGCATCATTCCGTATCGCGGTTCGTGGCTCGACTTTGAATTCGACGCGAAAGATATCGTCTACGTCCGTATCGACCGCCGCCGCAAATTGCCGGTGACGACGATGCTTTATGCGCTGGGTCTCAACGACGAAGAAATCTTGTCGCACTTCTACAAGCACATCTCGATCAAGGAATCGAAGCGCGGCTGGAAAATGCCGTTCATCGCCGAAAAGTTCCGCGGGTTCACGCCGCAGTCGGATATCGCTGACGCAAAGACCGGCGAAGTCATCGCGAAGCAGGGCGAGAAGGTCACCGCGCGCCGTGCGCGTGAACTCGCCGAAAGCGGCGTCAAGGAAATCCTGGTCGCCGCCGAGGATCTCGCAGGCCGTTACATCGCCGAAGACATCGTCGATCTCGACACCGGCAAGATCTTCGCTGAAGCCGGCGACGAACTTGACGCGAACCTGCTTGCCGAATTCAAGGAGCAGAAGGTCAAGGAATTCCATATCCTCGACATCGACTACATCAACGTCGGCGCGTTTATTCGCAACACGTTGAACATCGACAAGAACGCCAACAGCCAGGAAGCGCTGATGGACGTCTACCGGGTCATGCGCCCGGGCGAGCCGCCGACCATCGAAGCCGCGACCGCGCTGTTCAACGGTCTGTTCTTCGACAGCGAACGCTACGACCTCTCGGCTGTCGGCCGCGTGAAGATGAACATGCGCCTCGAGCTCGACGCGCCGGATACGATGCGCGTGCTCCGCAAGGAAGACATCCTCGCGGTCGTGAAGACGCTTGTCGATCTGCGCGACGGCAAGGGCGACATCGACGACATCGACCATCTCGGCAATCGCCGTGTGCGTTCGGTCGGCGAGCTGATGGAAAATCAGTACCGCGTCGGCCTGCTGCGCATGGAACGCGCGATTAAGGAGCGTATGTCGTCGGTCGATATCGACACCGTCATGCCGCAGGACTTGATCAACGCCAAGCCGGCTGCTGCCGCTGTTCGCGAGTTCTTCGGCTCGTCGCAGCTCTCGCAGTTCATGGACCAGACCAATCCGCTGTCGGAAATCACCCACAAGCGCCGCCTCTCGGCACTTGGCCCAGGTGGTCTGACGCGCGAACGCGCGGGCTTCGAAGTCCGCGACGTTCATCCGACGCACTACGGCCGTATCTGCCCGATTGAAACGCCGGAAGGCCCGAACATCGGCCTGATCAACTCGCTCGCGACGTTCGCCCGCGTCAACAAGTACGGCTTTATCGAAAGCCCGTACCGCAAGGTCGTGAACAACAAAGTCACCGACGAGGTCGTCTACCTCTCGGCGATGGAGGAAATGCGCCACCACGTCGCCCAGGCGAACGCCGACGTCGACGCGAAGGGCAAGCTGACGGGCGACCTGATCACGTGCCGCTTCAACGGCGACGTGCTTCTGGTGCCCGCCGACAAAGTCGATTTCATCGACGTTTCGCCGAAGCAGCTCGTGTCGGTCGCGGCCGCGCTCATTCCGTTCCTTGAGAACGATGACGCCAACCGCGCTCTGATGGGCTCGAACATGCAGCGTCAGGCTGTGCCGTTGATCAAGGCGGAAGCGCCGCTGGTCGGTACCGGCATGGAAGATCGCGTTGCGCAGGATTCGGGCGCTGCGATCGCAGCACGCCGCACCGGCATCGTCGATCAGGTCGATGCAACCCGTATCGTTATTCGCGCGACGGCGGAAGCCGATCCGTCGAAGCCGGGCGTCGACATCTATCGTTTGCGCAAGTTCCAGCGCTCGAACCAGAACACCTGCATCAACCAGCGTCCACTCGTGAACGTCGGTGACAGCGTCAACGCGGGCGACATCATTGCGGATGGTCCATCGACCGAGTTCGGCGAACTGGCGCTCGGCAAGAACGTGCTCGTCGCGTTCATGCCGTGGATGGGCTACAACTTCGAAGACTCGATTTTGATGAATGAGCGCGTCGTCTCCGAAGACGTGTTCACCTCGATCCACATCGAGGAATTCGAGGTCATGGCCCGCGATACGAAGCTCGGACCTGAGGAAATCACGCGCGACATTCCGAACGTGTCGGAAGAAGCGCTGAAGAACCTCGACGAAGCCGGCATCGTCTACATCGGCGCTGAAGTGCATCCGGGCGACATTCTCGTCGGCAAGATCACGCCGAAGGGCGAAAGCCCGATGACGCCGGAAGAAAAGCTGTTGCGCGCGATCTTCGGCGAGAAAGCATCTGACGTCAGGGACACCTCGCTGCGTCTGCCGCCGGGCGTCTCGGGTACGATCGTCGAAGTCCGCGTGTTCAACCGTCACGGCGTCGAAAAAGACGAACGTGCGATGGCGATCGAGCGCGAAGAGATCGAACGTCTCGCCAAGGACCGCGACGACGAGATGCAGATCCTCGACCGTAACGTCTACGCACGTCTGCGCGACGCGCTGATGGGCAAGGAAGTGTCGAAAGGTCCGAAGGGTGCGCGCAAGGGCACCAAGATCGACGACGTCATCCTTGACGACATTCCGCGCTCGCAGTGGTGGGAAATCGGTTTGGCCGACGAGAAATCGCAGGCCGAAGTCGAAGCCATCAACAAGCAGTACGAAGACGCCAAGAAGGGTCTCGGTCTGCGCTTCGCCGACAAGGTCGACAAGCTCCAGCGTGGCGATGAACTGCCGCCGGGCGTCATGAAGATGGTCAAGGTCTTCGTCGCTGTGAAGCGCAAGATCCAGCCGGGCGACAAGATGGCCGGCCGTCACGGCAACAAGGGTGTCGTGTCGCGCATCGTGCCGTCGCAGGATATGCCGTTCCTCGAAGACGGTACGCCGGTTGACGTCGTGCTCAATCCGCTCGGCGTGCCGTCGCGCATGAACGTCGGACAGATCCTCGAAACCCACATGGGTTGGGCCTGCCGCGGTCTCGGCCGCATGATCGACGAAGCGCTCGAGCAGTACCGCGAAACCGGTGAAGGCAAGGCGCTGCGCGATCAGATGGTCAAGCTCTACGGTACGGGCGAGATCAAGTCTGGTATGAAGGACGAAGACCTCGCGTCGCTCGCGGAAAACCTCAAGACGGGCGTGCCGATTGCAACGCCGGTCTTCGACGGCGCACGCGAGAAAGACATCGTCGAGATGCTCAACATGGCCGGGTTCGATTCATCCGGTCAGGTGACGCTGCATGACGGACGTACCGGCGAACCTTTCGACCGCAAGGTCACTGTTGGCTACAAGTACGTTTTGAAGCTGCACCATCTTGTCGACGACAAGATCCACGCCCGTTCGATCGGCCCGTACTCGCTCGTCACCCAGCAGCCGCTAGGTGGTAAGGCGCAGTTCGGTGGCCAGCGCTTCGGGGAAATGGAAGTCTGGGCGCTCGAAGCGTATGGCGCGGCCTACACGCTGCAGGAAATGCTGACCGTCAAATCGGACGACGTCGCAGGCCGTACCAAGGTCTACGAAGCGATCGTCCGCGGCGACGATGCGTTCGAAGCCGGCGTTCCAGAAAGCTTCAACGTTCTCGTCAAGGAAATGCGTGCCCTCGGCCTCAACGTCGAACTGATCAATACCGAGATCGGTTCGCAGCCAGAGGAAGAGGTTGAAGAGGCGCCGCCGCAGGCACAGTTGCCGCCGGCCGCTGAATAAGACGATTCCGCCACGCCTCTCGATCAGAGGCGTGGCACTTCGCTTGAGACACTTTTCTTTCCACGGGCTTTCGCTACCCCCTGAAAGCCCACGAGGAGATACCTGATGAACGAAATTTCAAACATCTTCAAAGCGCAGGCCCCGGTTCCGACGTTCGATCAGATCAAGATATCGATCGCGTCGCCGGAAGACATCCTGTCGTGGTCGTTCGGTGAAATAAAAAAGCCCGAGACCATCAACTACCGCACGTTCAAGCCGGAACGTGACGGCCTGTTCTGCGCGCGCATTTTCGGACCGATCAAGGACTACGAATGCTTGTGCGGCAAGTACAAGCGCATGAAGTACAAGGGCCTGATCTGCGAAAAGTGCGGCGTTGAAGTAACGCTCGCAAAGGTTCGCCGCGAACGCATGGGCCACATCGAACTCGCAGCACCCGTTGCGCACATCTGGTTCCTGAAGTCGCTGCCGTCGCGCATCGGCTTGCTGCTCGATATGCCGCTCAAGGATCTTGAGCGCGTTCTCTATTTCGAAAACTACGTCGTCATCGAGCCGGGCGTCACCCCGTTCAATGAAAAGCAGTTGCTTACCGAAGAGCAGTACAACGCCGCCGTCGAAGAATACGGCAGCGACAGCTTTACTGCGGGCATCGGCGCGGAAGCGATCCGCGAAATCATGAAGTCGATGGATCTGCCGAAGATCGCCGTCGAACTGCGCCAGGAAATCGCCGAATCTACAACCGAGCTGAAGCCGAAGAAGCTCGGCAAGCGCTTGAAGGTCATCGAAGCCTTCATGGAATCGGGCAACCGCCCGGAATGGATGATCCTGACGCAAGTGCCAGTCATTCCGCCCGAGCTGCGTCCGCTTGTGCCGCTCGATGGCGGCCGCTTCGCAACGTCGGACCTGAACGATCTCTATCGCCGCGTCATCAACCGTAACAACCGCTTGAAGCGGCTGATGGAGCTGCGCGCACCCGACATCATCATCCGAAACGAAAAGCGCATGCTGCAGGAAGCTGTCGACGCGTTGTTCGACAACGGCCGCCGCGGCCGCGTCATCACGGGCGCCAACAAGCGTCCGTTGAAGTCGCTCGCTGATATGCTCAAGGGTAAGCAGGGACGCTTCCGTCAAAACTTGCTCGGGAAGCGCGTCGACTACTCGGGCCGTTCGGTGATCGTCGTCGGTCCCGAACTGAAGCTGCATCAGTGCGGCCTTCCGAAGAAGATGGCGCTCGAACTCTTCAAGCCGTTCATCTACGCGCGCTTGCAGACGCTCGGCCAAGCCGCGACCGTCAAGCAGGCGAAGAAGCTGGTTGAGAAGGAAAAGTCGGAAGTTTGGGATGTCCTCGACGAGGTCATCCGCGAACATCCGGTGATGCTAAACCGCGCGCCGACGCTGCATCGTCTTGGCATTCAGGCGTTCGAGCCGATGCTGATCGAAGGCAAGGCAATTCAGCTGCATCCGCTGGTCTGCGCCGCCTTTAACGCCGACTTCGACGGCGACCAGATGGCCGTGCACGTTCCGCTGTCGCTCGAAGCGCAGTTGGAAGCACGCGTCTTGATGATGTCGACCAACAACATCCTGCATCCCGCAAACGGTCAGCCGATCATCGTGCCGTCGCAGGACATCGTTCTCGGCCTCTACTACCTGTCGCTCATGAGCGACAAGCAGCAGGGCGAAGGCATGATGTTCGGATCGATCTCCGAAGTGCAGCACGCGCTTGAAGCGAAGGCTGTGAACCTGCACGCCAAGATCAAAGGCCGCTTCAACACGGTCAATGAAGCGGGCGAGCCGGTTTCGGAAATCCATGAGACGACGCCGGGCCGCCTGTTGCTGGCAGAGCTTCTGCCGCGTCAGCCAGGCATCAAGTTCGGCCTCGTCAATCAGTTGCTCACGAAGAAGAACATCTCCGGCATGATCGATGCCGTCTACCGCAACTGCGGTCAGAAGGAGACGGTGATCTTCTGCGACCGCATCATGGCGCTCGGGTTCCTCCACGCGTTCAAGGCCGGCATTTCGTTCGGCAAGGACGACATGCAGATTCCGGACACGAAGGAAAAGATCGTCGACAAGACCAACGCCGAAGTGCGCGATTTCGAGCAGCAGTATCAGGACGGTCTGATCACGCAGCTTGAGAAGTACAACAAGGTCGTTGACGCCTGGTCGAAGTGCACCGACCAGATCGCCAAGGAAATGATGGACCGTATTTCTGCCGTGCAGAAAGACACCACAACCGGCCGCGATAAGCAGATCAACTCGGTCTACATGATGAGCCACTCTGGCGCGCGCGGTTCGCCCGCCCAGATGAAGCAGCTTGCCGGTATGCGCGGTCTCATGACCAAGCCGTCGGGCGAGATCATCGAAACGCCGATCATCTCGAACTTCAAGGAAGGCCTCTCGGTTCTCGAATACTTCAACTCGACCCACGGCGCCCGCAAGGGTCTCGCTGATACCGCGTTGAAGACCGCGAACTCGGGCTACCTGACACGCCGTCTCGTTGACGTCGCGCAGGACGCAATCATTTCTGAAATCGATTGCGGAACCGATGCCGGCATCAACGTGCAGGCGGTCGTCGATGCTGGTCAGGTTATCGTGACGCTCGCAGCCCGCGTTCTCGGACGTACCGCTGCAGAAGACGTCAAGAATCCTGTCACTGGCGAACTGATCGTCAAGGATGGCGATCTGATCGAAGAGCGTCACGGCGAGCAGATCGCCAAGGGCGAGCTTCAGGAAGTTCGTATCCGTTCGGTGCTGACGTGCGAAGCCGAGCAGGGCGTTTGCGCAAAGTGCTATGGCCGCGACCTTGCACGCGGTACGCCGGTCAACATTGGTGAAGCTGTCGGCGTCATCGCCGCGCAGTCTATCGGTGAACCGGGTACGCAGCTGACGATGCGCACATTCCACATCGGCGGTACGGCGAACTTGGTCGATAGCTCGTTCATTGAATCGAACTTCAATGGAACGATCAAGATCAAGAACCGCGCGATCGCGAAGGACAGCAAAGGCCAGATGATCTCGACGAGCCGCACCATGTCGATCGTCATCACCGATGCTTCCGGCAAGGAACTGTCGACGCACAAGATCACCTACGGCGCACGCATGTTCGTTGACGAAGGCGATACCGTGAAGCGCGGCACCAAGATCGCGCAGTGGGATCCCTATACCCGCCCGATCCTGTCGGAAGCCAACGGCACCGTCGATTTCGAAGATCTGATCGAAGGCGCATCCGTGCGCGAACAGACCGACGAAATGAAGGGTACGTCGAACCGCGTCATTGTCGATTGGCGGACAAGCCCGCGTGGCAATGAGCTGAAGCCGGCAATCGTCGTCAAAGACAGTAAGGGCAAGCCGATCAAGGTGGCACGCGGCGGCGACGCCCGTTACCTCCTGTCGGTCGATGCCGTGCTCTCGGTCGATCGTAACGCCGACGTCAAGGCAGGCGACGTGCTCGCACGTATTCCGACATCGTCGGCGAAGCAGAGCGACATCACCGGCGGTCTGCCGCGTGTTGCCGAACTGTTCGAAGCGCGCCGCCCGAAGGATCACGCGATCCTCGCGGAAATCTCCGGCACGATCGAGTTTGGCAAGGACTACAAGAACAAGCAGCGCATCACGATCAAGCCGGACGACGAAAGCGCCGAGCCGGTCGAGTATCTGATCCCGCGCGGCAAGAGCTTGACGGTTCAGCACGGCGATCGCGTGGAACGTGGCGAGTTCGTCTACGACGGCAACCCGGCACCGCACGACATTCTGGCGATCAAGGGCGTCGAGGAATTGGCGAACTACCTGATCAACGAAATCCAGGACGTCTATCGTCTGCAGGGCGTGACGATCAACGACAAGCATATCGAAGTGATCGTGCGGCAGATGTTGCAGAAGGTCGAAATCACCGACATCGGCGATACCGATCTTATCAAGGGCGAGCAGATCGACCGCACCGAGTTCGACGACGTTAACGCTGCCGTCGAAAAGCTCGGCAAGCGTCCGGCAGCGGCAACGCCGGTTCTGCTCGGCATCACCAAGGCGTCGTTGCAGACCAAGTCGTTCATCTCGGCTGCATCGTTCCAGGAAACGACGCGCGTGCTGACCGATGCGGCCGTCAACGGCAAGTCGGACATGCTCGAAGGTCTGAAGGAAAACGTCATCGTCGGCCGTCTGATCCCGGCAGGTACTGGCGGCATGCTCCGCCAGATCCGCCGCGAAGCGGCCAAACGCGACGATCTCATCGCCAAGGAGCAGGCAAAGACCGCCAGCATTCCGGGCCCGGATGGGACGACGGGCGGACCGGCCGCGCGCCGGCGCCGCCGTTCTGCAGACGAAGCCGCGTAAAGCTTTTTCTGAACGACTCGCAAAATTGGACGGCCATCCTGCAAAAGGTGGCCGTTTTCATTTTTGCCGTTTCAAATTGGAGGTTTGCGCATCTGCGACGCTGCGCAGACACCGTGCCGCAGGCTGGAATGCTCTGAAACGGTTCCGCAGTGCGAAATTAATTTCAACTCTTCTGTGGGCAAGTGTTGACCATTATGCGGAGCGTGTATATAGCTCCCCGAACTCTCACGGGAGGCGGTAGGCCATAGGGCGCGCTGATTAGCGCTGGAGCCCAGTCCTAAACGCTCTCGTCCACTAAAGCAGAGCACATCGACGGGCCATGATCGGCTGCCGGAAGGCGGCACGATCCTCTGGTTTTTTCCTGCTGGGGGCATTGCCGGCCAGCGGGACTGTTTGGCGCTTTCCGGTTCCGGAAGGCGCTTCGATAAGATTTGGAACGTAAGGCAAGGTTGGGCTGATGCCGACGATACAACAATTGATCCGGAAGCCCCGGGAACAAAAGACCTATCGCGAAAAGTCGCGTCACATGGAGAGCTGCCCGCAAAAGCGCGGCGTCTGCACTCGCGTGTACACGACGACGCCGAAGAAGCCGAACTCGGCGCTTCGTAAGGTCGCCAAGATCCGTCTCACCAATGGCTTTGAAGTCATCGGTTACATTCCGGGTGAAGGTCACAACCTTCAGGAACACTCTGTGGTTCTGATCCGCGGCGGCCGCGTCAAGGACTTGCCGGGCGTTCGTTATCACATCGTTCGCGGCGTTCTCGACACGCAGGGCGTTGCAGCCCGCCGTCAGCGCCGTTCGAAATACGGCGCCAAGCGTCCGAAGTAATTTTCAAGGGGCGCGGCCGCATCGGCTGCGCCTGATCCGAAACAGAATTCGAAGCGAAGGACTTGAGCATGTCTCGTCGTCACGCGGCGCAAAAGCGGGAAGTCATCCCGGATCCGAAGTTCAACGACGTCGTCGTTACCAAGTTCATGAACGCGGTCATGGAGCACGGTAAGAAGTCGGTCGCTGAGCGCATGGTCTATGGTGCGTTCGACAAGATCGAACAGAAGGCCAAGGCAAGCCCGATCGATATGTTCAAGCAGGCGCTTGATAACGTGATGCCGGCCGTTGAAGTCCGTTCGCGCCGCGTCGGTGGTGCAACGTACCAGGTTCCGGTCGAAGTTCGCTCTGAGCGCCGTCAGGCTCTCGCCATCCGTTGGATCATTGCTGCCGCTCGTGCGCGCAATGAATCGACGCTGATCGACAAGCTGTCGGGCGAGTTGCTCGATGCTGCAAACAATCGCGGTACCGCTGTCAAGAAGCGCGAAGACACGCACAAGATGGCTGAAGCCAACCGCGCGTTCTCGCATTACCGCTGGTAGAACCTAGGATTTCTGAGGCACACAATGGCCCGCCAATACCCCATCGAGGACTACCGTAACTTCGGCATCATGGCGCACATCGATGCTGGCAAGACCACGACGACGGAGCGTGTTCTTTTCTATACGGGCAAGTCTTACAAGATCGGTGAAGTTCACGATGGCGCTGCCACCATGGACTTCATGGATCAGGAAGCCGAGCGCGGCATCACGATCACGTCGGCTGCGACGACCTGCTTCTGGCCGGGTCGCGACGGCAAGAAGCGCCGCTTGAACATCATCGACACCCCAGGCCACGTCGACTTCACGATCGAAGTCGAGCGTTCGCTGCGCGTGCTCGACGGCGCCGTCTGCGTCCTCGACTCGAACCAGGGCGTCGAACCGCAGACCGAAACCGTTTGGCGCCAGGGCGACAAGTACGGCGTGCCGCGCATCATCTTCTCGAACAAGATGGATAAGACCGGCGCGGACTTCTACATGTGCCTCGACGACATCAAGGAAAAGCTTGGTGCGAAGGCTGTTCCGCTGCAGATTCCGATCGGCGCCGAAAGCAACTTCGTCGGCGTTGTCGACCTGATCGAAATGGAAGCCATCACCTGGGATGGTGACGGCAAAGACGCCAAGATGACCAAGGGGCCGATCCCGGCTGATCTGGTCGATAAGGCGAACGAATTCCGCGCATCGATGATCGAAGCTGCCGTCGAAATGGACGATGCAGCCATGGAAGCGTACCTCGAAGGCAACGAGCCGGACAAGGACACGCTGCGCAAGCTGATCCGCAAAGCGACGGTTACGCGCGCCTTCTATCCGATGATGTGCGGCTCGGCGTTCAAGAACAAAGGCGTGCAGCCACTGCTCGACGCCGTCGTCGACTTCCTGCCGTCGCCGCTCGATCGTGAATCGTATGTTGGTATCGACCCGAAGACTGGCGCAGATCTTCCGCGCAAGCCGTCGGATAGCGAACCGCTGTCGATGATCGCCTTCAAGATCATGAGCTTCGAGCACGTCGGCTCGATCACGTTCTGCCGCATCTACTCGGGCAAGCTCGAACAGGGTATGGCGCTCGCGAACACGACGCGCGACAAGAAAGAACGCGCTGGCCGCATGTACCTCATGCACGCTGCTGACCGCGAAGAAATCAAGGAAGCGTTCGCAGGCGACATCATCGCTCTGCAGGGCCTCAAGGATACCCGCACCGGCGAAACGCTGTGCGATCCGAACAAGCCCGTCATCTTGGAAAAGATGGACTTCCCCGAGCCGGTCATCAATCTGAAGATCGAGCCGAAGACGAAGGCCGACCAGGAAAAGATGGCGATCGCGCTGCACACGATGGCCGTCGAAGATCCGTCGTTCCGCGTCGCGGTCGATCAGGAATCCGGCGAAACCATCCTCAAGGGCATGGGCGAGCTTCATCTCGACATCAAGGTCGACATCCTGAAGCGCACCTATGGCGTTGATGCGATCGTCGGTGCGCCGCAGGTTGCTTACCGCGAAACGCTGGCGCGTCCGGCCGACGTCGACTACACGCACAAGAAGCAGACCGGCGGTACGGGTCAGTTCGCACGCGTCAAGCTGAAGCTTGAGCCGAACGAAACCGGCGCCGGCAACGTATTCGAAACGTCGATCATCGGCGGTACGGTTCCGAAGGAATACATTCCGGGCGTCGAAAAGGGCGTCAAGTCGGTTTGGGACAACGGTATCCTGATCGGCTTCCCGCTCGTCGACATGAAGGTCAACCTGTACGACGGCGCCTTCCACGACGTCGACTCGTCGGCAATCGCGTTCGAAATCGCAACCCGTGCAGCCATGAAAGAAGGCTGCGAAAAGGGTGGCGTGAAGATCCTCGAGCCGATCATGGACGTCGAAGTCGTCAGCCCGCAGGAATTCGTCGGTGGCATCATCGGCGACATCAACGGCCGCCGCGGCCAGATCCGCGATCAGCAGATGCGCGGCAACGCCGCTGTGATCCGCGCGTTCGTACCGCTCGCAAACATGTTCGGCTACGTCAGCCAGCTGCGCTCGCAGTCGACGGGCCGTGCATCGTACACAATGCAGTTCGCGCACTACGCGGAAGTTCCGCGCAACGTCGCGGATGAGGTGAAGGCGAAGTACGCCTAAGCCAAAACGAGATGAGGCTCTGGAGTTCCGAATGACCGGGACGAGCCTTGAAGTGAAACTGGAAATCTCAGGGCAACCTGGGGCGCGTTATTAAGACTGAGGAGAGCCACGATGGCCAAGGCAAAATTTGAGCGGACGAAGCCGCACTGCAACGTTGGAACGATCGGTCACGTCGACCACGGCAAAACCACGTTGACCGCAGCTTTGACCAAGGTTTCGCATGACCGCGGCTGGACGTCGTCGTCGATCGCATACGACGAAGTTGCCAAGGCTTCTGAAAGCCAGGGCCGTCGCGACCCGACCAAGATTCTGACGATCGCAACGTCGCACGTCGAATACGCGACGCCGAACCGTCACTACGCCCACGTCGACTGCCCGGGCCAC
>JAFWGI010000013.1 GCA_017512425.1 Hyphomicrobium sp.
GAGCGTCGCGTAGTTCGGTGCGACCATCGATGCGAACTGCGCCGCGGCGATGATCGCAACCGTCACTGACAGCAAAATCCGCCGGTCGAGAGCAGAGGTCAGCCACGCGGACACCGGCGAGCCGATGCACAGCACCAGCGCACCGAAGGTGATGAGCAATCCCGCTTCATGGATCGAGACGCCGAATTCCTGCGCTAGCTCCGGCAGCATCCCCGCCGGCGCGAGGATACTCACGCCGGTGACGAAATTGCCGAGCATCAGGGCTGTGGGAGCGAAACGTTTCACGCCACGTTGTTAGCACACGAACGGTTAAATGCAATTGCATGAAAGCCATGCCGTACGGGACGAACGCCGGACCTTCGATCAGCGATTTGCCGCAGGCACCGGAACGGCCGGCGCGGTCACGGCCGGCGTAGCGGCGGGTGCCTTGGTGAGGCACGTTGCCGAAAGCTGGGTCCAAGCATTGTCGAGACCCTGGGTGTCGATCTCGAACATAGCTTTCGTCGACTTGCCGTCCGGCATCGATGCGCTTTCTCCGACCTGAACGCGCGGCTCGGCAAACAAATCCTTCACGGCGTCCGACTTGATCACGGCGGTCCACACCTCATACCCGCCGACGCGCGAGGGAATGTTACCGAAGGTCAAAGGCTTTTCTGACCCGGACACCATGGCGATCGAACTGGCGTTCGCGCCCTTGTCGAACTGGCGTATGAACATCAGCCGCGCGCGGTCTTTTGGCTCACAATACAGCCGCCACTCAAGCGTGCGAAACTCGTCGTTGGCTTTCTTGAGCAATGCAAACTTCTGCACGAAAGGCCGCGCCTTCGTCTCCAGCGCCCACCCCGTCTCCACCAATTCCCGCTTGTCGATACCGAAGCGATAAAGCTCCTGCCGCGTCAGGACATGTCCGCTCTCAAAGGCAACGGTCCTGATCAGTTCGACAAGCTCATGGCTGATGCCCATCGCCTTGACGAACGACGACGCCTCCTGATTGGACTGGCTGCGGCGGTTTGCCATCACTTCCGCCTGTTGACGCGGCGTCGGATTCCCGGTGAACCGCAGGATGATCCTTGAGCTGTGAACGCCCAGCGCGGCATCGGGCGCGACCTCGCGCGTCGTCGCCCCGAGGAACAGATAGCTGCAGGCGGAATTGCACATCGCCCCGCGTGTCATCAGCGTAGCTTCAAGCTCCCCGCCGGCGTTTTTCAGCTTGAGGCAGGCCTCGTCGATCTGGGTCCCGGCCGCGCATGCGCCGACGATCGTCTTGGCCACCCTGGCAACAGCATTGCGCGCGCGCAGCATCCGTCCGATCGCAAGGCCATCCCTAAACGCACCGCCGGGCGAATGAAAATAGAAGGGCAGCGACTCGGCACTCTTCGTCTTCCGCAGAAACTGGCGAATCCGCGCCGCGGCTCCGACGTCGACCTTGCCCTCAACGGCAATCCAGAGATCGCATCCCTGCCCGCAGGAGTTGGCCGCGCCTTTTGCAATGTAAATGCTGAGCCTGGACGCGTGCCCCGCAATATCCGGAACCGGCGGCGGCGCCGCGACCGCGACGTGCGACACGACCAGGAGCCCCATTGCGAGCGCGATGATGCGGGCTTTCATTTCAATGACCGAACTAAAAACGGATGCGAATACAGTCAGCCTAGCAAGGCGGTCAGGCACCGTAAACGCCGGTCCGATCCCGTGCGCCATGTTCAACAACCGCTGTTGCACTCGGGCGACCGCCTGCTATATCCGTGTCTCACCGCTTACCTGCGCCCGTTCGCAGGAGTGAGCCACAGGAGAATGACATGACCGACAAAGACCCTTCCGCGCCTGCATTGAAGTACAGCCTCGCCAACCTGAAGCCCGTCGAGACCAACAAAGTGAAGGTCACCTTCCCGGACGGCGCAGAGCGCGAATTCCCCAAAGGCACCACCGGCCTCGACATCGCCAAGGGCATCTCGC
>JAFWGI010000003.1 GCA_017512425.1 Hyphomicrobium sp.
AATCGGCGCTGTTGATTGAAGCTCTCCCGATCAGTCCAAACGGAATTTGATCGAGGAGGCCGCTATGGGTGGAGTTAGCGCGACAGCGCTGTCGGCATTTCAAACAGGCGACATGCACGACCCGATGCTCTCAGTGCCGGCTTTTTGCGAGTTCATCGGCGTCGGTAAGAGCACCTACTACGTCGAAGCCGCCGCCGGCCGCATGCCAAAACCGCGGCAGATAACCCGCGGTCGAGTTGGCATCCCGCTCAGCGAGGCCAAGGCGTTTCGTGATGGCCTCCCGCATGTTGAGCTGAGACAAGCAGCATCCAAGGTAGCTTAACGCCACCGTTGGCGGTGGTAACCGGCAGCGCATGTCCACGGACATCAGCGGCCCGGTCCTAGGACAATTCTAACATTGCGGGGGCACATGTTTGGCCAAATGGGGACTATCTGCGCGTGGTTGACCCGATCGGTGAAGCAGAAGACTTCACCTAGCGTTTCACAGCACTTCACTAGTGAATCGCTCGAATTTGTGTGGCCAGCTGAGGTGAAACTTCGGACCAATCCTGAACGGCCCGAGCTATTCGCGCACCTTCTCGTCAGCGAGGGCAATCAAGGCTTTACCCGCCGGCAACTCATCACCATGCGCTGGGAGTTTGTCGAGGCTAACGAACTGCGGCCAATCGATGGTTGGGGGCGCTGGGACAGAGCACTGAAGGCGGCTGGCTTTGTCCGCAAGCGGTCGAGCCGACCGGGGCGGCCCTGGTTGTATTACGCACCAACACCGGGCGCGGCAATCGTCCTCAAGCTTCCGAACAACCGCTCGCATCAGGTTGCGCCGTCTGAACGGAGGGCGGCAGCTTGATCGTTCGCATCCTCATCGAGCGCGTCGGCAGCGGTCAGCGCGGAGAATTTTGGAAGGCGATGCATGACGGCATCGTCATCGTGAAAAGCAGCCGGACGCCTGAGCACGACGCCGCGCGAGAACTTAAAGCTATGGGAATTTGCGGCACGATGGAAACCCGTCACGCCGGCAGCGCCATAGTGTCAATGCGGATGAATATCGATACGGCTGCGGATCGGAGCGTCATCGAAAGCGAGCGCACTGGTCCGAAGTTCGCCCGGTTTCAACCATTCACGCTGACCCAGCGCGCTGCGTAGTCGTTTGCTGAGTCAGCATCGCCGCAAGGGCGGGCGTTTGAGTGTCTGTCACTACCCAGATAGCGGCGGCGCGTATTTGCCGTCTACGGCCTGTTCCTGAGTCAGGAACGGCAAAGAGCGTTGGTTGCGTCTGTCTGCACTCGAAACGCGCGCAATCGGAGCTAGTGTGAAAAATCCCGCTCATCTGAGGGCAGTGCCTGCGACACCGCCGGTAGCACGAAAGGCTCGGCCGATTTACCAGCCGCCACCGCCGCAAAAACTTGCGACGATGATGCGCGAAACAACTAATCGACCGGCGCCGCGAAATTACGACCCGTCGCTAGCGGAGTACGTCGCCGAATATCGCATCAGCGACCAAATCCCACGCACTGACTACGATAAGCTCAACGCAGCCCCGAAAGGCACTTATCGCCGCTTTCCCGAGAAGGCGAGAGAAGCGCTCGCGTTAGCAACGCCAGACGCCAAGCTGATCTTCCTTTCTCTTTGGGATCAGCACGAGGTCAAAAAAATCCGATGCAATGGGCTGCTGATCGCCACGCTCGACGATCTGCAAAAGAAGACCGGCATTGGAAGACGCGCTGACGTTTCGCGAGGGCTGATCGAACTAGAAGTGCGCGGACTAGTGCGCATTGTGCGCGGTCGCGCTGGCGGAGGTCGTGCCTATTCGAACATGGCTCTATTGACCTGCTTTGCTGATTGCTTGGGCAATCCGCCGGGTGCCGACTACGAAACAGCCGGACTGCCGGCTGAGTGGTCGCGCGCCAACGATGACGAAAGGCGTGCCAACGAAAACGATGAGATCGCAGCGGTCTTCAATCGCGTCATTGAGATGCATATCGAGGTAGTTCGATACCTTCGCAACATGAAGGGCGAAACGCGATGAACTTAAGTAGCTCTCCGATGAATGCCGCTACTCAGACATCGCGACCGGCCGTGAACGTGTCGTCAAAGGGGACTAAGCGGCACCCTGCCTATGTTTCTTCGCGGCAGCAATCGAAGATTTTTTCCTCGGTACCCCATCGGAACTGGATTGCTGTGTTTCAGTTCCCACCGGGCACGACTAACCCTTCCCTTAGTTCCAATAGGGCACGACTGACCCTCGGTCCCAGTTCCGTGGGGGCACTGTTCTATAAGAAGTCCCCTTTGACGCCACAAACCGCAGATGTCGCCTCCAAGGCGCAGAGCGTGGCCCCCAAAGGCCAAAGCGTTGCGCCGCTGGCCGAGGTAGGCCGCTGATGCAAACAATTCTTCCCGGCTTCGAACCGAACGCACCACGCCAACGCGCGTGTCCAAGGTATGGTGAGTGCCGCTCTCGATCCCATCGAGAACCGGCCTATAGTGAGCGCATGTCGGAACGGGCAAAGGCAATGGCAGAACGATCGAGCTGGCTGATCGACGAACCATCACCGGCCGCGCCGATTGAGGTTCTTGAGCAATGGCTGTTTGACTGCGACATCAAGATTGAGAACGCGAAAGACGACGGCGAGCGTGAGGCGGGTACCTAAGGGTGTCCACGTCTCCCCGTATCGAGCAAAACGCCCCACATGCTCAAATTTCGATAAGAATTGAACATGAACTGCGCAACATGCTCAAGCCAGGCCGCTTCACCGACGACTGATCGGTTGCAGGTAGGTTGCACCCTGCACGAGCTGTAACCGGCCTGTAACCAGTGCCCAGCGCCCACGGTTGCCGTCGAAGTTTCACCGGCCCCTATAGCTGAAACCGGGTTGAAACCGGCAACGCGCCGGCCGCCGCATTTTATTTGTGGCTTGTTTGCTGTTTGTCTGCGGAAGCCGCCGCGCCCTAACTTCGCCCTAACCCGTCGGGGGCCGTCTATCGATCTAAATTAGAGCGAAAATAGACGGCGAATGCACGGCGGCGTTCGTGGCTGATACCTCTGGGGTTTGTCTATTTTTCTAAGAGTAGATCAAAAATAGAAACCTGCGCATATAGGCGTTCCCGTTGCCTGCCCTCTGCTTGCCCTCTGCTTGCCGTATGCTCGCTCAGGATCGCAATAACCCCCAGCACCACAACAGATTTTGCTGGCCCCTTGCTGGCCCTGCGGTGGCCGTTGGGTAGAATTCTCCCACGACGGTGGGAGGCCTGTGCTCGCCCCTCATTGATAACGCACGGCAATTGCCCACATGTGTCAGGGAAGTCGTCCTGAGATCGACCCGAATTCGACGCGGCCGCGCTGGGCCTATCCACGGCGGTTGCCATCCCAGACCGGCGCACGCCTTACCAAACCCGATGGCCGCGATCCATCGTGATACTTCGCAATCAGCCGGTCCAATTGCGCCACGCTCTCGACCGCGTCGGCGTAGGTCTGAAATCCTGTCTCGCTACCGGTCCAACTGGGATGCTGTAACGCGGCGCCCTTGTGCCCGCAGCGGTGACAGCGAGCCGACCGGCGCAATACGTCGGATGAGATGTCAGGCCCCCATCGGATTACGAATTGCGCGAGCGTGACCGGCTGGAAGTGCTGACACGATTGACAGACCAGCCACACCCAGGCGGTGCCGCGTTGAATTTGCGAGAGCGTTGGAACGGGCGGGAAGTAGCGCGGCATGGCTGGCCTCACTTTCGAGCCAGAGCGCGTTTCCCGATTGCGATATACATATGCGGGCACCTAACCGACAAGTGCCACCGGGTCACAAACCCTTATTGACACACCGAGCCACGTGTCGATCGAATGCCGATTGATAGACATTTTCGGAGGGATAGGTTTAGCGGATCGACACGGTTGAGCATCGGTTCAGCCGCCGACCGGCGCCCAATTGACATTAGAACAAAGCCTGCTTATTATGTCCGCTAAGTAAAGTTAGCGGACACTTTTTATCTATTCTTGCCGATTGGGCCAAAACCGATGTCAGACCGCGATCAGAGCCTCACGCATCAGTCGCAGGAAGCCGCTTTGCCGGGCCGCCTGATAGATGGAGCACGCGACTTCATCGCCGCCGCAAGGGCGGAGCGCACACGGGAGGCCTACAGGAAGGCTTGGCAAGGTTTCACGGCGTGGTGTGACGCTCACGGCCGCCAGTCACTTCCTGCTTCGGCGGAAACCATCGCCGCATGGATGACCGATCTCGCCCACGCCAGCAGAAGCCCCGCCACGATCAACAGCTACTTGGCCGCCGTCGCCGTTGCGCATAGGACCGCCGGCCACGCGCTCGATAGAAAGAACCCGCTGATTGCCGACACGCTCAAAGGCATCGCCCGAGCCAGTGCTAAGCCCCAGCGCCAAGCCCGGCCGATTATCGGCGCCGATCTGCAAGGCATTATCAGAGACATGCAACCAGCATTGACCGCCGACGCCCGAGATGCAGCGCTGTTAGCGCTGGGCTGGGCAGCGGCCCTCCGTCGATCAGAGCTGATCGGGCTGGACTGGCAGCAGCTCGGTACCGGCACCGGTTTCCTGCAGTTGGACGAACGCGGGATTGTCGTCACGCTTGTTCAATCGAAAACGTCGCAGGCAGACGCGGTCACGATCGTCGTCCCGTGCCCTGACATGCCGGCCGCCTGCGCAGCGATTTCAACATGGGCGGCGCGTGCGAAGCTGAAACCGGGACAGCCGGTGTTTCGGTCAATCGACAAAGGCAGCCGCATTGCTGCCGAACGCCTCACAGATCGCAGCGTGTCGCGGATCATCAAGGCGCGGGTGCAGGCTTATGCGGAAGCGGCGGGTAAAAGCAAAGCGGAAGCGAACGCATTGGCGGAACGCTTTTCAGGACATTCTCTTCGCGCTGGGTATGCGACAGCAGCGGGCGCCGCGGACGTGCCAAGCTACCGCATTCAACAGCACACGCGCCACAAGACGGCTGAGATGGTCGCTCGCTACGTTCGCGAGTCGGACAAGTGGATTAAGAGCGGACTGAAGGGCGTGGGATTTTGAACGCCGAGTTAGGGTGTACTGAACACACGTCACAACGCGTCTGATGCGTGCCCGTCCACAGGTCAGACATTCCCCACAGCCAGGTTTGGTTGAAGATTCCATGTGTGCTGATAGCTTTGCGCACTGAGCAACTTCGGGCAACGAAACATGGTGGCTATCGAATTACGATTGAAGCAGCTTGATCGACAGTTCAAGCAGGTGTTGGCGCCCCTTTCAATGTCGCTCCTATTGGGTACCGCCGGATGTGCAAGCGTCTCTTACATCACCCAAAATTACAGCACGGTTAGTCCGGTCTCTGTCGCAACTTCCTACGACACGTTCAACGTATTCGATGTTCCTGCCTCCAATAAGCTGATGGTCAACAGCAGCATCGGAGCAGCATTCGTAAGCGGCGCCACGTTCAACGTTGCGGCGACACCGAAGCCAATGTTCCAAGAAGCCGCTGAACGATTTCTGATCCAAACTGGGCGGCAGTGTCGAATTGTTGACGGCTATGCTCTGGCAACGATGCAGTGGGAATTCCGATACGATTGCAGCGGCGGACTCGCGACTTCTTCGATACTCCCGACCCCGACCGCGGGCGCTGGCCCACAATGAAAAGCAGCAGCTCCGGCATGGGTGACCTCAGTGCTTTGATGCACTTCGAAGCCGGCAAGAAATCCGTCGGCGCGGCATATTTATTGTTTTTGTTTCTGGGTGGTGTTGGCGGCCACCGCTTCTATTGCGGGTTCCCAATATCCGCCATTGTGATGGCATTCCTGACGGTCACATCCCTCGCAGCGGGAGGCGCGCCACTGATCCTATTGGCAGTGTGGCTGCTGTTCGATGCATTTGCGATCCCACGGTGGATACGTCGATATAATACGAAACTCGCAACCAAACTTACCCCACCATCCGTCGATAAAAATTCTCAGACGCCGCCGCCGATCCGAGACGCCGGCGCCGGTGAGCGCATAAGACAAAAGCAAACGCAGCCTGCGACGCGGCAAGGGTGGCGTACGGCGGGCTATTTTGCGTTGGCTGGTTCGCTGGTTTGGCTCATCGTCTTGGCGCCATCGATGACGCCATCGAAGCAAAACGAGGAGCCGCCTCAAACTGCGACCAGCGGCGTAACAACTGCTTTTCTACCCGGCCAGAATTGGAAGGACAAAGAGGCGATTGTCTTAAACGCCGTAGCTCCGCCAAGCGGGCCAGTAATCCCCGGACCAAAAGCACTCGCCGCGGCTCCCGGCGGCGAGTGGAATGCGATTGTCCAATCAAGCTCAGAGCCGGGACAGGCTGACGCAAAAGCAATTCCGGCCAAAGAAATAACCGTGCCGAGCGACATGAAGGCTCGCTACTACGCCGAGAGCGTAAGCATCACTAAGGCCGGTCGCGCCCGCATCGTGAGCAAGAGAATAGGGCCTAGCGGCACATCATATTCGAATAGGGAATGCGACTGCGGGCGATCAACTTATCGCACACTTGGCGATGGCGAAACGCTAGATGAAATGCAGGCATCCACGCCCGAACAAAAGATGGTCAAGTTGGTGCACGACGGAAATGGCTTTGGATCGATCTCGTTTCACGTCTGCGACCATGCCTGCAAGGCGACGGGCAGCGCAGTCAGCCGAACACAAGCGAAGAAGTCGGGGCCAATCACAGCGCAGGATATCGACAGACTCTTGTCAACCGTACCGGCGCGCTAAAGGTATCGACGCTGGCCATAAAGCGGCCGCCAGAGTGAAGATTGTTGGCAAAACAAAGAGGCCGCCAACTGGCAGCCTCTTAATCGCGCGCACTAACTTCGCACTAGCCCAGCGCCGCCCGACGATACTTCGAGGCAGTCGCCGCAGGCAGATTTAAACCGTCGCGAACCTCCGAAAACGTCGGCTCACGTCCCGACTGCTCTCGAAACAACGTGCAGAACGTTTTGACCTGCTCCGCTCGACTGGTGCGCACGACTACCTCGCCGGTCGCAACAGCGTCATTGGGCTGTTGCGCATCTGTGTTGCGCTCCGGCGTTGCGCTTGGTGCTGGCATGGTGTTGGCCTGGTGCTGAGCGTCGCCAACGTCCTGATCGGATGCGAAGAACGTGCGGCGCACCTCTGCCAATTCAGCCTCGCTCAGATCAGCATCCTTTCGGCCGGCGGGAGCGACATGGCCGAGCCCGATAGCTAGAAAGACAAGCGTGCTAGCTTCAGAGATCAGCACGAGGGCAAACGGCAGCCAAAGGACCAAACGTGCCTCGATCGCCTCTCCCTTTGAAGTGACGTAGGGCAACGACGCGAATACCGCGGCCGCCTTTTTGTACCCTGCATATGGCAGCTCTTCTGGCCCGAGAGCCACAAGATCGGATCGCAAAGCATCGGCGTGGGCGCTCGCGCGCTGCAAGTCGTTTGCGGCGTTATCGCGAGTTACAACCCGGCCGTCGCACTTCTGCCCCTTGCCAGAGCCGCACTCTTTTGCAGCCGCGGCCTTCGCTTGGTCATAGTCGCCCTGCGCAGTCTGAACAGCCGCATCAGCCTTGTCGATCTGCGTCCGCAACGACGCACGCTCGCCGTTGACGTGTTCGATCGCAGCCGCCTTGTGCCCGGACAGCTCAGCGTTACGCGCGCCGGCGCTGGTGATGATGTAGAACGTCGAGGCCGCAAAGATCACGAGCAGCACGAACGCCGAGACGAGCTTGCCCGATTTCAGCTGCGGCCAAGCCATGTGACCAGAAGCAATGGCCGAAACCAATGCTGCCGCAGAGTTGAGATGCGCGACCGTGACCGGAGCGCCAATCCACACGTCGTCAAAGATAGTCCGCGCGGTGACAGCCGCGAAAAAGGCCCCGAGCGCTAGTGCACCTGGGCTTCGAATTGTGGTAGAGAGTTGCATGGTCTGACCTTTCCTTAGAAGGTTGTGACTGGAAGGCCCGGACGGTGTTCGTAGCACCGCCGGGCCTGTTTGTTTTCGGAGGCTCTTTGGGAGAATTGAAAAGCCGATCCGATACGCTTGACATGGTATCATGCTATCATGTACGGATGGTTAGTCAAGATGGGCTTGTATTGAGACGCCATCGCAAGCCGTGATAGGAGGGCTGAACAGCAATGCTTTGTGGAAATAGCGAAATGGCCAAAGACCTCCCGCCTTCACGGCAAGACAAGGTGCAACTGACGGTATGGGTTAGCGAGGAACTTCGCGCCGCGATGAAGGTCGCCGCTGCTGAGAAGCAGGAGAGCCTTCAAGACGCTATCGAGGGGTTCTGTAACGACTACGCCGCCGCGCCATTGAAGCGTATGAAGCGCAAAGCGTCGAGCGATTGATAGCAACCAAGGCAGGTGACCCATGAAGACAAAAAACCAGAACTTCCCGAAATTCGAGAACGCATTTGCTGAGTGCGAAGTCACCGATTGGTGGGGTGATTTCACCGGCATTGTGGCGCGGCTGGTAGCTCGTCAATCGCTTAACGGTGGGTTGTGCTTTGAGTGGATCTCTTCGGCGCACGGCGCTCGAAAAATGCGTTGTAGCTTTGACAGCGCTGCTGAGGCTGTAGGTCACGCCAAAAGCATCGCGCATTTCCGTCACGTCCGCGAACTTGGAAGCAGGCAATAGTCGGAATCAATAAACCCGCACGACTTTCCAAATGTTGCGCGTCAACCCGGAGCGATAAAAAATGGACCGCCCAACGATACCGTGCCACTCGGACGATTCACTACCGTCATACCACAGCGGCGCATCAACGTTCGCCGTGCAGATTGAAGGCCCGACGAAGACCTATGTACATTGCGACCTCGGAATGCCTGTTGAGGCACCTGCGATGGTGGTTTCGTTAGTCGAAGGCCTCAATGTTCGGGCTTTCGGTCGCGCTCAACCCGCTAAGGCTGATTCCAAGATGGTCAGCATCTTGATCGAAGGCGGAAAGGTTGTTTCAGCCCCGCGGAGCACGCTGGTGCGCGCGATCGGCATATCCAGAGACATTTAACACCCGCTGTAAGCCAGCAAACGGAGCTTTGTGACATGACTGATACACTTGGTCTTGAGACCGCCAACTCGCGTGTCATCACCAATTCTATCGATGCGGAGTGGCCAGAGTTTCGGGAATGGTATGCACTGACGATGGAAGAGGAAAGCCTTTATAATGTTGAGCCGACACCGGCGAACTTCGACGAGCAACTGAATCAGATTGATGCCGTGCGCATACCGCTCGAAACGGCGATGGTTGCAAGGCAACCGCAAGGCATCGTTCAGACCGCAATTCTTGGCGTGATAGCGCTGCGATGGGCGGAGCGCTTCAAAGCCGAGCACGGCGTCTATCGCTCGTTAGAGCTTGGGTATCAGACAGCATTCAGCAGCGGTCACGCCTCAGAGTTTGCACTGACTGAAGGGGTTGTACGCCTAGCGCTTCAACACGATTTGCTGCCGGGAATAGTGGTCTATGACAAGACTGGCACTCCGATCCAGTCGGCATGCTGAACGGTTATGTTCTGGTAACGTCCAGGCGGCTCGGATCGCCTGGACACGAAGATATCACTAAGGGCCAGCGGCACACCCAGCGCTAATCGTGTGTGGTACAAAGTGTGGGACGGCCGTGAGGAGTGGCCAGAAATTTCAGTAAAGACAGATCGCTGCGCAGCTAGTCGGCAGCCTCTCCCTCCGCCACTGCACAAATACAAACCGCACACGTCCAGCGCACATTAATGTGCGTCTGACGCCCTAGCCCCATCAATCGACTGTGGCACTGAGGCCTGTGAGCGCCAAGTCACAGCGCTTGGCTTACTCAAATCCTGAAAAGATCTTGTTCTTCACGCAGTGGTCGTGGTGGCGGACGTAGTAGCAGCGGTCGCCATCATAGTAGTCATCGCTACCGAAGGGATCGCCCTTGTAGCTCCAGAAACCAAAGCCGTACCCCTTGGCCGGGCCCTTGCGCCAATACCCCAACCCTGGCTGGCCGCCGTAGTGCACCGCGCCGGCTCGCTGTTGGGCGTGGTGCTTGTGGTGATCGTGGTGCTTGTGCCGGTGGTGGCGCCCGTGCGCCTCTGCGGCGGGGGCAACCGCTAGCGCGATGCCAACAACGGCCAGGAGAACGACTTTCGACATGCGACGGCCTCTCACAGTAACGACTTGTGCGCCCACACGTTGAGCAACAGACCAGATCGGTCCCGGCGCTTTCGGGCACCCTAGCGACAAAAGCGCAGTGACGGGAATCCGTTTCCCCGCATCGTAAATCCGAGACCGGCGTGACCAATTTCGCTCTTGCAGGAGAGTTCCTGGGTGCAGGCGGGTGGCCCGGCGTTGCGGTTACCCTGCCTGATTGAGACCGAATGCCGGATGATGGATCAGCTCGCCGCGCGGCTCGGTGCCATCGAACGGAAGCGCCTGAACGAACTGCGGTGGCACGCCCGCAAGCCGCAGGCTCGGGAACGTCCTAAATTTAAACCGGCTATAGTATCCGGGGTCGCCGACAAGAACCGCGCCGCGGCTGTTCGCCCGCAATCGGCCGATGGCTTCCGCCATCAGAGCCGTGCCGATCCGCTGACGATGCCGCGACGGCAAAACAGCCAGCGGGCCAATCAGTCCCCAGCCATCCTCGGTCCCGATCGTTGCCGCTGACGCAGCCAGATAGCCAACGATCACGCCGTCATCTTCGGCGACAAGCGAAAGCGCGAGTGCGTCGTCTGCGCGAAGCTTCTCAACGATGCCTGCTTCGGTCCCGGTGGACTGCGCAAGCATCAGCATCGCTTCAGTAACAAGCTGACTGATTGCCGGACCGTCGCCGGCAAGTTCATCGCGGATCAGCACTCCATACCCCTTGATTGTCGTATTGCGCTCGAGCGGCGGCGCGACCCGGCGCCCCTACTTCACCGACGCCGCTTCGTCGTCGTTATGCACAAGCAGATCCTTCGTTGGATCGTAGGCGTTCGAGCGAATTTCGAACAACCCGAGCAGCGTGTGAAAGACGCTATCATGCGTCCAGCGCCGCTTGCTGCGTGCAGCCAAATCATCGACGCGAAGGTCATGCGCCAGCGCATTGCTATACCAGACTACCGCCGGCACATGTTTTTGCGTGTCCGGCGCGAGCATGTAGGGCGTCCCATGAAGATACATGCCGTATTCGCCGAGCGACTCGCCGTGATCGCTGACGTAAAGCATGGCCGTTTCGAAATGCTCTGTATTCGCTTTCAACAATGCGATCACGCGCCCGAGAAAATGATCCGTATAAAGGATCGCGTTGTCGTAAGCGTTGGTGATCTCTTCTGCCGTGCACGAGCCGAGATCGTTGGTTTTGCAAACCGGCGTGAAGCGCTCGAATGACTTTGGATAGCGCTTGTAATACGCCGGACCGTGGTTGCCCATCTGGTGCAATACGATCAGCACGTCACCGCTTTGCGCATTGATGTGCTCCTGTAATCCCGACAGCATGCCTTCGTCCCGGCATTCGCCGTCTTCGCACATCGGATTCAACGCCGGCGACTTGAAATCTTGATACAACACGCGATCGGCAACGCCCTTGGAACTCGAATTGTTGTCGCGCCAAAGGACGCTAACGCCGGCGCGCTTCAGAATATCGAGTGCGTTATCGGTCGTCTGAGCATCGCGCACATCGAATTTCGCGCGGCCAAGATTTGAAAACATGCACGGTACCGACCGGGCCGTCGACGTATCGCAGGACCAGAAATCCGGATAGTTGATGACGTTTTCGCCTTTCAGCAGTGGCGTCGTTTGCCGGCTGTACCCATTCAAACCCCAATGATCGGCGCGCGCCGTTTCCCCGACCACCATGATAATCAGCTCGCGGTGAGTATCCTCGGGGGAAATGCGCGCATCTGCGCCGACGATCGTGTGCTCGTCGGGTGCCGGTGCGATGCCTTTCGAAACCAGCTTAATGGCCGAAACGACGCCGGCGAGCGGTGCGATCTTGCCGGTGAGTTCACGGTGCTCGCGCACGAGCGACACGTAGTGTGCGCCGAACAATAGAAACAAAACGGCAAGTGTTGCGCCGGCCGCGCCGACGAGCCTCAGGCGGGCAATCGTTTCGGATTTCCAGCCCGGATACGCGAGGTTGGCAAAGGCAACCATTATCGACGGCAGGACGCCGAGGAGACCGATGTAGAGCACAAGTTTTAGATTGATGAGATCGCCGGCTTCGGCGCTATCGGTTTGCAGGGCATTCGCGATCATCTGCGGATCAAAGATGGTACCGTAGGCGAAAGCGAAGTAGCCGAACACAGCGCTCAGCAAAAGGAAGACGATGAGGACCGGCTTGACGAGCCAACGGTGGCAGAGCGCTGACAGCAACAACACAAAGATGCAGCTCAGTACGAGCGGCAACGACGCCAAAAGCGGCAGCCGGCCCAGCGCGCCGCCGTACATGGAGATAGCCGCCGAATAAAATCCGCCGTTTGTGGCAAGAGCGGCAAAGACCGCAACAGCAACGATCAGCGCAACACTTGAAAAGGTTTTGGTGCGCAATGCCTGCAGCATATTCGTATCCTGTCGCGTCCCCCGACGCGCGTGCTCGGCGCCCTTCGGGCCGATCCACAACGTCACTCCAATCCATCGCATTTTCGCGGACGTATAGCGACTGGCCGGAAACGCGGGAGGTGACCCAACAAAGCGTCGACAGTGCGGCGCCCGCCGCCGCCATCCCCCTTCCCGCACTGCGGCATCCGGCAATCGATGCTAGGTTAAATGGCCAAATGCCCGCGTTTGCGGGCTTATTGCCAAAGAGGATTGCGCGAACCCGGCCAGCAGCGGAATATGAACGAACCGGGTGCGCGTTTCAGCACGAGGGCATCGCGATGAAATGGATGCTTATTGAGCGTAAGCCGGGCGTGGTGATGGCCGGCAATCAGGAAAACTATCTGGGCGTAAACGATGAAGCTGTGCCGACGACGGCGCAGGCGGCTCGGTTCGAATCGCGCGAAGCCGCCGAGGCCCATCGGCGCAAACTCAAAAACCCCTATAACTGGGTCACAATCGGGGCCGACTAGGTGCCCGCCGAGAGTGTGGGATTTTTTCCCGAACAAGCGATCACAAACCGTTGTTCGGATGGCATTTTGACCCGGCAGCCCTTGTCCTGACGTTGAAGTCATGTCACCTGCGCTAAACGGCTTTCATCACCGGTGATCGTCACAGGTGCTGCGCAAAAACGAAAAACGCAAAAGGGAGAATACGGATGACATCACGCCTTGCGGTCGCCACGCTGCTTGCTCTGAGTTTCGCGGCCGTGCCCGCCGTTCACGCGGCAAGCCTCGCTGTCGGCAAGAAGGTCGAGATCAACGTCGATGCAAAGAAGATGACCGAAGAGCGCGCGGATCTCTGGAAGCGATTTGGCGGCTGGTGCTCGATCGCGGATTGGCATCCGGCTGTCGCGAAATGCGAAGAGTCGAAGGACGGCGATACGGAATTCCGCACTCTGACACTGAAGGATGGCGGTGTCGTCAAGGAGAAGCTCACCGACCGCAAAGACTTCCTCTATAAATACGAGATCCTGGAAAGCCCGTTCCCGGTCAAGAACTACGAAGCGCAGTTCGCGTTGACACCGGATGACGACGACGAAGACGAAATCAACTTCGCCTGGTCGGCCGTGTTCGATGCTGAAGGCAAGCCGGACAAGGAAGCGCGTGGCGTGATCGATGGCGTCTTCAAGGCAGGCCTCGATAACATCCGCACGCTGACCGGTGGCGACAAGAAGAAAGACAAAGACTAAGCTCGGCAGTCTGATTCGGAAGCGCGCGCCGCTATAACGTGGCGCGCGCTTTTTTTGTTTCCAGCAAGCCGTGCTTTCAGGCGCTCGGGTCCGGTTCCGATTTCCGCCACCAGACGATTGCCAGAGCGACATAGTAGAGCGCCACGGCGACTAGTACGCATTGCCAGAATAAGGATGCCGGAAACCCGCTTCTAAGCACGGCAATTGCAGCGACCGTTGCCGCCGCAGTCACGGCGAGGGTCACAGGCCGAAGTGCTACGACGCGCAACGGATGCACCCACGGCATCGGCACGAATGTCGCGACAATCAGGCCTGCGATGACCGGCAGCGTCAGCCACTGCGGCGGATCGAGCGCAAATACAAAGAACGCGACAATGTTCCAGATCGCAGGAAAGCCGACGAAACAATTGTCCTTCGTCTTGCTGTCTTCGTCAGAAAAGTGAAAGAGCGACGACAGGAGAATTCCGCCGGCCAGAACACTGCCGACGAAACCGTCGAGATACTTCCAATGAAGCAGCGCCAGCACCGGCACGAAGACATACGCCACATAGTCAATGACGAGGTCGAGACGCTCTCCTGAGAACCGCGGCAGCCGCGTTTTGACGTCGACCGCGCGTGCGAACGTGCCGTCAATGCCATCGATAAACAAAGCGATTGCGAGCCAGATGAAAAGCCGTTGCGCATCATTGGAAAAGATCGCGTCGGTGGCAAAAAGTGCGCAGACGGCTCCTAATGCCGTAAAGACGTGTACGAACGCCGCGAGTACCTGCAAACGCGCCCCCTCTTGAACCTGGAGACGGCAGCTTGGCGCACGCATCGCGGATATGCAAAGGGGCGCCGAAGCGCCCCGCAAAACGCGTCCGATCAACGACGCATCTTTAGAATTTGTGTTTGACCGAACCGCGAATGGTCAGATCAGAATTTTCGTCGATCTCGGGTGCCTGCGGTGCCTTGCCTTCGGCGGCCCCATAGAGCAACTCGAGCCCGAAATCCATCTTTGGCAACGTCCCGAGCTTTCCGAGGCCCGGAATGCGAATCTCCGTGCCGGTGTCGACCTTGGCCGCAGCCGCAGCATCCTGCACGCCAGCCGCAGGCGCTTCAGCTGCAGGCGCAGCCGCTGGAAGCTTCTGTTCTTCCAAGGCGGTGGCGTAGTTCGCGGCGCACAGCACCAGCGCCAACGCGGCACACGCTCTCAATAACGTCTTCGTCACTTCAACCCCGCAGCGCTAACCAAAGCACGCACATGCCGTTCACCTTGCTGCTTTGGCCCTGAAACTGCAATTGGCAAACCGCCAAACGGAGCGCCCGCGCAGCGTTTGCAGGCGACGTGTGCTCCTAAAGCAATAGTTGCGCCGCAGCATCAACCGCTAATCGACTGTTGTATAACCGAAAATTACCGCGCGTTAATCCGCGGCAGATGTTTGGGCATAGCAAAAAGGCCGCCCATCGCTGGGCGGCCCATTCGCTTATCCGTAGTTGGGAGCGGATTAGAACCGGATGATCGCGCCGCCCATGACGACGTCGAGATTATCTGCATCGAAGTTTACAAGACCGCCAGCGCCATCGGCGCGCGTGATGTCGGCCTCATAGTGCCGATAGGTCAGGTAGAGGTGCATAGCGGCAGCGTCGATGCCCTGAACCACGCCAATCCCGTAAGATTCAAGCGTCGAAGCAACAATGTCGCCGGTGCCGGGCGCACCCGTAGCAGAAAAACCACGGTCCAACGTGCCGCCTTCGTTCTTGAAATACTGGGCAAACAGCGTCGTCTTACCCAGCGCCATCCACTTGCGTTCAATACCGACTTCGCCGGCATAGAAGTCGTGCTCGTTATCGATGAACGGACGCGTCGCTGCCGGCACACCTGGGTCGTTGGCGATGTTGTCATCCGTCAAACGGCCACCGGCCAAGTTGAAGTAGACGCCGGTTTCTTCATGCATCACGCTGAGCGAACCGCCAACCTGTTGGCAACCATTCGTGACAGCCGCCGGGTTGTTCACTGCACCGTTCCATTCGTTACCCGGGCACTGGAAACCTGTCTGGCTTGCAGAAAAGGAGCCCCCAGAAACGACGCCGTTCGTGTCGTTGTTTTCGCCATACGCGACAGCAGCTGCAAGCTTGAAACCAGCCAATGCACCCGTATAGCGCGCGCCAACTTCCCACGTGTCGTCCTCACCGAAGTTTGCCGTTCCCGTGAAGCCCGCGAACTCAGGCGTGTCGTAACGCACCATGTTGAAACGACGGCCTTCGCCAGGCTGGTCGCCACCATCGCGCATCAAGCGGCGCCAGGACGTCGCCGAAATCGCGCCGTTGAAGCGCATGTTCAAGCCAAGAGCGTTATCTTCGACGTTCGAATATTTGGCGATGTCTTTGGTCGCAGCCAGGTTGGTTTCGGTGACCTTCTCACCAGCGCCCCCGGTCAAGCCGACCCAAACGCGACCGAACCTCTTGCTGTTGAGGTACCAGACGCTGTGACGAAGGTCTAACGCGCCGGCGCCGTCGCCGTTGTCGTCATCCTGCGTGAAGCGCTTCGAGTTCGAGCTGCGAACGCCGATTTCGATAAGGTATCCGGCCTTCCAGTCTGAGTCGATCTTGGCTTCGCCCTTGAAGCGGAAGCGCGTACGAGAGTTGTCGTTAGTATAGGTACCGACATTCGACTCTACGCCGTCATCCCACCACAACAGGGCTTCATTAACATGGCCCGAGACTTCGAGCGAAACCTTGCGGTTGCCCTTTCGCGCGGTCGTCGCTTCCAATTCGGCAATGCGCTCTTCGAGATCGGCGCAGCAATTGCCGCCCAAATCCGCCGCCTGTGCCGTCCCCGCCGTCAAACTCAAAGCCGCCACTAAGGCGCACGCTGCTACGCGATATTTCAAGACCGATGTCATCGGTGACCCTCTAAATCGTGGCACAACGGTAAAAATACCCGCAGTGCTGTTTTCCCCGTACCGAAAGGTGTTCAACCAAGCCAACCCCCTGAGTCGGCATGTTCATTCCCGTACTTAACGATGTGTTTACCCGCGCTTCATTGCAGTCACGTGACAGGGCCGCTAAAGCGGCGTGTCTCGCGAGCAACACTTTGTACTTCGCACGGGTAGCGTGCTAACTCTGCAACATATCGGCAGAGGCGCGCATGACGGGCATTACCACGGGCGATTTCGATGTTGCCGTCGTTGGCGCGGGCCCCGCGGGTCTAGCCGCCGGCATAGCTATGGCGGAACTCGGTCTCGTAACGGCCGTGATTGGTCCGCCTGCCGATCCGCGCGATGGCCGGACGGCCGCGCTCTTTCAATCATCGATTACCTTTCTCGAGCGGATCGGCGCTTGGCACGCAATCGAACCCTCAAGCGCCAGGCTCGCCGCGATCCGCCTCATCGATGCGACCGGTGCCCTTTTCAGGGCACCTGAAGTGACTTTCCGCGCCAGCGATATTGGCTCCCCGGCATTCGGATATAACGTGCCAAATGCTGTCCTGACGGCGGCACTCGAAACCCTGGCCGCCGCGCGAACGACGCGGCTTCACACGGCGCGCGTCACGTCCATCGCCCCGTCGGAAAGTGGCGTCACGCTGACGACAGCCGAAGGCGCAAGGATAACGTGCCGCCTCGCCGCCGCCGCCGACGGCCGTCAGTCCGCCGGACGGGCCGCCGCTGGCATTCCCGTCAAAAGCTGGGCTTACGATCAGGCAGCAATCGTTTGCACGTTTTCCCATTCGCGGCCGCATGACCAGATATCGACCGAATTTCATCGCCGCTGCGGGCCGTTGACGGTCGTCCCCGGCCCCGGAAAACGCTCCAATCTCGTCTGGGTCGACAATATCGCAGAGGCCGAACGACTGGCCAGTCTCGATGACGACGCGTTTTCAACAGAACTGGCGCAACATCTGCAGGGACTACTTGGCAGTCTTACCCTAGAGACGCCGCGCCGGATGTTCCCCTTGTCGGGACAAACCGCCGAGCCGCTCGCCAAGAACCGCATCGCGTTGATCGGCGAAGCGGGTCATGTCATCCCGCCAATCGGCGCCCAGGGCTTAAATCTTTCGTTTCGTGACGCCGCGACGCTTGCGGACATTGCTGCAACGGCGCGCCAGGCTGGCGAGGATATCGGCGGGCCGAACGCGCTGGCCGCCTATGCCGATGCGCGACGGTTCGACGTCACGTCGCGGGTCTGGACCATCGATTTGCTGAACCGCTCGCTGCTGTCTGAATTCGCGCCGGTCCATGCCGCGCGTGGGCTCGGGCTATTCGCCCTCAAAACGCTGCCAGCCCTGCGCAGGCATTTGATGCGGGAAGGCATCGCGCCGCCGAACGCCATGCCGCGACTGATGCAGCCCGTCATCTAGGCACCCCATCAGCGGTTGAGCTTGACGTGTGCCCGCGGTGCCGGGCATGACCAAACGACCATTTCCAGCCGCAGCCGTGCGCGCCGCCCACCCATATTTAACGGCCGACCTGCATCAGAAAGCCTATGCGCCCCATGCCCACGACGTCTGTGCTCCGTGATTTGCAGTTCCGCCTGGAGTACGCCTTCTTGCGGTTCGTCGTCGGCACGGTTCGCGTCGTACCGCTGACGTTTGCCGTTCGCTCGTCGGCCTGGACCTGGCGGCGACTGGCACCAGTACTCAATCCGAAGCGCCACAATCGCGCGCTGGCCAACCTCGCCATCGCTTTCCCGGAAAAGTCTGACGCCGAACGCCTTGAAATCGCGCTTCAGCATTGGGAAAACCTCGGACGCGTCATGGCGGAGACGATGCGCATCGACGAACTCGTCGCCCATCCAGAACGCATCGCAATCAAGAACAAAGCCGTTTTTGACAGATATGCAGGCAAGCTCGGGCCGATCGTTGGCGCATCGCTGCACATGGGAAACTGGGAGCTGGCGATCTGGCCGCTGACGCTCGCCGGCGCCAATCCGGCAGCGGTCTATCGCTCCGTCAATAACCCCTATGTCGATCGTTTCCTGCGCTATCAGCGCCGCGATCTGTATCCTGGCGGTCTTTACGGCCGCGGCCGTGTCGAAGGCGACCACGGTGAAAGCCAGAAGACGGCGCGCGCCATCATGGATTACGTTCGCCAGGGCGGACGATTGGGCGTTGTATGCGATCTTTATGATCGCACCGGACTTCCGGTTCCATTCTTTGGCAAAGACGCTCCGACGGTCACAATACCGGCGATGATCGCGCGACGGACGGGCGCGCGTATCTGGATGTCGCGCTGCACGCGCATCGGCAACGACAGCCGCTTCGAAATCGAGCTCAAAGAACTGCGCGTGCCGCGTACCGCCAACCATTCTGACGACGTCAAATGGGCGACGGCCGCAATGACGCGCCAGTTTGAAGATTGGGTCCGCGAGACGCCGGAGCAGTGGATGTGGTCGAACCGTCGCTGGAGCTGACGTTACGGCGTACGCGCCGCAACCTGAGATGCCGAGCGGCAGCGCTCGACTTCGGCTTTCGAGACCTCTCCTGCCGAGACCAGCGCATCAACGCAGCTTCGCGACAAGCCCGCGCCAACAGCGCGCATGCACGAGCGGACTTCCGAGCTGCCTGGGCTGTGGGCGCTGCAGTGTTTGTAGTAGTCAGCGGCGCACGCCATCTTCACGCGCAGGCTAAGAGCGTTGGCGTCGTTCGGCACCATGAGCATGCCACCGAAAGCGATGGCCGCGGTCACTGCGGCGCGGGCTGCGATTATTGTGGCGATCGGGGTCATGGCGGGCTCCTCTTTGGGGCACGGCGTTTGATCTTCAGTCGCCCCAAGATGCGCCTAGGTTCAACGCGCTCGCTGTTCCGCCGGGAACCAGCACCAAAATTCTTTGGACTGGCCTCGTCATGGTTAAATTCTACTAGGGCGGCACGGCATGATTTCGGTCTCGCCGTGCCTTTCCTAAGTTTGGTGCTATCTGTCAGCGCGAAGCAGTCTTGGACGCGGCACGGCGGCGGTCCACTTCCGCCTGCGTGACTTCACCGGCCGCGACGAGCGCCGAGACGCAACTCCGCGACAAGCCCGAACCAACCGCACGCATGCACGAGCGGACTTCCGAGCCGCCGGGGCTGTAGGCGCTGCAGTGCTTATAGTAGTCGGCGGCGCAGGCGAGCTTGACGCGTAGGCTGAGAGCATTGGCATCGCCCGGCATGGCGACGAAAGAGCCGAGTGCGAGTGCTGCCGTGACGACGGCGCGGGCAGCGAATGCGGTAGCGATCGGGGTCATGGCAGGTCTCCAGTTTTTGGGCGCCGCATTTGGCGTCTCATGAACCAGAAATACGCCCCGCCCGTCAGCCACGCTGTTCCCGGCGGAACCTCCGCGAAAAAACCGTCCGCCGGCCCCGGTATGCCGAGGCTCTGTCGCCTTGCCACCGCTTGCTAACGCTGGCACATCCCCGCCGCATTGACAGAGGGGCGACCGCACTTAAGGTGCCGCGATTATCCATCCGCAAAGTTTGAAGGATCAGAGCGCCTATGGCTTCGACACGCACGCCTGCCAAGCACTTCGCCCCCCTCGCCATTGGCGCGCCCGAGCCGTATCGCGCCTTGCCCGTCAAGCTCGAACGCATGATCCACTTCATTCCGCCCCACAACGACAAGATCCGCTCGAAGATCAAGGACATCGCCGGCCAGGTCGACGTCATCCTCGGCAACCTCGAAGACGCGGTGCCGCTCGATCAGAAAGAAAATGCCCGCAAGGGCTTCATCGAAATGCTGACGCAGAACGATTTCGGCACCACCGGCGTTTGGACGCGCATCAATTGCCTAAACTCGCCGTGGGTTCTGGACGATGTCACAGAAATCGTCGCGGCCGCAGGCAACAAGCTCGACGTCATCATGCTGCCGAAGGTCGAAGGTCCGTGGGACATCCACTATCTCGACCAGCTGCTTGCCCAGCTTGAAGCCCGCCACGGCGTCAAGAAGCCGATCCTGATCCACGCCATTCTCGAGACAGCCGAAGGCGTCAACAACGTCGAAGCAATCGCTGCGGCCTCTCCGCGTATGCACGGCATGAGCCTCGGCCCAGCCGACCTGGCAGCCTCGCGCGGCATGAAGACGACGCGCGTCGGCGGCGGCCACCCGGATTATGGTGTCCTCGCGGACGCCGGTAAGGATGCGTCGGCGCAGCGCAACTTCTATCAGCAGGATCTCTGGCACTACACAGTTGGCAAGATGGTGGATGCCTGCCTCGCCTACGGCCTGAAGCCGTTCTACGGCCCGTTCGGCGATTTCTCTGACGGCGCCGCCTGCGAGGCGCAGTTCCGCAACGCGTACCTGCAAGGCTGCCTAGGCGCTTGGTCGCTGCACCCGTCGCAGATCGACATAGCGAAGCGCGTGTTCTCGCCCGACGTCAACGAAGTGAAGTTCGCCAAGCGCATTTTGGATGCCATGCCCGACGGTACGGGCGCTGTCATGATCGACGGCAAGATGCAGGACGATGCTACCTGGAAGCAGGCGAAGGTCATTGTCGATCTCGCCAAACTTGTGGCCACAAAAGACCCTGAACGTGCCGCCGAGTTCGGTTTATAATATGCCTGACTGCCGGAGGCCGAGCGCCTCCGGCACGCCCAGGTGAAAGTCCGAATGGCAGAAATAAAACATGCGAAATTCACGGTTGGGCAAGTGGTGCGTCATCGCTTATTCCCGTTTCGCGGCATCATCTTCGATATCGATCCCGAATTCGCGAATACCGAAGAATGGTGGCTGTCGATCCCCGAAGAGATCCGCCCAGCGAAAGAACAGCCTTTCTATCACCTGTACGCCGAGAACGCGGACCACACCTACATCGCCTATGTCTCGGAACAGAACCTGCTGCTCGATGACAGCGGCAAGCCGCTCCGTCATCCTGACATCTCCGATGTATTCGATAAAAACCGCGGTGGCGGCTATCGGCTGAAGCCCGGACTCGCAAATTAGGCTATTCGGCCGTCCGCCGCGTTACGCCTTCTCGTCATGGTGCTCGCTGGCAAGCAAGCGCGCCAGAGCTATGACTTTGCGGCGCGCCTCGGCATTGTCGATCAGCGCGAAGCTGCGCATCAGTTCGACACTCTCGTCGAAGCGAAGGTCGCTTGGGCTTTGATGCTTGAAGGTCTGGGGCGCCTCATCGAAACCGTCACCGCCACCAATCAGCCCACCGCCAATGGTCGTTGACACTGATTTCGTTTTCCGCGGCGGCATTGAGGCACTCGGTCGTGAGCGATATCTCGTTATAGCCCCGGTCGCTGCCCGAGCAAAAAAAATGTCGCCAATTCATAAGGTTGCAGCATTTCTTTGCTACCACCCATAGTTGAAGCTGACAGATATGCGTTGGCTATCAGAGGTGTTCAAAGGCACTTCATGGCGTAACCAGCTTTCCCACAGCAGAAGCGTGCCGGACTTCGGCTCAGCGCTGACGAACGTTTGGTGCGTGGCGCGCGCTTTGGCTTTGCGCGGTGGCGCCGCCATCATCTGCCCAAGGCGGGGGTCTTCGAATTTTATCGCGCTCGCGCCCTTCGGAAAGGCCAGATACAGCGTCCCGCTGACGACGGAATGTGGATGCAGGTGGCTGCCGTGGAAGCCGCCCGGTTCAAGGATATTGATCCAGATGCTGCTCAACGACAGCTTTTTGCCGCCGAGATCGAAATCGACGGCTTTGCCGAATGCAGCGACGTGATTATCGAGAATATCAATCAAAGCGCCAAATGACGGGTCGCGATCCGGCAAATCGGTCAGTGACGCGTACGATGTGTAGCCGGGGTACTTGTTACGCTCTGACCAGCTTTGTCCGGCAACGTCATCTTCCGCGATCACGCGGCAAGAGTGCTCCAGTTCTTTCACCAACCGGCGCTCGGACGTGCTGGCCAGCTCGTCGCGATAGAGACTGGTCACGAAGAGACTGTCGATCCGCGCCATACGTCGGTTCCTTTACGATTTCGCGGCGATCAAACGACCGCATCCGAGTTCCTAAAATGTCGCGTTTACCGCGCGGGCGAAGCGATTGGAACCGGCCGCCGCAAGCTGCTAGAGATCGCACCGACTCTTACCCCTACTATTGGAGTAGCCCAAATGTCCGATACGACGCCTGAGAGCCAGGCCCGCGCAAAAACGGCGCAATTGATCCGCGATTACTACGCCGCCTTCAATAAGGGCGACAGCGACGGCATGCTGGCGTTTTTGACCGATGACGTGATCCACGACGTCAACCAGGGCGAGCGCCGCGAAGGCAAGGACAAGTTCAAAGCCTTCAATGCGCGCATGGATCACAACTACAAGGAAGAGCTGAAGGACATCGTCGTCCTCGTGTCGAAAGACGCGACGCGTGCCGCAGCCGAATTCAACGTGCACGGCACGTATAAGAATTCCGAAGAAGGCCTGCCGCCCGCCAAGGGCCAGAAGTATGTGCTGCCAGCGGGCACGTTCTTCGCGATCCGCGATGGCAAAATCGCCCGCGTCACCACATATTACAACCTGACGGATTGGATCACGCAGGTCGCTGGCTAACGCCGCTGTGCGTATGTCGTAAAGAGCGCTGGCGGACCACCTGTCCGCCACGCTCCATTCTTTTTCGGGATCGCGCCGCGATGACGCCTGCCAAGAAACAGCTCGACGTCAAATCGGTTACGGGTGACGACATCTACGCGATCCTGCCCGATCTCGCACGTCTGCGCATGGTCGTCTTCAACGACTGGCCGTACCTCTACGACGGCACGCTCGAATACGAGGAAAAGTATCTCGCGAAATTCGCCGCGGCGCGCGGAGCAGTCGTGGTCACGGCATACGACGGCAAGCATATGGTTGGCGCGTCGACGGCCGCGCCGATGACCGAGCATGCCGACGAATTCGGCGAACCATTCCGCAAAGCCGGCTACGATCTGAATAAGATCTTCTACTGCGGCGAGAGCGTGCTGCTTAAAAGTCATCGCGGCCACGGGCTTGGCCACGCATTCTTCGAGGGACGCGAAGCGCAAGCGTATAAGCTCGGCGGATTTACGCACTCGACGTTCTGCCGGGTCGTTCGCCCCGACGATCATCCGTTAAAACCCGCCGACTATGCGCCGCTCGATCCGTTCTGGCGCAAGCGCGGCTACGAACCAGTCGACGGGCTTATCGCAACCTACGACTGGAAGGACATCGACCAGACAGAAGAAACCTCGCACCAGATGCAGTTCTGGATGAAAAAGCTCTGATGACACACCCGGCAACTCTGCACGTCGCAGCTGCGCAATATCCGATTGGTCAGCCGAAATCGCTGTCCGAATGGGAGGACAAAATTGCCGTCTGGGTGAAGTCGGGCGCCGCCACCGGCGCGCAGTTGCTCGTCTTCCCGGAATACGCGGCGATCGAGCAGGCCGCGTGTTTCGGGCCGGAGGTCTACAGCGATCTGACGATCACACTGACCAAGGTCGCGGAACTGGCCGCCTCACGCGTTGCGCTTCACGCCGATCTGGCCAAGCGCCATAGCGTCCACATCCTCGTCGGCTCCGGCCCGGTGTTGAAGTCTGACGGCACGTTCGTCAACGCAACGCAGCTTGTGACGCCGGACGGCCAGATCGGCGAGCAGGAAAAGCTCATCATGACGCCGTTCGAGCACGGCTGGGGCATTTCAGCCGGCGGACCGGTGCGTGTGTTCGAAACCCGCATTGGCACATTCGGCATCGCGATTTGCTACGATAGCGAATTCCCGCTACTCGTCCGCGCGATGGCCGAAGCGGGCGCCGACGTCGTACTCGTTCCATCGTGCACCGAGCGCATTTCGGGCTATCACCGCGTCCGCACCGGATCGATGGCACGCGCGCTGGAGAATACGATCGCGACCGTGCAAAGCCCGACCGTCGGCGACGCGCCGTGGTCACCCGCAGTCGATTTCAACGAAGGCGCTGCCGGCATCTACGTGCCATCCGAACACGGTGTCTCCGACGACGGCGTCCTCGCGATCGGCAAGCTCAACGCCGCCGAATGGGTCTCAGGGACAATCGACCTCGCCCGCCTGCGCCATGTGCGCGAGACGGGCGAGATGCGCAACTACGCCGACTGGTCGAACCAGCCCGGCAGTCCCATGAGCAGCGTCAAAGTCGAGCGCGTCGCGCTGCTCTAACGCTTATTTCAGCTTCCAAGTCACCGTCACGCGCGCTTCAAGCTCCTGCTCGCCGCGCTCGACCGGCACCGACTCCGCCATCGCCGCGCGCTGCTTCGCAAACACAACCGGACGGGGACCTTGCTGCGATGTCTCTTCCGATATCTGCAAGACCTCGCCGACTTCGGCGCCCGCGGCCGTTGCCAGCAACTGCGCGCGGCGCTTGGCGTTCTCCATCGCGGCCTTACGCGCGTCGTCCTTCAAAGTCTCGGCTTTGCTGACGTCGAACGAGATACCGTTCATTTGATTGGCGCCGGCCGTTACAAGCTGATCAAGTACGCCGCCGAGCTTGTCGAGATTACGTACGCGCACGCCAAGCATGTTGTTGACGCGATATCCTGTGACGGACGGCGGCTGCCCTTCCTTCGGATAGACATAGACCGGCTCGACGTTGAACTGCGTCGTCTGAATGTCTTTGGCTTCGACGCCCTGGCTCTTCAGCTCTTCGATGACCTTTTTCATCGCTTCGGTATTTTTCGTCAGAGCGTCACGGGCGGTCTTTGCTTCGCTCGTCACACCTGTTGCAATTGTGGCTTCATCGGGGGCGGCCAACACGCTGCCTGTCGCTGATACTGTGACCGTGCGGTCCATTGTTTTTTCCTCGGCTGAGAGCGGCGCGGCGCTGGCCATCATCAATCCGCACAAAAGCGCGGTCCTGAAAGCGGCGGCTGGGGCGGCAAGTCGAATCATATGGTTCAATCCTCTGATAAGCGGCCCATCCCTAGTCTGTTGAGACGGAGAAATCGCGGCAAACCTTGGGCCAGAATGCACAATTCTTTTGCGCCAATTTGCGCCGCTCGCAGGCGGGAAAGAACTCTGTTATGAGGCTCGTCCGGGTGGGGCCCGTAGCTCAATGGTTAGAGCTGACGGCTCATAACCGTCTGGTTGCAGGTTCGAGCCCTGCCGGGCCCACCACGTTCCAAACACATCGGGCGATCGCCTTCAGCAGTCTCGTTACGCAGCCTCGGGGTCGACCTTGAAGGTCAGCGTCCAGCGCAAGCCTTCTGGCCGGAAGTCGTGCAGCACCTTGCCGTTGAGGCTGCGCTCGGTCATGGCGCCGGTGACGCTTGACCCGAATCCCCGCCGCGACGGCGGCGTAACCGGCGGGCCGCCAGATTCCAACCATTCGAGGTTCAGCAGGCCGTCGACGATCGTCCACGTGACCTTGATTTTGCCAGACGGCACCGAAAGCGCGCCGTACTTAGATGCGTTCGTGCCAAGCTCGTGCATTGCAAATCCGATCGCCTGCACGGTGGTTGGCGGCAAGACGATATCCGGCCCAACAAGCTCGAACGTCGAGGGATCGGCGAACGTCGACAAATGACCGCGCACCAGTTCGCGCAGATCGCCGCCGGTGAAATTCGTGCCGATCAAGACATCCTGCGACTTGGCCAGTCCGCCGATACGAGCGGTCAACGCTGTGCGCATGTCTTCCGTCGTCGTCACGTTGCGGGCTGTTAGATTGATGATCGATTGCACGATGCCCATCAAATTCTTAGAACGGTGTGCAAGTTCACGCGTCACGAATTCGAGTTGCTGCGTGCGCTCATTCACGCGTTCATCGAGCACTGCGATCTGATCGCGAAACGTCGACGAGATAGTCGCCGCCAACAGCATCGCGCCAATCATCGATGAGATGACAAATACCAGCAGCATTTGCCGCGTCCAAGCAGCGTCGGCGTCGCGTTTCGTATAGAGAGCCGTTTCCTCGGTTTGCAGCGCGCCGATCTCCGCCCGCAAATTGTCCATCATCTCCTTGCCGCGATTTTGGCGAACCCGGCCGACGGCTTCGTCGGCGCGTCCTTCGCCTGCCAACGCGATCGTCGTCGCCAGTTCGGCGTTCTTGGCTTCGACGAGCTGCGCGACTTTTGCGACCGCGGTGACTTGTTCAGGATTGTCAGCAACGAGCGCTTTGAGTTTTTCGAGCCGGTCATTGATGGCAATCGTCGCGGTATTGTACGGGCTGAGATACGCCGCATCGCGCGTCAGCAAATATCCGCGCTGGCCTGTTTCGGCATCGATCGCCAGCGCGAGCACTTCGTTCGTCGTCGCCTGAACGCGAAGCGTATGCTCAACCCAGTCCGTCGCACGCGCCGCCTGCATCACCATCAGCAGAGTCGCGAGAATACCGAGCAGCACTAGCGCCAGGGCCGCAACGATGATGGTTTTTTGCTGAAGCATAAAAAGCGGTTCTGTAACTCAACGTCGCCACGGCGGGCTGGCATGAATACACAATTCGAAACGTGCCTCACAATATCCGGCCCATCCGCCGCGCCGCCTATTAAAATAGACGTAACCGAATTTCTCGGAATGGCCTAATTGCCGGGGATTCACCAAGCAAGCCGGCAACTTTTAATCGGCCAGCACGCGGCGGTCGATGTCTGCGACCCTTTTCACGCCAGTGAGCGCCATTGTGACGTCGAGCTCGCGACGAATGATGTCGAGGGCTTTCGCAACGCCCGCTTCCCCGGCCGCTCCGAGACCATAGAGCGGCGCGCGGCCGATCAGGCACCCGCGCGCACCCAGCGCCAGCGCCCGCATCACGTCTTGCCCCGAGCGAATGCCGCTATCGAACAGAATTTCGATGTCCGAGCCAACCGCATCGGCGATGCCCGGCAACTGCGTAATGGCGCCCGGCGCACCGTCCAACTGTCGTCCGCCGTGGTTCGAGACGACGATCGCCGACGCGCCGCTTTTCGCGGCAAGCTTGGCGTCGCCGACGTCGGCAATGCCTTTTATGATCAGTGGTCCATCCCACTGCTTCTGCACCCACTCGACATCCTGCCAACTGAGCGCCTGATCGAATTGCTCGGCCGTCCATTTCGACAACGAGACGATGCCGTCGGCGCCCGAGATATGTCCTGCGAGATTGCCGAATGTCTTGCGTTTGCCGCCGAGCACGCCAAGGGCCCAACCGGGCTTTGCCGCGATCCGCAACATCGTTGAGAGGCGCGCCTGCGGCGGCACCGTCAGCCCGTTCTTGACGTCACGATGCCGTTGACCGAGCACCTGCAGATCGACAGTCAGCACGAGCGCGCTGCACTTCGCGGCCTTCGCACGTTCGATCAGCGCCCGGATGAAACCTTTGTCGCGCATGATATAGAGCTGAAACCAGAACGGCTTCGACGCGGCGGCCGCAACGTCCTCGATCGAGCAGATCGACATCGTCGATAGCGTATAGGGGACGCCGGCTGCCTGCGCCGCGCGGCAGGCGTGTATTTCGCCGTCGCGGTGCGCCATCCCCATCATGCCGATCGGCGCGATCGCGACCGGCAAGGCAACAGGTTGCCCGAGCATCGTCGCATTCAGTTCGCGGTTATCGGCGCCCGCCAAAACGCGCTGACGAAATTTGATTTGCGACAACGCTTGGCGGTTCGCCGCCAGCGTCTCTTCGGCGTAAGAGCCGGACTCGTAATAGTCGAGAAAGTCACGCGGGACTTTGCGATGCGCCAGCAGACGCAAATCTTCGATCGATGTGATGTTCTTTAAGGCGTCCAACGTCAAGGCCACCGAAACTCAGCTCCGCGCCTGGCAGATCGAAATTTCTTCGCCCGCATGCACGGCCTTGAACTGCCGAACATCGTCTATCGCTTCCGCCCAAATGTTGCATGGACCCGCCAGACGTATCTCGGCCTTGCTGCGTGATAGCGGCGTCGGCCCGAAGCAAATCGCAATCGCGTCGCCATCTGGCCAAAACACGATTTGACCGGCTTTGACGGTATCACAGGCGTCGGGTTCAGCGGCGGACGTTACAGGCGCATCGAAATAGACTTCAGCACCCCACGTCCGCGCCGACGACATGATTGGCAATGCGGCCCAGATACGCTCCGCCGTCGGCGTATCGAGCACGCGCGCTCTGAGCGAAACTTCGCCGGCTCGAATGACAACCTCGCGCATAGGTTCTCCGCAGTACTACGATGCAACGACTGGCCTCTGCCGCTGACCGGCCGTGCACCTTGTCATTTGCTGGCGGCACTCACAAGAGGCAAGCGCCGAAATCCATGCGACCGGGCAGAGCGTGAAAACAAAAAAGGACGAGCTCGCGAGCTCGCCCATTTGCAATGCACTGCACAATGCTTTGGTTCCGAAATCGCTTATGCCGGTGGCGGACCGAACACGAGCACGGCGTTCAAGCCGCCGAACGCAAACGAATTCGACATCGCATACGTGACCGTCTTCTCGCGACCGACGTTCGGAATGTAATCGAGATCGCAGCCCTCGCCAGGCTCGTCGAGGCCGATGGTTGCAGGCACAAAACCATCTTGCATCGCCTTGATGCATGCGACCGCTTCGATGCCGCCGCCTGCGCCAAGCGGATGTCCGGTCATCGATTTCGTGGACGAAATCGCGAGCTTGTAGGCGTGGTCGCCGAAAACGTTCTTGATGGCTTTGGTTTCGTTGATGTCGTTGTCGGCCGTCGCTGTGCCGTGAGCGTTCAAATAGTCGATCTGCGCAGGCTGGATGCCAGCATCCGTCAATGCATCCTGCATCGCAACGCTCGGGCCTTCGACGGTGGGCTTGACCATATCCTGGCTGTCCGACGCCATGCCAAAGCCCGACAGTTCCGCGAGGATCGTCGCGCCGCGCGCCTGCGCGTGCTCAAGGCTTTCGAGCACAAGGATACCAGCGCCTTCCGACAACACCGTGCCGTTGCGCTTCTTGGCGAATGGGAAGCACCCTTCAGGCGACAGAACGTGCAGCGCCTGCCAGGCTTTCATCGTGCCGTAGTTGATGACGGACTCCGAAGCACCGGCGATCGCAACATCGACGATGCCGTCACGGATATAGTCGCGCGCCAGGCCGATTGCGTGAGACGCCGTCGAGCATGCCGAGCAGGTCGCGAACGTCGGACCCTTGACGCCGAATTCGATACCGACGTGCGCCGCAGCCGACGAACCGATGATACGCAAAAGCGTCAGCGGATGGGTCGCGCGCTTCTGCAGAATGAACAGGTCGCGATAGGCCGTTTCGAATGTCACGAGCCCGCCAGCGCCCGAGCCAACGATGCAAGCCGAGCGATAGGGGTTGGTCAGCGGCATTTCGAGGCCGGACATTTTGACGGCTTCATCGGCCGCTGCAGCCGCAAACCAGGAATAGCGGTCCGCCAGCGTAATGATGCGATCGCGCTTGAAGTGCTTGAGGCGTGCCTTGTGGTCGAAATCCTTGATCTGAGCCGCTATCAGAATCTTGAGGTCTTCCAGCGGGAAGCCACCCAGTTCACTGACGCCCGACTTTCCGGCGCGGATCGACGTCCAGAATTCATCGACGGTCGTGCCGATAGGCGTCACGACACCCATGCCGGTTACAACCACGCGGCGGCGGGCTTGGGACTTGCTCATAGACGAACTGCTTTCTCATAAGACAAAGCGCGCACCGCGCGAACGCGGCACGGCTTCGCAAAAGGACGATGGATGCCCCGCGAACGTGCGAGCGATCCGGCTTAGGCCTTGGCGGCAGAGCCAGCCTTCGCGGCCATCAACGACTTGACGCGCTCAACGACCGAACCAACGGTCTTGAAATCTTCGACGTCTTCGTTGGCATTGTAGGGAATCTCGATGCCGAAGCCGTCCTCAATGTCAAAAACGATCATTGCGAGGTCGAGAGACTCAATCTTCAAATCCGTCAGAGCGGTGTCGAGACCGATGTCGTCGCGCTGCTCCTTCATGTGCTTTTTGAGGATTTCGATAATCTTCGTCGCGACTTCGTCCATATGACTCTCCCACCTCCGCGATGCCCGCGCGAGGCTCGTTTTGCTTGATCTCTTGGTAGAGCGAGACCGGATTTCCTGCAAGATTGGCCGTCACATAACCTTAAATGTGACCCAAGTCCAGTTACGCCCGTTACACTCAAATCACAAATGCCAGCTTGACGCTTGCGATCCGGAATCCAACTAGCAGGTAATGGTAAACACCCTGCCGACAGGTCTAGCCTATTGGTCCAAAAAAGTGTTCAACTCGCGGAACGGAAAAGCACAATACGCCGCATGGGCAAAGCGTCTCAGACCTGACGGTTAGAGCAGTTGTACTGCCCGGCTTTTCAGAGCCGGTGACAGCTCCCGCTCCGATCCAAGATCCGGCGCCAGCCCAATAAAGGCGGGATTTAGGGGGTGGACTTATGACCGACGGCACGTCTTCCGGAACCCAAGCCGCATCCGCAAAGCCGCTGGCCGGCGCGGGGTCTTTTCCGTGGATTGCCAATTACCCAGCCGGCGTTGCCTGGGATATGCCGATCAATCCGGAACCGCTGCCGGTCGTCCTCCGTGACGCGGCCAAGAACTTTCCTGGCCATCCGGCCATCGCCTTTATGGGCAAAATCACGACCTACAAGGCCTTGGAAGAGGTCGTCGACCGCGTTTCCGCCGGCCTACAATCCATCGGCGTTCAAAAAGGCACTAAAGTTGGCTTGTTTCTGCCGAATACGCCGACGTTCATTGTCTATTATTACGCCATTCTCAAGGCCGGCGGCACGGTCGTCAACTTCAACCCGCTCTATACTATCGAAGAACTCACTTTTCAGGTCCGCGACAGCCACACCGAAATCATGGTCACGCATGACTTGGCGGCGCTCTTCCCCAAGGTCGAAACGCTCATAAAAAATGGCGTGCTCGGCCGCGCGGTTATCGTACCCTTTGCCGCCGAGCTCCCGACGCCGAAGCGGCAGCTATTTTTGCTCTTCAAGAGAAAAGATCGCGCCGATACGTCGAAATCGCCGATCAAGGCCAAGCTGATCGACGGTGCTGCGCTTGCCGCAACCTCGACCCCGCTCAAACCCGTCGCCATTGATCCGGTCGAGGATGTCGCCGTTTTGCAGTACACCGGCGGAACGACAGGCACGCCGAAGGGCGCGATGCTGACGCACGCCAACCTTCACGCCAATACCGTCCAGATTGTCGCCTGGGCTGCCGACCTGGTTGCCGGCAAGGAGCGCGTGCTCGGCGCTTTACCGCTGTTCCACGTCTTCGCCATGACGGGCGTCATGAACCTCGGGATCGCCAAGGGCGCAAAGATTATTCTGATGCCTCGCTTCCAGCTGCAGGAAGCCTTGAAGCTGATCGACAAAGAAAAGCCGACGATGATGCCGGCGGTGCCGACGATCTTCATGGCCATGCTGAACGCGCCGAATATCAAGTCCTTCGATCTTTCGTCCCTGAGATTCTGCATTTCCGGCGGCGCGCCATTGCCGTTGGAGGTCAAGCTCAGTTTCGAGAAGCTGGCTGGTTGTAAGGTCGTCGAAGGCTATGGCTTGTCGGAAGCCTCCCCGGTGCTGACCTGCAATCCTATCGAAGGCCGGGTCATCGCCGGGTCGATCGGGCCGCCTATTCCCCAGACGATCGTCTCGCTACGTGATCTCGACGACCCGACCCGCGAAGTGCCGCAAGGCGAGCGCGGCGAGCTTTGCGCCAAGGGCCCACAGGTCATGAAGGGCTACTGGAACAAGCCGACCGAGACGGCAAATCAATTTGTGGGCGACTTTCTGCGCACCGGCGATGTCGCAATCATGGACAAATACGGATTCTTCCAGATTGTAGATCGTATCAAGGATCTTATTATCTGCTCCGGCTACAACGTCTATCCGCGGCGTATCGAAGAAGCGATCTACGACCATCCAGCAGTGGAAGAAGTCACCGTGATCGGCATCAAGGACAGCTATCGCGGCGAAGCTCCAAAAGCCTTCATTAAACTAAAAAGCGGAATGACCGCGACGGCCGCCGATATTTTACGGCATCTCGAGCCGAAGATTTCAAAAATTGAAATGCCATCTCAGATCGAATTCCGGGACAGCCTGCCAAAAACGATGATCGGCAAGCTTTCGAAGAAAGAACTGGTGGCCGAGGAAAAGCAACGCAGCGCCACATGACAGCAGACCCGGCCTTAAAAAATCCGCGCAAGACGAGCGGCGCACCGGCGTGCGCGCCGGCCGAGCGGTCGTATTCAATTTCGGATTTGTCGAAGGAATTCGATATCACGACGCGCACGATCCGCTTCTACGAAAGCCGGGGACTGATCCAGCCCGAGCGTATCGGCACGACGCGGCGCTATTCCAAACGTGACCGGGCGCGCCTGATCCTGATTTTGCGCGGCCGGAATCTCGGCTTTACGGTCGAAGACGTCGGCCAATATCTGGCGCTCTACGACGCCGATCCGGGGCAGCAGGCGCAGACACGGCTGTTGCTCGACAAAGTCACCGACGCCATTGCCAATCTCGAAATCAAGCGCAGCGACATCCAGCGCGCAATCGAAGACCTGAACGAAATCCGCGGCCGCTGCGAAACACATCTGAGCGCCGGGCCGGGCGCTGCCAAACCTCAGCGCTAGGCAATTCTCAACGATAGAGGTCGGCGCGCGTCGGCGGCAGCACCGGCGGGCGCTTCGCGGTTTTGGACGCCAGCGTCTGAAACAGCCGCGCCGTACCGCGCTCGAACGAAATCGCGCATCCGGACAGATAGGCAATAAAGATGCGGTACTTTTCTTCGCCGACGAGTGCGATCGCTTCGTCCTTGCGCTCTGTCAGGCGTTCCGACCAGAGCCGGCACGTCCGCGCGTAGTGCATGCGCCAGCCTTCGACGTCGTGAACCTCGAAGCCGGCGCGTTCCATCTCGCCGACGGTATGACCGATATCGTCGAGTGCGCCGCCTGGGAAAATATACTTGGCCAAGGCCCGCTGCTCAGGGCGCACGCGCTCTTTGAAATAGCGCTGCTTCTTTGCTTTGCGCGAGATCGCGTGATTGAGGAACAGTCCGTCGTCGGTCAGCAACGAACGGACTTTTTTCATGTAGGCTTCGATATTCTCGAGGCCGATCGCTTCGTACATCCCGATCGACGCGATCTTGTCGAACTGACCTTGAATATTGATGTAGTCGATGAATTCAAACGTCACCTGACCCTCAAGACCAAGCCGTTTCACCTTGTCCTGCGCGTAGGCCAGTTGCTCGCGCGATAGGGTGACGCCGTGCGCTTTGACGCCGTGATAGCGCGCGGCGTGGCAGAGAAGCGCGCCCCATCCGCAGCCGATGTCGAGAAAGCGCTCACCCGGCTTCAAGCGCAGCTTGCGGCAAATCATTTCGAGCTTGTCGTGCTGCGCCTGGGCGATGCCGTTCGACCAGTCCGTGTAATAGGCGCAGGTGTAGACCATCTCGGGGTCGAGGAAGAGCGCGTAGAACTCGTTGGAAAGATCGTAGTGAAATGAGATATAGGCCGTATTGTCCCGCTTCGATTGTTTGCGGCCGATAATATCGCCTTCGTAGCCGTGCGCGTCCTTGGTGTCGTCGTCCTTGGCAAAGAGGAACGGCGAGAGCTTCGCAGCCGCCTTCAAGGCATCGAGCGGTTTGATCTTGGCGCCGCGGTCGCGCTTGTTGATCTCGCGGCCGAGATCGATCAGCGTCCCGCCCGAATAGTCGATACCCTTCTCGACATACTGGCGGATGATCGTATCGAGCGTCGGCTTGCGCAAAATCGCGCCGAGGACGCCGGGCGACGCGATTCTGAGTTCGAGGTCGCTCGTCGGCGCAGCGCCGAGTGGCAGCCGCGTACCATCCCACAGCCGCAGCCAGGCATTGAGATCGAGCTTGCTCGCAACATCGCGGACGACACCGCGCACCGCTTCGATCTGTTTTGCGTCGTTCGCCGCCATCGTGCCTCTACCCTCTTGCAACAGACGCGAGGGTTTAGCCGATTTTACGCGGTGCGTCTTCCCTTGACCGGCGCGGTTCAACGCCGCTAACGGCGGATGCCTAGTTCTTGGCGCTTTCGAGAATTGCAGCGACCCCCATGCCGCCGGCCGTGCAAACCGAAATCAGCCCGCGTCCGCCCCGCTCCGACAGTAATTTCGCCAGATTGGCGACGATACGGGCGCCGGTCGCCGCGAACGGATGCCCGAACGCGAGGCTCGAGCCCATGACGTTGAGCTTGGCGCGATCGATCGAACCGAGCGGCGCGTCCTTACCGAGAAAGCGCTTGCAGTAGGCCGGGTCTTCCCACGCTTTGAGGGTTGCCAGCACTTGGGCCGCAAACGCCTCGTGAATTTCGTAGAAATCGAAATCCTGCAACGTCAATCCGGCACGGTCGAGCATCTTCGAGACGGCAATCGTCGGCGCCATCAGCAGCCCCTCACCTTCGACGAAATTGTTCGCCGAGTGCTGGCCGTAGGTCAGATAAGCGAGAACCGGCAAGCCATTCTTGGCCGCCCATTCTTCCGATCCGAGCAGCACGCACGCCGCGCCGTCCGTCAACGGCGTTGAGTTCGCGGCGGTCATCGTACCGCGCTCGGATTTTTCAAACGCATTCTTCAGCGTCGAAAGTTTTTCAAGAGAGATGTCCTCGCGCAGGTTGTTGTCGCGATAGACACCGGCACACGGCACGATCAGATCGTCCATATAACCGGACGCGTACGCCGCCGCTGCCTTCTTATGGCTCTCGACAGCAAGCTGGTCCTGCTCAGCGCGCGGGATCTTCCACTCCTGCGCCATCAGTTCACAGTGCTGGCCCATCGACAGACCGGTGCGGGGTTCCGCGACGACCGGCGGTTGCGGCGCCAGTTCGCCAGCCGAAATTCCCTTAAATACCTTCAGCTTGTCGAGCGGCGTCTTGGCCAGACCAACGTCGATCAGGCGCTTGGAAAACTTCTTCGTAAAAACGATTGGCGCATCCGACGTGGTATCCGACCCAAGCGCGATGGCGCTCTCGATCTCACCGCTCGCGATCTTCGCACCCGACATCAGAGCTGCCTGTAAGCTGGTACCGCACGCTTGTATCAGCGTCACGCCCGGCGTCGAGGTCGCGAGCTTCGTCGACAGCACAGCTTCGCGCGCAATGTTGAAGTCTTTGGAATGCGTAACGACCGCACCACCGACCACTTCATCGATGTGCTTGCCCTTGAGCTTGTACTTATCGACAAGACCGTTGAGCGCGGCAGCCATCATGTCGAGGTTCGACAAGTCGCCGTACAGGGTATTCGAGCGGCAGAAGGGAATGCGGACGCCACCAATGATCGCAACGCGGCGCAGAGTACCTGTCATCTATCAATCTCCGGATTATTCAGCGGCGGCGCGCGCAGACGCGGTGTCGGACGTCGATTGCTTCGCATTGTAATGCAACGGTCCTCCGCGGAAGGGCGCAAAACCGGTGCCGAAGATCATGCCCGCATCAACGAGATCGGCGCTTTCAACGACGCCTTCGTCGAGCGACTTCTGTGATTCCGCAACCATTGGCGCGACGAGTTCGCGGCCAAGTTTGTCGAGTTCAGATTTGGAATACTGGACGTCCGATTTGACCGGCTTGCCGTCCTTCCAGACGTAGAAGCCTTCGCCCGTCTTCTTGCCGAGGCGGCCCGAGGCAACGAGCCGGTCAAGGCGCGACCCTTCGCTGGACTGTCCAAGAATTTTTGCAACGTGCGCGCACACATCGAGGCCAACGTTGTCGGCGAGTTCGATCGGGCCCATCGGCATGCCGAAGGCGCGCGCGGCTTCGTCGATCTTCTCCTTGTCTTCGCCCTTCTCTAAGCGCTCCATCGCCGCGAACATATACGGCGTCAGAACCTTGTTGACGAGGAAGCCCGGCACGTCCTTCGTGATCAGCGGGAACTTATCGATCGCGGTGACGAACGCCGCGCCCTTCTTCACTTCCTCTTCGCGCGTATTGGCACCACGCACCACTTCGACGAGCGGCATCTGGGGTACAGGCGAGAAGAAGTGCAGCCCGATCAGTCTGCCCGGATCGTTCATGGGCGCCGAAATGTCGGCGAGTTTTAGAGACGACGTATTGGTCGCCAGCACAGCGCCGGGTTTGATCTTGGTTTCGAGGTCGGCAAACAGCTTCTGTTTGACGTCGAGGCGCTCGACGATCGCCTCAATGATCACGTCCGCCCGCGCGATACCCTTGCCCTCGGGGTCAGCGATCAAGCGCTGTTTCGCAGCGGCCTTGAGCGCGCGCGTCTTGAATTTGCGGCTGAATAGTTTGCCCTGCGCAGCGATGCCTTTGGCGAGCTGCTCGGCGTTGATGTCCTGCAGCGTCACTTCCATTCCGGCTGCCACGCAGACACCGGCAATATCCGCACCCATCGTGCCAGCACCGATGACGTGCACGCGCGACGGCTTCCAGCCAAGTCCCTTCGGCGCCTGCCCTTTCAGTAACTCGGTCAGACGGAACACGCGGCGCAGATTACGCGACGTATCCGACACCATGAGCGGCGCGAACGCCTTCGTCTCCGCCGCCTTCATCGCATCGAGATTGCCGCCGTACTGTTCGAACAAGTCAATCAGCGCGAAGGGCGCTGGATAGTGCTCCTTGCGCGCCTTTTTTGCGGTCTCGTCACGCATCTTCTTGGCGAGCAGCCCGCGCGCCGGCCATTTCGTCAGAACCATTTTAGCGATGCCGGCCGGCTCTGATTTGCGATTTTGCAGGACGGCTTTGCGCGCGGCCCAGCGCAACTCACCCGGAGAGCCGACGAGTTGGTCGATGAAGCCCATAGCCTTGGCGGCATTGGCGCGGATCATGCCGCCCGTCAGCATATTGGTCATCGCCGCCATCGGACCAACCTGCTTGATCGAGCGCGCCGTGCCGTTGAAGCCCGGGAAAATGCCAAGCTTGACTTCGGGGAACCCGACGCGCGTCGTGTCATCGCGGGTCGCGATGCGGTAATGGCAGGCGAGGATCAATTCGAGACCGCCGCCGACGCAAACGCCGTGAATAGCCGCGACGACCGGCACCGGCAGCCGCTCGATGCGATCGAGCATGGAATTGACCGGACGCAGGCTTTCAACAACCTGTTGCTCGGTCGTGAAATTCTCGAATTCGCGAATGTCGGCGCCGACGATGTACGTCCGCTCCTTGCCCGACATGATCACAAGCCCGCGCACCGTCTTGGCGCGCGCATCGGCCTCGACCTTCTCGACAATGGCCTGCAGCTCTTCAATCGGGCGCCGGCCCAGAGAATTGGCGCTCTCGCCTTCGCGGTCGAAGATCGCCCATGCAATCCCCTCGCCGTCGACGCTGAAGCGCCAGTCTTTCAATTGAGCCGTATTTTCTGACATCGCAAACCTCGATGGTGCTGCAAACCTATCCGTCAGCCGTTACTCGGCCGCCAGCGTCTCGGACGCACGCGCGTTGTGCCCGAGGACGACGTAGTTCGGCTTCAATTCGGCCGGATCGAAATGATCGACCGCAATAACCTTGGCGACCAGGCGCTCAACTTCGCGCAGTTGCTCGGCTTCGGCCGCCGTAATCACACCTTTGTCGGCGGCGTCCTTGAACCAGTCGATGCCGTGATAGCGCCGCACGACGCCATCGCGGATGGCCTTTTCGAGTTTCTTTTCGACCGGCTCTGCCGCGATAACTTTCTCCAGCGTCACTTCAAGCAGTCCTGTCGGATCGTTGACGTCTTTCGACACGAAGATGTTGCGCGTCAGGCGATCGCGGACTTCTCCAGGCTCAAGCACGTGCCGCGCGACGGCCTTGCCGAGCGCATCGGATGCCGGACGGAACCGGCGGCCGAGTGGGAACACGACAGCGCGCATGATGGGGCGCGCCCAAACGGCCGGGAAGTTATCGATCGTGCCGGCCATCGCCTCCTGGAAACGATAGAGCGCGTTCTGTGCTGCGAGCTCGACGATATGATGATCACCTTGCGGGCGGCCGTCGTCTTCGTAACGCTTCAGCGTCGCCGACAGCAGGTAAAGTTCAGACAATGCGTCCGCCAAGCGGCCGGTAATCTTTTGCTTCGTCTTCAGGCCACCGCCGAGCAATGCGACGGTCAAATCAGCGACAAAAGCAAACGACCGGCTGGCGCGCGCGAGCTGTCGATACCAGATCGACATACGCTGGACGTTATCCGGTGCAGACGCCAACGCGCCGCCCGTCACGTTGTGGAAAAACGCGCCCGTCGCATTCGAAATCGAAAACGCGATGTGGTTGCCGAAAGCGTTGTCGAAATCTTCGAGGCCACGGCGTTTGTCCGGGTTCTGTGCCGACTGCACCTCGGCATAGAGATACGGATGCGAGCGCAGTGCGCCCTGCGCAAACGTGATCAACGTGCGCGTCAGGATGTTCGCGCCTTCGACCGTAATCCCAACAGGAACCATCTGATAAGCCGATTGCAGATAGTTTGCAGGGCCATCGCAGATCGCGCGGCCGCCGTGGATGTCCATCGCGTCGTTGACGGCACGGCGCATTTTCTCTGTTGTCTGATACTTCATCAGCGCCGAGATGACCGACGGCTTCTCACCGCGGGAAACCATCGCCGCTGTCATGGCGCGCGCGGCTTCATTGACGTAGGCGGTTTCAATGATGCGAACGAGCGGCTCCTCGACGCCTTCCATGCGCGAGACTGGCAATCCGAACTGCTTGCGCACGCGGGCATACGCCGACGTCACGCGCAGCATCATTTTGGCGCCTGCCGTCGCCGACGACGGCAACGAGATCGCGCGTCCTGCTGAGAGGCACTCCATCAACATGCGCCAGCCGTTCCCGGCCATCGCGTCTCCGCCAATCACCCAGTCCATTGGAATGAAAACGTCGTTGCCCCAGTTCGGACCGTTCGGGAACGCGGCGCCTGACGGCAAATGCCGCCGGCCGATGTTGACGCCCGGATGGTTCGCCGGAATGAGTGCGAGCGTTATACCGACATCCTCGCCCTTGCCGAGCAGGTTGTCCTTGTCAAACAGGCGGAACGCCAAACCGACGAGCGTCGCCTTCGGACCAAGCGTGATGTAGCGCTTGTCCCAAGAGAGACGAATGCCGAGTGTGTCCTTGCCGTCGTGCGTACCCCGCGTCACATAGCCGATATCGCGCATCGTCGCGGCATCCGACCCCGAGGTCGGCCCCGTCAGCGAAAAGCATGGTACTTCGAGGCCTTTCGCGAGGCGCGGCAAGTAATAATGCTTCTGCGCATCGGTGCCGTATTTTTCGATCAGCTCACCCGGCCCGAGCGAATTCGGCACCATCACGATGGTCACGACGTCGGGCGAGCGCGACGCGATCTTGCCGAGGATCAGCGACTGAGCCTGCGCGGAAAATCCAAGCCCGCCGTGATCCTTTGAAATCAACATGCCAAGGAAGCCGTGCGACTTCGCAAAATCCCAGATCGGCTCGGGTATTTCGCGATTGGCATGACGGATCTGCCAATCGTCGATCATCTTGCACAGCTGCTCGGTTGGGCCGTCGAGGAATGCCTGCTCCTCGGCCGTCAGCTGGATCGGCGGAATGGCCTGAAGCTTGGCCCAATCGGGCGTGCCTGAAAAGATTTCGGCATCGAACCCAACGGTGCCAGCGTCCAGCGCCTGCGCTTCCGTGTCGGAAACCTTAGGGAGAATTTTCTGCACCATCGCGAACGTCGGCGCGACGACGAACTGACGCTTGATCGACGGCACCGATAGCGCCGCAAGCGCGAGCGTCGGCAACCACGCGAGATAGCTCAGGAACCCAGATGCCGGTGCTTCGCCCGTCAACCAGCCGGATTGGGCAATATACGTCAGTGCACCAAGAGCCAGTGCCCACGCCCATAAAGGCGCTTTGCGCATGCCGAGCGTCAGAAACGCCGCGATTACAAGTGCCAGAAAGACAATCGTCGCCATCGGACAGGCCTCCGTCTTGGCTCGGCGCAGTTGATCCGCGCTTCAAGCGGTCGATTTCGCGCCCCCAATTATCGCCGCTTGACGTATACGTCAACTAGCAAATCGTTAATTCGCTGAGTTTTCGGCTCTCCCGGGGGCGAGACACCATCGACGGGCGGCATCTAACCACGTTTTCCTAACAGCCTTAAAGCCCTGAATGCGTCTGAGGGCGGCCGAATTCGCGGTTGCCAAAGTTCAGGCGCTATCGTTTCGGCGCAGGCGCGGCGACGGCGGGAGCAGCCGCGGGCTCTGCCGCATCATCCGGCTCCGCAGACTTTGGCTCAGTGCCGTAGAGATCGGCAACCAGCGACGCATACCACCCGGCGCTCTCGTTATAGGTTTCGCGGCGGAGATCGCCGCTTTCTCCTGGCTTCGAGACGAATGGATCGTGCACTTCTAGGAATGCCTTGCCGTCCTTCATCGCGGGAATGTAATCGCCGCCAATCTTGGCGCTGTTGTCGGGAGCGACCATCGACCAGCAGGTATTGCGATACTTGCCCGCGACGCGCGGCTTGCTCGACAAATCTGCGATGATGTCCTCCGCGACCACGCCCGCCTGGCTGACCGCTGTAAACGCAGACTTCGGCATGTCGGCCGCAATCGCCGCGTCGCCGAGCACATAAACATCTTTGACTTTCGCCGACGTGAAGTTTTCAGGATGCACAGGACACCAGTCGCCTTCGGTCACGCCCGCCATCGCCGCGATGACACCGGCTTTTTGCGGCGGAATAATATTTGCGACCGCCGCGCGCTCTTTGCGCCCGGACTTCAAAAACACGTCGCCCGTCGAGACATCGACGCGTTGAACAGCGAAATCGTCGATCTCGTTGGTCAGATTGAATTCAATGATGTCTTTGTAGAATTCTGAAAACGCTTCTTCGAAAACCGCCTGCTTCGAGATCGTTTTTTTCGCATCGAAGACGAGGAGCTTCGATTTTGGTTTCCGCGTCTTGAGAAAATGCGCAATCATGCAAGCCCGCTCGTACGGTCCAGGCGGACAGCGATACGGATTGCCGGGCACGGTCATCACAACAATTTCGCCATCCGACAGCGCCAGCAGCTTCTGTTTCAGCAACCATGTCTGTGGACCGCCTTGCCAGGCGTGCGGCATGATTTCGGCGGCGTCCGCCGAGTATCCCTCGACGCTATCGAACTTCATATCGATGCCGGGCGCGAGCACCAGCCGGTCATAGGCCAACGCCGCACCGCCGCGTTCGAGCGTGACGGTCTTTGCTGTCGTATCGACGGCAACCGCCTTGTCGCTGATGACATTGATGCCGCGCTTGCGCACGACCGAATAGTCATGCGTGATCGACTGAAAAGACCGGAAGCCGCCGAGATACAAATTGGAATAGAAGCACGTCGTGTACTTCTGCTTCGGCTCGACGAGCGTAACGTCGATCGCGGCATTCGCTGCCTTCAAGCGGTTCGCAACTGTGACACCGCCCGGGCCGCCGCCGATCACGACGACTTTGCCGGCCGCTTGTCCGAAACTATGTTTGCTCAAAAACGGCGCTGTTGCAGCCAGTCCGCCAACAGCCGCCAATCGCGTGAAGTCACGTCGCGTAAGGGATGACATATCGTTCTACCCTGGCAGGCATTTTTTCTGGCAGCATTTTTCAAGCTCGGACAATATATTGGAAAATTGCCACTGTTCGAGCTTTTTTTGCAGCAAATGAATGCCTTGTAACTGGCGCAAATGCAATCGTCTGAACTACAATAAGGCAGCTCGACGTTACGATGCTTTCGCAAGGCAACATCGATGGCCGGTGAAACACGCATGACCGTAATCTCGCGGCGGACATTCATTGTCTCGGCCGCAGCCGGTCTCGCCATGTCATCCGCTCTTGCGGCACTCCTGACACCGCACCGCGCCGACGCCGGCGACGCCTCAGGCGAGCGGTCGGCTCTGTTCGACGCAGAATTCAAAAAACTCGTCGGCACCATTGAGCCCGTCGAGGGCAAGATCACGGTCGACCTCCCAGAGATCGCCGAGAACGGCAATTTCGTGCCGCTGACGATCACGGTCGACAGCGCCATGACCGCCGATGAGTACGTCCGGAAAATTCACCTGCTGTCGACCAACAACCCCGTCGCGCGCGTCGCGACGTTCCATCTGTCGCCGGCGAACGCCGTCGCCCGTGTCCAAAGCCGGATGCGCCTGTCGAAGACGCAGGATGTCGTGGTCGTGGCGGAGATGTCGAACGGTGCGCTGGCGATCGCCACCACGCAGGTCAAGGTAACGATCGGTGGGTGCGGATCATGAGGGGCGCACGCGCATGACAGCAACCAAGCCGCGCATCAAACTCCCCGAGAGCGCCAAAATCGGCGACGTGATCGAGGTCAAGACCTTGGTCACGCATGTCATGGAGACCGGCCACCGCAAGGACAAGGACGGCAACCCGATTGCGCGCGATATCATCAATACCTTCATCGCGACGTTCGGCGACAAGGAAGTTTTCAGAGCCGAGCTTGGCCCCGGCATCTCCGCCAATCCATATATCTCGTTTCAGATGCGCGTGCCTGGTCCGGGTACCTTTGAATTTGCCTGGATCGACGATAGCGGCACGAAAACCGTCGAGCTGACAACGCTCAATGTCATCTAAATTCTTCCGACGTCTTAGCGCGCGACTCCCGCTCGCACTTGTTCTGTCGCTTGTTGCGCTGTCTCCTGCGCAAGCCGAACGCGCGCGCTGTGGCTCTGTCAGTTTTGAAGGTCAAACGTTCAGCGTCTGCACCGCCAACCCGGCACAAGAAGCGTTCCGGTTGTTTCTCGATACACCGAGCGGCAAAAAATACGGACGGCTCGACGCAATCCCGTCCGACAAATTGCTGTTTGCGACCAACGCCGGCATGTACACGCCCGCTTATGAACCGGCGGGACTCTATGTCGAAAACGGCGTCACGAAGCGCCGCCTCAATACGCGCGCGTCGGGCTACGGCAACTTCCACCTCAATCCGAATGGCGTTTTCTGGATACGCAACGGCAAAGCCGCCGTCGCAACGTCCGCCGATTTCGCACGGCGCAAACCGGCTGCAGAACTTGCCACCCAATCGGGACCGATGCTCGTCATCGGCGGCAAGTTGCACCCGCGCTTCGACGACAACGGACCATCGCGCAACGTGCGCAACGGCATCGGCGTGACCGCCGCCGGCGACGTCGCTGTTGCGATTTCGGATGCGCCGGTATCGTTTGGCACATTCGCGCGGCTCTTCCGCGACAAGCTCAAATGCCCGAACGCGCTGTATTTCGACGGCAACGTCTCGCGGCTGCGCACACCCGGCGATCTGATCCCCGAAATCGGCCCGCAACTCGGGCCCATCCTCGCCGTCTACGCGCGCAGCAACTAGCGCGTCACCCTGCGACCGCGCCGTCTTTCAGAAGCTTGTAGTTGATGCTGTCGAGCAGCGCCTCGAAACTCGCGTCGATGATGTTCGGTGACACACCGACCGTCGTCCACCGCTCGCCGCTTTGCGTATCGTGGCTTTCGACCAGCACGCGCGTGACGGCGTCCGTGCCGCCTGCGCCGGCTTGCGTCAGGATACGAACCTTGTAATCGACAAGCTCGACGTTCTCGATGTGCTTCTGATAGCGCCCGAGGTCACGGCGCAACGCCGTATCGAGCGCGTTGACGGGACCGTTGCCTTCCCCAACCGACACGAGCGGCTGATCTCCACCGGCGATCGAAACGCTGACGATCGCCTGCGATTGCGTCGCACTGCGGCCGTTTCCGTCCGCCGGACGCTCGACGATCACGCGGAAGCTATCGACCGCAAAATAACGCGGCACCTCATCCAGCATACGCCGGGCCAGCAGTTCGAACGAGGCTTCCGCCGCCTCATAGGAATAGCCGCCATCTTCACGCAGCTTGACTTCATCGAGCAGCGCCTGAACCTTCCCGTCATCCGTGCCAGCGCCAAGGCCAAGCCGTTCGAGCGCTGCCAGCATCGACGACCGCCCACCCTGCTTGGAGACCAGGATGCGCCGCTCGTTGCCGACGCTTTCGGGCCGGACGTGTTCGTAGGTGCCAGGATCTTTCAAAAGCGCCGACGCGTGAATTCCGGCCTTGGTCGCGAATGCACTTTCGCCGACATACGGCGCGTGCCGGTCGGGCGCTTCGTTCAAAACTTCGTCCAGCACGCGGCTCGCGTGGGTCAGCTTCTGCAGCCGCTCCGGCGTCACGCCCGTCTCGAAGTGATTGGCGAATTCGCTTTTGAGCAGCAGCGTCGGGATGATCGACGTCATGTTGGCGTTGCCGCAGCGCTCGCCAAGACCATTGAGCGTGCCCTGCACCTGACGCACGCCAGCACGGATCGCCATCAGCGTATTGGCGACGGCGTTCTCGGTATCGTTATGCGTGTGAATGCCAAGGTTCGCACCCGGCACGTGCTTGGCGACATCAGCGACAATCTCGGAGACTTCGTGCGGAAGTGTCCCGCCGTTGGTATCGCAGAGCACGACCCAGCGCGCACCAGCGTCGTAGGCCTTTTTCGCGACGCTGAGCGCATACGCACGGTTGCCTTTGTAGCCGTCGAAGAAATGCTCGCAATCGATCATCGCCTCGCGCTGCGTCTCGACGACAGCACGCACCGACTGATCGATCGCATCCAGATTTTCGTCGTTCGTGATGCCGAGCGCCACGCGGACATGGTAGTCCCAAGACTTGGCGACAAGGCAGATGCTATCCGCCTTCGATTGTAGGACGGCCTGCAAGCCAGGATCGTTGCCGACCGAGCGGCCGGCGCGCTTCGTCATGCCAAAGGCCGTGAACCGCGCCGACTTCAAATCGGGCCGGGTCGCGAACAGCTCACTATCCGTCGTATTCGCGCCGGGGTATCCGCCTTCGATGTAGTCGAGGCCGAGATCGTCGAGGACGCGCATGATGCGCCGCTTGTCGGACAGCGAAAAATCGACACCCGTCGTCTGCGCGCCGTCGCGCAGCGTCGTGTCGAAAAGATAAAGCCGCTCTTTGGTCATTAGGGAACCGGAAAACTCAAAGTCTACGCACGTCGCGTTATTGTTTCGTTGCCGGGGCTGCGCTGCTCGACGCTGCCGGCTTCAGCTGTTTGATCATCGTTGTGTTCGACAGCCATTGATCGTCGAGCGGTATGGAGTTGCGCTGCGTTGCGCCAAATCCGTGCCGCTCGAAAAACTCATGCGCCGTATCGCTGGCATCGACGGAAAGCACCTCCGCACCACGCGCAGCCGCGATCTTTTCGAGCGCTGCGAGCAATGCGGTGCCGACACCTTCGCCTGCGTAATACGGGTGCACGAACAGCATGTCGATTGTCTTATTGTCCTTGAGCGACCCGAAGCCGAGGTATTCGCCGTCAACCTGCACGACAAGCGTTAACGATTGCGCAAGCCGCTGCGCGAACGCGTTTGCGTCCTCCGCCGCCATTGCCCAGGCGGCACGCTGATCTTCGTCATAGTCGTCCTGCGTCAATTCCTCGATCGACTGCGCGAAGAGTTCGCGCAAGGCCATCGTATCGCCCGGTAGAAACGGCCTGAGCGGAAAGTCCTCGCTCATCGCGCGACCTCCCAGGTCGTCTCGATCTCGCCGGTATCCTTGTTCTTCGTATCCTTCAGCGCGATACCCATCGCCGCCAGCTCATCGCGGATGCGGTCACTTTCCTTGAAGTCTTTTGCGGCCCTCGCCGCCTTACGCGCTGAAATCAGCCTAGTTATCTTTGGATCGTCAGCGACTTGCGCAGTTCGCAGTGCGCGGGCAGCTCCCGGCAACTCGATACCTTCGAAGCCTAGCAATTGAAGCCCCAATCGGAAGTTTACTCGTGCGGTAGTGTCCCCTGCCTTCGCCGATTTGAACAAGCCGTGCATTTGCGTGACAAACAACGGAGTATTCAGGTCGTCCAGCAACGGATGGCCGTCGAGTAAATGCGCCTCGTACGCGCCGACGTTAGTTCCGAAGGCGATTTCCGACCAACGATTCAAGATCGAATGTGCCTCCTCCAGTCGCTTGGCTGTGAAATCAATTGGTTCACGATAATGCGTCATCAGCATTGCAAGGCGCAGCACTTCGCCCGGCCACTTGCGGCCGCCAAACTTCTCAGTCTCCAGCAACTCATTGATCGTCACGAAGTTGCCGAGGCTCTTACTCATCTTCTCGCCTTCGACCTGCAGGAAGCCGTTGTGCATCCAAGTATTGGCCATCACAGGCGTGCCATGCGCGCAGCGCGACTGCGCGATTTCGTTCTCATGATGCGGGAAAATCAAATCGAGACCGCCGCCGTGAATGTCGAACACCTCTCCCAAATAACGCGCGCTCATCGCCGAGCACTCGATATGCCAGCCCGGCCGTCCGCGCCCCCACGGGCTCTCCCAGCCCGGCTGATGCGGCTCGGACAACTTCCACAAAACGAAGTCGCCCGGATTTTTCTTGTGCGCCTCGACTTCAACGCGTGCGCCCGCCTGCTGGTCGTCAAGATTGCGGTTTGAAAGCTCGCCGTAGTCTTTCATCGAGCGGACGTCGAACAGCACTTCACCCGCCGCGACGTAGGCGTACCCCTTCGCCAACAGCGCGACGATGATATCGATCATCTGCTGGATGTGGTCCGTCGCGCGCGGCTCGTGCGTCGGCCGCAGCACACCAAGCGCCGCGATGTCCTTATGAAACTGCGCGGCCGTCTCCTCGGTCAGCTTCCGGATGCCAGCTTCCGGTGCCATGTCCGGATAGCGCTCGGCGGCGCGCGCGTTGATCTTGTCGTCGACATCCGTGATGTTGCGGACGTAGGTCACGTGCGCCTCGCCGTAGATATGCCGCAGCAGCCGGAACAGCACGTCGAACACGATGACCGGCCGCGCGTTGCCGATGTGCGCATAGTCGTAGACCGTCGGACCGCAGACATACATGCGCACATTCTTCGGATCGATCGGCGCGAAGGGCGCCTTTGTGCGGGTCAGCGTGTTGTAGAGGTTGAGCTTCACTGAAGTCCTCGTCGGTCGCGGCCGTTCACCACGGATGAACGGACCAAATTTGGCTGAGTCGAAGTATGCCATAGCCGGAAACCGCGGGGATAACTTAGCCCCGGTTTTGACGCAACCGCCGCCACGCGACCGCAAAGCTCTGAACAACCTTGCAAAACGCGGATCGTCGCAATTGCTCCGCATTGACCCTCTATTCCGGGACCGGTTAGGGTCGGGCCAGAATGTACCGGGCGCGGGCGCGCTGCCCGAGGGACGGGCCACACGCGCCGCAAAAGGGAACTACTGGTTTGAAGGTCGCAGGCGCTTCATTGAGAAAATCCGCCCACCGCGTCTTGGCGTTTGCCGTCATCAGCGCCGGATTGAGCGCGGCGGCATTGCAGGCCAATGCGCAGAGCTGGTGGCCGTTCGGCAACGACGAACCCCGCCGCCCGTCCGAGCCGATGAACCGTCCGGCACCGCAACCGATCCCAGCGCCCATTCCGCAGCCGCCGCCGCAGGCGATGCCGCCACAGAGCCCGCCCTCGCCGCAGGGCACCGCGAATTGGGCCACCAAGAACCCAATCTGCTTACAGCTCGAACAACGTCTCGTGCAGGAAGGCCAGAAGGGCACGCTGACGCAAAGCCGCCTGCCGCAGATCGAAGCCGAGATGCGTACCGTCGACCGTACGTTTAACGTCGGGGCCTCAAAGCTCGACAGCAGTTGCTATGAGTTCTTCCTATTCACGAAGAGCTTCCGCAACACGCCACAGTGCAAGGAGCTCGCGCGCCAGGTCGACGTCGCCAAGCGCCGCCTCGGCGAATTGGAAGCCCAGCGCCAGGAAGCCATGGGCTCAACCGGCCGTTCGTTCAAAGACGACATTATCCGCGAGCTGGCCCACAACAACTGCGGCGCCAACTATGTCGACCAGGCGCGCCGCCGCGACGGCGGCGGCATGTGGCAGGACGAGGAAACGCTGGGCAACAGCACGTGGACGCCGCATGGCAATAGCGGCGTCGCGACGTATCGCACGCTCTGCGTCCGGCTCTGCGATGGCTACTATTTCCCGGTCAGCTTCTCGACGCTGCCGAGCCACTTCGCGCAAGATGCCGAAGCCTGCACGTCGCGCTGCGCTGCGCCGACAGAGTTGTATTACTACCCAAACCCGGGTGGCGCGGTCGATCAATCCGTCGCGCTGACGACGCAGGAGCCGTACACCAAGCTGCGCGTCGCGTTCCGCTACCGCAAGGAATATGTCAACGGCTGCTCGTGCAAAGAGGCCGAGTATGTGCCGGATGGCGCGGCACCAGACAAGAAGGCCGACAGCGGCGGCGCGGTGCCGAAGACGTCGGCTTCTCCAGCGCGCCGTGCCGATGTGATCGACAATTCACTGACGACTGGCTCGACATCGATCCCGGCGACAGAAGGCGAAGCGGCACCCGCTTCTGCACCGGTGGAAACTTCTCCGGCAGCGACGGCATCGGCTCCCGCACCCGAACCAGCCGCCGGCGGATGGGCAACCGAAACGCAGCCGCAATAAAAGTCCCATGATAGACGCAGCGGCGTTGTCAGCCGATTGCGCCACTGAGGCGTGCGGCGGCGCGCGTGCGCCCGATCAACGGCAGCAGCGTTTTCAAATCGGGCCCGGCTTCCTGTGCCGTCAGCGCCATGCGCAACGGATGAAACAGCGCTTTGCCTTTGGCGCCGGTCTCAGTCTTGATCGCGCTCGTCCACTGGCCCCACGTTTCCGTCGACCACGGCTCTCGCGGAAGTAACGCCAGAGCTTTTGCGGCGAAGTCTGCGTCCTCGATGACTGGCGTAATCGCACCATTGGCAACGGTCGACCACGTATCGACGTCATCGAAAATCGTGAGATTACCGCGTACCGCATCCCAGAAAGCAGCTCCTGGCGTAATGCCTTTCGCATCGAGACGGGCGGCGACATCGGCGTAGCTCAGCTTGTGCAGCAGCTTCGCATTCAATGATTTAAGATCTTCGACGTCAAAGCGCCCCGGCGCCGTTGAAATCTTGCCGAGGTCGAACATCTCCGCCAGATCGCCGGTCTGCGTGTGCGGTTCGATCGCGTCTGAGGTTCCAACCAGCGCCGCATGGCTGAGCACCGCCATCGGCTCCAGGCCCGCGTCACGGAAGCTCTGCACCGACAGCGCGCCGAGACGTTTTGACAACGCGTGACCGTCAGCGCCGATCAACAGGCTGTGATGGCCAAATGCGGGTGCAGCACCTCCCAGCGCCTCGAAGATCGCAAGCTGCACGCCCGTGTTGGTCACGTGATCTTCACCGCGCACGATGTGCGTGATGCCAAAATCGATATCATCGACGACGCTCGTAAACGTATAGAGATACGTTCCGTCGCCGCGGATCAGCACCGGATCGGACAGCGAACCAAGATCGACGGACTGATCGTCACGAATAAGATCGCGCCACGAAATCATCGTCGGCCGGGGCACGCCCACCTGTCCGTTGTCCGTGTTCGGCAAACGGAACCGCCAGTGCGGCCTGCGCCCCGCAGTTTCGTGCGCTGCGATTTCATCTTTGGTCAGCTTCAACGCCGCGCGGTCGTAGATCGGCGGGCGATGCATCGCAAGTTGACGTTTCCGTCGCCGATCAAGCTCTTCTTCCGTCTCGAAGCACGGATAGAGCACGCCTTCGGCCTTCAACTGGGCGGCGGCTTCGTCGTAACGCGCGGTGCGGTCGGACTGCTTGGCTTCGCTGTCCCATTTCAAGCCGAGCCACGTCAGATCATCGCGGATTGCCTGCGCGAATTCCTCGGTCGAGCGCTCCCGGTCGGTATCGTCGAGGCGCAGCAAAAACGTCCCGCCGTACTTCTGCGCATAAAGCCAGTTGAGCACAGCCGTGCGCACGTTGCCGATGTGGATACGGCCAGTCGGACTGGGTGCAAAGCGGACGCGGGCGGTCATAGCGAGCTCATGAATTGGTGCAGCGGCGCGGCGCCGCCGGGATCGGCGGGCACCCTAGCCTGCTCGCCCGCGAAGGCAAGGGCTGCGGGCGGGTATGGATTTGCCGAAAGCGCGTCAAGATCGCTCGTCGTCGGCCTGCGGCGCTTGCACGAGCTTCTTCATAGCCCTCTGACCACCGGACGGCGCGGCCGCCATATCTTCACGGAACGCGTTGGTGATCGGATAGCGGCGGTCGCGGCCGAAATTCTTCGACGAAATTTTGACGCCGGGCGCGGCCTGCCGCCGCTTGTATTCGGCGAGGTACAGCAGCCGCTCGATTTTCTTGACGACTTCCGGCGCGTGGCCCCGCTCAACGACGGCGCTGAGTGGCATTTCGCTTTCGACCAGACACCGCAGAATATCGTCGAGCGCTTCGTATGGCGGAAGTGAATCCTGGTCGGTCTGGTTTGCGCGCAGCTCGGCAGTCGGCGCTTTCGTCAGAATGCGCTCTGGTATGACGTCCCCCGCAGGCCCAAGGCCGCCTTCGGGGCGATGCGCATTCCGCCAACGCGACAGCGCATAGACTTCAAGCTTGTAGAGATCCTTGATCGGGTTGTAGCCGCCATTCATGTCGCCATAGAGCGTCGCGTAGCCGACCGACATCTCGCTCTTGTTGCCGGTCGTCACGACCATGCCGCCGAACTTGTTCGAGATCGCCATCAAAATCGTTCCGCGCACACGGCTCTGCAGGTTTTCCTCCGTGATGCCCGGCTCGGTGCCCGCGAAGATATCCTTGAGGCCCCAGGTGATGCCGGCTACGGCGGGCTCGATCGAAACCTTGTCATAGCGAATGCCGAGCGCTTTGGCGCACGCCTGTGCGTCGATGAGGCTATCATCCGACGTGAACTTCGATGGCAGCATAACGGCGTGCACTTTGTCAGCGCCTAGCGCATCGACGGCCATCGCCGCGACAAGAGCGGAATCGATGCCGCCGGACAGCCCGAGCACGACGCCCGGAAACCGGTTCTTCGTCACATAATCCTTGAGACCGAGCACGCAGGCTGCATACGCCGCAGCGCTACCCTCCTCGATCGGCGCAATTTGGGATTTCGCACAGCGCCAACCCTGCGCGCCCTTCGACCATTCCGTGATCGTAACAGCCTCACCCCACGCCGGCAGTTGCGCAGCCAAGCTGCGGTCCCCATTCAGAACGAACGACGCCCCGTCGAACACCAACTCGTCCTGCCCGCCAACCTGGTTGACGTACACCAGCGGCAACCCGCTTTCCGTGACACGCGCCACCGCGACGTTCATGCGCCTGTCGGCCTTCGGCCAATCGAACGGCGAACCATTCGGCGAGATCAGAATTTCCGCGCCGGTCTCGACGAGCGTCTCGACGACATCGGTACCCCAGATGTCTTCGCAGATCGGCACGCCGATACGCACACCGCGCACGCCGATCGGACCGGGCATCGGTCCGGATGCGAATACGCGCTTCTCGTCGAAGACGCCGTAGTTCGGCAGATCGACCTTGAGACGCACGCCTTCGATTTTTCCGCCGTCGAGCAGAGCAACCGCGTTGTAGAGTTTGCTCGCATCGCGCCAGATTGTTCCGATCAGAACGGCTGGACCGTCCTTGCAATCGTGCGCGAGCGCATCGAGCGCGGCATGCGTCGCGTCCTGAAACGCGGGCTTCAGAACCAAGTCTTCCGGCGGATAGCCGTTGAGGAAAAGCTCGGGAAAAACGATGACATCGGCACCGCCGCGCTGAGCGACCCGGTGGGCCTCGACGGCTTTTTTTGCATTTCCCGCGAGATCGCCGACGACCGGGTTCAACTGGGCGAGCGCTATTTTGAACGTCTGAGCTGTGGTCATGGCGTGAGAGTTAGCATTCCGAAGCTCGTCGCGCCAAGCCTTCGCCCACGGCATGGCAAACCGGCGTCAACGCGCGATTTCAATCTTCATCAATATCGTCGCAAGGAATGGGAAACTCCCAATCGGGCACCCAACACATGCCGCCGCCGGTGACGGTTGCATGGGCGTCAGAGCCGCCAACGCTGGCCATCGCGACGACGACCAGCGCGGCCATACCGAACTTAGCGGCCCATTTCCACATCGCGCTTCAGCCTCGCGAGGTCGACCGTGCAGTGCGGCTCTCGTCTTACGCGATCAGCGTTTGCGGTTCCAGCTTGCCGTCCGCAATCCGCTCTTTCTTGAGCTGCTCAGCCACCAGGAAAGCAAGTTCCAGCGCCTGATCGGCGTTGAGACGCGGGTCGCAATGCGTGTGATAGCGGTCGGAGAGATCCTGCTCGGAAATCGCCGTCGCGCCGCCCGTGCATTCCGTCACGTTCTGGCCGGTCATCTCGACGTGGATACCACCCGCGTGGGTTCCTTCCGCGCGGTGCACCTCGAAGAACGACAAGCTTTCTTTCAGAATGCGATCGAACGGCCGCGTCTTATAGTTGTTGACCGCCGAGATCGTGTTGCCGTGCATCGGATCGCATGACCACAGAACCGTGCGGCCTGCCTTCTTCACGGCGCGGATCAGCTTCGGCAGGTGCTGCTCGACCTTGTCGTAGCCGAAGCGGCAGATCAGCGTCAGGCGGCCAGCTTCGTCGTTCGGATTGAGTTGATCGATCAGACGCAACAAGCCATCGGCATCGAGCGACGGGCCGCACTTGAGGCCTATCGGGTTCTTGATGCCACGGCAGAACTCGACGTGCGCATGATCCGGCTGGCGCGTACGATCGCCGATCCAGATCATATGACCGCTGGTCGCGTAGAAATCGCCGCTCGTTGAATCGCGCCGCGTCAGCGCCTGCTCGTAGCCGAGCAACAAAGCTTCGTGACTCGTGTAGAAGCTCGTCGTGCGCAATTGCGGTGTGTTCTCGGATGTGATCCCGCAGGCCCGCATGAACGTCAGCGTTTCTTCGATGCGCGACGCCAATTCTTCATAACGGCTGCCTTGTGGGCTACCCGCAACGAAGCCGAGCGTCCACTGGTGCACACGTTCGAGATCGGCATAGCCGCCGGTCGCGAAGGCACGGATCAGGTTCAGCGTCGCCGCTGACTGACGATAGGCTTCGAGCTGGCGCGCCGGATCGGGGATGCGGGCTTCGGACGTGAACTCCGGTCCGTTGATGATGTCGCCGCGGTAGCTCGGCAGTTCCTGTCCGTCTTTCTTCTCGGTCGGCGATGAGCGCGGCTTGGCGAACTGCCCGGCGATGCGGCCGACCTTTGTCACCGGCTGGCCGCCGGCATACGTCAGCACGACCGCCATCTGCAGGAAGACGCGGAAAAAGTCGCGGATGTTGTCGGCGCGATGCTCGACGAAGCTTTCGGCGCAATCGCCGCCCTGCAGCAAGAAGCCATCGCCGAGCGCGATGCCGGCGAGCGATTTTTTCAAATCGCGCGCTTCGCCCGCGAACACGAGCGGGGGGAACGTCGCAAGCTTGGCTTCGACGTCTTTCAACGCGGCTTGATCCGGATAGTCCGGCACCTGGAGGATCGGCTTCTGCCGCCAGCTCTCGGGCGACCATTTATCGTTGGCCGCTTTGCCGGAAGATTGGGGCGCACCCATCGTCAACTCCTCAAGAAACATAAAGGACGAGGCGCCCTGGCCATTCGGTTTGACAACCGGCCCCGGCACCCGTCCTGGCAGTTTATCCCATTTCTGGCCGCGGCTTATAGGGGAAATGCGGCGCCCGCGCCAGCGTTTCGGTGCCAACGTTTCGTGGAGGTGGTAACGGCGCGGCGCGGTTAAAGCCCGGCTGCCATGCCGCCATCGACCATCAGCTCTGCGCCGGTACAGTAAAGGCTGTCGTCGGACGCAAAAAACACTGCCGCGCCAGTCAAATCCTCAGGGAAGCCGAGGCGGCCCATCGGGGTTTTGTCGGTCAGCATCTTGCGAGCCTGCGGCAGACGCAGCATCCGGTCGGTGATGGCCGTCTCGATGTAACCCGGCGAGATCGTGTTTACGCGAACATTGAACGGCGCGTATTCGATCGCCAGACCTTTAGTCAAAGCCGTGACGGCGCCCTTCGTCGCGGTATACGCCGCAAGGGGACGCAAGCCGCGCCCGGCCATGATCGATGAGATGTTGATGATCGACCCGGCTTTCGACTTCCGCAAAAGTGGAAGGGCATCGCGCGACAGCCGCAGTACGCCGTCGAGGTTGACTTCACGCAGACGCGTCCACTCATCATCGGTCAGCGAGCGCACTTCGCCGCGGATCAGAATGCCGGCGTTGTTGACGAGAATGTCCGCCATGCCGTGCGCCGACGCGACGTTGCGGATAAGCGCCGTCAAATCCTGCCCTTGCGAAACGTCGACACGCATCGCCGTCGCCGCGCCACCCGACGCTTTGATATCGGCGACGGTCTGCTCTGCCGTCTCGTTGTTGATGTCCGTCACCCAGACGTGTGCGCCCTCGGCGGCGTAGCGCTTCGCAATCGCCTGCCCGATGCCGATCCCGGCCCCCGTGACGATCGCAATTTTCCCCGCAAGACGTGCCATGAAGCCCTCGTGACTGATCAGCGGCAAGCCTTAGCGGGTGTCGCTCGCGGGATCAACCGCCGCGCCGGTTAAGCGACCGGCGGCACCCATTTGTCGCGCATCGTCACAAGCTCTTCGGCGGCACTCGGATGCAAAGCCATCGTCTGATCAAAATCGGCTTTCGTCGCTTTGAGACGCAAGGCGATGGCCGCCATCTGGACAATCTCGCCAGCGTCCGGCCCGAGGATATGCACGCCAAGTACGGCGTTGCTTTTGGCGTCGACAATCAGCTTCATCAATGTTCGCTCATCGCGCCCGGCGAGAATAACCCGCATCGGCCGGAATGCGGCTTTATAAATGTCGATCTCGCGGCCACCGCTGCGCGCTTCGCTTTCCGTTAAGCCGACGGTGCCGATTTCCGGCGTTGAAAATACCGCCGTCGGGATTGTCGCGTAGTCGACAGTCCAAGGATTGCCGCCATAGACGCTGTCTGCGAACGCGTGACCTTCGCGGATTGCGACAGGCGTCAGGCTCACGCGGTTCGTCACGTCGCCGACCGCGTACACGCTCGGGACGTTGCTCTGGTTGGCGTCATCGACAATCACTTCACCGCTGACGCCGCATTTCACGCCGGCATCCGCCAGTCCAAGCTCGCTCGTATTCGGCGAACGCCCGATCGCAAACATGATCTGGTCGGCTTCAATCGTCGTGCCCGATTTCAAATGCCCGACGAGCCCATTGCGCGTCTTGTCGATACTCGTGAAAACGTCGTTGGTAATCACGTGAATGCCGCGCGCCTGCATCGCCGTGGTCAGTCCGTCACGCATGTCTTCGTCGAAACCGCGCAGGATTTTCTCTCCGCGATACAGCAGCGTCACTTCTGACCCGAGACCGTTGAAGATCGACGCGAATTCGACGGCGATATATCCGCCACCCGCAATCGTGATCCGCGACGGCAGCACCTTTAAATCGAAGGCTTCGTTCGACGTAATGACATGCTCAATGCCCGGCAGCGCTGCATCGAGATTGGGCTTTGCGCCGGTCGCGATCAGAATGCGGGCGGCAGTGATAGTTTTGCCCGACTTCTGCAACGACACCGTATTCGGTCCGGTCAGCACGGCGCGCTCTTGGAACACCGTCGCACCGACCCGCTGTAATGTGCCGCGATATAATCCCTCGAGCCGCGTGATCTCCTTCTCTTTGGCCGCGACAAGCGACGGCCAGTCGAAATCCGGATCATCAACGGACCACCCAAATCCGCTCGCGTCACTGAAGTCATCGGCAAAGCGGCTTGCATAGACGAGCAGTTTTTTCGGCACGCAGCCTCGGATCACGCACGTGCCGCCGAACCGGAACTCTTCGGCAATCGCCACGCGCGCGCCGTAGGACGCCGCAACGCGCGCCGCGCGCACGCCACCCGAGCCCGCGCCAATCACGAACAGGTCAAAATCGAAAGCCGTCATGCGCGTTGCCGGTTATCCTTGTGGTCGCCTAAGGCTTCTTATCCTTATGGTCGCCTACGGCTTCTTATCCTTTTGGTCGCCTACGGCTTCGGTGCCGCGCCATTGGCCTTCATGCCCTCGATAACCTTCTGGCTGTATTTCATGCCGATGGCCGAGCCCTTCTGCATCAGCTCAGGCGTCAACGATATAAACTTCGCGCCCGTGCCGGAGCGATAGAAGTCCGCGACGGTTTTCATTTCTTCCGCCGTGAACGTCTCGGCATACAGCACCGCGAAGTCGTTGATCATGTCCTCCTTGTAAGACATGAACTTAGCCATATTGGCATCGAATTCGGCGGAGATTTTCTTACCGGCGTCAGTGTTCTCCGCGTTCGCACCTTTGGCGAAGCCTTTCTTGATGGCATCCATCATGCCGTCGAGTTGCTTCGTGACGCCCGTGACTTCAAGCAAATCTTTCGCTGCGGCTATGCGCGCCGGATCAGCCGTCACGGCCGGTGCTGCGTCCTGCGCGAACGTCACTCGCGAGAATGTCTGGCCCGAGAACGCCAAAAGTGCCACGGCAAAGGCCAAACGAACAAAAGCTGTCATGCGATCGTCTCCACGCTAAAATCGGGGTCTTCGTTGGAAAGCACTTCGACGCCCATCGGGCCGGCGATGATGCCGAGGTCGGCGATGCCGATGAAAAGGCCATTCTCGACGACGCCAGGAATGAGCTTCAATGCATCTTCCAGGCCGTCCGCGTCCTCGATCATCTCGAAAGCGCAATCCAGAATGTAATTGCCGTTGTCTGTGACGAACGGCTTGCCGTCGCTGCCTTTCCGCAAATTGATCGTACCTTCGCAGCCGACATCCGCGGCGAGGCTCTCGATCATGTCACGCGTCGCCGCCAATCCGAATTGCACAACTTCGACAGGCAACGGAAACGTGCCGAGCGTTTCGACGCGCTTCGTGTGATCCGCGATGATGATCACGCGCTGCGATGCCACCGCGACGATCTTCTCGCGCAGCAGCGCTCCGCCGCCGCCCTTGATCAACCGCAGCTCCGCGTCGATTTCGTCCGCACCATCGACCGTCAAATCCAGGAATGGCGTTTCGTCGAGCGTAGAGAGCCGGATGCCAAGGCCGGCGGCCTGTGCGCGCGTCGCTTCCGACGTCGGGACGCAGACAACGTCGAGACCGGCTTTGACCTTCTCGGCCAGCAGATCGACGAACTTCGCGGCCGTCGAACCGGTGCCGAGGCCGAGCTTCATGCCACTTTCCACATATTGCAGCGCGTGTTCTGCCGCCTGCCGCTTCCAGTCGTCCGCGCTCATACCGGTGCCCCCTCGCGTTCCGCGTCTCTTGAAACGTCTACGCCCCCACCGCCAGCGGTTCAAGCCGCGGCCGCTCTTGATAAGGCCTACCCCCGTGACAGAGGAGCGCGTGGCGGCAAAGCACGACCTAAGCCATCAAGATGACATGAAAAGCTGGACGCTTGTTTTCGACCTCGACGGCACGCTTGTCGACACCGCGCCCGATCTCGCCGGGTCGACAAACTACGTTTTATCGACGCTCGGCCTCGACCCTGTGGCTGAAGGCGATATCCGTCCGTTCGTCGGACATGGCGCGCTTGCAATGGTCGAAGGCGCTGCGGCGGCCCAGGGCCGCAAGATGACCCAGCAAGAACTCTACGACGTCTTTGACGTTTTCCTCGCGCACTACATCGCCAACATCGCCGCGAATAGCGTGCCGTACGACGGCGTTATTGCCGCCCTCGACAGATTTGCATCCCGCGGCGCGACGCTCGCCGTCTGCACCAATAAAATCGAGGCACACGCCCGCGCGCTGCTCGATGCACTCGATATGACGCGATACTTTTCGGCCATCACCGGCCGCGACAGCTTAGGCGCCTTTAAGCCCGATCCGCGCCATCTGACCGGCACGATTGCGCTGGCGGGCGGCCAGAACGATCGCGCCATCATGGTCGGTGATAGCGAAACCGATATCAAAACCGCGCGGGCCGCGTGCGTGCCGGTCGTGGCCGTCGACTTCGGCTATAGCGTCGAGCCGGTCGCGACTTTCGCGCCTGACGCCGTCATCAGTCATTGGCGCGACCTGGAGCGCGCCGCCGATCAGTTCATTGCGCGGCGCAGCAGCGGACCAGTTCTCTAGGCCAAGTCAGATCGTCAGGGCTTAGTCAGTACGTCAGGACTTTACTCTCGCCCGACATGATCTGTTCAATAAAGTGCGCGGCACCGACGACGCCCGCACATTCCGCGATCAAATCTTCGCGCTGCATGTCGAACAGATCGAGGCCCGGCGAGCAGCAGTAGAATTTTACGCCGGCGGCGTGCGCTTCCTTGATGAAATCGTAGACGGTCCGCGAGTCGCCAAGCTTCATGACGAGTTTTTCAGCGACGCCCCTCTTGAGAAGCTTCGCCGCGATCGACGTGCAGATGACTTCGACCTCGTAAGACATAGCTGCCGCGACCGTAGCCTGAAAAATAGGCGCTCCCAGTTCCTCGACGTTGCGAGGATCGGTGTTCGCCATGATGATCGTCAGCTTTTTGGTCAACAGACATTCTCCGCATGTAGAAGCGGGGAACCTAACCCCACGCTTACACCGCCGCAATGCACGATATCAGCGGTGCCGCGAGATATACCTCCGATATACCAGAATTGTCGCCGGCAAGAACACGAGGTCGGCAACCAGTGACGCCATCAGCGTCACGCCGCAGACCAATCCAAACAGCCGCAGCGACGGAAGATCGGAAAAGACCGTCACACCAAGCCCGAACGCGAGCACGATCGTCGTCAAAATAATGGCCGGCCCGACGAGCACGCGGGCACTGCGGATCGCAGCTTCGGGCGTCGCGGCGGTAAGCTCTTCGAGCCGCAGCCGGTTCATGAAATGGATGAGCGCGTCGACGCCAAGTCCGAAGACGACAAGCAGCGCGACGACCGACGAGAACTCCAGCCCGCCATCGATAAAATAAAGCAACGCGCCTGACGTCACGACCGGGAACAGACCTGGCAGCAGGCTGATCACGCCGACAAAGACCGAGCGGAATGCGACCGCCAGCAGCAGAGCCGCAACAAGCACGCAAAGCGGCAGGCTCCAGTTCAATTCACTGATCATGCGATGGCTGTTACGCGCGGCGAGCGCCGGCAACCCGGTTACCGAAATTTCGTACCCCGGGTGTGCTGCCCGCACCGGGTCCAGCGCCTTATCGACCTTCTCGACCAACGGCAATATGTGGCTGGCGTCGATATCCGGCAGACGGCCGGTCACCAGCACCGCGTCGCCCTCTTTGGCGATGAAGCGCCGCACAAGATGATCGGGCAGAAGCTTGACGTATTTTTTGACGGTCTCGACGCTATCGTCACCGTTCTCGTGCAGCCAGCGGCGCAAGCTTTCGAGCGACCAGACGTTACCGAGGCCCGCCGCCTTTTCGAGCGCCTCGTGCGTCGCGGCGATCACCTGCAGAGGCGCCGGGTCGTAGAGATCGGTGCCATCCGTCCAGCGGATCATGACGTGGAACGGGTTGGCCCCGGTCAGCTTCTGGTCGATGCGGCCCGAGGCATCGAGCGCCTGTTCCCGGTCCGGCACCTGATCGGCGAGGCGATAGCGCGGCTCCAACTGCAAGTGCGCGTAGGCGAACAGCCCGAACAGCGTCAACCCGATCAGCGTGTACGCCACCGGATGGAGAACGACACGATCGACGATCGCGCCGACGAACGTGCCGAGCTTGTCCATCATGCCGTCGGCCGGAGAGCGCTCGCGGGCGAGCTTGCCTTCATTTCGAATGAACAGCATCGCCAATAGCGGAAGCACGACGATCACGGCAATGAACGAAATGCACGTCGCCATCGCGCCTGCTTCGCCAAAGGTCCGGATGAGGCCGGAATCCGAAACCAGCAGCGCCAAGAACGATAGCAGCACGGCGCCATGCGCGAGGACGCACGCCGGCCCGACAATCTGGACCGCGAACTTGATCGCGTCGAATTTGCTGTCGCCTTCCCGCAAGCGGATGCGGATCGCCGACACCATTTGCATACTATCGGCGAAGCCCATCACCATGACGAGCGGTGTCATCACGTTCAAAAACAGATTGAGCTTGAAATCGAGCCAGCCGAGCAGGCCGAGCGACCAGGCAACAGCGATGACGGGCGGCACGGCCGCGACGAGCATCAACGATACACGGCGGAAAAACACCGCGGCGATGATCGCGCCGAACAGCAGACCCAAACCGTTGTACAGCAGTTGGTCGCGTTCGACCGCGTTGCGGATTTCAAGCTGCATCACCGGCGCGCCGGAAAGTTTGACGCTCAGTCCGTGCGGCTTCAACTCATGTTCGGCGATCTTTTTGATGCTCCCGATTACGGCCTTCGCGCCCAAGTCGGCGACGGCGGCGCGGTCGAGCGACAGAACGATCAACGCCAGTTCGCCGTCGTCCGACAGAAATTTGCCTTTGACGATGTCATTGCTTTTGAGCGCATCGACGATATCCGCCAACCCCGCGTCGTCGTCAGGAAGGGCGTCGGGCACAATCGGGGCGGCGTAGCCGTTGGCGTCAGGCCTGCCGCGCGCCGACAGCATCGAGACGAGACCCGATACGCCGTCTGCCAACTGCAGCTCGCTTGTTGCGCCGGCAAACGCCGTGATGCCGTCGCGCGTCAGAAGGGTCTTACCTTCGACGACGACGAGAACGTCGTATTCGCTCGACGGAAACCGCCGGTCGATGTCCTCGTAGATGCGGAATTCTTCGGTATTCGTGCGGAACAGTTCAGCCAGGCTGTCATCGACCTTCAGCCGCAACAGTCCCGCAACGGCAAGCGCCGAAATAACAAGAATGAGAATGGACGATAGGACCGGTGCTTTCAGTGCAACCAAGCCGAGCCGGTCAACGCCAAAAGAAAACGGATGCGAGCTGTTCTGCTCTCCGGCCACGGATGGTCCCCCTGCCCTGCGCGATCGACCCGGTGGCAAACGCGGGATTCGGTCGCTCTGTTCCGGTTACGCTGGCGTGACGACCGCGGTCCGGAATCGTCGGAAAATGCGCGCGACCGTCGCATTCCGGGACAATGGGCGCAAGCCAAAACGTCCCCCCGACGGTGCCGGGGCCGCCAGACTTGTGACGATCGCCGTCTTATCCTAAAGGATTGACGGTACGCAGCATTCCGTATCGCGGCGCATTTTGGGAACATCCGGGACTGGCATGGCAGACGTCACACTCGACACTTCCGGCCTCTCGTGCCCGATCCCGATCCTCAAAGCCAAAAAAGCGCTGTCGGCGATGAGCGGCGGCGCCACCCTCGAAGTCGTCGCAACCGACCCGGCCGCTCCGAAGGATTTCGAAGCCTTCTGCCGCGCGACCGGCAACGTCCTCGTCGACAGCGGCAGCCGCGGACAGGCATTCTGGTTTTTGATCCAGCGGACCGCCTGAAGCCTCGCGCACGTCGTCGTCTCGTAGATATGATGCCGGCTGCAATGCCGCTGCCGGCTTCGCGCTATGCCAATGCTGCCAACTTGACAGACGAAGACCGCGCGACCGATAAGGTCGCTTTCCTAGATGGGCGGTTAGCTCAGCGGTAGAGCACACGCTTCACACGCGTGGGGTCATAGGTTCAATCCCTATACCGCCCACCATTAACTAACGTGCTTGCCGGGCTTCCGTCGCGCGTTGCATTCGCGGCTGTGTTCCACCGCCCCGTGTTTTGGAACACGAACGCTCGATGATGCTCTGATAACCTCAGCGCATAAAACTTCAGCACACCGCATACGCGATTTCTGATGAATGCCCGAAACGGCCGAGTATCCGATATCACGAATGCATTTCCGCCGACCATTACTGCCGCTCAATTAACTCTCCGGCGCAAATTAACCACCGATCTAGGCGCAGCGCTGGCATACTTAGAAAGTTCATTGACTTGTTATCGTCTTGTGATCTTTAATTTTCTCGTGATGAAGCCTGAAGCGAATGCGCTGCTGACCCGCGCAGTTTTTTAGTTGCGTCGTTGGTCCGCGAAGTTGGGCATAATTCAATGTGTGCGAACGTGCGTTGTCCGACGAGCAAACTCAGTCGTCAGAAATCTATCGCCCCAATTATACTTACACTGTGCATAATTGCGCTCGCGTTTGTTCCGAGCGTACAGGCGCGCGATTATCAACTCGCGCCCGGCGACCGCGTCGCCATCACGGTCTTCGGTAACACGGAGCTTTCCGGCGAATTCTCAATCGATCAATCGGGGCGGATCTTTTATCCTGTCATCGGCGCGATCGAACTTGGCGGTCTCAACATAAAAGAGACGGAGCAACGCATCGCCACGGCGTTGAATGACGGCATACTCGTCAAACCGTCGGTATTCGTGCGCGTTTCGGAATTTCGGCCAATTCAAGTCATCGGCAATGTCCGCAATGCGGGCAGTTTTCCTTTTCGCGCTGGAACAATCGTCAAAAGCGCCATCGGCGTCGCAGGCGGTTATGGCGTATCGTTGCTGACGCCGGGCACTGCAGCGGCAGAATTCTTGGCGGCCGAAGAGCGCTTGAAGCTCCTTCAGAACAGTGCGTGGCGGCTTCTCGTTCGCCAGGCGCGGCTTTCGGCACAGATCAACGGCGCAGACCGGTTCGATGCGCCGGCAATTGCCGGCGTTCCGGAAGCGGACCTTGCCAAGGTGGTCGACGACGAGAACCGGCATCTCGCTCAACAGACTGAGGCACGCAAAAACAAAGTTGAGTTGCTGCGGTCGCAACGCGAGCCGATGGCGGCCGAGAACACAGCGATCGACGCTCAGATCGCCAACGAGCGCAAACAACTCGACATCATCGTCAAGCAGATCAAAAGCTACGAGCGGCTGCAGCAAAGCGGCCTCGCCCGTTATGACATCATGATCCAGTTGCAGCTCAATGCAGCAACCAAGGAAAGCATGATTGGGCGGCTCGAAGGCGAGAAATCGCGTTTGCGGTCGGGTATTGGCGAGCTTGAGCTTCGTGTGCAGGACGCTGAGCAGGAATACATCAGGCTTGCCTCTGCGGAACGCCTCGATGTCAGCCAGAAACTTTCCGAACTCGACGCGTCGATACCGTTGGCGCAACAGGCCCGCCGTGCCCGGCTTCGTGAAGTCGGCGGCAACTCCACAATCGGCATCAAGCATCAATTCTTCATCAGCCGCCTCAAGGATGGCGCGACGCAGACCGTAGAGGTCTCCGACAACGATTTGATCGAACCCGGCGACATCATCGAGGTGCGAACCGAACTGTCGGAATTGAAAACCGCCGCTGACGCAAACGCAGAACCGCCCCGGTCGTCACAATGATCGATGAAACGCACAACCTGATGGATTTCTCCAACACCGTTGAACCTGAGTCTGGGCCGCAATGAGTCGTCGCAAGTATGCACAGGCCGCAAATCTGAAGGCGGCATTGAAGCGGCCGGATGATGTGCGCATTCACCTCGCGCCGAACGGGCGCGCGGACAACCGCATGGCGATAAACGGCGCTCCGGATTGGCGCACGCCTGGCGCCGAGTTGCTCGCGGTGTTCCGGCGGCACCAAGGGTGGATCGCGATCCTGGTTGCCGGAGCGCTGGCCGCCGCATGCCTGTCCTTGCTGCTCCGCCAACCCGCCTACACGAGCACTGCCATTTTTCAGCGCGTCTTTACGGTCGAGAGTACTGATCGCAACGACCGGCCGCTGCAGCTCGACGCGGCGGCTCTTGTCAAAAGCCAGATGTTCCGTCTGCAATCGACCGAGTTCTCGCGTCGCACCATCGACCGCATGATCCGCGAGCGCGTGCCCGGGCAACGCTTGTCGGCGTTGTATCCGTCCATCTTCGGCAGCCTCAAAGATGACGCTAGTCCGACACCGGTCGAACTCGACGTCGCCAACCGAAAATTTCTGAAGCGACTGAGTGTCTGGAACGAGGCGCGCACCTACGTCATCATCGTCGCGTATACCGGCGTCACGCCAGACGAGGCTGCGCGCGTCGTCAACTTCGTCGTGGCTGAACACGAGCGCGCTAATAAAATTCAGGAGGCAGCCGCCCAACAGAGCGCCGCGCAAAACGCGATCCAGAAGCTTGCAATGACGCTCGGCCCCAAGCATCCGCAGATGGTGCAGGCTGTCGCCGATTTGACGGCCGCCCGGACGCGTTTGGACGCCGAAGAGAACGCGCCGCTCATTCAGGAAAGCGAACTGCTTGCAACGGGCGAAGTCATACCGGCGCGGCCTGTGACGATCTCAAGTTCGATTGGCAAAACGAATGTGCTTATCTACGCGCTTTTCATGAGCCTTCTGATTGCGCTGATCGCAGTGGTTTTGCTCGAGTACAGGTCGATCGAGGCTATCTTTTCGCGGCATGTGAAAGCGCCCGCGAAGCCGGAGAACGAAACCGCTCACATTCGACAGGCGCTCTAGGCCTATCTTCAGTCGCTTGGCTTCGATGACGCGGCATATTGCGGCCTAAGGCCGTTGCGGCTTCAAGACAGCGATCGGATCAAATCCGCCAGTCGCGCTTCGCGGACCCGCCGTGCAGCCGCCTTGACATCGAACCAGGCGCGCTCGCGCTGATCTTGCTCGCTCCAGCGCGATTTTTCCTTTTTGACCGTCAGCAGGAATACCGCCACGTCGACCATACGTCCGCCGTCGGCCTCCAGCTTGCGGTAGCGATAGCCGCCGATCGGCTTCGACGAGATCTTACCGCTGACGCCCGCTTCCTGACGTGCTTCGCGTGCAGCCGCCTCGCTGTCGGTCAGTCGTTTTGACGTCCAGCCCTTCGGAATGATCCAGCGGCCCGTGTCGCGCGAGGTTACAAGCAGCACTTCAAGCTGCCCGTCCGAACCTTTTCGCACCGGGATCGCACCGACTTGCTTCGCCATCTCCATAGAGTTGTCTATGGTGCCGAATCCGTGCGCCAACAAGGCCTTACGTTGTCATATCCTCAGCAATCCGCGCCCAAAATCAGGGCAACGGCCAGCGGATGCCGCCAATAACGGGCCATTCTAGAAGAAAGCTTCGAAGCTCAGCTTGAGTGTCGTGTCGGGCGTATTGTCGTTCAGGCCCTTTAAGAAACCGAAGCCGATGGTCATGGCCGGCGTCTCCTCATCGTCGTCGCCATCGGCTGCTGCCGGACGAAACGGGCTCCGGCCGACGCCCTCGATTGCCGTCGTCCAATAGACGACGGGGCCGATCCGATGCTGATTGAAATCGCCGAAGATCTCCGCCTCGTCCGAAGGGGAACCCGTCGATCCGAGGCGCTCTATCGTGCCGTAGGCTTCGATCGCCCAGGAGATGCTGCGCGACTGTTCGTAAATGATCCGCGCCGTGTAGGCGAAGTCGAGCTTCTCGTCGGTCTTGCCGTCGTCGTTGCGCTCGCCTCCGAAGTGCTGGATCAGCAGCGGATTGAACGTTGCCTGCCACGCGCCAGAGGCCCATTCAAAGATAGGCCCGCCAATCAGGTGTTTTGGGCCTTCGCCGGACAACGGCTGCTCGTACTCGACAACGAACCCGAGACCGACGCCGTCGCCATGCCGCGGAAACGCCGCCCAGATCAATTCGCCACCGATCTCGTCAAGCTTGAGCGCGTCGTAATGCGTTCCGGACGGCTGTCCAGGTTCGAATTCCGACCGTTCCTTCTCGTACTCGATGCCGATACGGCCCTTGAATGTTCGCGTAAAACCAAACTCAAGCTCGAGGGCATGCCGTTGCCGCACGACGCTATTGCCGTCGCCAACCTCGTCTCCGTGATCATCGAGAGCCGTTTTAAGCCGCGGCTGGCCGAACGAGTAATCGTTCTGGCTCTGGAATTCGATTTCGCCCGGCTCGGCGTCGAGTGACTTGATTTCAAACTGCCCAATGGCCGGCTCGGCATAACCTGCGCTCGGCGCAAGTGCCGCATAAAAAGGCAGGGCCGCGAGCACGCCGGCCTGGGATAAACGGGAAAAATAGGAATATCGGAACTGCAACTAGGACTTTATCCCGTTTTTATTGGGATAATATCTGCAATTGTGACAAGCACAATCGCCAGATGCCGACTATTGAACAGCTTGGGCACGGCGGCGTAGCGACGTGACGGATCAGCCACGCGTATATCTACGAATGCGTCAGGATTTGTTGCGCTGCACCGTCAGATTATCTGCTTTGCGTAAAGATCCGTGCGCCGGTCGCGGAAAAAGCCCCAGTCGGCGCGATAGCTTTCGATCTCGGCCAAATCGAAAGAATGAACGAGGACGCCCTCGTCTTTCGCGCCGAACTTCTCGACAAGCTCGCCGGTGTGATCGGCAATGAACGAGTGGCCATAGAACTTCTGCTTGCCGCCGACGTCTTCAAGACCGATGCGGTTTGACGCGATCACCGGCACGGCATTCGACACCGCGTGGCCCTGCATTGCGCGTTGCCAGCGCTTGTGTGTGTCGAGCGCACCGTCATACGGCTCGGAGCCGATCGCAGTCGGATAGAACAAAAGCTCCGCGCCTTCGAGCATCATCGCGCGCGCCGTCTCCGGATACCACTGGTCCCAGCAGATGCCGACGCCGATGCGGCCATACTTCGTTGACCACGCCTTGAAGCCCGTATCACCGGGGCGGAAGTAATACTTCTCCTGATAGCCTGGGCCATCCGGGATATGGCTCTTGCGGTAGACACCCAGCGCCTCGCCATCGGCATCAACGAGCACCACGCTGTTGTAATAGCGCGGCCCGTCCTTCTCGAAGATCGATACCGGAATGACGACCTTCAATGCCTTCGCGAGCTTCTGCATCGCGATCACGCACGGATGCGTCGCTGCCGGATAAGCAGTCTCGAACCACGCCGGGTTCTGTTCGGTGCAGAAATAGAGACCTTGGAACAGCTCCGACGGCAGGACGATTTGCGCGTCCTGCTTCGCGGCTTCCCGCACGAGCTTCTCGGTCTTGGTGATGTTCGCCTTCATATCCGAGCCATACGAGGTCTGCAGCGCCGCGACGCTGACCGTGCGCTTGCTCATATCCTTGCTCATATCCGCGGCTCCTGCTGCGTGATGCAATGGAACGACCCGCCACCGGCTTCACCTGCGCCAAGCAACCCCCTCGATGAGACGCCGACGACTTTGCGATCGGGGAACACGGCCTGAAGCGCTTCGAGTGCCGCCGCTTGCGTCGCCGTGCCGTACACCGGGACAACGACCACACCGTTGGCAATGATGAAATTCATATGCGACGCCGGTGAAATCTCGCCGAGGCTATTGATATAGCGGCCCGCACCCGGAATGCGCACGACGTCGAGCGTTCGGCCCGCCGCATCGGTGGAGCGCGCAAGCGTATCCGCGATCGCGTTCAACGTCGCCGCATTGGGATCATCCGGTCCGGCAGGCGCCTGGCAAACGACGCGGCCCGGCGCAACGAAGCGCGCGATATTGTCGATATGCCCGTCGGTATGATCGTTCTGGAGGCCTTCGTCGATCCAGATGACCTTCTTTGCACCGAACGCGCGCGCAAGTTCGGCTTCGGCCTGCTCTTTCGACCATGCGTTGCGGTTCGGGTTGAGCAAGGTCTGCCGCGTTGTCAAAATCGTGCCTTCGCCGTCCTGATCGATCGCGCCGCCTTCGAGCACAAAATCAAACCGACGGACCGGCGTCTTCGATACGCGCGCAACATCATCACCGACCGTTGCGTCGTCCGGCAAATCGTATTTTCCACCCCAGCTATTCGTCGCGAAACGCAACGCGACAGCGCCCTCAGTCGTCGCCGCGTAAATCGGCCCGGTATCGCGCAGCCAGATATCGCCGTAGTTGGCGCGGACGAGTTCGGCGGCGTCACCCAGCGCAGCGCGCGCCGACGCTTCCGCCTCGTCGTTATTGACGAGTACGAATACCTTATTCGTCGGCGCGAGCGCCCGCACGAGATTGGCAACGTCCTGGCGCGGCGCGTCAAGATCGCCATTCCACTCGCCAGCATTCGACGGCCACGCCGTCCAGATCGCTTTTTGCGGCGCCCATTCGGCCGGCACCGAGACGCTTAACTCAGCGGCAGTCGACATCACATCGTCCTCAAAACAATTTGGCTCACGCCTTGCTCGCGATCGGCAGATCTTCTTCCGTGTAGATCGAGTACATCGGTTCGTCCTGCAGGATCACGTCGTGATACGCGCCGTAGCCGTTGAACCGCGTCGAGATCGCGCGGCCATAAGCACCAATATTACCTATTTCGATGTAATCGCCTTCGCGCACCGACGCCGGCAACAAGAACGGCCCCTTCATGTGATCGATCGAGTCACACGTCGGTCCCCAAAATTCGAACGGCACCAGCGGCTCGTTCGGATCGAGACCTTCTCGGATCAAGCGCACCGGAAATACGAACCCGAGCTGCGCGCTGTCGAACAGCGCGCCATAGCCGCCGTCGTTGATGTAGAGTTCGTCGCCCTTGCGCAGATCAACCTTCACGATCAGGCTTTCCGCTTCCGCGACCAAAGCCCGGCCCGGTTCGCAGATCAGACGGCATTGATCGGTCACCGGCATCTTGGCCATCGACGCCTTGATGACCTCCATGAATTCCGAAAGACGCGCCGGCACGCTGTCGGTGTAGCGCGACGGGAACCCGCCGCCGACGTCAATTGCGTCAACGACCACGCCCGCCTTGACGATCAGCTTTTTCACTTCCTCGAACGCCATCGCGTAAGCGTCCGGCGTCGTCGTCTGCGAACCGACGTGGAACGTGATGCCGAGTTCGTCGGCAACCTGCCGCGTCTTGACGAGCAGGCGCTGCGCCTTCTGCCCGACAACGCCGAACTTGCGCTCGAGCGGAATACGGCTGTTCTTCGCTGGCACGGCGATGCGCACAAACAATTCAAGATCCTTCGCGCCGCCGGTTTCTTCGACGATCTTTTGCAACTCGTCTTCGCTGTCGAGCGCAAAGCATTTGATGTCGTAATCGAAGTACGCTTTGCGGATCGCGTGCCGCGACTTCACCGGATGCATGAAGTGCAGCCGAACGCCGGGGATCGTGGCGGCGTCTTCCAGCTCGACGACGGAGGCGACGTCGAACTGCGTGATACCCGCGCCGTAGAGCGCGCCAAGCAGAAACACGGAGCTGTTCGCCTTATAGGCGTAGGCGACTTCGCCCGGAAAATTCTGCGCGAACCAGCGCGCCGCGCGGCCCGCCGCGTGTGGGCGAGCGGCGAATACCGGAATATCCGGTTTCATCGCCTTGACCATTTCCAGCGCTGAGCTGAATTTTTCCATTGAGCGCGTGGCCTCCACCTCAAAAGACGCGCCGCAAACGTGCGGCGCAGCAAAGGAAAGTCGCAGCATTTAGGGTTACGCATCCCCCCTGTAAAGTGGCTTTTACAAAGACCTCGCAACAGGGTTGCCAATGACGCATCCCGTGCCGCAACTCTGAAACTTTGCAGCGCGTTATTTGCGGTTGCGGCGAACGCCGATTGACGGCGGCGCGGCTTGCCTCGAAAGCTCGCGCATAGACGACGCCGTTTGATTCCCCGGAGATGCCCGATATGAGCGCTCTCACCGCCGCTTCGCCTGACACCGCGATGACCATCGGCGGCATGCTGATCGGCGCGATTTTCGGCGCCGTCGTGCACCGTGCCAACTACTGCACGATGGGCGCGATCACCGACTGGTGGACGTGCGGAAATGCCGCCCGCTTGGGCGCCGTCGCGCTCGCCGCAGCGACCGCCGTCGTCGGCGCGCAATTGCTCGACGCTTATGCTGTCACCGATCTGTCAAAATCGATTTATCTCTCGCCGCGCATCAACTGGCTTGGCGCGCTCATCGGCGGTTTGATATTCGGCGCCGGCATGGTCTACGCGGGCGGTTGCCCGAGCCGCACGCTTGTCCGCACCGGCGGCGGCGATCTGCGAGGCGTCATCACGCTGATCGTTATGGCCATCGCGGCCTACGCGACGATCAGCGGCGTATTCGCGGCGACGCGCATTACCATCGACACGGCGACCGCGATCGATCTCAAAACGCGCGGCCTCGCAACTCAAAGCCTGACGACACTCATCGGCGGCACGAGCGGCGCACGCCTCATCGCTGCCGCGATCGTCGCAACTCCGCTGCTCGCCTTCGCAGTTTTCAAAGCCAAAATCCTGTCATCGCCACGTAATCTCGCAGCTGGCCTCGGCATCGGCATTCTAGCAACCGCCGGCTGGATGCTGACCGGAATGGCGAACGACGACTTCGCGGTTCAGCCCGTGCAACCGGCATCACTCAGTTTCGTCAAACCAGTCGGCGACGCGATCGATTGGATCGAACGTTCGACGGCGCTCGGTAGCCCAGGCTTCGCGGCCTCAACCGTCTTCGGCGTGCTCGCGGGCGCTTTGCTGTCCAATCTGCTGGCGGGCACGGCACGCTTCGCCGGCTTCGAAAACCGCGGTGATTTCATGCGTCACCTCGGCGGGGCTGCAGCGATGGGTATCGGCGGCGTCCTCGCGCTCGGCTGCTCAATCGGCCAGGGCGTCACCGGCATCTCGACGCTCGCCGTGCAATCGCTGATTGCGTGCGCGGCGATTTTTACCGGCGCCGTGTTGGCTTTGGTCAAGCTCGAACGCGAAGTCTAATCGCGGCCGATCACGACGACGGCGCGTCCGTCGCGCAGCGCAACGCCCGGAGACGTATCCGGCTTCGGCGTTACAACGCCCTGGTCGCGGCGGCGGCGAGCGGCCTGCGCTTTCGCAGTTCGCGCCCGCTCTGCCTTTTCAGGGCTCCGCCGCATTTCCATTTCGGTCACGAGCGTGTCCTGGATGAAAATCTCCCAGTTGCCGAGCACCGTGAAGCGCTGGCGCTCGTAATCGTGCTCGATGCCGGTCGGCGGATTGGGCGATGTCGAACAGCGCCCGATCAGCGTCTCCGTGCCGTCGGCCTTGAAGCGCAACTGGTACGGGGCATCGACACCCGGTACGCGCACCGTCGCATTCGCGTGGATCAGGTTTTCCTTCTCGAAGTCGTTCGGGAATATGACCGTACCCTTGCCCTCGGCATCGATGCTGATCAGCGTCAGATAGCAGTCGGTATCCGATTGCGTGCGGATCGTGACGAGATCGCCCTTGCTCGGCAGTAACTTGTCAATCCAGACGCTGAGGCCAATCTCCGATTTGACGTCGCGCAGAAACCCGCCCGAGCCTTTCGGCGCTTGCGGCTTCTCGACACCGTTGAGCAGCGCGAACAACAGATCGAGATCGGCACGCGGCAGGACGCCCTGCTGCAAACGCCGCGCAAGCGCTGCCGCCGAGCCGTCCGTATGGCTCAGCGTCTTGACGAACTCGTCGCGATCAAGACCGGCCTCAGCGACCGCCGCCTTGACGTCCGACCCGCCGCGATAGCGCCGCGCTAACGCCGTGACGATCTCTTCGCCGTTGACGCGCACATCGGGATCGACACCGGCAAGCTCCATCGCCTCGCGATATTTGTCGTTGTCGCCGCTCGCAAGCAGCGACGTTTCGCTATCGCTCGCGTGCATCGTTAGAGCGCGCTCTGAAATGTCGGCAGGAAGAACGCCGGGCGTCGCGTTGATGTTCGGTCTTAGGTCATCCTTCGGCGCGCGGATGCCGGAGACATGGCACGAGAAACACCGCGACCCAGCTTTGGTAATGGGCTCAAGCGCGTTGCTCTCGGTTCCCGCATACTCCTTTTCGATGCCCGGAAGCACGCGGTCGACGCGGTTTCCGGCGTTATCGAAAACACCGTATCCGAAGAAGCCATTCGGCAGCGCAAAGACGCTTCTGATTTCGTCCGGCTTGAACGGCGCCTTGATCGTCGGCGTCGCTTTCGGCCCAAGCGGGTGCGCGAATAAGTCCTGCGCGCCGGTGCTCGTCGCGAAATCATACGTCAGCCACATCGGCCCGTGCAGCGCCGCGTGCCGCTCGATCATCCGGTTGCCACGCGTGATCGCGGAATTGCGCACCGCGATCCGCCGCGCCGCGCCCGACGCGATGCTCTGTTCGATATCGACGCCGTTCAATGTCGCGAGTTCGGACAGCGTCGCGGGAAGCCCGAGCAACGCATAATAGAGCGGTGGCTCACCGGCCGCCGCGGCCAGCCAATCGCCGTGGATCAGCGGCGTCGCGGTGCCTGCCGCCTTCACGATGTCATCGGGAACCGTGATCCCTGGAATTTTCGGATAATCGCGCTCGATCAAATCCCAATGCCCCGAGACCCAGCCGAAATCCGACAAGCGCACCGAGAACAACGTGCCGGTTGCATCGAGCGCTGTCAGCTTGGCGGGTTCCCGCACCCACGAGAGCGAATTGAACAGCTTGTTGAGCGCTTGCCCGTAAGCCTTGATATCGGCGAGCGGCACGCACGCCTCGTAAAGATGTTCCAGCGAAACGAAACGCAAATCCTTGACGCTTTCGCGCTCAAGCCTCTGCGCCTCGCGCATCAACGTATCGCGATCACCCTGCTTGAGGGGTTTGCGATCTGGGCACGACTGGACGCGGGGATTGAGGTCGCGGATCCACTCGCGCACGGCCTGGATTTCTTCAAGCTGCGGCTCGGGCGCCTCGGGTCCGGTGCCGTAGATCTCAAGCGGCGCGTGGCGCGTGACGAGAATGTCGTAGATCAGGGACGCATCCGGGATGCCCGGCCGAACGACGCGCGGATCAGCGGCGAGGCGGTCGATACTCAGAATATTTGCGATGCTTCCCGACGCCAGCGGGTTTTCAAGCTTGCCCGTCTGATGGCACCGCGCGCAGTGTGTCTCGAAAACGGAATAGGCTTTCGCGGCCCGCGGCTCCGTCGGCCGTTTCGGAATAACGACGCCAGGATCGGCAGGCAGGATCGGCTGCGCGACCGGTAGCGCTGGCGGAGGCGCGGGCAGAATGACCGCGCCGTCTGGCGGCGGCGTTGCGGACGGCGCCGGTGCCGGACGCTGCACCGGAGCGGGGGTCGGCACCGGGCTCGGCGCTTGCGCAAGCGCAATCGGGACGGCGGCGAATACGGCAGCAGCGATCGCAGGCGCGGCGTACCGCGCGAACAAACGCCCCCTCTTCGCACCCGCCCGCATTGCAAAACTCCAGCAGCCCAAAGACAGCCCCCCCAGACAGCCCCCCTGGCCGCATCCGAGGCCACGTCCCCTTACGCCGATGTTTGATTGGCACAATAATGGCGATTGCTATACGGCCCGCAGCGCCGCTCGCGACTTATGGTTTCCAACACGCATCGACCGGCAAAATCGCGGCCGGCAAAATGGCCACTCAAGGCTGTGCGACCGCCAGCAGCGCCTTCGCGTCGCGGCATTGAAAAGCCCGTGCTGCATGCCGGCATACAGCCCTTGCCTGGTCAGCTCCTTCTGGATCGCCCGGCGCGTCGCATAGCTCCAGTTGAAAGTCGTGACATCGAGCGTCCGTCCGTCGCGATCACCCCGCAATCCCCAAAACCGCCATGCGGCGGCAAACGCAGTTAACGCGCATTCCAGCACCCACCCGATCGCCTCCCGGCATTCCGATTCCCGCTGCCAAACTAGGGACTTCGCAGCGTCTCGGCACGCCGCGAAGCAGCGTCATCCCCGCAATTCTGCGACTCCTTCGGCCGCAACAGCGGCTGTTCACTAACCGAGTGCAGCGAATGTGCTTCGCGGAGCGCTTATCGCTTGGCTAAATGCTCAGGCAACGCCAGCAAACATTCACTTTGAGCCCTCATCCCATCATGCCGACCGGCGGTCAAATTCTCGTCGACTGTCTGACGACCGAGGGCGTTCGCCACATTTTCACAGTCCCCGGCGAAAGCTTTATCGCGGCGCTCGACGCCCTCCACGGCGAGACCGCGATCCGGCCCATCACCTGCCGCTGTGAGGCCGCCGCGGCGATGATGGCGGAGGCGACCGGCAAAATCACGGGACGTCCCGGCGTCGCGCTCGTGACGCGCGGCCCGGGCGCCGCGAACGCCGTCAGCGGTGTTTACGTCGCGAGCCAAGACGCAACGCCGATGGTATTGATCGTCGGCCTGCCGCCGCGCCGCATGGACGGTTTGCCGGCATTTCAATCCATCGATCTCGATGCGCTCTTCGGCGGCCTCGCCAAGTGGGTGACGCGTATATCGTCGGCTGACAAACTCTCTCATACGCTGGCACGCGCGTTTCGCACCGCTCTATCGGGCCGCATGGGACCTGTCGTCATCGGCATCCCTGAGGACGTCTTGAGCGAGGAGTTTCAGTCCCAACCGGCGTCGCGCACGGCTGCTGTCGCGATCGCGCCGCAAGCCCCCGCCATCGACGCAATGCAGACAGCCCTGGCCAGTGCCGAAAGCCCTCTCGTCGTCATCGGCGGCTCGGAGTGGTCCGAAGAAGCAGCCCAAAATCTTGCCGTCTTCGCTGACCGTTTCGACCTGCCGGTCGTCGCTGCATTCCGCCGGCAAGATCACTTCGACAATCGCCATGCCTGCTACGTGGGCCATGCTGGCTTCGCGATCGATCCGTCGCTCGCGGCCGGATTGAAAGCCGCCGACGTCGTCATTGCCGTCGGCACGCGGCTCGGCGATGTGACGACGCAAGGCTTCGCTCTTCTAAGCGGCGCGGAACCGGATCAAACCATCATCCACATCGCACCCGACGCAGACGATCCGGCCTCGACAGTTGCAGCGAAACTCTCGATCGTTGCGTCACCGTGCCTGGCCGCCGCCGCCCTCGCCGATCTCGAACTGCCAAGCGAACGGCCGCCTTGGGGCATCTGGCGGCGCGATCTGCGCGCGGCGTATGAAGCCTCATTGCGGCCACGGCCAACGCCCGGCGACGTGCAACTTGAGTACGTCGTCGCAGCTCTCAACACCGCGCTTCCCGAAGACGCGGTTCTCACCAATGGCGCCGGAAATTACGCAGCGTTCCTGCAGCGCTATTTCGTCTACAAGATGTATGGCACGCAGTTGGCGCCGGTCTCCGGCACGATGGGCTACGGCTTGCCCGCAGCCATCGCGGCCAAGCTCGCGTATCCGCAACGCACCGTCGTGGCGCTGGCCGGCGACGGTTGTTTTCAAATGACGGCATCCGATCTGATGACGGCGGTGCAATACGGCCTCAACATCGTGATCATCATCGCCAACAACGCATCGCTTGGCACCATTCGCATGCATCAAGAGCAGCGTTATCCCGGTCGCGTCATAGCGACGACCCTGACCAATCCCGATTTCGTGCAATGGGCCGAGAGTTGCGGCGCGCATGCCGAGCGCGTCACCGAGAACGCGCAGTTTATTCCGGCACTGCAGCGCGCGCTCGCAGCGGATCGCCCCGCCGTCATCGAACTCATCACTGAGACCGAAGCGATATCTGTCCGCGAGACCATCACCGCAATTCGTGCGCGCGCACCAAAATCGGACACGCCTTAGGGCGCCTTTAAACTCCATAAAAAATCTATGAAATTTACACTTTGGCGATTAGCCATGAAGAACGGTTAGGTTCGACTAACAAGAGGTTATCGGTTACAAGAAACTTATCTGATCCAAACACTGACCGAGACCGAGATGGACCTCAACGCCGCGAAGCTCGCTGACGGAAGGGCCTCCCGCCTGACACGGCTGAGCTTGATAGCTTGCTTCGTAGTCGCGAGCGTCATGCTGCTCGCATCGCTGGCAACGGCACACGGAATGAAATCGCAATCGCCCACGTTTTCGACGACCGTACTCTCCAACTGACCCTGCACTGATCCTGCCGAAAAACTTCCAATGGGCCTCACGCTCTCCCAGCGTGGGGCCCTATTCCGTTTCAGCCGCGCGCAAACGCGAATGTCGGCCGGTTCCGGGAAGCGGAGCCGCCGTGAGCAATCAACGAGGCCCGCCGCCGGACCCTTTGATCGTCACCGAGTATCCCGCTTTGCGCAGTTCCTCGACGACCGCCTCGATGTGGTCGCGGTCGCGGGTCTCGACGACGAGGTGCAGTTCGGTCCCCTTTGCCGGGACGTCCGTGAAAACGCGTTGATGATAGACTTCGACGATGTTCGCAGACGCGCCGCCGATGACGCTGGCAATTTTAGCAAGCTGACCCGGCCGGTCCGGCACGTCGATCGCGAGCCGCGACAAGCGCCCCTCGCGCGCCAGATCGCGCGTCAGAACGCTCGCCAGCAGGCGCGTATCGATGTTGCCGCCGCACAGGATCAGCCCGACCTTGTGTCCCTTGTAGCGGCGCGGGTCCATCATCATCGCCGCGAGCCCAGCGGCGCCTGCGCCCTCCACCACGGTCTTCTCGATCGTGATCAGCAGCGTGATCGCGCGTTCGAGATCGGCTTCCGAGACAAGCACGATATCATCGACCAGCTTCTCGATGATCGGCCGCGTGATCCGGCCCGGCGTTGTGACCGCGATGCCTTCGGCGAGCGTGTCACCACCAACCGGCAAGTGCGAATGCTTGATGGCGTTCAACATCGACGGATAGAGCTGCGCCTCGACACCGATGATCCGGATTTTTGGATTGATCGCCTTCGCCACGGTCGCGACGCCGGAGATCAATCCGCCGCCGCCGATCGGCACAATCAAGGTGTCGAGATCGGGTACGGCTTCGAGCATTTCGAGCGCGACAGTCCCTTGCCCGGCGATCACGTGGGGATCGTCAAACGGATGGATGAACGTCAGCCCGTGCATCGTGCCGTATGTCATCGCGAACGCCGACGCATCCTCGAACGATGCGCCATCGAGAATGACTTTGGCGCCAAGCTTGCGCGTATTTTCAACCTTCACGGTCGGCGTCGCCGACGGCATGACGATCGTCGCAGGAATATTCAGACGGCGCGCATGATAGGCAACGCCCTGCGCGTGGTTGCCCGCCGACATCGCGATGACGCCACAGGCGCGCTCCTTCTCTGAAAGCGACGCGAGCTTGTTCAACGCGCCGCGCTCCTTGTAGGCGGCGGTGAACTGCAGGTTCTCGAATTTCAGCCAGACGTCGCAATCGAACATCTCGCCGAGCGTGCGGCTGACGTCGAAGTCGGTGTTGATGACGGCGCCCTTCACCGTTGCCGCTGCGCGCTGCACGTCGGCAAGGGTCACACTTGGCGCGTCGGCGCTCGCCGCCGTTTCAGTCGATTTCATTTCGAACGATCACCTTGCAATTGATGGTCGCTGCCTAACGCGGAACGCAGGCAGTGACAATGCAGAGCTGAATACATTAGAACGGCTCGAAATGCGCCGAAGACGTAAGCGGCGGCGATACACGGGAGCGAACCGGCGATGGCGAAAGTGGCTTGGCTTGGATTGGGCGTCATGGGCTATCCGATGGCGGGATACCTCGCGAGCCGCGGCCAGCACAGCGTTACCGTTCACAACCGCACGCCCGCCAAAGCCGGAGCCTGGGTTCGCCACTACGGCGAAGGACAAACAGCCGAGACGCCCGCTGATGCCGCGCGCGACGCCGACTTTGTCTTTGCCTGCGTCGGCAACGACGACGATCTGCGCTTAGTGACAACCGGTCCGGATGGCGCCTTCAAATCCATGAAATCCGGCAGCATTTTCATCGATCACACGACGGCATCGGCCGATGTCGCGCGCGATCTCGCCGCAACCGCGGCCGCGCAAGGCTACACGTTTCTCGATTGCCCCGTCTCCGGCGGACAGGCCGGGGCCGAGGGCGGCACGCTGACGATCATGTGCGGCGGTGATGAAGCGGCCTACCAAAAAGCCGAGCCATTGATGTCTTGTTATGCCAAGAGCGTCCGCCGCATCGGCGCATCTGGCGCCGGGCAACTCACTAAAATGGTCAACCAGATTGCGGTCGCGGGCGTCATCCAGGGCTTGGCCGAAGCCATCCATTTCGCAGAGAGCGCCAACCTCGATCTCGACGCCGTCATGGCAACGATCTCGAAAGGCGCCGCGCAATCCTGGCAGATGGAAAACCGCTGGAAGACGATGCATGAACGTCAATTCGATTTCGGCTTCGCCGTCGATTGGATTTTGAAAGACTTGCGCATCGTTCTCGATGAGGCCAAACGCAACGGCGCCGAGCTGCCGGTTACCACACTGCTCGAACAGTATTACGAACAGATCCAGAAGATCGGCGGCAACCGCTGGGATTCGTCAAGCCTGATCACACGCCTCGGCAGCGGCGGCAGCGCTTAGTCGCGCTCGCTCTTCGTACTCTGCACGGTCGCTGCGAACTGTAACGGCATCGCGGTCGTGTATTTCATCTGCTCCATCGCGAATGCCGACGACACCTTCGCGATTTCAATGCGCGAGATCAGCTTTTTGTAAAACACGTCGTAGGCTGCGATATCCGGCACGGCGACGCGGAGCAGATAATCGACCTCGCCCGACATGCGGTAAAATTCGACGACCTCGGGAAAGTCGGTGACCGCCGCGTGGAATTTTTCGAGCCACTGGTGCGAATGCTGGTCGGTCTTGATCGACACGAAAACCGTCACGCCGGCGTTGACCTGCTGCGGATCGAGGATCGCGACCCGGCGGCGAATGACGCCGGCCTCCTCCAGCTTCTGGATGCGCCGCCAGCAGGGCGTCGTAGATAAGCCGACCTCTTTTCCAATATCTGCGACAGGCCGGGTGCAATCGTCCTGCAGGATGCGAAGGATCTTGATATCCATTTCGTCGGGCATGGCGGGCCTCCGAGGCAAGAACGCATTTTCTAAGGAATGCAGTTTATTAGATAATCATTTTGCCGAAGCCGCAAGTCAATCTGATAATTAGTATTTTTTTGCTCGAAACACCACCTCGCGGGTTGCCGACAGCCATACGCGGCCGTACACTTCGACCAGTCAAAACTCAGATGGTCCTTGGCATACGATGGCAAAAAGCACCACCCTTACGCCGCAGTACGTTGTTTCTGCTGCGCTTTCCGATGAGAATTTTGCCGAGCTGGCAGACCGCGGGTTTAAATCGGTGATCAATTTCCGCCCAGACGGCGAGGCGTCGAGCCAGATCACCAGCGACGAGGCGCGTGATGCCGCTGCTGCCGCTGGCCTCAAGTACGCACACATTCCGACGACCAAGCATGACCTGTTTGCCGACGAGACCGTCGCGCTCGCCGAAACCACGCTCTCGCAATTGCCGGGACCAGTTCTGGCGTTCTGCGCCTCAGGCCAGCGGGCGGCCGTCGTGTGGGCCGCCGTTTCGGCGCGGAGCAAACCCGTCTCGGACGTTTTGCAGACGCTGAAGACCGCCGGCCTCGACCTCGAATTCCTGCGCGATGACTTGGAAGCTCAGGCCGATCGTGCCCGCTGGACGCAAACTGCCGTCCAATTGGAAACGGCACAACAGGAAACGAACGCAACCGAGACGCCCCAACAGGACGCGGCTCCGAAAAAGGCTGCGCGCCGGCGTGAGCGCGTCGCCGCTTAAAGCGCTGCTCTTTCGTTATTGTCCGATGCCGCGCTCGTGACGCCAGTCGCGCGGCTGTTGGAACTCTGACGCCCACAGCCCGCGCCGCTTGGCCTTCGCATCACCCTGCTCGCGCAGGTAACCGCCATACGCGACCGCCATGCCGGACGCGACCATGCCGGCGTTGAGATCGCGGCCACCCGCCGAGCACGCCGCCAGATAGCGCCCGTGCTTGTCGCGCTCGAAGACACGGCACTGCACGACATCCTTCCCGATCAAGCGCCGCAGCTCGTCGCGCGAAGCGTCTCCGCAGGCCCAAGTGCGTCCATCGCGCGTGCACGTCTGGCGGCCCTCCGGCGCATCGATGCCTTTCATGCGAATTTCGTCGCGGCCGACGAACAGGCTGTCGCCGTCGACCGCGCGCCCAGCGCCGGAAATCTGCTCAGGCACCGGACCGGCCGCAGTCCCCTGGTTTGGTCCGCGCAGGCGATCTTGCCCGTAGACGGCACTTAGGATCGCCAGGATCAGCGCCGCCCCATACCGCGCATAGCGCCAAGGATCGGCCGCCTGCTGGCCTTTGGCGTAAGGACGTCGTTTCCAAGCCTTGCCCGGTTGCATCTTAAACCCTTCAATTTTGAGCCAAGCATTAAAGGTTAATTTATTGATTTCGGCCCAATTTAACCCGGGACGCGCGCGCTTGCGGGCGCGGAAGCATTTTGAGTGGGATAGCGGCTTAGGCGATGGACGACAACGGGCACCTTGTCGACAGACCTGAGCGGCCGCGCGCGCGCCGGCCGCGCGCCAAATCCGGCGAAAGCGATCTCAAAGCCTATCGCGACCGCCTGACCCACGGCACCGAGAACAAGCCCGAGTTCGAATACGAACTCCTGACGATGTTCGCACGTAACGAAACCAGCACGCCCTACGCTATGCCGGCGCTGTGCTTCATCTTTTACATCGCCTCGATGTTCTGGGCGTCGTTCCTCGAAGCGACGACCTGGATTGCGATGGTGATCATCGCCAAAGTCGCGATGCTCGACTCTTGCCGGCGCTTGCTCGCCATGCCGCGCGGCGACGTCAATGTCGGCGAATGGCGGCGGCATTTCTTCCGCATCGAATTGTTGAACGGCATCGCGCTCGCGGGCTTCGCCCTGATCGGCATTTCAAAAGGCTTGGCGTTCGCGCCGGAAGCGCAGTTCTCATCGCACGTCTTCATTTTCGCGACGCTGATGGTCGTGCTCGCGCTGCGCATGACGTTCGCATCGACGCTCACCAATGTCTTTCTTGCGGGCACCGTTCCGATGACGGCTGCCGTCGCCGGACGTCTATTTTTGCTCGCCGACCCGTTCTACATCGCGCTCGCCTCGATGGCGATCGGCATCCACGTCTTCTTCCTGTACTTGACTCAAGGCCTGCATTCGACAGCGCTCGCGATGGTCGAATACCGCGCCGAAAAAGACAGCCTCATCGCCGAACTGGAAGAAGCGTCCGCCATCTCTGATGAAGCGCGGTTGCGCGCCGAAGCCGCCAACAAAGCCAAATCGCGCTTCCTCGCGACCATGAGCCACGAACTCAGAACACCGCTCAACGCCATCATGGGTTTCTCCGAAGTCATGGAGCGGGAACTGCTCGGACCCATCGGCAACACGACCTATCGCGAGTATTCGAGCAACATCTATGCGAGCGGCAATCACTTGCTGCACATCATCAACGAGATCCTCGATCTGTCGCGCATCGAAGCCGGCCGCTACGATCTGCACGAAGAAACCATCCACCTGACGGACATCGCCGAAGACTGCGAACGCTTGATCAAAATCCGCGCCGACGCAAAAGGCTTGCAGATCATCGAAGACTTCGAGACCGATCTTCCGCAAATCTGGGCCGATCCGCGCGCGCTCCGTCAGATCTGCCTCAACTTGCTGTCGAACGCCTTGAAGTTCACGCCCAAGGGCGGCCGCATCACGATCACCGTCGCACAAACCGCCGACGGCGGGCAGCTGCTCGCGGTTCGTGATACCGGACCCGGCATCCCGAAAGACGAAATTCCCCGCGTCCTCCAGGCTTTCGGTCAGGGATCGCTCGCCCATGAGGCCGCCGAAGGCGGCACCGGTCTCGGCCTGCCGATCGTGCAGAACCTGATCAACCTCCACGGCGGAACGTTCGATCTCCAATCGGAACTGCGCAAAGGCACCGTCGTTACCGTCACGCTGCCGCGTCAGCGCGTACTTCACCCGGTCGCGCCGTTGCAGCCGCTCGGATACGAACGCCACCGCGATCCACAGCCGCAGCCGCGCACAAAACGCCAGCCGCGCCTCAAGTCCCAATCGCCTTACGGCACCGACGATCCCTATCGCGCCGCCGGTTCGTCGCGCTGATCTGCCGTGTTGTGCAACGGCCGGACGCGCGCTAGTAGGCTTGCATGTCGAACGATCAAAAAACCGGGTCCGCTGCACCGCCGATGGAAAGTCCCTGCAACAAGACCTGCACGATCGATCTCAAGTCCGGTCTCTGCATCGGCTGCGGACGCACGCGCCACGAAATCGGCATCTGGTCGTCGATCAGCAGCGCCGACCGCCGCCGCATCATGGCGGAATTGCCGGCGCGGCTGAAGTCATCGAAGTCGTGAGGCTGCGATGCTGGCCTGGCTGACATTGATCGTCGCCGCGCTCGCGGGCCTGTTCGTATTCTTTCAGCATCATACTGGCGTCCTCGACGCTGTCTCGGCCGGCTTTACGGCGGCCGGCGTCATCGGTCTGCTGGTCGCGCTCTACGTCGGCGCACATAAATCGCGCGGCCAGATCGAACGCGGCCCCGCAATCCTGATCACAGTCGCCGTGCTCACCATAGCGGCCGGAGCCCTGTGGTGGTTCGCGCCAACGGCGCTATTCGGCACGTCCGCACCGGCAACAAGCGAACGCCCCGCGCGCCCCTCGGACAAACGCGCCGTCTCGGTTCTGATCCGCAAGTCCGCCGACGGCAAATTCATCGCCAACGGTCAGATCAATGGCGCGCCCGCTGACCTGCTGATCGATACCGGCGCCAGCACCGTCATGATCCGCCATTCGGACGCAGAAAAGGCCGGCATCGATACCGCAAGCCTCTCCTTCACGACGCCCGTTCAAACGGCCAACGGCACCGTGTATGCCGCCTCCGTTCGCCTGCGCGCGATCACGATCGGCGCGCTGCGCGTCGACGATGTCGAGGCGCTCGTCGCGCAGCCTGGAAATCTTAATGAAAACTTGCTCGGTATAAGTTTCTTAAGACGTTTGGCTTCTTATGACGTGAGCGGGGAATTCTTGACGCTCCGCGAATAACCGTGGCTGCGACGATCCCGGCAGCCTCAAACGTGTGTCCGAGGTTCGCACCCATGTCGGTTTCGTCTGGCACCGTAAGCCTGTTCGCATCAGTCGCGTTTTTCATCGCGATATCGGGCGGCGCTGCCTACGTCATCAAGCACAAAGAAGAAGTCTATCGCACGATCGCAGACGCCTCAGGCGTCAAACTCCGCCCGGCGAAAACCGCAGACACCACCGGCGACGCTCAGCCTGAAGACAATGTTCAGTCCGCCGTATCGGACCCCTTCGGCGACGTCACACTCCGCGCCACGAGCAACGGACACTTCGAGACCACAGCCGAGATCAACGGCCGCGACGTCGACGTCATGGTCGACACCGGCGCGACGCTCGTTGCACTGACCTACGAAGACGCCGAGCGCGCGGGTATCTATCTGACGCCCGCCGATTTCACCCACGCGGTCTCGACCGCCAACGGCGTCGCCAAGGTTGCGCCGGTCGAAATCGGCTCGATCGCAATCGGCGGCATCACCGTGCGCAATATCCGCGGCGCCGTCACCGAACGCGGCAAGCTCCATCGCACGCTGCTCGGTATGACGTTCCTCGGCCGCCTCTCCCGCGTCGAAATGCGCAAGAACGATCTCGTGCTTCACGAGTAATTATATCACGACCACGCCATTATTGGCCTGTTCAAGACGCTTCCAATCCGTCATTGGAATCGCGTGCCTTCGTACGAAGCCACACGTTCAGCGACTGCTACCTCCCGTCCGCCATTTCCCGTCTTGAGGGTGTCACATGCTGCCGAAGCCACGCGCCGACCTGAAACCGAACACCGCTGACTTCGAACGCTTGCCCCTCGTCAAGCCGACAGGCTTTCGCGAATACGACGCACGCTGGCTGTTCCCGCAAGAAATCAATCTGATGGGACTCAACGCCGTCGGCTTGGGTATCGCGACGCTGTTCCAGCGGCGCGGTGTGCCGAAGCGCATCGTCGTCGGTCACGACTACCGGTCCTATTCGGGCCAGGTCAAACAAGCGCTGATCACCGGACTACTGGCCGGCGGTGCTGAAGTCCACGACATCGGTCTCGCACTCTCCCCAATGGCGTACTACGCCCAGTTCGCACTCGACGTCGAAGGCGTCGCGATGGTCACCGCCAGCCACAACGACAACGGCTGGACCGGCATCAAGATGGGCCTCTCGCGGCCATTGACCTTCGGTCCCGACGACATGACGCAACTGAAAGAGATCGTGCTCAACGCCGATTTCGAGACGAAGGCCGGCGGCCGTTACGTTTTCGTTGCCGATATGGCCGAGCGCTATATCAAATCGTTGACCGACCGGCCGAAGCTGAAGCGCAAGCTCAAGGTCGTCGCCGCGTGCGGCAACGGCACCGCCGGCGCGTTTGCGACGCAAGTGCTTGAAGCCGTCGGCTGCGAAGTCATCCCATTGCACACCGACCTCGACTACGACTTCCCGCATCATAATCCAAACCCCGAAGATATGGCGATGCTGCGCGCCGTCTCGGCCAAGGTTCTTGAACATCGCGCCGACGTCGGCCTGGCGTTCGACGGCGACGGCGACCGCTGCGGTGTCGTCGCTAACGACGGCCACGAAATCTTTGCCGACAAAGTCGGCGTCATGCTCGCCCGCGACCTGTCAGCGATCCACAAGAACGCCAAGTTCGTCGTCGACGTGAAATCGACGGGCTTATTCACGACCGACCCGGTCCTCGTCGCCAACGGCGCAACGACAACATACTGGAAGACCGGCCACAGCTACATCAAACGCTTCAACTTCGAGAACAAGACGCTCGTCGGCTTCGAGAAGTCCGGCCACTTCTTCTTCAACACGCCGCTCGGCCGCGGTTACGACGACGGCCTCGTCGCAGCCCTCGCCGTTTGCGACATGCTCGATCGCGCCCCCGGCAAGACGATGGTCGATCTGCGCGATGCGCTTCCGAAAACCTGGGGCTCACCGACGATGTCGCCGCACTGCGGCGATGAAGTCAAATACGGCGTCGTCGACCGCGTCATCGAACACTACAAGCGCCAGCAGGAGTCCGGCGCCCGCGTTGCTGGCCAAAAGATCCGCGAGCTCATCACCGTCAACGGCGTCCGCGTCGTTCTTGAAGACGGCACCTGGGGCTTGATCCGCGCATCGTCGAACAAGCCCGAACTCGTCGTTGTCGTCGAAAGCCCGACGGCTGAAGCCAACATGAAGGCGATCTTCAAAGACCTCGATCAGACGCTCGCCCGTTTCCCCGAAGTCGGCGAGTACAATCAGAAGATCGCGGTCTGAGGCGGACTGCAGCTCTGTCAAACAAAACGCCGGTTCGGAGATGTCCGAACCGGCGTTTTTAGTTTCAGTGCGATTTTGCCAATCTAGCAGAAACAAGCGTCGCGCTCCAGCGCGAAGGAAAGTTAAGCGCCAAGTATCGGCGTTAACATCAGGCACTTGCTCAAGCGACGAGCGTCCAGAGGAACCGCGCGACGACGCAGGCGATAAAAATCGCGAACGCGATTTCGAGCTTGCGCTTCGAAATCCCGTGCGCGGTGCGCACGCCCCACGGCGCCGCGATGACACCCAGCGGCGCGATCAGCAGCGCACCAAGGCTGACGTAGCCGAGCGACAGCGGCGGCAGGCCCGGCGCGTTCCAACCCGACAGAATATATCCGATGAGGCCCGGCACCGCGATGATCGGGCCTATGCCCGTCGCCGTCGCGACCGCATTGATCAGCGGCATTCCGTGCAACGTCAGCAGCGGCACCGTGAACGTCGCGCCGCCAATCCCCATCAAAGTCGACAGCAGACCGATGACGAACGCGCCGATTTCAAGCCACGGCGGCTTGGGCATTGCGTCTGCCAATTTCCAATCGTCGCGACCGAGCGCCATCTTCAAAGCGAGCAGCGAGCCGAAGATCACCCACACCCAGCGCAGCGCTTCACTGCTCGCGCCCTTGGCGATGACGATGCCAAGCGTCACGCCGAAAAATATCCACGGCCCCATGCGCCTGACGATGGTCATATCGACGGCGCCTCGCGCGTGATGCGCGCGCAGTGAACTCAGTACCGTTGGCGCGATCACCGCGAGCGTCGTCCCGAGCGTGATATGCATGCGCACGTCTTCGCTGACGCCCGCTGCGCCGAACGCTTCGTACAGCACCGGCACGAGCACGCCGCCGCCACCGATACCAAGCAGCCCGGATAGAAACCCAGCCGTCAGCCCGGCGAGCACGAGCGCGGCAATCAGAAGTGCCAGCCCCTCGCCGCTCAATCCCAATGCCATGCTAGTCCCTATTGCGCCGCTTCCATGCCGCGCATCTGACCGCGACCCTCGACGATATCGATGGCATCAGCAATCACGTCCGCGGTTGCGCCCGGCAGCACGGCCTGCTCGCTCAAGTGCCGCCGAAACGCCCGCCCGCGCGTTTGGCCGTGATAGAGCCCGAGCACATGCCGCGCGATATTCGACAGTTTTCCGCCCGCCGCAACATGACGCCCGGCATAGGGGATCAGCGCACGAAGCGCATCTGCGCGGGAAACGTCGTCCGCGTCTCCGTTATAGTAGCGCCGATCGACGGCGCCGAGCAGCGCCGGATCGTGATACGCGGCGCGCCCAAGCATCACGCCATCGACGTGGCGCAAGTGCTCATCGCAGGCGTCGAGCGTCTCGATGCCGCCGTTGATGATGATTTCGAGGCAGGGGCGCGCCTGCTTCAAGCGATAGACGCGCGGATAGTCGAGCGGCGGAATTTCGCGGTTCTCTTTCGGTGACAACCCTTTGAGCCAGGCCTTGCGCGCGTGCACGATGAACGTGGCGCAGCCTGCGTCAGCGACCGTCTCGATGAAGTTCTGAAAATCGCGCTCCTCATCCTGATCATCGATGCCGATGCGGCACTTGACCGTGACGGGTATAGAAACGCGGCTCTGCATTGCACGGACACAATCGGCCACGAGCGACGGCTCGGCCATCAGACACGCACCGAAGCGCCCCTCCTGCACGCGATCGGACGGACAACCGACGTTGAGATTGATTTCATCGTATCCGAAGGCCGCGCCGATCTCGGCTGCGTCGGCAAGCTTGGCCGCATCCGACCCGCCTAGCTGCAAAGCGACCGGGTGTTCCTCGGGCGAATACCCGATCAACCGCTGACGGTCGCCGCGCAAAATCGCATCCGCCGTCACCATCTCGGTGTAGAGCAGCGCATGCCGCGTCAGCTGACGGTGGAAGTACCGGCAATGCCGGTCCGACCAATCCATCATCGGCGCCACACAAAATTTGCGATTCAAATCAGCCATGCTGCCCATGTCATTACACCAATGCGGGCTGCACACCAATGCGGGCCGGCAGGCGCATGACAAAAGCGCGCTGACTGACCAAAGCAACGTCAGGGCACGCGCTGTTGATCCGGCGGCCGCCCTGCGGCCGAATGTCGGCCGGGGCCCTCGCGAATGGCAGAGTCACTTCGGGCCACCGCACGCCACGCGATAAACCGCTCGCTGCTGCGGCGACAGCCAAAACTGCCGGCGAGCGCCGGGATCGCTAAGCGCAACCGATTGTTACTTGCCTTCGATCTTGACGCCGGGGAGGTCGATTTTGACGCTCGATTGCTGGCTTTCGTAGTAGAGATATCCAAGGACAGCGACCGCGACGGCAAGTGCGCCGATGATCATAGATTTCACGTCCATACCTTGTTCCCTCTCCGCGTTTAGCGCGCTCCACTTGTACCGCAGGTGGGCGACAGAACCAAGATAAGGAAATTCTTTCCGAGAAACGAATGGCGAGGCCAGAACCCTCCAGAAGTCTTGTTACGCCGCCGTCGGCATCCCGAGCGACAACCGCTTGACCGCCCTTGAGCAGATTTCATCGCTGTCGCTGCAGTAAGCCGCGCAATTCATGACAGCTTCGGCGATCACTGCTGCGGGTAACTCAAACCCCGTGGCGTCAAGCCGGTGGCTCACGTCGTCGTAGACCCGCCGCAAATCGGAAAGTTCGCTCGCTGAGAAAATTCTGTTGGCTGGCATATCGCTACTCCTCGCCATACAGGCGGAAGCACTAACGCTGATCTTCCAGTCAACGCTGCCTGCTTACTGCGTAGCGCCAATACGCCGTCATATCACCCCGAGGCGCACCAGATTACGTCAATTGACACTTTAAGCGAATTATTCACGGCATAGTTACGCGACGTGATGAGCGCCGCAGGTACGCGCGCACGCTATTATCAGCGGCTCGCAACGGCCGCCGCCAAACTGTCGGCGCGGGCCAAGTCCCAGGCGTCGCGCTCTCGCCCCGTCGCGGTGCCATCGATCAACGCGCCTGGCGCGAGCATCCGATAGACTTCCGCAAACGACGTCATGCGGTCGGCTGAGATGCGCCGCATGATGTGGTGCGGCGACAGATCCGACGGGCGCTCAAGCCCCGCCGCTCCGATGAGTTCGGCCAACGTCTTGACCGACTCATGATGGAAGTTCCGAACGCGAAGAGATTTGTCCGCGACGACGATGGCACGTTGCCGGAGCGGGTCCTGACTGGTGACGCCGGTCGGGCAACGATCGGTATGGCATTGTTGCGCCTGGATGCATCCGACCGCGAACATGAAGCCGCGCGCCGAGTTGCACCAGTCCGCGCCAAGCGCCATGGCGCGCGCCATATCAAATCCGGTGACGATTTTGCCCGCCGCACCGATCTTGATGCGATGACGCAGATTGGCGCCCGTCAGCATCGAGTGGACGAACGTCAGCCCGTCACGTAACGGCATGCCGACGTGATCCATGAATTCGAGTGGTGCTGCGCCCGTGCCGCCTTCCGCGCCGTCGACGACAATGAAGTCCGGCGTCTCGTCCAAGACCAGCATAGCCTTGACCAGCGCCGCGAACTCCCAGGGATGGCCGACGCACAGTTTGAATCCGACCGGCTTGCCGCCGGACAAGCGCCGCAGCTCCGCGATAAATTCGATCAACTCGATCGGCGTCGAGAATGCGGAATGCGCCGACGGTGAAATGCAGTCTTGACCGAGCGGCACACCGCGAATAGCTGCGATCTCTTCGGTGAGCTTGGCGGCGGGCAGCACACCGCCGTGCCCCGGCTTCGCGCCTTGGCTCAGTTTCAATTCGATCATCTTGATGTGCGGATTGCTTGCCGCCTCGGCAAAGCCCTCAGGCGAGAATTGTCCTTCCGGCGTCCGGCATCCGAAATATCCGGAGCCGATTTCCCAAACGACGTCGCCGCCGTGCTCCTTGTGATAGGGGCTGTATCCGCCTTCGCCCGTGTCGTGAAAAAAATTGCCGAGCTTCGCCCCCTTGTTCAACGACAGGATCGCATTCGCCGATAACGATCCGAAGCTCATCGCAGAAATATTGAAGACCGACGCCGAATAGGGCTGCGTGCATTTTGCGCCGCCAATGGTGATGCGGAAAGGGTCTTTTGCTGCAGGTTTTGGCGAAAGCGAGTGATGCAGCCATTCATAATGCGTGCCGTAAACATCGTACGCGGTGCCAAATGGCCGCTTGTCGAGTGCACCCTTGGCACGCTGATAGACGATCGCGCGCTTGTCACGCGCGAACGGCAGACCATCCTTGTCGTCCTCGAAGAAGTACTGCCGCATCTCAGGGCGGATTTCTTCGAACAGGAACCGCAAGTGCGCGGTGATCGGGTAGTTGCGCAGAATGGCATGACGCGTCTGAAAGACGTCGTAGGTACCGCGCGCGAAGAAGTAGCCAAAAAATATGATTGGGATTGTCAGCCAGTCACGCGCGCCCGGCACGAGCGCTGCCCAGATCACGAAGATCAAAAAGCCGGCGCAGGCCAGCGTCAGCGCCATGTACCGCGGCTTCAACAGCAGCAGAAAAAACCACATCTGAGATCCCCCGGCTTACGCGTTTAACGGGCATCCAGTCATAGTCGTGTTGCAGGACGGTGAAGGCTGTCGCGCGCGCTGCTCGCGTCACGGGCAATGCGCGGTCAGGCGTGCTGGCGTTCCAACGCCGCCACGGCAGGCATAATCTGATTTGCACCAGCTGCGATAGGCACCAACGCTACTGAGGCGAGTTACCCTCTATCTTTTCGTAGCCCTTCAGATCAGGCCGTCGCGTCGGCGGCGCCCCGTGGTCCGGCAGCCGGCGCTTTGGCTGCCTGCGCGCCGCCAGCAGCTGCCTCCGTCGCGTGCCGGTGATCGGCTGCGAAAATGAGATAGACCGCCGGCAGCACGAGCAGCGTGAAGAGCGTGCCGATCGCCATGCCGCTGACCAGCATGATCCCGATGCTGTTGCGCGCTTCGGCACCGGCGCCTGTCACGAACACCAGCGGCAAATGGCCGAAGACAGTGGCGGCCGTCGTCATCAGGATTGGCCGCAACCGCGTCTTCGCCGCTTCATTGATGGCATCTAACTTAGCCATGCCGGCTTCCTGCAATTCGTTGGCGAATGCGACGATCAGAATGCCGTTCTTGGCAATCAGGCCGACAAGCGTGATCAAGCCGATCTGGCTGTAGATGTTGATTGTCGTGAAATCGAAGAACGTGAACACCAGCGCCGACGACAGCGCCAGCGGCACCGATCCAAGCAGCACGACGAACGGATCGCGGAAGCTTCCGAACTGCGCCGCAAGCACGAGGTAGATCAGCATGATCGCAAATCCGAGCGTGCCGGCGAGCGTCGTGCCTTCCTGCCGTATCTGGCGCGATTCACCGGCGTAATCGATCGTATACCCCGGCGGCAGGATGCTGCGCGCCGCCTCTTCGAGCGTCGCCAGCGCATCCGCCTTCGTGATGCCCGGCTTGACGCCGCCATAGACGCGGAAGCTGTCCGTCTGCTGGAAGCGGGCGAGAGTGCGCGGGGCGGTGAACGACTCAAGCGTTGCGAGCGACGAGATCGCCACCTGCTTGCCGTCGCGCGTGCGGATTTTGTAGTCGAGCAGCTTGGACGCCGCCGCGCGCGCATCCGTGCCAACCTGCGGGATGACTTTGTAAGCGCGGCCATCGAGCGTGAAACGATTGACGTAGTTGCCTGCCACCAGAATGCCGAGCTGCCGCCCGACGTCGGCGAGGTCGAGACCGAGGTCGGCGACGCGCTCACGATTGACGATCACGCGCACCTGAGGAAGATCGATCTTCAAATCGGTATCGGCGAACATGAACTGCCCGCTGCCGAACGCCGCACCAACAAGCTGTCCGGCGTATTGCGCCATCTGCTCGGCCGTGCCCGGACCTTTCATCACGAGTTCGACGTCATAGTTGCCCGCGCCCGGCAATGCCGGCGGCAGAACCGGAAAAATCTGCAGCTCCTTGATCTGCGAAACCGCGCCGAAGACCTCTGGAAGAATTTGATGTGCCGAGCGTTCGCGGTCGTGCCAGTTCTTGAACAAAAATCCGCCGAAGCCGTTCGACGGGAAGACGATTTCGAACATCGCGTCGAACTCGGGCAACGTCTTGCCGACGCTGTAGACCTTGTCCATGTGCCCGGTCGTATATTTCAGCGAGGCGTCGGGCGCCGAATTGACGATCAACAGGATGAAGCCTTCGTCCTCAACAGGCGCCAGCTCTTTGCCCGAGAACATGAATAGCGGGACGGCGAGCACACAGATGAACGCGCCGAACATTAAGACCTGCGCCTTGAATTTCAGGACGCCTTCGAGCAGCCGACCGTAACCATCCGCAACCTTGTCGAGCGTGTGTCCGATGAAACGTGCATAGCGGCCTTCGTGACCGCCTTCCGGCGCCGTGTATGCGCTCATGATCGGCGACAGCGTGATCGCGACCAAGCCAGAGACGATCACCGCCGTCGCGAGCGTGAAAGCGAACTCCTTGAACAGCACGCCGGTCAAGCCCGACAGAAAACCGATCGGCGCGTAAACCGTCGCGAGCGTGATCGTCATCGCGACGATCGGGCCGAAAAGCTGCCGGCTGCTGACAAGCGCCGCCTCAATACGTCCCATACCGTTGCGCATGTGGCGCGAGACGTTCTCGACCACGACGATCGCATCGTCGACCACAAGTCCGACGGACAGAACGATTGCCAGCAGCGTCAGCAAATTGAGCGAAAAGCCCATTGCCGACATAGCCGCCATCGCGCCGATCAACGAAATCGGGATCGTCACCAGTGGAACCAGCGCGCTGCGCGCAGAGCCGAGGAAGAGAAACACGATCAGACCGACAATTGCGACGGTCTCGGTGAAGGTGATCGCAATCTCCTTCAGCGAGTTTTCCATATAGACCGTGCCATCATAGGCCAGCGCGATCTCCATGCCCTTCGGCAGGATCGGTTTGATTTTTTCCAGCTCGTCGCGCAACGCATAAGCGACGCTAAGTTCGTTGGTACCGGGCAACGGCCAGACCGCCAGATAGATGGCATCCTTGCCGTTGTGGCGGACGTTAGACGTGTCTTCCTCGGCGCCAAGCTCGACGCGGCCGATATCGGAAATGCGGACGATCCGATTGCCATCCTCGCGCACGATCAGGCGTTCGAATTCATCGACGCTTCTGAGATCGGTGTTGACCAGCAGGTCGACCTGGATCTGATTGCTCTTCGTGCGGCCGACGGCGGCGAGAAAGTTGTTCCGGGTCAGCGCGGCTTCGACGTCGACCGCACTGAGCGCGAAGGCCGAGAGCCTCTCGGAATCCAGCCAAATCCGCATCGCCTGGGGCCGAGCCCCTTCGAGGCCGACCCGTTGCACATTGGCGATTGTGCTGAGGCGCGGTTGAATGTTGCGCGATAGATAGTCCGTCAACTGCGATTGCGTCATCGCGTCCGACGTCACGCTGACATAGAACGTCGCGTATGGCCGGTCGGCGCGCTGCACCTCGACGACGGGCGATTCCACTTCTGCGGGAAGCTCACTGCGGATCTGGCTGAGCCGATTGCCAACTTCGGCAAGCGCCACCGTGCTCGGATGATTGAGCTTTAAACGCACCGTGACGGTCGAGAGTCCTGGCACGCTCGTCGATTCCACATAATCGACGCCGGTGATCGACGACACGGCACGCTCGATCGGCGTCGTCACAAAACCACGAATGCCTTCGGCGGACGCGCCGATGTAGATCGTCGTGACGATGACCGAAGAACTTTCAATGCGCGGATACTGCTGAATTGGAAGCTGCGTCGCCGCGCGCAATCCGACGAGCACCAGCGCCAGATTGAGCACGATGGCGATGACGGGCCGGCGGACAAAGACTTCAATCGCACGCATAGAGGCGCCTCAGATTTTCAATTGACGCCCGTCGCGGCCGAAGGTTGCTTTGGCGGATCGACTTGCACGGCAAGTCCGTCGCGCAGCTTGAACGAACCCGATGCCGCAATGATCTCATCGGCAACGAGGCCTTTCTCGATCACGATCTCATCATCCTGCACGACGCCCGTTTCGACGCCCCGCTGCTTCGCCCGCATTTTTCCCTGATCGTCGACGATGACGAACACGTGCTGGCCATCGGGCGAGCGCCGAACGGCTGTCAACGGTACGAACACCGCGTCGTGCGGCTTCGATATCTCGGCAACGACGTCGAGGAACGTGCCCGGCCGCAGCGCCTGACCAAGCCCCGCCGCAACCGCGCGAAAACGCACCGCGCGGTTCGAACTATCAATGCTGTCGTCGACGGCCGCGATTTTTGCGGTCGCCGAGCCACCGGGAATGGCCGCGCCAGAGATTGTCACAGTGCTGCCGGGATGCAGCGCGGCAGCGCTGTCTTGCGGCAGCGAGAAATCAACGAAGGCATCGTCGTCGATGCCCTGCAGGCGACCGATCAGCGTACCGGCTTCGAGATAAGCGCCGGGCTGCAAGTCGGTGATCCCGACGCGGGCTTTGAACGGCGCGACGATGCGCTTTTTTTCGATCGCGACCTCAAGGCTGCGGGCACGCGCCGTGGCGGCGGCGGACTCTGCCCGCGCGCGATCGACTTCCTGCGGCGAGAATGCCGGACTGCTCGTCAAGCCGATGCGGCGATCGAGCGTTTGCTTCGCCAATTGCGCTTCAGCCTCGGTTGCCGCAAGTGACGCGCGCTCCTGGCGAACATCGAATTGCACCAGAAGCTGGCCTTGGTCGACAATGGCGCCGGACTGGAATCCGATTTCGGAAACACTGCCCGCCAGCTCGTTGCGAATTTCAAGCTGCTTCTTGGCGACCACTGTTCCGATCGCACGCGCCGAAAGCGACCACGCACCGCGCCGCACGGCTGCAGTGTCGACCGCCTCGACAGGTTCGGGTGATGCTGCGGCAGCGATTTGCGCCGCCTGAATTTCCCGGTGCTTGTAGAGGCCGAGACCGCCGGCAAGTCCGGCCATTCCCAGGATCACTACGAGCCACGCCGCAAGTTGCTTGAGTACTGGCTTCACGTCCCGGCCCTCGCCCTCAAATCGTCAAGCGCACCACTTGGTTAACCCAGTGGCGTCACCGCGCACGCGATAGCATGCGCCAGCATCGGTCGCTTAAAGGCTCTTGAGTATTGCGCCAATTTGAGAAAGTCAAAGTCACAATGGCGGCAGAAAGTGGTCGCGCAACCACACCGCGTACGATCATCGGCGAAACGCCACTATAACGGGCCGTGCAGCCGCTGCCTGCTGACTTCGCCGTTTATCGCTTGGCATCATCTCCCGATATCGGCGGCGGCGTATCAAGACTATTGAGCATAGCGTCCGCGGTTTCGCGCGAGCCTTGAACAACTTCGTCGGCGCCGTATTGCTTCAGGTATTTTTCTTCCGCGTCCGAATGCGCGCGCGCAATGATCCGCAACCCGGCGTTCTTCGCACGCGCCTGTTCCACAATTTGTCCGGCCTCGAAGCAATCGGGCACCGCAACAATCAGGTTTTTCGCTGCAGCGACATTGGACGCTTTCAACGCCGTCACGGCGTTGGCCGCAATCGCTTCGATTTTCCGTGCTTTCAAGGCGGCGACGGCTTCCTCGCTGTCATCAATGACAAAGAGCGGACTGCCGCGGGCGATCAGCTGCTCGCCGACGACGCCACCGACACGACCAAAACCAACCAGAACCGTGTGACCTTCTTGCTTGCTGACGAAAGCAGGTTTGACGGTCTTCTCGCCGGTGCCCGGCGGCTTGGCGGGCGGTGCCGTACTTGGTGGCGCCTGATCCTGTGGCGCGTCTTCCTCAACCGCTGCGTCTTCCAGACCGAAGCGATCCATCAGATAGAACAACAGCGGATTGAGCATGATTGAAATCAGCGCGCCGGCGAGGATCAGCTCGCGGCCTTCTTCCGGCATGACTTCGAGCGTTACGCCGAGCGTCGCGAGAATGAAAGAAAACTCGCCGATCTGCGCCAAGCTCACGGCGATCAGCAGCGCTGTCCGCAGCGAATAGCCGAATGCCACAACGATCGCCAAAGCTGCGAGCGACTTTCCGACCATGATGATCGCGACGGTGGCCAGAACACTTCCAAAATCATCGATCAGTATCCTCGGATTGAACAGCATCCCGACGGAAACGAAGAACAACACCGCAAACGCATCGCGCAGCGGCAGCGATTCATTCGCGGCGCGCTGGCTCAGCGGCGATTCACTCAAAATCATACCTGCGAAGAACGCCCCGAGTGCGAACGACACGCCGAACAATTTGGCAGCGCCGAACGCAACGCCGAGCGCGATCGTCAGAACGCCAAGCCGGAATAATTCGCGCGACCCGGTATGGGCGATGTAGTGCAGGATTGCCGGTATCAGCCGCCGTCCGACGATCATCATAACGGCGAAGAACGCGATGACCTTAAAAAGCGTCAACCCGAGCGTTCGGGCGATCTCGCCTGATGAGAGACCCGCCGCAGCATCGCCGCTGAGCAGCGGTGCGATCGCAGGCAGCGCGACGAGCGTCAGAACCATCACCAAGTCTTCGACGATCAGCCATCCGACGGCGATCCGCCCCTGCTCCGACGTCATCAAATGCCGCTCTTGCAGCGCTCGCAGCAGCACGACCGTACTCGCAACGGAAAGCGCGAGGCCAAATACGAGCCCCGCCCCGATCGACCATCCAAACCAGAGCGATAGCGCCAATCCGAGAAGGGTCGCTGACAAGATCTGGAAGAGTGCGCCGGGGACAGCGATCGTGCGGACCGACAGCAGGTCTGACAGGGAGAAATGCAGTCCGACGCCGAACATCAGCAGAATAATGCCGATCTCGGCGAGCTCCGTTGCGAGCGTCTGATCGGCGACGAAGCCGGGCGTGAACGGCCCGATGAAGACGCCCGCGAGCAGGTAGCCGACGATCGGCGAAAGGCGCATGCGTTGCGCAACAGTTCCGAGGACAAATGCCAGTGACAGGCCGACAACAATCGTAGCGATGAGCGGCGTATCATGGGGCATCGTGTGCGGCATCTCCTCAGCTGAGACGCCATTGTGCAGTGTCAGGGTGCCAACAGGCAACCGCAATTCAACGTTGCTGGCAATGTGCCGCGAATGTCAGCACCCGGCATGATCCGCAGACGGATGCGCCACTTAATTGGAATGAACTTATACGCTCTCCGGCGCGTCGTCCGTTTGCGCGATCGTGGCGCGAGACCGCCGCTGCAGTGCAGGGCGCCAGACCCCGAGCGCGATATTGGCAGCCGACAAAGCGAGAATGGCAGCGAGCGATGACCATTCCGTGGAGAGCGCCGCATCGAGCGCCCCGGACGGAGCCTCGCCTGCCGCAATGTTGGCTGAAATTTTAGCAGCTGTATGGGCCTTGGACTGGATGACGGCCAAGGTCGATTCGAACATCCCAAGGCCGAGCAGCGCCTTGATCCAAACCCAGCGCATCTCTTGAAACGGCGTGTGCACGGCCATCGACAGAAGTCCGCTGATCAGCGCAACCGCCAGCGACGGCAAGAGAACGATATTGCACAGCACGTCAACCGTCTGGCGCATATCAGCATACTGATGAGCTGTTTGTTGCGGAGCGTACGCCAACAGCACAGCATAACCGAGCAGTGCTCCAACGAGGCCGCAGGCGGCGGCCGTATGAAAGAACTTGAGCGTCTTGCGCATCATGCTTCTCGACATCGTCGCTCCTTCGGCAATCCGATGGCATTGGGCCGCCACGCGCTATATAGAATACGCGCGGCCGGGATGACCGGACTTCAGGGCGTGGGGGAGATAGGCATGCAGGGCCGGGGGCAGCTTGGACGGCGTGCGCCGCAACGCGCTGGCATTGCTGACACTCGTCTTCGCGAGTGTCACAAACGCGCTTGCCGGCATTACGATCAAGCATGTCGTCATCCGACCCGCCGCACAAACAGGTCCATCGCCGCCGAACGCCCGATGGGCTGACTACCGCGCCTTTTTGATCAAATCGGGCATCAAAGCCGATCTCTTGCCTGCGACGCCGGGCGCGCCAACACTGCGCTCGTCGTCGCCGGCTAGACGATCCGAATTTACCTTACTTCGCGGCAAGCTTGGTCTGCGATCGGAAAACCGCTGTATTTTCAGCGATACATTTGCGTCGTTCGCACGGCTGCCCGTCAAAATCCGCAGGAACGTTTGCGCAAAGCGCACGTTATAAGTCAGCCAAACGGTCTTACCCTTTGATTTAAATGAATTATGTCGTGAATGTGGCAAGACGGATGGCGATATACAAGGGAAGCTAGCCGCGAAAGTCACGAGTATGCGTAGCGCCAACATGATGCAGAATTCTTCATCCCCGATCCCGTTGCCGCCTGTCCTTCAACAGCGCGCGGCCGAAGCCAGATTGGACGGCGCGCGGATCGCGCCGGGCGCGAGCGAAGCCGTTGAAACTGCCGTCGCAACCGGCGCCACGTTATTCCAGCCCGGCGACGACCGCGAGCCGCTGCGCGTCGAGCGCGGCGCCGTCTGTCAGTTTCAGCGTTGGCCCGATGGCCGGGTCGATATGATCGAATTTGCGTTTCCTGGCGACGTAATTGGTCTAGGATACCTGCCCGGCCATACCAGTTCAGCGGTTGCTATGGTCGATACGGTTGTAAGCGTTATGCCGACGGACACACTCGAACAGAGATTGGCAGTTGATGACCGCTTGGCGTTGAGCCTCGCGGCCGCGGGCGAACGCGAGTTCGAGTTCCTGCGCGCCAAATCGTTGCGCACCGCTCTGCTCCCGCCGTTGGAGAAAGTCGCCAACTATCTGCTAGCCATCGCCAGCATCGAACAGTCGGAAGGCCGCTATTCTGTTCTTGTCTCCGATGAGGTTGCGTCTGGCTTTGTCGCCGATCAACTCCACATGAGCATCGATACGCTGTCGATGGCGCTGCTGAGCTTGCGTCGCAGCGGCATCCTGGATTTATCCGGCAATCGTTTGACCATCCTCGACGTCGACCGGCTCGAAGACATCGCTGGCTCCAGCGATTGAAGCAGGCTCTGGTCGCTGCGCGCCTGTTTGCATAATTTTGCATCCTGGCGCGCAAGAACCCGGGAGCCTTTCGCGCCTATATCGAATTTAGAATCACTTTCCGTGCGGGACCGGTTTTCATCAGAACTGATGCCATGCGCGCGGGTTAGTCTTCCTCAACCGTAATTGCTGGGGCAGACCAAATGGAAATCCAGGTTTCATGCACGTTGCGCTATGTCGTCCCTAAGCCGACTGCTTTTGTATTTTTGATTGAAGCGGCGAAAGCGGACGCGCAAGTCATTACCCAGGAAGTGCTCACGTTGCCCGTCGGCGCCATCTTCGATACCTACTGCGAGCCGGTCACGTTCAATCGAAAATTCCGCACGGTCCTCGGACCCGGCCCCGTTGAGATTGTTTACAGCGCGACAGCCGACGTCAACGCAACGGCGTTCGATCCGACACACGTCTACGAATTTGATTTTCTGAATTTGCCGCTCGACGTGATCGAATACTTGGCGCCGAGCCGCTACTGCCCATCCGACACGTTCACTGATTTCGCGCACGCCCAATTCGGCGGCCTTCCGCGCGGGCACACGCGCGTTACGGCGATCTGCGATTGGATCTTCAACAACATCACCTATCAAAGCGGCAGTACGGGTCCGGCGACATCGGCTGCAGAAGTTTTCCAGGCGCAGCGCGGCGTTTGCCGCGACTTCGCGCATCTTGGCATTTCGCTATGCCGCGCATCCGGCATTCCCGCCCGCTACGCCAGCGTCTATGCCGACCGCCTGAACCCGCAGGACTTCCATGCCGTCTTCCAGGCGTATCTCAACGGCCCGCACGGCGCCGAGTGGTTCTCGTTCGACGCAACGCGGATGAGTTCCGTCGACAGCTTGGTGCGCATCGCCGCCGGGCGCGACGCCGCTGACGTGTCTTTCGCGTGGCCGCAAGGCGAAGTTCAATCCGAGGCTCCGGTCGTCAATGCGTTCGCGCCCAATCGCACGAATAGCGAGCGTACGCCGCACGCAATCAGCGCGTAAGCCGAGGGGACACCTGATGGCCCGCCACCTGATCGTACATCACACAACCGAGTATACGTATCGTGAGCCCGTCCATTTCGGGCAGCACCGCATGATGTTTCGACCGCGCGACAGTCACACCTTGCGATTGCTCGACACGAACCTGCGCATCTTCCCGGCGCCGGATCGTGTGCGGTGGATGTACGACACCTTCGGCAACTCGATTGCCTATGCCGATTTCGGCGACACGCAATCCGACACGCTGCGCTTCGAAAGTGAGATCGGCATTCTGCACTATGAAGCGCAGCAGCCCTCCGACAGCCTGCTCGACGCCGCTGGCGCATTTCCGTTCTGCTACATGCCGGATGAACAACCCGATCTTGAAGCCGTCATGACACCACAGCCGCATCCCGATCACGCGCGTGTCGTCGCATGGGCGAAGGATGTTGCCCAGCGGGCCAACGGCCAGACTCTCTCGGTGCTGAATGAGATGATGACGACGATCCGGCGCGACGTCGCTTACCGGCTCCGCTCGACGATGGGAACGCAGCATCCCGCAGAAACGCTCCATCTCGGCACTGGCACCTGCCGCGATTTCGCGTGGCTGATGATCGAAGCGTTGCGGTCGCTCGGCTTCGCGGCCCGCTTCGTCAGCGGTTACATCTACAGTCCGTCACGGACGCGCCATCAAGGCGGCGGCGCAACCCACGCCTGGGTGCAAGTCTATCTGCCGGGGTGTGGCTGGGTCGAAATGGATCCGACAAATGGCATTTTCGGCAACCGCGACCTCATTCGCATCGCGGTTGCACGCCATCCTGGTCAGGCACGGCCGCTATCAGGCTCGTTCATCGGCAAGAGCAGCGCTTACCGCGGCATCAGCGTATCGGTCGCCGTCTCGAACGCCGAAACCGAACCGCAAGCGATGTTCAACGCACCCTTTGCCAACGCGAGCTGATTTCGCTCATCGCGAGATGCGCGAAATCTTCGAGCCTTCGAGTGTTAAATTGTACATCAATCCTTTCGGATCGAGGATGAAGCCGACGACAGGGCTTGTGATCTTGTTCGTGTCGATCGATCCGCCCGCACCGATCGTCACGATTGCAACCGAACCATCGACACCGACTTTCCATCCGGCCGTCTTGCGGAACTGGGACAACGCCTGTTCGGTCATGAACATGATGATGACAGAACGCTCCTGTACGCCGAGCTGAAAACCGACGGACGCCGAAACCGTATTGTAGTACGAGACAGTACCGCCGCGGACACGCAGCGCGCCCTCGCCGTATTCGCCGCCAATCCCCATGCCGGCCTTGACCACCGACGGGAACACCAAAATGCCGATCGACTTGTCGGCAAGCTCACGGGCACCAGGAATTTTGTGAAAGAACTTGTCGAGGGTGGCGTTGACGCCAGCATCGATTTCGCCTGCCGAGGCGGCATAAGCAGATGATGTGACGCTGACAAACGCGAACGCCGCCACGATTGCAGCGGCAATTTTTTTCACCGACATGATTGTTCCCCTTCAGCGCCAGCGCGCGGTTCATACGCACATACTCGCGATTCTTGGCAAAAAATGCGCTTGGGCCCACTTTTGTTCCCGATGACACGAGAATTTCGAGGCCGGAACCCGAGCTGCCGGGCGCACGTTGGCATGGCAAAGAACGGCATTTTGATTATCGAGTTCGCCAACATCATCCGCCGCGACCAGGGTGCCGATACCGACACAGCGATCCGCGATGCGGCCGAGACGCGCCTGCGTCCCGGCAGCCGGCATCATGAGCGCCGCACGCGCTTCCAGTTAGTGATGATGCTCCCCCTTCGGCGCAGGCAGCAGCTTTAACAGCGGTGCCGGATATTCGAGATGGTCGCGGTGTTCCGGCTCTGCTGTTTCGCCCCAGCGCATTTCGCCCTGCTCGCATTGCTGCGTGACGGTGAATGCCAACTCTTGGTCCGCCGCAAGCTCGCCTGCGATGAACGCGCTCGCGACGAACTCGTCGTAGAAGTCATCCGGCAATGATCCGCCCGACCAGACGATGCGCTTGACGCCCTCTTTCAAAACCAAGCCGTGATAGAATTTGTACTCTTTCGCATAAGGCGCTTTTTCAGTCGTGATCTGCCAGCCCGCTTTCGGCATTGGCTTCACGGCGATGACGCCTTCTGGAAACTCGATGATCACTTTCACCGTCGGCGATCCCTTGCAGCCGTGCGTCACTTTGAAGACGGCCTTGTACGGCTTGCCGACTTCCGTTGCCGGCGTTTCGAGAACGACATGCGCTGCGCTTATCCCCGCTGAAAGGCCAAGGACGGCCAAAGCGCCGGCAAGAATTTTCACTGATGTCATGGGTTCACTCTTTCGTCTCATGATGATGGTCATGCGAAGCATGACCGTCATCGGTTACAGGGACGCTGCCTTCGAACAGCGAGAACTTGGCGGCGTCGGCAGCCGGCATGGCCGTTTCTGCCGACGCAATTTTCGCAGAAAGGGAGTTGGCGACGGTGTCGGGAACGCCGGCGGCACGCAGCCCCTCAGCAGAGCGAATGCCGTCGCCGCTGCAAAGAACGACGCGCCATGCTTCACTCTTTTTCAGCAACGCGCGTCCACCACGTTCCCCCTGGATCCATCCGGCGACCGCATACCCGCTGTCAATCGAAACCGGCGTGACTTGGATGATCGCGTCAGGCTTCTCCCAGGTGTGCTTGATGACGTGCACGATCTCAGCGGCATCATCGGCCGCCGCCGCCGTCGGCGCTAGAAGCGCAAACGCCAGCGCAATCGCGTGCCGCGCCTTCACCACTTCACCTGCATGCCGGCGTAGAACGCACGGCCTGTCCCCGGCTCGAACAACGCATCCGCAGCCGTCGCCGAACCGCGCACCGCGTGCGATGAGATGTACGCTTCGTCCGTCAGGTTGCGCGCTTCGACGTACGCCGATACAGGGCCGCCGTTATCGAAACCAAGTTTTGCGCCAAGGAGCGCATAGCTGTCGGATTTCAGCGTGTTGGCGTTGTCGACCGTCGACGCGACCGGCACCCATTCGACGTTCGGTCCGCCGTAAAATCCTGATGGATGCTTATAGAGCAGTTCGGCACGAACGTAGTGGGGCGGCGCGCCCGGCAGATCATTGTCGCCCCAGACGGCATCGTTATCGAAGAAGAAGTCGTTGTAGGTGTATGCCGCATTCACCCACAATTCGTCGGGCCGGCCGCCATCGACAAACAGCGCTCTCGCGACCGCCGCGCCAAGACCCACTTCAACGCCTTGATGCACGGTGCTGTCGGCATTGACAATGTCGCATGTGCCCGGAATGACCGTGAAGCACTGCAACTCGTTGTCGATGTTCGCGCGGTAGATCGCGAAGTCCCAGTGGTAATTTTCCGTCTGGCCGCGCGTGCCGATTTCAAACGTCGTCGCCCGCTGGGCGCGCAGCGTTGTGAAATCGACAAACCCACCAAACTCTTCACCGAGGCTCGGCACCTCAGCGCTGCGCGAAACATTCGCGAACACCTGCGAAGCAGGCGTCACATCCCAGACGAAGCCAACTTTTGGACTCCAGATATCAAATGCGCTTCCTCGCTTGGCTGCTCCAAAGAGCTTGTCTTCGACCTCGCGCGTGGCGTGCAAGAACTGCACGCCGGTTACGAGCGCGACATCATCGGTTACGAAAAAGCTGTTCTCGGCATAGACGGAGGTATTCTTCGACGTGTCCTCAGAGTGATTGAACTGGAAGCCTTTGGTGGCGTTTCCGGGGTTTGTGAACATCTTGTTGTCGGTCACGCCGTTGTGCACGTTCACGCCGGCCAGGAAGCGGTTTTTGTGGCCCGCAATCCGCCGCTCATCGGTCACACGCGCGAAGCCGCCGTAGCCGGTCGTCTCCCAATCGATGTAAATCGCGATCGGATGGTCGGTGATGATCTCGTTATAAAACGCACCGAACTCGACCGTCGTGCCCGGCGCAATGCGAACGCTGGTTTTGTTGGCGAGCCGGTAGGCTTGAACGTTGAGCTGCCAATTCTGGAAAATGTTGACGGCAGCCGCTTTCTTTGGGTCGTTGAGTGCCTGATCGCGCGACACCTGCCCGGGCAGCTCCTGCTTGACGTCGGTTGCATTCAAGTAAAACCGTGTCTCGGCATTTTCCGACAACCGGTAACCGACGTTGAGCGATCCACGCACGCTTTCATATTCGCTATGCTCGCGGAAGCCGTCGCTTTCGAGCCATGTCCCGGTGATGAAGTAATCGGCTGCACCCGCGACGCCGCCCGAACTTGCGGCGAGCTTTTGGAAGCCGAAACTGCCGACGTCGACGCGCGCGCCGAACCGATCGGCATCATAGCCGGTCGGCAGGACGAAATTGACGGCGCCGCCAAGCGCATTGGCGCCGAAACGCAGGGCGTTCGCGCCTTTGTAAACTTCGATATAGCGGTAGGCGGTCGGATCTATTTGAGCGAAGGCGTTGTTGTAACCGTCCGCCGTGCTGATCGGGACGCCGTCGGCGTAGAATTGCACCGAGCGCGAATGATAGTTGCGCGACAGGCCCGACCCGCGGATCGAGAACTTGGAGTCCTCACCGAACTTCGGCTGCACCCAGACGCCCGGCACATAGTCGAGCGCGTCCTTGATCGTGACCGACGGCGTCGCCTTCTTGTACTGCTCGGCGTCGACGACCTCGACCGCGCCCGGCGTGCGTTCGATTTCGACGCGCGCTTCGGCCGTCGTCGGCACAGTCAAACTGCCCGCGCGGCTCCCGACGGCTGGCGCTGCTGACGCGCCGGTCCCCGCGCTCGCATGAGCTTCGGCTGCGCTGTCGGCCGCGACGGGCGAAGGCGCAGGATTAGCCGCAACTTTCTTCTTCGGTTTTGACGGCTTTGGCGCAGCGCTGTCCGCGACGTCACGCGCGGATTTTTGCGCGGCCGGTACCGTCGCCGGCTTGGGTTCGTTTTCTTGAATAACTTTGACTTCGGGCAGAGCGCTTGCAGCCGGTTCAGTGGCAGGCGGCGCGTCTTGCGCGGACGCGCTCATAGCGAACAGTGCGAGGGCTGCGATAGAAATTCCGGTTGCGGCTGCGATCGGCAGCGCGTTGCGGCGAAACGTCGATGACATTGCTTTGAACTCTTGAGATGAGCCAGGACTTCGGGCGCAACTCCGCGCCCGTGCGATGGAACGTACTCAGGAGAACTGTGGTGGTCCGCGCGAACCCAAGACCGGCCCGGCGCGGGCGGGCGGCAATGTGACGTCATCAGATACAAATGTTGCCGCGACATCAAATTGCGGCGCGGACAAATACGGCGTGTCGATCAACGCGATTGCAACACCGGCAATCCCGGCAAAAGCACATGGTTCATCGTGATGCGGCGCCTTCTGATCCGACGACGGGTCGCCCGCAATGAGCTGACCGTCGGCGTCCAGCGTCACCTGCTTCGAGCCGCTCGCCGTACAGATAACGACCTTGAATTCACCGTTTGCGGCGGCGCCGAAGTCCGGCATGAAGCCGACCGGAATGAGCGCGCGCAGGACGACGGCTGCCAGAAGCAGGCGGATCATCCACCCCTTCACGGCGCAGTCGCCACGGCTCAAAATCCGCGTGGTCATCACGTCCCCAATGCACCCGCTCAACCGCTGCCCGATCGTTTGGCGCGGCGCAGGCCCCGCAAGGCTCATAGCGTGTGAAGACCCGGTTTGCAAACGCGGGCCGCCGCCAGCGGCACCTCGGCGCACCGGATGACCTCGCCGCCCTCGCCGTTTGGCAACAGAAAACGCGGCTCAGGATAGAATATCAGAGCGCGACTGCTTAATGCGCCGTCGCGCCGGACGCCCCAATACCCGTTTCCGAACGGACGTATTGATCGAGGAACGCCGCCCGCTCTCTGTCGCCACGCGCGCTACGGTCGAGCGTCGAGAACAGCCAGATGCCGAGGAACGCAATCGACATCGAAAACAGCGCGGGATTGTCATACGGGAAAAGCGCCGATCCCTTTTCGTGGCCGAGCGTCAGTTCCCATACCGAGGGGCTGAGGATCACCATGACGGTCGCGCTCAGCAATCCCAGGAACCCGCCAATCAGCGCACCCCACGTCGTCGTGCCTTTCCAGAAGATGCTCATTGCCAGAACCGGGAAGTTGCAGCTTGCAGCAATGGCAAACGCGAGGCCGACCATGAACGCCACGTTCTGCTTCTCGAAAATGTAGCCGAGGAAAATTGCAATAAGACCGATCACGACGGCGGCTATGCGCGAGATGCGGACCTCATTGCCGTCGCTGGCGCGCCCTTTGGCGATCACCGACGCATAGAGATCGTGGCTGATCGCCGTTGCGCCCGCGAGCGTCAGTCCGGCGACAACCGCAAGGATCGTCGCAAACGCGACCGCCGAAATGAACCCAAGGAACAGCGATCCGCCAACAGCCTGAGACAAGTGCACGGCCGACATATTGCCGGTCCCGATCATGTCGGCAGGTGAGAAGCTGCCGTTGGCGGCGGCGACGGCACCAGCCTTGAAGTAGGCCGGGTCCTGCAACAGCAACGTGATCGCGCCGAAACCGATAATGAACGTCAGAATGTAGAAATAGCCGATGAAACCGGTTGCATAGAACACGGATTTGCGCGCGGCCTTGGCATCGGACACGGTGAAGAATCGCATCAGGATGTGCGGCAGACCGGCGGTACCGAACATCAGCGCAAGTCCGAGCGAAATCATCGAAATCGGGTCTTTAACGAGCGCGCCCGGCCCCATGATGGCGCTGGCTTGCGGATGAATTTCGACGGCCTTCTGGAACATCGCTTCCGGCGAGAAATTAAACTTCGCCAGCACCATCAGCGCCATGAAGCTCGCGCCGCCAAGCAGCAGGCACGCCTTGATGATTTGCACCCACGTCGTCGCCACCATGCCGCCGAAAGCGACGTAGACGATCATCAACAGACCGACGATGACGACCGCGTAGAGATAGTCCATGCCGAACAGCGTCTGGATGAGCTTGCCCGCGCCGACCATCTGCGCGATCAGGTAAAACGCGACGACCACCAGAGTTCCAATGGCGGACAAGACGCGGATCGGCGTCGGCGCAAGGCGGAATGCGGCGACGTCGGCAAAGGTATACTTGCCGAGATTGCGTAAGCGCTCGGCGATCAGGAACAGCACGATCGGCCAGCCGACGAGCCAACCGACCGAATAGATCAAGCCATCATAGCCGTTCGCGAAGACGAGGCCCGAGATGCCGAGAAACGACGCCGCCGACATATAGTCGCCCGCAATCGCAAGGCCATTCTGGAAACCGGTGATGCCGCCGCCCGCCGTGTAGAAATCCGACGCAGATTTCGTGCGGCCCGCAGCCCATTTGGTAATGCCGAGCGTCGCGACGACGAACAGCAGAAACATCGCAATTGCTTCGATGTTCAAATCCGACTTGCCGCTGACTTCGATGTTCGCGGCGAGCGCTTGCCCGGCCATCATAATCGTGACGCCAGCAAGCACCCACGGCGCGGCGCGCTTCAGAGACTGGAGCATCACTTGCCGGCCCTTTCGATGATCTCGTGCGTCATGTCATCAAAAGTTGTATTGGCGCGCGCCACATAGAGGCCGGTCAGCACGAACGCCGCCAGGATGACGCCGATGCCGACCGGAATACCGACGGTCATCACGCCGCCGAACAGCGACTGAGCGAAAATTTCCTTATGGAATGCGACCGTCAGCACGAAGCCGAAATAGATCGCGATCATCAGCGCCGTCAGCGTCCACGCGAGGCGCGACCGTTTACGGACAAGCTCATGGAACTGCGGATCGTGCTTGACGCGCTCGACAAGCGCGCCCTGGTCCATCGCCATCGTGTGCGTCCCCCATTGACCGTATTCTTATTTGTGTCCGGCGCTGCGCTGCAAAGCGGCAAGACGCAGAATACAGGCTTTTGGGCGGCTGTGAATTTCAAACTGACGTGCGTCAGTGGAGAAGCGCTGCGGTGGCGATCACGGCGTCATGCAGAATATAGTACTGAAGTTCAAGGAAGCTGCGAGCGACGGCGTATAGAGCGATGCGAACCCTGCGGCCGCGATTGCAAGCCCGCACGCCGTTTGCGCGGCGGCGCGCGATGCGAGCGCCCGCAATTTCAAGAGGCCATATCCGGTCGCGGCGAGCGCCGGAACAGTTCCCAACCCGAAGCCCGTCATAAAAACAGCGCCGTTCAACGCCGAGCCCGTCAGCATCGCTGTGAATACGGCGCCGTAAACCATTGGGCAGGCATTGGCACCCCAACTCAGGCCGAGCGCAAACGGTGCGATGCGCGGCCAGCGACGCAAATGCGCGACCGAACGCTCGATCGCGTTTGAGACAACGCTCGCCGAGCGCTCGAATACCGGGAGCCGTGGCAGCAGACCTGCCATAGCCAGACCCATCGCCATCAGCGCGACGGCCGCCGCCCATTGCAGCGCGCGGAATTTCGCAGCGATGTCCGGCGTGATCAGCGATGAGCCGATCGCGGCGCCGACGGCACCGAGGCTCGCATAAAGGGCAATGCGGCCGGCGTGCAGCATCACGATATTCGTATACCGCTGACGGCCATTGCCGGGTTGCAACATCATCAGCGCCGCGCCGCAGACGCCCGAGCACATTGCACCGCAATGCAGCGCGCTAGCCAATCCCATCGCGCCGCCCGCCAGCAGTGCTGCGCTCACGCTAGCCATGCGAACGGCCACCGTTTTCAGGGCTTTCCTTAGGAGATGGCGGCGCGATATCGTCGTCGAGGATCCGCCAGCCCGCGCCTTCGAGGTCTTCAAACTGGCCGTTGCGGAGCGCCCAGAAGAAGGCGGAAAGCATCACGACACCAAGCGCGAGTGCGGCCGGCAGCATCCATGCAAGCACCGTCATTCGACACCTCGCTGTCGATCAAGACGTGGCGGCGGCGGCAACGCCAGCGTCATGGTTCTGAGGCGAACGGCGTTGACCGTCACGATGATGGACGACGTCGACATCGCGATTGCCGCTACGAGTGGCGTCACATATCCGGCCATCGCCATCGGCACAAAAACGACGTTGTAAAGAAGCGCGATTGCGAAGTTCTGGAGCGCGAGGCGATGCGCCGCCCGCGCGACCTTCAAAACGTCGGCGACCGCGGCAAGCTTGCCGCCCTGGAACACCGCATCGGCGGCCGTCTGGCTGATATCGACAGCGGTCGACGGCGAGAGCGATGCGTGAGCGCTGGCAAGAGACGGCGCGTCATTCAATCCATCGCCGACCATCAGCACGCGATGGCCATCGCGTTGCAAAGCATCCAAACGCGCGTGCTTGTCGCCGGGCGTTGCGCCGCCCTGCCAAGACGCGATACCGGCGGCGCGCGCGGCTTGCGCAACCGCCTCGGGACGATCACCCGACAAAAGTGCGACGCCATACCCGGCCGCTTTGAGTTCGCCGATGACAGCGACAGCGTCCGGCCGCAGCCGGTCTTCAAACCGAAATCCAATCGGCGCAAAACTCGGCCGCTGAAACCATAGCGATGCCTCGTTCCTGCGATCCGGCTGCACGCCCACCCAATCGGCGGACCCGAGACGCACCTCATCGCCGCCGCGATCCGCCACCAATCCCGCGCCTGCAATCTCGCGCGTACCGGACTGAGGATGCACGTTCAGTCCGCGATCTCTCGCCGCGCGGACCACCGCCTGCGCATACGGGTGCCGGCTGACGACTGCGAGCGCCGCTGCGGCAGCCAGGACGTTGCCGGCAATCGCGTCGCTATCGAGCAACCGCAAATCGCCATCGGTCAGCGTTCCGGTCTTATCGAAGACGACGGTGTCGACTTCCGCCAAGCGCTCCAATCCGTCGGCGGCTTTCAAAATCGTGCCGCGTCCGAACAGCCGGCTCGTCGCCGCGACTTGCACCGCCGGGACAGCGAGCGCCAACGCACAGGGGCACGTAATGATCAATACGGCGATGGCATGCGTCAGCGCGGGTTCCCATCCGGCACCCGCAAGCATCCAGCCAATGAATGTCAAAAGCCCCAGCACGTGCACGGCGGGTGCGTAGATGCGTGCGGCGCGGTCGGCCAAGCGCACATAGCGTCCGCGGCTCTGCTCGCCAGCCATCATGAGGCGCGCGATTTCGGCGAGCAAAGTGTTGTCGTCGCTCGCGGTCGCCATCACCTGCAATGGGCCCGCACCGTTGATCGTGCCGGCGTGAACGCGATTTCCCGCACTCACGACGCGGGGCAACGTTTCGCCCGTGATCAAACTTTCGTCGATTTCGCTGCGCCCGGTTTCGACGATGCCGTCGGCCGCAATGCGCTCACCCGCTGCAACGATCATCGTCATGCCCGGTTTGACATGGCGCGCCTGGATCTGCCGCGCCACGCCGTCATCGCCAATTACCGTTGCGATGAGCGCTTTGAGGCTGAGCAGATTTTCAGCAGCGCTGCGGCTTTTGAATCGCATGCTTTCATCGAGCGCGCGCCCGATCAGCAGAAAAAAGACGAGCGTCACGGCCGCATCGAAATACACCTGATCCGACCCGCGCATCGTCTGGAAGACGCTCATGGCGGTCGCGAGCGCGATGCCGAGCGAAATCGGCACATCCATGTTGAGGCGGCGGCCGCGCAGAGCCGCAAAAGCAGACGCGAAAAACGGTTGTGCCGAATAGGCGATCGCCGGCAGCGCAATCAACGCCGAAATCCAATGGAACAGCGTTTGTGCCGATGCGTCCATATCGGAGGCGTTGCCCGACCACACCGATACTGACACCATCATGATGTTGGCGGATGCGAACCCCGCGACGCCGACGCGCCCGAGCAATCCGCTCTGGCGTACCGATTGCGCGACGCCGTCATCGATCACTTCGGCTGCCGTGAAGCCTTCGTTCTGCAGCACGCCGACGAGACCAGCGCTGCTTGTCTCGCGCGCATCGAACGTGATCGCCACGCGCCGCGCGCTGAGATTGGCGCGTGCCGCCGCGACGCCGGGACTGGCGCGCAATGCCTGCTCGATTGTCCGCACGCATCCGCCGCACACCATATGCGGCACCGCGAGCACGACGCTGACAGCCGAATCGGCCGCGTCGTCGCTGGCGCTTTGCGCGGCGCGCGGTGCTACGATGCTTTCCATACGCGCACCTTTGACTGATAGACGGCCGCTGCATCCACTGCGGCGCTGCGGCGCGCCGTAATCGCAACCGACCATGTGCCAGCGCCAAGCGACGGCACGCGCGCTTCATGGCGGCCGCCGCCTTGATCTTCGAGAGTGAGCGCCTGATCGAAGGCATTCGTTGCCGGACGCCCGATGTTTGCCGACACGACAAGACCCTCGATGCCCGCGCCGTTGCGATCCTTGAGCGAGACGATCAATACGCCGCGCGCCGCATCGAGCGTAACGTCTTGCGACCACCCGAGCGCTTCCTGCTCGGCGCTCGATGCGATGCGTTTGTTGTAAGCCAGGCCCTTGCGATACGCGTCCGACGTCTCAATGCCGCCGAAGGTATGCACGGCCTGATAGATCATCACCGCATCAACCGCGGTCACGATGCCGAAGAACGCCAGCATCGCGATCAGAACCTTGCGCCCCGTGATTTGAAAGTCTGTCATGGCTATTATCCGTTGGGTCCGTGAAATGCCGTCTGCCGCGTACTCGCGACGCCCGTCGCCGTGTCGGTCACCGTGATGTCGAGCGGCGTCGATGCGCCGTGGCGTTGTCCGGCACGATCGCGTGGCAACGTCACGAAAATTTTCACCGCTCTGACATCGGCGGGCGGAACAGTCAGGACACTGCCCGCGTCCTTCGCGCCCGCGATTACGGTCGTCACGCCGTCGATGCCCGAGACATCGATGCGCACGGAGCGTTCTGTCCCGGCCTTGTTGACGATCTTGATCGTGTAGCCGTTGCGCAGACTGCCGTCGCTCAACGTCACGAACTGCGGATTGCGGTCTGCTAGCACACTGATTTCGAGATCGGCGCGATTGAGCAGCGCCGTTCCCATCAAACCGCCGACGAGGACGATCAAGCCTGCATAAAGCAGCGTCCTCGGCCGAAAGATGCGCAAGCCGTCGCGGGGGCCCGCCGTCGCACTCGCGAGGTTATGTTCGGTTGTATAATCGATCAGGCCACGCGGACGCCCGACCTTGTCCATGATCTCGTCGCACGCATCGATGCAGAGCGCGCATTGAATGCATTCGAGCTGCGCGCCGTTGCGAATATCAATGCCCATCGGGCAGACCGCGACGCAGGCTTTGCAGTCGACGCAGTTGCCGCGATTGTCCCAGGTTTCATTTTTCTTGTGCGACCCGCGCGGCTCGCCGATTGCCGCCCGGTACGAGACGAGAAGCGAATGCCGATCCAGCATCGCGCCCTGAATGCGCGGCCAGGGGCACATGTAGATACAGACCTGCTCGCGCGCGATGCCGCCGAGCAGATACGTCGTCCCGGTAAAAATCGCGAGAAACGCATACGCCACGGCCGGCGCGGTACCATTCACGAGCTCCATGGCGAGTGTCGGCGCATCTCTGAAATAGAAGACGAAGGCGCCGCCGGTCATCAGCCCGATGAACAGCCACGAGGCATGCGTCGCCGCCTTCTTCCAGATCTTCTCGAACGTCCACGGTCCGTTATCGAGACGCATATGGGCGTTGCGGTCGCCTTGCCAATAGCGCTCGACGGCGATCATCAGATCGGTCCACACCGTCTGCGGGCAAGCGTATCCGCACCACATGCGGCCGGCGACCGACGTCACGAGGAACAGTCCAAGCGCCGAGATGACGAGCAGCCCGGTGACGTAATAGAATTCCTGCGCCCAGATTTCGAGAGGCCCGAAATACAAGCGCTGATGCTCGAAATCGAACAGGATCGCCTGCGACGGCAGGCCTTCGCCGCGCGAATACCGGAGCCACGGCACGACATAATAGATCGCCAGCGTCACCGCCATGATTGCCCACTTGATGGTGCGATAGCGGCCGTGCGCCTTCTTCGGATAAACATGCTCGCGCGATGCGTAGGCGATGCGGCCTGGTCCCGCATCGACGCCGAGCGTGATCGGCTTTTTATGCGCGACCGCCTGGACGTCGTGGCGCATCACACCCGGCGCTGCTTCAGAGACCGCGGCGCCGGTGATGTAGTCATTGGCCGTTCGTTTGGCGTGATCAGGCATAACCAATATCGTTGCAATCGATGAACGCTCGCGTTGAACAAGCGGCGGCTTGTGTTTACTTGCCGCCTCCCAGCGCGTGGACATAAACCGTCAGCATCTTGATCGACACGGGATCAAGCCGCCCTTCCCACGCCGGCATGATGCCGCCACGGCCGGTTGCAATGCTGGCCGCGACCTGCTGCTGCGAATTGCCGTAAAGCCAGATGCTATCGACGAGATTGGGCGCACCCATCTCGGTATTTCCCGTGCCGTCGGGATTGTGGCAGACGGCGCATTGGTCAGCGAATGTTGCAGCACCTCGCGCGGCCTGTTCCTTATCGGCATCGAGACCGGCCATCAGCCGCACGTGACTCGCAACATCGTTGATCTGCGCCGCATCAAGCGCGCCATCAAGTCCGAAGCGCGGCATTGCGGTTGCGTGCGTCTGCTCGTGGCTGCTGCGAATGCCGTAGCTGATCGTCTTATGGATTGTATCGAGCGTGCCGCCCCATAGCCAATCATCGTCATTCAAGTTTGGATAGCCGGTCGCGCCCTGCGCCCCGCGTCCATGACATGCGGCGCAATTCTCGCCAAATAGCGCTGCACCACCGGCCATCGCGAACTGCATCAGTTCCGGCGATTGTTTGATGTCGGCAAGCGGAGTCTTGTCGATGGCCTGCCGGAACGTGTCCTGCGCGGCCTTCGCCTGCGCAATGTCGGCCGCGACTTCCGAGCGCTGGCTATAGCCGAGCATTCCCTTGGTATAGCCGCTCAGCGTCGGCCATGCCGGATACGCGATCCAATAGCCGATGCCCCAGACGATGGTCGCGTACATGACGTACAGCCACCACTTCGGCAACGGCTTGTTCAACTCGCGGATATCGTCATCCCAAACGTGGCCCGTGGTCTCTGTGCCCGTGACGTGATCGAAATGTTTTTCGTGTGCCATGAGATCGCGCTACCGCTTCTGATCGAGATTGCTGCTGTCGAGCGGCAGACGTGCCGCGCGTTCGAAGGCTTTTTTGTTCGCTGGGCGGAAGGCATGGAACGCCACGCCCGCGAGGACCGCCACGAACAGGATCGAGGCGATAAAATGCGACAGAGCCTGTAGCGTCTCATACGTCGTCGCTGCATCGGTCATGATTTTGTCCTCTTCAGCGCAGGTTCGGGCCGCTGGCGTCGTACTTGGTGAAATCGACGAGCGTGCCGAGCATTTGGAGATAGGCAATCATCGCGTCGAGTTCCGTTGGCGGTGCGTCGGCCGCCGTATTGCCGTCGAATTTGCGGATCTGCGCTTTCGGGTAACGCTGCGCTAAGTCCTTTGCCGCTTTCGTATCGGGCGTGATCTGCGCTTCGAGATCGGCCTTGGCGTTGCTGATCATCTCGTCGGTATAGGGTACGCCTGCCAGACGCAGCGCCTTCATGCGGTCGGCGACATTGCTGTAATCGAGCGGCGTCTGTCCGAGGAACGGATAGCCCGGCATGATCGACGCCGGCACGACCGCGCGCGGATTGATCATGTGCTCGACGTGCCAGCTATCGGAAAACTTTCCGCCGACGCGCGCAAGATCGGGACCGGTCCGCTTCGAGCCCCACTGGAATGGGTGGTCGTACATGCTTTCCGCGGCGAGCGAATAATGCCCGTAGCGTTCGACCTCATCGCGCAGCGAGCGGATCATCTGGCTATGGCAATTGTAGCAGCCTTCGCGCAGGTAGATGTCGCGTCCGGCGAGTTCGAGCGGCGAATACGGCCGCATCCCCTGCACCTTCTCGATCGTCGACTGCAGCATGAACAGCGGCGCGATTTCGACGATGCCGCCGATCGACACGACGATCAGCACGCCGATCAGCAGAATGAGCGAGTTCTTCTCAAATATTGCGTGGTTCACAGGTTTGCTCCCCAATCACTCTGCCGGCACGGCGCGAAGTCCGCGCAGTTCAGGTGCTGCCGCAACAGCTGGCTGGTCCTTGATGTCGACCGGTGCGTCGCCGCGGATTGTTCTCCAGACGTTGAGCGCCATCACCAAGCTGCCAGCAACGAACAGCAGTCCGCCCACGGCCCGGATGATGAAGGGCCAATGCTTGGCTTCGACCGTTTCGATGAACGCGTATTTGAGGAAGCCGAGGTTATCGTAGGCGCGCCACATCAAACCTTCGGTGATACCCGCGACCCACATCGACGTGATGTAAAGAACAAGGCCGATGGTCGCGAGCCAGAAGTGCCACTCGACCATGCGCATCGAGTAGAGGCCCTGCCGCTTCCACAGCCACGGCACGAGGCAATAGACGGCGCCGAACGACACCATACCGACCCAGCCGAGCGCACCGGAGTGCACATGACCAACCGTCCACTCCGTATAATGCGAGAGCGAGTTCACCGCTTTGATCGACATCAGCGGGCCTTCGAACGTCGACATGCCGTAGAATGCGACCGAGACGACGAGGAAGCGCACGACCGCGTCCGTCCGCAGACGATCCCAGGCGCCCGACAGCGTCATCAGGCCGTTGATCATCCCACCCCACGACGGCATCCAGAGAATGATGGACATCGTCATGCCGAGCGTTTGCGCCCAATCGGGCAGCGCGGTGTAGTGCAAGTGGTGCGGGCCGGCCCAGATGTAGAGGAAGATCAGCGACCAGAAGTGCACGATCGACAAACGGTACGAATAGACAGGACGTTCGACGCGCTTCGGAATGAAGTAATACATGATGCCGAGGAACCCGGCTGTCAGGAAGAAGCCGACGGCGTTATGCCCGTACCACCATTGCGTCATGGCGCTCTGCACGCCGGCGAACAGCGAGTAGCTCTGACTGCCGAGCAGCGACACAGGGATCGACAGGTTGTTGATGACGTGCAGCATCGCAATCGTCACGATGAACGCCAGATAGAACCAGTTCGCGACGTAGATGTGCGGTTCTTCGCGCTTGTACAGCGTTGCAAGAAACACCAGCAGATACGCGACCCAGACGACCGTCAGCCAGAGGTCGACGTACCATTCCGGTTCCGCGTACTCCTTGCCCTGCGTCACACCAAGCAGATAGCCGGACGCTGCGAGCACGATGAAAAGCTGGTAGCCCCAAACGACAAACCACGGCGACCACTTACCCGCGAGGCGCGCGCGCGACGTGCGTTGCACGACGTAGAGCGATGTGGCGATCAGCGCGTTGCCGCCGAATGCGAAGACGACGGCGGATGTGTGAACGGGGCGCAAGCGGCCGAAGTTCGTCCACGGCAGATCGAAGTTGAGCGCTGGAAACGCCAGTTGCCACGCGAGAATGTCGCCGACCAGAAAGCCGACAACGCCCCAGAACACGCACGCGATCGTCGCGACGCGAATCGGGCCGTCCATGTACCCTTCGTCACGATCGGCGGCGGCATCGCTTGGGTGCGTGATGAGATAGCCAAGCGCCAGCAGGCTGGCGATCGCGAACATCGCGCCGTTAATGGCGATCGGCGTATCCGTTCCGGCGAACGCGTAAAGAAGCCCTATCGCTCCGCACAGCAGCGCACTGCCGATGGCAAGACTGTCCCCAAGCGCTGATCGTTCTATGGCCGTATCCGACACGACGCCCCCCAATTGAAAGGTTCAACGGTCGCGGCAGCACATGCAGCGTTGACCTTCGTCATGTTTTGGATGATTGGCGGCCGTGAACCTTGATTTGGATCAAGACTGGCGCATAGCGCGGGTGACGACTTCGTCGCACCCGTATGATGACGCGACACGCATGATGCGCCGCGCGCTGTATGTTGGCGCTAGAAAACTGGGAGAAAAACTGGGACGGTTAAAATCGCCGCAGGGCGTGTGCGCGCGGCGCCGCTCAGCCGTCGACGCTTTCTGAGATGTTGCGCAGACGATCCATGTCCTGCACCACGACCGTCCGCGCACCTTCGATTGCGATGTGGCCGTCGTTCTTGAGCCGCGTGAACTGGCGGCTGACCGTTTCGATCGTCAGGCCGAGAAAGTCCGCAATTTCTGCACGCGATAGCGGCAGCTCGAACCGCGTGACGTGACCCGCAGCGTGGCAGCCGACGGACTGCATGCGCCGCGCCACCATCACGAGGAAGCTTGCTACCTTTTCTTCAGCACTCTTGCGGCCAAGGAGCAGCATCCATTCCTGCGCCGCATCAAGCTCGTCAAGCGTGTGCTCGAACAGGCGATGTTCGAGATCCTGGAATTCCTTGGCGAGTTTTTCAAACTGCTGCGTCTCGAAGGTGCACAGGTGCACATCGGTGACGGCCTCGGCGTTGTAGGGGCTGTTCGCGCGGAACGGACGGCCGAGAAAATCCGAGGCAAACTGCAGCCCGACGATCTGCTGGCGGCCATCGCCGAGCGACTTCGTCAGCTTAACGACGCCAGAAATGATGTTCGCGAAATAGCTCGACTTCTCGTTGTCGCGCATAATGACGGCGCCCGGCGGCAGCAGCTTCGCGTGCGCCATGCCGTTCAGCCGCTCGATCTCGGGGCGCGTCAAGGCGCTGCAGACCGAGCGATGGCGAACCGCGCAGCTATCACATCTGATGATTTGGCCAACCATTGAAATTGCCGCCTTCCGGGGACGAGTAAAGTTCTGAGTCGATGACGTGACGCGCACATAAGCAGTCACCCAATCGACGCCAAACGGCATTCAGTGACGCATCCGCGCGCATTGCTGCGATCGCAACTGCGTCCGTGCTGCCGAAGGTCGCAATAAACTCAGCCTGTTGTTGATCAAAATCAACGTCGCGTTTGCGCGCGCTGGCACATTGCGACGCAGCCCCGTTTATCGCGCCGCAATACGCGCGCGCATTGCAGGAGACAGGACATTGAACGTTAACATCGGCCGCGCCGACCGCGCCGCGCGCATCATCGTTGGATTGCTTCTGCTTGGATCACCGCTCGCTTGGTACGGCCCAGAGAACATCAATGCGTGGGGCTACGTCGGCTTGATTCCATTCCTGACAGGCCTCACGGGCTATTGTCCGCTCTACGCCAAACTCGGTTGGTCAACCGCACGCTGATGAACATCGGAACCGCGTGCTGAACCGAACGTTGCTATCGTCAAAGCAACGGTGGAGAAATGTGATGGCGACCAAAACCAAAGAGACGGTCCAGCAAGGTGACAAGCCGAGCGATCAGAGCCAGAAAGGCGGCTTGAGCCAGGAAGAGTCGGGCGGTCCGGGGTCACGCGAAAAACGCAAGAACCAGGAGAAGGACGGTCAGCTCGAGCAGGGTCGGCAGAACGACCTCGACGACTAGCGACTGTCAGGCGCATTGGACTGTCAGGCGGATGCCGGAAAAAGACGAAATGGTGGGTGATCACAGGCTCGAACTGTGGACCCGGTGATTAAGAGTCACCTGCTCTACCAACTGAGCTAATCACCCACTATTTCATTGGCCGGATGGCCTGTCGTAAGAGGCCCTAAAGCCCGTCTTGACGGGCCAGGAGGCCTATCGTGCGACCGGACCGCCTCGATCTAATGAGGGCGTTACCGATGGCAAAGGGGGCCCAAACCGGCCCCCAATCCGGTTCGTCTAGCACCCTGTTTGGAGGCTGTCTAGCCCGGCCGCGCACATTTACCGAAAGCCTGTGCATCGCCGGATTGCGCTTTTAAATCAGCGCGCCGCATCGCCCTGCCGGCGCGTCAGCGATCACGGCTTGATCAGCAAATGCTCGCGCTGCTTCAGCGTTCGCATGATTTCCGCCGAACCATCGATGACGCAATTTTCCGGCTTTTCCGGGATGAAGCACTTGATGCCGATGCGGCGTTCGATCTCGGCATCGAGCTTCGAGAGTTTCGCGCCGCCGCCCGACAAGTACATGCCTCGCGAAATGACGTCGCTCGAAATCTCAGGCGGCAAATCCTCGATCGCGCGCTGCAGGAATTCGGCGATCTCTTCGATCGGCTGTTCGAGGGCTTCGGCAATATCTTTCGGGCCAAGCACGACGGTTTTCGGCTTGCCGAGACGCATGTCGCGGCCGCGAATGAAAACTTCCGCCGCCTGACCATTGACTTCGCGCGACGCGGAACCCGCTTCGACCTTGATGCGCTCGGCGTTCGGCTCGCCGATCAGCAGCTGATGATTGCGACGCACATAGCGAATGATCGCCTCATCCATCGCATTGCCGGCACAGCGCAGCGACCGCGACTGCACGACGCCCCCGAGCGACAGCACGGCGATATCGGTCGTACCGCCGCCGATATCGACGACCATCGACCCCATCGGCTCGTCGACGGGAAGCCCGGCGCCAATCGCAGCAGCCACCGGCTCTTCGATCAGGAAGACTTTCCTAGCGCCGGCCGAAACGGCCGTTTCATAGACAGCGCGCCGCTCAACCGGCGTCGCACCGGCCGGCACGCAGATCAAAATTCGTGGACGCACAAAACCGAGCATCGACTTCGTCCGGCCGATGAACTGCCGCAGCATTTCTTCCGTCGCAACGAAGTCCGCGATGACGCCATCGCGCAACGGACGGATCGTCTCGATGCTCTCCGGCGTGCGCCCGAGCATCATCTTCGCCGTTTGTCCGACCGCTAGAACCTCGCGCACGCCTCCGCGCGAGCGCAATGCGACAACCGACGGCTCATCGATGACGACGCCTTTGCCGGCGACGTGCACGAGCGTGTTGGCCGTGCCGAGATCGATGGCGATGTCATCCGACAGGACGCTATTGACGCCGAAACCAAACATTACGCTGCAACGCTTTCCTACGTCGGACTAGTGCGGACCCACCCGGCCGCGGCGCCACCATAACGGCAAGACCACGGCCTGCAAAAACAAAAGCATGCGGCGGCGGCTCAATCGTGACAGCACGGCGCCCGAATTGGTACCGGCGGCCAAATAACATCTGGCCGCCGGGATAGGGTAAATAGCGTTTATCGCTGGCGTTCGCGCGTCAAACGCCGTGCTGCGCCTGGGCAACCTTCTGCCGTTTGACGACGAGTTTGCTGAGCGCCGCGACGTAGGCGCGTGCTGATGCAACAAGCGTATCGGGATCGGCCGAGCGCCCGGTCACGATGCGGCCGCCCTCTTCGAGCCGGACCGAAACCTCCGCCTGCGCGTCGGTCCCCTCGGTGACGGCATGCACCTGATAGAGGTCAAGGCGGGCCTCGTGCGGCATCAGCATTTTGATGGCGTTGAAGGTCGCGTCGACCGGGCCGTTGCCGACGCTCTGCACCGTCGTCTGCTGGCCGTCGATGTCGAGCGTCAGCGTCGCCGTCTGCGGACCCATCGTGCCGGCGATCACCGTCAGCGACGCGACCTTTATACGGTCGTGGGCGTGCGCAACGCCTTCGTCGACAAGGGCCTCGATGTCTTCGTCGTAGACGTGCTTCTTGCGGTCGGCGAGCGCCTTGAAGCGGTTGAAGGCGTCTTCCATCGCGTTGTCGCCGAGATCGTAGCCCAAGTCCTTGAGCTTCGACTTGAACGCGGCGCGGCCCGAATGCTTGCCCATGACGAGCGACGACTTGCCGACGCCGACCGACTCCGGCGTCATGATTTCATAGGTTTCGGTATTCTTCAGAACACCGTCCTGGTGAATGCCGCTCTCGTGCGCAAACGCGTTCCGGCCGACGATCGCCTTGTTGTACTGCACCGGGAAGTTCGTCACGGCGGAGACCAACCGCGACGCACGCGACAGCATCTCGCTTTTGATGCCGGTACGATGCGGCAGCAGATCGTGACGCGTGCGGATCGCCATCACGACTTCTTCCAGCGCGGCGTTTCCGGCGCGCTCTCCGAGCCCGTTGATCGTGCATTCGATCTGCCGTGCACCAGCGCGCACGCCGGCGAGCGAGTTGGCAACCGCGAGACCCAAGTCGTCGTGGCAATGCGTCGACAGCACGATCTTCTCGATGCCCGGCACGCGATTGCGCAGCATCATGATCAGATCGTAATAGTCCTCCGGCAACGCATAGCCGACGGTATCGGGAATGTTGATCGTCGTCGCGCCCGCCTTAATGGCCGCTTCGACGACGCGGCAGAGATAATCGTGCTCTGTGCGCGTCGCGTCCATCGCGCTCCACTCGACGTCGTCGGTGTACTGCCGCGCCCGCGTCACCGACGCGATCACTTTTTCATGCACCTGATCCTGATCGAGCTGCAACTGATGCTGACGGTGCAGGGGCGACGTGCCGATGAAAGTGTGAATACGGCCGCGCTTGGCGAGCTTGATGGCTTCGCCTGCGCGGTCGATATCGCCGAAGTTGGCGCGCGCCAGTCCGCAGATGACCGACGTCTTCGCGAGCTTGGCGATTTCCGTCACCGCTTCGAAGTCGCCTTCGGACGCAATCGGAAATCCGGCCTCGATGACGTCGACGCCCATCTCGTCGAGAAGTTCGGCGACCTGCAATTTTTCTTCAAAGGTCATCGTCGCGCCGGGGCACTGCTCGCCGTCGCGCAACGTCGTATCGAATATGATGATCTGTTCGGAAGATGCCGTCATGGTTGTTTGCTCTTCTGCCGGGCGAACCGCTCAAGGGTCTCGCCGAAACCGCGTACCACGCTTGTGAAAATCGTACCGCCCCTGAGCACCACCCGGCGTTCGCCGGTGTTCAACTGGCCCAGGGGCCACTAAGCGATAGCGGAAGCGTAAAAATGCTGGCCGTAAACCAAGCGGCAGGCGCGCGGACCGTCTCGCAGCGCTGAGCGCAGGCGAAAGACTTAGGTTCACGAATGGCAGTCTGGCGCGTCATGACCGTTTGCAGGCTCTTTGAAAGGCTCCCGCACGAACCGGGGCCGCCACTATAAGCCGGAAACGCGAAATAAGATCAAGCCGCAACTTGGCGCAAACCGTGGCCGCGACGCTCGCAAGGCGTGGGTTTGACGGCGGGACAACCGATTTCCGCCGCTTGGCGCCATGACTTGTCAGATCTTAAGCGTGCCTTCGGCCACCCGGACGGCCGAACCGCCGATGCGGACGCTATCCAGCTTGCCGCGCGTGACCGTCATGACAAGCTGGATCATGCTCGGACGCCCCATTTCGACGCCCTGCTCGATGATCCGCTTATGCGCCCCGTCCGGCCCCTGATCGAACGCCTGAATGATGTGCGCGAAACCGATCGCCGCCGAGCCTGTCGCTGGGTCTTCGGGGATACCGAGATCGGGCGCCAACATTCGCGCATGGAACGACGCGTGCGTGCGCACGCACTGCCGCGTATAAACATAGACGCCGTCGGTGCCGCGATCGGTGAACGCCCGCGCCCAATGCGTCGGCGCGACGCGCAATTTCGACATCGCTTCAAGATTCGCGACCGGCACATAGGCAAAGACGTTCGACCCGCGCAGCAGCATCGGCTTGTGATTTTCGAACCCGATCTCGCTCGGGATCAAACCGAGCGCCGCAGATATTTCTTCCGGCTGCGCCAGTTCTTCCGGTACGGACGTGATCTTCGGTGCGTCGAACTCACCGAACGCAGCGGCACCAGCGCGAAGCCGCACGCCAACGCGAACGCTGCCGATTTCTTCCTCAAGTGCGATGATCGCGTCGCTCTCGCCGTTGACAATCTGCACCCGCAGGTCGGCGAGCAAAATAGCGGCGCCGAGCGTCGGATGGCCAGCAAACGGAATTTCTCGCGTCGGCGTGAATATACGAATACGGGCGGTGTGCCCAGCGGCCGTCGGCTTCAATACGAACACTGTTTCCGAAAGGTTGAATTCGCGCGCGATGGCCTGCATCTCGGCCGGCGTCAGCCGGTCGGCGTCGAGCACGACCGCGAGCGGATTGCCGCCGAACGGGCGCTCCGTGAAAACATCGAGAATATGATAGTTGAGCGCCATCGCCGCCGTACCCCGCCTGCTGACGCGCCGCCAATACGTACTGGCGTCCTCAAAGCGCGAAAGCGGCGGCACCATGCGGCAAGCAACGCCACGCTGCAACACGCTTGTTGCGCGTCACGCGCTCGCAGGCGCGTCTGAGAGCAGGTTTTGGAGCAGCACGCGCGCGTAGTCCGGCATCGGCAATCCATCGAGATCGCTGGTGCGTGCGACAATCACCATGCCGTCCAATTCGGAGTGCGCATCGCCGGCGAAATGCTGCTCGATCCGCGCCTTCAATGCACGGCTATCGAGCGGCGATTGAAAGGTTTTCGCAATCGAAAGCTGCGCCGCGGTTTCCGTCACGAGAAAGCCTGGCAGGGCGATAACGTCCGGCGCGTCCAATCCGGTTTCCTCGTAAAGCTCGCGCGCGATGCTGGCGGCGATGTCGATTCCGCCATCTTCGGCCACGTCGCGATCGTCAATAAACCCGCCCGGCAAATAACTCAGACCCGCGTTGATATTGCCGGCCCGCTGCCGGCCGAGGAGATAGGCGCCGTCAGCCGCGCGGATTAGCGCCGATCCAAAACCATCGCGCACACCGCGATGTGGATAGCCGAGCTGGCGCCAATACAAATAACTCTTGAAGTCGGAGCGCAGCAGCGTCGCCTCGAGCGACCCGGCCGCGAGCGACAGACGATCAACCAGAAAGACCGTGCCGTTGAAGTACTTTGGGTTGCCGATACGCGCGCGTTGCCAGGCCGTTTCGATCTCGGCGGAAGCGTCGCGCGCGAAGCGCCACTGTGATGTGCTCGTCCGCAGCACGCACGAATCGATGCGGTGTACGACATCGTGCGTGGGATAGTCGCCGGTCGGCTCACTCAAGCAATTGCCCTCTCGTGCAGCGTCGCCAGTTCCGTTTTGCAAACGATGCGAAAATTTTTTCGATAGGATTACGAAACTCGTTTTTCGGCTTATTCCATTGCTGTGATATCGACATCTTTGCGCCTCGGAACCGACAAACACCGCATATTACCGGCATTAATGCGCAAATGCTCTGACTGCTGATATTGCATGTCATTTTACATTTCAATTCCGCGGAGAAAAATGCGCGACAAATCATGAGCGAAATTTCGTCATGAACCGGACACGATCGCCCCCCATATCCAATCATCGACACCGTCGCTGGGGGGCGACAGTCAAGACCTCCCAAGACATTCAATCCGGTTTCCATCCCGGATGTTGCATATGGGTTCTGAGCCTTCGTTGATCGAAGAAATCAGGACACCGCGCGTAACGGACTCGTTTGCTGGCAGCCGCCGCATCCCGAGTTCCAACGTCTCTGATAGAGCCGCGTAGCGGCTCAATCGGAAACGGGCGGCAGAGGTCCCCGCTCCTCTGCCGCCCGTGTTGGCTTCAAGTCCCCTATCCCCCTGAGGGATTATTGACGAACAAGCCAGCAGGCATGCTCGCGCTGTCGCACCAAACCCTCCCCAAGAGAGCGGCAGCGCGAGTAGTCCTGTCAAAAATCGGGAAATCAAATCTCAAAAAAAAACGGCCGCCAATCGCTTGGCAGCCGCTGTTTCAATTGCCTTCGTCAGCCGCTCTTAGTTGCGACCCTTATCGACCAGCTTGTTCTTGGCGATCCACGGCATCATCGCGCGCAACTTCGCGCCGACTTCTTCGATCTGATGGCTGTCGTTGTTGCGGCGGATACCCTTGAAGCGCGCCTGACCGGCCTTGCATTCCTGCATCCACTGGCTGGTGAACTGGCCAGACTGGATCTCCTTCAAGATGCGCTGCATCTCGGCCTTCGTTTCCGGCGTCACGACGCGCGGACCCGACATGTATTCGCCCCACTCGGCCGTATTCGAGATCGAGTAGTTCATGTTGGCGATGCCGCCTTCGTAGATCAAATCCACGATCAGCTTCACTTCGTGCAAGCATTCGAAGTACGCCATCTCCGGTGCGTATCCGGCTTCGACCAGCGTCTCGAATCCAGCGCGGATCAGTTCAACCAAACCGCCGCACAGCACGGCCTGCTCGCCGAACAGATCGGTTTCGCACTCTTCCTTGAAGGTCGTCTCGATGACGCCCGAACGGCCGCCGCCGACTGCCGATGCATACGACAGGAACAGGTCGTGCGCGTTGCCGCTCTTGTCCTGATGGATTGCGATCAGGCACGGCACGCCGCCGCCCTTCTGATATTCGCCGCGCACCGTATGGCCCGGACCCTTCGGCGCAACCATGCCGACGTCGAGATCTTCGCGCGGCTCGATCAGCGAGAAGTGGACGTTGAGGCCGTGCGCGAACATCAGTGCCGCGCCCTTCTTCATATTGCCGTGCAGGTGCTCTTTGTAGATGTCGGCCTGGAGTTCGTCCGGTGTCAGCATCATGATGACGTCGGCCCACTTCGCCGCTTCCGCGACGTCCATGACCTTGAGCTTTTCTTTTTCAGCCTTCTGCGCCGTTGCCGATCCCTTGCGCAGAGCGATGGCTACGTCCTTGACGCCGCTGTCGCGCAGGTTGAGCGCGTGTGCATGGCCCTGGCTGCCGTAGCCGACGATCGCGACCTTCTTCGACTTGATCAGGTTAATGTCGGCATCGGAATCATAATAGACGCGCATGGGCGGCCTCTCGGGTTCCCCGGTCGTAAGCGACAGTCGGGATGGGTTAAAGGGTAAGAGCGCAGCCAATCGCGAGGTCGGCCCGGCCCAAATCACGCCGGAACCTATCGATATCGCCCGCGCGTTTCAACGCCTCGATCCCGGCATTCCGGCCTCAAGCGTCCATTTGGCGCTTTTCCTCGGCCGCTGCCGCCAAATCGTTAACCGCGTCCTAACCGCCTTGCAGCACACTCGCTCGCGATTGGCCTTCCAGAGCGAGATCGAGACCCATGCTTTTCAAGCGCCTACCCCTGTTTGCCGCGATTGCGGCCGCCGCCACGTTGACCGCCTGCGGTCAAGCCGAAGAGCCGCACGCCGCCGCGCCGCCAGCCGAGCACGGCGTCTTCGTATCGTCGACCGACTGCGCCGATCGCGGCAAGCTCACGCTTGACCAATGCGGCCAGGCCATCGATCAGGCCGTCGCCGCACACAACCAGAATTCGCCGGTCTACAAGTCGTTGCGCCAGTGCGAAGCGGCGCAGGGCCCGGAACGCTGCGACCGCATCGGCGACAACGCATACCGCGCCCGCGTCCAGGCATTTTTTGTCACGATGAGCGACCCGGCGACGGCCGTCGCGCTTTATGCGCCGCACGGATCGACGGCCGCATTCCGTTCGCCGTCGAAGCAGGAATTGAGCGCGAGCGATGAAAGCCTGAACATGTCGCACGCAGCGATCAGCCTTGCCAACGACAACGCCCGTCTACCGGCACCGACAGACAACCACGGCGCAGCGCTCGGCGAAGCGGCCGGCGGCATTCACTAAAGCGGCGGCTGCTGGAATAATGACGCGCGGTGCCTCGCTTGGGCCGCGCGTTTTTGTACATCAGCCGATACGCACGCCGTCGGCGATCAGCGGCCAAAGCGACGCCACGAGCAATACCGCCATCGTCCAGTTGAACACCTGCCGCCGCCGCGCGCTGCCAAGTAGTCCACTGACGCCTTGCCCAAACAGTGCCCACGTCGATGCTGACGTCAGCGATACGAACAAGATCAGCGCGAGCATGACCGGCAGATCATACGCAAGCGACTCCGGCTTCAGAAAATTCGCCGCCGCTGCGATCGCAATCGCGACACCCTTCGGATTGATCCACTGGAACAGCGCCGCCTGCAGGAACGTCAGCGGCTCACGCGATGCATCGCCTTTCGCGTCGCCCGCGTTTGCAATTTTCCAGGCCAGCCACAGCATGTAGACGACGCTGAAAACCTGCAGCGCCGCATAAAGCCTCGGCTCGGCCGCGAAAATTTGCCCGACACCCATCGCAACGGCGGCGAACATCACCGCGTATCCGATCGTGATCCCGAGAATATGCGGCAGCGTGCGCCGGAAACCGTAGTTGACGCCTGACGCGAGCAGCATGGCGTTGTTCGGACCCGGCGTGAAACTGGTCACGACCGCAAACATCGCCGCCGACATAAATACATTGCTATCCATGGAAGCGCGTCCACGCGCAACGTGAAAACCGCAGCGCGACTTGAAGACTTAAAGCGTGCCGGAGCCCCGGCCGATCGCCGCGATGCCGGTGCGCGAGACTTCGACAAGGCCAAGCTCGCTCATGATGTTCATGAACGTCTCGATTTTCGACGGCTTGCCGGTGATCTCGAAAACGAAGTGCTCGGTCGATGTATCGACGACCTTGGCGCGGAAAATCTCGGCGAGACGCAGCGCTTCGATGCGCTTCTCGCCGCGGCCCTGGACTTTAACGAGCGCCAATTCGCGCTCGATCGACCCGCCTTCATCCGTCAGATCGCGAACCCGATGCACCGGGATCAAGCGCTCAAGCTGATGCTTGATCTGCTGGATCACCGCCGGCGTTCCGCTGGTGATGACGGTGATGCGCGAGAGATGCTTTTCGTGCTCGGTTTCCGTCACCGTCAAGCTGTCGATGTTATAGCCGCGGCCCGAGAACAGACCGATGACGCGCGCCAGCACGCCCGGCTCGTTGTCGACGATGATCGATAGCGTGCGCGAGACGACGTCCTGTGCCTTCTGCGGGCTTGGGTAATGCGATTGTTTTTGAGGCTCGGCCATGACGCTTATCGCTTTCAACGGAAGGTTTCGATCGCCGTGTGACCGGCAGCATAATCAGGTATCGTCCAAGGTTCTTTCAAAGCGGCCGCACGCCACGCGACAACATCGGGATGGGTCAGGATCGCATCCATGTATGCGCGCGATTGCGCGCTGACGGGTATCGAGTAACCGTCGAAGCGGAACGCGATCGGCGCGTACATTGCGTCGGCCGCAGAAAACGTGCCGTAGAGATACGGTCCGCCACTGCCATATTTTGTGCGCGCCTCCGCCCATAGCGCCTCGATGCGATCGATGTTGGTCTTCATGGCGTCGTCAATCGCAGGCGTCGTGTAACGCGTGCCTGCGTCCATCGGGCAACCCTGACGCAAGGCCTGAAAGCCGCTGTGCATCTCGTTGCTCATCGAGCGCGCGTGCGCGCGGGCAGCACGATCAGCAGGCCAGATCGCGCGTTCGCGATGCTGATCGGCAACGTATTCGATAATCGACATGCTTTCCCAAACGGACAGGTCGCCGTCGACAAGCGCCGGAACCTTGCCGGACGGCGAATACTTGAGGACGCGCGTTCTGCTGTCTGGCTGGCGCAGGGGAATAATGACTTCCTCAAACGGAATCCCGAACGCCTTCAAGACGAGCCACGGCCGCATCGACCACGACGAATAGAGTTTATTGCCGATAATCAGTGTCAGCATGAGCGCTTAATTCTCCGGCTTCGCCGCGCCATTTCCGGGCGCCGCGTTCGGAAAAATACCGCTCAGGAAAATCGGCATGCCGTGCTCTTTGACAAGCCGCTTGAACTCTTCGCCCTCTTTCACGGTCACCTTGTATTGCATGAACGACGACGTGAGCCGCGCATTCATGCTCTTGGCGATGATCTCCGGCGTCGGCGCGCCCATCTGTTTAATACGCTCCGGCGGCAGTCGCGAGTAGACGATGGCCAATATCTGCGCGTGCATCAGATCCTGCGCCATGCACGATTCAAGTCCGGCCGTGAACTGGCTCGATAGCAAGTGCGTCTTGTAGCAAGCCTCGAGAAACTTCAGAACGCCGGTCGAGCCTTCGCGCTTGTGCAGCACGACCAGGCGCTTGGCTGCGTCCGTGATGTTCTTCTTGTGATCCCAGCCTTCAGTGACGGCGATCGCGGGCGATGCCGCCGTCACGGCCGCCATCGCCACCATCGCTGCTGTCAGTCCACGTCGAGACGTCCTCAAACCAGCACCTTGCCTTCCTTGCCGATGGCCTTCGAGACGTCCTCGTCGGAAATCTCTTCGCCGAGCAGCATTTCATTATGCGCTTTGCCGGACGGTATCATCGGGAAGCAGTTGGCCAACTTTGCGACGCGGCAGTCGAACATCACCGGCCCCTTGTGATTGATCATCTCCTTGATCGCATCGTCGAGGTCGGCCGGATGATCGCAGCGCATACCCTTCCAGCCGTAGGCATCCGCAAGCTTGACGAAGTCGGGCAGGCTTTCTGTGTAGCTGTGCGACAGGCGGTTGCCGTGCAGCAACTGCTGCCACTGGCGTACCATGCCCATGTACTCGTTATTCAGAATGAAGACCTTGACCGGCAGGTTGAACTGCACCGCGGTCGAGCACTCTTGAATGTTCATCAGGATCGAGGCGTCGCCCGCAACGTCGATGACGAGCCCCTTCGGATGCGCGAGCTGCGCGCCGATCGCCGCTGGCAGGCCGTAGCCCATCGTGCCGAGACCGCCAGACGTCATCCAGCGGTTTGGCTCTTCGAAGTGCATGAACTGCGCCGCCCACATCTGATGCTGACCGACTTCAGTTGTGATGTAGGTTTCGCGATCCTTCGTCAGCTCCTGCAGACGCTGCAAAGCGTATTGCGGCATGATCACGTCTTTCGAATTCTTGTAGGCGAGCGATTTACGCGCGCGCCACGTGTCGATCTGCTTCCACCATGCTTTGTGCGACGCCTTATCGAGCACCGGCGCCTTGGCCTTCCAGACGCGCAGCATATCTTCGAGCACATAGGCGCAGTCGCCGACGATCGGCACGTCGACATGCACGTTCTTGTTGATCGACGACGGATCGATATCGACGTGGATCTTCTTCGAGTTCGGCGAAAACGCATCGATGCGGCCGGTGATGCGGTCGTCGAAGCGCGCGCCGATGTTGATCATCACATCGCAGTCGTGCATCGTCATGTTGGCTTCATAGGTGCCGTGCATGCCGAGCATCCCGAGCCACTGCTTGTCGGACGCCGGATAGGCACCAAGCCCCATCAGCGTCGACGTGATCGGATAGCCGGTCAGGCGCACGAATTCGCGCAGCAGTTGGCTGGCTTTTGTGCCTGAATTGATGACGCCGCCGCCGGTATAGAAAACCGGCCTCTTGGCGCTGGCGATCAATTCGACCGCTTCGCGCACGGCCGTTTGCTCCGGCTTCAGCTTCGGACGGTACGTCTTGTGCTGGATGTTCGACGGCCCGACGTAATTGCCGGTCGCAAACTGCACATCCTTCGGGATATCGATGACGACCGGACCAGGGCGGCCCGTGCGCGCTATATGAAACGCCTCGTGCATGACGCGCGCGAGGTCGTTGACGTTCTTCACGAGCCAGTTGTGTTTTGTGCAGGGCCGCGTGATGCCGACCGTATCGCACTCCTGGAACGCATCGTTGCCGATCAGATGCGTCGGCACCTGACCCGTGATGCAGACGATCGGAATGGAATCCATCAGCGCATCGGTGAGGCCCGTGACGGCGTTCGTCGCGCCCGGACCCGACGTCACGAGCACGACGCCGACCTTGCCGGTGGAACGCGCATAGCCTTCGGCCGCGTGCACCGCGCCGCCCTCCTGGCGCACGAGAACGTGCTGGACTTTTTCCTGCTGGAAGATCTCGTCATAGATCGGCAGCACCGCGCCGCCCGGATATCCGAAGATGACCTCGACGCCCTGATCGGCAAGTGCCGTCAGTACGATCTCCGCGCCGGTCATTGTCCGTGCCATAAAACGTCCTCCGAAGTGCAGGCCAGCGCAGCGCGCGGCCCAAAGCGTAAAAGACCCGCGCCGGCCTCACTTTGAGTGCCAAGCTTACGAGCCAGCGTTAAGTCTGGCGGAACCTAAGCGGCCCACCTTGCGCGGTCAACGCTAAGTTTGAATAAATGTAATGGCAGAGGCAATAGATTTTTCTATTTCTTGCTTAAATACGTCATTCCAAGAAATCATATTACGCCTCAACCAAGTCTCCTGCCGTTTGACGTATTGACGCGTCTCGGCCTGACCCTGGGCGATCGCGTTTGCAAGCGTGATTGTGCCCCGCGCCGCGGCCATCATCGGCGCGACGCCGATCGCGCGCATGGCCGGCAATTCCGTATCGAGTTGCAGCGCTTGCAAGCGCACGGCTTCGTCCAGGGCGCCGTCCTCGACCATGCGGGCAAATCGCGCGTCGGCACGCGCATGCAGCGTCGCCCGATCGGGCAGCATCAGCAGGCAGACCGCTGACGCGCCGTCGATCACCGGCTCGCCCGGCTGGTTCTGCCAATACGCGAGCGAGCGGCCGCTGCCTTCCAGAACTTCAAGCGCGCGCACAATGCGCTGCGTATCGGCGGATTTGAGCCGCGACGCCATCTCCGCATCGCGCGACGCCAGCACCGCGTGCAGGACTTCGGCCCCGAGGCGCCCAGCTTCGGCGCGCCAATAGGCCCGCACGCCGGCATCGACCGGCGGCACCGGCGACAACCCTTCGAGAAGTGCTTTGAAATAGAGCCCCGTGCCGCCGACGACTATCGGCCGCAAGCCTTGTGCCCGCGCGGCATCGAGTGCCGTCTTCGCGTCCGTCACATACCGGCCAGTCGAGTACGCCTCGCGCGCGGGCACAAACCCATACAGCGCGTGCGGCGCGCGGCGCTCGTCTTCGATCGCCGGTCGCGCCGTCAGAATGCGCAATTCGGAATAGACCTGCATGCTGTCGGCGTTGATCACCACGCCGCCGAGGTGCTCGGCCAGGGCGAGCGCCAGCGCCGACTTGCCGCTTGCGGTCGGTCCGGCAATCAGAATGGGGCGGGTGTCGCGCATAAGCGTCGTCGCATCTCGAAAGGCCGTATAGCCCGCGCTTTCTAAGGCGCCTTCCCGCAGGCGCCAAGCGTGGATCAGACCGGGAGCGCCCCAATTCGACGGTCGATCCATAACCGAACCGCCGTCGAGCGACGTGCCCAACGCACGTTCGCGACGCAGTTGCAAATGACAATCATTCTTAATAAGGTTACGTCATTGCAGAGGGGCCGCCCGTGTCTCGATCACCCAAACCGTTGAAGATGCCCGCCGATCGCGATGCCTCGCATACGCGCTCCGGCGTGCTGCGAGCGATTACAGGCGTGGTCCCAGCCATCGCCGCGCTCGCCGTCGCGGCCGCAGCATGCGCCGATGGCGCCCGCCCCGCCGCCGCCGGCATCGCCGACAACTCGTTTCTGATCGAAGAGGCCTATAACCAGGAAGCTGGCGTCGTACAGCACATCGCCACGTTCGCCCGCCAGAACGGCACTTGGACCGCCGCCTATACCGACGAATGGCCGGCGATCTCCCAGGTGCACCAGTTCTCGTACACCGTGCCCTACGCGTGGCTCGCCGACAGCGAAGGCGGCGCCGATGGCATTGGCGACGTCATGCTCAACTACCGCTATCAGGCGCTGTTTGAATCTGATGGCCTGCCCGCGTTCGCGCCCCGCATCAGCCTGATCCTACCAACAGGCGACGATGATCGCGGTCTCGGCGACGGTTCGACCGGATACCAGATCAATTTGCCGGTCAGCAAAATCGTCACCGATCGCATCACGCTGCACGGCAATGCCGGTCTGACGTCATTTTTCGATATCGACGGTCACCGGCCGGTCAGCTTCCACGCGGGCGGCAGCATGATTTACGCGGCCACCCGCGATTTCAATCTGATGCTTGAAGCGCTGCACTCCTGGGATGAAAGAGTGAATGATGCAGGTGCGCTCGAACGCGACCGAACCTTCACGCTCTCGCCCGGCCTACGCACGGCTTTCAACAGGCCCGAAGGCCAACTTGTTCTTGGCATCGCCGCGCCAATCGAATTTTCGGCTGGCGAGCGCGACTATGGCGTCTTTTTCTACGGCTCGTTTGAACACAGCTTCCTGGCTGCGCAGCACTAACGTCAAATCCCGAGCCACGCGCGCAGCGACTGCGCCATCGGACGAGTCCGCTCCCACGCCCGCCGCGCGAACTGCGTCACCCGTGACTTGATCATGCGGCCGTAGCGCCAAATCCACGATGCGCGGATCTTCGCGAAGAAGGCGTCCTTCCACGGCACGAACCAGTTATACGCGCGTGCAAACCAGACGATGCGCATCAACGCCGGTTGCGTCAGCGTGAAAATCCGCGCGACAAGCGCCGTCGACGCGATCTTGGCACCGACGAACAGCCCACCCGCGGCGGCAACCTGGCCATGCGCCAGCAGCCACATCGCGACGAACTTCAACGGTAGCAGCAGCGTCGTCGGCAGCGCGAATACAAGCAGCGACGGATACGGCGGCAACGACGCGATCCAGCCTTCGAGGCGGGCGATCGGCGCGTACCGCGCAAGCCATGCGAGCGCCTGCGAGAGCGGCTTCCAGCCCCATTCCTCGAACAGTACGATCAGCGCCGCCAGGACCTGCAGCACGAACACGACCGGGCCGCGCGCAATTGCCCACGCCGTGCGCAGAATTTCGCGCACCGACCAGAGCGCGATGACGAGCACGCGCCAAATTCGTGTGGTCCAATTTTGCAGCGAGGTGTTCACGTGCGCGTTCGCTCCAGTCATCCGTTTCGGGCCACTAGCGAACGTGAACTTTACCGCAGACATGTCAAAAGCGGGAAAAGATCAACGCGCAGCGTTACACGAGGGGATAACTCGTTCACCACGTTTGTCCCAACGCTTCGCAGAGACCGGCAGCAAGCCATGTCGCTGCACGCGTCACTTTGAATTTCGACAAATTATAAATTTGCACATGCCGTTAGGGCCGCTTGCGCGGCATCTGCCTGCGGCGTTTCTGCGCGCAATAGCGCTTGCTGCCGCGCGATTTATTTGTATACTAAAACTATAAACAAATGGACCGGGCACTGATCGCATGTACCGACTGCTGAAACCCTCCGGTCAGATCGTGATCGCTCTGGCTCTGACGCTGGCAGCGGTGTTCGTCACGCAGCTGCACGCCAACGCACCATCTGGCACTTCGCCTCCTGCTCCCCGTATCGAGGCGTGGCGCTAAGATCTCGAAGAACAGCACCACCCCGCCGCCAGGGGCTCGTGCTGACCTTCGCCGCGGACCTGAATGCCTTTTCCCGTTTGGCATTCAGGTCCGCACTAGTTTTTGACGCTATTCAGCCGTCAGCGACTGCCGCAGCGACACACCTTCTTCGAGCGCCTGCGCCAATTCTTCGCGCGCCTTTTCAGCCTGACGCTGCCGCGACCACAGGCTCGCATACAAACCATCGTTTCCGATCAACTCGGCGTGCGTGCCCTGCTCGACGATCTCGCCTTCGCGGAGCACCAGGATGATGTCGGCGTGGATGATCGTCGACAGCCGGTGCGCAATGACAACCGTCGTCCTGTCCCGCGACACGCGATCGAGCGCGTCCTGAATTTCCTTTTCCGTGTGGCTGTCGAGGGCGCTCGTCGCCTCGTCGAGAATGAGGATCGGAGGGCTCTTTAAAATCGTCCGCGCGATCGCAACGCGCTGCTTCTCGCCGCCCGACAGCTTCAAGCCGCGTTCGCCGACCATCGTGTTGTATCCGTCGGGCAACGTTTTTACGAAGTCGTCGATCTGCGCCATCTTGGCGGCGGCGATCACTTCCTCGTCTGTTGCGTCGGCGCGGCCGTATTTGACGTTGTAGAAAATCGTATCGTTGAACAGCACCGTATCCTGCGGCACGACGCCGATAGCCGCGCGCAAGCTCTTTTGCGTGACATCGCGCAAATCCTGACCATCGATCGTCACCGCGCCACCCGACACATCATAGAAGCGCAGCAGAATGCGACTGATCGTCGATTTGCCCGCACCCGACGGACCAACTATGGCGACCATTTTTCCGGCCGGCACCTCGAACGACACGTTCTTCAAAATCGTCCGCTCGGGGTCGTAGGCGAACTGCACGTTGTCGAATCGTATCGCGCCGCCCGACACCTTGAGCTGCTTTGCGCCCGGACGGTCGGCGACTTCCGGCGAGCGGTCGAGCACTTCCATCATGCGTTCGATGTCGGTCAGCCCCTGTTTGATCTCGCGATAGACCATGCCCATGAAGTTCAGCGGCATGAACAGTTGCAGCATCAGCAGATTGACCATCGCGAAATGACCGACGGTGTGATTGCCGGCCATGACGTCCTGCGCCGCCATGACGAGGCAGATCGTCAGCGCGATCGTGAAAATGACGGCCTGACCGGAGTTCAGCACGGCGAGCGACGTGTACGTCTTGATGCTCGCCTTTTCATAGAGCGCCATCGACTTGTCGTAGCGGTCGGCTTCGCGCTCTTCGGCGCCGAAATATTTGACCGTCTCGAAATTCAGAAGGCTGTCGACGGCCTTTGTATTGGCTTCCGTGTCGCTGTCGTTCATCGTCCGGCGGATCGCGACGCGCCAATCCGTGGCTTTGACCGTGAACCAGAGATACGCGAAGATCATCGTGACAATCGTAACGATGTAGCGCCAATCGAATTCGATTGCGCACACGCCGATGATCAGCACGAACTCGACGATCGTCGGGATCAGCGTCATTAGTGCCATGCGGCTGATGTTTTCGACACCGGCCCGGCCGCGTTCCAGAATGCGTGTCAGGCCTCCGGTCTTTTTCTCCAGATGAAAACGCAACGACAGGCGATGCATGTGCTCGAACGTCGACAACGCCAGCTTACGCACCGCGTGCATCGCCACTTTGGCGAACATGCCTTCGCGAACTTGAACGAGCAGCGCCATGACGATGCGCGATATGCCGTAAAGTATCGCGGCCAGAACCGGCGCGCCGACGAGCCATGTTACGGTTTCGCGCGCCGGAACATTGCCGCCGCTTGCCGCGACGAGCGCGTCGGTTGCCCATTTCAGGGTATACGGCACGGCGACCGTCACCAACTTGGCGATGATGATCAGCACCAGAGACCACATCACCGTCGCTCTTAGATCGGGCCGGTCGTGCGGCCACAAGTACGGCCACAGCGCGCGGAGCACGCGCGACTGCTCAGGCGATGGCTGAAAACGTGCGGCGAACCAGCCAGTCCCAGGCGCCGGCGCGCCCGGCAGGCGCTTGCCTGGTCCACCCGAGGAGCCGGCGTCTATCGGTCTTTGCATGTCGCGTATTTAGGGTGCTATCAGCCGAATGTCCACGCGGCACGTCTCGCAGCGCTAGCGGCGTTTACGCGGCACAAAAACGCGCTGGCAGGGATAGATCAAATCTGGATTGCGAATGCGGCTGCGGTTTGCCGCATAGATTCGCTTGTACAGTTTGCCTTTGTGGTAATGCCGCTTCGAAATGCGCCACAGGCTGTCGCCCGATTTCACCGTATAGCGGCCGGGCACGGCAACGCGACGGCCGGCGGCGCGGCAGCTCTGTGCATGCGTTGCAACGCGCCGAACCCAGCGCTTGACTGCGGTGCCGGCATGCGCATGCTCAACCGTCACCGGCCGGTAGGAGGCATAGCGTGCGCTACTCTGCCAAGTTTGCGCGACAGGCCTTTCGACAGACTCCGGCCGATCGATCTCCGGCCGATCGATCGGCTCGACCGTCAGCTGGATCGTGCGCCGCCGGTGCATCTGATTGTAGGCGGCCTCCTCTGAACGGCGGCGCGCCGCCTCCTGGTTTGCCGCATCCGCGCGCGCCGCTTCAGCGCGGGCAGCTTCTGCAGCAGCGAGCCGCTTGCGCTCGGCATCTTCGCGGCGGCGCAACTCCGCCTGACGCTGTTCTTCCTGACGACGATTTTCGTCCGCCACCTTCTGCGCTTCGCGGCGTTGCTCTTCGGCCGTCTCGGTTGGCTGCTGCTGCGGCGGCGTGATGTCTTTTAAAATCTCGTCGGCCTTGCGGCTCGCCTCATCGGCAAGGCGTTTGGTCTCTTCGGCACGGCGGCGATCCTCGGCGAGACGCTTGGCTTCAGCGTCGCGTTTCTCGGCGGCGGCTTTGGCCGCGTCTTCACGCTGCTGCTCTTCGAGTTTCTTCGCAATTGGATCGTTGCCCGGCGTGCTCGACGGCGATGCCGTCGGCGGCGACGACAATTCCTTGACGACAACGCCCTGATATTCGCGGTTTGCCCGCGCCAGCCAGTCTTGGATCGTGGAAAAAAGTCCGCCTTGTGCGTATGGTTCGGCCTCGGCGGCCGGCGCTGACGGTGCAGGCGCTGGCGGCGCGGCAGCATCTGAAGGCTTCTGCCGCTTGACCGGCGGCACGACGACATCTTGCGTGAGCTGCCACTCCTCAGTAGATCCAGCGGCCGCGGAACCGGTTTTCAATTGGCCGGTTACAATCAGCAACCCCGCGGCCAGACATCCAAATGAAACAGCCATCCCCGCGCTCAGAACGCGGCTGCGGCTGATCCAAGAATATGCGGCTTTTCTCGGGACTTGCCCCGTTGTCATAACATGGCCTCGCACTGCTGCGGAAGCTAAGCACACAGTCCCAGCCCGCGCCAAGTGCGCCAAGACGGCACGAGCAAGGTTTATGCGCGATCGTCGCTGCAGACGCCGCACTGCCACACTATATCTGTAACCTGATGTCCAACTATGGCGCTGTGAGCACCCCGCTTCAGCGCGCCGCGAACAACACAGTTAACGACGACCACGCACGAAAGCAGAGCATGCAAAAAAACATTTCCAACACCGCATCAAATACCGCACCTGCCACTCTTCAACTCGTCAAACCCATCGAAAGCATCTGCGTTTACTGCGGCTCGGGCAAAGGCGTGAACCCGGCTTACGCTCTCACCGCGCGTAAGTTCGGCAAGGCGCTCGCCAACGCCAACATTCGCCTTGTCTACGGCGGCGGCAGCCTCGGCTTGATGGGCGAAGTCGCGAAAGCGGTGCTTGGCGCTGGCGGCAAGGTCACCGGCATCATCCCTGAATTTCTCGGCGCGCGCGAACAAATGCTCAGGGACGTCGATGAACTCATCGTCGTCAAGGATATGCACGCGCGCAAGAAGCTGATGTTCGAGCGCTCCGATGCCTTCGTCGCGTTGCCGGGCGGCATCGGCACGCTTGAAGAACTCGTCGAGCAATTGACGTGGTCGCAACTCGGCCAGCACAGCAAGCCGATTGTCGTCGCCAACATCGAAGGCTTTTGGACGCCGTTTTTGGCACTTCTCGCGCACATGAAGAACGAGACCTTCATCCGCGCTGGATTGGACGTGCATTTCTCGGTTGTCGATGACGCCGAAAAAATCCTGCCCGCGGTGCTCGCTGCCGCCGAACCCAGTACCGGCAAGAGCGACGCCGCGATCGTCAAGAAATTCTGACGCCCTGAAGATCAGGCCGGATCGAACCCGGCCGTATCGAAAAGGAGACTGCCATGGCGCGAAAAATGTTCGTCAACCTGCCGGTCAAGGATCTGCCGAAGTCGATCGCGTTCTTCACGAAGCTCGGATTGTCCTTCAATCCAAAGTTCACCGACGAAACCGCAACTTGCATGCTCATTGGCGACGACAGTTACGCGATGCTGCTGACCGAGGCGCGCTTCAAAGATTTTACGAAGAAATCCATCGCCGACACGTCAAAATCGAGCGAAGTCCTCATAGCGCTCTCGTGCGAGGACCGCGCCGAAGTCGACACCTTCGTCGACACAGCGCTCAAGTCCGGCGGCACGATCGCCATGCCACCGTCTGACCTGGGCTTCATGTACACGCGCACCTTCTACGATCTCGATGGCCACCACTGGGAGATCTTTCACATGGACCCGGCCGTCGCTAATGGCTGACGACGCGCCCGCGCACCGCATCGCGTTGGTGATGGGACATCGCCACCCGTTGCGCTTCGCCCGCTTCCCGCCTATCAGCGCTTATGAGCAAACCGACGCCAACATCTTCAGTCACCGCCACGCCGACAGCCGCGCCACCGGCCCGGATCGACCCGGCCAACGTCGCCGATGTGATCGTGCGCATGCGCGGCGGCGAACGGCGCGCAATCTCGTCGGTCATCACGGAACTCGAACGGCTCTCCACCGCTGCACCCGCATTGCTGCAGGCGCTGCAGCCGCACCTCGGCCACGCTCTCGTCGTCGGCTTCACAGGCCCGCCGGGCGCCGGCAAGTCGACGCTCGTCAACGCCGTCATCGCAAACTTGCGGGCACAGGGCCGGACCGTCGGCGTCATCGCCGTCGATCCTTCCAGTCCGATCTCGGGCGGCGCGATCCTCGGCGACCGCATTCGCATGACGGCGGCCCTCGATGATGACGGCGTATTCGTCCGATCACTTGCCTCGCGCGGGTATCTCGGTGGGTTGTCACCGGCTGCCGTGCGCATCATCGACGCGCTCGACGGCGCCGGTTTCGACATCGTGCTGCTGGAAACCGTCGGCACCGGACAGAACGAAATCGACGTGGCCGAAGTCGCCGACATCCGCGTCGTCATTTCGGCGCCCGGTCTTGGCGACGATATTCAGGCGATGAAGTCGGGCCTGCTCGAAATCGCCGACATCATGGTCGTCAACAAAGGCGACCGCCCGGGCGCCGAGCAGACCATGCAGCAGCTGCTCGGCGCGCTGTCGATCCGCGCGACGATTTCCGAGAAGGTGCCGGTTCTCAAAACCAGCGCGCTCAACGGCGACGGCATTCCGAAACTCGTCGAGACGCTCGACGCAATCGGCGTGCGTGTTGCAGGCGAACCCGCCGTCGACCGCCGCCGCCGCCGCGCCCGCTATCTGATTGCGCGCGCCGCATCCGATCTCGTGGCGGCGCGCATCAAGCAAGGTGGAAAAGGCGGGCTCGATCCGCTCGCGGATTCCGTTCTCTCCGGCACGATGACGCCGGATCAAGCCGCGCGCCGCGTCCTCGAAGGCTGAACGTCGCCGTTAGACGTCACTGTTGCGGCTGCGCCGGCGCGGACTGCGACATCGCCGACGACCACGTCTTGTTGTACATCGCGATCGTGCCGTTGCGGTTTGCGACGTGCTGCACCGGGAAGTACGGCAGATCGAGATCGAACGTCAGTGGCTTCGGGTCGCTGCGCAGGTATTTGTCGACAAGGCCGCCCTTCGAGCGAGCGACATGCAGCGTCAGCGTGAACCGGAAATTGCCTTTATCGGTCACGAGCAACGGCATCTGCTCGCCCATGTTGTAGAAGCGGACCGTCTCGGTGACGGTGCCGCCACCCGGCACCGACAGCGGTGCGAACGAGCGCAGCGGCTGAGTGTCGTCGCGCGGATAATCGCCGAGGAACATGCTGCGCGACAGTATCGATTTGCGCTCGGCCGCGGGATCGAGATTTTCGACGTTGAGATCCATCGACAGCACTGTGCCGTTCTGCGCGCCGTTGTTGACGATCGTGATCGGCACGTTGAAGACGTCTGCGCCGTCGCGCGCGTAGTGCACCATCGGCGGCACATAGACCGTCAGGTCGGCGCTGGCCAACGTGCTGTCGTAGTACGACAAGCCTGAGAAGAAGAGCGCGATTGCCGACAGCACCGTCGCGAATGCGCCGCCGCCATGGCCGCCCGATGCGCCGTGCTCGACAGCCTGACTGGTGCCAAAGTCGTTGCCCGGCGTCTTGTTTCTTGAACTGAAGTCCACGGCTTCCCCCATGAAACGGATGTATCGCGCCCCGCAGCAGCTACAGCGCGCCGCTTTACGGCAATCGTTGGGCGGCGGCGGAAACGGCACCGCGAATGCCGCCTCGATTGTCCGCCGCAAAACCTTATCGCCTGCGAAGCCGGTTTTGGCGTCTCTTTCAAGCGCGGTGGGCGGTCAGGGAGGATTGGCGCACGAAGAGCTGTACGGCACCGCTCTGCGAAACTTATTGTGATTTATTCGCCGCGGCGGCGCGTCATGAACGCGAGACGCTCGAGCAGGTGCGCGTCTTGCTCGTTCTTGATCAAGGCGCCGGCAAGCGGCGGCACGAGCTTGCGCGGATCGCTTTCGCGCAACAGCGCCGGATCGATGTCTTCGTTGAGCAGCAATTTCAGCCAATCGAGCAGCTCCGATGTCGACGGCTTCTTTTTCATGCCCGGCACGTCGCGCAGCTCATAGAAGACGCGCAGCGCCTCGTTGACCAAGCGTCCTTTGATACCGGGGAAATGCACATCGACGATCTGGCGCATCGTCTCGGCGTCGGGGAATTTGATGAAGTGGAAGAAGCAGCGCCGCAGGAATGCGTCGGGCAATTCCTTTTCGTTGTTCGACGTGATCATCACGATCGGACGTGTCTTGGCTTTGATCGTCTCGCCGGTCTCGTAGACGAAGAACTCCATGCGATCGAGCTCTTGCAGCAGGTCGTTGGGAAACTCGATGTCCGCCTTGTCGATTTCATCGATCAACAGCACGGCGCGCTCATTGCGCGTGAAGGCTTCCCAGAGCTTGCCGCGTTTGATGTAGTTGGCAATGTCCTTGACGCGCTCGTCGCCAAGCTGGCCGTCGCGCAGCCGAGAGACCGCGTCGTACTCGTAAAGCCCCTGCTGGGCTTTCGTCGTCGACTTGATGTGCCATTCGATCAGCGGCACGCCGAGCGAGCGCGCGACTTCCGCGGCAAGCACCGACTTACCCGTCCCCGGCTCGCCTTTGATCAGCAACGGCCGCTGCAGCGTGATCGCGGCGTTGACGGCGACTTTCAGGTCGTCGGTCGCAACGTAGTTTTTGGTACCTTCAAACTGCATGGGGCAGGATCTCGCGGGCTGAATGATGTGACCCGACCGTACGGTTGCCGGTGCGGCGCAGCAAGGCGGTCGATGGCCACGCCATCCGTGCACCGAGCGCCAGGAAGAGCTTCGGGCATTGGCCGCGACCGCTTCAAGGCCAGAGCTCTGCGTTCGGCGCCGGGAAGAGCGCCCGTTTTTGCGGCCCAGCCATGCCACGCGCGCCTTATGCTCTTGTTTTAGAAGCACGATTTTCCACCGTCACGTTCACCGCGATATCATGCAACGCTTGACTTAACCCACTTGCTCGCTACATAGCGGGCGGCTAGCTGGCTGCGACGAGTCGTTCGCAACAGCCTGCTGGAAATTTGCGATTGGCGTAGCACCGCACACGAGGCCCCGTTGGCGGCCTCATGGGAGGCGGACGATGAGCAAGGCAACCGGCTCAAAGGCCGGCAAGGCAAAGCCCAAGACGGCGACCAAACTCGCGCCGGCCGCTGCCAAAAAGGTGGCGCTTGCGAAGCATGTCAAAACCGCCGTCAAAAATGCCAAGACCGCCAAAGCAACCGCCGGCAAATCGAAATCGCCGGCGCCTGCAGCAAAAGCTGACTTGAAGAAGTCCGCGGCCAAGCCGGCGGCCAAGGCCGCATCGAAGGCTGCGGCTGGGAAGGTTACAGCAAAAGCAGCCCCGGCCGGCAAGGCGGGGCAAGCTGCCGCCACGCCACGCTCAATTGCGACTGCGAAGCCGGCACCGCCAGTGAAGTCAGAGGGTATCCCTAAAAAGATGATTGCACGTCCCAAGCCTGTAAATGTCGTCTTGCCGCCCGACTATCGGCCGTCCGACAACGAGCCTTTCATGAGCGACTTACAGCGGGCCTACTTCCGCAAGCGTTTGCTGGATTGGAAGGACGATATCTTGCGCCAGACGCGCGAGACGCTTGCAATCCTGCACGAAGATTCGACGCAGCACGCCGATCTCGCCGACCGGGCGACGTCGGAGACCGATCGTGCGACGGAACTGCGCACCCGTGACCGGCAGCGTAAACTGATTTCGAAAATCGACGCGGCCATCGCGCGCATCGACGACGGCAGCTACGGCTATTGCGAGGATACCGGCGAACCTATCGGCGTCAAACGCCTCGACGCGCGTCCGATCGCGACGCTGTCTGTCGAAGCGCAAGAACGCCATGAGCGCCGCGAGAAAGTTTACCGCGAAGAATAGCTGTTTGATTTTGGCACGCGCCTTCACGGCTCGTTAACACCTTGTACGCTACTCTATCGGATAGAGTAGGGTCATCGTGCCAAAGGATGCGTGCCGTGTTTGATTCTTCGTCGCGTTATGTGCCGGCGCTGGCCGCCGTTGCCGTCCTGCCGCTGACCGTCATGCTGGCCGGACCGCAGCCGGGCACCATAAACAAGACCAACATTTTGCGTTTTGCGCCGCAGCCACTGCGCATCGATGTGGCGACGGTCACACGGCCACTCGATCTAAAAGCGTTGAGCAGCGCCGACTTCGGCGACGGCGAACACATCCGCTGAAGGCCGCCACCGCGTCATCCTAGAGCTTGAGCGCCGCTTCGACCTCACCGACGGTCGTGGCGGGCGCTTGCGTTGGCGCCGCCTGTCCGAAGGTTCTGGGCGGCCGCGCGAAAACAGCCGGACTGTTGACCGGCGCCGTCGCGTCTTTGAACGTCGCCGTTTCGCGGAAATTTTCAGGCGCACGGCGCACGGTGTCACCGGTACCAATCGACGTTTCGACGACGACATCAACCGGCCCGCCGGTCATGATCAAATGCTCGACGTCATCGCGGCGGATCAGGATCAGCTTCCGCTTCCCGTCGACATTCGCGAATTCGACAACAGAGAGACGCGGTTCAGCGCGCGGCTTGAAAAACACCGCCGACGGCGATTCGCCACTCATGTACGCCTTGAGGAATACAGCGCCCGCCGCCACCGCCGCGGCGATGATGGCGAAAATGACGATCCACGACACGATATCCCACATAGCGCCCCCTTTCGTGCACGGCCGCGCCCATTGGCCAGCCGCGCCCTCAAAACGATTGCCGACTTCCTACCTCGAAATTGAGAGGATTTTAACCCTAATGATCGAAGTCTTAGCTGGAAGAAAATAGCCGCCCTGAAGCGGCACACACATATGTTGCGTCCGAGTACCATTACCATGCTCACTGCCGAAGCCGTCCTCGCCTCGAATCAGATAGCCTCCGCCGCCATGAAGGATCGCGAGGCGTTGAAGATCGAGGCGGCTCCTCTCGATCCGCTCACCGCAGCGGACGGGTTCGGCGGTTTCGTCTCAACAATTTTTGTCGTTGCGGCTGCCGGCGCAGTCGTGTTCGGCCTGCTTGCCAGCGGGTCGGGCGAGCCGTTGTTGCTCACGATCATCGCCGTACTCGCGATGCTTGGCCTTTTCCTGCTTTTCGGAATTGCGGCTGGCCATGTCCGTATCGGCGCGCGCGTGGGTGAAGGCGACGTCCTCAAGGCCGCGACTGACGCCATCGACGAACCTCAGATGGTCGCGCGTGCCGACGGAAATTTCGTCTACTGGAACCCGGCGTTTGAAGCGATGTTCGGCCGCTCGGAAGCCGGCCCCCGCGCCGCCCTCGAAACCGCCGTCAGCGGCGATCCAGAAGCCTCGCAAGCCCTATTCCGACTGATGCGCGCCGCCGAACGCGGGGAAAGCCGCCGCGAGGATATTCGCTTGCGCGCCAACGCATCCGGCCGGCGTCCGTCGTGGATCCGCGTTGCCGTGCGCGCTTTCGCGTCGCCTGAAAGCACTGGCGACGCATCGAGCAAGGATAAGCTCGCGCTTTGGCAGATCAGCGATGTATCGGGCGACAAGGCTCGCGAAGCACAGAAGATCGGAAATCTCGAAGCGGCGCTCGCGGCATTCGACACGATGCCCGCCGGATTCATGGCGATCTCGGGCGACGGCACGATCACACACGTCAATACGTCGTTCGAAACGTGGCTTGGCCATGCGCCACGGACGCTGCGCACGCGTGCTATGAAGCTGTCGGATATCGCCGGTGATGACGGCAGCAATCTCCTTGGCACGCTGGCTGCCGAGCACGACGCCGAGCGCCGCATGATCGATCTCGATCTGACGCGCGCCGACGGGCGTATTGCACCGCTCACGCTGTTCGTCGAACCGTCTCCCGTGCACGGCGACGGTGGCTTTACGGTCACCGCCATTCAGCGCAATGCCCGCGGCAACGCCGGCGGCGGTGCGCATCAGGAAATCCGGTTCTCACAATTCTTCCAGTCGGCGCCATTTGGCATCGCGACGCTCGACGCCGAAGGCCGGATCGCAAGCTGCAACACCGCCTTCATGCGCATGGTGCTCGATGGCCGCCCGGCCCACGACATTCTTGCAACGAGCGCGCTCTGCCGTAACGCCGAGCCGGACGAACGCAAGCGCATCGACGCCGGTTTGGCGGAAGTTCTGACAGGTCGCGGCAACGTCGCGCCGATCGAAATTACCGGCGGCGACAACAAGCAGTATTCGCGCCGCGTCTACCTGTCGCCAGTCTCGATCACGTCGGGCGACGAAGCCGCCGCGCTGTACGTTGTCGACGTGACCGAGCAGAAGGCGCTCGAACAGCGCTTCGCGCAGTCTCAGAAGATGGAAGCTGTCGGAAAGCTTGCCGGCGGCATCGCGCACGACTTCAACAACGTCCTTACAGCGATTATTGGCTTCTCCGGCCTGCTGCTCCAGACGCATCGGCCGAGCGACCCGGCTTACAAGGACATCAAGAATATCGAGTCGGCCGCCAATCGCGCCGCCGGCCTTGTCGCCAACCTTCTGGGCTTCTCGCGCAAACAAACCCAGCAGAACGCTGCCATAAATCTTGGCGAGCTAGCTTCTGATATGAATCAGGTGCTCAAAACGCTGGTGAGCGAGAAGGTCGAACTCAAAATCCAATCGGAACGCGATCTGTGGTACGTCCGCGCCGACCGCGACCAAATCTACAACGTCATTCTCAATCTCTGTGGCAACGCCAAGGACGCGATGCCGAACGGCGGCAAGCTGACCATCCGCACGCGCAACGTCACCGAACGCGAAAGCCAGAAGATGAGCGGCGTCGTCGGCTTCACGCCGGGCGAATACGTCATGATCGAAGTTGCCGACACCGGCACCGGCATGAGCCCGGAAGTCATGGCGAAAATCTTCGAGCCGTTCTTCACGACCAAGGGCGTCGGCAAAGGCACGGGTCTCGGCCTTGCGTCGGTCTACGGTATCGTCAAGCAGTCGGGCGGCTTCATTCAGCCGGACAGCGAAATCGGCAAGGGCACGACGTTCAAAGTCTTCCTGCCGCGTCACGTTCAATCTGATGATGAGATCGAGGCGGCTGCGCCAAAGTCGGCAGCAAGCCGCAACGCGTCAGCGATGGACCTGACCGGCACCGGCCGCGTGCTGCTCGTCGAAGATGAGGTCGAAGTCCGTCAGTTCGCTGTGCGCGCTTTGAAGCGCCAAGGCTATCAGGTGCTGGAAGCCGCCGACGGCGTCGAAGCGTTGCAAGTCATGGAAGCCAACCAAGGCACGGTCGACATCGTCGTCTCCGACGTCGTCATGCCTGAAATGGATGGCCCGACGCTGTTCAAGGAACTGCGCTCGCGCAACCCATCGATCAAAGTCATCTTCGTCTCCGGCTATCCGAACGAAGCGTTCCGCGAAAGCCTCGGCTCCGACGACTTCGCGTTCCTGCCTAAGCCCTTCTCGCTGCCGCAGCTCGCGCAGAAGGTGAAGGAAGAGATGGCGAAATAGGCAATCACTGTCATGCTAGGCCTTGTGCCTAGCATCCATTATGCGGCGAACACTGGATGTGCGGACAAATGGATCCTCGGGACAAGCCCGAGGATGACAATTCTGCAAGCTATGTATCCGCCTTCGGGGAATGACGAATGGTGGGCGTCGATGCGGCCACTCACCGATAGATGCGCCGCATGCCGTCGCCCCAATCGTAGACGAACGTCAGATAGAACAGCGCGATGTAAATCAGCACGAACACCGACGTGCCGAGGAATGCGACGGCTTCATACATTGTAAAGCCAGCGAGAAAATCCGGACGTTCGCTGCCGAAGCCCGGGAGCTCTGTTGCCGTTTTGCCGAGCTTCGACCACGCGGTCTCGGTCGCGAGTAGCAGACCGTTTAAGCCTGCCGACATGGCGCCCATGAACGCCAATCCACACGTCAGCAGGACGAACGATAGGGCGCGCAGCGCGAACGGTGCATCCTTGAGGAAGAACCACAGCGCCGCGATGTAGGCCGAGATCATCGTGAACGAAAACCCCGTGACCGACACAACAATCGCCGTCACGTCGTTGCGCACGCCAAGAATTTCCGCTTCGGTCATCTCTGTCTCCCCTCGTCTCACGCCTCAAATACCGGGCGCACCCTGTCGGCGCAACATGCCGCGCATCCGGGCTCGAACTGAAAGTCAGTAGGGACAACGCCACAATGGCTGCGCTTCCGGCCGGCTCCGCGCAGCGGAGTCGGAAGCGCCAACAAAAATCCGGGCGCAACGAAAAATGAACAGCAGATGAATTTACCCTTCAGGCTTCATTCAATGCACGGGGCGTATTGTGACTGCAATTGCTGAGGACTGCCTTGGCAGAGGAGTGACCGAAATGCCGGAATTCTTTCGTTCGAGCGCCATCATGTTGATGGGCCTGACCGTGATGGCGGCGGGCGTGGCCGTGGTGCTTTACGGCTAAATCTGAATTGCGGCGGAATACGCTGCTCAACGCGCATCGGCGCAGTGCGAGTGCCGGTTGCAAGCCTTGTTGTTTCCTCGAAACTACGCCACTTAAAGGGAACCCCACGGTTCCCTTTTTTTATTTGTGGCGCGCATTGGCTGACATCACCTCTTTCGACTCCTTCAAAAGCGCGCAGGCGCGGCTGAGCGATTACTTGACGCCGTCGGTGCGGCTCGGCGTGACTGGTTTGTCGCGCGCCGGCAAGACCGTCTTCATCACGGCACTGGTGCGCAACCTCGTCACTGGCGGACGCCTGCCGTTCTTCGTGGCCGATGCCGAAGGCCGCATCATCCGCGCCTACCTCGAACCGCAGCCTGACGACAGCGTGCCGCGCTTCGACTACGAGGCGCATCTGGACGACTTGACCGGCGATCCGCCGGTCTGGCCGGACAGTACGCGCCGCATTTCGGAGTTGCGCGTCACCATCGAGTATCGCTCGGAAAATCCGTGGAAGCGCGCGCTCGGCTTGTCAAAACTGCATCTCGATATTGTCGATTATCCGGGTGAATGGCTGATCGATCTGCCGCTGCTCGATATGTCTTACGAGCAGTTCTCGCGCGACGCTTTGGCATTGGCGAACGATCCCGCACGCGCCTTGCTTGCCAAGCCCTGGCTCGACTTTCTGGCAGGTACCGATCCGGGCGCAGCCGAGAATGAGCAGATCGCGCTGCTCGGCACGAAACTCTACGTCGACTATCTTCGCGCGCTCCGAACATCCGGCGCGCAAGCAACGCTGCCGCCGGGACGCTTTCTATTGCCGGGCGATCTTGAAGGCTCGCCTGTTCTGACGTTCTTCCCGTTGCCGCCGATCTCTGGCGCAACGCCGCAGCGCGGATCGCTCGGCGCGATGATGGCGCGGCGCTTTGAAAGCTACAAAGCGCAAGTCGTGCGGCCGTTCTTCTTTGAGCACTTCAGCCGCCTCAATCGGCAGATCGTGCTCGTCGACGTTTTGGGCGCTCTCGATCACGGATCGGGCGCCGTTGCCGAACTCGAACGCGCGATGTCGGCCGTACTGAAAGTCTTCCGCCCCGGCGCCAACGCCTGGTGGTCGATGATCGTCGGCCGCCGCATCGACAAAGTGCTGTTCGCCGCGACGAAGGCCGACCACTTGCACGCCGCGCATCACGACCGCTTGTCCGCCGTGCTGAAACGCATCGTCGATGACGCCTTGATCCGTGCCGAAACGGAAGGTGCGGGCGTCAACGCGATTGCAATGTCGGCCGTCCGCGCAACACGCGAAACCGAAATCAAGAGCGGCGGCGAGACGCTGCCGTGCCTCAAAGGCGTGCCACTGAAAGGCGAGCGCATCGGCGGCATCGAGTTCAACGGCACGCAGGAAGCGGCGATCTTTCCGGGCGACCTTCCGGCCGACCCGGCCGAAGCGCTCGATCGCGCGCGCACCGCGAAACCCGGATCGCTCGCCCTTGTTCGATTTCGGCCGCCGAAACAGCCGCCGCGTCAGCCGGGCGTCAAACCACCTGCGTTGCCCCACATTCGGCTCGACCGCGCTTTGGACTTCCTCATTGCGGATTATTTGTCATGAGCACGCGCGACACCAAACCCGCAACCGACGCCGCGCCGCCGCGGGCGCCGCGCGTTTTCCGAATTGACGATCCGGCGTTGAAAGCCGACTTCGGCGATGAAGGAGACGACGCAGGGACGGCAACGTCGCGGCGCGAAGAGATCATCACGCGGCGCAGATTGACCGCGACCGATCTCGATCGCGGCATCCGCTGGGGCAGCATCATGCTCTCCGCAATGACCGCACTTGCGTCTCTCGCCGCCGGTCTCTGGTTCACGCGCTTCGTGACGGTCGCGCTCGAACGGCAAGACTGGATCGGCTGGGTCGCAGCCGGATTGATGACGATCATCGGCGTCGCGCTCTCCGTTATCATTTTGCGGGAGTTGATCGGCTTCCGCCGCCTCGCACGCCTCTCGCGCCTGCGCAAGATGTTGCGGGACGCGATTGCGGCGCCGGACCCGCGTAAAGAAAAGGTCGCCGTTACAGCTCTAGCCCGGCACTATCGCGGCCGCTCGGATATGACATGGGGATTGGCGCGTCTCGCCGATCACAAGGGCGATGTACTCGCGAGCGGTGAGTTGTTACGGCTGGCCGACCGCGAATTGCTGGCGCCGCTCGACGCGCAAGCCCGCCGCGTCATCCTGAAATCGGCGAAGCGTATCGCAACCGTCACCGCCATATCGCCGATGATGTGGATCGCGCTGCTCTACGTCCTCGTCGAGAACGTGCGCATGTTCCGCGCGCTCGCAGGCCTGTATGGCGGCCGTCCCGGCACACTCGGCGCTTTGCGGCTCGCGCGCCTCGTCGTTGGTCATATCATTGCGACCGGCGGCATCGCGATGACCGATGATTTGTTTGGTCAGTTCGTCGGACAGGACGTATTGCGGCGCTTGTCGGCGCGGCTTGGCGAGGGCGCGTTCAATGGCGCGTTGACAGCACGACTTGGCATCGCTGCCGTCGAGATCACGCGGCCGATGCCGTTTCTCGATTCAGACCCGCTGCGCGTGCGCGAGATTTTTTCAGAACTCTTCCGGTCGCTGCGCGGTGGTAAGGATGCCGCCGTGAAGGCCGTGAAGGACGGCGTACCTGCCGCGTGATCAGGCCGCTCTTGACTACGCCGCTTGCGAGAGTGCGTCGCCGTGCGGCAGCCGCTTCGCCCATTCGTTGGCCCGCGCGGCTGTTGCCGCAAGGATCGGCGGCGGCGCGCGTTCCTCTTGCGTTGCGAGCACCCAGCGCGAAAAAGGCCCGGCCGGCCGTGACGTCACCCAGCTGACGGGACCGGCAAGCAATAACCCGAGCACGACCGGCGCCATCCACGCGAGCAGTCCCGGCGACACCACGTAAGCGATGATCGCAACGAACAACCCGATCGCCGTATGCCAGCGGGCAAACATCATTGCGTCCGTGAAGCGCAAGCGGCCATCGTCCCGCTTCTGCGCTTTCCAGCCGGAATCGATGCCGGCAAAAATCTGGATCGAACCGACGGTCTGCGTCAGCATCAATATCGGCGCGATCAGCATTGAATAAATCGTCTCGTAGGCAACGCCGATCGTCGCGCGGATCGCGTGCAGCGGATCGCGGTCGCGCCGCGCACGTTTCCATTCGAGCAGCAAGCCGAGCCCCTTCGGCAGCAACACAACGCATAGCGTCGCTAGGAACAAGCGAAGAGCGGCGCCGGGATCGATCACCGGCCAAATCGGGAAGAGCGTCTTCGCATCCCGGAAATAGCTCGGGATGATCTGTTGACCTTGCAAGGCGAGCACGAGCCCGACGATCAGCGACGCCGCCCACACCGCCGAAATCAAATACGAGACGGCACCCATGCCGAGATGCACGCGCCCCATTGTCGTGATGCCAGGCTGCGAAACGATGGCCAGATGCTGCAGGTTGCCCTGCGCCCAGCGCCGGTCGCGCGTTACGACATCGACGATGTTCGGCGGCATGCCTTCGTAGGAACCTTCCAGCGACGGCATCATGTGGACGCCCCACCCTGCGCGTTGCAGCAAGACGGCCTCGACGAAATCGTGGCTCATGATATGGCCGCCGAACGGCTTGCGTCCGGGCAAGTCTGGCAGGCCTGCTGCTGTCGCAAACGCTGATGTGCGTATGATCGCGTTGTGGCCCCAGTAGTTGCCCTGATCGCGGTGCCAGAACGCAAGTCCAGCGGCGACCGACGGCCCATAGGTATTGCAAGCAAACTGCTGGAGATGCTGCAGCAGGCTCGTACCGCCGACGAGGCGCGGCACCGATTGGATTAAGCCGGCCTTCTCGTCGCGCTCCATCGCTTGCGCGAGCGTCACAAGAACGGTGCCCGACATAATGCTATCGCCGTCGAGGATAATAAAATGCTCGTAGGCGCCGCCGAAACGGCCGATCCATTCGGCGATGTTGCCAGCCTTGCGCGCGTAGTTGTCCATGCGGCGGCGGTAATAGACTTCGACGCGGCCCCGTAAGCGCTTCTGCAATTCTTCGTAGACGCGCGCCTCGCGGCCTCCGTCGGCATCGCCGCGCGTATCCGATAAAATGAAGATGTCGAAATGCTGCTGGCGGCCGAGCGTCACGAGTTCGTCCGCCATCGCTTCGATGGCGCCTGCAATCCGCGTCGGATCTTCGTGATAGACCGGAAATAGCAGCGCCGTCCGCGAATGCAGCGGCGTAATGAACGGCGGCGGCGAAATCGAATCCGCCTTTTCACCCGCGAACAACGGCAGGAAGCCGAGCGCGCCGGAGAGGCTGCCAAGTGCGATCCAGCCGAACGCAAGCGTCGATAAGACGAGGAACAGAAACTGCAGCGGCGTCATCACCGCGAACGCGAGGATCGAGAACAGCTCGTAACCAAAAGCCGCTGTGAGCACCGCCGCACCGGCAAATATCGCCGCCCGTGGCACCCAGTAGCCGCGCCGCCGCGGTTCGCTGGCAATCTCGATGCGCGCTGCGAAATCCTGGATCGGCATCGCGAGCGGCGCGCCTGCCGGAACATGCACCCACGGCCCTGCGTCATCACTGCGAATGGCAATCGGCCCTTCAAATGGTCCCGGACGGGGGCCGGGGAAGTTCTCGTTTACGGCTTCGTCCATCGATAGAGCCAACTTTCGGAAATATTCTGATCGCCGCTTCGCAAGGCCAAACGCAGTTCAACGAGTTCCGATCCCTCGGGGTTCAATTCAAACGACACGCGGACGCCGGATATCTGCGGGTTGCGTTGGACAACGACGTTGACGACGCTGCCGGTATTGGCGTTGACGAGCGCGACAGGAAGATCGCGCAAATCTTTGACGGCCGCTCCCTCGAAATCGACGACAAACAAAATGTTTCCGCGTGTCTTCGAGGCGCCGACACGCGTCTTGCAGACGCGGGCGCCGGCCCATGTCGCCGGGATGTTGTCGGCCCAGTGGAGGCGATATTCGAACGTCAGCGGCTGGCTGGCCTCGAGACCGCGCGCAGGTTTCCAATAAACGGCGATGTTGTCGTGGATTTCGTCCTCGACCGGGATTTCGACCAGCTCGATGTTGCCATCGCCCCAGGTTCCCTTCGGCTCGACCCAGACACTCGGACGGGTTTCGTAGTGGGCTTCGAGATCCTGGAATTCATCGAAATTGCGGTCGCGCTGCCAGAGACCGAAGCCTTTCGGATCTTTGTCCATGAAGGCGCTGATTTGAAGTGTCTTCGGGTTGACCAGCGGCCGCCAGATCAGTTCGCCGCTCCCGTTCCAGATCGCCAGACCTTCGCTATCATGCACTTCGGGGCGGAAATCCATTTGCGGCCGCGGATCGGCGGCGCCGTGCAGGAACATGCTCGTCAGAGGTGCGATGCCGACATGCGGCGCACCTTTGCGCGGATAGAGCGTCGCTGAAATGTCCATGACCGTCGCGTCGCCCGGATGGATCACGAACTTATACGCTCCAGTGGTCGATGGGCTGTCGAGCAGCGCATGCACGGTGATCTCGGGCGTGCCGGCCTTTGGTTTCTCGATCCAGAAGGCGCGGAACATCGGGAACTCTTCGCCCGCCGGCTTGGCAGTGTTTATGGCGAGGCCGCGCGCGGATGCGCCGTAGTTCTGCCCACGGCCCACGGCGCGCAGATAGCTCGCACCCTGGAACACTACATATTCATCGAAATAGTCGGCGCGATTGATCGGTCCGTGGATGCGAAAGCCGGAAAAACCGAAGGGTGCACTTTCAGGGCCTTCGCCAATCAGCGGGCCGAGCGCGAACAGGCGTCCATCGGCGACCAGTTTGCGGGCGGCGCCGTCTTCCACGACGTACATGTCGACCGGCGTTTCATAGAGCCAGCCCATCGGGAAAAGTTGCAGCTCGAAATCGAGCTTGTCGCCTTTCCAGATCGCCTGCTCTTTGCGGAAGCGAATGTCGCGATACTGGTCGTAGGACAGTTTGTTGAAAGGTGCCGGCAATTCAATCGCCGGCTTTGCAAAATCGCTGATTGCCAAGTTCTTGGCGACCTCGTTGACGGTATCGGCGGTGAACGGCGGCGCCGGCGGCGGCGCGGGTGTAGCGGGGGCTGGCGGCGGAGTCGCGGCCGCATCCTGGGCCAGAGCCTTATCGGCGAACGCCATCTGCCGTGCGAATACAAGAGCCGCTGCGATCGATACAGACGCACCTATGACCGACCGACGGTCGATCGTGTCTTTTGTCATATGCCTAGATTCCGATGTCTGCCCTGCAACAACGCACTCATACCGCTCGACAATTTCTCAGCGTGCGGTTGGCCCCCAAACGCTTTCGCCATGGCGTCGGTTGCTACCCTGCGATTGTGGCAGATTTTACACGCCCGCCAATCGCTGGTGTGACTTTTACATCGATCGGAGCCGAAGCGTCTTGTCGCGGCCCGGGCCGCGGAAGCTTTGGGGTCGTGCGCTCGGCGCGGTAAAAATCGGCCGATTGGAGACGTCACGGCGGTCGGCTATAGAGGGCGTTACGGACGCCATGACGGCGTCCGGGGGGACCTCGCAATGACGCCATTGGACGAAGGAGCGCTGCTCGAAGCGATCATGGATGCGCGCGGCCAGATCGACTTCCTCTGGCAGTTTTTCGTGACCGTTCACATCGCCATTTTTGCGCTGCTTTTCATCTACGACCACGCCGTCGAAGGTCTCAATTGGGTCGGCAAAATTTTCTCGGTCGCCGGCATCGCGGCATTCGAGTGGATCAACGGCAATGCGCTCGTAAATGCCTATTTTACGCTGCATTCGATGCATGAGCAGTATCGCTGGGCCTTTGGCCAAGCCAATCGTTTTCATGCCTCGTTCTATGGAAACTTTGTCCTTGCCGACTTCAGCAACAGGCCCGAGATGGTTGTCTATACGCATTCAACCGCGCTGGCGGTCGTACTGTTGGCGTTCTTATCTCGGCGCTTCATCCAGGCCAAAAGCGGCCGCACCTCGGCGTGGCGTGATTAAGGGTCGACAAGCAAAACGGAACGGTGAAGCGGCTGTCACAAATCAAAGGGTTGCTGCCCGATTTGCAGCCAAGACGCCGCCAAAATCCAGGCATTTATGCTCACCAACCATCGCAAACTCGTGGCATTCCCGCAACAAAACCTGGGAAAACCACCTTCAGAACGTTGAAGCCCATTTTCTCAGCACCGCATATCTGCTTTATGAAATGCCTACGCGGTGATTCGGGGGGATCCCAGGCATCGCTACGACGGGATTAGGACGGAAAATTTTAAGAGTGCTGGGCAGAACAGTTCCGTTCCGTCCGAAATTTAGCAAGTCGAAGCAGACGGGAGTTTTGTAATGAACAAATATAGTCTCAGTGCCCTTGTGGCCGCTGGCCTGCTTGCAGGCGCAGCCACGAGCGCCTCTGCAGCCGATCTTGGGGGCAACTGCTGCGCCGATCTCGAAGAGCGCATCGCAGAACTCGAAGCCACGACCGCCCGCAAGGGCAACCGTAAGGTTTCTCTGACGGTATCGGGCTGGGTCAACCAGCAGATCACGTTCTGGGATGATGGCCAAGAATCGAACGTGTACATCCACGACCTCGGCTCGACGCTCGGCTCGCATGTCAAGTTCACG
>JAFWGI010000004.1 GCA_017512425.1 Hyphomicrobium sp.
CTCTGGCAGACCGCATATACGGAGTTCGTTTTCCTGGACACGTACTGGCCGGACTTCGATCGGCCCGTCCTTGAAAGTGCGATCGAAGAATTCTCCGCGCGTGAGCGCCGCTTTGGCGGCCTCACCAAGCGTTCGACGGCGTGAGACCGCCGATGGCGGACCCCTTACCCGAAGTGCCTCAGCCATCTGGAGCGACGTTGATCTCCCGCGAGCTGCAGTTGCGCATTGCCTCAGGCGTTGTTGTCGGAGCAATCGCGTTCGCTGTTCTCTATTGGGGTTCAGGACCGTTCGCCATCCTGCTCGGTGCAATCGCCGCGGCCATGAGCTGGGAATGGGGCCGGATCGTTCGCGGCGGCGACGCTGACATCATCACAGCACTGCACATCGGCACGGCCGTTGTTGCGGCGGGGCTGGCCGCATTCGGTATGGCCGGGCTAGCAATCGCTGCGGTCGCGATCGGCGCCATTACCGCGTCGGCGCTGGCGGTGGGACAGCTCCACGCGACGCTGACGGGGGCGGGCGTGCTGTACACCGGATTGCCGGTCATTGCGCTCGAATGGTTGCGCAGCGACGATTCCTTCGGGTTGCTCGCCGTGCTCTTCGTACTGATCGTTGTTGTTGTGACGGATACGGCAGCTTACGCGGCCGGTCGCACGCTCGGCGGGCCGAAGTTATGGCCTGCCGTCTCGCCGAACAAGACTTGGGCCGGGCTCGTCGGTGGCGTGTCAGCCGCAGCGGTTGCGGGTGTACTCTTCCCGTACATCACCGGCTCAGGCGCGTCGGCATGGCTTGCGGCGCTTGGTTTGCTTCTCGGCCTCGTCGCGCAAGCAGGAGACTTGGCGGAATCCGCACTTAAACGTCATTTCGGCCGCAAGGATGCGAGCGATTTGATACCGGGCCACGGCGGTTTTATGGATCGCATGGACGGCATCGTGACGGCGAGTGTTGCGGCGGCGCTGATTGCGCTTGCGGTCGAGGCTTATCAGCCGGCGCGTGCGTTGTTGTACGGGGGCTGACCGAGGATGGCGACGACAGCCAGTGTTCCGATGGCGCGTATTGCCGGCGGTCCGACCGAGAACGACGCTGGATGCAGTCCAGATAAGCCGTGCCGTTTGACTGTCCTCGGTGCGACCGGATCAATCGGCACCAGCACGCTTGATCTTGTTGGCCGGAATCCAGAGCTTTTCGAGATTGTTGCGCTGACGGCGCAGACGCAGGTTGAGCAACTGGCGGCGCTCGCCATCCGTCATCGCGCGAAGGTGGCGGTGATCGGCGACGAAACGCAACTTGCAGCGTTGCGCGAACTTCTCGCGGGGGCCGGCATTGCGGCGATGGGCGGCGAAGCGGCCGTCGTTGAAGCCGCCACGATGCCTGCCGATTGCGTGATGGCCGCGATCGTCGGTGCCGCCGGGTTAAAGCCGACCTACGCCGCAGCTCTTCAAGGGCGTCGCGTCGCGCTCGCCAACAAGGAGTGCCTCGTCTCGGCGGGCGACGTTTTTACGAAAGCAATTGCGCAATCGGGTGCGGAATTGCTGCCTGTCGATAGCGAGCATTCGGCCGTCTTTCAGGCGCTCGCCGGATCGGATGCGGCGGCGATCGAGAAGATAGTGCTGACCGCATCGGGCGGGCCGTTTCGAACATGGACGCGCGAGCAGTTGGCAGCGGCGACGCCGGATCAGGCGCTCAAGCATCCGAACTGGTCGATGGGCGCTAAGGTCACGATCGATAGCGCGACGCTCATGAACAAAGGCCTCGAACTGATTGAGGCGTTTCACCTGTTTCCGGTCGGCGTCGATGCGCTCGACTGCGTCGTACATCCGCAGTCCGTGGTGCATTGTCTGGTCAGCTACAAGGACGGCTCGGTGATGGCACAGATGGCGCCGCCCGATATGCGCACACCCATCGCGGTGGCTCTCGCCTGGCCACGGCGCATGGCGGCGCCGACCGAAAAGCTCGACTTGGCGCGGCTTGGCACACTCAGTTTTGAAGCGCCTGATGAAGCGCGGTTTCCGGCGCTAGCGATTGCCAAAGCCGCGCTGCGGCGGGGCGGAGCGGCGCCCGCCATCCTGAATGCCGCCAACGAAATCGCGGTCGCTGCTTTTTTGGAGCGGAGATTGAAATTTTGCGATATCGCATCACTTGTCGATGATGCGCTCGAAAAGGCCGAAAAGCGCGGCTTGGCGGGCGACGCTGGATGCCTGGACGACGTCCTTGCAATCGACGCCGCGGCAAGACGGCTGGCTGTCGAGCTTATGAGCCGCTATTAAATGTAACGGAATCATCACGACCCGCCGATGCCAGCGGATACGCGGGCCGGCAGATGCGAGCGCCTGAGGCGCCTCTCGGAGAACACGGACGCATGGAACTCCTCGCGACGCTGGCAGGCTGGATCTGGCAGTACGGCATTGTTTTTCTTCTGGTTCTGACGTTCGTCGTGTTCGTGCACGAACTCGGACATTTCCTGGTTGCGCGCTGGTGCGGCGTGAGCGTCAAGGCCTTCTCGATCGGTTTCGGTCCCGAAATCGCCGGCTTCAACGACAAGCACGGCACGCGCTGGCGGTTCGCCTGGATCCCGCTCGGCGGCTATGTGAAATTCGTCGACGATGAAAATGCGGCGTCGAAACCGTCGCCGGAAGCGCTGTCGCGGATGTCGCCGTCCGAGCGCGCCGGGTCGTTTCATGCCAAGCCGGTATCGCAGCGGGCGGCCGTCGTTGCGGCCGGTCCTATCGCGAATTTCATATTGGCGATCGTGCTTTACGCCGGATTGAACGCCTTCTATGGCGTCCGCATCATGCCGGCCTTCGTCGATGCCGTTGTGCCCGACATGCCGGCGGCTCAGGCGGGATTTCAGCCGGGCGACAAGGTTTTGGCCATCAGCGGTAAAGCCATCGAGAGTTTTGACGATCTCCAACGAATTGTACTTGGGAGTGCAGGTCAGGAGTTGACGTTTCTCGTCGAGCGACAGGGTGCCAAGCTTGCTCTGAAGGCAACTCCCACCGTTAAGGAGGAGATCGATACGTTCGGGCGCACCTTCCGGCGCGGGCTGATCGGCATTCAGCGGTCTGTTTCGCCGGACAAGGTGCAAACGCTGTCTGTTGGCCCGCTGGAAGCGCTTTCCAGAGGCGTGTCAGAGACTTATGGAAACATCACAGCGACGCTATCGGGGATCGGCGATATGCTGACCCGACGGCAGTCGTCTGAACAGATGGGCGGTCCGCTGATGATGGCGGAAGTCACGGCCAAAGTCGCTGAACTCGGTTTTGAACCCATGCTGCGCTGGATTGCCTTTATTTCAGCCAACATCGGCTTCTTAAATCTTTTGCCGATTCCGGTGCTCGATGGCGGACACCTTTTGTTCTACGGATATGAGGCTGTCGCCCGCAAGCCGTTGAACGAGCGGCTGCAGATGGCCGGCTTCCAGGTCGGGCTGGCCATGCTGATGATGCTGATGGCGTTCGTTTTCTATAATGACATATCGAGCATCGTTCGCCGCACACTCGGGGTCGGATAAGTTTCTGGTGTAGTGGCGTAAACTTGCCACTTCCCGACTGGTATCTGAATCGTTAAAAGCGTGATTGAGGTGCTTAATCTTGAATGCCTGATTCGGGGGGACTGAACAGGCGCGTCTAGGTTTTGCGCTTGGTGCAATTCGAGCACCGATGTCGAATGCGACGCCGCCGCTGACGGTACGCATTCGAATGGGGGTCAGCGGCAGACGAGGGCGCAACCGCGGATGCATAAGTTTTCGATCATCTTGGCAGGCAGCCTGCGCATTATTTTGGCGCTAGCGGCCTTAACGCCGATGGTTGCGATTGGGGATGCTGCTTTGCTTTCAGGCAAGGCGCACGCTCAAGGCGTTATCAAATCCATCGAAGTTGTCGGTAATCGGCGCGTCGAACCGGAAACGGTCCGCTCCTATCTGCAGATTTCGCCCGGCGAAGCATACAGCGCGTCAAAGGTCGACGCGTCGCTCAAGGCTCTGTTCGCCACCGGCCTGTTCGCCGATGTCAGCATCGAGCCGCAGGGGTCGAGCCTGATCGTGACCGTTCGGGAAAACCCGGTCGTCAACCAGGTTGCCTTCGAAGGTAACAGCGAAGTCGACACGCCAACGCTGCTCGCCGAAGTTCAATTGAAGCAGCGCTCCGTCTTCACGCGCGCCCGCGCGCAGGCCGACGTGCAGCGCATTCTCGACGTCTATCGCCGCCAGGGCCGCTTTGCCGCCTCGGTCGAGCCGAAGATCATTGAGCTTGAGCAGGACCGCGTGAACCTCGTCTTCGAAATCACGGAAGGCGGCGCGACGAAGGTCAAGGGCATCAACTTCGTTGGTAACCGCGCATTCTCGGACAGCCAGTTGCGCGACATCATTTCGACGACGCAGACCGGCTGGTTCGACTTCCTGAAGGGCACGAGCATCTACGATCCCGATCGTATGAGCCTCGACCGCGAATTGATCCGCCAGTTCTATTTGAAGAACGGTTACGCCGACGCGGCCGTTACGTCGGGCAATGCTGAGCTCGATCCGGATGGCACGGGCTTCATCATCACGTTCGCCGTCGAAGAGGGCGAACTTTACAACTTCGGTGGCGTCAACATCGAAAGCGCGCTAGCCGAAGTTCCAGCCGAAGCCTACATGGGCGAGTTGCTGACGCAATCGGGCGACATCTACAACGCGTCGTTGATCGACAAGACGACCGAAAAGCTGACGCTGGCCATCGCCGAAACGGGTTATGCGTTTGCCCGCGTTCGTCCGCGCGCCGTTCCCGATCTGACCAGCCGCACGATCGCGATCACCTATGTCGTTGACGAAGGTCCGCGGATTTACATCGAGCGAATCAACATCATTGGCAACGAGCGCACCAAGGATCACGTTATTCGCCGCGAATTCCGCTTGGCGGAAGGTGATGCCTTCAATCCGTTGATGGTCGATCGCGCCAAGAAGCGTCTGACTGCGCTTGGCCTGTTCAAGAGCGCGGACGTCAAACGCCGCCCGGGTTCGGCCCAGGACCGCGTCATTCTAGATGTTGAATTGGTCGAGCAGTCGACGGGCGAACTGTCGTTCGGTGCCGGCTTCTCGACGAGCGAAGGCGTCATCGGCGACGTGTCGATCACCGAGCGCAACCTGCTTGGCAACGGTCAGTTCCTGCGCTTGAAGTTCGCCGGATCATTCCAGCGTCAGCAGGTGGACCTGTCGTTCACGGAGCCACGCTTCCTCGACCAAAATTTGTCGGCTGGCTTCGACCTCTATCACAAGCAAATCGACATGCGCAGGCAGTCAGGCTTCCGCCAGCGCAAATCGGGTGGCCAGCTCCGTCTCGGCTTCCCGCTCGCTGAAAATCTCTGGATGCAGACGTTCTACGGTCTTTCGCGCGATGAGATTTTTGATGTCGAGGATCGCGCGTCGTTGGCAATCAAGCAGGCTTGCGGTGACGCTAATATTGGTCATCCGCTTAACATCGATGGTGACCGAAACACGAATGCTGAGGCCGATTGCAAAAACGGAGCCTATTGGACGTCGCTTGCCGGTACGACACTTACTTACGACAAGCGTAATCATCCTAAGAACCCGACAAGCGGCTACTATTTGCAGCTCAACGATGAGTTCGCAGGTCTCGGCGGTGATGTGAGTTACTGGCGCGTCGAGGGCGAGGCGCGCGGCTATTACCCGATCACGGAAAAGATTACTTTCGTTGGCCGCGTCGTTGGTGGTCATATCCAGGGTTGGGGCGGCGACGACGTCAAGATTCTCGACTCCTACTTCAAGGGCGGCGAAACGGTTCGCGGCTTTGAGCGCGCTGGATTTGGTCCGCGTGACTTGTCAACAGGAGACTCTCTCGGCGGTACAACCTACTGGTCCGCAACGGCAGAAGTACGCTTCCCAATACCGTTCATTCCGGATGATCTCGGTATCTCGGCGGCCGTCTTTGCTGATGCTGGTTCGCTCTGGAACGTCTCTGGTGGTGCGGAAGATGCTCTGTCTAGTTGCACGACGGATGGAACGGTGGCCGGTCCGGCATGCCTCTCCGACGAAAACAAGATCCGCGCGTCGGTCGGTGCCAGCTTGATGTGGAACTCGCCGGTTGGACCGCTGCGCATGGATTACGCCGAGGTTCTGTCGAGCGCGAATGCCGACAAAGAACAGAAGTTCCGCTTTGGTGCATCGACAAAGTTCTAATAAGGCTCGCGCCGAGACGTGATGCGCAGCCATTAACCGAACATCCGGCGCGTCGGCGACTTGCCAACGCGCCGGTTCTGTTCTCAAAGTCAGCCAAACAATACGCACAACGACGTGCCAAAGGCGGTTTTCACTATGGAGCATCCCGGGTTCTTCGAGCGCGCCGGGCCATTCACGCTTGCTGACGTCGCCAAGGCAACCGGCGCAACGCTTGGGCCTGATTCAAACCCGCATCTGCTGATCGACGACGTTCGTCCGCTCACCGATGCGCGTGAGAACCACGTCTCGTTCATCGACAATAATAAGAAGTATCTGAGCCAGCTGGATTCGACGCGCGCTGGCGCGTGTCTGATTGCGCCGCAGCTGCAAAGCCGCTTGCCAGCATCGACGGAGGCACTCGTGACGCCGCAGCCGTATCACGGCTTCGCCCGCTCGCTGTTGCTGTTCTATCCGCAATCGCTGCAGCCGATGGCCGCCAAGCCCGGCGCACCGGCTGTCGATCCGACCGCCAAGCTTGAAGACGGCGTGCTGATCGAGCCCGGCGCTGTTATCGGTGCTGAAGCGCAGATCGGGCGAGGCACCCGTATTGCTGCAGGCGCCGTCGTCGGCTCGCGGGTCGCCATCGGGCGCGATTGCTACGTCGGCGCACTGGCGACCGTGACGCACGCCCTCATCGGCGATCGCGTCATCATCCATTCGGGTGTCCGCATCGGCCAGGATGGCTTCGGCTTCGCGATGGGCCGCGGCGGTCATCTGAAAGTGCCGCAGATTGGCCGCGTCATCATTCAGGACGACGTCGAAATCGGCGCCAATACAACCGTTGATCGAGGCGCGCTTAAGGATACGGTGATCGGCGAGGGCACCAAAATTGATAATCTCGTGCAGATCGGGCACAACGTCGTTATCGGCCGCCATTGCTTGCTTGTGGCTATGGCCGGGATTTCCGGCTCGACCATGCTTGGAGATTTCGTCGTTATGGGCGGAAAATCCGGCGCTGTCGGGCACATAAAGATCGGCGACGGTGCCCAGATCGGCGGCGCATCGAATGCGACGCATGACGTGCCGGCCGGGGCGCGCGTCTTTGGTACGCCTGCCAAACCTTTCAGGGAGCAGGCGCGCGAAATTGCCCTGATCAAACGCCTCGCCGCTCAGGATAAAGAAGGACGCGGTCAAGGGCCGGACGAGGATTGATAACGAGTGCCGCGCGCGGTCAGGGCTTGCGCGGCGATTAGGTAGGGTTTCGGGAGTTCGAGGACTATGAACGATAAAACGACGGCAAATGCCGCTCTGGGCACCGCGGACATCGCGCAGGTGATGAAATACCTCCCGCACCGCTATCCGTTTTTGATGGTCGACCGGATGTACGACATGAAAGGCGACGAGAGCTGCGTCGGCGTCAAGAACGTCACGATCAACGAGCCGTTTTTCCAGGGGCACTTCCCGCAATTCCCGGTCATGCCGGGTGTGCTGATCATCGAAGGACTGGCGCAGACGGCCGGCGCGCTGTGCGTCTCAAGCATCGGTGAGGACTACAAGGCCGAGCTCGTTTACTTCATGGGCATCGACAACGCCAAGTTCCGCAAACCCGTTCTGCCGGGCGATCAACTGCACTACCATGTTCGCAAAATTCGCAACCGCGGCCGCGTATGGCGTTTCGCCGGCGAAGCCAAAGTGAACGGACAAGTCGTGGCTGAAGCGGAAATCAGCGCCATGCTCGCCGACACCGCCGACGCAAAGGCGTTTGCGAGCAAGCATGGCTGAGAACGTGATCCACGCCAGCGCGATTGTCGAAGACGGTGCGAAGCTTGGAACCGGCGTCAAGCTCGGTCCCTATTGCATCGTCGGCCGCGATGTGACGCTCGGCGATGGTGTCGAACTCGTCAGCCATGTCGTCGTCGCGGGGACGACGGCGATCGGCGCCAACACGCGGATTTTTCCGTTCGCCTCGATCGGTCATCAGCCGCAGGATTTGAAGTTCAAAGGTGAGCCGTGTTCACTGACGGTCGGTGCGCATTGCATCATCCGCGAAGGCGTGACGATGAACCCGGGCACCGAAGGCGGCGGTTCGGTGACGACCGTCGGCGACGGTTGCGCGTTTCTCGCCAATAGTCATGTCGGCCACGATTGCCGCGTCGGCAATAACGTCATCTTTTCCAACAACGTCATGCTTGCCGGGCATTGCACCGTCGGCGATTACGCGATCATCGGTGGTGGTGCAGCGGTTATTCAATTCGCCCGCGTGGGTGCGCATGCTTTCGTCGGCGGCATGTCGGGTCTCGAAAACGACCTAATCCCCTATGGCATGGCGCTCGGAAATCGCGCTTATCTGTCGGGGCTTAACATTGTCGGTTTGCAGCGGCGCGGATTTTCGCGCACCGATATTCACGGATTGCGCCGCGCCTACCGGCTGTTATTCGCGGCCGAGGGAACGCTGATGGAGCGTCTCGAAGACGTCCAGGCAGAGTTTTCTGGCCAGCCTATTGTTGACGAAATCATCGCCTTTATACGCGAAGGCGGCAAACGTTCGCTGTGTACGCCGAGTTCCGGCACTGATGCATGAGGCAGGGCCATGAACGGCCCATTGAAACTGGACCACCCCCTGCGCGTCGGCATCATCGCCGGCGGCGGCAGCTTGCCGCTTGAAATCGCGCGCAGTGTCGTCGCGCGCGGCGGGTTCGTACACGTCCTGATGATCGAAGGGCAGGCGTCCGGTGCGTTACGATCGTTCTCGCACACGGACGCGAGTTGGGCCGAACTCGGCAAAGCCATCAAGTCGTTTAAGCGGGCCGGCGTCAAAGACATCGTCATGGTCGGCCGGATGGTGCGTCCGAACTGGAAAACGGCGAAGCCGGATTTCGGCGTCTTGCGTTCGCTTCCGGCGATCCTGCGCATTTTCCGCTCTGGCGGCGACGATTCCATATTGCGTGCCGTGATTGCGATGTTCGAAGGCCGCGGCCTCAAAGTGCGCGGCGTCGGCGAAGTCGCGCCTGAATTGCTCGTCAGCGACGGCGCAATGACCGACATCTCTGCCAGTGCCGATGACGAAGCCGACATCGCCACTGGGTTTCAGTTGATCGCAGCGCTTGGCCGGCACGACATCGGTCAGGCGGCCGTCGTCTCGAAGGGCCGCATCGAAGCGATCGAAGGTGCGGAAGGCACGGACCGCATGATCGCGCGCGTTGGACGCCAGCGGCGCGATGCAAAAGGCGATCCGCTGATCCGTTCGCGCGGCGTCGTCGTCAAGCGGCCGAAGCCGGGGCAGGATCTCCGCGTCGATCTTCCAACGATCGGGCCGGAGACCGTACAGCAGGCGACGGACGCGCGGCTTGCGGGCATCGCTGCAATGAGCGGCCATGTTCTGGCGGCGAGCCGGTTCGAGCTGATAAATGCGGCAGAACGCGAAGGTCTCTTCGTCGTTGGCCTGCCGGACCATTCTGCGCCGCCGCTCGACCAATTGCTGTCGACCAAGCTGACCGATTCCGCCCCTCTGGTGTTCGGTAAAATCGATCTGTCGTCGGCACTCAAGTCCGATGTTCGCCGCGGCGTCGCAATCATGAGTACGCTCGCGCAATTTGCCGTCGGAACTGCCGTCGTCATTCGCAACAGGCGCGTGCTTGCGATCGGCGCGCACGAAAAGGCGCTCGACGTTATTACCCGCGCTGCCGAGATCTTCAGGCCAGCGCGCCGTCGTGCAGGCGTTGCATTCATCGGCCACCGCACGCCCGTCGATGAAGCGTTGATCGAGGCCATTGCTGACGCTGGCCTTGAAGGATTGATCGTCATGTTCGGCCGTGAAGACCGGCCGCAGCACAAAGGTTCAATCGTTGCGCGTGCCGACGAGCTTGGATTGTTCATCGCCGGTGCCCCCGTCGCGGCGCTAGAACCGGCATGAGCACCGACGCTCAGCCAGAGCGCGTTCTCAAGATTTTCATCGTTGCAGGCGAGCACTCCGGCGACGCGCTTGGCGCGAAGTTGATGGATGCGCTGCGCGCGAAGCACGCCGCGATCACGTTTAGCGGCGTCGGTGGCCACGACATGGCTGAGCACGGCTTTACGTCGCTGTTTCCGGTCGAAGATGTTGCGGTTATGGGCGTGCTCAACATTTTGAAGGCGCTGCCCCGCCTTCGCCGGCGCGTCCATCAAACGGTCGATGCTGCAATCGCGTTTAAGCCCGATATCGTCGTGATTATCGATAGTCCTGAATTCACGCATCCGATTGCGAAACGCATTCGCCGCCGTGCGCCGCACATTCCAATCGTCGACTACGTCAGTCCGAGCGTTTGGGCGTGGCGCTCAGGACGTGCCGCAAAGATGCGCGCCTACGTCGATGAAGTCCTGGCGTTGTTGCCGTTCGAACCGGACGCGCATAAGCGGCTTGGTGGTCCGCACTGCACCTACGTCGGTCATCCGCTCATCGAAAAGCTCGAGACTGTTCAAGGCGCCGACGCGCACGGTCTGCGCGCACGTCTCGGCATTGCCGAAGGGCGCGATGTTCTCCTCGTTCTGCCTGGCAGCCGGCGCTCTGAAATGGAGCGGCTGACCGATGTCTTCGGCGGGACGATCGAGAAATTAAAGCGGTCGGGCTTTGATTTTGAGGTTGTCATACCGGCGGTTCCGCACCTCAAATTGGACATCGCGGCCAAAACCAAATCGTGGGTCGTGCCGGTGCATTTTGTCGAAGCGCCGGACAAATATGCGGCGATGCGCTTGTCGCGCGCGGCCCTCGCGGCCTCGGGCACAGTCACGCTTGAACTGGCGCTCGCCGGATTGCCGATGGTAGTTGCCTACAAGGTCGATGCGTTGACGGCGGCCGTCGTGCGCCGTCTCGTTACGACCGACACAGCAGTTCTGCCGAACCTGATCCTCGGCGAGAGGGCGTTCCCGGAATTCATTCAGCAGGATTGTACGCCGGACAAACTGGCGACGGCGGTTGCTGAGTTGCTCGGTGACAGCGACGCGCTGGATAAGCAGCGCGCCGCGCTCGACCGTGTTCCCGAAAGATTGAAAATTCCGGCGGGTACGCCGAGCGACGCCGCGGCTGCGGCAACGCTCGCCATGCTAAGACGTTAGGCCGCTGGGAAGTCGCGGCGCGGTTTTCCGATGTAGAGCTGACGTGGGCGGCCAATACGCTGTTCGGGATCTTCGATCATTTCTTTCCACTGCGCGATCCATCCGACGGTGCGCGCAACAGCAAACAGCACCGTGAACATTTCGACTGGGAAGCCCATCGCGCGCAGCGTGATGCCCGAATAGAAGTCGATGTTCGGATAGAGCTTCTTTTCGATGAAGTAATCGTCCTGCAGCGCGATGCGTTCAAGTTCGATCGCGACCTTCAGCAGCGGATCGTCCTTCGCTCCGGTCGCTTCTAGAACTTCGTGACACGTCTTCTGCATCACCTTCGCGCGTGGATCGTAGTTTTTGTAGACGCGATGGCCGAAGCCCATCAGACGGAAGCCAGACGTCTTATCCTTCGCTTTTTTGACGTACTCCGGCACTTTATCGACGGTGCCGATTTCTTTGAGCATGTTGAGCGCGGCTTCGTTCGCTCCACCGTGGGCCGGACCCCAAAGACAAGCGATACCGGCCGAAATGCATGCGAATGGATTTGCGCCCGACGATCCTGCAAGACGTACCGTCGATGTCGACGCGTTCTGCTCGTGATCGGCATGCAGAATGAAGATGCGATCCAGCGCGCGCGACAGGATTGGATTGACGACGTAAGGCTCGCAGGGAACGGCGAAGCACATCTGCAGGAAGTTCGATGTGTAGTCGAGGTCGTTGCGCGGGTAGATGAATGGATGGCCCATCGAGTATTTGTAGGCCATAGCAGCGATCGTCGGCATCTTCGCGATCATACGATGGCTGGCGATCTCGCGCTGGCGCGGATCGTTGATGTCGGTCGAGTCGTGATAGAACGACGATAGGGCGCCGACGGTGCCGACCATGACCGCCATAGGATGCGCGTCACGGCGATAGCCGGTGAAAAAGCGCGTCATCTGCTCGTGCACCATCGTATGATTGGTGATGGTTTTACGGAAGTTGATGAACTCGGCGTTGTTCGGCAACTCTCCGTGCAGCAGCAAGTAGCAGACCGCCAGGAAGTTCGTATTGTCAGCGAGCTGATCGATCGGGTAACCGCGATACAGCAATTCGCCTTTGTCGCCGTCGATGTAGGTGATGCTGCTCGAACAATTTGCGGTCGAGGTGAAGCCCGGATCGTACGTGAAATTGCCGGTCTCTTTGTAGAGTGCGCCGACGTCGATCACGTTCGGACCAATCGACCCCGAGCGGACCGGCAGAGTGACTTGCTTGCCATCAACAGTGATCGTTGCTGGCGCGGGGGCGTTGGCCGCCGGCTTATTGTCATGCACGTTCATGGCCGATCTCCTAATTCCCGCCGCAGCGCATTATCTTGCAGGCGTATTCCGTATACCTCGCGCGAGCGCAGTTTGACCGGCAGATCGTTATCCGATTGAAGTGCCTTACAAAAAGCGTACGAGTGGCAAAAGCGGCTTACTCGCTAAGGGTTTAGTCGATTTTTTGCAGTGCGGCAATATCGTCTTTCGAGGGGGCGAATTTGCTAAGTGTTGCATCACGCTGCGCAAAGCTTCATCCGCTCGAGCGATTTCTCGCGGCCCAGAACTTCAAGCACCGTGAAAACCGGCGGAGAAACGGCGCGACCGGTTAATGCCGCGCGCAGCGGCTGAGCAACCTTGCCAAGCTTGGCGCCGGTTTCTTCGGAATAGGCGCGAACCGCGGCTTCGAGTGCCTCAGCGGTCCAGACATCGGCGACGGCGAGCCGCGGAGCGAGAGCCGACAGCGTTGTGCGGGCATCAGCGTCGATCAGTTTTGAAGCCTTGTCGTCGAGCTTCAGCGGTTCATCGGCGACGAGAAACAGCGCGCCGGTCAATAGCTCGCAGAGCGTTTTCGCGCGCTCTTTGAGAGCCGGCATCGCGGTTCTGACTTTGTCCCAACCGGCTGTCTCGAAGCGCGCGGCAAGCGCGCTGCCGTTCGCAATGCTCGGCGCGAGAGCAGCGATTTCGTGAGCGAGCGCCACGTCAGAACGTGGCGGCGCTTTCGGATCGATTTCGAGTGCGCGCAATGCTGCAAAATCGAGATGCGGCAGCATATCCTTGATGCGCGCAAGAAGTTCGTCGTCCGTCGATTGCCGGATGTAGTGGCCGTTCAAATCGTCGAGTTTTTTGAAGTCGAAGCGCGAGGCGCTTTTGTTGATGTCGTCGATGTCGAACCATTCGATCAATTGCTCGGTCGACATAATCTCGTCGTCGCCGTGGCTCCAACCAAGGCGCACGAGATAGTTGCGCAATGCGACCGGCAGATACCCCATGCTGCGGTAATCTTCGACGCCTTGCGCGCCGTGACGCTTCGATAGCTTTGCGCCGTCCGCACCGTGGATCAGCGGCACATGCGCGAACTCGGGCACGTCCCAGCCCATACCCTGATAAATCTGAGTCTGGCGCGCCGTGTTGGTCAAGTGATCGACGCCGCGGACGACATGGGTCACGCCCATATCGTGGTCGTCGACAACCACGGCGAGGTTGTAGGTTGGATTGCCGTCAGACCGCAGGATGATGAGGTCATCGAGGTCTTTGTTTGGGAAGGTCACGCGTCCTTGGACGTGGTCGCTGACGGTCGTTTCTCCGTCCCGTGGAGCCTTGAGACGCACTGTGGGCTTGATGTCTTTGGGCGCATCGGCCGGCTCGCGATCCCGCCAAGGCGACAAGAAAATCTGCGGCCGGCCTTCGGCCTTGGCGGCCTCACGCGCTGCGTTGATTTCGTCGGGCGAGCTGTAGCAGTGGTATGCAGCGCCACGCCTTAAAAGATCGAGCGCGACTTCGCGATGACGATCGGCGCGCGCAAACTGAGAGACGGCGTCGCCATCCCACGTCAGGCCGAGCCAATTCAGTCCGTCGAGAATAGCCGCGACGGCTTCAGGGTTGTTGCGTTCGCGGTCGGTATCCTCGATGCGCAGCAGAAATTTTCCGCCGCGGCCTTGCGCGTACAGCCAATTGAACAGCGCCGTTCGCGCGCCGCCGATATGCAAGTATCCGGTGGGCGATGGGGCAAAACGAACGACTGGCGCGGCCTTGGTCATAGGGCGGTCTCGAAATTCCAAATATTGAGGATTTGATCCGCTGCTCGTAGCATAGCGCATCTGGCAGCGTAAGGGGCGGCGGGCTAAGCGTTGTGAGCGCGATATCGCCAACAATGAATAACGGCGGGGAATACGTATCCTCGGGCGTCGCGGCCCAATTCGGCCGCGCGCTCGAAAGCAATCGTCAGCGATTTTTCCTGTGGTCGCCGGTCGCACTCGGCAGCGGCATCGCACTTTATTTTTCATTGCGCTCCGAGCCAGACCTTTGGCTGGCATTTGTGCCATTGGCTGCGGCATTGATTCTGCAGCGTCTCGTGCCGCGAGGGACGCTGGCTGCGGCGCTGACGACAGCGATCGTGCTCGCTGCCGGCGGATTTGCTCTCGCCAAGGCGCGCGTTGAGATCGTTCGGGCACCAGTGCTCGAAAAGCCGATGCGCAACGTGGCGGTCACTGGCAAAGTTGTGCGCGTTGAACCGAAACCGCCACGCGGCGCGCGTATCACGATTGCCGCGGAGACCGTCGGTAATCTTGCCGCTGACAAGCGGCCGGACACGGTGCGCATCCGCGTGCTGTCGAATGGCGTCACGGTCCAACCAGGTGACCGCATGACGTTGACGGCAACGCTCGCGCCGCCGGCGAGGCCAGCTATTCCGGGCGGGTTCGATTTCGCACGTACGGCGTGGTTCGACGGTCTTGGCGCTGTCGGCTTCGCGTTCGGCAAGCCCGTCGTCGAGCCGCGTGGTCCCTCGGAGACGTTTCGTGAATCCTGGTCGCGCGGCGTCGCGGAGACGCGACAAGCGATCACGGCGCGTATTCACGCGGTGCTGCCGGGTGAGACCGGCGCCATCGCTGCAGCGCTCATCACAGGCGAGCGCGGAGGTATCACCGATGCAACGAACGATGACTATCGCGGCTCCGGCCTCTTTCACATCTTGTCGATCTCCGGGCTGCACATGGTCATCATGGCCGGCGCGGTGTTCTTCTCGGTACGGCTGGTCCTCGCGTCGATCCCGGCGCTTGCCCTTCGATATCCGATCAAGAAGTGGGCGGCGGTGGCCGGAATTCTCGCGGCGCTCGCGTATCTGGCTATTTCCGGCGGCGCGTTCGCAACGGTGCGGGCTGCCGTCATGATCGTCGTTGCTTTCGGTGCCGTGCTTCTCGATCGCCCGGCGCTCGCGTTGCGGAACGTTGCGCTGTCGGCATTTATCATCCTGCTGGTTTACCCCGAGAGCCTGTTCGACGCAGGATTTCAGATGTCGTTCGCGGCCGTCACGGGGCTGGTTGCGACGTATGAGGAGGTCAGGCGGCGTATGGGGCGTCGCGACGAGCCGCATCCGATACTGAAGGTTCTGATGTTTTTCGGCGGCATCGTGTTCTCGACGCTCATCGCCAGCGTAGCTGTCGCGCCGTTCGCCGCGTATCATTTTCACCAGAGCCAGCAGTACGCGGTGCTTGCCAATCTGGTCGCAATCCCGATCTGCAATGTCGTCGTGATGCCCTTGGCGCTCGCGGCGCTGGTGCTTATGCCGCTTGGGCTAGAAGCGTTGGCGCTCGTGCCGATGAGTTTCGGCATTGACGCGATGTCGTGGTGCGCTGCGTTCGTTGCTAAACTTCCGGGCGCGGTCGGGCACATTCCGGCTATCCCGCTTGCGGCGTTCGTGTTCATGGTGCTCGGCGGGCTTTGGATCGCGCTTTGGCAGACAAGAATGCGGATGGCAGGAGCGGTGCTCGTGCTTGCCGGTATTGCGCTCGCGCCATTCATGCCGCGCGCCGACGTGTTGGTAGCGCGTAACGGCGAGCTTGTTGCTTTGCGTGGCGCCGACGGACGGCTGTCGGCGCTACCGGCACGGCAATCGAAATACGAGGTCGAGCGCTGGCTGGAGTACGATGGAGATGCCCGCGCTGCTTCCGACGTGCAGAAGGGCGCTGCATTTCGATGTGACGGTGTCGGGTGCATTGCTGACGTGAAAGGAGTCCGCGTTGCGGTCGCGAAACATCCGGCGGCAATCGCGGACGACTGCGACGCAGCGCGCATTGTCGTGCTGAGCGAACCGCGGCCGGAGTATTGTGCAGCGCGTGGCGTCGTCGTCGATTTCTTCGACGTTTGGCGTGAAGGCACGCACGCGATTTATATTGATGCCGATCCAGACGACGCAAATGGACCGCCAGCTGTGCGCATTGATACCGTTGCGTCTCATCGCGGCGAACGGCCGTGGTCGCCGGTGTTTCGGCGGCCTAACGAACCACGCCGCGCATTGCCGAAACCAAACGTCGTCGACGGGTCGGCCGCGCTACCCGCACCGAACGCCGCGCCAGCCGCGCCGCGATTTGATGCGGAAGAAAACGACTACGATGCCCTGCAGGACGCCGAGCCGTAAGCGCAAGCTTCAGTAGCGCCGCATCAGGCCGACGAGACGGCCCTGAATATCGACCTGATCGGGTCCGAAAATGCGAGTCTTGAACTCCGGGTTGGCGGCTTCGAGCGCAATCGTCGAACCCTTCTTACGCAGCCGCTTCAGCGTCGCTTCTTCTTTTTCGACGAGCGCCACGACGATATCGCCGTTCTCGGCGTTGTCGCAGCGGCGAATGATGACCGTATCGCCGTCGTGAATACCGGCTTCAATCATCGAGTCGCCTTTGACTTCGAGTGCGAAGTGCTCACCGTTTGTCAGAAGATCCGGCGGGCAGGCGATGTCGTGCGTGTGGTTCTGAATGGCGCTGATCGGCGTGCCGGCGGCGATGCGGCCCATCACCGGCACCGAAACCGTACGGGCGTCGATGATATGCGACGGCGGCGCTGCGGCGATATTCGATTTCGGCGGGCCGGAGCCTTCGATGACGCTTGGCTGGAAGCCGCTTCGGCTGCGCTGTTCAGCAACGGCGGGCGCCTGATTCTCTGGGAGTTTGATGACTTCGATCGCGCGGGCCCGGTGCGGCAGGCGTCGGATAAAGCCGCGTTCGACGAGCGCCGTGATCAGGCGGTGGATGCCCGACTTCGACTTGAGATCGAGCGCGTCCTTCATCTCGTCGAAGGACGGCGGCACGCCGCGCTCCTGCATACGGTCGTGGATGAAAAGCAGCAGCTCTTTCTGTTTTTCGGTGAGCATGAAGGGCTCTTTATCGCTGGGCATTTCCGACTCCGCTCTGCGGAGCCAGCCGGAAATGCCGGTTACGTCTTGTCCTGGGCTTCCAACTCGCTTTCCGCGAGCCGTCCAGAAGCGCCCAGCCTACGTCCGGCCTGGTGCGGTACAAATCATGTCTGTACGCTACACGTTCTCATGTTGTTCCGCAAGTGAGATTAACAGACCGGCTCGCGTGGCTGGAAATGGTCGCTTTTGCCCAGCGGCGGGCCGGCCGCTAGGCCGCGCTTGAGACGCGAGTGATGAAAACTCGGAGCCGGTCCGGGACAGTCGTGCGTTGGGGCAGGGAGCGCCTCCGCTTTCACCAGCAGGTTGCTCGCACGATACCGTGGTGCGCTGGCCTAAAGGCGCGTGACGGAGGACCATCGATCCGTCGCCATGTCTCAAGGACGAGCGGTTCTCCAATCAGTGCGAGCACGGAATCGCATTTAATCCGACGAAACTGATCGCGAAGGACCGGCTAGTCATCCGTGTCCCGCATCTACAGACGTTATTCGAAACGGTCTTTCTCGAATAGACGCACCGCTTTCTCGGCAGCCGCGTCGGTATTGTATAAGTTAAGTTCTGTGCCGTGCATGCTGCGGTTGCTCAGCACCGAAACTGGCCAGAAGTAGGCTGTTTATTGCGATATTGCCATCATCGCCCGCAACAGCCGATACCGAAACGCCTCATCGATTTGGCCTATTGCGCAATCGGCAATTTACACTTGCGTACAATATAGCTCACTGACTATATCGAAAAATCTGCATTTAAGACCGGCATGGGGATGCCGGGGTGCGTTGGGGGGGATTTGAGATGTCGCGTAAAGCGGTTGTGGCGGCGACGGCCGTCGCGTGTTTGGTCGGTGTCAACGCGGATTTCGCGTCGGCTCAGCAAGTTTCGGATGCTGCTGCTACCACACCTGGCGGCGACGTAACGGCAGACGAAGCGTCCGTGTTGCCGCCGGTCGTGGTCAATTCTCCAAATCAGCCGATCCAGCACCGCGCCCAGCCGAAGCGCAAAGCGACGTCGGTATCAGCACCAGCGTTGTCGGCATCGCCGGGCCCGTCTGATGTCGATCTCAGCGGCGACGCGATCGACGGCGTCGCAGGCGGAGCCGGCGCATTTGCCGGCGATGGTGTGCCGGGCATCGCGACCGGCGCGTTTACGCTCGGTCAGCTCGATATGATCGGCGGTGGCACGATCACCAACGAAGCCATGTTTACGTTCAACAAGCAAGGTCTTGGAAACGCCGTCGGCATCATGCCGGGTGTGACGTGGGCGAGCACAGGCGCGCCATCTATCAACTCCAGCGGATCGCGCAACGAAGGCGACATCCTGGTTCGCGGTTTCAATCGCTTTCAGGTTCCGCTGTCGATTGACGGCGTGCGCATTTATCTGCCGGCCGACAATCGCCTCGATATGAATCGTTTCGTCACGGGTGATCTCGCAGAAGTCCAGGTTCAGAAGGGATACGTCTCGGTGCTCAACGGACCGGGCGGCATGGGTGGTGCAATCAACCTCGTCAGCCGCAAGCCGACGAAGGAAGTCGAATTGGAAGGCCGAGTCGGCGCGGTGCTCGATGGCGACCTCGGCGATGTCGGAACCTGGAGCAGCTATGCCTACGCCGGTACGCGGCAAAAGGGGTATTACGCCCAGATCAGCGGCACGATCGTCGATCGCGATCATTTCAACATGTCTGACGATTTCAAGCCGTACACGCCAACGACGGGGTACATCGCGAGTTACCCGTATGAAGATGGCGGCGATCGCGACCGGTCGAACGCCGAAGATTGGCGCGTCAACGTCAAGGCCGGCATTACGCCGAACGCCACGGATGAGTACAGCATCAACTACACGACGCAAAAGAGCGAGAAGGGTGCGCCGCTGCACACCGATCGTCTCGCCGTCCAAGGCTACTTCAATTTGAACGGTACGCAGACTGCGCGCTTCTGGGACTGGCCGCAGTGGGATCTCTCGACGCTCTCCTGGCTGTCGAAAACCCAGATCGGCGAGGCTTCTTATATCAAGACGAACACCTATTATAACACGTTCGAGAACGTCACTCGGTTTTTTCCGAACGAACAGTATCTCTATCCGCAGGTCGACAGCCCTTATGACGATAATACCTTCGGCGGCTTCGTCGAGGTCGGCACCAAACTCATTCCGATGAACACGCTGAAGGGCGTCATCCACTATCGCCAAGACGAGCACACCGAAGGCAATATCAATTACAATCCGCTGACAGGTGCAGTGATCGGTCGAGACCCCGAGCAAACCGCGCGGGAAGAGACGTGGTCGTTCGCCGTCGAGAACACGTTCCATGCTACGCGCCAAATCGATATCGTGACCGGCGTCAGTTATGACATGAATGCGGTGCTGCGGCAGGACAAAGTTCCGAATGATCCGAAGCCGGAACTCGAAGCGTGGAATGGTCAAGCTGCCGCGATTTACAATTATAGCGACACCGGGCGCGCGCATGCGTCGGTGTCGAGCCGGGCACGCTTCCCAACACTGTTCGAGCGTTACAGCACGCGCTTTGGCTCCAAGTCCGCCGATCCGACGATACCCGAAGAGCGTTCGACCAATTATGAGATCGGGATCAGCGAAACGTTTTTCGGCAATTTGCGGTTGTCTTCGGCGATCTTCTATTCCGATATCGAGGATAGCATCCAGAACGCCTTTGTGGGCCCGAATGGCATGAACTCAATCATCGGCATCAGCGCCGACGGCGAGACCTACGGTTTGGAATTGCAGGCGGACCTGGACGTCATGCCAGGACTGCGCGTCGGCGGAAACTATACCTACATCGAGCGCAGCCTCGATTTCGCATCCGCCGCACAAGATATCCTTGCGAAGTACGACAGCTCTGCGCCGCCGCCAAACCTTGTCGCCGCAGTCGAAGCGATGAAGGTCGAGGGCATGCCGCGGCATGAAGCGTTCCTGTACGTTTCATGGAAACCCTTCAGCCAGTTGACTCTAACTCCAAGCCTCGAAATCGCGAGCGACCGCACAGCCTTGATCACAAGCTGCCGTTCGACTTTGCCATACGGTACGAATATGAATCCGAATAACAGCGGCCAGTGCACGCCAGGCCGCACACAGGCGCAGGCACGGCCGAACTACGCGCAAATCGGATCGTATGCGATGGTGAACTTCCAGGCTGCCTATGACTTTGACGCAAACACGACGGCGACATTCGGCGTCACAAATATGCTCGATCAGAACTATAGTTTGGCAGAAGGTTTTCCCGAGCCAGGCCGGCAGTTCTTTGTTAACCTCCGGTCGAGGTTCTAAGTCCGGAGACGTCAATGAATATCAGCGCGCGTAACGTTTTGAAGGGCACGATCATCGAGGTGACCGAAGGCGCAACGACCGCACACGTCAAAATTCAAGTCGGCGATGCGGTCGTCACAGCGTCGATCACGAATGACGCTGTGAAAGACCTTGGCCTAAAGAAAGGGATGGCAGCTTCGGCTGTCATCAAGGCGTCTGACGTGCTCGTGGCGGTCGAATGATGAGAATAGCTCAGAAGATTGCGGCGGCGATCGCCATCTCCGGCATCCTAGCCTGCGCGCATCCGGCTGCCGTCTATGCTGCCGGGACGGGCGGATGCGATAGCTTCGCTTGGCCGCTCAAGACCGAGCTGGAATGGATGAAAGCCGCCGATAGCGAAGCGGCCCAATCCGGCGGCAAGCTTGCCGCGCCGCCTGCGAAAGCCATTGCTTTGACGTTGCAGCCAGCCGATGCCGTCACGTTTGAAGTTGCGCCAACCGGCAAGGGCAAGGCCGAAGCTGGCAAAGCGTTTGGCGGTATCATCACTTTTGACGGCGTCGCCGAGCCGGGCCTCTATCAGGTATCGCTTTCCGGGCCTGGATGGATCGATGTCGTGCAGGACGGCAAGGCGCTCGAGACCGAAGCGCATACCGGCAAGTCCGACTGCGAAGGCCTGCGCAAGAGCGTCCGCTTCAAAATCGGCGCGGGGCCGTTCGCAGTGCAACTTAACGGCGTCCCCGAAGCAGCGATCAAACTAGCGGTGCGCCGCGCAGACTAAACGTCTCCCCGCTTTTCAAAGTAGGCCAAAGGATAAGCTCGATCGCTCCGGCGATGGCGTTGGCGGCGGCTGGTCGTTTTTACGGCGCATGGTTCGGACCAGCTTGGCGTGACACGCTCAATCGATTCGCTGGGCATCTGCGTGTGCACTCAGTTCGAGCCAGCAACACCACGCGAGGTTATCCATGACGCCAAACGGTATGCTCAAACGGGCAGTTCTGGCCGCTGCTGCCGCGGCGCCAGTGCTGGTTGTGAGCGCGATGCCCACGGCGGCCGCCGATCTTGGCGGGACCTGTTGCGCCGATCTCGAAGAGCGGATCGCGGAGCTGGAAGCCACGACCGCCCGCAAGGGCAGTCGTAAAGTATCGCTGACGGTCTCCGGCTGGGTCAACGAGGCGATCTTTTTCTGGGACGACGGCGTCGAACGCAATGCCTATGTCGGCACCAATGAATTGGAGCAGAGCCGGTTTCGATTGACTGGCGACGCCAAAATTTCAGAGGGGTGGGGCGCGGGCTTTATTTTGGAGATCGGCGCCAATGGTGCTGGCTCCAAGAGCTTCGACCAGGATAGCGCCGGCATTGGCGGCATCACGGTGCGCAAATCCGCATGGTACGTAAAGAACAAGGATCTCGGCAAACTGACGGTCGGTAAGTTCGACACGGCGACGTATCATATCGTCGACAACGTCGACACCACTTTGACCCGCAACGTTTCGGATTTTGAAGCGGCGGGCATTGCGCTTGGTGCATTTGAAACGCGCAGCAACGGTGTGTTGAGCGGGTCGACCTGGCTGCAGTTCATGGGAGGCTTCAACAACGGCGCGCCGGGACAGAGCGGCTTGCGCAACGTCGTTCGCTACGACACACCGGAAATCGCGGGGTTTGTTGCAAGCGCGTCGTGGGGTGAAGATGATCAGTGGGAAACAGCTCTGAAGTATAAGGGCGAGTTCGGCGACATCAAATTCAACGCTGCCATCGGATATGGCGAAAGCACCGATAGTGGGACAAACCGCGGTCAATGCGCGGCGGGCAATGGTGATTGCCAGTGGTGGGGTGCGGGCGCATTGGTGCAGCACGCACCGACCGGGATATACGTCTATGCCGGCTACGCCGAAAATCACATCGATTTGACGGCCTTACAAACGGGAGATGATGCCGCCAATGCCTGGTACGTCCAGGTTGGCATCGAGCAGAAGTGGAACGCGCTCGGCAAGACCAACGTTTTTGCCGAATACCGCGAGGATGATGTTGGCATCTCGCAAGCGACGGCGTCATCGAAGCTAGAATTCTGGGCTGCCGGCGTTGCGCAGCACGTCGAAAGCGCGGACATAACGCTCTACGCTCTCTACCGTCACGCAGAAGGCGATTTTGTCTCAAGCGCCGGTGATCCCGGCTCGCTGGACGACCTCGACATGGTCATTACCGGCGCCAAAATGAACTTTTAGCGGCTCGTTCTCGCCTTTCGGAGCGGGGTGAAATCGCGGCTTATGGTTAACCGCATATCAAATGACATAGGCAGCGTGGCGATCGCTGTGTAACAGGGTTGCCTAAACGTCAATTGCACGGTCCAGTGGCGTGCCGAAGCTCATTGGTCTGAACCATGCCATCTCAAGTGCCGCTGCTATGACAACCGCTGACGAACACGCTGACGCGCGGCTGGACGCGCTTAAACGCTCACGGTTGTTGGATTCTGAAGCCGACGAGCGCTTCGATCGCGTGACGCGGCTCGTGGCGCTGGCGCTCAACGTGCCGGTCGCGCTGGTATCTCTCGTCGATCGAGACCGGCAGTTCTTCAAAAGCGCGGTTGGCTTGCCTGAGCCTTGGGCGTCGTGCCGTGAAACGCCACTCAGCCACTCGTTCTGTCAGCACGTCGTCGCACGGTCGGAAACTTTACGGATCGATGATGCGCAAAACGATCCGCTCGTCGCGCACAATGATGCGGTGCGCGATCTCAACGTCGTCGCATATCTCGGCGTGCCGCTGCGGGCTCCCGACGGACATGTGCTCGGATCGTTGTGCGCAATCGATGGCGTGCCGCGCGCTTGGACGGATCGCGAGGAAGCCATGTTGCGCCAATTCGCGGCGACCGTCGAAGAGCAGATCGTGCTTTCGACATCGGTTGACCTCTGGAAGACCATTCTCAACACTATGCCGCAAATGGTGTGGTCAACGCTGCCTGATGGCTATCACGATTTCTACAATGACCGGTGGTACGAATTCACAGGCGTGCCACATGGCTCGACGGATGGCGAAGGTTGGAATGGCATGTTCCACGCCGACGACCAGGACCGGGCTTGGGAAAAATGGCGGCACAGCCTAGCAACAGGCGATTTGTATGAAATTGAATATCGGCTGCGGCATGCCTCGGGCGAATACCGCTGGACGCTTGGACGGGCGTTGCCGATCCGAGGTCGCGACGGCGCGATCGAACGGTGGTTCGGCACCTGTACCGATATCCACGACCTGAAAGAAGCCGAGACGGCGCGCGATTTGATCTCGCATGAACTCGCGCACCGCATTCAAAACATCTTCGCGGTCGTCAACAGCCTGATCAATTCGTCTGCGCGCGGTGTGCCGGAAGCCCGGCCGTTCGCGGAAGCCGTCGGCGCGCGGATTCTGGCGCTGGGCCAAGCGCATCGTTATGTCAAAATTGACGGCGGCGCCAAGGCGCTGCGCGAGCAGGAACGGACGCTGCACGGTCTCATGCAATCGCTCCTCGCGCCGTATGAGGGCAACGACAAGTCTTGCCAAATCAAGATTGGAGGGTGCGATGGCGCGATCGACCTGAAGGCAGCGACGGCGCTCGCGTTGATTTTGCACGAGTTGGCGACGAATTCAGTCAAGTACGGCGCGCTCGCCAGTGAAGATGGCACGCTGCATATTGATTGTTCGACCGCTGGTGGCGAATTCCGTATCGTCTGGCGCGAGCGCGGCGGGCCAGAAGTGGCGCAGTCGCCGGAGCGCATGGGGTTCGGCTCGCGTCTTATTTCGACGATGATGGCGCAGTTGCGCGGATCTTTCGAGCGCTCCTGGGATCGCGAAGGCTTGACGGCAACGATCACGTTCCCCGAGGCAAGTTTGTTGCGTACGCACTAGACAGGCTGTCAGTGCGGTGCGCTTGATTGCAGACAAGCGCATGACTACATACCGGCAAGGTATTTGCTGACGACAATTGCGGGAGTGATGCGATGAGGTGGACACTAATGGCTGCCAGTGCTGGTTTCGCGTCGGCACTCGCGATCACGTCGGGGTTTACGTCTGCCGCGGTTGCCGGGCCAACGGCAGCTTTTGAGCTCGAACACGCCCGGGCCAATGCACGCGCCGGCGGTCCAATCAGCGACTACGACGCCGAGCTGCTCGAACGCTGGGGCAATTCAACGGGCGGTCCGGACTGGCGCAAGCAGTATCGCGCCCAAAAGCACTATGGCGACGTCCCGGCGCGCACCTATCGCTCTAAAAAGAAAACCCGCGTCTATCACGACTGAAAACTCACGCGCCCGGTTTGCGGCGAACCTCGGCTGCACGCCATCGCCGGACGTTGCCGCTGACATCGAGACGGTTATCGGACGTCATCGCGTAAATGCGATTGGCGATGTCCTGGGGCGCTGCTGTGAGGCCTGCGGCGCGCGCCGCATCTGTCGCGCGAGCGATCAAAACAGCGACTTTGCACCATTCGGCGCCAGCACTCTCCAGGATCGCGGTGTCAAGGCGAGGATCGACGGCGGTGGCAACGGGCGGTACTATCGACAATTGTAGCGGCCTTCGGGATCTTGAGATGGCGTTGCGCAGAACTCGTGGCTGACGCGGCTTGGCTGCCTCATAGGCCGTTCCCGCTGCGGCGTACAGGCGCGATGGGTCCCAAACAGCCAAATTCCGGCTCAAAGCGCGTTTTATAGGCTGGACAGGCGGGTTGCCAGCAATGACCACCCGGCGCCGATGTTGTATTGCGCAATAGACGCCGCGCATATCACGGCATGCGAAACTGGAGCGAGGATCGTTTGCGGTCTGCAAGCCGACAAGAGACAACGCGATGACTGCTGGCGCGCTACAAGCGCCGCAGGGCGTATCCGAACTTGCCGATTCCTCTGCGACCGGGCTGGTCGCCGAAGGCTGGGGTCACGGCGCGGCGGTGCGCGATCGCAGTTTCTGGATTGCGCTGGCCGTCGCCACACTGCTGCACGGCTCGCTGTTTCTCGGTCTGTTGGGACATAAGCCGCGGCCGGTCGGAGATGAAAGCGGCCGCGATGACGGCATCAGTATTTCAGTCGTGACGGAAGCTGATATCCGCAGCGAGTCGAGCGTCTCAGAGCCGCCGCCGGGTCCACCTGGTCCTCCAGTGCAGGCGGCCCCACCAGCACCTCCGCCCCCACCTCCGTTGCCGGAAGCCAAACCGGCTGAGCCGCTGCCGCCCGAACCAACACCGCCGGAGCCGGAGCCTGCCGAGCCGCCGAAAGCCGAAGCACCGCCCACACCTCAACCTGCGCCGCCGGAGCTAAAGCCGTCGCTCGACGTCGCCAAGGAGATCAGCGAGGACGTGCCGGACCTTCTGGCGCTGCCCGGAGAGGGCGCGGCGCCTGCCAAAAAAGAAACACCGAAGTCCGAGAAGGCCCAGGAGCCGAAGGCTGAAACGGCTCCGCCGAAGCCGCCGCAGAAGCAAGCGAAGCCTCAGCCCCAAAAGAAGACGGCCGCGCTCGATCTGTCGACGCCCCCGTCGGCGTTCTCAGGCGCAGCCGGTGGCGCCGGCCGTAGCGCCGGATTTGAGCGTCCGCCCGGGATCACCAAGTCGGGTGCGAACGACGCTTTTGCGCGCGCAGTCATCCGCGCGTTGCAGGGAACCATGCCGCAACTTCGCGACACCCAGGGGCGCGTGACGGTCCGGATCATTCTGAACGAAAACGGCAACGTCCAGAGCGTGCAAGTTGTCCGCCCGTCGACGGCTGCATCCCTTGACCAAAGCGTCGTCTTTGCCACGAAGCAGACGAGCTATCCATTCCCGCCGCCGAACTCCAATTTGGCCGACCGGACGTTCCTGGTGACGTATATTTATCGCTGAAAACAGCGTTCGTCGTGGATGAGGGGTGTCCCGGCGTTGACACCACAACACGGCCGTGGCTCAACTGCGAAAGTTAAGTTTTTCGCGCGGGTTCCGCCCGGGCGTTCAGACCGTTTGGTCGCTTTTTGTGTTTGGGGAGGGTTGTCATGCGCGTTGTGTCGTATTTGTCAGTTGCAGCAGTAGCAGCTATCGCCGCTGGCGTCGCCGCGGTCGCGTTCGCGCCATCGTCGGAAGCGCAGCGCTGGAATCCGATCGGTAATTGCAAGGATCCGGTCGAGGGCGCAGCGACGAGCCAGGGTATTCTCGGTCTTGGCAGCGCGCGGGCGCGCGAAGCGGCCAAGTCGAATTGGGAAATCAACGTCGAAGATAAGTACGGTCCGGAGTTCGCAAACTTCGGCTACGCACAGCGCGTCCAGTGGGACTGCAAGCGCGGCGCGGTACTGCTCGCGAAGTGCGTTGTCGTCGCCAAGCCTTGCGGCGCTCGCCTGCGCGGATAGGGATCACCTTTGTGGTTTGATCAACGCGTCAATCGGTGTCAGCGCATTCAGGTAATGCGCTGACCCTATGGCTAATAGCAGTAAACGAAACATCAATCTTCCAGCGCCCTACCTTCGGCGTGTCTGGCTTGATGATGAGCGCGTCGCTGACAAGGCCCAATATCCATTCTGCATCCCACTCTTCAAAGACGGCTTTGAGATCGCGTTTCGCGATCCAATCACGATTTTGATCGGGGAGAATGGCGTAGGAAAATCGACAGTCCTCGAAGGTATCGCAGCGCTTGCAGGCTTTGACGACGCCGGCGGCGGCGCGGGCTACCGTCCGGTCGATCATACGCATGCGAGAGAAGCCAGCGGCGGCGCATTAGCCGCGGCGCTGCGCGCCTCGTGGCTACCAAAACTCAACACCGGCTGGTTCTTCAAAGCGGAGACGTTCTTCTCCATTTCGCGTTACCTCGACGAGGTCGGCAGTCCTACTGCTGACTTCCTATCCCATTCGCATGGCGAAGGGTTCATGCGCTTCTTTGACGAGCGCTGCAGCCGCCAGGGTATCTATTTCTTTGACGAACCGGAATCGGCGCTCTCTCCGGCGCGGCAACTGGAGTTTCTCAAACTCATGAGGCGCATGGAAGACAGCACAATCTGCCAAGTGATAATGGCGACGCATTCGCCAATCCTGATGGCATATCCAGGTGCGCGTCTATTGCATCTGACGAAGCATACTGTCGATGAAGTTCGCCTCGCAGATACGCAACACTTCCGGTTGATGCGTGACTTTTGCGAAGAGCCGGAGACGTTTGTTGCCAGTGTCTTAGCTGGCAACTCTGAGTGGACCACTTAGCCTAGCGCGCGCCGTCGTCGGGGATGTTGAGAACTTCGCCGCAGGCTTTGCAGTGGACGGCGTCGGTATCGTGACGGCGCAGGCCGCAGCGCGGGCACGTAAAGCGCACCTTCACCGGCTGCAATATCGTGCGCACAAGATTGAGAAACAGAGTGACGCCGAGGATCATGATGATGACGGCGATCAGGCGTCCGGTCGTGCCCGGCAGCGTGATATCGCCGAAGCCAGTCGTCGTCAACGTCGTGACCGTGAAGTACAGCGCATCGACATAGTTGTTGATTTGCGCGTTCGAGGCGTGCTGCGTCTCGTAAACGACCGCCGTCATGATGAACAGAAACACGAACAGGTTGATCGCCGCCAGTGCGATCTCTTCGTTGATCCGGAACCACACGAAGTCAGAGCGCAATTGTTTCAGCAGATGATAGGTCCGCAGCAGCCGCACGGTGCGCAGGACGCGCAGGAAGCCGGCGCCTTCACCGACAATCGGTGCGAGAAACGAGGCGATCGCGACAATGTCGGCCCAGGTCGCCGGATGCATGAATTCGCGCAACGGACGGCGGCTGATCCAGATGCGAATTGAGAAGTCGGCGAGGATTGCGATCCCGAAAACTGCATCGAGTACTTCGACCAGCGACGTTCGCGGCAGGAACGAGGTGAGCACGATGAAGAGAATCGTGACGATGTCGAACGCCAGGATGCCATAGCGGAACTGGCGGCCCTCAGGGGTATCGGACGTATAGTAATGTCGAAGGCGGCGCTTCAGCGCTGATGCGTCGGTGTCAGTCTCCACGATGTCAGTCTCGGCGGCATTTGCCATTGCGAAATTCCGGGCGAAGTTCCGGCGCGGCTCGATGCGCGCGATGCTGCGGGCGTGCGACGTTTTCGGCTCCATTGAATACCGGCTCTTCGTCGAGCGCGCACGAAAAAGCGCACCTCTCGACAAGGTGCGCTCATGCTTAGCGCGGCAAAGTTACGACGACAGCCGGGCCTACTTGGCAACCGTGCGATCAACCGTCGAACCAAGCTTCATCGGTTCATAGAACGGCGCCGGTTCTTCGCGGCGGCAGGCGCCTAAAGCAATACCGGCGATGCAAGCGGCCAAAATCGCGATCTTCATGAGTGTCTCCCTGACGTTCAGACTGCGGGCTACCCTCTTTGATAGGCGCCGCGAGCGTACCACCGCCCTCGGCTGACAAACGCCTATCACTGAAAATTGTTCCAGGGCCGATGGAGGCGAAGCGTGCGCGACCAGCCGCATGCTGCGTGGATTCCGGCCGACCGCGTGGATGCGCCGGATAAATCAGCTACTTGCAGGCTTTTTGCTGCGAGCGGCACTCGGTCATAATCGTTCCGGGAGCACATTTCGTTTTGACCTCGCCTTGCGGTTTCAGGCCTTTCGCTTCGATGATGTTTTCGAGCCCGTGCGTCGACATCACTGTCGCGATCGTCTCGGTCGGGCCGTTGCCAGCGGCGGCGACGATCTGGCACTCGGCAGCGTTGGCAGCAGGTCCTGCGACAAGGACGGAAAATGCAACAGCCGCGTATGTGGTTTTAATTTTCATCGGTCTCACCCTCGGGTTTTGATCTTTCCCGGCGGACGGTGCGCTTGACGGTACGCACGATCAAGACGGGCGCTGCAAATTGTAAAGTTATTGCTGCCGAACTGTTGCTTACGGACCTAGTGGCGCGTTTAGCCTGTACTCACTCAGAGTACGGATCGTCATCTTTTCGCCTGTCCTGACTGGTGGTTAGCCGTCAGCGGGTAATTGGTCACGACAACCGGCGCCGAGAAGCGCCACGGAGATTTGTCATGGTACTCCGCTCTCACGAACTCCCCCGCGACGACTTTGACGATAGCGACGACGGTTTCGAATGGTCCGCCGCGGCCGAGCTCGAAAGCGGCGATCGGATGTGCGCGCCGCTCGAAGAGCCGCGCGGCAGCACCTTTTGGCCGGCAGCGATCGTCATTGCTGTTGCGTTGACGGCTGGATGGATCATTGCGCAGTTTCCGGCGGCCACGCAGGCAATCAAGGACACGGCGTCGGCGTTGGTGACAGCAAATGCATCGGAGCCCGCGCCGATCGCGACGCCGCTGGCGTCTGACGCTCCCGCGCCGCCACCGCTTACTGCCGATACGACTGACGTCGCAGCGGCACCTGGCGCCTCAGCCGGTGAAGCTGCGGCGGCCGTAACTGAACCGGACGCTTCCGCGTCTTCAGAGACTGCGTCAGAGAAAGCGACGGTCGCGACCGAGGAGCCAACGCCAGAGGCAAGCGATGCCGCCGCGCCCTCCGAATCACTGCCCAAGCCTGTCGCGGATCCGAGAGACCCGAACCGGAAGCGTGCGCTTGCCGCCGGATTACACCCTGATGTTTCGAAGGCGCTGCTCGCGCGGATGACGGAGGCCGACTACAGCAATGCGCGCAACGCTGTTGATACCGCTCTGCTGCAGACCGGCGACGGTGTTCTCTTGTGGCCGACAACCGGGTCCAAGTCCGGCTCCAAGTCCGGCGCGGCGCTGTTTGAAATCAAGTTTGTCGCGGGCGCAGCGCCCGGTTGCCGTCGCTACGTCGTCATCATCACCAAGGACCGTTGGTCGACGACTGCGCCGCCGATGGAAAAGTGTGGCGATGAGCTGCCAAAGCGTAAGCTTGTGCGCAATGGGGCGTAGGGCTCGGCGGGGATTGTTCTAGGACGCTGAACCGCCGCGTCATCTGGCGCATGACGGCCGCGCTTGCGCCGGCGCGTGCTTAGCGTTAGCACCCTGCTAAAGTATTATTTGGTAGGGAGAACGCGACGATGGTTGACTTCAAGGACGCAAACGACGTGATCGCACAGTTGAAGCGCGACAACGCCGAGCTGTCCGGGATGGTGCTCGCGACGGGCGTCATTCTCACGCAATTGCTGCAGTCGAACTGCAAGCGCGAACTAAACCCACAGGCCGCCGCCAGCCGCATAATGGCCAACGCCCGCGATGCCATCCAGGGCTTTTCGTCGGTCAACGACGTCGATGCCGTGATGAAGTCGCGTGCACTTGAAGCCGTTCAGCAGTACGAAGATCAGATCAAGTCGGTTCTGGCGGTCTAAAAGGCGCGAGGGTGTGCCCGGCCGGGGAACTTCAGCGAGAGGTGCACCGTGTTTCCAATCGGCGACGACAACAGTGGCCGCCACGCGACGCCTGTCGTGACGATTGCGCTGATCGCGATTTGCGCGTTCGTGTTTTTCCTGCAGTTGCAGGGCGGCGATGAGTTTACGCAAACGTGGGCGTTTACGCCCGCGCGGTTTACGGCCGATCCGATCGGCGCTGCGCCGACGCTGATCACCGCCATGTTCATGCATGGCGGCTGGGCGCACTTCGCCGGCAACATGCTGTACCTCTGGATCTTCGGCGACAACGTCGAGGATCGCCTCGGCAAGATACCGTTTCTGATTTTTTATCTGGTCTGCGGAATTGCGGCGTCGTTCGCCCAGTATGCCGTCAGTCCGGGTATGAACATTCCAAACCTCGGCGCGTCGGGCGCGATTGCCGGAGTGCTCGGCGCGTACATCCTGATGTTTCCGAAAGCGCTCGTGCGTGTTGCCATCGGCTATAGCGTCGTCGCGCTGCCGGCCATTGTCGTGCTTGGCTTCTGGATCGCTCTTCAATTGTTCAGCGGCGTCGGTTCGATCGCGACGACGTCGTCGGGCGAGGAAACGGGCGGCGTCGCCTATATGGCGCACGTCGGTGGCTTTGTTGCCGGACTGGCGCTGACGTTCCTGTTCGGTGGGCGCAACACCGGGCGGCCATCGATCGGGGCGTAGTGAAGGAGCGCGATGACCGATATACAGCCCGGAACGATGAAAGCGTTGCTGGCCGCACCCGTCCGGCCGGGCAAGCTTGTCTGGATTGGGCTTAGGCCGAAACGCCAGGAACCGGTTGTCGCGGTGCAATCTGCGGTCCTTGTCGCAAAGCGCGGGATCGAGTGCGATCATTACCAAACATCGCGGGATGGCGCGCGGCAGGTGACGCTGATATCGGCCGAGGAAATCGCGGCGATCGCATCGTATCTCGGCCGCGATGACATTGCCCCCGAAATTTTGCGCCGGAACCTCGTCGTGCGCGGCATCAATTTATCGGCGCTCAAGGGTGCGCGATTTTCGATCGGGACGGCGGTGCTCGAATACTCGGGGCCATGCGCGCCGTGCAGCCACATGGAAGCGGCGCTCGGCACCGGCGGCTACAACGCCGTGCGCAATCACGGCGGCATCACCGCGCGCATCGTCGAAGGCGGTGACGTCCGCATTGGCGATGCCGTCGTCCGTGTTGACACCTGAGCCGTTACGCGGGGCGGCGCCAGAGCAGGACTTTGACGCGGAACGTCTGCACGACCTCGTCGCGCTGATTGCGCGTCGTGATGCGCACGACACCCATGCCGCGCTCGGGCCGCGATTTCGACGGGGTCAATTCCAACACTTCGATCGTCGCCTGAAGAATATCGCCGGGGCGAGTCGGCGCTGGCCATTGCAATTCGCCGCCGGCGCCAATGACACCACCAGCGAGCGGCAGCGTTTCGACGACGAGGCGCATCGTGATCCCGGCCGTATGCCATCCGCTTGCGGCCAAGCCTCCGAAGAATGAGTCTTTGGCGTCGTCTTCATCGAGATGAAACCACTGCGGATCGAATTCGGCGGCGAAGTCTTTGATGGCGCCGGGTTCGATGCGATGCGTGCCCGTCGTGAATGTTTGTCCGACGCTCAAGTCGTCGAGGTAGAGCTTGTTAGCGTCGGCTACTGGCGATGTCATCAAGACTGCGGCCCGATTTTGACACCCATTGCGCGGCAGGCGCGCGTGTATCGCGAGCGCGGGATCGCCAAATCACGCGACCATCCGGCCTTGCACTGCTCGGCCGTCGGATACGGGACCGGCAGCGGTTCCGTGTAATTCGCCGGCGGCGTCTGGCGCGCGTCGTACTTCGGATACCTCAGCGGCTGCGCTTCCCTGAGTTGCGGCAACGGCGCGAGGCGGTTCGTGCCGCCGGGTTTGCCCGTGTAGCCCGGCACATAAGTGCGCGCCGGATCGGCTGGCTTTCCCATGGGCGACGGAACGTAACGGCCATCGCGGTCGTACTGCGCGTGGACCGGCGCAACGCCGGCGATGAGCGCGAGCGCGGCGCATACCGAGAGGATGTTTGACCGGCTTTGCAACGTCACGTCATGCTCCTGGCGGCGTCGGGATGTTTCAAGCGACGCATATTATATGGGGCTGCCGCACGTCTGGAGAAGATGCGCGCCGCGCGTTTGGTTCCGTCGGTTAATGCGCCTGTGGAGATGCTCCGCGATCAGGATTGGCCGTCTTGCCGGACGCGCGCGTCTCTGCGGCGTTGCGCTGCCTCTCTGCGCAAGCGATTGCGCTCCGCTGCAGCTGCGGCGGCTGCCGCCTCGGCCATCCAGCGCAGGCGGATCGCTTTCAGAGTCCGCGGCCGCGCGTTGCGCTTGATCTCGCGTTCATCGTTGTAGCGCGCCCATCGCTTTCGGGTCCAAAAAATGCGGCGCCAGATTTTGGCGCGCTTTACGCGCGCGACACGCCACCGCCACGGCTTCGGCCCGAGCTTCTTGTTGCGCGCGCGGCGCTTGATCCGGTCTTTTTCGAGCTGGACGCTGTCGCGCTCGATCATGTTGATACAACCTATGCTGACGATTTGTGCTGCGCGTGGATGGCCACTTTTGAAAACAGGAGCGGACCGGCCGCGAGGCCGCGCTTTGAAGTACAAGAAGTGCGAACTCGGAGCCGGTCCGCGATCATCGAGTGTTGGGGCCAGTAGCGCCGCCACTTTCACCAGCAGGCTGCTCTGCACGATGGGAATCTCACCCCACCGCGGACGGCGATTGCCCCTAAGCCCGCCGCACACGTTACGCAGCAGGCAGTCGATGTCACCGCTCCGGCCGGCGCCAGGCGTCCCCGGCGCCGCCCTTATGCGAAGCGGTGAGGCGAGTATGCGGGCGTGGGGTGCGAGGGGGATAAGTTTGTGCGTGGGTGAGCGGAGATTTTCGAGAGAAGGTTAGCGAGGGGGATAAGTGGCGCGGTGCGCGGCTGCACTTGCCATCTCGCTCTAATCAGTCCGCCGTACTACTCCGCGGCTTCGAGCAGTTCTTGCGGATACTCATCCCAAGTACGGCCATTGAGCATGCGGCCAGCTTTCTTTTTGTTTACGCCACCCCATTGTTTAAAGAAGAAGGCGGTATTGTACTTCTCGCAATTTTCTTGGATTGCTTCTACCCAATTTGCCAACATTGGACGCGCGGAAGGGCCGGATTCGCCACCGACAATTGCCCAGTGAATGCCATTGAGGTTTGGCTCGCCGACAGAGCCGAGCAGCGGCTCGAATGAGATGAAGCGGACGGCTGCAGGAACGGTTCGCAGAACTTTAATGCGATCTACGTAGTCGGCACTCTCGACCGATGTGCCAAGCCAAACGTTCTTTAAGATCGGCAGTTTTGCTGTCTTAAGCACGTCGCGCATATTGTCTGGCCGCTTTGTCAAAACTTGGAAGCAGTGCCAATGTGCTTGCTCCATCACCGCCCAGACTTTTTTGATGAAGTCGGCGGGAACGCCGTCTTGAAACAGATCAGACATGGAATTTACAAATATGCGGCGCGGTTGCTTCCAGCGGAGAGGAACGTCCAGCGCCGCGTCGTTGAAATGCAGCTTGCCAGTCCAAACTTGCCGATTACCGCTCTTTCGTGTCACGCCTCTGTAGGAGGCGTGGTCCATTGCTTGCAGACGGCCTGCCATCCGCAGTGCGTAGCAGTTCGTGCATCCAGGCGAGATCATCAAGCAACCCGAAATAGGGTTCCAAGTGGCGTCGGTCCATTCAATGTCACTTTGCCCGGCCACGTTTCCCGCTCCCTATAACGGCGCCTGCAAGTCTCATGGCCAGCTTCGTTGCATTGGGGCTCGGATTCGCGCACGCGAACATAAGAGAATACCAATGCCCACCCTTTTGACCTAGCGGCATCCACTTATCGTGCACACCGCCTGCGAATACTGACGACATGCGCTCGTGCATATACTTTGTGACCGAATCGGGCGTCGCAACCTTCGAATTTCCAACGCCTGCCGGACTGAAAAGATCAGCCGCAATTTCCACCGTATCGATGAATCTTGTGCGCCAATCTCTGCTGCCAAAAATTCGGTTTAGAGATTCCTCATGTGTGTAGTGGACTTTGCCCTGCGTACCCAGTTGTCGATGGACGCTTAGCCCCGCTGGAAAAAGATACCACAGGTCGATTGCTTTTGTTTTCGCGATTGCCTCCAGTGTCTGCCATGCCACTTGACTGCCAAACGGATCGAGAAATACGACAGCCCTATGCTTTTTCCAGTCAATCGTTGAGCACAACGATTGGATACCTGAATTTGCATCTGTGTTTAAGATTCTAACATTTTTAGTCGGGTAATCTCGCTTAAGGTGTTCAAGAGCCCTTGCGTTGCCACGCTTCTTCTCAATGAAAATATATTGATCAAAAGAACTATCGATCGCTAGGGCGCGTCTCGCAGAACCAATTATGAAGTCTTTGTCCTCAATGCCCAGGGGGAGCTCCTCATACGTTGAAGCTATAGGTATCTCCCCGGTTCCGGCGAAGGCATCAACATAGACTGTATGCGGCCAGTCCTTGCCTTCGAAAACTTTGAGATAGGCACGCAGATACCTCTCCAAGCAATCGAGCTTCTCGACAGTATGTCGGCTACCGAATTTCTTTTGACGCATACCCAAATCCTCCGAGCACAGAGATTAGAACAAAACACGAACGAATGCAATATGCTCCGACGGATTTTTTTGGGATATGTCGTGGCAGACCTTTGAAATCGAGCCTCACGAAAAGCAGAGTTCTAGTGCAAACGTAATACCGTTCTACTTCCGCGCCGCGAATAGCGTCATCAGGAAGCCGATGATCACGGCAATCGGCAGCGCGAATAGGGCTACCGTCCAAACCGTCAGCGCGATTCCGAGCATCAGGCCGCCGATGACGACGAAGGCGATCGCGCCCGCGATCAGCATGAGCCACGCCTTCCAGCCGGTCACGACCTGCGGCACGCCGTTCTTGTAATAGACGATCATCATCGCGCGGCATCCTCATGCTTGGCGTTTCGTCGACGCTGTACCAGCATCTGTCATCCTAGGCCTTGTGCCTAGGATCCATCGCGCCGCAAACGCCAGAACGCGCTGATGAATGGATCCTGGGACAAGCCCGAGGATGACAGTGGATAGAAGTGCGCGCTTTTACTCCGCCGCTGACTTCTTCGGCGCCGCGGGCTTCGCGGGACGGCGCGCTAGGAGGTCTTTCAGGTAGCGGCCGGTGTAGCTTTCCTTGACCTTGGCGACGTCTTCAGGGGTCCCCTCAGCCACAATACGTCCGCCGCCGTCGCCGCCTTCGGGGCCGAGGTCGATGATCCAGTCGGCGGTCTTGATGACTTCGAGATTGTGCTCGATCACGACGACGGTGTTGCCCGCGTCTGCCAACTCGTGCAGCACCTCGAGTAGCTTCGCGACGTCGTGGAAATGCAGGCCCGTCGTCGGCTCATCGAGAATGTAGAGCGTGCGGCCTGTGGCGCGGCGCGACAATTCCTTCGACAGCTTGATGCGCTGCGCTTCGCCGCCCGACAACGTCGTCGCCTGCTGTCCGATGTGAATGTAGCCAAGGCCAACGCGCGCCAGCGTTTCGAGCTTGTCGCGGATCGACGGCACGGCCTTGAAGAACTCCGCGCCTTCTTCGACCGTCATGTCGAGCACGTCGGCAATCGATTTGTCCTTGAACGTGACCTGCAGCGTTTCGCGATTGTAGCGCTTGCCCTTGCATTCCTCGCACGTCACGTAGACGTCGGGCAGGAAGTGCATCTCGATTTTGAGCACGCCGTCGCCTTGGCATTTCTCGCAGCGTCCGCCTTTGACGTTGAACGAGAAGCGGCCCGGTTCGTAGCCGCGCGTTTTGGATTCAGGCAGGCCTGCGAACCATTCGCGCACGGGCGTGAACGCGCCGGTGTACGTCGCGGGGTTTGATCGCGGCGTGCGGCCGATCGGCGATTGATCGATGTCGATGATTTTGTCGAAGTGCTCGATGCCGGTGATCTTGTCGTGCTCGCCCGGATGATCCTTGGCGTTGTTGAGCTTGCGCGCCACGGCTTTGTAAAGCGTGTCGATCAGTAGCGAGGATTTGCCGCCGCCCGAGACGCCGGTGATGCAGGTGAACAATCCAACCGGGATCGATGCTGATACGTTCCGCAGGTTGTTCGAGCGCGCGCCGATGACGGTCAGACTTTTCGACGGATCGCGCGGACGGCGATTGCGCGGCACCGCGACCTGGCGGCGGCCCGAGAGATAGTCGCCGGTCAAACTGTTTGGTGACGCGAGAATATCGTCGGGTGTGCCTTGCGCGATAATTTCGCCGCCGTGGATACCCGCGCCCGGCCCGATGTCGACGACATAATCAGCGGCGAGGATCGCGTCCTCGTCGTGCTCGACGACAATGACGGTGTTGCCGATGTTGCGCAGGTGCTTCAGCGTCTCGAGCAGGCGGTCGTTGTCGCGCTGATGCAAGCCGATGGACGGCTCGTCGAGAACGTAAAGCACGCCGGTCAGGCCGGAGCCGATTTGCGAGGCGAGGCGGATGCGCTGCGATTCCCCGCCCGACAGCGTTCCGGACGAGCGCGACAGCGTCAGGTATTCGAGGCCGACGTCGTTGAGGAACTTCAGCCGGTCGCGAATTTCTTTCAAAATGCGCGTCGCGATTTCGGTCTGCTGTTTGGTGAACGTCTTCGGAATGTCGGCGAACCATTGGTTGGCGGCTTTGATCGAGAGATCGCCGACTTCGCCGATGTGCTTGCCGCCGATCTTGACGGCGAGCGCCTGCTGCTTGAGGCGATAACCGCCGCAGGTGTCGCACGGATGCGCCGCCTGATAGCGCGAGAGTTCCTCGCGGACCCAGTCGCTGTCGGTTTCCTTCCAGCGCCGCTCGATGTTGCCGATGACGCCTTCGAACGGCTTCTCGGTCGTGTAGTCTCTGCTGCCGTCCCAGTAGGTGAAGGCGATATCTTCGTCGCCCGAGCCGAACAGGATGGCGAGCTGGACGTGTTTTGGTAGGCGCTCCCACGGCGTCTTTGTCGAGACCTTGTAGTGCTTGGCGAGGCTGTCGATCGTCTGCTCGTAGTACGGCGACGTCACGCCAGTTTTCGCCCACGGGAAGATCGCGCCTTTTTCAAGCGAGAGCGATCCATCGGGCACGACGAGATCGGGTTCGAAGCGCAACTCTGAGCCAAGCCCGTCGCATGTTGGGCAGGCGCCAGCGGGCGCGTTGAACGAGAACAGCCGCGGTTCGATTTCGTCGATCGTGAAGCCGGACACCGGACACGCGAAGCGCGCCGAGAACGTGATGCGCTCGTGCGTTTCGTTTTTGTTGCGAAGAATTCCCCTCTCCCCATCCTCTTCGATGGGGAGAGGGTTAGGGTGCGGGGCAGCGGCTTGTGCTGCAGTTTGAGTCTGCCCCTCACCCCGGCCCTCTCCCCGCTTGCGGGGAGAGGGTGAAGAGGAGAGAGGCTTGTCGACGTACTCGGCAATCGCGAGGCCATCGGCGAGTTTGAGTGCTTGCTCGAAACTATCCGCGAGGCGGGTCGCCAAATCCTTCTTGACGACGATGCGGTCGACGACGACGTCGATGTCGTGCTTGAACTTCTTGTCGAGCTTCGGCGCGTCACCGATGTCGTAGACGGTGCCGTTGATCTTGACGCGCTGGTAGCCTTTCTTCTGCCACTCGGCGATTTCCTTGCGGTACTCGCCCTTGCGGCCACGCACGACGGGCGCGAGGAGCAGCAGCCGGGTGCCGTCAGGAAGCGCGAGCACGCGATCGACCATCTGGGAAACGGTTTGGCTTTCGATCGGCAGACCTGTCGCTGGCGAATACGGCACGCCGACACGCGCAAACAGCAGGCGCAGGTAGTCGTAGATTTCCGTCACGGTGCCGACGGTCGAGCGCGGGTTTTTGCTCGTCGTCTTCTGCTCGATGGAGATGGCAGGCGACAGGCCGTCGATATGATCGACGTCCGGCTTTTGCATCATCTCGAGGAACTGGCGCGCGTATGCGCTCAAGCTCTCGACGTAGCGGCGCTGTCCCTCGGCGTAAATCGTATCGAAGGCGAGGGACGATTTTCCCGAACCCGACAGCCCCGTGAACACGACGAGCGCGTCGCGCGGAATTTCGAGGTCGACGTTTTTCAGATTGTGCTCGCGCGCACCGCGCACGTGAATCGTTTTCATAAGTTCTGAGCCGGCGCGAGCAGGTAGGCGCGGCGAGGGGGATTTTGTCTGTTTTGCCATGCGCTTGGGTTAGCCGAAAGCGTGCCGAGCGGCAATGCGGCGGGCGGGCCGCTTGGCATGGCCACCGCCCTGAACGGCCGATGAACCCGGCCATCAAAGCCTGTTCAGGCACGCGCAAGTAGTACGAGCCGCCGTAGTTCTGCTGCCACATCCCAGCTATAAGAGGCGACCCGCCCTATGAGTTTCGCGACCGCATCCATCGGAGAGGCCTTCACGATGTCTGACCAGTCTTCCAAATCCACGCTGTCCGCCTACGCCGCGCCCGCAGGCAAGGCCGCCAATCACACCGTCCGCATGATCCAGCTTTGCGTGCTCGCTGTCTCGGTCGCCGCGGCCGTGCCGACGGCGCGCAATCTCTATTTCTCCTGGAAGAACGGCGTGCCCTTCAATCAGGTCGAGCACCGCCTCAACCAGGCGACGCTGCTGGAGCGCAATTTCGATTGCAAGATCGACTACCGCACGGTCAGCGCGACACCGGATGCGCGCGTTGAAGTCGGCGCCTGCAAGCAGAGCGGCGACATCTCGATCAAGGTCACGCGCGCCAAGAACGTCAACTATGAGTGGATCGCGTTTGATCAATTGCCGAAACCGGCGACGCAATCTGCAAGCCTGCTCGGTCTGTTTATTGCGCAAGCCTATGCTGGCGGCAGTCTGAAGGAAGCACTCGCCGCCGAGGATGGTTTGTCGGCTCCGCAGACGCCGATGGTGCGCGTCGCGCAGGAGACCGTCGAAGTCATGTGTCAGGCGAAGCAGAAAGATACGATTGTGCGCATCGTCAAAGAGGGCGGCAAGTGCCTGCGTGAGACGGTCTCGATTTTCAAAGGCACCGTTGAGCGGCGCGATGAAGTCGCCTGCGATGCGGCGTGCCCGATCAACTGATCAACTGAATTTTAACGGTCGCGAAAAGTTTGCGAAACGCGGGCGCACACGATGCGTCCGCGTTTTTTTGCGGGCGAATGTATCCGGCATACGATCACCGCGATTGCAGTTCAGGTGAAATGCGAGCTTAAAAAAGTGATCACGCAATGTCTTGACGATGCCGGTTTGCAGGACCACACTTAGTTAGGTGAAGCCGTCAGTTTCGGCTCAGTGAGCGAGTTGGATCCCGGTCAATTGGGCCGCTAAACCGTTCGTTCGAGAGCACATCGCAGCTATTGCGCGAATGACTCGCGCACAGCATGACGCGATGGAAATTGAGGGAGTCACGCGGTGAAACAGAGCGTCGATGCGGCGCGAGGAGTAGGCATGACTCCACCGGGTAGGATTTAACGGACCTTGACAGGATATGAGGTCCACGGCTGGACGGGCGCCCTCGAGAATGCTCTTGCGATCATCGATCTCAAGATCATGGCCGCGCTTATGATGGCCGCATCGCTGACAATTTGGAAACTGCACACGAGGGCGGCAGCCGAACGGCTAAGCCAGAGCCTCGCTTCAAAAGCCCGGTTCTAGTCTGGGCAGACCATCGACGGCTAAAACGGCCCCGCAGGCACCTCTGCCATAGAGCAAGGTTCGCCTCGGGGCTTTTTTGCATTTGCGCCGGCGACTCTCCTTCGTCGAGCCGGCCGCCGGCGCGGACTCGCGGCTTCGTTCTTTGGTAGATTTGGGCGGCGCTTCCGACTCCGCTTCGCGGAGCCGGCCGGAAGCGCGGGGCTTGTGGAGTCTTTCTTCGCTTTGCCGATTGCGCCGGATGTCTCCCTCTCCCCTTGGGGAGAGGGTTGGGGTGAGGGGGTTGTGCGCGATCGCACATTTATTAACGCCGTCCGTCGCTGAGCCTGCCTGTTCCGAAGAGGCGACGTGTTGCGCTCAGCCCGTCTTGGCGGCTACCGACCCGTTCGATCGTTCACGCCTTTGGGACTTGTGGTGGGTTCCCGCCTTCGCGGGAATGGCGGAATGGCCCTCGCCGGGTGCGCACGCAGCTGCGACGCGCATCGCAGCAAATCAATCTTTGTGGTTGGTGATCGCGACGAAGGTGTCGTCGTCCTGGCAGCGGCGCTCGTGCATCAGGAAGTCATAGTAACCGCAGCGGCCGTCGCCGGGATAGGCGCGGCATGCAGCCGGGCGCGCGTGGTAGATCGTGCAGCAACGCTTCTTGGTGTCGAAGAACTGGCAGATGCGGCCGTAATGCTTATCGGCCTTGCGGCGCATCACGTACTTGTGGCCGTGCGCTTCCCGCGTAAATTTTTTCTGCGCCGATTTCGGCGACAGGTCGAAGTACTTGGCGAGGCGGTCGACGTCGCGCTTGTTCAGGGCAATGACGGGATACGAACAGCAGTAGCCGGGGCAATTCAGACAATTGTACTGGGCCATTGGCCGTCAGGTTCCTTGCACAACGCGCGTATCTATCGCCTTAGCCGATAGCCGATTGCAGTCAAGGTCGTGACGAGGTCGGCCGATGCGCGGCTGTGCGCCAATGGCAGCGGTGCAACGTCCGCCATATTGGCCCTTGCGTTGCGGACGGCGCCAACCTATATTAGAACATATAGAGAACACCGCTGTGCGTGTCGCGCGCTCGAAAGGGGTGGACAACCGCTCTGATCAGCGAAGCCATAGAGACGCCGGGTTGATCGCATGTCTAAGGTCAGCGTTGAGAATCGCGAGCGCCGATCGCATATGCAAGGCGAGGCTTTTGCGGCTGAAAGATAGCGCGTAGGCGCAGTGAATTTTCGATTGAGTGAAGGAGAGCGCCGTTATGGCTGGTTCTGTGAACAAGGTGATCCTGGTTGGTAACGTCGGCAAGGATCCGGAAATCCGGCGGACGCAGGATGGCCGTCCGATCGCCAACCTGAGCCTGGCGACCAGCGAGACGTGGCGCGATAAGTCGACCGGCGAGCGCAAGGAAAAGACCGAGTGGCACCGCGTCGTAATTTTCAGCGAACCGCTGTGCAAGGTCGTCGAGCAGTACGTCAAGAAGGGCTCGAAGCTGTACATTGAAGGCGCGTTGCAGACGCGTAAGTGGACCGATCAATCGGGCGCAGAAAAGTATTCAACCGAAGTCGTGCTGCAGGGCTTCAACGGCTCGCTGACGATGCTCGATGGTGCAGGCGGCGGACGCGGCGCGTCATCAGGCAGCATCGGCATGCAGGAATCCGGTGGCGATTACGACGGCGGCGGGTTCGGTTCGGGCGGTGGCTATTCGGAGCCTGCGCCGAAACGCGCCGCGAAATCCGGTGGCGCCTCGAAGAGCTTCGACAAGGCGCTCGACGATGAGATTCCGTTTTAGTGAACGAAGCCGATCAATAAAATTGCGCCGCTCGCATTTCTTGCGGGCGGCGCTTTTCATTTGAGGTGTTCGATGTTGGCCTTACTTGCCCGCCTTTAAAAACGCGATGATCTTGGCGCGCAGTGCTGCGTCGCTGATCCCGGTGTACGGCTTCATGTTATTGCCCGGCACGACGCCATCCGGATTTGTGATGAACTTGTCGAGCGTCGCTTCATCGAATGTCACGCCTGAGTTTTTCAAAGATGGCGAATACTGATAGCCGCTTTCGCCACCCGCTTTCTTTCCGACAATGCCCGAAAGGCTCGGCCCCAGGCGATTGTCGCCGGGTTTGACGGAGTGACAGGTTCGGCAAGCGTTGTTGTACGCTTCTTCGCCGCCTGCGCCGTCAGCCGCGGGTGCCGCAGTCCCAGTCGCCGCGGTCTTCGGCACTTCTTCCGTTTGCGCGAAAACGAGTGCGGGCATCGCGACGGCCGAGCCCATCGACATCAAGATCGCAAACGTCTGATTGCGCAACATCTCACGTTCCTCCGGTTTATAATTGTTCCAGAGTTGAACCGCTGAACGCCCGCAAAGTTCCGTTTTTGCAGGCTTTGCAACGGAAACGCCCGGCTTCGGACATCCGAAACCGGGCGCATCTCATTGATCTCAAACGTCGAGAGCTTTGAAAAAGTTTATGGCGCGGGTGTTGTTGGCGCTGGCGTTTCCGGAGTGGCAGGGGCCGGTGTTTCTGGTGCAGGCGCAGCCGGCGCCTCTGGAGCCGGTGTTGCCGGCGCGGTGCCCGGCGCGTGCTCTGCCGGTGCCGCCGCTTCCTTAGCCTTCTCAACCGCGACGGAGGCCTTCTCCTTCGCGTTCTCGATCACTTCGCTTGCCTTTTCCTTCGCCGTCTCGATTGCCGGGCCAACTTTTTCGTAAGCGTCCTTCGCCGCTTCCTTCGCCTTCTCTAGAGCCGGGCCGGCGTTTTCCTTGGCCTTATCGTAGGCTTCCTTCGCCGACGCGCCGGTCTTGTCGCGGAATTCTTCGCCCTTCTCGACAGCGCGGACGAACAGAGACTTCTGCGGCTGGTTGCGGGCGTACTCGGGCGCTGCCGCGAGATTGTCGTGTGTGTAGGTTGGAAGCGTCGCTTCGATCTTGCCGTTGACGACGTCGAAGTTCAGCGCGTTGATGTCGACGCCGACTTTCTTCTCAAACCAGCCGAAATACCCGCCGACACCCATAATGACGCCGACGACTTTGTGGTCGCCCGAAAGAATGATGTCTTCGATGTCGCCGATGATCTTACCGTCCGGGCTTTTGACCTTCGTCGTGATCAAGCGGTCGCGGGCGAGATACTGGCCCGGCGATTCAGCGGCGATGTAGGCTTGCGTCGTCGTTGCGGCTGGCGCGGTGGCGGTCTCCTGCGCAATCGCAACACCGGCGGTGGCGAACGCCATCGCGGCAGACACCAGATAAACTTTCATGCGGTTTGTCCTTCGTTGACATTCGCGCCGGAACGGCGCTGGGCGACAATGGCGCCATAACGGCGGCCGGTTGGTGATCGGCGGCGCGCGAACGCGCGCGAGGCACCGTATTAAAGGTAGGAATGCGCCGCTCACAACGCAACTCATTTACACGCGCGGTGTGACTGCAGCGTGGCCGCTCGCCAGAGCGGAATTCGGCTTTCGCGAAGATGAATTAACGCATTGAATTACATATGTTTTATGGCGGGGATAAAGTGCCGTGGCACGTCGCCGCGCGGTTGTGCTTCGCGTGCACAATCGACTACACTATTTGTGTAGCACACTCGGATACAGCAAAGTGTACTTCCTACACATTGCGTGTACGACGTGTGCACCATCGGGCGGCCTTTCGCAGCCCCGCCATAGCGCGATTTTTGAGAGACATTTTTCTTGGCCGACAGAAGCGACGACGATAAACCAGCCGGCGGCACGCCGGGCGATATGCGCCCGATTGCGATCACCGAAGAGATGAAGCGGTCGTATCTCGACTACGCGATGAGCGTGATCGTAAGCCGCGCGCTGCCGGACGTGCGCGATGGTTTGAAGCCTGTGCATCGCCGCATTCTGTTCGCGATGAACGAACTCGGCCTCGACTTCAACAAGAAGTACGTCAAGAGCGCGCGCATCGTCGGCGAGGTGATGGGCAAGTACCATCCGCACGGCAACCTCGCGATCTATGACGCGCTGGTGCGTATGGCGCAGGATTTTTCGCTGCGTGTGCCGCTCGTCGACGGGCAGGGCAATTTCGGCTCGATCGATGGCGACCCGCCGGCGGCCGAACGCTACACGGAATCGCGGCTGACGAAGATCGCAGGCTTCATGCTCGACGACCTCGGCAACGATACGATCGATTTCAAAGACAACTACGACGGACAATTGCAAGAGCCGTCCGTCTTGCCGGCCAAGTTTCCCAACCTGCTCGTCAACGGTGCGGGCGGTATCGCCGTCGGCATGGCGACGAACATCCCGCCGCATAACCTCGGCGAGATCATCGATGCCTGTATGGCCGATCTCGAAAACCCGGAGATTTCGACGGAAGAATTGTGCGGCATCGTGCAGGGGCCGGACTTCCCGACGGGCGGCATCATTCTCGGCCGCGGCGGCATTCTCTCGGCCTACCACAAGTCGCGCGGCTCGATCATCATGCGCGCCCGCGTCAAGGTCGAAAACATCCGTAAGGATCGCGAAGCGCTGATCGTTACGGAGATTCCGTATCAGGTGAACAAGCGCGTATTGATCGAGAAGATCGCCGATCTCGTGCGCGATAAGAAGATCGAAGGCATCGCCGATCTTTGGGATGAATCGAACCGCGAAGGCATTCGCGTCGTCATCGAACTGAAGCGCGACGCTGTCGCCGATGTCGTTTTGAATAACCTCTACAAGTATTCGGATTTGCAGACGACGTTCGGCGCCAATATGCTGGCGATCAACGGCGGCCGTCCGGAAAGCCTGACCCTCAAGGATATGGTGTCGGCATTCACGGCCTTCCGCCAGGATGTCGTGACGCGGCGCATCAAGCACCTGCTCACTAAGGCGCGGGATCGCGCCCACGTCTTGGTCGGCTTGGCTATTGCCGTCGCCAACATCGACGAAGTCATCAAGCTGATCCGCTTCTCGGCATCGCCCGCCGACGCCAAAGAGCAACTGATGGCGCGCGATTGGCCGGCGAAGGACATGGCGCCGCTGATCGAGTTGATCGCGGATCCACGGCACAAGCTGTCCGAGCAGGATACCTACCGCCTTTCGGAAGAGCAGGCGAAGGCGATCCTCGAATTGCGCCTCGCACGTTTGACGGCTCTCGGCCGCGATGAAATCGCCGACGAGTTGAACAAGATCGCCGGCGAAATCAAAGAGTACCTCGCGATCCTCGCGTCGCGCGCGCGTGTCGTCGATATCGTCAAGAGCGAACTTGCGGCGATCAAGTCGGAATTCGCGACGCCACGCAAAACCGAGATCATGGAATTCGACGGCGAAGTCGAAGACGAAGATCTCATCCAGCGCGAAGATTGCGTCGTGACCGTCTCGCACAAGGGCTACATCAAGCGTGTGCCGCTCGCTGCGTATCGTGCGCAGCGCCGTGGCGGCAAGGGCCGCTCCGGCATGTCGACGCGGGACGAAGATTTCGTCACGCAGTTGTTCGTGACCTCGACGCACACGCCTGTGCTGTTCTTTTCGTCGCGCGGCATGTGTTACCGCATGAAGGTCTGGCGATTGCCGGCAGCCGCGCCGCAGTCGCCCGGCAAGGCGCTCGTCAACCTGTTGCCGCTTGAAGACGGCGAAGTCATCACGTCGATCCTGCCGTTGCCGGAGGATGACAAGACCTGGGGCGATCTCGAACTGATGTTCGCAACGCGCTCCGGTAATATCCGCCGCAACGCGCTGACGGACTTCGAGAGCATCAATCGCAACGGCAAGATTGCGATGAAGCTCGATGAGGGCGATCGCATCGTCTCCGTCGCGATTGCGACGCCGGATCAGGACGTGATGCTGACGTCGGCCGAGGGTCAGTGCGTCCGCTTCCTGATCGGTGATGAGGTGCGCCTGTTCAAGGGGCGCGACTCAACCGGCGTGCGCGGCATCCGCCTCGCCGACGGCGATGAAGTGATCTCGATGGCGATTTTCGGCCACGTCAAAGCGACGGCCGCGGAACGTGCCGCATATATCAAGCAGGCGTCGGCCCTGCGCCGCGCTGAAGACGTGGAAGATGCCGAGACCGTTGCCGTCGCTGATGAGGACGCCGATGACGCCGTCGAAGGTGAAGTCGCGCTGTCGCCCGAAAAGTTCGCCGAGATGCAGAGCAAAGAGCAGTTCGTGCTCACGATCTCTGAGAAAGGCTTCGGCAAGCGCTCGTCGAGCTACGAGTTCCGCACGTCGGGCCGTGGCGGCAAGGGCATCGTCGCGATGGTCGTCAACGATCGCAATGGCCGCCTGATCGCGTCGTTCGGCATCGAAGAAAACGACCAGATCATGCTCGTGACCGACGGCGGACAGTTGATCCGCTGCCCGGTGCATGATGTGCGCATCGCCGGCCGCAACACGCAGGGCGTGCGCATCTTCAAGACCGACGGCGCCGAAAAGGTCGTCTCCGTCGAGCGCATCACCGAAGACGCGGACGCGGATCAGGATGAGGAGGGCGGCGCGGAATAAGTGCCGCCGCTCTCGTCACCGCGCGGAATGCAACGCCATCACCGCATCGCTCATCGGGCAATGGGCCTTCAGAGCGTCGATATCGCGAACGGTCAATTGTGTGCGGCTGGATCGCGCCAGCACGCCTTCACGCACGAAGCGCGACATGATCCGCGAAAGCGTATCGGCATTGAGCGCCAGGTATTCGGCGACCTCGGTGCGCGACAGTGGCATTTCAAAAGATACGCTGCCGCCGTGGGCCGTGCCGAGATGGCCAGCAGCCTGCAGCAATAGGGCTGCCACGCGCTGCTCGCTCGACAGTGCGGCCAGCATCGAAATGTGGAGTTGCGTCCGTGCGCGCTGTAAATTCAGCCGCTGCAGGACGTAGCTTGCCACCTCCGCATCGCCAGCCATCGCTGCATTGAATGCGTTGGCGGTGAGCCGCCAGACATCGGATGGTGCCATGCTGGTGTATGTCATCATCGCTGCGAGGCTTGCCGGTGGCGCGGCGATGATGTCGCCCGGATAGTGCACCTCGACCATCGTGCGTTCGGACCCGGTCGCGCCGTGCTCGGCGGCGATGATCCCGGAGCGGACAATCCAAACCGTGTCGGGCGCGATTGCGATCGGCTGCCGGCGTCGCAGCCGCAACGTTTGCGCGTGGGCGGTGAGCCGCGCCAGCTCCGGCGTTTCGGACGCGACCAGCGCGAGCGTTGCGGTTTTGGCCGTTTGGCGCATAGCGGCCTGAGCTACTGTGATGGTCATGAAATCGGGTCACCTTCGGACTGCGCCCGGCAAGGGCTGATGACGCGATATTCGGCCTCGTGGCCGTCGCCGCATTGATCCGGATCATATTTGACGCGTGTCAGACATTATTTTTTGCCGCCGACCAGCTGGCACGGACACGGCCAGCCGGTTTCTGTTGACGCGGATCAATTCCTGCGTAGCGGCAGGGCAACGCTGCCGTGCTGGCGCGCAACGCGCTGATATCTATCAGAAAGTTCGAGCTTTCCGCGCTGGCGCCATCGCTGCGTGCGCCACCTAAGTTGTGCTGTGCTGGCGCCCGAGTCGCTGGCGGCAGACGAGCAAACGAAGGTGGGGCATCGAACAATGCATTTTCTGAATAAGGCCGCGGTCGCGGCGATCATGAGCTTCGGCGCGATTGTGATGCCGGCATCGGCCGGCACGTATCAGGGCGACATGCTTGTGCGCGTGCAGGGTACTGTCGTCGCGCCCGACGCAAGCGCCGATGTATCATCTGGCGGCGTGCTGCAGAGCGGCTGGGATGCAGATGTCAGCACGGAAGTCATACCAACGCTGACGCTGACATACTTCCTGACGAAAAATATCGCGGCCGAACTATTCTGCTGCTTCGCGAAGTTCGACGCCAAGGGTGACGGCGCGACGCCGGTCAACGATCTCGGCGACTTCTGGGTGTTCCCGCCGATCGTAACGCTCCAATATCACTTCGATCCGATGGGCCGCTTCAAGCCGTATGTCGGTGCAGGCGTGCAGTACATGGCGTTCTTCGGCGAAGGCAACAGCGACCTCGGGCAAAAGATCGAACTCGACAACGCGTTCGGGTTCGCGCTGCAGGCCGGCTTTGATCTTGAGGTCGGCGACGGCTGGTATCTGAACGCCGACGTCAAGAAGGTCTGGCTCGATACGGATGCCAGCTGGGGGACATCGGGTGTCACGGCAGATGTCGATGTCGATCCCTGGATCGTCTCGGTCGGTCTCGGATACCGGTTCAATTTGTCCGATATCTTCGGTGCGCGGCAGGGCTTAGCGCCGCTGAAATAAAGCCTGGAACAGCTTTGAACGACTTGAAGGCCCGGCAGCAATGCCGGGCTTTTCCATGTTTGGCCATTCCGCTGGGCAAAGCGGCGCCGACCAGCTAATTCTGACACCCAGGCAACAGGTAACGGCAACTGGAACGCGCGACATGCCTACGGCCAAGACACGTATCGGATTTTATTCGGGCTCGTTCGATCCCGTCACGCTCGGCCATACCGACGTGATCAGGCGCGCGGCCGCGATCGTCGATGCGCTCGTGATCGGTATCGGCATCAACCCGGGCAAGGCGCCGATGTTTTCCGATGCCGAGCGTGTTGCGATGCTCGAAGACGACGTGAAGGCGATTGCGGCCGACACGGGCACGCGCATAACGGTCGTGACGTTTTCGGGGCTGGCGGTCGAAGCCGCGCGCACGCACAAGGCAAGCGTGATTTTTCGCGGCCTGCGCGATGGGACGGATTTTGACTACGAAATGCAGATGAGCGGCATGAACGGCGAAATGGCGCCCGAAATTCAAACGGTGTTCGTGTCGGCGTCGCCGAACGTCCGCCATATCGCAGCCAATCTCGTGCGTGCGGTTGCAAGTCTCGGTGGCGACGCGTCACCGTTCGTCTCCGACGCTGTGTTGCAGCGCTTGAAATCCAAAGCATCGAAGAAAGTTTGAAGGTTATGTCGATGCGTCGTCCTCCGGCCGAGCGTCGCATGACGCAGGAGCTCATGACCATGATCGCGGTTGTTCCGGCGGGTCGCGTCGTCGGAATGGATGTCCTTGCGCAGCGTCTCGCCGTACTTCCAACAGTCGTCGCGACGTTGATCAGTGGCCTGACCGAAGAAGAGCGCGACCGCGTGCCCTGGCACCGCGTCGTCGCCAAAGGTGGCGCCATTGGCCGTGGCCCGCACCGCGACACGCATTTCGCACGTCTCGTGCGCGAAGGCGTGCCCGTCTCGCCGGCGGGGATCGTGCAGGATATGGAGCGCGTTGCGGTCACCGAGCTGGTTGCATCATCACGATCCGAGCGAACCGACGCCGCCCCGGCACCGCCGCCGCTCAGCCGCTCGCGCGGCGTGAAAGACCGGCCGTAAGCCGCGCCACGGTCAAAAAAAACGCGCAATTCCTGCGTGGCGCAGGCTGCCGCTTGCGAGCGGGCCGTCAAATCGCCATAAGGGCGGCAACAACGTCGCTTTCCAGAACAATCATCTGAAACGAACAGGGAAGTCTCATGCGCTCCATGAACCGGTTTTTGCGTTTTGCGTCCGCGGCTGCGGTTGTCACGGCGATGGCGTTCGGCGTTGGTGTGACGTCAGCGGAAGCCGCTGGCGACAAGCTCATCATCCAGTTGAACTCGGGCAAGGTCGTCATCAAGCTGCGCCCCGATCTGGCGCCGAAGCACGTCGAGCGGGTCAAGACGCTCGCGGCGCAGGGGTTCTATGATGGCGTCAAATGGCACCGCGTCATGGAAGGCTTCATGGCGCAGACCGGCGATCCGACGGGCACCGGCATGGGCGGATCGAAGCTGCCGGATTTGCCGGCCGAGTTCACGCCTGAGCCGTACAAGCGCGGCACGGTTGGTGCTGCGCGCACGCAGGACCCGGACTCAGCCAACAGCCAGTTCTTCATCTGCTTCGACGACAACGGATGCCGCGGTCTGACCGGCCAATACACTGTCTGGGGCGAAGTCGTCGACGGCATGGAACTCGTCGACAAGATTAAGCGCGGCGCGCCGGGCTCCGGCACGGTCGCCAATCCGGACGTGATGGAAAAAGTCACGGTCGAATAAATTCACATGTCCGCTGGCGTCATCGCGCCGCCGCACGCACACACGAAAATATCGAGGAGATACGATGGCCGACTACAAAGACCCCGAGAACACGTTGCTGATGGAAACCAGCAAAGGCAACGTCGTGATCGAGCTGAGGCCGGATCTTGCGCCGAAGCATGTCGAGCGCATCAAGCAGCTCGTGCGCGAAAAGTTCTACGACGGCATCGTGTTTCATCGCGTGATCGATGGTTTCATGGCGCAAACCGGCTGCCCGCAGGGTCGTGGGACCGGCGGCTCGAAGCACCCGAACCTGCCGGCCGAGTTCAATAAGGAAAGCCATGTGCGCGGCGTCTGCTCGATGGCGCGGTCGTCAAATCCGAATTCGGCCAACAGCCAGTTCTTCATCTGCTTCGATGACGCAACGTTCCTCGATGGCCAGTACACGGCCTGGGGCCGCGTGATCGAGGGCATGGACAATGTCGACAAGCTTGCCAAGGGCGAACCGCCGCGTGCACCCGACAAGATGATCTCGGTGCGCGTCGCGGCCGACGTCGCGTGATGCAGCAGTCTCAATCGCAGTCGAGCGGTGCGCCGAGTTGCGCGCTGCTCGGCATTTTGGCGGCGGCAGGGCTGGCCGGCGCTGCAGGTGTCGCGTTGGCGGCCGTCGCGGCGCACCGGCTCGAAAGCCCGTCGCTTGCGACGGCGGCAACGATGCTGATGATCCATGCCGCGGCTGTGATCGGCATTGTCGCGACTGCGCTGCGCATGGCGCAGCCAAGGGCTTGGGCAATCGTCGCAGGCGTCATGCTGGCGTCGGTGGCAGTGTTCTCGGGCGCCATCAGCTATCAGGCGTTCATGGGCGAACCGATCATAAAAGGCGCCGCACCGCTGGGCGGTACGACGCTCATTGTCAGCTGGGTCGCCGTCGCGCTGCTCGGTATCCGGGAAGGGCTGCGCGCGCGGTAAGGGCGGCTACTTTTTCGCGCCCTTCTTGTCGCCGGCATCTTTTTTCGGTTTGCGCTTTTCTTTCGTCGATCGCTTTTCTTTGCTCATGATGCCCTCCGGGGTTCGGCGCCAAATGGCGCACGCGCTGAGAGTAGCTGTCCGCGCAGCGCCCGCAAGGGTTTGGTTACCGTTTCAACCGGAATTGAAGCGGCTGCTTCCGATTGGCGGATTGGCAAGGCGTGGCGGGTGATGCTACGGCGCTCTCCAGCTGACCTGACAGCCTACTTGGCAGCCGATTGGACTTCGCTGAAACGTGCGCACCGACCTCTTTGATTTCGTCTTGCCTGAGAGCGCGATTGCACTCTACCCGTCAGAACCGCGCGACGCGGCGCGGATGCTGGTGGTGCGCGCGGTCGAGGGTTCTTGCGCGCGTGACGACGCCGATCTCGCGGACAAAAGCGTGCGCGATTTGCCGTCGCTGCTGCAGCCGGGTGATGCGCTCGTTTTCAACGATACGCGCGTCATTCCGGCGGCGCTGTCGGGCGTCCGCACACGCGATGGCCGCGACGCCAACGTCTCATTCAATCTGACGAAGCGCGTTGACGGCAATCGCTGGAAAGCATTCGCCCGTCCGGCCAAGCGGCTTGAGGTTGGCGACCGCGTGCGCCTTGGCGATAGCAACGATGCCTGCATGGCAGGCGCGTTGGACGCGACGGTTTCCGACAAAGGCGAGGCGGGCGAAGTCGAACTTGCGTTCGATTTTTCGGGTGACGCTTTGGACGCGGCAATTGCCGCGACCGGCGTCATGCCTCTGCCGCCGTATATCGCGTTGAAGCGTGCGCCGAATGATCGCGACCGCGCGACCTATCAGACGATTTACGCCGACAAGGATGGCGCCGTCGCTGCGCCAACGGCGGGGCTCCATTTCACGCCGGAGCTTTTCGCGGCACTCGATGCGCGCGGCGTCGAACGGCATTTCGTGACGTTGCACGTCGGCGCGGGAACGTTTTTGCCGGTCAAAGCCGACGACACCGCTGATCATAAAATGCATTCGGAGTGGGGCACGGTGTCAGCTGAGACGGCTGCGGCCTTGAATGCTGTAAAAGCGCGCTGCGGACGCATTGTCTGCGTCGGTACGACGTCGCTACGTGTACTTGAAAGCGCCGCAACGGCCTCTGGCGAGATACAACCCTGGACCGGTGATACGGCGATTTTCATCACGCCCGGCTATGAATTCAAATGCGTCGACGTGCTGATGACGAATTTCCATCTGCCGCGATCGACGCTGTTCATGCTCGTATCGGCGTTCTCAGGCCTCGGCACGATGCGCGCCGCCTACGGCCACGCCATTCGCGAAGGCTACCGCTTCTATTCCTACGGCGATGCGAGCTTGCTGTTTCGCGAAAGGTGATTGAGTTGGAACGCATCGTTTGCATCGTGTTGGCTGTGATAGGATTTGTGTTTTCGTCCGCTGCGCTGGCGCACTCACCGTATTTAGATGGTTTTAAGTCTTGGACAGACTCGCACGGAACGGCTTGGAGGTTGGCAGTCTTAAACGGCGACTCGATACTGCTGGGTGACGATCCAAATCGACCCGTCGTCCTGAATTCCGATGGCAAGATTGTTGCTATCGGACCGATCGGGAAAAATCCGGTGCCGGTTTGCTTCACTCCGCACGACTGCCGGATTTTGATTGATGATGGTGTGCTCCTGCCTGATCCAAAAACCTTCGGAACGCCACGCGATCCAGATTTCTATCCAGAGCACTTGGATGCGAGGGAGGGCGCAAACGGAAAATTCGAACCATATGGCTTCAAGGCAGGCTTACTGTCGTTGTCCGATTGGCCTTACGCGGCGACAAATGTTCTCCGTGCCAGAATGATTTCGACCCTGCTTATCCTGGTACCGCTCCTGCTTCTGCTGTTCTTGCTAAGCAGAATGTTAGTAACGATGAGGCAAGCAACGGTTCCGAATTGGAAATTGGTGCTCATACCCGGCTTGGTATTTCTGTTTGGCTTGATGATCTTCGACGATGCGAGCCCATACTTCAGAATTGCCGCGCTGGCCCTCGGACTGCTGGCCATAAGTGCGGGCGTGGCAAGTACCTTCATTCGTTTTGGAAAACAGGCATGAGCATTTTCGCCGAAACGACGCCATTTGGATTCAAGGTGCACAAAACGAGCGGCCTCGCGCGGCTTGGCGAGGTCGTGACGCCGCGTGGCGTCATTCGCACGCCCGCGTTCATGCCAGTCGGCACCGTTGCGACGGTCAAGGCCCTGTATCCGGATCAGGTAAAAAGCGCGGGCGCCGATGTTCTGCTTGGCAACACGTATCATTTGATGCTGCGGCCGGGTGCGGAGCGCGTTGCGCGGCTCGGTGGGCTGCATAAATTCATGCGCTGGGACGGGCCGATTTTGACGGATAGCGGCGGCTTTCAGGTCATGAGCCTGTCGACGATCCGCAAGATCACGGAAGAGGGCGTCGCGTTTCAATCGCATCTCGATGGCTCGAAGCACATGCTCTCGCCGGAACGATCGATCGAGATTCAGTGCCTTCTTGGGTCAGACATTCAGATGCAGTTCGACGAGTGCATCGAACTGCCGGCCGAGCGCAAGGAGGTCGAGCGGGCGATGGAACTGTCGCTGCGCTGGGCCGAGCGGTCTAAGCGTGCATTTGAAGCGCAGGTTGCGACCGGCGGCGCGACGCGCGGGCAGGCGCTGTTCGCAATCGTCCAGGGCGGCACGGATTTCGAATTGCGCAAGCGTTCGGCGGAAGCGCTCGTTGCGATGGATTTTCCAGGCTACGCCGTGGGCGGGCTTGCCGTCGGCGAAGGCCACGAGGCGATGATCGCGACGCTTTCCGAAACGCTGCCGCACCTGCCGCAAAACAAGCCGCGCTATCTGATGGGCGTCGGCACGCCGCTCGATCTGATTGAAGCTGTTCGGCGTGGCGTCGATATGTTCGACTGTGTGATGCCGACGCGCAATGGCCGTCATGGTTATGCGTTCACCTGGGATGGTCCGCTCAACATGCGCAACGCCAAGCACGCCGAGGATATGGCGCCGCTTGACCCGGTCAGCAGTTGTCCGGCAGCGCACGACTATTCGCGCGCGTATGTGCATCATCTCGTCAAGTCGGGCGAGTATCTCGGTGCGATGATCCTGTCGTGGATCAATACCGTCTTCTATCAAGACCTGATGGCGGCGATGCGTTCGGCGATTGCCGAGGGCCGCTTCGATGCGTGGGCGGCCGAGACCAAGGCGCGGATCGTCAAGCAAGAGAAGGCGTAGCGATGCGTTCCGCGGCAGCGCTTGTGAGTTTCGTATTCGTATGCGCCGTCGCCGCAGGTGCGGACGAGGCGCTAACGCCGAAGCAAGCGGTGCATGGCGAAGCCATAACGGCCGAGGGCGTCGGTCCGGGCGCAGCGGGATATGGCTCGCTCAAGGCCTATGCCGGTACGACGATCAAGAACGGCGTCGCTTACCCGTTCGCGCGCGAGATCGCGGCGTCTGCGACCTATGACGGCTTCGACATCGATGGCCCGCACCTGTTGATCGAAGGAGCGGCGTTTTCGTCGAGCCTGGATATCTACACCTCGCGGACGGTCGTGCTGCGCGGCGTTTCCATTCGCCCCGCCGCGCACGCGCACATTGCGTTGCTGGTGCGTGACGGAGCAGGCGAAGTCTATGTCCTGTGGTCGGATGTCGGCGCCGCGGGATCGAATGCGGTTGGCGCCGCAATTGCCTTTCGTGGAAGCCATGCTGCGGTCCATCGCAGCCTGATCTCGAAAGCCGCCGACGGTGTGCAGATCAGCGCGTCCGGCGTCATGGTCGCCGAAAATCTAATCGAAACGCGCGCCGCGTCTCCGGGCGATCATAACGATGCGATCCAGCTTCTGGGCAGCCCGAAGCACATCACGATTGCGCGTAACAAGATCCTCAATCGCAACCCGCAGACCAGCTGCCTGTATCTCGCAGGCGAACATATCGAGGTACGCTCGAATTATGTGAGCGGCGGCGGGTGGACGATCTACGGCGGCGCGAGCAACAACGGCAAAGGCGGCGCCGGCGCGTCGGACGTTGCGGTCGTCGACACGATTTTTGGGCGCGACTTCTTCGAGAAGAGTGGCAACTTCGGTCCGGTCACCTATTGGAATAAAGCAAACGTCTGGCGCGACAACCGCTTCAGCGATGGCGTGACGATCGCGCCGTAGCGGAGCGCTACGCCGTGTTTTCAATAATTCGGTACGGCCGTCGCCAACGCCTGCTTGTGGGCGGCGCGCTCGCGGTGGACGAGATAAACGCCTGACGCGATCACGACCAGCGAACCGATCAGCGACCAGTGATCCGGCACGTCGCCGAAGACGAGATAGCCGAGGCCGACCATACTGAGCAGCTGGAAATAGAGGAATGGCGACACGCTGGATGCTGGCGCCAATCGGTAGGCGAGGATCAGCAAGTAGTGCCCGAACCCGCCGAACGCGCCGAGACTCGCGAGCAGCAGCCACTGCATGGCGCCCGACGGCCAAACCCAGTCGGCATATGCGAACGGAATGCCGAAAATCGTGCCCGCCAGCAGCGCATAGAACAGCGTGACGAGCGGCGGATCGAAGGTCGAGAGTTTGCGCGTCAGCAGCATGAACAGCGCATACGACAACATGGACAACAGCGACACGCCGAAGGCCCAGTGAACCTCCGTGAAGCCCGGGCGCACGACGATCAGGATACCGGCGAAGCCGATCAGAATGGCGAGCATCCGTTTCCAGCCGACCCACTCGCCGAGAAACGGCCCGGCAAGCGCCGCTACGACGAGCGGCGCGAGGAACGCGATGGCGACGGTCTGGTCGAGGCGCAGATATCTGACCGCGATGAAGTTGCAGGCGGTGCACGCAACCATCAAAAAGGATCGCGCGATCTGCAGTCCGAGTTTCTTGGTTTTGAGCAGGCTCGGGATGGTCCAGGGTCCGAGGATCGCGGCCATGAGCAACGCCTGTCCGGCAAACCGCATCCATACAACCTGTGCAGTTGCGATACCTGAATGCGTGACGAGGTACTTTGCGGTCGCGTCGAGACACGAGAACAGCGTGACGGCGGCGCACATCAGCGCGATGGCGCGCATGCGATCGGTTGTTGGCGTCGCAACGGCTGGAGCGGTCTGGGAGTGGCTCTTCGATTTGAGCATCGAACTTTGATTTTTTGCGAGATGTGGGCGCGCAAGCTCTGCGGTACGCTACGAGTCGCCGATTGGGTGCCTCTTCTTATAGCAATCCGCGAAACGTGCCTCTGCGGCGGAACGTGGGTGCTATACCGCCGGCGCATATCGAGCACGGCGGGCGGTCGCCAAAACGCCGCTGGTTTGCGCGATATTTCGTAAGAAATGCCAGTGTTTAAGCGGCGTGACCTTTCGCACACCGGCAATTTGCCGGACGAGGCTTGCACAGCGGCGAAAAGCCCGCTAACCCCTGCCGCTTGGGGGCCCGTAGCTCAGCGGTAGAGCATCGGACTTTTAATCTGAGGGTCGTTGGTTCGATCCCAACCGGGCTCACCAAACCCTTTCAATACCTTAGCGTCGTGTTGTGGTGGTGTCTGCCCGGTGGGGCAGACGCCGGGCTTACAACGAGCTTACAGGGCAGACGGCAAAAAATGCGGATTGCGGTCCGTAACCGACGGTAACAGAGCGTAGCTGCGCTTAGGCTGTCGGATAGGAGGGCCCCGATTGCAACGGCTGCAAATCGCCGCCTATGCCACACGCGCGGCTTGATACGCGACCGGAGAAGAGGAGGGCATGAGCAGAAGTGTGCGGGCAAGGCGACGTCTGTAACCGTGCGTCAATAGCCGGTGGGCGGTTCGCGCCCGATGGACTTTACGCGCGAATAAGTCCGATGTGCCGAAAAGCGGTCAAGAATAACATAAGATTCAGCGTTTAAGCCTCCTGGCTCTGCTGGCCCGCCGTTTACGTTCCCAAATAACGACACCAGTGATCGACAGCATAACGACGACCAGCCCCATGATGCAAATAATCACACGGCCGGCAAAACCTAAGATTTGTCCGGAGTGAATTGGAAACTGCCAATCCATGAATTTGTCTGCGGCCGTCCCCCCATCGTAGCCGCCGCTCGCAATGTACGCGCCAGTACGATCGTCGACAAACAAATCGAGTGATCGGAGCTTAAACAATTCGTACCCGATACCCTCCGACCGGAAACCCACCCTGTAAATCCGGTACGTTGGATAGTGCATCACGAAATCAACGCGCATGTCTCGTGAAATCTCAGGCACCTGCTCCAGGCCCTTAGCCAGTGCCTTGTTGAAACCGATGAGCTGCTCACGCGGCGTCGGCGTCTGTTCTATCATCAAATCGGTTGGGTATTCGGTCACTTGTCCGAACAACGAGACGACGGGCCGGAAGACTTCTTCACGAAGATTGAGGTACACGCTCGAAAACGCCATCAGAGCCAATAAGGTCCATGTCCACAGCGCTCCCGCCCGGTGCAAATCGAATTTGACGCGATAAGCGCTGCCTGTTGTCTTGATCTTCCATGCCGGCCACCAGCGTGACCACCAACTTTTCTCAAGCCGCCGCATCACCGAGGGAGCACGCGACGCCGAAGGTGCACGACGCAACGGAAGCGTCAGATAGAACCCGACAAAGCAATCGATAAACCAAACGATCGCTGCAATCCCGAAAAGCCACACGCCCCACTGCCCCGGAATCAGCAAAGTGTAATGCAGCCGGTAGATCATCGGCATGAAGTGCGGCGCGTCGAACTGGATGGCTCCCCAGGTTCGCGTGCCAAGAACACGCGCGTCGTAGGGATCAACGTACATTTCGCTGAAGTCGAGCGGCTGCGCACCGGCCTTCAAATCGAAATCGACGACAGCGCTATCGCCCGGCCGAATATTGGTGGTAACCGAGCGGACGTACGCGCTCGGATAGGCCGCCTCGACACGCGTCACCAATTCGTCAGGCGAGAGCATCTCCTGATTGCGGACAGGCACGCGGACAAGGCCGGGATTGAGCCAAGCGTTGAGCTCGTTGTTGAATGCCAGTAGCGAGCCTGTCAGGCCAGCCACGATCAAAAAAAATGCAATAAAAAGTCCCGCCCAGCGATGAACCAGCATCCAAATCGGGCGCCAGGCGATCTGCCTCAGCGAGACTGGCTTGTAGAACAGCACTAAAAGTCTGTCGTCATTGAAAGATAATACGTACGTGGGCCGCCCAAGGAGAAGAAGGAATCAGACGCGACGTTCCAATATTGCTCGTCGGTCAAATTCTCGACTTCAAACCTGAATGTCGTTGGTGTCCCAGCGATGTCGGTCACATAACGCAAGCCGGCTTCCAAACGCGTCCAATCCGGCATGGCGCGGGTATTTTCTGCATCCAGGAAGTTGTCATCCGTGTAAATGATGCGACCCGTTACTGTAAGTCCAGGCACAAAGGCGAGATCATATTCGGCGCTGAGATTGACCTGAACATCTGGCACGCCAGCCGGTGTGTTTCCGTCCGTAGCTCCGCCCGCAGATCCTTCGATTTTTGCGTTGTAGAACGTAACGCCACCAAGCAGACGGAAGCCGGGCATGACCTCCCCAAACACGTTCAGCTCCACGCCACGATTGATCGTTGTCCCATCGACGCTGACGGCTAACGTCACAGGATCATTGATGACGTTTTGCTGAGTGATCTCGAAGAATCCGACGGTCGTGCCGAACTTGCCGAAGTCATATTTGACACCCGCTTCCTTCTGCTCGTTGACGCTTGGCGGAAACAGTCTCCCAAAAGTCGGCGAGGTCGGCTCGGTGTCGGACGGGCCTTGCACAAGACCCTCGATGTACGAGCCATAGACCGACATACCGGGCAACGGTTTAACAACAAGGCCGAAAGCCGGCGTGACCGCATGTGCCTCGTAAGAATTGAGCGGCGTCCCGGCGTCAAACGTGTCTTCTTCAATTTGCTGGTACCGCACGCCAGCGGTGAATTTTACGCGATCGCCGAAGAACGACATCGTATCCGCGAGGCCGTATCCCGTAAGCGTGAAATCGCGAATCTTTTGGTAGTTTCCAAGGTGTGGGTTTGCGATGGGAGCGACAACGGCCGGATTATAGAGGTTTGAGGGAAACTGTCCGAGGTCCGCGAACGCTTCTTCACGCGTCTCGTTATACAGGTTGGCCGAGAGTGCGAGCGCGTGCCCGATCGAGCCAGTTTCAAACCGGTGCCGGAGGCTCAGCTGAGCGCCTTGCCGTACAATGTCCTGCTCAAGATCACTGATGCTCGCGGTGTAGTCGCCAGCTTCGTTGGTCAGAAACGCGAAGCGCTGGCCGAACTCCCGCCGGAAGTCTTTGGCAGCGCCGTAAGCCGCCGTGAGCGTCGTATCCGGTGTCAGATCGTATTCGGCTTTAAGCAGACCGTACACGGTATCGGAACCGGATTCCTCCCACGGATAGGCGACGTTAGAAGAGCCGTTTGGCGCGATCGGGATCGCGCCGCCTGCGCCAAAGATGGTGGGGCTGCCATTCTGAGTGTTGCGTTGGACGCCGAAATCGAATGTCGTGCGGAAACGATCTCCTTTGTAGTCGAGAGCGATCGCGGCCGTGCCGACCTCTTCCGACGAGTTGTCGATCGCCGTATCGCCTTCGCGATAGGCGATGTTGGCGCGTGCCCCGAATTCCTTGTCCACCCCGTAACGGCGGCCGACGTCGAGATGTGAGCCGACGACGCCGTCTGAAGCATAGCTTGTCGTCACGCGCGTCACTGGATCGATGGTTGCGCGCTTTGGAACATAGTTGATGGTGCCGAAGCCTGCGCCTTCCGGCGACGCGCCGTTGAGCAACGCCGAAGGACCGAGCAGAACTTCGACGCGTTCGATTGAATACAGTGTCTGGCTCAAGAACGGGCCGACACCGTAGACACCGTCGAACGATCGATCGTCGATACGAAATCCGCGCACGACAAGCTGGTCGGTGTTGCTATAGCGATTGAGATTGGATCGAATAGAAGGATTGCTATCGACCACGTCCGACAGACGCTGCGCCTGCTGGTCCTGAATAAATTTCTCGGTATATGCCGTCGTGCTAAATGGTACGTCGAATACGCCTACTTGGCCGAGGAGTCCGAGGGACTGTCCGGTTGCTACCTGGCCACCAGAATAGGCAGGCGCGGGATTGCCAATCGTTTTCGTCGTGTTGAGCGTTGTCTCAGCGGCCGTTGATGACTCCGAAACCGTGTCGACGACGGTACCTTGCGGAGGCGCGACTGTCGCTGGTTCTGACACGACAGGTTTCTGCTTCGCCTTTTTGGTCGTCTTCTTCTTGGCATTTTGGTTGGCAGTCGTCACTTCGATCGTCGGCAATTGCGCGCCCGGCTGGTCCGCTTTCGGGGCGTTGCCTTGAGCTTCCTGCGCCGTGCTGGATTGGAAGCTGCCAGCACATATAAGCAAACCGGCTAACGCGCGTAGAAATAGCTTCATTCCGCCCCGTCCGCTATCGATAATCATTAGTTGAATTATTTCGTCAACTAACGGCTACACTCGTTCAGAAGAACGTGGCAATGGGGTAGGGATCGCCATGTAGGAAAAATCACGATGCGTGGCACCATGGCATCAAAACCCATAGTGGGCATTTCGAATATTCTTTGGAACAAGCTCGTGCATGAAGGCTGATTGCAACAGCACGCTACAGTCGTGACGTCCCAATGGCTGCCATCGGGGGGCGCTGAGCGGTGCCAACGGCACCACGTCCAGACCGGAAAGCCGCGGCAGGGCGCGACGATCCCAATCGTGTCTGCCCTCACTCGGCTTTCGCCAACCAGACGCCGGAGGAGTTCCGAGACCACCATATCGCCCTTGCCGTGACGGACGATCAGGTCCAGAAATTTAGCCCAGGACTCACCCTCTCACTGGATGGCGACAAGGGTCGCAGGTCACGTCGCAAACCGACTGATTTTCCAAACATCAGCGCGACGCGGGAGCGGTTTTAATTTTGCAAACTGCGGAAATTGAGCCGTTGCTAGCTATGCGTAATCGTGCCGGATTGCGCCAAAGCCAGCGACCAGTTCGGTACTACGGAAAATTGCGCAGCGAACCGCGGTCTCATCGTCGAATTCGTCAATCTCATAGTTGCCGTTTTCAGACACCAGCCGAGACGATCGACGAACACTTGCTTTCGAAATGCCTGCAGGCGCAAGACGACTTGACTATCGACTTCGTGGTTATCGATAATTGCTGCGTGTACGTTTTTACCGGCCATCCCGACCTCACACCATTTGATGCGGGGGCATAGCATAGTCGGGCGCTGTTTTTTCTAATTGTCGATAGAATAGGAGCCTTATGACCTTCGCTGCGCCGTGGGGCAAAAGCGATCGAGAATTTGGCGTACGTCATCATCTCGCGCATCATTGTGCGGATGTTGCCGCGACGTTCTTGGTTATGACACATCTTCCGGCCATCCGCTCGAGGATGGAGAAGGCTGCCGGTCGCGCACTGACTCGTGTTGAAATTGATCGGCTTGGCGTGCTGGTATTTCTTCACGACATCGGCAAACTCTTCCCGAGCTTTCAAGCCAAGGCTTGGCCGAGCGGAAGTTGGAATGGAGAACTGTCAGGACACGTGCTCGAGGCGATTGATGTTCTAGTCCGGCTCGATGAACGATCTGTTGCAGCCGCTCTACACGTTCATCGGGTCCAACAATGGCAAAATGAAACAGGCTTGTTCGATGCGGTCCTAGCTCATCATGGCCGCCCAGCTGTGGACGCGGGGGACAGGCGCGCTCAAATGCGGGCGCGATGGCGTACGGTTGGCAAGTATGACCCGACGCAGTCAGCTATTGAGATCGGGCAGGTGATGTCGTCATGGTTTGCGACGGCCTTCTCGGAGACGGATCGACAATTGCCGAGCACCGCGGAGTTCGAGCATCTCTTCGCCGGACTGACCGCGCTCGCCGATTGGATTGGCTCCAGTCGCCCAATTGCCAGCTACGCAACCGAACTGAACTGCACGTTCTGAATGTCGCGCAACACGCCGATAATTGGTTCACGCTCCCGGCGTGCAGCGAAAATGAGGCGATCCTGCAGATCCTGATGCGCCTGCCGCTCGGTGCGATCATAACCGAGAGCATTGGCAAAGAGCCCGGTTAGAGCAGAGAGAGCAGGAAAATCGAATGTAACGCCGATATGGTCGATAATGACGCCACCGAATGCAACGAGCGGCGCCTCCAGGCGGACAACAAGCCAGCGGCGGGTCGATCTCCGCGCCTGCGGAGGAGCCCTGCGCCCTGAACGCTGCAATCGACCGCGCCACGATCATGGCTCCTCCGCAGGCGCGGAGATCGACCCGGCGTATTCGGACAATGTTGCGGTCGCGCTCTGGCTGAACTCGGCTCACCAATCTTTTCAAAATATTCGGCAGATTTTTATCCCGGTGTCAGCCAGCGCGGCCGGCACCGGGGTAGCATCTCATTCGGCGGCTTCGTCGTAGTGCTCCAGAGGAGGGCATGCGCATACGAGGTTGCGGTCGCCGTGGGCGTTGTCGACGCGGTTGACCGGCGCCCAGTACTTGTCGACGCGGAACGCACCCGGCGGGAAGCACGCGACTTCGCGCGAATACGGCCGGTCCCACGCGCCGACGAGATCTTCGACGGTGTGCGGCGCGTTCTTCAGCGGATTGTTCTTGCGATCGCTGCGGCCTTCTTCGATGGCGCGGGCTTCTTCGCGGATCGAAAGCATCGCATCGCAGAAGCGGTCCAGCTCGGCTTTTGTTTCCGACTCTGTCGGCTCGATCATCAGCGTTCCGGCAACCGGCCAACTCATCGTCGGCGCGTGGAAGCCGGAATCGATCAGCCGCTTGGCGATATCGTCGACGGTCACGCCCGCGCTTTCAACAAGCGGCCGCGTATCGATGATGCACTCATGCGCGACGTATCCGTTACGGCCGCGATACAGGATCGGGTAGGCCTTTTCCAGCCGCTTGGCGATGTAGTTGGCGTTGAGGATTGCGACGCGCGTCGCCTGCGTCAGGCCGCGGCCCCCCATCAGAAGAATATAGCTCCACGAAATCGGAAGGATCGATGCGGAGCCATAGGGCGCGGCCGAAACCGTAAATTCGCGGCCATCCGTTTCCGGATGCCCGGGCAGGAATGGGATCAGGTGCGACTTGACGCCGATTGGTCCCATGCCCGGCCCGCCGCCGCCATGCGGAATGCAGAACGTCTTGTGCAGGTTGAGATGACTAACGTCCGAGCCGATTTCGCCGGGCTTCGCCATCCCGACGAGCGCGTTGAGATTGGCGCCGTCCATGTAGACCTGACCGCCGTGCTCATGTGTGATGTCGCACAATTCGCGCACGGTCTCTTCAAATACGCCGTGCGTCGACGGGTATGTGATCATGCAGGCCGCTAGACGGCCGGCATGCGCTTTGGCCTTGGCGCGGAAATCCTCGACGTCGATATTGCCGCTCTTGTCGGTGCCGATAACGACGACCGACATCCCGCACATCTGTGCCGAAGCCGGATTGGTGCCGTGCGCCGACGACGGGATCAGGCACACGTCGCGTTTGTCGTCACCACGGCTCTTGTGATAGGCGCGGATCGCAAGCAGTCCCGCGTACTCGCCCTGCGCACCGGAGTTCGGTTGCATCGAGATGGCGTCATAGCCGGTGATGACGCAGAGCTTTTTCGACAGATCATCGATCAGCTCCTTGTAACCGGCAGCTTGATCGGGCGGCACGAAGGGATGCATCTCGCCGAATTCGGGCCACGATATCGGAAGCATCTCGGCCGTCGCGTTGAGCTTCATCGTGCACGATCCGAGCGGGATCATGGACCGATCGAGCGCGAGGTCACGGTCAGCCAGGCGGCGCATATAGCGCGTCATCTCGCTTTCGGCGCGGTTCATATGAAAAATCGGATGTGTCAGGTACTGGGAGGTGCGGACCAGATTTTCGGGCAGATGCGATGGCGGATAGTCGTCACTGTATCTGAGATCGAATGCGCCAAACGCGCGCCAGACGGCTTCGAGCGTATCTGGCCGCGTCCGCTCGTCGACCGTGATGCCGATGCGGTCCGTTCCGACTTTGCGCAAGTTGACGCCGTGATCGACGGCGTTCTTCATGATCAAACCCTGGTACGGGCCGACGTCGACCGTGATGGTATCGAAAAACCGTGCCGGACGTATTTTGAAGCCAAGTCCGCTGAGGCCGTCGGCAAGGCGGCAGGCGTCACGGTGGACGCGTTGCGCGATTGCCTTGAGGCCCGCCGGTCCATGAAAGACCGCGTACATCGACGCGATCACGGCGAGCAGCACCTGCGACGTGCAGATGTTGGAAGTCGCGCGCTCGCGCCGGATGTGCTGTTCGCGCGTCTGTAGTGCAAGCCGGTAAGCACGATTGCCGCGTGCGTCGATCGACACGCCGACGAGGCGGCCTGGAAGGCTGCGCTTATAGGCGTCGCGCGTCGCCATGTAAGCGGCGTGCGGGCCGCCATATCCCATTGGCACGCCATAGCGCTGCATCGAGCCGACGGCGATGTCGGCACCCATTTCGCCGGGCGGCTTCAGAAGCGTCAGTGCGAGCGGATCGGCGGCGACGATTGCGATTGCGCCGGCTTTGTGAAGTGCGTCAATCGTCTCGGTGAAGTCGTGGCAGTCACCGCACACACCCGGGTACTGGAAGATCGCGCCGAAAACTTCGGCCGGATCCAAATCCTTGAATGGATCGCCGACTTTGACGCGCCAGCCGAGCGGCTCGGCCCGCGTCTTGATGACGGCAATCGATTGCGGCAGGCAGTCCTGATCGACGAAAAATACGGCCTTCTCTGACTTGGAGACGCGATGCGCCATCGCCATCGCTTCGGCCGTCGCGGTCGCCTCGTCGAGCAGCGAGGCGTTGGCGATGTCGAGCGCCGTCAGGTCGGCAACGAGCGTTTGAAAATTCAGAAGCGCCTCAAGGCGGCCCTGACTGATCTCCGGCTGATACGGAGAATAGGCGGTGTACCACGCCGGATTCTCGAATATGTTGCGCTGAATCGCGGGCGGCATCGTTGTGCCGTGATAGCCCTGACCGATCAGCGACGTCAGCACACGATTCTTGTTGGCGGTCTCGCGCAACTTATCGAGCGCGCGCCGTTCCGATAACGATTTGCCGAAGTCGATGCGCTCGGCTTGGCGGATCGCCTGCGGCACCGTCGCGTCGATCATCGCGTGCAGATCGGGCGCACCGACGACGGCGAGCATCTCGGTTATTTCTTTTGCCGAAGGCCCGATGTGGCGGCGATTTGCAAAGTCGTAGGGATCGTATTTTTCAGCGGCCATGTGGCGCTCCTCATGCCGTAAGTTTGGCGTATGCGTCTTCGTCGAGCAGATCAGCGACTTCGGCGGATCGATCGAGCTTGAGCTTGTAAAGCCAGCCCTTGCCTTGCGGGTCGGCGGACAATCCAGCCGGATCGTCGACGACCTGTTGATTGACTTCTGTCACTTCGCCATCGAGCGGCGCGTAAACATCGGACGCTGTTTTGACGGACTCGACGACGGCGGCGGCTGCGCCTTTCTTCAGCTTTGCGCCGACTTTCGGAAGTTCGATGAAAACGAGATCGCCGAGTTGCGTCGCGGCATGTTGCGTAATGCCGACGGTCGCGATGTCGCCATCGACTTTCAGCCATTCATGGTCTTGCGTAAATTTCAGCACAGTTACCTCCTGTATGGAAATCGAAGTGAGATGGCGCTTATGCGCTTCGGCGATAGCTATGCGGCACGAAGGGAAGCGTCACGACGCGCGCATCAAGCAGCGCGCCGCGAACGCGAAGCCGAACGCTTGTGGTGGGTTCGGCGTAAAGCGGCGGAACATAGCCCATCGCAATCGGCCGTTTGAGCGTCGGCGCGTATCCTCCCGACGTGACGATGCCGATCTGCTCGCCGTTCTCGCTCAGGATTTCGGTGCCATCGCGCGCCGGTGGTCGGCCTGCCGGGAGAATGCCGACGCGGACGCGCGCCGGTGCGCTTGCAAGTTCTTTTGCGACGCGCTCCGCACCAAGATAGCCGCCGTCTATCCGGCGCCGCTTTTGGATCGACCAGACAAGACCAGCTTCGACGGGCGACGTCGTTTCATCAAGTTCGTGGCCGTAAAGACAAAGGCCGGCTTCGAGGCGAAGGGAATCGCGCGCGCCGAGGCCGCACGGCCGGACGGCATCGCTCGCCAGAAGCGTCTGCCAAAGGCCTGCGGCGTCCTTTGCCGCGACGGAAATTTCGAAGCCATCTTCGCCCGTGTAGCCGGAGCGGCTAATGTAGCACTCGTAAGAGGCAATTTTCGCGCGCGTCGCCTGCATGAACAAAAGCGCGCGGCTTTCAGGGCAGAGTGCGCCGAGGACGTCGCCGGACTTCGGCCCCTGAAGCGCAAGCAGCGCCCGCTCCGGCAGCGGCTCTAACCGCGACGATGCCGCGAGATACTTGGCGATGTGTGCGCAATCGATGTCTTTGCGCGCCGCGTTGATGACCAGCATCAGCGTGCCAGCCGCTATCGCAGACTCCGTTGGCCGCGTGACCATAAGATCATCGATAATACCGCCAGTGGCGTTCAGCAATTGCGTGTAGCGCTGCTGTCCTGGCGCGAGGTTCAGGATGTCGGCAGGGACCAGCGCTTCAAGCGCTGCCGCTGCGGTTTCATGCCGGCCGTCGTGCGCGATAACGAGCGCCTGCCCCATGTGGCTGATGTCGAACAGGCTCGCGTTGTTGCGCGTCCATGTATGTTCTTCGAGAATGCCCGTCGGATACTGAACCGGCATGTCGTAGCCGGCGAACGACACCATGCGCGCGCCGAGATCAACATGCGCGGCGTGCAGCGGCGTCTTGCGAAGTATCGGCGCGGTATTGTCGTGTGAATTGGACATGACGTCGGACAGCTCCTCTACGCCTGATGGCGTATTTCAGAGCCCCCTCTGTCTCGTAACCTGAGAGATTGACCAGATCCCGCGATGGGTTCCAGTCTTACATCCGTCGGTGGGCTGAACGCATAAAAGCGTCAGCCGCTTTCCAGAGTGTCATCGGCGCGCGGTCCGTGGGCCTGAGAGTTTCCGGGGCGGTTGCTCCTTCGGCGCCGACCAAATTGAAAATCCGATCGAACTCTTCCGCGTGCCATTCCTGACACTCGGCAGGTACACGCAGGGTGGAACGTGGTCAACACGACGAAAGTCGATTGCAGCACTGCTTCTATTGCAGAGGCAAAGCGAGATTGCGCAATCCGCAGCGATGTTGATGCCGATTCCGACGACTGCGCATGGATGCCGCGAATCGGAGCTCAGCTATTTGCCGAAGAATGAAAGCAGGCTCATGCTCGGCGGGCGCTCGAAGTGCGCCATTTCGCTGGCAACTTCGGTGTAGAGCGCGGGCAGCCACTGCGGCTGTCCAGGTTCTGCAGCCGGTACACCGCGGCTGCGGAAATCGGTTGGAGCAATGACGACCTTGATGTTCGACAATCCGATCTGGGCGGCGAGCACGAAGATTTCTTCTGCCGCTGCGTCGCCGATCGCGAGGCAGCCCTTCGAAACATTCTTGCCGTGGATCATGATGTCGCCGCCGAGATTGGAGCGACCATCCTTGGCAGCCATCTGTTTGTCGAAGGTGTTCGGATAGTTGACGCGCAGCGAGACGTGATACTTGCTATCCGGGTTTAGGAACGAAATTCCGTAGACGCCTTCCGGCACCTGCATGTCGCCCTGACGCAATTTCGGGCCGGAGGTGCCGCTCGCCGCCATGACGGTATAGCGATGGATCAACTTCCACGGCCTGCCCGCAGCGCGCGCGTGCAGCTCCAGCGATTTTTCGTCCTTGATGGCGACGAGTGCGATGTCGTCCGGCGGCCATTGCGCGTTCGCGGCTGTGAAGCGTTCGGCTAAGCGCCGTTTCGCGGCCGGTGCGATTTCAGCGAGGCGCTCGTTGAGGCGCTTGTCGCCAACTTGCGGTCCGCGGACGATGCTCCGCTGCCACGGCAAGCTCGGTTCTGCGACCGACGCGACTTTGCGCCGGCCGTCGGGCTTTGCGGCGTCGCGATGAATTTCGGCCGACCACCACTGTGGGTTTTCTTGTGCTGCAGGTGGCGCCGCCGGAGCGGCATCGTCGGATTCGATTTCAGCCGCTTCAAACTCTTCGGCGAGCGACGGGAAGAGGCGCGGGATATCGCGATAGGCGACATAGGCAAACTGTTTGGCGGGGCGCGGCGCCGGCGGCCTTGGAAGCTCAAGGTCACCCTTTGGGTGTGCGGATGAGATTGTCACTTCCAACGGCTGCTCGGCTGAAGGCTCGACGGCAATCGTGATGATGCCGTAGCGCTCGACAACAAGCACCGCTATGGCGCTGCTGAACGCAACCGCCGTGCATAACGTCAGAAGTGTTAGCCGGTCCCCCAATTTCATTCCATTTCCAAACGGCTCCGCCGCATCACTACCGTTGCAGCAGCATCGCCGATTCGCCTGACCCCCGATAATCGCAACGCGCGACTCTCTCCGTCATTTTACCCATTTCTTTTGGGCAAGAGCGTGTTGTGCTCTCGCAGCCCGTTGCGGTCGCCGTGCCGACGCCGGATATTCAACGTTTTCCGAAACTATTTCAAATCGTTATCGATGCTCACGTAGGATCGGCTCACTGCCCTTCCAGCCGAGAGACGCATGTTTTGACACCGTCTGCCCAGTCCGGGAGCCGGATACCGAATGCCGTCGCGAGCTTGGAGCAGTCGAGCTCGGAATGTGCCGGCCGTGGCGTTTTGGTCGGATAGTCCGCGGACGCGATCGGGAGGACATCGATGGCGCGCAGGCTTGGGTCGCTCGCGTGGGCGAGCGCAGCGCTCGCCAGGTCGCACCAGCTGGCGCGGCCGGCGCCGGCCGCGTGATAGGTGCCCCAAGGTCCGCCGTCGCTGGACGCGCCCGCCACGCGGCTGGCGATCGTCAGCATGGCGTCGACGAGGTGGGGCGCGTACGTCGGGCTGCCGTACTGATCGGCAACGACGCGCAACGGCTTGCCGTTGCGGGCGGCATTGAGAATCGTCTTCACGAAATTGCGGCCGTGTTCGCTGTAGACCCAGGCCGTGCGCAGGATGATGTGCTTCGGATTGGCGGCGCGCACGGCCTCTTCGCCGGCAAGCTTTGAACGGCCATAGGCGGTTGCGGGCGCGGTCGCGTCGGTTTCGACGTAAGGCACCGGCGATGTGCCGCCGAACACGTAGTCGGTCGAGATGTGCACGATCGGAATGCCGCGCGCGGCGGAGGACGCAGCAAGCAGCCGCGCGCCTTCGCAGTTCAGCGCCATCGCGCGCTCAGGTTCGGTTTCCGCCTTGTCGACGTCGGTGTAAGCGGCGGTATTAATCACGACGTCGGGATTGATATCCGAGAGCGCGCGCTCAATCGTGCGGACTTCGCAGATGTCGAGCGCGGGCCGGCCAACGGCGCAGGCCGTGATGTCGGCGCGCGATGGCGCAACCCTGATGAGGGCTTGAGCGACCTGACCTTGCCAACCGGCGATAAGAATACGCATCAAAGCTCGCGATGAAGGCTGTGAGTTGAGCCGATCCTATTGCGTTCAATATCGGACCTGCTGCGGAATGTCTTTTGACAGCATGCCGCGATGACCAAAGCAGGTTTGATTTGGCCATGCTTGAAGCGCAGGCGTAACGCATTTTTGTTGGGCATTTGCTGAATACGCACAAATACCTAAGGTATTTTGCGTTCGAGCGTGCGCGCTACGCCAAATCTGCCGTAACGACAGGGACTTCAGAGCGCTGTTCAGCAACCGCGCCGACCGATTTCGTTTCTGGCACATAAGTTGCCCTACAGGAAAACGAGCCACGATCCCAGGGCCAGACTTCAGGGGGCTGAATGGGCGAGCTGGGGCCTGTACTGCGCGCGGCAGAGGAGATCGCGAATGACTGATCAAGCTACTGCAATGACTACGGTTTTTACCGAGTTCTATTTTTTCTTATGTATCGTGCTGATGTTCTTCATTCACATGGGCTTCTGCATGTACGAGGTCGGTGTCGCACGAACAAAAAACGTGCAGCACACGCTTCTCAAGAACGCGATGGCTATCCCCACCATCGGTATCGCGTTTTATCTCTTCGGAATGTGGATCTACATCGCGCTTCAGGGCTGGCCTGTCGCGAGCACTGAAGTCAGCCTCACAACCGGTTTCGAGCCCTGGTCAGCAACGCTCGCACCAAATCTCGGCGACCGCATCTCGGGCGTCTTCCTTGGCGCCTTCATGCTTTTCGGCATGACGGCCGGCTCGATTGTCTCCGGCTCGATCATCGAGCGCTCGAAGACGATCGGCTTCCTCATCATCGCCATCTATGCCGGCGCCATCGCGTGGGTCGTTCCTGCCGCCTGGGGCTGGGCCGGCAATGGCTGGATGGTTCAGTATCTCGGTCTGCATGACCAGTACTGCTCGGGCATCCTGCACAGCGTTGCCGGCTTCATCGCTCTTGGCGTTCTGATCAATCTCGGACCGCGCATCGGCAAGTTCGGACCGGATGGCACGCCGCGCGAAATACCGGCGCACAACCCGTGGATGGTCACCATCGGCCTGTTCATGATCTATGTTGGCTTCTTTGGCTTCTACGCAGCTTGCCACATTCCGCTGGTCAACATCGCGGCGGAAGGACAACCAGCATACTGGACAGCGACCAACATCTACGGCTTCCCGATCACGCTGTCGGGCGTCACGATCAACTTCCTGATCGCCCTGCTGGGTGGCATGATGACGGCCTACCTGATCTCAGCCGGTAATGCCTTCTGGACCTTCTCCGGCGGCCTAACCGGTCTGATCAGCGCAAGCTCGGGCAACGATCTCTATCATCCATTCGTTGCACTCACCTTGGCCGTCATCGGCACGTGCGTCGGCTACTACATGCACAACTGGGTCGAGAAGAAATTCAAGCTCGACGACGCGGTCGGCGCTGTTGCCGTCCACGGATACTGCGGTGTGTTCGGTGGCATTGCGGCCGGGTTCGTTCTGTGGGGCTACCCAGCGATCCATCCAAGCGCCGGCACGCTGGTCGCACTCTCGGAAGGCGCTGGCTGGTTCGGCACGAACGAGCAAGGCCTGCCGATCATCACGCCGTGGGGCAACACCATCGCTACCCTCACCTTCGCTATCGGCTTCGGTCTGATACCGGGTTACTTCCTGAGCCTTCTGCTTAAGAAGTTCGGTCTGCTGCGCGTCGATGCGAAGGTCGAACTCACCGGCCTCGATGGCGATACCCAGGGTGCAACCTATCCGAACCTTTCCGGCGCTGAAGCAGCATTCGAGAAGCTTCAACTCCGCGAAGGCCGGGCAGCAATCTGATCATCTAAACTGAAAGGATATTGGACATGAACACTGGCATCACAACGCTCACGAACCTTCCAGAGGTCAAGGCGGTCTATCCGTTCGCCGGCATGGAAGTCCCTTTCACGATCGGCTTCGTCGCTCTGTTCCTTGTGTTTCTCGGCTGGCAGTTCGTCATGGAGGCGAAGCACCACAAGGCAATCATCGGCACCTTCACGGCCAGCCCAGCTGAGTAAGCGACGCTGACGGCTACAAACACGACGCCTGCCGGTGACAATGCTCACCGGCAGGCGTTTTCATTTTGGAGGGCTGTTTAGATCTTTTGCAGCACGCTTTCGAGGCGGTTGCCGGCGGCGCGATGTTTGAGAATTTGCGCGGCGCGCTCAGCGATCATACCGGCGGCTTCGGGTGGTGCCACGGAACGCTGCGGAAATCGCGCAATTTATGCTTTCATATCGGTCTCGGCCGAACGCGCGATTTTGCGCCAGTGCGATGAAACGCGATGCAGATTTGACGACATCGAGCGTCCCGCCGCTTGTCCACGACGGCGTGTTTGCGCGTTAATCGTGCGACCGCATTTGGCATGATTTTTGTGATAGCGACTTGTTTCGTTAGCCGGGGGGCTGCGTTTTTTATGGATTATGGAGTTTGCGTGATGGCGATTGAAGGGGACAGCATGCCGGCGACGAATGGGGCGTTGCGTTTGAAACGCATTCGCCGCGCCGGAGATCAGAGTCTGGTGCGCGCTCTCTCGCAATCGCGCGTCGCGAATGTCAAGCTTCGGCATTGCGAACTCGGGCAGTCTGCCGAATGAGAACCGCAGCTTTTGCCTTCTGCCGATCTAACGATAAGATCGACCGCGATGCTTGAGTCGATCGCGGCCCTGGGCGCTGTACTGGGTGTGGCAGTCTGTATGCTTGCAGTCGCAGGTCAGTTCGACGAGTGAGTTTGGAGAGCAGGTGGCACCTCGGCCGCCCGCCGCTTCCATGCCGATCGGGATTGCCGTGCCGAACCTCGCCGAAGTCGTCGCAGAAATTGCCGAAGAGATGCGCGTGCGCGCCGATCGCGGCGAAGTGGCGACCTATATCCCAGAGCTCGCCCGCGTCAGCGCCGATCAGTTCGGCATCGCCGTTATCGACAACGACGGGAAAGCGCACGTCGCCGGCGATGGCGATGTGCCGTTTTCCATCCAAAGCATATCAAAGGTGTTCACGCTAACGCTGGCGCTCGGCAAGGCTGGGAACCGCTTGTGGAAACGCGTCGGGCGTGAGCCGTCGGGCAGTCCGTTCAACTCGATCGTGCAGCTCGAGCGCGAGCATGGCATTCCGCGCAATCCGTTTATCAATGCCGGTGCGATCGCCGTTTCGGACTTGATCCTGTCGGGCCACCAGCCGCGCGAGGCACTCGGCGCGATTCTCCGCTTCATGCAGTTTCTCGCCGATGACGCCACCATCACCATCGACAATGCCGTCGCGGCGTCGGAACAGCGGACCGGATTCCGTAACGCCGCGCTGGCCAACTACATGCGGTCGTTCGGCGTACTCGATAACCCGGTTGACCTGACGCTCGGCGTTTACTTCCACCACTGCGCCATCGCGATGTCGTGCCGCCAGCTTGCGATGGCCGGGCGTTTTCTTGCGCACAACGGTATCAATCCGACGACGGGCTTATCGGTCGTCACGCCGGAGCGCGCGCGCCGCATAAACGCGATCATGCTGACGTGCGGCCACTACGACGGATCGGGCGAATTCGCGTTTCGCGTCGGTCTTCCGGGCAAAAGCGGCGTTGGCGGAGGCATCATCGCGATTGCGCCCGGCCAAGCGTCAATCGCGGTATGGTCGCCGGGGCTTGATCCCTCGGGCAATTCGCATCTCGGTCAGCTGGCTTTGGAAGCTCTGAGCAAGCGTATGGGCTGGTCGATCTTCGGCGCCTAACTCACGCGTCTTCGCCAGCCCTTCGCTGCCCGGCGCCGTCAATGGCGCGGGGCACATCACAAACAATCAGAACTTCAGTGCTGAACGTCTTTGTCGGCTTCCTGGACGGCGACGTCGTGATACCAGCTGCCGCCAATGGCGATACGCGTCGACGCGAGGCGTTCCATTTCGTCGAGCTCGGAAGCCGGGTTTGACGCCTTCGCCAGACCGGCGCGCCCGCCTGTCGGGAACTGGTAGATCTTTGCGGACTCGATGGGGGTGTTCGATGCCATGGGTTCAGTCTCACTCTCAGTTTTGAATCGCGGCGCTCCGCAATCCGGGCACTGAATATAGCGCGATTTGCCCTGCTTTTCATCAATTGCCTAAATAAAAATAGCAGATTGTCTATATTATAGGCAGCAACTCGCGTGCATCTTTTGCCATCAGTTCTAGAATGCTCAACGCGCTTGGTGACGGACTGTTCCGACCTCGCGGTGGTTACTTCGGATGCAACGGCCAACGACGGCGCAAAATTGAGCGCACGAAAACTTCAGCATAACGGGCCGATTGCGCGGCCTCTTCATGGCTGCGATCCCCAAGCCCGCATGTTGAGCACTTTGGCCGAAGCCCGAAGATTTTGCAGAGAAATGGCAACGCACTCCGTCATCACCTCAGGAGAGACAACGTATGACGAAATATAAACTCGAGTACATCTGGCTTGATGGCTACACGCCGGTTCCGAACCTGCGCGGCAAAACGCAAATCAAGGAGTTCAGCGCTTTCCCGGAACTCGAGGAACTTCCGCTTTGGGGCTTCGATGGTTCGTCCACGATGCAGGCCGAAGGTCACTCATCTGACTGTGTGCTGAAGCCGGTTGCGCACTATGCCGACCCGGCGCGCACGAACGGCGTCCTCGTGATGTGCGAAGTCATGATGCCGGACGGCAAGACCCCGCATTCAACGAACAAGCGCGCCACCATTCTCGATGACGCCGGCGCTTGGTTCGGCTTCGAGCAGGAATACTTCTTCTATAAGGATGGCCGTCCGCTAGGGTTCCCGACGGCAGGCTATCCGGCGCCGCAGGGTCCGTACTACACCGGCGTCGGCTACAAGAACGTCGGCGACGTTGCGCGCCAGATCGTCGAAGAGCATCTCGATCTCTGCTTGGCCGCCGGCATCAACCACGAAGGCATCAACGCCGAAGTCGCGAAGGGCCAGTGGGAATTCCAGATTTTCGGAAAGGGCTCGAAGAAGGCCGCTGACGAAATGTGGATGGCGCGTTACCTGCTTCTCCGTCTAACGGAAAAGTACGGCATCGATATCGAGTTCCACTGCAAGCCGCTCGGCGATACCGACTGGAACGGCTCGGGTATGCACGCGAACTTCTCGACCGAGTACATGCGTACCGTTGGTGGCAAGGCGTACTTTGAATCGCTCATGGCGCAGTTCGACAAGAACCTCCACGACCACATCAACGTCTACGGTCCGGATAACCACATGCGCCTGACCGGCAAGCACGAGACGGCGCCGTGGAACAAGTTCAGCTATGGCGTTGCCGACCGCGGTGCATCGATCCGCGTGCCGCACTCGTTCGTCAACAACGGCTACAAGGGTTACCTTGAAGATCGCCGTCCGAACTCGCAGGGCGACCCATACCAGATCGCTTCGCAGATTCTGAAGACGATCTCGGAAGTTCCGGCGTCGGCTGCTGCCAAGGCTGCCTAAAGAAACAATAAAGCTGCGGCGGAATATTTCCGCCGCAGCTTTAACTGCTAAATACCGGCCAATTGGCCGATATCGAGTATTGAATTAGAATTCAACTTCGAGTTCGACGATTTCGTCCGGCTCTGCCATTGCGCCGGCAAACCATTCCTGCATTAGCGGCCATTGCAATATCAAGTCGCAATAGGCTTGCAATTTTGGTTCTAATGGGACCGCATATGTGCGGAATCGCGTGCAGACCGGCGCGTACATCGCGTCCGCAATCGACAATTCGCCAAATAGATATGGTCCGCCGTATTTATCGAGGCACTCGGTCCAAATGGCTTTGATGTGCTCGACGTCGGGCCGCGCTCCTGAGAAGATTTTGAACTTCTCGTGCCGCGCTTTCAGGTTCATCGGCAGCGCCGAGCGCAAGTTGTAAAACCCGGAATGCATCTCGCCCGAGACGGCGCGGCAGTGTGCCCGCGTTGCCTGATCGCGCGGCAAAAGACCCGCATTTGGCGCTATTTCTGCAAGATATTCGGCAATCGCAAGCGTATCCCAAACCGTGACGGCGCCGTGCGTCAGTCGCGGCACGAGGACGGTCGGCGACAGAAGGAGTAGCTCCTGGCGCGCTTTGGTGTCGTCCATGTCGACGCTGGCTTCGGTGAAGTCGAGGCCCGCCATCTTGCAGAGTAGCCAGCCCCGCAGCGACCACGACGAGTAGTTCTTGGAAGAAATTGTGAGTGTCGCCACAGCCATCCGGTTATCCGCCTCTTGGATTATTCAAACAATCCTCTCGCACCGCAACGAGAATTGCACTAACTTTTTGGAGGCTATGTCAATTGGCGCCGCCGGGAGCTTTTGCGAATGCTGTATCAGGCCTATCAATTCCACGATGATTTGCTCGCGCCAATTCGCAAAGCGGCTAGGACCGTAAATCCAGCGATTTGGCCACTTCCGCACGATTGGAAGCGGCAATTCGGCGCCGGATTGGAAATGATTGCGCGCTTTGAATTAACGCATACGCGCCCGGACTTCGGAATTAAGAAGGTCTTTTCCGGCAATCGCGAGGTTGCGGTGCGCGAACAAGTCGCGCTCGATCTGCCGTTCGGAAACCTGCTGCATTTCGTCAAGGATATGGACGCGCCGCAGCCAAAGGTCTTGGTCGTGGCACCGCTGTCGGGACATTTCTCGACGCTGTTGACGAAAACCGTGGCGACGCTTCTGACCGATCATGACGTCTACATCACCGACTGGGCGAATGCGCGCGATGTACCTGTAGCGGCCGGCCGCTTCGGCGTCGAAGACTACATCGCATACGTCATTCGTTTTCTCGATGAGATCGGGCCCGGCGCACACGTGCTTGCGGTCTGTCAGCCGTGTGTGCAGGCGCTCGCGGCAGTCGCGGTGATGTCGGAAGATGCGCACCCGGCATTGCCGCGCACCATGACGCTCATGGCGGGGCCTATCGATCCGCGCGAAAGCCCGACCGCGGTCAACAAGCTTGCAACGGAAAAGCCGCTGTCATGGTTCGAGCGCAACGTGACCGCGCGTGTGCCGGAGCGTTATCGCGGCGGCGGGCGGCGCGTTTATCCGGGCTTCGTCCAGCTCTCGGCGTTTGTCGCGATGAACAGCGAGCGGCACCGCGCGCAGCATCAGAAGCTTTACGATCATCTGGCCGCGGGCGAGACGAGCGAAGCGCAGAAGATCAAGGATTTCTATGACGAGTATTTCGCGGTGCTCGATCTGACGGAAGAATTCTACATCGAAACCATTGATCGCGTATTCCAGCGCGCCGAACTTGCGACCGGCGATTTCACCTACCGCGGCCGCAAGGTCGATCCCGGCAAGATTCGCAAGACCGCGCTGCTGACCGTCGAAGGCGGCCGCGACGACATCTGCGCGCTCGGTCAAACGTCAGCGGCGCACGACCTTTGTCATTCCCTGCGGCCCCACTTGAAGCGCCACCATCTGCAGGCCAACGTCGGCCATTACGGCACGTTCAGCGGCAAGCGCTGGGAAAAGGAAATTTATCCCGTCGTGCGCAATTTCATCCTGGCGATGGAATAGCGCTGCCGCTTACAGTCCGAGATCGGAGAGGCCGGGATGGTCATCGGGCCGGCGTCCAAGTGGCCAATGATATTGGCGGTCAGTTTCCGAAATCGCGAGATCGTTGATGCTGGCGAAGCGGCGTTGCATCAAGCCGTTGGCGTCGAACTCCCAGTTCTCGTTGCCGTACGAACGAAACCATGCGCCGTCGGCGTCATGCCATTCGTAGGCGAAACGGACGGCGATGCGGTTCTCGGCGAAGGTCCAGATTTCCTTGATCAAGCGGTAGTCCAGTTCGCGCGCCCACTTGCGCGTGAGAAAGGCTTTGATCTCGTCGCGACCGACGGGAAATTCCGAACGATTGCGCCAGCGGCTGTCGACCGTGTAAGCGAGCGCGACGCGCTCGGGGTCGCGGGAATTCCACGCGTCTTCAGCCATGCGCACTTTCTGCATGGCCGTCTCAAGCGTGAACGGCGGTATCGGTGGTTTAGACTCCAATGTCGTTCCTCCGGTTGGCTTGTGTTTGCGACCTTATCGGCGGCCGATGCGTGCGTGATATAGCAGAAGGCCTTGCGCGCTCGCACTTCCTGGGACGGTGGATCACATTCCGGCCACACGCCACAGCTTTCCTCGGTTTCAAGGCTCCACAAACGGCGCGCCGCCTTGAGCGGTGGCCAAAGGCCGGTGTAGCGTCCGCCCGTTTATGGTTGCACCCGGCGGGGCGTGCAATCAATCGTCGGCGTGGCCGTATTGGCTCAGCATTCGGGGACGTCACCAATGGCCGTAAATAGCGGACGGCGAAATGTGCTGGAGCGGGCATTTTGGGCCGTTGCGGCAGTCCTAGTGAGCAGCTTTGCGACGCAAGAGTCGGCGCCACTGCTGATTCCACCCGCGCACGCGATCGACAAAGCCGAGGCCGCCAAGGGACCGCCGTTTCATGTGCCGGTGTTCGTCTCTTCGCGCAGCGATGTCTGTTACGACCCGGGCGACGTCTCGGCGATCAAGAAGCTGACGCTCGAAGAGGCCGGTCGCATCAACGCGCGCGGCGGCGTTTCAGGACGGCCGATCGCAATCAAATTTTTCGATGACAAGCGCGAAGACGCCAACACGATTTCCAATGTCCGCGCGGCACTGAGCGACGGGCAGGTCCTGGCGATGATCGGCGTCTCCAACGCGACGCGCGGCAAAGCCTTGTTCGACGCGGCTGGCGGCGAGATCCTGAAAAGCGGCGTGCCGTTCATCACCGATCTCTCGGTCAGTTCGCTGTTCGCAGCATACCCGAATGTCTACACAACACGGGCCTCACAAGAGACCGACAGCGTGCCGGTCATCGTGCAGTTTACAAAGCAGCAGGGTTTTGCGCGGCCAGCCTTCGTGGCTTTGAAAGATGCGGTTGCATCCTCGGAACTCGGCGCCGGGCTGAAGGCAACGCTTGGAGAAGGTGGGCTCGTCGTCGATGCGCGCATCGGCACCGCCGATGACAAACCGATCGCAGCCGAACTCACGAATGCTTTGAACCTGATCCGCGAGGCGCGCCCCGATCTCGTCTTCCTTTATATCGGCGGCAACAGCAACGTGCCGGATTTCATGAAAGAGCTGAAGGCAAGCGGTGTGACGCCGGCTCTGTTCATTGGCGGCCGCATCGACAGCTTGCCGCCTGAGGTCGCCAATACCTACCCAAATGCGATTTATAGCCTTGCGTGGGACCGCCCGCCGGAAGTGTACAACGACCGTCTGCGCACGCGCGTCAACAAGGACGCAGCAGCATACATGTTCGAAGGCGCAAAAATTCCGTCCGCTCCCGGCTGGGCAAATGGCGAGTGCAAGCCGCGCGAGCTGGAAGAAATCGCGGACCCGTTCAAGCGCGCAAACCTACGGGCGATCAGCGTCGGAAGCCAGTTTGCCGATATGGTGAAACTGGTCGCCGAAGCCGCACGCACGGCGGACGGGACGACAGATGTCGTCAAGCTGCGCGCGGCCGTGCTGCAGGGTCTGAAATCGTCGTATGCGGCGGGACGCGGCGCGTTCCAGGGATCGTTCGACAACTGGTCTTTCGTGCCGGCGACGCGCACCGCGGCGCGCGATCCGTTCATCATCATCCTGCCGCAAGGTCTTGGCCGCACGCAGCTGGCGCAGCAGCAGTTTGTACGCACGAAGGATGGCTCGCTGCGCCAGATTTCGACGCTTTACGCGGACATCGACCTCATCAAAGCGCATCGCGTCGATGAGAACGCGAAATCGTTTTACGCCGAGTTCTACTTGTCGATGCGCGATAATCCGTCGGCGTCGATCGATCGCATCGAATTCGCGAATGCCTACCTCGATGCCGCAAGCGAACGCGGCCGTCAGTTGACGATTGAAACTGTGCATCCGGGCGGGCAAAGCCAAGCCTATCCCGACAGTATGAAAATCTACAAAATCTCGGGCCGCTTTCTGTTCGATCCTGTGCTCGAAAATTATCCGTTCGACATGCAGCGCTTTGCGATCGACCTGCAGCCGAAGAACGGCGAAGCGCCGTTTATTGTGCAGCCGCCGGCATTGCAACTACGCGACCAGAACGTGCTGACCGACGGCTGGCTGCCGAAGGCCCAGTACGTCGGCTATGATGAGGATTTCGTGCCGGTCGTCGATGCGTTTACGCACGCGCCAAGTGTCGTGCCCTTCTACAAGGCGCGCTTTGCGTGGTTGATGCAGCGTGAGGCGACCGATTATTTCCTGCGGGTTGTCGTGCCGCTCGGCTTCATCCTGTTCGTTGCGTACCTGTCGATTTTCATTCCGCGGACGCACTTCGAAGCTATCGTGACCATCCAGGTGACGGCATTGCTGTCGGCCGTGGCGCTGTATCTTTCGCTGCCCGGACTCGATTCCGACATCGCGACGTTGTCGGATCGCGCGTTCGTTTTCGCCTACATGATATTGAGTATCATGATCGGCATATCGATCTTGCGCATCATGCCCGTCATTCAAAGACGCACGGTGGTCGACGGCGTATTGACTGCGATGCACGTGCTGGCGATCCCGGCGTTTGTCGGGCTTGCCGGGTACTACGTCTATCTGTTGAGCCAGCTTTCGTAGCCGACGCGCGCCGGTTCTATCACACAAGAACAACCGCACGTTCCTTGCCGGATCGTGCGGTTTTCTTTTTTACGCGGCTCTGTCGCGCGACTAGTGCGCCGGCAGTTCCATCTTGATGCCGCCTTCGACTTTCGGCCGCTCGGAGCCGGCGATGCGTCCGTCGTCGATCTTGATAATGCGATCGGCGAATTGCAGCGTGCGATGATCGTGCGTCACGGCGAGCACGGCACGCTTGGTATCCTGCGCAACCTTGGCCAGCAATTCCATGACGGCCATGCCGTTCTTGCCGTCGAGTGCCGCGGTCGGCTCGTCGGCGAGAATGACCGACGGCGATCCGGCAAGCGCGCGCGCGATGGCGACGCGCTGCTTTTCACCGCCCGACATTTTTGACGGCGCGGCGTTGATGCGGTGGCCGAGACCGACGGCCTCCAGAGCGTCAGCCGCGACGTCGTAAGCATCAGGACCGCTTTGATCGCGCAGGTCGAGCGCCAGCATGATGTTTTCGACCGCGGTCAGCGTCGGCACCAGATTGTAACCCTGGAAAATGAAACCGACGTGCTTGCGGCGCAGGTTCGCCAAGCCTTCCGCCGACATACCTTGCGTCGATTGACCGGCAACCGAAAGGTGACCTGACGTCGGCGATAGGATGCAACCGAGGATCGACAGAAGCGTCGTCTTCCCCGACCCCGACGGTCCCATCATCAGCGTCAGCTCTCCGGTCTGCAGTTGAAGGTCGATCCCCTTCAGAACTTTGACCGTGTTCGGTTCTTCGCCGAGAATTTTGACGATGCCCTGGGCTTCCAGGATCACTTTGCTGTCTGGCTTAACGGACATTGTGTGCTCCTGAATGCTTAGCGGCTGAAGACGACGGCTGGGTCGATGCGGATGACTTTGACGATCGCAGAGATCGCCGCGAAGACGCACATGCCAATCGTGACGAGGAAAAGTGATCCGGCAAGTTCAGGCGTCATGATGACTGTTAATTTGGTATCCTTCGCCGCCTCGATGACGCCGAGTGCAAGGACGAAACCGAGCCCGAAACCGATCAAGCCCGACAGAACCGCCTGCATCAGAATGACTTTGACGATGTAGCCGGCGCCCGCACCAAGAGCGCGCAGTGTTGCGAACTCGTTGATGTGGTCTTTCGTGCTCGAATACAGCGTCTGAGCGACAATGACGATGCCGACGATCAGGCCGAGCACGGCGCCGGCAATCAGGGCTGCACCGGCGCCGGTCTGGAACAGCCAGTAGGATTGGCTGCGCTTGGTGAACTCTTGCTGCGTTAAGACTTCGACGTCGGGCAGACGTTCGAGAATTTGAGCTTTGACCTGCTGGGGATCGGCTCCAGGCGACAGCAGCACGCGCTCGTAAGACGCTTGGTTCTGTTCAGCGCCGCTCAAGCGGCGGGCATTCTCGATCGATGTGTAGACGAACGGCAGCGTCGTGAATGACCGTACGCGCTTGGTGGTTGCAACGACCTCTATATCGACACCGTTGATTTCGGCGTGATTATTGACGGCCTTGATGCCGAGGTCCGGGAAATAGCTTTGGTCGATTGCGACGGTATCCGGCGCGCTGAGCGCTTCGCGGCTGCCTGCTTCGACGTTCGGTGGAAGCGGGCGATCGCTGATCGTTTCCGAACCGACGAGGAGCACCGTCGTCTGGCCGCCCTCGGGCTTACGCCATTTTGCGAACGACACGACCATGTCTTCGGCGTTTTCCACGCCCGGCGTCGACAGCGCCATGTGACGCTCGCGGCCTGAGAGCAGCGACGGGTCGTCGTAGCTCTTGGTGCCGAGCGGCACGATCCAAAGATCGGCAGGGGCCGCGTCGAGAATGGCGGCGATCTTCTTTTCAGAGCCGAGATAGATGCCGGTCTGGACCGCGACGAGGACGACCGAGAAGACGATGCCGACGATGGTCACCGCGAAGCTCAGGCGATCGTGAAACAGGTTGCGGTAAGCGAGCTTGGCGACCATCGGCATCGAGCGCCGTTTTGAGCGCGGCCGTGGCGGCTTGCTGGCTGCTGCGGCAGCGGGTGTATCGAGTGCGATGTCCATGACCTGTGCTCCTCCTGAAAGCGATGGTCGTAGTATCTCCAGGTCTGGTGCGGTCAGCAGTTCCCCAGGGTACTTCTACCCTGGGGATGCCTTTCTTTTCAGAACTTTGTTGCGGTCTTGATTTATTCGCAAGGCACATCGATCAGGCCAGCGATGGCAGCCGAGAACCGGCGGCATACACGCTTCGCAGTGGCCGACGTAACTTTAACATTCGACTTCTCGACGGCTGGCTTTTCAACCTTTTCGACCTTCTCGGTTTTGACTTCCGGCGTGGTTTCCGTCGTTGCGGCCGGTTCGAGCGCAGCGGTCTTTGCAGGTTCTGTGGTCGCTGCTGCCGTTTCAGTAACCGGGGCCGTGGTTACCGGCGTTGCTACAGCGTTGGCGACTGGGACGTAAACCGTTGGCGCCGGATCCGTCGTCACGGCCTTGGTTTCGACCTTGGCGACTTTGGCGGCTTCGGCTGCCTTGGCGCGCTTGATCTGTGCGGCTTTCTCAGCGGCGGCAACCTTCTGCGCCTGTGCCTTCTGGAGTTGTGCCTGGCGCGATGCTGCGGCCTGCTGGCGAGCGGCTGCTAAACGAGCCTGGCGAGCCTCCTTCTTCGCCTGGTACCGCTCGTATCCGCCACCGGAGTTGTAGCTCTGGTGGGGGCGCGCGATGAACGAACCGAGCGGGAAGCCGAAACCAAGGCGGATGCCGCCAGCTTCAGCGGTCGACGAGAAGGACGGTGCGGCGAGAAGAGCGGCAGCGGCGAGGGCGATAGCGAACTTCGACATGTGAGCCTCCTGGGGCGGGTTTAAAACTTGGTGCCGGTCTTGTTCGGCGATGCGTTGAGAATGCCCTCGGACGCGCTCCACCGCTGTTCCGGGCGTGACAGCCACGAAAAAAGTTCGAATTTTTATTTCATAGAAGAATCAGCAAGTTAGCATTCCGCGATGTTTTTCGCTCGCCGTCGTTGGCAATCTGTCGATGTTCGGCGGCATCCGGTTCAATGGAATTTCGCGTTTCGGCCCTCTATGTCGAAGTTGGTTAACGTGGTTCAATCGCGGCCGGTGAAATGCGATGCGGGCGGATCGCGATCCGCGCACATTCAGAAACAGTCCGATGTGACGGACTAGTTGGCCGTCTCGCACGGAACTTCGATCACCATCGCAATCGCGGCCGAGAATTTTCGGCAGATGCGCCTCGCGGTCTGAGGTTCAGCGGCGCTGGTGGCAGCACTTGGAGCGGCGGCGGCGTTCGCCGCCGCATCGACCGTGTCCGGAGCCGCGGCTTCAGGCGCCGCCTCGATGTGATCCGTCGGCTGATTTTCAGGTTCGGTGACTTGTCCGATCTGCTCGATCGGTTCGGCTTGCAAATCGATTTTGCGCATCGTGCCGGCTTCGACAGTTGCCTCGCGCGCAGCGAAATGATCGGCCGCTGCGACACCGCCCGAATTGGTATCCGCGAATGCCGATGTGCTTGCCTCGGCGAGCGTCAGGAACGCCGCGAGGGCGGCTAAGGTTACATGGAATTTTGTCATCATCGTCTCCTAGGTGTTTCATCTCATTGTTGCGCCGGACACGCCGGCTGGTTTTGCAAGCTTGAACATGCGCGCCAGGCTCTGGTCGTTCCGAAAGCTTGCAGTAATGCCCGTTTTTTCTGGCGAAATTGATGTCATGCGACGGCCTGCTGACGGGCCGCGAGGTCAACCAGTGTGGCGTCGTTCGCCGTGCCGGTCAGCGTGGCGGCAAAGCGGTCGATCGCTTCGACAACGAGATGACGCTGACGATCGACGGTGACGATGTGGTAGCAATCGTCGAGCACGACGAGTTCGACATCGCCCGCGAGGTTGCCGCTCAAATACGTTGCGTTGCTCAAGCCCGCGTAGTCGTCTTCAAGCGGGTGCACGATCAGCGATGGCTGACGGATGTACGGCACGAGTTTGCAGACGGCATTGACGAGATGGCGATGCTCGAAGATCGCGCCGCCGGGCGTCACTGGATGACCGGCCGCAGCCGACCCCGCCGACGCGCGCGCACGCTGGATGAAGTCGCGGATGCGGCCGTCCTTGATGCCGTAGGGAGCGTGGTGCGGGAACGAGAACAGGTTCGCGATCCACTTATGGCTGATCAACCGGAAAAAGCGCGCGTACCAGGGGATCATCCAGCCGTTGAGCCACATCGTCGGCGCCATCAGCGCCGTCGCCTGAACTTTGCTTGGATGCTTGGCCGCAAGCATGAGCGCCAGTACGGCGCCGGTCGAAAGACCGCCCGCGATGACGACATCGCAGTCCTTGCGCATTTCGAGCAGCGCGTCTTCGGAGCTGCGATACCAATCGGCCCACGACGACGCGGTGATGTCGGCGGTGCTGCCGCAGTGACCTGCTAATTGCGGGCAATGGACCGTGTAACCCTGCTTGGCGAGGCCGTTCGCCACGAAGCGCATTTCAACGGGCGTTCCGCAGAGCCGATGCAGCAAAAGAATGCCAACCTTGCCGCCCTTGATCTTGAAGCTTGCATCCGTGGTCATTGAGGTGTCCCCAGCCGTCGTTCGGTTAAGCATGTTGATGGAATAGGCCGAGGGCACCTTCCCGGCAGTTCCGCGGGGAACAGGTTCAAGCGGCGATTGCGAAGTCCGGCTGGCCGCTAACAACGGACGGTGATGCGTGCACGGGGGCCGCGACCGAGAACGCCATGACGAACTTCTGCGCGGTAAAGCCGAAGCGCGTATTGAGGCGCTGGGTCGAGGCTTCGGCGACGGCGCGTGCGATCAGCTTGAAGCCTTGCTGGAGGAATTCCTGGCGCAGACGCCGCGTGGCAAACACGTCGAGAAGGGCGCGGAACCGCATCGCAATCGCGAGGCGCATTTCAGGCTGATCAGCGAAATCAGCCCAAATCTGGCTTTCGACGTTGCGGATTTCGATTTCGTTCAGACCGTTGAGCAGCGCCAATCCACGCCCCTCGGAGATCAGGCGGCGCATCGGCGCGTAGAGGTCGTGCAGGCTGACCGCCGGTACGTCGCTGAGATCGATTGCGGACGCGTTTGTCATGGCCGTTCTCCCCGCATCCGGATCACAGGCCAATGCCGCCGAACGCCGCCCAGGGCGATCCGGCAAGCACGATGATGCCTTGCGGCTTCAGGCTCGAAAGGTCGAAATGGACTTCCTGGCCTTCGAGGTCGTCGCGGCGATTGAGGATGGCCGAGCGCTCGAAACGGTACTTGCGGCCGTCTTCGGCAGCGATGATGCCGACGCCGATATCACGGCGGAATTTCTTGATTTCTCCGTACATCGTAACTCTCCTGGATTGAGCGTTTGGGACAACACGTGTCCGTCGCTGCATCATGGAGAGAGGTTCAAATGAGCGCTGTTCCGCGCGGCACAAAGCGCGCAATTCGGCTTTGACGCTGGTTAACCAAGGCCGTTCTGGTCAGAAATCGAGCGGCATAACGGTCACCCGGCTACCCGCCGGGAGCGCCGGAGAATGCGCCGGCACGATAATCAAAGCGTTTGCCGACGCGAGGATGGTCACAAGCGAACTGTCCTGATTGGACAGCGGCGTGACGCGCGGCGGCGAAACCGCCCAATCGATCGCAGCACGCATGTAATGATCGCGGATGCCGTTCGGCGGAATGTCCGTCGTGAGTTCGGCCGTCAGCGTCATGTCCGGCAATGTTCTATTCAGCATCTTCGCGATCAACGGCACGAGAAATATCCGCGCGCTGATCATCGCCGATAATGGATTGCCGGGCAGTCCGACGATGCGCTGCACGCCGCTCGTGCCTTTACGGCTGCCAAAGAACGTCGGCTTCCCCGGACGCATCGCGATCTTATAGAATTGCAGGTGTGCACCGGCTGCTTCGAGCGCGGGGCGGACAAGATCGTGATCGCCGACCGACGCGCCCCCAATTGTTACCAGAATATCGGCGCTTTCTGCGTCCTTGATTTTGTTCGCGAGATCGCCGGCGGTGTCCATTGCGATGCCGAGCAACTTGGCCGTTCCACCGGCGTTTTCAACGAGCGCGGCAAGCCCGTAGGAATTCGACGCAATGATCTGCCCGGCCGTCGGACGATCGCTCGGTTCGACAAGTTCGTCGCCGGTTGCGAGGATTGCGACAACCGGGCGCCGCGTCAGCGCCAGCATGGCGTGGCCGGAAGCCGCCGCCAGCAGGATGTCTCGCGTGTTCAGCCACTGTCCGCGTTTCAGGACAATGTCGCCTTCGTGAAAGTCTTGCCCGCGCATGCGTAAGTTGTCGCCCTTCTTCGGCAACGCCTTCAGCGTGACGTGGACACCGTCCGACGTGGTGTCTTCCTGGATCACGATTGCGTCGGCGCCGTCGGGCAAGGACGCGCCTGTGAAAATGCGGATCGCTTCGCCGGGACTAACCGTGCCGCCATACGGCCATCCGGCCGCCGATTCACCTGCGAGCTTCAGGCGAACCGGCAGCGCCGTGCAATCGCTGGTACGGACGGCATAGCCATCCATCGCGGAAGCATCGAACGGCGGGTGGGTGACAGCGGCCGACAAATTCTGCGCAAGCGTTCGGCCGAGCGCGAAACGAATGCCGGCCTGCTCAGGACCGAGCGCCATCACACCGGAGAGCACGGTTTCCAAAGCCTCGGCTACGGGCATCAACGTCATGAAAAATGTCTCGCGCTCAATCCTGGAGTTTGTACGTGCCGGACCGTCCGCCGGTTTTTTCGAGCAACCGGACATGCGAGATCGTCATGGCTTTGTCAGCTGCCTTAAGCATATCGTAAATCGTCAGGCACGCCACGGAGACGGCGGTCAATGCTTCCATTTCGACGCCGGTCTGGCCCGAAACTTTGACTTCCGCCGTAACGCGCATGCCGGGCGGCGACGATTGCTCTTCGAACGTTACCGTTGCCTTGGTGATGGCAAGCGGATGACAGAGCGGGATCAGCTCATGTGTTTTCTTGGCCGCCATGATGCCGGCAATGCGCGCAGTCGCGAGCACGTCGCCCTTCTTTGCGTCGCCCGATTTCAGAAGTGCGAGCGTCTCAGGCAGCATCGCGACGAAACCCTCGGCGATCGCGGTGCGCGACGTGACGGATTTCTCCGACACATCGACCATGCGTGCCTGGCCCTTGTCGTCGATGTGTGAAAGCTTGCTCATTTTTTGCCGGCCTTGCCGAGCAAGGTTTTCGTCGCCTTCGTCACGTCGTCCTGGCGCATCAGGCTTTCGCCGACGAGGAAGGTGCCGACGCCGACCTTGGAGAGGCGCGCGATGTCATCCGGTGTGAAGATGCCGCTTTCGCCGACGACGATGCGATCCTTCGGGACTTTCGGAGCGAGCGCTTCGGTCGTCGCCAGTGTCACGTCGAAGGTTTTCAAATTGCGATTGTTGATGCCGATCATCCGGCAGTCGAGCTTCAAGGCGCGATCAAGCTCTTCAGCATCATGGACTTCGGCGATGGCGTCCATGCCCCAGTCCTTGGCGGCGCTCGCGAGATCGGCCGCGGTTGCGTCATCGACTTCGGCGAGAATGATCAGGATGCAGTCGGCACCCCAGGCGCGCGCTTCCGCGACCTGATAGGTATCGATCATGAAGTCCTTGCGCAGGACGGGTAGCTTGCACGCGGCGCGGGCGGCGACGAGATACTGCGGCGCGCCTTGAAACGACGGCGTGTCGGTAAGGATCGACAGGCACGCAGCCCCGCCGTCTTCGTAGGCGCGGGCAAGGGCCGGGGGATCGAAGTCGGCGCGGATCAGACCCTTCGACGGGGAAGCCTTCTTGATCTCGGCAATCAGCGCCGGCTTTTTCTTGGCGAGCTTGGCGGCGATGGCATCGGCGAACGGGCGCACGCGTGGCGCCGAGCGCGCATACTCGGCAATGACACGCAATGGTTTCAACGCTTTTGCGCGGGCGACTTCCTCGCGCTTGTACGCGGTGATTTTTTCGAGAATGTCGGCCATGCGTCAGGCAACCTCGTTGGTGACCGCGACCAGCCGGTCCAGCGCTTGCGCGGCGCGGCCGCTATCGATCGCAGTCTGAGCTTTGACGACCCCGTCTTCAAGGTCGGACGCTTTGCCGCCGACGATTAACGCGGCCGCCGCATTCAGCACGACGATGTCGCGATACGGTCCCGGCTCGCCCTGCAAGAGATTGCGCAGCGCCGTCGCGTTGGTCGCCGCGTCGCCGCCTTTGAGGGCGGAAATGTTGGCGCGCGGAAGTCCGGCGTCTTCTGGCGTCACGTCGAACATCGTGATGCTGCCGTCACGCAATTCAGCAACCGTTGTCGCGCCGGTCGTCGTCAATTCGTCCATGCCGTCGGCGCCATGCACAACCCAGGCGCGTTTTGATCCGAGATTTTTCAGAACGTGGGCGATCGGCTCGACGAGACGGCGATCATAGACGCCGAGCACCTGCCGCGTCACGCCCGCCGGATTGCACAACGGTCCGAGCAGATTGAAAAGCGTACGGACTCCGAGATCGTTGCGGATCGGCGCCCAGGTCTTCATCGCCGGATGATAGAGCGGCGCCCAAAGAAAGCCGACACCTGAATCTGCGATCGCACGCGTCACCGCGACCGGCGGCACGTCGAGTTTGACGCCGAGTGCCGCGAGCACGTCGGATGCACCCGACAGCGACGTCACGGCGCGGTTTCCGTGCTTCGCGATTGTGACGCCAGCGCCGGCCGCAACAAAAGCCGCAGCTGTCGAGACGTTATAGGTGCCGTGACTGTCGCCGCCGGTGCCGACGATATCGACGGCGTCAGGCGGAGCATCGACGGACGTCATGCGCGCGCGAAGAAAATTTGCAGCGCCCGTAATCTCGTCGATGGTTTCGCCGCGCACGCGCAAGGCCATCAGAAACGCGCCCATCGCAACCGGCGGTGCCACGCCGGACATCAGCAGATCAAGCGCTGCTTCAGTCTCGCTGCTCGTCAGCCGGTCGCCGTCTGCGACGCGCGTTATGAGACGTTTTAATTCTTTGGCGGGCATGTCTCTCAGGTCTCAGGCGGCTTTGCGTGATTTCGGGGTGAAGCCGGCAAGGCTCAGGAAGTTGGCGAGCAACGCGTGGCCTTGTTGCGAGGCGATGCTTTCAGGGTGAAACTGGACGCCATGCACCGGATGCGTCTTGTGCTGCAAGCCCATGATGATGCCGTCGGACGTTTCGGCGGTGATCTCAAGGCAGTCTGGCAGCGTTGCGCGTTCGACGATCAGCGAGTGATAGCGGGTGATCTCGAACTGCTTGGGCAGCCCGTGGAAAACGCCTTTATCCGTATGCGTGATCGTCGAGAGCTTGCCGTGCATCGGTTGCGGCGCGCGGATGACTTTGCCGCCGTAACTCTGGCCAATCGATTGATGGCCAAGGCAGACGCCGAGCAGCGGGATCGTCGGACCTGCTTTTTTGATCAGGTCGAGACAGACGCCGGCTTCGTTCGGCGTGCACGGACCCGGAGAGAGAACGATCGCCTTCGGCTTCTGCGCGATGACTTCTTCTGCCGTCACCTTGTCGTTGCGGATGACGACGCTTTCCGCGCCAAGCTCGCCGAGGTAGTGGACGAGATTGTAGGTAAAGCTGTCGTAGTTATCGATCAGGATCAGCATGTCGAGACATCTCAAGGCCGGGCGATAATACTGCGCCTGTTTAACCGTCGAACGTCCGGTCAAGTCAACCTCGCGCCGCGCGAATTAACGCCTTGGTCGCGCTGCACGAATTTATTAAGGCTGAAAGCGGCGTCAGAACGTGACTTTGACGGAGGCGGCGCTGCGATTTGCCGGGCCGTGAAATACAGCCTCGATGTTGTTGCCGTCGGGATCGATCAGGAACGCTGCGTAATAGCCGGGATGATAGGGACGTTCGCCGGGCGCGCCGTTATCGACGCCGCCATTCTCAAGTCCGACCTTATGAAAACGATCTACGACCTCGCGATTGTCCGCCTGGAATGCGAGGTGATGGCGGCCCGTCAACTTGCCCTGAGCGGCGGCGCTGCCGGGCGCCGATACGAACAATTCGTCCGCCCAAAAGTAGTCGGGCGCCTCGCCGCCCATCGGAATCCCGAGCACCTTGAAAACGGCGCTGTAAAAACGCCGGCTGGCTTCGATGTCGGCGACCACGAGTTGAATGTGGTCGATCAGGCGGCCGCGATGCAGTTCCTGTATTTCCATGCGCAGCTCCTTCCAGACCTGTCGTGATCAACGGCGAGCGCGTCTGCCGGTTCCGTCGTGTTGACGCGGAACTGGCGTCAGGTCCGGTCCTTCGGCGTGACATACGTTTCGAGATGACCGCCGGTCGTCTCCATGGCACCGAAACTCGCGCCGCCGAGCGAGATGATCGCCAGGGCGGCGGTCGGGAAATGATCGCGCATACGAACAAGTTGGGCCGGATCGCCGCTTTGCGCCAACGTCGCGGCAAGCGCGTGCAGGCCAGGGTTATGGCCGATGAGCAAAACGCGCTTGGCATCCGCACACCCTTTGCGCAAACAATCGAGCATCGTGTCGGGCGTAGCGAGATACAACTGATCGTCGAACCGGACCGCCGGCTTGGCGCTCGCAATATCGGATGCGACGGCTTCGAGCGTTTCGCGCGTCCGTTTTGCCGGCGAACAGAGCACGACATCCGGCGCAAATTTCAGCGATGCAAGCATATGCCCCATGATCGGCGCAGCACGGCGGCCGCGCTCGTTCAAAGGCCGGTCGAAATCGTCGAGCTGTGGCTGGTCCCAGCTCGATTTGGCGTGACGGAGAAGCGCGAGTTGGATCATGGCGCGACAATGCCCGTCACGGGGATTATCGGCAAGCGCCATCGTGCGTGTACGCAACACCACGCAATGGATGCAGCGCCGCCATCAATGCGCTAGAAGCCGGGAGCATAAATGACGGACCCGTTACTGTGAGGCATTGAACGCAGGCATGGATATCGTCCTGACCCTTCTCAGTCCCATCATCTGGCTGCTCGGCTGGCTATTTGCGATTGTGTGGTGGGTCGCGAGTTATCTGCTATGGGCGATCATATGGCTGCTGCTGCCATTTGCGATCGTAGCGTTCGTCGCATTTCGCGTGGCCGAGAAGATGCTCGGGCCCGAGATCGTTCGCGCCTGGCTCAAAAAGCAATCGCTGAAGTTCGGTGCCAACACCTGGGTGCGCGTGCGGCGCTTGACGTTCGCGTTGACGGCACTGCCAGTGCGCGTGCTCGGCTGGCTTGTCGTCTACACGGTTTGGCACAGCCTCATCAGTTTGTTCTGGAAGCCGCGCTGGCACCCGTGGACGCGGGCGTGGGCCAAGCGCTGGAAGCCACCAGGAGCGCGCACGCGGCGCGTTGCGGCCAGCACCAAAACGCAAACGGCCAAGCCGGGATAACGCTCAGCCGAACGCGCCGCCGTTACCGCGTCTGTTTGCACCAGAACCTTTCGCTGCGAAACGGACCGCTTCCTCGGCGGCACGGACGACGGCCTTGGCCTTATTGATGCATTCCTGCTGTTCGTTCTCTGCGATGCTGTCGTTGGTGATGCCCGCGCCCGACTGTACGTGGACCATGCCGTCTTTGACGATCGCGGTGCGCAAGACGATGCAAGTGTCCATCTCGCCGCCGGCCGAGAAATATCCAACGCATCCGGCGTAAGGACCGCGCTTTGCTTTTTCGAGTTCGGCGATGATCTCCATCGAGCGGACTTTGGGTGCGCCAGATACCGTTCCGGCAGGAAACCCCGCCATCAACGCGTCGATGGCATCGTGTGATTTGGAATCGAGCCGGCCGATGACATTCGACACGATGTGCATGACGTGGCTGTAGCGCTCGATAACAAACTGGTCGGTGACGGCGACCGTGCCGGTTTCCGCTACGCGGCCGACATCGTTGCGGCCGAGATCGAGCAGCATCAAATGCTCTGAGCGTTCTTTCGGATCGGCGAGGAGGGCGCGGGCGAGCGTTTCGTCTTCGGCTTGTGTGCTGCCGCGATGCGTCGTGCCGGCGATCGGGCGGATCGTCACGACGCCATCGCGGACCCGCACCAGAATCTCCGGCGACGATCCGACGAGCGAAAATCCGCCGAAGTCGAGATGAAACAGAAACGGCGACGGGTTGAGGCGCCGCAGCGCGCGATAGAGCGCGAACGATGGCAAGGCGAACGGCGCCGAGAAGCGCTGGGACAATACAACCTGGAAAATGTCGCCGGCGGTGATGTACGCTTTCGCCTTGGCGACCATATCGAGATATTGCGCGGCCGTCGTGTTCGAGACCGGTTCTTGCAGCGTCGCCGGCACTTCCGATTGTGCTGTTTCGTGCGGCAGCGGCGCGTCGAGCAATTGTACGGCGGTTGCCAGCCGCGCCTTCGCAGCGTCATAGGCTTGCGTCGCCGTTGCGCCGGATTGCGCACGCACGGGCGTCACGACCGTCATCTCGTCTTTGACGCTATCGAAAATCAAAATGAGCGTCGGGCGGATCAGGATCGCGTCCGGCACGCCGAGCGTATCGGGCTTCATCTCGGGCAGGTTTTCGATCAACCGCACCGTGTCGTAGCCCATGTAGCCGAAAATACCGGCCGACATCGGCGGCAGGCTTTCGGGAAGATCTATGCGGCTTTCATCGAGAATGGCGCGCAGCGATTGCAGCGTGCCGCGGCTGTCGGCTTCAAAGCCAGCGTCGCCGCGTGCCGGATGCCGATTGAGCTCGGCGTGGTCGCCATTGGCGCGCCAGATTAGATCGGGTTCGAGCCCGATGACGGAATAGCGGCCGCGCGCCGCGCCACCCTCAACGGATTCGAGCAGGAAGCAATTGGCGCCCTTGGCGCCCGCGACCTTGAGATACGCGGACACCGGCGTTTCGACGTCGGCCACGAGCCGCGTCCAGACGACCTGCGGACGGCCAGCGTCGTAGGCGGCGGCGAACGCAGGAAATGCCGGCCAGAGATTACCGTCAGCCACGGCGCGCGTGCTCCCTATTGCTCGGTGACGATGCCGAGCGCACGCTGGAGTTCGACTTGATTGATGCTGGCATTGTATCGCGCCTTCAATGTCTCAGCGTATTCGTTGAGCACCTGGTTCGTGTAGTCGGCCTGCAGCTCGGTCGTCAATTTATCGAGCTGCTCTTTGGTTGGCGCAGGTGCCGGCGTGATCGCGACAACCTTGAAGATCGTGCGAGACCCGCGGTCGGTCGTCTGGGCGCTCGTCGCCTTGCCGTCGGCCAGAACAAACGCCTGCGCGACAGCCGCTTCCGACAAGCCTTGCGGAATTGTCCGGCGCGTGAACGGTTCGGATTTTTCGCCCTTCGCACCCGCCTCGGCCTCGATCGCCGTCATCGGCTCGCCGGCGTTGATCTTGAGCACGAGCTTGTTGGCGAGTTCGGTCACCAAGCGCTGGCGTTCAAATCCTTTGTAGTCGAGTTCAACTTCGCCTTTGACCTCTTCAAAAGTTTTCTGTTTCGGGGCGTCCGTGCCGGTCAGATTGATCCAGGCATAGGCACCGCTCGGCAATTCGACGCCCTGGTCGAGCGCAGATGCATCGGGCGCAAAGACATCGGTCATGATCTTGGTGGAGTCCGACGACGTCATGACGGGCTTTCCGTCCGGACCCAGTCCTTGGCGGTCGGCGCCAGCAATGTCCTGATAGGCGATCTTCAGCATATCGGCGACTTCCTTCAACGTTTTACCGGCCGACCGCGCGTCTTCGATTTCATCGTGCTTCGCCTGAAGAGCCTGCTTGGCCTTCTCGATCGCGAGCTTGTCGCGGACCGTGTCTTTGACGTCGGCCAGCGTCTTGTGCGTGCCGGGCTCGATCTGGGTAACGCGCAAAATCACGGTCGCGAAACGACCCTCGATGACATCGGAGTATTTGTCCTTTTCGAGCGCAAAGGCGGCGTCGGCGATCTTCTTGTCGATCAAAGCTTTCTTCGTGATCAATCCGAGGTCGACGTCGGTGTCTTTGGCGCCCGCGTCCTTGGCGGCGTCACCGAACGACTTCGAGCCATCGCGCAGGGCTTTCAACGCGGTGTCGGCGGTTGTTTTGTCCTTGAACGCGATCTGCTGCACGCGGCGCTGTTCCGGCGTGTCGTAGGTGTCTTTTGTGACCTCGTAGGATTTTTCGATTTCCTCGTCAGTGACGGTCATCTGCTTTTTGAGATCGTCGACAGACAACGTCAAAATCTGGAACTTGCGGTATTCGGGCGTCATGTAGCGCGACTTGTCGGCCTCATAACGCTCTTTCAATTTCGTATCGTCCGCAGCCGGTATCGTGATGACCTTGTCGGCATCGATCGTCAGCCATTCGACGGTGCGCTTCTCTTCGTTATAGGCGTGTAGCAGGTCGATCATCGGCTTCGGGACGGTCAGCCCCTTGATCAATGAGCCGAGCATTTGCGTGCGCAGTTCGTCTTTGCGATAGAGCGTCAGGAACCCGCGCTCGCTGAGGTTCAACTGGCGCAGCCGTTCGAGAAGCGCGTCGCGCGAGAATTTGCCGTCGGCGCTCTTGAGGTTTGGATCGTTCTGCAGCGTTTCGATCAGCGTCGCATCGGAAAGATCGAGGCCGAGGTCGCGCGCATGGGTTTCAATCGCGGCGCCGCCGAGCATTTGCGAGATGACGCGGCGGTCGAGACCGAGAGCTTTGCCCTGTTCGGCGGTCAGTTTCTGATTGGCTTCGCGCGAGAAGGCGTCCAGCTCGCGCTGGAATTCGCGGGAGTATTCTTCGGACGTAATCTCGGTGCCGCCGACGGATGCGACCGAACCACGGCCCCAGCCTGTGAAAACGTCCGCCACGCCCCAGATCGCGAACGAGAAAACAAGAAGTCCGAAGAGGATCTTGGCGACCCACGTTTGGGCGCCGCGTCTCATACTCTCAAGCATAAAGGTGAAGTATCCCGTGGTTGGCGGCGCTGGCCCTGCAGCGTTGCATGCGAGCCTGTGCGCTTCAGTAAAACCTGTATCGCTATGCGCCCGTGCGTGACGGGGCTGTTCGGCGTGATATGAAGCGCAGCGCAGGCCTTAATGCAAGGGTTCTGGCGCCAAACACTACCTAAGGGATGCCGCATGACGTCTGGGGTTGGGAAGATTAGGCCGTTGGTTGCCGGGAACTGGAAGATGAACGGCCTAAAAGCCGGTCTTCGCGAAGCTGAAGCCGTACGCGATGCCGTCGCCGGTCCGCTCGCCGGGCTTGCCGTCGACACCCTGCTGGCGCCGCCCGCCACCCTGTTGATGGCCATGACGACGGCGTGCAGTGGCGGCGGCTTAACGTTTGCGGGCCAAGATTGCCACAGCAACGCGAGCGGCGCGCATACCGGCGATGTCTCCGCTGAAATGCTGAAAGAGGCGGGCGCGACGGCTGTCATCGTCGGGCACTCCGAGCGCCGCGCCGATCATGCTGAAACTGACGCGGTGGTCAGAGCCAAGGCCGAAGCGGCGTACCGCGCAGGATTGATCGCGATCATTTGCGTCGGGGAAACCATCGGCGAGCGCAAGGCAGGCGAGACGCTCGCAGTCGTCGCCCGCCAGCTTGCGCAGTCGGTGCCGGAGGCGGCGACTGCCGCAAATACGGTCATCGCCTACGAGCCGGTTTGGGCGATCGGAACCGGCCTGACGCCATCGCCTGGCGATGTTGCCGAGGTGCACGGAGCCATCCGCCGGGATTTGACGGAGCGCTTCGGCGCTAACGGCCATGAGATGCGGCTGCTTTACGGCGGCTCCGTAAAGCCGGATAACGCAAAGGTGCTGCTGGCGGTTGATAACGTCAACGGCGCGCTGGTCGGCGGCGCGAGCCTGAAAGCCAGCGATTTTCTCGCCATAGTTCGTGCCTATGAGAGTTGAATGATGTTGCCTTGGTGTCAGTTTTCTAAATCTGATTTCGCCCGCGCGATCAGTGGCGCGGTGCTCGCCGCACCGCTTCTCTCGCTCTCGGCTACGGCGGGTACGGCTAAGCTCGACAAGGAAACGTGCGCACAATTCAAGACCGAACAGGTGAAATTCATCCAGTCGGGCATTCTTGCGGACCTTCAGCGCGGGCCAGCGTGGGGCAAATCAAATCTTTCGGCCGATAGGCTGCGCGAGATCGAGCACTTCATCATGCTCGATGAGCAGATCAAATTCGCCTGCCGCGAAGCGACGCTGACGCCGAATCTGATGCAGGTCGAAGAGGTCGCCAAACGCCTCGAAATGAACCCGAACATCGATCCGTTCGCGCCGTTGCCCGATCCTGACGCCGCGCCGGCGCAAAAGAATAATGCGGCAGCCGGCGCCGCGGCTGCGCAGCCGAATTTGATGAGGCCGAAATCGAAAGCGCTGCAGCGAATCGAAGGGACGGAGCCGGCAAAGGCCAAACCGGCAGCGCAGGCGAAGCCGAAACCAAAACCGCAGGCCGCCAAGAAGCCGGTCGATGACGCGTATACCGGGCCGCCGATCGTGGTCGATAGCGGCGTGCAGCCCACTGCGCCCGCGCCCTGACGTCTGTTTGGTAATGACGTTTAGCGGCAGCGCTTGAACGCGCCGCGATCGAAATGAAAATGATTTGCGTGGGCTTCGTTGTAGTCGGGGCCGAGCGCGACGCGGAAATAGCGGCAGGCGCGGTCGTGGACCGCGCGCAGAAATCGCGCCTCGGCACCGTTCCCTTTCCAATGTTTGAGAATGCTGATCGTGCGGCCGTCGGCGAGCACGAAGCCTTCGATATCGATGGCGTTCGCGGTTGCGTGCTGACTGCGGAAGCCCTTGAACTTGGGGCTGCCGAGGATGTTGCGGCAGGCGTAGACGCCAAGATGACGGATGCTGCGCACGTCCGATTTCAGGATTGCTTGCGCCGCGGACCGCACCTCGTGCGCCAGCCACATCGCCAAGGCGGCCGACATCCCGCAGGTGATTTTTTCCGATGATAGGCGCACGCCGCCTGCATCGCGAAGCCGGACCGCGTTGTGCCAGCCGCAACCGTTTTCGATTGGATGATCCGCGACGCGCGTCGCGTCGAGCAACGGTTGCGCGATCGCCGCGTCGCAGTCGCGGGCATTATTGTTGAGGGCTGCAATCCGGAAATCGAGGAACCAGCTTTCGGGGCGATTGAGTTCCAGCGGCGCGAACGGGCTGAACCGCTGCGGCAACAGCCCAAGCCACAGCGCAGCGGCAGCGGCCACTGATACAGCGATCGCGACGAACTTCCTTATCCTGCGCCGGCGGCCTTGCTGCATAATCTCCACGAAATCGCCAGACGATCCGGGGCTGCCCGGTTTATCTGTAACTTCCGGTCAATCGCCCCAATGATTGCGGCGCCTAAGAGGCGGTTTCTGAGCAGAAAACGCAGGTCGTCGCGGTCCTTGATGGGCGGGACTAGCCCCGGGCCTCGGAACCGTGTAGAAGCGCCGCAACCCGGCAGACTTCGGTCTGCGCGGCGCGCTTGCTATTGCGGCGCGACTTCCTATGTGCCGAAAACCTCAACTGACCGGATCGTTTGACCAATGGCCACCGTACTTCTCGTTGTTCACCTCATGATCGCCGCCGCACTCGTTGGCGTCGTCCTGTTGCAGAAATCGGAAGGCGGCGCGCTGGGTATGGGCGGTGGCGGCTCGGGCGGCGGCTTTCTGACGGGCCGCGGTCAGGCAAACCTGTTGACGCGCGCAACTGCCGGTTTGGCCGCGGCATTCTTCGTGACGTCGATCCTGCTGACGATTCTCGCCAAGCAGACGGCACCGGCTGGTTCGGTGTTCGACACCGTGCCGGGCGCTCCGGCAACGAGTGCGCCCGCGACGCCGGGTGAAACGCCGACGACCGGCCGTGGTGGCATTCTCGACAAGCTGCAGCCGCCAGCAGCACCATCGGTTCCCGGCGGCCAGTAAGCCCCCGAGTAATACCCGCTGAATAACGTCGCGAACAGCATTCCCGCCATTGGAGGGGATGCTGGACTGTGCCAAATTGTGGATCGCGGTAGCGGCGCGAGGCGGCACCATGACGGGACACCAAGCAGGCAAGTATCGGTACGCCGGTCGCGTTATTGCGGGGCTGGGCGTGCTCGTCGCCACCGGGCTCGCCGCTGCAGGATGCGGCTCGGACCTTGGCGGCGGGCTTCAGCCCAACACGGTCACAGCCTATGAGGCCGCAAGCGCGTTTTCGTCGACCGGCCACCACGTTGCCGATCTCGGCGGCGGACGGTATCGCGTAACGGCAACCGGCAGCGCTGCAACGCCGAAGGCCCGCGTCGAAAAGATCGCGATGGCGCGCGCTGCTGAATTCGGCGTCGAGAACAACGGCAAGTATTTCCAACCGGCCGCGCCGCAATTCTCGATCCGCTGCGGTAAGCGCGAATACCTCGAAAAGGGTGAGAAGAAGACATTGCCCGTACGTGGCTACACCGTCGTTCAAGTCGATGTCGCCTATTCGAACACGCAGACCGACCCAAGCTATCGTGCGGCCAAAGACGTCAGCGAAACTCTGAAGGCTGAGCTTCAGGGCGAGCAGGTGGCCGACGAAGCCCGCCAGGCGGCAACCGCTGAAGTCACCGCACAATGCGGCGCCTGACGCCGCAAGCGTCTGATCCGCCGACGTTTCCGATATGCAAGGCGGCGGCCTCGCGCTTCGCAGCCGGGGAGCGCTAAACCTCTGTGGATGTGGCGATATTGCCGCTTGGAGGGAATGCTCCCGCCGTGCGACATCCAAATCCCATGCAACGCTATATCTTCATCACTGGCGGCGTGGTCTCCTCACTTGGAAAAGGCCTGGCGTCCGCAGCCCTCGGCGCGCTTCTGCAAGCGCGCGGGTATTCCGTCCGGCTTAAAAAGCTCGATCCGTATCTCAACGTCGACCCGGGCACGATGAGCCCGTATCAACACGGCGAAGTGTTCGTGACCGACGACGGCGCCGAGACCGATCTCGACCTTGGTCATTACGAGCGCTTCACGGGCGTTCCGGCGAAGAAGTCCGACAACATCACGACCGGCCGCATCTATCAGGAAATCCTGACGAAGGAGCGCCGCGGCGACTATCTCGGCGGGACCGTGCAGGTCATTCCGCACGTCACCGACGCGATCAAGCATTTCGTTTTGAATGGCAACGAGGACGTCGATTTCGTGCTGACCGAAATCGGCGGCACGGTTGGCGACATCGAAGGCCTGCCGTTCTTCGAGGCGATCCGGCAGCTCGGCAACGATCTGCCGCGCGGGTCGGCGATCTACATGCACCTGACGCTGATGCCGTACATTCCATCGGCCGGCGAACTCAAGACGAAGCCGACGCAGCATTCGGTCAAGGAACTGCGCTCGATCGGTATTCAGCCCGATATTCTGCTCTGCCGTTCGGATCGCGATATCCCGGTCGGGGAGCGCAAGAAGATCGCTTTGTTTTGCAATGTCCGGCCGGAGGCTGTCATTCAAGCGCTGGACGTTTCATCGATCTACGACGTGCCGCTTGCCTATCATCGCGAAGGTCTCGATCGCGAAGTGCTTGCGGCGTTCAACATCACCGGCGCGCCCAGCCCGAACCTGTCGCGCTGGGAGACGATTTCGCGCAATATCGCGGCACCCGAAGGCGAAGTCACGATTGCGATCGTCGGCAAGTACACCGGCCTCAAGGATGCCTACAAATCGCTGACCGAAGCGCTCGTCCACGGCGGCATCGCCAACCGCGTCAAGGTCAAGCTCGACTGGATTGAATCGGAAGTCTTCGAAAGCGAAGACCCGGCGCCGTATCTCGAAGGCGTCGATGGCATCCTGGTGCCCGGCGGCTTCGGCGAGCGCGGCTCGGAAGGCAAAATTCTTGCCGCAAAATTCGCGCGTGAACGCGGCGTGCCGTATTTTGGGATCTGCTTCGGCATGCAGATGGCGTGCTTGGAAGCAGCGCGCAATCTCGCCGGTATCAGTGCCGCCGGATCGACCGAATTCGGTGCCACCAGCGAGCCGGTCGTCGGCATGATGACCGAATGGATGCGCGGCAACGAGCTTGAGCAGCGCCGCCAGGGCGGAGATCTCGGTGGTACGATGCGGCTCGGCGCGTTCAATGCGTCATTGAGCGAGGGCAGCCGCATTTCCAAGATTTACGGCAGCACCGAGATTTCAGAGCGGCACAGGCATCGCTACGAGGTCAACACGAGCTATCGCGCCCGGCTGGAACATGTCGGTTTGCGGTTTGCGGGCTTGTCGCCCGACGGCCTCCTGCCGGAGACGGTCGAATACCCGGATCATCCCTGGTTCATCGGCGTGCAATATCATCCGGAACTGAAATCGCGCCCGTTTGAACCGCATCCGTTGTTTGCAAGCTTTATCGCGGCCGCCGTCGAAAAGAGCCGCTTGGTTTAAGCCGGCTGGTCTAGTCAGCCGCCGGATTTCGGCGCGGTCACCCAGTCGCCGTTGCGGGCGAGAAAGCGTTCAGGCGTCAGCCGAAACACAAGAACCTCGACTGGCGGCGCACCGGGCGTGGTGCGCGACGGCGTCATGGTTCGTTTCGCGATTTCGTACCCGGCCGATCTGAGATAGGCGACCATGACCTTGTTGTGCGCGACGACCGACGCGAAAATCTGCTTGAAGCCGCGCTCGAAAAATAAATACGACGCGACGGCAATCCTGATCTTCTTGATCTCCATGAAGTTCGACGCGCTGCGGAATTGTGCTGCGCCGACGTAGACGTTCAGCATGACTTCGTTGCCGCTGTCGGACGCGATGGCCGTCAGCAATCCGATGTGATTGCCGGTTGGCCTGTGAAAAATACCGAGCAGAATGCGTGCGCGATTGTCGAAGCCCGCAATGTAGTCGCGGAGATCAGCGGTCTTCAGGGCCCTTGGCGGCGCGTTCAGCAAATAGGCGTCGTCAACATTGCTGAGCCACCCGGCCCACGCGTCGGAAATGTCGGCCCGGGTCAACGGTCGCAAAAGAAAGTGCGACGTCTCGATGAGGATCGTGCTCGTGGCGGCAGTCGCCATTACCAGAGCTTGTAATTGACGCCCAGACGCACGGTATGAATCTGATGGTCGAATTCGACGGTGCCTGACTGGCCGCTGTCGGCCCACGAGTGGGTTTCGTCGCCGAAGTCGAGGTAAAGATACTCGATCTTGAAAGACAGCTTGTCGCTGACGAATGTCTCGAGACCGCCGCCGACTGTCCAGCCGATATCGACGTTGGAGAATGAGTTGGTCGTTGACTCCGGCGTGAACGTGTCGGTCCAGTCGGCCCACGCTAGGCCGCCGGTCGCATAGAACATTGTCGTCGGCGTCACGAGAATGCCGGCGCGGACGCGGGCGGTGCCGAACCGATTCAAGTCCGAAGAAGCAGATTTGCCACCGAAGAATGCGTCGCCTGAAATGTCGGAAAAGGAAATATCCGCTTCCAGGCCGACGACCAGGCGGTCGTTGACAAGGCGGTTCAAGCCGAGTTGGGCGCCGATAAATGGCCCGTTTGTGTCGACTGATGTTCCCCAATCACTGAAGCAACCTGTGACGCACGTGACGTCGGTATCGCCGGTCGCTCCGCCGGCATGAATGCCGATATATCCACCATTCCATAGCGCTTCTGCAGGCGTGTCAGCATGAGCGGCGGACGCGGCGAGCAATGCTGCGATCGACGTTGCAATCGTACGTTTCACGAGGCACCTGTACGAACAATAAATTAAAAACTTAAAAAATTACTAACGGGCGCTTTTCGTTAATTCGAGAGGCGCGGCACCTACGAGTGCGATTTTGCCGTCGGGCTCGGCCCAAATGCCACGCAAAAAAAGCCGCCATGTGAATTTACACATCCCGGAACTCTCAATTAAGGCTGGCGTTTCTCCAGCATCTCAGTTGGCGCGACGGTGCAACGCACTGCCCTTCGCGCCTCAAATTTGGAGACACCCCCGATGAAGCATTTGATTGCAGCATCTGCGCTCGCGCTGATGGTGGCCGCCCCCGCTATTGCGGAAACCACAAAGACCGCCCAAACGACGCCGGCACCGGCGACGACAGAAGCAGCCAACGGCCAGTACTATACGACGTCGGAGAAGACCGACTTCATGGCGAGCAAGCTCATTGGCGCGCGCGTCTACGCCACGACGGCGCAAGTCGATACATCGAAGTCGATGGACAAGGTGACGACGGATTGGAAAGACATCGGCGAGATCAACAACATCATCGTTGGACGCGATGGCGCCGTTAAAGCCGTTGTCCTTGGCGTCGGCGGATTCGTTGGCCTCGGCGAAAAGGATGTCGCCGTTAAAATGAGCGAACTCAAATTCGTGAAGAAAACCGGCGATAATGCCGACGATTACTTCATCGTCGTCACTGGCACCAAGGAAAGCCTCGAAAAGGCGCCGACGTATAAGCGCACGGCCGGCTAAGCCGTCCACTCCAATAAAAAGCGGCGCGATAAAATCGCGCCGCTTCGTTTTTATTTGCGTCGCGAGCTTATGGCGCGGCAGGAGCCGGTGCAGGTGCCGTCGTGTCAACAGGAGCCGGCAACTGCGTGACGTCGAGTTGAACGAGCTTGAAATGGATCAACGAACCGAAAATTACGGCGAATACGAGCGCCGTCGTAAGAGCGTTGACGATGCGGTTCGAAAACGAAATCATGTTGCCGATCAGATCGAGGACGAAAACGACGGCCGCCGCGATCAGAACCGGCTGCAACCAGCCCAAATTATCCAACATAGTCTTCCCCTTATTTTTGTGATGTCTTTCGACGGACCTTGCGGCCCGCCCAGACTTTGCGATTCGCACTATAGCGGCGGCGGGCTCCGGGCGTAACGCCTCGCAGAGGTGTTCTACCGGCGTTTTACCCCGCCGGGTTGTGGCGCGTGGCGATTTAACAGCGGTTTCTGAACGGTTTCCGGGTCGTGACGCTTCATGCCTGAGGTGCGTCAAAGAAATATCGCGCGTAATTCGCTGTCCTGAAGTGGGCGGAGTTTGCCGGCGGCGAGATCGGGCGGCAGCAAGAGTTTGCCGATCGCGACGCGGTGGAGCGCCGTGACGTGGTTGCCGAGCGCTGCGAACATGCGCCGGACCTGATGATAGCGCCCCTCAGACAAGGTGACTTCGACGATGGTTTCCCCGTCGCGATCGCGTTCGATGCTCATGACCACAGGGAGTAACGGTTTGGTTTCGCCGTCGAGCATCAGCGTGCCGGATGCCAGCACGTCCGCTTCCTTGCCACTCAGCGGGCGCGCGAGCGTAGCGCGATAGCGCTTCGTGACGTTGCTTTTCGGCGCGATGATCCTGTGCAGCAATGCGCCGTCGTCGGTCATCAGCAGTAGGCCGGAGGTTTCCTTATCGAGCCGTCCGACGCTTGAGATCGCCGGTTTGCGCGCACGCCAGCGCAGCGGCAGAAGATCATAAACGAGCGGACCGGCTTCCTTGTGGCTGCAGGTGACGCCGAGTGGTTTGTGTAGCATCACGATAACGCCGGGCGGCGGATCGAGTGCTTCGCCCGCAATACGCAGGCGCGCGCTCAAGTCGGGCGCCGCAACGACATGCATATCGGCCTCGGTCACCGCGTGTCCGTCGAGCGTGATGCGGCCGTGCTTGACGAGCGCTTGTATATCTTTGCGCGAACCGTAGCCCATGTTGGCCAGCAGGCGATCAAGCCGCAATTTCTGGTCGGTCATTTACGTACCCTCGGTGCGGGCACGCGTTGCGGCGCAGACGATTTTGTCGCCGCATAAATTTTATAGCCTTGCGCCTGCGCGACCTGTTCGACGGAGGCATAAAGCTCTTTCAGTGTCGCTTCGTACGGCAAGTGCCGATTGGCCGTCAGCCAAAGGACGCCGCCGGGTTTCAGCATCCGTGCGGCTTGCATAATGAACGCTTGACCAAGCGTTTTGTCTTCTTCTCCGGCATCGTGAAACGGCGGATTGCTGACGACGAAATCGAGGCCGGTTGGCAATTCGCGGGCCGTGCGGACATCGGTCCAGAGCGTTGCGATGCCATCACCTGACACGTTCCGGCGCGCCAGCTCGAGCGCGCGGCTGTCGATGTCGATCAGCGTGACGTTTGCGGCAGGGTTATCGCGCCGGATCGCGCGCGTGATGATGCCGAGACCGCAACCGAGATCGGCGCCTCGGCCTGAGAGCGGCGGCAGATGATCCATCAGCAGTTGGCTGCCGGCATCGATGTGATCCCAGTTGAATAATCCCGGCTGAGACCAGAGATCGAGATCCGGCAGCAGCCTTGGCGCGCCGGCGGTGATGGCTTCGTCGATACCGATTGCAGCGGCGGGTCGCGACGTTGTCACGATCTGATGGCGGCGTTTGTGACTGGTTTCAATTGCGCAGCCGAAGCCTTCGAGTTCATCGGCGATGCGGGAGCCGCCTTTGGTGTTAGCGGCGAACGCGATCAGGCGTCCGCTGGGTGCGAGCGCGCGTAACGCGATCGCAAGTACGGCACGGCGCTCGATCGTGCTCGCGGGTGCGTGTACGATCAGGTTGGCCGCGGTCTCACGCGGCCACTGCGACAGCACAGATGCGCCGGGCATTTGCGGCGAACACTGCGCGCTATCCGCCGGCACATCGAGCAGATCGCGCGGTATCGCGCCGTAGACGCCGTTTTTGAGAGAGGTCATGCGCTCGATGTGCCAACTTTCAGGAAAAACTACAAAGAACTTAGAATTGACAGGACTAGCGCCACGGGGCCGCGCGTGCGGCCGGCGCGCCACTTGGCGTGTCGCACGCGCAAATCAGGAACTGTAATGATATAACAAGTCATTGAAATCGATCACGAAAAGTTTGGGTCGCGTTATGAAAATGCGATTGGCGTTATCGGATGCGGCTCGCTATGTACGTCTCAACAGGAAATGCCTGTAACCAATCTTGAGGAGGACATCCCATGAAAGTCTGGACAAAGCCGGCAGTTCGCGAACAGGAAGTTGGTCTTGAAGTCACCAGCTACCTCCCGGCAGAAATCGACGTTATCTAACGATTTCAAACCGTAAGGTTCTGAACGGCGGCTCCCACGAGCCGCCGTTTATGTTTTTGGGGACGTTTTCGCCAGATGGCGTCTCAGTGCTCGCAGGAGCGGCGCGAGGGGTCTATAAGTCGCCCTATGACCCAGCACGAAGCGATCAAGCCGTTGCCCCGCGTTACCGTCGGTAGCGTCACGTTTGCCCAGGATGCGCCGATTGCGGTGCTGGCCGGGCCCTGCCAGATGGAAAGCCGGGCGCACGCGCTCGAAATGGCGTCGGCGCTCAAAGAGGCGGCGCAGAAGCTCGGCATCGGGCTCATCTACAAGTCGTCGTTCGATAAGGCGAACAGGACCTCGCTGTCCGGGCGGCGCGGTATTGGCCTCGACGCGGCTTTGCCGGTTTTTGCCGAAATCCGCGAGACGCTCGGATTGCCGGTCGTGACCGACATCCATGAAATCGACCAATGTGCGCGCGTTGCCGAGGTCGTCGATGTGCTGCAGATCCCGGCGTTTCTCTGCCGGCAGACGGACCTTCTGATCGCTGCCGGCAAGACGGGCCGCGTCGTCAAGATCAAGAAGGGGCAGTTCCTGGCGCCGTGGGACATGAAAAACGTCGTCGCCAAGGTGACCGAAAGCGGCAATCCGAATGTGCTCGTCACCGAACGCGGATCGAGCTTCGGCTACAATACGCTGGTCGTTGACATGCGGGCGTTGCCGCAAATGGCCGAAATCGGCGCGCCGGTGATTTTTGATGCAACCCACGCCGTGCAACAGCCGGGCGGACAGGGGACATCGTCTGGCGGTGATCGCCGCTTCGTGCCGGTGCTCGCGCGCGCAGCCGTTGCGGCTGGCATCGCAGGGCTTTTCATCGAAACGCACCAAGACCCGGATCGTGCGCCGTCTGACGGCCCGAACATGGTGCCGCTCAAGGACTTCGCGCGCCTCGTCGGTGAGCTGCAAGAGATCGACGCTGTCGTCAAACGCCAGAAGAGCGCGCACTCGGCCTAAGTGCACGCTCTTTTGAGCAGTGGCATTCCAAGAGCATTTCAAGTGCTGACCATTCGACCGGACGGACGCCGTCCGGCTGTGCTTCGAATGTCCAGGCATTTCACGTCGGATCAGAGATTTCCGTCGGCCAGGATGTGCGGTGCGCGCTCACCGTTCACAAAATGCCCCGGCCGGGCATCAGCAGCGTTGGGTTTTCAGATTTTCTGCGACCAGAGAACGGCCGCGACGGCATCAACATGCGCCTTGCTGGTCAGACCACCAAACTCGGACATGCCGACCTTCTGAGGTGCGTATCCGCACGTCTTGGTCGAGCAGGCGAGGGACGGCGGGCTTTTCCCGACGTTGATGGCGGCGATCGCCATCGAGGTCGCGAACAGGCTCATTGCTGTTAGGCAGGATGTGTAGGCAAGCGCACGCGAGACGAGATCATAGTGCATCGGTCAACCTCACAACGAGATACTAAAGAGATGACGACACTTCACTTGCAGGTCCGGCTTTGAGGTCAGGGGAGATACCAACCGCCGCCGATAGGTTGATGATGCGGCAATCTTGGTAAAGATCGCGTTAAAGGTAAGCGGGGTGTAAACAAAAAAAGCCGGGATTTGAGGTGTTTCGCCCGGAAATCCGAAAGACGTTAAGCTGCGTAAGCGTCTTGAGGGGTTAATTGTGAGCAACCGTTTGAAAGTCGCTGTTGTTGGTTCGGGCATTTCCGGCCTTAGTGCGGCCTGGCTGCTCAGCCGCGTTTTCGATGTCACCGTATTCGAGGCCGATGACCGTCTCGGCGGCCATGCCAACACGGTCGATGTGGCGGCGGCGGATGGCCCTGTCGCGGTCGATACCGGCTTCATTGTCTACAACACCGCGAGCTATCCGAACCTGATCGCGCTTTTCGACGGGCTTGGAGTTCCGACGGCCGAGACCGACATGGGGTTTGCCGTGTCGCTCGGCGGCGGGCAGTACGAATATGCAGGGTCAGGATTGGCCGGGCTGATCGGGCAACCGCGCAACCTCGTCAGCATTGCGCACTGGCAATTGATGCGCGATCTTTTCCGCTTCTTTCGAGAGGCGAGCGCACCCGACGCTGTCAACACAGCGCCGGGCGTGACGCTCGGCCAATGGCTTTCGGCGCGCGGATATTCGCAGCGATTCATCTCCGCCCACATCATACCGATGGGTGCTGCCATCTGGTCGACACCTGCGAGCGAGATGTTGGCGTTTCCGTTCGCGGCCTTCGCGCGCTTTTTCGCCAACCACGGGTTGCTTCAGACGTTCCAGCGTCCGCCCTGGAGAACAGTGCGCGGTGGCAGCCGGGAATACGTCACGCGCATCCTGGCTGACTTTGGCGGCCGCATTGTCAAAGATGATCAGGTTGTCGCGATCACGGGCGGTGCGCGCGGCGTCAGCCTTATGGCAAAGACGAGCGGCGCGCAGCACTTCGATGCCGCCATCCTCGCGTGTCACGCCGATGAGACGGTGCGTATCGCGAACAACCTCGATGATGCGTCGCGCCGGGTGCTCTCCAAATTCCGCTACGCGCGAAACTTTGCCGTTCTGCATACGGACGCGACGCAGATGCCACGGCGGCGGTCGCTTTGGTCGAGCTGGAATTATATCGGGGCTCGCGGCGCGCAAGATGGCGGCGTCGCGGCCGACCGTCTTTCTGTCACCTACTGGATGAACAAGCTGCAGCCGCTACCGACGGCGACAAACTATTTCGTGACGCTGAACCCGGCGACGCCGATTCCCGAACCGCACGTTCTGCGGACATTCGATTATGCGCATCCGATGTTTGATGCAGCGGCCTTCGACGCCCAATCGAAGCTGCCGGATATCCAGGGGCGCAACGCGCTTTGGTTTGCGGGAAGCTATGCTGGATACGGATTTCACGAGGACGGCGTGCAATCGGGACTGGCCGCCGCGGAACATTTGAGCGCTGCGCTAGGTTGCCCTGTGACACGGCCGTGGACGTGGGATGCAACGCAGAGCCGCATCGCCGCATCTCAACCGGCTGTGCGCGACGCCATAGAGGCGTTTGCGTGATGATCAGCGACGCTGCGATCTATGCCGGACACGTCGTCCACAAGCGGTTGCGGCCGAAACCGCACACGTTGCGCTATCGGGTATTTTCGGTGCTGGTCGATATCGAGGAGATCGACGCACTCGCGGCGCGCTTGCGGCTTTTTTCGCGCAATCGCTTCAACCTGTTTTCGCTCTACGACCGAGACCACGGTCCGGGCGACGGTACGGACCTGATCGATATCGCGCGGACGTGTTTGAAAAACGCCCAACGCCCGCACGAAAACCGGCGCATACTGTTGCTCTGCTATCCGCGCATTTTGGGCTACGTCTTCAACCCGCTGAGCGTCTATTACGTCTATGCACCGGATGGCGCGCTCGAGACGCTGATCTATGAGGTCAACAACACCTTCGGCGAGCGCACGAGTTACGTCGTAGCGGCAGGCGATGTCGCGGCAGGCGGCGTCTACGCGCAGGCGTGCGCCAAGCGCATGTATGTATCGCCGTTTGCAAACGGCCGCGGAGGCTACGCATTTCGGATAACCGAACCGGATGGTACGGCGCTGGTCGCCGTCATGTTGAGCGACACCGGCGGCCCGTTGATCAAGACCCATTTTCGCGCCGCGCGTGAAGACATGACCGATCGGCGGCTCGCTGGGTTGCTCGCTCGCTATCCGCTGCTGACGCTCAAAGTCATCGCTGCCATTCACTACGAAGCACTGAAGCTTTGGCTGAAGGGCGTGCCGCTCACGGATCGGCACAAGTCGCCGCGGTATTCGACGGTGCCGTCCGAACTCGTCAATAAAGGTTGATTGTAAATGGCAGACGCAGACATCCGCGTGGACGATCACCGCCATATGCCGCGTCGGCGCCGCTCGTGGCGCGATGCGTTGCTTGCGCGCGGGCTGAAACGTACATTCGGTGCAGGCACGTTGCGGCGCATGGACGTCATTTTGCCATCGGGCCTCAGCGTCACGCTTGGCGCGGATGCAACGCCGCCCGCGCGCGCCGTTATGCGCTCGTACAAAGTGCTCTGGCGGCTGGCGACGCGTGGCAGCATCGGTCTGGCCGAAAGCTACATGCGCGGGGAAATCGACACGCCCGATCTCCGTGCGGTCCTGCGGTTCTGCCTTGCAAATTACGGCGCGCTTGAAAGTGCCGCCGGGCGGATCGCGCGTCCGCGGCTGGCCGATATTCTCTGGCACCGCCGGCGGCAGAACTCTTTACAAGGCAGCCGACGCAATGTCGCTGCGCATTACGATCTCGGAAATGCGTTCTATGCGACATGGCTCGACGCCGGGATGACGTACTCGAGCGCGATCTACCGCAGCCGCGACGTTTCACTCGGCGGCGCGCAGGACGAGAAGTATCGTGTCGTGCTTGATCAGCTAGATATCAAGCCCGGCGACCGGCTGCTCGAAATCGGATGTGGATGGGGCGGATTGGCCGAGCGTGCGATAGTCCGTGGCGCGCACATTACCGGCATCACGCTGTCCGCCGAGCAACTCTCCTATGCGAAGGCGCGGCTTGAAAAGCATGCGCGCCCGGACGGTTTCGATTTGCGTTTTCAGGATTACCGCAACGTCGAGGGAACATATGACGCCATCGCGTCTGTCGAAATGGTCGAGGCCGTCGGCGAAGAGCATTGGCCCCGGTACTTCCAGACGATTGCCGACCGCTTGAAGCCAGGCGGCATCGCGGCGATCCAGGCGATTACAATCGATGAGCGTTACTTTGCGGCCTACCGGCGCCACACCGACTTCATCCAGCGCTACATTTTTCCAGGCGGCATGCTGCCGACGGTGTCGCTCATACGCAACCACGCCGAACGTGCCGGGCTGCGTTTTGAAATGGTCGAGCGCTTTGGTCAAAGCTACGCGTGGACGCTTGAGGACTGGCGGCACGCATTGCGCAGCCGATGGCCGGAAATCGCGGCGCTCGGATTTGACGAACGCTTCCGGCGCATGTGGGAATACTATCTGGTGTACTGTGAAGTCGGCTTTGAAAAAGGCGACGTTGATGTCGGCATCTACAGGCTGACGAAGCCTTTAGCCGCTAAGCGTCCGTCTTAGGCGGCGGCTCGCGCTTCGCGATCGCGCCGGTTGCCAGGAAGAAAATGCGATAAGGCAAAAGGCGCAGCGTCTTCATCATGATGGCCATGCGTGTCGGGAATACGATCTCGAAGCGATTGCTATCAAGCCCGCGCCGTATCGCTTTGACGGCATCGTCGATCGTGACGATGAACGGCATCGGGAATGTGTTGCGCTCCGTCATCGGCGTCGCGACGAAGCCCGGGTTGATGACCGTCATGCGCACGCCTTTGATTTTTAGATCGGCGTATAAGCTTTCAGCCAGGCTGATGAGCGCGGCTTTCGTCGGTGCGTATGCGGCGCCTTTCGGCAATCCGCGATATCCGGCGACGGACGAGACGAGCGCCAAATGTCCGCGTCCGCGAGCGATCATGTTTTTCATCACGGGGCCGAGCGCGTTGGTGACGCCCGTATAATTGATCGCCATCGACGACGTCGCTTTTTCGAGATCGTAGCGCGACGCCGTCATCGGGTGCCAGACGCCGGCATTGAGGATCGCAAGGTCGATCGGACCAAGGGCGTTTTCGATTGCGGCGATGGTCGCAGCGACAGCCGCGGCGTCGGTCACATCGACAGGAAATGCTGAAACATTCGACGATGCCGTTTCCAACTCACGTAGCTTGTCGGCCGACCGCGCGGAGACCGCGACGCTGTGCCCGTCGTGCGCGAACGACAGCGCGAGCTCGCGGCCAATGCCCGAACTTGCGCCCGTGATCCAAACGATTTGCCGCGATTGCGGGGCGGAGAATTGTGCGCTCATGCGCGAACTGTAGCTCAAATTCCGGCGAACGGTTGAACAAACCGAGCAAGCAGGCTTTTGAATTTGAGCTTGCCCTCCGTCGCGATCAGGCAGATGCAGCCGTCGACGGCATCGGCGACAGGACTATGCGTGGCGTCGCCCATCATGTCCGCCAGATCGCCCGTGCGATATTCGCCCGTCTCATCGCGGTAAGAGCCTTGAAGAACCAGCGTCAATTCCGAACCGTTATGACTGTGCTCGGGCAATGCCTGTCCAGGCGCGACCTTGACCAAGCGCAAATTCGCGCGGTCGTCGTTGAGCGCTATGATGTGCTGCGCCACGCCCGGGCCGACGCGCTTCCATTTGATCGCCGTGAGGTCGGGGCCGACAACGGGCTGGAGCGGCGCAGGTACACCGCCTTGAACGACGGCGGCATCGACGGCGATGGCGCCATGATCGGCTTCGGCCGCGCGCATGTGCATGACCGGCGCATCTTGCAGCACCGATGTCTGCTCGAGCTGCTCAAACATCGCGACGCCGATCTTTTCCATCAACGCCAAGTCTTTGCGGCACTGCGGGCACATTGTGATGTGCGAAGCCATGACTGCCGCGAACGCTTCCGGCATGCTGCCGGCCGAGCAGCTCATCAAGCTTTCCGCATGCGGATGATGGGTGATCTTCGTCGTCATCTACTTCAAGTCCTCAACGAGGTCGCGGATTTTCTGATACGCGAGCCTCATGCGTGATTTAACGGTGCCGAGCGGCAAGCCTAAGCGCTCGGCAATTTCGCTGTGTGATAAGCCTTCGATGTAGGAAAGCGATACAACTTCGAGCTGGTCCTGCGGCAGTCCGGCAAGTGCCGTCTGTACGCGCAACTTACGTTCTTGCTCCGTCAATAGATCGTCTGGTAGCGCGTCGGTCGACGCGACTTGATCGTGGCCTTCCGGCAATGCAACCCACGTCAATTCTCTACGCAGACGATCGATCCGCAGATTACGTGCGATCGTGTAAATCCAAGTTGTCGCGCTTCCTTTTTCGACAGAATAGAGACCGGCCTTGCGCCAGACCGCCATCATGGTTTCCTGCGCCAGCTCTTCAGCTGTGTTGGCGTCGGCACCCTGGCGCATCATGTAGCTTTTGACGCGCGGCGCGTAGGACTGGAACAGCTTGCGAAAAGCCTCCACGTCCCCGCGTTCAGCGATCCGTTGCAGAAAGTCAGCCATCGATAATGAACCAGGCGTGTTCCTCAGCCGGCTTATTGTCCGGACGTTTTCGATTTGGGGAATCATAGCCGAACCCTCTAACGTCTGCCACGGCTTACGCGGATTGGCGGCGCGCGGATCGCACGCATTCGCACGTACCGGCGATGTCGATAAACTGGCCGGGAGAGAGCTAAGGGGGCTGCGCGCGTGTCACTTCATGAAATTGCCGTTTTGCTGGCAGCGTTGGCTCTGGCCGCGCCTCTGGCGCGCTGGTTCGGTATGGCGGCAGTGCTTGGGTACTTGCTCGCCGGGGTTCTGATCGGGCCGTTTGGGTTCGGCGCGCTGTTTTCCGTGACCGAGGCGAAAGAAGTCCTGCACATCGCCGAATTCGGCGTCGTGCTGCTTTTGTTCCTTATCGGACTTGAGTTGCGACCGAAGCGCCTCGTCGCCATGCGCTCGGCAATTTTCGGTCTCGGGACGGCGCAGGTCGTGCTGACGGCGCTGGCGCTCGCCGGCGTCGGTGTCGCTCTCGGGTTCAACTGGCAATCATCGTTGTTCGCGGGCGCAGCGCTTGCGCTGTCATCGACGGCGTTCGCGCTGCAGGTGCTCGAAGAGAACAACGAACTTGCGACACGGCACGGACGTCTCGGGTTCAGCGTGCTGTTGTTCCAGGATCTCGCTGCTATTCCGCTGATTGCACTCGCACCATTTTTTGCGGTGTCTGTTGCGAGCGCGACCGCGGGGATCGACACGACGGCGTTCCTTAAAGGCCTGAGCACGATCGCGGGCGTCGTCATCGTCGGCCGCTTTGCACTCGATTATCTGTTGCGCCTCGTCGCGCTCTCCGGCGTCAAAGAGGCGATGACAGCGGCGGCGTTGCTGACGGTCGTCGGTGTGACGCTGATCATGCAGCAGGCTGGTCTTCCGGCGTCCCTTGGCGCCTTCATTGCCGGCGCGCTGCTTGCCGAAAGCAGCTATCGCCATCAACTCGAAGCCGATATCGCGCCGTTTGAAGGCCTGCTGCTCGGCATGTTTTTCGCAGCCGTTGGCATGTCGCTCGATCTCACGCTGCTCGTCTCGAAGCCAGGTCTGATCTTCGGCATGACGATCGCGCTAATTGCGATCAAGGCGATCATTCTGTACGCGCTCGGCCGCTGGCAGGGCCTTGAGGCTGGACCATCGCGGCGACTGGCATTCGCATTGGCGCAAGGCGGCGAATTCGCGTTCGTGCTGCTGTCTGTCGCGACGGCCAACAAAATTTTCGGCAAGGCGATCGCGGATATTCTGAGCGTTGTCGTGACGCTGTCGATGGCGATGACGCCGCTTCTGCTCATGCTTGAAAGGCGACTGTTTCCGAAACCTGACACCGGACAAAAGGTCTACGACACGCTGCCTGAGGCTGATGCGCATGTCATCATTGCCGGGCTCGGGCGGTTCGGACAGATCACGGCGCGTATTCTGCGTGCCAAGGGCATTCCGTTCACAGCGCTCGACATCAACGCCGAGCAGGTCGAGCTTGTCCGCCGCTTCGGCAACACCGCGTTCTACGGCGATGCCAGCCGCCCTGAAATTCTAGAAGCGGCGCAGATCGGCAAGTCGCGCGCCTTTGTGCTTGCAATCGACGATGTCGAAGCCGGCATGCGCATCGCCGAACACGTCAAGACACGCTATCCGAATGTCCCGATTTATGCGCGCGCGCGCGATCGCGCACACGCCTACCGTCTGCTGGATCTCGGCATCATGACGATCCGGCGTGAGACGTTTCTTTCGGCGCTCGATCTGACGCAGCAACTGCTCACGGGGCTCGGGTTCTCAGACAGCTCTGCGAAGCGGACGGTGCAGACGTTCAAAACGCACGACGAGCGGCGCCTGATCGAAGACTACAAGCTCGCGTCTGACACCGAAAAGCTGCTGGAGCGTGCGCGCAGCGATAGCGTGCGGCTCGAAAAGCTATTCCAGGAAGACGCAGACGAAGAGGCCAAAGCCGCGCAAACGGCAAGCGCGGACGCCAAGTCACGCGACGCAAAAGTCCTGGTCTGATGGCGATAGCGGCGCGGCGCTTCGGTCGGCAGTCGACGGCAATTGCCGCAGCGCACCGTGTTCGCGCTGATTTGCCGTTTGAGGAGCCGGTTTTCCGGCAATTGGAAGCGTAGACGCAGCCCGCCCCGCCCGCTAAAAGCCCCGGAACTGGCTTCCAGACCGATCAGCGGAGCGCCGTTGCGCTCAATAAACCGGATTTTTCGAGCGATATGACCAAAGCAAAGACTGCGTCCGCCGGCGGCGGTGCTCCTGCGAAGACGGCCGCGAGCCTCAAAGATATGGCCAACGCGATCCGCGCGCTCTCGATGGACGCGGTGCAGGCGGCCAACTCGGGTCATCCCGGCATGCCGATGGGCATGGCCGACGTCGCAACCGTTTTGTTTACGGAAGCCTTGAACTTCGACGCGAGCGCGCCGCATTGGCCGAACCGCGACCGTTTCGTGCTCTCGGCCGGTCACGGTTCTATGTTGCTTTATTCGCTTCTCTATCTGACCGGCTATCCGGGCATGACGATTGAAGAGATCAAGAATTTCCGTCAGCTCGGATCAAAGACCGCGGGCCATCCCGAGTACGGCCACGCCGACGGCATTGAGACGACGACGGGCCCGCTCGGCCAGGGCATCGCCAATGCGGTCGGGATGGCGCTCTCCGAGCAGTTGCTTGCAGCGCGCGTCGGCAAAGAGATTGCCGATCACCACACCTATGTCATCGCCGGCGACGGATGCCTGATGGAAGGCATCAGCCACGAAGCGATTTCGATGGCAGGCCACTTGAAGCTCGGCAAGCTGATCGTGTTCTGGGACGACAACTCGATCTCGATCGATGGCGCGACGAGCCTGTCGGTCTCTGACGATCAGATCAAGCGCTTCCAGGCCTCCGGGTGGAACACGATCGCGATCGATGGACACGACACGGCTCAAATTTCTGCGGCGATCAAAAAGGCCAAGGCCGATCCGTCGGCGCCGTGGCTGATCGCGTGCAAGACGATCATCGGCTTTGGTGCGCCCAACAAGCAGGGCACGAAGGATACGCACGGTTCGCCGCTCGGTCCCGACGAAATCAAGGCGACGCGCGAGAACATCGGCTGGCCGTACCCGGCATTTGAAGTCCCGGCAGATGTGCTCGATGCCTGGCGTGCCGCCGGCAGCCGCGGTGCGACGACGCGCGCCGCTTGGGAAAAGACCTTCTCGAAGGCCGATGCCGCGGCGAAGGCACTGATCGATGGCCGCGATGCGAAGGCGGCGTCCGCTGCGGCGATTGCGGACGCTAAGGCTGCATTCGCGGCTGATACGACGAAGCGCGCGTCGCGCGTGTGGTCGCAATTGACGCTCGAAAAGCTCGTGCCCGCAATGCCTGAACTGCTCGGCGGCTCGGCCGACCTGACGCCGTCGAACGGCACGCGCACCAAGCATCATACATCGATTGCGCCGGGCCAGTTCGGTGCGAACTACATGCATTACGGCGTGCGCGAGCACGCGATGGCGGCTGCCATGAACGGGATCGCGCTGCACGGCGCGTTCATTCCGTACGGCGCGACGTTTCTTGTCTTCACTGACTACTGCCGTCCGTCGATCCGTCTGTCGGCGCTGATGCAGAAGCGCGTGATCTACGTCATGACGCACGACTCGATTGGTGTCGGCGAAGACGGCCCGACGCATCAGCCGGTCGAGCACGTCGCGGCATTGCGCGCGATGCCGAATGTGCAGGTGTTCCGCCCCGGCGATGCTATGGAGACGGCGGAGTGCTGGCAGATCGCGCTTGCGACCGAGACTGCACCGTCAGTTCTCGCACTGACACGCGACGCGGTGCCGACGGTTCTGCGTGCGCGCAGCGGTGATGAAAATCTGTCAGCCAAGGGCGCATACATCGTCAGCGGTGGCGATAAGCGTGACGTCACGTTGCTCGCAACCGGATCGGAAGTCGCCGTGGCCGTCGATGCGGCCGCCGAGCTTGCGAAGGACGGCATCGCGGCGGCTGTCGTTTCGATGCCGTCGTTCGAACTGTTCCGCCAGCAGCCGGACGCCTATCGCAACGAGGTGCTTGGATCCGCGCCGAGGGTTGCGATCGAAGCCGGTGTCGAACAGTCATGGCACGAATGGCTACGGCATTCCGATAAGTTCATCGGCATGCATTCGTTCGGCGCGTCGGCGCCGGCGAAAAAATTGTTCGAACACTTCGGCATCACGGCCGCGAAGACCGCGGCAGCGGCGCGCGACGTGATCAAGGCTGCGAAGGCATAAGCAGCAGCGGTATAGACTTCACTTAAAGAGCATGGACGGCATATGAATCTCGATCGCCTGAAGACGACGGCCGGACTTGATGTGGCGGGCAAGCGCGTGCTCGTGCGCGCCGACCTCAACGTGCCGGTGCGCGACGGCAAGGTGACGGACGCGACGCGGCTTGAGCGCCTCGTGCCTGGCCTCAACGATCTCGCCTCGCGCGGCGCCAAGGTTATTGTGATTTCGCATTTCGGGCGTCCGAAAGGCGGGCCGTCCGATGAGTTCTCGTTGAAGCCGGTTGCCGATCAGTTCAGCACCTTGCTGGGTAAGCCGGTGGCGTTCGCAAGCGATTGCATCGGTGAAAAAGCCAGTGCGACCGTATCCGCGATGAACAACGGCGACATCGCAGTGCTCGAAAATCTGCGCTTCCATAAAGGCGAAGAGAAAAACGATTCCGCGTTCGCCGCCGAACTCGCGAAGCTCGGCGACATTTTCGTCGGCGACGCGTTTTCCTGTGCGCACCGGGCGCATGCCTCAACCGAAGGGCTGACGCATCGCTTGCCGTCGTATGCCGGCCCGCTGTTGATGGAAGAGATCAACGCGCTGCGCAAAGCGCTCGAAGTTCCGCAGCGCCCGACGGCGGCCGTCGTCGGCGGCGCAAAGGTCTCGACCAAAATTCCAGTGCTGACCAACCTTGTTGCCAAAGTCGACAAGTTGATCATCGGCGGCGGCATGGCGAACACGTTCCTGCAAGCGATGGGCGTCAACGTCGGCAAGTCGCTGTCGGAGCCGGAGTTCCACGCGACGGCGCATGAGATCATGGCGGCTGCGAAGGCCAAAGGCTGCGAGATCGTGCTGCCGGTCGATGCGGTGATCGCGCGCGAGTTCAAAGAGGGTGCCGCCAACGAGGTGGTGGCGCTCGACAAGGTGCCGAGCGACGGGATGATCCTCGACGTCGGTCCGGCATCCGTCGCACACGTCGCAAAGGTGCTCGAAGGTTGCCGCACGCTGCTCTGGAATGGACCGATGGGCGCGTTCGAAATTGCGCCATTTGGCACCGGTACGTTCGCGCTCGCCAAACAGGCGGCGGAGTTGACGAAGGCGGGCAAGCTCGTCTCTGTCGCGGGGTGTGGTGATACGGTTGCGGCCCTCAACGCTGCCGGCGTGACGGACGATTTCACTTACGTTTCGACGGCAGGCGGCGCGTTCCTCGAGTGGCTTGAAGGCCAGGAATTGCCCGGCGTCGCTGCGCTGACGCGCTAAAGCACTGACAAGGAGATTGACGTCGCGATGTTTGCCGATCTCCACATCTATGCCGGTGTCGCGCTTGCAGGCCTCGTCAGTTTTTTGTCGCCGTGCGTGCTGCCGCTCGTTCCGCCATATCTCGGCTACATCGGCGGCACGACGTTCGATCAACTGACCGGCGAAGACAAAATCGATCGCGAGGTTTGGCGGCGCGTCGTTATTTCGGCCGTCGTCTTCGTGCTCGGATTTACAACGGTCTTCGTGGGCCTAGGTGCGACGGCAAGCTCGCTCGGCCAGATCATGCAGTCGTACCGCGCGGAACTCGGCACGATCGCGGGCGCTATCATCATTCTGTTCGGATTGCACTTCCTCGGGCTTCTGCGGATTCCGCTGCTGTACAAGGAAGCGCGTTTCGAACACGGCAACACGAACGCGAGCTTGGTCGGTGCCTATGTCATGGGCCTTGCGTTCGCGTTCGGATGGACGCCGTGCATCGGGCCGATCCTCGCAACAGTCCTGACTCTCGCCGCGCAGGAGAACAGCCTTGGCGCAGGCGTTTCGATGCTGTTCGTTTATTCGCTCGGCCTCGGCATTCCATTCATCTTGGCGGCGGTTGCCATCCGGCCGTTTCTCGGATTCATGTCGCGCTTCAAGAAGCATTTCGGCACGCTCGAAAAAATCATGGGCCTGTTGCTGGTGCTGACGGGATTGCTATTCCTGTTCGGCGCGCAGAACTGGCTCGGCCAATGGATGCTTGAGACTTTTCCGGGGCTCGCGAGCATCGAGGCGTGGTTGACGCCTGACAGCCTGAAGACAGATATTCTGAATAAAGGCGGCGGCTGACGCGGTTTTCTGCGCGCGACGCGCTTTCGAGGACGACATGTCTCTGACGCCGCCCATCGCGCTGACGATCGCCGGTTCCGATCCTTCTGGCGGTGCCGGCATTCAAGCCGATCTCAAAACCTTCACAGCGCTCGGCGTCTATGGCGCGAGCGTCATTACCGCGCTGACGGCCCAGAACACGCGCGGCGTAACAGGCGTCATGAAAGTGCCTGCCGATTTCATCGCGGCGCAGTTTGATGCTGTCACATCCGACCTTGCAATTGGTGCGATCAAAACCGGAATGCTTGCGGATACAGAGACGGTCGCGAGTGTCAGCACACTGTTGTCGCGCTTGCGCGGCATACCGATTGTCGTCGATCCCGTGATGGTCGCAACAAGCGGCGATCGCTTGCTCGATGAGAATGCCGTCGCGGCGGTACGCGAGCGTCTCATTCCGCTGGCATCGCTGATCACGCCGAACCTGCCGGAAGCCGCAGCATTGCTCTCGACCGAAGTCGCACGGTCGGATGCGGAGCTGACCGAGCAAGCCGAGGCGCTGCTGCAACTTGGATGCGCGGCTGTCTTGATCAAAGGTGGTCACGGCTGCGGCGACGAAGCTGTCGATCTTCTCGTGACGGCCTCAGGTGATTGCCTGCGTCTCAGTGCGCCGCGCATCGCGAAGCGCAATACGCATGGCACCGGCTGTACGCTCGCGGCTGCGATCGCAGCGAACCTCGCCTCGGGCCGCGCGCTGACGGACAGCGTCCAGACCGCCAAGGCATTCGTCTGGTCTGCGATCAATTCCGCTGCAACGCAACAAATTGGCGGCGGCAACGGGCCTGTGGATCATCTGTTTTCTATTCGCAATCCGCCGCTTGAGTCATGAAGCCGGCTAATTCGCAAGCGCACAGTCATCGACTGTTGCGGCCCGGCATCGTCCGATGATCATTGCCTAAAGCCACCGTCGTCGGACTTGCATCGGCCAAACGTCTGCGGCAACGTCCGCTCGTTATTTTGCGGTTGAGCGCATCGCCGACCGCATGTTCTCCGGGGGGAGCGCCAAGTTCGTTTCGAGTGACTTGAAACTGAGCTTGGCAAAAAACCGGTCCGCACTGCGCGGGCCGGTTTTTTTGTTGCGCATACGGCACAGGCGGCACGCTTTCCGTGCATCGTGACAGTTTTGCGGGCGCTCTAAGGTTGAGCTTGGCGCCAAGATGCGACTTAATGGTCAACGGCGAATGAAACTATTGCCAGCGGCAAAAAACTGGCGCGGACGGGGGCGAATCATGGTGAAGGCGTTGCGCGCACGGCAAATTTCTACAGGCTGCGCATTGAAGATCGGCGTTGCTGCGGCGGCCGTTATGCTATCGGCAGGCACTGCCTTTGCAGGTGCGTTCGCACCTCGCGAGCAGTCGGTCGTGTTCCAAGGCACCTCGTTCGCCGGTTCGGCGGCCGGTGGGGTTCTGTCCTCAATGTTCTGGAACCCGGCAGCACTTGGACAGTTCGATGGCGTAAATAGCGAATCGGCATACTCACTCATCTTGCCGGACACAGAAATCACAACGACGCCGAGCGCGCTGTTTGGATCCGGATCAAGCCGCAGCAGCGGCGACATCGGCGATACGGCTGTCCTGCCGGCAAGTTATTTTAGCTATCAATTGAATGATAAGCTTGTCTTCGGGATGGGCGTCAACGCTCCTTTCGGTCTCACGACCGATGGCAACTATAGCTGGGACGGTGCGCGCCTCGCGCGCGAATCCAAGATCACGACCTATAACTTTACACCGACATTGGCATATCGAGTTGCCCCTGGCGTGATTATCGGCGCTGGCGTACAAGTCCAATACATTGATGCGCAGTTGCGGGCGGCTGCAAATTCCGCATTCGGGCCGACCTCGGCTATTAAGGGCGATGACTGGGGATTTGGATTTACGGCCGGCATTCTACTCTCGCCGACGGATGGAACGTCCATTGGTCTGGGCATTCGCTCTAAGCTCGATCAAAATTTGGAAGGTACGTTTCATGTTGCTGGTGCGTTAACTCCTCGCCCAATCAGTGCGGACATAACACTGCCTGAAATCGTGACGCTATCCCTGCGTCAGGATATTGCGCCAGCTTGGACATTGCTCGGAACCGTTGAGTGGACCAACTGGAGCCGGTTGCCGGAGTTGCTCGTCACATGCGACAACGCAATCCCTGGCCTTTGCGGTGCTGGTGGCCCGCTCGGTGGCGCGCCGCTGTCTTTGAATTGGGAAGATGGCTGGTTCTTCTCGGCAGGTGTCGAGCATGCCTATAGCGATAAGTTGACATTGCGTGCCGGCGCTGCTTACGAAAAGTCTCCGATCCAGTCTGCAGAGGGCCGTACTCTTCGCCTTCCGGATTCCGATCGCGTGTGGGCGTCGATCGGCGCATCATACAAATATAGCGAGTGGACGACATTGGATGTCGCCTACTCGCATCTTTTCGTCGAAGACGCGAGAACAGTTCAGGATCTCGGGCCTGCGACAGGCGTGTACAGGGGCGAGGTCGAAAGCAGCGCCGACATCATCTCGGTCGGCGTGCGGTCGAAGCTGGATTGGCTTCTGAGCGGCAACTAATTTCTCCGTACCGCGCAAACGTTTTTAAACGGGCCGGACTTGATGTCCGGCCCGTTCATTTTGGGCGCTTCCAATCGCCCCCAACGAAAAAGCCGGCCACGACGGGCCGGCTTTCTGTATTTGGCGAGGGATTTGCGACTGCGGGCAGAATGCGATTTGAGCGGGACGGGAAAATGAAATCCTATGCGGTTGCGGGATCGATCTGTAGTTCGTGGACGACGGTTTCGAGGATCGCTTCAAGACGGCTTGCGGCGGTGTCGATGGCCTGTGCCGTCTGCAGCGCCCTTTCCGAATCGACAGCCTGCGTCTGGCTCATTGCGTAGAGCTTGCCGGCGTTGCGGGCGATCGTTTCGCAGCCCTTCGGGTCGAAGGGATTGGCCTGCAGAGACCATGCGATGTCATGAATTTCTTCGGCGGCTTTCAACATGACCTGCTGTGGCGGCGCACTGCCGTCGCGTCCAACCGTCGGCCGTGCCAGCAGCGCAGCACGCGTCTCGGCGAGATGCTGCTTCAATGTTTCGATTTCGCCCTTGAGCTGGCCGAGAAGGGCAGGCGGCTGCCTGATCGACGTCTGCAAGCGGCCGATCGCGTCTTCGAGCAGCGCGCTGTCCAGGCGCCGGGCGCGGCGGCCGTGCTCGGCCAGGAACCAGCGACCGCGCGCCGATTCGAGCAGGGCCGATTCAATCGCCCTGTATTCGGCTTCGCTGTTCTCGGCGGTGGCAGGTGATAGCCGCTGCATTTCCGACCCAATTTTCCACAGATTTCTCTACGCATACGCGATTCGACAGCCTTTCCACTAAGCCTTGTTGCCGATTGGACAATATGAAAGTCGCCGGGTGAGTCTTTCGGGTATCGCTCGAATTGCGGTTCTCCGGATATGCAAGCCGCGTAGCAGATACAAAGGTTTAGACGGCATGGACGCGTCGCGTCGGGCACGGTCTTTTGGCATCCGCATCGCGCTGTTTTACGCCGCGTTGTTCGTCGTCTACGGCATGCACGTGCCCTATATGCCGGTCTGGCTGGAAGGGCGCGGGTTGACGGCCGCCGAGATCAGCACGGTGATGGCGGCGCCCTTTTTCCTCCGCCTGTTCATTACCCCGGGCGTCGCTCTTGTGGCCGACCGGACCGGGCGGCATCGCGTGCTGCTGATCGCGCTCGCTTGGGCGAGCCTCGCCGTCGTCCTGGCGTTGAGCCAGATGCAGGGTTTCTGGCCGATCCTGCTGCTGACCGTGCCGTTGATCGTCACGTTCACGACCATCATGCCGTTGACCGAGACGGTCGCGGTCTCAGGCGTACGCCACGCCGGTCTCGACTACGGCCGTATGCGGCTCTGGGGGTCGCTGACGTTTGTCGTCGCCAGTTTCGCCGGTGGGTTTTCTGTTGCGCGCTGGGGGAGCAGTGCCGGCATCTGGCTGATCGCCATCGGCTGCGCGCTGACTGTGCTGGCGGCCCACCTTATGCCGCGCGAAGCGCTGAAATCCGACGACGTCGCTGCCAGCACGACGCCGTGGTGGAAGGCCGAAGAACTCGTGATGCTGTTGCGGCAACCGGCGTTCCTCGCGTTTCTCCTGGCTGCCGGCGGCATACAGGCGGCTCATGCAACCTTTCTGACATTCGCAACGCTGATCTGGCAGAAGCAGGGGCTCAGCGGCGGATGGATCGGCGGCCTGTGGGCAATCGGCGTCTTCGCCGAGATCATCGTGTTCGCCGTATCGGGCTGGCTGGTCGAGAGGTTCGGTGCGGTCGCGTTGCTCATCTGCGGCGCGGCGCTTTCCGTGGTGCGCTGGGTCGCGATGGCATTCGATCCGGGATTGACGGCGCTCATTCCGCTGCAAATCCTGCACGGCGTCACCTACGGTGCGTCGCACATAGGCGCCATACATTTCATCGGCAAGGCGATCCCGCTGCGGGCAACTGGCAGCGCGCAGGCGCTGTACGCAACCGTGGCAGCGGGCGTTGCGATGGGCTTTGCAACAATTGTCGCCGGTTGGCTTTACGCGCGCTACGGCGGCGGGTCGTATGCGGCGATGGCGGTCATCGCGGTCGTCGCGCTCGCGGCATCGTTGCGTCTCAACGCGCTGTGGTCCGGCCGCGAGTTGTCAGAACCTAGCCCCATAGCGCCGGTGACGGCGGGGCGATAACGCCGTTTGAAATCGTCACGCCTTCGTCGCGATCGCGCGCGAGCAGCAGCGGCCCGTCGAGATCAGTCCACTCCGCGTCTTGAGCCAGAATTATTGCTGGCGCGATGGCGAGCGACGTCGCGACCATCGATCCGACCATGATTTTCATACCGGCAGTGCGCGCCGCGCGGTGCAGTTCAAGCGCGCCGGTCAGACCGCCGGCCTTGTCCAGCTTGATGTTGACGGCGTCGTAGAGGCCAGCGAGGCGTTCGATGTCGCGGGCCGTGTGCACGCTTTCGTCGGCGCATACTGGAATAGGTTTGCGGATCGTTCGCAGCGGTTCATCGGCGCCTTCGGGCAGAGGCTGTTCGATCGTCTCGAAGCCGAGTTCGGCCGCGAGCGAAAGGAGCGGCACGAGCATGTCCGCTGTCCAGGCTTCATTTGCGTCGGCAATCAGCCGCGCATCAGGGCGTGCGGCGCGAACGGCCTGCATACGTTCAGCGTCGCCTGCGCCGCCGAGCTTCAGTTTGAGGAGCGGCAGATGACGGGCGCCGCGCGCTTTCGCCGCCATGATTTCGGGCGTGTCAAGGCTCAGCGTGAATGCCGTCGTCACGGGTTTCAGCGGCGGCAAGCGCAGGATGTCAGCGACGCGCATTCCTTTGCGTTTGGCCTCGTAATCCCACAGCGCGCAATCGACGGCGTTGAGCGCCGCACCCGCCGGAAGCGCGGCCGCCAACGCATCGCGATCAGCGATTTCACCGAGCGCTTCTATGGCTTGCAAGGATGCTGCGACAGATTCCGCATACCGCGCGTAGGGAACCGCTTCACCGCGGCCCGTGAGAGTGCCATCGCCGACATGCACGACAATGACGTCGGCGGCCGTCTTCGCACCGCGCGCGATTTTGAACACGTCGCGCAGCGGCCAGGTCTCGTGTCGCGCAGTGATGCTGAGGCGGGGCTGATCGGTCGTCAGCGGCAAACTCAGCTGATCCGTCCGCTCGCGTGCGCCAGGAACAGATAGACGCGGCCGGTGTCGGAGATGAGGTGCGAATGCGCCATGCGACCGGTTGGGTCGCGCGTATCGGCGTCTTTGATGATGCGTTCAAAATCCGACAGATAGCGCGATACGGTCTGCGCCAGGTCGGGGTCGGTTTTGACGCGCGCGGCGATCTGATCGAAGGCGTTCCGCGCGTCCGGCGAATAGATGCTGCGCACCATGACGTTGCGCTGTCCGCCGCGAATGCGGTTCCAGATCGCGGATGCCGTTCCCGGATCAACCGCGCGGGCGATGACGCCGACATCGAGGCGGAAGGGTTCGGCGCGCGCGCGGGCGGCGGCGTCGCTGGCGATTTGAGCGGCTTCTTCTGCGGCGGCGCGGGCTTCTGCCTGCGCCTCCTCGTCATGCGAGGCGCGCGCCAGCAAATCGCCGAGCGACCAACCCTCGCGGCCATCAGGCGCGCGGGTGCGCGCTGAAACCGGCGCTGGGTCGAACGCCGAGGGGGCCATCGACGACGGCAATGACGCGGCAATCGCCGGCGGCGTGCGCGAAATCGCTTTCAAAGCCCCTGTGGGGACTTCAGGCGTGATCACGTCGCGCTGCGACACGGTTCGCGACGAAATCTGCGTCAGGTGATCGAGCGCTTTCAATTGGTCGGCGAGCGCGCGGCGCATTGCGTCGGCCGTGTCGCGGCTGCTCGCCGGCAATCGTGCGGCTTCCTCGCGAATGCGCGCCTGTTCGCGGGCCAGCGTTTCGGCGGCCTGGACGGCGCGCGCCCGCGTTTCATCCGATGCGGTTGCAAGCCGCGACGACAGCGTTTCGAATTCGCGCGAGAGCTCGCCCGAGACGCTATTGAAGCGCTGGCGCAGATCGCTCAGCGTGCGCTCGCTTTCGGCCTCTGTCTGCGTTTTGACGCGCTCAAGTTCCGCGATCAGCGTCCGCGACCGCGTCTCGGTGCCGTCACGCAGTTCCGACGCAAGCGATTTGGCGCGGGCTTCGATGTTCGACAGCGAGCCTTCAATGTTGGTCGAGTAGTCGGCCATCGTGCGGCCGAACTCATCCGCCTTGCCGGACAAGCGATCGAGTGTGCGCGTCAGGTCGGCATGACGCGTTTGCAACGTCGAGTCGATGCGCAGGTTGGCGTCGCTCAAGTTGTCGGCGACCTTCAGGATCTGCTGACCCTGATCTTCGAAACGATTGGTGACGCCGTGGATCTGCGAGAACAGGTTCTCGGCGACGTTCTGCAGCACGTTCGACTGATGCGACAGGCCGTCGATCGCTTTCATTGTCTGGCGCGTGATGTTCTCGCTCGTGCGGCGAACCGCGTTGACGCCGTTCATCACCGAGTCATCGAGATCGGCTGCCTGCCGCGTCATCGTCTCGCTGAACGTGCGGGCGTGCAGATCGAGCGCATCGGTCAGCAGCGCGGCCTTCTGGCTGACGGCGCTATCGATCGCCGACGTCGAGCGTACGATCTGGTCGTCGAACAATTCGAGACGGCGCTGGAAGGCATTGTCGAGAGATTGCGTGCGTTCGATCAGCTGAATGTCGAGCGCCTGAGCGCGATTGGCGAGCGTCGTGTCGAGCGCGCGGGCATATTCTTCAAAAACCGTTTGCAGGTTTTCGGTGCGGTTGCCGAGCGACGTATCGAGCGTCTCCATGTAGCCGTCGAAGGCTAGACGCATCTGCTCGGTGCGCGCGCCAAGCGCGGTCGAGAATGCGCTCGTGTAATCTTCGAGCACCGTCTGCAACTGCTGCGTCCGCGAGCCGAGCGCCGTCTCAAAGCGGTCGGTCGAATTCGCAAGCGAGCCTTCAAGCATTGCGAGATTGTCGCCGGCGCCGCGGATGATACCCGCAAGAGTGACCTGCTGCGTCGCGAGCTTTTCGATCAGCTGCGGAATTTCAGTGCCGAGCGTCTTCAGCGTGTCGGTGACGCTTCCCGACGTGTTCAGCAGCGCGTGGCGCTCGCCGGTCAGTTCTTGGATCAGCCCGCGGATGCGGCGTTCGTTCTGTTCGTACGAGCGCTCAAGATCGGCGACCTGATTGTGTACGAGTGCTTCGAGCTCGCCGGCGCGGCCAAGCGCGCGCGATACGGCGTCGTTCATGAACGACACTTGACGGCGGACCGCCTGGCCGAGGCTCGCTATCGATTGCTCGGCTGCGCGATCCGGTTCGGCAAGGCGGATCGCGACTTCCGTCATCGTCGAGGATTTCAGCGCCAGCGATGCGATATGCCAGTTGAGCAGCGCCAACAGCCAGAAAATGGCGATTGGAACGATGACTGCGGTTGCCGTGTAGAACGTCACCGGGTGCAGAAGCAGCGAACTGGCATCCGCGCCTGCCGACCATTCGGGAACCAGCGTGAATGCGCCGTAGCCGACGCCGACGGCAGCCCACAACACGCTTGCGAGCGTCGCGAGGCGGAAAATTTTCGTCGAAGGCTTCTGTTCGAGGGCATAGATCAGGCCGCCGATGCTCGGCACGTCATCGTTGGCGGCGATCTTTCCGCGCACCGGCCCTGCCGGACGGCGGCGCGCGACGCGGCGTGCGGGCGCATCGCTGTTGGCGGACTGCGAAGCCGACGGCGCTTGCGTGTGTGTCTTCGGCAGTGATGGCGGCGCGGTATCGACGGCGTCGACGGTCATGTGCATCGCCTCTGCACTATCCGGTCCGTCGTTTGCCCGTCCGGCAATCGCCATCAATTTCGAAATTTGATCTTGCGCCATCCCAAGCCGTCCCTCAACGCGGACCTGCTGAAAGTAGCGGTCGCGCGGATACAGGGCCCCCTAGGCATCGACCGTATGTCATTTCGCGATGCCGCTCAAACGGCATTTCGCGTTAATGCCTTGGTTTTGCAGGGTGATGCAACTCCGCGCAGTATCGTTGTTTGCGGCTGAAATGCGGCGAGGTGATGAGTGAATCACGGCGCAACTAGAGTTCGCTCGCGGATTCAAAACGTTACCAGATCATTAAGGTCTATGGCCGGATTTCGGTGCATCAGTTTACGGAGGATTATCGGCCGGCTGCCACTATCTACGCATCGCGAAACTGGTTTCGGATAACGCTGCCGCAACCACGATAAAGTCAGATGGAACGGGCCGATGCTGAGTACCACAAGCGAATCGGAGACGCGTTCAAGCTGGCGATCGGCGGAAAAGTCCGGCGCCGATCCTGCTGCTGATCCGGTCGATCTCGCGCACCTGCGCCGTTACACGATGGGCGATACGGCGCTTGAAAAGGAAGTGCTGCAGCTCTTTCTGCTCCAGTTGCCGGTGACGATTGGCGCTTTGAACGATGCCGCGAGCAACCGCGAGTGGATGGTCGCTGCACATACGCTGAAAGGATCATGCCGTGCCGTCGGTGCCTGGCGCATCGCGAGCCTGGCCGAGCACGCCGAGCGGCATATGGCTGACCTCAATTCCGCTGAGCGGCGCGAGGCGCTCGAAGGCATCGAAGAAGCGGCCGGCCAAGCCCGCGCCTTTATCGATCGGGCCTATTCGGACATCCCGTAGTTGCGGCCAAATATGCGTTTCAGCCCGCCATCAACCATGAATCGGCGGCTGCCGCTCGGGTTGCGTCGATGCAACCGGCCCTAGCGCCGTGTCAGGCCGCCCAAATGCTTGAATTTGCCGGGCGCTGAGACTAAGCCTGCCGCCAGATCGCGCGGGTGAATGGGTGGCGCAGCTCATCTCGCGGAACCCCAATTGCACAACCCGGATTTGACATGGCGAAAATCACTTTCATTCAGCCCGACGGAAGCAGTCAGACAGTCGACGCCGATATCGGGCTGACTGTGATGGAAGCCGCGAAGCTCAACAACGTCGAAGGTATCGAAGCCGAGTGCGGCGGCGCGTGCGCTTGCGCGACGTGCCACGTCTACGTCGACGATGCGTGGCGGGCGGCGACAGGCAAGCCGAGCGACATGGAAGAGGACATGCTCGACTTCGCGTTCGACGTTCGCGAGAGCAGCCGCCTCAGTTGCCAGATGAAAATTACCGCAGCGATCGACGGTCTCGTCGTGCGCGTGCCGGCCAAGCAGTTTTAAGCGCCGGCGCGAAGCGCAGCAGATATTTTCGTATTCTTCAGATCCGAGATTTCAGAACCCGATGACCGCTGCCAACGAAAATGCCGAACTGATCGAAACCGATGTCGTCATCATTGGCGCTGGCCCGTGCGGCCTGTTCGCCGTGTTTGAACTCGGGCTCCTCGATCTCAAGTGCCACGTCGTCGATATTCTCGGACGTGCAGGCGGACAATGCGCAGAGCTTTATCCGGAGAAGCCAATCTATGACGTGCCGGCGTTGCCTGTCGTCACGGGACAGGAGCTGACGGATCGCTTGATGGAACAGATCAAGCCGTTCGGGCCCGAGTTTCACTTCGACGAACGTATCGATGAACTGACAAGGGAAGCCGACGGACGGTTTCGCCTCGTCAGCGATCAAGGCACGGTGTTCCTGACGAAGGTCGTCGTCATTGCGGCAGGCGGCGGATCGTTTACGCCGAAGCGGCCACCGCTCGATGGCATCGAAAATTACGAAGGCTCATCGGTCTTTTACTCGGTGCGCAAAATCGAATCGATGCGCGGCCGCGATGTCGTCGTGATCGGCGGCGGCGACAGCGCGCTCGATTGGACGCTCAGTCTGCAGCCCGTCGCAAAAAGCCTGACGCTCATTCATCGCCGCGACGAATTCCGCGCCGCACCGCATTCGGTCGAGAAGATGCGCGCGCTCGTTGCCGAGGGCAAAGTGCGGCTCGCGATCGGTCAAGTCACGGCTCTGCAGGGCGATGGCAAGAATTTGCAATCGGTGACGCTCAAGACCGGCACGGGCGAAGAGACATTGCCGTGCGATGCCATGCTGCCGTTCTTCGGACTGACGATGAAGCTCGGGCCTGTCGCGAATTGGGGACTGAACCTCAATGAAAATCTCGTGCCCGTCGACACCGAGCGCTTCGAGACAAGCGAAAAGGGTATCTTCGCGATCGGCGATATCAATTCTTATCCGGGTAAACTAAAACTGATCCTGTCGGGCTTCCACGAAGCTGCGCTCATGGCTCAGGCTGCAAGCCGCATCGTCAATCCCGACAAGAAGGTATTGTTCCAATACACGACGTCGTCATCGAGCTTGCAGAAGAAGCTCGGCGTCAAGTAGCGCAGATCATCCGCTTAATGCGCGGCGGCGCGCGTGATGACCTTGCGCCACGATTGCGGCATGGCCGCCAGGCCGGCTTTGATCTTTGGACGTACAAAGCCGAGGTACAGCCGCGCGTAGGCGTAGCCTGCCAGCGATAATGGCTTCACCCAATCGCAGACATCCGTCGTCGCGTCGGCCCAATCGAGCTTGTAGCTGTCGCCCGGCGCCAGCATGTCGTAGACGGCGATGTTTTCCGTGTAGCCTTCGCGCAGGCTGTTTTCCATCAGGATGACGCCGGCGCCCGACTTCTCGAATTTGAGCTGATAGACGATGACGTGCATCGCCAGGCGGCCTTTGCACTCGAAGCAGACTTCAAGGGCTGCGGTTTCGCCGTTGGAGATCAGCGCCGTCACGATGCAGTTCGTGGAGCGGTCGATGCCCTCAGCGGCGTCGGCGAAAAACCGGCTCATGCGCTGATCAGAAATGGCGTGCGAGATGAGGCCGCGATGTTTGAGCCATTCGGCTTTCATCTCGAGCGCCTTGATCGCGAGTTCGCGGGCGCGCGGGCCGCCGTGATGGCGTTCGAAGACAACGTCGCCGCGGTCCTGCAGGCGACGCAGCAGGCGGCGGCGGTTGCGGCGCGCGTGGCCGCTATAGCGTTCTTCGTACTTTGCGAAGTTCGGCGCGCTTGCGAGGTCGAGGTAAGGTGCAATCAAGCGATCGGCAACGTACGCGCCAATCATCGGCATGAGCGACGCGACAGCGGCTTCGGCGCGGACGCGGCGCAGGCGCACCACGTCGGCTTTGGCATGCGATGCGAAGTAGGACCAGCCGTCGCGCAGGACGTCGAGAGCATCGGGTATGTCGTCGACGATCACGTCGCCGTATTGGCTCACGGGATCGCCCATCCAGAAGACCTGCGTGATGCCACGCTGGCGTTCGGAAACGAGTGGCCAGACCGCGATCAATTCGCCGTTGCGGCGTGCTGTGACGATCGCAAGTTCAAGTCCGGCGATGCCGCCCGGCGACGTGCCGAGGTAATGATTGGCCCAGTGCCAATTCCAATTGAAGGATTGGAACACCTGCGTGGGCCGACCTGCGCGCGCAAACAGCGCGTTCCAATCGTCTTCCAGCGCGTCGAAGTCAGGGCGCGTTGTGATGAGAGCGTACGCCACATCGCTCGCCGTCTTTGGCGTGGCGCGCGTCGTGATGGTCCATTTCGGCAGCGTCACGAGGGATGGGGCGATCGAACGGGCTTGGGTGGACATGCAGCGCCTCGAAAAACCTATAGGACGAAGGGCCGTCCTTAAGGTCATGAAAGCAAGCGGTATGCCACGGTCAAACTTGCCAGCGTGTAAAGCGGAAGGCCTAAGGAACCGCTTAAATATGAGCGATTTCGAGAAACGCGAGCGTTAACAGGAGGAGCGCGTTTACGAGTATGAATGCCTTGCCGCGCCGGGATGGTGCAGCCGTTCCCATTATGAGCGGGGCGATCATGGCGGCAGCGGCTGCGAGGTTGATCGGGATCAGACCAGCCGGGCCAAGACCGCCTCGGGCCTCTGGAAAGCTCAGCGTCACATAGACAGCAGTTGCAATGCCGAGTACGACGCCGCCGACTAGCCTCGGCCAGAAACCGCTCTCGGGGCGGTGCACGCCGGCGATGCTGATTGCTGTGAGCGGAGCGATCAGCAACGTCAGCCCGGCCGCCGCTTTCAGAAAAACTTCGAACCACAGAAGTTGCTGCACGGTTGTGCTACCGCTTTCGATTGGCGTGCCGCTACTCGTTGCGCAACATCGGATTGCTGTCTTTGTACGTGCTGTTGCCGTCGGTTGATCCGAGGCTGCCGAATAGACCTTCGTCCTCTTCAACAGGTTCCCGCGGCTCAGGTGTGTAATCGCCCGTCAGATGGCGATTGAGCGCGGTCTTGATGCGGTCCGTCTTGTTTTTTGTGCAGTACGAGTCGCCCTGATCTGCAACCGCCTTCGACACGCCGCGGAACGATACGTCGTAGATTTGGCCGAGCTTGCCGGCGTCGGCGGGATTGGCGGATGCCATCGTCTCGTTGGCGAGGAATTGCGTGCGCAGTTTCACCGGATCGAAATTGAAGCCGCACTTCAGCGCGCGTGCAGACGTCGTGCCGACTTGAACGGCGCGCGACGTCGGGTCGTTGGGGGGCGCGACCGGGCCCTTCGGTGCGCTATCGCCGCCGAACAGCGAGCCCGTGCTCATGCCGGGGAGGCTGGCGCCGCAACCGGCGAGACCGCCGCTTGCAAAACCGAAACACAGCGCGACTGTCAGCAAGCGTGTTCGCGTCGTCATCGAGCCGTCCCCTTGATATCGCGCCGCTCCCCCGAGCTATGGGGCGCATTGGCGAGAGAATTGTCCGACGGCGAGCGCCCGGTCAACCACGTCTGACGCGGACTCCCCGGCAAAATGCATCGTTAGAGGCTATTTAGCGCCGGTATTCGGTTAATTCGCTGCACAGCATTACGGCGCTAGCGCATCAGCGCCCGCATGGCCGCGTCGAGGCCGTCGAGTGTCAGCGGAAACATCCGGCCAGCGAACAGCGTGTTGATGATGCCGATCGACGGCGTCCATTGCCAGTGCTGCTCGGGAACTGGGTTGAGCCATACAGCGTGCTTGTAGATCGTCGTGACGCGCTGCAGCCAGATACCGCCGGCCTCCGGATTCATGTGCTCGACCGAGCCGCCGGCGACCGTGATCTCGTAGGGGCTCATGGATGCGTCACCGACGAAGATCACTTTGTAGTCGGCGGGGTAGGTGTTGAGCACCTGCCATGTGTCGGTCCTGTCGGTGTAGCGGCGCGCGTTGTCTTTCCAAACGCCTTCGTACAGGCAGTTGTGGAAGTAGTAGTATTCAAGGTGTTTGAATTCGGTGCGCGCAGCCGAGAAGAGTTCTTCCACGTCCTTGATGTGATCGTCCATCGATCCGCCGATGTCAAAGAACATCAGCAGCTTGATGGCGTTGTACCGCTCGGGGCGCATGTGGATGTCGAGATAGCCCTTCTCGGCCGTGCCGCGAACGGTATGATCGAGATCGAGTTCCGACGGCGCACCGGTGCGGGCGAACTGGCGCAGACGGCGCAGCGCGACCTTGATATTGCGCGTGCCGACTTCGGCGTTGCCGGCGAGATCCTTGAACTCGCGTTTGTCCCAGACCTTGACCGCGCGCCGGTGGCGGCTTTCCTTTTGGCCAATGCGGATGCCGGCGGGATTGTAGCCGTAAGCGCCAAACGGCGACGTGCCGCCTGTGCCGATCCACTTGTTGCCGCCCTGGTGGCGTTCTTTCTGTTCGGCGAGCCGCTTCTGCAGCTCCTCCATGATCTTCTCCCAGCCACCGAGTTCGGCGATGCGCGCCTTGTCTTCGTCACTGAGATGAAGCTCCGACATGCGCCGCAGCCATTCTTCAGGAATGCTTGCTTCAAACGCGTCGGCGGTCAGATCGAGACCCTTGAAGACGTGACCAAAGACCTGATCGAAGCGATCGAGGTTCTTCTCGTCTTTCACGAGGGCGGCGCGAGATAGGTAATAGAAGTCTTCGACGCGGCCGCCGGCAATACCAGCGTCAATCGCTTCCAGAAGCGTCAAATACTCCTTCAGCGTGACCGGAATTTTCGCGCTGCGGAGCTCGTGGAAGAACGTGGCGAACATGGCCGCACAATATCGCCTCTACGCATTCCTTCAACGGCCAAGGCGCGAGGTCGGGGGCGGCAAAACGACGGGTGCAGCCAATGGGTTTCTGCGAAAAGCGCGCCGGCACAACATCCCAAATACAAAGAAGCCGCCCGGTGAGGGGCGGCTTCAAAGTGGTTAGGTTACGATCAGCTTAGAAGTTGATGATCGCGCCGACGCCGACGTATTGGAAGTCGTCTGTCGAGATGCCGGTGCCTTCAAGCGAGGCATCGGCATTGCGGTACTTCAGCCAAACCGACATAGCAGCTGCGTCGATTTCCTGGACTACGCCAAGACCCCAAACGTCAACTTCCGAACCGGTGGTTGCAACGTTTTCGACGACGCCAACTGGCAGCGGATTGTCAGCATCGACCACCGCTGCTGCGATGCCCGTGTCGTTCTGAGCGTTCAGGTATTCGCCGTAGAATACCGTGTGGCCGAGTGCGTTCCAGCGGGTGCGAAGACCAGCCTTGACGTACCACGTTTCGGTTTCAACAGCGCCATTGAGCTGGCCGTAGTTACCAAGAACAAAGAGGCCAGTTGGAACGTGCTGAACGTAGACGCCAACCTGGAAGTATTCCGTATCCGGAGCTTGCAGGGTGCTTACGCCCGAACCCGACGAGGTTTCGCTATAGGCAGCAGCAGCAGCGAGCTTGATGCCGTTGAACTCACCCGAATAACGAGCTGCGACATCCCAGAAGTCGTCGTCACCCCAGCTTGCCGACAGCGAGAAGCCAGCGAATGTTGGCGAGTCGTAACGGATCGAGTTTTCAGGCTTGCCGTTGCAATCGCCCAGAACGCATCCACCGGCACCACCGAACGTGATGTTCGTGAGGTTGCCCGAGCCCGAGTTGCGGATGAAGAAGCTGTTGAAGTCGTACGACACCCAGTTTGCAGAGAGCAACGAGCCCGAACCGTCAACCAGGATCGCGGTGTTGTCCGATGCCTGCGACTGCAGACCAACCGACACCTTACCGAGCTGGTCGCTCTTC
>JAFWGI010000014.1 GCA_017512425.1 Hyphomicrobium sp.
CGCGGCGCAGGCGCCGGAGGCGGCGTCCAACCCGGTGGCGGATCGCGGTAGAGCGTTGCTTTGACGTCGGGGCGCAGATAACGCGAGATAATCGCCTGATCTTCGCCAGACAATTGTTTGGCGGCGGGCTGCGTTGACGTGGCAGCAGGCGACGGCGTGGCGCCTGGAGCGAGCGTCGCCTTCACATCGGGCCTAGAGAGCGTGACCGTTGCGTTGGCGGCGGGCGCCGTCGCGGCGTCGCGTGGTTCCGCAGCGCGGACCTCGGCCGATGGCGTGACATCCTGTTTGGCGGGTGCAGCAGCTGTTGGCTCCGGCTTTTGCACGGCTGGAGCAGGATCAGCTGCTACAGGTCGTTGAGCAACGATTGGAGCTTCAGCCTTTGCTGGAACGTCTGGGCTGAGCGTTGCCGCAGCGCTCGGACGGACTGGCGCCACAGTCGCCCCTTGCACGGCTGTCGTCGTCGGTGCCTGCGCGACAGGCGCGGCTGCTGTCGGCGCAACCGGTTGCGGCGCGGGCGCTGCAGCGCGCACGGCCGCGAGTGCCTCGGCGGCGCTCGGCGCGACAGGCTGCCCGCCAAGCTGAACGCCAGGCGCTTTGGCTTGAACCTGTGCGATACGTGGGTCTGGGATCGGTGTCGGTGGCGGCAAGTCGACTTTGACCATCGCCGGCTCGACGGGTCGCGGCTTTGCAGGTTCAGAACGCGCTGGTGTTGCGGTGTGCTGCTGCTGGCGGACCTGGGGCGATGCCGTCACCGCATCCGGCAGCGCCTGAGTGTTTCCTCGCGTCATCGGTTCGATGTCCGCGTCGCCTCCGATCAGGCGCACAATAATCGCAGACAAAACAAGGAAAATAACGATCAGTGCAACGGTCTCGAATTCAGACACGACGCCTACTCCACGCGATGAACCCCGGCGCCCCAAAGATCAGCAAATGAAGCTGCACGTCAACTAGGCGTTTGGCTAAGTTCTGAGCCAATTTTGCAACGGACACGGGCGGGCGCGATGGCGTCGTGCGGACCGGAACACGGCGGCGTCAGCCAAGCTCTTTGAGTTTGCCGTCGGCGTGCAAAAAGGCTTCGACCTCGGGCGACGGCGGCGGGCTTTCAGCGGTCAAACCGATCGTCTGCATCAGGTCGGCGATCGGCACGAAGCGGCGCTGGCGGCGGTCATACAACCCGCCTTTGAACAGCGCCCGCGCCGCGATCTGGCCGTCGCGGGGACCGCCCTCGATGACAAATGTCTGTTCCATGACAACGAGCGCGTCTTCCCAGCACAGCAACCGCGTTTCGAGCCGGAACGCCTGAAACGGTTTTAATTCGCGGCGAAAGCGGATCGTCACCGCACTGGCGATTGGCGTCCAGCCCTGACGTCGGGCTTCGCGCCATAAGCCAGATCGCAACATGATGTCCGTCCGGCCTAGGTCCATAAGCGTCAGGTAGCGGCCGTTGTTCATGTGCACGGAGACGTCACAGTCGTGCGGCCAGACGCGAAACAGCAGGCTCGACAAACCATGCGGCATGGCAATCGGTCCGCGCCGTTTTGCGGTCAGCACAAGCCAGATCAGTCGTAGCCAGAGGTTCATGGGAGCCTATCTTCTTGCCGCGGGCCGTCACGCGTCATCCCTGTCGCGAAATCAGGCCTGTCGCCAAATCAGGGAGACTGCGTATGCTAACGCGGCACAGTGCCGATCGTCGATGCGCCACCCTGGCGCCGTGCGGCCGCCCTACCGTAAGGAACGCTCATGGCTGAGCCAGCCAACAACCAACCCGTCGTCGTCACCGGCGCGTCCGGCTTTATCGCCAAGTTCGTGATTGCGGAACTTCTCCGGCGCGGGTTTGCGGTGCGTGGAACCGTACGTTCGCTGGCAAAAGCCGATAGCATCCGCGTTGCCGTGGCACGCGCCGGCGCCAACCCCGGCCCGTTGGCCTTTGCGACCGCCGACCTGATGCGTGACGACGGTTGGGATCAGGCGCTTGATGGCGCCCGCGCTGTCATTCACACGGCATCGCCGTTTCCGGTTCAGCAACCTGACAACCCCGACGATGTGATCGCTCCGGCACGCGAAGGCACATTACGCGTGCTTATTGCCGCCCAGCGCGCTGGCATTCCGCGCGTGGTGCTGACGTCGTCAACGGTCGCCGTGATGTACGCCGCGTCCTATACGCCCGGATACGTTTTCACCGAGGCCGACTTTACGGATGAGACGCGCGACGGGCTGACCCCCTATATCCGCTCCAAGACGCTCGCTGAAAAAGCCGCATGGAATTACGTGAAGTCGAAAGCCGGTGCCCCGGAGCTTGCCGTGATCAATCCGGCGTTCGTGCAGGGACCGGCGCTCGATGACGATCTTTCGACATCGCACGAACTCATGCGGCTGATGGCGGAGGGCCACTATCCGGCATCGCCGAAAATTGTATTCCCGGTATGTGACGTGCGTGACGTCGCCGCCGCCCATGTCGAAGCGATGGTGCGGCCGGAAGCGGCCGGGCAGCGCTTCATCGTCGCTGAAGGCGAAACGCGCCTTTTTGATATCGGCCAACGCATGGTTGCCGAGTGCCCCGACCTCAAGGGCAAAGCGCCGCGGTTCGAATTGCCGGACGCGGCGGTCCGTGCGCTGGCCGTCGTCGATAAGCGACTGCGCACCATTCTCCCCGAACTCGGAAGCCACCGGGTTTGCTCAAGCAGCAAAGCGCGAGACGTGCTCGGCCTTAAGCTGCGCGGTCCGGATGAGGCTATTCGCGCTGCGGCCCGGTCATTACGTGATCTTAAGTTGATATAATTGCAGCGCGTCGCGGATCTTGCGTTTTCAAGCGAGCGGCAACACATTCCGCGCGGCTGCGCCCCGGCGGATGTTCCGCTGTTGCGCGTTAGCGAATACACAAGTCAGGAGATACCGGCGTGAAACCCCTGAGCACCGGAACGACGAGGATACTTTTGCCGGCTGGCGTCATCGCAGTTGCCGCTATGGCTGCGCTCGCTTTCGGTCAGTTGTCAGCCGTGACAGCCCAACAAAAGGTGCCGCCCCCGTCGCGCGAGGTTGCGCAATATTCATTTGCGCCGATCGTGCGGATGGCTGCGCCCGCCGTCGTCAACGTCTATGTGCGATCGCGGGTGCAAGCGTTTAATTCGCCGTTCGCAGACGACCCGTGGTTCCGTCGCTTCTTTGGTGAGAATTTCGGCGAGCCGTCGGAGCGCGTCATGAGCTCGCTTGGCTCTGGCGTTATCGTCAGCCCCGAAGGTCTCGTCGTCACGAATACGCACGTGATCAAGATGCGCGGTGAAACAGAAGTGCGCATTGCGCTCTCGGACAAACGCGAATTCGACGCCAAAGTTATCGCGCAAGATGACAAGACGGATATCGCGGTTCTCAAAATCGACGGAGGCGATGGCCGCTTCCCATCGCTGCAGTTCGAAGATTCAGACAGCCTCGAAGTCGGCGATATGGTTCTCGCGATCGGCAATCCCTTCGGCGTCGGCCAGACGGTGACAAGCGGCATCGTCTCCGCCCTGTCGCGCACCGAAATCAGCCGCTCGGATTCCCAGGTCTTCATTCAGACCGACGCCGCCATCAATCCGGGCAATTCCGGCGGCGCGCTCGTTGACATGTCGGGCCGTCTCGTCGGCATCAACACGATGATTTTCTCGAAGACCGGCGGATCTGTCGGCATCGGCTTCGCGATCCCGTCGAACCTCGTGAAAGTTTATGCTGAAAGTGCCGCCTCGGGCCGCAAAGTGGAACGCCCGTGGCTAGGCGCGAAGCTCGAAGCCGTGACGCGCGAATTTGCCGAAGGTCTTGGATTGTCGCGCGTCGCCGGCGCGGTTGTCACGCGCATCTCAGACAAAGGCCCCGCATCCAACGCGGGCTTGCAGCCGGGCGACGTCATCACGAGCGTCGATGGCGTCGAAGTCACCGACGCGCGCGGCGTGTTTTACCGCTTGACGACCAAAGGCGTCGGACAGACCGCACGTCTCTCCGTCATCCGCAAGGGCCAGCCTGTCGATGTCTCGCTCGCATTGTTGGCTGCGCCTGCAGCCGGCAAGGACGATGTCAAAAACCTGTCCGGCAATCATCCGCTCGACGGCGCCCGCGTATCGAACATCCTTCCGGGCGTCGCCGACGAAATGAACCTCGATGATACCGATGGCGTCGTCATTGTGTCGGTGCGCAATGGCTCTGCCGCGCAAAGCCTTGGCTTTAAGCCGGGCGACATTATCGTCGCGATCAGGGATAGCAAAATCGCAAACGTGCACGAGATCGAGGCGGCCCTCGCCCAACGACAACGTCTCTGGCAAATCGCGGTCAAGCGTGGCGAACGGGTGCTGCAATTGCAGGTGCCCGGCTAATTGCATAGAGCAGGGCGTTAACGCTAGTGAGTAAGCCGCGCTTTCCAGCCGACAAGCTGACACATTCGTGCCCGACTGTGTGCACGTTGGGGCGAGATGAGGGACAGTTATGGCGGACACGACGGGCGTATTGGTCATTGGCGCGGATGCTGTGCTGACGGGCGATGTCAAAGGCGCGAAAGCGGTAGAAATCTACGGCGTTATCGATGGCGGCGTATCTGCGGGCGATGTCACCGTGCGCCAGGGCGGAAAGCTCAATGGCTGGATTAAGTCCGATACGTCGACCGTCGAAGGTGTTCTCAAGGGCGATGTCCGCGTCCAGCAACTCATCACCATTCGCTCGACCGGTTCCGTTGAAGGCAACGTCAAGTACGGTCGTTTGGCGATGGACGAGGGCGCCGAGTTAACGGCGAGCGTCCGCAATGTCCCGCCGTCGCTCGGCGGCGATCTCGACGTGACGGTCAAGCGTGGCCGCACCGTCAAAATCACTCCGTCCGATCTCAAAGCGATCGATCCCGATGACGCGCCGGACGCGCTGACGTTCAAAGTCTCAAATGTTGTCGGCGGCATGATCACGCAATCAGGCGCGCCAGGGCTTTCCGTCGATACATTTACGCAAGCCGATCTGAACGCAGGCCGGGTTTACTTCGCACACGATGGCAGCGGCGCTGATCGCGCCTCGTTCCAGGTCGTCGTCAGCGACGATGACGGCGCGACGTCTGGGGCGGCGCAGACCGTCAATGTTGCCGTACAAGCTTAAGCCTGAAGAAAGGCCGCAAAGTTTTCAGCCAGCGTCTTGCGTAGCAGGCCGCTGTACGCGTTGAACGACGGATGGCCTGTAGCAATGCGCCCGTAGTGCGCTTTGCTGTCCTTCTTCAGAGATTTGAGGACTATCGGCGTCGCAACCGGCGATAGGTGCGCGCCCCGTCCCGATTGCAGCGTCGTCAACAGGCCGTGCATTTCGCCGTGGATCGTCGGCCGAGCGACGACGATCATGCGATGCTGGCCGTGCCGGTTCGTCACGAGATAGATATGCCCCGATTGGTGAGGCACGGCGACACTACCGAATTGCGCGTAGTCCTTGTCGGTGCGCTCGACCTCACGGAAGACGAGCGATGATGCGGCGTCGTCCCATGTAATGTCGGTGCGATAGGCGTATACCGCTCCCTTATCACCAAACGACGGACGCAGTGTCAGATACGAACCTTCGAGCCACGCGACGGCGGCGCGGTTGTAATTGCCAAGGCCGTCGGGAGCTGTTCCCGAATGCGACGGCGCCGCGTGCTGGGAGCCGTTTGGACGATCGAGCAGTTTGGCACCAAGCCCTTCTTCAAGCCGCACGATCGTTCCGAGCGTGAATGCGCGTCGTCCGGCGAGAACCTTCTCGAGCGTCGAAATCGAAATCTTGGCGGCGTCGGCGAGGCCCTGCCGTGTCATCCGGCGGCGGGCGAGTTCTTCGCGCACGCGATTGGACAGCAAGGCGCTGTCGATCTCAGAAAAATTACGCGGCTTTACCGTCACGATGCTGTCCCTCGGCGCGCGCCGCCATCCCACCCCCGTGCGTCGTGCGCGCCCTCACATATCCGCACAAGCGCGGCGGCAACAAGGCTGTTGGGGCGACCTGGTGCCGGAAATTCCCGGAATTTCCAGTGCCAAGGCAACCGCCGGGCGCAGACAGTCGATCTGCGGTCTCAAGGCCGTGTTGCCCAAGAAGGAGCCCCTATGACGCTGCGATTTCAGCCGACAATCAGCCCGGACGCGTCCCCACCCCTGCCGGTCCGGATACTGACGAGCCGCCGCGACCCCCGCGCTGCGCTTTTTGTCATCGGCCTTTTCGCAGCGTCGCCTTCCGGCGCACCGAGTGCGTTAGCGGCGCTCGCACGACGCATCGCGGACCGCCGCGCGGGTCATCGGTGAGGGATCAATGCGCATCACAATCATCAATCCACCGCACGAGTCGATCGGCTCCCGCATGCCACGTGAGATGCTGCCGCCGTTGGGCTTGCTCGCGATCGGCGGTCCGTTGCTCGACGACGGCCATGACGTTCAGTTGATCGACGGCGATGTCGACAATCTCGCGCTCGACGAAATCGTACGTCGTGTAGAAGCGCTCACGCCGGCTGTCATCCTTATCGGACACAATGGTTCGACGTCAGCGCATCCGACCGCGGTCATCCTTATCGCGCTGCTGAAACAGCGTCGGCCGGATGTTACGATCATCTATGGCGGCGTGTTTCCGACCTACCACTGGAAGGAGTGCCTAGAAGAATGCCCCGAAGTCGACGTTATCGTTCGCGGTGAGGGTGAAGAAACGACGCGCCGGCTCATTCGCGCGCTCGACGCCTGCGAGCGGCTCGACGCGATCCCCGGCATCGCGTTTCGGCGTGACGGCGCACCGTATGCCACTTCACCAGCGCCGATGATCCAGGACCTCGACGACTATCGTGTCGGATGGGAATTGATTGATCACGCGCGTTATTCGTACTACGGCGGCAAACGCGGCGTCGTCATGCAATTCTCGCGCGGATGTCCGCATCTCTGTAGCTATTGTGGCCAACGCGGTTTCTGGACCCGTTGGCGGCACCGCGATCCGAAAAAATTCGCCGCTGAAATCGGCCGTCTCTACCGTGAGCACGGCGTGACGATGATCTCGTTTGCCGACGAAAACCCGACGACATCGAAGAAAGTCTGGCGCGACCTGCTGAAAGCGATCATCGCCGAGAACGTGCCGTTGACGATGATCGCGACGCTGCGCGCCGACGATATCGTCCGCGACGCCGACATTCTGCATCTCTATCGGAAAGCCGGGTTCGAGCGGTTTCTGATCGGCATGGAACACACCGACGCGCTGACGCTCGAAAAGGTCCGCAAGGGCGGCGCCACCAAAACGGATCGCGAGGCGATCCGCCTGCTCCGCCGCAACGGTATCCTGTCGCTGTGCTCTTACGTCGTCGGTTTCGAGGATGAGACGTTGTGGGATTATTTGCGCGCGTTCCGGCAACTCCTGATCTACGATCCCGACCAGATCATTACGCTATTCGTGACACCCCACCGCTGGACGCCGTTCTTCCGCGATGCCCGCGATCGCAAAGTCATTCAACTCGACCGCAAGCGTTGGGATTACAAAAATCAGGTGCTTGAAAATCGTCACCTGCCGCCGTGGGTGACGTTCATCGCGATCAAGGCGCTGGAGGTTCTGATCCAAGCACGGCCAAAGGCTCTGATGCGCACGTACTTGCACCCGGACCGCACAGCCCGTGCCGGCATGCGCTGGTACGCCCGCATCGGACGACGGGTCTGGCTACATGAAATCTGGTGCTTCGTTTTCCGAGACCGGCGCACGGTGAACGGGCCATCGCTGGCTGCGTTCTGGGGTGCACCGCAGGACCGTGACGAAGAAGCGCTCAAGGTCACGCGGCGGGAGCGGCAGGCCGCGTGATGTCGAAGCGGGTCGCGATCACGCCGTGCGAGCGCCTGTAGGTTTCGGACGGCAATTCGCCGAACATGGTTTTATAGTCATGCGCGAACCTGCCGAAATGCCAGAAGCCCCACATCGTCGCGGCGTCAGTCACCGACTTCGATGTTTTGATTGCCCGCCGCGCGCCGTTCAAACGCACGATCCGCAAAAACGATGCGGGGCTGATGCCGAGTACATCCTGGAAGCAATACTGAAGATTACGGCGGCTGATACCGAGCGCGCGGCACAGATCGGCAATGGTCATCGGCGTGTCTGGATGATCCATGATCAGCGCGCGCGCCGTCGCGACGATCAGCCAGCGCTTGGCCGGCGCGATCGTTGAACGCGATACCGGCTGATCGCCAGCGAGCGCCTGCGCAAGCGTCGAAACCAGAGCTGCCTTCATCGCATTGACGTGCTGCGGATTGTCGGCCAGGTGCGGGTGGTCGCGGATGACTTCAAACGCGCTGACAATTTGCCGGCGGATGCCATCCGCGAGATGCAGTTGCGCGCGGTGCAGGTGCGCGTCGCCAAGCGACGACAATACGCCGCCGTATTCGTCGTCTGAGAGCGATGCAGCAAGGTCTTCAATATCGACGACAATACCGGCCATGATCAGGCCGCTCGGTGTGTAGAATTCAAACCCGCTTCGGCCGGAAAAGACATGCAGCGCTTCGCCTGCTGTCTCTGCGCCGCAAAAATTGGCTACGCCGCCGAGCCGAAGCGGCACGCCGACGGCGCATAAATTCGACGGCAGTTCGCCGGTCTGGAACAGCTCACTATCGGTCTGTTCCATGAAAAGATGCACGCCGGAGAAACTCGTCTCGGCAATATTGCCTTTGAACGGCCCTGCAGATAGCTGCGCGTAACTTTGATTCCAGCCACGCAAAAGGGCAGCCTGCTCGTCGACATCATGCGTCGCTGCATAACTGAACGTGGCACGAGGCTCGCCCGCAGGCGGTCCTGCGGAAGCAATTTGCGGTGTCGATGGTGCCTCAAACATTGGCGACGACTTCAAGGTCGGGGCGACGGTGCCACACGATCCCGAGTGTTACGCCTAAGCGCGAAAAATCAATATAAAAACCGACATATTGCAGCGCCGCAAACTGGATAACCTTGATTGCGCGGCCTGGAATTTGGGGCGCTTGCGCACCCTGCTGCCTAATAGTCATGCATGTGCGTGCCTTGAACCTTCGAGCGAGTTGCCGAAAGTGGATAGACGGCAGCACGTGCGAATACGTAGCCTCTGCCGTCAACGTGGAAATGGGGACACCTGGGCCACGCGCTCGGGTCGCTGAAAAACAATCGCAGATGCTTGGCCAAAGACCGGTGCGGCAATTCGAAATCGCGCAGCAGAACCGGCGGACAAGACAATCAAACCAATGAGGATCGCGATGGAACCGTCGGGACAAACAGGCGTCGAGTACGATCAAGTCGGCAAGGACTATTTTGAGAACCGGCAATTGAAGCGTGGCGCAGCCGGGTGGCTGCTGCTCGTCGGTCTTGGCATCGCCTATGTTATTTCGGGCGACTATGCCGGCTGGAATTTCGGCCTCGGGCAGGGCGGCTGGGGCGGTCTTATGATCGCGTCGGTGCTCATGGCCATCATGTACACGTTCATGTGCTTTTCGCTTGCCGAACTGGCGACTGTCGCGCCGACGGCTGGAGGTGGCTACGGTTTTGCGCGCCGCGCCTTCGGCCCATGGGGCGGTTATATGACGGGTGTCGCCATTCTCATCGAATACGCCATCGCGCCAGCGGCCATCGCGGTGTTCATCGGCGGTTACATGAGGTCGCTATTCGAGGTTGATATTTCGCAATGGGTGATTTCGGCCGGTTTCTACGCCGTTTTCCTCGGCATCCACGTCTACGGCGCCGGTGAAGCTTTGCGTCTGATCTTCGCGATTACGGCGCTTGCCGTTGTCGCGCTCATCGTCTGGGTCGTAGCGATGGTCCCGTTCTTCGACAGCGCGAAGCTGTTCGACATCGCGGTCAGCCCTGACGCAGTTGGCGCTTCGCCCTTCCTGCCGTTCGGCTACTTCGGCATATGGGCGGCGATACCGTTCGCTATGTGGTTCTTCCTGGCGATCGAGGGCGTGCCTCTCGCGGCTGAAGAAACCAGCGATCCGACGCGCGATCTTCCACGCGGCCTGATCGGCGGAATGTTCGTGCTGCTGGCTTTCTGCGCACTGATCATGGTTTTCGGACCCGGCGGCGTCGGCTCGGAAGCGCTCAAGGCCAATACCAACCCGCTGGTCGCCGCGCTCGAGCATCCCTCGACATACGGCGGTCCGACGTGGATCTCGAAGTTTGTCAACTTCGTCGGGCTTGCCGGTCTGATCGCGAGCTTCTTCTCGATCATCTACGCCTACTCGCGTCTCGTGTTCGCCATGTCGCGCGCCGGTTACCTGCCGCGCGGCCTGTCGCTCACAAACGCGCGGCAGTCACCGTGGGTGGCGCTGATCGTTCCGGGCATCGTCGGCTTCCTGCTTTCGCTGACGGGACAGGGTGATCAGCTGATCCTGATGGCCGTGTTCGGCGCGACAATCTCGTACATCCTGATGATGGCGTCGCACATCAAGCTCAGGCTCTCGGAGCCGAACCTGCCGCGTGCATACCGGACGCCGGGCGGTATACTCACGTCGGGAACCGCACTTATCCTGGCCTGCATCGCTTTGATGGCAGTGTTCGTCGGCGATCAGAAGATGGACGTCTTCGGCACTCCGGTAAGTGTCGCGTTCCTCTCTGCCATCGCTTACTTTGTCTTCCTTGCCTATTTCGCGCTGTATAGCCGTCACCATCTTGTGGCCGGCGCACCTGGCGAAGAAGATCCTGTCTAGCACACCATGAAGCCCAGACCGGGCGGGAGATACGCATGAGCTATTCATATTCGAGCGGTGGCCACCAATATCGCTTTGGGTCATTGAGAGAGCTGATGGCAAAGGCGACGCCCGCCCGGTCTGGCGACTACCTTGCGAGCGTTGCTGCAGGCGATGACGAAGAGCGCGTCGCGGCGCAGATGGCGTTGTCAAATGTGCCGCTGAAGCAATTCCTCGTCGAACACGTCGTCCCCTACGAAACCGACGAAGTGACCCGCTTGATCATCGACGAGCACGATGCGAAAGCATTCTCCGTCGTCTCGCATCTGACGGTCGGCGGATTTCGTGATTGGCTGCTCTCAGAAGCGGCAAACGAAAAGTCGCTGGCCGCGCTAGCGCCGGGGCTGACACCGGAAATGGCGGCCGCCGTTTCGAAGATTTGCCGCGTGCAAGATCTCATCCTGATCGCGCAGAAATGCCGTGTCGTCACCAAGTTCCGCAATACCATCGGGCTCAAGGGCAGGCTTTCAACGCGTCTACAACCCAATCACCCGACCGACGATCCGACCGGAATTGCGGCCAGTATTTTCGACGGCTTGATGTATGGCAGCGGCGACGCCGTCATCGGCATCAACCCGGCGACCGACAGCATTCCAGCGGTTATGACTTTGCTCGAAATGCTGCACGAAGTCATCCAGCGCTACAACATCCCGACGCAGTCATGCATTCTCTCGCATGTCACGACGAGCATCGAGGCGATCAATCGTGGCGCGCCGATCGACCTCGTGTTTCAGTCTATCGCCGGAACGGAAGCGGCGAACAAGAGCTTCGGTATTGACCTCAACGTTCTCAGAGAAGGTCACGAAGCAGCACTGAGTTTGCAGCGTGGCACGGTCGGCAACAACTGCATGTACTTCGAGACCGGGCAGGGCAGCGCGCTGTCCGCCAACGCGCATCATGGTGTCGACCAGCAAACGCTCGAAGCGCGTGCCTACGCGGTAGCGCGCAAATTCAAGCCGCTGCTCGTCAACACCGTCGTCGGTTTCATCGGGCCGGAATATTTGTACGACGGCAAACAGATCATCCGCGCCGGTCTCGAAGATCATTTCTGTGGCAAGCTGCTCGGCGTGCCGATGGGCTGCGATATCTGCTACACGAACCACGCCGAAGCCGATCAGAACGACATGGATACGTTGCTGACGCTGCTCAGCGTGGCGGGCATTACGTTCATCATGGGCATTCCGGGCTCCGACGACATCATGTTGAATTATCAGACGACGTCGTTCCACGATGCGCTGTTTGCGCGTAAAGCGCTTGGCTTGAAGCCGGCGCCTGAATTTGAAGAGTGGTTGATGAACTCAGGCATCTTTGACGGTCGCGACGAGCTGCATCTGGCCGATAGCCTTCCGAAGCCCTTCCACCGGGCGCTGGCACACTTGCACTAACACTGGCATGAATGAGGACGCGTTATGTCGAATGACCGCGAAGCGATTGTCGTTGCCAATCCCTGGGGCCAGCTGCGTCAGCACACGCCCGCACGCATAGCGCTTGGCCGCTCCGGCATCAGTTTGCCGACCGGTCCGCACCTCGAATTTCAGCTCGCGCATGCCCGCGCCCGCAATGCGGTCCACCTCGAACTCGACGCGAACAAGCTGATGGAAGGTCTGACGGCACGCGGCTACGATGCCCTCGTTGTGCATAGTGCCGCGGAAAACCGGCCGGTTTATCTACAGCGCCCGGACAAGGGCCGGCGTCTCGATGCCGCCTCGCGCGCAACGCTTGAAGCGCGCGCGGCGGGCGTGGAGCCGGCAGATGTCGTGTTCGTCGTCGGCGACGGATTGTCGGCGCTCGCCATTGAAGAAAACGTGCTGCCGTTTCTCGATGCAATCAAGCCATCTCTAGCAGCGGACGGTTGGAAGACCGGGCCGATCGTTGTCGTGCAGCAGGCGCGCGTTGCCGTCGGCGACGAGGTCGGCGAGGTGCTTAAAGCCAAGATGGTCGTCGTGCTGATCGGCGAACGTCCAGGCCTCAGTTCGCCGGACAGCATGGGCATCTACATGACGCTCGATCCTAGGACCGGCATGACGGATGAATCGCGCAACTGCATTTCCAACGTGCGTCCAGAAGGCATGAGCTATGCTGTGGCCGTTCACAAACTGCTTTACCTGATGACGGAAGCCAAGAAGCGCGGCATGTCCGGCGTCTTGTTAAAAGACGAAGCCGAAACGCTAGCGAGCAATACGTTGCCGGCGTCACAAAACTTCCTTCTCGGTGCCGATTGAGCCGTCCGATGTTAGTCCAGCCACTGAAGCGCTGGGATACGATCATCGTCGGGCAGGGGCTTGCTGGCACGACACTCGCCTGGCACCTGCTGGAGGCTGGAGAGCGCGTCCTTATCCTGGACCCTGATCGCCCGAACACCGCTTCAAAAATCGCCGCTGGCTTGATTACGCCGATCACCGGACAGCGTCTCGCGTTGAGCTGGCGCGTCGACGAGATGCTGGCCGCCGCACGAGCATTCTATGCGCGTGTCGAGCGGCGCACTGGCGTCCCATTCTTCTATCCACGGCCCGCAATCCGCCTCTTTCAGAACGATACGGAACGGGAGATCTGGGCGAAGCGCCGGCTGAACGACAGCTACGTCAAGCATCTGTCGGTACCGCAACCTGATGTTCTGCTCGACCCCGCGATCGGTGACGCGAACGGCGGAGGATTTCAAATGGAATCCGGCCAGCTCGATGTTGCGGAATATCTCGCCGTGTCGCGCGATCATCTGGCCGTCGGCACAGCAGAAATCGACTGGTCGCGCGACGTCACTTTCCATGCAGACCATGTCGCGGTTCTCGGCGCACCGGCCAATCGTGTTATCTCGGCGGAAGGCTATGCCGCGACACGCAATCCATTCTTCGCGTGGCTGCCGTTCAAAGGGGCCAAAGGCGATATCCTGACGATACGGTTTGAACGCGCTCTTTCAGAAGCGGCGGCGCCCGCGACGCCGAGCGAGTGTCTGCACCGCGGCATCTGGATCGTGCCGACGTCCGAGCCGCATACCTTCCGCGTCGGCGCGACTTACGATTGGGATAACCTCGACGATCGGCCGAGCGCGGCAGGCCGCGCAGAGATCGAGGAGCGCCTGCGCGATTTCATCCGCGCTCCCTATAAGGTCACCGACCATAACGCCGCCGTCCGCCCGATCATCCGCGAGAGCAAGGCGCTCATCGGTCTGCATCCGACGCAAGCGCGTCTCGGTTTTTTCAATGGGCTTGGATCGAAGGGCGCGCTGCACGCGCCGTGGTTCGCTAAAACCTTGGCCGATCACCTCCTCAACGGCTCGGAAATCCCCCGCGACGTCGATTTGCGACACCGCAAAGAGGCGGCCGAATACGTCTTTTGATCGGACATTTGGCGCGACCCGGCGGACGCTCTATAAGACGTTCCATGACCAATCTTTTCGAAGCTGCCGGACTTGAGAAGGGCGCACCGCGCCCGCTGGCCGATCGTCTGCGCCCGCGAAAGCTTACCGACGTCGTTGGCCAGGATCATATCGTCGGACCCGACGGCACACTGACGCGCATGCTGAAAAGCGGCCGCGTTCCGAGCCTCATTCTGTGGGGACCGCCGGGCTCCGGCAAAACCACGATCGCGCGTTTGCTCGCCGGCGAAACCAATCTCGTATTCGAACAGCTTTCTGCGATTTTCTCCGGCGTCGCGGATTTGCGCAAAGCCTTCGACCGCGCCAGCATGCTGCGCGAGCAGGGCAAAGGAACGCTGCTCTTTATTGACGAGATACATCGCTTCAACCGGTCCCAGCAAGATAGCTTTCTGCCGTACATGGAAGACGGAACGATCACGCTCGTCGGCGCAACGACGGAAAATCCGTCATTTGAGTTGAACGCCGCTGTACTGTCACGCGCGACGGTGTTGACGCTCAATCGCCATGACGAGACGGCTCTCGACGCCATTCTGGCGCGCGCGGAAGCCGAGATGGGCCGCAAGCTACCGCTCGATGACGATGCCCGCGATGCGCTCAAAGGCATGGCCGACGGCGACGGCCGCACGATGATCAATCTGGCGGAGGATGTTTTTTCGGCTGTCACCGAGAAGGCAAAGCCGCTCAATCGCGACGCGCTGATGAAACTCGTGCAGCGCCGCGCGCCGCTCTATGACAAGAGCCGCGAAGGTCACTACAACTTGATTTCGGCGCTGCATAAGAGTGTCCGCGGTTCCGACCCCGACGCTGCTCTCTATTACTTCTGCCGCATGTTGGATGGTGGAGAAGATCGCTTGTTCCTTGCCCGCCGCCTGGTGCGCATGGCGGTCGAGGACATCGGCCTCGCCGACCCGCAAGCGCTGGTCGTCTGCAACGCCGCGAAAGATGCGTTCGACTTCTTAGGTTCTCCCGAGGGCGAACTCGCGCTCGCCGAGGCTGTCGTCTATCTGGCGACTGCACCGAAGTCGAATGCGAACTACGTCGCCTTCAAAGCCGCGATGCGCGCTGCCAAAGAGCACGGAAGCCTCGCGCCGCCGAAAGCCATTTTGAACGCGCCGACGAAACTCATGGAAGACGAGGGCTACGGCGTCGAATACCTCTACGATCATGATCAGCCGGATGCCTTTTCCGGCCAGAACTACTTCCCCGACGAATTCAAGAAGCGGCCGCAGTATTACGATCCGCCCGAACGCGGGTTCGAACGCGAAATCCGCAAGCGCCTCGATTACTGGAGCAAGCTCCGCCGCGAACGCGGCCGCTCCTAATGCGTGCGAAGAGTACCGCCGTTTCTTACTTCGCCGTAAACTTCATTGTTACGGCGATCAACAATCACGAAGTCCTGTTGAGTGGCGGAACACACGGTCCAGCGCCACAAACAGGAGAACGTCTATGAAATACGTTGTGACGGCCTTGATGCTCTGCGCCTTTAGCGGCGGCGCGCTTGCAGCTGAATCAACCTGCAAAGATCAGGCAACGGAGAAGAAGCTCGCAGGCGCAGCACTGACAAGCTTCATGACGAAATGCGAAAAAGACGCGACGGCTGCTTGCGATGCAGACTCGAAAGGCAAGAAGCTGGCGAGCGCTGCACTGACCACGCACATGAAGAAATGCGTTGCCGATAAGACCGGCAGTGCGGCACCAAACCCGCAAGCGAAATAGGCATGCGCGGTTTGGCGACGCGGGAAGGGCGCCGAGTAAGGCATCAATATCGCGTTGGATCAGAGTTCCGCTGTTGCGTCGGCGGCAGCGCTTGTCACCGGCGCACTCCGCCCGCGCTCGCGCCATTCGCGGAAATTGACGACGTCGCCGTTGCGGTCGCAGTCGGCTGACGTCAGTTCGAGGAACAGAGGCACGAGATCTTCGGGTGCCGGCAACGTATTGGCGTCTTCGCCCGGAAACGCCTTGGCGCGCATTTGCGTACGCGTTGCGCCGGGGTTGATCAGATTGGCGCGAACGTTGGTATTGGCGAGTTCGGCAGCCCAGCTTTTGACGAGCGCTTCAAGTCCCGCCTTCGACGCGGCATACGGGCCCCAATACGCGTAGTGGCCTTTCGCGGCTCCCGACGTGACGAACACGGCGCGGCCGGCGTCCGAGCGTTTCAACAGCGGATCAAGCGTGCGGATCAAACGCCAATTGGCATTGAGATTGATGTCGATCGTTGCGAGAAATCCGTCCTCGGTGACATGACCGAGCGGCGACAGCGGGCCAAGGATGCCAGCGTTCGCGACAAGAATATCGAGCTTCTCCCAGCGCTGGAACAGCGTTGGCCCCAGCTGATCGATGCGATCGCCCTTTTTGAGATCGAGCTGCAGCAACGTCGCCGCGCCACCGACTGCCTGGATTTCATCATCGAGGCTTTCGAGCTGCCCCAACGTGCGTGCGGTAACGACGACGTGGCATCCAGCCTTCGCCAATCCGAAGGCGACGGCGCGTCCAATGCCGCGCGATGCGCCGGTGACGAGTGCTACGCGGCCTTTTAATGGTCCGTCTATCATCGTTGAACCCTATGCGCGTCTCAGCCGACTTCGGCGAGCAGCGACAACTGACGCGGCGGGCTTTCGCCGTTCTGATCGGTCAACTCGGTCGGATAATCGCCGGTGAAGCAGTGATCGGTGAACTGCGGCGCACGATCGTCGCGGCTTTCAACGCCGATCGACCGATAGATGCCGTTGACAGAAATGAACGCCAAGCTGTCAGCACCCATGAAGGCGCGCATACCTTCGAGGTCCATGTTTGCCGCAAGCAGATCGCGCTTGCTCGGCGTATCGATGCCGTAGAAATCCGGGTGCGTGATCGGTGGCGACGAGATCCGCATGTGGACTTCGGTGGCGCCTGCGTCGCGGATCAGCTGCACGATCTTTTTTGACGTCGTGCCGCGAACAACGCTGTCGTCGATCAGGATGACGCGCTTGCCTTTGATGACGCCAGAATTGGCGGAGTGCTTGAGTTTGACGCCGAGTTGGCGAATGCGCTGCTCTGGCTCGATGAAGGTTCGGCCGACGTAGTGGTTACGAATAATGCCGAGTTCAAACGGAATGCCGCTCTCGCGGCTAAAGCCGATGGCGGCGGGAACGCCGGAGTCCGGGATCGGCACTACGACGTCTGCATCGGCTGGCGCCTCGCGCGCCAATTGCAGCCCCATTTCGCGGCGGATGTCGTAAACCGTACGGCCGCCGACAACTGAATCCGGACGTGAAAAATAAATGTATTCGAAGATGCACGGGCGCGCGGCGCGCTTTGGGAATGGCCGGTGGCTTTCGAGACCCTCGTCCGTGATCACGACGACTTCGCCGTTCTCGACCTCGCGGACGAATTCTGCGCCGACGATATCGAGCGCACACGTTTCGGAGGCGAGAACGTAGGAGAGGCCAAGGCGGCCAATAACGAGGGGACGGATACCGATCGGATCGCGGGCGCCGATCATCATATCATTCGTCAGGCAGACGAGAGCGTAGGACCCTTCGACTTGCCGGATCGCGTCGATAAGGCGTTCGACCGTGCGCCGCTTTTTGGACCGCGAGAGCAGATGCAGAATGACTTCTGTGTCGGATGTCGAATGGCAGATTGCGCCGGATGAGATCAATTCGCGGCGAATGGTCAATGCGTTCGTCAGATTACCATTGTGGGCGACCGCGAACCCGCCCGTGTCGATATCGCAGAACAGCGGCTGGACGTTGCGGATCAACGGATCGCCCGTCGTCGAGTAGCGGTTATGGCCGATTGCCATCCGGCCCTTGAGCCGCTCAAGGACGTGCGCCTTGGAGAAATTGTCGCCGACGAGGCCCATGCGGCGCTCGGAGTGAAATTTGCGGCCATCATACGAGACGATGCCGGACGCTTCCTGGCCGCGATGCTGAAGTGCGTGCAGCCCGAGCGCGGTGATCGCGGCGGCGTCGGGATGATTGAAGATGCCGAACACGCCGCATTCTTCGCGCAACCGGTCGTCGCCGTATCGCGTGAATGTCAGGCCGTCGATCTTGATGTCGGTTGACGCTGGTGGACTTTCGACGCGCGCATCTTGAGGTTGGATAGTGCTCGCCAGAGTCTTGCCCGACTGTGTCATAGCCATCTCCCGCACGTCAGCCGCTGAAACGGTTACCCTGCGTCCACTGTCCGGTGGAGCCACTCACGCAATGCAACTTCAGCTCACTACGCGCCGGGTACGTCGCCCATCCCGCCGCGTCACACGGCCGTCATATAGTACCGCTTGGAGCCGAACGCCAGCGTGACCAAACGACCGTCACGATTAAGCAGTTCAAGACCACCCTGCTGGCCGGGCGTCGTCGCCTCTGGCGCCGGCTCTGTCGTCGGCGGCGTGGTCAACGAAGACGGCACAACCTGCATCAAAACGGAACGGATGCTGGCGCCAGTGCTCTGTATATAGGGCTTCGACGCCGCATCACGGACCCACGGAAAGTGCGATTTCTCATCCGGAAAGAACGACTCGTAGAACATGTACGGGATGACGATCAGGATGAACCCGCGCGCCACGCCGAACGCGAAGCCGAGAATGCGGTCGATCATACCGACGCGGCTGTCGAGAATGGCGTCAGATATGCGCGCCGTGACCAGATGCACTATAATGAGGACAATAAGCGCCACGACCAGCGCGACGACGGCGAGCGCGATCTGCGGCGGCAGGCCGGTTTGCGCGGCAATATCCGTCGAGAAGTCTTTTTTGGTAAAGAAAATCCAGGCGCCGACGGCAGCCGCGGCAATCCACGAGATGATCGATAACAGCTCACGCGCCAGGCCGCGGTACATCGCGAGCAGGCCGGAGATGAAGCACACGGCGAGCAGCGCCATGTCGAGGTAGGTCAATGGACCCATGATGGCGGGCGTCCCTCTGTTGCGCGGCGGCGTCCCCAAACGCTCGGCCGTCGTGTCCCGTTGGTGTTCTGCTCCCGTTCAGTCGCACGCCAAAGCGGTTGCTGCAAGCGACTTGAGGTGGCTGATACGTGACAGTGTGAGCTTTGCGCCCGGTACATCGGCGTCGCCCGATTCCGGTATGACAGCGCTCGAAAACCCAAGCTTCGAAGCCTCTTTAAGGCGCGCCTGCATCATGGACGCTGCGCGCACGGCACCCGACAACGAGACTTCGCCGAAATAGACGGCGTCCCGCGGTAGCGCCACGCCGGAAATCGAAGATAGCAGCGCCGCTGCGGCCGCGAGGTCACCAGCCGGTTCTGTGATTTTAAGGCCACCGGCGACATTGAGATACACATCGTGGCTCGAAAATGACACACCGCAGCGGGCGTCGAGAACCGCCAGCAGCATATTCAAGCGGTTGGTGTCCCAGCCGACGACCGCACGCCGCGGGGTGCCGAGGCCTGACGGCGCGACGAGCGCCTGAATTTCGACCAGCAGCGGACGCGTGCCTTCCAATCCGGCAAATACGGCGGCGCCCGGGCTGACGGCGCTGCGGTCACCGAGAAACAGCTCCGAAGGATTTGCTACTTCACGCAGGCCGCCGGTCACCATTTCGAAGACGCCGATTTCGTCGGACGGTCCGAAGCGGTTCTTGACCGCGCGGAGGATGCGATAGGGGTGCCCGCGATCGCCTTCGAAATAGAGCACGGTGTCGACCATATGCTCGATGACTTTCGGTCCGGCGATCTGACCGTCCTTCGTCACATGCCCAACGAGAAGCACGGCGGCGCCGGCCATTTTTGCGTATCGGATGAGCGACTGCGCGGCAGCCCGCACCTGACTGACGGTTCCTGGCGCAGCGTCAAGCGTGTCGGCCCACAACGTCTGAATGGAGTCGATGACGACGAGATCGGGCGCTTTGCCGTCGGCAAGGGTCGCGAGAATGTTCGAAAGATTGGTCTCGGATGCGAGCCCAACAGGTGCTTCGGCAAGGCCGAGGCGCTCTGCGCGCAGCCGCACTTGCGCGATGGCTTCTTCGCCCGAGAAATAAACCGCGCGTCGACCCGACTTTGCGAGGAACGCCGTCAACTGCAGCAGCAGCGTCGATTTCCCGATGCCCGGTTCGCCGCCGATCAGAATGGCGGAACCCGGAACGATGCCGCCGCCCGTCACGCGATCAAGCTCTGCGTTCCCGGTCGAAAAACGCGGCGCTTCCGCCGTCGAGCCTTTCAGCGTCTCAAGCTTGACGATGCGGCCTTTGGTTTTCTGCGTGACGCCGGACCCAGGCGGCGGACCGGCATCCGTTTCTTCAACGAGTGTGTTCCACTCTTCGCATGATGCGCACCGTCCCGCCCAGCGCGACGCCGTCGCCCCACACGCCTGACACACGAAGATGGATTTGGATGCTTTGGCCATCGCTAGCGAGCGTCCTCTATGTAGACGCGTTCAAACCGTTGGCCGAGGCGGGTGAGGATTTCGTAGCCGATGGTGCCGGCTGAATAGCCCGCGTCCTCGATCGACAGCCCATCGCCGATCAGCTTCGCGAATTCGCCCGCGCGCGCGATGCCCGGCGGCACATCGGTAACGTCGACCGTAATCAAATCCATCGATACGCGGCCGACGATGGGCGAGATGGTATCGCCAATCATGACGTATCCGCCGGGCCGACCATCGGGCGCACTCGCGGAGCGCGGCACGCCATCGGCATATCCCGCCGCTACTGTCGCGATGCGTGACGGCCGCGTCGCACGCCACGTTGCCGAGTAACCGACCGTCTCGCCGCGCGGCACGTCGTTGATCGCGAGAATGCGCGCCATCACGGTGACGGCGGGACGGACCGGCGCCGGGTTCGACTGAGATGCTTGCCCGCCGTAAAGCGCGTATCCAGGCCGAACAAGATCGAAGTGATAGGCCGAGCCGAGCATCAATCCGTCGGACGCTGCAAGCGAGCGCGGTACGCTTGGGAAAAGCGCGGTCAGTGTTTCGAATGCGAGAAGCTGCTCGCGGTTCTTTGCGTCGGCCGGATTGTCGGCTGATGCGAGGTGGCTCATGACGAGCCGCAGCGTGAGGCCCGCGCGCAGATCCGCTTCGCTCGCGATGCGCCGCACATCGCGCGCAGGAAGCCCGAGCCGGTTGAGGCCGGTATCGATATGCAGCGCCGCCGGCAGTTTGACGCCGCGTGCTCTTGCCTGCGCCGACCAGCGCGCAACATCGTCGAGCGTCGAGAGCACCGGGGTCACGCCGAGCCGCGCGAACGTTTCGCCGCTGTCGCCGGCAAGACCGTCGAGCGCGAACAGATCAGCCTTCGGCAGCAGTGCGCGGGCACTCTCTGCTTCGCCGGGCGTCGCGATGAAGAAGGCCGTGCATCCGGCGTCTGCCAGTGCCGGGATCACGCGCGCCGCGCCGAGCCCATAGGCGTCCGCCTTGACGACGGCGCCGCAGCGCGCAGGCCCGACGCGATCGGCGAGGGCACGCCAGTTCGATGCAATTGCTGCGAGATTGACCCTGACAAGTCCGGTCGCACCGGCAAGCAACAGCCCCGCGTCCGCGGTGTCGTGGACATCGCTCGTCATGCGCGGTGCTGTCGGTATGGCGGTCACCGGTCAGGCAGCATGTAGTCGCGCGCCAGATTGCCGAAGCGCGTGAACTGGCCTTCGAACGACAGTTCCACGGTGCCAACCGGTCCGTGACGCTGCTTGCCGATGATCACTTCAGCTTTGCCCGATGCCTGGCTCATCTTGGCCATCCAATCGGAGAATTCGGGCGTTCCTTCGGCTGGTTTCGTGCGCTCGATATAGTATTCGTCGCGATAGACGAACATCACGACGTCGGCGTCCTGCTCGATCGAGCCCGATTCACGCAAGTCGGAGAGCTGCGGACGTTTGTCCTCGCGGTTCTCGACCTGACGCGAAAGCTGCGACAGCGCGATGATCGGCACGACGAGTTCTTTCGCGAGGGCTTTGAGCCCCGTCGTGATTTCGGTGATTTCCTGCACGCGGTTGCCGTCGCCGCCCTTTTTCGATCCGGCGAGCAACTGCAAGTAGTCGACGACGAGCAAATCAAGGCCGTGCTGACGCTTCAGCTTACGGGCGCGCGCCGACAACTGCGCAATCGAAATGCCGCCCGTCTGGTCGATGAAAAGCGGAATGCGCGACATCTCAGCCGCGACTTCCGACAACTTGCGGAATTCCGTCTCGTCGATCATGCCGCGCCGGATTTTCTCCGACGAGATTTCGGCTTGCTCGGCAAGAATACGGGTCGCGAGCTGCTCGCTCGACATTTCGAGCGAGAAGAAGCCGACGATACCGCCGTCGGTCGTCTCCATCGTGCCGTTGGCGGAGCGCTCGCCCTTGTAGGCTTTGGCAACGTTGTAGGCGATGTTTGTGGCAAGTGCGGTTTTGCCCATCGACGGGCGGCCTGCAAGAATGATCAAGTCGGAGCGCTGCAATCCGCCGAGCTTGTTGTCGAGATCGCTCAATCCTGTCGATGCGCCGGAGAGATGTCCCGAACGCTGGAAGGCCGCGTTCGCCATATGGATGGCGTGCGTCAGCGCACTTTGGAAACTCTCGAAGCCCTGGCCGTACTTGTTGGCTTCAGCAAGCGTATAAAGGCGGCTTTCCGCGTCTTCGATCTGCGCTTTCGGCGGATGATCGACGGCGCTGTCATACGCGGTGTTGACGAGGTCTTCGCCGATGACGATCAGCGAACGGCGCGTCGCCAGATCGTAAATCGTGCGGCCATACTCGGCCGCGTTGATGATCGTCGTCGCATTCGCCGCCAAGCGTCCGAGGTATTGCGGCACGCTTGTTTGCGCGTCGATCGGATCGGTGTTCTCGAAGAACGTTTTCACCGTGACCGGCGTCGCGACTTTACCTGCGTGGATCAGCGCTGCGAGCGTTTCAAAAATCCGGCCATGCAGCGGATCGAAGAAATGGCCCGGCGACAGAAACCCGGAAACGCGGTCGAGCGACTCGTTGTGAACCAGGATCGCACCGAGCAGCGCCTGCTCGGCTTCGAGATTGTGCGGCGCTTGACGGAACGTCAGCGGTTCGGTGGCCGAGGCGGCTGCTTTGAGCTTTTCGACCGGGAGGACTGCGGGATTTGCCATGCGCGGACCCTAGACGATTCAAATTGCAAGCCGACCCCCGAAGTGGGTCTACCCCCGTTCCATCCCCGCTATCAACACGCGGCGATCAGGTCCGCCGAAATCCCTTGGCGGTGGCGAATCGGTTGTGGCGCCGCCGACCGCCTAAATTCAGCAAGCGCCATATACATCTCGACGTCTGCTAAGCCTCCGCATCGTCAGAACCGGACGTTGATTTCGCGGCCCCCGGTTCATTGAGAACCATCAGCAACGGCGTCAGTCCCTCGGTATCGACGAGTTTGAAAATCTCGATGTCGTTGCGCGCCTTTTCGCTCCACCCGGCAATCTGCAGAGCGCGCTCGGCTTTTGAGAAGAGGCCGTGATTTCTGACCGCGCGCTTGTCGGCATATTGTTTTGCCTCCTCCGCGCTGAAGCCTTGTTCCTCAGCCCACTTCTTGCGGATGGCGGTCAGATCGGTGTCGCTTCCAACAGACTCCTCCGCTTTCAGCTTTTTCAATTCGTTTTCCTGGAATAGCCACCTTTTGCCGCCCTTCGGCCAGCGCACAAGTTCGAGATCGCTCAAAACACCGGCCAGTTGATTGACCGCCATCGCCTTGGCGGACTCGTCTTTGTCATTGGGGTCGCAACTGTAGAGGTTCGGAATGACGAGATACGACGCCTTGTTGTGATGGACGAAATGCCGGCGTACCCATTCGAAGTCGGCGCCGGGTGCGCGGTTGATCGCGGTATCGATCGCATCGCGGATTTGGCGCGCCAGCGCCCCCGACGGCCGGACGGACGGCGGTTCGCGCGCGGGGTTGACGATCGCAAGCGCGAGCAGGCCTAAATCGATGCCGATGGTTGCCAGCAGCGCGATGACGTCACGGCCGGTAATCGGTTCGCCGCTATCGGTGTGCCCGCTCGCAGCCCCGCTGCCGCCCGCAAACAGGTACCGGAACGCGCTCGATGTGTAAGCGCCGATATTGCTCCAGAGGTTCTTGACGGCGTTCGCGACACCGGCGGGGCCTTCGTTGAAGACGGCCTCGCGCAATTTCAATTCGGCTGGCTGCTCAGCCTGTACGGCCGCTTCGTTCAACCGCTCCGCCAGCGTCGGATCGAAACACGATGATCCCGTTTTGCCGGGCGGCGTCGAAACCGATGCCGCTAATGCCCGCATCTCCGCCGCTGTCGATTGCCCGAGCTGGTTGCTGCGCGCGGCGATGTTGCGTGCGCGTCCGCGGATCTCCGACGCCTTGGCTTCGAAATTCCGCTGGCGCTCTTCGACCGTTGCGCCGCCGAGGACTGCGGCGGCCTGACGAAGCGCTTCGACGTCGGCCTGCACGGGCTCGAGCCAGGATTTGGTCATGCCTTCGCGGAGATTGCTGACGCTGTCGCGAACACTGCGGCGGGCGTTGTACAACGGTCCGCGGCCAGCGCCGGACGGCGTGCCGCAACTGCCACCGCTCGTCTCTTCGCGCGCCATCTGGCTTTCCGACCAGTTGACGACATTGTCGAGCTGCCCTTTGACGGCATCGAGGCGCGCCGCAACGACTGCACTTGCGTCACGCGCATCTTCCTGCAATCCCGATAGCCCCGTGCGCGTCGCTTCTTCGCCGGAGATCAAACTCCACCAGAAGCCGTAGCCGAAGCCGATCGACCAGATCGCGAGGAATATATAGAGGGGAAACGTCACGAGACGTTCGCGCAGGCGCCGCTTGGCGCCGAACGTCTCGCGCAGCGTCAGCCACATCAGAAACGTCAATGCGACGACGACGGCAATCACGAGCACGTCGTTCGATACCGATAGGCCGCCACCGGCTGCTTCGACATTCGCGGTCGATGATACCCCGACGATAAAGTCGCGCATCCCATGCCACGTCGCGTAACCCGATATGATGAGCAGCATGAACGACGCAATGCCGATCAACGTATTCCGGCCGAGGATGTAATCGATCGTCCTGCCGATCAGGCTCGGTTGTGCAACCTCGGACATTCGACCCTCCCAACGCGACACGCTGCTCAAGATCAGTAGCGCACTTGACGTCGAAACCGCGTGACAGACGAGCCACACTCTCGGCACAGTCAAACAAAAAACCCTGGGCGCGAGGCCCAGGGTTCTATAGTTTGATCGTCCGACGTGCTGCCGAGTTTAGGCCGGGCCTATACTAAGCAGGACCCGAGCCTTCCTCGAACATTTCGCCGCTGAAGGTTTCGATTTCAGGCGCCTCATCCTTGACGACCGAGACGTTCTCGCCCTTCGCCTGCTTGTCGGCTTCGTCCTGCGAGCGGGCAATGTTCAGCGTGATGTCGGCGACAACTTCCGGGTGGAGCTGAACCTTGGCCGGCGTCACGCCGAGCGCCTTGATCGGCTTGTCGAGCAGAACCTGATTGCGGTCGACGGTGAAACCACCCGCCGTCACGAGGTCAGAGATATCACGCGTCGAAACCGATCCATAGAGCTGGCCCGTATCGCCGGCGGCACGGATCAGGACGAACGACTGACCATTGAGCTTCGCTGCAACGGCCTCGGCGTCCTTCTTGTGCGACAGGTTTTCAGCTTCGAGTTGGGCGCGACGGCCTTCGAAAACCTTCTTATTCTCTTCGGTTGCACGCAAGGCCTTCTTCTGCGGCAGCAGGAAGTTGCGGGCATAGCCGTTCTTGACGTTGACGATGTCACCCATCTGGCCGAGGCGGCCGATGCGCTGTAGCAGAATGACTTGCATGTTCGTGTTCTCCTAAGTGTGTTCGTTTGTGTTTGGTTTGATCGTTGAAATTGGTGGTGTCTCAAAAGTTGTGAATGCGCGTGTCAGTCCGGCGCGGCAGGCGGTGGAGCACCTCTCGCGCGATAGGAAAAAATGGTTTCGCCAAGGCCAACGACCGCGAGCAGCAGGACGATGGCAGGCGTGTAAAGCACGAGGCCCGTGTAGAGCGCCGCGAGCACGAAATTTCGCCACGGCGATCCGCGTGTCATGAAATGCGCAACCGCAAGCCCGACGATCGCGAAGGCTATGGTCAGCGCGCCGGCGAACCCGCCCGCGATCAGCCCAGGCAAACCGCCCATGAAGGCCGCGACCATCGCAAGCGCCAGGAAGACCGCGGCACTCGAGGGCAGCGCAATTGTGCTGAGATCAGGCCACGGCCGGACAAGCCGCTCGGACGCCAGCGTAATGCGGCCCGCGAGCCAGAGATTGAGCACCGTCGTGACCATCGACAGCGCCGCGAGCGTTGTCGGCAACAGGCCGAGCGCGCGCTTTGAGATCTCATCAATCTGAGCGTCGGTCAGAGGTGCGGCGCCTGGAATTTGCGGCATCTCCGTCTTGACGAAACTCTCGACAAGCGTGCGCATCGCCTTGCCCAGCGCCTCGACATCGCCCCCCATGATCAGAATCGCGAGCGTCGCGAATATTCCACCGAACAGCGCCGCTGCCAGCACGATGCGGCCGATCGGATACCATTCGAGCGGGGCGCCATCTTCGTCATTGAGCGGGCGGCCGAGCAATGTTAGCCGCGTTGCGATTACGGCGGGCGCACCGGCGCTGACCGCGAACACCAGCGCCGCAAGCGGGTTCGTTAGAAAAAGAATTGTGACGGTCGCGGAAAACGCGGCGATGGCTGCGCCGCGCGGGCCAATTCCGAGACCCGCGAGATAAAGAGACAGAGGCGTCAAGAAAAACAGAACGAACCGCAAGATCATCGGGCCCGTCGTCGCCGACGCGAATACGACGGCCGAGATAAGGCCGGCAGCAATGGCCAGGGTGAGTTGGTTCGTCGTCATCGTCGTCTGCTGTCCCGCGCTGAAAGCGGTTAGAGCGAAGCCGGCAAGCCACTTGCTCAACTGTTGGAATTATCCCCTTTCCCCGCACTTTGCGGGGAGAGGGCTAGGGTGAGGGGCTGCAACAAGCACCGAACGAGCGGTTGCCCCTCACCCCAACCCTCTCCCCATAAGAATGGGGAGAGGGGGAATTCTTACTTGATCACATACGGCAGCAGGCCGAGGAAACGTGCACGCTTGATGGCGCGCGCGAGTTCACGCTGCTTCTTCGCCGAAACCGCGGTGATGCGGCTTGGGACGATCTTGCCGCGCTCGGAGATGTAACGGCCGAGCGTACGAACGTCTTTGTAATCAATTTTCGGCGCAGCATCGCCCGAGAACGGGCAAGTCTTGCGGCGGCGATGGAACGGACGGCGCTGGGCGCCACCGGGTGTTGCGATCTCAGCCATATGTTAGCCCTCCGAACCAGTTGAAGACGGGCCACCGTCACGCGGCAGGCGCGGCGCACGCGGCGCATCGCCATCACGCGGAGGACGCGGACCACGATCTGCGAAGCCACCTTCGCGCGGCGCGCGCGGTGCTTCACCTTCGCGCGGAGGACGCGGACGGAATGTCGAACCGCCTTCGCGGCCGCCACCACCACCGAAGCCGCCACGACCGCCACCACCGCCGAAGCCACCACGGCCACCGCCACCGAAGCCGCCGCGATCGCCACGATCACCGCGTTCTTCGCGATCCTGCTTGCGCATCTGGATCGACGGTTCAGTTTCGAGCTCTTCGACGCGGACCGTCAGGAAGCGGATGACGTCCGGGTTGATACCCATCAGACGCTCCATTTCAGCAACCGCAGCCGGCGGGCTATCGATGTTGAAGAAGGCGTAGTGTGCCTTGCGGTTCTTCTTGACCTTGAATGCGAGACCCTTGAGGCCCCAATATTCCTGCTTGGTCACTTTGCCCTGACCAGCTGCGATTACGCCTTCGAATTCCTTCATCAGCGCTTCGACTTGGGCTTGGGTCACGTCCTGGCGCGCCAGGAACGTATGCTCGTAAAGCGGCATACGGATCAGCCTTTCGTTTTCGGTTTCACATCTGAGTGTCCAGATGCGTCATCCCTCCGGTGCAAAGCCCTAAGAGCCCGAGAAAGGCTCTAAGATCAGTACTCTAAGGAGAAGACACTGGGGGACGGGCTCTGATGCCCTCTTGTGTTCTGCCTGCCGTATCGCAGAGACAACCCAAGCCCCCGTTCAGCCTCCAACCGGAGCGGGTGAAGCGCGCCGTATACACGGGGCAGCGAGGGGTGGCAAGGGCACATTGCGTGGCGCGTCTCAGCTCGCGAGGCGCGGTCCGCACCATGAGAATTGTGCACATCAGCCAATGGTCAATGGCAATTCCTCCCATCATCCCGCATACGGTTGAGTCAACTAAAAGGGGGCACAAATGCCAGCATTTCTTATGATAGCGGGTGCCGTTTGGGCGCTGTTTGGTGTCGGAGTGCTTTCGGGCGCAAAGAGCGCCATCCACGAAATCCTGGCCTGCCTCCTATTTTCGTTCGGAATTATGTTTTGGGCCTTTGCTGCCGTACTTCTTCACCTTCACCGGCGAAGCGCAGATCAACCGGTCGTGCCGCCACCGTTGCCGCACGTTGTTCGTTAAAAGCAACGCCGAAAACATAGCTCGTGATCGTCACGCTGCGGGATCTGGCGCGATGGAATTGACAGAATGGCCGCCATTTTGGCCCAGCTCAAAGGCGGCCGGCACAATCAACGCTCGGGCGGTTGTTCGTCGCCACCACCCGCCGGCACCGGCACGATCCCGGCCGAGCCACCGAGTATGATGGTCGGGGCGGCTTTGCCGGGTGTCGCCGACAGCGCCTGCAGCACCCGCAAGTTCATGAGTTCCGGATTGCCCTTGATCAGCCGCGCTGCGTTCGACAACGCACGCAGCGACGCCTGTTCGCCACGCGCGCGCTCCAAGCTTGCAGTCGCTTCCAGTTTTGCGCGCGCCACGTCTGTCGCCAAGCGGCGGACTTCGGCCGGCAAGGTCAAATCGCGTACAGCAACCGAGATCAGTTCGCAGCCTTCATGCGCGAACGCCGCCGCCGCTTTTTCCTTCAGCGCCGCATCGAGATTGCCGCGCGTGTCGAGCAATTCTTCAAGCGTCAATCCGGCAACAACCTCGCGCATCGCGATCTGGATCGCGTAGTAGACCGGCTGATAGAACCCGCCATTCGACTTTTCCTGCGCCACGCGCGCATCAACGATTTTGAATTTTGCGAGTGCTGACAGCCGCACCGCGAGCCGGTCGCTCGTCATGACTTCCTGCCCGGACACGGCGATGATCTGCTCGTTCATGGGGACCAGCAGAACCGAGCGGCCATGGAGCAGCCAATACCGGCCCGGCGCGACAACCTTCTCGAATTTTCCATGCTGATAGACGAGCCCGCGCGAGTTCTCCGGCACGGTCGCGAACCATACTCTGCTGGTCAGCATGCTTATTGCGGTGAGCGCAAGCGCGCCAAGCCCAAGCAACACAACGATGAGCGGCCAGGGGTTGTAGACTTCCACGTCGCGTCTCCGGCAATGCGATCAAGATTAGAGCCACACTCCCGGTACCGGATCGCGGCGGCGGGGGAAGCCCCGAAGGGTTCCCGCAGGGCCATCGCAAACCTGCCTCGCGGCGGGCACCGGAAGTGCGCCCTGGGTAAGGTTCGGAAACCTCGGCGACCGCCAAACGCCGCGAATCACGGTCCTACGGGCCGCGCCACGGTCTCAGTCAGCCGCGGCAAAGGCGTAGCACGCCTCTGTCCTGATCCAAAAGCCTGAACCCAAGCTCAGCGCTCCGCGCTTGGCGGCCGGCGCAACATTAAATGCGTTCGGCGGCCGGCGAAACATCAGCCCGCTTGGCGGCCGGCTCCCCGCAGGGGAGTCGCCAAGCGCCACCAAGAGAGTATCCACAACTCAATCGGTCGGCAGAGCCCGCGTTCGCGATGACAAGCCCAAAAACAAAAATATCGACCATCCCGCCGCCACACGAATCATGGCGTAGTCCGGCCTCCGGTGAATTTGAGAGTGCACGGGACCATTCCAGGACGCTCATCTATGGCATGGGGTCTGTGCGTGTTTGAGGGAGCACATCATGAAGTTCGCAGCATACACGGAAGACACGATCTGGTCGGTTGAAGCGACGGAAGCCGAAGCGCGTACCGAAGGCGAAGCGACCATGAACGAGATGGGCGCATCCGCGCGCGTTTCGGAACTCAAGATTGCGCCGATCGACGAAGATCTCGTCGAAGCGCTCGAAGCCGCCGAAGCCGACGGTAGCGAAGTCATGTTCGACCTCGTTGACGGCGAACTCTGCGAAGTCGAGCCGGTCGACGCCTAATCGGCCGCACTTAACCAAATACGCCGCAGTCCTGCGCCGTCCGCACTGAGCGCGGCGGAAGCAGGTCAGGCATTCGTTTCGGCGCATGGTGTTGCGCCTTGGCTTTTGCGATTACGATGGCGCGGCGCCCACCCGGGCGGCCGCGCTTTTTCGCATCCCAAACATTGTGCCGAAACCGACACCCATGACGCTCGCGCCCGCAGAGGCGGCAGGATTGCCGGCTGAAGCCCCAGCACCTACTGGTCCGCCACCTGCCGCCGGTCGCGCACTGCTGTGGGCGCTGCTGTTCGGCAATTTCGTGATCGGTACCGGCATCTTGCTGCCCGCCGGCATGCTGACCGAACTGGCATCGGGCCTCGCCGTGACCGTTTCAAGTGCCGGCTCGCTGATCGCCGTGAGCGGCATCGTCGTCGCGATAGGCGCGCCGCTGATCGCCGCGTTGACGAGCCAGATCGACCGGCGTGCTATTTTACTGACTGCGCTCGTGATCTACGTCGTCGCTCATGCGGCATCTGCGCTGGCGCCCGATTTCGAAATGGTGCTCGCTGCACGCGTCGCGATCGGTGTCGCGGCCGCGATCTTCACGCCGCAGGCCGCCGCCACCGTCGGCGCGCTGCTTCCGCCTGAGAAGCGCTCAGCCGGGATCACGATGATTTTCATCGGCTGGTCGCTCGCGACCGTTGGCGGTATGCCGCTTGGCGGCTTCATTGCGCACACGTTCGGCTGGCGTGCGGCGTTTGCAATCGTCGCGCTGTTGTCGGCGATGGCATTCATTGCCGTCGCGCTGACGCTTGCCAAAGGCGTGCGCATTCCAAGTCTCAGCAGCCAGTCCTGGATGCGCGTCGTCAAAAGCCCAGCGCTCATGCTCGTGCTGCTCGTCACGATTTTGAACGGAACGGGGCAGTTCACGTTTTTCACGTACCTGACGCCGTCGCTCGAAGATTCTCTCAGTGCGGGCGCGACGCTGCTGACGCTCGTGCTTGCCTGGTATGGCGTCTCGGCGACACTCGGCAACGTGATTGCAACCCGCGCCGTCGGCCGCATTGGCGCGACACGCGCCGCGCACATCTCGTTGTTGGCAATGGCCGGCGGTTTGGCTATCTGGGGCTCAGGCGCGAGCGTGCTGCCGATTGTGCTCGCTGGTGCAACGCTATGGGGTCTTGGAACATTCGCGACGAATTCGATCCAGCAGGCGCGACTTGCGGGTCTCGCGCCCGAACTGACGTCGGCATCGATTGCGCTCAACACGTCGGCGATTTATCTCGGCCAGGCGCTCGGTTCGGGCCTAGGCGGCGCGATGATCAATGGCGGATGGTTGCCGGAGCTGCCTTGGATCGCGGCGGCGCTGCTCGTCCTCGGCGCGGCCGTATCGATGACCGCTGCGCGCTGGGAGCGCAGGCACTAGGCGGGCGCTGCGCCAGTGTCACCCTTGCGCGGTTCCGCCGGATCAGGGCAAGTTCGGCTATCGAACGCAATGGTCGCAAATCGGCCACCCATCGGAGACTATCGGCATGAGCGGCGGACTGTTGGCACTTCTCGACGACGTCGTCGCGCTTACCAAAGTCGCCGCAGCAACACTCGATGACGCGATTGGGCAAGCCGCGAAAGCCGGGTCGAAAACCGCCGGCATCGTGATCGACGATGCTGCGGTCACGCCGCGCTACGTCGTCGGCCTGGCTGCCGAACGCGAACTGCCGATCATCGGCAAAATTGCTCTTGGATCGCTGAAGAACAAACTGCTGTTTCTCTTGCCCGCAGCGATAGCCCTGTCGGTTTTCGCGCCGTGGCTGCTGACCCCGATCCTGATGGTCGGCGGACTTTATCTCGCGTTTGAAGGGTACGAGAAAGTTCATGAGATGATGTCGGGACACGACGCAGCGGCAGAGAAAGCCAAAGCCGTGCTGTCATCGGCAACCGATCCGCAGGTCATCGAAAACGAAAAGATAGCAGGCGCCATCCGCACCGATCTCGTGCTCTCGGCGGAGATCATGGCGATCGCGTTAGCGAGCATCACCGAACCGGATCTGTTCACGAAGTCGCTTGTCCTCGCCGTCGTCGCCGTCATGGTCACGGCTGGCGTTTACGGCGCCGTGGCCCTTATCGTCAAAGCCGATGATTTCGGTGTCTATCTGGCGCAGAAAGAAAGCGCGATTGCGCGCGGTATCGGCCATGCTCTCGTTCGCGGTATGCCGCCATTTCTCAAGTTTTTGTCGCTGGTCGGCACATTCGCGATGCTCTGGGTGGGTGGCGGCATTCTCATTCACGGACTTGCGGAGTTCGGCCATGCCGGGCCGGAGCATTTCTTGCAGAATATCTCAGCATCCATCGCGTCATCCGTTCCGATCGTCGGCGGCGCGCTCGCGTGGCTCGCGTCGGCGACGGGCGCGGCCATCGTCGGGCTGATTGCCGGATGGTTGACCGCGCTTTTAGTGTGGGGCGGAAGCAAACTCTTCAAGGCAGCATAGTTATGACCCGCATGATCGACCCCGGCGTTCGCATCGGTCATGTCCACTTGAAAGTCGCAGATCTCGATCGCGCGCTCGCGTTTTACCGGGACGTGCTCGGCTTCGAGGTTACGCAGCGCTACGGCGCACAGGGCGTGTTCCTGTCGGCGGGCGGCTACCATCATCATGTCGCGCTTAATACCTGGCAGAGCAGAGGTGGTGGGCGACCGGAACCTGAAACAACGGGTCTGTTCCACGCAGCGATCCTCTATCCGACACGCGCCACCCTGGCAGACGCGCTCCGCCGCTTGCGCGACGCCAATTATCCGTTGACGGGCGCCAGCGACCACGGCGTCAGCGAGGCGCTCTATCTAGACGATCCCGACGGCAACGGCGTCGAACTCTATTGGGACCGGCCGGACACTGAATGGCCACGCGATTCCGCCGGCAATCTTGCGATGGTCACCCTGCCGCTCGACTTGGCAGGCCTGCTCCGCGATGCGCCGCCAGCCTAATCGCCGCCGCACCGCGGTCTGATCGCGTCTGCTTGCCGCAAGGAGGGGGCCCGCGCCACCTTGACAGCCGCGCCGCCTGAGTGCCCTTAGGCCTCAAATTTCGGGCATCAGACCCGGTCAGGTGGAGGAAAATCACTTTCATGGCCATCGCATTCGTATTCCCGGGGCAGGGCAGCCAGGACGTCGGCATGGGCAAAGCGCTGGCTGAGAATTTTGCAGCCGCACGCGCCGTCTTCGACGAAGTCGATGAGGCGCTCCGCCAAAAACTGTCGGCGATCATGTGGGACGGCCCGAAAGACACGGTGACCCTCACTGAAAATGCGCAGCCCGCGCTCATGGCCGTTTCGATGGCCGTCATGCGCGTGCTCGAGCAAGAAAAGGGCTTTCGTCTTCAGGACAAAGTCAAATTCGTCGCCGGCCATTCGCTCGGTGAGTATTCGGCTCTCGCAGCGGCTGGGACGTTCTCGCTTGCCGATACGGCGCGTCTTTTGAAGTTGCGCGGTCAGGCGATGCAGAAGGCCGTTGCGGTCGGAGAGGGTGCGATGGCAGCACTCCTCGGCGTCGGTATGGATGTTGCTGTCAAGGTCGCGGCCGAAGCCGCGCAAGGCGATTGCTGTCAGGTCGCCAACGACAACGAACCGACTCAGGTCGTGCTCTCGGGCCACAAGCGCGCGATCGATCGCGTCGCAGAGATTGGCAAAGCCCACGGCGTCCGCCGTGCGGTGCCGCTACCTGTCTCCGCGCCGTTCCATTGCGCGCTGATGCAACCTGCAGCAGACGCGATGGCTGAGGCGTTGAGCAAAGTCACGGTCAACAAGCCTGCGGTGCCCGTCGTCGCGAATGTCGTCGCATCGGCGATTTCAGACCCTGAAGAGATCAAAAGACGCCTCGTCGAGCAGGTCGTCGGGACCGTGCGCTGGCGCGAATGCGTCGCCTACATGGCCGCCAACGGCATCACGGATTTCTACGAGATCGGGTCGGGCAAAGTGCTCGCCGGTCTCGTCAAGCGCACGGCATCAACGGCGAACGCGACGAGCATCGGCGCTCCGGCCGATATCGATACCGCGCTTCCAGCACTCATGGCTTAAGGAGACACTATGTTCGATTTGACAGGCAAGACAGCACTCGTCACCGGCGCAACCGGCGGCATTGGCGCCGAGATTGCGCGCGTCTTCCATAAGCACGGCGCGACCGTCGCAATCTCCGGCCGCAAGGTCGAAGCGCTCGAGGCGTTGGCGAAGGAACTCGGCGACCGCGTCCACATCGTGCCCTGCGATCTCGGCGACCGCGCGAGTGTCGGCAAGCTGATCGACGAAGCCGTCAAAGCCGTCGGCGGGCGTCTCGACATCCTCGTCAACAACGCCGGCTTGACCAAAGACAACCTCTTCATGGTCATGAAGGACGAGCAGTGGGACGACGTCATCGCCGTCAACCTAACGTCGACGTTCATGTTGTGCCGCGCCGGATCGCGTCACATGATGCGGTCAAAAACCGGCTACGGCCGCATCATCAATATCGCCTCCGTCTCGGGCGTGTTCGGCAACCCCGGACAGGGCAATTATGCGGCCTCCAAGGCCGGTATGATCGGAATGACCAAAAGTCTTGCGCGCGAAGTCGCGTCCCGCGGCATCACCGCCAACTGCATCGCACCAGGCTTCATCCAGACCGCGATGACCGATGTGCTGAATGACAAGCAGAAAGGCGAAATCGCAGCGATTATCCCGGCCCAGCGCTTTGGAAGTCCGACGGATATTGCCGCCGGCTGCCTGTATCTGGCGTCAAACGAAGGCGGCTACATCACCGGCCAGACGCTGCACATCAACGGCGGCATGGCGATGGTTTGACCGGCTGTCTGGTGCGCCTTGGCCAAAAGGCGTACCGACGCCGCTGCCGATCATTGCGGCAGCCCCTATGGTAAACGCAAAATCGCGGTTTTCAGGCGGTTTTGCCGCGCTCCGGAAGCGCCGCAATGGCCGGGGTCCAATGCTTTGCATTGCGGGGGAATTGTGTTAACGACACCACGTTTTTCGGGCGTATGACCGCGCCCGGCTGAGGTCATGTTCTGGGGAAAACCCGCTCAGGATGCTCAGAATGGCATTGGTTTGGAATTCACTTTCGAGCTAACGCCAAGGGCAAATAAAATCTTGGGATTCGAAAATCGGCACTTCCGGTGCGCATCCTAATCTACATAATGTAGCCGACCAAAAGACTAGAGCAGAATACAAGAACGGCCATGCTGACGACCGAGAGCTTCTCAACGCAGCCGAGCCCCTGAAAGAAAGACACGAGGATAGACGATGAGCGATGTCGCAGAGCGCGTGAAGAAGATCGTTGTTGAGCATCTCGGCGTCGAGACCGATAAGGTCACGGAAAACGCCAGCTTTATCGACGACCTGGGCGCCGATAGCTTGGATACGGTCGAACTCGTCATGGCGTTCGAAGAAGAATTTGGCTGCGAAATTCCGGACGACGCTGCAGAGCACATTCTGACGGTCGGCGATGCCGTAAAGTTTCTCGAAAAGAACGCCAGCGCTGCCTAATTGAGCTGCTGGTATTTATGTTCGCATCGTTCGGCCGACCATTCGGTTTGAAGTGCTTTTGAACGGGGGGCTGGTTCTACCGGCCCCTTGTCATATCAAGTGTGTCGTATCAAGTGGCGTGTAATCTGCCGCATCAGCTTTGGTGGCGCTTGTCCACCGGCCGTGCGGACCGGCTTCGGGCCGGCCATTAAAACCTCTCGTAAGGACAGAGATCATGCGGCGCGTGGTCATTACAGGTTTGGGATTGGTGACGCCGGTCGGTTGCGGCGTCGAAGCCTCATGGTCGGCTTTGCTCGCGGGCAAAAGCGGCGCCAGACGCATTGAAGAGTTCGAGGTCTCGGACCTTTCCTGCCAGATCGCCAACTTCGTCCCGCGTGGAAAAGACGGCAACGGGCAATTTAATCCAGACGACTGGATGGAACCAAAAGAGCAGCGCAAAGTCGACGACTTCATCATCTACGCGATGGCGGCGGCCGAGCAGGCGATCAAGGATAGCGGTATCTCACTCAAGACGCAGGATGAGCAGGAACGCTCCGGCGTGTTGATCGGCGCCGGCATCGGTGGATTGTCGGGTATTGCCGACACCTCGCTGCTGCTCAACGAAAAAGGCCCGCGCCGCGTTTCGCCGTTCTTCATTCCGGGCCGTCTTATCAATCTTGCGGGCGGCTACGTCTCGATCCGCCACGGTCTGAAAGGGCCGAACCACGCGGTCGTCACGGCCTGCGCGACGGGTACGCACGCGATCGGTGACGCGGCGCGCATGGTGGCGCTGGGCGATGCTGATGTCATGGTAGCAGGTGGCGCTGAAAGCCCAATCTGCCGGATCGGCATGGCCGGTTTCATCGCTTGCCGCGCACTTTCGACGGGCTTTAACGACAATCCGACCAAAGGTTCACGCCCCTACGACAAGGACCGCGACGGCTTCGTCATGGGCGAGGGCGCAGGCATCGTCGTGCTCGAAGACTATGAGCGCGCGAAGGCCCGCGGCGCGAAGATGTACGCTGAAGTCATCGGCTATGGCATGTCGGGCGACGCCTACCACATCACGGCGCCGGCCGAGAGCGGCGACGGCGCATTCCGCTGCATGAAGGCGGCCCTCAATCGCTCGGGCCTGACCGTCGATGAGATCGACTACGTCAATGCCCACGGCACATCGACGCCGATGGGCGACGAGATCGAGCTCGGCGCTGTCGAACGGTTGTTCGGCAATAGCGCCGGCAAACTGACGATGTCGTCGACCAAATCGGCGATCGGACATCTGCTTGGTGCTGCTGGCGCCGTCGAAGCCGTCTTCTCGGTACTTGCGATCCGCGACGGCATCGCGCCGCCGACGCTTAACCTTGATAATCCGAGTGTTGAGACGGCGATTGATCTTTGTGCACATGCCGCGAAAAAGATGGAAATCAACGTCGCGCTTTCGAATTCGTTCGGGTTCGGCGGTACCAACGCCTCGCTGGTGTTCCGCCGCGTCGCATAAGGCGGTTGATTTCGCGGTTTCGCCACATTTTGCGCCGACCGTCTCTGTCACATCAGGGGGTATCGCGTCGCGCCGGGGTTAGCGCGCATTGCGCCAGCTTCCGGCATTTAAAACTATTGGTATTTTCGCGGTATGAGCAGTCGCAAAAAACGGCCTGACGTTACGGTCCGCACGAAGACGGCCGCCGCGCGCAGTCCGGCGGAGCGCTTGGAACCTGGTCGCGCGCCGTCGCGACCCCGTGGTCTTGAAACCCGTGAACCGTCGCGGTTCGTCTCGGGTTTCGTCCGCTTCTTCAGTGGCCTGCTCACCGTGTCGCTCGTCGGTATGCTGACACTGTCGGGTATAGGCCTCGCCGTATATCACCAGTACGAAGCGCCGGGTCCCCTTGATGCACCACGCATGATCGTCGTGCCGAAAGGCGAGGGCCGCCGCGAAATCGCCGAGCGCCTGGAGCGCGAAGGTATCATCACCAATCGCTGGACGTTCATCGGCGGTCTGCTGGTTCAGTCGATGCTTGGCAAAAAAGTTCAGGATCTCAAAGCCGGCGAATTTGAAATCGATGCGCACGCCTCGATGCGCGAAGTCACCGAGACAATCGCGTCCGGAAAATCCGTCATGTACAAGGTGACGGTGCCCGAAGGCTTGACCAGCAAGCAGATTGTCGAACGTCTCAAGGGTGAAGAAAATCTCACCGGCGAAATCAGCGTCCTCCCACGCGAAGGCACGCTGCTGCCGGACACGTATCAGTTCTCGAAGGGCACCTCGCGCCAGGAAATCATCGAGACGATGCAAGGCGCGATGCAGCGCGTGATCGCAAAACATTGGGATACGCGCTCCGCTGAATTGCCACTGAGAACAGTCGAAGAGGCCATTACGTTCGCCTCGATCGTCGAGAAAGAAACAGGTCAGGCCGACGAACGCGAGCGGGTTGCGGCCGTGTTCTACAACCGGCTGAAGAAGGGCATGCGTCTACAGTCGGACCCGACGATCATTTACGGGATCAATGCCGGCGCTGGGCCGCTTGGCCGTGGCATCACCAAAGCCGATATCGAAACCAAGACCGCGTACAACACCTATCAGATCAACGGCCTGCCGCCCGGTCCGATTGCCAATCCGGGCAAGGCGGCGCTCGAAGCAACATTCAAGCCCGCAAAAACCAACGACCTCTACTTCGTTGCCGACGGCACCGGCGGTCACGCGTTCTCTGAAACGCTGAAAGACCACAACAGCGCCGTTCAGAAGTGGCGGCAGGTCGAGAAGAAGGCCAAAGCTGACGCTCAAGCTGCGGACGCGGCGGGAGACGATCTACAACCCAATCCAGACGTCACGCCGATCCCCGAACAGGCCGAGCCGCCACCTGCGGCTCCTGCCGCGAGACCTTCATCAGCCAAGACCACGGCGCCCAAAGCATCGGACGCGAAGCCGGCGGCCGCCGATAAAAAGCCTGCGCAAAAACAAGCCGCGCCCGCGAAGCCGGCGGCTGCCCCATCGACAGTTACGACGCAGACCAAAACGACGCCCGCACCGGCCGCAACGCCCTGATCCGGTGCCGCCGTTATCCCCAATGAGATGCGAACCCTTGGCGTTCGTGAAGGCATGGGGGTAAGTTGCGCCGCCGGCCTCCGCCGGTGCCGCGCAGGATAATTCATGACCATCGCAAGCATGACCGGATTTGGCCGTTCCGAAGGAGCCGGCGAGGGCTTCGTTTGGGCGTGGGAAGCGCGCAGCGTCAACGGCCGAGGCTTGGATATTCGCATGCGTCTGCCGCCCGGCAATGACGCCATTGAACCGGCGTTGCGAGAACTCGCTGCCAAGCGTTTCGTGCGCGGCAATGTCAACGCCACTCTGACGATCGATCGCCTCCAAGCGGCAGGCGCGCTCCGGCTGAATGAAGCCGTCCTCGCCGATCTCGTGAAGGCGGCAGACCGCGCTGCCGAGTTGATCGGCGGCGCACGGCCCGACACGGCCGCGTTGCTCGCGTTCAAAGGGGTGCTCGACCAGAACGACACGAGCGAGACGGCCGACGCGCGTGCTGCGCGAGAAAAGCAACTCATCGCTGGATTCGATGTCGCGCTCGAACGCCTCGCTGAGGCACGCCGTGCCGAAGGCGCCCGCCTCGCATCTGTCATCAGCGAGCAGGTCAACGACATCGAACGGATAACCGCGACGGTGCGGGCATCCCCCTCGCGATCTGTCGACGCGATCCGCGCGCGGATTAAAGATCAAATCGGCCGCCTGCTCGAAACAGATACCTCGTTTGACGCCGAACGGCTGCATCAGGAAGCGATGCTGATCGCAACGCGCGCCGATGTCGAAGAGGAACTCGCGCGGCTGACGGCCCACGTTGCGGCTGCACGCGAGATATTGTCAGAACCCGGCGCTGTCGGACGCAAGCTCGACTTTTTGGCGCAAGAGTTCAATCGCGAAGCCAATACGCTGTGCTCGAAAGCCAACGCGGTCGATATCACGCGGCTCGGCCTGTCGCTGAAGACCGTGATCGATCAACTCCGCGAACAAGTGCAGAATGTCGAATAGCATGAGCCAGCACCCGCACGTCACACCACAGATCGCGCGCCGCGGCGTGCTTTATATCCTGTCGTCACCGTCGGGCGCGGGCAAGACGACGCTCGCGCGCCGCTTGATCGCCGCCGATCCAGGGATCGCGATGTCGGTGTCGGTGACGACGAGAAAGCCGCGCCCCGGCGAACGCAACGGCGTCGATTATTTTTTCGTGGATGCTGCAAAGTTCGAAGCCATGCAGCAGGCCGGCGAATTGCTCGAATGGGCGCGTGTGTTCGATAATTCCTATGGCACGCCGCGCGCAGCGGTCGAGGCTGCCATCGCGTCCGGCAAAGACGTGTTGTTCGATATCGATTGGCAGGGCGCGCAGCAGCTCAGTGAAAAGATGAAGGGCGACGTGGTGCGCGTGTTCGTATTGCCGCCTTCGGGGCAAATTCTGGAACAGCGCTTGACCACGCGCGCGCAAGACCCGGCCGACGTCGTCGCCCGCCGCATGGCCGCCGCCAGCGCCGAAATCAGCCATTGGGCCGAATACGACTATGTGATCGTCAATAGCGATCTCGAAGAAAGCGCGCGGGCGGCAACGGCCATTCTTGTCGCCGAACGTCTGAAGCGCGAACGCCTACTCGGGCTGTCGGCGTTCGTGCGCGATATGCAAAGCGCGCTTTAAGTTTTGGTTTTCTGAACGCCGCTGCGATCGATAATCGCAGCCAACGCCGCAAAATCGCTGACAGTCAAATCTTCGGCGCGATCCGTCGGCGTCAATCCGGCTTCGTTGAGCAGCAGCTCGGGCATCGGCGTCAATTGCTTCAAGCTCGCGCGCAACATCTTGCGGCGCTGACCGAACGCCGCCTGCGTCACGCGGCTCAGCGCATTTACAGAACACGCCGGCGCGGGGGCGCGCCGCGGCTTGAACGCGACGACGGCCGACGTCACCTTCGGCGGCGGCGTGAACGCCTCGGCGGGTAGGTTCATGATGATGCGCGGCTCGGTCCGCCACTGCGACAGAACCGATAAACGCCCATAGGCTTTCGTGTTCGGCTCGGCCACAATGCGATCTGCAACTTCGCGTTGGAACATTAGCACCATGCCGTCGAACCACGGCGGCCACGGCTCGGTTCCGAGCCAACCGGCCAGCAGCACCGACGCAACGCCATACGGCAAGTTCGCGGCGATGGTCACCGGGCCCGTGACGCCCGCCAGCAAAGCGCTCCAATCGGCGTCCAGCGCATCGCCAAAATGGACGTTGAGCTTTCCGGGGTAGCGATCTGCAATCTCGGCGAGCGCTGGGCGGCAGCGCTCGTCGCGTTCGACTGCAATGACGCGCTCAGCGCCTTCGATCAGCAGTGCTCGGGTCAGTCCACCGGGACCAGGCCCGACCTCGACGATCGTGCGCCCGCGCATGTCGCCACACGCGCGTGCGATCCGCCGTGTGATGTTCAGATCGAGCAGAAAATTCTGACCCAACGATTTCTTTGCGCGCAGTTCATAGCGGTCGATGACGTCACGCAGCGGCGGCAGGCCATCCGGCGTCGCGCCTTTCACGCTCGAAAAATCGTCACTCATATGCGCGCCTTCGCGCGGGCGTGCACCATGCGGTTCGCCAGACGCAGCGCTTCGATCAGGCTTTGCGGCGATGCTATTCCGCGCGCCGCAATGCCGAACGCCGTGCCGTGATCGGGCGACGTGCGTATGAACGGCAAGCCGAGTGTGACGTTGACGCCCTTGTCGAAAGCCAGCGTCTTGATCGGGATGAGCGCTTGATCGTGATACATGCAGATCGCCGCGTCGTAGGTCGCGCGCGCGGCGGCGTGGAACATCGTGTCTGCCGAGAGCGGTCCGATCAAGGTCACGCTGTCGCTCCGCAAAGCGCTCAGCACGGGCCCAATGATCTCTTCTTCTTCGCGACCGATTGTGCCGTCTTCGCCAGCGTGCGGATTGAGCCCGGCAATCGCGATACGCGGCTGCGCTACGCCAAAATCGCGCCGCAGGGATTCGGCCGTGATGCGGACGGCCGTTTCAATCAGCTCGCGCGTGATCATCTCCGGCACGCTTGCCAGCGGCACATGGATGGTCAGCGGTACAACTCTCAGCTCGTCCGACGCCAGCATCATGATGGCGGTATGCCCAGCGCCCAGCCAGTGCTTGTCGGCGAGCGCTGCGAGGAATTCAGTGTGGCCGGGGTATTTGAATCCGGCAGCGTACAGAACCGACTTCGCTATCGGGTTTGTCACGACGGCCGCAGCGTGCCCGCTTTTGACATCGTCGACCGCGCGCGTGATCGCTGCAATCGTGGGCGCGCCGTTGCCCGGTGACGGCAAACCAACAACGACAGGCTCCGCTACAGGGACGTCGATGACGGGGAGGGCACGTTCGAACGCATCGGCAGCGTCGCCAGGCGAGGCAACGACCTCAATCGGCACGTTCGAACCCAGCAAGGCATCGCGCGCCCGCAGGGTCTCGGCGCAAGCATAAATGCAGAACGGCGAAAGATTTTCAGCGCCGCGCGTCGCCCATGCTTTCAGCGCCAGCTCCGGACCGATGCCAGCCGGATCGCCCATTGTGAGCGCGAGCGGGCGAGACGGCGCGTTGCGCTCAAGCGGCGTGATCACCGGTATTCGATATGCGCGTCCTGGCGCAGATCCTTCAAGTGACGCTTGGCCAGGATTTCGAATTCTTTCTGCTTCAGCTCGCCTTCGGCCTGCGTCCGCTGCTGCTCCTGGCCTTTGACGACGTCACGGCCGCAGACGATCCAGAGTTCGACGTTGCCGTCACCCATGCTTGGCGGCAGCATCTCACCGTCCTTGGCATTCAGCAGGAACGTCCGTGTCGGTTCCTGGAATGCCGACGGGCGGCGTTTGCCGAGCTCTTCGAACTTCGCGCCCGCAAAGCCCGAGGCAATTGCGCCCGACGATTTGCAATCGGTGAACTTGGCGCGGATTTGCTCAGCGTCCTGCATGCGCTGGGCCGCGGACGCCTGATCCATTTTTGCCGGCAGTGCGATGCGGATCCGCTGGACACGCAGTTCGACATCATCCTCCGCCGCAGAGGTCGAACTCGCGACGAGTTTGTCGACGTCACGCGACGTAATCGCAATCTGGGCACCGAAGCGGCGGCGAATGACGTCGTTCCAAGACAATGTCGACCGTATGCGGTTCTTCATGGCATCGGCCCCGCCGCCGAGCTGCTGCATGAACTGAGCTTCCGTCATCTTATTGCGCTCGGCGATGCCGGCGATAACGCGGCTGATTTCGGCATCGTCAACGGTCACGCCTTGACGCTTGGCTTCCTGCAGCTTCAGCTTTTCTTCGATCAACTCTTCAAGCGCGGCCTTCTTGATGCCGGGCGCGACCGAACTGCGTGCACTTTCCATGGCCTGCTTCTGGAGGTCCATGCCGAACTGCTTTTTACGGGCTTCGAAGATTGCGATGATCTGATCTTTGCTTTTGCCTTCGTTGGCTTTGATCGTCTCGGCGAGAATGGCCTTCAGGCGTTCGGTCGTCTTCGGGTTCTTCAAGATCGCCTTGAAGTTCTCCTGCGCCTTCTGCTGCATGCTGCCGCCACCGAGCATAGCCGCGCGTTGCTGGATCTCAAACCCGGTGATGGGTTCGTCGTTGACGAGGGCGACGATCGATTGCTCGGTGCCGCTACGCGACGTGGCCTGGCCGCCGGCCCCTCTATCGTCGGCTTTGACAGCGGCTTGCTTATTCTGAGCGAGGACCGTCTTGCTTTTGATACCACTGCCGGCCGTCGCCGATTGCGCGGCGCCTGCGGCGGCTGGAAGTCCCGGCTCAGCGTTCGCTGCTGCATTACTTATGGCGATGGCGGAGCCGGCTATCGCGTACAGCGCAAACGTGCGGACCAGGAGGTTTCTAGAAACAGTCGCATGTGACCGGATGAGGGTCATGATTTCGCACATCCAAATTGTGATTCGGCCGATGCTCAACGGTAGCCGATCGCTTGTCACCAAGGCCCGGTTATCCACACGAACCGTGGCTAAAACATGAGCTTTTACACGGCATGGTTAGCGCCACGGATCAATCCGTGCGCTGGTCGCCGCCAAATGCGAAGTCCAGAGCATCGGTCTTGTAAGCAAATTCGCCGAGATGCTTCAGCTCGAAACGCAGCATGATTGTGCGATCGTCGTCGATCGTGGCGCTTTCGTAGTAAAGTTCCTGATACGTGGCGGTCAGCACAAAGCACTCGTCGGCGTACTTGATTTGGATCGAGTCCTGACGCAGTTCAGCGTCCGTGATGTCGTAGCGGAAGCCTGCGCCGATGCTCCAGTTGTCCGTCAGGCGCAACATCGCCGACGCCAGAATATCCTGTTGCTCGTCCGACCTTAGCGGGTCTGCCGCCGTATAGGCATAGCTCACCGACGCTGCCACCGGCCCGTACAAAATCTGCGCGCCCAGATCTTCGCGCTTGATGCTCAGATCGTCTTCGTCGAACCGCGTCTGCGCAATCAGGCGGAACGAGTCCGTCGGCGCGATGTAGGCGCCAAGAACGTAATCGGATTTGTTGGTCTCGAGGCCGCTTGACGGATTGTAGATCGGGTTCCCGTCGGTATCTAAACCAGGGTTCTTGTAGAGGTTGTCACCCGCGAGATGGAAGCTCTGGCCTGCGAGGAAACGGGCGTAGCCACCACCGTTGCTCTGGAACGTGTACTGCACACCAACATTCGCGCGCGTGCCCATTTCGGTGCGGTCGTAGCCGGAGAACTTCGTCACTTCAAAAAGGTTGGTATCGTCGAAGACAAGGCTGCGCGCGTCTTCGTCAGGCAACCTGCGCTGTGTCACGCTCGCCTGCCGCGTCACGATCTGACCGATCGGCTCGATGATGTGGCTCGCATCCGGGCCGTTGGCAATCCACGGATAGGCAACCGTCACGCCGCCCGACGCGATACCGCGCGCCGTCGTATCGGAGCCGATCGCATTCGCGTCATCAACCGTGCCGTCGATGGGATTGAGTGTCACCGATTCAGGGTCTGTGAAATTGTCGAATTGGTAGACATCGCCGCGCAGATTACCGAACGGCGTATAGGTGATGCCGACAGCATCGGTGAACCGGCGGCGCCATTTCACTTCCGACGTCAGGCGGGTGATGTTCTGGTTGGAGAGCAGCGTCGGCTTTCCGTTGACAAACTCAGCCGCACCGTCGCGGCGCGTGAAGCTCAGGAAGTTCGTGTCCCACTTCAGTTCGCCGCCAAGCACGGGATCGGCGAAGACGTAGTTATAGTCGATGATCGGATGTGTGAAGCTTTCCGTCTCGTTTGTGTCGTCAAGCAACAGTCCGCCAAAGTGGTACATGCGGGCCGCGAAATAGTTGCGGTCAGACTGACCAACCAGGAAAACCTGATTGACGCGATCGGTCAGAAGAATGTTGTCGAGCTTATAGAAGCGGCGGAACTCTTTGTCGCTTTCCAGCGTGACATCCCAGCCGAACTTCCACCAGCTCGACAGCGAAAACAAACCGCGTGTTTCCAAAGTGCCGCGCCAGCCGTCGACGTTCTCCGATTGAGCCAGCGTTCCCGGCAAATCGTCGGCGTTCTGGTCGATGCCCGACACCTTGACGGTGTACTGGCCATTCGCCAGGCGATGGCGCCATTCACCCTGCCACAAAACCCCTTGCTCGGAGAGATACAGGGGATTGAACGTGAAGTCGTAGGTCGGGTCGAGCGCGAAATAATACGGGATGCCCGTGATGAAGCCGAGGTTCGTCGACTGGCCGTATACCGGCGCCAGAAAACCTGACTTGCGCTTTACGGTCGGGTCGGCGTGCTGGAAGTAAGGAAGATACAACACAGGCTGTCCGAAGATTTCGAAGTAGGCGTCCTGATAGGTGATCGTCGCCGCATCCTGATCGTGGATGATGCGCGCAGCGCTCAAGCACCAGAGCGGCGGTGTGCTACCTTCGCTTTTACACGGCGTGAAACGGCCGTTCTGGAATTCAGTGACGTTGCCGTCGCGGCGCGTCGCACGCTCGGCGGAGATGCGCGTGTCGTCTTTCGATACGACAGATAGCGACTGCACGAAGCCGTCGCGGAAATCGTCCGTCAGCGTGTAGCGGTCGGCGCGGATGACGTTGCCCTGCGGCTCTTTCAGCGTGACGTTGCCGACGGCCGTCAATGTGCCAGCGTTCTGATCGTAGACGACTTCGTCGGCCGTCAGAATGTAATCGTTGTAGAAAATCTCGACGTTGCCGCGGGCGATGACGCGATTGCCAGCCGTGTCGTACACGAGCTGGTCGCCCTGCAAGTTCATTGGCTTGCTGTTGTCGAGTTTCGTGTTGACCTTGCCGAACATGCCGCCGGGCGTATCAGGGAACGAGCTCGGAGCACCGCGAACCTTGGCGCCTGGCGCGCGCGCGATAGTGGCATCTTGCGCCAGCGCTGGTGAGATCGACAGGCTAAACGCAAGCAGGCCGAATGCGAACAGGCCGCCAGAAAGCGCGCACGCGAACGCGCGAGCCGCCCGGTCCATCGTGCGATGAACAGGCTTCTCGCGTGACGTTCCGCAACCCTCTTGCGGTGTCCGCGTTAGACGCATCACTCAGCCGTCCTCCTGGTGCAAAAGCACCGTCGAACAAATCACGAGAAGAAACACAACCGGCAACCAGACCGCGGCCCAGGCGGGCGTTAGTCCAGCGACACCGAATTGCCGTGATATTTCAGAGATCAAGAAAAATCCAAAGCCCCCAAACATCCCCGTCGCAACCATAGTCTGGATGCCGCCTGAGCGGAATGACCGCAATGACACAGTTGCCGCCAAAAGGACCATCGCGACGCAGAGCAGGGGGCGGGTCCAGAGAACCTCGTACTGGATCTTAAGTTTCTCGGCTGAAAGTTTCGCCTTTTCAGTGACTTCGATCAATCCTGGAAGCTCCCAGAATGACACGGAGAAGACCGTTCCGAGTGCATCCTGGATCTGGTCGGGGCTGAGATATGTCGAGACGAGGTAGGAATCAAATTTTTCCGGCTCCTGACCAAGGCGCGATACCCAGGCGTTTTTCAACTGCCAGTACCCCTCCTCGAGGTTGGCGGTTGCGGCGTCGATCCGCTCGGTAAAGTGACCTTGCCGGTCGTAGGCGAAGACCATGACGCCGGTCAGTGTCAGGCCGCGGTTCGACGCTGCAACGGCCCCAATCACCGATTCCCCGTCCGAGCCGTCCTGCCGCAGCCAAGAGCCGCCGCTTTGCGCTTTCAGAAGATTGCCGTCCTGTCCGAACGCCTTGGCGAACTTCTTTTCGGAATCGGCGCGCCCTGCGGCGGCCAACGGATTGAATACCGTCATGCCAGCAAGCCCGATAAGAAACGCCACGAGTATGCCCGGCATCAAAAACTGCCAGACCGACATGCCGCCGGCGCGCATCACCGCAAGTTCGCTTTTGCGATTGAGATGCAGCAGGGCGCCAATGCTGCCGACGAGAACGGCAAAGCCAAACAAGAATTCGGTGTAGGCTGGCAGCCGCATCAAAGCGATGACGACCAGCGTCATGATGGGAACCGAGCCGCGCTTGCCGGCGACGCGCAGCAATTCCAGAATGTCGATCATAAAAATCAGTAGCGAGCAGACGACAAGCGTCACGATGATGCCGACGAGAAACCGGCTGCCGATGTACTTTGTCAAAGTCCAGTTCGGTATCATGTGGCGTGCGCTCCGCCACGGCGGCGCTGAAAGCGGGTGAGCAGCGGCCGTGCTGCGTTCGACACCGCTTCGACGACCTTATCGACCATCGCCAGTCCCGAACGCTGGCGATCGCCGCCTTTGATGACGGCAATCGCAAACGCCATCATTGCGATCGGCAAACCATAGAGCGCCGGCAGGAACATCGCGTTCGCGGCCACGAGATTGTTGAGTGCCAAGCCGCCGAGGCGCGCGCCGGCCGCGATCAAGAATGCTACGACAAGGCTTTCCATCCGGCTCGATCGCGTCGAGCGTGCTTGGCCGACAAACGCAACAATGATTAGCGCAAAAGCCGTTGGATAGAGCAGGCTTGCGAATCGTTCGTGGAATTCCGCGCGAAACTGGCCCGCCTGATACTTACAGATTTTGCACTTCGGATCCGTATCCAGAAGCTCGTCGAAATACCGCTCGCGAGGCTTCAGTTCGCCGACCTGTTCGCCCTGCGGTTCAAACTGATCGAGATCGACGGCGTAGGTGTCGAAGGCGATGATCTGCGGCGGTTCTTTCGCGTCGGACCGGCGAATGATGTGCCCCGCATTCATCACGAGATATGCGGTCGGTTCCTGTTTGACGATGACGCCGCGCTCGGCAAGATAGCTCTGCGCCTGATCCTTGGCCCGCGTATCGTGCATCACGAGTCCGATCAATTCGCCGTTCAAGGCGCGTTCGCGAATATGAAACGTCAGGCCTGTCTCGGGCTGCGAAAAACGTCCCGGCTGGATCACCTGCGTTAAGAGATCGGTACGCATTTGTACCACATACTCTTTGAGTTGCCGGAAGCTCCACGGCTGCGCCAGCTGATTGATGAAGCCGAGGCCGGCCGTGATGATCAGCGCGAGCAGCAGAAGGGGCTTCGCCGCCGTCCAGACGGTCGAGCCCGATGCGGTCAGCACGATCAATTCACTATCGGTATTGAGTCGGTTCAGCGTGTGCAGCGCTGCGATAAGAAACGACACCGGCGCGATGATCGCCATCAGGTTCGGCAACGCGAGCGTCGTCATCTTGATGAGGGTCCAGGTATCCTGACCCTGGCTGGTCACGACGTTGAGCTGGCGCAGCGCGAGCGCAATCCAGACGATCGAGCACAACGAAAAAAGAATCAGCAGAAACGCGCCTGCTGTCTGCCGAAACACATATCGTGCGAAAATGCCCATACGGCCGGCTGCAACCCCTGATGTCAGCGCCCGATCCCGTGCTCGCTGGATCGGCGTGCGGCGCCCCCGCGCCATCGTTGGCCGTCCCATACCACAGTGGCGGAATTTCGGCTGATCTGAGAGGCTTAGAGCATATCGGCGGGGGTTTCCAAGAGCCGAATTTACCATACGCCCTCAAGGGCGCTCGGGGCACCGGATTTACAAGCATTGCCAACGTGATCGACCGTGACTTGCCTGTCATTCCCATTTGACTAAGGTGCGCCGATCACGCCCCACCGACCGCGTCCGGTTACGGCTCTTGCAGAGCCAGGGCTTTCCGACTCTTCGCTCGGAAGCTTGGCCGCATGCACCGCTCTACCGGAGAACCACACGATGTCCGATCGCCTTGATATTTCCTTTGCCGCTTTGAACGCCGAACTCGAGCCGATCACGGTTGTGCTCGCGGGTGACGGCGTCGAACTCGGCAGCAAGGCCAAAGACCTCGACAGCAAATCGGCGGGATCGATTGCCAAGGCGGCAGCCGCCGCCGACTACAAGGGCAAGCACAAAGCGACGCTCGAAATTCTCGCGCCCGCCAAAATCGGTGTCGATCGTTTGATCGTCGCTGGGACAGGAAAAGGCGGCACGCTGTCGGAACTTCAGTTGATCGAGCTGGGCGGCGCAATCCTCGGTGCGATCCAGGCGCGCAAGGGCGCGTCCGCCAGCGTCGTCATCGATATCGACGGCACAGAAGACTTGAAGGTCGAAGAAATCGCAGCAACGATCGCGCAAGGCGCGTTCCTGCGTCACTACAACTTCAAAAAGTACCATACCAAGAAGAACGCCGAAGAAGCCGTCGCCGACAAGAATGGCCTGAAGAAACTCGTCTTCCATGTCGCCCACGCCGACAAGGCCAAGGCCGCGTTCCAGCCGCTCAAGGCCGTCGCCAACGGCGTCAATCTCGCGCGCGAACTGGTCAACGAACCGGCGAACATTCTGGGTCCGGTCGAACTCGCCGAAAAAACGAAAGCGCTCGAAAAGCTCGGCGTTGACGTCGAAATCCTCGATGTCAAAGAGATGGAAAAGCTTGGCATGGGCTCGTTGCTGTGTGTCGGGCAGGGCAGCGCCCGGCCGTCACGCATGGCCGTGATGGTCTGGAACGGCGCCAAGGGAAACAAGAAGCAGAAGCCGGTTTGCTTCGTCGGCAAGGGCGTCATCTTTGATACTGGCGGAATCTCGATCAAGCCTGCAGCCGGCATGGAGGACATGAAGGGCGACATGGGCGGCGCAGCCGCCGTCGTCGGCGTCATGCACGCGCTCGCCGAACGCAAAGCCAACGTCAACGCCGTCGGTCTTATCGGCTGCGTCGAGAACATGCCGTCGGGCAACGCCGTCCGTCCGGGCGACATCGTGACATCGATGTCCGGTCAGACGATCGAAATCATCAACACCGACGCTGAGGGGCGCTTGGTGCTCGCTGACGTGCTGTGGTACGCGCAGGAAAAGTTCAAGCCGAAGCTCATCGTCAACCTCGCGACCCTGACGGGCGCCATCATGATCGCGCTCGGCAAGGAATTCGCCGGCATGTTCGTCAACGACGAAAAGCTCGCCGATGAACTCTCGCAGGCATCGCGCGTGACGGGCGAAAAGATCTGGCGCATGCCGCTCGACAAGGCGTTCGACAAGGCGATGGATTCGCGCTTCGCCGATATGAAAAACGCCGGCGGGCGCTGGGGCGGATCGTGCACGGCCGCGGCCTTCCTGCAGCGCTTCATCAAGGACACGCCCTGGTGCCATCTCGACGTCGCCGGCACGGCGATGGACGGCGCTAAAACCGACTTCAACACGAGCTGGGGCTCGGGCTGGGGCGTCCGTTTGCTCGACCGCTTCGTCGCCGATCACCACGAGAAGGGCTGACGCTCGAGATCGCCCGCTTCTCAAGCAAGCTGACGCCGTCGCAATAGCGCGCATGGCGTCAGTCGTCGGGACTTGCAGCCCAACCAACAGCGCGCCGCCGTGACGTGATGCGCGCAAGAGAAAAAGATCATCGCCAAGGCATGGCTGTCACAGCAATATGATATATCAAGAATAATAAATGTTTATTTTCCATAATATGTATTATGCGAAATTGATTGACGTGTGACGGATGCTCGTCAGTAAAGTTTGGAAAGCACCCTGATGACAAATCAGGTGCGCCATCAACCCTCGCCAACCCGTCAAACCTTGCTCTCAAGCGCGCGGATGGTCTCTGCAATCGCGACAGCGTACAGCGCCAACACAAACCCTGAGAGCATGTTGACCGACACCAGGGCCGCCAGTCCCTGTGCGACGCCCGGATCGAATACGAGGCCCAGCATCCGCTCGACGATATCGTCAAAGCTCTGCTTCAAAAGAAACAGAAACTCACTTGCTTGTTCGAGCGACGGACGCTCCGGCATATCGAAGGCGGCACGCTTCGCCATTTCTGTGATGCCCGGCGACGGCAGCATCGACAAGCCGCCGGAGAACAGCAGACCAAGCGGTGCGGCAAGCCGGAAGTACCCCCAGCGCAGCGGCCTTGCCTGAAACGCATTCGCGAGGCCACGTACAATCTGCACGCCGAGGAACAGACAAATCCCAAAGCAGATCGCGACAGACGTCAGCCGCTCGGTGTCGGTGCCGAGAAACGTCAGCAGCGCCACGACACCCGCCAGCAAAGCCTTGACGAACGCTTCGGTCGAACCGACGAGCGCCGTGAACAGCCGCAGCTTGCCCGGCTGGCGATCGAAATAGAACGGCATCTCGTTGTTGAGCCGCGCGATTTCAAGACTGACGCCAAGTCCTAGTGCAAGCGCCGCCGTGCCGGCCGCAAACAGCAAAGGCGCGTGCAACCCGGCCCACGCCACAGCAACGATGGCCGCGACCTCCAGCGCCATCAGGATCGCGTTGAAAATGATGCGCATCGCCCGCCTTGACTGCTGAGAGCTCCCCTCGCCGTCCGCATCCTAACGCGACTGGCCAAGAGCGCTAGTGCCAAGCCAGCAGGCTTTTGGCGTCGCGCGAGATACTTCTCTAGCTGGTCGCCTTTTCGAGCGTGCATTGCGCATCGCTAATCCGCGTCAGCTCTGCTTGCAGCGGGAACGACCGGCGCATCATCAAAAGTTCTGTCCCGGTGTCTCCGATCAGGCTCAATCGTGGCGCGGAACGCCCGCCCTGATCGCCAGCGTCCGGCGCTGCATACCAAGCCTCGACGACATACAACGCCGTACCTTTCGCCAGTTCCAGCTTGCCGTTGAATGCATTGGGACTGTTCTTCGTCTTGTCGGGCGCGATCCGTAAGCCAACCGCACCGCACGGCTCCTCATCTGAAACAGCGATACCGCACCAGCCTTCGCCGCACGCAACAATGTCATACGTCAGCGTGCTGGCTTTGCCGCCGTCGTGGCCATTCGGTCCGATGCGCGCGTACCCGTAACGTGGGCCGGTCCAGCGTCCAGCGAGAGCAATCGGCGCCTCGTCAGCTGCGCCGACAGCAGGCGCAACAACGGCGGGTTTTTCTCCAACGGCCGGCTCCGCTGCCGCAGAGCCGCCATGACCGGCGGCGAACATCACCACAGCCATGATCGCTACGACGCTGACATCTTTGCCCACACCTGCGAGCCATCCGCGCGGGCATGCCATCCGTATCGCTGCCGCCGCCATCGTCACGCTCCTCATCATCGCGGTGAGCATCGTCGCTCTCGGATCGGGCAGCGGACTGATCCCGTTGCCGTATGAAATGTTCGTCTTAACCGAGCGCATGCCGATCGTGTTCTCGGCGCACATGCTGACGTCGGCTGTAGCGCTGCTGCTGATGCCGGCTGTCATTTTGACGAGGCATCGTCCGCAGGTTCACCGGATGCTGGGCCGCCTTGTTGGCGCTTTCGTGGTCGCAGGAGGGCTGACGGCCCTGCCGGTCGCGATAGTCAGCGACAGTTCGATTGCCGCCCGCGCTGGATTTTTCGTACAGGGTCTCGTTTGGATAGTTCTGCTCGCGCGCGGCGTCAGCGAAATACGGTCGGGCGACCGCCGCCGTCATGCGATTTTTATGCTGGCGATGTTCGCGGTCGCGACCGGCGCCGTCTGGTTTCGCCTGCTGACCGGCTCGGCAATCATCATGCAGCTGCCGTTCGCGCCGGTCTACGCCGCTTCCGCCTGGCTCGGCTGGCTGATCCCGTTGTCCCTTGTCGTTATCTACCGGCGCAGCGCGACCGCGCTTCTCTCGCCCCGTCGCATCTGATGGTCTAGTGTCGCGCGCGTTTAACGGCACAGCGGACACAAGACCTCATGACACCATCGAATGACATCGCACGGCTGATCGAAATCATGACAGCGCTTCGCACGCCTGTGACCGGCTGTCCGTGGGACCTTGAGCAAACCTTCGCGACGATTGCCCCCTACACAATAGAAGAAGCCTACGAGGTCGCAGACGCGATTGCGCGTGACAGCATGCCGGACCTGAAAGATGAACTCGGCGATCTGCTGCTGCAGGTGGTCTACCATTCCCGCATTGCTGAAGAGCAAGGCGCGTTCGCATTCGGTGATGTCGTCGAAGCCGTCACGTCGAAAATGATCCGCCGTCATCCACACGTCTTCGGCGACGAGACCGCGCGAGCCGCCGGCGCACCGAAAGGCTTCTGGGACGACATCAAAGCCAAAGAGAAATCGGCGAAAGCAACAGAGGCGAACACCTCGCTCCTCGCCGAGGTTCCCGTGACGCTGCCCGGCCTCACGCGCGCAATCAAGTTGCAGAGCAAAGCCGCGAAGGTCGGCTTCGACTGGCCGGACATCGCACCCGTCTTCGCAAAGCTTCAAGAAGAGATCCGCGAATTCGAAGAGGTCGCCAAGCTCGCCGATCCGCGCGGCCAAGCTTTCGCCGCTGGTGTGCACGACGACGGAACGTCAGCAACGAAAATCAAAGAAGAGTTTGGCGACATTCTCTTCGTCATGGCGAACATCGCGCGCCATCTGGAAATCGATCCAGAAACCGCGTTGCGCGGTGCCAACCAGAAATTCACGCGCCGCTTCGCCTACATCGAGCAGCGCCTCGCTGAGCACGGCAAAACGCCTGCGCAGTCAGACCTCGCGGAAATGGATGCGCTGTGGGATGAAATCCGCGCCGCAGACCGCGACGCAACCTAACGGGCTTCAACCGCTTCGACGTGCTCTGGACGGAACCCTAGTCCAATCAGGCGCGCTGGGATTCGGCTGACAAACGGCAGCGCGAGCAGCACGCGCAATAGAAGCGGCGGCGTGATCGTACCTTTGGCCGACAGCGAGCGCGAGATAACCGTATTCTGCATCAAGAGCTGCAGCCGTTGCGTCGCCCGCGTCGGCCGATCGCGTCGCGCTTGCACGCGCTTTAGATCGTCGAAGGTCAGCGTGCCCATGAGCAACGGCCAGGTCAATGCGTTGGCCGTCGCAACCGCATCCTGCACCGCGAGGTTGACGCCGACACCGCCAACCGGGCTCATCGCGTGGGCCGCATCCCCGATGCACAACAATCCGGGCCGTGCCCATTCCAGCAAGCGGTCGACTTTGACGGTCAGCAATTTCACCTGATCCCAGTCTGTTATCGCTTTCGCGCGGGACGCATCGACCGGCAGTATCTTGGCGACGGAGGCCTGAAAGGCGGCAAGCCCGGCCGCGCGCACCGTCGCATCGCCGCCCTTCGGAATAACGTACGCACACTGCCAGTAATCGCCGCGGTTCAGCATGACGAACACAAGCCCGGCGTCGAACCGCCCTTGGGTCTCGTCGGTATCGCCGGCGAGACGCGGCAAGCGAAACCACAACACGTCCATCGGTGCGCCAAACTCTTGCGGCACGAGGCCGGCGCGATCGCGCAACAACGATCCACGCCCGTCCGCCGCAACAACGAGATCGGCAAAAACGTCAGTCGTCGTACCGCCCGTCTCAGACTTGACGCCAACGACGCGGCCATCACCCATAATGAGATCGACCGCCTCGGTTTGCATTTTCAATTCGAACGACGGATAGGAGCGGCCTTTGCGCGCCAGAAAATTCAGCAAGTCCCATTGCGGCATCATCGCGATGTACGGCGCCTTGACCGGAAGGTGCGAAAAGTCGGCCATTTGCAAGCGTGTTTGACCGAATTGCCCGAAGAGCTGTCGCACCTTCTGATGCGGCAGCGTCAAGAACTCTTCGAGCCATCCAAGCTCGTCCATGATCTGCAGGGTCGAGGGATGGATCGTATCGCCGCGGAAATCGCGCAGAAAATCAGCGTGCTTTTCAAGAACTGTTACTGCGACCCCGGCGCGCGCGAGCAGCACGCCGAGCATCATGCCCGCCGGTCCGCCGCCCGCGATACAAACCTGCGTGCGCTGTTTCATGCGGGCGAGCTTAAACCGGAATGCCGGCCGCCCTCAACTTGGCGATGACGCGATCCTTTTTCTCGGATGCGATACGGACACGCAGGCGCAGCGCACCGTCTTCGCCCGCCGTGCGCGCCAGCACTTCGGCATTTTCGTACATCCAGGCAATCAATTGCCCCTGGTGGCCTGGGATGGCAATTTCGAGCACCTCGTCCGCCACACCGAGGCGCGCATCGATCGCGGCGAAGAGATCATCGAGCCCAGCGCCCGTATGAGCCGAAACGAGCACAGGGCGGCGCTCATCGCGGGTTGCGTCGCGGCTCAGCTCGGCCAAACGGTCGGCATCGAGCAGATCGACTTTGTTCCAAACTTCGAGAATGTGATTGTCTGCCGGAAGCGTATCGATGCCGAGATCGCTCAGCACTTTCTCGACATCGTGCGCCTGCGCTTCCGTCTCCTCGTGCGCGATGTCGCGCACATGCAGGATCAGATCGGCTTCGACGACCTCTTCGAGCGTTGCGCGAAACGCCGCGATGAGCATCGTCGGCAGATCGGAAATGAAGCCGACGGTGTCAGACAGAATGATCTTGCGCGCGCTCGGCAGCTTCAGTTCGCGCATCGTCGGATCGAGCGTCGCGAACACCTGATCCATCGCTAGAACGCCGGCGCCCGTGATCTTATTGAAGAGCGTCGACTTGCCGGCGTTCGTGTATCCGACGATCGCGACGATCGGATACGGCACCTTGCGCCGCCCCTTGCGGTGCAACTCGCGAGTCTTCACGACGTCCTTCAGGTCGGCCTTGATCGCGTCGATACGATCCTGCAGCATGCGCCGGTCAAGCTCGATCTGCGCTTCACCCGGACCGCCGAGAAATCCTCCACCGCCACGCTGGCGTTCCAAATGGGTCCATGCGCGCACAAGGCGGCCCTTCTGATAGGAAAGATGGGCGAGCTCGACTTGTAGCACCCCTTCCCGCGTCCGCGCCCGCGCGCCGAAAATTTCAAGGATCAATCCTGTGCGGTCGACGACTTTCGTATTCCACGCCTTCTCCAGATTGCGCTGCTGGACTGGCGTCACGATGTGATCGACGACGACCAGACCTATTTTGTTTTCGGCAACGACGTCGCGCAGCTCGTCGACCTTGCCGGAACCGAAGAGCGTCGACGGCCGCGGCTCCGACAGCGGCACGACGAGCGCATCAATAATTTCAAGATCGATCGCGTTGGCGAGGCCAACGGCTTCGGCGAGCCGGTTCTCGGGCGTGTGAATCTGCGGAAACGGTTTGGCTTTCTCGCCGACGCGCACCTGCCGCTTCCACACCGGCACCAGCACGAGCGTGCGCTGGCGCGGGGCGCGCGTCTCTTCGGGCGCGCGCCTGCGGTCTCTCAAAGTGCGGCCGGCATTCTGAGGAGATAACGTATCGTCATTAGTGTGGTCGTCGCGCGGAGGCTTGCTCAACCGCCGACGCTCTCGCCGTCCTGGTCGTTCAAGTTGAGCGGACCGCCCGGCATGATCGTCGAAATCGCGTGCTTGTAGACAAGCTGCGAATGCCCATCACGGCGCAACAGAACGCAGAAATTGTCGAACCAGCTGACAATGCCCTGCAGTTTCACACCGTTGACGAGAAAAATCGTGAGGGGCGTTTTGTTCTTACGCACATAGTTGAGAAACGTGTCTTGAAGGTTCTGCTGTTTTTCCGCTGCCATTTTTTGTTATCCGCTTTTTATTGTTGTTTCGAAGTGTTGTTCAGCGTGCCGCGTTGCCGGTGCTCAATAAAAATACTTGGCGCCGGATGAGTGAATGCAAACAAATGACCAATCGATACCTTTGAGAAGATAGCGCCTCGAACGGCAAATTAAAGGCCCGCTTTATGCCAACTTTGCCGCACGCGTTTATGTCGTCGTCCCTTAAAGGTCTGAAATTTCAGCACTATGATGAAATAGTGATCTCAAGCGTTGCGTGAGAAGTCCTGGCGCCCCATTTCCGATTGTCTGACCATCGATCGACGTTACCGGCATGACCGTATTCGACGCCGATGTAATAAAAGCTTCACGCGCAAAGAGCGCCTCGGCCCGTGTGAACGATCGTTCTTCAACCGCAACGCCTTCAGCGCGGGCGCAATCGGCGAGCGTTGCGCGCGTCACGCCTCCGAGAATGCGATTGTCGAGCTGCCGCGTCACGAGTACGCCGGCTTGCGTCACGATCCAGGCGTTGCTCGACGCGCCCTCCGTAATATTGCCGGCGGCATCCGTGAACCAAGCTTCCTTGGCGCCATCGCGTTTGGCAGCATCTTTGGCGAGGCACGCCGGCAATAGCATCACCGTCTTGATATCCGAGCGGCCCCAGCGAATATCCGGCATCGTTTTGACGGCGATACCCGTTTCGGCAAGTGCTGCGATCTTCGCCTGGCTTTGCGACCGCGCGATCACAACGAGCGTCGGGGCGACTTTTCCAATCGACGGAAATGCGAAATCGCGCGGACCTTCGCCACGCGTCACCTGCAGATAGGCCAGACCGTCGCGGACCCGGTTGAGCTTGATGGTGCGCGAGATGACATGCAGCAGCGCGCCGTTGCTCATCGGCGGCGGCATGCTGAGTTCGTTCAACGATCGTTCGAGACGAACGAGATGCCGGGTTGCATCAACCAGCTTGCCGCCCAGAACTTCTATGACTTCGTAGACGGAGTCCGCGAATTGAAATCCGCGATCCTCGGCGTGCACCGTGGCATCGGCGTACGGCTTGTAGCTGCCGTTGACGTAGACAATGCGGTTCACGTATCAGCGGCCTTGATTAGGACGGACGAATTTCGCCGCTGCGCTGATCGGACGACACGCCCAGCGCGCGAAGCTTCCGGTGAAGCGCGGAACGCTCCATGCCGACGAACTCGGCCGTGCGCGAGATGTTGCCGCCGAAGCGGTTGATCTGTGCCAGCAGATATTCACGCTCGAAAATTTCGCGCGCTTCGCGCAGCGGCAGCGACATCAGATGCTCCGCTCCGCCGTTGACCGGCAGCGGCACGTTCGAACCGATCTCTTCAGGCAACATTTCGGCGGTGATGAGCGCGTTCGGCTCGCCGCCAGCGAGGATCATCAGACGTTCGACGTTGTTTCTGAGTTCGCGCACATTGCCTGGCCAATCGTGCGCCTGCAGAACGGCGATGGCATCTTCTCCGATGCGGCGCGGCGCAAGGCCCGAAGTTTGCGCGACCTGTCCAATGAAGTACTGAATGAGATCGGGAATGTCTTCGCGGCGCTCCGCCAGACTTGGCACGCGCAAGGTCACGACGTTGAGGCGGTGATAGAGGTCTTCACGGAACCGGCCTTCGCGAATTTCCTGTTCGAGATCGCGGCTGGTCGATGAAATGATACGGACATCGACAGATACTTTCTGCGACCCGCCGATACGCAGGAACTTCTGTTCGACGAGCACGCGCAGCACTTTGCCCTGCGTCTCCATCGGCATATCGGCAACTTCGTCGATATAGAGCGTGCCGGTGTGCGCTTCTTCGAGCGCGCCGACCTTGCGCGGGCCGCCGGTGCGGTCTTCGGTTCCAAACAGCTCTTCTTCGACGCGATCCGGCACCATCGCTGCTGCATTCAGAACGACGAACGGACCGCTCGCGCGCAACGACTTCTGGTGCAGCACGCGCGCTGCCAGTTCCTTGCCGGTACCCGACGAGCCGCGCAGCATGATGCGGCTGTTGGTCGGCGCGGCCTTGTCGATGTGGCTCTTCAATTGGTTGATCGCCGGAGACTTGCCGACCATTTCGGCGGAGACGACAGAACGTTCCTTGAGATCACGCACTTCGCGCTTCAACTGCGAGGCTTCGAGCGCGCGCAGCACGACGAGGTTCAAACGGTCTGACTTGAACGGCTTTTCGATGTAGTCGTAGGCACCACGGCGGATCGCGGTCACCGCCGTCTCGATGTTGCCGTGACCTGAAATGATGACGACCGGCAATTCCGGATAGGTCCGCTTGATGACGGACAACACTTCAAGCCCGTCGAGGCGGCTGCCCTGCAGCCAAATGTCGAGAATGACGAGATGTGGGCGGCGATCCTCGACCGCCTTCAGCGCTTCATCGCTATCGCGCGCCAGCCGTGTGGTGTGTCCTTCATCCTGAAGAATGCCTGCGATTAGTTCGCGGATATCGGCTTCATCATCGACGATCAGAATATCAGATGCCATCGTTCTGTTCCTTGGACTTCTGAGTGGTATTTATCATGCCTGACCGCCGGCTGACGCTTGCGAAAGCGCCGGTGCAGCAGACTTTGCAGTAGATTGTTCGTGAGCAGCGGGCGTGCGAACCGGCAGCGTCAGTCGCACAAGGGCGCCACGCGTACGCCGCTCTGTTAAAGGCGCGTCTTCGAGCGCCAGCGTACCGCCGTGCTGCTCAACGATCTTTTGGACGATGGCGAGGCCAAGCCCCGTGCCCTTGGCGCGTGTCGTGACGTAGGGTTCGAGCAGCTTCGCGCGGTTCTGTTTCGGCAGACCGATCCCATTGTCGATCACCTCAATCGCAACGCGGTCTTCGGACGGCACAAGGCGCACCTCAATGTCGCCCTTGTAGTCGGCTGGCCGGCCTTGCGCTTCGCCATAGCCTTCAATGGCCTCGGTGGCGTTTTTGATCAGGTTCGTCACGGCTTGCGAAATGAGACGGATATCGAAGCGCGCCCTGACCGGCTTGTCCGGGATCGCAAGCGAGAACGCGATGTCCTTGTTGCCTTCGCGGAACAGGATCGCCGGCTCCTGAACCGCAAGCCGCAAATCCTGATCCGCCATCACCGGCTGCGGCATGCGCGCGAACGATGCGAACTCGTCGACCATGCTTTTGATCTGCCCGGTCTGTCGCTCGATCGTCTGCGTCAGCTGTTCGAATAGCTCGCGGTTCTCCGTGAGCTGCTTACCGAACTTGTTGCGCAGACGTTCGGCCGAAAGTTGTATCGGCGTCAGAGGGTTCTTGATTTCGTGCGCGATGCGCCGCGCAACGTCAGCCCAGGCACTGGTGCGCTGGGCTAGGACCAGCTCGGACACGTCATCGAACGTCACGACCGAGCCGACGTCGTCCTCGCCGCCTTGTTCACGCGTGATCTTGACGGCAAACGTCCTCTCATTGTCACCGATCTGCCGGTTGACCTCGATCTGGCCCTTTGGCTTGAGGCTGATTTCGTCGGCCTTCTCGATCACCGGCGCAAACTCCGGCACGATCTCGATCAGCGGCTTGCCGACCGCATCGGCGCTCGTCACATCGAGCAACTTTTCCGCTGACCGGCTGAGCAGCGTGATCCGGTCGTTGCTGTCGAGGCCGATGACGCCGGCCGAAACGCCGGACAACACCGCCTCCATAAAGTTCTGCCGCTCGGTCAACTCGGCGTTCGTCGATACGAGCGCGTCCTGCTGACCTTTCAGTTCACGCGTCATGTGATTGAACGTCGCAGAAAGACGCCGCAAATCGCCCTCACCGCGCTTCTCGGGCAGCGCGATCATCAGATTGCCGCGCGAGACCTCCTGCGCGCCTGCAATCAGTCGCCGGATGGGCGCAACGAACCGGCCCGCGAACCACATGCCCGCCCAGATCGCGGCCAGCAGCGCTGTCATCGAGATCATGAAATAGATCAGGCCGTGGGCGATCTTCAGCCCGCTCTTGGATTTTCGCAGACGATTGTATTCGGCAGCGTTCTGCTCGGTCTGCTGCAGATGCACGAGCACTTTTGGGCTGACGCCGCGCGCAACGTAGAGGTACTTGCCCGGCAGCGTGTCGATCTTGGCAATCGCCGAGACGCGATAGTTGTCATTCGACATTGAGAGCGGGACTTGGCCGGCCTCCGCCAGCTTGATCACATCGACCGGCGGCACGACGTACGGCAGCTTAGGGTCGTCGGTCGCCATCACCGCCGGCACACCCTCGCCGTCGATCACATAAGCGGCCGGCAAATCACGAAGTCCGGCCTGGCCGATGAGCTGACGCTGGAATTCTTCCGGATTGTTTTTGACGGCATCGCTCAGACCATTGACGTCGCGCACCATGTTGACGACGTCGGTGCGGATGATCTGCCCGTGCTCTTCGACGTAGGTCCGTGCCACGTCATAGGAATTGTCGACGATGGCGCGGGTGCGTGCGGAAAACCATCCATCCAGCGAGCGCGAAAACGTTGTCGTCGCGGCGATTGCCAACAGGATTGCCGGCAGCGCCGCGATGATACTGAAGAGGACGACGATGCGCGTATGCAAACGCGCGCCGGGCTGGCGCTCCTTCCAGGCGCGCAGCAACCCAGCGCCCTGCCACGCGATGATCGCGAGCATCGCCAGGATTAGCGTGACGTTGATCGCCAACGCAGCCCAGACGAACTCGTTGCGCGGCGCGATCGCGGTCAATCCCGTCAGGATCAGATAGCTGACCAGCGCGGAGAGAATTGAGAGCCCGACAACCGTAGCGCCGATCCAGAATGCGCGATCGGACGGATTGAGCGGGCTTTGCGCTTCCTCGATCAGCACGGCGCCTTCTGGCAGAGGCACCTTCGTGACTGTGCTGCTGTTGCCGCTCGTCATCAATTCCGAGCCTCACGGCATTGCGCTTTGATAGAAAAAGCAAAATCGTCGCTGCTCATGGCGTTCTTCCGATCCTGCCCGGCGAAAATGGAGGGTGCGAAACCAGCGGCCGTTTGCAGCCATGCAACACCCGGACATCACCCAACAGACTAACTGTGACATTTTCGCGACGGGTGTGGCTTAGACCCGGAAACATATGGGGGTCAAGACAGAAGAACGGCGGCGCGGTTAACACCACGCCGCCGCGCACCCCCCGGCGCAAAACGATATGACTAGCCCTCGACGGTCCGCAGCACGCGAATATTCAAGTCGCGGATGCGGGCGCGCAGCGTATTGCGGTTGAGACCTAACAACTCTGCCGCCTTGATCTGATTGCCGCGCGTGGACGCCAGTGCCGCGCTGATCAACGGCTTCTCGACATCGCGTATCACCCGATCGTAGAGCCCCGACGGTGGCAGGTCGCCACCGAACGATGCGAAGTAGCGCGTCAGATAGCGCTCAACGGATTCACTGAACTCACAGCTTTCGCTGTCATTGCCGGGCGCCATGCTGGGTGCCGATCCGGCCAGTTCCTGCTCGACGATCTGCGCCGTCAGCATGTCCTGCGGATAAAGCGCCACGAGACGGCGGACGACGTTTTCGAGTTCGCGAACATTGCCCGGCCAGGCATGTGCTTTGAGCCGGTCGATCGCCGCTGTTTCGATGGATTTCTGGCCCATGCCCTCGCGCCCGGCCTGGCGCAGGAAGTGGCGGATCAAGTCGCCGACATCTTCCAGGCGCTCGCGCAGCGGCGGCAGGCGCAGCGGCACGACATTCAGCCGGTAGAACAAGTCCTCGCGGAACAGTCCCTGCTGGATCTGATTTTTGAGATCGCGATGGGTCGCAGCGATAATGCGAACATTGGTCTTGATCGGCGTGCGCCCGCCGACTGTCGTATATTCGCCCTGCTGCAGCACGCGCAGCAAGCGCGTCTGGGCTTCAAGCGGCATGTCGCCTATCTCATCGAGAAACAGCGTGCCGCCTTCGGCCTGCTCGAACCGTCCAGGCGTGCGAGACTGCGCTCCGGTGAAGGCGCCCTTCTCGTGGCCGAACAATTCGCTTTCGATCAGCTCGCGTGGGATCGCGGCCATGTTGATCGCAACGAACGGACCCTGGCGGCGCTTGCCATAATCATGCAGCACGCGCGCGACGAGCTCTTTGCCTGTGCCGCTTTCGCCATTGATCATGACCGTCAGATCGCTCTGCGTCAGACGCGCGAGAACGCGATAGATCTCCTGCATCGGCGGCGATCGCCCGATCAGCGGCAATTCTTCGGTATCGCGATCGCTCGCCGGCGCTGGGCGCTTCCGGCCGGGCTCCGACAGGGCACGCGAGACGACCGCGACGACTTCGTTCAGATCGAATGGCTTCGGAAGATATTCGAACGCGCCTTTCTCGGCCGCCGTCAGCGCTGTCATCAGCGTATTCTGCGCGCTCATCACGATGATCGGCAGATCGGGACGCATCTTCTTGATGCGCGGGATCAGATCGAAGGCATTTTCATCGGGCATGACCACGTCCGTGATGACGACGTCGCCTTCGCCTTGACTGACCCAGCGCCACAGCGTCGATGCGTTGCCCGTTGCGCGCGGCGCGTATCCGGCACGCGCCAGCGCCTGGTTGAGCACCGTGCGGATCGCCGTGTCGTCATCAGCAATGAGGACCGTACCTCGTGCCATGAAGTTTCCTCTTACCTTTTACGGGGAAGTCGCGCGTTGGCGCTGCTGCATGGGAAGCAGCACCCTGAAAATCGTGCGTTTTGGTTCGCTATCGCATTCAATAACGCCACCATGATCGGCAATGATCTTGGCAACCAGCGCGAGGCCGAGCCCTGTGCCTGACGGTTTCGTCGTCACGAACGGGTCGAACAGATGCGGCTTCAAATGATCGGCGATGCCGGTTCCATTATCTTCGATCTGGATCATCAACGGCAGACTAACGCGCGTATCTGATCCGGCGATCGAGAGGCGCACGCCCGGCCGGAAAGCCGTCTGCATGATAATGCGTCCGCCTTCGCCGCGATCGCCGATCGCTTCGGCAGCGTTCTTCACAAGATTGAGAAAGACCTGCACGAGCTTGTCGCGGTTGCCGAGCACCGGCGGCAGAGAGGGATCGTAATCCTCGACGAACCGCACGCCGCGGCCAAAGCCGTTCTCGGCAATCCGCCGGACATGATTGAGGACGTCGTGAATGTTGACCGCATCCTTCACGATCGGGCGTTCGTCGCCGAACACTTCCATCCGGTCCACGAGGTTGCAGATACGGTCAGTTTCAGAGCAGATCAGCTGCGTCAGCGCGCGATCTTCATCCGAAAGGGACGGCTCTAACAGTTGCGCCGCCCCGCGAATGCCCGACAACGGATTTTTGATTTCGTGCGCAAGAACGCCGGCCATTCCCGACACCGAGCGCGCCGCCGCGCGATGCGTCAGCTGCCGCTCGATCATCTGCGCCATGCTGCGCTGCTGCATCATCAAGAAGATGTTGCGCGGATCGTCCGGCATGGGACCGCCGTAGACATCAATCAGTTTCGGCTGCGCGAGGCGCGGCGATGACACTTCGATGCCGTATTCATTGACAGTGGTCGAGGTCGTCTGCACCTGCTCGACCAGCGCGAGGAGCGGGCAGCCGAAGGCAACGACATCCTTGATCTGGCTGCGCTTGAGCATGGCAGCGCTCATCGAGAAAAACGATTCAGCCGCCGCGTTGGCGAAAATGATCGCGCCGTTACTGGCAATCATCAAAATCGGATGTGGTAGCGAAAACAGAAGGGTCTCGCTATTGATCTCTGTATCTGCGGTTTGCGGCGGCGGCGATGTTGCTGTCTTCAGCGTCGCTTTGCTGGGCGCTAGATGTGGGGCTTTGCTGGTCATGCGGCCATCGCGTCGGGCGAATTGTAGAATTCAGCGAGGCCGTCGAGTATTTTTCGCGGCTCCCATTCGGTGCACAGGCGGCGGCGCCAGGCTTTCATCTCCGCTTCGCTGCAGCCACTGCTCGCCAGATACCAACCGATGTGCTTGCGCGCGTTCTTAATGCCGAGCGTGCCACCGTAATGGCTGAACATCGCCTCGACGTGCTCGAGTGCGAGGTCGCGCTGGGCATCGCGATCAGGATCGCCCGGATCGGCGCCCGTCGCCAAGTCGGCGGCGATACGGCCCGGCATCCACGGCGCACCATATGCGCCACGCCCAACCATGACGCCAGCAGCACCTGAAGCTTTCAACGCCGCGCGCGCATCAGCGGGAGTCATAATATCGCCGTTGACGAGCACCGGCAGCGAGGTGGCAGCGACCACTGGAGCGACGGCGTCCCAATCGGCCGTACCTGTAAAAAACTGGCAGCGCGTGCGACCATGCACCGTGAGGCGCGTAACGCCCTCCGCTTCGGCGCGGCGCGCAAGATCGGCTGCGTTGAGACTGCTGCGATCCCACCCGAGACGCATCTTGAGCGTCACCGGGACCGTGACGGCCGAAACGACCGCCTTGATCAAGGATTGCGCGTGATCGAGATCGCGCATCAACGCCGAGCCGGACAGCTTGCCGGTCACTTCCTTTGCCGGGCAACCCATATTGATGTCGATGACTTCCGCGCCCTTGCCTTCGGCGATGCGCGCGCCCTCCGCCATCCAATGCGGCTCACGTCCCGCCAGTTGTATGACAAAGGGTGAGAGTTCGCGGCCCTCCGCACGGCGCACGACATCCGCCCGATTTTTGACCAGCTCTTCGCTGGCGATCATTTCTGAGACAACGATAGGCGCGCCGAGCCTGTGCGCGATCCGCCGAAATGGTAAATCGGTGACGCCGGACATGGGTGCCAGCGCGACAAGCAGCTGCGCACGCGCATCGCTAAGATCGCGCTGCTGCACTGATTTTTTGACATCCGGCGGCGTCATTGCCCGCTTGCCCACTTAATGGGCGACCCTCAAAGTTGCCCTATAGCTGTGCACAGTATGAGCAGCAATCCGCTTTCGCAAGCGCAAACAACAACATTGCTCGTTGCCGTTTTGCCGCGGCACCGCTAATTCGGGAGCAATCGCTGGCATTTTTCCCAACCAACCCGGAGCGACAGCGTTGTCCACAGCCGCCCTGATCGTCGCCGCAGGCCGGGGCGCCCGCGCCGCAACCGCCGGGGGGCTGCCCAAACAATATACGTTGCTTGGCGGCGTCAGCATCTTGCGGCGAACCGTCGATGCCTTCCTGATGCATCCGGGCATCGACGCGATCGCCGTTGTCATACATGGCGATGACCGCGATCTCTATGACACCGCGGTCGGCTCTGCCGGTGGCAAGCTGCAAAGACCAATCATCGGCGGCGCGACGCGGCAGGACTCCGTCCGGCTTGGGCTCCAGGCTCTCAGCCCCGGCGGCCACGGCGTCGTTCTCATCCACGACGCCGCCCGGCCATTCGTGAGCGACAGTATCATTACAAACGTGATCGCGGGCCTGCAGTCTTCACCCGCCGCGATCACCGCGATGCCGGTGACCGACACGCTCAAACACGCCGGCAGCGGACATACCGTCGACCGCACCATCGAGCGCACAGGTTTGTGGCGCGCACAAACGCCTCAGGGATTCCATTTCGGTCTGATTTTGGACGCACACGATCGCGCCCATTCCGAGCACGCCGTCGGCATGACGGACGACGCTGCGATCGCCGAATGGGCCGGAATTCCGGTCATTTTGGTGGAAGGCGCCGAAAGCAATGTCAAACTGACGACGGCTGAGGATTTGAGGATGGCAGAGGCGAGGCTTCGCGCCGCGACGGCATCGGAAACGCGAACGGCGTCGGGTTATGACATCCATCGTTTTACCAGCGGCGACCACGTCTGGCTCGGCGGCGTCAGAATTCCGCACACCCAGCGCCTCGATGGTCACTCCGACGCCGACGTCGTTCTGCACGCTTTGACCGACGCGCTGCTTGGCACCATCGGCGACGGCGACATCGGCCAGCACTTTCCGCCGTCCGACCCGCAATGGAAGGGTGCCGCCTCTATACTCTTCTTGAAGGATGCAGCCCGTCGCGTCGCGGAGCGCGGCGGACGTATCGTGAATGTCGATATGACGATCCTCGCGGAGGCTCCGAAAATCGGACCGCACCGCGCGGCCATGCAGGCGACGATCGGCGCCGTCCTTAATCTCGCGGCCGAGCGCATCGGCATCAAGGCGACGACAATGGAAGGTCTCGGCGCGGTCGGCCGCCAGGAGGGGATAGCCGCCCTTGCGACCGCGTCGGTCGAGCTGCCACGCACCGATAGCTAAGCGATGCAGATCGGTCACGCCGTTCGCGTTGACCCGGCTGGCAGAATCGCGGCATCAAGGCGGAACGTGGTTGTATTGCCACGACCACTACGGGAGCCGACATGAACATCATGCCTCAAAACGTCGACAAACGGCCGTCAGATGTCGCCATCAGCGCCATAGCTGAAGCCACGTCCGAGACATGTCTCGCAACCCGTGTTCGCCAACTATCGCGTATCGTCACGCGCGTTTACGACGATGCCTTGCGCCCACTCGGCATCACCGGCAGCCAGTACACTCTCCTGGCCCAACTCGCATCGCGTGACGGCATCACTGCTGTTGAGATCGGTCACGATCTCGACATTGAAAAGTCGACACTATCGCGCAATCTCAAGCGCCTTCTGGCGCTGGGTCATATCGTAATGGATCCGCCCGCCGGACGGCGCGGCCGCGGCTTGCATCTGACGCCCAAAGGTCAGGCCGTGCTCAAGGATGCGTTCCCGATTTGGCAGGATGCGCAGAAAAGGACCGTCGGGGCGATGGGCTCCGACAGTCGTACGGTGCTGGATGGCCTTCTCTCCCAGGCCGAGGCACTGATCGCGGCTTAATCAGCGCCGCGATTGTGAAATACTTCCTCTCTCTAGATCTCTTCGCATGGTAACTATCGGGGAGCGCTTCGCCCAAGCGCTCCCCGAAATGTTTATGCTGCGCTTGTCCTGGCGCACGCGCTAAAGAGCAGAGCAAGGGTCATGTTCACATCAGAGCTTTTAGCGTCCGCCGAAGCGGTTCTGGTGGCCTGCCGTCAGCGGGGATTGAAACTCGCAACTGCCGAGAGTTGTACCGGCGGGCTTGTCGCTGCGGCGCTGACGGAAATCGCCGGGTCGTCCGACGTCGTAGATCGGGGCTTCGTGACCTATTCCAATCAGGCGAAGACCGACATGCTTGGCGTCGCGCCGCCGGTCATCGATCGCCACGGCGCGGTGAGCGCCGCTGTCGCGCTTGCAATGGTTGAGGGCGCGCTCAGTCATTCGGCCGCGCATGTTGCGGTATCGGTCACAGGCATCGCTGGACCAGGTGGCGGCACCGAGCAAAAACCTTTCGGCCTTGTCTATATCGCGGCGCATCGCTCCGGTGCGGAACCGGTGGTTCAACGCTTTCATTTCACGAGCGGCACGCGCGACGCCATCCGCCGCGACGCGGTTCGCGAAGCACTCCGCCTTCTGAGCGAGGTCATCGAAGCATGAAGCCGCTTTGCACCGCCGCCTTGGCGAGTTTGGCTGTCCTGGCGGTGAGCGATGCCGTCGCGGCAGCCGACATGACGGCGCGCGACGTGACAACCGAACTCTTTCAGGCACGCTCTGGTAACCCGCCCAACTTCAGCGGACGGCATTTGAATGGTCTCGACCTGACCGGCCTCGATTTCAAGGCAGCAAAACTGACCAACGCTAACCTGTTCGGAGCAGACCTCAGCCAGGCCAATTTAACAGGTGCCGATCTGAGCGGCGCCAATCTCGACCGCGTGACCATGACGTCCGCGCGCTTCAACGGTGCGAAGCTCGCCGGCGCGAGTTTGCTCCGACCCTCGGCCTATTCGACGCTGACGCCGACCGCCAGCGAGGCGCCTAATTTTACGGGCGCCAACATGCGCGGCATCAAAATGTTCGGCCGGTTTTCGCGGGCGAGTTTCGCCAACGCCGATCTGACGGGCGCGACGTGCGCGCCGTTCGGCAAAACCGGCTTCATCGAAGAGATTTTCCGCTCGGAGTTCTCAGGGTCCGATCTCTCGGGCGCCAATTTGCAGCGCGCCGATCTCACGCATGCGCTCTTTTCGTTCGCCAATCTGAAAGGCGCGAACCTGCGCGATGCGACGCTCAAGAACGCTGACCTGACCGGCGCCGATCTTTCAGGTGCGGACGTCACCGGAGCCGACGTCACAGGCGCCGACCTTGCAGGTGCCAAGCTCGCGGGCGCTAAAGGCTTCGACACCCTGCGCGGCCTGATGAATGCCCGCAATGCCGACAAAGCCATACGCTAGCTGTCGGCGCGATCAGACAGCGCTCTCAGGTGCGCCATAAATCTTTCGCGCGCGCGCCTCGAACGCTTCGGTGAATTTGCGGAACGCCTGATCGAACACGCCGCCGACCAAAAGGCCGAGCATCGCCGATTTGAACTCGTACGAAATGTAGAAATCGACGATTGTGCCGCCATCGGCTGCCGCGTCGAAGCGCCAGCGGTTGTCGAGCCGCTTGAATGGCCCGTCGAGGTACTGCGCATCGATGTGCAGCGCGACCGGGCGCAATTGCACCCGGGTCGTGAACGTTTCCGCGATCTGCTTATACCCGACGCTCATTTTCGCGATCAGGTTTTCGCCGTCCGGCACCGCTTCGCGCGAGGTCACGGTAAGACCCGTGCACATCGGCAGGAATTCCGGATAGCGCTCGACGTCGGCGACAACCGCATACATTCGCGCCGGCGTAAAAGGCACAGCGCGTTTGGTTGTGAATGTCGGCACAGGCCGTCAGCGCGCGATCAGACGGGCCAGAAGGATCACGAGAATGGCACCGAGCGTCGAAACGACGATTTGGTCACCAAGCTCGAAACCGGTCGTGAACGGCAGACTGAACAGACCTGATTTCAGCAAAAATGCGCCGACGAATGCGCCGATGATGCCGACGATCAAGTTGCGGATCAGACCGCCGCCGCCAAGCAGCAGCCCCGCCAGCCATCCGGCGACCAAGCCGTTCAGAGCCATGATGATGTACGGCATATAAGGTTGCAGATCGGCCATGCGCATGTGTCCTTGTTAGTCGCCCGTGTTAGTCGCCCGTCACGAGATCAGCCGCGCCAGCAGCACGACGACGATCGCGCCGATGGTTGCAGTCACGATCTGCGCTGCAAGCTCGTTCTTGATACCGAGATTGACGCCGAGGGCGTTGAGAAGGTAGCTGCCGACGAACGCGCCGATCACACCCGACAGCAGGTATTGAACGAGCCCGCCGCCGCCAACGAGGATCGACGCCAGAAAACCGGCAATGATGCCGATGGCCGCGAGAACGAGCAGGGCTTGGGTCTTGGCATCCATCGCTTCATCTCCGTCAAACCGAATTGAGTTTTCAACCGGGCGGGCTGCGCACCGGGTCGCGCCCGCGTGCCAGAGCATCGCGCTTGGGGCAGCCAATGATCTGAGCAATCAAACGTGGCAGCGCGCGCCGAGATACTGGCCGAGCAACTGATTATAGCGATCGGCATCGGCCTTCTGCGAGGCATTCAGCGAACCGCCGTTACTCGCCTTTTCGACGTAGGCCTGCACGCCGCGTGCATCGAGACGGTTCAACTCGCCGCGAATGGACTGGCATGATTGACCGAGCGGAAGCGATTTTGCGCCTGGATCGCCGCCAGCGCCTGCACCACCACAACCCTGCAGCGCAGACGACAACGCCACCACAGCAATGATTCCGCAAAGTCCCCGCATGCGCATCTCATCCATCCGATTGCAGTGTCACGGGCGCGCGCGACCGGCGCAGCCCAACCTCTTGGTCTTTATGATCATAGAGTGTTTTGCTTCGCAACCCCCTGTGGCACAGGTGTGGCAGCAATGTGCCAAGGCAAATCGCGGTTCCCATAAGCCCGGGATTCAGACGTGAACCCCGCGCGCAATCACATGAAAAAACGCCTGCCCGGCATGCGCAACCTTCTCCAGTTCGACCGGAAAAGGCTGCTTCTGCCGCTTATTGCCGTGCAGCCGCCGCTGCATTTGCCGTGGCCGTTGCTGCGGGTGCAGCTTGAGCCGCCTGCGCGTTTGGCTGCGGTGTTACCTGCGCCGTTTGAGCCGCCGGGATTTTCGGGCCGCAACGTGTCTGGAAATCGGCGTACACTTTGTTCAACTCAGCCTGCTTGGCGAGCGACGTGCGCTTGACCTGCACGCTCGACGACTTTCCTTCGGCAGCCTTTGCGAGGCGATCGACCGAGCCTTCATTGCGCAGCGTATCGATTTGGCTGGACAGCGCGATGCACGCCGGATCGACCTTGGATGCAACGGCCGTCTTCTCGGGCGTTACGGATGCCGTCGACAGGGCCGAATTGCCATCGGCCGAACATCCGGCAGCCAAAGCTGCCACGGCCATCACGCTCAAAGATTTCAATATACGCGGTGTCATGTGTCGTCCCCCAGCCTAAGCGGCACCATTTTCGAACGCAGCACACTTCCCGGTCTTTTGCTTATCTTTGCTGCATTGGGCCGAGCAAGAGCCTAGGCCTTGATCATCCACGATCAAAGGATCGGCAGTGGCGGGATACTGTGGAAACGGCGACGGTGATGCACATTCGCAACAATCAAGGCCTGACGAACGCCAGTTTGGCCCCAGAATTGCGCGCGCTGGTACCTGGTCCGAAAACGCTCAGTGATTGACGCGGCCGCGAACCGAACCCGACATCGTTGGCTGTGCCGACAGCATCGCGGCATCAAAACCCTGACGGATGGCCTGCAGCGCCTCGTGCTCGTCCATATGGCCATTCAGCTTTGCAGAGCGGGCAATGTGATGCGCGACCTCGCCGAGGACACGACCCCAGTCGATCACCCTGTCTCCGAAAGCATCGCTATTGAGCGACAGCATCATCGCGCCGTCTGCGATCCACGTGCGCATGATCTCAACCGCCTGCTTGGCGTCCGGCACATCATCCGGGATATCCAGTTCGACAGGATCGTCTTTGGCGACCTTTTTGCTCATCACACACCTACGTTGAGGCTCGCACCCAAGCGTCACTCAGCGGGAAGAGATAGGCAAGACCAGATAAAAAGCAACGGGGAGCATGGATAGCGGCAGCGATATTCAGCGCAGCGGAACGATCCGGTCGTTTGGGTAAACGTAGCCTAGAACGTCACGCGCCAACTCTTCGACGATGTCGGCGTTCGGCAATTCAGGCGACAGCAACGCGACGTCGCGTTCCAGTTTCGACCTGACGGCATTGAGACTTTTGATCTCGAAATCGAGCAGTGCGGCGCGCTCCAGCAACTGTGCGCGCGCTTCCCAGCCGTGGCGGCCATAGCGAGCATGATAGGCGAAATAAGCCGTCGCAGAGAGACAGGCAAGCAACACAAAAACCTGCTTTATCCAATAGGATCGACGCCGCATCGGCTTATTTCGCTGCACATTGGAAGGTTTGACGCGGCACGACGCACAGTCTCTCCGAAAGTACACATGAGAGAATGTGGCGACCTTACGCGCTGAGACTTAAGCGTCGGTAAAGCCGCGTCCGTTTCCGGCATTTTGAGCGCAGGCCGCGGTGCACAATCGGGATTTAAGGCCGGCGATATTGTACGAACGGCGAAAGCACACCGACGCGATCATAGAGCGCGCGCGCTGTCGCGTTGCTCTCCGCCGTCGCCCAATACGTACGTGTCGCGCCGCGCGCGTCCGCTTCCGCGTAGACCGCTTCGATCAATGCGCGGCCGACGCCCGCGCCGCGCACTGCTGGATCAACAAACAGATCTTCGAGATAGCAGTACCACGTCGGCGACCAGCTCGACCTGTGAAGCACGGCAACCGCAATGCCTGAGATCGCACCGTCGCCGTCAACGGCAACGAGACTGAACATGCCGTCGGCTTCAGCCAAAACCCGCTCGAACGTCAGTGCGATGATTTCCGCCGCGACCTCTTCCTCGTAAAACGCCACGTAAGCATCGAAAAGCTCACGCCAACGGGCTTCATCGCCCCGCGCAACCTTGCGCACCGTCACGGCCATGACGCCTCCCCTCAATTACAACAACCAGATCGAGGCCAGCCCCAAAAACGCGAAGAACCCGACGATATCCGTGACCGTCGTCACGAAGACACCAGATGCCGGCGCTGGGTCAAGATCGAGCGCGTCCATCGCGAGCGGTATCAGAATTCCGGCCAACGCCGCCGCGATGGCGTTGAAGACCATCGCCGCCCCTATAACCGCACCAAGCTTGCTAGAACCGAACCAGAAGAAAACGACGGTTCCTAAAATGATGGACAAGATCAACCCATTCGCGACGCCAACGAAGGCCTCACGCGCGACGACGCGCGGAGCATTGACGCGTCCGAGCTTGTTCGTCGCCAAGGCGCGCACCGTTACGGTCATGGTTTGCGTTCCCGCGTTGCCACCCATCGACGCGACGATCGGCATCAACACCGCGAGCGCCACCATCTGCTGGATGGTCGCGTCGAAATGCGCGATCACCGACGATGATAAAATTGCGGTGCCGAGGTTGACGATCAGCCACGGCACGCGCGAGCGGACGGTTTCCAGAACGCTGTCGGCCAGGCTCTCGTCGCCAACGCCGGCGAGCGCCTTCATGTCCTCTTCGGCTTCATCCTGAATAACCTCGACAACGTCGTCGACGGTGACGACGCCGACGAGGCGATTATTGGCGTCGACGACCGGCGCCGACATCAAGTCATAGCGCTGGAACTGGCGGGCAAGCGCCTCCTGGTCTTCGGTCGCCAGCACCATATGCCGGTCGGTATTCATAATCTCGCTGACGGCCACATCGCGCTTGGTCCGCAGCAGCCGCGAGAGTTCCACCGAGCCCAATACGCGGAACGCCGGGTCGACGACGAAGATTTCGTTGAACTCATCGGGGAGATCATCGCTGTCGCGCATGTGATCAATGACGTTGCCGACCGTCCAATACGGCGCAACGGCAACGAAGTCCGCCTGCATGAGGCGGCCGGCCGAGTCTTCCGGATAATCGAGAGCCCGTTCCAGCGCCTCGCGATCGCCGGACGGCAACTGCGCAAGAATTTCCTGCTTATCACTCTCTTCGAGACTTTCGATGACGTAGGCGGCGTCGTCGGTATCGAGTTCGGTGACAGCGCGCGCCAGAAGATCGTTCGGCAACGCCTCAGACAGCTGATCGCGGACGGTCTCGTCGAGTTCGGACAGCACCTCGTAATCGAACGACGTGCCGAGCGCCTGGATGAGTGCGACGCGATTGTCGGGAGCCAATTGCTCGATGACGTCGGCGACGTCGGGCGCTTTCAGCGTGCGCACCAGATCGGCGGCCGCGCCCGGCGCATCATGCGCCAACGCTTCCGTCACCGCTGCGGCGATTTCGGATGCAATCAGCCCGGCGTCTTCGATGCCGTGTTTCGTTTCGCGTTGTTCGACCAAGTGCCCCGCCTTCACCTAGGGATAATTTCGTAGATATCGCAGCGGCGCCCTTAACCGCCTGTGTCCGCCATGACGGAGCACCTGCCCCGCCATAATGTGCGTTGCTACAATGACATGGATACAATGACACGGAACAGACGCGAGTCGCACTTGGTGCGCGGCCCTGCCACATCCTGTGTGGCCATCACGCGGCTGTTAAATGCCTTTTAGCCTCATTTACCAGCCAGATGTTGCCTATATTGCTGGCTTGGTTATGTAGGACTCGAAGCGGCCTTCAGTAGACTGGGGCGGCACCGGAAATCATGACCGCCGCGCCTGCGGGACTGCGGGACTGCGGTGCTGGGTGAGCGGGGACGATGAGATTGGCAGCACGACACGGACATCTGACCACAGCGTTCGCCCTGGCGCTCGCGACCGTATTGGCTGCTGCCGTCACGTTCGCAACCGGCCCGTCCGTGCGCGCGCAAGATTCGTCGGCCGAGCCGGCTGCGCGTGCTGAAGCCAACGCACTCAGCGAAAATGTCCGCGTCGACGCCTGCGCCAGCGATCCATCGCGGCTCGGCCTCTCGCGTATCGTCGAGATCGACAGCACCGATGGTCCGCAGTTCGGCGCCAATCACGGCGCGACGACGGACTTCCTGAAGGACGGCGAAGTCGTTCTGACGTTCGACGATGGCCCGTTGCGCCACAATACGCGCAACGTCCTTAAAGCGTTGGCCGATCACTGCACCAAAGCCACCTTCTTCATGGTCGGACGCATGGCCGCTGCCGATCCGGCGATGGTGAAAGAAGTCGCAGAAGCCGGGCATTCGGTCGGGTCTCACACTTGGTCGCACAAGAACTTGCGCGCCAACAGCTTCGCCAAAGGCGAACAAGATTTCGAAATGGGCGTCAGCGCCGTCAATCGCGCGCTCGGCAAGGAAGCGACGCCGTTCTTCCGCTTCCCCTATCTCGGCGATAACCGCCAGATCGGCGAGCACCTGAAGACGCGCCATATGTCGGCGTGGTGGGTCGATGTCGATTCCAAGGACTACCTGACGCGCGATCCGAACGTCATGGTCCGCCGCGTGATGTCGACTCTTGCCGTCAAGCGCAAGGGCATCATCCTGATGCACGACATTCAGCGCTCGACAGCGGGCGGCATCAGAATGCTGCTCGACCAGTTGCACGATAAAGGCTTCAAGGTCGTGCACATCGTTCCCAAAGCGACGGTTCAGTCGCTGGCCGAGTACGATTCGATCGTCGCGAAGTCGTTCAGCACGAAAGCGGCAGCGGCGGCTGCCAATCCGCTCGCCGATCGCTCGATCGTATGGACCGCGCCTAAGCACGCAACGACCGACGAGACAGCAGCGGCACAAACCAACGTACGCCCGGCGAAAGCCTCGCCGCAGGACGCCGCGCCCGCGAAAGCGCCTGCCAAAAGCAAGCCGCAGCCGGTTGAAATTCTGCCCTGGCAGCCGCAACCCTTCGGCTACTGAGACCCTGCTGCGTTAAGACAAGCTTGAGGACAAAAGCCTGAGCTGCGGCACCACGCTTGCGCGCGAATGCCGGGCTCAGCAGCTCTTTGACTTCGAAAATTCCCCGTTGGTAGTTTCGGGGACGTATGGTGCGGTCGAAAGGACTCGAACCTTCACACCGTTTCCAGTGCTACCACCTCAAGGTAGTGCGTCTACCAATTCCGCCACGACCGCAGTCCAGACGGCGTTTGCCGTCATCAGCTCCAAAGCGCTCAATGTGTGAGTGATTTGTGCTGAGGTCGCCCCAGGTAACAGAGCGTTCCGCCGAACGCAAGCGGCAGTTTGCCATCGGTCAATGAGAGGCCAGAAAACCAGCGCTTCTAGGCATTCGCGCACTGTAGCCAACATAATATTGACGCGGCCCGACGCCCCCAGCGTGGCCCTTATCCCATCCTGCTGCTAAGGTTCGCGGCGCGACGCCATCACCGCGCGTTCGCCATTGCCAAACAGCGTCGCACATCGACCGCCGGAAGTGCACATGACACATCCCAACGCCTCATTGCAGCCGGTCATTGAATGGGCCGTCAGCGACGCGCGCGTTGCATACAGCGACGCGACGGCATTCATGACGGCGCGCGCCAGAGATATTGCCGACGGCAAGGCGCGTGAGTTGATCTGGCTTCTCGAACACCCGCCGCTCTACACCGCCGGCACCAGCGCAAAACGAAGCGATCTCGTCGATCCGGATTTTCTGCCGGTATTCGACGCCGGGCGCGGCGGACAATACACCTATCATGGTCCCGGCCAGCGCATCGCCTACGTCATGCTGAACATCAAGCAGCGCGGCGGCGACGTGCGAGCGCTCGTCGCCAGTCTCGAGCACTGGGTCGTTACCGCGCTTGACCGTTTCAACGTCAAAGGTGAAACCCGCGACGGGCGCGTCGGCATTTGGGTGCGGCGTCCCGGCAAAAGTGGCGAACGCGAGTTCAAGATCGCGGCCATCGGTCTTCGCGTGACGCGCGGCGTGACCACGCACGGCATCAGCCTGAACGTTGAACCAAACCTCGATCACTATCGCGGCATCGTCGCCTGCGGCATCCATGAGCACGGCGTTACGAGCCTCGCCGACCTTGGCCTGCCGGTCACGATGGCCGACGCCGACATTGCCTTGCGTGCCGCTTTCGAAAAGACGTTTGGGCCTGTCCGTATGATTGCGGCGCCGGTCATTTCCACGTCCGCCACCGCATCGGAGCGCGCGCTCCGTGCGATGGGCTGAACGACAGTCCGCAGCCTAGCGCTCATCGGCGCGACAAAACTGCAAACGTCAGAAAAAGCAGGATACTGCGGGAAATTCCGCGGTGCGAATGCCTTGCCGCCGCGGATCAGACTCAGCTACTGGTCACCCTTCGCCAATACAGACCGGGCATTAGCAAACCGGATGGCGCTTCTCAGGAAAGAAGGTCCCCAGCGCCAGGCAGGCAGAAGAAAAGCCCGCCTCCGAGGGCCGGAAGCGGGCTCAAATTGAACCGCGATAGTTCCTCAACTAATTCCGGCCGGGCCTCGCCGGTTGAACGGCACCGCCTTGCGGCGCGTTCCCAGACTCAGAACCGTCGTAGTAGAGGAAACCCCCTTCAATAGAGACGACTTCCGGGCCTTCCAGCTCGTACTCGTCAGTCTCACCATCATTGAGGCGGATGATACAGCCCTTCTCACAGACCCCACCGAGCGCCTTGCCACCCGCGAGGATGTGATCCTGCTTCGTGGCCCCCTCGATCACCGAGATTTTCATCTCGTTGACGTCGCGGTTGGTGATCGTGACCGCTGAAGCGGCCGAGGTCATTAGAAGAGCTGCGATCGAGCCAATTGCTGTAACCCATCCCTCTCGGGTCATAGGCACACCACAATCGATCCAGCGATCGCGGCCAGAGAACTTATTTCTTCTTTGCAGCCTTCTTGGCAACCTTCTTCACGGCCTTCTTAGCCGGAGCCTTCTTGGCAACCTTCTTAGCAGCTTTAGCCATTGTCGATCGTCCTTCCGTTTTGACCTTTGAACAAGCGCAAAGCACTTGTTGACCCGACTCGAGTCGAGACCACTTGACATTGTGCAAGTTCAAGTCATTTCGCAAACGAATTTTGCTGTTTGTTACTATCGAAAATTTCGATAGATCAGATTCCGACGCCGCGCGCCGCTGGAGAGCATCATGGATGTAAGCTTGGCACGAACGTTTCTGATTGTTGCCGAGACCGGCAGTTTCATCGACGCCGGCCGCAAGATGAACATCACGCAATCGACCGTGTCCGCGCGCATAAAAGGCCTAGAAGACCTTTTAGGACGGCCTCTTTTTACACGTTCGAAATTTGGCGCCGAGCTCACCGGCGCCGGTGAACTCTTCCAAAAGCACGCGCTCGCGATGGTCCGAGTCTGGCAGCAAGCGCAGCTTCAAGTGTCGCTCGCCGACCAACATCCCGACCACATTTCTGTCGGCGCGCCTCTCAGTTTGTGGAACGGATTTCTGTTGAAATGGGTGTCGGGACTACGCACAGACACCCCCGGAGTGGCCGTTTCGGGCTCTCAAGGGCTCGCGCAAAGCCTCATGCAGCGACTCATCGAGGGCACTTTAGACATCGCGATTCTCTATCGCCCTTCGGTTCCGCCGGGTCTGACGATGGAGCATCTGTTCGACGAGGAGTTCGTTCTGGTGTCGTCGGCCAAGCCCGGCGGACGCCGCGGCGCCAACGATTATGCGCTGATCGACTGGGGTCAGGACTTCCTCCAGGACCATGCGGCGGCCTTTCCCGAGCTCTCCAACCCGGCGCTGAACCTCGATCTTGGGCCCATGAGCCTCGAATACGTCATCGCCAACCACTGTTCGGCCTATTTCCCGAGCCGCATGGTCCGCCATCACGTGGCGCGTGGACGCCTGCGCCAGCCGAAACGGGCGCGGAAGTTCATCTATCCGGTCTACATGGTCTATCCTGAGACGCGCAACGAAGAGAGCTTCGAGCCTCTTCTTGAGCGCATGCGCACCGAAGCGGCACGCTTCAATTAAAAAGTGCGGCACGCTTCAATTAAAAGGTTGCGGCACGCTTCAACTGAAAAACGGCGGCGCGCTTCCAAGAACGAAGCGCCTATAAAGAAAAAGGCGCCGGAGCATCCACCCCAGCGCCTTACTGTTCAGAAATCGCCTCTGTTCAGGCGAATTCGAGAATGACGGCGTCGACGGCGAGGCTGTCGCCCGCCTTCGCCGATACCTTCTTGATCTTGCCGTCGCGCTCGGCCTTCAGAATGTTTTCCATCTTCATGGCTTCGACCATCGCGAGGCTATCGCCGGCCTTCACGTCCTGACCTTCGCTGACGTGAATTGCTTTGACGAGGCCCGGCATCGGGCAAAGCAGGAATTTCGACATGTCGGCCGCCGCCTTAACCGGCATAAGCGCGGCAAGCTCAGCTTCGCGCGCGGTGTAGACGTAGACCGGCGCCTGGATGCCCTGATAGTCCAGCTTGAGGCCGTTCGGAATGGCGCGCACCTGCACGGAGACCGGCTTGCCCGCCACTTCACCTTCCCAGACCGGCAGGCCTGGCCACCAGTCAGACGTGATCTCCATCGTCTGCGCCGGCTTCATGTCTTTATCTAGGATCGAAACGTAGAACGGTCCCGGCACCGCGCCCATCACTTCGAGCGCGACCGACGCCTCACCGACCTTGACGATCCGGCGCTTTGCGAAGCGCACCGCCTGCCCGGCCATCTGGTGCGAGATGCCACGGCGGCGTTCGTTGCCGAGGTGATCCATGACGGCGGCGACGGCCGCCAGCGTCTTCAGTTCTTCGCCTTCCGCCTTGCGCGGCTGGAAGCCTTCCGGGAACTCTTCTTTGATGAAGCCGGTCGACAGCTTGCCCGAGCGCCAGCGCGGGTTCTGCATAACGGCCGACAGGAACGGCACGTTGTGCTGAAGACCGTCGATGTAGAAGCTGTCCAGCGCGATGGCTTGCGCGTCGATCGCGGCTTCGCGCGTCTTGGCGTGGGTCACGAGCTTGGCGATCATCGGATCGTAGAACATTGAGATTTCGCCGCCCTCGAAGACGCCTGTGTCGTTGCGCACCGTGACGCCGTCCTTCACCGATTCAGCCGGCGGGCGGTACTTCACGAGGCGGCCGATCGACGGCAGGAAGTTGCGGAACGGATCTTCAGCGTAGACGCGGCTTTCGACGGCCCAGCCGTTCAGCTTGATGTCCGATTGTTTAAACGCCAGCTTTTCGCCGTAGGCGACGCGGATCATCTGCTCAACAAGGTCGATACCGGTGATCAGTTCGGTCACCGGATGCTCGACCTGCAGACGGGTATTCATTTCGAGGAAGAAGAACGAGCGGTCCTGACCGGCGACGAATTCAACGGTACCGGCGCTGTCGTATCCGACCGCCTTCGACAATGCGACGGCCTGCTCGCCCATCGCCTTGTGGGTCTTTTCATCGAGCAGCGGCGAGGGCGCTTCTTCGAGAACTTTCTGGTTGCGGCGCTGGATCGAACATTCGCGCTCGCCGAGATAGACGACGTTGCCGTGCTTGTCGCCGAGCACCTGAATTTCGATGTGCCGCGGGTTCTCGATGAACTTTTCGACGAAGCAGCGGTCATCGCCGAACGAGTTCTTGGCTTCCGACGCCGCAAGACCGAAGCCCTCTTCGGCTTCCTTAGCGTTGTAGGCGATACGCATGCCCTTGCCGCCGCCACCGGCCGATGCCTTGATCATGACGGGGTAGCCAATGCCGTTGGCGATCTCGACCGCGTGCTTGGCGTCGCGGATTTCACCCATGTAGCCGGGCACCGTCGAAACCTTGGCAGCGGCCGCCGCCTTCTTGGATTCGATCTTGTCGCCCATCGCCGCGATGGCTTTGGAATTCGGACCGATGAACACGATGCCGTGCTTTGCGAGTTCCGTCGGGAAGCTCTCGCGTTCCGAGAGGAAGCCGTAGCCCGGATGCACCGCTTCAGCGCCGGTCTGCTTACAGGCGGCGATGATCTTGTCCATCAACAGATACGACTGATTGGCCGGTGCCGGTCCGATGTGGATCGCTTCATCGGCCATTTCGACGTGCAGTGCGTCGCGGTCGGCATCAGAGTAAACGGCGACCGTCTTGATACCCATCTTGCGCGCGGTCTTGATGACTCGGCAGGCAATCTCACCGCGGTTCGCAATCAGGATCTTTTTGAACATAGTCCGGCCTTGTCCTTACCGAGTTTCGCTTTGTTGAGGGGTGCTTTTTGCAGAAAACCTCCGTCCGTTCTAGTGGGTGCTTTGGGCTGCGTAAACTGCGATACCGGCCGAAACGGGGGGCTGCCCCGCGATGCCCTGACGCACGATTACCGGCCTAAAGTCGGAGATCACGCGGCAAGACACCGGCCCGAAGCAAGCGAAGGGCCCGAGGTGCTGATCCCTCGGGCCCTTCGGAGCTTTGTAGAGCGGGCGATGCTGGCACGATCCGCTAGCAGCGCTGGGGCAGTCTATTCCGATTTTTAGGCGGCGAAGCCGGCGCGGCCGACGGCTTCGAGAAGCACCGGATGGATGTTCGGGCTTTCGTTCTTCAAGTAGGCGACGAGCGCATGTTCGCTCGGCGACAGGCGTCCATCGCGGCAGAGACGGTTGGCAAGCCAGGACGCCTCGGCTTCGGTGATGGCTTCGTTGGTGATGATCTCGATGCGCTGGTGTTCGAGTTGCGCCAAGGCACGCTCTTCCGCGGTCTGGCTATGATACGCGTCCTTTACCGACGACAGGTTCGATTGCACCATCGACAACAGGAACGCCATGACGCTCGTCTGCTGCTCCGGCGCATCGAGGGATGCTTCCTGACGCAGCGCTTCCTCACGGCTTGGTACCGCATAGCCCGACGTCGCCATGATCACATTCGCGACCGCCTTGACGAACAAGTCGGTCCAAGCCGCGTTCGGCTCGGCGTCCTCAATGGCTTCGTCGATATCGAACAAGATGTCGGCTTCATCGCGCGTGACAGCAACGTGTCCGTCGCCACCGAACGCGTAAAGCATGCGGCGCAGTAAATCGACTTCGCCGTCGCTGATCCGTCCGCCAACGAGGCCACGGCCTTCGCGCAGCACGCCCTCGCCGCTGATGACGGCGTGCTTGACCTGTTCAAGCGCAAATTTGACGAGGCTGACGGGTGCCCAGCGCGCTTTGTCGAGCACGTTGACGACGAGTTCGAGGTCGGTACGGCTCGCGACGCGGCCGTTTTTCGACACGCGATCGATCAGCCAGTTGGCATTCGTCGCCGTCAAATACCCCTGCGGCAATTCCTGGAACACGACGTAGTCGGTGATGCCTTCGATGAACAGCGCGGCCCACGCCGGGTCTTTGACGGCGCATTCGGCGTTCAAACGGAACAGCATGTCGGCTTCGTGCGCCGAGATGACGCCATCCTCGTAGAGCACGCGGCGGAACTTCGCGATGTCAGCATCCTTGATGCTGCCGCGGCTCAAAATGTCGTCGACAGCTAGCGCCCCAAACCCACTCATCCGTTTCCCACCCGCACTCAAAAATTGGCTGAGAGGGAGGGTAAGTGGCGGTGCTTAATCACCGATTAAATCGTGTCCCGCATGTGCGGCCCGCGCGCGACTTTCGCCGCTACTTGGGCGACCTGTGGCGCCCAAGTGACAGCGCGCAAGCTCCAGGCACGGCACAATAAAAAACCGCGGCGCCGACGGTGCGGTCCATAAAATGGAGCGCACATCGGCACCGCGGCCATTCAGTCTATCCGCGGCGCACTCCCGCAAGCGCACCGGGATAGGCTAAAACAACGTATAACTAAGAGCTCCGGTTCCACCAGAGCGGCGCGCGCTTAGTGCCGGTTGCTATACCGCCACCACGCCTAGTGTCCACCACGCCAACGATTATGATTGTAGCCGTAGCCGTAGCCATAACCCCCGCCGCCATTCCATCCGCCATTGTGAGGGCGGCCCCGGTTGTCGAAACGGCGGTAATTATTTGCGTAGCTGCGATGGCGACTGCCGTATTCGATACGGTTCGAGCCGCTCCACGAGCGGTCGCCTTGATAGTCGCGCGCACTTGCCATGCCGGCGCTACCTGCAAGCATCGCGACGGCGAGAGCACCGGCAGCCAACGTCATGGGTGATAAGCGATAGTTTTGCATCGGAGTTCCCGGTTCATGCTGCCGCTTGCACCATGCTGCGGTCTGCTGAACTTGGGGACACTTTACGCAGTCGGCTTTGAACCCAATCTGAAGCGCACGGTCACCCGCCGTTCATGTCGGCGCGCGGCTGCTAAGCGCGCGAGCAGCTCTGGCGCGCGAGCAGCTCTGGCGGCGCTCTGACTTCTTAATCGCGCTCAGCGTTTCGCGGTCACGGCCCGACAGCGGAACATCGAATTCATCATCATGCTGGCAACCGGCATTGCCGAATTGCTTGATCGCGCGCGGAGATTTGAAGCAATACCCGCCGGCTTTGAAAATCTCGTTGCGCATCGTCCAGAGTTCATCGCAGCCGTAGGCATCGCCCTGCACGTCGCCGGCCTTCGCCGGAACGGTTGCGGCGGCGCCAAGAGCGGTCAAAGCCGCGATCGCGAGTGTCATCGAGGTCTTCATGGAAAGGATCCTTATGTTGAAAGCGGGTCGTGCCTGTTATCGGCAAGTTCAGTCGCGGTAGACCACGGAGAGGTTCATTTTCGCGCGGTAACGATCAAAAAAAGCCGCCTCTTGCGAAGCGGCTCTGGGGGGGGGTGAGGTCGGGAATATAAACAGGAGAGGCAGTCATCCTGCACAGCTTGGAAGTCTGTAGAGGACGCAGTCATCGTCGACGATGCGACCCTAGAAGAGCGGCTTTGAACCCGTTCTGAATGCCCGTGTTATCTGGCGTTCAGTTTCGGAACCCGGCCAACGTTCATGCGTTTTACGCGACATTGAAACTTTGGAGGCTGTTTATGACCAACGACCAGAACGCAAGCTTCAACCTCATTATCTTGTCGATCATTGCAGCTCTGCTCGTGATCGGCGGGACGGTTTGGGCTATGCGCGCACCGGTAACCGAAAGCCGTTCGACGGTATCGGCGCCCGGCGTCGATGTTCAAACGCAGGGCAGCGACGTCAAGATTAACGCGCCCTACACGTCCATCAAGAAGGACGACGGCGGCACCAGCATCAAGGCCCCAGGCGTCGACATCCAGCTGCCGCCATCCAAGGCCGACTAATCTCCCTACGCAATCGAACGTATGATGCCGCCTTCCACCCGGAGGGCGGCACCATTCGTTGCGGACGCCTCTTTCGATGCGGCGTAGACGACCATGTTGGCGACTTCCTCGACCGACGCGAAGCGCTGAATGAGCGATGTCGGACGGTGCTGTTTGACGAACGTCTCCGACATGCTCTCGACGCTGACACCCGCGTCCTTTGCCATCGCGCCGATGAAGTCGACGACGCCATCCGACATCGTCGGACCCGGAAGAACCGAATTCACCGTTACGCCCGTGCCCACCGTCATCTCGGCAAGCCCGCGCGCAATCGCGAGCTGCGCCGTTTTCGTGAAGCCGTAGTGCACCATCTCGGGCGGGATATTCAGAGCTGACTCGGACGATATGAAAACGATGCGTCCCCAATTCGCTTGCAGCATCTTCGGCAGATACGCGCGCGACAGCCGCACACCCGACATGACGTTCGTCTCAAAGAAGCGCGTCCAATCAGCGTCCGGTACATCGACGAAGGGCTTCGGTTCGAAGATGCCGGTATTGTTGATCAGAATGTCGACCGATGGCACGGCCTTGATCACCGCGTCGCATCCAGCCGCCGTCGACACGTCCGCCGCAACGCCGCTGATAGCGCCGCCTTGCGCGACGGCCTTCACGGCTGCGATCGCCTGATCGACGGTTGCCTGCTTGCGGCCATTGACGACAACGCTTGCGCCCGCTGCTGCTAAGACCTTCGCGATCGCAAGCCCTATACCCGCCGTCGAGCCTGAAACCAGCGCCAACTTTCCGTTGAGATCAATTTTCATACATCCGACCTTTGATTGAATGATGCTGCAATAAAAGCACGCCGCCGTGTCATTTCCAGCCCCCAATCCGCCTCTATGGATCGATTGCCTTATTCGCGCGTTAGTTATCGGGTGGATTTGTTGAGGCCCAAGCGAAATCGGGTGGGAGCGCGTCAGCAAGGGTGGCCATGAGCATTTCCGTTTTTGAAAAAATACGGCAGCGCGTCACAGGCGCCGGCAGTGCGGATGGACCGCGCCCGGACGTGGCGCCGGCGGCACCGCGCGTACCGCTGAAAGTTCGCGCTTCAAAAATGTCGGCGGCGCTGTCGCACGTCACCGTCATCGGCCTCGGTGCCATTGCGCTTCACACGCGCCCGGATTTGGTGACCGCGCTCATCGCGCCGTCTGGCCCAAAAGCGTTGCCGCTCGAAACCGCACGTCCTGCGACGGCGCTCGCAACCGCCAAGCGCGTTCCGCTGCAGAGTGTGCAGGTCATCCGATCTCCGGTCGAAGCCCTAACGAACGATCCCGCGACTGAACCGGCACAGCAGGTGCAGGCTCCTTTGCAGGCTATGGTCGCACCGGTCAAACGCGTGCTGCCGCCAACAGCGATCGCGGCAACAACAGCGGCACCGCACGAAATTGAGTCCGCGACTGCACCGACCGAAAAACAATTGAAGGCGCTGCCGCTGACCGTCGCGCGCGCCGTCGTCTTGCCGGAAGCCCGCCTTGTTCTCGCGGCTTCGGCACCGATCGCCGTACTGCCCGCATTGCCGATGTCGGAGCGTGGGCGTGACGTCATTCGCGACACGCACCGCATGCGCACCGCCCGCGTGCGCGAACGCGAGGTGACCGCTCTTGCCGCCGCGGCAACGGCGCCACCCGCGACCGTGACACCCGCCAATAAATCCGTCGCCGCCGCAGTCGCGCCGCCGCTCGTCAAATGGGCGGCGATGACGCCGGAGCAACGCGCCGAAGCCAACACTCCTGTCAAAAAATCGACGCCGTATACGGTCGCCGTCACGTGGACGGAAGACCAGATCGCAGCCGCGCGCGCCGAGTGCGGCAAGCTGCTCAAATCGGCAGATATCGTGACCAGTAACGCCGAGCCGGTCAAGGAAGGCGCGTGCGGCGCGCCTGCGCCCGTCAACGTCAGCAGCGTCGGCAATCCGAAAGTTCAGCTTCATCCATCATCGATGATGACGTGCCCGATGGCCGCCGCGCTCGACAAATGGATGACGAGTAAAGTGCAACCCGCCGCAACCGCGTCGTTTGGATCACCTGTCGCGCGCTTGATTTCCGCATCGTCGTACTCGTGCCGCAACCGCTACGGCAGCGCCAACACGCCGCTCAGCGAGCACGCCCTCGTCAACGCTCTCGATCTCGCGGGATTCGTTCTCGCGGACGGCCGCACAATCCGCGTTAAGCAGGACTGGGGTCCGGTTGCGCGCGACGCTGCGAAGAAGCCGATCGCGAACAATGACATTCCGATACCGGACAACAAAGACGCAACCGTCAAGGTCGCGATCGCTGTCGCTGCACCGGGCAAGACTGGCCTCTCCATGCTCGGCGGCGCGTCGCTTGCGAAGAAGACGAGCTTGAAAACCGAAACGAACGACAAGGCAAAGCCGGCCACGTCGTCGGATGATACCGGCAAGGCCGGCAAATCGAAGACGGCGAAGTCGGCAGCGCCGGCCGCGGCCGGTGAAGCGGCCGACGACAAAAAAGCGGATGGCAAGAAAGGTCGGTCAGCGACACCGGCTTCAGCGACGCCAGCCAAAGACGCGGCGCCTGTCAAAGATATGACGGTGGCACGCCGCGAATTTCTGCATCGCGTGCATGAAGGCGCGTGCGATGTGTTCGGAACGGTGCTCGGCCCCGAAGCCAACGACGCCCACCGCGATCACTTTCATCTCGACATGAAAGCCCGGCGGCACAGGGCGTATTGTCAGTAGCTGTCGAAAGCGGCCTGCCGCAATGTCCAATCGCGTCGTCATCCCGGCGCAAGCCGGGATCCATCCAAGCCGCTACAGGGTCCGATCCTTAAACCTGGGTGGATCCCCGCCTCCGCGGGGATGACGAAATGTGCGGGGCCAACGACGACCACCGCGATCACTTCCACCTCGACATGAAAGCCCGCCGCCACCGCGCGTACTGCCAGTAGTTCGAACGACTGATCCTAGGCTTCGGCCTGCCGGCTTCTCGTCATGTCGTTCAGAATATCCAAAAATTGCCTGCAACGCGCAGAATATCTGAACACACTAACGATAAGCTTATAGGCGATGGGCGATCGGCACATCATCGAAACCACTGCGCAGACACACATGTTTCCGAACGCCGAATAGATAGCTGGCGGCAATCTCTCAATTTGTTTTAGCAAATCTGGAAACGCCGACGCGTTTTGCTGAGAATTTGATAGTTGCTGCCAAAAATATTGGCCGATAATACCCCACAACAAAAACGGACTACGAACCGAACGCTCTAGGTTCAGAGCAACGTTTCTGACGCGCGGAGGTGTCGATGCTGACCCAACGACGATAGCCAATTGCTCATAAAACCCTTGCTGCGCGCGCCGCGCCGCTCGGATGTTCTTGGCTTGCCATCTAATCGCCTGAGGAAGGAACCAGATTGCTGCGCCGCCCACGATTGCCAAGACTGTCCAAATGAGTTGCATCGTTGGAATGTCCCTGGAGAGCTGAAGAACCGTTTGTCTCGCTGCTCGTTTGGTTTTTGATCTGACTGCGCAGGCGAGCATGTTCTTGCTTATCGCGCCGACGCTGAGTCCAATAAAAAAGTATCTCGCGCGCTAATTGAGGCGACTTATAGGCCGCGATACTGCCCCAAATCAGCGGCAGGACGAGCCACGGATGGCTTGAAAAGACTTCAATCGCGACATCCTGTAATGCCGCAACAATTGAAGTCCACGGGATTTCCATTGGTACCCCCCGCGTTTGCGTTTGCCCGATGCGTTGTCGGACTTTTATCGGCACGCATGAGAGCGTCCCTCCGCCGATAAACCCAAGTCCGCACCAGTCGATTCATTCGAATCACCTCAAGGATTGAACAGCGCGAGCTTGAACACAACTGCGTGGAAGCAGTTGTGCCCAGGTTTGTATTTGGCGCTGTAATCGAATGTAGAGGGAGCGCTCTTCGGCCGAAGGCCGTGAGCGCGACTGCGTGACGGGCTGAGCCTGCCCCCGCGGAGGTCGCCCGCGCAATGTCCGCGCCTTCCGGCCGGCTCCGCGAAGCGGAGTCGGAAGGCGCAAACATCAGAGCGGAATGTTATCGTGCTTTTTCCACGGCGTTTCGACCTGCTTGTTGCGCAGCATGTTGAGCGCGCGGCAAAGCCGCTTGCGGGTGGCCGACGGCGTAATGACTTCATCGATGTAGCCGCGCTCAGCCGCAACAAACGGATTGGCGAAGCGCTTCTGGTATTCGTCGATGCGCGCCTTGATCTTGTCGGCATCGCCCAGTTCCGAGCGATAGAGAATTTCAGCTGCGCCCTTCGCGCCCATGACGGCGATTTCTGCCGTCGGCCAGGCGTAGTTCACGTCGCCGCCGATGTGCTTCGAGCTCATGACGTCGTACGCGCCGCCGTAAGCCTTGCGCGTAATGACGGTCACCTTCGGCACTGTCGCCTCGGAGTAGGCGAACAACAACTTGGCGCCGTGCTTGATCAGGCCACCGTATTCCTGCGCGGTGCCCGGCAGGAAGCCCGGGACGTCGACGAAGGTCACGATCGGGATGTCGAAGCAATCGCAGAAGCGGACGAAGCGCGCGCCCTTGCGCGACGCGTCGCTGTCGAGCACGCCGGCGAGCATCAGCGGCTGGTTGGCGACGATGCCGACCGTGCGGCCTTCCATGCGCGCGAAACCGGTGATGATGTTCTTGGCGTAGGCTTCCTGGATTTCGAAGAAGTCAGCCTCGTCGACGACCTTCAGGATCATTTCCTTCATGTCGTACGGCTTGTTGGGATTATCCGGGATCAGCGTATCGAGCGAAGTGTCGATGCGGTCGGCGCTGTCGAGCGTGTCGATTTCCGGCACGCCGGTTTCGTTGCAGAGCGGCAGGAAATCCATCAGGCGCCGCATTTGCAGCAGGCCCTGCACGTCATTCTCATACGAACCGTCCGCCACCGACGACTTCGACGTATGCACCTTGGCGCCGCCGAGTTCTTCGGCCGTGACGTTTTCGTTCGTCACGGTTTTAACGACGTCCGGACCGGTCACGAACATATAGCTCGTGTCCTTCACCATGAAGATGAAGTCGGTCATCGCCGGCGAGTAAACGTCGCCGCCCGCGCACGGACCCATGATGAACGAAATCTGCGGGATGACACCCGACGCCGCGACGTTGCGCGCGAAGACTTCGCCATAGCCGCCGAGCGCGTCGACGCCTTCCTGGATGCGGGCGCCGCCAGCATCGAACAGGCCGATGATCGGCGCGCGGTTACGCAGCGCCAGATCCTGAATCTTGGTGATCTTGCGGGCGTGGCTCTGCGACAGCGATCCGCCCATCACGGTGAAGTCCTTGGCGAACACATACACGACGCGGCCGTTGACCGTGCCCCAGCCCGTCACAACGCCGTCGCCCGGCACCTTGGTCTTTTCCATGCCGAATTCGGTGCAGCGATGCTCGACGTACATGTCGAACTCTTCAAACGAGTTCTCGTCGAGCAGCAGCTCGATGCGTTCGCGCGCCGTCAGCTTGCCCTTGGCGTGCTGACTATCGATGCGGGCCTGGCCGCCGCCGAGACGGGCATTGTCGCGGCGCTTCTCAAGCTCGTCGATAATATCTTTCATGGGCGGAGAACTCTTTTCTGGGCACCTTGCGACTCCCCTCCGGGGAGCCGGCCGCAAGGTGCAGGTGGAGGCTGAAAAGGCTCCTTAGCATGGCCTATGCAGCACGCAAACGCCCTCCTAAGGATGGGCAAAGCCGATAACCATTTGCCGCAGCCTGTGCTTTAGCCTGGGCTTTAGCCCGGGCTTTTCGGCGGCTGACGCTGTGAACGCCGGTTGCATCGGCTAGAGCGGCTGACATTCCGTCGTGACGGTGCTCCCAGCCTTTGCCGGGATGTCGAAGCGCTTGAGGCACTGATCGAGCGATGCCTGCGATTGCTCAAGTTCGCAGTAGCCGGTCTTCACTGTGACGTCGGCCGCGTCATCCGCCTGATGCATGCACCAGTATCCGCGTGTCACGGGTGCATCGCCGAAACAGGCCTTATGGCATGCGTGTCGACGCACGCCTTGCTGGCGCCCCTTACGCACGCCGAGAGTTGCGCCATCGGCGTGCCGCGGCAGCTCTCACGGACCGAACGCACACATTTTGTCTTCGCGGTGCGGTTCGTATCGGCGCAGACGACGGCCGGCGTTTCGCAAGCGGCGATGCAGGCGGCCATGTCCGCCGCCGAAACCGCCGCCGATATGCCGAGCCATCCGATCAGCACAGCCAATACCCGAACCAAGTGCATCCGATGCTCCTCGTCTCAATTCCCGAAAACCTACGGTCGGCAACACTACCTCCAATGCGCGGCGAACGGCGGATTGCTTTGGACAAAAGTAAAAGAGGAGGACAAGTCGTCAACCACGTTTCGCGCGCCCTCGCTTCGCTCATCGAGGCGCAAAAAAACCGGCGCTGCGTTTCGCAAGCGCCGGCCAATGGGACGTCGAAGCGTGTGACGTACCAGGATCGTTTAATCTGCCGCGTCGGGTGCGGGTTTCATGACCGGCGCCGCCGCTGCAGGCTCACTTGAGGGTGGCGCCGTTGCAGCCGGCGCTGCTGCCGGATCCGCCGCGGCATCAGCCGGCTTCGCTGTGCCGCTCGGCGCTACGGCCTCCGCGATGCCCGCAAGGGCCGCGCGAACATTCGCAACCGCCGTCTCCGCCGTCGTCAGCTTCGCCTGCGTGTCGGCCAGCGCCGCTTCGGCCGCCGTCTTCGCATCCGTCGCAGACTTCAACTGATCGGTCGCGATCGTCAATTTCGCACGCGCATCGTTGAGCGCTGCGACGGCATCTTCGCGGCCTGAATAATTCCACGCCGCTGCGATGACTGCGACGACGGCCGCCATAGCGAGCAACGGCACCTTTGGCGATCCGGGCAACGTTAGCGCCTCGGCGCTACTCGTCGCTGCAGCGGCGTCCGGTGCATATTCGACGCGCGCGGCGTCACTATCGTCTCCGTCTTTCGCTTTCGGCGCATCCGACGGTTTCGAGGCATCCGGTTTCGGCGCATCTTTCGCCTTGGACACCTCATTTAGCTTAGCCGCATCGCTCAGCTTCGCCGTGTCTTGCAGTTTCGCAGCATCGCGTAGTTTGGCGGCGTCTTGCAGTTTGGAAACGTCTTTTGGCAGATCGAGAACCTTGGCGGCTTCGAGCGGCCGGGGCGGGTCTTGGATTTTCAAGGAGTCGTGGTGCTTCAAGCTTTCCTGCATCTTGGATGTTTCTTGCATGGCGCTTTCTCCCAACGTCTTTTTGTGAGCACCGGCGCGCGCATGCGCAGGCGAATACTCGGGGGGATTTTCAATGTCGTCGGCCAGTATCGTCAGGCAGTGACGTCGCGACTTGCTCTTGATGACATGGCGGACCGGCATGACGCTGGTCGTGAGCGAATGTCTGTCCGGCACCGTCCGTTGCGAAATTTGCGTCTAGGCCGCTGCGACCCGCAACCACCGCAGCTTGCATCGGCAATTATAGTTGCGGGCTGAGGCCTGTACAGATTTCCGCCAACGTTCTGCAATCAACTTTTGCTCGCGGTTGTTACGTCCGGCGTTGGCAGCGGCCGCGAAAACACAAATCCGGTTTTTGATTGTCGAGCGAATACCGCCGCTTGCTGAGCTTCGCTCGCCTGACATCTGAGTTGCAGCAGCGGTTGTCGTTGACGACGCCCGCTCACACCGTCTGCAGGTGCCGCGTGAGGGTTTCAGCGGTCGTCTCGTACCCGCCCGCGCCGGGAATTGTTTCCATCACCACGGCATGGCCGCGCTCTGCCGCCCACGGCAACGTCGACGCGACGAAATCGGCAATCGGATCGGCGATGATTTTGCGCGCGCCGGCTTTTTTCATGTACCGCTCGGCGTCGGCCCGCGCGCCGAAGATGTGGAGCAGATAGTCTTCCTTGCCGCGCCGCGTGATCGACTGCAGCAACGGACCGTCGTCTCCGGCGACGAGATAGACTTCGCCGCGGGCCGCGATCGCGCGCGCATAATTCGGCAGCGCGTCCGCCTTGAGACGCAACAATAGATCGGCCGGATCGACTTCCGCCTCGATCGGATCGGCGACCCAATCCGTTCCGGCCAGACCTTTGGCAGCGCGAATACCGGGAAGAATATCGGCGGCAAACGTCGCCAGGGGAATCTCTTGTAGATTGGCGCTGCCGGTCAAAGCTTCCGCCCAGCGCTTGGCCTCGATTGGGCTCGACCAAAACAGCTGCACGGTACGTCCGGGATATTTCTGCGACGGCACCGACGCCGTTTCCTCGTCGGCCAGCGTCAGCACGCGCCCCTCTTTGACCGCGCGGCGCACGAAGCGGTCGCGTTGTCCAAGTTCGGGAATGCGCGGCGCGGCCAGCATCGGGTCTCCAGGCAAGCGGATCGAATCGTGGTCGGCAGTTTCGCAGGTGTCGCGATCAGAGCAAATGCTCGCACGTAGCGGAACGGGCTCCGGGTGGTGGAGTCGGTACACGCCGGCCTACCCACCCTGCCGCATTGCAGCAATCTGCGGCAAAGTTGCGAAACACCGGCTTAACGTCCGTTCTCGATCAAGTTTCCGCCTTACGGATAGGCCCCACTTACCCAGAGGAGGGGGGCTAATTTCGTGCCGCCCGCGTATGTCCAGTCGGATGATCGGCGCATCGCGCCGGACGTCACCGCCGCCTGAAAAAGCAAAGCCACCCGGTTGGCCGCCGGCTCCCCTGCCCGGCCTTCAAGAGCGTGGTCTACACCGGGGAAACGAACGCTCATGAAGAACAAGGTCATTTCTGCGACTGAAGCGATAGCGCTGATCCGCGATGGCGACGTCGTCTGCACCACCGGCTTTGTTCAAAGCTGCATTCCAGAAGCGCTCCATGCGGCGCTCGAAAAACGCTTCGTCGACACCAAGGCGCCGCGCGACCTGACGCTGATCATGTGCGCGGGCGCCGGCGACAGCAAAGGCCTCGGCACCGGCCGCCTGCATCACGAAGGACTTTTGAAGCGCGTGATCGCCGCCAACTTCGGGCGCATGCCGAAGGTGGCGCAGGCCGCTCAGGAAAACAAAATCCAGGGCTACAATCTGCCGCAAGGCATCATCTCGAAACTCTACCGCAGCTGCGCATCTGGCCAGCCGGGCCTCTTCTCGAAAGTCGGACTGCAAACCTACGTCGATCCGCGTCTTGGCGGCGGCAAGGTCAATTCCGTCACAACCGAAGACATCGTCAAGCTCGAAGTCATCGATGGCCGCGAGTGGCTGTTCTATAAGGCGACGCCGATCGACGTCGCTCTGATCCGCGCGACGAGTGCCGATCCGTCCGGCAACCTCTCAATGGAAAAGGAAGCGCTGACCCTCGACTGCCTCGCGCAAGCGATGGCCGCACACAACAACGGTGGCGTCGTGATCGCGCAAGTCGAACGCATCGTCGAGCAAGGCTCGATCCGTCCGAAGGACGTCAAGGTGCCGGGCATTCTGGTCGATGCGGTCGTCGTCGCCGACAGCCCCGAAATGCACCGCATGAATTACGGCGTCATGTACGATCCGTCGCTATCGGGCGAAATCCGCGTTCCGACCGACGCGATCGCCAAAATGGAACTCGACGAGCGCAAGATCATCGCGCGCCGCGCCGCATTCGAATTGCCGATCAATGGCGCCATTAATCTCGGCGTCGGCGCACCTGACGGCGTCGCATCCGTCGCTGCCGAAGAAAAGGTTACGCCGTACCTGACCATGACGACGGAAGCTGGCGCGGTTGGCGGCGTACTCGCGGGCGGATCGAGCTTCGGCTCGTCGGCCAACGCCCACTCGATCATCGACCAGAACGTCATGTTCGATTTCTACCACGGAGGCGGCCTCGATCTCACCTGCCTCGGCATGGCCGAATGCGACCAGCACGGCAACGTCAACACGTCACGCTTTGGCGGCCGTTTGAACGGCTGCGGCGGCTTCATCGACATCTCGCAAAACTCGCGCGCCGTCGTCTTCGCTGGCACGTTCACGGCCGGCGGCCTCGAAGTCGACATCGCCTACGGCAAGCTGAAAATCGTGAAGGAAGGGCGCGCCCGCAAATTCGTAAAAGCGGTCGAGCAGATCACGTTCTCGGGCGACTACGCTGCAAACAAATCGCAGCCGGTCATCTACGTCACCGAACGCTGCGTGTTCCAGTTGACGCCCGGCGGCCTCGAACTGATCGAAGTGGCCCCCGGCATCGACATCGAGAAGCACATTCTCGCCCATATGGACTTCAAGCCGATCATCAATAAGCCTGTTCCAATGGATCGCCGCATCTTCGTCGACGAACCGATGGACCTCATGTCGGAATTGATGAACCTCAAGCTCTCCGAGCGCATCAATTACGACAGCGACCGCAACATTCTGTTCGTCAACCTCGAAGGCTGGAGCGTCCGCAAGAAGAGCGACATCGACGACCTGCGCAATGCGCTTGTGGCAGCCCGCATCGCGGCCGGCCGCCGCGTCAACTCGGTCGTCAACCATGACGGCTGCCGCATCGCCGACGACCTCTATGACGATTATGCCGAGATGATCGCGTACATGTCGGAGAACCACTACGTTTCCACGGCCCGTTATTCGACGAGCACGTTCATGCGCATGAAGATGCAGGAAGCCCTAAATAAGCGCGGGCTGGCGCCACACATCTTCGAGCAGCCGGATGAAGCGCACGCAATCATCGAAGGGAAGCCCGCGCGCAAGAAATCAACGGTACCCGGGGAATAAGACCGGACGCGCGATACATGTCCTCAAGGCCGGACCGGTAACAGTTCGGCCTTTTTGCTTACCCGATAAGTGTCAGGAAGCGGCTAGCGGCAGCAAACTCTTGCCCACGCGCCGCGCGCCGGCTCGCTGCTTCCTCGTCGAAACCCCAAAGTGCTGTCTGATAATCTTCGTCGACGTGCGCGGCGGCCCATGCGTCGTCCGCCGCAATCGCACCATTTGCGTGCGCGAGCGCGAGCAGCGCCGATCCGGTCAGCGTCGTCATGACGTGCAGCGCGGTCAACCGAAATGCATCGTGCGGCTTTAGCGCGGACGCAATCGCATCCAGCGCGTTTTCAGGCTGATCAACCGGCATGATACCGGCGACAACTATGAAGCGCGCGTCGCAGGTTTTCGCAGCCCAGTGGAGCACCGGGTCCCATTTTGCAGCTTGCGCGTGACTGAGCTCAGCCGGCGTATCGGCGCGATAGCACAGCAGGTCACGGCCGGCATACGCCACGATGTCTGCAGCAACGGCGTCCGCCGTTTCCGAAACGGCATCGATCGCCGTGTTGGCAAAGCGTGTCAGCGGCATCGTCGCCGGATTGATCGTTGCGTCCTGAGCGTTCCATTCGTCGGCAATTGCACGGGCGGCGGCTTCGGTCGGCAAAGCCAGCGGACGTTTCGCCGGCGTCTTCACCGCGCGGCCATCAAGCAGAACGTGATAGGGCGCGGCGTCCGATACCGAAGCCGTCTTGTAGAACCGCTTCACGAGCGGTTTTTGCATCGTATCGGTGATCGGCCCCTTCGGCGCGCCACTCGGCGGTGCCTGCAGATCATCGCGGATCATCGGCTCATCTTTATGCGGCTTGTCGTCGTCGGCCATCATGCTGTGCGGCTCAATTCGGCAAACATGGCCTCGAGCGACTCAGGCAGCGCGCAATAGTCGTCGATGATGATGTGCGCGCCCGCGTCTTCGAGTTCATCGCGGAGATGATACCCCCAGGTCACGCCGATCGCGCCGACGTTCGCGGCCCGCGCCATTTCTACGTCGTATGTCGTATCGCCGACCATGATCGTATCGACGGCTGCGATGCCGGTTTCCAGCATCGCACGGTGGATCATCGACGGATGCGGTTTCGAGGGATGATCATCGGCCGTCTGGATCGTCGCGAAAATGCCCTCCCAACCTTCGTTCGCAATCAGCCTGTCGACGCCACGGCGGGATTTGCCCGTCGCGATGCCGAGGATCAAATCCTCGCGCGCCGCCAATTCGGCAATGATCCGCTTGCAATCGGGGAACAACCCTTCGCTGTCCGAAGGGTCATGGTCGAGTTCGCGGAAGGCGTTCTTGTATTTCTCGGCGAGTTCGCGGCGCGTCTCGTATTCGGCTTCAGGCGCCAAAACCGAGAAGGCTTCCGGCAGCGATAGTCCCACCACCGACAGCGTTGCGGCGCGCGTCGGCGGAGTCATGTGCAGACTGCGAAAGGCATGATCCATCGACAGGACGATACCGGCCTGGCTGTCGACGATCGTGCCATCGCAATCGAAGATGACGAGCTTCATTCGTCCGTGGCTCCGAACATTTCCGCATCGAAGCCAAGCGTCTCCCATGACCGGCGCATATGATCCGGCAGCGGCGCCGTCACGTCGATTTTGCCGCCCGTTTTCGGATGCGGAATGATCAACCGGCGGGCATGCAGGTGCAGCTTCTTGTCGATGTTTTCGGCGGGCATGTTGATGTCGCCCTCGTATTTGTTGTCGCCGACGATCGGGTGTCCGATCATGTGCATGTGTGCGCGTAGCTGATGCTGGCGGCCCGTCACCGGTTTCAGCGACACCCACGCGGCTTTGCGCGCAACCTGGTCGATCACCGAATAATGCGTCGTCGCGTGCATAGCCTCGGCCTGCTCACCGGGACGCGCCTTGCGCACGCGGTCGCCGTCAGGGCCCGACGCTTTGACAAGCGCAGCCTCGATTTTACCCTGCGGCGGTTTGGGGACGCCTTTGACGAGCGCCCAATAGGTTTTTGCCGCCGATCGCGTCTGGAATGTCTTGCCGAGGCGCGCTGCAGCCTCACGCGTTTTCGCGACTAGCAGGATGCCGGTCGTATCGCGGTCGATGCGATGCACGAGCCGCGGGCGCTCACCGCCGAAACGGTCGGCCATTCCTTCGAGCATTCCGTCGATGTGCTTTTTGGTTCCCGTACCGCCCTGCACCGCAAGTCCGAACGGCTTGTTCAGCACCAGAACGTGATCATCTTCGAAGATGATCATCTTTTCGATGGCGTCGCGGTCACCCTTTGAGACGCCCATAGGCGCTTTGAGGCCTGGGACAGGCTTTTTCGGCTGCCGCACGATCGCCGGCACGCGCACTTCCATCCCGGTCGTCAAGCGGTCGTTGGCCTGCGCCCGCTTGCTGTCGACGCGCACCTGACCGGAGCGCAGCAACTTCTGCAGATACGTGTAACCGACTTCCGGAAAATGCACGCGGAACCAGCGGTCGAGCCGCATGTCGGCCTCGCTCGACTGGACGCGCAGTGTCTCGACTTTGGAACCGGCAGAGGCCGCCGGCTTGGCGGGCTCTGTCATGCGAGCACCGTCCGCGCCATCCACAGGCCCAGAAACACGGCGACGATCGATAGAACGACTGACGCAACCGCATAGGCGACAGCAGCACCTGCTTCTCCGCCTTCGGCCAACCGGGCGAAATCGATCGAGAACGCCGAGAACGTCGTGAAGCCACCCAGAATGCCTGTCGTCAGGAAGACGCGCAGTTCAGGCCCGAGGTGAGAACGCTCGGCGAACATTCCAGCCAGAAGCCCCATGGCCAGGCAACCGACCACGTTGACCGTCAGAGTGGCCCACGGAAACGCATGCAGACCGCGCACGGCGAACGCCTCGTTGACGAGATAGCGCAAGCCAGCGCCGATGGCACCGCCAGCGGAGGCTAAAAGGAAGAGCTGCATTGGGAACCCTGAGGTAATTCCCTGCTGCTATAGCGCCCCCGTTCGCCGGAAGGAAGCCTTGGCGCGACGATTAGCGGCTATCGAAACAGCGGCAAAACGTGGCTTGATCGGCGCGTTCTCGGCATCGAACGGCATGGTTAACCGCCGGCGCCTCTCGGCTGCTTGGCGGATGCGCCGCGCGGGAAGAACATTGCTCGGATAGTTCGCATTTGGCCCATCGTATTCACCAAGGCTTGCGAATGCAGACGCCATAATGAACCGGCTGATGATATGCACGCGGACAATTCACATCACAACCGCTGAAACCAATTGGCGCGCATGACGTTCCTGCAACGCGCGGCGCACAAAAAAAGTGCACGCAGTTGTGTCTTGGCATCGGCGACTGCGAGATTAGTAATGGCTACCGAACATGTCTTTCTTCGCAGCCGAGACTTCGTCGCAACGCGCTGCCGTGCAATTGTTCCGTCGTGCTCCGCATGCTATGTCGCACACTGAATAATCCGTCGAGAATTTCTATGTTGCGCGTACTTGGGAAATCATCGTTGGCGATCGGCTGGAGGCAATGCGCCCTCTACGTTGTTGCCATGAGTACGATCAGCGTCGCTGCGATGTGCGCCGGCTACGTCGTGTCCGAGAGCATTTGGAAGGCCGCTGTCGACAACGCCTCCGATCAGCCGCGGGCGCTGTCGCGGGTCGAGAAATATTTCGCAGCCAAAGCCAACGCTGAGATGCGCGCCGAACCGGGCCCATATCGTCCGGTCGTTGCGCTCGTCCGCCCCGACATCCATCCAGCGGCTCTTGCGGCTGCTCTGGACCGCACCGAGTTGGCAAGCGCGCTTGAATATCCGGAGCACCATCCCGTCGAGACGGTCGACGCCGCGCCGGTTAACGCAGAACCCGTCGCTCAGATATACGATATCGCGTCGTGGCGCTTGCCCGCGGTTCAAGTTGCCGGCATCACATGCACGCAATCCGAATGCCACGATAGCGCCCAGCCGTCCGTTGTCACGGATGAGCGCGAACCTGTCGAAGTCGCGGCTGCCGAGATCAATGCAACCGAGATCAATGCAACCGACATCGTTTTCGCAACGAGCAGCGCCGATGGCGAGACCTTCGCAACCGAGCCTTTGGTGAAGCCGCTGACCAAGTACCGTGTCGGCAAGGGCCGCGCCAATGCGCGCCAGAAACCATCGCGCAAAGTCTTGACGCAATACGCCGATGAACCGGGTATCGTGAAATTCTTCGTCGGGCCGGGGGCGACCAGCTTGCGCGTTGCAGAAACTCCTGGCGACATCATTCGCCGGACGCTGCGCGGCACGATCTGATTACCATCTGACTGGCCTCCGTATCGAACGCCGTTGCTAGTTGAGTGCACATGATCAAGTCGTCCGCGTCCCGCCCAATCATCGCAAGTTTGTTTGCGGGCCTTGTCGTTCTCGGCGCATCGATTGCCGGCACGCGTACAGCTGCCGCCGATACCGGCCAGTCTGGAAACGGCCAGTCTAGCATATTCGCGACCACGCCAACCGTCGGAGACGCGCTCCGTCAATCCTTCGCCAGCCCGGATACCGGGTTCATCAATCCGCGCCATCGCGATGTGCTGACCGCGTTCTACATGTCCCGCGATTTCCAACCCGTCTGGGTCGACCAGCACGGCCCGACACGCGCCGCCCAACAAATCCTCGACGTCCTCGAAGACGCCGCAAGCTGGGGTCTGACGGCGAGTGACTTCGTCCTCAGCGCCAATCGCGCGCCGAAGATGCTCGGCACCTGGACAGCTGACCAGGCCGCCGCCGCAGATGTCGAAATTTCGCAGCTCGTCATCGAATATGCGCTCCAGGCGCGCGGCAGCCGTATCCCTGAACCGGATACGATGTTGTCGACCTATCTCGACCGCCGCCCGCGCCTGCCGGACCGCGCCGAGGTTCTCGCGAGCGTTGCAATCGCGCCGGCACCCGATGCGCTGTTGCTGTCATATCAGCCCCAGCACGAGCAGTTCCGGAAGCTGCGCGAAGCCTATGCCGCGTTATCGGCTGAAGGCGCGAACGTTCATCAGGAACCTTTGCCACGCGACGGGCCGTTGATCATGCCGGGTGATGCGCATCCCGATGTGCGCGCACTGCGCGCCAGGCTCAAAGTGCCCGCCGCCGATGAGACCCGGCCTTTCTTATTCGATGCACCGCTCGTGGCCGCCGTCCGCCAATTCCAGTCTGACGCGGGCTTGACCGCCGACGGCTATGTCGGATCGAAAACACGTCGCGCACTTAATGTCGTCAACAGTGCCAAGACCGACGTTATTCGGGCCAACATGGAGCAATGGCGCTGGATGCCGGACGATCTCGGCAGCAACCACCTGTTCGTCAATATTCCGGCCTTCAACATTCAATACGTCCACAACGGGCAGACCATCGAGACCGAGCGCGTCATCGTCGGCAAGGAGACCACGCAAACGCCGGTGTTCTCGAAGAACCTGTCGACCGTGGTGCTGCGGCCAGAGTGGTTCCTCCCGGACTCGATCAAGCTCGAAAAACTTTTGTCGTCGCAACGGCGCGGCAGCAATATCGAGGCCCAAGGCTATGTGATCCGCAAGGGCAGCCGGGTCGTGCCGAGCTGGAAGATCAATTGGGCGAAGGCCAACATCAGCCACTACGAAATCTTCCAGCCATCGGGCGACGGCAACGCCCTCGGTGACGTCAAGTTCCTTTTCCCGAACAAGCATTCCGTCTATCTGCACGATACGCCGTCGAAGTCGCTGTTCTCATCGAACGAACGCCTCTTCAGCCACGGCTGCATCCGGTTGAACAACCCGCTGGCACTGGCCCAGACGCTTCTTGACGAAGACAAGGGACCGGGCGCATTTGACGTCAAACGGCTCGTGCGCCGCGGCCCGGGCAGCAACACGATCCAGATCGACAAGCCGCTGCCGATCCACGTCGGATATTTTACTGCGTGGGCCGAAGGCAACGGCGTCGTGCGCATCTATCGCGACTATTACAGCCACGAACAACGGATCAAGCTGGCGCTCGACGGCAAGTGGAAAGACATCGACAGAGGCAAAGATCATCTGGCGGCGGTCGATACCGTGCAGTTGAAAGCCGTGCGCGTCGTCCAAAAACGTACGGCGTCGGTTGTGCCGGGCGGCCTTGCTCCGCCATTCGGTGCAACGAAGAGCAAATCGTTCTTCGGTTCGAGCAGCGGCGGCTGGAAACGTGACCGCAACTCCGTCGGCGACATCATGCGCAACGCACTCGGCGGACCGTAACCGCTCAGCCGACGTTTAGCTGCCCCTCAGCCAAAGGTCACCTGCATGCCATCGAACGCCGGCTCGACACTCGGCGGCAATTCCGCCTTGAGCGTCGCATAGTCCAGTTCGCTGGTCATGTGCGTCAAAATCGTGCGCTTCGGCTTAAATTTCTCGACCCAAGAGAGCGCTTGCTTGACGCTGAAATGGCTCTCGTGCGGCGTATACCGCAGCGAGTCGACGATCCATAGATCAAGCCCTCGAAGCAGCGGCAGTGATGCATCCGGAATGGCGTTGATGTCGGGCGAATACGCGCAATTCGCAACGCGATAGCCGAGAGACGTAATATCGCCGTGCGTCTGCGGGATCGGCGTCGCACGGATTGTCCCGCCCGCACCTGTAATCTCAATTGGCGTCACGCCGTCAATCAGGTGACCATTGAGGATCGGCTGATAATTGGAATGATCGGGCGTCTTGAAGCAGTACGCAAAGCGTTCCATCAGGCTTTTGCCCGTCATCGCATCGAAATAAACGTCGACGCGGCGCTTCATTGTAAAAGCGACCATGCGCAAATCATCGATGCCGTGGGTATGGTCGGCGTGATCGTGCGTATAAAGCACGCCATCGAGCGCCATGATCCGCGACCGCAGGATCTGCTCGCGGAAATCCGGCGAAGTGTCGACCAGCACAGCCGTCTGCCCGCCCGATCCGATGCGTTCGAACAACGCCGAGCACCTCAGGCGGCGGTTCTTGGGATTTTCGGGATCGCATGCCCCCCAATTCATGCCGATGCGCGGCACGCCACCCGATGAGCCACAGCCCAGGATCGTGATGCGATAGCTCATATGCCGGTCTCCGACGACACAGGCGGCCGCTTGGCCTTCGTGTAGTACCGGAAGAAGTTTTCCGTCGTCGCAGCGCCAAGGTCTGCTAGTGAAATGCCTTTGACGTCGGCGAGCGTCGCCGCCGTATGCACGACGTACGCCGGCTCGTTCAGTTTGCCGCGGTACGGATCAGGCGCCAAAAACGGCGCGTCGGTTTCGATCAGCAGCCGGTCGAGCGGCACCTCGCGTGCGATATCGCGCAGCGCTTCCGATTTCTTGAACGTTATGACGCCGGAAAACGAGACCATCAAACCCATATCGACGGCGCGCATGGCCAGATCGCGTCCCCCCGTGAAGCAATGCAACACGGCCGGAAACGCGCCCTTGGCGTGCTCGTCTTTCAGAATTGCAAGCGTATCGACGTCGGCTTCGCGCGTATGGATTTCGAGCGGCAGACCGGTTTCGCGCGCGGCGGCGATGTGATTGCGGAACCCTTCGGCCTGCGCCGCCGGTGTCGAGTGCTTATAGAAATAATCGAGGCCTGCTTCACCGATGGCGACGATCTTCGGGTGCCGCGATAGACGCACGATCTCCGCGACTGGGATATCGAGTTCTTCGTCCGCCTGATGCGGGTGCGTGCCGACAGAACCGTAGACGCTGTCATAACGCTCGATCACCGCCTGCACGTCGGCAAAGCGGCGGATGCGCGTCGAGATATTGACCATCACGCCAACGCCTGCCGCGTTGGCGCGCGCGACAACACCATCGAGATCGTTTTTGAATTCGTGGCGGTCGATATGGCAGTGATGATCGACGAACATCACGACGGATCGCCCTGTTTCGGCTTAGCCTGCTTCGCAGCCTTGGCTTTCGATTTAGCGTCGAGCTTGGCTTGCATATCGGCCTTCTGCTGCGCCTGGGCCTCCGCTTCGCCCGGATCGACGTAGCGCGGGAAGACGCCTTGCGGTTCTGGGATTGCCGTTCCGCCAACGAGGCGTCCGCGCTCACCGAGGAACGCAAATGTCCGTGCGTCCGCCGGCACCGCCATCAGATCGAGCAGCTTGTTGCACGCTTCCGGCATCGCCGGCTGCGCAAGAATTGCAAACTGCCGCACGACCTCCGCCGTCACGTAGAGCGTCGTCGCCATGCGCTCGGGATCGGTTTTCTTTTTCGCCCACGGTTCTTCCGCCGCGAAATACTGGTTGGCATCCGAGACGACGCTCCACACCGCATCGAGATATTTGGTCAACGCCTGCCGGTCCATCTCGGCGCGCACCGTTTTGTAAAGGCCGTCGGTGCGCGCAAGGATCGCCTGATCTTCAGCCGTAAACGCGCCGGGCACCGGAATCTTGCCGTCGCAATTCTTGTAGATCATTGACAGTGAGCGCTGCGCAAGATTGCCGAGGTTATTTGCGAGGTCGGCGTTGATGCGGTTTGCGATCGCCTCCGGCGAATAGTTGCCGTCCTGCCCGAACATGACTTCGCGCAGGAAGAAAAAGCGCAGTTGCTCGCGCCCATAAGCTTTGACGAGATCGAACGGATCGACGACGTTGCCGACCGACTTCGACATCTTCTCGCCCTTGTTGAGCACGAACCCGTGCCCGAACACGCGCTTCGGCAACGGCAACCCAGCGCTCATCAAGAACGCCGGCCAGTAGACCGCGTGAAAGCGCACGATATCCTTGCCGATGACGTGGACGTCCGCCGGCCAGAAATCGGCGCGGGATTTGTCGCCCTCGTTCAGCAATCCGGTCGCGGTCACGTAATTCGTCAGCGCGTCGATCCAGACGTACATGACGTGCCCGGGCGCACCCGGAACGGGAATACCCCAGTCGAGCGTCGTGCGGGAAATCGACAGGTCTTCAAGACCCATCTTGACGAACGAAACGACTTCGTTGCGCCGCTCCGGCGGCAGCAGGAAATCCGGATTGGCATCGTAATGGGCGAGGAGCTTGTCCTGGTAAGCCGAGAGCCGGAAGAAGAACGTCTCTTCCTCTTTCCACGCGACCTCTGTGCCGTTCTGCGTCTCGACGCGGACGCCATCGCGGACTTCGGTTTCGCTTTCGTTGAAATACGCTTCCTGGCGCACCGAATACCAGCCGCCGTAATTCTTCTTGAAAATATCGCCCGCCGCCTCCATGCGCCGCCACAGTTCGGCACACGCTTCATAGTGGCGCGGCTCGGTCGTGCGTATGAAGTCGTCATGCGATAGCCCGAGCACCTCGACCATCTCGATAAAGCGGGCCGCATTGCGATCGGCAAGCGCGCGCGGGGTCAGACCTTCCTTATCGGCGGTCTGCTTCATCTTCAGGCCGTGCTCGTCGGTGCCTGTCAGAAACAGCACGTCCTTGCCATCGAGGCGTTCGAAGCGCGCGATGGCGTCGGTCGCAATGGCTTCATAGGCGTGACCGATGTGCGGCACGCCGTTGGGATAGGAGATCGCCGTCGTGATGTAGAATTTGGGCTTCGAGGGCTGGGCCACGTCGGGAAACTTCCTTGGTGAAAACGAGACGCCAACGCCGGCAAAGCTCAGCTCCGGCTGGCGGTCTCGAGTTTGGCGAGGCTCGCGAGGATCAGAGACTTGCGATCGAGATTGAGCGCCAGCGCGTCCGATTTATCGCGGGCCAGTGTTTCCCATAGGCCAGCGAATGTGGCAAGCCGAGGCGCCCCGATCAATCGCCGCGCCCGGCCGATATCGGCTTCGCTCCCCTGCCCTGTCGCCTGCGCTTTAACCAGGCGCTGCAGCGTGCCGAGAAACAGGTCATAGAACAGGGCGAACTTCTGTTCGGCGGCGGCCGGTGCCAGCTCATCCGAGAGCGTATGCGCGGCTTTGAGATCGCCTGCCGGGAGGCTCGCAATTAGCTTATCGATTTTGCTTTGCAGGCCAAGTCCGCCGCCTTCCTGCAGCGCCAGCAGCCGACGCACGCTACCGCCGCTCAAAGTTGCAAGGGCCGCAAAATCGGCGTCCGGGATCGGCGGTTTTTCAGCGGCCAGCAGCTCTGCGGCGACAGCGCGTTTCAGGTCACTGTCACTCAGTGGGCTCAGCGGCAGCGTTCGGCATCGCGATCGGATGGTCGGCAGCAGACGGCCAGGCGCGCTCGCGATCAAAAAAAAGACCGTCCGCGGCGGCGGCTCCTCGAGCGACTTGAGAAGTGCGTTCGCAGCATTGATGTTCATTTCGTCAGCGCTGTCGACGATGACGACGCGGCGTCCGTCCTGCTCGGCGCTCAGCGCGAGAAAACTTTTCAAGCGGCGGACGTCGTCGACGGTGATGGTCGACGCCAGCCGTTTGGCTTTCTGATCGTAGGCGCGGCGAATGACGACGAGGCCCGGATGCGACAGCGCCGTCACTTGCCTGTAGGCGGCGGACTGCACATCGACAGCGAGACCCGCGCCGAACATGCCACGCTCATCTGGCCGGGCCAAAGCGGCGCGGGCCGCGCGGTACGCAAATGTCGCTTTGCCGATGCCTTCGGGGCCAGTGATCAGCCAGGCGTGATGGTACTTATCGGATTGCAACGCTTCAGCGAGCGCTGCTTCGGCTGCTGCGTGGCCAAATACTTCAGCCGTCATGCGCGGATGCAGAAACCCATCGAGCCGGTCGGCCTCCGGCAGTTCGTCGGGTTGTGCGAGAATTTGCGCGCGGGCCATAGCCGTCAGCTCCGCTCGCTACGCGACGACATTTGCGAGCAAACGCTCGTGGACCGCTTGCCAGACAGCCGTCGCGACGCTTTCGACCGGCAGATTGCCATCGATCAAAACGCACCGCTCAGGTTCGGCATCAGCAATTTCTAGGAACCCATCCCGCAGGAATTTATGCGTATCTACTCTAGCTGCATCGTAACGCGATAGCGTTCCACGAGTATGCGCGCGCTCCATGCTGGTTTCGGCAGGCAAATCGATAATCAAGGTCAGGGTTGGAAGATCGTGGCCTACAATGAATTTCTCAAGGCTCGCGAGCAGCTCCGGCTCTATACCGTAGAGCTTGCCCTGATAGACCCGCGTTGAATCGATGAAACGGTCGGAAATGACCCAGGTGCCATCGTCGAGCGCAGGCCGGATAACGGCCGTCATGTGCTCAGCGCGGGCGGCTGCGAACAACAGCAATTCGGTGAGCGGATCTTGCGGACGATCCTTGAGGATCAGCGCGCGGATGTCCTCGCCGAGCACAGTACCGCCCGGCTCGCGCGTCACGATCACCGATATACCCGCCGCCTCCAGCCGTTCAGCAAGCTTCCGCGCTTGCGTCGACTTGCCTGTTCCTTCGCCGCCTTCAAAAGTAATGAAACGTCCGCGTTGCATAGGCCTCACCTGTAATGACGCGGTGAGTTTAGAGCGCTAAGCGGCGAAGCGCCATGAGAACGAGAGAATCCAGGCCCTGACGCACGATTCCGGCCTTTTTAATGTCCTCGGTGGCGTAGAGCGGCACCTCGGATTGAGCACTCGACGTGCTCGTAATGCGCAACGTCGCAACCTGATCGCCTTTTTTGACGGGCGGCTTCAGCGGCGCTTTGTAGACGATCTCAGCCGATAGGCGCTGGTTGGCCGGTTGTTTCGGCAGCGACAGCGTAATCTCGCCTTTGCCCGCGAGCGGGACATACATACTGCTACCACCCCAGACGCGGGCATGGCCGACGACCTCGCCATCATCGAAGACGCGGACGGTATTAAACGACTTGAAGCCCCATTCCAACAATTTGACCGCTTCGTCACGGCGCTGATTTTCATTTTCGAGACCCATGACGACGACGATCAGGCGTTTGCCCTGCTGCAGCGCTGAGGCGACCAGTCCGAAGCCGGCTTCCTTCGTGTGACCCGTCTTCAAGCCATCCGCGCCGATCTCCAAAGACAGCAGCGGATTGCGATTGAAGAACTTGTGCTTGCGATACAGAAATTCCTTCTGCCCGAACACCGGATACTGATCCGGATATTCGATGATCAAATGCCGCGCGAGGATCGCCAGTTCGCGCGGCGTCATGAGTTGCTGCGCGTTCGGCAGTCCGGTCGCGTTGCCGAACGTCGATTGCGCCATGCCGATGCGGCGCGCTTCTGCGGTCATCAGCTTTGCAAACGCCGCTTCGCTGCCTGCGATGCCTTCGGCAACCGAAATTGCAGCGTCGTTGCCCGACTGAACCGCGATGCCTTGAATCAGTTCGTCGACGCGCGCCTTGGTATTGATCGGCACGAACATGGCGGACGTGCGCGAGGGCGCGCCGCCTGTGCGCCAGGCGTTCTCGCTCATCACGAATTCGTCCGACGCGTTGATCTTGCCGTCTTTCATCGCCTTGAAGAGCACGGCGAGCGTCATGAGCTTGCTCATGCTGGCAGGCGCAGCCAGTTCGTCGGCGCGCGCTTGAAACAGCACAGCGCCGGTTGCCGCGTCCACCAGAATGGCGCGCGGTGCTCTGGTCGTGAAGCCTTGGGCATCCTGCGCCGCTGCAGGTGAACTAGAGCCGGCGAACACCGGCAGAAACGCAAGAAACAAATAAACTACAAAAACACTCAACCAGTGGCAGCGGGGCATCGAATTCGGTCGCGGCAACATGACGGCTGTAGCGGGCCTCTTTGCAAAACGGAGTTCGTACAATGTGCTGTCAAACTTGGCGGCAGTATCGGCCGCAGCCGCACGAGACGCAATGCGCAGCACACCCTAGTCCCGCGACAGTATCACTGGGAAACAATCCCGGGCGGCATCGATCCTTCGCGTACAAACACGGCTATTCGAAGTCGATCGATGGCGCCTGGACACCGCGACCGGCAATTTCGCTCGCTGCAACCTGGGCTTGCGACGGGGACATTGGCCCTAACCGGACACGATACGCGTCAGCGCCGTTGCTGCCCGACAGCGGCGCGACCTCGAACGGTCCGAGGTCGCCGAGATCACGGCGCCACTGCTCGGCGCTGACGCGGTCGCGGAAAATGCCGACGTTGACGAACGCGCGGCCAGATCGTGCGCTGCGGCTGTCGTCACTCCATGCGTCCGCACCATCCCGCGGACGCGGTGCACCCACGTAGTAGGGCGGTGGCGCGACGCTTGCCGTCTGATAGCGCGGCTTCGCAGCGGGTTCCGGCTTGCCGGCGAGCGCTGCCCCTCCGCGCCTGCGACAGTCGTCGCGGCAAAAGGCAAGAGACGCGCAGACTTGCGGGCCGGGCGATAGACTTCTACATGACGCCTTCGACTGTAAGGAGATCGTCATGAAGGCCCGGATTACGAGCGACATCAAAGAGGCGATGAAAGCCGGCGATAAAGCCAAGGTCGGCACGTTGCGGCTCGTCAATGCCGCGATCCAGACGGCGGAGATCGAAAGCAAAGGTACGCTCGACGACGCGGCCGTGATCGCGGTCATGACCAAAATGGTCAAGCAGCGGCGCGATTCCATTGCGCAGTACACGAGCGGCGGGCGCGCCGACTTGGCCGCCGTCGAGCAGGCCGAAATCGCAATCATCGAAGCCTATCTTCCAAAGCAGATGGAAGAGGCTGCGGTCGCCGCTGCGATCGCCGACGCCATGAAGGAATCCGGCGCGGCCAGCCCCAAGGACATGGGGAAGGTCATGGCGATCCTTAAAGCCAAGTACGCCGGTCAGATGGACTTCCAGAAGGCCAGCGCCGCCGTGAAGGCTGCGTTGGGTTAGTGACGTCGCCTCTCCCCTTGGGGAGAGGCAGGAGCGCAGCGACGGTGAGGGGGCTGTCGCGGTGCTTTTTATGCTCGCCCCTCACCCCGACCCTCTCCCCAAGGGGAGAGGGAGTCCGTGGCCTGTGGATAGCGGGCACGGGCAGGAATGCCACGCTCAGGACTGTCCGAGGGTTGCGGCGAATCACTTACATGTTTGTCGAAGCGGTGATTCGGGAAACACTCCGATCATCCACGCTTTGAGGACATATGCGGTTCAACCCGAGCCTTCTTGACGAAATCCGTGCCCGATTGCCTGTCAGCCAGGTCGTCGGCCGGAAAGTCGCGCTCAAGAAGAAAGGCCGCGAGTACGCCGGACTGTCGCCGTTCAAAAGCGAAAAGTCGCCGTCGTTTTTCGTCAACGACCAAAAGGGCTTCTACCACTGCTTTGCGAGCGGTGAGCACGGCGACATTTTCACGTTCCTGATGAAGACCGAGGGGCTTGAATTTCCCGAGGCCGTCGAACGGCTCGCGGCCGAAGCGGGTGTGCCGCTGCCCAAGCCGACCGAGCGCAACATCGAACAGGAAGATCAGCGCGACCGGCTCTATCGTCTGCTCGAAGCGTCCGCTGCATTTTTCGAAGACGCGTTGAAGGGCGGCGCCGGGACAGAGGCGCGGCGCTATGTACTCGAAAAACGCGGTCTGAAACGCGAAACGATTGCCGCGTTCCGCCTAGGCTTCGCGCCGAATTCCCGCTCCGCGCTGAAGGATAATCTCAAAGCCAAAGGCTTTTCGATCCCCGACATGATCGCATCCGGCATGCTGATCGGCGGCGAGGATATCCCCGAACCCTACGACCGGTTCCGCAACCGCGTGATGTTTCCGATCCAGGATTTGAAGGGCCGCGTGATCGCGTTCGGCGGCCGTGCGCTCGATAAGGACGCGCCAGCTAAGTATCTCAATTCGCCAGAGACACCTCTTTTTCACAAAGGCGGCGTGCTGTTCAACGCGGCCCGCGCCCGTCCCCTCGCTCATGACCGCGACCGCATGATTGCTGTCGAAGGCTACATGGATGTCGTCGCGTTGACCGAAGGCGGCTTCGGCGAAGCGGTCGCCCCTCTCGGAACCGCGCTGACCGAGGATCAGGTCAAGCTGATGTGGCGCGTCGTGCCCGAACCGATCCTCTGTTTCGACGGCGACAGCGCCGGACAGAAGGCGGCGTTCCGCGCCGTCGATACGGTGTTGCCGCATCTCAAACCCGGCATGAGCGTCGCATTCGCGTTCCTGCCCGACGGCGCCGATCCCGACGATCTGATCCGCCAGCAGGGCGCGGCTGCGATGACGGAGGTGCTATCGAAAACCCGGCCGCTGATCGACATGCTCTGGGACCGCGAGATGAACGCCGGCCCGACCGCGACGCCCGAACAGAAGGCTTCGCTCGAAACCCGCCTGCGGGCCCTCGCGCAGACAATTGCCGATCCGACGGTGCGCAGCCACTACGACCGCGAGCTGCGGGACCGGCTTTACCAGTTCGGCCGCCAGAGCCGCGACAAGGCCTGGGCGAACCGCGAAATGGGCCGCGAAAAAGGGACTTATCCCCCCACATCCCAGGCGGGCCAGAAAGGCACCTCCTACGCCCGTCCCGTTTTGGCGCCTGACTGGAAGGCGGACGAGCGCGCCCGCCTCCAGGGGCGCTCCCAGAAGCGCTGGCCACCATCCCAGCCCGGACTGGCCGTTCACGCCCAGCCGAGCGCCGAATTGTCCTCGCTCAGCCAGCCGGTGCCGCCAAGGGAAGCTTTGATTCTCAAAACCATGCTTAACCATCCCCATCTGATTGATGAGGATTGTGAGGTGCTTGCGGAGTTGGTCTTCACATCCAGCGCGCTTTCCGCCCTGCGTGATGAAGTCCTGTCGATCCACGCCCGGTCGATTTCACTTGACAGCGCAACATTGCACACCCAATTGACCAAATCTGGGGTTGCCAAGGTGGTGGACCTCGTCGCGAGAACGATGACGCACGCCAGCGACCGTTTCGCCGAACAGAATGCTTCCGCCACCGAGGTCGCAGCCGCTTGGCACCACATTCTCGCGCTTCAGCAGCGTGAGGGTAACCTCATGCACGCATTGAAGGCCGCTATGGATGTTTGGGACCGGGAAGGCTCAGAGGACGCTTGGGCACGGTTGCATGACATCAAATGCGAAATCGCACGTATCGACGCCATCGATCTCGATGGCCCGGAGAGTGCATCTTTGAGCGGCGCCGGCGACGGCGTCAAACGCGCCAGTTAGCGCGGACATTGAAATTTGAGGCCGTTGCCAAGAATAAGGGCGCGGCTGGAACTCAATATTGGCGTCCCTCGTACAAGAGTTGACGCCCGGAACTTGAAGGACAGCGGATGGCACGCGCAACGCAGGCAAGTCAGAAGACCGAGGACAAGGAGCAGGCCGCGGCTGATGCGCCGGAGCGCGACAGCCCCCTGCTCGATCTTTCGGACCAGGCGGTCAAGAAGCTGCTGAAGTCGGCGAAGGCCAAGGGCTACGTCACGCTTGACCAGCTCAACGCCGTTTTGCCGTCGGAAGAAGTCTCGTCCGACCAGATTGAAGACATCTACGCGATGCTCTCGGATATGGGCATCAACGTCGTCGAAACCGACGACGCCGAAGAAAAGGAAGAAGGCGACGGCGAGGCCGACGAAGAGGAAGGCCGCGCGCTCGTTCCGCAAGGCGCACTCGCCAAGTCTGAAACCAAGTCGGAGCCGGCTGAGCGCACCGACGATCCCGTCCGCATGTATTTGCGCGAAATGGGCTCAGTCGAGCTGCTGTCGCGTGAAGGCGAAATTGCGATCGCCAAGCGCATCGAGGCCGGCCGCGAAGCGATGATCGCGGGCCTGTGCGAAAGCCCGCTGACCTTCCAGGCCATCATCATCTGGCGCGATGAGTTGAACGAAGGCAAGATTTTGCTGCGTGACATCATCGATCTCGAAGCAACCTATGAAGGCCCCGAAGGCAAGGAAGTGCCGAACGCTGGGCCGGACGGCATCGCGATTCACGAGAACCCCGGCGCTCCGCAAATTTCGGGCGCGCCCGAAGGCGACGTCGAGGACGACGACGAATTCGAGAACGCCATGTCGCTCGCAGCGATGGAAGCCGAATTGAAGCCGAAGGTCTTCGAGATCTTCGACAACATCGCCGGCACCTACAAAAAGCTGCGCAAGCAGCAGGACAAGAAGCTTGAGCAGCAGGTCGCGGGCGAACAGGGCTCGCGTCAGCAGCAGAAGGCCTACGAAAAGCTGCACGACGAAATCGTCGCCGAGGTCAAATCGCTGTCGTTGAACAACAACCGCATCGAGAGCCTCGTCGAGCAGCTCTACTCGATCAACAAGCGTCTTATCGGACTTGAAGGCCGGTTGATGCGCTTGGCTGACAGCTACGGCGTCGCGCGCCAGCTGTTCATCGACGAATACTACGGCAACGAGCTCGATCAGACGTGGCTCGATCGCATGTCGACCAACGGCAAGAAGTGGACCGGGTTCGTCAAAGCGGAACGCCCGCAGATCGAAGGCATTCGCAACGACATTCATGCGCTGGCGACCGACACGGGCCTCGAAATCCCTGAGTTCCGCCGCATCGTCAAAGCCGTGCAGAAAGGCGAGCGCGAAGCCCGCCAAGCCAAGAAGGAAATGGTCGAAGCCAACCTTCGCCTCGTGATCTCGATTGCGAAAAAGTACACCAACCGCGGCTTGCAGTTCCTCGACCTGATCCAGGAAGGCAACATCGGCCTGATGAAGGCCGTCGACAAATTCGAGTACCGCCGCGGCTATAAGTTCTCGACCTACGCGACGTGGTGGATCCGTCAGGCGATCACGCGTTCGATCGCGGATCAGGCCCGCACCATCCGTATTCCGGTGCACATGATCGAGACGATCAACAAGATCGTCCGCACGTCGCGGCAGATGCTGCACGAGATCGGCCGCGAGCCGACGCCGGAAGAACTGGCCGAAAAGCTCGCGATGCCGCTTGAGAAGGTGCGCAAGGTTCTCAAAATCGCCAAGGAGCCGATCTCGCTTGAGACGCCGATTGGCGACGAAGAAGATTCACATCTCGGCGACTTCATCGAAGACCGCAACGCGGTGCTACCGATTGAGGCCGCAATCCAGTCGAACCTGCGGGAGACGACAACGCGCGTTCTGGCATCGCTGACCCCGCGCGAAGAGCGCGTGCTGCGTATGCGCTTCGGCATCGGCATGAACACCGACCACACGCTCGAAGAAGTCGGCCAGCAGTTCTCGGTGACACGCGAACGTATCCGCCAGATCGAAGCCAAGGCGCTGCGCAAGCTGAAGCATCCGAGCCGGTCGCGGAAGCTGCGCTCGTTCCTCGATAACTAGGCGATTGCTTGCACTAAAACTATAAAGGCCGCCTCACACGGGCGGCCTTTCGCTTTTGCAGCCTGCATGCCAAGCTCATTTTAGAGATCACAGAGCTGGCCGCATATGTCTGACCTCCACATCATCATCGCCGAAAGCGGGATCATCCTGGCGCGCGGGGCGGACATGACGTTTCGCGAGTTCCAGGACATCTATCCGGATTTCATGACGTCACTCGGGCCGATGGACCGCGACGGCGTGTTCGATACATTCGAGATCGAGTGGCCCGACATTCTGGTCATCAATCACGATACGATCCGCACTTTTGTCGATGCCCAGGGCAACGACCGCAAAGCCGAAGTCCGCCTCGCCATGAACGGCGGCCCTCCGTAACCGCCCCCTCACCCAACCCTCTCCCCAAGGGGAGAGGGAGCGTCCCCGTTGTCGGCTTCCACCAAGGGCACAGCGCCATCGGCGGTCCGCAGTGAAACGCGTTACGAGACCAGCAGCACGACGGCCAGCGCCAGGATCGCCGGCAAAGCTTGTATGAAGAATATTCGCGGCTTCACGGTGAGCGCGCCGTAGATGCCGGCGACGATGACGCAAGCGAGGAAGAACACCGTCAGGTCAAGGCGCGCCGACCACAACGCCCAGATCAAGCCCGCCGCGAGAAAGCCATTATAAAGGCCCTGGTTTGCGGCCGGCACGCGCGACGCCGCCGAGAACTCCGGCGTCAGGCGAAAAGTTTTCCGTCCGACGGGATGATCCCAAAAGAACATCTCCAAAATCATGAATCCGATGTGCGCAAGCGCGACAACGGCAATCAGAATTTGACCGAGCGGCTGCATGGTCGCGTCCAAAGGCTCCCTTCGGCTAACCTGCCCACCTTTTCAACCGATCTTGACGATCTCGGCTTCGCCGTTGCCGGCAACGACAACGTCGCCCAGCGCTTTTCCGAGCAATGCCTGCGCCAGCGGCGAGACGTAGGACAAAGTACCTTTCGACGGATTGGCCTCGTCTTCGCCGACGATGCGGAAGGTCTGCTTGCGGCCGTCGTCGCGCGCGATTGTTACCGTCGATCCGAACTGCACCTCAGTTACATCGGCGGGCGGTGGCAATACCTCCGCCGTCGCGCGCCGTGCCGACCAGTAGCGCAGATCGCGGCTGGCGCGGGCGATGGCCGCGCGGTCGTTGATCGCCTGCGCCGCCGCCATGTCTTCGGCGGAACGCGACGCTTCGGCTTCGATCATCGCGAGGCCGTCCGCCGTCACGATGTTGCGGTGTTCCGAAATCAGCTTGTCGGGCAAGTCCTCGAAGGCTTCGAGGCCATCCGGCTCTTTGACGAAGGCTCTGCTCATCAACCGAGCCTATCCGCTGCGCGCCTCAAACGCAAAACGCACTCTGCTGTTTCAGGTCAAAGAAAAACCGCCCCAGCGCGCGGCCGGAGCGGTTTCAATTGTCAGCGTCGGCTACGAAGCGCTTATGGCGCTGCCGGAGCGGCTGGCTTCGCGGCCGGAGCAGCAGCCGGCTTTGCAGCAGGCTTCGCAGCCGTCGAACCCGTCGTGGTCGGCGGTGCGCCTGGACCATCGAGCGGCAGGTTCTTCATCTGGTCGGCCTTCATCTTCTCGGCCATCTGAATCTGACGTTCGCGGATCTGCTTCATCAAAGCGCCGCGCGCTTCAGCGTACTTCTTGTTGTCGACCGGCGCGCCGGCGGTGGCTTCATTGTAGCCATCGAGCGGAACCGGGAACGCGACCGGCTGAGCCGCAGCGTTCATTGCGAGGACCATCAGACCACCGCCAGCTGCGAGCTGGTCGGTGATTTCCTTGGTCGCTTCGGTTTCAGCCGTGCAGCCTGCCGGGTGGCAGAGCGAGTATTTGAGTTCGATCGGCTTCAGCGTCTTTTCGTCGACCTTCTCGTTCTTCTGAACGGCGGCCCACTGCTCCTTTGTGTAGACGGCCGCGCGGATGCCCGGCGGGATCGCCATGCCCAGCGGAACCATGATCATCAGCGACTGCTTGTCCTGGCCTTCGATCTGGCGGATCGCAGCCGAGACGAGCACCATCCCGGTGTTGCCGTCGAGACGTTCATGGTGCGTCAGGCAGAGGTTCTTCTCTTCCTTGACGTCCTTGCCGTCCTTGTCCTTTTTGACGAGCGGCGCCTTTTCGCAAAGCTTGACCCAGGCGCTCTTACCGGCTGCGTCGGCGGCGGCGCCACCGGCAGGTGCTGCGGCAGCTGGCTTCGCGGCAGGAGCCGCAGCCGGCTTTGCGGCGGGCTTTGCTGCCGGAGCAGCGGGCGCTGCGTCCTGCGCGAACGCGGCGCTCGAGAACATCATCACGGCCGCACATGCAGCAGCGGATAAAACCGACTGTGTGGCATCACGGAAAACTGCGTTTCTCATGAACTTAAAAATCCTCGCTACTTCGGGCCGGTCATGCCGGCTCCTGACCCCTCTGGACGCCGCGCTGGCCGCCAGGGCCTCTAGCGCAGGCGTGGCATTTAGCACAAACGTGTCCGGCGCTGCGGGCGCCGTTCAGATGCGCGAGTAAGGCTCGGATTGCGGCAATCCCGTGACCGCTTGCGCGCATCTCTGGTGGTGGCTGGCGTGGTTCGGTATGGCGTTGCGCAAACGCCACTGTGACAAGCCGTCTAACAGAGTTAAGCGCGCTTTTGAGAACCATCAGAACCAAAGGAGATGGGCACTCAAACGGTGCGTCGGCTTTGCCATAGCCCGGCTTTTCCAGTGTGTTAGCAATCCGCGTTCAAGCCGGGTAGAACACGGCACGCGAGCGGAGCCTGAACGAATGCGCCGGATTTCGAAGTACCTTATCGCCCTGATTTTGTGCGGCGGTGTGAGCGGCGCGGTGCACGCCGAACCGAAAACCGCAATCGCGCTGCACGGCGCGCCAAGTCTTGGCGCCGATTTCGGGAATTTTCCCTATGCCAATCCCGCCGCGCCGAAAGGCGGCAGCGTGCGACTTGCCGTGCTCGGCTCGTTCGACAGCCTCAATCCGTTGATCGTAAAAGGCTCGGCCGCTTCGGGCGTCCGCGATTTTGCAATCGAAAGCCTGATGGCGCGCGGCCTCGATGAACCGTTCACGCTGTATGGCCTATTGGCTGAAAGCGTCGAGATCGCCGACGACGGCACGGCGGTGACGTTCAACCTCAATCCGAAGGCAGCGTTTTCCAATCGCAAGCGCGTGACACCGGACGATGTTTTGACGGCATTTGAATTGCTCAAGACCAAAGGGCGACCCAATCACCGGACGTACTTTGCGAAAGTGACGAAGGCGGAAAAGCTGTCTGATACGGCGGTGCGCTTCACGTTTGCCGACGCAAGCGATCGCGAACTGCCATTCATTCTCGGGCTAATGCCGGTGTTTACGCTCGCCCCACCGCTGGATGAAAATTTCGACCGCACGTCGATGACGCCGCTAATTGGCTCTGGGCCATACACGATCACGCGCGTCGATGCCGGGCGCTCGCTCAGCTACACGCGCGATGACCAATATTGGGGCCGCGATCTGCCCGTCAATCGCGGGCGCTTCAATTTCAATGAAGTCCGCTACGACTATTTCCGCGATGGCTCGGTGATGCTCGAAGCTTTCAAGCGCGGCGCCGTCGATATGCGTCTCGAGGAAGACCCGGGCCGCTGGGCCGGCGCCTATGCCATCGACGCGGTGCGCGACGGACGCATTCTGAAAAAGGAATTCGACATCGGTATTCCGGCTGGCATGACGGCGCTCGTCTTCAACACGCGCCGCGCTGTCTTCGCCGATCCAAAAGTGCGGCAAGCGCTGATCACGCTCCTCGACTTCGAAATGATCAACCGCACGCTCTACAACGGTCTTTTCAAACGCACGGCGAGCTATTTCGAGCGCTCGTATCTCTCGTCAGCCGGTAAACCTGCGGATGACGAAGAGCGCCGCCTGCTCGCGCCGTTTCCGGACGCCTTGCGCAAGGAGTTTCTCGACGGCAGTTTCAAGCTGCCGGTCAGCGACGGTAGCGGACAGAACCGCGCCAACCAGAAAATTGCATTCGATCTGTTGAAAAGCGCCGGGTTTGAATTGCGCGGCGGAAAGTTGATACATACCGGCAGCGGTCAGCAGCTGACGTTTGAAATCCTCGCCAACAATAGCGCGCAAGAGGCGTTGCTGCTGACCTATGCACGAGGTCTCGAACCGCTCGGCATCGCAGCCCGCGTCCGCGTCGTCGATAGCGCGCAATATCAGGAGCGGATTTCGAGCTACGACTACGACATGATCCAGAACACCTGGTTCGCGTCGCTATCGCCCGGCAACGAGCAGTTGTTCCGCTGGTCGGCGGCAACGCGCGATCAAAAGGGCTCGTTCAATTTCGCAGGCGTAGCTAATCCGGCGGCCGACGCTATGATCGAAGCCATGCTGAAAGCGACGACGCAGGAGCAATTCGTCTCGGCCGTGCACGCGCTCGACCGTGTGCTGCTCTCTGGCGATTATGCCATCCCGCTTTTCCATGTGCCGAAGCAGTGGATCGCGCATTGGGCGAAGCTTAAACATCCTGATAAAACGCCGGTCTTCGGATACAGCTTACCGCCGGACACCTGGTGGATCGAGGACGCGAAATGACGGCCGGCACGGAGCGCACGTTCAACCAGCGGCCTTTCAACATGGCGCGGTATTGCATCGCGGGCGCTGCTGCTTCGACGCCTAAGAAAACCGCGCTGCTCGTTTATAACGTGCCGGATGCACGCGAGCCGGTCGAAGAGTGGCGCTTTCAGGACATCGAGAAAGCGGTTCTCCAACTCGCAACCTCACTAAAGGAGCTTGGCCTGAAGCGCGGTGACCGCGTCGCGATCCGGCTTGGCAACTGCAGTTCGTCGGCCTTGTTGTTTTTTGGCGCGATTGCGGGCGGGTACGTCGCGCTGCCGCTATCCGATCAGCTGACCGATGGAGAATTGCGCGCGCTGCTCGATGACAGCGGCGCGGCCGTGATCGCAACATCAGAACCGCTGTCCGACGCGGCCGTGCCAACCGGCGTGCGCGTGCTGTCGCTCGACGACGTCGACCAGATGTTCTGGGACAAAGCGACGGGCGTGTATTGCGGCGGCGCAAGCGATTACGCCGACACGCGCGCCGACGATCCGGCTTATCTGATCTACACGTCGGGGACGACGGCGCGGCCGAAAGGCGTCCTGCATGCGCATCGCGTCGCCGAGGGCCGCGCGCCGACGTATCGCGGCTGGTACGGCATGACCGCCGACGATCGCGTGCTGCATGCGGGTGCGTTCAACTGGACGTACACACTCGGCACCGGCTTAATCGATCCGTGGGCCAACGGTGCGACAAGCATCGTCTACACCGGCCCCAAATCACCCGCGATGTGGCCGGAACTCATTCGCAATTCGCAAGCGACACTGTTTGCTGCCGTGCCGAGCCTCTTCCGGCAAATCCTGAAGTACGCGCCGCCAGGTCCGCTTGACCTTGGGCGATTACGGCACGGCCTCATGGCCGGCGAGCGCCCGCCTGTCGATCTCTTCGACGCCTGGACATCGCGCACGGGCACGCCGCTCTACGAAGCGCTCGGCATGAGCGAGATTTCGACCTATGTTTCGACGAGCCCAGACACACCCTACAAGCATGGCGTCACGGGCAAGCCGCAGCCCGGCCGCCGCGTCGCCATTCTGCCGCTCGACGGCGGGACCGAGCCTGTTCCAGCTGGCCAGGAAGGCATTATTGCTGTGCATCGTTCCGATCCGGGCTTGATGCTCGGCTATTGGAACCGCCCCGAGGAAGACGCCGAAGTCTATCGCGGCGATTGGTTCATCGGCGGCGACATCGGCGTCATCGATGCGGATGGATATCTGACGCATCTCGGCCGTGCCAATGACGTCATGAATGCCTTTGGCTATCGCGTGGCGCCGCAGGAAGTCGAAGCCGCGCTCGCGCACTATCCGGGCGTCGCAGAGGTTGCGTGCACGGAACTGCGCGTGCGTGACGATCTCTCGATCATTGCTGCGTTCATCGTGCCGGTCGCGGGCAAGACCATCGACACAGCGGCGGTGAAGGCTTTCGCAGCCGAGCGGCTCGCGGCCTACAAGTGCCCGCGCGAAGTGTTCGTCGTCGATCACCTGCCGCGGACCGCCAACGGCAAAGTCAAGCGCAGCGCGCTTCGAGCGCCATCAGCCGATGTCACGACGGCTTAGTTGAAGAGAAGTTCGAAGATCGACTTTGGCTTTTGCTTTTTCTGCTGCGCCGTACGCTTCGCGGGCCGTTGACTGCCGACCGGCACGCCGAGCGGTTGGTCCCAAGGTGCCCAGACGGAGGACGACGGCGCACCACTAGAGCTGATGCTGCGGCGTTGTCCGTATGCCGTGATAGGCGGTGCCGTTGAGGCTTCCGTGCGGATGGCGAATTCATCCGTGACGCCATCGACGCTCGCGATCTGAAGGCGGTCCGTATCCCAGACCCAGGATGCAACACGCACGCCCTGGCGATGCGGCTGGATCGCGATTAGTTTGCCGTTGTCGATATCGACGACGGCCGCGAGTTCGGTTTCTTCCGGACCCGTTTTTCCGGGGACCGTGCCACCGGCAAACCGCAGCACGCCATAACCTTTGTGCGGCGGCTCCTTCAGTTCCCAGCCGAGCAATTTCGGCTTGCCGTCGCCAATCATTTCGAGCGCGATGCGCAATTGCGGATAGTCCGGGTTGATCGCGAAGTAGTCGTCGCCGCGCGCTACGACCGTCCACTGATCGATGCCGAGACCCGGGACTTCGCGATCCTCGATGTCTGACGTGCCGGCGCCAAGCCGCGTCAAGCCTTCGCCGGCGAGACGCCACGACGGTTTGAGCTTCAGCGCCTTTTGATAGGCGGCGACGGCGATATCGGCTTGCCCGCGCGCTTCGGCGAGTTCGCCGCGCGCCCAGGCAACTTCGGCGGAGTCGGGATCGAGCTTCGCTGCGGTCTCGACGTCGCGCTCGCCGATATCGATTTGCGCGTTCTGCTTATAGACGTAGGCGCGATAAGCGAACGAAGCAGCCGATCGCGGATCGAGTTCGATCGCTCGATTGAGGTCGGCATATGCATCGTCGTAGGCCTCAGCGATGCCGTTCGCGAGACCACGCGCCTGATACGCACTGACCGAGCGGGCATCGAGTTCGATGGCGCGGGCGAAATCCTTGATGGCTGACGCGGTGTTGGCCGCTGCGAGATAGGCGTAGCCGCGGACAACGTAGATTTCTGCGTTGCTGACGTCGAAGGCGATGGCGCGCGAGAGGTCTTCGACGGCTTCGTCGATCTGGTTGACGCTAAGGCGCGCTTCGGCGCGATTGCGGTAGGCGGACGCAAAACGCGCGTCGGCGTTGACGGCGCGTGAGAAGTCGCGGATCGCGGCGTGCGGCTTGCCGGTCGAGAGATGCGCGAGGCCACGGCCAGACAACGGCGGCGCGCTTGAGGGCAGCAATTCGATCGCGCGGGTGAAGTCTGGGATGGCGTCGCGCGTCTGTCCGAGTTTGAGGCGGGCATTGGCGCGGTTCGAATAGGCGGCGGCATAGCCCGGCGCGAGCAGAATGGCGCGGTCGAAATCTTTGAGGGCTTCTGCGGGCTGGCCCAGCGCCACGAGCAGATTGCCCCGATTGTTGTAAGCGGCCGGATATTCCGCGAAGAGCTGCACAGCGCGATTGTAGTCGTCGAGCGCAAGCTTTGGCTGATTGGCGCGAACGTAAGCGACAGCGCGATCGTTCAGGATCGAGGCGCGGCGGTCATTGGCGAGGCCCGTGTCTTTCAAGGCTTCGGTATAGTCGGCGATGGCCTGGCTCGGATTGCCGCGCACGAGCTGCTGCGCCGCCTGCTCCGTTCGGGTATCGGGCGCGACCGGCGCGGCGTCAGGTACCGCTTGCGGCGCGTCCTGCGCTTGAGCAGACGCTTGAAGCGCAATTTGCCCCGCCGAGGCAACGACGCAAATGATGATGTGCCGGCCAGCACGCATCGGGCGTGACATCCTTCGTTCAGCGGACCCCAGAGCGAGTCAGCGTTAGCCTCGCATTATGGCCCGCGAACGGCGTGATTTGAAGGCGGGATCGGACGCCCGTCCCGTCTCGCGTGTAGGTCTCGCCTTCTCGCCCCGCAGGACGCGAAGGCAAAAGCCGCAGCAAAGCAAAACGCCCCGGCGCGGAGCACCAGGGCGTCGCAAAATGTGATGACGCTGCGCTTTCGCTTATTCAGCGGCGGCGGCAAGCTGTTCGGCGTGGCGGGCCTTGTCTTCGGCACCCTTAACCGCAGTATCGCGATCAACGAGTTCGATGACGGCGCGCGGCGACGCGTCACCGTAGCGGAAGCCAGCTTTGAGAACGCGCGTGTAACCGCCAGCGCGGTCCTTGTAACGCGGTCCGAGAACGTCAAACAGTTTCTTGACCATGTCCTCATCGCGCAGACGTGCAATCGCGAGGCGGCGCGAGTTCAAATCACCGCGCTTTGCGAGCGTGATGTACTTGTCGACGACGCGCTTCAGATCCTTTGCCTTCGGCAGTGTCGTGATGATCTGTTCGTGCTTGATGAGGGCAGCCGCCATGTTCGAGAACATTGCCTGGCGGTGACCTACGTGGCGGCCAAAGCGGCGGCCCAGTTTTCCGTGTCTCATAGTCTCAAGTCCTTTTGGAGTGTTTGTTTAGTGATGGGAGGTTCTTCGGCCTCGCCTTTTTTCATTTGCGTTTGGCGACTCTCGTACCGAGAGCCGGCCGCCAAACGCGGTAGTTTTTTTATTTGCGCTCGGCGACTCCGCTTCGCGGAGCCGGCCGCCGAGCGCGGTCGTCAAACTTAGTATTGATCTTCGAACCGCTTCGCGAGTTCGTCGATGTTATCCGGCGGCCAGTTCGGCACTTCCATGCCGAGGTGGAGACCCATGGTCGCCAAAACTTCCTTGATCTCGTTGAGCGACTTGCGGCCGAAGTTCGGCGTGCGCAGCATCTCGGCTTCCGACTTCTGGATCAGGTCCCCGATGTAGACGATGTTGTCGTTCTTCAAGCAGTTTGCCGAACGGACCGACAGTTCGAGTTCGTCAACCTTCTTGAGAAGGGCGGCGTTGAACGCGAGTTCCGGATGACGCTGTTCTTCCTGCGCCTTCTTCGGCTCTTCGAAGTTGATGAAGACCGCGAGCTGGTCCTGCAGAATGCGCGCTGCGAGAGCGACAGCATCTTCAGCGCGAACTGAGCCATCGGTTTCGACGGTCATCGTCAGCTTGTCATAGTCGAGGATCTGACCTTCGCGGGTGTTCTCGACCTTGTACGAAACCTTCTTGACTGGCGAGTAGAGGCTGTCGACCGCGATAAGGCCGATGGCCGCGTCTTCCGCGCGGTTGCGCTCCGACGGAACGTAGCCCTTGCCCATGTCGGCGGTGAATTCCATACGGATCGACGCGCCCTGGTCGAGATGGCAGATGACGTGATCCGGGTTGAGCACTTCGACTTCGGACGAGCCTTCGATATCGCCCGCGCGAACCGGACCGGCGCCTTCCTTCTTGAGCACCATGCGCTTCACGCCTTCCGAGTGGATGCGGAGCGCGATTTCCTTGATGTTCAGAATGATATTCGTGACGTCTTCGCGAACGCCTGGTACCGACGAGAACTCGTGCAGCACGCCGTCGATCTGGACGGTCTTGATGGCAGCGCCCTGAAGCGACGACAGCAGCACGCGGCGGAGCGCGTTGCCGAGCGTCATACCGAAGCCGCGCTCAAGCGGCTCAGCGATCACCGTCGCGACGCGCGTGCGGTCACGGCCCGGCTGGATATCGAGCTTCGACGGCTTGATCAGGTCTTGCCAATTTTTCTGTAGAACATTCACCACGGGGGCCTCGTCTCAGTTTGGGCACGGGAGGGGAGAACCCGCCAGCCCAGCCACAGGACAGCACTTCACATGCCGGCACATCAAAGTTGTAAAGGCGCCGCGTAATCTGCGGCGCCTATCGAAAAGCGCATTAAACGCGGCGGCGCTTGCGCGGGCGGCAGCCGTTGTGCGGGATCGGCGTGACGTCGCGGATCGAGGTGATCTGGAAGCCGACAGCCTGCAGTGCGCGCAGTGCCGATTCACGGCCCGAGCCCGGACCAGTGACTTCGACTTCGAGCACCTTCATGCCGTGATCCATCGCCTTCTTGCCGGCGTCTTCAGCAGCGACCTGAGCTGCATACGGCGTCGACTTGCGCGAGCCCTTGAAGCCCTTCGTGCCCGACGACGACCAGGCGATAGTGTTGCCCTGCGCGTCGGTGATCGTGATCATGGTGTTGTTGAACGACGCGTTGACGTGCGCGACGCCAGACGTGATGTTCTTCTTCTCGCGCTTTTTGACTTTACCGCCGCGCCCGGCAGCTGCTGCTTCTTTGGCCATCGTGTCCGTGCTCCTCACCCCGCGTACCGGGGCTCAATTCAACTGCCTGCACTGCAGGCGAAAACTCGAAGAGCGGCGGCGCTTGAAATAGCGCCGGCCGCTGAATTTCAAAACGACTACTTGGTCGCCTTCTTCTTACCGGCGATCGCTACGGCCTTGCCCTTGCGGGTGCGTGCGTTCGTGTGCGTGCGCTGACCGCGGACCGGCAGACCCTTACGGTGGCGCAGACCGCGGTAGCAACCGAGGTCCATTAGGCGCTTGATGTTCTGCTGAACTTCACGGCGAAGATCGCCCTCGACGGTGTAGTCCTTGTCGATCGCTTCGCGGATCTGAAGCACTTCGGCGTCGGTCAATTGATTGACGCGGCGCTCTGCCGGGATGCCGACCTTCTCGCAAATTTCCTTCGCGAATTTCGGGCCGATGCCGTGAATGTACTGCAGCGCGATGATGGTGCGCTTTGCCGTTGGGATATTGACGCCTGCGATGCGGGCCACGATCGTCTCCTGCCGTAATGTTCTGCGATTGCAGAGAATGTCTGTCGTTTACCGTTTGACCGGTTGTGTATGCGTCTCCTGAGCCGGGCGGAACCGCCGCAATCCAGGTATTCAATGCCAAACGGCACAACGACCGCAGCCCTGGGCTTGCACCCCGGTCCGGATCAAGTTGAGCTGATCGCCTAGAAAAGTGCGGTGTTGTAGCGCGGCGGTTGCCCCCCGTCAATCAACACAATCGCCTTTAATTGGCGCAGCTAGGCGTTCTGGACTTCCCCCAGAACACCGTCGATTTGGCGCGTTACGTCAGCAATGGGTGCCATGCCATCAACCGTCTTCAATAGTCCGTGCGCGAAATAATACCCCGTCAGAGGCGAAGTCTCGCGGTAGTAGGCCATAAGCCGCGTTTTCAGGGCGTCTGCGTTGTCGTCGGCGCGAACCGTGCCGCCAGCCGCCAGCGTTTCCTTGGCGCGCGTCTCGATGCGCGAGACCAGGATCGTGTCGTCAACCTTGAGTTCGACCACGCGGTCCAACTTTAACGATTTGGACGTGAGCAGAGCGTCGAGGGCCGCTGCCTGCGGCAATGTGCGCGGGAAGCCATCGAGAATAAATCCGCGCGCGCAGTCCGGTTCGGAAATCCGGTCGGCGATGATGCCGACGACGATCTCGTCGGAGACGAGCCCGCCGGCTGCCATGATCTCTTTTGCCTTCAGGCCGACCGGTGTTCCGGCTTTGACGGCAGCGCGGAGCATATCGCCTGTCGAAAGCTGCGGAATTCCGTGCTTCTCCGCAATGATCTGCGACTGCGTACCTTTGCCAGCACCCGGCGGACCGAGAAGGATCAGTTTCATCGTTTCGTCCCACGCAACTTGGCCTTTTTGATCAGGCCTTCATACTGCTGCGCGATCAAGTGGCTCTGCACTTGCGCGACCGTATCCATCGTGACGCTGACGGCGATGAGCAGCGAGGTACCGCCGAAGTACAGCGGTATGCCGGCATACGACGTCAGAATTTCCGGAAGAACGCAGACCGCGGCGAGATAGATGGCGCCGACAAGCGTGATGCGCGTCAAGACGTAGTCGATGTATTCGGCCGTCTTCTCGCCCGGACGGATGCCAGGCAGGAACCCGCCGTATTTGCGTAGGTTGTCGGCCGTGTCCTTCGGATTGATGACGACGGCCGTGTAGAAGAACGCGAAGAACAGGATCAGCGCTGCGTAGACCGCCATGTGCAAAGGCTGGCCGGTGCCGAGCGCTGCAACGGCCGTGTTCAACCATTCCGGACCTTGGCCGGCTGAGAACTGCGCGACGGTGATCGGCAGCAGCAGCAGCGACGAGGCGAAGATCGGCGGGATAACGCCCGAAGAGTTGAGCTTCAACGGCAGATGCGAAGCATCGCCCTGGAACATCTTGTTGCCGACTTGCCGTTTTGGATATTGCACCAACAAACGCCGTTGCGCGCGCTCGAAGAACACGATCGCGGCGATGACGGCAAGTGCCAGCACAAGGAAGAAGATCAGTACGAGCGGCGAGATGCTGCCCGTACGCGAGAGTTCGAAGAGCTGAACAAGGGCGCCCGGAAGACCGGCGACAATGCCGGCGAAGATGATCAGCGATGTACCGTTGCCGACGCCGCGCTGCGTGATCTGCTCGCCGAGCCACATCAGGAACATCGTACCGCCGACCAGCGTGATGACGGTCGTCGCGCGGAAGAACATGCCAGGTTCGATTACGACCGAACCGGCCGCGTTGCGCGACCCTTCGAGACCAACGGCGATACCGTAGGCTTGCAGCGCTGCAAGAATAACCGTCAGATAGCGCGTGTACTGGTTGATCTGCTTGCGGCCCGCCTCGCCCTCTTTCTTCAAGGCTTCGAGCTTCGGATTGATCGAGCTCATGAGCTGCATGATGATCGACGCCGAGATGTACGGCATGATGTTCAGCGCGAAGATCGCGAGGCGCTCCAGCGCGCCACCGGAGAACATGTTGAACATGCCAAGAATGCCGCCAGCCTGCGATTTGAAGGCTTCGGCGAACGCCAGCGGATTGATGCCCGGCAGCGGAATAAATGTACCAAGACGGAAAATGACCAGCGCGCCGAGGGTGAACCACAGCCGCTTCTTCAAATCCTCCGCCTTCGCGAAGGCGCTGAGGTTCAGGTTAGAAGCAAGCTGCTCTGCAGCGGAAACCATCGTTCGTCTCTCCTGACCGTCACAGCGCGCAAAACGCGCGTCGCGACATCGTCCCAATGTTCAAGTATCAGCCACGACTGGCCACCCCGACATTGGCATGTGCGAAGGGAGCTGCCTTTGCGCAACCCCCTCAGCGGTCTTGATTATGCTTCTGCCTTGGCAGCTGGTGCAGGCTTGCCACCCGACTTCGCAGCTTTCTTGGCCGCCGACTTGGCGCGCTTCTTTTCGTCGGCTTCGAGAACCTTGACTTCGATGACCTTGACCGACCCGCCAGCCTTTTCGACAGCAGCCTTGGCTTTGGCCGTCGCGTGGTTCACGGTGATCGAGACTTTCGCCTTGATTTCGCCGTCGCCGAGCAGGCGGAGACCGTCCTTGGCGCGGCGCAGAACGCCAGCTTCGACGAGAGACGCGACGTCGATCGCCTTGCCGCCGTCGATGCGCTTGTCGTCGATCGCCTGCTGCAGCGCGCCGATGTTGATCTCGTTGTAGTTCTCAGGACGCCACTTATTGAAGCCGCGCTTCGGCAGACGGCGATGCAATGGCATCTGACCGCCTTCGAAGCCGCCGATGGCGACGCCCGAACGGGCCGTCTGGCCCTTGCCGCCGCGGCCACCCATCTTGCCCAAGCCCGAGCCGATGCCGCGTCCGATGCGGACCCGGCTCTTCTTCGCGCCGGCGTTGTCTTTGATACCGTTGAGCCGCATGTGACTCTCCTTATTGCGTCCGGCGACTCCCCTGCGGGGAGCCGGCCGCCGGACGCGGATTGATTACTTTGCTTCGACGACGCGGACGAGATGCTCAACCTTCTTGAGCATGCCACGCGTTGCCGGCGTATCTTCGATCGTCGCCGTGCGGTGCAGCTTGTTCAGGCCAAGGCCGATCAACGTCTGCGTCTGGCGCTCCGGGCGGCGGTTTGGCGAGCGGATCTGCTCGATCGTGATTGTCTTCTTGGCTGCCATTTCGTCACCTCAGAATGGACTTTGAAGTTCCGGCGCGAGGAACGCGCCAGACCTTCAGACTTAAGCTTCAGCGCCCGCGTCGATGGCGGTGCCATCACGGCGGCGCGATACGATGTCGGAGACTTTCTTGTTGCGGCGAGCCGCGACTGCGCGCGGGTTTTCCTGCAACTTCAAAGCGTCGAACGTCGCGCGAACAACGTTGTACGGGTTCGTCGAACCCATCGACTTGGCGACGACGTCATGGACGCCGACCATTTCGAAGACGGCGCGCATAGCACCACCCGCGATGATACCGGTACCAGCCGGCGCCGAGCGAACGACGACCTTGCCCGAACCGTGACGGCCGACGGTGTCGTGATGCAGCGTGCGGGCATCGCGCAGCGGCACGCGGAGCAAATTGCGCTTGGCGGCTTCCGTCGCCTTGCGAATTGCTTCCGGCACTTCGCGCGCCTTGCCGTGACCGAAGCCGACGCGACCCTTCAGGTCGCCGACGACGACGAGCGCTGCAAAGCCGAAGCGCTTACCGCCCTTGACGACCTTAGCGACGCGATTGATGTGCACCAGCTTATCGGTGAACTCGCTATCGCGCTCTTCGCGATCACGACCGCCGCGCTCTCTTTGAGGTCCACGTGCCACGATTGTTTCCTCTCAGGCGTTAGAAATTGAGTCCGCCCTCGCGGGCGGCGTCGGCGAGCGCTTTCACGCGCCCATGATACAAAAACTGGCCGCGGTCGAAGACCACGTCCTTGACGCCAGCCTTGACGGCGCGCTCTGCAACGAGCTTGCCGACGGCGGCAGCTGCTTCCTTGTTGGCGCCGGTCTTCAAGGAACTCTTGAGGTCCTTTTCCAGCGTCGAGGCAGCAGCCAGCGTCACGCCCTTCGCGTCGTCGATCACCTGCGCATAGATGTGCTCCGACGAACGATGGATCGACAGCCGGGGACGGCCGCTTGCAAATTTCTTCAATGTCCGGCGAACGCGCGCTTTGCGGTTCGCTGTGATCTTGTTGGTGGTCGCCATAGCTACCGTCCTTATTTCTTCTTGCCTTCCTTGCGGAAGATGTATTCGCCTTTGTAGCGCACGCCCTTACCCTGGTAGGGTTCCGGCTTGCGAGAAGCTCTGATTTCAGCGGCGACCTGGCCGACCGCCTGCTTGTCGATGCCCGACACGGACACGAGTTCCTGCTTGGCGCCGCCAACCTTGACTTCGACGCCGGCCGGAATGGTCAGCACGACGTCGTGGCTGTAACCGACCGAAAGCGTCAGCTGATCCTTGCCCTTCATTGACGCCTTGAAACCGACGCCGTGAATTTCGAGATCGTGCTGATAGCCCTTGGTCACGCCTTCGATCAGGTTTGCGATCTGCGTGCGCGACATGCCCCACTTCGAGCGCGTCGGACCGTTGTCCTGGATCATGTTGACGATGACGCCGTCGGCCGACTTTTCGACCTTCAGCTCTTCAGGGACGTTGAAAGACAATTCGCCCTTCGGGCCTTTCATCTTCACCGTCTGGCCGGCAACCGTCGCCGTCACACCTGACGGAACTGGTACTGGCTTTTTGCCGATGCGCGACATGGTTGTTTAAAACCTCTTTGATGCCGGCTGGCCCAAACGTCGGGCCGGCCATTCGCGATTAGAAGATGTTGCAGATCACTTCGCCGCCAACGTTGGCTTCGCGCGCTTTGCTGTCCGACATGACGCCCTTCGGCGTCGAGAGGATTGCAACGCCGAGGCCGTTGGCAACGGTCGGAATGTCTTTCACGGGCGAGTACACGCGGCGGCCGGGTTTGGAAACGCGCTCGATCTCTTTGATCGCGGGCTGGCCGTTGTAATACTTGAGCTCGATCTCGAACTGCGGGAGTTCACCCTTCAGTTCGACGCGGGTGTAGCCGCGGATGTAGCCTTCATCTGTCAGAACGTCGAGCACGCGAGCGCGCAGGTTCGACGCCGGCGTCGCAACCTTCGGGCGGCGGCGCAACTGCGCATTCCGGATGCGGGTGAGCATATCGCCCACTGGATCGTTCATTGCCATCTGCGTGTGCTCCTACCAGCTCGACTTGACCATGCCCGGGATGCGGCCCTGGCTCGCGAGTTCGCGGAGCTGGTTGCGGCACATTCTGAGCTTGCGGTAGTTGCCGCGCGGGCGGCCGGTGATTTCGCAACGGTTGCGGATGCGCACTTTCGAGCCGTTACGCGGCATCTCGGCGAGCTTTAGCTGAGCGGCGAAGCGCTCTTCCGGTGTCTTCTTCTTGTCCTTAGCGAGCGCCTTAAGGCGCTTGCGCTTCGGAGCTTGCGCTGCCGTCATCTTGCGGCGGCGATTGTTCTTTTCGATCGAACTGGTCTTAGCCATTTAGTCTCCTCCAAAGGCCTTTCGGGTCACACGGTACGTGGTCGCCGAGGTCCTCTAGCTGCGGAACGGGAAGTTGAAGCCTTTGAGCAGTTCGCGGGCTTCGTCATCAGTGCGGGCCGAAGTGCAGACGATGACGTCCATACCCAGCACGTTGTCGACTTTGTCGTAATCGATTTCGGGGAACACGAGGTGCTCCTTCAAGCCGGTCGCGTAGTTGCCGCGGCCGTCGAAGCTCTTCGGGTTCAGACCGCGGAAGTCCTTCACGCGCGGCAGCGCGATCGTGACGAACCGGTCGAGGAATTCGTACATGCGGTCGCCGCGCAGCGTGACCTTCGTGCCGATCGCCATGCCTTCACGCAGCTTGTACGTCGCGATAGCCTTGCGGGCGCGCGTGATAACGGGCTTCTGACCAGAGATAAGTGCGAGGTCGCCAGCGGCGGTGTCGACGCGCTTGCGATCATTGACGGCATCGCCCACGCCCATGTTGATCACGATCTTTTCGATCTTCGGGATCATCATGACGTTGGCATAGCCGAACTTCTTCATGAGCGCGTCACGGACGGTCTTCTCATAAAGTGTCTTCATGCGCGGCTTGTAGTCGGCCGGGCGCGGCTTTGCCGGTTCGCGCGGGGCGCTCGCTGCAGCCTTCTTCGCGGCGGCCTTCGCAGCCTTTTCGGCGCCCTTAGCGGCTGCCGGACTGGCGGGCTTGCCGCCCTTTGCTGTTTTGTCTTTGTCAGCCATGGCTTAGTTCTTCTCCGGGATCTGTTCGCCCGAGCGTTTCGCGATGCGGATCTTCTTGCCGTCGGCAAGAACTTTGAAGCCTACGCGCGTCGGCTTGCCGTCTTTCGGGTCTTCGATTGCGAGGTTCGAAATCTGGATCGGACCTTCCTTCGAAATGATGCCGCCTTCCGCCTGCGCCGTCTGACGCTGATGGCGGCGCACCACATTGATGCCACGCACCAGGGCGCGGCCTTCTTTCGGGCGGATCTCGATGACTTCGCCGCGCTTGCCTTTATCGCGGCCGGCGAGCACGACGACAGCGTCGCCCTTCTTGATCTTAGCCGACGCCATTACAGCACCTCCGGAGCGAGCGAGACGATCTTCATGTGATTGCGGGCGCGAAGTTCGCGCGTGACCGGTCCGAAAATACGCGTGCCGATCGGTTCGCCGTTGGCGTTGATCAGGACAGCAGCGTTGCGGTCGAAGCGGATCAGCGAACCGTCAGCGCGGCGAACGCCCTTGGCGACGCGCACGATCACGGCCTTCATGACCTGACCCTTCTTGACGCGGCCCTTGGGGATAGCCTCTTTAACGGAAATGACGATCGTATCGCCGACCGTAGCGTAACGGCGCTTCGAGCCACCCAGCACCTTGATGCACTGTACGCGGCGCGCACCCGAGTTGTCGGCGACGTCGAGATTGCTCTCCACCTGGATCATCGCGTCATTCCTTTTTTCCAGGCCACCGGAATTCTCTCAGCAGCCAATTAGCATTTGCCCTTTTCGCTCGCGGGGTCTTGGGAAATTTCCCAACGCTCCGTCGGCTTGGAGGACGCTTAGATTTTTCGAAGATCACATGCCGCAAAACGGGCACCAGCCTTCGAGATCGTGTGTCGTGTCGTCATTTGCGCGTCACGTCAACGCGGCAGAAAGGTAAAGGCTTAAAAAAGTTAAGCCTTGCCTGCTGCCAGCGCGACCCAACGCTTATTTTTCGAGATGGGCGCAGTTTCCTCGATGGAAACCAGGTCGCCGACCTTGAAGATGTTGGCTTCGTCGTGTGCGTGGTACTTCTTCGTACGGCGCACGGTCTTCTTCAATAGCGGATGGGTGTAACGGCGTTCGACGGAAACGACAATCGTCTTGTCGTTCTTATCTGAAACCACAACGCCCTGAAGTACGCGCTTCGGCATTTGCTATCTCTCCTTACGCGCCAGCTTTTTTGACGCTGCCAGCACGCTTGACGCGCGCTGCTGTCTTGACGCGCGCGATATCGCGGCGGATCAGCCGGATGCGCGCAGTGTTCTCGAGCTGGCCCGATGCTCTCTGAAAGCGCAGATTGAACTGCTCCTTCTTGAGCTTCACCAGCTGATCGTCGAGCTGATCCAGCGACAGGTCGCTAAAAGAGCTTGTCATGATGTCCTCGCCTCAGTCTCTCAATTCACGCAACCCGGACCGGTTCAGGTCAGGCGCGTTACAACCCTGCACTTGATCGGGAGCTTAGCAGCGCCGAGCTGCAAGGCTTCCTTGGCGACCTGGGGGTTGACGCCACCCAGTTCGAAAATGATGCGGCCCGGCTTGACGCGTGCGACCCAAAGTTCGATGCCGCCCTTGCCCGAACCCATGCGGACCTCCGCCGGCTTCTTCGTGACAGGCAGATCCGGGAACACCCGCGTCCACATACGGCCGGCACGCTTGGTGTGACGTGCGATCGCGCGGCGTGCCGCTTCGATCTGACGTGCCGTCAAGCGCTCAGGCTCCATGGCCTTGAGGCCGATTTCGCCGTAGCTCAGCGTCGTTCCACCCTTGGCATTGCCGTGGATGCGGCCCTTGAAGGCTTTGCGGAACTTGGTCCGTTTCGGTTGCAGCATTGTCTAACTTGCCTCGAATTTCGAAAACGCCAGATGTCGGCGTTACTTTTAAGCGTCGGACGTCGGAGCCGGCGTATCGCCGCCGGCGCCAGCGGCACCGCCGCCTGCACCACCACGGCCACCGCCGCCACCACGACCGCCGCGGCCACCGCGACGCTCACGGCGATCGCCGTCGCCACGATCTTCGCGGCGCGGACGCGGTCCACCGCTCTCCTGCATTTCAGCGTTCTTGCGGTCAGCGGCCATCGGATCGTGTTCGATGATCTCGCCCTTGAACACCCAGACCTTGATGCCGATGATGCCGTATGCCGTTACAGCGCGGCCATAACCGAAATCGATGTCGGCGCGCAGCGTGTGCAACGGCACGCGGCCTTCACGGTACCATTCGGTACGCGCGATTTCCGCGCCGCCAAGACGGCCGGCGACGTTGATACGGATGCCGACAGCGCCGAGACGCAGTGCCGACTGCACCGAGCGCTTCATCGCACGGCGGAACGCCACGCGGCGCTCGAGCTGCTGGGCGATCGATTCAGCGATCAGCGTCGCGTCGATTTCGGGCTTCCGAATCTCGACGATGTTCAAGTGCACTTCCGACGCCGTCAAACGGCTCAGCTCCGAGCGGATCTTTTCGATCTTGTCGCCCTTCTTGCCGATCAAGATGCCGGGACGTGCAGTGTGAACCGTCACGCGGCACTTCTTGTGCGGACGTTCGATGACAACGCGGGCGATGCCGGCTTCGCGCTGATCCTTCAGAATGTGCGCGCGGATCGCGCGGTCTTCATGAAGCAGCTTGCCATATTCACCACGCGCTGCGAACCAGCGGCTGTCCCAGGTGCGGTTTATACCGACGCGCAGGCCAACGGGATTGACTTTCTGACCCATATTACTTGGCCTCCGCTGTCTTCTTGGCAGCCTTCGGTGCTGCCTTCTTGGCGGCCTTCGGCTTCTTCTCTTCTTCGACCTGACGGACGACGACGGTCAGCTGCGCGAACGGCTTCAGGATGCTCGCACCGCGACCGCGGCCGCGTGCGTGGAAGCGCTTCAGCGTCAAGTTCTTGCCGACGTAGGCTTCGGCAACGACCAGGTCGTTGACGTCGAGGCTGTGGTTGTTTTCGGCGTTGGCGACGGCGCTCAACACGCACTTGCGAACGTCGACGGCGATACGCTTGGTGCTGAACTCAAGTTCAGCGAGCGCCTTGTCGACCTTCTTGCCGCGGATCATACCGGCAACGAGATTGAGCTTCTGCGGCGAGACCCGCAGGGAGCGAACAACGGCTTGCGCCTCGTTGTTCGGCAAACGCCGCTCGTGGCTTGGCTTGCCCATTATTTCTTCACCGCTTTCTTATCGCCACCGTGGCCCGCGAACGAGCGCGTCGGCGAAAATTCACCGAACTTGTGGCCGATCATGTCTTCCGTGACGGCAACAGGAACATGCTTCTTGCCGTTGTGCACGCCGAACGTCAGCCCAACGAACTGGGGCAAAATCGTCGAGCGGCGGCTCCATGTCTTGATGACTTCGCTGCGTCCTGACGAGCGGGATTTTTCCGCCTTCTTCAGGAGGTAACCGTCAACAAACGGACCTTTCCAGACTGAACGTGTCAAGAGTGCGTCTCCTTCTGATCGCTCTAATGCGCTCGCTTACTTCGACTTCTGGCGAGCACGAACGATGTATTTCGTTGTGACCTTGTTCTTACGCGTCTTGTAGCCCTTGGTCGGCTTGCCCCACGGCGTCGCCCAGTGCTTACCGCCCTTGGTACGGCCACCGTTCGGATGGTCGACAGGGTTCATAGCAATCGAGCGGACGGTCGGACGCTTGCCCTTCCAGCGGGTGCGGCCGGCTTTGCCGGTCACGGCGTTCATGTGATCCGGGTTCGAGACAGCGCCGACGGTCGCCATGCAATCTGCCGGCACCTTGCGCGTTTCGCCCGAGTTCAGCTTCAATACGGCGTGACCAGAGTCACGGCCGACGAGCTGAACGAACGATCCAGCCGAGCGGGCCATCTGGCCACCCTTGCCGGGCTTCATTTCAACGTTGTGGACGATCGTGCCGACCGGCATGGCGCTGAGCGGCATGGCGTTGCCCGGCTTGACGTCAACTTTTGAGCCCGAGACGACGCTGTCGCCGGCGGCCAAGCGCTGCGGCGCGAGGATGTAAGACAGCGTACCGTCCTCATACTTCAGCAGCGCAATGAATGCCGTGCGGTTCGGATCATATTCGAGACGCTCAACCTTCGCGACCGCGTCGAACTTGCGGCGCTTGAAGTCGATCTTGCGATACGCCTGCTTGTGACCGCCGCCGATGTGACGCGACGTGATCCGGCCATCGCTGTTGCGGCCGCCGGACTTGGTCTTGCCTTCGACCAGCGTCTTGATTGGGCCGCCCTTCCAGAGACCGGAACGATCGACGATGACCAGATGCCGGAGACCGGGCGAGGTCGGGCTGAATGTTTTAAGCGCCATAGTGCCTTACTCCTTAGAGGCCGGTCGTCACGTCGATGGAATGACCATCTTCGAGCGTAACGATCGCTCTCTTGGTATCGCTGAGCAGTGCCGGGCGGCCGCGGAAAGCCTTGAGCTTGCCTTTGCGGACGACCGTGTTGACGGCTTTGACCTTGACCTTGAACAGGCTTTCGATCGCCGACTTGATTTCGGGCTTCGTCGCCGAACGGTTGACCTTGAAGATCACCTGGTTGGCTTCGGAAGCGAGTGTCGCCTTTTCGGTGATAACCGGGGCGACGATCACGTCATATGCGGAACGTTTGCTCATTTGAAGCGCTCCTCAAGCGCTGCAACGGCAGCCTTCGTCAGAACCAACTTCTTACGACGCAGAATGTCGTAGACGTTGATGCCCTGAACCGGCAGCACGTCGATGTTCGGAATGTTGCGGGCCGCGCGGGCGAATGCCGGCTCGAGCTCGCTGCCATCGATGATCAGCACGTTGTTCCAGTCGAGCTTCGCGAACTGTGACTTTAGCGCGCCCGTTTTGCCTTCAGCAGACGTTGCCTTGTCGAGAACGACGATCTCGCCGGCCTTGGCCTTCGCCGAAAGCGCGTGACGAAGAGCCAGTGCACGGACCTTCTTCGGAACGTCGATCGCGTGCGAACGCGGCTTCGGTCCGAATGCCTTGCCGCCGCCGCGGAACTGCGGAGCAGACTTGTCACCGTGACGGGCGCCACCGGTGCCCTTCTGCTTGTACATCTTCTTGCCCGTGACCGCGACTTCAGAGCGATCCTGAGCGTGATGCGTGCCGGCCATGCGCTTCAGCGTCTGATAGCGCACCATGCGGTGGATCAGGTCGTTGCGCGGCTCAAGGCCGAAGATCGCATCAGCGAGTTCGATATCTCCCGCCGTTTTGGCGTCGAGCGTTGTGACAGACGTTTTCATCACGCGCTCTCCTTCTTCGCGTCACCGCGCGGCTTGAATGCGCCGGGCTTCGGCACGTCAGCCGGTGCGGCCTTCTTGACGGCGTCGCGAACGACAACCCAGCCGCCCTTGGAGCCCGGTACGGCGCCGCGGATCATAACGAGGCCGCGGTCCTTATCGATCTTGGCAACGACGAGGTTCTGGGTCGTGACGCGTTCGTCACCGAGGTGACCCGCCATCTTCTTACCCTTGAACACCTTGCCCGGATCCTGACGCTGGCCGGTCGAACCGTGCGAACGATGCGAAACCGAAACGCCGTGCGTTGCGCGCAGACCGCCGAAGTTCCAGCGCTTCATCGCGCCCTGGAAGCCCTTACCCTGCGAGGTGCCCGTGACGTCGACGAACTGGCCAGGAACGAAATGGTCAGCCGTGATTTCGGCGCCAACTTCGATGAGGTTGTCGGGCGAAACGCGGAACTCAGCGAGTTTGCGCTTTGGTTCGACTTCAGCTTTCGCGAACGTGCCACGGTCAGCCTTCGTCAGGCGAGAAACCTTGCGCGTGCCGCCGCCGACCTGGATCGCGGTGTAGCCATTCTTCTCGACAGTGCGGTGGCTGAGAACCTGGAGGTTCTCAAGCTTCAACACCGTCACGGGAACATGTTCCCCCGCTTCGGTGAAGATGCGGGTCATACCCACCTTCTGTGCAATCACTCCGGAACGCATGTGCATTCCTTCCTTTTCGCTTGGGGCCGTACCGCTCGCGGCATAGGGCCCGGAATCTAATCTTTAGAGCTTGATCTCGACGTCAACGCCTGCCGCAAGGTCGAGCTTCATAAGGGCATCGACCGTCTGCGGCGTCGGGTCGACGATGTCGAGCAAACGCTTGTGGGTGCGCATCTCAAACTGCTCGCGGCTCTTCTTGTCGATGTGCGGCGAGCGGTTGACGGTGAACTTTTCGATACGCGTCGGCAGCGGAATCGGTCCGCGGACTTCGGCACCGGTGCGTTTCGCCGTGTTCACGATCTCGCGCGTCGACGCATCGAGAATACGATGATCGAAGGCTTTGAGCCGGATGCGAATATTTTGGCCGTGCATTTGTGTCGCTCTCACTCTGAGGCAAAAAAAACCAGGGAAGCGCCGAAGCGACGCTTCCCTGTTGTGATAGCTACTCGATGATCTTCGTCACGACGCCGGCGCCGACGGTACGGCCGCCTTCACGGATAGCGAAGCGCACCTTTTCTTCCATCGCGATCGGCGAGACGAGCTCGACGGTGACCGAGACGTTGTCGCCCGGCATGACCATTTCCGTGCCTTCGGCGAGCTTAACGGTGCCCGTAACGTCGGTCGTGCGGAAGTAGAACTGCGGACGGTAGTTGGTGAAGAACGGCGTGTGGCGGCCGCCTTCTTCCTTGTTCAAGATGTACGCTTCGGCAGCGAACTTCTTGTGCGGCTTCACGGTGCCCGGCTTTGCGAGAACCTGGCCGCGCTCGACAGCTTCCTTATCGATACCACGGAGCAGGATGCCGACGTTGTCGCCAGCTTCGCCCGAGTCGAGCAGCTTGCGGAACATTTCGACGCCCGTGCAGACCGACTTCTGCGTGTCGCGGATGCCGACGATTTCGACTTCTTCGCCGACCTTGATCTTGCCGCGTTCGATACGGCCCGTAACAACCGTGCCGCGGCCCGAGATCGAGAACACGTCTTCGATCGGCATCAGGAACGGCTGGTCGAGCGGACGCTCAGGGATCGGGATGAACGTGTCGAGAGCGTCATAGAGCTTGATGATGGCTTCGTCAGCCAGCGGGCCCTTTTCGCCGTTGAGCGCCTTGACGGCTGCGCCCCGGATAACCGGCGTGTCGTCGCCCGGGAAGTTGTACTTCGAGAGAAGTTCGCGAACTTCCATTTCGACGAGGTCGAGGAGTTCTTCGTCTTCGACGATGTCGCACTTGTTGAGGAACACGACGATCTTCGGCACGCCGACCTGGCGGGCGAGAAGGATGTGTTCGCGGGTCTGCGGCATCGGACCGTCAACAGCCGACACAACGAGGATTGCGCCGTCCATCTGAGCGGCACCGGTGATCA
>JAFWGI010000015.1 GCA_017512425.1 Hyphomicrobium sp.
AATCGGCGCTGTTGATTGAAGCTCTCCCGATCAGTCCAAACGGAATTTGATCGAGGAGGCCGCTATGGGTGGAGTTAGCGCGACAGCGCTGTCGGCATTTCAAACAGGCGACATGCACGACCCGATGCTCTCAGTGCCGGCGTTTTGCAAGTTCATCGGCGTCGGGAAAAGCACCTATTACGTCGAAGCCGCCGCCGGCCGAATGCCAAAGCCCCGGCAGATCACACGCGGTCGAGTTGGCATCCCACTCAGCGAGGCCAAGGCTTTTCGTGACGCCCTCCCGCACGTCGAGTTGAGACAAGCACAATCACGGGCAGCCTAGCGCCACCGATGGCAGCGCTGACCGGCCTCGCTTGTCCAAGGACAGCAACCAGCCGGTCCTAGGACAATTCAAACTTTGCGGGGGCAAATGTCACTTCGATTAAGGACTTTCTGCGCGCAGTTCAAACGCAAGCTAATGGGCGCTTCACATAGCGTTTCACTAGTAAACTGCGGTGAAACGCCCGAATTCGAGTGGTCGGAAGAGGCGAAATCACGGACCGAAACTGAACTTCCCGCCGTATTTGCCGAAATCCTTCTGGGGGAGGGCAACCCCGGTTTTACCCGCCGTCAACTCATCACGTTGCGCTGGGAGTTCGTTGAGGCCAACGAGCTGCGGCCCATTGAAGGCTGGGGACGTTGGGACCGAGCACTGAAGGCGGCTGGCTTTGTCCGCAAGCGCTCAAGCCGGCCGGGGCGGCCCTGGTTGTATTACGCACCGACACCGGGCGCGGCAATCGTCCTCAAGCTGCCGAACAATCGCTCGCATCAGGTTGCGCCGTCTGAACGGAGGGCGGCAGCTTGATCGTTCGCATCCTCATCGAGCGCGTCGGCAGCGGTCAGCGCGGAGAATTCTGGCAAGCAACGCATGACGGCATCGTCATCGTCAAAAGCAGCCGGACACCTGAGCACGACGCCGCGCGGGAACTCAGGGCCATGGGAATTTCCGGCACGATGGAAACCCGTCACGCAGGCAGCGCCATCGTCTCAATGCGGATGGACATCGCTGCGGCTGCGGATCGAACCGTCGTCGAAAGCGAGCGCTACGGTCCGAAGTTCGCGCGGTTCCAACCATTCACGCTGACCCAGCGCGCTGCGTAGTCGTTTGCTGAGTCAGCATGGCCGCAAGGGCGGGCGTTTGAGTGTTGGTAGCTACCAGATAGCGGCGGCGCGTCTTTGCCGTCTACGGCCTGTTCCTGAGTCAGAAAAAGCAAAACCGCAAAGGGCGGCAACCCACTGCGGTTTCAAAAGTAGTGCTGCGTCGCAGTTTTTGTTCTCACCAAAAAACAGGACACGCGCGATGACTTCGATACTCGATTTGCAGACGGCGGACAAGGTGCCGCCGCCAATTTGGGAAGTGTTCCCAGGCGACGTTCCGGACCATCCGTACTGCACCGACGATCTAGCCAGCGGCCTCCTAATTCGATCTCGAAAGACAGCGCTGGGCTTCGCACACATTCAATTCAATGACCCAGCGCGCATCCGATTTCTACCGTTCGATATAGATAGCCCCGACGCATATGAGGCTTACGAGCGGGCTCAGCTTCCAGCACCGAACGTCTACATCGGCAACCCTGAAAATGGTCACGCGCATTTGGCCTGGGCTCTAGAGCAGCCTGTTCTAACCGGCGAAAACGCGCGACAGTCGCCAATTCGATACGCAGAAGCTGTCGAACGCGGGTTCGCTCGACGGCTGGGCGCCGATCCAGCGTACTCAGGGCTTATCGTCAAAAACCCACTTCACAAGCGCCACCGAACTCTCTGGCTCGCGCCTCGCCCTTATGCGTTGGCGGACTTGGCGGCGGAACTGACAACCGAAGACAAGCGATTTAGGCCGCGAGACGCCGCGGACATGGGCAGCATTGGTCGGAATGTTCAGGTGTTCGATGAGACGCGGTCGATTGCTTACCGTGAAGTCCGTTCGTTCAAGAAAAACGGCGGCACGCTTGAGCAATTTCGAAATCGCGTAGAGCGCATAGCGTTTGGCGTCAATCTGCAATTTGCTTCACCTCTGCCGCCCCGTGAAATTAAAGCATCAGCGCGCTCGATCTCGAAATGGATTTGGTCAAAATTTTCGGACGCTCGATTTGTTGCGATCCAGTCTCAACGGGGTGAGAGATCAGGTGCAGCTCGAGCCGCACACGCCGAAATCGTGCAAGCGCAAATCTTGTCTTTCGTGCTGGCTTCGCGTGATGCCAGTGCGAACAGCTCAGGGCTATTATCTGATATGGTTCGTGGCGGTGCATCAACAACCTGCAAACAGATTGCGTCGGCCCTCAAAACGCCACAGCGCACGATCGAACGCCACCTAGCCGCGCTTAAGGCTCGTGGTGCGCTATGATGCAAACCACCCTCCCCGGCTTCGAACCGATCGGCCCGCCACTGAAACGCTGTGCAGGCTGCGACCAGCCACAGACGCTCAATCAGTTTTACAACGACCGCTCGCGCCGTGACGGCCTCACCAGAGAGTGCCGGACCTGCGATGCGAAACGTCATAGAAAGCGCTGGCGCGACAACCGCGAAAAGATGCGCGCACGGTCACGGCAGAGGTATCACAAAAATCTCGCCGAAAATCGCGAACGCGGCGCCGAGCGGCGGCGATCGGATCGCGGCAAGGCGATCAACCGACTGGCCGTCAAGCGCTACGCCGAGCGCAACCAGCACAAGCGCGCCGCACATTTGGCAGTCCGTCGAGCGATAGCGGCCGGCATCCTGACGCGGCCAGAACGCTGCGAATTTTCGCATCTCGGCAATTGCTCGGGCCGCATCGAGTACCACCACGACGATTATTCCCGGCCGCTCGAAGTGCGCGCCCTCTGCGTTGACCTCCCAGAGCCGACTAGCCTTTTCGACATCGCAACAGGAGCAACACAGCTATGGCCGTAGAAGTCGAACGCCTGCAAGTCACGCTGGAAGCGAACTTGACGAAATACAACGCTGGCATGGTGGCGGCGCGGACGCAGACCGATCGCCAACTCGCGGCGATGGAAAGCCGCTTTCAGCAGTTGTCCCGCAACCTGAAAATGTCGGCGTCATCCGCTGCGACAGGCGTGACGACGGCGCTGGGCGGCATCAGTGCTGCCGTCGGTGCAAGCGCAGTTATCGAATACGCCAATGCTTGGACGCGGCTCACGCGCTCGCTCGACGGTTCCGAGCAGGCTTTCGGGATCACTCTGAAAAGCGCGGGCGAACTCACCGCACTCGCAAACGATGCTCGCATTGACGTCGAGAGCTTTGCCAAGACGTACACCCGAGCGGCCGCGGCTGTGCGCGATTATGGGTACACGTCGAACGACGCCGCAAAGGTCACGAGCACGCTTGCCAAGGCGCTGAAGCTCGGCCAGGCGTCGGCATCAGAACAGGCGTCCACGATCACGCAGTTTTCGCAGGCTTTGCAGAAGGGCAAGCTCGACGGCGACGAGTTCCGAACCGTCATGGAAAACGCCGGGATCGTCCAAGAAATCCTTGCGCAGAAGCTGGGCGTCACGAAAGGCAAGATCATTGAGATGGCGGCGGCCGGCAAGCTCGGCATCGGCACACTCGTCGGCGCGATGATCGAGGCCGAGAAGAAAATCGACAAGCTCTTTCGCGAAATGCCTCAAACGGTCGATGAAGCGTTTTCCGTCCTTCGCAATAACGTGATTCAGTACCTCGGTGAGGCCGATCAGGCTAACGGCGTCACGCGGACGCTCGCCAACGGCATTCAAGGCATCGCAAACAACCTCGATGCAGTTGCCATCGCAGCCGGCGCGATCTTGGCGTCAGCGACGCTGCGCATGGCTGCTTTCGCTGCTGCAACGATCGGCGCCGCCAATCCGCTGACGCTACTTGCTGCGGCGCTGGGCGCTCTAGGAGCCGCTTACGGCGTTCTCGGCGAGAAGGTGAGCCTTTCAGAGGATGGGCTCGTCAGTCTGCGAGGCGCCGTCTCGGGCTTTCTCGATGTCATCGGCGGAGCTGAGGAAGTCGAGCGGTTCAACATCGCCCTGGACGCGATGTCAGAGCAGCAGCGCAAGGCGGCGATCGAAGCCAAACAGCACGCCGACGCCCAGCGCGACGCCAATTCGGTGCTCGGCCGGATCGAGCAAACAGCCCGCGATGCGACCGCCGCGCTCTACGATCTCAGCAAGAGCGCCGACCGGGAAAGTGGTGGCGCTCTGTCGGGGTGGATCGAAGGCACCAAAGAGCTTGCCTCTTGGATCGCACGCTTGACTGGCCTGACGGACTTGGCTGCGGCGGGCCTCGATGTCATGGACCAAGCGGCCAAGCGCGCTCGCAACCAAGCGTTGACCGAGAAGGCAGGCAAAGTTCAGTTTGGCTACGGGGGAGCGCTTCGCGAACAATTGCAAGATGTGAACCTTCGTCCATTGCAGAACGTGGCGGCGAAGCCCGAGCGCTCGAAATTCCAGAGCGAAGTCGATCAGATCAAAAAGCGGACTGAGGCGTTGCAGGCCGAGATCGCAACGATCGGCCAGAGCGAGTTCGCGCAGAACAAAGCGAAAGCCGCCGCCGAATTGCGGTTCGCCGCAGCGCAGACCGCCGCAAAGGAAGGCCGCAAGGTATCTGCTGAGGAATTGGCGGCGATCGAAATGCTGTCGGACGCCTATGCAGCAACCGCGGTAAAGGCCGCGTTCCTCTCGAAGCTGCAAGCCGCGAAGGACGGCGCAATTCAGGCGCGGCAAGAGCTGGACTTGCTCGGCCTCTACGGCCAGGAGCTAGACGCCGCTCGCGCCAAGCTCGAAATGTTGAACGAGGCAAAGCGGCTGGGCGTGACGCTGAAGCCAGAACGTCAGAAAGAGATCGAGGCAACGATCAACGCCAAAACCGCAGCCGAAAGCTACAAGCGCGCGATCGACGATCTGAAAGAGACAAGCTCGGACGCGCTCAAGGGGTTTGTCCAAGACTTGCGCGACGGCAAAAGCGCATCCGAAGCGTTGGCCGGAGCACTCGACAAGCTCGCGTCGAAGCTGATCGACGCCGGCATAGACAATCTGGTTGGCAGCCTAGTCGGCAACGCCACCAAACCCGGCACTGGCTTTGCATCCTTGTTCGGCTTCGCCGACGGCGGCATCGCGGCGAATGGACGGCCTGTGCCTCTCAAGCGCTTCGCGAACGGCGGCATCTCGAATACGGCTGCGATATTCGGGGAGGCTGGGCCTGAAGCGGCTATTCCCCTTAAAGGTGGAAAAGTCCCGGTCGATCTCAGAATGCCGAACATTCCGAATGCAGTCGCAGGTCCGTCTGGCGCGACGACGGTTCAAGTCACCGTTGCCCCGGTCTTTCACGTCGAGAATGGTTCGCCCGAGGGTATGACACAGCTGAAAAACGAGATTGTGCCGCTGATCGACAAGGTAGCGAGGAACGCCGTGCACGATCTTTTTGACAGGTCGCCCCGGTTTTCTCGGAGCAAACTATGAGCACATCACAGACATCGGGCTGCCCTCAGTGCGGCAGCAAAACGAAAAGCCCACGCTCTCTCCCGCAGCACCGTAGGTTTTTCGCGCTTGTGAAAGTCGCGATGGACAATTGGCCGGAGCATCACTGGTTTCAGCCGGTTGACGAGCAGCATCTACGTCGATGGCTGACGTGTAAGGCCGGATACCACGCCGTCACAACGATCGACTTGGATGGCGACCATCAAGAGACGGGACGCGCCGCAGTCCGCATTGCCGAGAGCGCAATAAGGGCCAGTGGCGGTGTTGCCTTCGTCCGACCGCATGGAACCGCGCTCGCGATCTTCACGCCCCTTTCGATCAGCTTCGCCCGAATGAAGCATCAAGCGTTCTGCGATCTGTGTGACCGCGTTGCCAATGTCATCGCCCGAGAGATCGGCGCGTCAGCCGACGACCTAATAAGAGAGGCCGCCTAGTGTCGAAAAAGCCAAAGACGAAGAAACTCGCAAAAAAGCCAGCCGTACAGACGCCCGCAAAGACCGGACGGCCGTCATCCTACTCTGAGGCGATTGCCGAGCGGATTTGTACCGAACTGGCGCTGGGCCGTTCGCTTGTCACCATCTGCAATGCGGCCGACATGCCAGCACGGCAAACCGTGTTCCGATGGCTGGATGCAGACCCGGCATTCCGCGACAGGTACGCGCGCGCGCGCGAGGTACAGGCTGACACCTTTGCCGACGAGATCGTCGATCTTGCCGATAAGGCCGAAGATGCGAACCTTGCCCGCATTCAGATCGATGCCCGAAAATGGGCGGCATCAAAGCAGCGCCCCAGCAAATACAGCGAGCGCGTCGTCAACGAATTGACGGGCAAAGACGGTGCCCCGATCGCGGTCAGGCAAATTAAGCCGACGATGACTGCCCAGGAAGCAGCTGAGATATACGCGGAAACCCTACATGACTTTCCAGGCTAAAGATGGCTTTGCATGGCCACCGAACTACACGGCTGTTCTGATGTGGCGACAAGCGCAACTTGCGCAAATGCGAGCGGACCCAGCGCTGATTTACGGTTCGCGGGAATACTATCGCACCCGCCCCATTGAGTTCATCACACACTGGATCGACACTTTTGATCCGAGAAACGCTGGCGGCGAAATGCCGTCGCGCTTGCCCTTTGTCCTGTTCCCTCGCCAGCGGCATTTGGTGCTCTTTCTGCTGGCTTGTCTGAATGGCGAAGCAGCCGGTCTGATCGAGAAATGCCGCGATGTCGGCGCTACATGGGTCTGCTGCGCCTTCTCGGTCTGGCTGTGGCTGTTTTGGCCGGGTGCTGCCGTAGGTTGGGGAAGCCGAAAAGAGCAGCTTGTCGATAAGCTGGGCGATCCCGACAGCATCTTTGAAAAGATGCGGATGATTATAGGCGGTCTGCCGCCCGAGTTTCTGCCGGCTTCACTCTCGCCAAAAGACCACCTGACCTACATGAAGTTCATCAATCCAGAGAACGGCGCCACTATCACGGGCGAGGCTGGCGACAACATCGGTCGCGGCGGACGAAAGCGCATCTATTTCAAAGACGAAAGCGCTCACTATGAGCGGCCCGAAAAGATCGAGGCCGCACTAGCCGACAATACCCGCGTTCAGATCGACATTTCATCGGTCAATGGTCTGGGAAACGTGTTTCATCGTCGCCGTGAGAGCGGGATCGACTGGCAGCCCGGTCAGCCCGTCGCAAAAACTGTGGCCAACGTGTTTGTCATGGACTGGCGCGACCATCCCGCGAAGTCGCAGACTTGGTACGACGACCGTTATGCACGCGCCAAGGGCGAAGGGCTGCTTCACGTTTTCGCTCAAGAGGTGGACCGCAACTATGCTGCCGCAGTCGATGGCGTCATTATCCCGGCTGAATGGGTAAAGTCTGCTATCGACGCGCACATCAAGTTGCGCTTCGACGACGCTGGCGGATGGGTTGCCGCCCTAGACGTGGCTGACGAAGGCGGGGATTTGAACGCGCTCGCGAAGCGGAAAGGCGTCATCTTAAAAGCCGTTGACGAATGGGGCGAAAGCGATACCGGCAAGACGACAAGACGCGCTCTCGACGCTTGCAGCTCCCTCGGCACCGTACAGCTTCAATACGATTGCATCGGCGTTGGCGCGGGCGTGAAGGCTGAAAGCAATCGCCTCACGTCGGAAGGCTTCATGCCGAAAGGCATTCGTCTCATCCCGTGGAATGCCGGGGCTGCGGTTGTGAAGCCCGATGAAAACGTGGTGAGGGGCGACCGCAATACGCCGCTCAACAAAGACTTTTATGCGAACTTCAAAGCGCAAGCGTGGTGGGATTTGCGCAGGCGTTTTGAGCGCACGCATAGGGCCGTGGTCGAGGGAATCACTTACGATCCAAGCGACATGATCTCCCTGCCGTCCGACTTGCCGATGTTGCGGAAGATCGAGAAAGAGTTGAGCCAGCCGACCGCGGTGAAAGATAGCCGGATGCGACTGGTCGTCGATAAGAAGCCGCCCGGCACTAAGTCGCCGAACTTGGCCGACGCGATCGTGATGGCATACTTCCCGGTATCAGCCGGCATGCTCGACTATGAACTTTGGGTTTGACCGAATATGAACAGCGATAGCCACAATAACAGCGATGACATCTGCCGAGAATTGCAGCTCGCACGCACCGCAGCTCAAAACTTTCTCGCGCAGATGCCACCGATGACGGTTTACGCCAATGAAGCTGGCATAGTCCAAGCCGAGTATAACGACATCCGATCGGGCTTCCTCGACATCATCGAGCTTTCGAGGATTGGGCTGGAAGAAACGACGAGACGACGCGATCGCATCCGTGCACGAGATGCCGTTGTCAATTCTCTGGAACAGCTTGTTGGTCAGGTCACATTGGCCAGCCTTCGCGTTGCACCAATGCCCAGCGCGGCGATCAACTGAGTTGGCGCTACGCTCGGTCAGGGTCCATGCGCTCGCCAAGGCCAGAGCCCCGGCGCATTCGCAACGACTTCAAAACGCTGGCGTGCGCGGTTTCCAACGCTTCACGCTCGCCGTCGTCTTTTGCGTTCTCAATCTTGATGTCGCAGTCAAACAGCCAATGCTCCAGAACCTCAATCGGCGCGGCCGGTGATGGTTCATCGATCAGCCAGTTGGCTAGAGGCTTATCGGCCATTGCGTCTCACTGCGGTTTGGCTATGTGCTCGGGCAGCTTGGCGATGTTGATGGCGATCCGCCTCGCCTCGTCCCGTGTCATGCGCCCCATAACATTGCGGCGCAACTCGACTTCCTCAAAATATATGTAGGCCAGCGGGTAGCCTTTCGCATCGGCCACGCAAAAACTCTCGCTGTGCTCTATCACCTGCCATGGGACCGGAAACCGACGCTCAGCCATTGCGATCTCCGCAATTCAAAATCAGCGCGCGAAAATAGCCGTTGACAGCGGAACAAAGCAAGTCCATATTGTTCTGATAATTACCCTTATCGGAATAGTGATATGATCGGCACCGAACTGACTATCCTCCCCCCTGAGACTGTCGAACTGTCGGACACGACAATTGAGCGGGTGGGAGCGATCTACACCAATGCCACGACCGACAACGATCTGGTCGCTGTTTGGATCAAGGCGCATGCCGGCGGCTCGGATCATACCGTGCGAGCCTACGAACGGATCGGCGCCCGGTTCATCGGCGCACTTCGCGATCGGCAAGTTTCAATTGCCGAGGCGAAGGTCGAGGATGTGCAAGCAGCACTCGAAAGTCTCGGCACCACCGTGACCGGCCGGCCAGCATCGGCAGCCACGCTCGGAACGTATATCGCCGCGGTAAAGTCACTGCTGGGCTTCGCGCATCGGGTCGGCTTTACCCGGTTCAACGCCGCCCCTCTGATTAAGATCAAGCGGGCGCCACGGAAGTTGGCCCAAAAGATCATCAGTGAGGCTGACGTTGAGTTGCTGCTACGCAATGCAAGATCGGCACGCGACCGGCTGATGATCGATGTTGCTTATTGTGGTGGGCTTCGTGTCTCCGAGTTGTGCAGCCTAACTTGGTCGCAGATCATCCCTAGAGATACGGGCGAAGTTCAGCTTGCTATCGTCGGTAAGGGCGACAAGGAACGCAACGTACTGTTGCCTACCGACATTGCTACTAGCCTGATGGCGTTGCGCGCGGACGCGGCACGTACCGACCGACTTTTTCCGATTACAGAACGCCGGTTCAACTATATCGTAAAAGCCACAGCCCAGCGCGCTGGGATCAACCCTGAGGCCTCGGCTCACTGGCTTCGCCACGCGCACGCATCGCATTCACTTGATAACGGGGCACCTATTTCGCTCGTGTCGCAGACGCTTGGTCACGCCAGCATCAAGACGACGAGCGTATACAGCCACGCCAAACCGACTGACAGTTCGAGCAAATACTTGCAACGCCAGCAGCGATAATGTTCGTGACTGGCCCGAAAGTAGCTAGTAATCATCTAAGGCGGTTTGTAGCCTGTTGCCATGAGCATCGAGATTGACATTGCGGTCGCTAAAGTTGTCGCGGCTCTCGAACAGCAACGGTTGAACGATGCGGCGCGGGAAGCGTTGCCGTTCTCAAAAACGATGTTTTCGCCTGACGCCTCATCTGGCCTGAATAGCCATCTTCTGACGGTGGTATTCGCTCATAAGCTGCCGACCATCCTCGGTTCCATCCGTCAGGAAGATGCCCAATGGCTACGGGTAGCTGCGGGCCTTCACATCCTCGGCTTTGACAAGGCGTCTAGGCGCTACCTCTCGGAAAAAGTTCACACCCCGTTTCGACATGCCAACGATGTGACCGTGCGCATGACAGTTTTCGCAGCGAACCATCAGCGTCGGTTGCAACAGTTTCGAGAAACGGATGTGAAGAAAGCTCGTGTCAGGGGGATTACTGAGAACAGCTGTGCCTCCTGCCGCGCCATCAATGGGCGGGTGTACGACCTTCGATCTTTGCCTATGCTGCCCTACGAGAAGTGCAGCTGCGACATGGGATGCCGCTGCACGGTCGCGGCCGTGCTGGACTAGCGTCCGTCCACAATTCAGGCGCATATCACCGCTCGCCTGTGTTGCTAACTGGCAGCACGCTGATAAGTTCTGCGAAACGATGTGAGGAATCACGAATGCCGCAAAAATGGTCAGCCACCGCGATCGTCGCGCTTTTGTGCTTCACGGCTTTGGGTTGCAAGCCTAGCGAAGCAACGATCGATACTTCGACCGAAGCAAACTATCAGACCAGTCTTGCGGCGGTTAAAGCCGCGCTGCCTTCCGAGCAACATGAGAAATTCGGCAAGGCGCTTATGCAGATAGCGATTGGTGATGTCGTTGACCCGAATGGTAGCTTGCTGGCCAACATCAACGCTATGACCCAAGCCACCAAAGACCCGATGTCGATGCTTGGCAAGCTCGCGCCACACATCAACGGCAAAACGGGCGCGCAAGTCATTGCCGCCGCAGAAACTCTGGCTGACGAGCGCCGTGCGAGGCAGCTTGCTGCGGTCGAAGCTGAAATTGCTGCATTGGAGACAAGTCAAGGAAACTCAGATTCTAATGTGCAGGCTCGCACGATCCTCGATCAAATCAAGTTGGAGGGCTCGCGCTACTACTGGGCGGAAGGCAGCTATCGCAAAGAGCCAACAATCGAATTCAAGATTACAAACGGATCGACCAGCCCGATAGCGAAGATTTTTGTGCGTGGAATTGTTGAGACGCCGGGTCGGGCGGTTCCTTGGGTCAAGGAATCGTTCAACTACGATTTCAAAGGCGGCCTTGAGCCAAAAGAAAGTCAATTATTAAACTTGGCGCCGAATTCGTTCGGAGCGTGGGGCAACAAGGCACTTCAAGATAGAAACGATTTGGTTTTGACGCTCACGCTTGTTGGGATAGAGGATGCGGCTGGCACTGAGATTACGGACACGACCCTAGGCGACGATGATAAAAGGCGGGAGCGGTTGCGCATCTTGAGACAACAGCGCATGCAATTGACTACTCAGCCAACCAACGCGGACGGAACTCAGTAAGCTAGGAAGGGAGTGGGCGGCATGCCAAGTCAACTGTCCAGCCGCTTGACAACCACTCCCAGCGCCGCGCCGTCATCGACGACGATACCTGACTTGCGGAACAGCTTTCCAAGCGCAGTGGCGATCTCCCCAATCGGCAACGGTTGAATGCCGGTCGCATCACACCAATTGAGATATGCGGCACGGAGATCGCTCGCCGACAGCCGCGCGTCACGATCCGGCCGCAACATTGCAATGCCAAACCGCTCGGCCTCGGCCATTGCATCGCGCCTCTCAAGTTGAGGCAATTGCAGGTTCAAAGGCGTTTGCGCCGTAGCCGCTGGCGCGTCGAGAGATCGCAAGTACGGTCGTGCGGCACCCAGTTTGACGCCAAGTGCAATCAGCGCTGACGCTGGAAGGTTGATCGCCAACGATAGCGCCAACGCTTCGAACACGTCCAAAGCCCACTCGGGCAATCCCGTGTTGTCGGCCAGCGGCGTGGCGCTCTGAGGTGGTGGCAGCGCCGCTAATGCCGCTTTGGCTTTCTCAATGCGCGATACGACCGCCGACGCCTGCTCTGCGTCATGGCTTGCGATTTCCGAACGCGCCATCTCGACTTCGCGTGATGCGCTATCGACTGCGGCTTGCAACAGCAGACGGCAATTAGCGCGGCACCCCTTGTCTGTCGATTTCACCCGAGCGGCTGTGTCGGCTTCAGACTTTGCAAGTTCAGCAGCAGTCAACCGGGCGCGGTCTGCTAACATAGGCTTTGCAGCCTCAGCCTTGGCCAGCTCGTCGGCTGCGAATTGCCGCCTGGCCGTCACAGCAGCCATTGGCGCTCGCATGGCCTCCCGCGCGGCCGTCACACGTTGAGCCGTCTGCAACATTGCAGCCGCTTCGCCTGCGAGCATTCCCAAACCGATTACGACAGCGATGGCGACGTGCTTCCCTGCGACCGCATGGCCTATCGCAGCGGCGCCAACTGCCAGGATCACGACGAGCGCGACCAAGCCAGGCGCGCTCGCCGAAGCAATGCCGCCCGAGGCCTCGACAGCCATGTAGCCTGACGCGGCAAGGGCCAACAGGCCGGACACGATGAATATCCAGCGCATTACTCGCCTCCCTTGAATTTCTTCGCCTTGGCAAGCAGCGCGAGCGCTTCCTCCATGACATCCGCAATGCTCGCATCACAGTGCTTGGCAAGCTCTGAAGCGAGCCCTTTGTATGCCGGTGTGCAGCGGTAGTTGATCTGTGCCGTCCGAACTGCACCGCGCTTGCGCTGCTTGTCCGTCAGTGCCGAACGCTTCTCGGCTTTCATGCGCCGTTCGATGCGATCAGGCTTAGCTCCGAAGCCGGCCGCGAACATACTCGCGAAGCTCTCAACCTCTTGTTCATCGGCTCGATTGGTCATGGTGAGCCTTCCTTCGCAGCCGCGGCGGCCACGGCGGCGCTTCTGACTTCATCCCAAAGCGCATCGATCTCAGCAGCGGATGCCTTGTCTCTCTCTGGTCCCGTCTTCCCACTTGTCATCGCGTTGATGTACGGAACGCGATGCGCTACGGCCGTCTTGGCGATGGGGATTTTGTAGGTCAGCAGCGTGTTGCGAGCGTTCTCGCCAAGCGACTTTGCATCCCGTGCGTTGACATCGTTGAGGACGCACAGAAAGGCGGCGCCTGATTGCTGACAGAGCCGAATGCAGTCCTGGCTGGCCATAAGGTCGAGCCCGCTGGCGCGCATCGGGATAACGACGAGATCGCAGACTTTTATCGCGTCTTCTGTCACGACAAGCGAACCCGGTGGGCCGTCCAGAAAGACGAACTCATAAGGCGCGTTGAGTTGTAGCGCCTCGACGGCATCGCTCGCTCGATCTTCACCTGTCAGCAGCGCTGGGTTGTCCGGTGATCCTCGCCGTCCATACCAATCGGAGTAGCTGCCCTGGCTATCGAGATCGACAACGCAGACAGAACCGTCACGAGAGGCCCGCACCGCAAGCGCAGCCGTCAACGTCGATTTGCCGACGCCCCCTTTCGAGTTCAACACACCAATGACGACCATACCTATGCCTCCGCTAGCGTTTGTCTAGGCATTTTGCCTATGCCTAGGCATCAGCTTGACGCCTAGGCAATTTCGGGAAGCCAAACTCTTTCAGCAGCTTAGCCGAAAAATAGTCTAGGCAATAACCCTATTGACATTAGTAAGATATCTTACTAGCGTACAACAGTCAATGAAAGTTTAATAGGAACCAGGGATAGCTGCCATGACCGATCTAGACGACTTGGAGTTTGACGACATGGGGCCGAAGCCTGGATACAAGCAACCAAGCCGCGACGGGCAAAAGGCCGTTGCGTTTTGGCTGGACGAAGATGTGCGGACGGCCTTCAAAATTGCCGCTGCTGAGAACGGCACGACGATGCAGCAGGCCTTTGAGGCGTGGGTGCAGGAATACGCCGCCGCGCCATTGAAGCGTATGAAGCGCAAAGCGTCGAGCGACTGATAGCAACCAAGGTAGGTGGCCTATGAAGACGACAAATCCGAACTTCCCGAACTTCGAGAACGCTTTTGCAGAGTGCGAAATCGCGGACTGGTGGGGCGACTTCACCGGCATTCAGGCGCGGCTAGAGGCTTATCGTTCACTCGGCGATGGCGGGTTGCGCTTTAGATGGGTGGCTGCTTCGTCGAAAGCTCGCCGATTGCCAAGTTGCTTCGCGACGATTTCCGAAGCGGTCGCCTATGCCCGCGACGTCGGTCATTGCAGAGCGGTGCTTGTCCCCTAGGGTGGGCACAAACACGAAGTATTGCTGGCATAAACTTTTCAAAAATTGCGCATAATGTTGCAGGAGAACGATGTGAATAGAATTGGAAAAAAAGGTGCCGAGCGGTTCGCAGTTGAGATCGAAGGCGCGACCAAAACTCATCTGATCTGTGATAGCAGCCTTAAGATTAAGCCCGCCGCAATGGTCGTTTGGCTTGGCGACGGCGGTCGCGTAATGGCGCACGGTCGGGCTCAATTCGCAACTCGGCGTACGAGGGAAATCAGCATTCGTTTGGACGGCGGCAAGCTCGTTTCGGCGCCGCGGGACTCGGTCATCTGCGCCGTGGGTGTCTATCGGGACATATAACGAACAGGATCACCAAAGCGTCAACCGTATCGAAAACCCAACGGAGCATTCCGCCATGCAAGAAACAATGGGGTCAGCCGACATTAAGAGCGAAGCCAAAGCAGCTTCGATTGATAGCGAATGGCCCGAATTTCGCGAATGGTATGCATTGAGCATGGAAGAGGAGCGACTTTACAACGTCGAGCCGACGCCGACGAACCTCGACGAGCAGTTAGATAAAATCGATGCTGTGCGCGGTCCGCTCCAAGCGGCGATGGTCGCTAGGCAGCCGCGGGGCATCGTTCAAAGTGCAATTCTTAGTATGATCGCGCTGCGCTGGTCGGAGCGCGTGAAATCCGACCACGGCGTATATCGATCATTCGAATTGGGCTATCAGTCAGCGTTCAGCAACGGCCACGCCGCAGAGTTTGCGCTGACTGAAGGCGTTGTGCGCCTAGCGCTTCAACACGATTTGCTGCCGGGGATCGTAGTCTATGACAAGACTGGCGCTGCAATCTCGTCGGCAGCCTGAACGGTAACGTCGCGGTAAGGTCCAGGCGGCTCGGATCGCCTGGACACGAAGCTTTCAATTAGGGTACGCCGCACGCCCAGCGCTAACGGCATGTGGTACAAAGTGTGGGATGGCCGTAGGAAGTGGCCAGAATTCTAAGTAAAGACAGATCGCTGCGCAGCAACTCGGCAGCCTCTCCCTCCGCCATTATCTCACGAATGTCGTTGTATGAGATCGCTGGCGCCATGCGAGCATGCTGCGCCCGACATGGCCGGATGTCACAAACGACTGCACCGAAAGTTCGGTCTTTGCTGGTGAAAGGCTAGGCGACGGATTGCTGTTTGAGCAGTCCGCTGACGGCCGAGATGACTTCCGGCCCGTGGTAAGGCTTGCCGACCGCTGGCTGTACCCAATTGGCTTTGCGCAAGGCCTGGACGCCATATCCGGTGGCGAAAATAAATGGAATGTTGCGCTCGACCAAGTTCGTCGCGATGCTCGCTGATGTTTGATCACGACCTAAGTTGAAATCGAGAATTGCAGCGTCAATGCCACCATTTTTTATGATGTCGGCGGCTTGTGACTCATTGTACGCGGGGCCGGCGACTTCGCAGCCTTCGCCTTCCAAGATTTCGACGATCATCATTGCGATCAACGGTTCGTCTTCGACCACGAGAATGCGCCGTCCATGCAAAACTGATGTCATGATATGACCTCCAATGGCAGGGTCAGGCTGCAATTGAATCCAGTTGGCGGATAAGCGCTGACGTAGGCTGCGCCCGATTGCGCGGCGAGAGATTTAAGAAGCCGCGACCCAAAGCCGGGGCGCTTTGGCTCCTCGACGACGGGACCGTCGACTTCGTTCCACGCAAACTGCAACTTCGATCCGTTATCGAGTGGTTCGATACGCCACTCGATAGAGATCCGTCCCGTATCGTTGGCAAGTGCGCCGTACTTCACCGCGTTCGTGCACAGCTCGTGCAATGCAAGCGAAATGGAAATCGCATCCCGCGATGAAATAATCTTATCAACGCCTTGCAATTCTATGCGCGACACCAGATCGCCATGCGGCGCAAACGTGCTTTTCAGCAGGTCGCGCAGATGCGCGCCGTCCCAGTGGTTTTTGGTTAGAAGGTCTTGGCACGCGGCGAGCGCATGGATGCGTGACAGAAACAGTTCGCGTTCTTCAATGCCGCCGCCATTCAGGCTTTGCATCGCTATCGATTGAACCATCGCGAGCATGTTCTTGACGCGGTGGTTGAGTTCTTGGATGAGCAGTTCCTGACGTTCCTCGGCGCGTTTTCGATCGGTTATGTCGAGCGTGAGACCCGTCAAGAATTTGGTGTTGCCATCTAGACTGTCAGCTAGGCGGCCTTGTTCGCGCAGCCAGCGCAACTTGCCGTCGCGGCGCTTGATGCGGAACTCGGCCTCATATTCCTCGCCTTGCGCGACGGCGTCCTGCCACGCGGTTGTCAACGCCTGCCGGTCCTCGTGATGAACGTACGAGAGATAATTGCTGACTTCTTGCGTCGATTGCACGGGTTCAAGCCCAAGCAGTACGTTCAAGCTGCCGTCGCGAAAGCTCTTGTCAGCCGCCAGATCGCGCTGCCAAGTACCCATCCTCCCGGCGAACAACGCCTGTCGCAAACGATCTTCGCTATTCTGCAACTTGCGCGCCGCGTCCTCGAGCTCGCGTGTGCGTTCCAATACCCGTTCTTCCAGATTCGTCGCGAGCTGTTCGAGCTGCTTTGTTTTTCTGTACAGATCAGCGAAGACGCGGATTTTAGCGCGTAGGATCTCGGCGACCACTGGCACAGACACGTAGTCGACTGCGCCGGACGAATACCCGCGGATGCGGTCAATGTCCGTCATCTGAATGGCGGATACGAAAATGATCGCGATTTTTTCGTATCGAGGGTGCTCGCGGATCATGTCGACGAGTTCGAAGCCATCGAGATCGGGCATGCAGACGTCAACGAGCAGCACCGCGACATCTGTCTTGAGCAAGGTCGCCAGCGCTTCGTTAGCAGAATTCGCCTTGATAAGGTTCTCGCCCAGTTGGCCGAGAATAACTTCGTAACTCAGAAGTTTCGCCGGCTGATCGTCAACAAGGAGAATATTGACTGGCTCTTTCGTGCTCATTGCTTGCTTCCTACCGGTGCAGCCACATGCGCAGCGCCGTTAGCAGTTGTTCGGTGTTGACGGGCTTGGCGAGATAGTCTGACGCCCCAGCCTCCAGACACTTCTCGCGATCCCCTTTCATAGCTTTCGCCGTCAGCGCTATGATCGGCAGCCGGAGCCAATTTCCCTGCGCGCGGATCGCCTGCATGGTCTCATAGCCGTCCATTTCCGGCATCATGATGTCCATCAGAACAATCGCGATTTCCGACGTCGATTGCAGCCGGTTGATTGCCTCTTTTCCTGTCGATGCTGTGACGACTTTCATGCCGCGACGTTCGAGCACACTGCTCATAGCGAAAATATTCCGGGGATCATCGTCGACGATCAACAAGGTCTTCCCGATGAGATCGTCGTCAGACCGATGAAGATGCTCGATCATGCGCTGCTTTTCTGGCGGCATTTCGGTAATCACGCGGTGCAGGAACAGCGACGTCTCATCGAGAAGGCGTTCGGGCGATTCAACGCCTTTGACAACAACGCTGCGCGCCAACGCGTGCAATTTGGCATCTTCCTCCGGCGACAATTCGCGCCCCGTAAACACGATCACCGGGATATCCGATAGGCTCGCATTTTTGCTCAGTTCAGCGAGCACGTCGAACCCCGACATGTCCGGCAATTTGAGATCGAGCACAATGCAATCGCAGGCATGGGTTTCGAGGTACGCGAGCGCCTCAGCCCCCGTTGTCACGGCGTCTACGTTGATGTCGCCGTGCGCTAGTAGTTCCCGCACGCTCAGTTGTTCTGCCGGATTATCCTCGATCAGCAGCAGCTGCTTCTTGCGCGGCGCAATAAAGGCCTTGATCTTTTCAAATGCCGTCTGCAGCCCGTCGCTCGTTGTTGGCTTTGGCAGGAATGCGAATGCGCCGGTCGAGAGACCGTGCTGGCGATCCTCGTCCAGCGTTATCATTTGAACGGGGATGTGTCGCGTCGCAACGTTCTGCTTCAATTGGCTCAAGATATTCCAGCCGAGCATGTCTGGCAGATAAACATCGAGCGTAATAGCACTCGGATTGTGCTCGTTTGCCAACAGCAACGCATCGACGCCGCGGTGCGCGATGAGAACTTTGAATTCGGCGCTGCGCGCGAGGTCAGCGAGAACGCTTGCATAGCGCTGGTCGTCCTCGACGATCAGCAGCACAAGATCGCCGGCCTGTACGATATCGCGGTCATCCTCGACGTCGTCGACGATGAGACCAGCGTTCTGAATCAGCAGTTGGGTCGCGCCTTGCGTTGGCCGCGCAGTTTTAGCAGCGAAAGCTGGCTGCGCCGCAAATGTCTTCGGCAAATAGAGCGTGAAGGTGCTGCCTGAGCCTGGAGCACTTCGCAGCTGAATGTCGCCGCCAAGCAAGGCGGCAAGCTCGCGGCTGATCGCCAGTCCCAAGCCGGTCCCGCCATACTTGCGGCTCGTGCCCGCATCCGCCTGCTGAAAGGCTTCGAAAACAATGCGCTGCTTTTCAGGCAAAATGCCGATGCCGGTGTCCGACACCTCGAATGCGACCACGCCATCCGCTTTGCTCAGTGTCGGGTGATCCGCATTCCAGCCGGACGGCGCTTCGGTCGCGGTCAAGCGCACGCCGCCGTGTTCGGTGAATTTAAAGGCGTTCGACAGAAGGTTTTTGAGAATTTGCTGCAGGCGCTTGGAGTCGGTTGTGATCTTCTTGCCGATTGACGCGTCGATTGAGAGGTCGAAGTCCAACCCGCGCCGGTCGGCTTCTAGCCGGAACGGCCGAGCGACGGTCTCGAGCAGTTTGGTGAGAACCAGATCCTCGGCATCGACGCTGACGGTACCGGACTCGATCTTCGACAGATCGAGGATGTCGCTAATCAGTGTCAAGAGATCGCTGCCCGCGCCGTGAATGGTGCGCGCGAATTCAACTTGCTTGTCGGTCAGATTACCATCGACGTTGTCGCCGAGCTGCTGGCCGAGAATGAGGATGCTGTTGAGCGGCGTACGCAGCTCATGCGACATGTTCGCGAGGAATTCAGATTTGTATTTCGACGTCAGCGCGAGTTCCGACGCCTTTTCTTCGAGTGCGCGGCGGGCGCGTTCGATTTCCTGGTTCTTTGCTTCGACTTCCACGTTACGTTCGGCGAGCTGCTGCGCCTTCTGCTCGAGTTGCTCATTTGTCGTCTGCAATTCTGTCTGCTGGTCCTGCAATTCGCGCGCGAGCTGCTGGCTCTGTTTCAGCAAGCCTTCGGTCTGCATCGTCGCTTCGATACTGTTCAGAACGATGCCGATGCTTGCGGTGAGCTGTTCGAGGAAGTTCAAGTGCGCGCTGTCAAATTCGTGCAGCGACGCGACCGCAATGACCGCCTTCAATTCATCCTCGAAGTTGACCGGCAACACGACGATGCTGCGCGGCACGGCGTCGAGCAGCGCCGGCCCAATGCGGACGGCCGTCTGCGGCACTTCTGTAATCAAAATGCGGCGACGCTCAACCGCACATTGACCGATGAAGCCTTCGCCAAGCGCAATTGTCGCCGGATAGCCCTGATCCGAGATGTTGGCATAGGAGCCGAGCAGGGTCAGGCGCGGAGGTTCATCGGGCGACATTTGATAGATGACGCCTTGGTGGCCACCAATGAGTGGCACGAGCTCCGACAACAATTTGCGGCCGACGGTTGCGAGGTCGCGCTGGCCTTGCAACAGGCCAGTGAGACGCGCGAGATTGGTTTTGAGCCAGTCTTGTTCGGTGTTGCGGTCGGTCGTTAGCCGCAAGTTGCCGATCATGGTGTTGATATAGTCTTTGAGTTCGGCGACTTCGCCGCGAGCGTCGACCTGGATCGATCGCGTCAAATCGCCCTTGGTAACCGCGGTCGTCACTTCGGCGATGGCGCGCACCTGGTTTGTCAAATTGTCGGCGAGCAGGTTGACGTTGCCCGTCAGCGCTTTCCACGTACCCGCGGCGCCTGGCACGCTCGCTTGGCCTCCAAGACGGCCCTCGACGCCTACTTCGCGCGCAACGGTCGTCACCTGATCGGCAAAGATTGCGAGTGTATCCGTCATGTCGTTGATGGTTTCGGCGAGTGCGGCAACCTCACCTTTTGATTTCACCGTCAACTTCTGTTTGAGATCACCCTCTGCAACCGCCGTCACGACCTTCACGATGCCGCGGACCTGTTCGGTCAGGTTGGCAGCCATGACGTTAACGGTGTCCGTCAAATCTTTCCATGTGCCAGCGACGCCCGGAACCTGCGCCTGACCGCCGAGCTTGCCTTCCGTGCCGACTTCGCGCGCAACACGCGTCACTTCGGACGCGAACGCGTTGAGCTGGTCGACCATCGTGTTGATCGTGTTCTTGAGTTCGAGAATTTCACCTTTCACGTCGACGGTGATCTTGCGCGACAAGTCTCCGCGCGCAACGGCGGTCGTCACTTCGGCGATGTTGCGGACCTGGCCGGTCAAGTTGCCTGCCATCGAGTTGACCGAGTCCGTCAAGTCCTTCCATGTTCCGGCGACGACACCTGGCACAACCGCTTGTCCGCCAAGACGGCCCTCGGTGCCCACTTCGCGTGCGACGCGCGTCACTTCCGCTGCGAATGAGCGGAGCTGCTCTACCATCGTGTTGAGCGTTTCCTTCAGCAGAAGGATCTCGCCGCGCACGTCGACCGTGATCTTCTTCGACAAATCGCCGCCAGCGATAGCGGTTGCGACTTCGGCGATATTGCGCACCTGAGCGGTCAGGTTGCTTGCCATGAAATTGACGTTGTCGGTCAAATCTTTCCACGTGCCCGCGACGCCGGGCACTTGCGCTTGGCCGCCAAGCTTACCCTCGGTGCCGACTTCACGCGCAACGCGCGTGACTTCGCCGGCGAACCCATTCAGCTGATCGACCATCGTGTTGATGGTCGCTTTGAGTTCAAGAATTTCGCCTTTTACGTCCACGGTGATTTTCTTCGACAAGTCGCCGCGCGCGACGGCCGTCGTGACATCAGCGATGTTGCGGACCTGCGTCGTCAGGTTCGCGGCTAGCAGGTTGACGTTATCGGTCAAATCCTTCCATGTCCCTGCAACGCCGGGCACGTTCGCCTGTCCTCCGAGGCGTCCTTCGGTACCGACTTCGCGTGCAACGCGCGTGACCTCACCGGCGAAACGGTTCAGCTGATCGACCATCGTGTTGATGGTCTGCTTGAGTTCCAAAACTTCGCCGCGCACATCGACGTCGATCTTTTTGGATAAGTCGCCGTTTGCGATGGCCGTTGAAACTTCGGCGATGTTGCGGACCTGGGTCGTCAGGTTGCTCGCCATCGAGTTGACGCTGTCGGTCAGGTCTTTCCAGGTTCCTGCAACGCCGCGCACGTCGGCTTGACCGCCGAGAATACCTTCGGTGCCGACTTCGCGCGCGACGCGCGTCACTTCCGACGCAAAACCGTTCAACTGATCGACCATCGTGTTGATGGTTTCTTTAAGCTGGAGGATTTCGCCGCTGACGGTAACGGTGATCTTTTTCGACAGGTCGCCGCCGGCAATTGCCGTGGCGACTTCGGCAATGTTGCGGACTTGGCCTGTCAGGTTGCTGGCCATCGAGTTGACGTTGTCGGTCAGGTCTTTCCACGTACCGGCAACGCCGGTCACCTGCGCTTGCCCGCCGAGCTTTCCTTCAGTGCCGACTTCACGGGCGACGCGTGTCACTTCGCCAGCGAAGGCGTTCAGCTGATCGACCATCGTGTTGATGGTATTTTTGAGTTCTAGAATCTCGCCCTTCACGTCGACAGTGATCTTGCGCGACAAGTCTCCGCGCGCGACCGCGGTCGTCACCTCGGCGATATTGCGGACTTGCGTCGTCAGGTTGGCTGCGAGCAAATTGACGTTGTCGGTCAAATCCTTCCAGGTTCCGGCAACACCCGGCACGACGGCCTGGCCACCGAGCCGACCTTCGGTACCGACTTCGCGCGCGACGCGCGTTACTTCTGCGGCGAACGAACGCAATTGATCGACCATCGTGTTGATGGCCTCTTTGAGCTGAAGGATTTCGCCACGCACGTCGACGGTGATCTTTTTCGATAAGTCGCCGTTGGCAACTGCAATCGTCACATCGGCGATATTACGCACCTGAGCCGTCAGATTGCTGGCCATCAAGTTGACGCTCTCGGTCAATTCTTTCCAAACGCCGGTGACTTCCGTCACCTTGGCCTGACCGCCAAGCTTGCCGTCGGTGCCGACTTCGCGCGCGACGCGCGTCACTTCCGACGTAAACACCGATAACTGCTTGATCATGCTGTTGACGATATTGGCCGAACGCAGGAATTCGCCTTCCAGCGGGCGGCCATCGACGTCGAGCCGCATGGTCTGCATGAGGTCGCCCTGCGCAACGGCGCGGATCGTTCGCGTCACCTCGGCGGTCGGCCACAACAAATCGTCGATCAAAGAATTGATAGACAATTCCATGCCGTGCCAGGCACCGGCGGCCGAACCCATCTTAACGCGCTGCTTGGTCTTGCCTTCCTGTCCCACGACCTGCCCGACACGCTCGAGCTGTTGCGCCATCTGCTCGTTGGAGCCGACGATTTCGTTGAACAGATCTGCGACTTTACCCCAGAGGTCGGGCCAGTCACCGGGCAGCCGAACGGAAAAGTTTCCACCCCGCATGTGCTGCAGAGCCTGCAACAATTGTCGAACTTCTGCGTTAGTTGATAAGCTCGTGTTGGCTATGTCGGATGCGATCGCATCGCTCGTAGATGCGGATGTCAAATTGTCATCCATATTACCCCCTCCGCAATCTGCCCAACGAAGGAGACAGCGAACACGCGAAAAAACTAAAAAATGAAGTGAACGGTATTCCGGCATGCGCCAAACGCGCCGAGCCGGTTTTGGTTTCAACGCGCCGCAAGTTTTTTGCTTATTGCCGTCCGTAGATCAAAACGTTGAGATCGGCGGGCATCTGTTACCCGGAGTTTATCCATGAGAATTGTCATTCGATCGGTTTGCGCGGCGGGGCAGAGAGGGCAAATGGGGCTGCGCGGTCAATTGCCTTGGGAAGGATTTCCCGACCCGATTTTCGCGGAAGACGGCGCCCGATTTTTCGACCTGACACGCGGGCACGTGTTACTCGCGGGCCCGAAAACATTCGAGTCCATACCCGACTATGCTTTGACCGATCGCACCGTCGTTTGCATTCGATCCGACTCTGCGCCAGCCGATGTGATCGCTCGTTTTTCGGACAGGATTATTTTTATTTGCGGCGGCAGTGCGGTCTGGGACGCTTACGCTCCTCTTATTGGACATTGGGATATTTCGCGACTTCCATACGATGGTGAGGCGGACCGCTGGTTTGACAGCGCATGGCTCACGTCGGGCAGCACTGCACGACTGCGGCAAGCATAGCAGGAAGGCATCCGGAATCGATTGCGCAAGTGCAGTTGCAGCGCGACCGGAACTTCTCGGCGCTCGCGAGACTTTAGCTATACGTCTTATTGGAGTAGTCCATGCGTATAGCTCAGGTGGCACCTCTCGCCGAAGCGGTTCCACCAAAACTCTACGGCGGCACGGAGCGTGTCGTTTCGTGGCTGACGGAAGAGTTGGTTAGACGCGGTCACGACGTAACATTATTTGCGAGTGGCGACTCGCAGACGTCCGCAAAGCTCTTACCGCTCTGCCCGCAGGCGCTGCGTCTTTCGAATATCAATGACCATATTCCCATGCATTTGGTCGCGCTAAAACATGTGCGCCGGCTAGCACATCAGTTTGACGTGATCCACTTCCACCTTGATCTGCTGCAATATCCGTTGTTCGAAGAAATGGGCAACAAAACCGTGACGACCCTGCATGGGCGTCTCGACATCAGCGACTATCATCCCGTATACAGTGCATTTCCAAATATGCCATTGGTGTCGATTTCGCTTCAACAACGCGGCCCCATGCCGGAAACAGTGAACTGGCTTGCGAACATCCCTCATGGCATGCCTATGCATAACATCACCTTTTCCAAAGGGCCGGGCGAATACTTGGCGTTCGTCGGGCGCATCTCGCCGGAAAAGCGCCCCGATCGTGCAATCCAAATCGCGACGCAAGCAGGAGTACCAATTAAATTGGCTGCGAAAATCGACCATGTCGATCGTGCCTACTACGAGAGTTGCATCGCGCCACTGCTTGAGCATCCGCTTGTCGATTTCGTAGGCGAAATCTCCGAAGCCCAGAAATCAGCTTTCTATGGCGGCGCGCGGGCGTTGCTTTTTCCGATCGATTGGCCAGAACCGTTTGGGTTGGTCATGATCGAAGCGATGGCGGCTGGCACCCCGATCGTCGCTTGGAACAATGGTTCCGTTCCAGAGGTCATTCGTCATGGGCGCTCAGGTCTCATCGTCGACAACATCGACGATGCAGTGGCGGCCGTGAACGCAATCGACAAGCTCGACCGCAAAATTGTGCGTGCTGAGTTTGAGCGCCGATATACCGTTAGCAGCATGGCTCAGTGTTACGAGAGGGCCTATGAGAAGTTGCTCGGCCGGCCCGCATATCCATCAAATGCCGAAGGGCGGCGTGAAGATGGGGCGGCCGCTGCCCTAGCGGTATAAACATGTCCACGGAAGACACGAGCTACGGCGTCGAGACGTCGACTTCGTTGACGGCGCGCCCGGTCAAAGTCCTCAAGCACGATGAAACATTCGCGGTGTTTGACGACTTCGGCGATTGCGGCCGGCGCGCGGTGTCTCCCGAAGGTATATATTTCAAAGACACCCGGTTTCTATCGAAGTGGGACTTGCGGTTTGCAGCCGGTCGCGCGCCTCTATTGTTGTCGTCGAGTCATGATGATGACGGTTCCGCACTTACCGTTACACTTGCAAATCCCAGTCTGCCAGGCATTCCCAAAGACCTGATCGGAGTAACACGGACAAAATTCCTGCTATCCGGGTGCTGTCATGAGCGTTTAAGTCTGCGCAATTACGACGTACGCGAGCACCACTTCGAGATTGAACTCCATTTCGATGCGGACTTCAAAGATCTCTTTGAAGTGAGAGGTACGCAGCGCTCTGTCAGTGCGATGAAGCCGGAGCTAAAAGCTGAGATTGGGACACTCATGTTTCAGTATGTCGGCCTGGATGACATTGCGCGTTTGACGGAGATCACGTTCCTGCCCGCGCCAACTCGTATCACTTCGAAATGTGCGCACTTCTCCATCAACCTGCCACCAGGCGCGACAACATCCATTGCGACGCGCGTGCGATGCGCGGACAAGTATTCCATGGCAGATGATACCACTATTCTGTCCGCCTACCGGGCCAAACGGCGTGAAGCCAAGCTCAAGTGCGCCGACATAGCCACCGTGGGTTCGTCAAACGATGTGTTCAATCAGCATATCTGCCGCTGCACGAGCGATGTCACGATGCTACTGGCCCGCACGCGCCACGGGTATTATCCGCACGCCGGCATCCCGTGGTATTCAACAGTGTTTGGCCGCGATGGTATACTGACAGCGCTGTTCGCGCTTTGGGTTGCTCCGGAAATTGCAAAAGGCGTTTTGCTTCATCTCGCGGATACGCAGGCGACGGCCTACGACGCTAAATCAGATGCCGCGCCCGGAAAAATATTGCACGAGCAACGTCTGTGCGAAATGGCGAGCACAAGCGAAGTGCCGTTTCAGCAATATTATGGGACTGTGGATGCCACGCCCCTGTTTGTCGTGCTGGCGGGCGAGTATTGGCTGCGCACAGGCGACGGCGACACCATTCGGCAGATATGGCCGAACATTACGGCAGCGTTGCAATGGTGCGCCGAGCTGGGAGACCAAGACGGCGACGGCTTCGTCGAATATTTTCGGCAAACACCAACAGGTCTTTCCAATCAAGGTTGGAAAGATAGCCATGACGCCATATTCCACGCAGACGGCCGAATGGCGGAAGGTCCGATCGCGCTGGTGGAAGTGCAAGGTTACGTTTATCAGGCGTACCAGCATGGCGCTCAAATGGCCGAGCACATGAGCGATCCACATTTGGCGGAACGGTACGCGACGCTCGCCAATCGACTCAAAACCGACTTCCACGCGGCATTCTGGTTGGATGAACTCGATACCTACGCGTTAGCTTTGGATAGGGACAAGCGCCCTTGCGGCGTTGTGGCTTCAAATGCAGGCCATTTGTTCATGGGCGATTTGGTGCCAGCTGACTTTGCTCGGCGCTGTGGGCGCGTTCTCATGGGCACTGGTATGTGGAGCGGCTGGGGTGTGCGCACGCTCTCAACGGCAAGCGCCCGTTACAATCCGATGTCGTATCACAATGGCTCAATTTGGCCGCACGACAACGCGGTCATTGCCCTGGGATTGGCCCGCTACGGGATGAAATCCGAAGTTGCGCGGATTTTCGAGGGCCTGTACGCGGCGCAGAAATATCAAACCGATGGTCGGCTGCCCGAGTTGTTCTGCGGTTCCGCCAGGCGTCGGGGGCGAGGGCCGGTGTCGTACCCCGTTTCGTGCTCACCGCAGGCATGGGCGGCTGCAGCGCCTTTTGCTTTGATCAAGGCATGTCTTGGTATGGAAATCGATGCCAGCGAAAAGGCGGTGCGATTGAAAGCGCCGGTTTTGCCGCCGATGCTCAATGACATCACCCTGAACGGCATCTCGGTCGGCGGCGGAAAGATAAGTCTTCGTGTTCTCCGCGCCCACGATAGCGTTGCCGTCGATGTCGTGAGCCGTACGGGGGATATCGAGATTGAAGTAGGTGCTTAAGACGGCTGTCTGCGCGTGCGCTCAAACGCCGAAAGCCGCGGAGAGCTAACGAACAAAGATCAGCGCTAATACGATCAAGAGCAGTGCCGCGTGCGCGACGAAGAGCGTACCGATTTTCAGAACCGCGCGGTACACGGCAATGCGCTCATCGAAATCTGGCCGGTTTTGCTAGGCGCAGCCCGCTTCAATGCCATGTCCTGTTCGCGAAGCATGGCGATCGTTGACTCGGGATGGTCGTCGTCACGGTTTAGAGAATGAGCGCGACAAGTTCGTTTAAGTGCGCGTCACCTGATTCAGCACACTGTAAAACTAACACCGGCGATTGGTGTGCGTTCCGGACTGAACTTCTATGGGCCGACGTCGTCAGACCGACTTCGTTCGCGAACCGCTTGGCTTGCGCTTTGTGGCCGGATACATCGCGCGTTGATCCTCGGCAGTCGATTGCTTTTGGCGCTGGTCAGGCGCGTCTGTCGGCATCTGCTGCGTCGAACCTTCGTCGTTGTGCATGGTTCCACGCGTTTCGCGCTCTACGTCGGGTAGGTCGCGCTGGATTTTTTTGGTTTGTTTGCTCATCTAAGCACCTTTCAAGGTTGCCCTGCTCCGCCGGAAGCGCCGTAAATTTGGCCGGTGGCGTAGCTCGCGTCCGCCGCTGCCAATTGGACATAGATGGACGCGAGCTCGGCCGGTTGACCCGGGCGGCCCATAGGTGTCGTGCTTCCGAATTGCTTCAGCTTGCTTTGCGTCGCACCGCCAGACACCTGCAGTGGGGTCCAAATCGGACCTGGGGCGACGCCGTTGACGCGAATGCCTCGTGACGCGAGCTGCTTTGCAAGCGACTTCACATAATTCGTCGTCGCAGCTTTGGTCTGAGCATAGTCGTACAGGTCTGGCGAAGGGTCATATGCCTGCTCCGACGATGTGGCGATGATCGCGGCGCCGGGCGCGAGGTGGGGCAAGGCCGCTTTAATGATCCAGAACGGCGCATAAATATTGGTTTTCATCGTCGCGTCGAAATCTTCGCTCGGTATGTCGAGTATTGACGCCCGCGTTTGCTGACGCGCCGCATTGCATACGAGGATATCGAGGCCGCCAAGATCGCTTACTGCCTTCGCAACAAGCTCTTTGCAGAACGCCTCATCGCGAAGATCGCCGGGGATGAGAATAGCTTTGCGCCCAGCGTTACTTATGTGACCGGCTACGTCCTGTGCGTCAGCTTCTTCATTTGGGTAATAGTTGATTGCAACATCAGCACCTTCTCGCGCGAAAGCGATTGCTGCTGCCGCGCCCATGCCGGAATCTCCGCCAGTAAGAAGGGCTTTGCGTCCACGAAGCCGATTTGAACCGCGGTAGCTCGTCTCGCCGTGATCCGGCGGCGGCTTCATTTGCCGTGCTAGGCCAGGCCATTCCTGTTCTTGCGGCTTAAATGGCGGTTTGGGGTATTTGTGAGCCGGATCGACAACGACAGATGCAAGCTCACCCGCCACCGTTTTATCGACGAGTTTGATGTGTTTGGGTCTGCATGGCTTTTCCTTGGGCTGTTGAGCAAACAACCCGGAAAAACACGTATCGTTCCGTAAATGCAGCGCGTGAGCTTAGGCGAGCTTGCGCTCCTAAGCCGAAAGATTGGCTCTCGAGTAACGCGGGACGATCCGTGGTTGCGACGCCGTCTTTTTGCCGTGTCGAGAGTTCCAGAAATCTTCAACGAGCAGTGCCGCAAGACGCGCTGCTCAATACGGCCGCCGCTCCGCAGACCGCTCGCCGGGCCTGGTTCTTCCATCCATCCACATTGACATCCATCCACGTCGACAGGCCATGCACCGGATCGGACCGGTATTTCGCCGCGAGCGCTGGTCGAATTTTAACAATCCCAGACGTGCCGCCAACAACAGACTTGCCATCCATGCGATCAATATATATACCGGTCGGTACACTACGAAAATTACGTGTTCGGTGCGGGTCATTCGACTGGTGTTTCGTGAAGCAAACGTGAGCGCTGGTGCCGCGAGTGGGTTTTGCCCACCGCTGACGGACCCGGACTTTTTCAACGTGTAGCGGGGTGGGTCGGGCAGTTCAGACGCAAATAAACAATGGCGCAGCTTAGGCGACATCTCTGTTTACGGCCGGATGGTGTGCCGGGACTGACGCCAAGAATGAGGAAACGCAATGAAGAAACGCATCATTTTAAATGCCTTCGATATGACGTGTGTCAGTCATCAGTCGGCCGGCACATGGCGCCATCCGTCGAGCCAGGCATCGAAATATAACGATATCGACTACTGGACCAATCTCGCGCGCGAGCTTGAGCGCGGCTGCTTCGACACGATGTTTATCGCCGACGTCGTTGGCGTGTACGACGTCTATCGCGGTACTGCTGAGATGGCGCTCAAAGATGCTGCGCAAGTCCCGGTCAACGATCCGTTCGGCGCGATCTCCGCGATGGCTGCCGTCACCAGCAACGTCGGCTTCGGCGTGACGGCTGCCGTTACCTTCGAACATCCTTATCTTCTGGCGCGCCGCCTTTCGACGCTGGACCATCTGACGAAGGGACGAGTCGCCTGGAACGTTGTGTCGTCATACCTCAACAGTGCCGCCGTCAACGTCGGCATGGACCAGCAAATGGCCCATGACGAGCGTTACGACATGGCCGACGAATACATGGACGTCGTCTACAAGCTGATGGAAGGTTCGTGGGAAGACGGCGCCGTTCATCGCAACAAAGAATCCGGCGTATTTACCGACGGAAGCAAAGTTCACCCGATCCGTCACAACGGTAAATACTACAAGGTTCCTGGCTTCCACCTTTGCGAGCCGTCGCCGCAACGTACGCCGGTTATCTTCCAGGCCGGTGCGTCGGGCCGTGGCCGTCAGTTCGCTGCACGACACGCAGAAGGCATGTTTGTTCTCGCGACCAGCGTTGAGCAGTGCAAGCCGATGACGGAAGACATTCGCAACCTCGCCGAAAAGGCCGGTCGCTCGCGCGATTCGATCAAGATTTTCGCGCTGCTGACGGTCATCACCGGGCCGACCGATGAAGCCGCTCAAGCGAAATACGATGAGTACCTGTCCTATGCTAGCCCGGAAGGCATGCTGGCGCTTTACGGCGGTTGGACGGGCCTCGACTTCTCGAAGCTTGATCCGGACGCGCCGCTCGAAGCCGTTGAGAACGACAGTCTTCGTACGACGCTCGAATCGCTCACCAAGGGTCACGATGGCCCGGCATGGACGGTGCGCGATGTCATCAAGAATCGCTGCATCGGCGGTCTCGGCCCCGTATTGGTTGGTGGACCGAAGAAGGTCGCCGACGAACTGGAACGTTGGGTCGATGTCGGAGGCCTCGACGGCTTCAACCTCGCCTACGCTGTCACGCCTGGGACAACGACCGACTTCATCGATTTCGTTGTTCCTGAACTGCGCAAGCGCGGTCGCGCGCAATCATCTTATGCGCCTGGAACATTCCGTCAGAAGTTGATCGGAACGCCGGACGGCAAAGTTGAGAGCACGCATCCCGCTGCTCAGTACCGTGGCGCATATGTCGGCAAGGAAAGCTGCGCGACGAACACACTCCCGTCGCCGTTCGCACAGCCATCCAAGTAGGCAAGATCGCGAGGCGCACACATCTGCATTAAGGCGTGCGCGCTCGCGAACTTTTTATCACGACCGCGTCCACTACCACTACCACTACCACTGCCACTACCTCGATCTCGTTCTTCACGCTCGCCTTCTCTCTGACTTGAACCAAACTTGTCTCCGACCAGCCTTCGGTTGGTCGGAGCTTTTTTTAGGCAGCGTCCGAATAGCTCGAGATTTGAGCTCGCTCATGAACGCCGCCAGGTCGATTTGTTTGGCTCTCAGAATCTGGCGCCACGGCCCACGATCGCGGATTTGGCCACATAACGCATTCCTAGGAGACACCAATGGCTTTCTCGCTGCCGGACCTGCCGTATTCATACGATGCGCTGGCGCCGTACATGTCGGCCGAGACGCTGCAGGTTCACCACGACAAGCATCATCAGACCTACGTCGACAATCTCAATAAGCTCGTGGCTGGCACGCGTTATGAACAGCTGCCGCTCGACGAAATTTGCAAGGCTGCGTACACCGACAAGAATCCCGCTTTGATCAACAACGCCGGCCAGCATTGGAACCACAGCAATTTCTGGACGTGGATGACGCCCGGCGGCGGCGGCAGAAAATTGCCGGCCGAATTAGAGCGTCTGGTGGTCGCATTTGGTGGATTTGACCGCCTGCGCACCGATTTCATTGCTGCCGGCTTAAGTCAGTTTGGGTCCGGCTGGGCCTGGTTGTCGCTGCGCGGTGGCAAGCTTGAAGTCTCTCGAACGTCGAACGGCGAAAATCCGCTCATGCTTGGGTCCAAGCCGCTTCTCGGCGTCGATGTGTGGGAGCACAGCTACTACATCGACTATCGAAATGCCCGCCACAAGTATCTGGAGGCTTGGTTCGATAACCTTGTGAAGTGGGATGAGGTCGCCGCGAAGCTCTGAAGGCGGACGGCGGACTGAGCGATAATAGCCTTTTATTTCAAAACGTTGCGTGTCGAAGTCACAGTTGTCATGAAATTTGGGGATCGGCGCCGTCAGTAGTTTGCGCGTACCAGTCGGTACAGTATGGTGTACCGATGAGTCGATACGAACGAGGGGACCACATGAGAAATATAACAAAACGTGTGTATAGCGTAGCGGCTGCGGCCGCATCCTTGATTTGTGCGTTTGCATTGTCGCCCGTACAAGCTGCCGATCTCGGCGGGAACTGTTGCGCGGATCTCGAAGAGCGGATCGCAGAGCTTGAATCGATGGCCGTCAGAAAAGGCAATCGCAAAGTATCGCTTACGATTTCCGGTTGGGTTAGCGAGCAGATCGTTCACTGGGATGATGGCGTCGAGTCGAACACGTACATCACCGGTCTGGGCTCGGCGTTTGCGAGTAACGTCAATTTCACCGGTAAGGCGCAGATCTCGCAAGATCTCAGTGCCGGATACGTGCTGCACATCGAAGCGATCACTAGTGACGTCTACACGACGAATGCCGATACGTCGCGGGGTGGCGCAGCGATAACTGGCGGCCCTCCGAATTCTCTGCAGGTGCTTTATTCGTATTGGTACCTCAAGAGCGAACAGTTGGGCCGGTTTGCTCTAGGTCAGATTTCTCCGGCTGACGACAGCGCCGTTCAAATGCTCGATAGCTCGGGGTCGCTCGTTGCCGCGTACTGGGTGGCCTACGACGTATTTGGCTTCAACGTTCGCGGAAATTTCGCGGCCGGCGATTCGGTCATCTGGGGTAACGCGTCGTCGTGCCGTGGGTTCGGCGGCGGACCTGGAGACTGTAACGGTTTGCCGGTCAATATCGTCCGCTACGACACGCCGGTCTTCGGCGGGTTCTCGGGTCGCGTGTCTTGGGGTGAAGACGACAACTGGGCTGTCGCAGCTCAGTACGTGAACAACAACTTCGGCGACATGACTGTCAAAGGTCTTTTGACCTATTCGGAGACGACGGATGCTCGCCAAGGCGCGCCAGCCGGCGGTGCTCTCGAATACATGATGGCGAGCGTCTACTTGCAGCATAACCCGACCGGCTTGTTTGCGCACGCTGCGTGGGGGCAGATCGATCAATCCGTCAACCCGCTCAATAATCCTGAATCGGACACGTACTACATCAAGGCCGGCGCCCGCTTGAAGGCGGTGCCGCTTGGGGCGACAATTCCCTACGGCGAGTTTCTGCGTGCAACGGACAGTGCGTTTGTCGTGAATGACTCAGGGACGGCGGAACGTAGTGACGACGTTGGTCGCGTGGTTGCCGGCTCGGAAGCAACGTTCTGGGGCTTCGGCGTCGTACAAGAAATCGATGCTGCGGCGATGTCGGTCTGGCTGCGGTATCGCGAGCATGAACTCGACCTGCCGGGCGTCGACACCGAGAATATGTCGACGATCGCGTTCGGTGGCTTCATCAACTTCTAACTGCCGCCTTCAATTTACCGCTCCCGAGCGCCCGAAGCTGCAAGGCTTCGGGCGCTTTCTTTTTTTCGGATACGTAGATTTACGGCTGCGGACGCTGCGGCACTGCAAAGTTTCTATTCCGAGCATATGAGATCGTTGTAAGATGGGTGGGCGCAAACCACGCGCGTCGCCTTGCGAATTTATTTAACAATTTTTTGAACTCTGCCCCCAAGGCGTTTCGATTCCGCTTGCGCCCCCGCACTTTTTTGGTCACTGTATACCGGTCGATACAAGATGCGAATAAAAGATGTCTTGGCGGCATTGTTAAGCCCTGGGGAGGGTACGAATGATCTCTGTCGTTAAGATCAATGGCAGTCCCACGCGACCGTCAAAGACTGAAATTCTGATCAATGCAATTGGCGCTTCGCTCGCCGCGAAGGTTGACGTCAACGAGCAGGCGATCACGCTTGCGGACGTCGGCCACTCGGTGATGTGCGGGCTGACAAGGCCAGAGGTGTCGGCCAAGGGTGAGCAGCTCCTGCAGCTCGCTGAGCGCGCGGATGTGTTGATCGTTGGCACGCCTGTCTACCGGGCGAGTTATACCGGTCTGCTGAAGCATTTCTTCGACCTTGTTGATCGCGACGCAATGCGCGGACGAAGGGTGATCTTGTGCGCCACAGGCGGCTCGCCCCTGCACGGACTAATGCTTGAGCATCAGCTTCGCCCTTTGATGGGTTTCTTTGCGATGCAGACGGTGCAAACCGGCATCTACGGGCTATCGGACGACTTCCAAGACGGTCGTGTCGTCGGCTCGTCGTTGCTGGCGCGCATTGATCAAGCAGCCAGCGAAGTTGTTGATCTGCTCCCGGCAAGCCGTGCTCGTATTGCTGAAGTGGTCAGTTAGGTGTCTGTTGTGTTGCGAATGAACGCGCGGCTGTGAAGCTCGAGATGTTACTCGGCTTCCAACAGCCTGTTCGCAGTCATCTATGCAGTTTTCTGCCAGCCTTATGGATGTGCGATGGGCAAGAAAATCAATAAGAGCATAAAATTCGCGCATTGGGTCCCCAATGTCAGCGGTGGCCTTGTCGTCAGCAAGGTGCAGCAGAAGACGGATTGGAGTCTTCAATACAATATCAAATTGGCTCGGATCGCCGAAGAAGTCGGCTTCGAGTACGCCCTCACGCAAATACGCTTCATGGGCAGCTATGGGGCCGAATATCAGCACGACTCGTTGATGTTCTCAGCGGCCTTGCTGGCCAATACCGAACGCATGAATATCATCACCGCTGTCCTGCCGGGCATGTTCCATCCGGCGGTGTTGGCGAAGCATGGCGCGACGGCGGACCAGATATTCAATGGCCGGTGGGCGATTAACGTCGTCAGCGGCTGGTATCGCAAAGAGTACGACGCGCTCGGCGTGCAGTGGCTTGAGCATGACGAGCGATATGTCAGGTCGCGGGAATTTATAGATATCCTTCGAGGGTCGTGGACTGAAGACAACTTCAGCTACAATGGCAAGTATTGGCAGATCAATGGCTACACATTGAAGCCGAAGCCCTTGATCCTGCCGGGCCGGCCTATGCCTGAAATTTTCCAGGGCGGAAACTCTGTCGCCGCGCAGCGTTTAGCAGCCGAGGCATCGGATTATCTCTGTCTCAACGGAGATTCCGTCAAAGGGCTAAAAGAGCAGATTGATGCGGTGACAAAGTTGGCGTCAGCACGCGGCCGCAAAGTAAAATTTGCTGCGAACGCGTTCGTGATCGCGCGCGAGACGGAGCTCGAAGCGCAGCAAGAACTAGAGCACATCATTGCGGCCGCTGATCATGAAGCTGTTGATGGCTTCAAAGAGGCCGTGAAGGAAGCCGGACAGGCGAGCAAAGAAGGCAAGGGTATGTGGGCCAACTCCACGCAACGCGATCTGGTCCAGTACAACGATGGGTTCAAGACCAATCTCATTGGAACGCCCGAACAGATCGCTGAGCGCATTCACAATCTTCGTAAGATTGGCGTAGATATTCTCCTGTGTGGGTTCCTCCATTTTCATGAAGAAACGCGCTTTTTTGGAGAGCGCGTCATTCCGCTGGTGCGGGAGTTGGAATTGGCTGACCCGGTAAAGGAGCTCCATGTAGCATAGGGCATATCACCCGGAGCTGTTGGCCGCTCAAAAGAGCTTTAAGTTCGGCCCGCGTGGCGCCTGGTGTGATTGCCCGTTGCGAGGAGGAGAGGAACGATGAACCTCATGCTACACCGCGAAGGCGTTGAAGAAATTAGCTCGGCAGAGGAGATCGTCGAAGAGGCGAAAGCCGGGCGTTGCTTCGTACTCGTCGACGATGAAAATCGCGAGAATGAAGGTGACATCGTAATCCCTGCGCAATTTGCGACGGCCGAGGTCGTGAATTTCATGGCGCGTCAAGCGCGCGGTCTGATTTGTTTGGCGTTGACGCCGCAACGTGTCGCGCATCTCAAGCTCAGCGCCGTAACGCAGTCGGTTTCAACGGGGTTTCAGACGGCTTTCGCGCTTTCGATCGAGGCGCGGACCGGCGTTACGACAGGGATTTCCGCCGCCGACCGCGCCAGAACGATCGCCGTCGCGATCAATCCTGAAAGCCGAGTTCAAGATCTTGTCACGCCTGGCCACATCTTTCCGTTGATCGCACGCGAGGGTGGCACTTTGGTCAGGGCGGGGCACACAGAAGCCGCAGTCGATGTAGCGCGTATCGCCGGCCTCAATCCGTCGGGCGTAATTTGCGAAGTCATCAATGATGACGGCACAATGGCGCGTCTGCCGGACTTGAAAAAGTTCGCACGTCTTCATGGCCTGAAGTTGGGCACGATCGCCGACTTGATCGCGTATCGGTTGCGCAACGAGCGTCTCATCGAACAAGTGGCCGAGACCGGCATACACCACCCGAATTTCGGCGAGTGGCAAATGGTCGTCTACCGAGACAACGTCGAGTTCGCCGAACATGTCGTGCTTATTAAAGGCGATCTTTCTCGCGGCGAAAATGCACGCGGATCGTTCGACGGCGCACCGGTTCAGCCAACGCTCGTCTGTGTCGACAGGTTTGATTTCGTGCGCGACGTCGTTCTGGCACGTGATGGCGAAGGCCTGCACAGCGCAATGCACAAAATCATGCGCCGAGGCCGCGGCGCAATCGTGATGATGAATGATTCAAGGCGGACTGCGCTCTCGGACCGCGTGAACAATCTAAGCCCGCATCGCCGTCCAGATCCGGAGATGCGCGAGTACGGGATCGGCGCGCAAATTCTCGTCGATATCGGTGTGCGAGAAATGATCATGCTCTCCAATCGTAACAAGACACTCGTTGGTGTCGAAGGGCATGGCCTGATCGTGGTTGGCCGCGAACCAGTTTGATCGCTGCACAAACTCCCACTGAGGGGAGGAAGTAGATGACTACAACCACCTTCCTTGTGAGAGAAGATTCTTATGTTTTTGAGAAAGAAACAGCCAGAGGCGCGCGTAACAACCTCGCCGGTCGACGCAGATGAATTTCGCGCGGTCATGCGGCAGCTCGCGGGCTGCGTGACGGTGATCACAACGGAATTGAATGGCGAGCTCTATGGTTTTACGGCAACGGCCGTTTGCAGCGTTTGTGCGACGCCGCCGACGATCCTCATTGCCGTGAACAAGTCGGCACGCACGCATCCCCATATCGACAAAAAAGGTGCCTTTGCGGTGAACATTCTGGCCGATGGACAGAAGCACATTGCAGAACATTTCGCGACAAAGGGCGACAATCAATTCCAGTCCGTTCCGCACTTTGTGAACGCGCGCGGCGTTCCGATCATCGAAGGTGCGGCGGCGCAGCTGCATTGTGAGGTGCAGGATCGCATCGCGATTGGAACACACACGTTATTTGTAGCGCACATCGTCGGCACGGGCGTGCAGGACAGCACGCCGTTGATCTATCACGATGCCAAGTATGGCCTTGTTACGCATATCTGATGGATCGTTCGACAATGACGAAATACACGTCGAATGACATCGTGATACGGGCCGGCGACCACTTGGAATCGCTGCCGGACAATGTCCGTAGCGCGCACGTCGTCGTTGGCAATTTTGACGGCGTCCATATTGGGCACCGCGCTCTCCTGCAGCGCGCGTCGGAGCTGTCTGCGCGCGACGGCTCTCCGGTGGTGGCACTGACGTTTGAGAAGTCGGCGGATTGCGTCGCCGGCACCGCTGAGCCAAAGCTGAATTACCGCCTGACCGACCGGCAGGAGAAGGTGCGATTACTTTTGGAGTGCGGTGTCGATGCCGTTGTAACGCAGATCCTCGACGCGCGCAGCGCGACCGTCGCTCCTGCGTCGTTCGTCGAAACGACGCTTGCGCGTGATTTTGCTGCAAGGTCGCTGATTGTTGGGCAAAATTTCCGTTTGGGGACCGACGGGCGCCCAACGTCCAATGACTTCGTGGAAACCGGGCCTAAGGTGGGGATTTCTGTACACGTGGTGCCCCCACCTGTGGCAAGGCGCGGAAATGAGTACGTCACGTCGTCGGCTGTTCACGCGTTGATTGAAGCCGGAGACATAACGACAGCGAATGCATTTCTGGGCCGACGCTGGGCTTTAGACGGCATCGTGGTGCACGGCGATAAACGTGGGCGAGAGCTTGGCTTTCCGACCGCGAACCTGGCGCTTAACATCGATGTCGGCCTGAAATTCGGGGTCTATGCTGTCCGGCTTCTTCTCAATCGGCGCATACTTGAAGGCGTCGCATGCTATGGCAAACGACCGCAATTTGACGACGGTGCGCCGCGTCTTGAGGTGCATCTTCTCGATTTTTGCGACGACATCTATGGCCAGCAGGTTTGCATTGAGTTTGTCGCGTTCCAACGCACAGAAATGATGTTCTGCAGCGTGAATGCGCTCGTCCAGCAAATGACCGCGGACTGCGATGATTCGCGACGCCTGCTGCGCTGCGAAGACACCTCGGCAATTGTGAGCACGCTTGATCGGCGGCGTGCGTCGCCGATGCTGCATTAGGCGGCCAGTATGTTGCGATCAAACGTACGATTACGTCTTGCCTGGACATATACCGATCGATACATACACAAAAGGTGCAATGACAATCCACACGGAGTGCGACGTGTCAAAAGGCGAAAGCAAAGATATCCAATCGCAGGACACCGAAGCCGAGCCTTGCCCATGCAAAGAAGGCATGACGCCGGACGCGATCGACCCAGTGCGGCGGAAGTTTTTATTTTCAGCAGTCGCCGCTACGACTGTTGGCGCCATGGCGCCGTCCGTCAGCGTCGCCGCCAATAAAAAAGCTGTAACGCCGGGTGCTGTTGAATACGACGTCGCAGACGATCCGACAAAAGTCATGGGGCGCGCGCTCCACGAAGATAGCGGTTACGGCACCCGGTCGCAGTTTGAGACTGAAATTCGCACGAAGGCTGATAATCCGAGTGACATAACGTCGTGGACATTCACGCCTCTGGCCGCGACACTCGGAAATCTGACGCCATCAGGCCTGCACTTCGAGCGGCACCACGGAGGCATTCCAACGATCGATCCGTCGCGCCATGAACTTATTGTTCATGGCCTCGTCGACACCGCCAAGAAGTTCACGTTGTCGGAGCTGAAGAGCCTCCCGTCAATCACCCGCAAGTATTTCATCGAGTGCTCTGGAAACACCTTGGGCGAGTGGGCCAAACCCACGGGCAAAAGCGTGCAGATTACGCATGGATTGCTGAGTACGTCGGAATGGACGGGCGTTCCGTTTGCGACACTCGCGCGTCATGTCGGTTTGAAAGAGAATGCAGCCTGGGTTCTGGCGGAAGGTGCGGATGCTGCCGTCATGACGCGCAGCATTCCGATCGACAAGCTCATGTCGGACGCACTTATTGCGTATGGCCAGAACGGTGAAGCGCTCCGGCCGGAGCAGGGGTATCCGCTTCGTCTCGTTCTGCCGGGCTATGAAGGCAATACGCAAATTAAATGGTTGCGGCGCCTGCAAGTCAGCGATCGCCCATTTATGACGAAAGAAGAAACGTCGAAGTACTCCGATCTGATGAAGGATGGCCGCTCGAAGCTTTTCACGCTGTCCATGGACGCCAAGTCCGTCATCACGTTTCCGTCCGGCGACATGCTTTTGCCGAAGCCCGGATATTACGAGATCCGAGGCTTTGCTTGGACAGGCCGCGGCCGCATTCACACCGTCGATATTTCACTGAATGGCGGAAAGGCATGGGTGCCCGCACACATCGACAGTGTGCCAGAGCCGATGAGCTCTGTTCGATTTAGTTTTCCCTGGGTTTGGGATGGGAAGCCGGCGATCCTGCAAAGCCGCTGCAGCGACGACACGGGCTACGTTCAGCCAAGCCGCGCAGAGCTGTTGCCATTGCGCGGTCTGAACTCCGTCTATCACTACAACGCGATCCAAAGTTGGGCCGTTGCGTCAGACGGAAAGGTAACCAATGTTCACGTCTAGAATTATTGGTGCTGCCCTTGCGATCTCGTTGGCATCAGCGCTGGCTTTTGCGCAGTCTCGCGAGATTAGCGTCGGAACGCCTGTCAGTCCGCAGGAGCTTGCGAAGTATTTCGCTGTTCAGCCTGGCGGTGCAGGATTGCCTTCCGGTCGCGGGACGAGGGACAAAGGGCGCGAACTTTACGTGGAGCGGTGCGCACATTGCCATGGTGAGAAGCTCGAAGGAATTCATGAAGCCGCAGGGCCTGCGCTCATCGGTGGCCGAGGCACGTTGACGAGCGACAAACCGCTTCAAACGGTTGAGAGCTATTGGCCCTACGCGTCGACGCTTTACGACTACATTTGGCGCGCCATGCCGTTTGACAATCCGGGTTCGCTGACCACGGACGAAGTGTATTCGCTGGTGTCGTACATTTTGAATGAAGGCAACGTCATAAAAAGCGAAGAGCTGGACGCAGAGTCACTGTCAAAAGTCGTCATGCCAAACGTGGACAATTTTTATCAATCGCTTGGCCCCGATCTTCGCATCTACCGAAGCAGCGACGTGAAAGGTGGCGGGAAGTGACATCGGTGACGATTGCGAGGAAGCGTGCAAGATCCGGAGCGGCTGTGTTTGACAAGGGCTCGCCACCACCCCGTTCATTGGCGCTGCCGGCGGGCTGGTCCAATCGCACGGCACTTCCAATCGACGTGCAGGGCCGGGAAGTCATCCTCGAGTCTTACGGTTATCAGGGTTCCAACGAGCAGGAGCAGATTTTAGTTTTGATCCATCGGCCCGCTAACGTGCCGGATGCAGTCGTGCCATTGGTGCGCATCCATTCCGGTTGCGTGACTGGAGACGTGTTCCGCTCATTACGCTGCGATTGCCATCAACAATTGCAGCTCGCGTTGCGCGTCATCTGCAAGGCAACATATGGCGTCATGCTGTACTTTCCGTACCATGAAGGCCGCGGCATAGGCCTGTTCAAGAAGATGCAGGCCTATGCCCGGCAAGACTGCGGGTCCGATACCGTGGATGCGAATATTGAAGTCGGTGCGGCGGTCGATGCTCGTGATTATACGCTGGCTGCCAAGATACTGACCGATCTCGGTTCACCGGTCGTACGATTGCTGACAAACAATCCTGAGAAAGCGCGCGCGCTTTCTCTCAATGGCGTGCGGGTTGTCGATTGTGTGCCAGTGCGGATTGAGCCCAACAAGCACAGCGCGCGCTATCTCATGACAAAGCGCAAACGCATGTCGCACGACATCTAGAATACATTCCTGGCGATTGCGCATCGCCCGTCGCACGAGTCATCTCGTGCGAAATGGATCGTCTGTTTCAGCGGTCTCTTTTTTCGACGATCGACAAAGTCATGTCGGCAAAAATATCGGCGATATCTTTGTATGACTGACGGCCGCTCGGTTTCAGCCAGAGAAAGCTGTAAAAGTACATTCCCAAAATGCCTTTGATGCCGACGCTCGGGAGTGCGCGGAAGTATCCTTTCTTCTCACCCTCGCGGAGCGTTGCGGTCCAGATGTCCTGATAGGACTGATGCAGCTTCGAAACAATCTGGTGGCGCTGACCGGTCAGGCAATCGGCTTCTCGGAAACACACCGTCATTTCGAACAGATTTGCGAAAATGATCTGCATGAGCTGTCTGCTCAGGAGATAGATACGCTTTCTCGGATCGGGTTCTGATTCCAAGGCTTCACGGCCCGTAACCACAAGGTTCTCGATGTAGCGAACCACGATCCCAAACAGCAAATCTTCTTTGCTGCTGATGTGGTAGTACAGCGCGCCGCGTCCGAGCCCCACCGCCTCGCCAATTTCTGCGACGCCGACCGCGCGATATCCGCGCGTTGCGAAAAGCTCGGCGGAAATCTTTTGAATGCGCTCGTACTGCTGGTGTCCGGCAATGGTCACCTTGCTATTCGCCGCCGCCGAATCTGCGGCTGATGCGTATGGACTAGTCGGTACAATTGGGCTAAGCTGCGCTGCTGACCGCGCTGCTTCTGTATCGGTCAGTTTTTTTGATCGCGTGCGTGACAAGAAAAAACCTCCCGGACTTGAAGCGCATGCCCATCACGATCGAAGAAGCGGCTCAAAAATAACAAACGAAGTGCACGCTACAAATGATGATTTCTGCGCGCCACGCGGTGCAGCCACAACCCGTAAATGGCCAAAGCACACCTGTCACCACTGTGCAAACGGTACAAGATCCGTGGGCCGTAGCGACTTATCTTGCTTATGGCGCCTCTGTGACAGGGATAGCAAGGATAATTTGTACCGCTGGAAGTACGTCGTTAGACGCGTACGGCCGCCGGAGCGGTACACAATCGGCCCCGGCGGAATTTTCCTCGTTCCGCCAAGCCGCAACGCGCTTGCGGGGCGTTTTTGCTGACGGAAACGCGAGTGGCGTGACGATCGCGCAGCGCCGCCGACGCGCGCGGCGGCTCGCCGGTCGGCGATGTCCGCACGCACCGGTATCAGTCCGTTTTCATAGTAGCGACAGGGGCGTGCATATCGCGCCGCGGATGTCTGTCCGGGGGGCAGCGTAATGCAGACAACGTCAGACGTGGAGCGCGGTAGCCGGACTGCATCTCAATGGGGCACGCTGGCCGTGATGTGCCTTGCCATCGTTCTTTCCATGACGACGTGGTTTTCCGCGACTGCGATTATCGGCGAACTCAAGCAGGAGTGGGGACTCAGCGGTTCTGCCGCGACCTGGTTGACCAATGCCGTGCAAGTTGGATTTGTGATCGGAGCGCTGACCGCCAGCTTTTTCAATTTGCCCGACATTGTTTCGGCGCGCGTACTCATGGCGACGTCGGCATCGCTTGCGGCGGCCGCCAATCTTTCGTTGCTGCTTGGACCTTCCGCCGAAGGCGCGATCGCGCTTCGATTTGTAACCGGCATTGCGCTCGCCGGAGTTTATCCGCCGGCGTTGAAGTTGATTTCGACGTGGTTCGTAAAGGGCCGAGGTCTGGCATTTGGACTTGTCATCGGCGCGCTCACGTTAGGTTCGGCATTCCCGCATCTCCTGCGCGCGATCACGTCGGATTTAAACTGGAAGATGGTCGTCGGCGCGACGTCCGCAATGACCGTATTCGGCGCGATCCTGATGGCGCGTTATGCACTCGAAGGGCCGTATCCGTATGCGCGAGCGTCGTTCGATCCGCGTCAGATTGGGCGCGTCCTTTTCAATAAACCTGTGATGCTGGCGAATGTTGGCTACTTCGGGCACATGTGGGAACTTTATGCGATGTGGGGCTGGTTTCTGGCCTTTTCCAATGCAGCGCTCGGCCATCATGGCCTCGACGGCAGCCATGCCTCATTGATCACTTTTATCGTTGTTGCCTCCGGTGTCGTCGGGTGCGTTCTAGGTGGCGTGATGGCGGATCGGATCGGCCGCACGGCGACCACGGCAATCATGATGATTATCTCAGGTACGTGCGCCATTTTGATCGGTTTTGCATTCGACGCCCCGCTGTGGGTGTTCATGCTCGTCGCTATCGTCTGGGGCATCACCGTCATCGGCGACTCGGCTCAGTTTTCAGCGGTTGTAACCGAAGTCGGTGAGCCGTCGTTTGTCGGCACCGCGCTCGCATTGCAGCTCGGCCTAGGCTTTGCGTTGACGGTCGTCGCGATACAAGCGGTCCCCATCGTCGCCGAACACGTTGGCTGGCAGTGGACGTTTATCATTTTGGCGCCGGGTCCGTTCATAGGCACGATCGCAATGCTGATGTTGCGGCGCCTGCCGGACTCTTTGAAGATCGCGCAGGGCAGGCGTTGAGCCGTCCCATCTGAGCTTGCGCGGATCCAAACCCGCGCGCCGAAAACGATTGTCGCGTGCGTGCGCCTGCGAGCTGGGCGTACGGCGTACCATGCCGTTTGTCGCGAAATTGGCGACCCTGTTTGCAATGGCGCAGCCAAGCAATTGATGCAGCGCGGCAAGGCTTTGCAGCCTTTTGAAGGCCAAACGGCTTGCGCATCGCGCGACATTATAGCATAGTCCGACCGATCGGTACAGAATGGCGACGGCGGTACGTTCAATGCAAACGTGCCGTTCAAAGCATACCGGTCGCGATCGGTCGTGCGGCGCCCGCAGTGAAGCAGCGCCATTGCCAAGGGAAAGTCGCCTCTCGTGGAAAGGGGGGCGTCGTCGTCTCTCGGCGCTTACCTGAAAAATTAAAGTTCCGAAAAAATAACAACAGCGGGACCCAAAGGGGAAACAAATGACTTCAAGAACAGATGCAAAAAGCCTATCCGGCCAGACTGCGCCGGGGGTGGAGGTTGCGCCGTTCCGCCCGGCCGAAGCTGCGCAAGGTTTCGCGTGGATCTACGGCCTATCGATCATCTCATGCTACCTGGTGAACCTGTGGGTCACGGCGAATCCGATTGGGCCGTGGCGCGGCGAGGATATCGCAAAGTCATTCTGGCTGGATAACGTCAGCTGGCAGATTTTCTCCGCGTGGTGGGTTTGCTTCTTCGCTGTCTGCAGCTTTTGGCCATTCAATTCGATTTCCGACAAGATCGTCAGAGGTGTTGCTGTCGTCGGCGTCTCTTGGATTCTCGGCTGGTGGAGCGCAAAGCTCATCTTCCTAATCGGGCCCGGCGCTGACGGCATTTTTCCGCTCGTGGGCACGACTTGGTTTCTTTTGGCGTTCTGCTGCTTTGCGGGCGGAAATTTCCTTGTCGCGAAGCTCCCACCAGAGCGACAGTTTTTAGTTCATTTGCTGCTGTTTACCGGCCTGACATACGTCATCACGCATTCAGCCATCAAATGGGTTCCAGCATGGTGGTTTCCATTCCTGCTCGTCGGCCTCGCAACGAGTACGTTGCCATACCTGACGCGCGGACTGGCGCAGCCCGGACGCGCGGTCGTGATGATCTCTATCCTGTTCGCTTGCGTTGCATTGTGCGTTCAGATTTCATCCGCAGCTGGTTTTTGGGATGTCACGGCGTCGCCGATTTCGGCGTTCTGGACGATGGGTCATCCAACGCCGGATAACTTCTGGCTGCTGTGCTTCATGACAGCCACGTCCATCAACTATGCTCTGCCAATTATCACGCACAATTGGCCATTTACAAAAATCGCAATGCCATGGGGCGGCTTGCTGGCGATCGTATTTTATCTCGTGCTCGACGTTGTCGTAGCCAGTCTGCTGGTGAAGCTTGTTGGGCCGGTATTCTCCAGCATGGAAGAGCTGCTCACGTATGCATACATGGGTGTGAACTGGTCGCTTACCATCCCTCTCGTGTTTGGTATCGGCCTGCAACATCCGTATCTTTGGACGGGTCAGAAGACGCCCGGCGATTGGGATGACGTAGCTTGAGGCGACCTCCGCTCAAGTAACGTTGCAGAGCGCCCGGCGTTCACCACCGCCGGGCGCTAACTCAATTCTTCCCGGGTTTTGAATTGACCCGACTGCGTAAATTGGTCTTGAGGCGCGCGCCTTCTGAAAAAAAGTGGAAGCCTGCCAACTGTTGCCGGCAGGCTTTGAAAAAGTCAGATCGCCAAGCGCGAGGTTATGAGTTGTCACCGGGCACTTTTGACGCGAGCACGTCGACTTTCTCAATTACGGGCGGAGCAGAAAGCAAGTCATCAGCTTTCGCCATCAAAGCGGCTGCGATCGGTCCCTCAAGATGTGCTTTTCGTCCAGATTCCGAGGGAAATGCGTCGAAAATGCCAAAGCTGCTAGATGAGAAACGTAAGGCAAACCAGGCCGGCATTCCTTTCTCGGCCTTGGTCAATGGCAGCGCACTTTCCAAGAAGTGCTGCAGTTCTTCTTCCTTGCCGGCCTTGGCTTCGAGACGGACGTATAAACCAAGCTTTACCATCGAATATCCTCGTGTGTTGCAGTCAACACGCCGACGATATCGAACGGGTAATTCCATCATATTGGCAGCATCGACAAAATTGGTATCAATCTGGCCATTAGCATCGCAATTCTAACGTTGCCTGGTGTCTCTGACACCGGCTTGGCGGCGTTACAAGATTCATTTTCGTTAGCTGAAGAGCTGTCTGCTTCATTTGAATGCGGCGCGCTCGGCTTCGACGTCGTGCGCGTGCACGTCGGTGATTACGTTCAAACCGCACATGGCCTCAGCGTGCCGTCTATCGATGCTGAAACAATCGCAACGCCGAACGTCGTTGTCGTTGCGGCGATTGGCGCGAAGACGCCGGACGCGTTGGCAAATGCGCTGCTGCACGACTCCGTCAGAACGGCAGGATCGTTGTTGAGGAAATGGCACGGCGAGGGTGCAATCATCGCGGCTGCCTGCACTGGAACGTTTGTCGTCGCCGAGGCCGGGTTGCTCGACGGACTAACATCGACGACAAGCTGGTGGCTCGGTCCGTACTTCCGCAGCCGATATCCGCGCGTCAAACTCGCTGACGAGGTCATGGTCTATAACGCCGGTACGATTGTGACCGCTGGCGCTGTGCTCGCGCATTTCGATTTGGCGCTTTGGCTTATTCGGCAATCCAGTCCGATCGTCGCTGCCCAGACGGCCCGGTACCTCGTTACCGAGGCGCGCGTATCTCAAGCCGGCTACGTCATCCCAGATCACTTGAGGCATAATGATCCTTTCGTGCAACGGTTCGAGCACTGGTCACGACAGAACCTGGCCGGTGGGTTTTCATTGAGGTCCGCTGCTAAAACGGTCGGCACAAGCCCGCGAACGCTTTCGCGAAAAGTACAGCGCGTCATCGGAAAATCGCCGTTGGCTTATTTCCAAGACGTCCGTGTCGAGCGCGCCGTCCACTTGTTGCAGACGACGAACGAAAGCGTCGATGAGGTTGCAGCGATGGTCGGCTATTCCAATAGGGTCACGCTATGCGCACTTTTGCGTCGGCGGCTCGGTCGCAGTGTGAGTGAAATCCGCAGCTTCACGCGGTAATTGCCACGCGCCCGGCATCGCGGGGGTTAGAGCCTAGGCGATCGCCGGCGTCGCGTGCTTCTGTCCGCCCGCGGACTTGATGTACGGCGCTGCAGCATGCGGGCGCCGCACAAGAACTCTGATCGCCGTCGGCGGCGGACTTCCAAATTGTGAAATCGTGTCAGAATTTGCCACGATTTGTCAGCAGCAGCGCAAGCTTCGGTCAAGAGCTTGGTAGGATATTCGAAACTAAGATGAACGCGTGAAATGCCTGCCGGACCGGCGAACTTCAACCTCCACGTCCAAACGGTAAAAAGACAATTGTGAGCATAAGGCACGGAGCATTGTCGGATGTCGACCAGTCAAGCCGCGCTTGAGACGCTGGCGCAAGGTCAAGGTGGCGTGGAAGCTGAAGCAGAAGCACGTTTGTTAAAAGCCTGGTCGCACGAATTTCTGCACGTCGCCATGATGTCTGCATTCGTCTCGCTCGGCTGCAATGCCATGAAGCGCGAGCAGCGTGGGCGCCTTTTCTCTGAGATCGCCGGCAACATTCCAGACGATCCCGCAGTTCACCGCGCACTCCGCAACGGGCTGCTCTCTCTGCCGACGCGCTACGCAGCCGCTCAATACATTGTGCAAGACGCCTACAGCCAGGTCGCAAACGCGTCGGAGCTGTTCGAGGACGTTGAATCGAAGTGCGCAGCGGGCCGCTTCCTGACAACGACGTCGCTTGATGAACTCGCAGCCGCCTGGCAGCGGGCCGCGCAGGAACTCAATCTTGCGCTGACCCTCATGGATAAAAGTGGGCTGCTACAGCACGGCGATACTGTCACGACGCACAACAATCAGGGGCCGGAGCGCGTCGGCCAATTGCTTGCGCTTGCGATTTCAGGTGAGACGCTGTCCTCGGGCGGCATGCAGGTCAGCGACAAGGGCGAAATGCCAAACTGGGCCGAGCGCCGGCGCTGGGAACGGCAAGAGTCGAATATGTCGTGCATCGTGACGGCGCACCGCGATCGCCGTGCCGCGATTATCCGCAACGTGTCGCTCGGCGGCGCGCTTGTCGATAATATGCCGCCGCTTGCGCGTATGACTGCAGTGACGATCGAGATGGCGAACGGCCGGGTTCTTACGGCTAAGGTCATGTGGTCGCGCGATAACTCGATCGGCGTAAAATTCGACCAGCAGCTGCAGTATAACGATCCGCTGATCGCCAGCACGAGCTGACACACGGCCGACGCCCCAAGCCAGGCACTGGTTTTGACCGCAAGGACCGGAGTGCGCGCCGCCGCGTCGCCGTGATAAGCAACAGACCTAGTCCAAGCGACGAAAGCTCTTGCTGTCATGCGACCGATGAAACTCGTGAAATCCGCAAAACTTGTGCCGCGCTGCCGGTTGCCAGCACGGCGCAAAGCGGCGTCATCTGATACGAACCGAGACCGCGACGACGCGCGTTGGCAAGCCGTCGTTGCGCGCGACCCGTCGTCAGACGGCGCCTTCGTCTATGCCGTTTCGACGACCGGCATCTATTGCCGGCCCGCATGTCCGTCGCGACGCGCGGATCGGCGAAACGTATCTTTCTTTGACACGGCGTCTGACGCGCAGCAGGCTGGCTATCGGGCGTGCAAACGCTGCCGGCCGCATGAAGCGGGGAGCACGGCTGAGGTAACCGAAAAAATTGCGAATGCGTGCCGTATGATCGAAGCGTCGGAGCCTGCCCCGCCACTCGACGTATTGGCACGCGCCGCGGGCCTCAGCCGCTTTCATTTTCATCGCCTCTTCAAAGAGGTCACTGGTATCACGCCGAAGGCCTACGCGCTGGCGCACCGGGCCGATAAGCTCAAAGGACAATTGAACCGCACGGCAACGATCACCGATGCGATCTATGATGCGGGCTATGCGTCGAGCGGACGTTTCTACGCGGACAGCACCGCACGGCTTGGCATGACACCGAAATCATACAAGGCGGGTGGCGCCGGCGCGGCGTTGAACGTCGCGGTCGCCGACTGTTCGCTCGGATCGGTGCTGGTTGCTGCATCGAGCAAGGGCGTTGCTGCCATTCTGTTGGGCGACGATCCAGACGCATTGCTTTGCGACGTGCAGGATCGCTTTCCGAATGCGGCGATGACCGGCGGCAACGCGGAGTTCGATAAGCTCGTGCAGCAGGTCATTGCAGTCATTGAGCGGCCCGGCGCCGCGCACCGGTTACCGCTCGACGTTCGCGGAACGGTATTCCAGCAGCAGGTGTGGGCGGCGTTGAAAGCCATCAAACCGGGCACGACCGCAAGCTACCAGGACATCGCCCGCGCTATCGGCAAGCCCGCTGCGGTGCGCGCGGTTGCAGGCGCTTGCGCGGCAAATCCTGTCGCCGTCGTCATTCCCTGTCACCGGGTTGTCCGAACCGACGGGAATCTTAGCGGCTATCGCTGGGGCATTGATCGAAAGCGAACACTTCTCGCCAGAGAAGCGAACAATTCCCGGCACAAACGCTGAAGCTTGCACCCCCCCCCCCGGGGTTGACCGCCGTCGAACGCACCCTACATCACGTGGCGGGCAGGGCACCGCCAACGGTGTCACTATAATGGACGCCGCGCTACATGATTGTGAAAGACACGCCTGCCGGATACGGGATCGTCTCGCGGCTGTTTCACTGGCTCATGGCGATCGCGATCTTCGGCCTGTTTGGCCTCGGATGGTGGATGGTCGGCCTCGATTACTACAGTCCGTATTATGTCAGCGCGCCGGATTTTCACCGCGCGGCCGGCATCATTTTGTTTATCGCTCTTCTTGCTCGCATCGTCTGGCGCGTCATGAACACCAAGCCGGATGACGCAGATCTGACCCCGCTCGAACGCAAAGCTTCCTGGGTTGTCCATTGGGGTTTCTACCCGCTACTCATCGCGCTCTCGATCAGCGGTTATCTGATCGCGACGCCGGACGGACGACCGATCGACGTTTTCGGATGGTTCAGCGTGCCGTCGATCATTCAGCAGAAGGGCTTGGAAGATACCGCCGGTTTGGTGCATTGGGTGCTCGCGTACACGGTGATGGTGCTCGCCGCTGTTCATACGCTCGGCGCATTGAAGCATCATATTGTCGACAAGCACACGACGCTGAAGCGCATGTGGTCCGGCCCACCGGCGCAGAAGTAAAACTCAAAAAGTTCTCACAGGCTTTCAACCGAAGAAGGACATACGTTCATGACGTTCCGACTAGCTTCCCTTGCCGTCGTTGCTGCAACTTTGGCGTTGGCTGCGCCAGCGTCGGCCGCCGACTACGACATCGACATCAAGGGTGCACACGCCTCGATCAACTTCCGCATCAAACATTTGGGCTTCAGCTGGCTGGCCGGACGTTTTGATAAATTCAACGGCACCTTCAGCTACGACGACAAGGCTCCGGAAAAGTCTTCGGTGAAGGTTGAGATCGACACGGCAAGCGTCAATTCGAATCATGCCGAGCGCGACAAGCACTTGCGCGCCGCAGACTTCCTCGACGTTGCGCAGTTCCCAACGGCGACGTTCGTCAGCACCTCGGTCAAACCGTCAGGCGATGGCAAAGCGACGATCACCGGCGACCTGACGTTGCGCGGCGTGACCAAGCAAGTCGTCATCGACGCCGTCGTGATCGGCGGCGGCAGCGATCCATGGGGAGGCACACGCCAAGGCTTCGAAGGCACGACGAAGTTTGCGCTCGCCGATTTTGGCATCCCCAAAGACTTAGGTCCGGCTTCGAAGGAAGTTGAGCTGACGTTGCACGTCGAAGGCGTTCAAAAGAAATAGGCTGAACGACCGTGCGGCTTTTCGAGGGGCTCAGGAGCGATCCTGGGCCCTTTGTCGTGATTGTCGGCCGGAGCGTAATCCTCTAGCTTCGGCTTATGGTTGTTCTAATTGATCAAGCGCTGTCGTCGGCACCCGTTGCGCGGCCCCGGCACCCGGAAAAGGCTGGCAGGCCCGATACGCCAAGGCTTCCCAAGCCGGCCTGGTTGCGCGTCCGTGCGCCGGGCTCGGTTGCATTTGCCGAGACCATGCAGATCGTCGCGGAACAACGCCTGCACACGGTTTGCCAGGAAGCCGGTTGTCCGAACATTGGCGAATGCTGGGAGAAGCGCCACGCGACCATGATGATCATGGGCGCGATCTGCACGCGGGCCTGCGCCTTCTGCAACGTTGCGACTGGTCTGCCGAAGGCGCTCGATGCGGCTGAGCCAAAGCGTGTTGCCGACGCTGTTGCCCAACTCGGCCTCGATCACGTCGTCATCACGTCGGTCGATCGTGACGATCTCGCCGACGGCGGCGCGGATCACTTCGCGCAAACCATCACGGCAATTCGGCAGGCACAGCCGACGGCGACGATCGAAGTTCTGACGCCGGATTTCCTGCGCAAGGACGGCGCGCTTGAAACGGTGATCGCTGCGCAGCCGGATGTCTTCAATCACAACCTTGAAACCGTGCCGGGTTTATATCCCCGCATCAGACCCGGCGCGCGTTACTTCCATTCGCTGCGGCTGTTGCAGCGTGCGAAGGAACTCGACCCGCAGATCTTCACCAAGTCAGGGATCATGGTCGGGCTTGGCGAAACGCGCGACGAAATTCTGCAAGAACTCGACGACATGCGTTCGGCTAACGTCGACTTCCTGACCATCGGCCAGTACATGCAGCCAACGCTCAAGCATGCCGAAATTAAGCGCTACGTCGATCCGGCCGAGTTCGAGGACCTCAAAACGATCGGCAAGGCCAAGGGCTTTTTGCTCGTCGCAGCGTCGCCGCTCACGCGTTCGTCGTACCACGCGGGAGATGATTTCGCGCGGTTGCGCGCGGCACGCCGTGCGGCAACTCAGGCCCGCTGACGGGCCAAAAACGTCCAACGCATCAGGACCAGCTATGGCGAAGTTTTCGGCCAACTTGACCATGCTCTTTACCGAGCTTCCTTTCCTCGACAGGTTCAGCGCTGCAAGGCGCGCCGGCTTTCGTGGCGTCGAGTACGTTTCGCCATATGAATTTTATCCAGGCGACATTTCCGATCGCCTGAAGGCCAACCGTTTGCAGCAGGTTCTGTTCAATCTGCCGGTCGGCAACTGGGATGCAGGCGAGCGCGGCATCGCGATTTTCTCTGACCGCCGGGATGAATTTCGTGACGGCGTCGCAACGGCCGCGCGCTACGCAAAAGCGCTCAACTGTCCGCAGGTCAATTGTCTCGCCGGTATTGCGCTAACCGGCAGCGACCCAGACGAGTTGCGTGCGACGCTCGTTGAAAATCTGCGCTTCGCGAGCGCAGAGCTTGGCCGCGAAGGCATTCGCCTGCTGATAGAGCCGATCAACACACGCGATACGCCGGGCTTCTTCCTGAACACCAGTGCACAGGCATTGGCGTTAATTGCCGACGTCGCCTCGCCAAATTTGTTTGTGCAATACGACGTCTATCATATGCACATTATGGAAGGCGGCGCGCGCGAGACGCTGTCGCGAAATCTCGACCTGATCAAGCACATCCAAATCGCCGATCATCCGGGCCGCCACGAGCCGGGATCGGGAGAAATCGCTTACGCGGGCATTCTCAAACATATCGACGGGATCGGGTACGACGGCTGGATCGGTGCCGAATACAAACCTGCGGGCACGACCAGCGACGGGCTTGGCTGGATGCAAATGTTCGGCGCCACCGGGTGAGTTGCACGACCGCCTAAGGGTTGAATAAATCGAACAAAAGATAGCCTAGGTTGCGCCACACGACTCAGTCAGGTTGTGTGAATGACGACCCGACCGCCGACGTCCTTCAAACTTGGGCGCGCCAGCATCACTGCTGGCGCGTTTTTTTGCGTGGTGACGGTGTTCGCGACGGCGGTCCAAGCCGACCGGCATGATGCAATCCGCATCGTCGAAAGCTTTGCAGGGCAGGCCAGTGTCGTCGATGGCGATACGATCGACATCGGCGGCCAACGCATCCGCCTTGAAGGCATCGATGCACCCGAAGTTGCGCAGGTGTGTCAGCGGGCCGATGGTCGCGACTGGCCCTGCGGCCGGGTCGCTCTGAAAGCCCTCAAGGTTTTGATCGGCAACAACGAGGTCGTCTGCGACAGCGATGGCAAAGACAAATACGGCCGCGTCCTCGCGATCTGCTTCGCTGATGGACGTGACCTCAACGCCAGCATGGTTACCGCAGGATTAGCGTGGGCGTTCGTTCGCTATTCGCAAACATATGCGGGCGAAGAAGCTAAAGCGCGTCAGGCGCTCGTTGGTGTTTGGGAGGGTATTGCGCAGGCGCCTTGGGACTTCCGTCAGAGCGGCTGGAAGGCAGCCGAAACGACCGCCCCCAAGGGATGCGCAATCAAAGGCAATGTTTCTTCCAAGGGGCACATTTATCATATGCCTTGGAGCCCGTGGTATGACCGCGTGACCATCGAAGCGCGGCGCGGAGAACACTGGTTCTGCTCCGAAAACGAAGCGAAAGCAGCAGGATGGCGTCCGGCCATCGCGTTTTAGACGCGCTATAATAGTGAACATTGACCACTTTCGCGGATTCGGGATATTTTCTCGACCGAAATTGCGCCAGATCGGCGGTATGCGTTCACCGTTCGATGGGCGCGGCCAAGTTCAGAAAACCCCGGAGACGCCATGCGCCGTCCTCTCGATTTCAGCCTCATCACGGCTCTCGCTTTGATGGCATCGAGCGCGTTTGCGCTTCCGGCATCGGCGAGCGACGCTTGGACCGAAATTCGCGGCAGCGTCTACGGCGACAAACCGATTGAAGATGGCCGCGGCATCATCACATTGACCGCGCCGAACCGCCCGGACGACATGCGCGTCGTGCCGATCGGTATTGCAGCGCGCGTCAATGACGGCCGCTCGATCAAAGCCGTCAGCTACATCATCGACGAGAATCCGACGCCGGTCGTCGCCGTGTTCCATTTGGGCCCCGGCCGCGATCAGGTTGCGCTCAACGTCAACTTTCGCGTCGATCGTCAGTCGGACGTCCGAGCCGTGGTCGAGACCGATGACGGCAAACTTTATATGGTTTCGCAGCTGATCAAATTCGCCGGCGGACAATCGTCATGTTCCGCGCCGCCGACCGGAGATCCGGCCGAGATCGCTGCCAATATGGGCAAGATGAATGTCACCGAGGTCAAGTCGCCGGGTGCTGTCTCATCGGCGCTGCTGCATGCCAAAGTCGAGCTCAATCATCCCAACCACACCGGCCTGGTGATGGATCAGATCACGCTTCTCTATACGCCGATGAAGATGATCAGTGAGGTCAGCGTGCGTCAGGGTGGCGAGGTGCTCTTCACCGCCGAAGGGTCGATTGGCCTGTCGCAAAACCCGGTCATCGATTTCGATTTCAAGCGCGGCGGTTCGGACCACATCGATGTCACGATGAAGGATACCGACGGCGGCACATGGACGAAATCTTTCCCCGTCGGACCGCAGAGCTGAACGGGCGACCCGATTTGCCGATAAAAAAAGCGCGCTTGCCCCGGCAAACGCGCTTTTTTCTTATCTGTGAGTACGCACGACCTCAGTTATATCCACGCCATCTGCGATTGCGCGGCGGCTCGTCATACCTGTCGTCGCGACCGTCATAGCCACGGCGATCATCGTAGTCGGGCCGCGGCGGCGCCTGACTGATGTCGCGGTTCAGCAGCGGCGTGATGCGACGCGCTGCAACGCGGCGGTTGGCGCGCTCCGGACCATCAGTCGGGATCTTCAAATACTGTTCGCCGTAGCCCTGTGTCGTCAGGTTTTCGAACGGTACATCGAACTCTTCCGTCAGTACCACCGATACCGCTTCCGCACGGCGATCAGAGAGCGTGAGGTTGTCGACCTCAGAACCGACCGCGTCGGTATAGCCTTCGATCAAAAAGACTTCGTTCGGGTTGCGGTTGATGACGCGCCGCATGGCACGCGCGATGCGCTCCAGCTTGCGGTACTGACTTGGATCGATGTCCCACGATCCCGTCTCGAACGTGATGTCGTCGAGATCGACGCGGCGCATGCGCTCGCGCAGATACGGCGTTGCGCGTACCTGATCGAGCGTGTAGCTGCGATCGATGTCGTCGACCGGCGGCGCGTTCAGCGCTTCATAAACGTCGTCCTCGCTGGCCCGCTCGTAGTCGACGATGTACTTGTCACGCGGGACGCGAACGCGCGGCGGCGGCACATCAACGACCGAATTCAGAATGGCAGCACCGGCAATGATACCGGCACCAACGCCGACACCGATCGCAAGGTTGCGCCCAAACTTATCTTTACCGCGGCGGCGATTGTCGATGATGACGGTTTCGCGGCCATCGCGATCGCGGCGATAACGGCGCAGCAGTTGGCCGCTGCGGTCGGTTTCGGTGATCACCTGTGAGTTGTCACGGCGTTGAACGACCGTCTTGTCACGACCGCGCGCATCGCGCGTCACGACGGCATTCGGTGACAGCCTGCGCAACTGCGCGGCCTCATCCTTCTGAATGACCATCCGGTCGCCTTGCTTGACGATCTGGCGCTTGTCTTCTTCGACGATGACGAGGCGCTTGCCGCCGTCTTCGCGGCGTTCGACACGCCCGTGCTTTGCATCATTGAGGTCTTTGACTTCCGGCTTCGGCGGCAACGTAGAAATCGGCCGAGGCTTGCGCCGATCCCGAAATTCGGCGTTGAACGGCGCATTGCCACCGCGCTGCGCGTTGTCGTCGGGGCGTTCGCGCGATCCGGCATTACGCTTCAGCGCATCGACCGGGACGGTCGATGGTGGATTTTTCTTGATTGCGGGGTTCGGCGGCGGCTCGGCGGTCTTTACCGGGGGCAAATCGTCAGCCGGTGGCTTGCCGGTCGTTTCTCTAGAATCACGTTTGTTAAAGTCACGTTTGAATTCCGGCTGCGTATCCGGCCTGACGACCGGTTTAGCAACCGGTTTGTCGTCTGGCTTGATCGCAGGATTGACGACTGATTTCGGCGGCGGATTGTTTTCCGTTGGCGCGTCGCCCTTTTCTGCGGCGCTCGGCGCGTTGATCATCTTCGGCTGACGCGGCTTGCCGCTATCCGGCTTATTGAATGTTTTCGTCGGACCGTCGGCGTTGTAACCGTTTCCGCGCGCGTCGCTGCCGCGGTCGCGCCGTCCTTCGTTACGCTGATCGCCGCGCTGGTTGTTCTCTCCGCGATCCTGACGATTGCCGTCACGGCGCCGGCCTTCGCCTTTTTTGTTACCGTCGGCGTTTTGGTTTTCAGCGTCTGGATTTTGTCCATCGCCGCCGTCAGCCTTCTGTGCAAGGCGGATCATATCGCGTGGTTCGGCGCGCACGCTTTGAGACGCAGCGCACAAGGCCGTGACTGAAAACGCCGTTACAGCGATCATGGACGTCGTGCGGAAGAGTTTTGAAGTCATATGTGTCCTCGATGTCGGTCGGCGGATGCGGGCCAGTTCGGTGCGCGGCGCTGCCGGGCGCGTAACTGCCCATGATTTCATGGAATCCGCTCTTACCGGCAATACTGCGGCCGGAGGCTGTCCATTTGTTCAGATTGGGGCAAATCTGAGTTTATTTTGGCCATATGATCCATCCGGAATCGCGATCGTCGGCGGCCAGGAAACCAGCAGTGCGGTTGTCGACATACCGGAAGCACGCCAGGCCGATAGCCGAGGTCCGCAGGGCTAACCTGGCGCGGTACGCGGCCGCCCCAGTGACTGGGCAATGTTCAGCACCGGCCGGCGCTGGGTAATTTTCCTTAGCGACACGCGTTTTTCGTGTGGATTTTGCCACTGCTGCACCCCTCGCGGTGCATGGCCGCGAAATTTGTATCGACGGCCCCAGCCGAATCACTGCTCGCTACCTGCATTCTTTTGCCGTCTTTTTTGTCAGGGCGTAGCGGCTATCCGACTTGGGGGATACTCATGCGTATTTTGACGAAATCAATCGCGCTTCTTCTGGCAGTGTTCGGCGGCGCTTCGGCGGCGTTGGCTGACGGCGGAAGCCTCAAGGATGGCCCGGCACCGGTTGCTGCGGCACGGACTTGTGATAGCGGACCGTTCGCCGGCTTCTACATCGGCGGTGCTGCTGGATATGCCAGCCACGACACGACAAATACCGACGTTCTTGGCGGCACGGGTAGCGTGAGCTACGACGACGCCGGAATCGCTGCCAGCTTGTACTCCGGCTACAACGTACAGTGCGGCCGGTTGGTTGTTGGATATGAGTCCGATTGGAACTGGATGGACTCGGACAACAGCTACACGGAATCTGACATTGGTTGCGGCGGTCCCTGCTACACGGTCAAGAGCGATCTCAAGTGGTTCAGCACGGCGCGCCTGCGCGTCGGCCTCGTCCACAGCGGCAACATTCTGTTCTATGCGACAGGCGGTATCGCATACGCAGACGTCGATACCACTCTGAACTTCCCACCACTCGAATTTAGAGCCTCGGACAGCGATTGGAAGTTTGGTTGGACGGCAGGTGCCGGTGTGGAATTCATTCGTCACGGTCAATGGTCGATGCGCGCTGAAGCTCTGTACATGGATTTGGGCGACAAGACCTATGGCTACTCCGATGCCGACTGCATTAAGTGTACCGCCCGTCAGAAATGGAATGACGATCTTTGGATCGCTCGTATCGGCCTGACGTATCGCCTCGGCGCACGTGAGGAAGTCGCTGCCGCGCCGCTCAAGTAAAAGACGGCACGTCGCTAGAGATAGATTTGAAAAGGGAGCCCAACGGCTCCCTTTTTGTTTTTTGGGGGCCTGCGACCGGTGTTAATCAAATCCGCCGGAAAAATTCCGGGACGTAATGGTCAGCGCGATAAGGTTACGCCTTTACCACCGTATCAATGTGAGCCTGACATATACGTTTTGGTGACGTACGCATGGGGAGGTAATACCACCTCAGTTTTTTTTCCAGGAGTCGCGTCCTATGAAGATTTTCACCTGCTACGTCCCGAAGAAACTCGTCAGTTCGCCGGCCGTGAAGAAGCTTGCGAAGTGCGTCGAGATCAAGGTCATCAAGTCGAAGGACTCCTACAAGCCGAAGTACGATTACTCCAAGCCTACGGACGTCGGCGCCGCTTAAGCGTCGGACCTCACAGTTCTTCCGAAATTGCGGATCCGGTCCAGTAAAGCTGGCCGGATCCTTTTTCGTTAATGACGCCCGCGGCCGGTGTTGGTCCGCAATTTGCTACTTGCCAGCCGACGATTACCAAACGGGGCCGTGCGTGATGTCCGCATGTCTCAAATCGAGGCGCCGCAGATGAAAGCTCCAGAAGTATCCAAGGGCGATACGCTGCTCGAAGCAGCGATGAAGGAATGCCGGCCGGTCTTCCGGTCCGTGGCGGTCTTCAGCATCGTCATCAATGCGCTGATGCTTGCGACGCCGATCTACATGATCCAGGTGATGGATCGCGTCCTAAGATCGGGCAAAGTTGAGACGCTGATTTTGCTGACGCTGATCGCATCCGGCGCCCTGCTCGTGATGTGCATTCTTGACACGCTGCGCTCGTCGATCGCCGTCAAGACGGCCAGTTGGATCAATGAGAAGCTCGGGCCGGCTTACCTCGAAGCGTGCTGCAAGGCGCAGATTGCCGGCGATGCGGCCGGGACGGAACGGCTGCGCGATCTGCAATACATTCGCAGTTTCGTATCGACACAGAGTATGGGCGCGTTGTTCGACGCGCCTTGGGTTCCGATTTTCGTCGTCTTCATCTGGCTGTTGCATCCCTATCTCGGGATGATTGCGCTGGCATCCGCGCTTGTGCTGCTTGTCATCAGCTTCGTCACAGAAATGGTCACGCTGGAGCCGAACGAAACCGCCGAGCAGTCGCAGATTGAAATCATGCGGCTGGCCGATGCGACCGTTCGCAACGCCGAAGCCGTTGCGGCGATGGGTATGATGCCGGCAATGGCGGATCGGTGGCGCGCGCTCAACGCCCGCGAGACAGGCGCGATCCACGCGGCGAGTTCGATGTCCGGGCGCCTTGTGACGTTGTCGAAATTTCTGCGCGCTTTCGTCCAGATCGCAATACTCGGCATGGGTGCCTGGCTCGTCGTCGAGAACCAGATCACGCCGGGCGCCATGATCGCCGCGGCCATTATGCTCGGTCGCGCGTTAGCGCCTGTCGAAATGGCGATCACGATGTGGTCAAGCTACATCGCCGCGCGCTTCGCATATCAGCGCTTGAACGAACACATCGCGAAGTATGTGCCGGACGGCGCGCGGACGCGACTACCTACGCCGAGCGGTCACGTCGACGTTCGCAAAGTCTCGTTTGCCATACCCGACACGCTCCAACCTATTTTGACCGACGTGACGTTCGAAATCATTCCCGGAGAAGTTTTGGCGATCGTCGGACCGTCGGGCGCCGGCAAGAGCACACTGTGCAGGCTTCTCGTCGGCCTGAATAAGCCAGCGAGCGGACGCATCGTTCTCGACGGTTCGGACTTGCACAACTGGGACCGCAACCAGCTCGGCCGTTCGGTCGGCTACCTGCCGCAGGACGTCGAGTTGTTTCCGGGGACCGTGCAGGAGAACATCGCGCGCATGGGTCCGTCGAGCGACGCTGAAGTCGTTGCCGCGGCGAAACTGGCGCGCGTGCATGATCTCGTACAGCACTTGCCTCAGGGGTATGAAACAGTCGTCGGCTTCGGCGGTGTTCGTCTGTCCGGCGGACAGAGGCAGCGCGTCGGACTGGCGCGCGCCGTCTTCGGTCAAGCGCGCGTCATCGTTCTCGACGAACCGAATGCCAATCTCGATCATGTCGGTGAGGCGGCGCTCGCTCAGGCGCTGCGCGATTTGAAGTCGCAAGGCATCGCAGTTGTTGTCGTCGGTCATCGCCCGTCCACGTTGGCGCAGGCGGACAAGCTGCTCGTTTTGCAAAATGGCCGCGTCGTGCATTTCGGAAGCCGGGAAGACGTCATGAAAGCGTGGACCGAAACCGCAGCCGGCGAAGGCGGTAGCGAGACCGTACCGATGTGGCGGCCATTGGCGGACAAGCCGCAGAAATTGATCGAACACAACGCAGCGGGTGACGCATGAGCAGGGAATTGGCCGCCCGTTCCGAGGGCTATGTCGCGCACTACAGCGACCGCGGCGTTGTTGACGTTTCAATGCCGAAATCGCTCAAAGCGAGTGTGCGGTCGCCCGTGTTCTCAGGCTACCTGATGATATTGGTCTTTGTCGTTGGTTTTGGTCTCTGGGCTGGCCTCGCGCCGCTTGCCGGCGGCGCGATCGCGTCCGGTGTCATCAGCCCCAACAGCAGTCGCCGCGTCGTCCAGCATTTGGAAGGCGGCATCATTCGCGATTTGAAGGTACGTGACGGTACGGAAGTCAAAGCCGGTGATCCGCTCGTGATCCTGGAACCGATCCAACCGCAGTCGGCGCATGATCAGCTGTTGACGGACGTCCGCGCTCTTGAAGCGCGCCGCGTGCGGTTGGAAGCCGAACGGACCGGCGCAAAGACGCTCGAGCTTCCGGCATCTTTGGCTGACAATGGCGTGCCATCGCAAGCATTCGAGTCCCAGAGGGAAATTTTTGAGGCGCGCTCGAAAGCCCGGGCTGCACAGGTCAATGTCCAAAAGCAGCGTATCGCGCAGCTTCGCGCCGAGATCGAAGGTCAGGAAACACAAGTCCGCAACGTCGCTCAGCAAATTGCGCTCATGAACGAAGAGGTTGCCGGCAAAGAGCAGCTTCTGGCGCAGGGGTTGATCCCAAAGCCGGAAGCGTTGCGCACGCGGCGCGCGCAGAGCGAATTGGCGGCACGGCAGTCGGAGTTCGAAACGGCCATTGCCAAGGCGCGCCAGCAGATCGCCGAAACGGAACTCGTGATTGCGAGCGGGGACGCGACGCGGCTCGACGAAGTGGCCGGCGAACTCGACAAGGTCGTAACCGAGATCGCCGATAAAACGAACCGCTTGCGTGCAAGCGAAGACGTGCTCAATCGCACGATCATCACCGCGCCGGTCGATGGCACGGTGATCAATATGCGGTTCAAGACCGTCGGCGGCGTTCTACAACGTGGCGAGTCAGTCCTGGAAATCGTTCCGAAAGACGACACGCTGATCGTTGAGGCGCGCGTCCAGCCGAATGACATCCGCCTGATCCATCCCGGTCAGCTGGCGCAAGTTCACTTGTCAGCCTATTCGATGCGGATCTTGCCGCGGATAAAGGGCGTGGTGAAATTTACGTCCGCCGATCGCGTAACCGACGTGCAGGGCAATCAGTCGTACTTCATCGCAAAGGTTGAGATCGACCGTGCCGACCTTGCCAAGCACGCGCCCGGCGTCGAGCTTCTGCCTGGCATGGGCGCGGAAGTCATCTTTGTCAGCGAGGAACGGACGCTTTTGCAATTCCTGCTCAGCCCGCTGACAGATATCATGCGGCGCGGCATGAACGAAACGTAGCGGCCGACGTGCCGCTTCGAAATCGCCCGGGCGGCACGGCTTGCTCGAACCGATCAGCGCAGCGCCGGCGGCTAGGGGGCACGCAGCGTCACGATCACGCTGCCGACTTTGCGTCCTGATTCGACGCGCGCGTGAGCCTGCGAAATCCTGTCGAAGACAAAGCGGCTGTCGATGACGGGTTTGTAAGCCCCGGTCTCGCAAAGTCTCTTAAGCTCGACGATATCCTCGGCCCGCTCCGGCGCAGGACCGCCGGCAACCTTCAATCCGCTCGTCATGGATTGAAACGGCGCCTTGAGCAGGTGGCCAAGCCCGCCGCCCGCCAGCAACAACCGGCCATTCTTGTTAAGTGCGTTTCGGCTGCGCTCGAAGGACACGTTGCCGACCGTGTCGAAGATGATGTCCCAACGCGCGCCCCTTGTCGCAAAGTCCGCCGCCTTATAGTCGATGACCGCATCGGCGCCGAGCGCGCGGACGGTACCTGCATTGGCTGATGAGCAAACGCCGGTGACATGCGCTCCGAAATGCCGGGCCAACTGCACCGCCGCCGACCCGACCGCGCCGGACGCACCGTTGATGAGAACGCGTTCACCCGTCTGCACCTTGCCGACGTCGCGCAGAAAATGTAGCGCCGTTGTGCCGCCAAACGAGATTGCGGCGGCCTCCTCGAACGTGACAACGGCCGGTATCAAGGCCAGTACTCCGTGCTCGGAAATCGCCTGGATTGGGAAGAAGACGCGCCCTCGATCTCACGGCGCGAAAGCATGGGTATGAGACCGATTTGTGCACTGTCAATTTCAGCTTTTTCCCAAATTGCGGCGAGCATCATTCCGACGAAGCTATTCATCAGCCATTTCGCGCAGCGGCCCGCTTGGCAGCCTTGCTGGCGTCAACAAGAAACGTGGCGAACATGGCCGTCATCATGTCGAGGTTGGCCTTGGACGCCTTTTCGGGGGCGCCAGAATCGAACGGAGGAGACGGATCGTACTCTGCCAGGAGCTGAACTCCTTCGGCGTACTGGCGATCACGTAGCTTGCCGACGATCGTCAAGCCGAAGTCGATGCCAGCTGTGACGCCGCCACCCGTGATACGATTGCGATCTTCAACGACGCGAGCCTCGACCGGCTCCGCACCGAATTCGCGCAGGATGTCCCGCGTGGCCCAATGCGAGGTCGCCTTGAAGCCTTTGAGCAGTCCTGCCGTGCCCAGGACCAGCGATCCTGTGCAGACGCTGGTCACAAATTTTGCCCGCGAGCCGCGATCTTTGAGGAAAGCAATGATGGCTTCATCCTGCATCGCCGCAAGCGTACCGGTTGAGCCGCCCGGTACACAGATGATGTCTAGATCAGCCGGACACTCATCGAACGTCACCGTTGGCGTGAACACGAGCTTTTGGTCGCTGACAATGGGCTCTCTCGATTTCGCCACGATATGCACCGTGGCACCCATCAGACTTGCGAGCATGTAATGCGGACCGACCATGTCAAGCGCCGTGAATTCGGGATAGATCAGGAACGCGATCTGCTCCTTTCCGTACCAGGATGCCGGCATCTCATGCATACCGTCATGGGCGCTCGGCGCTGCCCTTGACGCTTCCCCTGCACTGGCCTTGGAGGGGAGCACTGCTCCCCCCACGCTTCCAGCCAGAATTTTGAGAACGTCTCTTTTTGAGATTGTCATCGATGTCCTCAATATTTGTAGACCAGCGTGCCGTAAAATTGCCGGTCGGCTCCTGGAGCCACCTGGCCTTCAAACCACGGATAAGGTTCGAAGTAGAATTCGTTCGTCAGATTTTTGACGTTGAACGTCGCCGCGAACTGCTCGTTTTCGTAACCGATCTTCGCGTCGACGGTGAAGTAGGGGGCAGTTTTCCATATGTTGGCGCCGTCAACGTATGCACCAGACGAGGCGTAGATGCCCGCCCCGATGCTCCATCCCCGCAGCATCGGATCGTCGAAGGCATAATCAACCCATAACCGTCCGGAATGCTCGGGGACCGCAGCCAAACGGTTACCCGCCGGAATTGCGCCGAGGTCTGTGGCATAGGTGGCTTCGACGTAACCGTAGCTCGCGAGAACCTTTAAACTTTCTGTCGGCTGCCACAGGATATCCGCCTCGACGCCGCGTGCCTGCTGACTGGCAAACACGGTGCTTGTTGGCGTGAAGGAAGCGGGCACATTGGCTTTATCAATGTCAAAAATCGCTACCGTTCCACTGAAATTGCTCGCGAGATTGAATTTCAGGCCGACTTCTCTTTGCTCCGACTCCTCCGGCTCCAAGATGCCGCTCGGCGGGGCGAGAAATCCTGCCCATCGCATGCCCTGGCTGTAACTCGCATACACCGACAAGCCATCCACGATATCAAAGACGGCGCCCACTCGCGGCAGAACCTTCGTCTTGTCAGTCGTTGTCACTACGGCTGGACCGCCAACGAAGGTGGGCAGGAGATCGACGTAATCGACCTCTATGCTGGCAACGCGCAGGCCGGCCATCAGGTGCACCCGATCGTACAGCGAGGTCTGGATCTGGCCGTACGCGCCCTTGGTCACGTAAAGATTGTCGATGTCTCCGAAAGGCATAAAATTCGCGGTGGTCAACGGCGACGGATCAACATAGGGAAGCGGGAAGCTCGGATTGTTGCCGAGATCGACGACATAGCCGAATGGGCTGTAGAGGTCGCTGTAGTGATGACCGCTGTCCGTTACGCGGCTGTAGTCAGCGCCCAACAGCAAGATGTTGCGGGCCGGACCCGCACCGAAGCGGGCCTGCAGGTTTGGGTTAATCGAAAACTCTTCCTGATCTTGTTTGATCTCGCTGCCGATGATCATCCACTGGCTCGTCCCGGGTATATCTGGTGCCCCGGTGAAGCTTGACTGCGAATTCTGATCGAATGCAGTGCGGCTCCAACGTCCCTTAACATTGAAGGACCATACGGAATCGAACTTGTGGTCCGCAGTCACCGTGACGCTTTCGATCTCCGAATAGCTTTTAGGGATGTTTGCATTGCCGATGTAGAGATGGGGATCGATGCGAAAATCGCCCGTCACCGTGCCGACAGCCGGTAGGCCCTGATAGGCTTGTTGTTCGTATCGCGACTTACGGCCTTGGATGGTGACCGTCGTGTCGGTCTTGTTCGTGAACGTCAGAGTTGGATTGATCGAATACCGTTCCTGCTCCAATACGTCGATGAAACTATCAGCCGCTGTATATTCGCCTGTCACGCGAAACAGCACCGTGCCGTCAGCCGCGATCGGCTGGTTGATGTCAAAATAAGGCTGCGCAAAGCTGTGGCTGCCAAATGTAAAGCCGATTTCCCCGAATTGTTGGTTGGTTGGAAGTTTAGAAATCACGTTTACCGCGCCGCCGACCGGAGCGCCTTGCCCGCCGCCGTAAAGAATCGCGCTCGGCCCTTTCAAAACCTCGATACGCTCGACGTTTGCGAATGCGTTCCTGTCGCCGGAGTTATAGGTGACGTTCAGTCCGTCGAGCCACTGCTCGGCAGGGAAGCCGCGCAGCTTGAGCTGCTGCAACTCCGTGTTGGCGATATTCAGGTCATTGCGGCCCTGCACGTTGCTCACATTACGCAGAGCTTCGGTCACCGAGCGGTTGGCCTGGTCCTCGATTACCATGCGCGGAATGACCTGGATTGATTGCGGGATCTGTTCGATCGGCGTCGCGGTCTTGGTCGACGATGTGGCCGAAAGCGCTTGATAGCCGAACACGGGTCCGGCGGTTGTTAACGTGGTCCCCGGCGGCGTGTTGACGCCGTCCAGATCCAGCGCGGGATTGTACGTGCCGAGCGCATTTGCTGGATCGACGTCTGCCTGAGCTGCGTCTGCCTGAGCTGCTTCCGCCGGAGCCACGTCTGCCGGCGGTACGTAAGAAGGTGCCTCCGCGCCGCTAGACGTCTTAGTGGATTTAGCAAGCGTTGCCTTCTTCTGCAGTTTAGCCGACGTCGTGACCTCGACAGGCGGCAGTTCGGCTGGCTCTGCTTGCTGCTGAGCGTGCGCTTGGTTCGCTACAAGAGCGATTGCAGACACGGTTATGAGAGATGCAAAGAGAACAGAAACACGGTTTCTGGGCAGGCGGTCGGCGCGCGACACGCATTCTAGGGCTGTCATTGTCTGGCTTTCGGCTAATCTACTTTTGGAATGGATTGCGCGGTTGATCCGCAATCAAGCGCTATCCGGTTCGAAGTCGTCAGATCAGAACGATAGGAGGACCGCGCGCAGAGACAGCGCCTGGCTTTGGGGTTACGCGTGCGTCCTCTCGTGACACGCGATAGGCAACGGCAGCATACCGAACCTCCGCCGGCAGGCGGAAAGGAGGTTCGTCTGATAGAGGAATGGCCCCGGTATTCGCAAACGCGCAGCGCTCTGCGCCGTGTTGCTCGCTGGCGGGTGCCGGGTTGCCAGTCTCATCAAGAATTATTGTCTGCGGGCCGTAGCCGGTGCAAATGACAATAGCGACGTGCTCCGTTCCCGCCGCTCGCGCCAGCATGAACCCTGCGGGAAGCAAAGCTTTCAGCGCGAGCGCAGAAACGATCAGCGTGTGAAGCAGGAACTTCATCATCGACCGTGGTGTGCGTGACCGCTATCGGCGGGCATCACTCCTTCAAAGAGCGAGAACTTGGCGCGTCGCTCGATAGATACGTTTCCTCCAGCCGCCGCGAGCCCGGCCGGGGCCTGCCGAGCCAATGACGAACCGGAAATCGGCGTTGATGGAAGAGACAGTGCGGCGACGGAACAGGCGGACCGAAAAGCCGCCGGCGGCAGCGAAGATAGCATGATGCGAAACCGAATTGAGTCTGAAGGGAGCAACAGGCGCGCTTCCTGAAACGGAAGCGACGTACGGCCACTAAGCACGCGTTCGATCAGATCAATTCAGGAGGTCCGCGAGCCGACGTTGCGCCAGGCTGTGGCGTTTCCGCAAACTGCGAAACCGCAAGCGTATAAGTTACCGCGGCATACTCAACGTGCCCTGCAACGCCAGTAAAGTCTGCCGAGGCTAGCGTCATCCCGCCTGCACCGGCATACGGGCAAAGGCCATGATCAAGATGTTGCGATCTAGGAGGGAGCTGCGAAGGCGCACCATTCTCATCAACGGTCATCATCTTGATGCCGCTACCGGTGCAGATCACGACTTCCAATTTGCCAGAGGAATCAGCGGCTGCCTGCAACATGAATCCTGAAGGCAGCAAGCTGCGGACAGCGAGCACCACCAACAGGACGATATTTAAGGCAACGCGTTTCTGCACGACAGGCCCCTATCGCGCTCACGCTAAGGAGCATGATGAGGCTTGGCAATACACGGGCTACGGCTTGTTGCCTCATGGCCACACGGATTCAGGAGATTGAAAGAGGCGCAGTTTTTGGGCTCTGAGCGGCTGCGCTGTGCTGCGCCTCAGACCGAGCGTGCAAGCCGTTCTTTCAAAAATGGCGCGCCATTATGGAAATAGTTCGAACGAATTGCTTGAACTATTCGAGTCTCTGAAAGACGACTTAGCTGAGTGTTCTCAACTGTTTGAGCCTTATCCGGAGCCTTGACGCACCGCGCGCCGGGAAAAAGAGCGGGAAGAAGATTCCCTCTCATCTTCGCGGCACGAGAGAAAAAGTATCAGATTAATTTGCATACTGTCAATTTCAGCTTTGCTCGCCTCATGATGTGTGTTGCCGGTCCATCAGCACGTGTTGCACAGACCGGCGGTAGCACTTAGTTCCGTATCTCCGGCAGCGGTTCAGGCCCGCATATGTGCCACTCTCACGGCACCACAAATCTTGCTTGCAGAGCATGCCCGTCGGCGAGAGTGCCCGATACGACCACTTTGGCGCCTGATGACGCAGATGCTTCAGCAGTCAGCTTGTTAGGCTCGCTTGGCGTCAAATCCACCTGTTGGGTTTTGCCGCCGTCTAGGATGATGGCTTTTAGCTTCGACCCTGCGGAGTCGATCGGAGCATCTTTCTCTCCAGTGAGATAAAATGTGAACTGCCCCTCGCCCGGAACAAACTCGATGTGATGCCCTTCGACATCGACGAGGGCACCCCCGTTTGGCCCTTTGGTCGCCTCGTGCGCCATAGCGTAGGGCGAAAGCGCAAGCATTAGCGCCGCCATCAAAGCTATCAGCGTGGATTTATGGAAGTCTTTGAACATAACTTTTCTCCTCTTGTCGTTAGTAGGCTTCAATCGTCTGGGTGTCCCCCGCCAGCGGACGGCTATCTCTGAGCCGCTGCAAAGGTCCCGCGCCGAATTTTCGGAACAGAATTGGTGTCAAAAGCGTGTCGAGCAGCGTCGCGCTGATAAGACCGCCGAAAATCGTCACCGCAACCGGATGCAGGATTTCCTTACCCGGCGCGTCAGCCCCGTAGAGCAGTGGGATCAGCGCCATTCCGGCCGAGAGTGCCGTCATGAGCACCGGGGTTAGGCGCTCCAGACTCCCGCGCACAATAAGCCGATCGCCGAAGCTCTCCCCTTCATAGAGAGCCAGATTGATATAGTGACTGATCTTCAAAATGCCGTTGCGCGCGCTGATCCCTGTCAAGGTGATAAAGCCGATCATCGAGGCGACGGAGAGCGGTTGATCAGCGATCCAAAGCGCGATCACGCTACCGATAAAGGCAAGCGGGATATTGCCCATGATGATCAGCGCGAGAGCCGCGGAGCGGTAACGGCTGTATAGAACAACGAAGATCGATGCGAGCGAGATCAGCGAAAGGCCGAGGATGAGCCGTGAGGCCTCCTCCTGCGCCAAGAAAGTTCCCTCCAAGCTCGTCGAATAGCCGCTGGGGAGCGGTGTCTGAGATACGACTTCGCGGATGCGGTTGATGATCTCCGCCATATCGGAGCCGTCCGTGTTGGCGAGCACGACTATTCGGCGGCGGCCGTTCTCTCTTGCGATCTGATTGGGACCTTCCGTCTCTTCAACGCTTGCAATGCGGTTGAGCGGAACGCGGCCTTTCGGCGTTTCGATCAGAAGCTCGCTCAGGCCCGTCGTGGTCCGGTCAGCCTCGGATAGGCGCATGACGACATCGAAACGCTTCGCGCCGTCGATGACAGTTGACACGGTCCGGCCGTTGGACAGGCTTTCCAGTGCCTCCGTGACGGAGGCCGGTGTCACACCAAACAACGCGGCCCGGTCGGGGTCGACGCGAATCTCAAGCTGCGGGATCAGCACCTGCTTTTCGGTTTGCAGATCGACCAAGCCGTCAATGCCGGAGAGCTTCGCGCGCAGCGTTTCGGCGAGGCTTCGCAGGGTGTCGAGATCGTCCCCGTAGATTTTGAGAGCGATCTCCGCTCGCACCCCGGAGAGCAAATGGTCCAGACGGTGCGAAATCGGCTGACCGACATTGATCGTCGCGGGAAGCACGGCGAGCTTGGCGCGGACATCGGCAAGGATGTTCTCACGCGTGCGATCAGACTTCTCCAGATCCACATCAATTTCGCTCGAATGTACCCCTTCCGCATGCTCATCAAGCTCGGCGCGCCCGGTCCGCCGTCCGGCGGTTTTGACTTCCGGCACCTCGGTCAAGAGTTTCTCGGCAATCAGGCCGATGCGGTGGCTCTCTTCGAGCGAGATGCCGGGATTGAAGGTCATGCTGATGGTGAGCGTGCCTTCGTTGAACGAGGGCAGAAACGCGCGGGGCAAAGCCGCCGCCATAACGCCGGCAACAAGCACGGCTGCGAGTGTTAGTGCGATGATGGCATTCGAACGCCGGAAGGCCCAATCGAGCAAGCGTTCATTGCCGCGCTTGAGCACCCGCACGAAGGCACCATCGTGATGATCGAGCTGCTTGGCGCGGCCCAGTAAATACGAGGCTAATACCGGCGTCACTGTTATCGAGACGAGAAGACTTGCGAGGATGGAAACGATGTAGGCGATGCCGAGCGGAGCAAAGAGGCGACCTTCTATGCCTGAGAGGGCAAAGAGCGGAATAAAGACAAGCACGATGATGAAGGTCGCGTAGACGATCCCGGATCGCACCTCGATGCTGGCATCCGCGACCACTTGAAGAAGCGGTCTAGGGTTTGCCTTTGCCCGGTTTTCTCTGAGCCGCCGAAAGATGTTCTCGACATCGACCACGGCGTCATCGACCAATTCACCGATGGCAATGGCCAAGCCGCCAAGCGTCATCGTGTTGATCGAAAGGCCGAAGGCCTTGAACACCAGAACCGTCACGAACAACGAGAGCGGGATCGCCGTCAAGGATATGAGCGTCGTCCGTACATTCAACAGAAACAGGAACAGAATGACCGCGACGACGATCGCTGCTTCGAAGAGCACGGTCTTGACGTTGGCGATCGAGGTCGAAATGAAATCCGCCTGCCGGAACAGAATTTGTTCAGCTTTGACACCATTGGTGAGGTTTCTACTAAGCTCGGCCAGAGCCTTTTCCACCTCGTTCGTCACCGTGATCGTGTCGGAGCCCGGCTGCTTCTGGATCGATATGATGACGGCCGGCGCGCCGTTGAATCCGGCATCGCCGCGCTTGACCTGTGCCGCATAGCCGACATCAGCCACCTGATGCAGAAAGACAGGCTGATCCTCTCGTGTCGTGATTACGACACTGCGTAGATCTTCGAGGTCTGTCGTACGACCTATGTTGCGGATCAGATATTCGCGTTCATGTTGATCGACGAACCCGCCGCCGGTATTGCCGCCAAAGGCGCGGATAGCGCGCTCGATGTCCTCTACACCAATGTTGAGCGATGCCAGCGCCGCAATGTTCGGCGTGACCCGGAATTGCCGGACCTCTCCCCCGATGGGAATCACTTGGCTGATCCCTGCAATCGAGAGCAGGCGCGGCCGGATGATGAAGTCTGCTGTTTCGCGTACGGTCATGGCATCGGCCTTGCCGTCACCCGTGACGGCGATCAGCATGATTTCGCCCATGATCGACGACACAGGTCCCATTTGCGGCGTAATGCCGGGCGGCAGCTGGGCGGCGATGCTTGCCAGTCTTTCCGCAACCTGCTGACGGTTGCGATAGATATCCGTGCCCCAGTCAAACTCAGCGTAGACGATCGACAGGCCGATGCCAGCCACGGAGCGGACGCGCGTCACGCCAGCAATTCCGTTGAGCGCCGTCTCGATAGGGTAACCGACGAGTTGCTCGACCTCGGGCGGAGCCAAGCCCTCCGCTTCCGTCATGATGGTCACAGTCGGTTTGTTGAGGTCGGGAAAAACATCGACCGGAAGCGTCCGAAGCGCGAAGCTGCCCCACACCACAAGCAATGCCCCTGCGGCCAGAACAATCAAACGGTTGTTTAGACTGGTCTTGATGAGGAAATTGAACATGGATGCCTCCTCACCGTACCTGATTGATGAGTTCGGCACCGCGAGTCACCACCCGCGTTCCAGCTTCGAGACCGCCCGTCACGCCAAGCCGCTCGGCATCGACCGGCGCGGTTTTAATCACGCGCTGCTCGAACCTCTCGGCTTCAACATGCGCCCACACAACCGACTGGCCATTGCCTGATCGCACCACGCTTGCACGCGGAAGCGTGATCGCTGAAACCGACTCGTTGATTGGCGCATGAACTGTGACCGGCTCCCCGACATTCAGCGCAGGGCCCTCTCCTTCAATCCGGAATCGCAGCGGAACCGCCTGCTGACGAAGCGCCGGCGAACGCCCGGCGAAACTCACGGCAACCTTTCGTCCATCGGCTGTCTGTGCGAGCGCCTGCGCACCGGATTGCTCAATACCTGCCGCCGTCGCAGCATCGAAGGCGAGGGCTTCGACCCACAGATTTTTCGGATCGACGATCTGGAACAGCAGTGTCTGCGCTTCGACCACTTGGCCTGCTGCCACGTTCGATTGCGCTAGAATGCCGTCAGCAGGCGAGCGCAGTTCCTCGCGCTCTTTCAGAACGGGTTTGATCGCCGCGCGCCGCTTGAGAAGAATATCGAGTTCGATCTTCGTATCGGCGATTTGGCTGGCGGGTACGGCCGCACCACTCAAGGGTTCAATACGTTTGAGCTTGGCTTCGAGAAGGGCGATTTGCTTATCGAGATCGCCTTGCGTCTGCGTGATGTCGCTCTGGTCAACGAGTTCGACACGCGGCACCAGATAACCGAGCAGATCGCCTTTCTTGATCGTGCTGCCGATTAGCGGAAACCCGTTCTCGGGCGGCTCGATGCGTCCAGCCAGCAAAGATTGAACAACACCGCTGCGGTTGGGATCGGGTATCACCTGACCGATGAGCCGCACCGTCTTCTGCACAGTTTCTGCCTTTGCGGCTTTCACTGTGGCAACACCAAGCAGCCGCTGCGTCGGCTTGGGCACGAACACCGCCCCATCTTCAAGCCGTCGCGATGTATCGGGCAAATCCAGCAACGCGACCGACGATTCTGGAAAGACGCGTGCACCGTTGGCCAGCACAACCGCCGCAAGCGCCACACTGCTAATTCCGCTCATGAAAGCTGCCGTCAGGAAGACGGCACGAAACGCAGACGGCCCTTTAAGGGCTAGCGACGCAAGCAGCAAAGCAAGTGCGACTGTTACCGCTGGTACCCAGATGGGGAGGTTCGCGAGCCCGGAATCGTGCGGCACGATATGATCCCAGATGGACTCGTGAGCTGCCGCCGCCGGAGGCGCGGCAGGAATATCGAGGCGACCGATCAGCAGGTCAGCCTTCTCACCAGCCGCAATCGAAAAAGTCAGATCATAGTGGCCCGGCGTTGTGACCCACGGGGCCTTGAACCGATAAATGCCGTTGGCTTCTACGGCGGAGATCGTCTCCCCGCCGCGAATCAACTCGATGGTCGCGCCTGCGATACTCTTGTTGGTCGCGTAGTCGTTGAGATAGACGTTGAGCACACCGCCGTCGCGACCGCTCGGGATGCCGACCAGCTCAAAATCCGTCGAGTGTGCATCGACACGCGGCCCGGAGGCCGAAGTCACGGCGGCTTCCTCGCCGCCGTGATCTTCACCGCCGTGGGCATATGCGCCTGAGGCAGAAAAGGCTATGACCGCAACGAACAGCACAGCCGCCAACGCCGTGATGGCACGCAGCCGGTGTTTAAGTAAGTCAATGCGCTTCATCATGGCCATAGCCTCGCTTTCGTCGTGACAGTTATTTCTGACGCTTGGCGAGCCAAGCCTTCATCATGGCAATCTCGCTTTCCTGCGCCTTTATGATTTCTTCGGCGAGCTTGCGGGTCTCTGCGTCCTTGCCGTACTTCAGAAGCACGTTTGCCATATCGATCGCGCCCTGATGGTGCGGGATCATGCCTGTCATGAAGTCGACATCGGCATCGCCCGAGAACTCGATGGCCATGGCCTTGTGCATTTTGGCGTTGATCGCCGCGAAGGCTGCCGCAGCCTCGCCTTTCGTGAGATCAGGCCCTTTCATGTCGTGCATGTCATGACCGGCGCCGGATTCTGCCATTTTCATGCAGCCCATACCGCCGGATTGCTCCATCCCCTTGCAGCAGCCGCCTTCGGCATTGGCGATGGTGGGCGCAAAGAGCAACGCAGCAGCGAGAAGAAAAATAGTCGGTTTCATCGTAAGTCCTTTCGTTAATAGGTGTTCATATCGAGAGTGCCGCATCCACGACGCTCCGCAGTTTTGCCTTGCGGGAGCGTGGTCGAACGACTGTTCTCAGCGACGGAGGTCGCCAAGCGTTCTCAAATGTGAGGGAGAGACCACGCGGGAACCGCTGAGTGCGGCCAGCGCGTCACCAAGGCTCTGTCGAGAGCGGTTATCAGGCCTTCGGAGGGCGATCGAGACCGAAGACAACGTCAGGATAGACCCACCCCAGACGTGCCAAGTGATAGCGCATATGATCGCGATAATCCGGGGCCCAGTGCATGGACTCCGGCATCATCGATGCACAGCAGTGTCCACCGGTGCCGCACATGGATGCGCCTTGGCAGCCGCAGGTGCCGGGCGTGCAAGGCGCGTTCTCAGGACGTTGTGTCCCTATCGCTAATGGATCTCCCGGATGAGCCATATCGGCGCGAGCGCCGCCCAAGGTCGCGAAGAGCGGTATAACATCGCTTGATTTCTGAACAACCGTCGTGGGCGTGGTTGTCGAAATCACGGAAGCAGGCATTGCTACGGAGGCGGGCTGCGCGTGTGAGTGTCCGGCGTGCGCAAAGGCGCTCGCAGTGGTCCCGACAAACAGGGCAACCACAACGATCAATCCTTCAAGTACACGCCTTACATTCACATTGCGACCTTTCTATTGGTAACAATTATAACTCTGACTTCCACCGCGTAAAAGCGCCCCGGCCCTTTATCGATCCGACCGCGCCAATACTTCCATCAACTCAGCAACTTTCTTGCGTTGTTCAGCGGCGTTTCCGCTGGCTATCGCATGCTCCACGCAGTGACCGACATGGTCCTTCAGGACGGCTTCCTCCACCTTTCGCAAGGCGGCGCGAACGGCGGAAATCTGCGTGATAATGTCGATGCAATAGCGCTTTTCATCAACCATGCGCGCAATGCCGCGCACCTGACCCTCGATCTTGGTCAAACGTTTCAGACAGAAATCGCTCGTCGTTTTCTCCATACTTGACTTATACCCCTACCGGGTGTAGGTGTCAAGTAGACATACCCCCGGGGGGTGTAGATTTGTGAGGCCGTGATGACATCAAAAACACAAGAACCCGCAGGGCATAAAGCATCCTGCTGCGCCCATAAGCATAGTGGCCACCACGACCACGATCACGGCCAGTCCCCAGCCTCGGCAAACGAAGTCCGCGACCCGGTCTGCGGCATGACTGTTGACCCCCATACGGCAAAGCACCGCTCACTCCATGAGGGGCACCCGTTTTACTTTTGCTCCGTTGGCTGCAAGACAAAGTTCGACGACAACCCGGCGAAGTATCTCAAAGACCGCGCACCGCCGCCGGTCATCGAAGGCGCGATCTATACCTGCCCGATGCATCCTGAAATTCGCCAGCCGGGTCCGGGCTTCTGCCCGATCTGCGGCATGGCGCTCGAACCGGAAACGGTGAGTGCGGATACGGGACCAAATCCCGAACTGGCCGACATGATGCGGCGGTTCTGGATCGGACTGGCGCTGACGCTCCCGGTCTTCGCCCTCGAAATGGGCGGACATCTGACCGGGCTCAATCATTGGATCGGCCAGACGGTCTCCAATTGGGTGCAATTCGCGCTCGCAACGCCCGTCGTCTTATGGGCCGGCTGGCCGTTCTTCGAGCGCGGCTGGGCATCCGTGAAATCACGCAACCTCAACATGTTCACGCTCATCGCCATGGGCACAGGCGTGGCATGGCTCTACAGCGTTGTTGCAACGGCTCTCCCGCATGTGTTTCCGGCATCGATGCGCGTGAGCGACGGTGCGGTGCCCGTCTATTTCGAGGCCGCTGCCGTCATCACCGTTCTCGTGCTTTTGGGGCAGGTTCTTGAATTGAGAGCGCGCGAAAACACGAGTGGTGCCATCCGCGCACTGCTCGATCTCTCGCCCAAGTCCGCACGTCGACTGAGTGCCGACGGCACCGAAGCGGATGTTGGGCTCGATGATGTGCAAGCAGGCGATCGCCTGCGTGTGCGACCCGGTGAGCGCGTGCCCGTCGATGGCGAGATCATAGAAGGGCGAAGCTCAATCGACGAATCGATGGTCACCGGAGAATCGATGCCGTTGACCAAATCGACCGGCGATCAGGTGATCGGCGGTACGATCAATCAATCGGGCGCGTTCATCATGCGTGCCGACAAGGTCGGCCGCGACACCATGCTTGCCCAGATCGTACAAATGGTGGCGCAGGCGCAGCGAAGCCGCGCGCCGATCCAAAAGCTAGCCGATCAGGTCTCAGGATGGTTCGTACCTGCTGTGATCGCGGTCGCGTTACTGGCATTCGCAATCTGGGGATTGCTCGGCCCGGAACCGCGCTTCACTTACGGCCTCATCGCCGCCGTCTCCGTTCTCATCATTGCGTGTCCCTGTGCGCTTGGCTTGGCCACACCGATGTCGATCATGGTCGGCGTGGGGCGCGGCGCTCAGTCCGGCGTGCTGATCAAGAACGCCGAAGCGCTGGAACGCATGGAAAAGGTCGATACTCTCGTCATTGATAAGACCGGGACGCTGACCGAAGGACGGCCGAGCGTCGTTGCGATCCATACCGCATCGGGCATCGAAGAAGCCGAGCTTCTGCGCTTAGCCGCGAGTCTCGAAGTGGCGAGCGAGCATCCTCTGGCCGCAGCAATCGTCCGCTCGGCTAATGAACGCGGCCTAAAGCTCTCCGCCGTCTCGGAATTCGACTCGCCGATCGGCAAGGGCGTGACGGGGATTGTCGATGGACAGCGTCTCGTGATCGGCAACGCCCGGATCATGGAGCAAGCGCAGATCGATACGCAGGCTTTTGACGAGCCTGCCGATCAGCTCCGCAAGGACGGCTCAACAGCGATCTTTGTCGGGTCTGATGACAAGGTTATCGGTATTCTCGCGATCGCCGATCCGGTAAAGCCCACGACCCCGGAAGCGGTTGCAGCGCTGAAAGGGGCTGGTATCAAGGTCATCATGCTGACGGGTGATAACGCGACTACGGCCAAGGCCGTTGCCGCGAAGCTCGGCATTGAGGAGGTCGAAGCCGAAGTTCTGCCCGAGGATAAGGGCAAAATCGTCGAGCGTCTGCGGCACGCGGGACGCATCGTTGCCATGGCCGGCGATGGCATCAATGATGCCCCTGCGCTCGCTGCGGCCGATGTCGGCATCGCGATGGGAACAGGCACCGATGTCGCGATGGAAAGTGCGGGCGTGACGTTGCTCAAAGGCGATCTCAACGGCATCGTCAAAGCCCGGCATCTTTCGGCGGCGGCCATGACCAATATCCGGCAGAACTTGTTTTTCGCGTTTATCTATAACGCGGCGGGTGTGCCGGTCGCCGCAGGCATTTTGTATCCCGCTTTCGGATTGCTGCTCTCGCCAGTGATCGCCGCAGCCGCCATGGCATTGTCTTCGGTGAGCGTCATTGCCAATGCCCTGCGGCTTCGCAGCGCGCAAATCTAGGCAATCTAAATGCATGAGCCTATCGGCGCGCCGATAGGCTCTTTTTGGAACCTTTTCGATCGACAGCTCGTTTATTTTTCTAGCTTGTCTTTGGGTCCGTGCGATCCGGCGGCACCAAACCCAGTTGGAAAATCGTGATGTCCTACGCCCGCTTCGCCGCGATGATCGCGGCTTCCACCGTGATCATGTTCGGTCTCATGTATCTCAACACTTATGCGCTCGATCACGCCACGTTCAGCCAGACCAGATCATGGATGGCACTGCTGATGGGGGCCACCATGGCGGTCGTAATGATGGGGTTCATGTGGTCGATGTATAAGAACAAGACCGTGAACGCCGCGATTATCGGTGCGAGCGTCGTGGTGTTCGCGGCCTCGCTCTGGCTGGTCCGCAGCCAAGAGACCGTTGATGATGTCAGTTACATGAGCGCGATGATCCCGCACCACTCGATCGCGATCATGACCAGTGAGCGCGCGCATATTCGCGATCCGCGCGTCCGGAAACTCGCCGATGAGATTATCAAAGCCCAGGTGCGCGAAATAAACGAGATGAAGGCTTTGATTGCCGATCTCGAAGCAAAGCCGGTGCGCGAGGGCGCGAAGGATTTGCCACCCGTATCGCAAACGCGCTTGGAGCCCGGTCGGTAGTCCGAAAATATAAACGGTGTGGCGTTCGAACTAATTTCATTATTAAAATCAATGTATTGGCTGAGGCATCCAGACGGGTCTAATTAGATTTCCCATAAAACCACAATAAAATCAATATGTTAAATGACTTGGAAATCGTGGCGCGCCCGGACGGGTCCAGTTCGCACCAATTGCTTGAGTTGCTCGAAGCTCTGAACGACGACTTAGCTGAGTATTCTCAACTGTTTGAGCCTCATCCCGAACCTTGATGCTTCCTGAGCCGGGAAAAAGAGTGGGAGGAAGATTCCTTCTCGATCCACGGCACGAGAAAACGGTATCAGATCGGTTTGTACACTGTCAATTTCGGCAACGTCCGAATTTTGGTCACGCTTTGTCAGCACCTTCGATTCCAACGAGGGGGAGTAGCTCGCAATGCGCAAACCTTTAATCGGCCTTTTGTTGATGTCGGCTCACTTGCTCGCAGCCTGTGCGGACGAGCGGCATAATGAATTCAAGACGTGTATGCAGTCCGATGGGTCAACCACAGGCGACCAGCATAAGGGCTATAAGGCGGGTTGCGGGCCCTAGCCACCTTCCGCCCAGCTCGCTTGAGCGGTCATGGCACAGTTTGGGCATGATGCCCGAGGACCGCCCGAAACAAACAAGCCGCGTGATTCTGTCGATACCCCTGACAACGGAGCTCAAGGCTGACCTTGAGCGGCGTGCGGGGCGGCAGCCAGTCAGTGCCTACGCTCGCAAGGTCTTGTTCCCCGCTAACGACAACGCGCCGCCCAAAAAGCGCATCGCACGTCATGACCGAAAGGACCGGCAAGCGTTTGCCACGGTTCTGGCCAGGCTCGGGGCAATGGAGGTATCGGGCAGCGTGCAGGAGTTAGCCCGCCTTGCCCGACTCGGCGCTTTGCCAATGACGCCAGAGGTGGAAGCAGCTCTGCAGCAGGCTTGCGCGGATATCGCCGCGATCAAGGCCCTGCTGATGAAGGCCCTTGGCCTGCGCAAGCGGTGATCAGCCAATGATCCTCAAGGCTTCACAGCGCGGCGGCGGAAAGCAGCTCGCCCAGCACCTCCTTCGTACCGACGAAAATGAGCACGTCGAGACTCACGAGATTCGGAGCTTCATCTCGCACGACCTGACCGGAGCGCTGACGGAGGCGCATGCCGTCAGCCTGGGCACGCGCTGTAAGCAGTTTCTGTTCTCGGTCTCGCTCAGCCCGCCGCCGCAGGAGCGGGTTTCTGTCGAGACGTTTGAGAGCGCCATCGAGCGAATTGAGCAGCGTACCGGCCTTGCGGGGCAGCCGCGCGTGGTGGTTTTTCACGAAAAGGAGGGCCGCCGCCACGCCCATGCGGTTTGGAGCCGAATTGATGCCGAGACGATGACGGCCATCAACCTTCCCTTCTTCAAAACCCGGCTGCGCGATCTCTCGCGCGAGCTTTATCTGGAAAACGGCTGGAAGATGCCGCGCGGCCTGATGAACAGCCGCGAGGCCGATCCACGCAACTTTTCTCTCCAGGAATGGCAGCAGGCCAAGCGCATCGGACGCGATGCCCGCGATCTCAAAGAGCTGATGCAGGAATGTTGGGCCGTTTCGGATTCCAAGGCCGCTTTCGTGCAGGCGCTGAAGGCTCGCGGCATTACGCTCGCCAAAGGCGACCGGCGCGGCCATGTGGCGATCACGCCCGAGGGCGAAGTGCTCTCTGTGGCCCGCTACACCGGCAAGAAGACCAAAGAGATCGAGAAGCGACTCGGCCCGTCGGACGCACTCCCAAGCGTGCAGGCGGCCAGGGCGGAACTTGCCAAAGAGCTTTCAGCCAATTTCCTGCGACTGCGGCGAGAGGCTGATCAAGAAAAGCGGCGTGCGCTTGTCCCGCTCGATCAACAGCGCGCGGCAATGGTTCATGCGCAAAGGACTGAGCGCACGCGACTCAAGACCGGGCAAGAACGGCGATGGGCCGAGGAAACCCGCACGCGGGCGGATCGCTTCGACAAAGGGCTAAAAGGGCTGTGGGGCCGACTATCGGGCAAACATGCTGAGGTGCAGCGTCAGAACGAACGCGACGCATACGCGGCTCTTGCCCGTGATCGCGCGCAGCGACAAGCGGTTATTGATGCCCAAATGCAGGAGCGGCGGGCGCTGCAGACGCAGATCAAGGCCGCGCGCGAACGTCATGCCTCGTTGCTGAAGGATTTGCGCGCCGATCAGCAGGCTGCAAAAAAGATCGAAAGGCCTGAACAAGCAGCGAAGGTCACCAAAACCTTCACTCAAGAAGCCCGGCCCACGCCTTCGATGGACGATCGCATCGAGCGCCTGCGTAAGGGTGACCGCGCACCGCGCCGAGGTCGCGATAGGGATATGGATCGGGAGCGGTAATGCTAGAGTGTCAGCATGACCACGATTCGGTACTTCGCGTATGGATCGAACATGCTGGCAGAGCGCCTTCAAAGGCGCTGCAAATCTGCGCATGCGGTTGGCTCCGCATGGGTCGATGGCTATGAACTTGTGTTTCACAAGATAAGCAAGGATGGCTCCGGAAAAGCCACCCTGATCAAAGCCAACGACGCATCCGCGCGTGTTTACGGCGTCATTTTTTCGATTGATGCCAGTGAAAAGACCGATCTCGATCGGCACGAGGGTCCGGGCTACGCCTGCCAGGACTTCCAAGTTTTTACTGCTCCGGCCTCACCCGTTGATGCCGTCACGTATCTGGCTCTGGCACAGTCTAGCAACACCGCACTCGTACCCTATGACTGGTACCGTGATCTCGTGATAGCGGGTGCAGAGCGGAACTCCTTACCCAACGCATATGTCGAAGGTCTAAGAGCTGTGGCGGCTAATCCTGACCCCGTTGCTGACAGACCTGAACGCCTCAACGCCATCGACTTGCTGAGCAAGATCGCGGCTTCATGATAAAGCCCCCGATCCCGACAGCGCGAGCCCCCGATATGCCTTGCCGTCATAGGGCAAGGGAATTGCCAAGGCGATAGCTGCAAAGACTTCGCTGACGGTGTCCACATCGGACGCTGTCAGGCCTTTGCTGGCACACCAGGCTTCGTAGGCTCGAAGAATCTCCTCCATAGACAGCGCGGAATGCGGGGCAGCGGTCAGCGCCTCCAGGCAAAACTCCTCAATGCAGCCTGCTGGCTTGGCCTGCTGCAAGATTGGCGAAGATGGACCCAATGGCGAATTGTGGCCGCTAGCGAGAAATAGCCCGAGTGAGGCCCCGATCTCGACCAGCAGTGCAACGGCGATGGTGAGCGCAAGCCGCACAGGCTCCGGCTTCTGACCAGTGATCCGACTGAGCAGCGAGGATTGTGGATCGCTATCTTGCCCCGCACCGCTCTCCCGCAGCCTTACGCTCTCTAGCTGCAGGCTGCCAATCTGCACGGATAGGCGATCCGCTTCCTGCGCAGCCGCCAGTTCGGCGCGCAGACGAAAATACTCTGCGCAGAATGACCTGCTTTCGCCCTCAGTTGCGTTCGTGCAATCTCTCGACACATGCCAACGCCTGTTCTGGCGCTTAGCCTCAATTTCTTCTTCCAGCACAGCTGCAGGACGGTGAGTAGGTAAGCCGCCGCGCCGCGCTTCGAGCGCTCTTAGTGAGCCAAGCACGCGCTCATGCGATTGCGTGAGGCCTTCACGACTCTCGACCAGCGTGCCTCGCGTAGCTGCGGCAAAGCCGATGGCGCTCAAAAGCGAGAAGCCTGCGAAGAAAGCGAAGGCGAGCGCACCGCTAAACGCGGCCACCATGCGCTTCGCCGCCCAGCTCCAAGCGATGAAAAACGGAAGCAGCGCTTTGAGTACGTCCGCCGCGGCGGAGGCCGCGCCTAGCACCTGGCCCTCCAGCGGCGTCTTCCCGAGCGAGGCCATGAACAGATAGTTCATCACGCCGGATACGGCGCACATAACGAGCGCGGCAGTGAAACCAGCTATCGATATTAGCTTCTGCATCGGCTGTGCCCTTGCTGGAGCTGCCGATGTAACAGCAGTCATCACCCAAGGGTGGGGGCTTCCTTTTCCACCTAGTGGCCGGAAGTCCGCATCGATAACATTCTTAGCATTGTCGTGGCCCAGATACTCGGAGAGCTTAAGTGTCTAGCTTTGCATCACTGGCATCAGCCAACGTAATGTATTGGGCGTTCCACATTTATTGGACGCTGATGTCCATCGGCGCGCTTTATGCCACCTACGTTCGTTTGAAATCGTTCTGCTCGTCGCAGCAGCCTATCTGCTGATTGAGTATGGCCCTGTGTGGCCTTATTTTATGTATGTCGCGGCGATAGCGGCATACCTAGCGTCCTATTTATTCGTGCTGCTAGGCAAATACACTGAATATTCTGTATGGCTCATAGGCTTCTTCTGGCCGCACTTAATTATCTTAGCGCTAGTATCTGCCGACCTGGGACATTTCACACCTTATCTCTGCTTTCTCATGGGCGCGCTGGTATTGTGGCTTACCCTATCGGATATCTTTAACATCCTGACCGAAAAAATTCCCCACAATAGAACTACGATTATTCTCCATTACACATATTTCTTGATAAATTTGCTATTTTTAATTATTGTTTTCGCTAAGCTGCACAGCTACTTCGGAGTGCTAATAGGCGGCAGCTTTACATCGCATAATTTTTTCGATGCGTTGTATTTCTCGGTCGTTGTGTGGACTACGCTTGGCTTCGGCGACATTGTCCCAGCATCGAGTGCAGGCCGGATTACGGTCATGATAGAAGCGTCGCTCGGTCTGATGTCTATGGCGCTCGCCGTTGCCGTGACTCTCTCGGTTATCGGCAAGCTTTCAATTAACGAGCCGCCTAATGATCAGGGCGACAGTTGATAGGCGCCAAAGACGTAAAACAGGCGGAACGCTGAAGGTAACAAGCTGTAGGATAGCAACGGATTGGCTGATAATTATGATGAATATGCTAGCAAAAATATTTTCGAAAATAAAAATGCCGCCGGATTTGATGCGGGAATTGGCGCTAAGGCATCAAGAACGCCATGGCGACGCCGAAACGACCAAACAAAATCCGCTGAGGGGTAAGCCTGATCGGCCGTGGCTCGGTCATCTCGATCCGATTCCATTTGATCGCTTCCTCTAACGCTCCCTATCAATAGCGCTGGTGCCGATTCCAGTTTCGCTAATTTGATTTTTAGCCGTTATTTATTCATAATACATAATGGCTTTTGTTTCGGGGGTTCTATCAAACGGCATTTCAGTTGGTATCGATCCCAATCCCCACTCCCACGGCGTCTCGGTGCGCCTCGTTATTCGCAACGGCTCGCGCCACGACGGCGTATCGGGGTCTACCCATTTCCTTGAACACTGCATGTCCCAAGCGCGGACTGCATCCGGCAATGTCGCCGATGACCTGGAACGGCTCTGCGTCAGCAGCGGATTCTACACCTCGAAAGAACGAGTACTAATCGAGGCCGACTGCGTTGCCGAAGACTTCCAAGATGTGCTGCAGCTCATTTCAACTGCGGTTCTCGATCCCGCCTTCGACGATGAGAGCTTTGAGCGCGAGCAATCCCGCATCTTGCACGAAGAATTAGAATCGCGGACGAATTTTCCGCTGCTGGCACCACTCCAGAAGCGCCTGTATGGGAGCCACCTATTTGCCAATACGATCCTTGGCCTCAGAAGCGATATCGAGGCCATGACACCCGGGGCCTTGCGAGACCATCACCGCGCGAATGTGGTGGGCGAGCGTATCGGGATCGTTGTCTCCGGGCCGGTTGATCCGGCTCAGGTCATGGTTCAGCTTGAGGCACTCTTACGAAATTTACCGCGCGGCACGGCCGCGCCAGCGACTACTCAACCAATTTGCAACTCGGTTCACCTGTCTCATCACAAAGTGCAGGATACGCAAGAACTGTCATTTTACGTACAAGACACTGAAGCCGCGCCGGACGACCGCATGGCGTGCATTGCGTTCACAGAACTGTTAAAGAAGGAATTGGACCGTCAGCTTTGCGCTCGCGCCCTGAACTACTCGGGCTCATACGCCGCTTACGTCCCGTATTCGGATTTCGGATTTTATGAAATTTGCATCACGGCACCACCTGCGAATGCCCCAGACATCTCAAGGCTGATTTCATCCACGCTCGATGATCCGGAGCGCTGGCTAACAAGCGCCAATCTTGATGGGCTTAAGCGCCGCTGGAAGCTACAGGACGCCTTCCAAGTCTCCGATCCCCGTCAGCGGGTTCGCCTTATGGCCACTGAATACGAGCTTACCGGCAAGATCATCGACTGGCACACCATTGACGCCGGTTATGCTGACCTATCTTTGGAGCAAGTTCGCGAAGCTGCTCACCGCTTCGACATTGACAATGCTGCGCGCTTATCGATTGGGCCAGTTGCTCAAGCCAATTCGGCTGCTCCTGAAACGCAGCTCTCGCAGCAGTTTGATCTCGTCTGATTGACCAAGAGCGCTCACAGCGCTCATCCCGTGGCAAACCCTTCAGTAATCAAAATATCCACGACTGCCGTCATATTCCGTGCGCTGCCTTTTATCCGCCACGAGAAAGCGCAGACTCTCCTCCGTTTCAACTAGTGATGTTCTCTGGAGTTACAGCCGATGAGCAACAACAACCTCACTGATCAGCAGATCAAGGATGCGGGTACGAAGGGCAATCCTGTTTCAACGAACGGGATGAGCACCGAAGAGCGCAACCGCGTGAACAAAATCTGGAACGATGCCAAGAACGACGCTGGTAAGAAGTAAGTTCTGACTTTTCGCACTGCTGAGATCAGCCGAGAGCAATCCGGCTGGTCTTTTTTGTAGCCTGCCCCTCATACGCATCCAACGCTTCCGACAGCAGCCGGGCTTGGCTGAGACCATCGCGCTTAGCGAGGTCTGCGAGACGATCAGCATCGCTTTCCAGGATCGAAAGATTTTTCTGCACGCGTTTGCCGCCCTCTAACGTGGCGACGCGCGCAGTTGGCGTAAGCTCAGGGCGGAGATGCGTGCGGATTTGGTCGAGCTTGCTGAAGGTTTTCATGGCTTGAACCCGGAGGAGCTGGGAGCGCTCTCACCGCTCCCTATCGAAGTCCTGCTTGGCGCGTCCGCGCAGCAGCGCTTTGGGGCGATCTTCGCGCAGTGTGTCCTGCGCTTTATTAAGCCGCGCACGCAGGTGATGAATGCGATCGCGGTAGGCTTTGAATTGCTCGGTGTTTACCGTCTGCACTTCGTAGCCGTTGGGCGTGAGGTGCAGCTCAGCCCTCGGCTTGGGCTGAGCTGCGATGCGTTGGTCGAGTTCCGCTTTGGTCACGACACCAGAAGCGGCCCGGCCAAACTCAGGTTTGCTCACCGTTCATAACGGGGACCGTTATCGCGCGGGCGACGGTCCTCCCTTTCGGCGGTGCGCTTGTCGTCACGGCGATCTCCATCGCGCGCGTTGTCCTTCGTCTCCTGGATGCGTTCCTGGACGGAACGGACGACCACCTTGCCGTCCTTCGGGAAGGAATCCAGCTCGAGGTTGAACCCCTCGCCGTCTTTGTGTTTCCACACAGCACCTATGCGGTTGAAGTAGGACTTGTTCTCATCGCCCTCCCGCACTTGGTAGGCTATGTGAGAGGGGCGCTTAGTGTCATTGTCGTTGCTCATGTCTGATCTCCTTACGTGTCAGGGTTGGTAGCCTTCCACGTATGCCCAATTTCCATTCCGATATTGGGCGAAAGACGAATATTTCTTCGGCACAGGTCCTGTGATGACGCGGGCCTCCCGCGTTCCCCAACGTCCAGCGATGCGCACACGATCGTATGGAGGGTGATACGGATTGGGCAGATAGAGCCCTGCCAGCTCCGCGCACTCGAAATAGGGTTTGCGATCCGCCAGCACGGCCAGAGGTTCCTTGCCGGAGAGGAATAGGACCTGCTTATCCAAACCCAATGAGAGGACTTCGTCCTCAGTCAGCAGCTTCCTTGCTTGCTTGGTCCGCATCTGCGCCGCCTTTGAGAAGTGCGCGGCTTCCATCATGGCGGTGAGCATGTCTTCTCCAGCCATTACGCGCTGCACGGCAAGTCGCTTCTGGCGCGATGCCTCCTCCTGCAAGCGGGTGTCGTTGTATTCCAACGTCTCGGTGCCCAGCATGTTAGAAATCAGCCGCGCCGTGCTGAAATCCCGTGTGCCCAAAAACTGGCGCATCTGTGCCGAGGCCATGAACGTATCCGTTCCGCTCGGGCCGAAGTTGTGGGTGATCTGCCCGATATCCTGCCAGAACGTCCACGGCTGGATGCCGATGCCCCGCCCATAGGTGTAAAGCTGTTGCAACGCCTGAAACGCTCCGAGCTGAGCAGCTTCATCGATCAGCATCAGCAGCCGGCGAGAGCCCGGCGCGCGTGATTTGTAGAGCATGCAGGCCGTGAAGAACTGGCGGAGGCAACCGGCGCTCTGGTGAAGGTATTCCGCCGGGATCATGAGGAAGACAATTTTCGGGCTGGATGAATTGCACACATCCTCCAACGAGAAATCCGGGTTCTCCAACGATGCGCGGAGGATTGGGTCGTCAAGGAACGACAGGCTCGCGTAAATCTCACCCATAACCGACCCGAACTCGCGCGGGCTGTCCTGCTGCTTCGTGATCATCTCGCCCGCTGTGCGGCGCACGTCTTCGAATTTAGAGGTGCGCATGGCTTCCAGAAACGTCGCCCAATTCCCAAGGTCGCCCTCGACGACATTGATGACGCGCATCAAGTTGGCGAGGTTCGTCTGGCCGAATATTTCCGCATCAAACTTGATGATCGCTTCGACCCAGCCGCTGCCGCGCTGCTCGAAATACTTGCCCTCCGACCGGCTGGTGACGGTGACGAGCGCCCGTGCGGCCAGTTTGCAATCTGCATGAAAGGTCGATTTACGCGGATCAATGGGATCAAGCGGGTTGCAGTGATGTGATGGCAGCCCGTGCAGGCGATAGGGGTTCCAGAGGAACGCTTCGATTCCGTGCCGCGCCAGCGCAGGCATGAACGTGGCTGCGATCTCACCTCTCGGATCGAGCACGATCATCGAGCGGTCTTGGACCGTACATAGGATATGACCGATCACAGTCGTGAGCTTGCCCGTGCCTGCGCCGCCAAAGGTGATGAGTGGCGCATCGCCCTCCAGATGCAGCGATTTGCGTCCCATAAAACCGACAGGAAGGCCCCTCCCTGCGAGAAGCCCTGCACTGCGGATCAGACGCTCATCTGCCCAGCCTGCGCTGCCGAAGCGATATTGCTCGTTGAATTCGGTGGGGTGCATCGCAGCCTCCTGTCCTTAAACAGCAAGGGGCCGCATCGCGGCGGCCCCCTTTTGGCTATCATTCGAAAACAGCGGTTCCGCCGCGCAGCACCCACTTGAACTTGATTTTCGAGGCAATGTTGCCAACCAACGCAGTCACGATGCCGTACACGATTGCTGTGCCGATGTTGCCTGCGAGCAGGTTGAGCGCTGCGACGATAAAGGCGATCACCGCGAGGATAGTGAATGCGTCGTGCGCGAACTTGCGGGGCTTGCTGATGATGACGTCAGGGATATGAGCCATTGTAGAGTTCCTTTCGACGGTGCTTGGTTTTTCAGATGAACCTGGTCGCGGCAGCGAGACCGGCTGCGACGATGGCGGTAGCGAGCGTGGCGCGCGATACGAAGAAGGTCAGCAGCGCCATGGTGACGAACCAGACGAAGCTGACGAGGTCGAGCGCGTCACCGGTCACGCCGTAACGGCTCGCGGTGTAGCTCACGACCCAATGAACCGTGCGAGCATAGATTTCAGGGGTCAGCAGGAAGGCGGCGACGAAGGCCAGAATGTTTGCCGTCCACTCGATGGACTGCATGAAAACATCCTGGCGCTTCTGGCGATGATCATTGGCGTTGCGCATTTGGGATTGCTCCTTTCACCGCTTCGGTCCGCCACCAAGATGGCGGCAGACCTGCAGCAGATGGTCGATGCTAGGAGCGACCAGCGGGCGTGTGGGGAAGATGCTGGGAGGAAGTTTGCGCTACTTGGCAATGAACCCGGCGCGCACAGGGTTAGAGATGCGGAAGGCGAGATCGATCAGGCGTAAACGGGCGATGATGCGGCGCTGAGGGGCCTGGCGCGGGTCGTATTCCGCGAAATACATGAAGGTTGAGAGCCAGCGGAAACTGCCATCATCGTTGAAAGCGGCGTCGATATCTTCATCGTCGATTTCAAACGGCTTGCCATCCGGCCATGTGATGCGGCCCCGAAATCCGTAAATCGTGTCCGCAATCCAGTTCGGTATCTCGCGGCGGGAGATGCCAAGCGCGCGGGTCGCGGTTGCCAGACGTTGGAAATGTGAGCGGCGGGATAGCTCCTCATCGCTCGCCACAACAACAACACGCTTGTTGTCGTTCACCGGCTTGAAGGCACAGGGTTGGCAGACATCGCGTCCGCAGCGTTGGCAGTAGGTCATAACTCAAGTCTCCTTTTGTTGTTGTTTTTGGCGATGCTCGTTTTCAAGCACCGCGCCTTAGCTCTCGAACACACACGTATGAGTTGAAGTGTTTGTTTAAGTTCTGCTGGCAAACTACTGCAAACGCGGCGTTTCTGCAAAATCGAAGGGAAGAATAGCCGCACATAAACAACCATGAAGTGAAGCGTAGGTGCGGGTGTTGGGTATCGTCGAAAAACAAAAAAGAGGGCGCAGATACGCGCCTCGAAATCGCTATGTGGCGGGTGCCAAATTATCGGAGCACAAGTTCCTGCGGGTGCTGCACGGCTTCGCGGAAAGCACGCCGATCAAGGTACTGGAGCCAACTACCCATGTGAGCGGTAAGACGATCCGCACGACTTACGGGACATTGCGCGCGCACCTTCCCGTTGCAACGCAGCGCGAGCGCACCCGGTTTTCTCATGCCGGTGTCTATCTGTTTGAAGACGAGAGCGTCGCGCCAGAAGGCCGCCGCATCATCGCGAGCATCGAGCGGACGCGCCGCTTCAGCCGCTACATCAAACGGCAAGCACCACGCGTGTCCGCAGACGATGAGCACCTTTTCCTACTGGAGAAGGCCGTGCGGATATTCTGCGCGCTCGACTTGCGAGGCATGGAGGTCGATGATCGCCTATTGGCGCAAATCGCCGAGGCCTTCACGGCCCTCCGTCCGAGCGAACCGCTGCAAAAGCTGGCCGAGTTCATTCCTGGCGCAAAGCCGCATGCACATCCCGAACTGCGGCTGTATGAGGATTACCGGAGATACTTGCTCAAGAACCCGCTCGGCAAAGGAATTTAAGTTTGTGCCGGTGCGCAGCAGGTTGGCGCGCATCCGCACTCTTTGCTTTTCACATCCACTGCTTCGATCAGGTTCACGCGCTTGGAAAGCTCTTCAGCGGTCTCGACGCGCTCGCTGTAACGATCCGTGAGGTATGGGCTTACACCCCGCGTGAGCAGCGTGAACTTCACCAACTCTTCCATCACATCCACCACTCGGTCGTAATAGGAAGAAGGCTTCATCCGGCCTGCGTCGTCAAACTCCTGAAAGGCTTTGGCCACGGATGATTGATTGGGGATGGTGAGCATCCGCATCCAGCGGCCCAGCACGCGAAGCTGGTTTACGGCGTTGAACGATTGCGAACCGCCGCTCACCTGCATGACTGCCAGCGTTTTACCTTGGGTCGGGCGCACAGCGCCCGAGTTGAGGGGAATCCAATCAATCTGAGCCTTCAGAATTCCACTCATGGCACCGTGGCGTTCGGGCGAGCACCAAACCTGCCCTTCGGACCAGGCTACAAGATCGCGCAGCTCCTTCACCTTGGGGTGATCTTCGGTGGCGTCATCGGGCAGCGGGAGGCCGCTTGGGTCGAAAATCTTCGGCTCCGCCCCCATGGCCACTAAAAGACGCGCGGCTTCGAATGTTAGGAAACGGCTGTAGGAGCGCGGACGCACGGAGCCATAGAGCAGGAGGATGCGTGGCTTATGGGCTGCTTGGGGCTCGCGGAGCGCAGCCGGGTCGGGCGTGGCAAAAGTGTCAGTCTTGATATTGGGAAGGGATAGATCGAGTTCAGACAACGCGTTCACCTTTTTCGTTTATCACCACTTCGCCGTCTTCCTTGATGAAGGGACCGATGGCGGGGTTTGGGAGAATATCCAGCACAGCCTCCGAAGGACGGCAAAGCCTCGTGCCGAGCTTCGTGACCACGATCGGCCGGTTGATCAGGATAGGATGGGCCATCATAGCGTCTATCAATTCATCGTTAGTCTTGGCTGGATCGCTGAGATTGAGCTCATCATAGGGCGTCCCCTTCTGACGCAGCAGCTCGCGCGGCGTGATGCCCATGGCGCTTATCAGGCTCACAAGCTCGTCACGAGTAGGCGGCGTTTTCAGGTATTCGATCACGCGCGGCTCTTCTCCGCTCTGGCGGATCATTTCCAAAGTGTTGCGTGACGTGCCGCAGGCGGGGTTGTGATAGATCGTGATCATGGTGTCTTCTATTCTGCCGCCTTGAGGTGTGCGGTCTGTTGGGCAGCGGCGGGCGCGAGGATGCGGGTTACGCCCAAGGCGATCACTGCACCGATGAGCTGGGCTGCGATAAACATCGGCACATGCGCAGGTGCGATGCCCGCAAAGCTATCTGTGAAGCCCCGCGCAATCGTCACGGCGGGATTGGCAAACGACGTCGAGGCGGTGAACCAATAGGCCGCCGTGATGTAAAGCCCGACCGAGAGCGGCACGGCGTCCGGTCTGGCGCGGAGTGTCAGCAGGATCGTCAGGATAAGGCCGAAGGTAGCAACCGCTTCGGAGATGCCCTGCCCCCATCCGGCGCGCAGCTTCTCAGAAACCTGCATTAGGGGCAGATCAAACATGGCGTGAGCAAGCAGGACGCCGGCTAGCGCGCCGAATAACTGCGCGATGACATAGAGGCCTGCGGTATGCGCGGAGATTTCCCGGCGCATGAGAAAGATGGCGCTCACTGCCGGGTTGAAATGTGCCCCTGAGATCGGGCCCAGCATTGTGATGAGCACCACCAGGATTGCACCCGTTGGCAGCGTATTGCCTAATAAAGCGATCGCGACATTCCCGCCAGCAAGGCGCTCGGCCATGATGCCCGAGCCCACGACGGTGGCGAGCAGCAGCGCCGTGCCGAGCGCTTCCGCGACTAGTTTTTGTTTGAGAGTAACGGCGGCGCTCATGCGCGCTCCGGCGTTGGGGTGCTTTGCCCGATTTCATCAAGGCGGCGCTGGAGCGAGAGACTGTCGAGCGAGGCCAGAGGCAGGTTCACGAAGATGCCGATGCGCTGATAGAGCATGCGGTGCGTGTCGGCGAAAGCGAGGTGCTTTTCGGTATCCGAGCCTTGTGCGCTAGAGGGATCGGGTAAACCCCAATGCGCGCTGATCGGTTGGCCGGGCCATACGGGGCACGTCTCGTTGGCGGCGTTGTCGCAAACCGTGAACACGAAATCGAGCTGAGGCGCATCAGGCGCGGTAAACTCTTCCCATGATTTCGAGCGCATGTTGGAAATGTCGTAGCCGATCTTGCCCAGCATATCGAGCGCGTAGGGGTGCACGCGCCCGCTTGGCTGGCTCCCGGCGCTGTAGGCCTTGAACCGTCCAGCCCCCAGCTTGTTCATCACTGCTTCGGCAATGATCGAGCGCGCAGAGTTATGCGTGCAGAGGAACAGCACATTGAGCGGGGCCTTGGTCATCACTTTCCTCCCTTACTGGTACAAACCATTTTTGCTTTCTTGAACACCGTGCCGCACAGCTCCGGCTGCCCCTGACAGCAATCCTCCGTCAGATATTCGAGCAGCTGCCGCATCCCATCGATATGCACGGCATAGCGCACATAGCGGCCATGCCTGCTGGCGTGGAGCAGGCCTGCCCGGTCCAGTTCTTTGAGATGAAATGACGTGGCCGTGGGACTGGCCTTGATGGCGTCGGCGATCTCATACGCGGCAAGCCCGTTGGGGCCTTGCCGCACTAAGAGACGAAAAATGCCAAGGCGCTGCTCATGGGCGAGCGCTGCCAAAGATGTAACGGCTTGCTTCTTATTCATACACTAACAATACAACAATCCTTGAATGATTCAATATAAATTTGCAGTGAGATTGGTTTCGATCGAAACGGGGGGTTAGCTGGACGCTGGGCTAGAGAGCGCATCAAGGATGTGGCATTGGGCAATCCGCCCCTTTGCGCAGGCCTTGATCATGTGTTCGAGCTCAGTCCTAAGAGCGCTTAGACGCTCTATGCGATGGGAGATCGCCTTGAGGTGATCGCGCGCCAAGGCATCAACTTTTGCGCAGGATTGCTGTGGTTGTTCGGCTAGCGCTAGCAATTCGCGGATGGAATCGACCTCAAATCCGAGCTCGCGCGCGTGCCGGATGAAGCGAAGCCGGATGAGCGCCTTTTCACCGTAAAGCCGCCTGTTGCCCTCGCTGCGGACGGGTTCCGGCAAGAGACCAATGCTCTCGTAGTAGCGGATGGTAGGGATTTTGACACCGCTCTCGCGCGCCAACACACCAATGGGAATGCGACCTTTCATAATTTACTTGCTCCTCTAGTCACTAGAGATCTTATGATGTGAATCATGAGCGTGAAAGAGAAGATTACAGATGCGTCTTGCCAGCCCGATTCCTGCGGCTGTCACGGCAATCCAAAATTCGACGGCATGGATCGTCGCTACGTCCGCATCCTATGGGCGGTCATTTCCATAAACGCGACTATGTTCGTCATCGAGATGGTCGCGGGGCAACTCGCCGGATCGCAAGCGCTGCAGGCTGACGCCCTAGACTTCCTGGGTGACACACTGACCTACGGGATCAGCCTGGCCGTGATCGGCCAATCTATCGCTTTGCGCTCAATGGCAGCATTGGCTAAGGGCACAAGCCTGCTTGTGATGGGCCTCTTCGTATTTGGAAGCACTCTCTACAATGTGCTGTTCCTTGATCTCCCGCGCGCAGAGATCATGGGCACCATCGGCTTTCTGGCGCTTGCTGCGAACGTGACCAGCGTTCTTCTCCTGCTCCGGTACAAGGACGGTGATGCCAATGTGCGCTCGGTTTGGCTGTGCTCGCGGAATGATGCCATTGGAAACGTGGCCGTGGTGATCGCGGCGCTCGGCGTATGGGGAACTACCACCGCTTGGCCCGATCTTATTGTCGCTGGTGTGATGGCCGCTCTTTTCCTGACCTCTGCCACCCAAATACTGCTGCAAGCATGGCAGGAATGGCGGACCAGAACGGTTAGCGGGCCCCGCACGGGTCAGGTTTCAAAAGAATGAGCTCGACCAATAGATGGCCGGGGCCGTTCCTCTATCTCCTCTTAGTCGCACTGACGATCACTTTGGACCTCGCAAGCAAGAGTGCCATGGTCTGGCTTCTTGAAGGTGGCGCGAGGACCATCACGCTGCTTCCGTGGTTGGACCTGCGGCTAGCATACAATCGCGGTATCAGCTTCAGTCTGTTTGAAGCCGAGCATGCCGGCCATGTCACAACATTGGTTGTGATCGCCAGCCTTGCTGCGATTGGTTTTGCGATTGTCGGACTCTTGGCGGCGGCCTCATCTGAGAGAGTTTCATATCTCCTGATATCAGGCGGAGCGGCCGGGAATGTTATCGACCGCGCCGCCAATCATGCAGTGACTGACTTCATAAGCTTTCATGTGGGCCAATGGCACTGGCCAAGCTTCAACATCGCTGATGTCGCCATCACGCTGGGCGTTGCAACGCTCTTAGGATCGTCATTTGGCTTGTTTCAACGAAAGAGCCCCCTGAACTAGGGGGCTCGCCCGTCACGCGGCGCTTCATTCACTCCGCGATGAGCCGCGCACGTTCAGGGTGCTTGATGCGGAAGTAGAGGTCGATCAGCCTCAACCGAGCAATCACGCGACGCTGCGGACGCTGTCGCGGCTCAGTTTCAGCGAAGGAGAGGAAGTCCGATATCCAACGGAAGTCTGGATCGGCGAACGTGTCGTCGATCTCCGTATCTGTCGGCTCGAACTTGCGACCGTCAGCGAAATAGATCGTGCCTTCGAAGCCGTAGATCGCGTCGGCCAGAATGTTCGGAATCTCTCGACGAGATACGCCAAGCGCAACGGTGGCGATGGCAAGACGCTGGAAGTGCGAGGTCCGCTGGAGCTGATAGTCAGCAGCCATCACCACGGTCTTTTCGCTTGCCTCATGCGAGAATGAGCAATGGGTCGAGGCGGAGTTCTTGGGGTCCATGATCGTCTCCTCACGGCAAAGCGGGCACAAATCCGCGACGCGTGATGAGCTACATGGAAATGTCGGGTACCCGTTTCAAGAGTCGGGTACCCAATTTATTTTGAGTTGGGTTCGAGGAGCGCTTCGATCGTCTGCAAGAGGTCGGGACGCTCCCGTTTGATGCGCTCAATCGCTGCATCCACCAGCCAGTCGCTGCGTGTTTCGCCGCTTCCTGCCACGACTTCGTCGATGGCTGCCGCAATACGAGGATCGATCCGCAGCTTCACTTGTACCGTGGGTCTGTTCACTTCGGCATCGGCGGACTTCGTCGGATCAGGCAGCTCCGCGCGCTTTCTGTATGTTCGTTTTAGGGTGTCGCGTTCGTTCGAAATTTCTCTAAGCTCATAGTGTAGATACCTAAGTATAACTCCAACCGCCTTAGGATTGCCAATAAATTGCTTAAGTACATCCTCAACGTCTTGTCCAACTGGTTGCGAGTTTTCAGCGAAACCGCCTCTAAGCATTGACGCCATTGCTTGAGCACACTTCGTTGCTATGGCGTCTAGTCTTGTGTTTTTGAACCTAAGATTTTCAACAATTAGTCCGTCTGGTAATTTCAACACCCCAAAATTTTCTGTTTCTTGCGCCAGCCGCGCCAGAAAGGCCGATAACGACCCGGCATCTCTGGGCCGAGTCAGCCCCTTCTTCATCAGTGCCGTTTGAACCTGCGTTAAGACGGCTGGCTCTAGCAACTTGCCAAGGGCTGGTGGAAGATCGCTGTCTCCAGGCCGGACTGAAATCGGCCCCTCAATACTCGGTGCACCGGCACTTTCGGCATGAGAGGTCTTTGCCGCTTCCGCGCGCCTTCTGCTCATGCACGTCCCTTCGGGTGACCTAATCAAATCTCGCTAAGCGCAGCGCCCAATCAATTTGGGTACCCGTAATATAGGCCAGCGCTGGAGCCAGTCAATCCGCACGCTACGGGAGCTGTCGCCGTTCCGTTTTGTGTGAAATCACTTTTTTGGAGACGGCTCCGGCTCGGCGGGCTGTGACGGCTGATTGAGCAAATCTGGATGGTCACGTAGCAGCTTCTCTTCCAAAGCGGCAGTGACCCAATCATTGCGCGTGAGATCACCCCCATCACGTCGAAGGGCAGTGTCGATGGCGTCAGTTAGCTCAGGAAGGAAGCGGAGGGCCACTTGCTTGCGTCGCAGATTGGCAGGCGCATTGGCAGGCTTCGTCGGATCAGGCAGCTCCGCGCGCTTGCGATAGACTCGTTTAAGTGACTTCTCGTGATCGTCCAAAATATCCGCAATAACAATATTTACGCATTACATAAACAATGGTTCGAGTTTAGCAGTTGCAACAAAATTATGCAAAATAATTACGTATCGCAAGAGTGCCATAAATTAAATCGCGGTGCTCGCAGACCAGCCTGTTTGACATATTTATACCGTGTACTGTATAATTTTACCATGCAGTATGGGGTAATGGGGATTTGGGATACGACACGGGCGAACTAAAGGCCATATGGGAGATCGAAGCCGCGCGCACGCGCGAGGAAGATCGCCGCGACTATGAGCGCGAGCTGGCCGGGATCGATATTGGCCGCGAGGCACGCTTCCACGGTACAGAATTTGTCGAAGAACGCCGTCAGGGCCGAGGCGGCGCATCCAGTGCCCAACGATCGGCGCAACAGCAATACGCCTCCCGACTACAGATGCTGCTGGCAACCAATCCGGGCTATGCCAAGGCATACAACAACACCATGGATGCCTTGGGCGATTCCGAGAAAGCAGCCGATGATGCGATTGAGAAGCTAGAGGTCGCTCTCACCAAGGCCCGCCGGGAAACTCAGGACATGCTTGAGCGCGCGGCAAAGCTGCCGGATGGCCGCCGAGTGTTCAAAGACAAAAACGGGCAAGTCTGGGACGAACACGGCGCGCATATCAGCGACGACCAAGCCGCTTCAATCCAATGGCGCGGCGATGAGCCGACACAGGAGGCTTTCAGCGATCAAAACCGCTATGCCGAAGACCTTTCCCGCAGCGTTGACGAGATGCGCGGCGTCCAAGTCGACCTCGGCGGCATCCGGGAGGAAATGACCGATAAGGACAACCCGCCGACGCAAGAGCGCGTGGAAGACCTTCGCGGTCAGATTCAAGAACTGGATCTGGAGACGCAGAAACATTTGAACGTGGTCAGAGTAGATCAAGTCAAACCGGCGGAAGTCCAGTTCTCAGGCACGGAAATGATGATGCTCCCGCCGAGTTAGTGCTATCTCGCGTATTTGAACGCTCCGCATTCCTTCTGAAGAACACTCATGATCACGGCTGTCGGATGGTAGTCGCCGTGCGCCTTCATCGCTTCAGCGATCCTGGGATACCCCCTAGTCGCCTCATCAGCTACCCATCGATCAATACACTTGGCCTGATCAGGCACGTTCTGAGTGGCAATCAGTCCGGCCATCATCGCCGAGGCGGAGATATATCCTTTCTGGTTCTCCTGCGGAAACTTCAGAAATTCTGATGCCTTAAACCCATCTGCAGCGTGACCAGCGCCACTGCATACGATGGTACTCAGACTTGCTATCGCTAGTGCTTTCCTGCTCAACATAAACGATCGTTATTGAGCAGGAGGGAAAACTAGCACGAGAATGAGACGACACTACTTAAGAACAGGCGGTTTTCCGCCAATGTGCGGCGCTAGCACTAGGACTCGTAGCGCCTCGTCAGAAAGGATCGATTTTGACGAGGTTGAGTCATGACCAACTTCTTTTTCCCAAGCGTCGAGGTGACAGGGCGGCGAATAGGATATGCGCGAGTTTCTACCGCTGACCAGAAGCTCCGCATGCAGCTTGACGGTCTCAAGGCCGCGCAGTGCGATGAGATTTTTAAAGACCACGGCATCAGCGGTGGCAAGGCCAGCAGGCCTGGCCTAGATCAAGCCCTCAAGACTTTGCGGCGCGGCGATGCACTCGTGGTGTTCAAGCTCGACCGGCTCAGCCGCTCGGTCCAGCACCTCTCCGATCTTCTGGTTAGATTAGGGAATGAGGGTATTCATTTCTGCTCGCTGGCGGAGGGCATTAACACCACTACGCCCGGCGGCAAACTCGTCTACCACCTGTTCGCTGCCTTCGCTGAGTTCCAACGTGATGTAATCAGCGAGAACACCGCACTAGGCCTAGCAGCTGCGCGGCAGCGAGGCACTGCGCTAGGACGCCCACCGCTGCTCTCGATCGATGTCATTCTCGAAGGTCATCGCGCTGTCATGCAGAAGGGCGACTCCATAAGAGAGGTCGCCCGGCGTTACAAAGTTTCTCCCACCACTTTGACGCGCGGGTTTAAACGTGCAGGCGTGGAGTGCGTTCACTAAAGTGATTGCCAGGGATGGATGGCTCAGATGAAGTTTGCAAGGAGTGCGTTCTGCGGAACGCTGTACTTTTTTTCGGTAAGCGCCGGTGCGGAACCACTCGTCACCCTAAGCGCGGACGAGCAAGGAAAGTCAGTGTCGCGCACGATTGATTGTGGGCTTCTTCGCAAAAATCCTAACGCTCCCCGCGATCTCCTCGTGAACTGCGCCTTCGTCGAACAGGTCCACGGGGACACCATCTGCTTCGACACTACACTTCGGCGCGATCCAAGAGATGCGGATGACGCAAAACGACTTTCAAGCTCCATTCTTGCCACAGCACTCCGCCATCTGGCGCATCAGCACAAACAATGCATGGCGCAGTACGCAGAGGTAGAGCTTAGAGCTGGCTCTTCGTCTCAGCGATTGGACGCCTTGCTAGGTACCGAGTGGCGACGCGATGATCGCGCGAACTGCATTCTCCGCCGCGCGAGAGACCTATGTAAGCAGGCGCTTGGCGCGCCCTAGAACTACAGATCGTCAAGCGTTACGTGAGGTTGCTCCGTCGGCGCATGCCCAAGGCCGTGACCAACATCTTGCAAGCACGCGTCTCCGGTACTTTTAGTAGCCGCGAACACAGCAACCGCTATGAACGCCGCAGAAACAATTCCGAATACATTTCCATTTGTCATTATATCTCCGAATAGCAATTGGTTTATTATTATCTGTATAATGATAATAATTCTCAATATCAATTTCTTAGCGTCAGGAATATATGCCTAGTTACGTAACCAGCTCGATTTCCGGGGAGTAAACAACTGACCATCCTCTCGTCAGCCGAACTTCGGCGACGCCGTGCGCGACGCTGCTGCTGCGTAACGTGAGTGGGTATGGCGCTTCCAGTATCTCTCGCGCCGATACATTCGACATCCACTGGCTGCCCCCCGCATCACACTCGGAGACAGGAGGTCTGATCCAACAGCGATCGCGATTGATCGCGATCTCCACGACCGACCATCGCGGAGTTTCGGTTGAAACGCCCTTAGCTGTGCTCTTTCCAAATCTCAGCAGCGCGCCGTGGTGATGCTCAAACCCCTCGTCGCCACGCCGAATTTCGTACCGAGGATCGATCCAGAGAAAGCCCGGCTGCCGGTGCCACATAGCGATCTGCAGCATCCAGTTGCAGACCAACGCCTCGATCTCCGCTTCTTGAAGTCCGGTACCATCCGTGAGGGATGACAGAAATTCACCACGCAAAGCATCGCTGCGAGGACCTGTCTCAGCCAAGAACGCTTCCAGAAACCGATCTCTTATCTCGATGAACTGCATGTAGCCCCGATTGCTGACCGCGTTTACCGGAACAGAAATTGTTAGAACTGATGATCCGCAAGATGTGTGCTGTCATACAGCACCATCTTGTCTCGGCGGTCTTCCGCCCGCCTCGGCAAGGGGGCCTTGCTGGCCCCCGTTGCATCCCCCCGGCTCAAGCGCTCTGAACCCATGAGAGGCAATTACGAGAGGAGTTCGTAGACGATTTCGTTTATCTCTTTACCAGCCGACGACTCTTCGATGGCTTCCCGTATGTGGCGCCGGGTCGCGGCGAAATGCAGGTCCGCTTCTACGGGGAATTTTCCAGAGATCGCAGCTGCGGTTGTGCTCAGCTGCGCAAGTTTGGCATGCACGGGATTGGTTGCATCAAACTTCGGTACCGGCACCTGCCAGATGTGCTTGTCGAAGTGCCGCTCGTCTTTTCCGTAGGACATGAATGGACGTGCAAATTCTGTCATCGCTGGAGCGTTGAGCACAGCGCAAAGATAGTCGGCCTCTTGCGCGGTGGCTGCTGCAGCCCAGTACAGGCTCTTGGCTACAATTGCACGCCGATCTTCTAGCTTGGCTGCGCAGAGATGCATACCAGAGGCGTTGTAAACAACGCGCAGCGCGGGGACAGGAAGCTGCTTAGTGAGTTTTGACTGCCAATCCAATTGCTCGGACAAAGAGAGGCGATCGTTAGATCGATGCTGCGTCCAGATATCCTCCGCTTGCCGCCACCACTGGGCAAGGCTCGGATAAAGCTCAAGATCGTCGCTTTGGCTTATGAGCCCATGAGCGGTGCAAGGAAACACCGCATGTTGCGGATGAGTTATCCGAAAAGGCACAAGTGTCTCGCCACTTATCAAGGGCCGTAGGAACTCGCTTTCGACCACTCCCTCGACGGTGGGAAGGTCTTTCCACGGTGCTTTTTCATTGACGCTGCGCGATGAGGCCACCGCAACCTTGCCAGCCGGAAGGCCGAGCGGCGACGTCTCCTTCGGAGAGACGACAAACAGAAAGCGAGGAGACAATGTCGCTCCCTGCGTAAACGCAGGTTCGTATTCCGACTCGATGGCCGGGTTGACGATCTTGGCCTCGCCCTTAGCTCGTTTCAGCTTTTTCTGCGTGTCACTCCATGACGTATGCGCGACGTCGAGCTTGCCTGTCCACAGCTCCACAGCTGTTGGCATTGAAGTTGGCGTATCGGACCGTCTGCCGAAGACAACACTGGCTCCCCTCGGAAAGAAATGTGGTCTGATCCGACGAAGGTCCCAAGATCCGTCAAACGCAATCTGGGACAGTACTGCTCCAGTCTTGCCCTTGTAGTTTCCGGTACGAAATCCTTCGAACTGCCTCCGGTCCACGGCTGCGTTTGGCATCACGAGAGCAAAGCTGCCGCCCTTTTTCAGATAGAGCTCGACGGCCCGGGCAACAAAGAGCGCTGATAGATCCTGATGTGTGGCGACGTCCGAGCCCGCCCAAAGTCCCCTTGCTTCACTCATTTTCCGAAACACCACCTGCATTTCGGGAGTCATGTGGCGATAGGCCAGCCATGGTGGATTGCCAATCAGAATGTCAACCCGATTGTTGGCTCGCGATAGCCACATAGGACGCGCTAGGTTTCTTATGTAGTAACCCCAGATGTGGTCCCGCCCTTCATCATGAAGGCGGCACATGGTCTTGAACGTTGCGTCGACAGTCGCCTGAGCCTCAAGTGGGATAGCAAGCCGCTTATAGACCGCAGACAACGACGGTACTGATGCCCCGCGCTTTTTCGAAGAAGCCTTTTTGGCCAGTTCGTTGACCAGCTGGTCGAAAATTGCTGCGTTCTCAAGAAGAGAGTCAGGGAAACGCAGCTGTGCAGCGAAAAGCTCCTTCTTATCGTCTGCATGAATAACGAGATTACCAGCCGTCCACAGATCGAGCTGTTGTTCTTGCCATTGAATGGAGTCACCAAGGTAGACAGGAACTTGCACGAGCCCTCTGGACGGATTGGTAAGTCTGTCTCGGCCGATCGCCAGAAGATAAGTCACGCGCGCGAGGGTGACCGCAACCGGGTGCAGGTCCATGCCCAGTACATGATTGGTGACGCCTTTCAGTATCGCGTCGAGCGGCATGCCCGCTTCCTCTGCGGCAGAAATGTACTTTCGAATTGCATGGAACAAGAATGTGCCCGACCCGCAGGCCGTATCGAGGACGCGGTGATCGAGCGGTGACGTCACCATCTCGTCTACCATCACTTCCGCTAGCCAATCCGGAGTGTAGTATTCGCCCAATCTCTTGCGAGTTTCGGTCCCAATTACGGACTCGTAGAGAACCTTCAGCACGTCCTGCTCGACGGTACTCCAGTCGAACCGCCCAAGGCGGCGTGCAAGGGCGCGCACGAATGCCTCGCCGCCGTCAACTTCGAGAACCCAGTCAAAGAAATCAGCCTCTACGACGCCGTAGATTTCGCTCTCGTCAAATTTCGCCCCTGACAGGAGCGATGCAGGCGCGAGCGCCTCAACCGGGAGCCCAAGCACGGCGTGCGCTATGATCTCAGCAGAATTGACGAGCAGTGTATGCTCAATGAACAGGTCGTCTGTGTCTTCGAACTGGGTGCCAAGAGCAGAGGTCAGCAATCGCGACCACAACGTGCGCTTCATCTGCAGCGTGGGCAGCTTGCGATTGAGAGCATAAAGCTGCGAGAGGGTCGCGCGATCGAGAGCGTAAGCGCTGCTGCGTGCTCCAAGACGTGCTGCGATCTCTTCGGCTGTCGGTTTAATTCCCTTAGCCGTCGCAAGAACGCCCTCCAGCCAAAAGATCAAGCGATCCAGCTCTGCTTTCCCCTCCTTTACAGTGAGGGATGAGACTTCTTTCAGTTCATCTTGGACAAGATGGTAGCAAACCCAATCAACGCCGTCGGTCAGCATTCCAACGTATCGTCGGCCGGTTTTATCGGTCCTCGTCGCGACATAACCCGCAAGCTGTTCCAGAGCCTCGGTCTTAACCTTGCCTTTGCGGAGGTCTCTTTTGACTTCGACAACGGTCGAACCAACTTCGACATCAATGCGGCGGCGATCTCCAAGCTGAGACTCAAGAAGAACGTTGCGAACATCGTCTTCTTCAAGCTGGAACGGCGCAGTAAGAAAGAGCTGTCGAACGTCAGCCTGAATGTCGGCTTCACTTCGTGTGGATTCGCGATCCGTCAATCGTCCGAGCAAATCGACAAGCGTGGTCGGCAGAACGGGCATTGGCGGGTCCGTGATGACGGGAAAAGATGGAACCACTTCCGCGCCTCGACGGACGACCTAGTGGCGGGCCAACTTAGGCGAGAGGCATGCAATCGTTCAACCACCAAACCCGGGGCACTAAACCGGAGTGCCCTGTCCCTTGCGGATAAACCTCTCGTACGTATCCTCTTCCGGGGTCGATTGGTCGTGCCAGCGCTCTGCGGTTCCAAAATGAAGAAGGGTGATCTCTAAGTCGTACCGGTCGGAGCGGATGCACATCTCGACGGCGGGCTCCGGGAACCAGACCCCTCGCTCCTGCGGAATGCCCGTCTTTGCCTCATCGGTGAACTCGCGTCGCACCGCTAAAGAGCGCTCGGGAAGCTCGTACACGACGTTTTTGGTCTTGATGTACAAACCGGATTTGTAAGCTGCGTCGCTCGATTTTGCCCAGTGCGCGTATCCCTCGTTCGAGATCAACATGATTGCCCGGGTCTCGGTGTATTCCAACCATCGAAGAATCGCCGCCGTGAGCGACACGCCATACCGCTCAGCAAGATTTGTCAGCATTTCAAGGTCAGGGCGGTCCTTGGCTGGTAGCTGCGCACGGAAGTCGTGGAAGGGCATCAGGAGGCTTGCTGCAAAGAGATCGGCCTCCTTTTCGATTCCCTCGCCGTTGCGGTGCAGAATGCTGTTCTCATCGCAGTAGATTCCTTCGGGCGGAACAAGGCTGCGATGAAGCAGGTAGTGCCCAAGCTCGTGCCCGATAGTAAAGTTTCTCCGTCCCGGCGATTGATCCAAGTGATGCATGATGGCCCACTTGCGAGGGGTTCCTTCTCCGGGAACGAGTGCGCCCATGCAGCCTTCGAGGGTGTCTCCGACCACACGATCAATCGGTTCTTCAGGGCACGTCTTCGCGGAGTACTCGAGCGCAAGCTCCTTCACGTTGACTGGCCCCCGATCAAATCGGTCTTTTCCAAGAACGGCATCGAGCATCAGCGTGAGACGCGCGGCTTCTTTCATCGGCCTTGGCTTGTCGTCGAGCTTCATTCGGGGTCCGACTTTCCAAGAATCTTTGCCATGTCGCGAATCTTGCGCCGCGTAGGTTCTGGTAGCCCGCTGTAGTCACGAAAGAAGGCGATGTCTTCGGCCTCCTGAAGGGTCTGGTCCCTGCCGATGAGGTAATCAGTCGTTACTTCGAGGGCCTTGGCGATCTCGGCGAGCTTCTCGGCGGATGGCCGGGGCGGATTTTTGTTCTCGAGTTCCCAGATGTAGCTCTTCGATGACCCGGTTGCCTGCGCAAGCTGCTCCAGCGTCAGTCCCTTTTTTGTTCTCAACTCTTTGATTTTTTGACCGAATTTCATCTTGTTCCTACGTCTTTCTCCCCCGACCCTGAAAGTTCGGAATAGCGATACTCTACCTCCCTTGACAGCGAAACTCAACTGCGCTAACTAAGTTCGGAGTAGCGAACTTTTTCTTTGTCCATATAGAACGCTCACTCTGGGAGAAATCAAAATGACCAAGAAAAATCAGCATGTTACGCCGCGCCCGGATGGCTGGGCCGTCAAAGGCGAAGGCAATTCCCGCGCGACCTCGGTCCACCCGACTCAGAAGGAAGCACGGGAGGTTGCGCGCCAAGCCGCAATCAACAACGGCAGTGAACTCTTCGTCCACGGCCGTAACGGGCAGATCAGGGAGCGGAACAGCTACGGCCCGGACCCGTACCCGCCCAAAGGCTAAGGAGAATGGAATGACGAACTACAATCCGTTTCGCACGACGGCAGCGCTCGATGAGGTTCTTCTGGACGTTGCAACGCTGCTCGAATTGAGCCCCCGGGACCGATCGATCGCCGAAAATCGGTACCGGCGATTGAAGGTCCATCTGGAGCGCAAGAACAGTCCGTTGGCGCAATACCTGATCGATGGCCAGAGCATGATCTACGCTCAAGGGTCGGTCGCCACGAGTACCACGATTATCAGCGGCACCGATGACGACCGCTTCGACGTCGATGCAATTGTCGAGTTCGACGTTCCGGCCCACTGGAGCAACTCCTACGCGCTCGATCTTCTGGAGGAAGCCCTCCAGGGTTTTCCCGGAGCGACCAAAATCGTTCGCTGCACGCGATGCGTCCAGATCCAGTTTCCCTTCATGCATATGGACGTGACCGTTCTCGACCGCGCCGAGCGGATCTCGATCCTTCGTGCCGGGGACATCTTCCACTCGCCCGACGAAGGCATCGCTTACCGCGTGCCTTCAAACCCTTGGGGGTTCACGAGCTGGTTCCGGTCCTCGGTCGGGGCGCATCAGGAAGTGTTCGCCGAAACCGTGCGCCGTCACCGAGCGGGCATCGTGCGAAACCGCCTCCAGCCTCTCGATGAAGGCGAGCGCTTGATCGTCGCCAAGGCCGACCAGCAAGACCTGCCGCCTATGATCCCGAGCCGTCTGGACGCTCAGGAGGTTATCGCCCTCAAGCTGCTCAAGCGCTACGTGAACCTTCACTACGAAAACCTGTCGCTCCGTCAGCCGCCCTCGATCTACCTCGCCAAACGGACCGGCGACGTGGGCTATATCCCCTATGGCCTCTCTGCCCAACTCATGGAGCTTGCCAGCTCCACGGCGCGCATCCTCCGTGGCCATCTCGCCAATGGCACGCGACCGGATGAGAAGAACCCCTCATATAAGCCGGACTCGATCAATGATCGCTGGCCCACTGCGGGTGCCGCCGGGCAGCAGGACATGCGCGAGTTCGCGGATGCCTTGGATCACCTCGTCGAACGCCTCGCGGCGTGCGCGACGGCCACATTGGCCGAAATATCCCAAGCGATCGACGAGCTTTTCGGAGAGCGCATCGGTAAGGAGCAACGGAAGGTTCTGGCCGAACGCTATGATCGCCGCGACAACCCGACGACGGTGCTCAGCGGATCGCGGACCGGCTCGATTGCGTCGCCCGCTATCGTGACGTCATCGTCGGCCTACCGTGAAGTCCGACCCCACAACTTCCACCCCTTCATCTTGGACAGTGAGGATGAGCAGTAACGAACCAAGACGGTCCCCTGCGGCGCAGCTTCGAGCGATGAGCCTGCAATGGCCCGATTTCGAGGGTGAGAAGTTGCCTGACGGTACCTTGCTCTGGACCGGACCCTTGCGACCAAAGGCTCAGATTTACATCGTCTCGGTCCTCTGGAAGCCGGGCGCGATGTTCCTCCCTTATGTCATGGTGAGAGATCCCAAGATCCGGCCACGACATGAGGGGGCGTTCGATGAGATTCCCCACCTGATATTTTTTAAGGACGATCCTGAGCGCTCGGGGCTTTGCTTGTTCGATCCCGAGGGGCGAGAGTGGTGCCCGGCGGATCTAATCGCCGAAACGACTATTCCGTGGGCTTCGGAGTGGCTCTTGTATTATGAGCTTTGGCATTTGACCGGAGAATGGCTTGCTCCCAGCGTAGGCTACGAAAGCGTCGCCCGAATGAATGCCGCCGAGTCGCGTGCTGTGAAGGATATGCTGGAGAATGTTCACTAACCGCCGCGCCAACACACTCGGAGTCCGGCGCGAGCGGCAGCCTTGGCCGAAGGATGCCCTCTTCAAGATCCTTGCGCTCGACGGCGGGGGCATTCGGGGACTTTATACCGCTGAATTCCTGCGCCTATGCGAGTTGACGTTCGGGCGGGGCGCGAAGCTCGCAAGCTATTTCGACATGATCTCAGGAACCTCGACCGGCGGGATTATTGCGCTCGGCCTCGGCCTCGGAATTTCGACGCCTGACATCGTTGGCTTCTACGAGGGCGATGGCCGAAAGATTTTTCCTCCCCTAACCGATGGTTGGTTCGGCAAGAAGCTGCGTTTTATAAGGGCTGCCCGGAGGCCGACGCTCAATCACGATGAACTCGAAGCCGCACTCAAGCGCCGTTTCGGGAAGAGGGTGCTGGGAGACGCCGCCACAAGGCTCGTGATTCCGGCCTTCATGATGCCGAAAACTGAGATTGCGGTTTTTAAGACAGACCATCACCGCGACTTTCGGCACGATCACGCGACGCCTGTCTGGCAGGTCGCTCGGGCGACGTCTGCCGCTCCGACATACCTCAAGGGATTGGAGCATTCCGAAAGCGGAAAGATCTTCATCGATGGCGGCCTCTGGGCCAACAATCCGACGATGATTGCGCTCGTCGATGCCATCTCGGCCTATGACATAAGCCTCGACCAAATTCGAATCTTGAGCATCGGCACAGGCAACGTCGCCTTCGAACTCAACGCCGAAGAAGCGCTTAGTGGCTGGTTCGCATGGCGAGAGGTCATCAAAGCTGCAATGTATTTGACCACCGACAACGCCACGGCGCAGGCCAAGCTGCTATTGGGACCAGATCGCTGCATCAGGATCGAGCCGACAGGAGCCGAGGCTTCCATCGAAATGGACGATTACGACGCCGCGCTGGCACAGCTTCCGATTCGGGCGTTGCAGGATTTCGAGGCGAGTCACGAAGCTCTCCGACAATTCTTTGCAACGTCCGTGCAGCCTCGCGAGAAGCATTATTCTGCGTGAACCTCGGGCGTCTCCCCGTCCGCTGTCCGGGGCCGGGCTGTCGTGAACCGAGCCTGCGCTGCGCTTGTCTCGGCCCTTCGGGCTTCCATCCCTGACGCGGAAAATTTCTGAGCTTCGCGCTTTTTTCCTCAAGGGGTCGGGGAGGCGGCCCGCCTCCCTCCCTTGGCACGTCTTCTAAACGCGATGACAGGGCCGCATCCCGCGCACGGGCGTGGCCCCCGCGCGGATCTGCACCCCGGTCATGCCCGAAGCCGTACCGACCCACACCCTCCTGCTCTCGGCGAGGCCAAGGGTGCAGCAGCACCCCCTTTTTTATTTCAAGGGGTGGGAAGGAGACATCATGACTACAACGACTGACTTGCAGGATTTTGGTTTCCGGGAGCTTCGCCTTGCGGCGGAATTGCTCGCGACATATTGCGAATGCCCGCCGAGCTGGCTGGGCCGGGGCGTGCACTTGATGATGAACCCAATGAGCGGCAACGTCTTCCTCACCGACGAGGACTGCAACGTCGCCATGATGAACGGCAGCGCTCTTGATGCTTGGCTATTCACCCCGCATGACGGCCTCGAAGGATTCATCGATGAACTAACCGAGCAGTACAATCCCGACCATCTCCACGCCGACGATGAGGCATACATCCGGCACTGGGCGGACGAGCTTGGTTTCTATCTGCCGAAAGCGTGGAGGCGCGAGTGATACTGTCATCCCTCGCAGAAGCATGGCTTTCGCCCATCCGGGTTTCACCCGATCGCGGGCGGCGCTGCGCGCATAGTGTTTCCATAATGAAGGGAAACACTCTGATGCCGATCGATCTCAAGCAGTTCCTTCCCTATGTCGAACACTGCGATCTAAGCGAAGAGCAGAAGCTGGCGCTGCTGGAGGATTTGCGCTCCATCCTGTCCAGCTTCGTCGATGAAGCGTGGGGGCTTTGCCCCACGCAAAATTTTGCCAACGACAACGAACGAATTTCTGGCATCAAACCATTGATTCCTATAAAATATCCTGATGCTGACAATTCGAATGAGCCATTGCCCGGAACATCGCCGGAGCAGCAGAAGCGCCAGCGCTAGAAGGAAGACTGCAAGCCAAGAAAGACACCACGCCCCATGACCACGCCCGTTCCCGCCAAAGCCGTCATCTATTGCCGCGTCTCCGATCCCAAGCAGGTAACGCGCGGCTCAGGCCTTGGCTCACAGGAAACGCGCTGCCGCGAATATGCGCGCGCCAAGGGATACGAGGTGGTAGAAGTCTTCCGCGATGAAGGCGCATCAGGCGGCATGATCGAGCGGCCCGGCATGCTCACCATGCTGGCCTTCCTGAAAAAGCACCGCCGCGAAGCCAGTCACGTCGTCATCATCGACGACATCAGCCGCCTTGCGCGCGGGCTGGAGGCCCATATCCAGCTTCGCACAGCCATCTCAGCCGTGGGCGGCAAGCTTGAATCGCCTTCCATCGAATTTGGTGAGGATTCCGACAGTATGCTGGTCGAGAACCTGCTCGCCTCCGTCTCGCAGCACCAGCGCCAGAAGAACGCCGAGCAAACCAAGAACCGCATGATGGCGCGGGCATCGAATGGCTATTGGGTATGGGTGCCGCCCGTGGGATATCGCTTTGACCGCATCGCCGGGCATAGCGGCAAGGTGCTTGTACCCGTCCAGCCGGTTGCGAGTGTCATCAAGGAGGCGTTGGAAGGCTTTGCCTCCGGGCGCTTTGAGACGCAGGCCGAGGTGCAGCGCTTCCTGGAACGCGATCCCGTCTTTCCCAAGAATCGCTTCGGTGGCGTTCAGCCATGCGGCCATCACCGCCTATGAAGCGCAGCTCCAGAAGTTGCAGGATCAGAAGAACCTGCTGACTGAGAAAGCAGCGTCCGCAGGCAAACCGAAGAAGAGCTTCGAGGAAACTTTTCGAACCTCGTTCGCCTTCCTCTCAAACCCGCGTGTTTTGTGGGATTCTGGGCGGATAGAGCACCGCAGAAAGCTGCTCCGACTCCTGTTTGGGGGGCGCATCCAATATGCGGTTTCCGGGGGACTTCGAACCCCGCAAACCACCAATCTTTTCGCGGCTTTGCAGGAGTTCTCGAACGACAATTCAAGAGTGGCGCAGGAGACAGTCTGGGGCGAACGCGTCTCAGGAGCAAGAACAGGGTATTTTCGGCGGTTCTGGCCGTGAAATCGGCTCGTAAGGGCTCATTTATCACGATATATCCGCGGCTTAATGTCTGAACCGGTCGCGAAAATAACAGGGAATTTTGCGGACTGATCAGGGCGTCTTGGGCAAGGGTTCAGGGAACGCACACTTGAGAACAGGGAGCTGTTCCCGACCTTCTTTTGCACAGGCGAGGCCTGCAACGGAGGTCGGAGATGGTCCCGCAACGGCGAGTAAGGCGCCTGACACTCGAAGCTTTTTGGCGCGCGCATCTGAAGGGCTGGCGCGACAGCAATTTGAACCAGCGCGAATATTGCGAACTGCACGGGCTGCCGCTGAAGCGCTTCGGCAACTGGCGCGCGGAGTTCAAGTACGAATAGACTATTGTCATCAAACGTCTGAACGGCAGTCGAAACATTCACCGGCAAGGAGCCGGTCAGGCGCGGATGGTTATGATCGTGTCCGGCCCAATTTCGGCGCTCGCCAACCGGACGCCGGCAGCTCCGCGACCATCACATGGCCCTTGCCTCGATGAATGATCAGGTCCAGAAAATTAGCCCAGGACTCACCCTACGACTGGAACAACAAGGGGCTCGGTTCAGTGGCAAAGTTATTTGCGGGTAGGATTGCGCTAATATGCATTGTTGCCCTGTCAGCCATCGATGATGTGCGTGCTTGGGAAATATTGGAGTTGGATCAAGCTACGATCGATGGGGCGAAGTTGCTCGACAAACTGGAATTGAGGCGGAGCAAGAAACTCGTTGCGATACAAAAAACTCGTGAATTAACGACAGCAGACTGTGAGAGTCTGGAGTCAGAGTACCGTGAAGGGAAGCGCAGGGCTGATCGCCTAGTTGGCGTCAATACTTCCGATGCGTTCATTACGGTCACCGAGTTCATAAAGGCAGTAAGCGTCGCGTGGAGGGCACTCAATGTCAACCGAGTGATCGATGATATGGCCGAAGCAATGGTTAAACAGAAACCAAATCTTATGGCACAGAACGTTCAAAAAGAGATGATAGCCGAAGATTTGAAAGAGCGGCTTCAGACAAAGAAAAATGTTTCGTTGGCACTAGAGGTGGCATCAAAAGCAGGAAGCTCGGCCGAAGCTCTCACTGCGAGTATCAGGAAAACTTTTGGAAACTGGGAGCCTTCAAGTTGGCCGGTTGCAGCAAAAACGTGCAATGGCAACAAAGTCGAATGGAATTCGTCGCTTGACGATACGGAGTATGCAACGGATCTCGCTGATAACGTAGCCGATTGCTTAGCATCGTCAACTAGAACCTTTATCGGGGAACAATTAATACTGACTTGTTTCGGAAAGTCGGCGCATTCGCTATATAGGTCTCTTGAAAAGACGGGTGGCGAGGGAAATATCTACGAAATTAGGGGATCAATTCCGAATAAGCTCTTTATCTTTGGTGAGCCGGAACGTGAGGCGGCGTTTTGTGAACAGCCAAACTATGGGCGTAAGCCTCCGTATAGACCGAAGTGCGTATTTACCTTCACAAATCAGTCTCAGAAACAGGTCGATGAACTCTTGCCTAAATTGCCGGCAAGCAGGCAGCTTTTTGATGTTCTGCCAGTGAACGAAAACTTTAAAAAAGCGCTCCGGACCGAACAAAAACAGTAATCAGAGAGACCGGCATTTGTTGGCCGGCGCGGACATCGCGATCGGCGCTCTGATGCCACGCGCAACTTTGCGACCACCTCGTTCGCGAACCACAAGCTTATTTGAGGTTGCCGACGCAGATATCAGGGACAGTTGCGCAGGCACAAATTCTTCAAGTCGAACCTCCGCTCCGACGCTGGTCTGCGCCATGCCACGCCCAAAAATAACACCGGGCAATTGAGGTCTTGACCTGAGACCCTTCTCTGAGACCCTTCTCTCATCCACGAATGAGTAGAGCCCTGGGCTGGACGACCGGGTTGCAGTTGGCTCTGGATAAGAAACGGGGGCACATCAGCATGCGCGTTGGTTGCCCTTGCGTCGTGATCGACCATCGGAAGAGCCTTGCCGCGTCTGACATCGCAGCACTGCCCCGATGTTAATTGCTATGAGGATTGCGCAGTTATGGCTTGTCGCCGTGACTGTCCATCGAGTACATGTGTGCTTGACAAGTATTGGAGTTGAATCGAGCTGCGATCGATGGGCGAAGTTTCTCGATAAACTCGAATTGTGGCGCAGCAGAAGGAAGTTAATCATGCACCGCCATATTAGCAAAGCCTCAATATTGACGCTCTCTGTAGCAGCGATTGCTCTTACGAGCGGTCTATTCGCAACACTTTGCTCCGCCGATGATCAGAGGAACTCCGACAAAGCGCGCGGTGTTATGGCTAAATCTGCCGATAAAGCCGGGCGAATTAAAGAGATCGTTGCTCAAGCGAATGGCTCAATTGGGTTCACCGGGCGGCTTTTAGATTGCTTGCGAGATGCGAGTTTTGCAGTGGAAAGCGATCCTGTCAGGTATCAAATCAGTTGCGATTCAGAGCGTGCTGCCTCGCTTTACACGTCGATGGACAGTTTGCTCGAGAAATTATACGGCAAAAACGCAGTTAGCAAAGTTATCGGGTTTGGCTCAGCGAGAGGGGCTGCTCAATGCGCTATGGTGGCCCAGCCTCGATGCAGTGTCGCTCTAGAGGATAGCGAGTACAATAAGCGGGTGTTCGAAAGCTTCAAAGCAGGATCTGGAAGTCTGGAGTCGCTGCCCCTGGATATTGATGCCATTTTCACCATCCGCGCGGAATCTCGCCGCGACGAAAAATTGTTTTGGCGAATGGTTCGATCTGGCGTCAGTGCTCAAGATTTATATTCGTATTTGAATGAGTTTCCCAACTCTGAAAATAGTGAATTGGCAAAGCAGCTACTGGATCGCGAGCAAAAACGGATGGCAAGCCAGTGGCTAGAAGGACTAGCCAGAATTCATAGCGCAGCTTTCGTTGAGCCTCAAGACGGTGGCCCCCAACTTCACGTAGCACCGGGCGCGGACTTAAAAGCGCTGAAGGATGGTGACCGAATTCGCTATCAAGTCGGACTGAATAGTCTTGGGATCTTGACAGCAGTACGCTTAGAAAAGCTGTAGATCGAGACTTGTGGCCTAGGCGAACATAACGAGTGACAATGCGATAACGGCTATCGTCGATATAGCATCATTGATTTGCACGAAGCCGCTTCGCCATGTATCTTGCACTTTCCCTATAAAGACCGTTTGGGAACTTTTCGAGATAGGACTCGAAAATCTTCGCATCTTTACTGTCCTTATTTGCTTGCCAAAAGGCAATGTCATCGGCGTGCAGGGTCGACTGGTGATCACTCGTAGCCGATGATTTTGGCGGTGAGTTGATTTGTTCGGGACGAGCCGGAAGGGTGACACCTTCGGTCGACTCACCACATATTCCTTCAAACCAACTGTCAGCAGCCGACGCTCTGTTACCCTTGCCCCAACGTCCGTCTATACAGTGAGCGGCCGTAAAGACGACGGTCGGACGGACAAGCACTCCCTGACAAAAGGGTTCTCCGCCGCTATTCGTCAGCGTTACCAAGTGCCTGTGCATACCCTTGGTGACCGGTTCCAACCCTAGTGGCTTGCCGTCCAGCACTGCACCCGCCGGACTTACGATGCAGAACAGAGCAAGCGACGAGTATATTCCGAATTGAAAAGTGGCGCGGCGACGGCGAGAATAGCGCACGGAGTATCTCCAGGTTAGAGATCACCTTTTCTACGCAAAAGTGGGCCATCTTAGCAAATAGGATCCAGTCCAGAATTTACTTTTTGCGCCGACCGGCAGCTGCAGCTTGCGGAGCGCTCCTTGAGGCGTATTTCAGCGATACAAATGGAGAGTAATGGTGGCAATTATCTTCAAGTTGGCCTGCGCCAGCGAAAGCACCAAGGCTACGTTGAACGTGTCATGCGACGGTTTTGGATTAGGCGAGTGGGACTGCGCTGAGAAGGCAGCGGTGTGGGGGACCCCGCATCAGGGGGCTCTCGTGAGCGACAAAGCTACCGGTCACGTGACACTGAGCGACCAAACAATACTGTATCGACTGCTAAGTGCAGACGCCGAAGGTGATGGCACCAAATGGAGCGAAGGTACGTTCACTGGTGATTTCAAGTGGGCAAAGACATAACTACAATGGTCAAGGGGTTGGCACAGGCAGACTCCCGCTAATTCTGCAATCTGCGTATCCCGATTTCAGCACGCCTAGAAACCAAAGCTGAGCCTCGAAGTGGCGTTTCCGAAATTCGCGGAACTTTTTCTCGCTAATGAGCGCCGGCTCGTACGCTGTCGCGAAGGCATCCAAGGCTGTCGTTGCATTGTTGAGCGCGGTCTTCGCCGCAGCGAAATTGTCGCCGGCTTCCGAGACGGCTTGCGCGACTTGTGCGATCCGTTCGAGAGCCGTGCGTGCGGCGTCATGCAAGGGCATCGGCTTCAAATCGCCAATCAGAGTGACGAAGATCGTGCCCCGGTCTTTCACGAACGCTATACCCACTTCGGCCTGCTCCGTGGGGGTCTTCGCATTCATTAGCTGTACTGCTGAAACCGCCGCGCCGCCGGCAAGTTTGACCCCATGCGCGGACGCGATGCACACGAAGTCTTGCTTCGCAATGCAGGCGGCCACGACGAGGTCGACCGCCGCCGCGCATGCCGCAAGTGCCAGATCCTTGCTGCTTTTGCCGGCGGCTTCTTTTGCCTTGTTCTTAACTGCGGCCCGCTTGTTGAGCGCAGCAAGAACCGACTGAACCTCGCTGTCGGCGTCCTTTTGGGACATCGTATCGCTCCGGCCTGCTTCGTCTTTCAGCCGTCCCACGATCTGATCGATGCTCGCACAGTCCGCGATCGGCATTCCGTCCATCACGGTGCCGCGTGGTGTGATCGTGATGCCATTGTCGGCGCGCGCCAGCGACGCGCCAAACGGTGCGTACGCCGTCAGGATCAGAGCGTGCCGTCGTGACAGATCTTGTGTTCTGAAAGGCATCGCCGCGTGACCTCATGGTTTGCTCGGTTTCGGTAGATCGAATTTCAGCGTGCACTGCTCAACCCCGTCCTTTTCCGTACAGTCCATTGGAAGTTCGGCGCTTCCAGTCTTTGCGCGAAGGAATACGCAAGCTTCTTTCTCGCCGGTTTGAGAGACGGCGGTGACTGGCTCGGGTTTCGAGGCAGGATCGGGTGCGGCCGCCCCTGGTCCACCGGGCGCTGCAGCGGCTGGCTCCGGGTTTTTCGACCAGCACTTGAGTGGGTACAGCCCCGATACGAGCAGCATCGTATCGCGCAATGATGCGAGGTCTTGTGACGTTAAATCGACTGGTGGCGTATCGCTTACGGTGCCAAAACACAGCGCCGTGTCGGGAAATCCTGAGAGCATCAGCTTAGAAATTGATGCCGCCACATCCACACTGCCGTCGGATTTTTTTGTCGGGTTAAAATCGGTCAGGCTGAGTGCATCGGCCGTATACACCGTTCCATGATGGAAGATCTCGCCGTAACAGTATCCCGCATCTGTGGGCCCATATGTCAAAACGATCGGGGCTTTCGTTTTCAGCCCGGCGAGATAGGAGAACCAGTGTTTCCTTATAGCCTCCTTATCCACATCGATCGTCTCAACCGCCGTGGGCCTTACGGACCGCGTGTCTCGTGTTATCGGAGAGATGGTTCGAGGCTTCGGTTCTCCTGTATCTTGTGGCTTCTCGTTTGAGTCGTTGAATCCTATTGGTCCGTTAGCAGGTGCCGGCTGTCCAGAATAATTCCGAGCAACGAAGTTTTCATCTACTACAATATTATCAAATCCGATTGGCACGACACGCTGGAAAAAGTAGTTTTGTCGCACATCGCAAGCAGTGTTTTGTTTACACACCACAGGCTTCTCAAGTGGTGCCGCTTTTCCATCCACGGAGACGAAAACTGACAACGAGGTCGCCGCTAATAAGAGTGTGCCGAATCCAAAAGTAGAATGCATACCACTACCTTCCGTCAGTCGTTGAACGATTCGCTATTGATGACAGGATGAACAGGCGACGCGTGTCGCTGACGCCACGACGCTGCGACAGATCGCGGATGAGCTGCATACGCTCCGAAAGCTTTTGATCAAGTTTGAGGAGCTCGGTCAGCGTCTCAGGGAATCGGAAATGCGCGCTCTGGAGCTCAAGCTGCGTCGGAACGGACAGCGCGAAAACTTTTTCGCCGTCATAGAGCGGCGGCCGACCTTCTCCTTGCCACGCGGGATCCGGCAAATTCGAACATAGCTGCTTCTTTGGTTCTGACGATTTATTAGCTGTCGCGGGATCGCTTTGACCGTCTTGTTTCGCGTCCTCTGCTTTTCCGCCATCGGCCTGCTTCGGGTCGAAGTGGAGCGCTTCATCGCCCAGTTTGATGCCACCAGCTCGCGGCCACACCAGCACCCGACCGTCAAGCCGGTCGCACTGGTTGCGGACGCCATACTCGATTGCTCGAAGCGTCGCGGCATCGTGCTTGATGTGTTCGCCGGGTCGGGCACGACACTGGTCGCCGCCGAGCGCACGGGCCGCTGCGGCTATGGCATCGAGCTCGATGCCGCATACTGCGACACGATCCTGAAGCGCGTGAGCGGCGTCGCTGGCGTCGAGGCGCGCTTGCTGGCGACGGGGCAGACATTTGCCGAGGTGGCGGCCGAGCGGGTCTGCGAGGTCGCCTTGCCGCATGGCGCGCCGTTGGAGGCCTCATCATGAGCGCCGAGGACGATGACGACGAGGTCGGCTACTGCAAGCCGCCGAAGCACAGCCGGTTCAAGCCGGGTCAGTCTGGGAATACGCGCGGACGTCCGCGCAAGAACCGCAGCATCGAAGCCATGATCAAGCGCGAACTCGATCAGACGGTCGTCCTTAAAGAAGGCGGCCGCGAGATACGATTGAGCAAGCGCGAAGCCCTGATCAAGCAACTGGTCAACCGCGCGATCAGCGGCGATCAGAAGCCCATGCAACTCGTCCTCTCGCACCTCGAGAAGCACAAAGACATCGAGCCTTTCACGGCGACTGAGGCGGATGACGCCGAGTTGCTGAAGGCGCTCGGGTCGACCCCAATAGGAGACGACAATGACGAAGGCTGATCAGATCAAGGCGCTCTACCGGTCGAACTTCTCGGCGTTCTTGAAATTCGCGTTCCGGGAGCTGAACCCCAAGACGGATCTGGTCGACACCTGGCACATCGACGTGCTGGCAGACCATCTGGAGCGCGTTGCCAAAGGCGAGATCACGCGGCTGATCATCAACCTGCCGCCACGATGCTTGAAGTCGCTCGCGGCCTCGATCGCGCTACCGGTGTGGATGCACGGACGCAATCCCGAACTCAAGATCATGTCGATCGCCGGCTCGCGCGAGCTGGCCGGTGATTTTGAGCGTGCCACTGGCGATCTGCTGAAGTCGCAGCGTTGCCGGGCGTTGTTTCCGCATCTGAAGGCCGAGGGGCGCGGCGGCAACCTCTATCTCCCCCATGGCGGGCAGCGAATTTCGGGCGTGGTCGGCGGCATTCTGGTCGGGCGTGGCGCCGATCTGATTGTCGTCGACGATCCGATCGCGCCGTCACGCGTGCACGATGAGCCACGCCGTCGCACTGTCAACAAGTGGTTCGATGCCGAAGTCGTCCCAAGGCTCAACGATAAGAACAAAGGCCGTGTCGTGGTCGTCATGCAGCGTCTGCATCACGAGGATCTTAGTGGCCATCTGCTATCCGGCGAGCAGCCGTGGGTGCACCTAAGCTTGCCGGCCATCGCGACCGAGGATGAAGAGTGGAATTTATCGCGCGGTGGCGTTATCACGCGGCAAAAAGGCTACCCGCTGGCACCCAAGATCGACAGTTGGGCGCCGCTCTACCGGCGCATGCTCGACATCGGCGCGTATAATTTTTCCGCGCAGTACCAGCAGAAGCCATACGTGCACATGAACGACGAGGAAGTGCGAGGGGGCTGGTTTGCGCAGCCCGATCAGTTTGGCTTCCCTATGGGCGCATTGTGCAAGGTGCCCGAAACGGCGATCCTGGCTTACGAGCTGTTTGGGATAGGTGATCGGCATCCGGCCATGCCGGAGCGTGGAATGTCGCGCGAAGAGTGGGAGCGGTTTTCGGTCTGGACCATGGATTATCAACGTCGCTTGCTCGAAGATCCTAATGCCCAGTGGGGGCCGCCGGAGAACGAGGCGGCGCTTCTCGCCGAGTATCGGTCAGGTTCCGCTGGATACGTGCAAGAGCCGATCGACGATGATGGCCCTTATTCCTTCAAGTAAGCGATCGACTTCAGTCACTCGCACGGATTGAGTCCTCGAACTCTGGGAGACCTTCACTGGCGTCAACAGCTTGAGCCATGCGCGATGTCGACATCACCATGCATTCGAATGTGAAGCCGGTCGCTCTAATGACCAACGCGATCTTCGAATGTTCCAGCGCCAAAGGTGTCATGCTCGATGCTGTCAGCAACCCGGGGACGAGACGCTCGTTGCCGCCTAAAAGACCGGACGTCGCACTAAGGCAAAGAACTCCACCCGATCTGCTGCGAGAACACCCGCGCGCCCCAAAAAACTGGTAGCATTCTAGACGAAGGCGAAGAATAGGCTCTGAAAGATGTTCGCCATGATCGCGGCCCGACAACGCCGTGTGCGAACAATGCCGTTGAGATCGTTTTTGAACAACTTCACGCTCTCGCTTTCCATGGCAACGTCGTGCAAGTCCCCAGGGTGGGGCAAATATTGGCTTTACATTGATTGTGGCGATTCGCGTGGCTTTAGGTTGCCACGGAGTTGAATTAGCTCTGAAACGTTTTGCGATAACTGGCATGATCCCACACGGTACGTCCAGATGCACCATTCCCATTATTTGCGCTTTGCTTCGATGTTGGCGCTGTCATTCGTGTCGATGTACGTCTTTTTGTACGCAATGGTCGATGCCTGGGGCAGCGTGTTCAATAACGTCAATCAAGTCTACATGGCGGGACTGATGACCGCTCCGATGGCGCTCCTCGAACTTGCGTTGATGCGTTCAATGTATCTGGACGCTCGTTTAAACACGATCATCGCTACCGTCGCCATTGTTGCGCTAATTGGCTTTTTCTTCTCATCCGTTCGCAAGCTGGTGTCGGCGATCAGCAGTTTCTACGGTCCATGATTCCTCATCACTTCGGTGCGATACTCATGTGCGAGCAAGCTGAACTAAAACGCCAAGATATCAAGCACCTGTGCGCCTCGATTATCAAAGGTCAAGCCGAGGAGATCCATCAGATGAACGCGCTTGTCGGCACACCTTGAAACTAAATGGCTACCGTCCGCAGTCTTAACGCGTTGGCAATCACGCTGACCGACGACATCGCCATCGCGGCTGCGGCGATGACCGGCGAAAGCAAAATGCCAAACACAGGATACAGCACGCCCGCCGCGACTGGAACGCCGGCGGCGTTGTAGACGAAGGCAAAGAACAGGTTCTGACGGATGTTCGTCATCGTCGCGGCCGATAGGTGCCGGGCGCGAACGATGCCGTTCAGGTCGCCTTTGAGTAACGTAATGCTTGCACTTTCCATAGCAACGTCCGTTCCGGTTCCCATGGCAATGCCAACGTCTGCTGCTGTGAGTGCTGGTGCATCGTTGATCCCGTCGCCCGCCATGGCGACAACACGCCCTTCCCGGCGCAAACGCTCGACGATCTTGGCTTTGCCGTCTGGCAGGACCTCAGCTTCCACGTCAGAAATGCCAAGCTTCTGAGCTACGGCGTTTGCTGTCGTCGCATTATCGCCCGTTAGCATGATCACGCGAATACCGGCGTCCTTGAGTGCCTTGACGGCTTCTGGCGTTGTTGCCTTGACGGGATCAGCAATGGCCAGAATGCCTGCCGCTTTTTCATCGACGCTAATAAATATGGCGGTCGCGCCGTCCTTGCGAAGGTCATCAGCTGCTTTATCAATCGCACGGGTATCAATGTTGGCCTGTTGCATGATGCGGGCATTGCCGATGACAATGCGTTTGCCGTCGACAAGCCCGGTCACGCCTTTGCCGACCGGTGAGTCAAATTCCGACACAGCGGAAAGTGGAAGCCCGCGCTCGTTCGCAGAGCGGACGATAGCCGCGGCGAGTGGATGTTCACTGGCAACTTCGAGACTGGCTGCAAGTCGTAAGAGTTCATTCTCATCAAAGCCAGATGCTGTGCGAATGGCGACAACGCTCGGCCTGCCTTCTGTCAGAGTTCCGGTCTTGTCGATGACGAGTGTGTCGACCTTCTCCATGCGTTCGAGCGCCTCCGCGTTCTTGATAAGTACTCCCGATTGCGCACCGCGTCCGACACCCACCATGATCGACATCGGCGTTGCGAGGCCGAGCGCACACGGGCAGGCGATGATGAGAACCGACACGGCTGCGATGAGACCGTACGTGAAGCGCGGCTCTGGCCCGAACAGCCCCCATGCCGCGAACGCGATCAGAGCAATGGCGATGACGGCCGGCACAAACCAGCCAGACACTTGATCGGCGAGCTTTTGAATGGGTGCGCGGCTTCGTTGAGCTTGCGCAACCATCTGCACGATCTGGGCGAGCATTGTTTCACGGCCGACCTTGTCCGCGCGCATGATGAAAGCGCCCGATTGGTTCATTGTGCCGCCGATGACGTTGTCACCCGTGGCCTTGGTGACTGGCATGGACTCGCCGGTGACCATCGACTCGTCGATGGCGCTGCGGCCATCCAGGATTTCTCCGTCGACAGGGACGCGTTCGCCGGGCCGCACCCGCAGGCGATCACCCGATTGAACGGCGTCGAGGCTGACATCGGCTTCCGTCCCTTCGGAAGAGATGCGCCTTGCGGATTTGGGAGAGAGGTCCAGAAGAGCGCGGATGGCCCCGCTCGTCTGCTCGCGCGCCCGCAATTCCAAAACTTGGCCTAGCAGCACCAGAACCGTGATGACGGCAGCGGCCTCGAAGTAGACCGGCACAGCGCCGTCCGGACCGCGCATGGTGGCTGGAAACAGGTGAGGAAAAGCGGTTCCAACAATGCTGTAAATCCAGGCGACACCGGTACCCATGGCGATCAGCGTGAACATGTTGAGGTTGCGCGTTTTGAGCGACGCCCAGCCGCGTTCGAAAAACGGCCATCCGGCCCACAGGACGACTGGTGTCGCGAGCACAAGCTGCAGCCAATTGGAGGCTGTTTGTCCGATCCATTGATGGAGGCCGGTCAGATGCCCGCCCATCTCAAGCGCGAAGACGGGAAGTGTCAGCGCAAGGCCGATCCAGAAACGGCGCGTCATGTCGGCCAGTTCAGGATTGGGCCCGGTATCAGCACTCACCGTTTCCGGTTCGAGTGCCATGCCACAGATCGGGCAGAAACCCGGACCCGGCTGGCGGATTTCGGGGTGCATCGGACAGGTGTAGATGGCGCCTTCGATCACCGGCGGCGTGACGCGGTTTTCGAGATACTTGGCCGGGCTGGCCTCAAACTTCGTCTTGCAGCCCGCCGAGCAAAAATAGAAGGGATGCCCTTCGTGCAGAGTGCGGTGCTGGGCCGTGTGAGGATCGACGGTCATCCCGCAGACGGGATCGCGTGCGTCGTCAAGCGACACGACGGTCGAACCGCGCTTAGTAGCGCCCGTTCCATCTTGCGCCTCGTGCTTTCCAGAACAGCAACTCTTGGATTCTGAGCCATGCTGATGCAGTTCGCTGACCATTCCTCTTCTCCATCGGCCACATACCCTCATGGGGTACATTAGATCTTGACACATATACCCCCACAGCGTATGCGTCAAGCCATGAACCACAATGCTAAGTCGTCGGTCCTTAAACGCCTGAACCGTATCGAGGGGCAAGTTCGCGGCCTCTCTCGCATGGTCGAGGACGATCGATATTGCATCGATATTGTGACCCAGATTTCAGCGGCGAGAGCAGCGCTTGACCGGGTTGAGCTAGAGCTGCTTCAAGCGCATGTGGCTCACTGCGTTGAGCATGCCATCGCAAGTGGAAATCGCGCCGAGCAACGCAAAAAGGTCGAGGAACTGGTTGACGTCCTCGCTCGCGCGCGTCGTTGATTCATTTGCGCTAGGCGACTCGATCGATCATCGTGACGGATAAAACCCAGTGAATTAAAGAATTAAAGATTTTTGATCAGCGCAACAATTCCAAAAATCAGCACGAAAATGCGAGCAGCTATAGCGTAGGGTCATAGCCGAGCATCAATGTAGGATTTTTGTTCATCACTGACGTTATTCGGTGGCAAAGACTGCGGTCGGTTCATTGGAATTGGTGATCGATAAAATGTTAAAGGGCCCTTGCTTCGCACCGCCCATTCCCGGCGATCCCGCCGGCATACCGGGAAGGGAAATGCCTTTAATTGCGGGCTTATCGGACAGCATTTTTTTGATCGTCAAGAACGGCACGTGGCCTTCAATAACATAATTGCCGATGACGGTCGAATGACAGCCTTCAACGTCTTTAGAAACGCCGTACTGTTGTTTAATCAGGGTCATATTCGAGTGCTCGACAACCTTGACCTTCAAGCCATTTGACCTGAGATAGTCGGCATAGGCATCGCAGCACGTGCAGCTCGGATTCTTGTACAAGACCGCTGATAGCTCTTGTCCTGCCGCAGCTTGTGTGGACAACAACGCCATCGCGACAACGCAAATCATCTGTCGTCGCATTTCTATGTCTGCACTCTTCTTTCTGTAGCGCACCGATGGCTCTTAAGCTTGGCTGATCCGCCTAACGTGGCGCCTTAACGCGTGGGTGAAGTCTACGCCACGTATCAGGCAATCTCAAGTGCATTAGCCTGCGCTCTTTAGCATGCGAGGGACTGCAACAATTTGTAATGATAGCGAAACACTTTCCAGTACTCAGCCTTGCTAACAAATTTCGGCATGGGCGCATGCTGAATGTGCGAAAATTTATCGAATGATCCAGATGCGCAAGGCATGCCCGAACGTCAGTTCGCTAACCACCCAGTGACCGGATCAAGAAGAGAAATGGACATGCTGAAATTAAGTGAACACGCGCTCGCTGTTGCATTACTGGGGTTAGTTGCCTCGTGGACTTCTAGCGCCTTCGCAGCGACGGCTGAAGAGCGCGCCAAGTGCGAGGAGATGTTCAAGAAAATGAGATCCTCCGCGCCGCACGATCACGGCGCGGATAAGACGGGCGCGCCAGGTTCTATGACCGCTGAGCATGCGCGCTGCAAACAGATACTCGGCGAGTCGGCGCAGGGCAGCGACGCATATAAGTCAGACAAAAAGTGATCTGGGCCAGACCGGTACAGTCGTTTGGTGCGACCTGAGCATCGACGTAGTTCACGGCTGGCTCGCAACGCGTCAAAAGTAACGTGATGAAACGAGAGCGGGGATGCGGCTGCAGTCATGATGACACACACCGATATGTTTGAGCGGGGAAAGAATGCCTTGATTGCATTTGTTGCGGTGCTGTTCGTCGCGGCCGTATCGTTCCCTGCGTCCGACACGTTTGCCCATGGCGGCGAGGATCACGGCGACGAAAAGCCCGCCGTGGCCTCGTCGTCAGGACCGCGCATCGATGCGCACTCGAAAGACTTTGAATTGGTCGGGATTCCGAGCGCGCAAGAGGGCGGCAAGCTCGTTGTGTACTTGAATAAATTCTGGTCAAACGAAGCTGTTTCCGGCGCCGCGATCGAGATGACACGCGGCGATGACACGGTTACGGCGACCGAAGTCAAAGGCATCTATACTGTCAAAGCTCCCTGGGTCTCAACGCCCGGTCACTACGATCTGACGTTCTCGATCACGGCTGGTGGCCTATCTGATCTTTTGATCGGGCGCCTCGACATCTCGGCACCGGCTCCGGCCGAACCGGCCCACAACACGCTGTGGGATCATATCATTCCGGACGGGATGGTCGTGCCCAATGTTCCCCTGTGGATGCTCGCTGGTACCTTGGGTCTTGCGGTGCTGCTGTCACTGCTGGCGGTCAAGGGTCCACGCCCTGTGCGCACCATATTCGTTTTAGCAGCGGCACTTTCTGGTCTCAGTACCGTTGCGATGGCAGCTGTCGTGCTGACAAATGGCGTGCGGGAATCCGGTGTGACCGGCGCGCAGGGCAAAGCTGTCCTCGATCTGCCCGAGACGTCTAGGCGACTGGAGGATGGTGCGGTGTTTGTGCCCAAGCCCACTCAGCGGCTTCTCGGCATTACAACGGTTCAGGCAGCAAAGGCGGAAACGACTCGGAAAACGATCCGTCTCATTGGCCAGGTTATTCCTGACCCAAACCGGAGCGGGGTGGTGCAATCGTTGCTGGCGGGACGTATCGAGCCACCGGAAGGCGGCTTTCCGGCGATTGGTGCAGTAGTGAAAAAGGGAGACGTGCTTGGCTATCTGGTGCCAGCTGTCGCCGTCGTTGATCAAAGTGACATCGCACAGACACAAGGTGATCTTGATAAACAGATCGCGCTGCTTGAAGCCAAACTCAAGCGCATCGAGCCGTTGAGCGGCTCGGCGGTGCCGGCAGGACAAATCACGGACACCAAGATTGAACTCGATATCCTGCGCAAGCGACGCACCGTCATCAAACCGGTTTTGAAAGACCGCGAAGACCTGCGCGCGCCTGCTGATGGCGTTCTCGCACAAGCCAACGTTACGGCGGGGCAAGTCGTCGAGGCACAGACCGTTCTGTTTCAAATCGTCGACCCGGACCACCTCTGGATCGAGGCCTTAGCCTTCGATTCGGCTTCCGCCGCGAGCATTGAGAAGTCTGGCAAGGACGCACTCGCCCAGACGGCAGACGGACGCAAGGTTTCAGTGTCCTTCGCCGGGCGGTCACCCGCGCTGCGTCAACAGGCCGTTCCGCTGCGATTTCAGATCAAGCGCGACGGCCCGGCGCTCAACGTTGGTGAGTCTGTGACCGTGCATGCCGTGACCGATGAACCTCTCGAGGCCATCACTCTACCCAGAGCCAGTGTCGTCCGGTCCTCAAACGGCCAGCCGATCGTTTGGGTTCATGTTGAGGCGGAGCGCTTCGAAGCGCGCGTGGTCAAGACGGCGCCGATTGATGCCGAGCGGCTCGGCGTGATGGCGGGCATTGATCCGGGAACACGCATTGTGATGCGCGGCGCCGAATTGATCAATCAGGTCCGGTGAGGAAATTCAGATGTTCAACTTCCTTGTCAGAACCAGTCTCAATAACCGGCTCATAGTGCTTGCCGCCGCGGCCCTCCTCGTGGTGTGGGGCACACTCGCTCTTCGTACACTTCCGGTCGACGTGTTTCCGGATCTTAACAAGCCGACCGTGACGATTATGACCGAAGCGGAGGGCCTTGCGCCACCCGAAGTGGAGCAGCTTGTCGGGTATCCGATTGAAACAGCGCTCAACGGTATTCCGGGCGTCACGCGCGTGCGCTCTGTCGCCGGCATTGGTCTGTCAATTGTCTATGCTGAGTTTGATTGGGGAACCGACATATACCGCAATCGGCAGCAGGTTGCCGAACGTTTGGCCAGCATTGCGTCGCAGCTCCCGCCTGCCATCACCCCGCAGATGGGACCAGTCTCGTCGATCATGGGTGAGATCATGCTCATTGCCGTCACAGGCGGCGACAGCGCCAACCCGATGACGGTCCGCGAGACCGCCGACTTTGTCATCAGGCCGCGGTTGCTGTCGATTCCGGGTATCAGTCAGATCATTCCAATTGGTGGCCAGGTCAGACAATTCCGTGTGACGCCGAATATCGCGGCGCTTGCCGCCCTCAATGTCGGAGTGGAGGATATTGAGCGCGCGATCCGCGCGTTTGGTGGCAACACGGGTGGCGGCTTCGTCGACCAGCACGACCGTGAATATCTGATCCGCAATCTCGGGCGCACAACCGATCTTGATGATTTGCGCAACGTGGTGGTGGCAACCAAGCAGGATCAGCCGGTGTTTCTGCGCCAGGTCGCTGAAGTTGCTTACGCAGCCCGCGTAAAGCGCGGAGATGCCGGATTCAACGGTGCACCGGCCGTCATCATCTCGATCCAGAAGCAGCCGGGCGCAGATACTGTCAAACTGACGGGCGAGGTCGAGGCAGCGCTTGCCGAACTCGGCAAGAACCTGACCAATGGTGTCAAGGTCGATCAGATCCTGTTCCGCCAGGCGGACTTCATTTCGACGTCGATTGGCAACGTTAAGAACGTGCTGATGGAAGCGGCGGTGGTCGTCGCCATCATCTTGTTTTTGTTTTTGCTCAATGTGCGGACGACTTTGATTTCACTGACCGCCATCCCACTATCGCTTCTGATCACCGTCCTGATCTTTAAAGCCTTCGGCCTCTCAATCAACACGATGACGCTTGGGGGGCTCGCGATCGCCATCGGTGAATTGGTTGATGACGCGGTCGTTGATGTTGAAAACATTTTCCGGCGGCTGAGAGAGAACCGGGCCAGATCCAATCCAAGACCCCTGCTCCAGGTGGTCGCCGACGCCAGTATCGAGGTTCGCTCCGGCATCGTCTATGCGACCTTCATTATCGTGTTGGTGTTCATACCGCTGTTTGCCCTGTCGGGCATTGAAGGACGACTGTTTGCACCGCTTGGCGTCGCTTACATCGTCTCCATCCTCGCGAGTCTACTGGTCTCGATCACGGTCACACCGGTGCTGGCATCTTATCTTCTGGGAAATGCAAAGCAGCTGGATCATCACGATGGGGCGATGGTCCGCGTTCTGAAGCGCGGCAATGAGCGTCTGCTGCATTGGGCTTTCCAGCATGCTAACGCGATTATCGCGACCATTGCTGCGGCCGTCCTCATTGCAGGTGTGGCGGCTTCCGCGTTGCCGCGAGCGTTCCTGCCATCGTTCAACGAAGGCACGCTCACGATCAGCATGACGTTCAATCCCGGTATTTCTCTCGAAGAAAGCGACCGGATCGGCCTCATCGCAGAGAAACTTCTGACTGAAGTTCCGGAGGTTAAGACCGCCGGGCGTCGCACGGGCCGCGCAGAGCTCGACGAACATGCGGAAGGTGTGCATTCAAGCGAAATCGACGTCGATCTGGAAACCTCGGATCGGACGCGCGAAGATATTCTCGCCGATGTTCGCGGCAAGCTCGCCGTGCTTCCGGCAACCATCAATGTCGGGCAGCCGATTTCGCACCGGCTCGACCACCTGCTTTCAGGTGTGCGAGCGGAAATCGCGCTAAAGATTTACGGCGACGACCTCGACACGCTGCGCAGTCTTGCAGAGACGCTAAGGTCGAAGCTTTCGAGCGTACAAGGGCTCGTCGATCTGCAAACTGAAAAACAGGTCCTTATTCCGCAACTGGAAATCCGCGTCGATCCCGAACGCGCGGCCCTGTTCGGCGTCACGCCAGCGGCTGTTACGGAAGCACTTGAAAGCCTATCCAACGGCCGCACGGTCTCGACAATTATTGACGGCGCCAAACGCTTCGATGTGGTCATGAGGCTTTCTGAGGCCGACCGGACCACCGCTGGCTTAAGCGAACTGCTGATCGAAACGCCGAAAGGCCGCGTGCCACTCAACCAGATCGCAACCGTCGAAGAGACAGAAGGTCCTAACCAGATCTCGCGCGAGAACGGGCGGCGGCGGATCGTTGTGTTGGCCAACACCGATGGCTCCGATATGTCCGGCATTGTCGAGCGTATTCGAGAGGTCGTGAAGGCGACGCCCCTGCCGAGCGGATATTCAACCAGCCTCGAAGGCACGTTCCAGGCACAGGAAGACGCATCGCGGCTGATCCTGGGTCTGTCGCTGATCTCACTTGCCTCAATTTTCGTCGTGCTTTTCACCCGCTACCGGTCAGCCGTGCTGTCGCTCATCATCATGGGCAACGTGCCGCTTGCCTTTGTCGGCAGCGTCATTGCGCTGTGGCTTGCGGGTCAGCCGCTTTCCGTCGCTTCGATGATCGGGTTCATTACACTGACCGGCATCAGCGCGCGCAACGGCATTCTCAAGATCAGCCATTATATCAATCTTGTGCTGCATGAGAATGAGAGCTTCGGCGAGCAGCTGGTCGTTCGCGGTAGTCTGGAGCGTTTGACGCCGGTGTTAATGACGGCGCTCTCTGCCGGTATGGCCCTGGTTCCGCTGCTCTATGGAGCCGATGCACCGGGCAAAGAAATTCTGCATCCGGTGGCGGTCACCATTTTTGGCGGACTGATCAGCGCGACGCTGCTCGATACGATCCTCACGCCGATCCTGTTCCTGAAATTTGGCGCGCCTGCTGTGCAGCGGCTCGCCGAAAGCCGTCCGCCTGTTGCGAGCGGCCAAACCGTTGAAGCGTTCTAACTAAAAAAGGAGACTACGTATGAACACAAGATTGAAATTCGGCGCGGCAATGCTTGCCTTGATAACGGCACTTGCGCTTCCCTTCGGCGCAAACGCGCACGAAGCGACCAAAGGCCCGAACGGCGGCGCATTGGTCGATGTCGAAGGCCATCATGTTGAGTTTGTACCAACGGCCGCAGAATTGACCTTCTATTTGACGGGCGAGAAGGACGCACCGATTGCCTCGTTGGGCGCCAAGGTCAAGGCGATCGTGCAGGATAATGGCAAGACTGCGCAGATCGATCTTTCGGCCGTCGAGCCTAATAAGCTGGTCGGCAAGCTCTCTGCGCCGTTATCATCCGGCGCGAAGGTCGTGGTGACGGGTTCATTGGCGGATGGTCACGGACTGCAGGCGCGATTTGAAACGCCGTGATTAGTGACGTGGCTCCCGGATCAAATTCTTGGGGCGAAATCGGCAGACCGGGCATTTCATCAACGGACCACCTGCTCGAAGCCGTTCAAAATGAGTAGGTTGTGGCGTGAGAGTTCGACGGAATTTGCGAACGCGTACTGTATTCGAAAGCAGCACGGTCAACAGATCCGGCGACAAGCCGGATAATCGGAGAGGAGACCACCCTATGAAAATCTCTTGGCTTTTATCTGCAGTGGCAGGCGGAATGCTTCTAGCTGCAACGGCGTCGTCCACGACGGCCGCACCGATTTCCCCCGGCGCGCTTGCTCCTAGCCTCGCGAAGGATGCGAGCGTGGTGGAGCAGGCTCACTTCCGCCGTCATCGTCACCGCAGCCACCATCGGCACCATCGCCGTTTCAGAGGTTATGGCTACGGATATGGCATTCCGTTTATTGGCCTCGGCTTCGGGCGTCACCATGGCCATCACGGTTTCGGACACGGCGGCTTCGGTCACGGAGGCTTCGGACATGGAGGACATCATGGCCATCACTAAGCCATGACACGATCCGTTGCTAAACCCATAACGGTGCGTGACCTACGACGCGCCACGGCTTTTTTGCGTTGCACCCTCGCGGTTGGCGCAATCATTGTCGTGGCGCAGAGCCTCGGGGCTGCTTACCCAGGCGCGGCCCTGGCTGCCAACGAGCAGTTTCCGCTCAACGGGCCGCTGACATCCAGTACTGACTTTGAAAACGCCGAAGCGCAGAAACTTGTGGATGCGGGGCGAGCCGCCTATCTCGCTGGACAGTATCAAAAGGCCGTCGACATCTATAGCGTCCTCATCAAACTCAAGCCGACGGACCCGCGCGCCTATTACAATAGAGGTAATGCTTACGCCCGATTGAAGGCGTTCGAGAAGGCGCTGGCGGACTTCAATGAGGCACTGAAGATCTCTCCAAATTTGTATCTGGCGCTGATGAATAGGGCCAATATCTTCTCTCAAAGCAAGCGTTTTGCCGAGGCGATCGCAGACTATGACCAAGCCATTCTGCTGAATCCGGATCAGTTCCTGATCTTCTACAACCGGGGAATAGCCTTTGGCCGACTGGGCGACTATGCCCGGGCCATCAGAGATTTAGCAGAAGCTATTCGGTTGAACCCGCGCGACGCGCCGTCATACGCGTCACGCGGCGACGTGTTTTTCGAGCAGCGCGATTTCGAGAAGGCGCGTAATGACTACGTGAAGGCCATCGAACTGGATTCTTCACAGAAGCACGCGGCCGAGAGGCTGCGCGCGATGGCAGACGCACGGCTCCCGCCGGCAGTCAGGCCCACCTTGGATACAAGCTCGGTCGCCACAGAGATTACTCATCAAAATGCGGTTGAACGCCTTGCGCAACTGGCGGCCCAATCCTGCTACCAGAACGGTGAAGATGAGCAGGCCCTACAGGGTCTCGCCGCCGCCAACACGTGGACTGCCGTCGGGAGCGACGAACTCAATAGAGTTTCGACCGCCGAGACGACAATGGTCAATGGCTGGACGTTCACTGATGCCGCCGGCGCCGTCGCGGTCTTGCAGTCCAAGGTCAAGGATGCGCCGGGGCTGTATATCTGCTCGATGACCGCCAAACTCTTGTCGCCGCACATGCTCGATGATTTCCAGGCGGCTTTTGAAAAGCAATTCAATACTAAGCCGGCCGGTCCCATCGAGAAGACGGCCGACGTCACAATCCGCTATTGGCTGCCCCACACGCCGACGTGCGACGCGAAGACAACCGTTGTGTTGTCGCCAGAGCGCGGCACTGTGACCGTGCGGATGCTGCATGGCCGCAAGGCTGATGGCGCATAAATAAAATTCCGTTGATCATCGATACAATAGAAGCGCCGTCCCAGTCCCAAGCGCGCTCGATCTTCAGGCCATCCAATGGCGCTGAAAGCGGGTCCTCAGGACCGCTCTGCTATTAGCGCTCCTGTTGGCGCTTTTTGTCGGATCCATCTGGCCTGCGCACAAAACTCTGCACCATCAAGCGATCGAGTGGATCGGCATCATTCTGACCTTCATCTGTGTCTTCGGGCGAACATGGTGCAGCCTCTATATCGGTGGCCGCAAGAAGATGCAGCTTGTTACGAAAGGTCCTTATTCGGTATCGCGCAACCCGCTTTACCTGCTCAGCATCGTTTGCGCATTCGGCGTCGGGGCGCAATTCGCGAGCCTCACCGTCGCGATCGCGCTATCGGGTGCTACCTTTGCTGTGTTCTGGACCGTCGTGCGACACGAGGAATCGCTTCTCAAGCACTTTCGGCCTGGATTTTCTCGCTTATGCGCAGGCTGTTCCACGCTTCCTGCCGCGGCTTGCTGGATGGGAAGACGAAGAGCAACTAACCATCGGCACACGTTTTGTTTTGACGTCATTCTTGGAAGCAACGCTCTTTCTGCTTGCCATTCCTGTCTCCGAAGTCGTCGAGTATCTTCAAGGGGTCGGAACAGTGCCGGTGATGTTATGGGTGCCCTAGTTTTGATTGCGTGTCGTCGGTTGCGAAAGCATGATCGAAGTTAATGCGACACCCGAAGCCTTTGATGCGCTTTGACCAAACCGGCGCCGCTCAATTGTATCTCACGAGCGAAGCCAGAGAGATCACATTTGATCGCGAAGAAGCGTGCGAGAGAACTGAGGCTTTTTCTGATTGAGACCACGTGGGAACTTCCAAAAAGTTCAGGGCTATAATCTTGTGTGAAGTTTATGAGCGCAATCGTCAGGCTCTTATCAGTTTAGACTCGTCTCAAGCCTGACGCAGTGTTGACGGTGATCGTCAAAACATTGTTGCCGTCAACGATGGGCATGACGCACTGCCGACTTCACGGCAACCTTATTGATCGAAACCTTTGCGTGATCATGCGGAACGGCATATGGCGTCGACTTGTGAGGAAAGCGCCAAATCGTATTGGCCTGCGCACCACCCATTAACGCCGTGGAGGCGACAGCAGCGGCTGCGATACTGAGAATGAAGCGGTTCATGATAGTCTCCTATTGCACGGACTTTGAGTTTTCCGATCACTGCACCCGAGACCATTCTCGTTTGCGATGTCCAGTGCACGAAGAGATAGCGGTAAAGCGCTACGGATCGATTTCGCGATTGTTTCTTTGTGTTGCCAGTGCTCACGTCGTCGTGAAGCGTTTCGCTAGGCGAGAACAGATCTGCCGCGGACGCCATTGTAAGCGACGCGCAGCCGGCCGCCTCACCAAATGCTCTTGCTCAGCCCGTTCCAAACGTAGCGCCATAGCGTGGGCGGGTAGAAGATCGTAGACGGGAGTTCCACATGCCTTGCTCTGAGCTTTCCCTTAAGCGCATCTTTAATCGCCATCTCAAGAAGTGGGAGAGCTTCGACAAGCTGACGCCACTGATAGGTTAGAACGGAGTCTTTGGAAGCGAAAGAAACGACCTTTTGATACAGGATACCGCCGGTATCGACGCCTGTGTCGACCAAATGGATCGTAACGCCGGCGTTTTCGTTATCGCCTTTGCTCAAGGCCCAGTAGGCCGGTTGCTGTCCTCGGTACGCCGGCGTTATGCCGGCATGATAATTGATGAATGGCGCGTCCGTCGCCGTCAGTGTTTCTGGCTTGATCAGGCGTGTTCCGTAAACCGCGATGACCGCCGGATTGAGCTGCTTAAGCAGCATGCGACAAGCCTCTGAATTCACCGATGGGACTTGAAAACATTGGAGGGCTCGTCGATGACGCGGATCAAGTCCACTGTCGCGAATAATGTCTAGGCGTTGGCGCGCCGCCAGTGGCTCAAGCAAACGCGTAGCCACTCCAAACGCGGCTTGGCCAAGGGCCGTCCGCCAACCGAGCAGTCGCGCGCGTCGCTGCACGACGTTGATCTTGCTCTCGGGTTGTTCCTGAATAACGACAAGATTGTCGAAACGGGAATGAATATGGTTGGCTAAGCACCAGCCAAGTTGTCCCCCCGCAAACATCAGAACGACGGGCGCCGCCTCGACGTCTCCCTGTTGAGCTCCAAGTTCGGCTGTTGAATGGTCTTGTGCGCTTTGCATTTTCACGGCATCCGCGCGCTGCACGAGGTGCAGAGTATGTCCGTAATGGCGGCCTGTAGCGGCATCTCATGACCTCGGCAATATAATGGTCGCCGACAATCCGCGATCAGGGCGGTTGGCAAGCAGAAGTGACCCGCCATGGCCTGTGATAACGCTCTTTGCGACCGTCAGACCCAGTCCTGAGCCACCCGTGTCGCGGCTGCGAGATGTCTCGATGCGGTAGAACGGGGCGTAGACCTTATCGAGTTCGTGCTCCGGGATGCCCGGGCCTTCATCCTCGATGACGATCGTGATGCTGTGTTCGGTAGCAACCACCCTGACTTGGGCCAATTGGCCATATTTGATGGCGTTGGCGATCAGATTTGTGAAAGCGCGTTTAAGTGCCAGTCGCCGGCCGCTGAACACGGCCTTGCCTTGTCGCTCTACTGTCACGGAGAAACCGCGATCACTGAAATCATCGCAGATTGTGCCGATGATGGCGCCGATATCGAGGCGCTGCTTTTCTTCTCCGGTATGGTCGCTGCGCAAAAACTCGAGTGACGAGTCGATCATCTGAAGCATTTCATCGAGATCGGTTTCTATGTCGCGGCGCCGGTCGTCGCTCTCAAGCTCCTCGATCCGGAGTCTAAGTCGAGCCAACGGTGATTTGAGATCATGAGACACGGCCGCCAACACCAGCGTCCGTTCATCGACAAGTTTCTTCACGCGCTGCTGCATTTCATTGAACGCGGTCGCGAGTTCGCGGACTTCCTTGGGTCCTTCGACCGGCAGAGGTTGCGGCTCGCTCGCCACATAGACCCGTTGGGCTTCCTCGGCGCATTTTCGGATGGGTCGCGTGACGCTCCCGGCCATGCCGAGTGCGATCCCAAGAACGCCAAGAGCCATGAGACCGGTCGAAACAACAATTGCGCGTATCGATGAATGCGGCCCATCGAGAAGCGCGATGTTGGTATTCACCCAACCACCATCGGCTAATTTCATCGAAACTAGCGTCAGATGTGGGTCGGTCCGCTTTCCCGTCCCTTCAGTCGGCGCACCAACGATAACCTCGTCTTCGTTTGCGCCAATCACGCGCTTGACGAGCTCGGTGCGGAGGTCGGACGGCAGGCCTTCCAGAACAGCCGGCGCCACGGCTAACGGCACCGAACTGTAGTGAACTTCGAGTGCGCCACCAGAGAGAGTATGTGCAGCGGCCTCCCGGTCGGCAGGTGGCAACCGACTGAGTGTCGATTCAATCGCCACAAGCCGTTCTGCCGTGCGTGCGGCATTGGTAAGATTGACCTCGGAATCGAGCCCAAGCTGATAAGCCCAGATGCTCGCCAAGTGCAGCGCGATGAGCCCCACAAGAAGGATAGCGATCGTGCGCCCGGCGATTGTATCTGGAACCAGCCTCATACTACCTCGCCTCGGGTATCGTATCGCTTTAAGGATCAGCAATACCGATTAAGCATCTTGCGAGGGCTCAATCGGAAGAAGTTATTAAATGCGCTTGACGGCCGGCACAAACATATACCCGGTTCCCCTCACCGTTTTAATCATCGCGCTTTCGTCTTCGCTTTCGAGCTTTCGCCGAAGGCGGCTGATCTGGACGTCAATGCTTCGGTCGAAGCCGGTCGCTACGCGATTGCGGGAGAGATCGAGCAATTGTTCGCGTGTCAAAACCCGCTGCGGGCTCTCGACAAAAGCCAGCAGCATGTCGTATTCGCCTGTGCTGAGGTCAATGACGACGCCATCAGGATTTGAAAGCTCGCGCTTGCGGGTGTCGAGGACCCAGTTTTCGAACTGATAGGCGCCGCCGCCCAGTGGTTGGACGAGATTTGGCGATATCGCAGCGCGCCGCAACAGGGCGCGGACGCGTGCCAGAAGCTCGCGCGTACTGAAGGGTTTGGGAAGGTAGTCGTCAGCGCCCATCTCCAATCCGACGACACGATCTGTCTCGTCGCCCTTGGCTGTCAGCATCATGATCGGCGTTGAGGAGGTCTTGCGAAGTTCGCGGCAGAGGTCCAATCCTGACGGGCCTGGCAGCATGACGTCGAGGATGATTAAGTCAAACACGACGAGTTTCAGCGTGTCATTCATCTCGCGGCCATCACGCACACCCGTTACCCGGTAGCCTTGCCCCCGGAGAAACTTGGCGACGAGCTGGCGGAGTTGGCCGTCATCATCAACGATCAGGATATGCGCATCCGTATTCGATGGCGGGGGACTGCCGCTCTCGCGTTCTGTGGTTGGGTCGGTGGCGGATGCGGACATGGGAGCCGATGTTGGTTTGACATTGAAGTTGCTTAGCGCAAAGTTCCGGCCACGTCGCCTTTTGCGCAAACGTGGCCGGAGTGTTGGAGCGTCACTTGCCCTTCTTGAGCGTCATGACCGTCAGCTGACCGTTCACTTTATCGGCAGTGAATGTCACGGCGTCTCCGGGCTTGGCCGCTTTTAATAGCGCCGGATCTGCCGCCTTGAACACCATCGTCATCGCATCCATCGATAGGTTCGGGATTGCCTGGTGATCAATGCTGATCTTGCCAGCCGCCTCGTCGACTTTGGTTACTGTTCCACTCACGGACGGCAGCGTCACAGCTGTCGTCGCGCCGGCCTTTTCCGCCGCACCACCGTGCATGGCGGGATCCATCGGTTTATCTGCTGCGGCACCGGCCATGGCCGCGCCGCTCAGAAAAATTAGCGTCAGCATTGCGGCTGAAGCGGCAAATCTACGTTTCATGTCTCGTTACTCCATGTGTTCGTAATTTATGACCTTGTCAGCTACTTGGCTGACACGATGACAACGCCCTTCATTCCGGCTTCTGAATGACCTGGAATGAGGCAGGCAAACTCAAAGGTTCCAGCCTTCGAGAATTTCCATAGAATCTCGCTTGTCCCCGCCGGCTTCAGACGACGCCCGTTGGGGTCATCGTGCTCCATCTCGGGGTTTTTCTGCATGGCGATGCGGTGCTTCGCGTTCTTCTCAACGCTGTCGAGCATGAACTCGTGATCGAGCGCACCCTTATTATGCAAAACGATTTTTACTTGCTCGCCAACTTTGACGACGATAGAGGCAGGATCGTAGGCCATCGTTCCGTCGCCTTCGGTCATGGCGACATCAATCACGCGAAATGGTTTCGTCGCATCACCGGGTTCGCCAGCGGCAAACACCTTGTGCGCGTGGCCGGGTTCGCCGGGCTCCGCCAAAACACTGGTGACAAGCAGTCCGGTCATCAGGCCCGCGGCGAGCAAAGACGCTGCGCCGCTTCTAATGTTTGCTTTGGTCATGGGAGCACCCTCGATCCATAGCGCAGAATGCCCTGCGCCTACGGAGCGAGAGTTAGGCGCTCACTCCTACGAGAACATTGCGCAATTGTTACAAATCATTTCAGCGTTGGCACGCTGAGAGTCGCCTTCACTAAGGCGGCTTCATCTTACTTTCACGAGTGCCGTGTGCCAGCGACGAGCGCAACAATATGTAACGCACGTCGCATGGGATTCATGGCACGCATGCGGGACGGAAAAGAGGGATCGCTACCTCCGTGTTCCGCGCTCAGGGAGATGCTAGGAGATTGATTACCCATGAAATTGAATAATCAAAACTGGTCAACACTGCTTCGTTTCATGGCCGTGGTTGCAGTTGGAGTCACAATGGCTGGCTGCGCTGTCGGCAGTGCAGGCAGATCAGGCACAACCGACAGCGGTAATCCAGGATCGCACTCCCACTAGTGTTAAAGTCGAAATGGCCCTTCTCGGAAATCGACTCCGGAAGGGCCAAACGGCCAGATCAAGATTCAAAAGGTACGTTCAATGGAGCATTCTCAATTCGACCTATCCCGTCGTTGGATAAAATGGAGTTCGCCAATCTAATTACCGCGTGCGCAGCATTGGGTCTAACGACTGGCCGCCAATTCGTTAATCATCGAGCGCATTTGCGCGATTTCATTTTTCTGAGCTGTGATGATGCCGTCGCATAACTGCTGAACCTTGGGAATTTTCAAGTCGGCTTGTTCGCACATCAATATCGCGCCGGCATGATGTGGGATCATAGATTTTAGAAATTGCTGGTCACTCACCGCTATTTGTTCTCGAATGCCGAGCCAAAATCCAATTAGCGCGACCAATCCTACGCCTGTGAGTATGAGGTTCAGCTGCTTGTTGGGGTACATGGACCTCATGAGCCAAATCTCGATCAACAGCATTGGCGCCGTCATGAGGCCGGCCATGTAGAATTGGTTGAGATTTGGCACGACATTCTCGAAAACATCGACCATCGCGTACATGAGAGCAAACATGGCAGTGAACGAGATAACCAACATCGCGGCCAAACGGATGTAGGCGTCGGGACCGTGCCCGTCTTTGCCTTTGGTTAGCCCCGATGTGCTCGCACCGTGCTGTTGCTTGTGTTCATTCTCTGCCATCGTATGAACGTCCTCTGCTTACGTTAAGCACCACTAGAATCGTCGGCAAGAATGCGTCCGTTGTAGAAACCCAAACATCGGTAGACTTCAGCGAACTAGTGACCCGAATGCCCGCTCGGCTTGACCGCTTTGACCTCAATTTCGGTCGCTGGCGAATTGGATGCGGGTGCTGTCGGCGCGCGAACCGGGTCGGCGAGCTTCGCCGGATCTCCTGTCCACTTATAGGCAACGGTTCCTTCCGGATTCTTGTACCAACCCGGATCCTTGTAATCGTTGCGATCGAGCCCCTCGCGGACTTTGACAACCGAGAACATGCCGCCCATCTCGACAGGGCCGAACTGCGCGAAGCCGGTCATCATCGGCAATGTGTTGTCGGGGAGCGGCATTTCCATTTCGCCCATGTCCGCCATGCCGGCCCCGCCCATCGGCATGTAGCCTTTGACCATGCCGCTCATGCGCTTCTTCAACTCGGTCTGATCGACGCCGATAAACGTTCTCAAATCGTGCCCCATAGCATTCATCGTGTGATGTGACTTGTGGCAGTGTATCGCCCAATCCCCCTCATAGATGGCGTCGAATTCATAGGCGCGCATCTGACCGACTGCGCAATCGATCGTGACCTCAGGCCAGCGCGATTCAGGCCGTGTCCATCCGCCGTCCGTGCACGTCACCTCGAAGTGATAGCCGTGCATGTGGATCGGATGGTTTGTCATGGTCAGATTGCCGAAGCGAACGCGCACCCGATCGCCCTTGCTCACGACCAGCGGATCGATGCCCGGAAACACGCGACTGTTCCAGCTCCAGAGGTTGAAGTTCAACATCTGCGCGATGCGCGGCACATATGAGCCTGGATCGATATCGTAGGCGTTGAGCAGAAACACGAAGTCGCGATCGACCCGCATGAACTTTGGATCCTTAGGGTGGACGACGAAAAAGCCCATCATGCCCATCGCCATCTGGACCATTTCATCGGCGTGCGGGTGATACATGAAGGTGCCGGACTTGGCGATCTGCCACTCGTAGACGTAGGTTTCGCCAGGCTTGATGTGCGGCTGATTGAGCCCGCCGACCCCGTCCATGCCGCTCGGTAAAATCTGCCCGTGCCAATGTATCGTTGTGTGTTCGGGCAGTTTGTTGGTGACAAAAATGCGAACCTTGTCGCCCTCGACGACCTCAATTGTCGGACCCGGAGACTGGCCGTTGTAACCCCACAGATGCGCCTTCATGCCCGGCGCCATCTCGCGCACGACGGGCTCGGCGACGAGATGAAACTCTTTCCATTCGCCATTGATCCGCGGCGCCAGCGTCCATCCGTTCAGCGTCACGACAGGTTGATAATCAGGTCCGCTTGATGGGGCGACTGGCGCTTGTGTTGCCGGAGATGTCTGGAACTGGGCTTCTGGAACCGCCGCGTGCGCGGGGCTGCCGGTCACTTTCGCCGCCCCCAGCAGCGCAAGACCGCCAGTGGCCGCCATCATATCTCTACGCGATACCGTCATGTTGAAACTCCCTTTGCGATGCTGTCATCCGCCAGAACCCGCTACCACCGCAGCTGCACCGCCATCTCGGCCGCCAACCACCGCGGTGTGCAAATCAACCTTGGCTAGCCAGAAGTCGCGCCGCGCGTTCGCAGCCTGCACATTCGTGTCGATCCGGGCCCGCGCATCCGAGAGCAACTGGAAGACATCGATGAGCATACCATTGTAGTTCAGCAGAGTTTGCTCGGTAATGATCTGACGGAGCGGCAGGATCTCCCGCTCGTAGTGGCGCACCAAGTCGTAATTGCCGCGATAAGCCTGATAGGCTTGACGGGCCTCGGAACGGACATTGACGGCCTTCTCTATAACGCGATTGACGGCGCCCATGTAGGTTTCCTCGGCACTGCGCGTACGGACTTCGCCGAAATCATAGATCGGGATTTGAAAATCGACATCAAGACCGCGCCAGCGGATCTTTTCGGTCCGCTCTGTCGTCGTCTTGATGAGGCTCGGACCCGGCCCAAGCGTGTAATCGACATCAGTCACATCGGTTTTCTCAAGCCTGCGAATGCCGCGCACGTCCAGGACGTCGATAAAGCGCGTTGCGTGAGTTAAACCGTATTCTTTTGCGAGGATCGCGACCTCCATCCGCGCGACCTCAAGATCGACCCGGCACAGGACGGCCTCAGTCTCGATATCATCTTCGACCTTCGGTTTTGGCGGCAAGGCGGGGAGCTTGGCTGGCAGCTTGTATTTGATCTGCGCGCCCCAAAGTCCGAGCGCCTGATTGAGGCGTTCGCGCTCGAGTCGCTGATTAAGCCGCGCTTGCGCCAGCTGGCCGCCGACCTCGGCCGTAAAGGCATGCTCGCGGGCCTGATCGAGCTTGGCCATACCGCCAGTCTCGCCGAGCTTCTTGGCAAAATCCGATACGGTCTCCGCCGACATCTTTGCCTGATCAAGTAATTTTACGAGTTCGTTCGCCGCGACCGCACGGTAGTAGGCGCGCCTTGCGTCAGCGGCGATCCTAAGCGTCGCTTCGACCGCACGCTTTTGCGCCTGAAGGAACCGATGTTCCGCGATTTCGCGCCGCCGCGGCAGCGTCAAGAGGCTCAGCACGTTCTGCAGAATTTGAGCTTCGAGTTCAATTGAAGTCGGCTGCATGAGCCGCGACAACGTGATGGCAGGTGACGGCGGCAAGCTGGCCTCGACCATCATTGCTTCGGACACGCCCAACTCGTTGTAAGCGGCCTGTAGGCCGCGATTGTTCAGAAGAGCAATCCTGACTGCGGCGTCTGCGGTCATCGTGCCTGACAGCAAGTCGGCGACCCTTGCTTGAGCGGCGGCGGCTTCGTCCTCACTCCGGATTTTGGTAACGGGCTCACCAATCGCACCCGTCGTTAGGTCACTCACGATACTCATGCCCCCATCGGGCGAGAAGTTTGCACATCCGCCAAGGAGGAGCACCAATGTGAGTGTCGGCGATAACACGCTAAACCTCGTACGCATTTCGTAACGTCGGCTCGAAACCATGAGCGCGTCCCCCCCCCGGTCTGCTCAAACCTGCCGTGCTCGCCCCCGCGACCACGGCAGTCGGAAATTAATCTAGTGCTGCATGCCTGGCATCGGCGCCATTGCGGGCGGCGTGGTTGGCGCCGGTTGTGGCTGCTGTTGTTGCGGCTCGACCGGAGCAGTGTCGGGGGGCGCGACACGCCGATTGGTGTCGCCCCACGGCAAGGGTTCGACGGGCCGGTAACTCTTGAAACCGGCGCCTATCGATCGGTAGCCGCTGCTCGGAACTTCAACGGGTTCGTCCGGCATCGGTCCGGAATGGGGCCACTCGGGTGCGCTGCTTCCCCACCCGGTCAAGAGGACGGATAAGGCCGCTAAGATGATTGTCCTTTGGAGCACAGAGAATCCTATTATCCGCATTTTCAATGCCTAGCCCGAATCATAGTTTGTCGAAGAATAGGATGGACAGAGCTACCATGCGTTGCGAGATTGTTACAGTTTGTTTCAGCGGCATTCGCGCAACGGGTGATTCGGGGTTTGTTGAAGAGCCCGCGGCAGCGGAGTAAGTGATCCTATTGAGGCTCCTTCGGCCGCAGTCGTTCCGCTCAGGTGCATATTCCTGCTAGGGGCGAACGCCGAAACCGAGCGATTGTTGACCCGCAAAGCACGCTCCTGGAATTTGTTTTGGGTCCGGGGTTGCTTTGGTTGGAGGCAGGTCATGGAAACCGAGCCACACATTCTCGTTGTCGATGACGATCGTGGGATACGAGACCTCCTGTCACGATACCTGCGCAAGAACGGATTGCGCGTTGACGTGGCGGCCAATGGCCGTGAAATGGAATCTCGACTGAGCGAATCCAAGATTGACTTGGTGGTCCTTGATCGCGTCATGCCGGGTGAAGATGGTCTGACGCTCTGCCGCGATTTAAGAAATCACAGTCGCGTTCCGATAATTATGCTGACGCTTCTCGGAGCGGACACAGATCGCATATTGGGCCTCCAGATGGGCGCCGAGCTCTGGCGCTGGCTCGCACCGATACAATTTCAGTCAAGGGTCTGGATAAGGCCAAATTGGATGTGGCCACAAACGACGCCGCCTTAGCAAGCGCAAAGGCTCAACTTGATGTCAGGCGCAGCGAACAAGCAATTGCCGCCGCACGGCTGATCAGCCCTGCAAGCGTCGCTTCTCCAACGGACCCGTCCTGTTGCATTCAGATTCGGTCGCCGATCAGCGGTCGAGTTCTCCGGATCATCCAGGAGAGCGAGGCAAGCATCCCGGCAGGCGCCCCACTTATCGAAGTAGGCGACCCGCTCGATCTTGAGGTGGTAGCCGAATTGCTGTCGACGGAAGCCGTTCGGATAAGGCCAGGCGCATCGGTGCGAATTGACGGCTGGGGCGGAACGCCGATATCGGGGCGGGTGAAACGCGTCGATCCAGCGGGATTTCTCAAGGTCTCGGCACTGGGGATAGAGGAACAGAGGGTTCGTACGGTCATAGATTTTGTTGATCCGCCCGCGACTTGGTCGCAACTCGGGCACGACTTTCGGGTCGTCGTTCACGTTCGCACTTGGAGCGCCGACAATGTGCTTACAGTGCCCGTAAGCGCGCTCTTCCGAAAGGGAGAGGACTGGGCCGTTTTCGCCGTGAAGAATGGACGCACACTTACGACGCCCGTCAAGATTGTGCATCGCAATAGTCGCCAGGTGGAGGTTATTGAGGGTTTGTCAGCCGGCGATCAAGTCGTTCTTCATCCAAGCGATAGGGTTAAGGACGGCGTTCCGGTCACGCAACGCGAAACCGATTGACTTCGAATTCTGGTCGGCCTGCACCGCTATGGGAAGTGTTGGTTCAGCCGACCTCCTCAGCCTCCGGACAGAGGCGCTTTTGGAAAAGCCAGAGGTGGCGGCCCTAGCTGGGCACGGAGACCCGCGGGTGGTCTTCTGAGCGAAATCATAGGAGGCGAATACTCAAACGATCGGGCCGTAAGCGGTTCCAAACTCTCAGCAAGCGGCGTACGCACTCTGCGCCGGTTCCGGCTCACTAAAGATCATGTAAATGATGTAGAGCGACATCAGCGCTCCGCCGAAACAGAAAACAGATATGTAGGCAAACTGAAAGAAAAGATACGTAGTTGCTGCGACGAGAGAAATCAGGATGCCAAAGACCTGCGCACGCCGATTCGACGAGGTCAAAAGCGGTACGATGATCACAAAGAGATAAATGGCATAGGTGTATTCGCGCTGCATGATGAAATCAAAAAGTACGGTTCCTTGATAGCTGATCGCATTGGGGAAGAATTTCGTAACCAACCAGCTGTCGTGCGCAAAATATGGGAAATACTGCATCGCGCCGATCATTCCGCCGAGTATCGCGAACAGCAGATAGACATGCCGCCGCCGACACGGCTCAAGAAAGTATGTTGAGAAAGGAACCCAGATCGGCCACGCGAGCCAGGAAAAAAACATATATGCCAACGAGTATCGTTCGACCATCGCGTCGCTCGACAATGCGTTGCCGGTCCAAACCAAACCCTCGAACAGTTGCTGCATTCCAAAGAGCATGGGCAACGTAGCGAGCGGAACCAGATTTCGGTTTATCTGGTAAGCCTTTCGGATTGCGAATCCACCCGCGGGAAGAAGGATTGCTGCGGCCGTAAAACTCGCTTCTGCTGAGAAACACATCAGAAGTGTTCTAACTTGTTGTATTTCATATTAGCGACCGATCCCGGTTCGAGTTTATAGAAATGTTTTGGCTGCTCACTCTGCGATCATGCCGTTCTTAAAGTGTTTTTCATTGAAGGGAAATACGAGGTTGGTATCAGGCAATTCGTTATGCCGATTTTTACCATGAAATTCGCATCGTGAAAGCAGGTCCCGAATGACATTGAGCCGTGCTGCCCGCTTGTCGTCGGCGCGTACAACAATCCAGGGTGATAACTCACCGTTGGTCCTCGTTAGCATCGCGTCGCGCGCTTCCGAATAGTGTTCCCAATGCTTCGGTGCCTTCGCGTCAATCGGGCTCATTTTCCACTGCCGCAGTGGATCCTTGCGCCGGCGCTTTAAGCGCCGTTCCTGTTCTTCGCGGCTGATGTCGAGGTAGTACTTGATGAACTTGAAGCCGCAGTGGACGAGCAGCTGTTCGAACATCGGCACCGTTTTCATGAACTCCTCGTATTCGTGCTTTGTGCAGAATCCCATCACGCGTTCAACGCCGGCGCGATTGTACCAGCTGCGATTGAAAAGGACGGTCTCTCCGGCGATCGGCAGATGCTCGACATAGCGCTGGAAATACCAAGCCTTGCGGTCGCGGTCGGAGGGTACACCTTGCGCGACGACACGTGTTTCACGCGGGCTCAGATGCTCAACTATACGCTTGATCGTTCCGTCCTTGCCAGCGGCGTCGCGTCCCTCGAAGATCACTACGACTTTCTGGCCGTGTTTGATGACGTGCTTTTGGAACTTCACGAGTTCGATTTGAGCATTATGGAATGCCAGTTCGTAGTCGTCCGCGTCGTCACCGGGCACCCTGGTCATTGTCTTGAACTCCGATCGTTCGATAGCAGTTGTGAGAGATGACTATCCCCAGATTTCATCGATTGCGGTGCTCGTATGGGAATCTGAGAATGATGCCTTCTGCGGCGCCTTGGCGTTTGATGGTCACTACGATCGTGTAGAGGCCTGGACCTGCGAAAGTGAAATAGCCGCCGTAAGTCTGCGTACCCGCGATAGACATCGGGTCTAATGTTTTCTTCTCGCCTGCTTTGCCTAGGCCCGAAACCTGCGCAGTTACAGTGGCGTCTATAATCCTTTCACTGGTTTTGGCGTCAAAAACTGCAGCCACGAGGTGATACTGGTAGCCACCTTCCGGCACGCCGCCATGCATCGAGCCCTGAGGCTCAGTCGGCTTGTGGCCTTTGGTAATCTCTGCGGGGACGACACCGAGGTATGCCTCGACACCCGATGCCTTTTGGTACAATCCATCGCCTGCAGCATTGGCAGGTCCGTGGAAGTGGGCTGCTGCCAGCAACGCCCCAACAAGAAGGAAAGGAAACCGTTTCATCAGCATGAGGCGCATCTTATGATTCTTTCCTGGTGATCACGAGCTAGGTTCGCTCCAGCACAAGTGCAATTCCCTGGCCGCCGCCAATGCACAGCGTGACGAGACCCCGTTTGATCTTTTCGCGCCGCATCGCGTGCAGAAGGCGTGTGGTCAGAATCGCCCCCGTCGCGCCGATCGGATGACCATGAGCAATCGCGCCACCCTCGACATTCAAAATGTCCTCGGGCAATCCGATTTCCTTGATCAGGGCGAGTACGATGGCGGCGAAGGCCTCATTCACTTCGGCACGCTCGATATCGGCGAGGCGCCAGCCGGCCCGCTCAAGTGCCTGGCGAACCGCGGGCACCGGTCCAAGACCGAACATACCCGGATCAACGGCACCCACTCCATAGGATACTAATCGCGCGAAGGGTTCGAGACCATGTTTCTCCGCCCATTTCGCATCAGCCACGATCATGGCGGCCGCGCCGCTGTTGAGGCCGGGGGCGTTCTCTGCTGTAATCGTGCCGTCCTTGCGGAATACGGGCTTGAGTTTGGCGAGCGACTCGGCGGTCGTGTCAGGCCTATTGTGTTCATCCTTGTCAAAGACGGCCGACTTCTTTCCGTCAGCAATGTCTAGTGCAACGATCTCCTGCACAAACTTTCCCGCGGCTTGGGACTTTGCAAAGCGCTGCTGCGTTCTAAGCGCCCAGGCGTCCTGGGACTCGCGCGTGACTTGGTATTTCGCAATGAGGTCCTCGGTATGCCATCCGGAATGCTGGCCGGAGAAGGCATCATTGAGGCCGTCGCGAAGCATGCTGTCGAAGATCTGCGCGTCGCCCATGCGGTAACCCCAGCGGCCGCCGGTCATCAGATAAGGGGCTTGGTCCATGTTCTCCATGCCACCGGCCACGACACAGGACGCATGGCCAAGCATGACCTCTTGTGCGGCCGAGACGATCGCTTGGGCGCCGGACCCGCAGACGCGGTTCACCGTCATTGCGGGCACCTCGACCGGGATATCGGCCGCGCGCATGGCTTGACGAGCCGGGTTCATTTTGGCGCCAGCGTGCACGACCTGTCCCATAACGACTGAATCGACGTCGGTTCCGTTGAGTTTTGCGCGTTGAAGTGCCGCCTTGATTGCCGCCGCGCCAAGTTCGGGGGCAGTTAATCCCTTCAGTGATCCGCCATACGTTCCGATCGCGGTGCGAACGGGGGCACAAAGCACGACGTTTGATTTCGTCATCGAAAAGCTCCGCTTGACTAAGACTTCAGTGAGGGAGTGAGCGCAGTCGTGCACGAGCCTTCGGCGGTGGTGAGTTCGCTCCGAGGCGCTTGGCGTCGCTCAAGCCTTCGAGGCAGTTTCAAAGCTGTCATGGCCGCAGCTGCAAGCAAGAGCGCGGTCGCAATAAATGGCGCCGCCGGGATGATCGCAACTGAGTAGAGAGAACCGCCGGCAACGGATCCGAGGGCCTGTCCGAGACTTACGACGGCAGTCTGCTTGCCGAGTTCGGCACCTTTCGTCTTGCCGCTCTCGAGCGATGTCCAATATGTGAGGATCGGAGACAAGATTCCGGCACTGGCGGCAACGACGGAAACCGTCGCGAGCAGAGCGATATATTCAGACGCTGCCGGAATGAGAAGGAGTGCCACCGCCATGACACCAAGGGCCGGGGCGATGAGCCATCGGGTCCATGACGGGCTGATCTTCGGCGAGAAAACGATCGCCTGGACAACGAACATGACCAGGCTGCAAACTGTGAACATGAGTGCGACTTGCGCCGGCGGCATGCGGAGTTCTTGATTACCGCGCAGTGCGAGGCCAACTTCGAAGACGCCAACCCCTGCGGCCACCAAGAAGCTGATGGCTCGCAGGATCAGGATCGCCAGGGCGTCACCAATCTGCGGCTGCAAGCCCGCGCTAATCTCATGTATAGAGACTTCGGTAACATTATTTGGCACAAGCAAGCGGACTGCCACGCTCGCGATCATCGCCACAGCCGCGATAGCCAGAAAAGGCAGTTCATACGATCGAGCGATCTCCTCGACCGCCAACGAGCCCGAGAGGGTTGCCAGCAGTCCGCTGAGCATTGGACCCAGAAGGAATCCCGAGATTGCCGCCATGCTCACCCAGGCGAGTCGCCGCGCCCGCCATTCATCGCTTCCACCCTGGTCAGCGATCAAGGCGGATGCAACCGGCGTGATTCCTGCCGCAAAGAGACCGGTAAAGAAACGCTCGGCATAGAGCATACCTATGCTCAGCTTGACGGACGATAGCAGCAGGCTCGCTCCGAAGCCGATCAAGCCAAGGCACAATATGTTGCGTCGCCCGACGTGATCGGAAAGCTTCCCCCACATTGGTGCAAACAAGAAGAGGGCGAGCGCGTGCACGCCTGTCAGCAGGCCGGTATGGCGCGAGACCTCGGTCGTTGCGCTAGGCCCGTCGATCGCCTGGAGCATCAGGGGTAGGATTGGCAGCACGATCCCATAACCAGCGGAGACCATAGAAACCGCAAGGAGCACGGCGGCCAAAGCTCCAACTGGGAACAGGGGTTCATCTCGCGCACCCTTCATGCGTGGGCTTCCTCGTACGTCGGGCTGGCCACAGGGCTACTGTTTCCGAGCTTGATGCCCGTCAATTTTGTCCGCTTGAGCATGAGTGCGTTAATCGCGACGAGCGCCGAGCTGCCAGACATGGCAAGGGCTGCAATCTCTGGACTCAACAGGATCGGATAGAGTACGCCGGCCGCTAGGGGGAACGCGATGACGTTGTAACCCACCGCCCACCAAAGGTTTTGATGCATCTTGCGCAGGGTCGCTCGTGACAGCTCGATCGCACCGACGACATCGTATGGATCGCTTTTCATGAGAACCACGTCGGCGCTTTCCATCGCGACGTCGGTGCCAGCGCCGATCGCAAAGCCGACATCGGCCTGGGTCAAAGCCGGCGCATCATTGATGCCATCGCCAACCATTCCGACTTTCTTGCCTTGGGCCTGCAATTCTTTAACTTTGGACGCCTTCTGGCCCGGTAGTACGTCGGCGAGAATGATGTCGATGCCGAGTTCGCGGCCAATCCGCTCCGCCGTTCCTTTGTTGTCCCCAGTCAGCATGGCGACCTGCACCCCGCGCTCCTGCAATTTCTTGATCGTCGCAATTGCGGTGGGGCGTGATGCGTCCGCGATGGCGATCAAGGCGAGGATTTTCTTGTCGCGAGCAAGATGAACAACGGTTCTGCCCGCGCCCTGCAATCGCTCTGCGTCGGCCAGTAAGGGACCAACGTCAATTTTCTGGGAGTCCATTAGCCGGCGATTGCCCAGGAACACCTCCGCCCCGGCGACGATCGCCCTCGCCCCCATGCCTTCCAGATTCGTAAAATCCTCGGCCTTTGCAGCGGTAATGCCCTCGGCCCGGCGTAGAATGGCCTGGGCCAAGGGATGATCTGAGCCGGCTTCTACAGAAGCGGCCACAGCCAATACCCCTTCCTTGCTCTCTCCCTTTGAGGTCACAATCTCAACGACCTCGGGCTTGCCCAAGGTGAGTGTTCCGGTCTTATCGAAGACGATGACGTCGAGTTTTGTGGCGTCCTCGAGCGCGGCGGCATTTTTGAAAAGAATACCATTCATCGCCCCAAGCCCCGTGCCGACCATTACAGCCATGGGCGTCGCCAGACCTAGGGCATCGGGACATGCGATGACGAAAACCGTAATTGTCAGCGTGAGGGCGAAGAGAAGCGGCTTGCCTAACCACCAAAACCAAACCACGAATGTGAGGAGTCCAATGGCGACCGCGGCGAGAACAAGCCATTGAGAAGCCCGATCTGCTAGGAGTTGCGCGGGGGCCTTAGAGTTTTGTGCCTCTTGCACGAGCTTGACGATCTGGGCGAGCGCCGTGTCGGCGCCGACTTTTGTCGCAGAGTAGCGGAAGGTCCCGCTCTTGTTGATCGTGGCTCCGATGACGGTATCGCCCGGCTTCTTGTCGACCGGCATCGATTCTCCGGTAAGCATCGATTCATCGACGGTCGATTTTCCTTCGATCACTTTCCCGTCCACCGGGATCTTGTTTCCTGGCCGGATCACAACGATGTCGTCGACTGCGACTTCGGCCGTTGCCACTTCCACTTCGCGGCCGCCCCGGATAACGTTTGCTTTGGGAGGCGAGAGATCCAGGAGAGCTCGGATAGCTGCCGAAGCACCTGCGCGTGCGCGCATCTCCAGCCAATGACCAAGAAGTATGAAGACAAGAAGGACAGCTGAGGCTTCGTAGAACTGCTCGCCGTTGAAGAAGAATGTGGCTCCGACGGAGAACAGGTAGCCGGTCCCAACGCTGAGGATGACGAGCACCGCCATGTTGAGGACGCCATTCTTTAGCGCCCGGTAAGCAGCAACGGCGAAAGGCCACACTGGGTAAAGGATCGCGCCGCTTGCCAGAAGGAACAGAGTGAAGTTGAGACTGAGCCCAAAGGGCGGCTTTAAAGGCGGAAAAGCCATGCCCATTGGGGCGAGCGCGAAGATCGGGATCGTAAAGAAGAGGCTGACGAAGAACCGGTTCCGCATATCACGGACCATCTCTTGCATGTCCATTCCGGCGCCGTGCCCCATTTCATGGGACATGGCGTCCATCTTGCCTTTATGAGCGCCGTGATCTTGGGTCGGGTTTTCGCCAAGGTCAATTGCGGGCGCAGGCTGCCGCTGTGACCGATCGCTTTCGCGATGCGTCCCATGTTCCACATGTGCGCGTTGCTGCGCCCGCTGTTGCGTATCTGGGGCTCCATCGCTATCGACGGGCCCGTGCGCATCGCACAGGTGCTTGGGTTCAAGATGCCCAAGACAATGATGGCCGCAGCGATCAATTGCCTGTTCAATCGCATCAACAGCGATCCGCCGATCATCATAAGTTACGGTGGCACATCCGGAGACAACATTGACGGCCACAGCCGTCACCCCATCGAGCTTCCTCAACTGCTTCTCGACACCGAATGCTCCGAGCGGCGAAAGAAGCTCCGCAACGTGCAGATTGACGACTGGCATTCGTGTAACTCCTTTGGCAATGTTCTCGTCATCATCGAATGAAACGCGCCGAGTTCCCGTTCCGCTGCGGCGCAATGATGGTGCGTCTCGCGTTATCGCGCGGCGACCACTGATCGGCCACTCCGGTACTTGTGTGCAACACGATGCACCTGGACTTGATTTAGGTCAGCATCTTCTGGAAAGTAGCCGAGTAATTTGTAACGCTCGGTAACAGAGTGGTTCTTGGTCCACGACAGGCCCTCCAGGCATGAGCCTTGGAAGCGGCGGCAGAGTTCAGAGATTGTGACTTCGCCCCGCAGACCGTCTAGGACGATATGGATCTCTCTTCGGCTGAGTACTGCTTGCGGGTTGCCCGCTGAATGTCGCGGACCAACCGCTCAGACGGTGTTTCAGGCGTGCTGGATTTAGGTCTCTTGCTCCACTCCTCAGGTGGTTACGATGAGCCCAAAATCCTCCATTGCTGAAGCTGCGCGTTCTGTCTCACAGGTGTTGATGTCGGACCTGGCTAGCGACGTTCTGTGTCCCACCGTCTAATTTCCTGGAACTGGCGCTGGACTTCCTTGGCAAAGGAAGCACTACTAACGCCATCGTGACGCATACGCGTCTCCCTTGCACCGCTTCGGCCGAGGACCGGGGCTTTGAGTGGTGCAAGCGTCGGCATTTGGGTCGGCGCCAGATCAGGAGACGCTGGCATGGCACCTACCGCCAAATCTAAGATTGAACCCAAGGATGCCACCCAGAACGCGGTTTCGGCTCCCAAGGCACAGAAAGCCCAGATTGGCACGAAAGCCGAGATCGTTATTTCACTCATCAAATCGAAGCGTGGCGCAACGATCCAAGACTTGATGAAGGCGACGGACTGGCAAGCCCACTCGGTGCGCGGGTTTTTGGCAGGGACGGTCAAAAAGAAGCTCGGATTGGACCTGACATCCTCCAAGTCAGATGGCGGTGTCCGGCGTTATCGGATCACAGCGCGCCGAGGGCGCTGATATGTCCAATGCAGTTCCCTCAGTTTCAGAAGAGATTGCGCGCCTTCAGACACTCTCAATCGGTGACCTCCGAGAAGTCTGGCGTCGCCTCCATCAATTGCCACCGCCCAAGCGACTGAGCCGAGATCTCTTGATGCGTGGTATCTCTTACCGCCTTCAAGAGCGAGCTTTCGGAGGTTTGTCCAAGGCAACGTTGCGTCGCCTGCAGCTTTACCAACCGGACAGGCTTGCCGTCGAGCGGCGCGGTCATTGTGATGCTTCGTCGGTCAAACCAGGTACGCGCCTCGTGCGCGAATGGCACGGTGTTACGCACACGGTCGTAGTTCTTGATGACGGAGTCGAATGGCGTGGCAAGCGCTACCGGTCATTGTCTGTCGTGGCGCGGGAAATTACCGGAGCGCACTGGTCGGGGCCACGGTTCTTCGGCCTCACGACGAAGCGCACAGATGGATGAGCGCGCTCGCATTGAGTCCGCAAGAGTGGCCTTCGCGAAGGTAACAGGCGCATTGGAGGACGCAGCGGTTTCGGCGGCGGATGGACAGGTCGTTTCACACGTCGCCACAGCCCGACGCTCGTGTGATCGCCTGATCGCCAATTTAGATGCTTGTCTTAGGCGGCTGCATCGATTGCGACGGAGCCTCGGATGATGCGTATCGCTTGCGCCATCTACACGCGCAAATCGACCAACGAGGGGCTTGAGAAGGAATTCAATTCGCTCGATGCCCAGCGAGAGGCCTGCGAAGCGTACATCACGAGTCAGAAGCATGCCGGTTGGATTGCTGTTCGCGACATGTATGACGACGGCGGTCTCTCCGGCGGTACGATGGAACGGCCCGCGCTCAAATGTCTACTCGCCGACATTAAGGCGAGCAAGGTGCAGATTGTCGTCGTCTACAAGGTCGATCGTCTGACGCGCTCACTGTCGGATTTCGCCAAGATCGTCGATGTGCTGGACGCGAGCGGAGCCTCGTTCGTTTCGGTCACACAGCAATTCAACACGACGACATCCATGGGGCGGCTCACGCTCAACATGTTGCTCTCTTTCGCGCAGTTCGAGCGCGAAATCGCAGGCGAGCGGATACGCGACAAGATTGCGGCGTCGAAGGCTAAGGGGATGTGGATGGGCGGCACCGTTCCGCTCGGGTACGACGTCAAGGATCGCAAGCTGGTCATCAACGAGACCGAGGCCAAGCTGGTTCGGAAAATCTTCTCGCGATATGTCGGGCTGCGTTCGGTGAGCCTGCTTCAAGCGGAACTCGAAACTCAAGGCGATCGAAGCAAGCGCCGTGATGGCACGAGCAGACGCTCAACAGGTGGTAGACCATTCTCGCGCGGGATCCTGTACCTTATCCTGCAAAACCGGCTATATCGCGGCCAGGTTTCGCATAAAGGGGCTATCTATGATGGCCAGCACGAGGCGATCATCGACGCGGAGCTGTGGGACTTGGTCCAAGCCAAACTCGCGTCGAACCGAAGAGAGCGCGCGCTTGCCGTTGGGGCCGAAGCACCAAGCTTGCTTTCGGGTTTGATCTTCGACAGCGACAGAAACCACATGACGCCGACGCATGCGAACAAACGCGGCAAACGCTACCGCTACTACATTTCGGCACCGCTGCTCGATCGCGGATCCCCTGGTGAAAACCCCATTCGCATACCGGCGCTTGAAGTCGAAGGATTGGTGTGTGACCGGCTCCGAAACCTGCTTGCAACGCAAACTGAGCTCGTTCGGCGGCTGTCGACTCTTCATCTGACCGCGAGTCAACTCGAGGTTGTCCTCAAGACGGCCGCCTCAATGACGGAATCATGGACATTTCTCCCTACTGACCAAATCAGGGCATTCGTGCGGGACGTTGTCTGTCGCGTTGCCATGCAGCCCCGCGAGATTGAAATCTCGGTTTCGACTCTGGGTCTGGCGCGGCGTCTTGGTACTAACCTCAAGGTCGAATGTGGCTCCGTCGACGAGACGTTTGTTCTGCGTGTCACCGCGCATTTCCGGAGTGCCTGGAAGGGTAAACGGATCATTGTTGGCGAGCAGCTCGCTCAAAAGCCTGATCCTCAGTGCCTGAAGTTGATGCGGGAGGCTTTCGCTGCGCGGACCCTGGTTTTGTCGGAAGGGGATGAAAGTCTCACGGCAATCGCAAAGCGCCTTGGCAAGTGCCAAGTTCGGCTGACGGGGTTAGTACGTCTGTCCTACTTGGCGCCCTCAATCGTCGAAGACATGATTTCCGGGCGGCACTCGATCGGGTTGTCGGCCAAGCTGCTCTTGCGCCGCTCGAAAGACCTGCCGGCGGATTGGCAGAAACAACGCAAGTTTCTCGGGCTCGCGGAGTCCGTTCCACCCCCATTCGCTCCTGCGGCTGCTGTCCGCTAACCCGCAAACGCAAGTCCGCGAAATGGCCCAACAGAGACGCAACCGGATTTGGGCCCGCAAACGACGGTCTCGGACGTCTCTTTGGTGAGAGATTACGCTGCCGTGACAGCTAAGTCGCGGAAAGTTGGGCGGAACTTAGCGGCGGCGCAGACTTAGGCACCTTGTCTCTACACCCACGAAGCAGACTGGCGCAGGAGACAGTCTGGGGCGAACGCGTCTCTGCGGTCAAATTCAAACTAACAGGGAAAATCTGCCTCCATTTGCGCATTCGGCGCCGGCATATCGGCGAAAACTGTCCGACATCTCGAATTTTTGGCCAGAATTCCCTAGAGGCGGAACAGGGATCATTGCGAAGTCTATCAAGGACCGGCACCAGCGTAACAGCGACTGGATCTACGACAACAGGGAACGGGTAAAATCTTTACGCTCAGCTGAATGCGAGCCAGGACGTCGAGCAGCCGAAGCCACAACTTTTAGAAACGTTGCTCACGGCCCTTCTCGACCGACCGGCTGTGCGCACGGTTTATCAGCTCATGGGGTTCGAGCCGACAAACGTCACTGCGATGTCTGATTGCTAGGGCAAAGCCGACGTGCGAGTGCTCGCCGCGGACGCGTGCTCGTGACCCACAAGAGACTCTGTGCGCGCGCTCAACACCTATGTTGCAAAGATGCAGTGCACGGAGACAGGCGAAGGGTGCGTCGCAACAGTAAGGGCTTTGACGGGTCTAGTCGTCGATGTCTGCTTACCACCTGAGACCGCTTCCGTTCTCATTTTCGAGAAGGGCCAGTTCCGGAATTCGACCTCGTCGTCAATGATGGATCGAACTTGTTCCGGATCGCAGGTGAGCGGAAGACCTCGCGCCTTAATGATCGGACCTGTTGTGTACGATCGCGCACGTGAGAGTTCTTTACGCCTTAATTTGAATGCTCGTGAAGTTGCATCATTTACAGAAGGGCAGTGCCCGCCGAGCTGGGAATGAAACCGACTTTGTGATATGCGATGGATGCCAACATTCCTCGCAAGTCACTTCAGTTCGTCATTCCTGTAAGCCGCCAGACCCAAAAGTATTCCATCTAGTTATTGGATCTCCCTCCTGAGGACGGCTATTGGTGAACGTTGGACAGATTTGCCTCGCGCATAAACGTCAATGTATACCGGTCATCCTACGATGAGCGGGTCGAGTAGGCTGTCTGAATTCGGGAGCAATGATGCCGCCATTACGCATGAAAACGGCAATGGATCCAACCCAGCTCCTTGCACGTGTGCGGTCCACGCGTCACCGGACGAGAGACCTCGCGCGACCACTCACGCCGGAGGATCAAGTCGTTCAGCCGATGCCCGATGCCAGTCCTACTAAATGGCATCTCGGTCATACCACTTGGTTCTTCGAGACGTTTGTGCTTTGCGAGCATCTTTCTGACTACCGCGTGTATGATGAGCGGTTTTCGTACTGCTTCAACTCTTACTATGACCATGCAGGCACTCGCCAGGCGAGGGCACAGCGTGGAATGATGACGCGGCCGACCAATGACGAGGTTGCCCGCTATCGCCGATATGTCGACGACGGCCTCGAGCGACTGTTTGCAAGACGCGACTTGGCACCCGCTGTAGCTTCAATTGTCGAGATCGGCATCAACCATGAAGAGCAGCATCAAGAGTTGCTCATGATGGACATTCTTAATGTGTTCTGGAGCGGCCCAATCCGATCACCGTACAGGGAGCCACGTAAAATTGGCGTCGCCCTGCCGACCCCGCCCCTCGCTTGGACCTCCTTCGACGGTGGTATCCAGGAGGTTGGGCACGACGGTGATGGTTTTGCCTTCGACAATGAGGGGCCGAGACATTCAGCTTTACTGCGTCCTTATCGCCTTGCCAACCGACTCGTCACAAACAGCGAATGGTTGGAGTTTATGGAGGATGGCGGGTATCGCGACTTCCGCCATTGGCTTTCCGATGGCTGGGGCACGGTTCAAAGAGAAGGTTGGTTGGCTCCCTATTATTGGGAGGAAAAGGACAGCACTTGGTTTCAGATGACCCATGAAGGGTTGTTGCGCGTTGTGCCATCGGCGCCCGTTTGTAACATCAGCTATTACGAAGCGGATGCTTTCGCTCGCTGGGCGGGGAAGCGTCTTCCGACGGAATTCGAATGGGAGGTGGCGGCTCGTACGGGATCGACGACTGGAAATACGCTCGGCACAGGTGCTTTTCGGCCTTCCACCGCGCCGGCAAACTGCGCATCGGGCCTATCGCAGCTGATCGGCGATGTCTGGGAGTGGACGCAGAGCTCCTATTCACCCTATCCCGGCTTCAAGGCCGCGGAGGGGGCCCTCGGCGAATATAATGGGAAGTTCATGGTGAACCAGCAGGTCCTGCGCGGAGCTTCCTGCCTCACACCCGATGGCCACAGTCGGCCCACCTACCGAAACTTCTTTTATCCGCATCAGAGGTGGCTGTTCGGCGGCCTCCGCCTTGCCGAGGATGTCTGATGCAAAAAGCGATCTCCACGGCAAATGGCGGGACCTCTGACTTTGTTCGTGCTCTGCACGACGGATTGAGTGAGCCGCAAAAGAATATTCCCAGTCGTTTCTTCTACGATGCCAACGGTAGCCTGCTGTTCGCAGAAATCACGACGCTGGAGGAATACTATCCGACGCTAACTGAGCTTAGCATTCTCGAACAGAACGCGGATCAAATAGCCGCTGATGCAGGGCCGAATTGCCTCCTCGTCGAATTCGGTTCCGGTTCTGGTTTTGGTTCTTGCAAGAAGACCGAGATCCTTCTTGATAAACTCGAGAATGTGGCTGGGTATGTCTCTATCGATATATCGCCCACGGCCCTTCTAGAAGCAGAGCAGCGACGTCTTGAACGCTATCCAACGTTGCAAGTGTCTGCGGTCGTGGCAGACTTTTCGCGAAAGCTGAACTTATCCGGCGTCGCCGAGGGCGCACGTCGTGTCGGATTTTTTCCCGGCTCGACGGTCGGGAATCTGCTGTCCGACGAGGTCGTCGATCTATTGAGCAACTTTCGCGAAATACTGGGCCAGGACAGCTTGCTCGTCGTCGGGCTCGATTTGCAGAAAGACCACGGCACGCTCCTTAAGGCTTACGATGACTCGAAAGGCGTAACCGCCGCGTTCAACCTCAATCTCTTGGAGCGAGCCAATCGTGAAGCGGCGGCCAATTTCGACCTCAGCGCGTTTCAGCACAAAGCAATTTACAACTCGGTCATGGAGCGGATCGAGATGCACCTGGTGAGCTTGCGGGCTCAGGAAGTGACGGTCGCCGGAATAACCTTTGACTTTAGAGAGGGCGAGACGATCCACACAGAGAATTCGCACAAGTACACGATCGAAGGATTTACCGCGCTCTGTTTGAAGGCTGGGTGGCGCGTCGAGCGGATTATGACCGATCCAAAACGCATGTTTGGCGTGTTTGCGCTCAAAATCGCGGGATAATTGCGTTGGCGCCCGGGGGCGGCGCGAGCAGGTGCCGTGAGCTTCGTCGTGACCAACGATCCCATTGCCAACGGCAATAGGAACTATTCCCACCATGTATTGGTAACGCAGACACACGTGTTCCATATGGGATGAAGCGAACATCATATGGAGGCACGATTATGAGTAGATATCAGAAGAGTGCAGAAGCTGTCGCGAAGTTGACGCCGGAACAGCGAAGGGTGACGCAGCAGGACGGCACTGAGCGCGCCTTCACTGGTGCCTATTGGAACAACAAGGAGCCCGGCCTCTACGTGGATGTTGTCTCCGGAGAACCGCTGTTTGCGTCGGTCGATAAGTTCGATAGCGGAACCGGATGGCCGAGCTTCACGCGCCCCGTCGACAAAGCCAATGTCGTTGAAAAGTCGGATGTTAGTCACGGCATGCGACGTGTCGAGGTGCGTTCCGCACACGGCGACAGCCATCTCGGTCACGTCTTCCCGGATGGACCACGTGATGCGGGTGGGATGCGCTACTGCATCAATTCAGCCTCGCTCCGCTTCATCCCTGTCGATAGCCTCGAGGCCGAAGGTTACGGCGAGTACGTTTCACTTTTCAGAAGTAAGGCGGCATCCTAACCGTTGCTACTCAGGAGTTAAATATGTCAGATCGTACGGAACGCGCGGTCCTCGCTGGCGGTTGCTTTTGGGGAATGCAACAACTGATCCGGCGCCGGCCGGGCGTGTTGTCGACTCGGGTGGGCTACACCGGCGGGGATATCCCGAAAGCGACCTATCGCAACCATGGTACGCACGCCGAGGGCATCGAAATCATTTTCGATCCCGAGGTTACAAGCTATCGCGACATCCTGGAGTATTTTTTCCAGATCCACGACCCGTCGACGCCGGAGCGGCAGGGTAACGACAAAGGTTCCAGCTATCGCTCAGGGATCTACTACACGAGTGAGGCTCAGGCCCGTGTCGCTGCGGAAGTCATTGCTGACGTCGACGCGAGCGGGCTTTGGCCGGGCAAGGTTGTGACGGAGGTGAAGCCTGCTGGTGATTTCTGGGAGGCTGAGCCAGAGCATCAGGACTATCTGGAGCGGCGCCCGAACGGGTACACGTGCCATTATCCGCGCCCCGGTTGGAAGCTGCCCCGCAAGTCTCGCCATACGCCGAGTGCAGCGTGATTGAGTTGGGGTGAGGCAATGCATGGAGACGTGCATTGCCCCGACAGGAGGTTTGATGTCCATCTGAATTGTCGGCCAAGTTCGCTCCAGTCCGAGCTCGCGTAACTCAGGTGCGGCTGGATCGGTGATCAGTGGCGCGGTTCACCGGCCTTAAATGGTCGGCAAGCTGATAGACATTTGCTCGAAGACTTCGCCTTTTAACGTTGTCAGCGGCTGACAGACAGTTACACAGAATAAAAAGGGCTAGCATCATGCCGGGTGAAGCGACGAGATCTATTGCGCCAAAATTCGACAATAGCTACGCACGCGACCTTGAGGGCCTGTATGTGGAGTGGCAGCCGAGTGCGGCGCCAGCACCCCAACTCGTCGCGATAAACGAGGCGCTTGGCGAGAAGCTCGGCTTCGATCTCGGCGCATCGTCGACGGAACAGATGGCTGCTATACTTTCCGGCAAGCAGCTTCCCGATGGTGCGAGGCCGCTCGCTCAGGCCTACGCTGGACACCAATTCGGAGGCTTGTCGCCGCAGCTCGGCGATGGTCGTGCCGTTCTCCTCGGCGAAATCATCGGGCTCGACGGCGGACGGCTCGATATCCAATTGAAGGGATCCGGCCGCACCCCGTTCTCGCGCAGTGGCGACGGCAAGGCGACACTTGGTCCCATGCTACGCGAATATTTGATGAGTGAAGCTATGCACGCCTTGGGCGTGCCGACGACGAGGGCCCTCGCGGTAACGACGACCGGCGAACAGGTGCTTCGAGACCGGCCGCTTCCCGGGGCGGTTCTCGCGCGCGTCGCCGCGAGCCACATCAGGGTTGGAACGTTCGAGTTCTTTGCCTTGCGTCGGGACGAAGAAAAGCTCAGGCGCCTGGCCGACTACAGCATTGCCAGACACTATCCGGAGTTGGCGGAGCGCGACGACAAGTACCTAGCATTCTTCGATGCAGTGGTCGAAGCACAGGCGTCACTGTTGGCCAAGTGGATGCTTGTGGGTTTCGTGCACGGCGTCATGAACACGGACAACATGACGATCTCCGGCGAGACCATCGACTACGGTCCCTGCGCCTTCCTCGACCACTATGATCCCAATGCCGTGTTTAGTTCGATCGACAGAGGCGGGCGCTATGCCTACGCCAATCAGCCAGTTATCGCGCAATGGAATCTCACGCGGTTTGCGGAGACGCTGATCCCGCTCATCGGCGATGATGCCGAGGAAGCGCGACGCCAGCTCATGAACGTGATCGACAGTTACCCGAACCGCTATCTCCAGCATTGGCTGGGTGGCATGCGCTCTAAGCTTGGACTGTTGACAGATCAGGATGGAGACCTAGAGCTGGTCAATGGGCTCTATGATGTCATGACCGATCAGAATGTCGACTTCACGCTCGTGTTCCGCCGCATGTCGGGAGTACTACGTGGCGACAGTGGCCCGGTGCGCACCTTGTTTTCGAATCCGGAAAAATTGGCGTCTTGGATGGCGCGCTACGAGCGCCGTCAGTTTTTGGAAGCATTGCCACGGTCCGTGCGCGCGGACGGGATGGATCGCGTCAACCCGATCTACATTCCGCGCAATCAAAAGGTCGAAGAGGTTCTTGCCATCGCCGTCGAGAATGGAGATTTCGTGCCATTCAAGAACTTCATGAAGGCTTTGTCGAAGCCGTTTTCCGAGCGGCCGGAACTTGAAGTATACACGAAGCTACCACCGACCGGTGCCCCAGCCCACGTGACGTTCTGCGGGACGTAAGGCCATCGCTCTGGCAATGGCCGCATGCAACCCTCGATCTTGGACTCCTAGGAGACATTAATGCGCGCTATTTGGAATGGAACGGTCATCGCTGAAAGCGACAAGACTGTTGTCGTTGAGGGCAACCATTACTTTCCTCCCGGCTCACTGGTGGCCAAGCATTTTCGCGAGAACCTCGCCACCACGGCTTGCCCCTGGAAGGGAACGGCGAATTATTTTGACGTCGTTGTCGGGGACAAGGTCAACGAACGCGCCGCCTGGGTCTACAAGACGCCAAAAGAAGCCGCCAGGAACATCACTAATTACGTCGCATTTTGGCGGGGTGTTGAAGTAAGGGCATGAACGATTCGGACCTGAAGCAATTCGACGATGTCATCATCGGATCCGGGCAAGCCGCACCGTCGCTCGCCGTTACCTTGGGTTCGCACGGCCGCAATGTAGCTTTGGTCGAGGGAAACGCTCTCGGCGGTTCTTGCGTCAACTATGGCTGCACACCCACTAAGACGCTGCGCAAATCAGCTCGCGTCGCCCATATGGTGCGAAATGCCGGCAGCTTTGGAGTGGATGTTCCCTGCTTTACCGTGAACTTTGCTGCCGCTATGGCGCGCATGCGAGATCGCGTTTCCACTTCGCGTGGCGGGCTTGAGCAGTGGCTCGCGTCGTCCAAAGGCGTTACCCCCATTTGGGGTTGGGCGTCATTTGATGGGCGGGACGGAGATCGATTCAAGATCAGGATCGGCGACCGGGCGATCACCGCTGGCAGAGTGTTCCTAAACACAGGTACGCGACCGTTTATTCCATCGATTCCAGGATTGGCGGAGAGCGGATACCTCGACAACGTTACGCTGCTGGATTTGAGCGAATTACCCCGTCATTTGATAGTGCTCGGAGGCAGCTACATCGGCCTTGAAATGGGACAGATCTTCCGCCGTCTGGGTTCCGACGTAACGATCATCGAAGCGGGCCCAGATGTCGCCTCCCGCGAGGACAATGATGTTTCGGAAGCCGTACGCAATTTCCTTGACGCAGAGGGCATTAGAATTCTCCGCAACAGCGCGGTCGTCAAGATCCAGCGAACCGGCGCGAGCCGGATTGTCGAACTCGGAAATGGCGATCGCATTGAAGGTTCGCACATTCTCATCGCGACTGGCCGCTTGCCCAACACCGACCGCATCGCTCTTGAGTCTGTCGGTGTCGAGACGGATGAGCGCGGCTACGTTCCGACTGATGATCACCTGCGCACGAATGTCCACGGTATCTGGGCCCTCGGTGACATCAACAAGCGTGGGGCGTTCACCCACACGAGTTACCATGACCATGAGATCGTCCTCGCCTCAATATCCGGTGCGGCGTCCAGCAAGGTCGCGCTGTACCAATGGAAAAGTGCAGCAGAGCGACCGCAAACCTATGCGATGTTCACCGATCCGCCACTTGGCAGGGTCGGCATGGGGCTTCGCGAGGCCAAAGCTGCTGCGAACTCCGGGCGCCGCATTCTCGTCGCCACTCATCAGATGGCTCAGATCAGCCGAGCCAAGGAAGAGAGCGAAACCTTCGGATTGATTCGACTAGTCGTAGATGCCGATACCGATAAATTTCTCGGTGCTACGGTGTTAGGCTTCAACGGTGACGAGATCATTGCGATCATCAGCAACTTCATGGCTTCGGGCTCAAGCTACCGCATCATGCAGCAAGCGCTACCAGTGCATCCGACCGTGGCAGAGTTCCTTCCGACCATATTGGCTAAGCTTGAACCGGTTCACGCGCAGTGTATGCAGGAGAATGCTTGAGACCGACCTGTCACGTCGCGATAAGCTCGATCCCAAGTACGAAATCAACCACCCGATCGCTACTCATCTCGCAGGGTTTAAGCAGCGGTCCCGATGTTGGGGTGGTGTAGAGATTGAAGCTGATGACGTCGGTACCGGCTAGCTCCTCGGCATACACCTTTTCAATGCCGGGCAGTGGCCGTGTCACGCTGACACCATATAGCCGGCCTTGATAGCGACCATGCATGTACCCTGACGGAAAGCTTGCTAAGCGATCACGCAATTTTCGCAACTTCAGTTCAACCGTCACCAGCGCCTCGATCGATTGAGCATCCGCTGATTACAGCATAGCCGCTGCTGAAGAAGAGCATGTGGTTAGTCAACATAACATCCGGAGGCGACGATCTGCACTAGTTCGGCCCAACAGCTCTCGTCTTGCATTCCAAGCAATGCCGTCAAGGACTTGAAAGTATAACGCTTAGTTATTGGATGTTAGTCGCTCAGTTTGCGAACATCATCTCCTGCAGCGTGGGACTCACAGGAGATCGTTGAATGCATAAACATGGTGCAACTCAAGGGCTAAAGGTCGCCGGTTTCGCGGCGTGTGTTGTGCTGCTAGTCGGTGCTTTGACGAAGCGCGACACGTCTTCCGAAGCGATGGCCGCTGACGGCGGTTACGAACTGACGACAATCGTGCCGCAATGGAATGAAAAGGGCGAGCTGTTGCTGCCCAAAGACTTCCGAGAGTGGGTCTTTATCGGGGCGCCATTGACCCCGAATGGACTCAACGATGGGAAGGCGAACTTCCCCGAATTTCACAACGTCTACGTCCAGCCAGAAGCTTTTAAGGCGTATCGCAAGACTGGCAAGTGGCCGACGGGTACGATGATGCTCAAGGAGCTCCAGCTGGTTGACGATCCTAAAGGAGAGTTTCCAGATGGGTCGCGGTTCGAGCCATCTGGCCGCGGATATTTTCCAGGACCCGTAAATGGTGTCGACGTGTCTGTGAAAGATCCTAAGCGCTTTCCGGAAAGCAACGGCTGGGGCTATTTCAACTTCAATCACAAGGCACCTCCCTACCTTAAGTCCACCGCGGCAAAACCGTTAGAGGAGTGTGCGGCTTGCCATATCGCTAATGCAGATGAAGATATGGTCTACATGAAGCTGTACCGACCGATCGTTACTCCGCTTCCGGAGTGATCGACGTCTCGTCAATAACCTGTACCCCACCAACCCGGAAGCGGGGGGACTCGCCGAGGTCCTCCGCTCCGTCGGTGGTTCAGAAATACGGCGCTGCTAACACAAATACCAAGTTAAACTCTTTCTGTAGCGACCAATGAGGCAGCCGACGTTGGTCATTTTCTGCGCAACGGACGTTGGCAGTACTCAACGAGGATCGAAGTCGTAATGACAACGCGGATGGCAAAATATCTCGGCTTCGCAATCTTTTCAGGCTTGCTCGTGTTGGGCGTTCTTCCAGAACGCACGACTGTGAAGGCCAGAGAACCGAGCTCTCCGGAATCCGCCTTCGGCACCTACGTAGATGCAAAGGGCAATATCACTTTGCCGCCTAACTTCCTAATTGATTGGCCGTCCATGGGGTCGTGGTCTGTTCTGGAAAACGGCACAATTGCTGACATACACAATGTGTATGCACCCCGATCTGTGATCGAGTACTACAGAAAAAATCATGAGTTTCCTGATGGTGCCATTATCGTGAAGGAGGTGCGTCATGCTCGCGGCGCACCCCACACCACAGGCGAAGCCTTTTGGGTTGACGACGTAAAAGTCTGGTTTGTGATGGTCCGGGACCGGCAGGGGCGTTTCCCGGAGAATCCCCTTTGGGGGGAAGGCTGGGGATGGGCTTTGTTTAAAGGTGGTGATCCAACGAAACAGGTTGCAACCAACTACAAGGATGATTGTCTCCAGTGCCACGTTCCAGCGAAAGATAACGAGTGGATCTACGTCTATGCTTACCCCGTTTTGGGTGACGACGTTGTAAAGCACGCGCCCCCGCGGTAACCGCTCTTGATGACACGGCCAGGGCTAAGCGAGGTCAACACGGCGGCTCCGCGAGCTCACACTCAAGGACTGTATCACCAAGATCCGATAGGTTGTGGCAGACGGAAATTCCCTTAGTGGATCTTTATTTCACGGGGTTAGCGTCGTAGGCGGCATGCTCATGCCATTGACCTGCACAGATTGGGCGGCCGCAACGATACTATGTACGGCTCACACATGACAAAACCGCGGTTGGTTCGGATGGCGCACTGGAGTACGGCGCTCTTATTCACCGTAGTGGTCGGGGCAGCATATTCGGCATTTGACTTCACATTGAACACACCGCGGCTGTTCGATCGCGAGTCTATGTTTATCGTCCATCGGTTGACGGGCCTTTTGACGGCTCTGATTTCGGTGATTTGGCTTCTGGCGCGTGTAAAGTTCATTGTCTGCAGCGCACGAAAGAGTGTACGGGAGATGTTGGCGTCCGCTTGGCACCTTTTGCTACTGGCACTAATGATCGTGACAGCCCTCCTCGCGTGGACAGCAAGAGGCAGTGGCGAGCGTTTTGGAGAGATGTTTTCGGTATTTCCGAAGTTCAATTTGGTCTCTAGGGCGGCTGAAGAGCATGTTCACATTATGCTTGCTTGGCACAAGACCTTGGCATGGTGTCTGATTGTCTCGGTGGTCATTCATGTTCTCGCGGCGCTTGTTCATGCCGTCATTATGCGAGATGGCTTGCTTGCATCAATGGTAGGCCGTCGCTTGCATCGGTAGATCCCGCGCGTCGTTTGGACCGACGCAAACAGCCAAGTCTATGTCCCCTCCGCTCAGAGGGAGGGGTCCTAAGCTGGTTGTATGCTACTGAGCGTTGGTCACGGCAACCCCCAGATGATGGGCGTGGAACTCTTCCAGCGTCCGATAAGCGCTAACCGAGTGCGGACGCACATCAATGCAGTCACCGCGCCAGCGACTCAGCACGGCTCAAGCTTCAAAATCCGACAGGCATAGAAGTATTCGGTTTAGTTATTGGACGTGCGTCGCCCGCGGTGCCACATCTTAATCAGTGCACGCGGCGGTGTTCAACGGTCGACATTGCAACTGCTCTACCCCTGCCACTTTCCGCGCCACGATTTGCAGCCATCTCGAACGGATCATTCAGAATCCGGGGCGGCCTGAGGTGGCCCGCAGTAGGCCGAAGCTCTCATACGTCATTGCAACGGAAGGAGACATTGAATGTCAGTGGGAATTATCGGCAAGTCGGCACCCGAGCTGCGCGTATCCTTCTGGATCGATGAGACCGGGGCGCGGCGCGAGCCCTTAAAGCTTGCTGATCTGGGCCCGGGCTACAAGGTGCTCTATTGTTTTCAGGATTGGTGCCCAGGATGTCACTCGCGCGGTTTTCCGACCTTAAAGCGACTGGTGGAGCAGCTGAGCGACAATGGTTTCGGCTTCGCGGTGATTCAGACGGTATTCGAAGGCGCTGATCAGAACACGCTGGAAAAGCTCCGCGTCAACCAGGAGACTTACGATTTGCGTGTCCCGTTCGGTCACGACCCTGCGCCGGCGGGAAGGCGATACCCGACAGTCATGGAGGATTATCGCACTGCAGGAACACCCTGGTTCATCGTCATCAATCCTGCAGGTGAGGTCGCTTACAATGACTTTCAGCTCGATACGGGTCGCTTTGCTGCCGCTCTAGAGCGGGAGGCGATACCTGACGGTGCCAAGAACTACGTCAGCCATGAGCGTTCCTTCCCTTCTTTGCGTAGATCATGAGTAGCTGTTGAAAGCAGTCCCACAATTTCACCGAGAAAGTGCGTCTGATCTTCGATTGGCGGCACAGCAGTGACGGGCCGTCAGCCGCTCCGGGGCCAGGAGAAGTTAGTTGCCAGCCGTTTTACCGTGTGCACAGCCTCTGTGGTAGGTGGACCGGATACAGTGATGAACTGAACCTTACGCGATAGGTGCAGATCGCGTACCGGCCTCAAGACAATATCGTCTCGATTCACTGAGTGTTCGGGCATCAACGCGACGCCGAGGTCCATAGCCAGCAAATGTTGGATCCATTCCTCGCGATCGGATTGGATGCGCGGGATCATAAATATCCCGCGATCTCTAAGCAGTTCGGCAGCCCGCAATCGAAACTCACAATTCAGGCGGTCGAGATAGGGCTCCGATCGCAAGCGCTCGGCGGGAATCTCGTCGAGCGAGGCCAATGGACTCGATCTCGCGCAGGCTAGCAGCAGACGCTCTTCAAACAGAGTTATGACATTAAGCTTTGGGCTAGAGATTTCGCAGTCCGAGCAGATGCAACAATCCAGGCTCCCGGACAGCACGAGGCTTGGCAAGTCCATCGTCATGGCCTCATGCAACAATAAACGTGTGCTGCCAAACTCGTTCGCAACGGCCTTGAGAAAATCGACGATTGGCGTGCGGCCGAGGGTATTGGAAATGCCGAAATTGACCGCGAGGCTTTGACCACTCGTGATCATTTTTGCAACTAGCTGCGCCTTTTCCAGGTTTGCGACGATCTTCTCGCATTCGGTTCTGAGTGTACGGCCAAGCTCCGTCAACCGGGTGTCCTTGCCGTCGCGAAGCAAGAGCTGCCCACCAATGTTGCCCTCAAACGTTTGGATAGCCTTGGTCAACGCCGGTTGTGATATGCCCAAGCGCTCTGCCGCCCTAGTGAAGTTCAGCTCCTCGGCCAGCGTGACGAAATAGCGAACATGCTTGAAATCCATTCCGTCCGATCTCCGCTAAGGCAAGCTTTGATTGAATTGGCGTTCGCGGCATGGTTGTCCGAGAAGGCGTCGTCTTCTGTCGACGATCAGGCTGCTACCATGGCTGAATTACAGGAATCCTGCAAGATTTGCCGCTCGCTCACCTGCATTGAATGCCTCTTGTCTACCTGTGTTCGGTGTCCAAGGTGCAGCGTCGCGGGTTGGCGCAGCAAAATGTCCGCCCAGTGTCATAGAACGAACCTGCCGCGCGTGAATTGACGGCCGTCGGGCAAGCGCACGTGCAGTGCGAGCCGACGGTCGCCGATCGCCGGAACCTTCCATAGAATTGAGAACTGGTCCGTGGCCGTTTCGCGAATTTCCAAGTATGCGGGTCTCAGTTCGTGCGCAAAAAGCGCCGTGCAGGCACCAATCCACATCACAACGGCCAGGAGGACGCGTGGCATCATGGTGCCCTCGCCTCAGAGACGATAGCCTCAATTTCGATCTTGTACTTCTTCTTGTAGGCCTTGAGCACCTCTTCTTCGTTCGCCTTTCTTTTATCGTCCGTCCAGTCGCGCAGAACAGCAGCGAGGACCTCTTCGAGCTTCGGCGCATGGGCGGGCTGCTTAGACGACACGAAGATGAGATGCAGGCCATAGCTTGACCGTACGGGACCGCTCCAGCGGCCGGACGGCGCATCTTGCACCGACGTGGCGAAATCGGCTCCGAAGGTCTGGGTGATCTCTTGCTGACGCGCTGTCTCCATCCTTGGCGGCAACATGGTAGCATCGCCAAGCTCTAGTCTCTCGGCTGATTGGCTCGCTGTCAGCGAAGCCAGCGCGCCCGCAATGTCGTGCTCGATAGATTGAGACCGCGTTTGCGGATTGAAGTAGATCTGCTTGAACGTCGCGACAGGCTGCAAAGCATATCGGTCGCCTTGCCTGTCGAGATAGGCCTACAAATCCGCATTGGACGGCGCTGGCGTAGGAGTTCCACCGGAGATGAACTGCAGCTTTTGCTGCAGCCAGCGACGGATCACGGTGTCATCTTGGTCCAATCCGAGCGCAATGGCTTCACTGTAGTAGATCTCTTCCTTCACGAAAGCGTCGACCAGCCCTTTTAGCTCTTCTGCTGTCGGTGGACGTTGCCAGGCCTTCTGAAACAAGCCCGATAATTGCGCGATACGCGCTTGCGATACGACGATCCTACTGGGGGATTGTGGCCCCTTGTCTGCCAGCAGGTGGTGAGCGCCGAAAATGACAGCCGCAAGCGCAAGAAAGTGCACGAGCGGTTCGCGGGCTATGCGCTTCAGCACGATTGTCCTCGATCAAGGTTGCGTTGGGTTCGCTGGCGGCGAGCCACGATCAAGCGTTTCTCGGCGCAACATGTTTTGAACCGCAGCGAGCTTCTCGGTGTCGCCGTAGTAGCGCAACAGCCCGCTTGCTTCAGCGAGCTCGATAGAGAGGCGGGCGCCGGTCAGCGCTTGAATGACGGAACCTTCCGTCACGATCACACATCGCCGTCTGTCGGGCCGTCGCTATGCACCTTTACGGGTAAAGCCTCCTGGCTTGGGCTCGAAGCGTGTCCACAAGACCTTATCGATCAAAACTATTGAAACAGGCGGCGCAACTGCCGCCGCCGTGCTCGCTTGGTTCATTTGGCGCGATAGCGATTTCAGGGCCTTGATGGTTCTAAGATAAGCCGCGAAGTCTCTGGACTTCACCGTTACTCGCGGCGGAAGGATGCCGGTATTCTCCGCATGCCAGACCGCCGTGGTGACATAGAGCGCGTTCGGATACGCCCAGTTGAGCAGGCCGCGGGTGGCATCCATGCTATCAGGATCTTCGAAGCCGCAAGACAGAACGCTCGTCGCGCCAACCGTCAAAACGCACAGCGCGCATACCGCTCTCCTCACTCTGGCGCGGAGCTTCACGGCGTATACCATATGGGCGAAGTCCAAGCGCGCTCCTGGATCACTGCGGGCACGCTGTCCAGCAAGGGCAGTCCATTTTTGACAGCGTCATACTTTGTCCAGCGTGGCGTCGGAATTTCAAGCACGCGCACGTAGTACAGCGCGGGTTGGTTGGCATCGAACTGGTCATCCGTCCAATGGCCGATGAGTTCGGTAGCGCCAATGGCGTTCGTGAAAGTCGCCGTCTTGAGATCAACTGTATTCCAGACGGCCGGCAGTTTGCCCGTCCCGTCGCGCTGGCGTTCTCCAGACCACGCGACGTTGATAATGCGCTCTTGTGGTTCTCCGGACGGATCAACCCACCCTTTCACAATTTGAAGCCGGTCGAGATTGGCACCGTCGGGGTCCTTCATAGCGTGAAACGTGAATGAGGGCGGCGCTTTCAGTTTCGACAACGTGCCGCCCATCGCAACTCCACCCGCATACCCCTCCTTGACCAGCGCTGCAGGATCCTTTGTGGCGCTGAGCGCAGCCCCGGCAAAAAATCGCGGCTTGATCCGGGTTCCCGATGTTGCAAACGTCTCGCGGGCGGCCATGGCGTCGTAGATCGCGCCGCGCGTGTTCTTCGTCGCCCAGACGCCTGTTAATGAGCCAGGATTGGACTCCGCCCCCTTCACCCAACCGTCAATTTCGCCCTCGCGGCGATCTTTGACAGAGCGGTCGGCAGCCCCATGACTGCCGCTGTAGTTGCTTTCGACGACATCGCTCGGGGCGCCATTGTGATTGTCGGTCCCGCCGACGAAGCCGAGCTTGTAGGGGTTGGCGCCGAGCGCGCGCTGGTAGGCAAGCCCCTTGGTCACGGCCCACCGAACGAAATTCTCCTTCTGAAACGTCCGGTCGCTGTACGTGGCAAGGCTCGGCGCGTTTTCAAAGTCGGCAAATTCTACGCCGACATTATCTTGTCGATGATCGCAGGAGGCATGTTTGCAGCCTGGATCGGCGCAGGCGCACTGCAGCGCATCCCAGCAAATAGACTGATGAATATGATCGCGGCGTTATTGCTCTTGATTGCGATAATGCTCCTCATGGAGGCCACCGCTTTGGGGCCCGCGTTTCCAGCGCTTCCGGCAAGCACCATCCTGCGAGTGGAGCGCTGTGTGTCTACCGATGGATCAGGCAACGAGTCGCGGGTAATCGATGTAGCCCTTAGGGCCAGGTGTGTAGAACGTCGCAACCTCCGGCTCGTTCAACGGGGCGCCGCTGCGAATGCGCTCGACGAGATCGGGATTGGCGATAAAGGCGCGGCCGAACGCCACCGCATCGACGCGTCCGGACGCCACCAGAGCTGCCGCATCTTCGGGCGTGTAATTTCCCGCGGCGACAATTGCCCCCTTGTAGAGCGCGCGTGCCATCGTCACGGGATCCTCCGTGAAGCCATTTGCAGTGGGGCGCATGACGTGCAGATAGGCAAGGCCCAGCTTGTCGAGCGCTGGCAGGTAGTAGCCGTAGAGTGACGTGATGTCGTTCTCCTCGATGCCATTGAAGGTATGGCCGGGACTGACACGCACGCCGACCTTACTGGCACCGATCGCATCGGCGACCGCCTTCACCACTTCAAGCGGAAAGCGTGCCCGGTTCTCGATTGAACCGCCGTACTGATCGCTACGCTGGTTGACGTTCGAGGAGAGGAACTGATGCAAGAGGTAGCCGTTAGCGGAGTGAACTTCGACGCCGTCGAAGCCGATTGCGATGGCCGTCTTTGCCGCTTGTGCAAACTGCTCGGTAATGCCGTTTATCTCGTTGATCTCGAGCGCGTGGGGCTGATCGTGATCGACCATGCCGTTGGCATCCGTGAAAATTTTGCCCGGCGCCTTCACCGCACTTGGTGCCACGATGCCAGCGTCTACTGGGCGGTTGAGATGCGAGGCTATCCGGCCTACGTGCCACAACTGCACAGAAATTCTGCCGCCTTTGGCGTGCACGGCATCGACGATGCCTTTCCACGCGGTGATCTGCGCGCTGGTGTGGATACCGGGGGTGCGCACATACCCCATGCCCTCATAGGAGATCTGCGTCGCTGCTGTAATGATAAGACCGGCATCCGCACGCTGGCTGTAGTATTCTGCCGCAATGGGTTGTGGCACCCCCGCTCCATCAGCACGCGAACGTGTGAGCGGAGCCATGACAATGCGATTCTTGAGATCTATCGTTCCGGCCTTCAAAGGGCTGAAGATATCCGTGGTCATGGCGCGTGAGAGCCTTTCCTGGGTGCGGCATGCGAACTGCCGCCGCCGATTCTATGGTTCAATACTCTTGAACTATACGGATGTACTTAAGCGCGCCTTCCGAGTTCGGCCAGTGCATGTTCTGAATTCCTGATCCGCCAATCGCGCATGACAGGAACGCCGCACCCTATGCACCGGAAGGCGGCAAACTCCTCCGCTGAAGCTGCTACGAACCCCCAAGAGGGACCATGACGGCAGCGCGAGACGGTAACGCGAGGTAATGCAGGCCATCAAATCGGGGCCAGTTATGCTAGAGGATCCGAAGAAGGTTCTAATTGGGCTTCTCGGGCGATTAAGGAAGCATGTTCTGATTTGGTGGCGCGATCCCGGGTCTTGTGTCGCCGTGCTCTACAAATTTGCAACGGAGGTGCTGAACACGGGCACTTCGTCAGATCTGGGTCAAAATGCACGATCCGGCGACTGGCTGTCGGCTGACGCGATGGGATCGATAGCGGTCGCCAGACACCGGAATCAGCCTCCAGCGTGATGCACTGCAGCGATTTTCGCGATGTCGACCACCCGCTCGTCGTGCATGCAAAGCACACGCAGTCCGATTATCGGTGTCTAGCTTGTGGCGGAATTGGCCCATCTCGACGGTTTCGCCACTTGACTGATTGGTCAGCTGTTGAGGGTCGAGCGGAAGTCAGCTGCCTCCGACTCCGGTCGACGTTGATGGCCCGTAGCGCCGGACGAGATCCGCACTTACGGCGGTGCTGTCGCAACGTACATACGTGACCCCATGACCACTGCAATGCAGTGCGGCGCGCAAGGGCCTGAGAATTGCAAGAATATTTCCCGCCAATGCTTCTTCCATTCCGGGGAAAGCGTTTGGCCGACCGGCGTCATAAATAGAAGGCCTTCCGAAACGATAGGAGGCCTCAAATGGCTAAATCGAAAACAAAGAGCACGTTCACGAAAGTCTTCATGCCCGTACTCAAACCAGTATCCCCCGAAATCAACGGGGTTCTCTATCCTCGCCGGCTGATACCAGGTCGAGAACTCGAAAGCGTTCTGACCGGCATCAAGGATGCTCAAGCAATTCTCGATGAGCTTCGCCGCAGCAGCGTCTCGCATCCAACCTTATCTGGCTTGTGCGATGCGATGACCGTCTTAGATGCCGCGCGCGAGATCTTGGCTTGGAAAATGAGCAAGATGTAATCGGCGACAGGCGCTGCGACCGCCGTCTCGATCGCGGCGCCTGGTCCATTTTATGCAGCTGCAACGGTCGGCCGCATCAAATCGGGACGGTTAACGCGATGAATAATGTCGAAGCCAAGAAATCGACGACGTGCGGCGATCGCACCGACCGGATCGAAGTCGAACCGTCTGAAGATCTGCGGCTCGAATTGCCAAATTCACTCAGGGGAAAAAGTATCCATGACATCTGGGGGCCAGGCTGCTTCGGACCGCTAATCAGGCGTCTTGAGGATGAACATAAGCTCGGTCAAGCGGCGCCGTCACCACCAACTCGCGCGGAACTTGCAACCCTCGTTGAACTTTATGAGGACGAGCCGTCCCAGGCGCTTCGGGGGGTCTTACTCCGAGAGCTGCGCAACGAGCGGCGCGAAAAGTCGGGGCCTAAGGTCAGTCTCAGCCCATCTCAGCTCGAGCGCGAATTGCTACCGATTTACTATGAGCGAGCGATGCGCCTTGCCGCTTGGTTCCGGAAACGCCTGATCGCTGTCGAAAGCCGGAAAAAGCGTTGGCAGAAGCGCGAACGAGTACCAGCCCGCTCTGCTGTCGCGAAGGGCTTCGTTCGCCGTTGGTTACCCTGGGTTCGAGACCTCGATGACAAAACGATCTCGAACAAGCTCAGCGAAATGAGGGACCCGGATCAAAAGAAGAAGAGAGCCAAGTCGGCAAAGCTCTAGTGTCTCGTCCAGCCGATTTTCCCTGAATGCCAGACGACAATGGCGGGAAAGCATGAGGCACTGACAGCGTCTAATTGAAGGGTCGAACTCTGTTTTTCGGAGCCCGACCCATGCCTTCCAAGCTTGCCATCGAGCATGTTCCCGTTGCCGATCTGAGGCCGTACAGCGGCAACGCGCGCGTTCACCGCCCGAACCAGATCGCTGAGATCGCTTCCAGCATCACGGCCTTCGGTTTCAACAATCCGGTCCTGATCGACAAGACCGGGACCATCATCGCCGGCCATGGTCGCGTCGAAGCCGCTAAGAAGCTCGGGCTCGATACGGTGCCCTGCTTGCGGCTTGAGCATCTCAGCGACGCTCAGAAGCGCGCCTACGTCATTGCCGATAACAGGCTTGCTGAGAAGGCAGGCTGGGACCGCGAAATTCTTGCAATTGAGCTTCAGCATCTAACGACGCTCGACGTCGATTTCGACGTCACGATCACCGGCTTCGAGATGGCCGAGATCGACGTCCTGCTGGGCGCTGAGGCCAAAGTCGACGCGGCGGATGTTTTGCCGGCGCCTGTCGCCGGTCCGGCCATCACGCGACTTGGCGACCTCTGGCAGATTGGCGGGCATCGCTTGATCTGCGGCGATGCGACCGACCCTGAAACGTCTGCCCGTTTACTTGACGGCGATCGCGCTCAGATGGTTTTCACCGACCCGCCTTACAATGTGAAGATCGACGGACACGTTTCAGGCCTGGGTGCTGTGAAGCACCGCGAGTTCGCGTTTGCGTCCGGCGAGATGTCGGAAGCTGAGTTTACGGCGTTCCTTGAGCGCGTGTTCGCAAACCTCGTTGAGAGCTCTATCGACGGCGCGATCCATTTCGTCTGCATGGACTGGCGCCACCTGGGTGAAGTGATTTCCGCCGGCGGCCGAACCTTCAGCGAACTCAAAAACATCTGCGTCTGGAACAAAACTAACGGCGGCATGGGCTCGCTCTATCGTTCACAGCACGAGATGGTCTTGGTCTTCAAGAGCGGGGCCGCGCCGCATATCAATAATGTCGAACTCGGCCGCCACGGCAGATACCGCACCAACGTCTGGACGTATGCCGGTGCAAACACGTTCAGCGCGACGCGCGAAACCGACCTGGCGATGCACCCCACCGTCAAGCCGGTCGCGCTCGTCGCCGATGCGATCCTCGACTGTTCGAAGCGTCGTGGCATCGTGCTCGATGTGTTCGCCGGCTCGGGTACGACCCTGGTTGCCGCCGAGCGCACTGGCCGCCGCGGCTATGGCATCGAGCTGGATCCCGTTTACTGCGACACGATCCTGCGCCGATTGAGCGCCGTGGCCAGTGTCGAGGCCCGTCTTTTAGCGACCGGACAGACCTTTACCGAGGTCGCTTCGGAGCGCCGGGCCGCGCCGTTTGTCGCCGTGGGGGCAACGCCATGAGCGCCGAGCAAGACGATCCGAGAGCGAAACCGAACGAGGATGCGGTCGGCTATTGCAAGCCGCCGAAGCATAGCCGCTTCAAGCCGGGCCAGTCCGGCAACCCGCGCGGCCGTCCACGCAAGAACAGCAGCATCGAAGCCATGATTAAGCGGGAACTCGATCAAACCGTCAAAATCATGGAGGGCGGTCGCGAGCTACGCATCACCAAGCGCGCAGCGATCATCAAGCAGTTCGTCAATCGCGCCATCAAGGGTGATGCGAAGCCGCTGCAACTGATGCTGGCGCATCTCGAAAAACACAAGGATGTCGAACCGTTCACACCGACCGCCGCGGATGACGCCGAGCTTCTGAAGGCGCTTGGCGCGAGCCCAAAAGGTGACCCCGATGAGCGCTGACGAAATTAAGGCCCTTTACCGCTCGAACTTCGCGGCGTTCATGCGCTTTGCGTTCCGTGAGCTGCATCCGAACCAGCCGCTCGTCGATACCTGGCATATCGACGTTCTGGCCGACACGCTCGAACGGGTCGCCAGCGGCGAGATCAAGCGCCTGATTATCAACCTGCCGCCGCGGTGCCTCAAGTCACACGCCGCCTCGATCGCCTTGCCGGTCTGGATGCATGGGCGCAACCCGGTTCTCAAGATTATGTCGATCGCCGGATCGAAGGAACTCGCCGGCGACTTCGAGCGCGGTACGCGAGAGCTGATCAACGCGCCGCGGTGCCGCGCGTTATTTCCGCACCTAAAGCCTGAGGCACGCTCCGGCAACCTCTACCTGCCGCAGGGTGGCCAACGGATTTTGGCCGTGGTCGGCGGCATTCTCGTCGGCCGCGGCGCTGATCTGATCGTGATCGATGATCCGATCGCGCCGGCACGCGTGCATGATGAACCGCGTCGCCGCGCGGTCAACAAGTGGTTCGACGCTGAAGTGCTCCAGCGCTTAAACGATAAGACCGAGGGCGCGGTGATTGTCGTCATGCAACGGCTTCACGTCGACGATCTCAGCGGTCACCTGCTGGCCGGCGAACAGCCCTGGGTTCATCTCAACTTGCCGGCGATCGCGACGGAAGACGAGACATGGGCCTTATCACGCGGGCAGGTCTTCACACGGAAGAAGTTCGAACCGCTGGCACCGACGATCGACAACCAATTGACGCTCTTTAGACGCATGTTGGACATCGGTGCTTACAACTTCGGCGCTCAGTATCAGCAGAAGCCGTTCAAGCATTTAGATGATGATGAGTGCCGTGGTGGCATGTTCGCTTTACCTGATGATCAGTGGGGCTTTCCGGCGTTCTCAGTTCGCCGCGTGCCGGAAACTCGCATTATGGCCTACGAGGTCTTTGGCGCCGGAACGTGTCATCCGGCGATGCCGCCGCGTCAAATGTCCATCGAGGAGTGGGAAAGATACGCAGTTTGGACGATGGACTATCAACGGCGGCTTTTAGAAGACGAGAACGCCGCGTGGGGTCCGCCGGAGAACGAAGCCGCACTTCTTGCCGAATATCGCGCGCCGCCCGGCGAGTTCCGGCAGGCCGATAGTGATGATGAAGGGCCGTATTCCTACGGATGAAGCAAGTCGTATCATAATCCGGATGCGCCGGCCGCGCATGATCCGAGTCTACGGTATCGTGACTGCCGCAAATCGACAACGTTTCAAATCGTGTTCGCGACCGCTCGGAGTTGTTCAGTCACGTCAATGACGCCCGTGATACCCCAAACGTCGTCGGTCAGGCGAAAGATGTCGCTGTTTGTATGTGACGAGTGGCGAACGCGTGTCGCGACGACCGCGATCGGGATCAAGGCCGCACGGTGAACCGAAAAGTCGGACGTGAACAAGACCGCAGCAAGCTGGTCGAATGGGTTGGTTGCAAGGTTCCGAAGTGCGCTCAACTGGCGCGAGCCTAAGGCATCGGTCATACGCCTTGCCTTGATTTGATAGCGCAGGCCGGCAGCATCCGTGGCATCAAAGCCAGACGCCGAGTTGCCCTCACGCGCCCAGCCAAAAGCTCGGCAGAAAAGCACCTCAGCATAGTCGCTGATTGGGCTGTTCGTACTGCGGACGATCTCGCGACGGCGCAGCTCGTCCAGGATGGCGCCGTGAGCGCGCAGTAGCTCAAGTGGTGTCAGGTGCGTCACATCCATGACCGCGACTTATCCTGATTCGGACCCTGCGCGGCACTACCCGACGCGATCCATGAGCCAGTCGAACAGGCCGGATTTTACGGCAATGGCAGCGAGCGGCTCGCCGGTCCAGAGGTGCACGCCCTCCGCTTCGCCCGTCGACAGCGTTCCGGTTGGAGAGTGGCAGACAAAGAAGGTGCGGTCATGCCCGCTTGCTTCGAAGTAAGCGATATGTTCGTCGAGGACGGCTTGGCTGGCGCGGGACTTGACCTGCACGGACGCAACCTCACCAAGCGTTGGTTGCTCGAGAACGAGATCGACATCGGCCATTGTCTTGCCGAGGACGGAGACGCGCTGCCAGCCACCGCGGGCGAAGATGAGGTCGACCATGATCTCGAAATCAGCCCAGTGCAGCGCCGCGATCATCGCCATAGCGGACTGCGTCATGGCTTGCCGAGCGGAGGTCGCGGCTGTCACGATCGGCTCGTCCTCGGCATTGATCTTCCGGACGAGGTAGTCTGATGCTCTAACGGCACAGATGGTCCCTCGGTAGTTGGCGACCTGGGTCAGCCGCGTCGTCAGGTCGACCATACGCAAGGGTTTGCCTTGGACGCTCGTGCTGCGCCAGCCGCCGATCACGCGTCGCATCCGTGATGCCGAAAGGTTATTATCTTGCGCCAGCCATGTGACCTCGGGTTCGGCGAAGCCCCACCAAAGCAGACCATCCGCGAATGTAATCCAGAGGCAATCAGCTCCAAGCGTGTAGAAATCCTGGACCTCGCGCATGGAGTCTTTGGCCTTGCCGGCCGTCTTGCGGATGCCACCGAAATAGGCCTGAACCCCGTTCCAGTCGCCAGCGGCGCAAAGATCGTGGGACACCTCGTGATAGCCGAGCTGCAGCTCACCGTTCTCAAGGCTTAACTTGGCGAAGCTGCCGCCCGCCCCGAGCTTGATGTATCGGATCGTCGTTGGTGCGATTGGGTTCATGAATTGAGACTCATAAGTATCATTGCCGGGACCGCCAGATCGCTTCCTTTGGCTGTGAAGTCCAGCAAAATGAGACTCATCGTCTGTAGATCGATCGACTAAGGTGTCGAAACCCTTAGCCGATGGACGTGCGCCGCCGGCTAGGTCTGAACCTCAAGAAACTGCGGGAGGAGCAGGGCTTCTCGCAGGAGAGCTTTGCCGACCATTGCGGCCTGCACCGGACCTACATCAGCGGCATCGAGCGCGGTGTGCGTAATCCGACGGTTGTCATCCTCGATAAGATCGCCAAGGCGCTGAAGGTGCCGGCGGGGCAGCTGCTTGATGAGGCCCGGGGGGTGTCGAGGAAAAGCTGATCCCATCACCGGCCGTCTCAAGGCCGATTAAGCGAATCCGTCGGTCACTTCCTTTGTGGGATGACCAGTCTTGGGATTTGTTGCCAATTTCTGGCTAACATTCCCATCTAAGCGCCCGGTTCAAAACCCTGCGAGCGAAACTTCAGTGCAGCGCCGTTCTCTCGAATGACCCGCTGCGTTTCATCCGGTATTCCGCCCGGAATTTCAGCTGCGATCTCAAGAGAGAGCGACACATTTCCACCAGGTAGTGTTGTCAAATGCTGCAGGACCTCCTCTACCACTTTGCCCATGTCGCGCGATGCTCGATCTGGATCGATAGATACGGTTGCAAAGTAACGGCGCATGCGTTCTGGCGCCGTCTGAGGCGACGAAGCTGACTCGCCTGGCTTGGCCGCAACGCTAGCGTCCCGAGGAAGGACAGCCGTGACACCCGGCGAGCTACGGGCGGTCTCGGCTGTCTGCTGTGCGGCCGCAATCTCTGGCTTGACGATCACACTCGTGGAGTCAATGTCAACTGCGCCACCACCGGTCGTTCTCAAGCCCTCGTATCGTTTCTTCGCTTCATCGAACCGCCCAGCAAACGCGAAGCTGTCACACACGAGGTCGCTGATCGCCTTGGTGATTGTCTCCAACAGTACATGCTGATCGCGAAGTCGGGGGAGATAGAGATACGATGCTAGGTATTCCCAGAGCTTTCTGGTGCCGACATGGTCGACATCTGTCCAAATGTGCTGGTCGAGGTAAGTTCGGAGATTGGACGGTCCAATGCGAGTATAGAGTGCCGCCTCGGATTGCGCCTTCTTTGACGCACGAACTGCGAGCGAGTCAGCCCCTGACAAACGGCTCGGTGACCACTCAACCTTGCCGCCTTTCGGGTCTGATTGAGTAGGCGTTAGCAGCCAAGACCACGCCTCTAGAATTCTTGCGGCCACGGTCGACTGCAAGTCATCACGCTTCGTCTCTGACTGCTTCTTTTGGAATGAGTCAAGGTTGAGCTTCTCATGTTCGTCAGCAATCGACTTCCATGCCAGCCACTGCCGAACAGCCTGCCGCAGATCGCCGATCAGTTTTGCATCAGGCGCCAAGAACAAAAGCATATTGCGATATATGCGTTGCCCGTTGCCCCTTGTGTTTAAGATCGTCTCGGCAGCTTTCGCCGCCGCGGAATCTCCGCCCTTGGAGTAAGTGTACTCAGGCCCTAGAACCACTAGTCGCGCCTCCATCTCATCGGGAACTTCCGATGAGTTATCGGGAATGGCGTGCACCCCGGCGAAGTCGCCACGGCTCCTCTTATCCCCGGATTCCTTCCGGATCAGCTTCACTATTTCTGCATCAATGTCGGCGTCGCTGTATTGGCCTGCACGATCGTCGGCCAAACGCGTGACGCTCGGCTGTGTCGACAGCCAATAACGTCCGCCGTCCTGATAAAGGTACGTTGCTTTGTCGGCCAATCTGCGAAGCGCATCACCGAATGTCGCCGCCGTTTCACCCGGTTGAGCACACCCGAGACGGATGCGCTTGTCATCGATGCCAGGGCTTTGGCTCTTATAACCTGGTGCCGAACCGATAAAGATCGTACGCGCAACACGTCGCGACGCGGAGTACCGACCCAAAGTCGGGACATCCTGATCGATTGCTAATGGCGTAGAACTCGGCCCATCGACATCGCTGGAAATGACAGCGTTCCACTCACTCTCCAGGTAACGCGTCAACTCCGATTGAACATTCTGACTATCGAGCGGAACCGAAGCAGGAAGAATCAACAAACCTGAATCCTGTCCTTCCCAAAGCTGATGAATGACCGAAGCCATCAATCGAAGGACGCCGCGAGTCCGCTGAAATTTATCGAGCCCGCCCCAGTCATTGTAGAGCCGGTCGAATAGCTCCGGATGAATCGGATATGCAGCCTCCATACGTCGCTTGTAGTCGCCATCGCCGCAACCGGTTGTGAACTCGCCTTGTCCGGCGCGATACATGTCACCAAAGGATTTGATGACTGCATCACGGTACGCGTAGGCGTCCTTATCGGGCAACGGCTCGAACAGCCGGCGGCGGACAATCTCGAATCCTTCGTCGGCCGTTGCGGGCTGCCACGAGGACTCGACGCGACTGAACGTGTTTTTAATGCGCACGAGAGCTTCTTGACCGCCTTGTCCACCGATCTCGATCTGAGAGGCCGGCAAGCTCGCGACAACCATCGCACCAGGAGCTCGCTTCACGGCCTCAGTCAGCGCCTGAACGAATGTGACGTTGGTATCGAACGAGCCCGCTGGCATGTCGTTGGTGTGATAGAGCGCGCGTACAAAGGCCACCCACTCGTCGATCAGCACGATACACGGCGAGTGGAGCCGAAGAAGATCGGCAAGCACATCAGAGCCGGGGCTGACACCATTTTTGTCGCTGTCGGCAACCAGCTTATAGGCTTCCTTGCCGCCGAGCTGCCAAGCCATCTCACCCCATAGTGTGCGGACTTCAAGACCGCCTTCTTTAATGGACGCTTGACCGGGCGATAGCGCCGTGCCGACAAGTACCGCACGAGCCGCGCGTGGCAGCTTCGTGACGCCCACTTCCTTCATAAGATCTTCGACGCCGGGTAGCGTGGTCGCACTATCGACGCCCGTCAGATGATAGAGGGCGAGCATGGAGTGTGTCTTGCCGCCGCCGAAGTTGGTTTGCAGCTCGACAACTGGATCGCCGCCCGTATCCGTCAGACGGCGCATCGCGCCTTTCAGAAGCTCGCGCAGACCATGGGTCAAGAAGGTGCGGGCGAAGAACTCTTTCGGATCGCGGTATTCTGATGAACCTTCGCCGCGAATGACTTGTGCAAGGTCAGCCGCGAATTGGGCCTGCTGGTAGCGACCTGAAGCAACGTCTCGATGCGGCGTCACGATTTCGCGCCAGGGCTTCAAGCCGGCCTTAGGCATGCCCTCGAACGACGGAGACTTGGCGCGAGTCTTTACGCGCGCCTCCTCAGCGAACATGGTGCGCAATACTTCGGCGCGCATTTCGCCCAACTCAGCGGCTTCCTTAGAGCAGGAGAAGGCTTCGAGAAGACGTTGTGCACTATCGAGGGCACGATCCGTGTCGCGGTACGTGAACGTCTTGTTGTGCGCCCAGCTATTGCGAACGTCGCGCAGTTCATTCACGACGGAACGTTCAGTCCGGCCCAGGAAGGTGCCGAATACGTCCTTCCAATTGTATTCGATGGCCTTGAGCAGAATTGCCGGGTCCTTCTTCGCCTGCGGCGCATCCTTGGGGTTCTCGATGAGATCCTGAACCCACATGGCACCCTTGGCTTTCGCCATGCGTCCGCCGACGGGGTTCTCGAGTGCCGCCCCGATAGCCTCGAGCATCCGCGAGACGCGGTCTTTATTGGTGATAGCCATCGTTCCCCCGTCAGATCAGTGTCGCCTGCGCCGGAGTCTGCGGCGCAGCGGATGCCTGTTGCGAAGCAAGTTTTTGCAGTTCTGGCCACGCAACCACAAGGCCGTTGTAGACACGAGCCTCGTCCGCCCACTTTCTTCGCTCGCAAATCTGGTAGAGCCGATAGGCGAGATCACGCGTCGCATCAGCGCGCGAGCCGAGCTTGACGAGCAGCGCAGCGGCGGCCGATTCGCCGTCCGACTCAAGGACGCGAATGAGGTGCTGAGCGCATTCCCATACGGTCAGCGTCTTGTCTGTCAGCGGGTCCCAATCACTGGGCAACTCAGAGCGCTTCTTCAGCCGAACCTTGCCCCCCTTGGATTCAATGAGGCCGGCGTGGGCAACACCGGAAACGGATACGTTGCGCGCCTTAGCAAGTGTCTCAGCATCACCGTAGGGAGAATCATTCATGCCATGCGTCTCAAACCAAGTAATGGCGAAACGCGTCTGTGACTCGTACTCACTCTCCTGTTCAGAAAGGTAGTCATCAAGCGCTTGATTTATGAGCTGCAGCGCTGTCTTGACGGTCATTGCACTATCATCCGCCTCAAGCACTTTTGAGTGTCGAGTGAAGATGCCCATGCCCGGCCCGATTGATGCCTGCGCCAAATCTACTGGCGCAATGTTGCCTTCCTGCAGCATCCGTAGAGCCGCGGGTAGCTCGCGTTTAAGCGCGGAGAGGAAGGATGCCCGTGTCGAGACACTAGCATTCTCTGGACGACGCCTGCATGCCAAAACAATTGAAGAGGCCAAAGCATTGGCACCAATTGCTCTTATGCGAGTTGCTGACTCAGTCCGCAACGGCCAGGTTCCAGTAATGCAAAACCTCGACGCAATTAGTCCTTCTAGAAAGGTCTCCCAACCAGTCGAATGGAAGCTGCTAGGCTCCTCCTCATCATCGTCTTCCGCCTCGCTCTGCTTGAATGCATAATATACCGTCACCGGGTATTCATCATGTGCAGCTTCTCGAATGGCGTCGAACGCCTTAGAAAGCCGTCGTGAAAACTCATTCGCATCCAAGGCATCATTCTTTGATGGATCGTCGCTACTTGTCATATTTCCAGACTTGGGTGTTAGTAGCGTTCCGAATAAATCTGGATGAACTTCCTTCAAGCATTGGCGCAGCCATATATAGAAAAAATCAGAGAGATCCGCGTAGCCAATATTGTCAAAATAAGGGGGGTCTGTGGAAATTATCGCGAGAGAGGTGGGAGCAGCTTCGCCTGACGACGCGTCATATATCGAACTTGAACCCGAAGAGACATTGCGTGGCAAGCAACTTAGTGACGTAAGAGGGTTCTTGTAAGCTGCCTGCCAACTTCCAACCGATGTTCCGAATACATTTCCCTCCGAAAATTCCCAGGTCATCGAAACGATTTGACGGTCAAATGCTGGCGTTCCTTTAGAAGTGCCGGACTTTCTCACCAACCATCGGACTAGCGTGTTGTTTGTTTGCGCCAATCGGCTAACGCCCAAAGCTAAGAATGTCGAAACAAGTCTTTTGTACTCTTCCGATCCGCCATCTGACGCAATCCTATCTGCAACGGCCCGAACCGCGTCGCATATCGTGCTGATCACAGTAAGCTGCCGAGCAGTGAAAAGCTGAGCATGCAGGTTAATGCCGTAGTTCTGTACGCGAAACCCGAGAGCCTTTTGAGGTAGCGATGTTGATGGAATCCAATTGTCTTGATCTTTGAAGCCTATAGTCGCGTATTCATCGAGAGGATCAAGATAGATGCGCCGCCGCTGATGTTCAGCGACGACGGCTAACAACCGACTGCCAACTCGCCCGGCGTTTCCTTCTGCACGAATATGTTCGAACCTGATCGCCTCGTTGCAGGCCAAACAGACGCCGCCAGTGCGACTAATTGTGCCCTTTCGGGGTGAGCCAGCCCCTCGGCGAACTTTGAACGTGATTGCAGACCGATCAGCGGAAACGCCTGGCTCAACCCACGCTTCGTTACCTTTGTGTGTCGAGAGCCAAAACTTGTTAGTCAGAGGTGCTTCGATTCCACACGCTGGATTTGGGCACCGAACGGTCCTCGCCCAGATCCAGGCGATAGCATCCACTTCAGCGCCGCCTAGCTCCTTCGGAAGTCGAACTCTTGGATAGATTTTGTCGAGCTTCGTACGGACGGCATCACCAATGTCGGCTGCATAGTTTTCGACGTCGCAAATCAACGCCCCGTATGCCCCCTGTGATCGAAGGTCAGCAAGCGATCGCGGATGTATTGGTCGAGCAGCTTCGAAACCAGGCGCTAAATCACATGCGATTCTGTTCAGTAGGACGGCAACAGGATTGATATCAGTGGCTGTTGGCTTTAGGCCAAGCCGAAGAGCTTCCATCGGAAGTGAACCACCGCCGGAAAAAGGATCCCAAAACGGTTGATGGGACGCACCAGTAGCCTTTACGATTTCGGCCCTAGCAGCGGCGATCGTCGCCGTATCGTTTAAGTAATCGGGATCAGACAGCTTTCCCAGCAGGTCAAAGAGATATTGGCGACGCTCTACATCGTCACCGGGGTCGGTAACGATACTAGCAAATAGGATGGCTCGCGCCACACCCAGTGGTTTTCGCGACCACCAAGTATGCATATTGCTCAAGAGTCCGACGTGAATATTTTTCTCTTTGCCCGCATTCGTATTGATCACATCAAGCGGAAGCGCAACCTCGATGAGTTTCTTTCGGACTGTCGTCATGGTGCTCATCGTTGCCTCAATGTTTGGCTGCTGCAGCGACTGCTGTCGCAAGTTTCTTCAGGTTCTCGCAGATATCTGCGAACCTCTCTTTCTTCTTGAGCCATGAGCCAGCAGACGAAATTCGGTCCTGGTCGACTGCTCGCTTCGCCGCTTCCTTAGACTGGGGACTGTCGTGGGCAGCGTAGTTGCGAAGTGCCGATAGGCGCTCAAGTGCGTCTTTGTACTTTGTGTCCTTCACGGCGACGACCAAGAAGTGATTGTCCGCAAGGAACGACTTCAACGTTTTGATTAGACCGTCACGGCCCCTGAAATCGAAATACCCGTCCCCCGTCACTATGTATTCACATACTTCATCAGTAAGGTGCTTCGGAAACTTGATTCCAGTTTTCGAAGACAGCACCGACGTATCGTTGTTGATGCCGGCGACTATGGACTCAAGCATCAGGGTCTCGAAATCTCTGTATAGGCGGATAATGGCGTACTCATACGCCCAGCTCCGCGCCTTGGCTGAGACTGTCTTCTGCTCCAACTCGTCGATAAACGATAGCGTGTCATCGACAGCCGCGCTGAATGCCTCAGCTGCCTTTTTGATACTCTTTTTTCTCATCGTGGCGCCTCCGCTTGCCCAAGCAGATCGCTAAGTTGGTAGTTGACGCTCGTCGCACCGAAATCAGGTTCCCGCTTGAATGGTGTCCGAACATAGCGTGGCTCGTGAGCAAATCCGTTCGACACGCTAACGATAGCCAGGATGAAGGCATCCGGCTTGTTAAGAGCCGTCAAAATTTCGTTGCGCGTGATCGTGACGGTGTCCGCGCCGTCCGCGCGCCCCTTGACCTCGATGAAGCGCAGATGGCCGCCGTTTAGCACCTTGCTTTCGATGTCGTAGCCGATGCGTTCAGCGCTCACGTCGCGGGGCTCGTGTCCAAGCGCCCTCTCGGCCGCGAACACCGCCTCCATAGCCAGCCTTTCGATCTCCGACCGTGACGCTGCATCTTCTGAGAACTGCGGAGGCATGATTGTGATAGGCGTCGCCAGCTTCCGGATAAGTCCACCCGGCACTACAAGTGCGCCGCCCTTAATGCCCGGAGGACGAGCTGAGATTTCGCGCTCGCGCGTGAGTTCTGCCAGACGCCGTTGCATACGGTCCGCAAGTTCGTTCGCGCGGCTCGCGGCTTGCCCAGCGTTCAATCTACCACCGGCCTTCCCAGCACGTTCCTGAGCCTTCAGCGCCTCGGCACGGTGGTCCCAGTAATTGATCTCCTTCTTGAGCCGGGCGGCTACTTCAGTCTCGACCTTTGAGATTTCGCCGAGGCGTCGGCCGCGCACCTCGTCGACGTGTACCGGCGCCAAGTGGGTGATCGCGTATCCCATCACCTCGCGCTCAAGATCGCGCGACAGCCAGTTGGCATTGAGCCTCTCAGCCATCAGTGCCTTTTCGTCTTCTTTGATCGGCCGATAGTCGAGGTAAGGAGCGGGGCCTCCGTCGCGCACTTTGCCAGTTTCGTCGAGCTCCACGAACTGCAACCGTTCGGAGACGATCATTTGTTCGCCTTGGCGTGTCTGCCGTCCGTCCTGGACTGCGTGTTCAAGATAGAATAGCGCACGGATGTCCTCTCCCTCGTCTGCGTCGTTGACTAGGACCGCGCCACGCTTCAGCAAATCTCTGTAGCGCTCGAGGATGAGATCGATCGTCGAGTCGAGCAGCGGGTGTCCGGGGCACAAGTACGCCGCCACAGGCGGGCCTTCGATCTTGCTTTTGTCGAAACAGACGCGCTCGTAGCGTTCCAGGATCGGTTCTGCCCGGCCGATGGCACGGTCGCGTTCTCGAATGGTGCCCGGAACGCGCGTGATCTCGAAGCGGCCATTCTCGCGCGCATGCATCTGTCCGCCCAGATGAATGAAAGCCTCTCGGAAGAAGCTCTCGATATAGTGCGGCTGAAGACGACGAGCTTCGGCTCTCTCCATTTCTTCGCGGATGCGCTCAACCTGGCTCGCCGCCATGTGGTTGCGCACCAGGGCCTTCTCTTCGATCAATTCCAGCAAGCGGTCCTGATTGACCGCCGCATCGACTTTTTCGAACAGCCTCGCTTTGACATCAGGGCGTTCGCCATAGCGGATCGCTTCTACCAGCAAGTCTCGCAGCTCGGTCGATTGAAATACTTGGCCAAGCACGTCATAGACACGACCGCCAAGGGCTGCGCGGGCTGTCTCCAGCTTCTCAAGCAAACGCCCATAGACTTCACCCTCGCGAGTCTCGGAGGCCACGAGGTTCCAAAGGTGGCACACTTCGGTCTGTCCGATGCGATGGATGCGGCCGAAGCGCTGCTCTAACCGGTTTGGGTTCCAGGGCAGGTCATAATTGACCATGAGATGAGCACGCTGAAGGTTCACACCCTCGCCAGCAGCGTCATTTGCAATCAGAACGAGAACGTTCTTGTCGTGCGTAAATGACTCGATTGCCTTGCGGCGCTCCTCACGCCCAACGCCGCCATGAATCATGACGACCGCTTCCTGACGACCGAGGCGGGTCCTGATCTTGCCTGCAAGATACTCCAGGGTGTCACGTGGTTCCGTGAAGATGATTAGCTTGCGACGATTGCCTGTCGGGTCCGTCATCAAGGGGTGATCGAGGATGTCGTTCAGCTGCTTCCATTTGGCATCTGTGCCAGATAGCCGAACTGCACGCGCATTGCCTTCGAGGCGTTGCAGTGTCAGGATTTCAGTCTCAAGTTCGGCAATCGTTCGAGATGCCGTCGCGCGATCGAGCACCTGCTCCTCTGCCGCCTCGACTTCCTCTTCTGTCGCCTCTTCGAAATCGTCCGGATCAATCGCAAGCTCAGGGCTCGATGGTGCGGGAATCTGCATATCAGCGCCACGCGCGAGAAGCCGAGTTTCAGCAAGCCTTGCTTCAAGGCGCTCACGCCGACGACGCAAGCTTTCGTGGATAGCGGCCGGAGACGAAGCAAGACGACGCTGCAGAATCTGAAGCGCGAATCCGACGTTGTTGCGTCGCTTCTGGTCATCATCCGCAAACCGTTCGGCTCTATTCATCTCGTCGCGGACATAGGTCGTCACATCGCTGTAGAGAGCGGCCTCAGCATCCGAAAGCTCGTACTGGGCTGTATACGCTCGCCGCTCCGGAAACAGTGGACGACCGTCGAACTTGAGCAGCTCTTCTTTGGTTAGGCGCCGCATCATGTCAGATGCATCTGACTTGTGGACGCCATCACGAAATCGACCTTCGAAGCGGTCGCCATCGAGAAGCGCCATAAACAGCTGAAAATCTTCCTCCTTGCCGTTGTGGGGCGTAGCCGACATCAATAGCAGATTGCGGCAGTTTGCGCCGAGTAACTGACCGAGTTGGTAGCGCTTAGTGTACTTGACTTCTCCGCCGAAAAAACTGGCTGCCATCCTATGAGCTTCATCACACACGACAAGGTCCCACTCTCGCGCCGACTTCAAAAGCCGCTGCATATCGTCATTGCGACTCAGCATGTCTAGCCGGACGATGAGAAATGACTTTTCGGCAAAAGGATTGCCGGTGCGTGCGGACTCGATCTGGTCGCGCGTTAAAATATCGAACGCGATCCCGAACTTCTGGTCGAGCTCATCCTGCCACTGCTCTACGAGGCTTCCTGGAGCCACGATAAGACAACGGTCCAGGTCCCCACGAATTGCCAGCTCTTTGATAAGCAAGCCGGCCATGATCGTCTTGCCTGCGCCAGGGTCGTCAGCAAGCAAGAACCGTAGTGGCTGGCGCGGAAGCATCTCTGCGTAGACCGCAGTAATCTGGTGGGGCAGGGGAGTGATGCGCGACGTATGGATCGCGAGGTACGGATCAAACAGATAGGCGAGTTGAATTCGATATGCTTCCGAGACTAGTCGAAGGAGGTGCCCGTCGCCATCGAACGACCAAGCTCGTCCCTCCTGCGCGATCTTGAGGCGCGGCTCGTCTGTTCGATAAATCAGCTGCTGCCCTACGCGGCCCGTGTTGTCTTCAAACGTAACTTTTGCAGCCTGATCTCCGAACCATTCAACCGACACGACTTTGGCGAACCCAGTTGGCACCAGTCCAGACACTGATGCTCCCCGAGTTAGCTCCTCTAACTTAGCCATTCTTTTTTCCCCAACCTCAGAGCACGCTGCGGCATCACGCCATTGCGGCGTCGCGCGCGCGCACGAATTCTTTCCAGTTCTCAATGACGACCGGCTTCTCAGCAGGCCTATCCTTGCCGAGCTCCATATCGAGCCGCAGCCGCTTCTCGAAGTAGTAGAGCAGTGCACAGCGGATTGGCAGCACCGCGCGGCCATCAGTCATTTGATAATCGAGTGCAATCGTCTGCTGTTGGCTCTGCGTCAGCGCCGGGTTCGGCTTGAGCACGATCTCGAACAGGGTCTGCCACTGCTTATCGTCAGAGGCGCGAGCGCCGGGCTCGCCTTCGTTGCGAATGCCACGGCAGCGCGAAACGATGAAGTCCTTGAACTTCTTCTCCATGTGGCAGAAGGCGCGCGTGTGCCACCGGAGCCCGTCATGTCCGAGAGCATGCGGTGTGATCCGCCGCCACATGGCGTCTGGGCGAGCTGCATTCATCGACTGATAGTGGATTTCGATGCTGCGGTTCGAGCGGATGGCCGCCAGCAGCGTCTTGAGCGTGACCGGCTCTATCCTTCTGCCAGGGATTGGCATGCTATCGACGCTGGGAAGGCTCTCGATCAGCGTCTCGTCTCGGGCGACGACGCCGTCGGCCACGGCCTTGAGTTGGCTGAGGTAGCGGTCGGCGCTCGGCTTCATAAAGCGCGGGCGGAAATTCGCGGTCGGCAGATAGCGCTTCTCGCTGGCGTCGTACTGGATGTTGTCCCCCGCCAGTTCCTTGTACTGGCTCAGATCGTTGGAAGCCTGCGGGACCGACACGCCGAAGTGGTTGGTGATGTCACTGCGATTGACACCACCCTCCCAGAACAGGCGAAACTCAATGAATTCAAGGCGTTGATCTGTGCCCCATCGCCTCTTGCTATCTTGATTGTTCACAACCCGGCTCCGCCGATATGACTATTTTCTTGACGGGTCGTGTTTTTAGACCCATAAGAAAACTATACGCATCCGACTCGCGGGTCAATGTCTTTCTTCCGGCCCTCCACAGCACGGTTGCAGCAACGGGCAATTTCGAGGGCTACCCATGGCAAATCTCTGGCAACCGCCGCCGTTTGGCGCGTCGGCACTCCTGCATCTGCAGGCTGCGCCGTTCACTGCATCCAATTCCGTCGCCTCGTGGCGCTACGTGCGCCGCCGCTTCCGTCAATTTCACGCCAACCTGCAACTGACGCCAGATCAGATCGAGGACGGAAGAACCAAGTATCGCGGTGTCGTCGCCGCGCTCAACCGCCACTACTGGGGCACGTCGAGCGAAACCGACCATGTGGAGCTGGTCGGTTCGTGGGCCAAGGGTACGCCGGTGCGTCCGCCCCGCGACGTCGACTTCATCTTCCAGCTGCCCGTCGAGGTCTACCACCGCTTCGAGCAGCGCACCGGCAACAAGCAGTCGCAGCTGCTGCAGGAGGTGAGATCTGTTCTCGCCAGCACGTACCCGCAAACCAGCATGCGCGGCGACGGTCAGGTCGTTACGGTTCCGTTCAACAGCTACGGCATCGAGGTGGCGCCCGGGTTCGCGCTCCAGGAGGGCGGCTATTGGATTTGCAATACCAATAACGGCGGGCGGTACAAGTGGGTTCACCCTGCTGCCGAGCTCGCATCGTTCAATGACGCCGACGCACGCTACGCCGGCAATGTGCGAAAGCTCTCGCAGATGTTCAAGCAGTGGCAGCGCTACTGCAACGTGCCGATCAAGTCCTTCCAGATCGAAGCCATCGTGAAGGAGGCGCTCGGTACTGTCAGGTGGGGCAACAGCGACGAGTTCTGGTTCGATTGGCTTGTGCGCGATGTGCTCGCCCATCTCATCAGCCGCGCAAACGGACATTTCTACATGCCCGTAACCGGTGAGGTGATCCTCCTCGGGGACGAGTGGCTCAGCCGCGCCGACACCGCATATCAGCGCGCGCTGAAGGCGTGTGACTACGAATTCGACAACCAGGAACAGTCGGCAGGTGAAGAATGGCAAAAGATCTTCGGGGCGATGATCCCTCAGGTGGTGGGGTGATCATGAAGGACACACTCATCTCGGAATGCGCCAAAGAGGAAGAGAATGCACTCTACACGTCTACGAACTTCTTCATCTGGCTCCGCATCCTAAAGGGCCTCCGTGCGGCGCTATGGGTTGGCGGCGCGACGGGAAGTATCCTTGCAGCCTCTCACATCGTCCGGGGAGCTGATGACGGCAAAAATCTTATGGCTGCATTTGCTCTTGCTGGTGTGCTTTTGCCTGGCATCGGTAAGGCTCTCAAGATCGACGCCATGATCCGCGACTACGCCGAAGCGGCCGCGAAGTTCAAGAACCTCCATGGAGAGTTCCGTCGTGCAAGGCTGGTATGGTCGCACAAGCCGCTGGCCGATTTTGAAGAAGAAGCGCGCAAGCTCTTCAAGGCAATGAACGACGCGCGTAAGCCATCGCTCACGCCGCCTGAGTGGTGCTTCAAGCTTGCCCAGCGGAAGATCAAGGCCGGCCACTATGATCATGATGCTGGCGGTACCGGGCCAATAGCCACGGGAGACGTGCCATGAGCTTTTCGTCGTGTCCGGAGTGCGGCGAGACCAACTATTATGAGAACTCTTACAGCGTCCGTCACTTTGACTGTGGCTTCAAAGGGCAGTGGGATACCCGTACGGCCAGGTGTAACGGCAAACGGAAACGTGTCACTGCGTCGCCAGCTATTGACGATGCCGCGGCACGCTACAGACTCGCGCTTCTCGACGCGGCGCAGGTCGCGGATACCATCGCTGCCGATATGGTCGGTGCCGACCAGTCGCCCGATTTCGTGAACCGCTTGCACCAGTTGAGCAGTCAGATGCGCGCCTTCGCGGGGCATACGGCGCCGGCGTCGTTTGAGGATCTATCTCAGCCGAAATCGGCCAATCGTGCAGGCGCCGCTCTGATGGCGATCATCCGCAAAGCGCGGTCGTGGTAGTCAACAATCGCTCTCGGGGCGGCATGTTGACGAGCTGATTCGGTGATGAGCCCATTGCGTAGACATTTTAAATCGAAGCAAAATCAAATGGCAGCAACGAGCGAGAATATTGGCGGCCTCTACAGCAAGCTCGGCAACCGCTACGAGGCGAAATGGCTGGTCCTCAAGCTGCTTGAGGTTTTGAGTGGCAAGGCACGCAGCCTCAAGGTTGAAGGTGTCGGCCCGGAATTCGCCGGCTTTGAGGCTGCTGTCGGTTACGGCGACTGCTTCGACTGGCATCAGACCAAGATCAATGCGCCGAACGGCAATTGGACTCTTGGTGCGCTTCGGCGAGAAGGCGTGCTCGACGCCTTCAAGCGGCGCCTCGAGGCTTCACCGACCGACCGGTGCTGGTTCATATCACAAGATCCGGTGCGTGCTTTTCGCAACGTACCGAAGAAGGCACGCTCAACGGACGGCGAGGTCGATTTCCAACGCCTGCTCAATAAGGAAGAGCGGGATGCCATCCACGAACTGGCGAGGCATTGGGGCACCGAACCGGACATCACGCGGCAATGGCTGGCGCGCTGTATCTTTGAGATCGCAGGTGAAGACGCAATCCAGCGAGAAACAGAACTCTATCTTGATTGGTACTTCGAGGATGCCGCGAGCGCGTTCGCAGTTCTCCGCGACCACATCGAGCAGAATTTCAACAAGACGATCTCGACAGAGAAATTGCGGAGCGCACTGCGCTCAATCGCTGGCCTTAAGCTGAAACCGGAGGTGATGGACCCGACCATTCTTGAGCGGATCAGACGCGAAACAGTCGACTACCTGAAAACTTATGTTCCATTCGGCGCCGACGGGCACACCATCGAAAGATCGCAGACAACGGTGGTTCACGATCTTCTGTCGCAATCTGGGGGCCCGACCATCGTGCTCCTCACGGGCGTGGCGGGCAGTGGCAAGTCAGAAGTGGTGCGTGGCGTTGTTGAGCAGCTTGAGCAGAGCAGCCTATTGACGCTCGCGTTCAGGGTGGACCAACACCTTGCCTGCAAAAATTCAAAAGACCTCGGAATTGATCTCACCGGACGGGCCGAGAGCCCGGCATTGACGCTGGCACGGATATCTCCCGGCAAGACAAGCGTGCTCGTAATCGATCAAGTTGACGCCATTAGTGAAGTATCCGGACGCAATGGCGCGGTGCGCGAGACCGTACTCCGTTTGCTCGACGAGGCCCACAATCTGAAGACCGTCCGGGTTCTCCTGGTGTGCCGCACATTCGATCTCGACAACGATGCTCGGCTCAAGACCTGGAAGCAGGCCGCTCAAGTGATCGAGGTCGGAGTACCCCTGCTCGATTGGACAAACGAGGTTCAGCCGTTTCTCGTATTGCGCGGAGCGAGCACCGGCGCTTTGACCGCGGGTCAGAAGGACCTGTTATGCCTTCCCCTAAATCTGGCACTGTTTCTCGAGGCCTCCGGCGATGATTTGTCGTTCGTCAGCCGCAACGACCTTTTTCTGCGCCTGCTGACAAAAAAGGAAAGAGCGATCGCTCAGGACCGGGTATTGGGATGGACGGCATCTGCGGCGCTGGCCGAGCTGGCTCGATGGATGAGCGACCGGCAGCGGCTCGATGCTCCGGCAAGCGTGCTTGACAGATATCCAAGAGCAACCGACTTGCTTGCTTCGGAGCATCTGGTCGTCAACGTGCGTGAGAAGCTCAACCTTTTCCACGAGAGCTTCTTCGATTTCCTCTTTGCCCGTCAGTTCGTTCATCAGCGGCAATCGCTGCATGATTTGTTAATGTCGACGGAGCAGCACCTTTTCCGCAGGACGCAAACCCGACAGATCCTCGAGGCCCTGCGGCAAGCCGACCGGCCGCGCTACCTGCGCGAGCTGACGGAGCTGGTGGAGAGCGGCACGATTCGCTTTCATATCAAGAACGTCGTCGCGCTATGGCTCGGAACGCTGCGCGATCCAACGTCGGACGAGTTCAACATCGTCTATCGACTCGATGATCCGGGAAAGGGGTTGCCGCTCATCGTGCGCGACGCGCTTCTGGGATCGTCGGGCTGGTTCGATTTGCTCGCTGCAGCCGGATGGATTGACCAGCAGCTTGAAAGTGTTGTCGAGGAGCGCCGAGAAGCCGTGTTCCGGTGGCTCGATCGAATGGCTGCTGAGCGCCCCAACGAGATCGCAGACCTACTCGAACGATGGTGGGGGAGCGATACTGCTCGCGGACGCATACTGCTTGGGTGGTTTCGTTTCGTCTCTAAAGGACCTGGAGACGAGGCGCTCGAGCGGCTGTGCGAGCTGGTCATTCGCAATACCCCAATCGATGCTAACTGGAACCCATTGGGCAAGAACAACATGCTTCTGCCGAAGTGGGTTGCTGAACGTAGGGAGCACGGCGGAACCATTCTGCGCGCATTGTTTGATGCCTGGTTTAAGGCCAACTCGGGCCGGCATCCGTTCGAGCGCGACATCATTCAAGATATCGACGATCATTGGCTTAGCGAGTTAGCGAAAACCTCGCCAGAGGCCTTCCTCGAGGGCGCTGGCCCCGCCCTAGTAACGACTCTGACCGTCATCGCAGCTAAGGAGGCGCACGGGGAGCGGGATTACACTTTCGATCGGCACCCTAGAGCCGGTGAGGTTTACGGAGCCGATGCATTTCTGGCGCTCTACCGAAGCTCGCTCTGTCAGCTTGCTGCCGATGCACCTGAGGTTGCGCGGGGCCTGCTCACGACGTTCGATCCCTCTCTCCATCTCTTCTTCCGACACCTGCACTTGGAAACTATCGCGGCAAGCCGCGGCGCGCTCGGCCAGAACCTCGTGGCTCTCCTGAGCTTCCCGGATCTTGGCAAGGCCGGCTGGGCTGGTGTCCCGTGGTTGTCGTTGGCTAAAGCGGCTAAGGCCTCCTTGCCGTGTTTGGCGGAAGACGAGCGGAAGCAGCTGGAAGCGTATTTGATTGCTCTAAACGGTGAGCTGTCGGACGCACGCGATCTGGTTCATGAGATACGGAAGAACGGCGAGGACGGATGGCGCAATCGGAAATACTTGATGCACCTGCTGTCGCGATCAGGCCATGCGCGGTGGTGCGTGTTGAAAACGGTCGGGCCTCAGCAGCTGTCCGCCACGGGGCAGAAACTGCTCGATGAGGGTGATCGCAAATTCCGCGGCGAGACGGTGCCGGAAGCCGATCGCATGCGCGGCGGCTGGGTCCATTCCCCAATCGCCAGAGAGCGGGCAGCATTCATGAGCGATGTCCATTGGCTCAAGGCGATGAAGACATACGACAGCGGCCGTAAGGAGGATCGGCGCGATATTCTGGCCGGCGGCCCGTCGCAACTCGCTGGCGAGCTGCAGCATCTAACGAAGACTGATCCTCATCGGTTCGTCGCTCTGATGCCGCGCATCCCTTACACGGCGAATGCCGTCTATATCGACAACATTCTGGGCGGGTTGGCCGAGAGCATTGATGTTGTCACCCCGATCCTGAAGGAGGCTGTGCTGCATGCGCACGGCCGCTCGGTCCATCAGCACGCAAGCGCGATCGTCAGGATCTTCGAGCGGCACCCGAGCCTCGCCGAAGATGCCGAGATGATGGCGTTACTGTTCTGGTACGCCAAAAACGCTGAGATCGGAGCGGATGCAGCGATCGACATTGGTTCGGAGAAGGACATCGTTACTATTGATGATCTGCTGGATAGGGGAGCGCGGCTCCACGTGCGCGGCATCAATGGTCCGCGCGGCGCAGCGATGGAGGCCCTTGGTCAGGTGCTCTGGCAGGTGCCTTCCGCCATCGAGCAGGCTTGGACACTGCTTGATGAGCGCATCGCGTGTGAGCAGTCCATCGCGGTCCGCTGTTGCATGACGCGGCCGTTAACACCGCTCTTCAACGCGGATCGGCAGAGATGTGCCGCATTATTCGAGAAATTGCCGCTGAGCACGACAGACGATACAGGAGCGGACGCCGATGATTTCGATCGTGGTCTCGCCCCGCTCGCCACATATGAAGCGACTCGGCTAATGCCGTACTTTGTCCATCAAGTCCCCGAGGCGGGTCGGCGTCTCGTCGACCGGCTTCTGGCGTCGCGCAGTGAGACGTTCCGTCGGATCGGCGCCTGGCACGCGATTGGAGCGAGCTTCTCGATCGAAAGCTACGCCGGAATCGCCGACCTCCTCGTCGAGGAAAGCGTTGAAATCCGCCGCCTTGCCGCGGCCACCGCTGCAGGTGCTGCAGAGCATCAGGAGTTCCGGGGCCGGGCGGAAAGCTGGCTCAAACGGTTCTTCGATGATCCGGACAAGCTCGTGCGCGGACAGGCCGCCGACGTATTCCGTGGCATTGAAAGTACAGATTTCGGCAGGTTCGTGCCGCTGGCCAAGGCGTTTCTCGACAGCCTCGCCGCGATCGATTCCTCCTGGAGCTTGCTGCATGCGCTCGAAAGCGCGACGTGCGACACGCACGGGCTTGTCGTAAAGGCGGCTGTACGACTGACGACTGACCTCGATGCCCGCGGCACGGCCGGTGGCCGGCATATGTCGGAGCTTCACACTCTTCAAGACCTTATACGCAGAGACTATGCGGCCTCGGAAGGGAACGCGGCGCTTCGCACGCAACTGCTTGATGTCATCGATCGCCTGCTCTCGGGAGGTTACTATGGTGTCGAGGCGATTATAAAAGCGCACGAAAGAAGCTAGCTGAGTGCTGGCGCCGACTAGGCATTTGCAGCCGAAAGCATGTCTAACACGTGGGGCCGCTTGCCGCATCCGTAAGGGTCGGCCGTCGATGCCAGAACCGACTGGACTTCGCCGCGGAAGCACGCATTGGTGTCCGTGACGGTAGCCACTGAAGTGGATTGACCGGAGACAAGGGTCAGCCTCGCAGAACGCGGGGCTTTGGGTGGTGGGAGCGCCAACTATGGCACTCCGAAAACCACGGTGCCCTCGTCATGACCACAAAGACAATCGACAAATCCACCAAATCGGAACGGTCGCCCGTTGCACCACGCGTGTCCAGCAAGAGCGACAAATCTAGCCGAGCTCAGGCAGCGACTGCGACCAAGGCTCGCAAACGCGAGGAGACGCCCGAGCAGCAATCCGGCCAAGCGCCAACGACAAAGCGCGCACAGCTGCTCGGACTTTTGAGCCGTCCGGAAGGCGCGAGCATTGAGGAGTTGATGCGCGCCACTAATTGGCAGCAGCACAGTGTTCGCGGCTTTCTGGCCGGAACGGTTAAGAGAAAAATGGGTCTCGCGCTGACCTCGTCCAAGGTCGACGGTGAGCTTAGGCGATACCGGATCGCCGCACGCCGGGGCCGCTGAGATGGCCAAGCTAGCCCTTGATGTCGGCGCGGAGATCGCGCGGCTTGAGCAACTCACGCTCGATGCGCTTCGCGAAGAATGGCGGCGGATACATCAGACGCCGCCGCCGCGGCGATTGAGCCGGGACATGCTGCTGCGCGGGCTTTCCTACAAGCTGCAAGAGGACATATTCGGCGGCTTGCCGAAGGTCCTTCGCCGAAATTTGCAGGCTTCCGACCCAAGCGTAACGTCACCGTCTGCTGAGCGGTCACTACGGGCATCGTTCAAGCCGGGCACGCGCCTCGTGAGGGAATGGCACGGTGTCACGCACACGGTCGTTGTCCTTGAGAATGGCGTCGAATGGCGGGGGAAGCACTACAGATCATTGTCGGTCGTCGCGCGCGAAATCACCGGAGCTCACTGGTCTGGACCGCGGTTTTTCGGCCTTACGGCGGAGCGCACCGATGGATGAGCGCGCTCGCATCAAGTCCACAAGACTGGTCTTCGCAAGGGTAACAGGAGAAATGGAGGACGCATCGGTTGCTGCCGCTGAGGGGCAGGCCATTGCGGATCTCGCCACAGCACAACGTGCGTGTGATCGCCTAATCGTTCTCTTGGAAGTTTGTCTAAGGCGCCTACGTCGATTGCGACGGAGCCTCGGATGACGCGTATCGCTTGTGCAATCTACACGCGCAAATCGACCGACGAAGGGCTTGAGAAGGAATTCAATTCTCTCGATGCTCAGAGAGAGGCCTGCGAAGCGTATATCACGAGTCAGAAGCATGCCGGTTGGACTGCCGTTCGCGACATGTATGACGATGGTGGCCTTTCCGGCGGAACGATGGAGCGTCCCGCGCTGATGCGTCTGCTCACCGATATCAAAGCGGGAAAGGTGCAGATTGTCGTTGTCTACAAAGTCGACCGGCTGACGCGATCTCTTGCTGACTTCGCCAAGATCGTCGACGTGCTTGACGCTCACGGCGCCTCATTCGTCTCGGTGACGCAGCAGTTCAACACGACGACATCGATGGGCCGTCTGACGCTCAACATGTTGCTCTCCTTTGCGCAGTTCGAGCGCGAGATCGCTGGCGAGCGGATACGCGACAAGATTGCGGCGTCGAAGGCGAAGGGTATGTGGATGGGCGGCACTGTTCCGCTCGGATACGACGTCAAAGATCGCAAGCTGCTCGTCAACGAGACCGAAGCCAAACTCATTCGAAGAATCTTTTCGCGATACGCAGAGTTCGGCTCAGTGAGCCTGCTTCAGGCGGAACTCGACACTCAAGGCTATCGCAGCAAGCGCCGCGAAGGCGCCAACGGACGTTCGAACGGTGGTCGACGTTTCTCGCGCGGGATCCTGTATCTCATCCTGCAGAACCCGCTCTATCGTGGCAAGGTCGCGCATAAGGGGAATGTCTATGATGGCCAGCAAGAGGCGATCATCGATGCAAAGCTGTGGGACTTGGTTCAGGCCAAACTCGCATCGAACCGGACGGAGCGCGCACTTGCCGTTGGGGCCGAAGCACCAAGCCTACTCTCGGGCCTAATCTTCGATAGAGATGGCAATCACATGACGCCTACCCACGCGAACAAGCGTGGCAAACGCTATCGCTACTACATCTCGGCGCCACTGCTGGATCGTGGAACCCCTGGTGAAAACCCCATTCGCATCCCGGCGCTGGAGGTCGAAGGATTAGTCTGTGACCGCCTCCGAAACCTGCTTGCACGGCAAACAGAACTCGTTCGGCGGTTGTCGCCTCTTCATCTGACCGTCACTCAGCTCGAGGTGTCTCTCAGGACGGCCGCCTCATTGACGGGATCGTGGACATCACTCCCGCCTGATGAAATCAAGGCATTCGTGCAGGACGCTGTCGATCGCGTAGTCGTGCAACCCCGCGAGATAGAAATCACGGTTTCGGTTTCGGGTCTGGCGCGGCGTCTTGGTGCCAAACTCAAGATCGAGCGTAGTGTTGTCGACGAGACCTTTATACTGCATGTCGCCGCGCATCTCCGAAGTGCCTGGAAGGGCAAACGGATTATCGTTGGTGAGCAGATCGGCCCTAAGCCCGATCACCAATGCCTCAAGTTGTTTCGGGAGGCTTTTGCGGCGCGTGCCCTGGTTATCTCGGAAGGCAACGAGAGCCTTACTGCGATTGCGAGGCGACTTGGGAAGTGTCAGGTCCGGCTCACCGGGCTGGTTCGCCTGTCCTATCTGGCGCCGTCGATCGTCGAAGACTTGGTCTCGGGGAGGCATCCGATCGGGCTGTCGGCCAAGCAGCTCTTGCGCCGCTCGAAAGACCTGCCGGTGGACTGGCAGCAACAACGCAAATTCCTCGGGCTTGCGGAGGCCGTTCCAGCACCGTTCGCTCGTGCGTTTCCTGGCCGCTGACCCGCAAACGCAAGTCCCCGAAATCGCCGAACAGAGACGCGACCGGGTTTCGGCCCGCAAACGGCGGTCTCGGACGTCTCTTTGGCGGTAACGGAATGTGCGGTAGCCGCTAACTCGCGGAAAGTCGGGGGGAAGTCGGCGCTGGCGTAAAGCCAGCCGTGACGTCTCTACACCCTTAAAGTGGACTGGCGCTTCGAGCATGATTCGAACCTGAAGCATTCACTTCCGAAGCATGCTCCATGGCGTTTCATCGAGCCGCAAGACTCGCTATTAACTGACCCGTCCAGGACGCGCTTCTCCAGCCGATTTTGAACTCGACTTCTGCCGCAAAGGACGCATTGGTGGTGTGACAGACGCCGGCGATAAGGGTGCCGAAAATTTGCAGGGCTCGCCTCGCGGATTGCGGGGCTTGGGGTGGTGGGAGCGCCGATAGGGCGCGACCCGTGAACCCTCGGAGCCCACCACCATGACGACAATTGAAGCCCGCGCCGCAAGTCAGACAAAACGAGCCACACCCTCGACGTTGGCCAAAGCGGCCAAAGCGAAGGCAATTGGGACGTCGACTACGGCCAAACTCACCTCTGTCAAAAACGCCGCAAGAGACGACGTGCACGCGGCACGCGTCACCAAGCACGATCGCATTCTGACATTGCTGAGCCGGCGCGAAGGCGCGACCGTTCCGGAAATGATGGAAGCGACGGGATGGCAGCAGCACAGCGTGCGCGGCTTTCTCGCCGGCACGGTCAAGAAGAAGCTCGGCTTCACGATGGCCTCGTCAAAGGCACCGGGCGAATTGCGTCGTTACCGCATTGAAGCCAAGCGGGGCCGCTGACGTGAGGAAAGCAAAACTCGACGTCGCGGCTGAGCTTGCGCGGCTCGAAGCGTTGACAAGCTTCGACCTGCGCGGCGAATGGCGGCGGCTGCACGGAATGCAGCCGCCAAAGCGCCTCTCCCGAGATCTCATGATCCGCGGCATCACATACAAACTGCAGGAGCGGGCGTACGGCGGCCTCGCCAAGTCTGTGCTGCGCCGGATTTCCGGGGCGGAGCTTGAGACGTTGTCAAAATGTGAAAACCGCAAAGCTCCTCGTGTGACCGTACAGCCGGGCACGCAGCTGGTTCGCGAATGGAATGGGCAGACGCACACCGTTCTCGTCCGCTCCGACGGCGTCGAATGGCGCGGCAAGCGCTACCGGTCGCTGTCGGTCGTCGCACGCGAAATCACCGGCGCGCACTGGTCGGGTCCGCGGTTTTTTGGCCTGACTTCGAGCAAGGGGGCCAGCGATGGCTGACAGCCGTCTCGATGCTGTCTGTGAGGCATTCGCTGAACTCACTGGCGCCCTTGAAGACGCGGCGCTCATCGCATCTGTCGGTCAAGGCGTCAAAACGGTCGAGGACGGACGGCGTCAACTCCAGCTCATCTCGAAAGAGTTTGATCGGATCGGCCGCTGCCTCGACCGACTACAGGGGCTTCTCCGATGAAAAAGCTGAACTGCGCCATCTACACGCGCAAATCGACTGAGGAAGGTCTCGAAAAGGAGTTCAACTCGCTCGATGCCCAGCGAGAGGCGTGTGAGGCGTACATTGCGAGCCAGAAGCATGCAGGCTGGTTTCCAGTCCGCGACATGTATGACGACGGTGGCCTTTCCGGCGGCACGATGGAACGGCCCGCGCTTCAGCGCCTGCTTGCCGACATCAAGGCCGGCAAGGCGCAGATCGTCGTCGTCTACAAGGTCGACCGGCTGACGCGCTCGCTCGCCGACTTCGCCAAAATCGTAGACATTATGGACGCTCACGATGCTTCGTTCGTCTCGGTGACGCAGCAGTTCAACACGACGACGTCCATGGGCCGTCTTACACTCAACATGCTGCTCTCATTTGCTCAGTTTGAGCGGGAGATCGCGGGGGAGCGCATCCGCGACAAGATTGCGGCGTCGAAAGCCAAAGGCATGTGGATGGGCGGCAACGTTCCGCTCGGCTACGACGTCAAAGATCGCAAGTTGATCGTGAACGAGGCAGAAGCAGAGATGATCCGCATGATCTTCGGGCGGTACGCCGAGATTGGATCAGTTCGGCTTCTGAAATGCGCGCTGGACGAGCGCGGGATTGTAAGCAAGCGCCGTGCGAAAGCCGGTGTCGTGCGTGCAGGCGGCAACCGACTTTCCAGCGGCGCGCTTTATAACCTCCTGCGGAATCCGATCTACCATGGCAAGATTGGGCATCAGGGCAAAGTCTATCCAGGGCAACATGAGGCGATCATCGATCCCGACCTCTGGCAACGCGTCCAGGGCATGCTTGCTGGCAGCCTGTATGCCCAAAAGATTGGGGCGGCAGCCGAGGAGCCGAGTCTGCTTGCCGGGCTGATCGTGGACGGCGACGGGCGCCGCCTGAGACCGATGCATGCCGTTAAAAAGGGCCGCCGTTACCGGTACTACGTGTCGCCACCGTTCAAGAGCGCCGAGCGAAAAGCTTCCGACGGCTGGCGCATTCCTGCGGCTGACATTGAAGAAATTGTCCTCGATCGCCTCCGCACGTTCTTTGCCTCGGAGCAGGGCGTTGAAGAGGCCTTGGTATGCCTCGACCTTGACGACGTCCATCTTCGGTCGGCCCGTTTAACGGCAACTGGTCTCGCCGAAGCTTGGTCAGACTTGTCGTCGATCGAAATTCGTGAGCTTGTCCAAGCTTTTGTTGAGAAAGTCGTCGTAAGCGAACAAGGGGTTGTCGCTTCGATCAAACGGGCGGCCGTTGCATCTCGCCTGCTGGACAATTGTAGACCGCCATTGGAGGGTGAAGCCGGTACGATCGAACTGCGCGTCGAAGCCAAGCTGCGCCGCGCGGGCCAAGGAATTCGGTTGGTCATCTGTGGCGGCGTGGAAAATCCCAATAAGCAGATGATTGCCCTGCTGCGAGATGCGCACGCAACGCGTGAGTCGCTTTTGACTGGACGCGATGCAACGATCGACGCGATGGCGCAGCGGCTTGGTGTCAAACGAGACCATCTGACAGCGCACATTCGCCTGACGTATCTCGCGCCGCACATCGTGTTTGCGCTGGCGACACGTCGCCCGCCAGTGGGACTGACTCCCGCGCGTCTGCTCTCGGTGTGCAAAGACTTGCCGCACGACTGGCAGGGCCAGTGCGCAGTCCTCGGACTTGAGACGCGATAGCCGCCACACGACTTACTGTAAACGATGCGAATCTGACCGGCCGAAAATTGGCGGCAGAGATAAAACGGGCAATCAGCCGGCGTGCGTGACGGAGAGACGGACCCTTATGCGCGACGGAAAAAACCCAGGCCTCTAACGCGCGGAATTTGCGGTGAATTTTTGCACGCAGAAATCGCGTAATATGCAGTTATATCAATGTGTTATATCTTGGCGCACCCGGCAGGATTCGAACCTGCGACCTCTGCCTTCGGAGGGCAGCACTCTATCCAGCTGAGCTACGGGTGCTGACAGAGCCGACTAGATAGCCCATTCGGCACGTGCGGGCAAATGCGGCGATCGGCGCCCCGCTATAAAGCCCGCAGTCACGCAAAAAAGGGTGGGTCGCTCGCGCGCCCACCCTCTCAATCTAAATCCGGCCGGCCGTTAGCGGCACGGACGCGCAACGACCGTGCAACGAGCCTGCAGGATTGCGCCCTTCTTGCAGTCCCAGAAGACGCGGCGGGCTTTGGCGAAATTGCCGAAGGAATCTCCGTAAATGATCGACGCGCGCGATTCCCACTCATAACGGGCCAGGCGGCGGGCTTCCGCCGTTCCTTTGCCGAACAGACCTTGGCCGGTTGCGGTGCCGCGCAACGGCGCCTTGCAGACCGCGGCTTCGGCGTCGGGTGCGGAAACCGTCATACCGGCGGACAGCGCCAGCGCGCCAACGGCGGCGAGCGTCGAAATCTTGGCCAACTTGACCATGCGTTTACTCCCTCAACAAGCGTTGCTGAAAATCATCGTTCGATTGTAGTGGCGAGGCTGGACCTGCCGCTACAACAGTGTGCCACCGGCACGTTGAGCCACGCGGGAGTGGCGCTGTCAATCTGGCTACAAAGGCGCTGTGTCGGGTCTTGGGCTGCTCTGTGTCTCGCGAGTGACGGCGCAAGCGGCGATGTTCGGCTGACGCGGGTGACGCGACCCCCTATAGTCCGCGCCCATGACCGACCCAACTCAAAATAAGCCTGTCACATCAGACAACGGCATCTTCGTTCCTGGCGGCGAAACGGTGCCCGTCATGAAGGGCAGCCACGTCTATTTGATCGACGGCTCTGGCTACATCTTCCGCGCTTTCCACGCCCTGCCGCCGTTGACGCGGCCATCGGACGGACTGCCCGTCGGCGCGGTCCACGGCTTTTGTGCGATGCTCTGGAAGTTGCTGCGCGAGACCAAGTCATCCGAGGCGCCGACGCATATGGCCGTTATTTTTGACGCCGGCCGCGAGACGTTCCGGAACAAGATCTACGACAAGTACAAGGCGCAGCGTCCGCCGCCGCCTGAAGAGCTGATCCCGCAGTTCCCGTTGATCCGCGACGCGGTCAAGGCCTTCAACGTCGCCGCAATCGAACAAGACGGGTATGAGGCCGACGATCTGATCGCCACCTATGCGCGCGATGTCGTCAATGCTGGTGGCGACGTGACGATCGTATCGTCCGACAAAGATCTGATGCAGCTGATCCGTCCCGGCATCACGATGTTCGACGGCATGAAGGCGAAACGCATCGCGCGCGACGAAGTCTTCGAGAAGTTCGGGGTGTGGCCGGAGAAAGTCATCGACGTCCAATCGCTCGCAGGTGACAGCGTCGATAACGTGCCCGGCGTTCCGGGCATCGGCATCAAAACGGCCGCCGAACTGATCACTGAGTATGGCGATCTCGATACGTTGCTCGCAAGCGCGGGCAATATCAAACAGCCGAAGCGCCGCGAAAAGCTGATCGAGTTTGCCGAGCAAGCGCGCATCAGCCGCGATCTCGTGACGCTCAAGTGCGACGTGCCGGTGAACGTCGGCGTCGAGCAAACCGGCGTTCAAGACCCGGACGCGAACACACTGCTGACGTTCCTAAGGCTGATGGAATTCAACTCTCTCACGAAGCGCTTTGCCGAAGGCCTCGGAGTCGCCGCGCCGCCGCCGCTGGAGGCATCCGTCGGATCGAGCGTCGCGAAATCGAAAGCAAAGGCGGCTGACGATGCGCCTGCGCAAAAGACAATAGGCGGCGCGGGATCACCCGACGCGGCGGTTGCCCACGCCGCCGCGAGACTTGCGGCGGTGCCGTTCGATCGTGCGAAGTACGAGACCGTAACGACGTCCGGTGCGCTCGATGATTGGATCAAGGCTGCGTACGACACCGGCTACGTCGCCTTCGATACCGAAGCGACGGGCCTTGATTGCCATACGTGCGATCTCGTCGGGGTGTCGCTCGCCACGGCGCCGGGCAAGGCCTGCTATATCCCGCTCGGTCATACTACGGGCTCGAACGATTTGTTCGGTGGCGGCGGGCTCGCGGCCGGACAACTGCCGCTCAACGAAACGCTGGCGCGCGTCAAGCCGCTGCTCGAAGACGCAAGCGTTCTGAAGATCGGCCAGAACATCAAATTCGATACGCTGCTGCTTGCGCGCTACGGCATCAACGTCGCGCCGATCGACGACACGATGCTGCTTTCATATGTGCTCGATGGCGGCCGCGGCAGCCACGGCATGGATGATCTATCCGAGCGCCATCTCGCGCACACCTGCATTTCGTTTTCATCCGTCATCGATCACGCGCCGGGTGCGAAAAAATCCGAGAAAACGTTCGCCGGCGTGCCGATCCCGCAGGCGACCGAATATGCGGCCGAAGACGCCGACGTCACGCTGCGGCTCTGGATGAAATTGAAGCCGCGTCTCGCTGCCGAGCACATGGCCAACGTCTACGAGACGCTGGAGCGTCCGCTTGTGCCAACCATCGTCGCGATGGAACAAGCCGGCATCAAAGTCGACCGCAATATTCTCTCGCGTCTCTCGGGCACGTTTTCGCAACGCGCCGCGCGGCTCGAAGAGGAGGTCTACCAACTCGCCGGACACAAGTTCAATTTGGCGTCGCCGAAGCAGCTCGGTGAATTCCTGTTCGACAATCTGAAATTGCCGGGCGGCAAGAAGACCAAGTCTGGGCAATGGGAAACGCGCGCCGGTCTGCTCGATGATCTGGCGAATAACGAAGAATTGCCCGACGACGCGCGGCGTCTCGTCAACACGATGATGGAGTGGCGTCAGCTCACGAAACTGCAGTCGACCTACACGGACGCGCTACCGGAGTATATCGACCAGAGCGGCCGCATTCACACGAGCTACGCATTGGCCTCAACGACGACGGGCCGTCTGGCGTCGTCGGAACCGAATTTGCAGAACATCCCGATCCGTACAAAGGAAGGCCGCGAAATTCGCACCGCCTTCATCGCGGGCGAGGGTATGCAACTCGTCTCGGCCGACTACAGCCAGATTGAACTGCGCGTGCTTGCGCACATCGCCGATATTCCGCAGCTGAAGAAAGCCTTCGCCGACGGTCTCGACATTCACGCAATGACGGCGTCGGAAATGTTCGGCGTACCTGTCAAGGATATGCCGAGCGATGTGCGCCGCCGGGCGAAAGCCATCAACTTCGGCATCATCTACGGCATCTCGGCGTTCGGTCTCGCCAATCAGCTCGGCATCTCGCGCGAGGAAGCTGGCGATTACATCAAGACGTACTTCGTGCGCTTTCCCGGCATCCGCGATTACATGGATGCGACCAAGAAGGCCGCGCACGCACAGGGCTACGTCGAGACGATCTTCGGGCGGCGCATTCATTACCCCGAGATCAACACCAAGAACCCGTCGATGCGCGGCTTCCTCGAACGCGCCGCGATCAACGCGCCGATCCAGGGTTCAGCGGCCGATATCATTCGCCGCGCGATGATCCGCATGGCGCCCGCCTTGGAGAAAGGCAATTTGAAATCAGCGCGCATGCTGCTGCAAGTTCACGACGAACTCGTCTTCGAAGTGCAGAAAAGCGAAGCTGACAAGCTGATAAAAATCGCACGTCAGGTGATGGAGACGGCAGCCGAGCCAGCCGTCAAACTCTCGGTGCCGATCCACGTCGATGCCAAGGCCGCCAGCAACTGGGACGAAGCGCATTGACGGCGAATGACTTCGCCTTCAGTCGCCGGAAGATGTTGTTTGAGACTTTTTCTCGTCTGGATGCGGCGGTGGCTTGCCGTGCTTTTTGCCGAACAACGGATCAAGCACCAAGTCGGCTGCCAGCACGAGCACGGCGAGGAACACCGCGAAGGCCGCGATCTTCAATTCGCCGAGACCGCATAGCAGGCCGACGGCTGCGGTAAACCAGATCGCGGTCGCCGTCGTCAGTCCTTTGACGTCGCGCAGATCGCCCTTCTGCAAAATGACGCCGCCGCCAAGAAAGCCGATGCCGGTGATGATGCCTTGCGCGACGCGGCTGAAGCCGTCGGAATCACCCGCCTTGATGGCCGCGAGAACGGCGACGCACGACCCGAGACAGACGAGCGCGAGCGTTCGCATACCCGTCGGCATACGCCGCAAATCGCGTTCGAGGCCAACGACACCGCCAAGCAGAACCGCAGTCCCGAGGCGGGTCATCGTCTCGAACTCTTCCGGCTGAACAACCATGATATCCCCGCGCAACTCTGCTCGCCGCTAACGCGCAACCGGCAAATTCGTTGCACGATGCGTTTGCTGATTATTCGCCGGGCGAAAGCGGATGCGAACGGCCGCTTCCATTGAGGTGCCCGTTCACTTTGCCAGAATGGCTCCAGTCGGCGGTGCTATCGACCGTCATGACTTTCGCCACCGGCTTGCGCACCGCGCCGGCGCCGGCCTGCCGCTTGTACTGGATCGTGCGGATGAACTCGCGAATGCGCGGCTGGATTTCCGTGCGCCAGCGGGTGCCGTTGAACACGCCGTAGTGACCGACGCCCGGCTGCATGTAGTGGACCTTCTCGTCCTCGGGGATCGACACGCACAGATCGTGCGCCGCCGCTGTCTGGCCGATACCGGTGATGTCGTCGCGCTCGCCTTCGATCGTCATCAGTGCGGTGCGCGTGATGGCGCCGCAATCGACGAGCTCGTTGCGATGGACGAGCTTGCGGTCAGGCAGCAAGTGATCCTGGAACACAACCTTGATCGTCTGCAGGTAGAACTCCGCCGTCAAATCCATGACGGCGAGGTATTCCTCGTAAAAGTCCTGGTGCTGCTTGACGCTGTCGCAGTCGCCCTTGACGAGATCGTTGAACAGATCGACGTGCGCATTCATGTGGCGTTCGAGGTTCATGGTCATGAAACCTGTCAACTGCATGAAGCCCGGATAAACCGGACGCATGAAGCCTGCGTGCGGAAACGGCACCGCAGAAATGACATTCTGCTCGAACCAATTCAGCGAGCGCGTCGACGCCAGCTCGTTGACCTTCGTTGGATTGCGGCGCGTATCGATTGGCCCACCCATCAATGTCAATGTCGCTGGCGCACACGGGTCGTTGTGTTGCCCCATGACAGCGGTCGCTGCCAGACACGGTACAGCCGGCTGACAAACGGCGATGATGTTGGTGTTCGGTCCAATGAATTGCGTGAACTCGATGACGTAGTCGATGTAGTCGTCGAAATCGAAACGGCCGACGGTCAGTGGCACATTGCGCGCATCGGCCCAATCGGTGATGTAGACATCATGCTCGGGCAGCATCGCATCGACGGTGCCGCGCAGAAGGGTTGCATAGTGGCCCGACATCGGTGCGACGATCAGCACTTTCGGATCGTTGCGTGGACCCGACACCGTTTCATCGCGCACGAAGCGGATCAGATTGGCGAACGGCTTCGTCAGTACGATCTCTTCGTTGACCGGCACAGTAAGGCCGTTGATGTGCGTCGCCTTCAACCCGAACTCAGGTTTGCCGTAGCGGCGCGTGATGTTCTCGAAGACTTCGCAGGCAGCGATGAGGTTTTTCCCGACCGGCGTTTTAGCGACAGGGTTCATTGGCCACTCAAGTGAGTGACGCAAGGCCTGCATGCCGAAGCGCCAAGGGGACATGAAAGCGTGGGCCATTTCGTAGGCGTAATAATTCATCCTCAGCTTCCCCGATCGCTGCGCCGCACCTAAAGCACGGTTTTTCATCAATGGTGCTGCGCAAAGTATAGGCTGACTCTGTTCTGTCACAATGCGCAAATCGCCATGCTGGCTAATGCGACGTTCGTAGGTGTGTATTTCTCGCCGCGGTTATAGGCCGGTTCGTGCCCGCTTGCGGATTGTTGAGCAGGAACGGCATGTTCACGGGGCTGGTGCGGCGAATCGGTTCGCTGGCGATGGGGCAAATGAGAGGGCGGCAGGTCATATGACGGCAGACGAATCCGGGCCTGCTGCGGCGCCGAAGTCGCAATTGCGCGGTCTTGTGGATATCCGGCCTGGGGAAGGCGCTGCTCTGGCCGCGTCGTTCATCATGTTTTTTGCGCTGCTTTCGGCCTACTACATCGTCCGTCCGGTCCGTGACGAAATGGGCGTCGCCGCCGGAAAAGATGCCCTGCACCACATTTTTTCGATCGTGTTCGTTGTCATGCTGGCGGCCGTGCCGTTGTTTGGATGGCTCGCGTCGCGCTTCCCCCGCCGCACCGTGCTGCCGGCGGTGTATCTGTTTTTCGTGCTCAACCTAATTGGCTTCTGGGCGCTTTTGAAAAGCGATGCCTCCGGACCGCTGAGCGCGGCCGCGTTTTTCGTCTGGGCGAGTGTCTTCAATCTCTTTGTCGTATCGCTGTTCTGGAGCTTGATGTCGGAGCTCTGGTCGAATGCGGAAGCCAAGCGCCTTTTCGGGTTCATCGGCGCGGGAGGAACAGCCGGCGCGCTTGCTGGCCCGGCGCTGACGCAATGGCTCGCCGCGTCCGTTCCTGTTGCCGATTTGTTGCTCGTGTCAGCCGCGCTTCTGACGGTTTCGATGCTCGCCGGTATCGCGGTTCGTCACGTTCATCGCGGTGCGGCCGGCGACGATCGTTCGCCTGCGGGCGGCGGTATCCTTGATGGCGCGTCGAAAATTTTCGCCTCGCCCTATCTCGGCAAGATCGCGCTGTACGTTTTTCTCGCCAACATCGTCGGCACGTTCTTCTATCTCGAACAGTCGCGGCTCGTCGGCGCAACGCTTGCGTCGAGCGCCGAGCGCGTGCAGTTTTTTGCAAGCCGCGACCTTATTGTCGGGTTTGCGACGCTTGCAATTCAGATGTTCGGGACGGCGCGTATCATCGACCGTCTTGGCCTGACCGGCGGACTGATTGCTTTACCGCTGACCGCAACGGCGGGAACGCTAGCGCTCGCGTACGATCCGGTCCTCGCGATTGCCGGTGCCGTCATGGTCGCCGAGCGCGTCATCGGATTTGCGCTCTCGAACCCTGCGGTCAAGATCATGTTCACGCTGACGCCGGCGGACGAGAAGTACAAGGTGCAGAACTTCATCGATACCGTCGTCTATCGCGGCGGCGACGCCGTCTCGGGCTGGATGTTCGCAGGTATCAGTGGCGGCGCTGGGTTTGCATCGATTCTGACGGCGCTCGCAGCATTGCCGGTTGCCGCGCTCTGGCTTTGGACGGCGCGCGATTTAGGGCATGAGCACGCCCGCCGTGCAGCGCGGGCACCGATCGCGCCGTCGCAAAATAGAAGCGGCGCTTAAAGCGCCGCTCCATAGTTTCGATGATGACAATTTTAACGTCCGCCCGGCCTGCGCGGCGGGCCACCCGGACGCGAGCCGCCGCCTGGCGGACCGCCTTCGGTCTGGCCCGGACGAACGTCTTTGTGGCGGAAGTTGATGCGGCCTTTGGTCAAGTCGTACGGCGTCATCTCAACCGTCACGCGGTCGCCCGCAAGAATCCGGATGCGGTTCTTCTTCATACGGCCGGACGTGTAAGCGATCACCTCGTGACCGTTGTCGAGCTTGACGCGGCAGCGGGCGTCGGGGAGCACCTCGTCCACCACGCCTTCGAATTCGAGCATTTCTTCTTTGGCCATTCGGTCCCCTCGGGCCTGTTGTGCGGCCCGTTGTGCGTAACAGCGCGTTCGGCGCCTGGTTATCCGGCGCGATCTGCGCCACATCATTCGGGCGCCTTATGCGCCGTTTTCAGTCGCTTGTCGTCTGCCGCTATGTCGCTGTGGACGGCGATATGAAAAGCGGGGAGCAGATGCGACTGCTCCCCGCCAATTAAAGTGTCTAATTAAATACCCTTAGAGCGGCCGCAGGTTGACGGCCGCGATTTTGCCGTTACGGCCACGTTCGGTTTCAAAAGCAATTTTCTGACCTTCACGAAGCGACTGAAGACCAGCGCGTTCAACCGCCGAGATGTGGACGAATACGTCGCTGCCACCTTCTTCCGGCTGAATAAACCCGTAACCCTTCTGACCGTTGAACCACTTGACAGTGCCGTTAGACATTCATGCCTCCAAAGCATTTATTCGTCTTCAATCGAATGACCGAAGACAATCAAATCGCGCGATGGAGACGCTTAGGGCAGGCGGTAGGCACTGTCTTAGGGTAAGCCAAGGCGTGTTCGACGGCGCCTTTATGCCCCGGTTGCTGGGGAAAGGCAAGAACGTCGCAGCCAGGGGCAGCGTGACCAACTCTGGCGAAAGCCTCAACTTTTCGGCTCTGAACGCTCATTTTTTAGTCTGGTTTACCCTCGCCGGCCGGTGGCAAAGCAGAGGGGCAGCGAAGCGCAGGAAACCGCTCGCTGCCCTTGACGGTCGCCAGTTTAAACCGGCGCCACTTTCAAGTTCCCAGACCGTAGTATCAGCCGCGGCGGTGCGACGGACGGCCAAGCGCCACAAAACGCGGGCCAATGTCGACGTGGACGTGGTCCATATCCGAGTAGGTCATTGTGCCGCCGCTGTGGTGGTTGGCGCGCAACCAAGCGACGACCGCACCCTTCTTGCCCCGCACGCGGAAGTCGATGGCGTTACCCGACGCATGCTTCGAAATCTTGCCAGATCCAGCGATACGCGCGCCCGGACGGCACGTCGAAATGATCTGGACGCTGCCAAAATGGCTTTCGATGCGGCCGAGAAGCGCCCTTGCCGCACCCGTCAGGCACGAACGCGAAGCGCCGCCCCCCTTGGAGGCGTACTTGCGATGCGTGGCGCGGTTGGTCAGCGAGCGATGCTTCATGCTGATGCCGTCGTTGCTGTAGCGCTTGGCTTCAGCGGCGACGGGCGTAAAAACGGCGATCATGGTGGCGAGAGCGGCAAGCGTAACTTTACGCATTGAAAGTCCTCATACGTTTGAAATGATGTTGAATGCCGCGGCAAGGCGAACGCGCATCGGACCGATGCACCCCTGACACGGGGCCCCGAGTTTCAAATTGTAAGGGGCATGCAATGAGGGATACCGCGAGCGCCAGCCATCCCCAGGCTGCAGGGCCGACCAAAGGGCACTCGCGAATGAGAGCCTCGATCCAACCACGGTGCGTCTCGGGCGAACCCCCCAGCATCCGTTGTGCAGCGCAACGAAATCAGTAAATCGCTACGGCAGAAGTAAGGCAATGTCCGTAGTGCCGCGGCCGGTGCGACGCGGCGGCGCAAGGCTCGGCACAAGTGCCTGTAATTCCGTCGGAGAAAATGGAATAGTCGGCCGCGAACGGCTTTGGGGTGGCTCAGTTCGACGGTTTCAAACTGCCGGGGAAGACAAAGGGAGACACAAATGAATTTTCTAAAGGGGATCGTGCTCGGTTTCATTGCCGGCGCGATTGCTGCCTTGACGGCGCACGAATTTATCAGCTGGCTGTTCAGCAATACGGGTCTTTGGGTCGGTTGGGATCGCACGCCCTGGAGCCAGGAGCCGGTCAACAACGTCCTGCTTCCCGGTATCGAAGTCCCGCAAATCATCAGCACGATGCTCTGGGGCGGCCTTTGGGGCGCTTTATTCGGCATCATTCTCGGGCCGCGGCCGCAAGGCTCGATGACCATTCAGGGCGCGATCCTTGGCATCTTTGGTCCGGCACTGATCGGCGTGCTCGTTGCCATTCCTCTGCTGACGCAGGCTTATCCGATCTTCTATGACGGCGACGCCGGCAAAGTCGTGCCGGTCCTTGCGATGACGGCCGGCTTCGGTGCGGTCACCGCGTGGCTTTACGGCATGTTCCGATACGGCCGTCTGCCATAACGCGCGGCGGGGCTGTACTGTGTACAAGGGCGGCATCTTGACGGTGCCGCCTTTTTTTGTGACCGGGGCACGCCATATGATCGGCAGATATCGACATCATCGAAGGACACACTTCATGCAGATGCTTGTGATCGCCGCGGTGACGACAGCCATTCTTGCCGCGGGTTTGATAGCTGCTGCAGAGGCTGCTGAGCGCCGCTCAAAAGCAGCCGTGCCAGCCAAACGCGATCGCGACTGCACGCCGATCAACGGCCGGTACGGCTATTACGGCAACCCGTGGTGCGACACCGGCTCTTACCGGATGGAAGACATCGAGTTCCGCGAGCGCATGGCGCGGCAGCGCAAGCAATCGTTTGCACGCTGAAATATCGCGATTCCTAAGTCTTCAGCGCAACCAAACATTTGCGCGCGCGTTTCTTGTGCGACCGAATTGCAGCACAGGAGACGCACCTCGTGACATCCTTGATGAGAGCCGCGGCTGCGGCCGCAATCCTAACAGCGTCGAGCGCCGCCGTTCTGGCCGATGGCCGCGCGCCGACAGCTGAAGAAAAAGCGACAATCGAGACCGCGCTCAAGGGTCAGGGCTTCTCGACTTGGGGCAAGATCGAATTCGACGACGGTAAATGGGAAATCGACAACGCCATGCATTCGGATGGCAAGACGTATGATGTCGATCTGGCGAAAGCCGATCTCGCTGTGTTGAAGAAAGAACTCGACGCAGACTAACACTGTCACGTTACAGAAATCAGCGGCCGCGTTGATCGAAGCGCGGCCGCATTATTTGTAACGGTGCTAGTTTGGACCAATCCACGCTAAAGCCGCGATATGGTCCGCGATACGCCGGAGAGACATAACTGAGAGTTCTATATGGCGGCCGGAGGTTGCGACGTCATCCAGCACGAGTACCGATTCGAATTTTTGAGTGCTCTTTAGTTTCGGAGGCTTTAGCATAACATTTTTTCGAGGGTGGGATGTACCCTCCCGATCGACGTGTTCGAACACGCGATCAAATGGAACTTCTAAAAGTTGCGCGACGCGTCTGGCGATTTGCACAGACAGACATTCGTGTTCTTTGCTGTGGCCGCACGGCACAGGAACCACAACGCTGAAGCGCGGATTTCCAAAAATTTTCCGAACTTGTTGAGCGATCTCTTCGGCAATCGCGTCGACAAAATTGCCGTCTGGATTTTTTTTAGCGATTGTCAGCGCTTTGATCTGATGATCCTTGATCGTCTTTGACCAAGTCCGCAACGTGATGAATGCCACATCTTTGCGGTTTCGAATTGATGTTCGATTTAAAAGCGTTGAGAGCAGAAATTTTCCAGAAGTGTCGATTGACGCGTCGGGGGCTGGGCTCGCAGTGCGCGCCTCACTGAAGCCTTCAGGCGTTGCGCTGCTTGGGCCAACCTCTTGCGGAAACGTCTTGTCCATCTCGATAGCATCGCCGACCAACATCGCAAGTTCTGTCAATATGCCGGTGACAGTCGCCGTCAGCGGCCACTTCATACCGATATTGGCCAATGAGATCGATGCCTCGACGTCGGCATGATGCCCATGCACTGGCACATGGACCAAGTTTCTCATAAATGGCGCTGCAGTTAGCAGGGGGTGGTTCTTAAAATTGGCGTCACGTCTAACGTTCGCAATAAACGTCATATTCGGAATACGGCCCATGGCTGGCACATCATCCCAATTGCCTTGCTTGCCCCCCAGGAAGGTACCATGAGTTCCAATGATACAGAGCTTGCGGCCGATGCGAAGCGTGACGAACCCGGCCTCGGATTTCGCCGTAGCGGCGGCGATCCTCGCCACGCGGTGATAGATCTGCGGCAGTTGCTCCGGCGCTGCAGATGGACTCACTTTGAATTCCAATAACTTTGTTTAGCCTTCAGATGCTCACGCGTTTTGCGCTTCAGTCCGTTGTATACCATCGACGGCAGCAAAACTGCCGCTGATGCATGTTATTGCAAATAGAGAGACAGGATAATCAGTCTGCGGTTTGATATCGCTTACGAAGGGCATCACGTTTTAGATAGTCGCGATTTGCGTGATTAACTTTTGGTCGAATAAAGTGTTTTTGAAATACAATTGAACTCGGCTGTGACACGCTTTGACACGTTTTGACAGAGCGAGTGAGCGGTATCTGATCGAACTTATTAAACGATGATTAGTTGCAACGAATGAGACCGAAGATCAAACGGTCATGATCCAAGCGCAGCATTTCGCAACGCGGGATCAGTTCTCGTCCATCTTGAGCGCGGCAATGAACGCTTCCTGCGGAATTTCGACCTTGCCGAATTCGCGCATCTTTTTCTTACCCGCCTTCTGCTTGTCGAGCAGCTTGCGCTTGCGCGAGATGTCGCCGCCGTAGCACTTGGCGATCACGTCCTTGCGCATTGCGCGGATCGTTTCGCGGGCGATGACCTTGGCCCCGATCGCCGCCTGCACCGGAATCTGGAAGAGGTGCGGCTTGATCAGCTCTTTCAGTTTTTCGCACATCGAGCGGCCGCGGCTTTCAGCGCGCGTGCGATGCACGACGATCGACAGAGCATCGACCGGCTCGCTATTGACGAGGATGGTCAGCTTGACGAGATCGCCCTCTTCGTACCCTGAAATGTGATAGTCGAACGAGGCATAGCCGCGCGAAACGCTCTTCAAGCGGTCGTAGAAATCGAACACGACCTCGTTGAGCGGCAATTCGTAAATCACCATCGCGCGTGTGCCGACGTAGGTCAGTTGTTTCTGGCGGCCGCGACGGTCCTGGCAGAGTTTCAATACGGAACCGAGGTGCTCGTCCGGCACCAGGATCGTCGCTTCGATCCACGGTTCCTCGATATGATCGATCTTTACGACATCCGGCATGTCGGCCGGATTGTGCATTTCTATAATCGCGCCGTCCGTCATGTGCAGTTTGTAGATAACGCTCGGCGCGGTCGTGATCAGATCGAGATTGAACTCGCGCGCCAGGCGCTCGGTGATGATCTCGAGATGCAACAGGCCGAGGAACCCGCAGCGGAAGCCGAAGCCGAGCGCCGCTGAACTTTCCGTTTCGAATGAGAACGACGCATCGTTGAGCCGCAAGCGGCCCATTGCGTCGCGGAGATCTTCAAAGTCCGCCGCGTCAACAGGAAACAATCCGCAGAACACGACCGGCTGCGCTTCCTTGAAGCCGGGCAGGGCTTCGGCGCACGGGTTCTTCTCGTCCGTGATCGTGTCGCCGACGCGTGTGTCGGCCACTTCTTTAATGGCTGCCGTAAAGAACCCGACCTCGCCCGGTCCAAGCTCGCTCAGCATTTCCTGCTTCGGGCGGAAAATCCCGACGCGCTCGATCTGATAGTGGCCGCCGGTCGCCATCATCTGGACTTTCTGGCCGCGCTTCAGCACGCCGTCCTTGATGCGCACGAGAACGACGACACCCAGGTACGCGTCGTACCAGCTGTCGATCAACATCGCCTTGAGCGGCGCTTTCGCGTCGCCGACGGGTGCCGGCAGCTTCGCGACGATCGCTTCGAGAACCGCTTCGACGTTGAGCCCGGTCTTTGCCGAGACGCCGACGGCTTCCGATGCATCGAGGCCGATGACGTCCTCGATCTGCTCCTTCACGCGATCTATATCGGCCGAGGGCAGATCGACCTTATTCAGCACCGGGAGAATTTCGAGGTTATTGTCGAGCGCCTGATAGACGTTGGCGAGCGTCTGGGCTTCGACGCCCTGGCTCGCATCGACAACAAGAATGGCGCCTTCGCACGCAGCCAGCGACCGTGACACCTCATAGGCGAAGTCGACGTGGCCTGGCGTGTCCATCAGGTTGAGCTGATACATCTCGCCGTTCTTGGCCTTGTAGTCCAGGCGAACGGTTTGCGCTTTAATCGTGATGCCACGCTCGCGCTCGATATCCATCGAGTCGAGGATTTGCGCTTTCATATCGCGGTTCGCCACATTGCCGCACAACTGAATGAGCCGGTCGGAGAGCGTCGATTTACCGTGGTCGATATGTGCAATAATCGAGAAATTGCGGATTTTGCTGAGGTCGGTCATGGCCGGGTGCTTAGCATTTGCACCACTTACACAAAAGGGGCTTATCTGGCGTCATCAGCCCATCCGGGCTGGTCAAGGCGTCGCGCCTATATGCGTAGACCGGCAACTCTGGTGCCGGCGTCAGCGTTGTGCGATGGTCAACCCGATCCCCCCAACGGCAGTGGAGCCGCATCATGTCTAACGGAAACTCGAACTTCTTTAATCCGGCCGCCTTCAACGCGCTGGGAGACGAGCAGCGCAAGGCGATGACCGCCGCGTTCGACGCCATGTCGAACTGGCGTCAGGAGCTCAACGCCATGCAGGAAAAAAACAGCGCTGCCGTTTTCGACAAGATGTCGAGTGCCGCCAAATCGCTCGGCTGGCCGACGGAGTTCGTCGAGTTGACTCGCCAGCAAATTCAAAACGTCTCGAAAATGCAGTCGCAGGCGATCGAGCAAGTTATGGATGTCTGGGAAAAGCAGGCAACCACCGCTGCCAACGCCGGCTCGAAGCTCGAAATGCCGAAGTTCCCGGGTTTCGGCAACATGCCGTCGTTCCCAGGCATGCCGTCGTTCGGCGGCTCGTCGGGCAATTCGATGTTCCCCGGAATGCCGGACATGAGCACGCCGATGATGCCGATGCAGCTTTGGATGCAAGCCGCTGAGATGTGGCAAAAGAGCTTCCAGCAGGCGATCGAATCCTGGACCGAAGCTCAAAAGTCGATGATGAACGCTGCCAGCGGATCGTCGAAACCCGGCTCGGGCCGCTAACGGCTCGCGTCTCACGCGCAATCGTCTTGCAACGCCCCGGTCCGCAAGCTGGGGCGTTGTTGCGTTAACGAAGCAGCGGTGGATTGGATTGTCCACCGTTCACGAGCTGCCTTGCAGCACGAAAGTACAATGTCTATCGTCCGGCCGGTTTTGGGGACGTGCCGCGGCTGAGCTGCCGGCATAACAATAAGCATAACGGCAGGGAGCGCGCTGTCGCGGCTCTCGCCGCAAGCGCTGGGGGACGATATGGCATCGACGGACGCACGCTCTACGACGGGCAGACCGGCGCTTCCCGATACGTTCAGCAGTGATTTGCTGGCGTCGATCGTCGTTTTCCTCGTTGCTCTGCCGCTGTGCATGGGCATTGCGATCGCATCCAACATGCCGATCGCGGCCGGTCTCGTCACCGGCATCATTGGCGGCATCATCGTGGGTTCGATTGCCGGGTCGCCGCTCCAGGTCAGCGGTCCCGCTGCGGGTCTCGCGGTCCTCGTCTGGCAACTCGTCGAACAGTTCGGCATCCCGACGGTTGGCGTCATCGTGTTCTTCGCGGGTCTCATACAAATGCTCGCAGGGGTGCTGAAGCTCGGCCAATGGTTCCGTGCCGTGTCGCCGGCCGTGATCCACGGCATGCTCGCCGGCATCGGCATACTTATTCTCGTTTCGCAGTTCCACGTCATGTTCGATTCAGCGCCGCTCGGCAGCGGCATCAAGAACCTGATCGGTATTCCGGGCACGCTGATGAGCGCTATTGGCAATGGCGGCCATCAATTGTCGGCCGGCATGATTGGCGCCCTGACGATCGCCTCGATTTTTGCATGGGCAACTTACGCGCCGAAATCGCTCAAAGTCCTTCCAGCGCCGCTCGTCGGCGTTGCCGTCGGCATGATCGCTGCCAACATTCTTCATCCAGACGGCATCCGCTATGTCACGGTGCCGGACGCGATCTTTCAGAACCTGATGTCCGGCGCGACGCTGCCGTCGTTTGAAGGCTTGCTGCGCATTCTCGAACCTGCCGTGCTGATCGGCGCTGTTTCGGTGGCGTTTATCGCCAGTGCCGAGACGTTGCTGTGCGCGACCGCGGTCGATGCCATGCATTCTGGCGTGCGTACCAAATACGATCGCGAATTGACGGCGCAAGGCTTTGGCAATTCGCTCTGCGGATTGCTCGGCGGTCTGCCGATGACAGGCGTTATCGTGCGGTCCGGCGCAAACGTCGAGGCGGGTGCGAAAACCCGCGCGTCGACGATCCTGCATGGCATCTGGCTCCTGCTGTTCGTCGCGCTCATTCCGTGGACGCTCGGCTATATTCCGATGGCCGCCCTCGCCGCTGTGCTTGTCTACACCGGGTACAAACTCGCCTATCCGAAGATCGTGCCGCAGCTGCGCAAATACGGCACGGCCGAAGTCCTGATCTACGCGATCACGATCATCATGATCGTCTCGACCGATCTTTTGAAGGGCGTCGTCACGGGGCTTGTGCTGTCGCTGCTCAAGCTGTTGTACGCGTTCTCGCGTCTCGACGTGCGCAAGGAAGAAACCCCTGCGCAGAACCGTATCGACCTGCATTTCGACGGTTCAGCGACGCTTGTCCGCCTGCCGATCCTGGCGCGCGCGCTTGAAACGCTAAAGCCCGGATCCAACGTCTACGTGCATATCGGCGAACTCGATTACATCGATCACGCCTGCCTCGATCTGCTCGGCAATTGGGAAAAGCAGCACAAGGCGACCGGCGGCACGCTGACGATCGACTGGAAGGCGCTCGAAGGAAAATACCATGAGCGCCACGGCACCGGGCCGGCGGCGCCATAAACATCGTCGCGACGCACTTCTACGGATACGCCAAGCGCGGCGTTATTCCGCTGGTGCCGGCATGGCGGCCGGCATCGCGCCCGATGTAGCGTCAGGCGTCTTGAACCTTGACGAAAGAACGCGTGCTGCGGCTGTGAACGGGCGGAAATAGATGACGCTCAGCGAACGGAATTCGCGCGTCTCTTCACCGATGCCGAAACGCTCGATCGTGCTCTTGTCGCCGGCCAGATGCAGCGAACCCGCAATCCGGTCCCACACCGCCAGCGATCCACCGAAGTTGCGGTCGAAATGTTCGACTTTGTCCGAGTGATGGATCTGATGCATCGCCGGCGAAATAATCCATTTCTCGATTGCCGGCCCGAACGAGATGTAGAACGGCGAATGGCGCAGCGCGCCACCACAGATATTGAAGACGAACAGGAAGACGTTGGCACCCATGATCGTCGAAACCGTCAGTTTGTCGCCGAAAAGGCCGATGAACAGACCGTTGACGAGGCCATAGGCGAACGTCGTCAAGGCTGTCGTTGCGATGACCTCAAAGGGATGGTGCCGGTCGGCGGTCACGAAATTCAGTTGCTCGGCGGAATGATGCACCTTGTGGAATTCCCACAGTTCGGGAATCGCGTGGAACATGTAGTGCGCGAACCACTTCAAGAGATCATCGACGACGAACAGTGTCAGCGTCAGTGCAATTCCGAGCGCGATCGCCGCGCCATCGGTTGCTGTTCCGGAAACGCCGGCGGAATGCAGCGCCGACACCACCCAGGCCGATACCGGTTCCCAATGGATCATCAGCGCCGACAGCACCGTCAGGCGTAGCACTGGCGTTAGGACGACAATAACGTAGTCGTTGCGTGCGCTCGGCGACAGCCACATCTCTTTATCGAGCAGCGCATCCTGGAAGCGGCGCTCCTGCTTGTGCTTGTGCCAGCCATAGGCGGCAATCGCGATGCCGGTCAGGCAGTACAGCCAATAAAAGCGCGAGTTGCCATCGGCAAAAAAGTCGACGACCGGCTGCAACGCGCCGACGACGGCGTAGAGAATGGTTTGATTGAACCAGTCGAGCATCGATGTGCATCCGCGATAAAGGCCGCAATCGGCCAAGGATGCGCAAAACGTTAACTGTGCCGGGTGAAGAACCCCTTAAGACGGTTATCGGCGGCACCCGCGACACAATCGATTTTTGTGATCGCCATCAGAACGTTATCTGATAGGCGACGTTTCAGTACGGGCGCTTTCGCTTTCCGTCCGCTGGCTTTCCGGCGCGCTCAAAGAGATCGGCGTCTTTATCGGTCTTGCCTGTTGCCCACTTGGTCGCGATCTCCGACGCGATCATGCTGAACGTGATGCCGTTGCCGCCGCATCCGAGGATCGCGAGGCAGCCCGGCATTTCGTCGATCTCCTGAATGATCGGAAGTCCGGTCGGGCTTGTCGCGAAGGCACCTGCCCAAGCATAGGCAATTTTCAATTCGCGCCCCGGCAGAAGCGTCTCGATCGCCTTCAAGAGCTTTGCCGATTTGGTGGCAATAGCCGCATCGCGCCGCTCGGGATCGTTGAGACCTGAATCTTCGCCGCCCGCGAGGATCCGATTGTCGGCCGTAGCGCGCATATAAAGATAAGGATCGGCGGCTTCCCAGATCAGGCATTTCGTTGGCCAGAATTCGGACGGTGCGATCGGCTCCGTTGCAATCGCCCACGACGACGTAATTTCGAACAGGTTGCTCGGCAGGCCCGGCACGGTCTCATAGCCGGTCGCCAGAACGACTTTTTGCGCGGTGATACTTGCGTGCGCGCCGACCGAGAGCGTAACGCCGTCGTCACCACAGTCGATGTGCGTGACTTCGCACTCGCCGTAGATGCGCGCGCCGCCTTCGGCCTGTGCGGCCTTCAATGCGCCGGCCGTCAGCTGCGCCGGGTTCACTTCAGCCGCGCCCTTTGAGAGGATCGCGCCGGTGCGGTCGATGCCGAAGCGCCGCCGCAATGTTTGAGCATCCAAAAACCGAGACGGCAGTCCTGCGGTCTTGCGCAGCGACGCCTCATGCTGCAGCCCGCGCCAGCCAAGCTCGTCGCCAGCGAGATACAGCGCCTCGCGATCCGCCCATTCCGCCTGAATATCGTGTTTTTCGATCAGCGCCTTCAAGTGCTTCACGGATTGCAGCGACCGCTTGTAGGCCCGAACGGCTTTCGCGCGGCCGATTTTGTCAATCAGCTCCGTCAACGGCGTATCGAGTTCGAATTGGATCATGGCGGTGCTCGCCGCCGTACTGCCGCATCCCGGCATGCGCCGGTCGATCACGACGACGTCGAACCCGGCATCGACGAGCGCCAACGCGGTTAACGCGCCGCTGACGCCACCGCCGACAACGGCAATGTCACATGTTACGTATTTCAATACGCGCCGGACACGCACAGACGAGCCGGTCGCTTTGGCCCACAAGGGGTATCCGCCGCGCAAGTCCTTTTTGCGTGTGATCATTCGAGGTTTGTCCGCAAATTCGGGAGTGCCGAATAGAACGCAGCTTTTGACGCAATCGTTCCGTGTAAACATGATGCATCGGCATCCGTCCCGGGGCGGCAAATGCTGATTTTACCGTCGCATGCGAGGGCTAAGCCTCACTTCAGCCATACTGACTTGACGCATTCGGCGTGCCTGTCACATTGCCCACGCTTTTTCATCGATCAAAGGGTCTTCATGCGCTCGTCTGTTCTGCTCGTCCCGCTGGTGCTCGCCGCCGCGACGGCGTTTTCTCATGTCGCCGCCGCTCAAACCGGGCACGTCGCAGCCCCGCCGCCGTCGAAGGATCGCAACTGCCGTAACGACGTGCCGTTCTCGCGTTGGATCGTCGATTTCAAGAAGGAAGCCATCGCTGAAGGCATCAAGGCTTCGACGCTCGAAGCCAATATCGGTGGCATGACGCCGGATCAGTCCGTTATCGGTCGCGATCGCAAGCAGGGCTTTTTCACGCAGACCTTCATCGACTTCTACGGCAAGCTGGCAACCAAGAACCGCGAGCAGATGGGGCGCTCGTACCTCAACAAGTACGCGTCCATCTTCGAGCGCGCGGAAAGCGAGTTCGGCGTGCCGGGCCCCGTCATCACCGGATTTTGGGCACTCGAAAGCGACTTCGGCGTCGGCATGGGCAGCTTGCCGGTCATGCGCTCGTTGTTGACGCTTGCATGGGATTGCCGCCGCGGCGAACTCTTCCGCGAAGAACTCAAGGCCGCCATGAAGATCATCGAGCGCGGCGATCTTAGAGCCGACGAAATGATCGGCTCGTGGGCCGGCGAACTTGGCCAGACGCAGTTCCTGCCGCAGCACTATTATAACTTTGCGCTCGACTACGACGACGACGGCCGCCGCGATCTGATCACCGACATTCCCGACATCATCGGCTCGACGGCGAACTTCATCAAGGCGCTCGGCTGGCGTGCGGGCGAACCGTGGATCGAGGAAGTCAGGCTGACCCAGGATTTGCCGTGGGATCAGGCCGACCTCGCGATCAAACTGCCGCGATCGCAGTGGGTCAAATGGGGCGTGACGGGCGTTAAGGGGCAATTGCCGTCCGACGATATGCCGGCATCGCTGCTGCTGCCGATGGGCCGTAATGGACCGGCTTTGCTCGCGTATCCGAATTTCAGTATTTACACCTCGTGGAACCAGTCGCTGACCTACGCAACGACGGCGGCACATTTGGCAACGCGCATGGCGGGCGCGCCTTATCTCTCAAAGGGGAATGGCCAGCCGATCCCGTCGCTGAGCTACGAGCAGATCAAGGAATTGCAGGTTCTTCTGACAAACCACGGTCATGATGTTGGCGAAGCGGACGGCAAGATCGGTGCTGGCACGCGCGCTGCCGTCAAAGCCATGCAGCAGGAATACGGTCTGCCGGCCGACAGCTATCCGTCGCCCGAGCTGCTCTCAGCGCTGCGCTCGCGCTGATCGCATTTCCCAAATGAAAACGCCGGAGTGCAGCATTGCATCCGGCGTTTTTTTTATTCGTTGGGTATCGCAGCGCTCTCAGTGCAGCTTGACCTGTGGCTCGGTGCGCCGCGTCAACAGACGTGACAGCGTATCGAGCGTCACTTTGACGGGACCGTGCAGCGCGGTCTCGTGCATCTTGTACAGCGAGCGGTACATGATTTTCGCGATCCATCCCTCGATGCGCATCGACTTGCCGGACACGAAGCCCATCAAATTGCCGACCGTCGAGTAGTGGCCGAGCGAAACGAGCGAACCGAAGTCTGTGTATTTGAACGGCGCAACGATTTGCTCGCCGGCAACGCGCCGCTGCAATTGTTTGACCAGATATGACGACTGCTGATGCGCCGTCTGGGCGCGTGGCGGCAAAGGGTCCGTGCTTCCCGGCAAAACGCAGTAGGCACAGTCGCCGAGCGCGAACACATTATCGTCCAGCGTCGTCTGCAACGTCGGCTTGACGACCAGCGTATTCGTGCGGCTGACTTCAAGACCATCGAGGTTCGCGAGCACCGCCGGGCCTTTGACGCCCGCCGCCCACACGACCAATTCTGATGGGATCGTATTTCCGTCAGCGAGTTTCAAGCCTTGCTTTGTCACTTCGGTCACGCGCGCGTTGGTGCGCACATCGACCTGCAAGTCCTTCAGCACTTTCGTGACGGACGCGGACATTCGTTCAGGAAGCGCCGGCAAAATGCGGTCGCTCGCTTCCACGAGCGTGATCTTGATGTCCTTCGCCGGATCGATCTTGTCGAGACCGAATGACACGAGCCCACGCAGGCTCGAATGCAATTCGGCCGAGAGTTCCGTGCCCGTTGCGCCCGCGCCGATGATCGCGACGTGCAATTGACCGGGACGCACCGGCCCCGGCTGCGCGTTTGCACGCACGCAGGCGTTCAACAAACGGCGATTGAAGCGTTCGGCTTGCTCCGGCGTATCGAGCATGATCGCATTCTCGTAGACGCCCGGCGTGCCGAATGCGTTCGACACGCTGCCGATAGCAACAACAAGCGTGTCATACGGCAGCCAACGATCCGGCGTGATTTGGCGGCCGTCTTCGTCCACCGTCTCGGCAAGATGCACGCGCTTATTCGTGCGATCGAGACCGATCATTTCGCCGTAGCGATATTTGAAGCCGTGCCAATATCCCTGCGCCTGATATTCGAGCTCGTGGCGATCGACGTCCATGCTACCGGCCGCGATCTCATGCAGCAGCGGCTTCCAGATGTGCGTCCGCGAGCGATCGACGAGCGTGATATGGGCCTTCTTCTTGCGTCCAAGCTTGTGGCCGAGCTGCGTAGCAAGCTCCAGCCCGCCGGCGCCGCCGCCGATGATCACGATGTGATGCGTATCGTCCTGACGCCCGAGCACGATCGACGGCATAGGCGATTCAAGTCCGGACGGTGGAGCAATTTCTGTCATAGAGGTACCTCAGAAAGCGCGCGCGCAAGAGCGCCGCGATACATCGCATCGAAACCACGTTGCATCGCTTCGCGCTCAAGCACGCGAGTTGCCGACGTAGGCTGCCAAAACCACAAAACCAAGCCGAAGTTTACCCGCGAATTTCTCCGCCCGTCGCCTTTTTTACGTCCGCGATGACCTTCTGCACGATTTGTTCGATCGCCGCATCCGTGAGGGTTTCGGTCGCAGGCTGCAGCGTCACTTCGATGGCAAGGGACTTCTTGCCGTCAGCCGCCAGGCTGCCGCCTTCGAACACGTCGAAGACGTTGACCGACTGGATCAAAGCCTTGTCCGCCCCCGTGGCCGCCTTGATGACATCGCCTGCCGCAACATCCTTTGCCACGATGAACGCGAAGTCGCGTTTCACCGGCAAGAGGTCGGAGACGGCAAACGCGGTCCGCGCCCGCGACTTTTTCTTTTCAGGCGGCAACGCATCGAGGAAGATCTCGAACGCCGCAACAGGCGCCTCGACATCAAGGGCTTTCAGCGTCGCTGGATGCACGTCGCCGAAATATGCAAGTACCGTCTTCGGTCCGAGCCGCAGCGTGCCTGACCGGCCTGGATGATACCAGCCCGGCGCATCGCGTGTGATCTGTGCTTTCGACGGATCAACGCCGAGCGCGCTCAAGGCCGCGAACACGTCGGCCTTGACGTCGAAGACGTTGGCGTTGTCGGCTTTGCCATCCCAGTGTCGCCCGCTGCCAGGAAGCTTCGCTGTGCCGGCGCGCACGCCTGCCGCCGAGATGTATTGATCCTCAGGCGTCGCGCCGCGATAGCTCTGGCCGAGTTCAAACAGCGCTACGTCATTGGCACCGCGATTGCGGTTGCGCGTCACGGCCGTCAGCAGTCCCGGCAGCAAGCCCGGCCGCATCGACGACAGCTCGCTCGAAATCGGATTGGCGAGATCGAGGCTGGCCTGCCCGCCGCCGAAGTGCGCCGCCTGATCCTTGGTAATGAAACTCCACGTCACCGCTTCCGTCAGCCCGCGCGAGGCGAGAAGACGGCGCATGCGGCGGGCGCGCTTCTGCTTGTCCGTCAGCACCGCGCTCGTCACGCCATACATGCGCGGCAACGGCGTTGCAGGAATGCGGTCGAGACCGGCGATGCGCACGACTTCTTCAACGAGGTCCGCAGCACCGTGCATGTCCGGACGCCACGTCGGCACCGTCACTTTGGCCGTGTTCGGCTTGCCGGCGATCGTGCACCCAAGCGCTTCGAGGATCGCCGTGATCTCATCGTCGCCGATGGCGATCCCGGACAACTTCGCGACGCGCGCGTAATCGAAATCGATGACGCGCGGCGTGATCGGCTCCTTGCCCGCGACTTTTGCCTTGCTTGGCGTGCCGCCGCAGAATTTCAGGATCATGTCGGTCGCGAGATCGAGGCCCGGACGCACGGACGCGGGATCGACGCCGCGCTCGAAGCGATAGCGTGCATCTGTCTGCAGACCCGCCTTGCGCCCGGTCGTTGCGGTTCTAACGGGGTCGAAGTATGCGCTTTCAATGAATACGTTTTGCGTTGCCTCGGTCGAGCCTGACGCTTCACCACCCATGATGCCGCCGAAGCCGAGCGGGCCGGTATCGTCAGCGATCACGCACATTGTCGGGTCGACAGTGTGCTCCTTGCCATCGAGGCCGATGAACTTCTCGATCTTGTTGCCGAGGCGTGCACGAACAGCGCCCTTCAGCTTGTCGGCGTCATAGACGTGCAGCGGCCGTCCGCGATCGATCGAGATGTAGTTCGTCACGTCGACGAGTGCATTGATCGGACGCTGGCCGATCGCCGTCAGGCGGTTCTGCATCCACGCAGGCGAGGGGCCATTCTTGACGCCCGATACAACCCGGCCTGCAAATACCGGGCACGCATTCGCCGTCTCAGGCGTGAAGTCGAGCTTGATGTCGATCGGGCAATCGGGTTTGCCGTCGACCGCGCCGAGCTTAGGCTCAGGCTTCAGCGTGCCCATGCCGGCCGCTGCGAGATCGCGTGCGATGCCGCGCACGCCCGTGCAATCCGGCCGGTTCGGCGTCAGCTTCACTTCGATGACCGGATCGTTGAGACCCGCAACGTCGATGTAGCGCTCGCCGACTTTGCTTTCCCAGTCAGCGGGCAAATCGAGAATGCCGTCGCTTTCGTCAGACAATTCAAGTTCGGCCGCCGAGCACATCATGCCGTTCGAGACGACGCCGCGCACCGGCTTCTTTTCCAGCGTGATTTTCGAACCCGGAATATACGTGCCGAGCGGCGCGAACACCGCGATCATGCCCGCGCGCGCGTTCGGCGCACCGCAGACGACTTCCATCAGCGGCTTGCCCTTGGCGATCTCGACCTGGACGACTTGCAGCTTGTCGGCGTTCGGATGTTTTTTTGCTTCGACGATCTTCGCAATCGTGAAGCTGCCTAACTGCTTCGCCGGGTCTTCGATAGCCTCGACCTCAAGGCCGATTGCGTTCAACTTCGCCGCCAGCTCATCGACGGACTTGTCCGTCTCAAGATGGTCCTTCAGCCAGGAGAGTGTGAATTTCATAACTGCTTTCCTTAACTCGACAGCCCGCCGCCCATGGTCGGCACGTCGAGCATGTTGAAGCCGTAATGGCGCAGCCACTTGAGATCGCCCGCGAAGAACGCGCGCAAATCCGGAATGCCGTATTTCAGCATCGTCAAGCGATCCAAGCCGACGCCGAACGCGAAGCCCTGATACTTCTCGGGATCAAGCCCGCAATTGCGCAGCACATTCGGATGCACCATGCCGCAGCCCAAGATTTCGAGCCACTGACCCGGCTTGCCGATCGCTTCCGCGCCGATATCGACTTCCATCGACGGCTCGGTGAACGGGAAGTGCGACGCGCGGAACCGCATCTTCACTTCATCGACTTCGAAGAACGCCTTGCAGAATTCCTGCAGCACCCATTTGAGGTGCCCCATGTTCGTCGTCTCGTCGATGACGAGGCCTTCGACCTGATGGAACATCGGCGTGTGCGTCTGATCGCTATCGCAACGATACACGCGGCCCGGCGCGATGATGCGGATCGGCGGCTTCGACGACACCATCGTGCGGATTTGCACGGGCGATGTGTGCGTGCGCAAAAGCAGCCGCGATCCATCCTCGCGCGGATTAAAATAGAACGTGTCGTGGTCCTGACGCGCCGGATGCTCCGCCGGAATGTTGAGCTTGTCGAAATTCATCTCGTCCGTTTCGATATCCGGACCTTCGGCGACCGCGAAACCCATGTCGGCGAAAATCTCGATGACTTCGTCGAGGACCTGCGAAACCGGATGAATGCGGCCCTCGGCCTGCGGTCCCATCCGCACCGGCAACGTAACGTCGGCGCGTTCGGTCTTCAAACGCGCGTCGAGCGCCGCCGTCTCGAGCACCGCCTTGCGCGCGTCGAGCGCGTCGGTGACCTTGGCTTTCAGAATGTTGACCGCTTGCCCGAACGCTTTCTTTTCCTCGTTCGGCAACGAGCCAAGCTTGCTCATGAGTTCCGAGACGCGGCCCTTCTTGCCGAGGCTCGCGACGCGCACGGCTTCGATGGCCGCGAGATCACCCGCGCCCGCGATTTCGCCGAGCAATTCGCTTTCGAGTTTCGTCAGATCATTCGACATGATGCGCCACGGTTTGTGAGTGTTTAGCGAGCGTGCCTATAGCACAAAAAATGCGGACGCCGAGCCCGGCATCCGCATGTATGAGAGGGCCTAAACGCCGCTTGCTCGCTGCTCCGTCGCGGGCGGCCGGCTCCCCGGAGGGGAGTCGCCCGCGACAATCAATTAAGCAGCCTTCTGCGCGACGTCCTTGCGCACCGGCGACGACGCAGCCGTGGCGGCCTTGTCGACGAGCGCCTTGAAGCCAACCGGATCGTTGATCGCGATGTCGGACAGCACCTTGCGATCGATGTCGATACCGAGGTTCGAGAGGCCATTGATAAATCGGCCGTAGGTCGAACCGTGCTCGCGGACAGCAGCGTTGATGCGCTGGATCCAGAGCGCGCGGAAATTGCGCTTACGACGCTTGCGGTCGCGATAAGCATACTGCATCGATTTCTCGACAGCCTGCTTTGCGACGCGGATGGTATTCTTGCGGCGGCCATAAAAGCCCTTCGCGGCCTTCAGAACCTTCTTGTGCTTGGCGTGGGCGGTAACGCCACGTTTGACGCGTGCCATGAGAGGAAACTCCTCAGTGAATTAGATGTGCTTCAAGGATTGGCTGGCTCAGTGCTCCGCGCCTTCCGGCCGGCTCCGCGAAGCGGAGTCGGAAGGCGCAAACAAAAGAGTTCAGCGCGCGTAAGGCATGTACTTCTTGACGATCTTCGCATCCGACTCGTTCAGCACGCCTGTGCCGCGCGCGGTCTGGATGAACTTCGCCGTCCGCTTGATCATGCCGTGACGCTTACCGGCCTGACCGGCTTTGACCTTGCCGGTCGCCGTCATCTTGAAGCGCTTTTTGGCGCCGCTCTTGGTCTTCATTTTAGGCATTTTGCTTGTGTCCTTATATTCGCTCACGGGCCGCACCGATCAAATGCTCGCGCATTTGATCTGGCCCTCCGCGGGGGCGGCGCTTGCGCCGGGCTGCATTGCAGCCTCGGACCGTTGGTCCGAAGTGCGGTGCAAACCGGCGCTTCCGGCCGGCTCCCCGGAGGGGAGTCGGAAGCGCCAAACAAAAGAGCCTTTGAGACAAGCCGAGCGCACGGGATAACCCGGCGACAATGGCGAGCTTCAAGGCGCTGCGTGCCCAGGCCCGTCGCCGGACCTCCTTCCTGCGAAGGGATGCTTTTTGCGAAAACCGTTTGTTTTTCAAAAGCATAACAACCGCCACGGCATGCCTCGCCGGGCGGCTGTGCGAGGGTTATACGGGGGAAATGCCAGCGAAGCAAGAGCGTCGACCTCTAACGGCTTTGCACCCCATGAGGTCGGGGGCAGTATTCACATGATTCGATTTTGGGGAAATTGTGTGTCCGACGAACAAAAACTTACAGATCGAGTATTTCTACTAAAAAGGCAAATAGAAGCCGGCAAACTAAAATTTGCCGACCATCTATTTGCTGGCTTTGTCGAAAGCCTCAGGGCAATCAAGTTGGACGATAAGGGGCATGTTATTCCGTCGAGTGTTGATGGAAGAGTCAGGGCGACTCTGAGTGCCGTATCGTATTTCGATGAAAGGGAAAGGCAAAAGAAAGCGAATAGCCTTCTCGATATTCAGTATGCATATTTTGAAACCCTCTCGAAAAATTTCGAAAAGTTATTCGATTTCATGAACAGGGAGAAATTGGACCCAAATCGTGTGGCGCACATTGCGTCCCGCGATAAAGAATACGTGCGCGATTTTACTAGAGCAGTTGATGGATTTCTCGATTCGATTGCTGAATTTTGGGAAAGTTGGTCCGATGTAACACGATATCACCTTCAAGATATAGCCGGCCTTAAAGCATCATTCGGTGGCGATATATTTCCGGCGCACCAAGAGAGCATTGTTTCAACCGCGGGACTTTACGTTGACACGATTGTTCTGCCGTGTCCGCTTTTGAAGTGCGCGCCGTTGGTTGCGCACTGGACCGAACAGAAGAAAATCTACTTCGTTGTGAAGCATGCTCTGACTTGTCTTACCTACAAAGGAGCAGCGCTTGCTGATGTCTGGCCTCCGATTGTGGCGGTGCTTCCGGAAAGCGCTCAGGATAAAGAAAACGCTTCTCGTATCTCGGAGGTTGCGGCTGCGCGTCACGCTTCGGAATTGTTTGGAAAAACGTTCTCTTCTGCCGATGATGTCGCCTCTTTTCTTACAGGTTTAAAGACTTCAGAAGAAATTATACGAGCTCTCAGGCGAAGCGAGCTTCTTGTGTTCAACACGGAATGGACCGGCACAAAGCTTGATCAGTTGCAAAGATTTGTCAGTGAACAGTCGGGACAGTTTTCCGGCCCGCTAGCCAATCAGAATGTTGGGATGACTGTTTTTATGCACATAGTTGGGCGAATGTCTCAAGCGGCTGCAGCTCAACTGCGATGTCAAGAAATTGGGTCAACGCCGATTATATCAGCCGAGACGTCTTGGCAGCACTATAATTGGAAAATTCGGTACGATGCTTGCGATGGGAGTTGTGTTCCCGAGCCAAACCACGTTTCGCATGTTGTGCGCGCCCTAGAAGGGGAGGTGGATAACAATCTAACGTGGCTTGGGCGAGTGCCGCATCAAAATATCATTGAAATTAGGAAGAACGGATTGGGCGAGGAAGTCAGGGCGATTTTGGCTAACGGCTTGAGGCCGCTCTTGGATGCCAACCCGAATAACTTCCATAGAACAGCGGATAAAGTTATTCATAATCTGGACGAGGCTTTTGTTACGCACCAAAAGGATCTGAGGGTGCTTCGAGAGAAAAAATTGCGATTGTTCGGAATTGATGTCCCTGCGTGTATTGCGGTTGGTTCAATTGCTATAGGTGCTGCTCTTACCAATAATGCCTCACTGGGTGCTTTATCGGGCGGGTTAGGAATGCTCGGGGTAGCAAATTTAAAGGACATAAAGTCGCGATACTCAGATATCGCTAATAAACAAGACGAAATAGCGAGATCGCCGACTGGATTGTTGTTCAAACACTTAGAGTAGCGCTTTGCTAACCGCCTTCAAAAGCGATGCAGTTGCGGGCGTAGCCCGCGCGCGATGCGCGAGCGCACGCGCGGCCAGCGCTTCTCGCTGGCCAACTGCATCGCTTTTGAAGGCGGGCTGATTTTTCGTGGGCCTCGCCGAACGCACTAGCGCTGCTTGCTCGATGCTCCGTCGCTTCCGGCCGGCTCCCCGCAGGGGAGTCGGAAGCGACAACGAAGAAACTGCTCGACGAAGGAGAGTCGCCGGGCGCAACGACAGAATCTCACCAAGCGCTAACCAAGAACCTCCCCTTGTCGTGCGCGAGCGGTCGCGTAGAATTACAAAGGCGTCCCACACCCCGCGCGCACCAGAAGGGCACCGACCATGCCGAAGGCACTGCATCACGCTCGACGCTGGATCGCCTGTTCCGGCCTGGTTCTTTGCGCGGCAGCCGTAGCGCCCGCGCATGCCGACGACATCGACAGCCTCAAGGGTCAGTTCACGTTCAATTGGTTCACTGAACCGGGAAGCACCAAATGTGCGGCCGTCGGCGACGAACTGCTCGCGCAATTCAAGTCCGACGCCTTCAAGTGCGATCTGACCGTCATCACGAACACGGCGTCCGGTGAACCGGCGCGCGTCTGCACCAAAGGCAGCGAGGCCGAATACATGGTTTTCGCGACCGAGAAATCCTGCGAGAGCGAGCGCTCGGCGCAAGAGTCGAACAGCGAATAACGCGCTTCCGGCCGGCTTCTGGAAGGGCGTCGCGCGCAACAAACAAACTATCCTCCCTGCTAACCACGACGCAAAAAATCTCGCGTCCCCGCGCGCAAAGTTATCCCCCTGCCGGCAGCACATCGCATACTTGCGGCAACCGCTTTACAAAGGGCGGCGTCGAGGACGCTCGATGCGGCTGAAGCGGTGGCATTCGACTGCCTGCTGCGTAACGTGTGCTGCGGGCTTAGGGGCAATCGCCGTTCGCGGTGGGGTGAGATTCCCATTGTGCAGAGCAGCCTGCTGGTGAAAGTGGCGGCGCTCCGCCCCAACACTCGATTGTCACGGACCGGTTCCGGGTTCGCACTTTGACTACACTTTCGACGCGGCCCCGCGGCCGGTCCGTACTTTATTGCTTAGCGCAACCGACACGCCTCCGGCGCGCCGGCGCACTGCTCATGTCTTCCAACAAAAAAACACCCGGCGTTGCAGCCGGGTGTTTCAGTTGAGGGGGTGCTGCGTGCAGCGGTTTAGCCCGTGCAGTTATAATATCTTGCGCGCCAGATCGAGCGGCCGGTCTGCTGCCACTTGCGCCAGTAGTATTGGCAGCCATCGTCCCACGCCGCGTAGCCGTAGTCGTAATAGTCGTTGTAGTAGTACGGCGCGCCGTACGAATAGAAGCGCAAGCCGCCGCGGTGACGGTTGTGATGGCGTGGACCGGTCCAGTTGCCATTCCAATTGCCGTGCTTCCTGCCGCCGTTCCAGTTACCGAAGTTGCGCGGACCGTGATCACCGATCCGCGGGCCACGCGAAATCGAGCCGCCATCAAATCGCGGTGCGCGCGAGAAATTTCCGCCACCGAGATGACCGCCGCCGCGCTGGAATCCTCCGCCGCCCATACTGTGGCCGCCGCCGCCGAAGCCGGCACCGCCACCATGGCCGCCACCATGGCCGCCGCCTTCACGTGCTAGAACCGGCGGCGCGATCAGCACCGCTGCGAGTGCTGCTGCACCACAGATTTTTGCTATAGCCTTCATTGTTGCCTCTCTCGACTGCCGTACAGTCTGTTGTGCGATTTGGCGCACACGATGCGCATCAAATCTATGGCCTTGGAAACCGACCACTGACCGGTTCGTTCCATCGGCTTCTAATGACGAATATGTAATCAACCTGACTCCGATAACAATGGCGGACCGTTCGGTGTGGAACAATTTCGCGGCGCGTGCGTTAGAATGGGCTGCGTTGAATTGCGCTCGGGACCATCAATCGCCTTTTCGCATGGCACTGCGAACGGGCCACGGTTTAGGAAGATTTCTCTCGCCGGAAATTTTGATCTTCGAAACCATGAGACCAGTCTCTTGGCGGCATTCATTCACGGTTCACTTACGATCTGCAAGCCTGTCGTCATCATGCTACCCCTCGCGTACGAAAGCTTTTGGAAAGGAGACTAGCTCATGCGTATCGCTACACTCGTTGCCGGCGCCCTCATGGCTCTCGGCATGGTCACGGTTTCTACGCCTTCGGTCGCCGCGCCTGTCGTGCCGAAGCAGTCGATTGCGGCGGACAGCAATCGTAACGTCATCGATGTCCGTCAGCGCCCCGGTCATAATGGCTGGCGTCACCGCCGTTTCGGGGGCCCGCGTATAATCCTCGGACCGAGCTACGGTTATGGCTACGGCTACAATCGCTGCCGGCAGGTTCGCCGTTCGTGCGGATATAACTTTGGTTGGGGCTCACGCGCCTTCTACCGCTGCGTCGGCCGCCGCGGCTGCTAAGCTCGTCTAGTTCTCGCTCTGCCGCAAAATGGCCCGCTGCACCTCGTGTGCGGCGGGCTTTTTCGTGCGGTGCCGACCCATCAAGAATAGTTAATAATCCATTGACGACCATATTAACCCATGATATCCCATTTATGCCCGACCGCACCGGGTAAGGATCCGTGGCAGGGCGCCGGGCTGGTAGAGGGCCCAGCCTTGAGCGGCCGCCACGGCCTCCCACTCTTGTTGGTTTCGTGCGACGCGCGTTCCGCGCGCCGGCCGCCCGAAACGATCACGTCCGCTTCCGGCCGGCTTCCCGCAGGGGAGTCGGAAGTGCCAACGAAAGACTTCAGCGCTGGCGGCCGGCTCCCGGAACGGGAGTCGCCAGCGCCAACGAAGAATGAGTTTTGTGAGTGAACCGGCGCTTCCGGCCGGCTCTCCGCAGGGGAGTCGGAAGCGCCAACAAAAGAGTCTTTCAGGGGATGGACCGCTTTGTCTCGACATTCACAAATAAAATCGACGCCAAAGGCCGCGTATCTGTCCCAGCCTCGTTCCGCGCCGTCCTTGAACGCGACGGCTACGCGGGCGGCATCTACTGCTACCCCTCGCTCGATGCTCCAGCGCTCGATTGCGGCGGCGAAAGACTTGCGAAAAAAATCGATGGGCTTCTCTCGGGCCTGCCGGACTATTCGGACGAGCGAGATCAGCTCTCTGTCGCGCTCTACGGCGACGTCCAGGTTCTCTCGATCGATGGCGACGGCCGCATCGTGCTTCCTGAAAGCCTTCGCACGCACGCCGGTCTCGACGCCGCAGTCACGTTTGTCGGCCTTGGTGACAAGTTTCAAATGTGGGAACCTCAGCGCTTCGAAAAGCGCCGAGAAGAGGCCCGCAACAAAGTGCAAGTTACCCGAAAACTTTTCGGCGCGGGGAGCCGCTCGTCCGGTGACGGCGGCAGCGACGGGAGCGCACGGGAATGAGGCGGCGAGGCGCGTCGGGGGACGCTCCGCGATCCACTAAACCGGAGCGCGACCGCCACATTCCCGTGCTGCTCTCGGAAGTCATCGAGAGCCTTGCACCAGAAGATAATCAGCTCTTCATCGACGGCACGTTTGGTGCGGGCGGATACACGCGCGCTATTTTGCGAGCGGCGAACTGCCGCGTCATCGCGTTCGATCGCGATATCACTGCGGTTCGCGCGGCAGCCCCGATGCTCGCCGAATTTTCAGACCGCTTGCGGCTGATCAACAAGCCTTTTAGCGACATGGAACCGTCCGCGCGCGCCGCCGAACAGTCGGCAGCAGATCACGCCTTCGTCGATGGCGTCGTACTCGACATAGGCGTCTCGTCGATGCAACTTGACCAGGCCGAGCGCGGGTTTTCGTTTCAAGCGGACGGGCCGCTTGATATGCGGATGTCCGATGCCGGTGAAAGCGCCGCCGACTTCGTCAACACGGCCGAAGAAGAAACACTCGCGAATGTCATTTACACCTACGGCGAGGAGCATAAGTCGCGCAGCATCGCGCGTGCGATCGTCAAGGCGCGTGCTGAGAAGCCGTTCGCCCGCACGCTCGAACTGGCGGACGTCGTATCGCGCGTTTTTCATGGCCGGAAAGTCGATGGCCGCCATCCGGCGACCCGGACATTTCAAGCGCTGCGCATTTACGTCAACGACGAGCTCGGCGAACTCGCGAGCGCGTTGCACGCCGCCGAGCGCATCTTGAAGCCCGGCGGCCGTCTCGTCGTCGTGACGTTCCACTCACTCGAAGATCGCATTGTTAAAAAATTTTTTAACGGCCGCGCGGGCAAGGAATCCAGGGGTTCCCGGCACCTGCCAGAACAATCGATAAAAAGCGAACGACCAAGTTTCCAAATTTTTAACGGACGCCCGTTAACACCTTCTAAAGGTGAATGTGAGGTGAACCCGCGTGCCCGTTCAGCGCGTTTGCGGGCCGGTCTCCGAACTGACGCCGCGCCGTGGCCCCTCGATCTCGACGATTTGGCGGTGCCACAGCCCGAACTGTAATCGAGGGGATAGACCGCGATGCGCTTAACAAACATTGCTGCATTCTGCTTCGCCGTTGCCAGCGCCTTTTTGCTCTACAGCTTGAATTACGAGACCCGCCGCCTTGAGGCGCAAATCCAGGCGCAGGAGCGTGAAAGCCAGAAAGCCAAGAGCGATATCGCCGTCCTGAAGGCCGAGCGCAGCCATCTGAGCCGCCCGGAGCGCATCGATCCCCTTGCGCGTAGTCAGGGCATGATGCCGCCACGCGCCGATCAACTCGTTCCAGATAACGTCGCCGCCTCGGCAAAGCCTGATGCAGCTCCGCTGCGCCGCCTCGCCGAAAGCGAATAAGATGCAGCGCCTTGCGCCGGCAGATGCAAGCGTTCTGGATGACAATTGGCGCCGTCGCCGCGCGCCCTATGTCAACGCCACGCTGATCGGTTCCGCGCTTATGGTTTTCGGAATTGTCGGCGCGCAGATATTGAGCCTTGGCTTGACGGCGCGGCCGCATCTGTCGCTCGCCGTTTCCGAACCCGTCGCGACGAGCTTCAGCCGCCCGGACATCATCGATCGCAATGGCCGCTTGCTCGCGACCGACGTCGAAGCGCCGTCGCTGTTCGCCGATCCGGCGATCGTTATCGATCGCGACGAGGTTGTCGAAAAGCTGTTGACCGTATTGCCCGATCTCAACGCGTCGGAATTGCGTGCAGCACTCTCTGATAAAGTCCGCCGCTTTGTCTGGGTGCGCCGAGGTCTGTCGCCCGCCGTCGCGCAGCGCATACACAATCTCGGTCTGCCGGGCTTAGCCTTTCGCAAGGAACTGCGCCGTGCCTATCCGGGCGGCGCACTTGCAGGCCATGTGTTGGGGACAGTCAATGTTGATAACAAGGGCACGTCGGGCATAGAGAAATATATCGACGACGCGATTGGCGTCGATCCTGTCAACTCGGCAACCTTGTCGACACAAGCGCCCGTTCGCCTGTCGCTCGATATCGGCGTGCAGCACGCACTCGAAGATGAGCTTGATACGGCCGTCCGCCGGTACTCCAGCCAGGGTGCGGCCGGATTGGTGCTCGACATCAAGACGGGCGAAATCGTCGCCAGCGCATCGTTGCCGCGGATCGATCCGGCACGCGCGCCGAATTTGAGCGACAGTTCGACGACAGACAAAATATCCGGCGGTACTTACGAGCTCGGATCGGTCTTTAAAACACTCACAGTCGCGATGGCTTTGGACGCGGGCTTCGCCAAGCCGTCATCGATCTATGACGTGCGCGAGCCACTTGTCGCCGGACGCCACACGATTCGCGATGCCCACGGCATTGGACGGCCGTTGACGATGTCCGAAATTTTCACGCACTCGTCGAACGTCGGCGCAGGCATGCTCGCGTTGCAAGCCGGTCCGGACCGCACCCGTGCTTTCCTGAAAAAGTTGGGGCTTCTCGATGTTATGAAGACGGAGGCTGGTGCCGTTCCAGCGCCGCAGTTGCCATCGCGCTGGGAGCGTGCCGAACTGATTACGGTCTCGTATGGCCACGGCATTGCGGTTGCGCCGTTGCAGTTTGCGGCGGCAGCGGCGTCCATTCTCAATGGCGGTGTCAGCGTCAAGCCGACGTTGCTCAAATATCAGCCAGGAACCAATGCGCGCGCATCGCGCCTCGTTACGCGCGAAACGTCGGCAGGCGTTGCGAGCATGATGCGTCTCAATGTTATGGAGAGCGACGGCACCGGAAAACGCGCCGACGTTCCGGGATTCCGCGTTGGCGGAAAGACCGGCACTGCAGAGCTTGCAGAAGGTGGGCGCTATAACAAGTCGGCCGTCTTGTCGTCGTTTCTCGGCGCGTTTCCGATGGACGACCCCCAGTATCTGACTTTCATACTGCTATTCGAGCCGAAGGGCTCTGAAGAAACGAACGGCCAGCGTACGGCCTCGACGAACGCCGCGCCGGTCACGGCCAGGGTGATCGGGCGCATTGCGGGACAACTCGGTGTGGTGCCCGTGAGCACGGTCGCGACACAATAATCGCCGCTGATTTGACGCTTTTCCTGGCGCACCCTAAGAACCGGCTTTATAGCGATCCTCGGTCCGCTCGAGGGCTGATATGATACTTCCCGCGCGTGAGGGACTATGCGGCTCGCCGACGCTCTGCCTGCTGGTATACTGCCGCCCGCAGGCGCGGAAGAGATTGACGTTCTCGGAATTACGGCTGCGAGCGCCGCAGCAGCGCCTGGGATAATTTTCGCCGGGTTGCCGGGCACGAAGGCCGACGGCGCGACGTTCATTCCTGATGCCATTTCGCGAGGAACGCGCGTCGTTATCGCCGGTCGCGGCAAAGCTGCGGCGGTCCCTGAAGCCGTGACGCTGCTTGAAGTCGATAATCCCCACCGCGTCCTGGCTTTGATCGCGGCTAAGTTTGCGGGTCGCCAGCCGGATATAGCCGTGGCGGTCACGGGGACCAGCGGTAAGACATCCGTTGCCGACTTCACGCGACAAATTTTTGCAGCATTGGGACGGAGCGCCGCGTCGCTCGGCACCATCGGCGTCGTAAAGCCGACTGGTGCGATATACGGCTCATTGACGACCCCCGATCCGGTGACGTTGCACGCAACGCTTGCGGGCCTTGCGGACGAGGGCGTCACGCATCTTGCGTTTGAAGCATCGTCTCACGGTCTCGATCAGCATCGCCTCGACGGCGTGCGATTGACCGCTGCCGCTTTCACAAATCTTGGCCGCGATCACATGGACTACCATGCGAATGTCGAAGACTATCTCGCCGCGAAGTTGCGTCTCTTCACCGAACTTCTGCAGCCAGGACAAACGGCCGTCGTCAACACTGATGGCGCGTATGCGGATCGCGTGATTGCTGCAGCTCAGCAACGCGGCTTGAACGTGCTGACCGTTGGCAGCACCGGCGACACGCTGCGTCGCGCGACGCTCACGACTGATGGCTTCCGGCAGAAAATGTCGATCACCGCTGATGGCAAGACCTACGAAATTCTCCTCCCGCTGGTTGGCGCGTATCAGGCCGAGAACGCGTTGACGGCGGCCGGTCTTGCAATTGCCGCAGGCGAAGATACAGCGCGCGTGCTTGGCTCGCTTCAGACGCTCAAAGGCGTTCCTGGCCGGCTCGAAATTATTGGCGAACGAAACGGCGGCCTGGCAATCGTCGATTATGCCCATAAGCCAGAAGCGCTATCGGCGGCGCTTGCCGCGTGCCGCCCATTCGTCACCGGCAAACTCATTTGCGTGTTCGGTTGTGGCGGCGATCGCGACAAGGGCAAGCGTCCGCTCATGGGCGCGATCGCAAACCAGGAAGCTGACGTCGCCATTGTTACTGACGACAACCCGCGCTCCGAAGTGCCGTCCGCGATCCGCGCCGAAATTCTCGCGGCAGCACCGGACGCGATCGAAATCGGAGACCGGACGGAGGCGATCCGTCATGCCGTTGGCGGCATGGGCAAGGGTGATGTTGTGCTGGTTGCCGGTAAGGGTCACGAGACGGGTCAGATCGTCGGCACGACCGTACTGCCGTTCTCCGATCATGCCGAAATCAAGAAGGCCCTGTCTGGCACTGAGCACGGGCAGGCGCACGAATGAGCGAAGCGCTATGGCAATTTTCTGATCTCGTTGCTGCGTCTGGCGGAAGAGCCGACGGTACGCCAAGCGGCGCGATCACTGGATATACGTTCGATACACGCGCGATTGAGCTTGGCAACGTTTTCGTTGCCTTGAAGGATCAGCGCGACGGTCATGATTTCGTGACGACCGCATTCAAGAACGGCGCGTCGCTCGCGATTGTCTCGGAGGCCTACGTGCGCCAGCCGGGCGACGGCGCGCTGTTGCGGACAAACGATCCGTTAAAGGCGCTGGAAAAAATAGGCATCGCCGCGCGTGCGCGTTTGTCGTCGGATGCCCGCGTGATCGCCGTCACGGGAAGTGCGGGCAAAACGACGACCAAGGAAATGCTGCGCGCGTGTCTTACGAAAGTCGCGCCCGGCCGCGTCCACGCATCAGAAAAATCCTACAACAATCATTGGGGCGTGCCGCTGACGTTGGCGCGGATGCCGGCAGATACGCAGTACGCCGTCTTTGAAATCGGCATGAACCACGCTGGTGAAATCCGGCCCTTGACGAAAATGGTTCGGCCGCACGCGGCGATCGTGACCACGGTCGAGGCCGTGCATCTCGAACACTTTCCGAACGTCGAAGCTATTGCCGATGCAAAGGCCGAAATTTTTGAAGGACTGGAGCCGGGCGGGAAGGCGATCATCAAATTACGCAACGCGCATGCGGATCGCCTCGCGGGTCTTGCCCGGCCAACCAATGCGTCAGTCTTGACGTTCGGCTTCGATGACTCCGCAGATGTCAGTGGTGTGATGACTGGCGATGATGGTGCTTATCAGAAGATCGACGTGCGACTTCGGAGCGGCCGAACGTCTACGATTGTTCTTGCTATGCCTGGTCATCATAATGCGGAAAACGCGCTCGCCGTTGCGGCCGCGCTCGACGCCGCCGGTGCGCCACTCGAGTCAGCGCTAACGGCGCTTCGCGAACTTGCGCCACCCCCTGGGCGCGGTGCGCGCACGAGGCTTTCCGCGCCCGGCGGCGATGTCCTGCTGATCGATGAGAGCTACAACGCCAATCCAGCATCGATGCGCGCCGCGCTCGCGACGCTCGCGGCCGTCTCTTTGGTCCAATTCCCGCGGCGTATCGCGGTACTGGGCGACATGTTGGAACTCGGGCCAGCTGCGCCGCAATTGCACCGCGATCTGTTCGATGCTGTGGATGAGGCAGGCGTTGACCTGTTGTTTGCCTGTGGTCCGTTGATGAAAGGCCTTTATGATGCCGCGCCGTCGGCTATGAAGGGCGGCTATGCGGCGACGGCAGCAGAGCTCACGCCGCTGGTTTTGTCGCATATGCAGGCGGGTGATGTGCTGATGGTCAAAGCATCGAATGGCACAAAACTCGGAGCGCTGGTAGACGCCGTCAAAACGCGCTTTGCCAAAGCCGGTGAGCTGCGCTGAAATTTGCGTTTAAGTTGATGCTGAACGAAACGGAGATCGCACGATCACATGCTGTACCAACTGGTGAACTTCAGCGATCAGATCAGCGCGCTCAATGTGTTCCGCTACATTTCTTTTCGCACTGGCGGCGCGATTTTCACGGCGCTTCTGTTTGTCATGATGTTTGGTCCGGCGATCATCGATCTGCTGCGGGTCAAGCAGGGCAAGGGCCAGCCGATCCGCAGTGACGGCCCGCAGTCGCATCAGCTGAAGCGTGGCACGCCGACGATGGGCGGTCTCATGATCCTCGCCGGCGTTCTTGTTTCGACGCTGTTATGGGGGCAGCTTGAAAACGGATACGTCTGGGTCGTTATCGGCGTCACGCTGGCGTACGGCATGATCGGGTTCTACGATGATTTCTTGAAGGTAACGAAACGCTCGAGCGACGGGTTCTCCAGCCGTGCGCGCATATCGCTTGAGATTTTGGTCGCGGCCATCGCCGGCTACTTCATCATGCAGCTTGCGCCGCCCGAACTTGCCCACAAGCTCACATTCCCATTCTTCAAGGATCTGACGCTCGATATGAGCTGGCCGGTCGGTCTCGGCATTGGCTTCATTCTCCTGTCGATCCTTGTGATTGCGGGCGCCGGAAACTCCGTCAATTTCACGGACGGCCTCGATGGCTTGGCGATCGTACCGGTGATGATCGCCGCCGGAACGTTCGGCGTCATCGCGTATCTTTGTGGGAACGCAAAATTCGCGACGTACCTGCAAATCCATTTCGTCCCCGGCACAGGCGAACTTGCCGTCATCTGCGGAGCGTTGATTGGCGCCGGCCTCGGTTTTCTTTGGTTCAACGCCCCACCCGCCATGATTTTCATGGGCGACACCGGATCGCTTGCCCTTGGCGGTGCGCTCGGGGCCATCGCGGTCGCCATCAAGCACGAGATCGTTCTCGCAATCGTCGGTGGGCTGTTCGTTCTTGAGACCCTGTCCGTCATCATCCAGGTCGTATCATTCAAGTGGACGGGCAAGCGTGTTTTCCGTATGGCGCCGCTGCACCACCACTATGAGCAAAAGGGCTGGAAGGAATCGACAATCGTGATCCGCTTCTGGATCATTTCGGTCATCCTGGCGCTGATTGGACTTGCGACCCTGAAGCTGCGCTGAGGCCACACGCCAAAACATCAGTTCTGCGTTAGATTTCTCCCGATGATTCGCGCCACAACATTTGCTGGAAAGGCGGTTGCCGTGTTCGGCCTTGGCGGCTCGGGCAAGGTCGCCGTCCAATCGTTGTTGGCGGGCGGCGCGATGGTCGCCGCGTGGGATGACGGCGAGGCGAGCCGTGCCGCAGCAGCCCAAGCCGGCGTACCACTTGTAGATCTGACGGAGGCGGACTGGTCGAAGTTCTCAAGTCTCGTTTTGGCGCCTGCCGTACCACTGACGCATCCCGAACCGCACTGGATTGTCGCCAAGGCGAAAGCTGCTGGCGTCGAAATCATCGGCGATATCGAAATCTTCGCCCGCGAGCGCGCGGCGCGTCTGCCAGATGCACCGTTCATCGCGATCACCGGCACAAACGGTAAGTCGACGACGACGGCACTGATCGCGCACATCTTGCGCTTTGCCGGATACGACGTGCAGATGGGTGGCAATATCGGCGTCGCTGTTCTGCAACTGGAAGAACCTGCACTGAAGCGCTTCCACGTCGTAGAAATGAGTTCGTTTCAAATCGATCTGACGCCGACACTCGCGCCGACGGTCGGCATTCTGTTGAACGTGACGCCCGATCACCTCGACCGCCACGGAACGATTGAAAACTATGCGCGCGTCAAGGAGCGTTTGATTGGCGGCGCCGATATTGCAGCGATCTCTGTCGACGACCGCTACTGCGTCGATATTCTGAAGCGCCGCGTCGCGGCTCAGTCCGCCGCCGTTGCCTTCAGCGCAAAAAATAAGCTGGCGCCGGGTTACAGCATGTTGGGCGACGAGATCGTTTGCGCAAATCGCGAGGGGCTTGCCGTCAAGCTCGGCAATCTCGCCGGCATCGGGACTTTGCGCGGCGGACACAACGCGCAGAACGCGCTCGCTGCCGTTGCCGCGGTGCGCGAAGCACTCGCCGCGCTCGGAATGCCAACAGATATTGACTGGCAGGGCGCGCTGTCATCTTTCGGCGGGCTAGCGCACCGCATGGAAGAGCTCGGCAATCTCGGGCGCGTGCTATTCATCAATGATAGCAAGGCGACGAACGCCGACAGCACCGAAAAAGCGCTGCTATCGTTCCCGCGCGACGTCTACTGGATTCTCGGCGGCAAACCCAAGGACGGCGGCATTGAAACGCTCGCGCCGTATTTTGCGGGCATTACGAAAGCCTATCTGATTGGCGCGGCAACCGATGCGTTCGCGCAATCTCTCGATGGCAAGGTCGCGTACGAACGGAGTGGAACGCTCGACGCTGCGGTCGCTGCGGCGACGCGTGACGCGTCGGCGTCGGCGGCTGGTCAACCCGTCGTGCTGTTATCTCCAGCCTGCGCAAGCTACGATCAATTCAAAAACTTCGAAGTTCGCGGCGACGCTTTCCGTGCTTTGGTAGCAGAGCTTCCCGGCATCACGATGCGAGGCCGAGCATGAGCTTCAGCCGGGCCGACAAAAGCCGCTTCGCCGAATGGCTTTTCACGATCGATCGGACGCTGTTGTCTGCCCTGCTATCGCTCGTCGTTATCGGCCTGATATTGTCGTTCGCGGCCTCGCCAGCCGTGGCGCTGAAGAAGGGCTTCCACACCTATCATTTCGTCGAGCGGCACGTCGTGTTCGCTGCAGCATCCGTCATACTCATGCTGTCGCTTTCTTTTCTTTCGCCGTCGCGGATACGGCGATTTGCGGCAATACTGCTTTTGGCTGCGCTTGCCGGCATGGTGACTGTTCTTCTGACGGGCGCTGAGATGAACGGTGCGCAGCGCTGGCTGTCATTCGCCGGATATTCGTTGCAGCCGTCAGAATTCGCAAAGCCTGCATTTGTCGTCGTGATGGCCTGGCTGTTCACTGAGGCCGTTGGCCGCCACGATGTTCCTGCCGCGCCGATCGCGATTGTTCTGTGGGCCTTGTTCGCCGCGTTGCTCGTCTCGCAGCCCGATGTCGGGCAGACCGTTCTGATCAGCACGACGGCGGGCATCATGTATCTGCTTGCCGGTCTGCCGATTGCTGGTGCCGCCGCGCTCGCCTTGATTGGCGGTGCTGGCCTCTGGCTCGCGTATGAAAATCTAGGTCATGTCCAGTCGCGGTTGGATCGCTTTTTCAGCCCGCTCCCATTCGAAAACTTTCAAGTCGATCGCGCCATGCAGTCGTTTGCCGAAGGCGGCCTGTTCGGGCGCGGCCCTGGCGAAGGCACGATCAAGTCCGTGCTGCCGGACGCGCATACCGATTTCATTTTTGCGGTCGTCGCGGAAGAATACGGCGTTATCGCCTGCCTGGTGTTGCTCAGCATCTTCGCGACGATTGTCATCAAAGCGCTCATTCGCGCAGCAGAAGAACCGCAAGCCGCGGATCGGCTTGCGATCCAGGGCTTGGCGATCATGTTCGGCTTGCAGGCGCTGATCAATATGGGCGTCAACATCGGCATGCTGCCGCCGAAGGGAATGACGTTGCCATTTATTTCCGCAGGTGGCTCATCGATGATCGCGCTCGCCGTTACGTCCGGCATGCTGTTGGCGCTGACACGCTATCGTCCCGACCCGCAACGCCTTAAAAAGCCGCGATTGGTCGCGACGCTCGACACGCTCGATTACGCGCGCGGCGAGCAGCAAATTGAGACGCGGTGACGAACGCATGACAACACCAACGACCGTAATGTTGGCCGCAGGCGGCACAGGCGGACATTTGTTTCCGGCATTCGCGCTCGCCGAAGAACTGCAGCGCCGCCGCATCGCCGTCGATCTGATCACAGACATGCGCGGCGATCGCTATGGCTCCGGCTTTCCGGCGCGGACTGTCTATCAAGTTCCCGCCGCGACACTCGCAGGCAAATCACCGATCGCTGCAACCAAGACGGCGCTTGCGCTGGCGCGGGGTACGAAAGCGGCCCACGCAATCCTTGGCGCGGTGCGCCCAAGCGTCGTTATTGGGTTCGGCGGATATCCGACGTTCCCGCCGCTCATGGCGGCGCGGCTTCGCGGCATTCCAACCATTCTCCATGAGCAGAATGCCGTCCTTGGACGCGCCAATCGCATGCTGGCAAAACGCGTTACGGGCATAGCGACGTCGTTTGAATCAACGAAATACCTCGACGGTGAATTGACAGCTATAGCGCGCTTCACGGGTAACCCCGTTCGCCAAGTTGTCATTGATGCGTCGGTGGAGCCGTACGTGGCCAGCGGTGGCGATGCGCCTTTCCAAGTGCTCGTGTTCGGCGGCAGTCAGGGTGCGCGTTTTTTTTCCGATGCTATGCCGCCGGCGTTAGCGGCGCTGCCGTCTCAAATCAAACAGCGGATGCGCATTACGCAGCAAGCGCGCGACGAGGATATCGACCGCGTTCGCCTCGCTTACGCAGAAAGCGGGATCGCCGCCGACGTTGCCGCCTTCTTCAAAGACTTGCCGTCGCGCATGGCAAAATCGCATCTCGTCGTCGGCCGGGCGGGCGCATCCACCGTCGCAGAGTTGACCGTTGTCGGCCGCCCCGGGTTGCTCGTTCCATTGCCGCACGCCCTCGACAATGATCAGCTTAACAATGCGCGCCGGCTTGCCGAATCGGGCGGCGGTTGGTGTATCGAGCAAAAAGATCTGACGCCGGAGCGCCTGTCGTCCGAAGTTGCCCGGTTAGCCGGCGCGCCGGATGCTCTTGCGGCGGCCGCCGTTGCCGCTAAAAAAGCCGGACGCCCGGATGCCGTTGCGCGTCTCGCGGATTTTGCGCTCGAAATTGCGGCGCGCTGACGCAGCGGAGCCGCCATCGTAATCGCCTAACACTGTCGCGTTTATCACGTCCCACGCGCCACGTCAGACGAGGAACTTTCACGCGATGCAAATGCCGGCCAACATCGGTCCGTTCCATATTATCGGCATCGGCGGCATCGGTATGAGTGCCATTGCCGAAATTCTCGTTGCCAAGGGCTACACGGTCCAGGGTTCGGATCAAAAGGATAGCGCCAACGTCAAGCGGCTCCGCGCGAAGGGCATTCGCGTTTTTGTCGGGCATGATGCGGTCAATTTGATCGGCGCGCGCTACGTCGTCATTTCGACGGCCGTCAAAGCATCGAACCCAGAACTGATAGCCGCGCGCGACAAGGGGCTGACGATCATCCGGCGCGCCGAAATGCTCGCTGAATTGATGCGGCTCTATTCAACGGTGTCCGTTACCGGCACGCACGGCAAAACCACGACGACGTCGCTGCTGTCGCATATTTTCACTGAAGCCGGCCAGGAGCCGACGGTCATCACAGGCGGCATTATCAATGCCTGGGGCTCGAACGCCCGTCTAGGCCAAGGCAAGTGGATGATTGTCGAGGCGGATGAAAGCGACGGTACATTCACACGGCTGCCGACGGAGATCGGCATCGTCACCAATATCGACCCCGAGCATCTCGATTACTTCGGCTCGGTAGAGGTCATGCATCGCGAGTACGAAGCCTTCCTCAAGAATATCCCGTTCTTCGGTCTCGCGATTGCGTGCGTCGATCATCCGGTTGTGCGCGCGATGGTCGACCGCCTCAATCTACGGTCCGATGGCCGCCGCCTCCTGACCTACGGTGTCAGCAAGGATGCCGATCTTGTCCTTGAGAACGTCCGCATCGAAGGCAACGTCACACGGTTCGACGCGGTGCTTGCGCCGGTCGTGCGCGGCGGTGCGCGACGCCTCGACAATTGGACCGTGCCTATTCCCGGCGCTCACAATGCGCTCAACGCGCTGGCGGCCATTGCGGTTGCCACCGAAGCAGGTATCGACGACGCGAAAATTCAAGCCGCGATGGCAGGCTTCTCTGGCGTGAAGCGCCGCTTCCAGTTGACGGGCGAATGGAACGGCGTCGCCATCTATGACGACTACGGCCATCATCCTGCAGAAATCACAGCCGTTCTCGCCGCCGCGCGTGGCGGCGCAAAAGGCCGCGTCATCGCGGTCGTCGAACCGCATCGCTATACGCGCGTCCACGACCTCTTCGAAGATTTCTCCTCGTGTTTCCGTGACGCCGATCACGTCATCGTGGCGCCGCTCTATACGGCCGGTGAAAGCCCGATTGCCGGCATCGACCATCACACGCTCGCCAAGGGCATTCGCGCAAAGGGCCACGCGTCGGTTGAATCGATCGCGGCGCCAGCTGATCTGGTGCCGGCTATACAAAGGCAAGCACGGCGCGGCGATAGCGTCGTCTGCCTCGGCGCGGGCTTGTCAACGGAATGGGCGCACGCGTTGCCGGAATGGCTGGCGCAAAGCGGCAATCGCGGGAGTGCCGTTTGATGTTCGCCGATATCACCGACGATCTCCGCGCGATCATGCCGGACCTTCGCGGGCGCCTTACGGCAAATGCGCAACTCGCCGACATCACGTGGTTCCGCGTTGGCGGTCCAGCGCAAGTGCTATTCGCGCCTGCCGACGAAGCTGACCTGTCGTACTTTCTGAAAAAGCTTCCCGACAACGTTCCGATCCAGGTCATTGGGCTTGGATCGAACTTGCTGGTCCGTGACGGCGGTGTTCCGGGCGTCGTCATTCGGCTTGGCCGCGGTTTCAGCGAAATCAAGGTCGATGGCAATGTTCTGCGCGCTGGAACCGCTGTGCCGGATGTCAAAGTTGCGCGCGCGGCGGCAGAAGCAGGCATCACCGGCCTTGCATTCTATCGCGGCATCCCTGGATCAATCGGTGGAGCCTTGCGCATGAACGCCGGCGCGCATGGTCGCGAAACCAAAGATTGCCTCGTATCCGCGCGCGCGGTCGATCTCGACGGCAACGTCTACGTTCTCTCAAATGCCGACATGGGCTTCACCTATCGCCATTGCGGAATTCAGGACGGCTGGATTTTTACAGAAGCGACGTATTCCGGGCCGCTCGGCGATCCCGCTGAAATTCTCAAAGAAATGGATGAGGTCGCCGAGTACCGCGAAAAAAATCAGCCGATCAAGGAGCGCACGGGCGGCTCGACGTTCAAGAATCCGTCGAACAACAGTGCCTGGAAACTCGTTGATGCCGCGGGTTGCCGCGGTTTACGGGTCGGCGGCGCGAAGGTTTCAGAAATGCACTGCAACTTCCTGATCAACGACCAGCAAGCGTCGGGCGAAGATGTCGAGACACTCGGCGAAACCGTGCGCGCCCGCGTTAAGGAAACTGCCGGCGTGACGCTCAACTGGGAAATTATTCGGCTCGGTGTCCCGGTTAACGGCCGCCCGATCGGCGAAGCATTGGCGAAAAAATCATGAGCAAGCTTGGTCAAGCTCCAAAGCGGACGCGCACGTCCGTCGCCGTTCTTAAAGGCGGACTGTCTGCCGAGCGCGAGGTTTCTCTTCGGTCCGGCGCCGCCGTTGCCGAAGCCCTGCGCGGCGAAGGCTACACCGTCGACGAGATCGATGTTGGTCGCGACGTTGCCGATGTGCTCGCCGCAATGAAGCCGGACGCCTGCTTCAACGCGTTGCACGGCAAATTCGGCGAAGATGGCTGCGTCCAAGGCATTCTCGAAATGCTTGAAATCCCGTACACGCATTCTGGCGTGCTTTCGTCGGCGCTCGCCATGCACAAAGAGCGTGCGAAAGACGTCATGAAGCTCGCTGGTGTGCCCGTCGCCGAAGCGCGGCTGCTCACCCGCGGCGAAGCCCTCGAAGCGCACGCGATCAATCCGCCCTACGTCATCAAGCCGGTAGCTGAAGGTTCGAGCGTCGGCGTCGTCATCGTCCCGCCCGGTGCTGAACGTCCACCGAATTCGATCGCCGCAGGCGGCGACCTTGATCAGATCGTTATGGCCGAGCGCTTTATCGCTGGTCGCGAGCTAACGTGTGCGGTCATCGGCGACTTCGTCACCGACGTCATCGAGATCGTGCCGCTCAAAGGTCTCGAGTTCTACGATTTCGAAGCCAAATACGCGCCCGGCGGCTCGAAGCATGAGCTGCCTGCACAACTTTTACCGGATGTTTACCAATCAGTCCGTTCATTAACCCTTAAGGCTCATCAGGCGCTCGGATGCCGGGGCGTGTCGCGCGCGGATTTCCGTTTCGACGACACGCCGGGCGGTACGGGCGAATTGATCTGCCTGGAAGTGAATACGCAGCCGGGTATGACGGGAACGTCGCTCGTGCCGGAGCTTGCAGGGTACGCCGGGTGGCCGTTTGGCACCCTGGTGCGGTGGATGATCGAGGACGCGAGTTGCAACAGGTAGGAATGGGATCGCGGTTCTGGTGGCGGGCGCTCGATGCGCAATCGCCCGAACCGGTCACGTCTCGTCCTCCGGTTCGCATGTTCCACCGTGCGCTGCAGCCGCGAAAAGCCTCTCCTGCAAACAATGGTCTGACGCTGCAAATTCCGCGCGGCGATCGCCGTCGCGTACCGAGAAAAACGTCGAAGCACTCGCCGTTGGCGTTGGCTTCGGCCGCCATCATTGCGGCACTTGGTGCAACGAGCGCCGTTGCTTTTTCGCTGTCCGATATGACGCTGAGCGAGGCGCGGAGCAGCTTTGATGACGTATCCACGCGCATCATGATTTCAGCCGGTTTCGGTATCGATCAGGTCGGTCTGACGGGGCAGCGGTACACAATCGATACCGACGTTTTCGACGCTCTTGATTTGATCAACGTCAGGACGTTCGCATCTCTTGATACGGCTGCCGCTCTGAAACGCATCGAGCGGATATCTTGGGTCGATACTGCGCAGATAACGCGGGTATTTCCTGGCATTGTGAACATCGAAATTCGAGAGCGGATACCCGCAGCGATATGGCGCCGCGGCGATAAAAATCTGCTGATCGATGCGACAGGCCGGACGCTCGGACCGGTGCCGCCAGCGACCAATTGGGCATTGCCGCAGGTCGCAGGCGAGGGCGCGAACGCCGATGCGCCTCTCTTGCTTGCGGCGATCTCAACACATCATGAGATCGCATCGCGCCTCAGCTTTGCCGAGCGAATTGCTGAGCGCCGCTGGAGCATCGCACTGAAGACTGGCAGCAGAATTGAGCTTGCGGCGGATCGCGAAATCGAAGGATTGAATTACGTCACGTCCAACGCAACGCTGCGCAAGGCGCTTGCTGGCCCTGCGGTTACGATTGACGTCAGAACGCCTGGCCGTGCCGTGATCCGATCCGGCGCCACTGTGGCGTCGCACGTCGCAGAGCCGGTATCATCACAGATGAGGGCGGCGCGATGATGGCACCTTCGAGCAGCGATCGGCGCAACCAGCAGATTTTCGGCATTCTCGATATCGGAACCAGCAAGGTCGGCGCGGCGATCATTGCGGCGCCGGCGATCGACGTCCGTCCACGCGCGGGCGGATGGGGTTTGCGCTTCCTAGGGCTCGGACTGCAAAAATCAAAAGGCGTGAAAGCCGGCGTGCTGACAGACCTGGACGCCGCCGAGGATGCAGTACGCGCCGCGATCAGCCAGGCGGAGCAGGCTGCAGGCTTGAACATCTCGAGCGTCAGCGTTGCGATTGCTGCCGGCCGTTTGGGATCGAGGCATTTCGCCGCCAACGCCGATATTGGCAGCGGCGTGGTCAGCGATGGTGACGTCCAGCGCATGATGCACGGTGGCCGCGCGTTTGCCGAGCGCGATGGCCGTATGCTGATCCACATGAACCGTCTTGGCTTCCGGCTCGACGGCACGGAAGGCGTGCTCGACGCACGCGGACTGGCTGCGCGCAAACTGTCAGCCTATTTGCACGCTGTGACCGCCGACGAAGCCCCGCTGAGAAACCTGCTGCTTCTCATCGAACGGGCGCACTTGGCCTGTGATGGCCTTGTTGCTGCGCCGTATGCCAGCGCCCTTGCTGTGACGACCGAAGAAGAGCGCGCACTTGGCGTTACAACAATCGATTTTGGCGCAGGCACCACGACGATCGGCATCTTCGCAGACGGACGTTTTGTCGGAGCCGACGTTGTACCGGTCGGATCGCAGCACATCACGTTCGATATCGCCAAGACGTTGCAGACACCACTCGTTGAGGCCGAGCGAATCAAAACGCTTTATGGCACAATGGTCACTGCCCAGTCTGACGAGCATGAAGCGTTCACTTATCCCCTTGCGGGCGAAGAGGACGGCGCGACTTACCAGACGACCAAGGCGCGGCTTACGGACATCATCCGCCCCCGCGTTGCCCAAATCCTCGGTCTTGCGCGCGAGCGTCTGGCCGAGAATGGTGCGAGCGCATATGCCGGCGAAAAAATTGTCGTAACTGGAGGCGCGAGCCAACTGCTGGGTCTTTCGGAATTCGTCGCTAATCAAATGGGCCGGCCCGTCAGGATTGGCCGTCCGATAGCTATGCCGGAATTGCCGGAAGCGTTCAGCGGACCTCAATTCGCGACGATTGCAGGACTGGCGATTGCATCAGTTGCTCAGGATACGGGCTTCGGCTCCTACCGTGATCGCGGCGATCCCGCGCGCGGATACATTGGCCGCGTGAGTTCGTGGCTTAAAGCCGGTTTTTGAGTGACAGCAAGCGTCAGTTCCGCGTTCTGAAATAATCGCATTCGCTGCATGTCAGCAGCAAAGCACAACGACGGTTACACCCGAGGGCGTTATGAGCATTAAGCTGCAACTGCCGAAATTGGTCGATATCAAGCCGCGATTGACGGTGATCGGCGTTGGAGGCGCGGGCTGCAACGCGGTCAACAACATGATCGCCGCTGGATTGCAGGGTGTCGATTTCGTTGTTGCCAATACAGACGCGCAGTCCCTTGCAGCGTCGAGTGCGGAACATCGCATTCAATTGGGCGCCAGCTTGACCGAAGGTCTAGGTGCCGGGTCGCGGCCCGAGATCGGTGAAGCCGCGGCCGAAGAAGCCATGGACGAGATCCGTTCACATGTTGTTGGATCGCATATGGTTTTCATCGCCGCCGGAATGGGTGGTGGCACCGGTACGGGTGCCGCGGCCGTGATTGCGCGCACGGCACGTGAACTTGGTATTCTGACGGTCGGCATCGTCTGCAAACCGTTCCAGTTCGAAGGTGCCCGCCGCTTGCGTATTGCAGAAGCCGGCGTTCAATTGCTACGCCAGCACGTCGATACGCTGATCGTCATTCCGAACCAGAACCTGTTCCGCGTCGCCAACGAGCGCACAACGTTTGCGGAAGCCTTCGTTCTGGCCGACCAGGTGCTTTATTCGGGCGTCGCCTGCATCGTCGAGCTGGTCTTAAAAGAGGGCCTTATCAATCTCGATTTCGCAGATGTGAAAACCGTCATGAGCGGCATGGGCACGGCGATGATGGGAACAGGTGAAGCAACCGGCGAACGCCGCGCGATCCTTGCCGCCGAAGAAGCAATCGCCAATCCGCTTCTCGACGACGTGACGCTGAAAGGGGCACGCGGATTGCTGCTGTCGATCACCGGCGGCCGCGATATGACGTTGTACGAAGTCGATGAGGCCGCAAGCCGTGTACGCCAGGAAGTCGATCCCGACGCCAACATCATTGTTGGCGCGACGTTTGACGACAATCTCGGTGATCGATTGCGCGTCTCGATCGTGGCGTCCGGCATGGGTCGTGTTGGCGAACCACAGCGCCCAGCCGTGGCGCCAGCAAAATCGCCGCTGCAATCAAACGCATCTGGTGCTCAATCCGCACCACAACAGTCGCGTCCATTTTATCCAGGCCCAGTTCCGGGTCCGGTCGCTGCGCCACAGCAGCCTCCGAATGACGAGATGCAACGCAGGCTCACCGACGTATTGAGCGGCGCGCAAGCTGCCGAGCCTGTTGCCGTTCCGCCGCCGCATTACGCCCCGGCACTCGCGCAGCGTCGCGAATCGTGGACAGCGCCAAACAACGTCAGCATCGAAGAAGGGTTCGCGCACATCGGCGTTGGCCAGCACGGCGGAAATCAGCACGGCAGCTACAACACAATGCCGCCGCAACCGCCGAACGCTGGCGTGCCCGCACACTCGCCGTATGCCTATCATCAGACGTTTCAGCCGCAGGCGCCTGTCGAAGCACCGCGGACAACGCGTCGTATTCCAGACCTCGACGAATTTCCTGTCGTTGGCCAGCGCGACTGGCACGCTAAACAATCGGGAAACTCTGCGAATGGCGCGAATTCGGGCGAGGACAGACGTAAGGGTGGCTTCTTCGGCCGATTCGGACGCAAGGCATCGGAGGTTGGTGGATAAGCTTTACCTATCGGTCATGGTACGCCGAGCCGAGCATGTGTGATTTGTCATATTCGCCAGTGAACGCTGCAAAAATTGCGTGTTCAGACTATGGATTCCGGCGATGCGGCAATACCTTAGGGATAGTAACACAGTGTAAGAAAGCGTGATTTGTCGAGCATGGGCGAAGCAGTTAGCGTCCAATATACGAACTGGAAAGGATGTCTCTCAGGCTCGGGTTAAGACGGCAAATAACGCCGCAGACCATAAGCCTAAAAGTAGAGCAGTCTGACAGTTTCGGGGGTGGTTGACCGCATTAATGCTGGGGAGCAGCGGTTAGCCAATTGCATGAGGGACGGCGCAGAATGTCGAATCGATTCATCGGTGCGCGGCAAACAACGCTCGCTCGCGAGGTTCGTTTAACAGGCACGGGGGTGCACAGTGGAGCCCCGGTATCGCTTACGCTGCATCCAGCAGAAGCGAACACCGGGCTCCGCTTCCTCGTGACCAAACGAGGTCGCGTCGTAGCGGAAATTCCGGCGAGCGTATCTCACGTCAAGAATCTGACGTTGTGCACGGTCATCGGTGACGAAACCGGCGTTACCGTCGGCACCGTCGAACATCTCCTCGCCGCGTTGCGCGGTTTGTCGCTCGACAATCTCTATATCGAGATCGACAGCAAAGAAGTTCCGATCATGGACGGCTCGTCGGCGGTTTTCGTCGAGGCCATTGACCGGGTGGGGATTCGCGAACTGGCTGAGCCACGCAAGTACATCAAGGTGCTCAAGGCCGTCCGCGCAGAAGAGAACGGCTGCTGGGGCGAATTGGTTCCGCACACAGGCTTTAGCCTCGACGTCGAAATCGATTTTGCAACGCCCGTCATTGGACGCCAGCGTCTCGCCTACGAAATGAGCCCCGGCGTATTCCGCCACGAACTTTCCCGCGCCCGCACCTTTGGCTTCATGAGCGATGTTGAAAAGCTCTGGAAAGCCGGTCTGGCTCTCGGTGCCGATCTGACCAACACCGTCGCTATCGGTGAAGACAAGATCATGAATCGCGAAGGTCTCCGCTACAACCAAGAATTCGTGCGCCACAAGATGCTTGACGCAGTTGGCGACCTTTCGCTCGCAGGCGCGCCGCTTCTAGGTGCTTATCGCTCATATCGCGGCGGCCACCGTCTGAACGCGATGGTCCTGCAGGCGTTGTTCGCGGACGAGTCGAACTGGACGATGGTTCAGGCTCCGCGCACCAAGCCGGCCCGCGCTACCGTTGCGCACGTACCGGCCGCTATGGCGGCTGCGGCTGAGTAAATTTCGCGCATTGGACCGCCGCGCTGATCAAATGGCGCGGCGCTCAATATCTACGACTTTGGCGGCTGTTACGTCTTCGGCGCCATAATTCAGCTCTTAAAAGCGTGGTTGATAGCCACTGTTTTCAAGGCCTTAATTGGCATTTGATGCTTTTATGGCGGCGGCTTCGATGCTAAGCCAAACCTTGAAGTCCAATCCGGGCTGACGTCACAATAGCTAGGCTCTGATCTGAGATGACAGTCGTGCCGCAAAAGTTTGCAAATACCCGGCCGTTCGCGGCCCGGATTGCAGCATTGCTGATTGCCGCGACGCTGGCCGCCTGCTCGACGACGTCTATCGACGCAACGCAAGCTCTCAATCCCGATCCGCCGTCGAAGATGTTTGCCGATGGCGACTCGCTGATGTCGCGTGGCAAGTACGAAGACGCAGCGGCGAAATTCGAATCGCTCGACCGCGAGCATCCGTATTCGCCGGAAGCGCGCCGCGCCATCGTCATGGCGGCCTACGCCTATTATCGCGCTGGTAAGACGCCGGAAGCCATCGCGTCGGCCGAGCGCTATGTGGCCCTGCATCCCGGCACGAAAGAAGCGCCGCTTGCGCATCACATCATCGCATCGTGCTACTTCGACGATATAAAAGGGGCCAACCGCGATCAGACGGCGACGCGCAAAGCGCTTGAGCAGCTCAAGATCCTCAAGACGCGCTATCCCGACAGTGAATACGCGGTCAATGCCGACAATCGCATTCGTCTGGCGGAAGACAATCTTGCCGCCGCAGAAATGCAAGTCGGCCGTTATTACCTTCAGCGCCGCAACTACGTCGCCGCGATCAATCGCTTCAAGACGGTCGTCAGCGATTATCAGACGACGGCCCACGTCGAAGAGGCATTGGCCCGTTTGACGGAAGGTTACATGGCGCTCGGCATCACAAACGAAGCGCAGAATGCTGCCGCTGTCCTCGGTCACAACTATCCGGACAGCAAGTGGTACAAGGACAGCTACGCGCTGCTGCAATCCGGCGGACTCGCGCCGCGCGGCGACAGCGACTCGTGGTTGTCGAAGGCCTGGAAGGCCGTTCCGTCGTTCGGTCTCGGCAGCGGCTGAGCTGACACGTACACCCGTCGAAGCCTTGATTGATAGCTTCGGCTTCTGCGGGCGCCGGTGGAGCTTGCCTCTGAGGCAAAAACCAGCTTTACGGCAACCATGACGAAGTCTCCAAAACCCAAATCCAAAAAAGCATCTGAGGCCGATGCTGGCCGCGTCTGGCGCGAACTCGTCGCCGAGATCGAGCGTCACGACGCGCTCTACTATCAACAAGACGCGCCGGAAATCTCGGATGCTGACTACGACGCTCTGAGGCAAAAACTGACTGCGCTCGAAGCGGCGCACCCGCACTTAGCCACATCAAAAAGCCCTTCCCATAGGGTTGGCGCTCCGCCAGCGTCTCCATTTGGCAAAATCCGTCATGGCGTTGCGATGCTGTCGCTCGGCAATGCGTTCAACGACGACGATGTTATTGAGTTTGCCGATCGCGTCCGCAGGTTTCTGAAAGTTGGCGCCGATGACCCGCTCGACATAACGGCCGAACCCAAAATCGACGGCCTCTCGATCTCACTCCGGTACGAGCAGGGCGCGCTGATACAGGCCGCGACACGCGGCGATGGGGCCGAAGGCGAAGACGTGACCGCGAACGTCAAAACGATTTCCGAAATTCCGCATCAGCTCAAGGGCAAGGGCGTGCCAGACGTCATTGAGGTGCGCGGCGAGATCTTTCTCGGTCACAAAGACTTCGCGGCTTTGAATGCGGCGCAGGCGGAGAAAGGTGAAAAGGTCTTCGCCAATCCGCGTAACGCTGCGGCGGGTTCGCTCCGCCAACTCGATGTGTCGATCACAGCAAAGCGGCCGTTGCGCCTTTTCGCCTACACGTGGGGAGCCGCGTCGAGCCTTCCTGGCAATACACAGACGGCTGTGGTCGCCGCCTTCAAATCCTGGGGACTGCCGGTCAATCCGCATATGAAGGTTTGCGCTTCAACGGACGCGCTGTTGCAATACTACACGAAGCTCGAGGCGCGTCGCGCCAAGCTCGGCTACGACATCGATGGCGTCGTCTATAAGATCAACCGCCTCGATTATCAGGAGCGGCTTGGTTTCGTGTCGCGCTCGCCGCGCTGGGCGGTCGCACACAAGTTTGCCGCTGAGCAGGCCACAACGATTTTGCGCAGCATCGATATTCAAGTTGGCCGAACGGGAGCCCTGACGCCGGTTGCAAAACTCGAACCGGTGACAGTCGGCGGTGTCGTCGTCTCGAACGCCACGCTGCACAACGAAGACGAGATCAAGCGCAAAGATATCCGCGCTGGCGATACCGTTGTTGTGCAACGCGCGGGCGACGTCATTCCGCAAATCGTCCGCGTTATTGAGGACAAGCGACCTGCATCGGCGGTCCCGTTCGAAATGCCGCAAACGTGCCCTGCTTGCGGTAGCCATGCCGCTCGAGATCACGATGAGGAAACCGGCAGCGGCGACGTCGTGCGCCGCTGTACAGGCGGCCTGGTCTGCCCGGCCCAGGCAAAAGAGCGCCTCAAACATTTCGTGTCGCGCAATGCTGTCGATATCGACGGTCTCGGCGCGGAAAAGATCGAGTTTTTCTTCGATACGGGCCGCATCAAAACGCCCGCAGACATCTATACACTCGCTAAACGCGATGCCGCTTCGGCTGAACCCTTGTCGACTCTAAAAGGCTTCGGTCAAAAATCGCTCGATAAGCTGTTCGCAGCGATCGATGCGCGCCGCTCCATACCGCTTGATCGGTTCTTATTCGGTCTCGGCATCCGCCACATCGGCGAAACAACGGCCAAAGATCTCGCGAAAGCGTATCTGACACTCGATACATTGCGCGCGGCGAGTGACGCTGCGATCGCTGGCGGCAAAGGTAGCGACGCCTACAACGATATCGACAATATCGAAGGTATCGGCGAAACCGTCGTCGATGCGCTCGTCGATTTCTTCGGCGAGCCGCACAACACAGAAATTCTCGATGCTCTGCTGAAGGAAGTGACAGTCCTGCCGTTCGAGCGTCCGAAAGCCGTGCAGTCCGCTGTCACCGGAAAGACCGTGGTGTTCACGGGCACGCTCACGCAGATCACGCGCAATGAAGCCAAAGCGCAGGCCGAACGGCTTGGCGCAAAGGTCGCCGGCTCTGTTTCGAAAAAGACAAACTACGTCATCGCAGGGAGCGACGCGGGCTCGAAATTGACCAACGCCCAAGCCCTCGGCGTGACGGTGCTCACCGAGGACGAGTGGCTTTCATTGATTGGTCGCGCTTAAGTGACTCACGCGGCATTCGCCAATTCAATGTACAATTCGCCATTTCGTTCAAGCACCACGACGTTACCGCCAATTAATGTGATGTCACTCAATGCGCCAAGCGCAAGTTCCGGGCGAACCGACACTTGCAACTGCTCGCGCAAAGAATAGGGGAGGTGCGGGGCGGCGCTGAAATCAAAAATCGGGTCCATCGAAGTCTCTCCATCAAATGACTGACTGTGCAGAGATCATGATGGATGTGATGTGATGGCGCTGTTCCCGCAGTTATAGTCAGGTTCTTTGCGTAATCGGCTCTGTCGCGCGCGCCAACCAGATGGCCGTCAGCGTATCGACGCGGGGCGCAAGCTCTTTGAGTACGCGTGCGTGGTAATCGTTGAGCCACTGGAGTTCAGCAGTCGTCAGCATAGCGGGATCGATCAACCGGCGGTCGAACGGCGCAAGCGTCAGCGTTTCGAATGACATCATCTGCCGATCGCCACCGGCGACGTCCTGCAATTCTGTGACGAGCACGACATTCTCTAAACGAATGCCGTAGGCGCCTTCCTTGTAATAGCCCGGCTCATTCGACAGCAGCATGCCAGGTTGCAGCACAGCCATGCCGGCGCGCGAAATCGATTGCGGACCTTCGTGCACCGACAAGTAGCTGCCTATGCCGTGGCCTGTTCCGTGATCGAAATCGACCCCGATATCCCAAAGAGCGCGCCGCGCAAAGGGATCGAGGTCGATGCCCCGCGTTCCCTTCGGAAAGCGCGCAGTTGCAATCGAGATATGCCCTTTAAGTACGGCCGTATACCGTTGCCGCATTTCATCGTTGGGTTCGCCGATTGCGACCGTCCGCGTGATGTCGGTTGTGCCGTCTTCGTACTGACCACCGCTATCGACGAGAAACAATTCGCCAGAATTCAAAACCCGGTTCGTAGCATCCGTTACGCGATAGTGGACGATTGCGCCGTTGGAGCCAGAGCCGGAGATGGTGGCAAAGCTAATTTCTTTTAATTTGCCGGTTGCGTCGCGAAACGCTTCGAGTTGCCGGACTGCAGAAATCTCATCGACGTCTCCACTTTGCGCGGTCTCGTCGAGCCATGCAAGAAAGCGCGTGACGGCCGCGCCGTCGCGCTCGTGTGCGCTGCGTGAGCCGGCGATTTCAGAAGCCGTCTTGATAGCCTTCGGAACGATGCAGGGGTCTTGACCAAATACAGCCGATTTCGCACCCAGAGTTCGTTCGAACCAATACGCGGCGGTATCGCCGTCAATGCGCACCCGGCGCGCCGTATCGCGAAGTGCTTCCAGTCGGGGCTTGAGCTGATCAGGCGTCGATATTTTTGCGGTGGGCGATAGATGCGCGCGCGTTTCGTCGGCGATCTTTGTGGGGTCTATGAAAAGCTCAGCCTTGCCGGTCGCCGGGACGATCGCGAAAGCGAGTACGACCGGATTGTGCGCGACGTCGCTGCCGCGAATATTGAATAGCCAGCAAATGGAATCCGGCAGTGTTAAGACGACGGCGTGCTGGCCGTCGTCCTTCAGCTGCTTCTGAAGCGCCGCAAGTTTTTCAGCGGAGGAGCGACCGGCGCACTGCAGCGGCTGCGGAACCGCCGGCGCGGTTGGAGGCGCAGGCCTGTCATCGCCCCAAACGCCATCGACGGCATTCTTCGCAAGCGGTTTGAGCGTGATACCTTTCGGCGCCAACGCCTTCGTCAGCCGACTGATTTCGGCGCTTGTGTGCAACCAGGGATCAAACCCGACCGTGCTGCCTTTTGGCAGCGCGTTCGCAATCCATTCGGAGATGCGCGGCCGCGGTAGAAGGGAAACTTCAAATAGGTCGGTATCGGTCTCGGCTTTCGCCTGCACCGTATAGCGCCCGTCTACGACCAGCACGGCGGCTTTGCGCGTTACGATAGCAATGCCAGCAGAGCCCGAAAAACCCGTCAGCCATTTCAACCGCTCGGCCGACGGCGGAACGTATTCGCCTTGATGCTCGTCGGCACGGGGCACGAGGACGGCATCGACTTTGACTTTGGCAAGCGCCGCGCGCAGCGCTTTTACCCGGTCTGCGACGTGCTGTGATCCGGATGTGTTTTCAAAGGTCTGAAACATGGTTGCTCTAGCGGCGGCGCAAGGTCAGGGTGGACCAGCCGACGATCCTGTCATGGCGTTCGAGTTTAAAACCGGACGCGACGTAGGCGGCGATCACCTGCGGCGCTTGAGGAATGAGGATACCGGATAGCAGCAGCGTGCCGCTGCGCGCAACGCTGCGCGACAATGCCGGCGCAAGGCGGATTAGCGGTCCGGCGAGAATGTTAGCGATCAGCAGGCCGAAGGGCGGCGATTGCCTAAGCCACGGGTGGTCAACGCCCGCCGCGGCTGCCGTTGCAATCCGGTCAGCGACACCGTTCAGGCGCATGTTTTCCGCGGCCACTTTAACCGATTGCGGGTCCATGTCGGTCGCGATGATGTCGGCTCCTGGCAGCGCCTTGGCCACGGCGATCGCGAGGACGCCGGATCCGCAGCCGAGATCGAGAACGGTATCAAAGGCCTCGCTGCGCGTTAGCCGGTCAATCGCCAACAGGCAGCCGAGCGTTGTGGCATGATGCGCCGTGCCAAACGCCTCTCCAGCGTCGATCAAAATGTTATTGGGGCCGCGGGCAACGCGTCCGCAATCGTGGCTGCCATGCACGACAAATCGCCCGGCAAACACCGGCGGCAATGCGGCTTGGGAAATTGCGACCCAGTTGAGGTCGGGAACCTCTTCGATGATGAATGGCGGCAATGCTCTGCCTACGATCGGCGCGATTTCCGCCGCCACATCACGGTCGTTGAGCCACTCATTGAAGAATGCTTCGAGCCGCCAGCTGCCGGCGCCGTTTTCAAAAACCGTCAGTGCATCCGGCGCGGGCTCCGTAAAGTCCTGCAGCGTCGCGGCCGCAAGATGTGCCAAATCGCGGTCGCTGAAATCAGCGACCAATTTCTGCAGTGGCATGCGTGCGGAGCCTTCAGCTTAGTTTTGTCACCGGCACTTGGGTGGGTTTGCCGGCATCGAACTCATATCCCTCAGCGCTGACCGGGTCGGGCAGCAAGTCGAGGAACTGGTCCCATTTATCATCGATATGTTTGGACGCCGCTGACGGTGCGAGCGTATGCAGGCGGCCATTGGCATCTTCGGTGACGATACCGTCGCGCACAAGCCGGTCAAGCGCGTCTTCAAGATCGAAATCGACTTTGACACCAAAGGTCCGCGCCAGGAATTGCTCGATTGCCATATCGATGGCCGGAAGGTCGGCCCGGGTTGCCTTTTCCTTGGCAAGCACGGTGTACAGCAGCATTTCCTCTTTAACGTCTTCTTCGGCGCCGCGTGCGGCGATCTTCAGGATCACGCCGCGATTGTCGGCCATCGTATGAAAATAGAGATTTTGCGCCATGACGACCATGTAGCGCTGCTTTTGATTGAGGAAGCTCATCGCCTGACGAAACGCGACGCCGCCGAGTCCAGCGACCGCGCCGGCTGCGGCAATCGGGTTGGTCGTGATCAACGCAATTTTCCCTGCCGCGCCGACGGCGCCCATGCCAAGGCCTCCGCCCGCTGTCACGCCAAGCCGCAGCTTGTCGAAGAAGCGGAAGCGCACTTCAGTGTTTGGGAAAACCATCTCGATGTCGCTGCGCGGAATGTTCTTGAACAGCTTCATGTAGATGCTCTGGTCGTTGATGCCGGGCGGCAGACCAGCCCGCGCCTTCTTCACGCGCTTCGTTGCCTGTTCGCGGTTCAGACCGTGTTCCTGCATCAGCTCTTCGACGCGTGCGTCGAACGGCTTCAGTTTGAAGAGGATGAACAGTCTTTGAAAAACCGGAACATCGAACTCTTCCTTGCGCATGAATTTCTGGAAGCGGCGGCGCTCATGCTTGCGGTTGGAGGCACCGCGATAATAAATCAGAATGTCGTCGAACGCCTTCATGTCGACTGCGAGGTCAAGACCGTAGTGACTATCTTTGGTCAGGATCAAATCAACATCTGAAGGATCGATGCGCTCATAGTTGGCACGTTGCATCAAGCTATCGACGCTCTCGACGACACGATGCTTGAGACGCGCGCGTTCTTCTTCAGTGAACTGCCGCGTCATCAGCAAATCGCTATCCGGCGAGAAGGCTTCATAGATCTGCTCAAGTTCAAGCAGCTTGGCGCTGTACTGCTGCTGGCGCCAATAATCGAGGTAACGGAAAAATCGCCGCGCATCCTGAGCTTCGCCAGTCGGCCAAGCGGATGGCATTGTCAACCGATCCATCAAGGCGAAGCGCGTAACGGGTATAAACTTCTCACGTTTGCGGTGCGTGTCGGGCTCAAGAATGTCGGTCTTCTGAGGATCAGCCGTCGCGTCACTATTTTGATCCGCGCCGCGCGATCGGGTGAAGCCCACGCGACTGAAGAAGCCAGAACGCGGCTTCGAAGCGTCCGCTGAAATATCCGCCGCCGACATACTCGTCCTCCCACTGGACCGAAAGCTGCAATCGCCGTCCGTGATACGCCCGCCCGACGTGATTGCGTCCGAGCTTTCGTCTTACTTTTTAGAGCGTGCGCTGTCGAGAATAAGTACCTCAATCGGCAGAGTTTTGGCCAATATGTGACGCACCATTCAGCGATGCTGTTGGGATCACCCGAGCTCGAAGCCAGAGACAAGGCAGCCTCGGGAGCAAATCTCGCTTTTTTACAAGTGTTTGAGCACAACGGCAGCGCAACGCGCAAAGCGGTTCATAACTTTTTTCCATGCCACAGTCGCGCCGTTGTTCGGCTAAGAGTTGTACTCTTGGGGTAGAGTTAACGTCGGGGGCGGACGTGTTCAGTAGCATCTCAAAGGCATTTTTCACCGCATTAGTTGTATTCATTTTGAACCTGCCGACCAGCGGGCCTGCCGCGGCCGAAGATTTGGTCATGCCGTACAGTTGTGCGGTGAACGGCAAAAACCTGAACGTCACCCCGGCGAATGATACGGCCTATCGGATAGTCGGGCGCCGGTTTGAACAACCGTTCGTTGCCTGCAGAAATTGCGAAACAATGATGGTGCATCGCTTCACAATCGAATGCGATGGCGCGCAAATGCCCTGGTCAAGAATAACGCAAGCCGCGACGCAAGCGGGCGTCAAGCTTCCGTCCGGTTTGCCAGCCGGCTTTGCGCCGTTGAGCGCATTGTCAGGTCGCTTCGTATTGCCGGCGTTGGTGCGGACCGCGACGCACAGTGCCGCCGTCTCGATGCAAGATCTATCACCTGACAGCGTAACGGAAGTGGCGGACGATTGGCCATCTCAGACGGCCCGCAATAGTGAATGGGTGACGGAGGTTCGCTCCGACGTCATGCGATCAACACCCGGAAGCAATGCTGGTCACGTTGCGGCGTCGCTTGGTGGCGTTCTGCTGATGTTATTTGCGGCAAGCATGGTTGCGGCGGGGCGTTGGCGGATGCCCGCCTCAGCTACCAGTTCGTGGCCGCCGAGTTCCAGCGCTGCCGGTGTGGCGGTCGGTCGTCTGGTCAAGCGCGCTCAGCAAACGCTCTCGCAACTGCGCACGAGCGTCGAAAATTTCTCGCAGTTCGGTGCGGCTCCGACAACGAGCGATGAAACGGCCAACGCTCTACTGATTTTGCAGGCGCGACTTATAGAAGTCGAATTTGCAGTCGCATCACTGGCTCCGCATCTTTTGCTGCGTGATGTGCTGTCGACTGAAACTGCAGCGATACGCGCTCGCGCAGATGATATCCAGCGTCAGGCTTCACATCGCTCAGCGCAAAAGACGGCCGCCATTTTGCGCAATCTTCTGCGCGAACTCGACCGCATTGGCCGTATTGCCAGAAGTGCATATCAGGCAGCAACGGATGGCAGCGAGACGGTGGATGTCGATGAGCAGGCTTCACCGCAAACGATGGCAGATGCCTATCGTATTCTTGGTATCAATCCTGATGCCGCGCCGGTCGTGGCCAAAAAACTCGTCGATGCGTTGCGCATGAGTTGGCATCCAGATCATGCACGCGATGAAGGCGACCGCCGCATTCGCGAAAGCAGAATGAAGCAGATCAACGCCGCCTGGGATTTAGTAAAATCGCAGCGCGCGGCGGCTTAGTGGCCTGCTAATACAAGAGGCGCCGCACCGGTTGGTGCGACGCCTCGAAAATACTTTTGTGATCCCGCTAAGAAGCGCTTTACGCAGAATTCCGGTTGGCGGCCGGAAGATCCAGTGGCGCAATTGGCGTCAACGAAATCGGCGCCAGATGCGCGAAGCTCTCGCGCTTACGCTTATTCGATCCTGAAACAAACCGGGTTGTGACTGCGATAAAGTTAGCTAACGCATTGTTGCCCGGCAGATACTGCTTGAAACGCTCTTGCAGGATTGTTCGACGATCGCTCATGGATAGCTCCCTAGGTAGGCTCTACCCTCCCCAACTCACAACTGTTCTCTTAGTTTCACGCCCCCGCGCAAATACGCATCACTACTTACGGCAAAAAACGCTATCGCAGCCGTGCGCACGTCCGCTTCAAAAGCTCAATTTTGGACAAAGGATCACTGCTGCGCGCCGGACAACGGCGCATTTTAAAAATAGCCTTGAAATGCGGTGATCACGCGGAAAAACGGTTAATGCGGAGCGTTTTCTGAGGCGCTCAAATCATATCGACGAAGCTTGCTACCACGCGTTTGCTGGAACCATCGTCGAAAGAAATAGTCAGTTTGTTTCCATCGACGTTTGTCACTGTTCCGTCGCCAAATTTTTCGTGGCGAATGCGGCTGCCGTTGCGGAACCCAGGCGCCTTTGCTGTCGAAGACGCAACCAGCTCACCTTCGATTGTAAGGGGGCCGCGGGCGTGCGACGGCTGGCTTTGCCGCTTCTTGGCCTTCTCATCGCTGCGGCTCCAATTCTGCTGCGCGCGCTGCCAACCCGGCGTCTGGTACGTCGATGTGAAGGGTTGACCCGCAGGCTGACGATCGAACCGGCTCGTTCCAAACGAATTGCCATAGCCATATCCTGGCGTTACGCCGCCATAGGGCGATTGGTTTTCGGCAACTTCGATATGAGCTTCCGGCAATTCGTCAACAAATCGCGATGGGATCGCGGACTGGTAAAGCCCGCGGTTACGACGGTTTTGAGCGAATGAAATCTTGGCACGCTTCTTCGCACGCGTAACGCCGACATACGCAAGCCGGCGCTCTTCTTCGAGGCCTGCCTTGCCGCTTTCATCGAGCGAGCGCTGGTGCGGAAATAGGCCTTCCTCCCAGCCGGGCAGGAATACTGTGCCGAATTCCAAACCCTTCGCGGCGTGCAATGTCATGAGCGAAACGCGCGCGCCGTCGTTGCCCTGGTCGACGTCCATGACGAGCGACACGTGTTCGAGGAACCCAGCCAGGCTGTCGAAATCGTGCATGAAGCGTACGAGTTCCTTCAAGTTCTCAAGCCGTGCTTGCGCTTGCGGGCTTTTGTCGGTCTGCCACATCGCGGTGTAGCCGGACTCATCCAGAATCAGTTCGGCAAGTTCGGTATGGCGCATCGTCGGGATTTGCGACCGCCAGCGCTCGAACATATGCATGAGATCGTGTAGTGCGCGCCGGGCCTTGTTCGCCAACTCGTCGGTTTCTACGATTTCGCGCGCAGCCTGATACATCGCGACGCCACGAGCGCGCGCCAATTCGTGGATGCGCTTGACCGTCGTGTCGCCGAGCCCGCGCTTCGGCACGTTGACGATCCGCTCGAATTTGAGATCGTGTGACGGGTTGGCGACGATTTCGAGATAAGCAATCGCATCCTTGATTTCCTGCCGCTCGTAGAATCGCGGACCGCCGATAACTCGATACGGCAAACCGAGCGTAATGAATCGATCTTCGATGACACGCATCTGAAATGACGCGCGCACCAGAATGGCGATGTTGTTGAGGTCGTATTTCTGCCGCTGCAACTGCTCGATGTCGTCGCCAATCGAGCGCGCTTCGGCTTCGTCGTCCCAGAAGTTCGCGACGGATACCTTTTCGCCGGCATCGCCATCCGTGAAGAGCGTCTTGCCGAGCCGGCCTTCGTTTTTAGAAATCAAACCTGACGCGGCGGCGAGAATATTGCCTGTTGAGCGGTAATTGCGTTCCAAGCGAATGACCTTTGCGCCTGGAAAATCTTTTTCAAAGCGCAAGATGTTATCGACCTCAGCACCGCGCCAGCCGTAGATCGATTGGTCGTCGTCGCCGACGCAGCAGACGTTCGGGCATCCTTGAGCGAGCAAACGCAGCCAAAGGTATTGGGCGACGTTGGTGTCCTGATACTCGTCCACCATGATGTAGCGGAAGCGCTTGTGGTAGCTGGCGAGCACGTCAGGGTGCTCGCGGAACAGCCGCAGGCATTCCAGTAGCAGGTCGCCGAAATCGCAGGCGTTCAGGTCCTTGAGACGGCTTTGATAGGCCTTGTACAATTCGCGGCCTTTGCCTCCAGCGAATGCGAACGCTTCGCCTTCCGGTACTTTGTCAGGCGTCAGCCCCTTGTTCTTCCAGCTATCAATGAGACTGGCGAGCTGACGCGCAGGCCAGCGTTCTTTGTCGACACCGGCAGCTTCAATCACCTGCTTCAGCAGTCGGATCTGGTCGTCGTCGTCGAGGATCGTAAAGCTCGGCTTTAATCCAACCAGTTCGGCATGCCGCCGCAAAATCTTGACGCCGATTGCATGGAACGTTCCGAGCCAAGCCATTCCCTCGACGGCGCCGCCAATCAATCCGCCGATGCGCTCGCGCATCTCGCGCGCCGCTTTATTCGTGAATGTCACGGCCAGGATTTGCGACGGGAACGCACGGTTGGAAGCGAGGATGTGCGCGATGCGCGTTGTCAGGACACGCGTCTTGCCGGTGCCGGCGCCAGCAAGGACGAGCAGCGGGCCTTCGGTTGCTTCCACTGCTGCGCGCTGTTCCGGATTGAGACCCTGGAGGAACGTGGATTGAGGCCGAGGCGCCGCTGCCATCGCTCGCTGCGAGATCGAGAGTTTTGGCTGATCCGAGTTGGTAGGCACGTCGGCAGACGTTCCCGCCGGTGCTTGCGGCAGGTCGAATGGGATGTCGTCGAAATCATCGGGCGTTTTGGCCGAGCCCGGTCCGGTGGACACCACGGGAGGCGTCTTGCGATTGTCGCTCATAAAAATGAGGTAGCTTACTGCAACTGGTCCTACAACCGGCGGAATCGCCAATTAGCATACCTGTGAACAACCTATGCCTCGGACGGTGACTTTGATCAAATGACTGGAATTGCGCCAAATTTGCGGTTCAGACAGACCTAGGCCTGTGCGATAAGCTAGCCGAGAGCCAAACGTTGGCAATTCCGGGACGGCGGCGGCGCTGGCATCCCTTGTAGCAAGCCCTAGCGGGCGGGAGCTCAAAAGTTCGTTCGAGGCGGAAGCTTTTGGTCGGTTGATGAATAACGCGCTGCTTTTCATCGGTGGTCTGCTCGTTGTCACATTGGCGGCGCTGTTTGCCGTGCCGCATTTCGTCGATTGGAATGGCTACCGCGGCGTCTTCGAAGAAGAAGCTTCCAAGGTTCTCGGCCGCGATGTTCGCGTTGGCGGCGCTGTTAACGTCCGCTTTTTGCCCACACCCTACGTTCGTTTCGAGAAGGTTCGCCTCGCCGATCCGACGGGGCAGACGGGCGAGCCTTTCGTAAGGGCCGATAGCTTCACGATGCGTCTGTCCGGGCCGGCATTGCTGCGCGGCGTACTCGAAGCCAACGAAATTGAATTGGACAAGCCCGAGCTGACGTTGGCGCTCGATAATGCGGGTAGCGGAAATTGGGCGACGGTGCAGATCAAAGCCGGTGCGTTACCCTTCATTCCCCAGAACGTCGCGCTCCATTCCGTCAAGATCGTCGATGGCGCCATCGCGTTTTACAATGCAGAGGCTCAGCAGATGGCGCGGGCTGAGGCAATCAAAGGGGAGTTCTCGGCTGAAGCGCTCAAAGGACCGTTCAAGTTCAAGGGCGAGGCGCGTTGGGCGGGCGAGGTTCGCGATGTTCGATTTGCGACGACGTTGCCCGATGCAAAGGGTCAGTTTCAGTTGAAGGCCGCAATGCGCGGTCTGACCTCTGGCACGTCATATGCTCTGGATACGGTTGTCGCCGAACTGTCAGGCAAGCCGCGGTTTAATGGTGCGCTGACCGGAAAAATTCCGATGCAGGCTGTAGTAGAGGCTGTTGGCGCAAAGCCGGCGGAACCGGTCATCATAGATTTGCAGTCGCGCATCGACGCCAACACGGGCGGCGCCAAAATTTCTGACATCACTCTGACCGTAGAAAATGTCGCTGAACCGCAGATCATTACAGGCAGCGCAGTCGCGGTCTGGGGTTCGGCGCCGCGCCTCGATGTGACGCTTGCATCGAAATGGCTCGATCTCGATCGTCTCGCTGGCGCTGGCCAAGACAGCGCGACGTTCCTCAAAATCAAACAGCTTGGACTTTCAATGCTGCGCGGGCTTGCAGGCAGCAATGGCGAGACGGCGGCACTTGTCGAAGTCGATCAGGTCAAGCTTGGAGGCGAGACTGCCGGTGCAATGAAGATCGACGCCGCGCGCCGCGGACCTGCCGTGCGTCTCAAAGAATTGAAGGCCGGATTGCCGGGCGGATCACGGCTGGATGTTTCTGGAGATTTGAAGGACAGCGACGGCAAAATAAGCTTCGCAGGTTCCGGTTATATACAAGGCACAAACCTTGCCCGGCTGTTGGACTGGGCCGCGAAATCCGGTGCCAACATAGACGTCAACGCCGATGGTCCTTTTTCCGCTGAAGGCCAGGTTCAGATCACCGACGACCGTCTTGAGTTAAAGGAAGCAACAGCGGAAATCGGCGGCAAATCATTCTCGGGCGATATCGTGGTGAGCGGCGACAGCCAACGCCGCGTCGCCGTCACACTTGAAGCGGTTAGCATCGACACAACGCAGTTGTTTCCGGAAACGTCGCGCGTGCTGGACGCCAGCTTGCGCCGCGCGCTGGGCATTGCGCCTGCGCTCGCTGCGGCAAGCGATAGCGCCGCGACCGGGCCAGCTACGACTCCAGCTACTGCCAGCGAGGGCGACATGAGCGTCCGCGTGCTGGCGGGTGAACTGAAGCATCTCGATAAGACGTTCCGCGATGTTGATGCCACGGTGCGTATGGACGGCGGAAAAATTCACATTCCATCCGCCAAATTTACGACGCCGGCTGGCCTTGCCGTTGGGGTTGAGGCGCGCATCAGCGACGCCAGCCAGCAACCGAAAGGCACGCTTGCCTACGACCTTGTTGCGAGTTCGAGTGCCGCGATGAAGGATATGGCAACGTTGACCGGTCTTGCGCCGCTGTTGCCGGATGCAAACCTAGCGCGTCTTACGAATGCCAAACTTGCAGGCCTCGTGCGTTTAAGTAACCGCCACGCCGGTAGCGCTGATGTGACGGTCGACGGCACACTGCAATCGGCAAGGTTGACGGGCAGCGCCGAATTCGACGGCGGATTAAAAGGTTGGCGTTCAGGTCAAAGCCGGGTTCGGATCTCGTCGCGATCGCCCACTCTCGTGAGTTTGATGTCGGGCCTCGGCTTCAGCCAATCTGCGCAGTCAGAACAGCCCACAAGTGAGGCCGAACTCGTTTTTGCGTCCTCCGGCAAGATGGCTGAGGCTGCGGCCGCAAGCATGGCAATAGCCGCACCCGGCCTGGCAGCACATTACGATGGCGGATTTACGCTTGCGGATGACGGCGACGTTCGTATCGCTGGCAATTTGCGCATCGATGCTCAGAACGTTGCCGACGTGCTCTTGATGGCGGGGTCAACGCCGGCGAGCGGCGTAGCTGGTCAGAAGCTCTCCGGCACCATCGCGACAACGCGCGAAGCAGGCAAGTGGACACTAGCATCGCGCAGTTTCACCATTGGCGACAGCACGCTGCATGGTACGGCGACATTCGCACGCAATTCTGACGGCGCGCTTTCGATCAATGCCGACGTTTCGGCAGACACGGTGACGGTCGCCGGATTGCTCGCGCCGCTGCACGATGCATCCCCGGCCGTCGCGTCCGATACTGCGATCACGCCTCCGACGTCTGCGGCAGCTGCCATTTGGCCTTCTGGTACGTTTAATTTCGCTGCGTTCGAGACGGCGACCGGCACGATCAAGCTGGATTATAAGGCGCTGGATCTCCATCAGGGCCTCGTCGCGCGCGACGGCAAAATCGAGATCACACTAGCACCCGGCATAGTTGGGATCGGCAGCCTGAGCGGTACCGCTGCCGGCGGCGACCTGTCGGGCTCATTGCAGTTGAGCAAGGCGCTTGGCGGCATCAATTTCGATGGTGCACTCAAAATTGATGGCGCGGAACTCGCGCAATTGAGCGGCAAGGGTCACGGTACCGCGACGGTTGAAGCCAAGGCGACCGCCCAAGCGCAAAGCGTTGCCGGCCTAATCGCTGTTCTGAGCGGGTCTGGCACGATCACGCTGGCCGATGCCGTTGTGCCAGCGCCTGGACCATCGATCGCAAGTACGGCGATTACGCCCATGCTGGCGCACAAAGTTCGCAACCAGGGCGACGAAGTGGCGATTGCGTTGCAGGCCGCTATGCCGGATGCGCGCGCCGACCTCGGGACGCGCACGATACCGTTCAGTATTGCCGATGGTGTCGCGAAGCTCGATCAGCAATTGCTGGAATCGCCGGAGGGCATCGTTACGAGTGCGACCGTAGTCGATTTGACGACGTTTGCGATCGATAGCTCGTGGAAACTCGCGGCAGTTGTGCCGCCGTTGCCACCGCCGCCAGATCCGATCCCGGGTTGGGTTGCGCCGCAGCCGAAAGCGCCGTTGCCGCCGGCCGTCGTCGTCTACACCGGCAATCTTGGCGCTCTGTCGGATATTGCAGTCGGCGTCGATGCGTCTGACATGCAGCGCGAGCTCGCCGTGCGCGTTCTCGAGCGCAACGTCGAAGATCTAGAGCGCATTCGCAAAATTGACGAGCATCGCGCTAAGGCCGAGCGCGATCGCCGTTTGGCAATCGAGGCCGAGCGTGCCGCTGCTGCGGCTGCCGCCCGCGCTGCTGCTCAGAAACCGCCGGCTGCTGCCGCGCCACCGCCACCGCCTCAGCCCGAATTGCCGCCGATTTTGCCCGAGTCGTCCGGCGCGACCGGCGATGGACAGTCGTCTGCGACGCCGCCGGCAACCGCGGCTTCGCCTCCAACCGCAGCCCCGGCCGATGGTACCGTTCCCCAATCTGATGCGAATGCTGCGCAGGCGGCAGATGCAACTGCGCCAGAGGTGGTGCCATCGCCGCAGCCGGCGGTGCGGCCGCAATCGCCGCGGCCACGACCGTCGCAAGCACGCCGCACGTCATCTGATGAAGTCATGCGCTCGCTTGGCGGCTACCCATAGGCTTTCGCCGCGTTGGCGCCGCTCGTGGCGCGCGCTTCGAGACGCCTCAGCAACCAGACGCGAACGGCACTCGATAAGCCCGCGCCGCCGCGTGTCTTGTCGATTGACGCGACAATGGCCGCAATCGCGACGTGGTCTTCTTTAGCAGCCGTTTTGAGTGCGTCCCAAAATTCCGCTTCGAGCGAGATGGACGTGCGATGCCCATCGATAGCGAACGAACGCTTGACGGGTCGCGTCACGAAGCGCTTCCGGGATCGAGGTCGTCGTCGATTGCGGCTCCGCGCGGGATGTGGGCGCCGTCGAGCACACGATCGCGCGCGCGCTCATCGCTCGCGATCTGGTCCTTCTCGCCCTTTGTGCGGCCGTAGCGGATACGATTTTGCTCGGCCAGCTTCTCCGCCTCGGCGCGCTCGCGCGCTTTGCGGAACTTGTTGAGGTTGACGATCTCAGCGGTCATGCCAAGCAGCCCTCACTGATTGCACGGCGCCCTTGCTGCTTGAGCGCCTGTTATGCATCCGGCCCGATCATTTTCTCAGGCCGCACGATAGCATCGAAATCCTCCGCCGCAATCCCGGCGGCGATCGCTTCTTCGCGCAACGTCGTGCCGTTCTGATGCGCGGTCTTGGCGATCTTAGCAGCTTTATCGTAACCGTACTTTTCTTTGAGCGGCGTCACAAGCATCAAAGAGTTGGCGAGACCTTTGGCGATGTTGTCGAGGCGCGGCTCGATACCGATGACGCAATTGTCGGTGAAGGATACGGCGGCGTCTGCCAGCAAGCGCACCGACTGCAGGAAGTTGTAGGCCATCATCGGGTTGTAGACGTTGAGCTCGAAATGGCCCTGACTGCCTGCAAATCCGATAGCGGCATTGTTGCCGTGAATGTGGGCGGCGACTTGCGTTAAAGCCTCGCACTGCGTCGGGTTAACCTTGCCGGGCATGATGGAAGAGCCGGGCTCATTCTCTGGCAATGCAAGCTCGCCGAGACCAGCGCGCGGACCCGAGCCGAGCAGGCGGATGTCGTTGGCGATCTTGAAGCAGCTCATCGCGACCGTCGTGATCGCCCCGTGCGTCATGACCATCGCGTCGTGCGCCGCAAGCGCCTCGAATTTGTTCGGCGCCGACTTGAAAGGCAAATGCGTGATCGATGCGATCCGCTCGGCAACCTTGTCCGCGAATCCAGCGGGTGAGGCGAGACCTGTGCCGACGGCCGTGCCGCCCTGTGCCAGTTCCATGAGCATCGGCAGCGTCATCTCAACGCGCTTGATGCCGTTGTCGATTTGCTGGGTATAGCCGGAGAACTCCTGGCCGAGCGTCAGCGGTGTCGCGTCCTGGGTATGCGTGCGCCCGATCTTGATGATGCCCTTCCAGGCTTCGGCTTTGTCGTTGAGTGCGTTGCGCAGCTTTTGCAGCGCTGGGATGAGCCGGTGATGAACCTCTTCCGCGCAGGCGATATGCATTGCGGTCGGGAAGGTGTCGTTTGACGACTGGCTCATGTTGACGTGGTCGTTGGGGTGGACGGGCTTTTTCGAACCCATCTCTCCGCCGAGCATTTCGATGGCGCGGTTCGACATGACCTCGTTGGCGTTCATGTTCGATTGCGTGCCCGACCCCGTCTGCCAGACGACAAGTGGGAAATGCGCGTCGAGCTTGCCTTCGATGACTTCCTGTGCCGCTTTGACAATGACCTCACCGAGCTTCGCATCGAGCTTGCCGAGCGCCATGTTGGTTTCGGCCGCAGCGCGTTTGACGATGCCGAGCGCACGGATGACCGGGGCGGGCTGCTTTTCCCAGCCGATCTTGAAATTGCCGAGGCTGCGTTCGGCCTGCGCGCCCCAATACTTATCGGAGGCGACGCTAATCGGGCCAAAGGTATCGGTCTCGGTGCGGGTTTTTGTCATTGGATCACTGCTGGTTGTCGTTGCTTTCGGTTCGATAGCACATCGCCGCGCCGGCAGTCATCCTGCGGCCATGTTGCTGGAGGCGCACGCATAGGGCGTAGTCTATGCATTTCACAAAAAGCGCCGGACATCACTTCGCGATCATGACGTAGGTCGCAGCGACGAGCGGCACGGTCGCGGCTATCCCCCACACCAGCCAGCGGCGGCCGTCGCGCCAATAGCTCTCTGGGATCGGCGCGTCTGGTTCGAATATGCGAGCCGCGCGCGCCTGACGGATCTGGACAGGCACAAGCACGCCGAGCCAGAGCGCGCCTGAGATCAAGAACAGCACCTGACCCCAGACAAGCCACGGGTCGGCAAATAAATCCATGTTTGCGATCAGGGCCATGCCGTAGCCGCCGACGATGATCAGCGTGATCGCCGGAAACGTGAATAGCCAGTCGGCTGCGATCACAGCGCGTTGGGCATTGGCGACAATGCGCGGGTCGTTGCTGCGGTCGGAATAGACTTTCCAGAACGCAGTGATCGTGACGTTACCGATCAGCAGGACGACGCCGGCGACGTGGAGAAATTTCAGCACGGAATAGAGCATGATCCTCCGGGCGCCGATGCCAACGAGCTGCAGCAGACGCAAGCTATACCATTGAAGTTACGCTGAAAGCTATTGGCCGGATCCGCGACCCTACCGTTCCTTCATTTTCTTCGACACCCGGGGTGTGCTAGGCATCCGGCCTCTTTACGCATCCGGCAATACGAGGGTTTGAAATGCGCAGCACAACGGATCACGGCTTTGGCAATTGGGCAGCGGTAGCCGCGACCGCAGAAGCGATCGCAAGTGCGCCGAAGCCGGACGATCTCGGCAGCATGCCGGAGTGGGACTTGCGCGATCTCTACACGTCGCCAACGGCGCCCGAGATTGAGCGCGACAACGCCGCGGCAGCGGCAGAAGCCGCGCGGATGAAGGCGGCGTATCAAGACAAGCTCGTTGCGCTGGCAAACGATGCTTCGAAACTTGCAGTTGCGATTAAAGACTACGAAAAGCTGTCGGATCTGATGGGCAAGCTCGCATCCTATGCAGGCTTGTACTACGCGCAAAAGCAGGCCGATCCCGCGCGCGCGAAATTCTACGGTGACGTTTCGGAATCACTGACAAAGACATCGACCGATCTGATCTTTTTCGAACTCGAATTGAACCAGATTGACGACGCGGTTTTGTCGGCAGCTTTGAAGCATGCCGACCTCAAGCACTATGCTCCCTGGTTCCACGATCTGCGGAAAGAAAAGCCGCATCAGCTCGACGAAAAGCTCGAGACGTTGTTCACCGAGAAATCGCAGACGGGTCGCGCGAGCTGGAACCGTCTATTCAACGAGACGATGTCGAGCTTGAAGTTTGCGATCAAAGGCGAGAAGGAGCCGCTCGGGCTCGAGCAAACGTTGAACCGTCTCTCCGATCCGGACGAGAAAAAGCGCAAGGCTGCTTCGGAAGCACTGGCAAAGACATTCAAGGCCAACCTGCCGCTGTTCACGCTGATCACGAATACGCTCGCCAAGGACAAGGAAATTTCCGACCGCTGGCGCAGCTTCTCCGACGTTGCCGATAGCCGCCATTTGGCGAACCGCGTTGAAGCCCCGGTTGTCGACGCGCTGGTTGCGAGCGTGAGGGCCGCATACCCGCGCACCTCGCACCGCTATTACAAAATGAAGGCCAAGTGGCTCGGCAAGAAAAAGCTGAACTCTTGGGATCGCAATGCGCCGCTACCGGAGAAGCCCGAGCGCGTGATCAAGTGGCCAGAAGCCGAAAGAATCGTGCTCGATGCGTATGGTGATTTTGCCCCGGAGATGGCGGGTATTGCGAAGCAGTTCTTCGACAAGAACTGGATCGACGCGCCGGTGAAGCCCGGCAAGGCGCCGGGTGCGTTTTCGGCGTCGACGGTGCCGTCGGTGCATCCGTATGTGATGATGAATTATCTCGGCAAGCCGCGCGATGTTATGACGCTCGCGCATGAGCTGGGGCACGGCGTGCATCAGATGTTGGCGCGCGAGCAGGGGCCGCTGCTGGCGCCGACACCGCTGACGCTCGCGGAAACGGCATCAGTGTTTGGCGAGATGTTGACGTTCCGCGCGCTGCTGGCGGACGCCAAAGACGCGCGCGAGCGCAAGGCGATGCTGGCGTCAAAGGTCGAGGACATGATCAACACGGTCGTGCGCCAGATCGCCTTCTACTCATTCGAACGCAAGGCGCACGTCGAACGCCGCAATGGTGAGCTGACGTCAGACCGGCTGAATGAAATCTGGATGGAAGTGCAGCGCGAGAGCCTTGGTCCGGCAATCGACTTGAAGCCGGGCTATGAGGTGTTTTGGACGTACATCCCGCACTTCATCCATTCGCCGTTCTACGTCTACGCCTACGCTTTCGGCGACTGCCTCGTGAACTCGCTCTACGGCCTGTACGCCGAGGCGCATCCGGGCTTCGTCGCAAAATACTTCGACATGCTCAAAGCTGGCGGTTCAAAGCACCATTCAGAGCTGTTGGCACCCTTCGGCCTGGACGCCCGCGATCCGGAATTCTGGAACAAGGGGCTGAAAGTGCTGGAAGGTATGATCGACGAGCTTGAAGCGATGGATAAGGCCGGCGCAGCGTAGGCTCGGCGGCTTTCCGTCGGCGGCCGACGCCTGACCAAAATTCGCGCGTGTGTGTCTCGGATTGCCGCCTGGAACGGCATCCGGAACAGTATAACGTGCGACTCAATCGCTGCCCGGCATGTCAATAGAGTTTGACATAGCAGATCGGCAATTTGCCGCTTCCCAACGGATGCCGGCGGGAGTAGACACCCGCCACTTTGCTGCGTTGCAGCTTTATATGAGGCGAGGTGCCGGATGGCACAAACGCAGGCGAGCTCCGGCGGCCACGATCATGGCGCGGGCGACGTACACGACCCAAAAAAATACTGGCCGCTCGTCGTTGGAGCCATTGGCGTCGTCTTCGGCGACATCGGTACCAGCCCCTTGTACGCCTTCAAGGAAGCCATCAACGCTGCCGCGCATCGCAGCCTCGACATCCGAGAGTCGACGATCGGCGTGCTATCGCTGATCCTCTGGGTGCTGATCCTTATCGTCACGATCAAATACGTACTGATCCTTCTGCGCGCCGACAACAAGGGCGAGGGCGGCACGTTCGCACTGATGGCTCTCGGGCAGTCGGTCGCAAAGCGCAGTTCGCCGCTGCTATTCGTCCTCGGCATCGCGGGCGCCTCGTTCTTCTATGGCGACGCGGTGATCACGCCGGCCATCTCGGTTCTTTCCGCCGTCGAGGGCTTGAAGCTTGTCGCTCCAGGAATGGAGCGCGCCGTTATTCCCGTTGCGTTGCTAGTGCTCGTTGGCCTCTTTTGGATGCAGTCACAGGGCACCGATCGCGTTGCCCGGTATCTTGGGCCGATTACAGCGTTGTGGTTTGTCGTCCTCGGTCTTGGCGGCGCGATGCACATCGCCGACAACTTCTACGTTTTGACCGCCATCAATCCGCTCAACGGCATGATGTTCGTCGCCAAGCATGGCGTCATCGGCCTGACGATCATGGGTCTCGTATTTCTCGCGGCCACCGGTGCCGAAGCGCTCTACGCAGATCTCGGGCACTTCGGGCGCAGTCCGATCCAGTCGGGATGGATGATGCTTGTGCTGCCGTCACTGCTGCTCAACTATTTCGGGCAGGGTGCGCTTGTGATGGCCGACCCGACAGCGCTGGAAAACCCGTTTTATCGGCTTTATCCCGACTGGGCGCTGATCCCGATGGTGATCCTGTCGACGATCGCGACAGTGATTGCGGGACAGGCGGTAATCACCGGCGCCTTTTCGCTGACGCGGCAGGCAATCCAGTTGGGCCTTATTCCGCGGCTCGAAATTCGCCATACGTCGGCGAGTATGGCGGGGCAAATTTACATGCCGCGCGTAAATTGGATGCTGTTTATTGCGGTCTGTTCGGCGGTACTTTTATTCCGCAACTCGTCGAACCTGGCGGCGGCTTATGGCGTGTCGGTGACGGCCGCCATGGTCATCGACAGTCTGATGGCGTTCTTCGTCATCTGGAAGTGCTGGAAATGGCCGGCGTGGCGCGCAGCGCTTCTGATCATACCTTTCCTTATGATTGAGCAGGTCTTCTTCGCGGCAAATATTTTGAAGCTGTTCGAGGGCGGCTGGGTGCCGCTGACGATCGCGGGCTCGCTCTGTCTGATCATGTTCACATGGGTCCGCGGTACGCGCCTGCTCGCAAAAGCGACCAAGCGGAATGAAGCCGATCTTGACTGGCTGGTGCGCAAACTCGAAACAAAACCGCCACATCGCGTGCCCGGAACAGCCGTTTTCCTGACCGGCGATCCTTACGCTGCGCCAACGTCCATGATGCATAATCTGAAGCACAACCGCGTCATGCACGAGCGCAATATTCTGCTCTCGATCAAGACCGAAGATACCCCGCGCATCGCGCGGCACGAGCGCATTACGATCGAGCGTATCTCGGATCACTTCATCCGCATCATCGCGCGCTATGGGTTTATGGAAACGCCGAGCGTGCCAAAGATCCTCGAACATTGCCGCCGCAAGGACTGCAGTATCGATATAGGAGGTACGTCGTTCTTCCTGTCACGTCGATCCTTGCGCGTCAGCAGCAAGTCGGAAATGCCGCGATGGCAGGAGCGCTTGTACATTGCGCTGGCTGGGTCCGCCGAGGACGCGACGACTTACTTCCAAATTCCGACCGATCGCGTCGTGGAAGTCGGCACGCAAGTTGCTGTCTAGAACGGATATGGCCAAATTCAGTGCCCTTTCGCCAAAAGTCCCTGTGAAACTCTGTCATCCCTCGAATGGCGGGGGGCGGATCGGCTTGAAGGCGCCGAGGCTTTGGGCTACCACAGTGGCAATCGTGCACCGCTGAAGCGGCGCGCCATCACAAACTGGGGAGACATCAGGTGAGCATCGACACGTCGCGCGGACATCCCGAAATGGACTACGCTGAACACAACCGCACCTACGCCGGTTTTCTGCAGTTCACGAAAATCTCGATCGCTGTGCTGGTCGTTCTGCTGATCGGTATGTTCTTCTTCTTGGTTTGAGGCGCAGCTGGCCTCGCCAGTTCGTTGATCTTGAGCCAGGGCAGATTCGACGCCGTCGATCTGCCCTTTTTGCATCCGGCTGGAACAGTCTGGCCGGTCCCCCCTTAAATGGAAGCGTTCATGGTCACCATCGCAGTCACCCGGGAAGCGGCAGATGAGCCGCGCGTTGCGGTTTCGCCTGAGACCGTCAAGAAGCTCGGCGCGCTCGGCGCAAAGGTGCGCGTCGAGTCCGGTGCCGGCAGCCGGTCGCGGTTTTCTGATGAAGCCTACACGGCCGCAGGCGCCGAAGTCGTCAGCCACGAGGCTGCGCTTTCGGGTGCTGACATTCTTCTCAAAGTGCGCCGCCCGTCGGACGCTGAGATCAAGGCGCTGAAGCCCAACGCGCTCGTCGCTGCCATGATCGACCCTTACGGTGATCGCGCCGCGCTCGACGCAATGGCGGCAACGGGCGCATCCGTGTTTTCGATGGAATTCATGCCGCGCACGACGCGCGCGCAGTCGATGGACGTCCTGTCGAGCCAGGCAAACCTCGCTGGCTATAAGGCTGTTGTCGACGCCGCGTCGATGTTTGGCCAAGCCCTGCCGATGATGATGACGCCGGCCGGCACCGTGCCCGCGGCGAAAGCCTTCATCATGGGTGTCGGCGTCGCGGGCCTGCAGGCTATTGCCACGGCGCGCCGGCTCGGAGCGCAGGTGACGGCGACAGACGTCCGTCCGGCGACAAAAGAGCAGGTGCAATCTCTCGGCGCCAAGTTTGTTGCGGTCGAAGACGAGGAGTTCAAGCAGGCGCAGACGGCGGCCGGGTATGCCAAGCCGATGAGCCCAGAGTATCAGGCAAAGCAGGCCGAACTCGTCGCCAATCACATTAAGAACCAGGACATGGTGATCACGACGGCGCTGATCCCAGGTCGTCCCGCACCGAAGCTGATCACGCGTGCCATGGTCGAGAGTATGAAGCCGGGTGCTGTCATCGTCGATCTCGCGGCCGAGCGCGGCGGCAACTGCGAATTGACGGTTCCGGGCCAGACAATCGAAACGCCAAACGGCGTCAAGATCGCGGGGCCGCTTAATCTCGCGGGCACCATCGCGGTCAATGCGTCGAGCCTGTACGCCAAGAACCTTTTGGCCTTCGTCGACATCATGTTCGACAAGAAGGAAAAGACGCTGGCGGTCAATTGGGACGACGAACTGATCAAGGGTACGCTCGTTGCCAAGGATGGCGCGATCGTGCACCCCAATCTTGCTGCCAAGAGCCCATGAGGAACATCGCGATGTTTAGAACGTCCAACGCGCTGAAGCTTGCGCTCACTCTGGTCTTTGCCTTTCTGCCGGGAACGGCATTCGCGGCGTCTGGGGCAGATGCGGTCAGTCCCTTCGTTTACGAGTTCATGGTCTTCGTGATCGCGATCTTCGTCGGGTATTACGTGGTCTGGTCGGTGACGCCAGCGCTGCATACGCCGCTCATGAGCGTCACGAACGCAATTTCCTCGGTTATCGTCGTCGGTGCGCTTCTTGCGGTCGGCGTCACTCTGACGGAGAGCGACAGCATCATGGCCAAAGTCTTTGGCTTTCTGGCGCTCATCATGGCGGCGATCAACATCTTCGGCGGCTTCCTCGTCACCAACCGCATGCTGGCGATGTACAAGAAAAAGGATACGCCAGCCAAGAAAGAGGGAGCGCATTGAGCGATGACGCTTGGCTCCAACTCGTCGAATCTTTTGTGGAACGGCGCATTGACGTTGACGTGTTCCACGACAGGTTTTTCGAACTATGGCATGCCCAGCCGCACTTCGGTCCGTTTTGCCCGAACGCCATCGAGCAGCTTTTCTATTCCGTTGAAGCCTATTGCCCCGACCCCGCGCTTCGCGACCCCGGCAGCCCTTACGAAGCCGATGAAGCAGAAGTTCGCAAAGACGCAGAAATCGCTTTGGCTCGGCTCAAAGCCGACCGCCAATAAAGGAAACTGACATGAGCGCCAATCTCGCCGCCCTCCTTTATCTCGCATCGGGCGTCCTGTTCATTCTGGCCCTGCGCGGGCTCTCAAGCCCGGCGTCGTCTCGTCAGGGCAACATGTTCGGCATGATCGGCATGACGATCGCGGTGCTGACGACGCTCGGTCTGGCGCAACCGTCATTCTTCTCCTGGATTTTGATCCTCGCGGGCCTTGGCATCGGCGGCTTTATCGGCGCGAAGACGGCGCGCGAAATTCCGATGACCATGATGCCGGAACTGGTTGCGGCGTTTCACTCGCTCGTCGGTCTTGCTGCCGTCTTCGTTGCGGCGAGCGCGCTTTCGGCGCCGTCTGCCTTTAACATTCTCGTCGATCCCGCAAATCCGAGCCTGGGCATCAAGGGTGCCAGCCTCGCTGAAATGGCCATCGGTGCGGCCATTGGTGCGATCACGTTCACCGGCTCGGTCATCGCGTTCGCGAAGCTTTCAGGCCGTATGTCAGGCAAGCCGATCATGTTGCCGGCACGTCACGCGATCAACGCGGGCCTTGGCTTGCTGATCATTTATCTGATCTACGCGTTCTGCACGACGGGCGGCTCCGGTCTGCTGTTCTGGCTGATCGTCTTCGCCTCGCTTGCCTTCGGCGTGCTCATCATTATCCCGATTGGCGGCGCCGATATGCCGGTCGTCGTGTCGATGCTCAACTCCTATTCCGGTTGGGCCGCAGCAGGCATCGGTTTCACGCTGTCGAACGTCGCGCTGATCATCACCGGCGCGCTCGTCGGCTCGTCGGGCGCGATCCTGTCGTACATCATGTGTAAAGCTATGAATCGCCAGTTCTTGTCGGTGATCGCCGGCGGCTTCGGCGGCGAGACGGCCGCGGCGGCAAGTGGCGGCGGCGAACAAAAGCCGGTCAAGCTTGGTTCGGCCGAAGATGCAGCCTACGTCATGAAGAACGCAGGCAAGGTCATCATCGTGCCGGGCTACGGCATGGCGGTCGCACAGGCGCAGCACGCGCTGCGTGAGATGGCAGAGAGCCTGAAGAAGGCCGGCGTCGAAGTGAAGTACGCAATCCACCCCGTGGCTGGCCGTATGCCTGGCCACATGAACGTGCTGCTCGCCGAAGCCAACGTGCCGTACGACGAAGTCTTCGAACTCGAAGACATCAACAGCGAGTTTGCCCAGGCCGACGCCGTCTACGTGATTGGTGCCAACGACGTCGTCAACCCGGCCGCCGAAGACGACAAGACCTCGCCGATCTACGGCATGCCGGTTCTGCAGGTCTGGAAAGCGCAGACGGTGTTCTTCAATAAGCGCTCGCTGGCGTCAGGGTATGCGGGTATCGACAACCCTGTCTTCTATCGCGACAACACCGTAATGGTGCTTGGCGATGCCAAGAAGATGACGGAAGAAATCGCCAAGGCATTGGCCCACGGATAAGGCTCTGGCATACGGTTAAACGGCCACCGCGGCCGTTCGGGAAGTTTTGGCCGCCGCATGTCAGTGCGGCGGCCTTCGTCTGCGCGCGTCACGCGGTTCATTGGGTGCTTTCTGCGCTTTTAGGGCAACAGAGACTGCGTGCTGCCGTCAAGCGGCCTTGGGGCTGTCGCATCGTCTCTGATATAAACCCTGCACGTCAGGGGGAGTTGTGTCAGTGGCGCCGGTTGTGTCCCAACAGTTCATCAAAGATCTCGAGCGGCTTGAGCAGCTGGCGTATGCGCCCGTCATTGGACCTGAAGGCCTCGCTCGCAATCTCGCTAAAATCTACGAGACCGTGGCGACGGCACATTTTTCCAAGCACGATCTCAAAGCCGTTCGCAGCGTCGCCCCGGAGCTGATGTACCGCCTGTTCGACTTGCGGACGGGGTTGCGCGAGCGCATTGCCGATTTCGAAAAGCGCAATCTCATGACGCCGGACGTTGTGCAGGGGTTGCGCGATGCTTTTCGGATTCTGCGATACGTCACGGACATGCTTGGTGAGATCGCGATCAACAACGCCCGTGTCGGTGAAGGCGACTACGCGATGCGCGGGTTTACGGGCAAAGACCGCAACACGCTCGTCAACGCAGAATTCTACAACGCGAAGGAATTGCCGTTTCGAACCGGGGATGTCGTTTTGGTCCGGGGTCGCGCGCACAACAGCGCCGCCATCGCACGCATCGGCTCTGGCGATAGCCAGTTCAGCCACACCGGCATCGTCTACATTGACGGCGAGGGAAAGCATTGGCTGGTCGAAGCGCTCATTGAAGATGGCGCGATCGTCAACATGCTGGCGCACGCACTCGATCACGGCATCGTCCGGGCCGTCCTCTACCGGCACAAAGATCCAGAAATTGCAGCACTTGCCGCCGAGCGCGTGCATGATCTCGTGCGCCGGTCTCGCAGATGGGGTCACAGACGCATCCGCTACGATTTCTCGATGCAGCTCGATAAAGGCCGCAATTTTTTCTGTTCCAAGCTCGTGCGCTATGCCTTTGAAAAGGGCAGCAACGGCCGCTATCGCATGCCGCGGTACATGACCGCGATCGCAATGAAGAACCGCGATTTCCTCGATCGCATCGGCGTCACGGCCGAGCAGACATATGCACCGGCCGACATCGATATCGAAAGCGCGTTCGATATCGTCGCCGAATGGCAGGACTACCGCGAGACGTCGAACATCCGCCTGCAAGACTTCACGATGGACAAGCTGTTCGAGTGGATGGACGGCTACGGCTTGCGCTTTCACGAGACGCCGGCAATCCGTGCCGTGTCGGTGCTGGGTCGGTTTTCGTCGTATTTTTCAGAGGGCGCGAAACACATGCTGTCGGGGCTTTTTCCGCGCGTACCGCGAAACATGCCGCGCAAGACGGTTGCCGCCGTCGCGATGCTGCACAAGACCGCCGAGCCAGTTTACCGTGAGCTGCAAGCACACGAAGCGCGCTGCATCGCAGAGTTCGGACGGCCATTGCACGGCGACGAAATTTTCGCCCAACTTGAGGCGATCCGCGTCCGCGAGAACGGCAATATTGGGTATCTCGTCAGTCCGCCGGCCTCCAGCAAAGCGTGAGTGACAATTGTGAGTGCCGGCGTCATCTTAAAGACTATTCTGATCATTGTGCTTATTGCCTACGCCGGCATCGCGGCGCTCATGTACGTCATGCAGCGCGACATGATCTATGTGCGCGACGCAACGCGCACGGCGCCCGCCGATGCCGATCTTCCGAACGTCGCCGAGCGCATTCTGGATACGCCGGACGGCGAGAAGATCGTCATGTGGTACGCCAAGGCGAAGCCCGGGCAGCCGACGCTCCTTTATTTCCACGGCAATGGCGGCGCGCTTGAAGTGCGCCGCGAGCGCATGGCGAAATATTTGGCGCGTGGACGCGGTATGCTGATGATGGCCTATCGAGGTTACAGCGGCTCAACGGGCGAGCCGAGTGAGGCGGCGATCGTTGCGGACGCCAAGCAAGCCTATCAGATGCTGATCGATGACGGCATCAAGCCTGATGAAATCATCGTCTATGGCGAGTCGCTGGGCGCAGCCGTCGCCGTGCAGGTTGCGGCTGAGCTTCCCGTGCGCGGTGTCGTACTCGACAGTCCGTTTGCGTCGTTGGTCGAGCGCGCCAAGTGGTCCTATCCGTGGCTGCCGATCAGCCTGCTTTTGAAAGATCAGTTCTTGAGCGATGAGCACATCAAGCGCGTGCATGCGCCGGTATTCGTGCTGCACGGTGAGGTCGACGAGGTGACGCCGGTCGAAATGGGGCGCGCGCTGTTCGACGCTGCCAATGAACCGAAAGAACTGAAAGTGCTCGCAGGCGCCGGACACAACGACCACTACATGTTCGGCTCATTCGAAGCGATCAATGCCTGGATCGATCGCGTGTGGTCGGGCGAGATTTCCGCGAAGCCGTAGCCTGCAAAGCAGAACGGCCCGCGAAATCGCGAGCCGTTTGAAAAATTTGTCAGCTTGTAGCGCGCTTCCGGCCGGCTCGACGAAGGAGAGTCGGAAGCGCCAATAAAGGGGAGCTTCCGGCCGGCTCGACGAAGGAGAGTCGGAAGCGCCAACGCTTAACGACCGCCGAAGCCGCCGCCACCAGCGCCGCCGCCGAAGCCGCCACCGCCGCCAGCACCACCGCGACCAGCGCCTGGGCCGCCCTTACCGCCAGGGCCGCCACGGGCGACAACCGGCTTGCTCGGCAGCAGACCTTCGCGCTGCAGTTTCTTACGGGCCAGCTTGCGGGCGCGGCGAACGGCTTCTGCCTTTTCGCGAGCCTTCTTCTCGGACGGCTTCTCAAAATGGCCGCGGAGCTTCATCTCGCGGAAAACGCCCTCGCGCTGCAGCTTTTTCTTGAGCGCCTTGAGTGCCTGATCGACATTGTTGTCGCGAACGAGAACCTGCAAGCAGTTGATTCCTTTACAGAATTGTTGATATTGAAGCAATAAGAACGCGTGCCCGAGGCGTCGCGCCCCAAGCAACCGCGTTGATTTCTGGGGGTCCTATATCAAAGGCAGTTAAATTTGGCAATTGCCAGTCTGATTTACCCCCGGGCCGCGCTGCTCTCAGCCACCCTGCGGCGGTTTGGCGAGGCGGCGGTTGACGTGGCCCATTTTCCGGCCGGGGCGCGCTTCTTTCTTGCCGTAGTGATGCAGGTAGGCGCCGGGATCGGCCGCGATTGCCGGCCACTCAAGGATTTCGTCGCCTATCAGATTGATCATTTCGGCGGCAGTAGCGGTCATAGCCGTTGACCCGAGCGGCCAGCCCGCGACGGCGCGAATGTGTTGCTCGAACTGCGAGGTCTCGCAACCGTCCTCGGTCCAGTGACCTGAGTTGTGCACGCGCGGCGCCATCTCGTTGACGCGCAGTGTCGTCGTGGCGCCGTTTACCTCTGCAAAGAACTCAATTGCGAATACACCAACATAGTCGAGCTCTTCAGCGATCTTGCGCGCGATCAGAATCGCTTCGTCGCGCGATGCTTTCGGAATGTGGGCGGGAGCGAGGGAGCGATAGAGAATGTGATTGCGATGCTCGTTCTCTGTCACTTCGAATGCACGGAATTCGCCGTCGGCGCCGCGCGCCGCAACGACGGAAACTTCGTAAGTAAAGTTGACAAACGATTCCAAAATGGACGGCTGGTCACGCATCGAGGCCCAAGCCGACGCAGCATCTTCGCGTTTCAGTATTTTCGCCTGACCCTTGCCGTCGTATCCGAAGCGCCGTGTCTTGAGTACGCAAGGGATTGCAAAGCCACCGTCCAGAACTTTTTCGAGTTCGGCCAAGCTGTCGATCTGGGCGAAGTCCGCTGTCATCGCACCGAGTTGGCGGGCAAGCGTCTTTTCGTTCATACGATCCTGCGCGCACGCCAGCGCCTTCGCGCCGGGACGCACCGGGATCAATTTTGCGAGAAATTCGACGGTTTTTGCAGGGATATTTTCAAATTCGTACGTCGCGACATCAACTGACTTGGCAAAGGCCGTGAGTGCAGGTTCATCGTCGTACGATGCGATTGTGCGCGCGCCCGAAACATCGAATGCCGGACTATCGGCTTCCGGCGCATAGATGTGCGTCTTCAGCCCAAGGCGCGCGGCAGCCAGCGCGAGCATTCGGCCAAGCTGACCGCCGCCCAAGATGCCGATCGTCGAGCCGGGTGGAAGCGCGGTCATAAAGCTATGCCCTTCAATCTTTTGGAACGTCGGCAACGGCCGCTGTGTGGCTCTGCCGCCAGGCATCGAGGCGCGCGCTTAGGCCCGCGTCCGACAATGCGAGGATCTGGGCTGCCAGCAATCCAGCATTCTTGGCGCCGGGCTCTCCGATCGCCAACGTGCCGACAGGAACGCCGGCCGGCATCTGTACGATCGACAGCAGGCTGTCTTTGCCCTTGAGTGCTTTCGTTTCGACCGGCACGCCGAGCACCGGCAAAGTTGTCATGGAGGCCGTCATGCCGGGAAGATGGGCGGCGCCGCCGGCTCCCGCGATGATGACTTTGAGGCCCCGATCCTTGGCGCCCTTGGCATACTGATAGAGCCGGTCCGGCGTGCGATGCGCCGAGACGATTTTCGTCTCGTAGGCGACGCCGAGTTCGTCAAGCACTTCAGCGGCGCGTTTCATCGTCGGCCAGTCCGATTGACTGCCCATGATGATGCCGACGAGGGGTTTAGTCGTAGCCATAGGATTCGGCGCCGTCCCATTAGGAAAGGCGGGCATTTAAAGGTTTGGCGGGGCTAGCGCAAGGGGCGCTCGCATCGCAGCCGTGCGGCGCGGCCTTTCGTCGACACCGCGTGCCATGCCATGATGCCGTAAGGGTAAATTTAATTTGGGGGCGCGACCTTTGACGATCGCAATTTTCGCTTTAACGGCGGTTCTGGAAATCGCGGGGTGTTTTGCGTTTTGGGCCTGGGCGCGGCAAGGCGCGTCGCCTGCGTGGCTTGTCCCCGGCATCGCCGCATTGATCGGTTTCGCGTGGCTTCTGACCAAGATCGACACGGATTTTGCGGGCCGCGCCTATGCGGCCTACGGCGGAATTTATATCGCAGCGTCGCTGACTTGGTTGTTCGTCGCTGAAGGCAAAGTGCCTGACCGCTGGGACTTGGCGGGCGGCGCAGTCTGCTTGCTTGGTGCGGCGCTCATCATCGCCGGTCCGCGAGCCGCTTGAGCTGTATAGAACGATCTTGCGAAACAGTTTTTAAACGCTGCTTACGTCCTGTTGCGCGTTACGCCCCTGCGTGCAAACTCGCGAGCAACAAACACGAAGGATTGCTTGGGAGGTTATCGCATGAAAGCTATTCGCACCGGCGCTACAGCAGGTCTAGATCATCTGGTTCTGGCTGACGCTGCCGACCCCGGCGCTCCTGGACCCGGCGCGATTCGCGTGCGGCTGCACGCAAATTCGTTGAACTATCACGACTATGCCGTTGCAATCGGTGCAATTCCAGCTTCCACCGGCCGCATCCTGATGTCGGACGGCGCGGGCATCGTCGAAGCTGTAGGCGAAGGCGCGCACGAGTTCGCGGTGGGCGATCACGTCGTATCGCTCTTCTTTCCGTATTGGATGGGCGGTCCGCCGCCCCACGGCAATTTCTCGCATGTGCCGGGTGACGGCATCGACGGCTATGCGCGTGAAAGCGTTGTCGTGCCGGAAAAATGGTTCACGCGCGCGCCCAAAGGATGGAGCCACGCTGAGGCCGCGACTCTGCCGTGCGCAGCGCTGACCGCATGGCGCGCGTTGGTCGTCGAAGGCAATCTCAAAGCCGGCGATAGCGTGCTGATCCTCGGCACGGGCGGCGTTGCCGTGTTCGCGCTGCAGTTTGCGAAAATGATGGGCGCCACCGCGATCATTACGTCGTCGTCGGATGAGAAGCTCGAACGCGCCAAGGCGCTGGGCGCCGACCACACGATCAACTACAAGACGCACCCCGACTGGGGCAAACAGGTGCTGCGCTTGACGGGTGCGCGCGGCGTCGATCATGTTCTGGAGATCGGCGGCCCGGGCACACTGCCGCAATCCATTATGGCGGCGCGCGTCGGCGGTCACATCGCGCTCATCGGCATCCTGACCGGCGTCAGCGGCGATGTGCCGACGCTCAATATGATGGTCAAGCAGATTAAGCTGCAGGGCATCGTCGTCGGCAGCCGCCGTCACCAATTGGAGATGGTGCGTGCACTCGAAGCGAGTAACGTTCGCCCGGTGATCGACAAGACCTTCCCGCTTGCCGCGACCGCAGATGCGTTCCGTTACGAGGAAGGCGCAACCCACTTCGGAAAAATCTGCGTCGAGATTTAATTCAGCCTCGGCCGATCAGTGCCTTCGTCGCCTCAAGCGTATCGGCTTCCGCCGCGGGCTTGTCCCAGCGGATGCGATGCACGCGCGGAAAGCGCATCGCGACGCCGGACTTATGCCGCGTCGAGGGCTGCACGGCATCGAAGGCGACCTCAAGCACGAGGCCGGGCGATACTGCGCGAACGGGCCCGAACGTTTCTGTCGTGTGCGTGCGGATCCATTTGTCGAGCATCTTCAACTCCTCGTCGGTAAAGCCCGAATAGGCTTTGCCGACGGGGACGAGTTCGGCTGCACCGGCGTCGCTTTCACGCCATACGCCGAATGTGTAGTCCGAATAAAACGATGAGCGCTTGCCAGAGCCGCGCTGGGCGTACATGAGCACGCAATCGAGTGTCAGCGCCGCGCGCTTCCACTTGAACCACTGGCCTTTGACACGGCCTGCTTGATAGGCGCTGTCACGGCGTTTAAGCATCAGCCCTTCGATTCCGTCGTCGCGTGTCGACGACCAGATATCGCGCAACATGTCGAAACTTTCGAAACGGACGAGATCCGAGACGTCCGTTAAAGGCGGTCGATGATCCGCTTGCCACGTTTCCAACCGTGCGCGGCGCTCGGTGAAGCTGAGCGCACGTAAATCCTCGCCGTCTTCGAATAACAAGTCATACAGGCGAACGTGTGCTGGATAATCGCGCAGCATTTTAGCGGTGACGACCTTGCGATTGAGGCGCTGCTGCAGATCGTTGAAGGGTGCAATCTCGCCCGCGCGCATGACGAGCAGCTCGCCGTCGGTCACGCAGTTCAGGTTCAAGAATGCGGATCGAATTTCTGGAAACGCCGAGGAGACATCGTCACCTTGGCGCGAGAATATCTTTACATCGCCGCCAACAGCCGCGATCTGAACGCGAATGCCGTCCCATTTCCATTCGGCTGCGAAATCCTCGGCTGACAGTTTTGGCCAGTCTTCGTCCTCAATCGGATGCGCGAGCATAACCGGACGAAATACCGGTTTCGATCCGAGATCGGGTTTCGGGCCGCGTCCTGCAAGCCAGGCGAACAAATCGCCGTAAGGCGCTTCAAGCGCGTGCCAGAGTTCTTCGATCTCCGAAACATCACGGCCAAAGGCTTCGGCAAGCGCGGTCTTAGCAAGGCGCGCGGATACACCGACCCGTGGTGCGCCGCCGAGCAGCTTGAGCAGCGCCCATCGCTCCGATGTGTCGAGACGGTTGAGTAAGCGTCCGAGAGCATCCGTACGCTGCGGCGTCGTGCCGATGCGCATGGTTTCAATAACGTCGTGCAAGCTCGGCTTGGCATTTGTGCGCTGGGCCGACGTATCCGGCCAAAGCAGGGCCACAGTCTCCGCGGTGTCGCCGACATAATCGCGCGAAAGCTTGTACAGTACGGGATCGATGAAGCTGCTTGTCAATTCGGCAAGCATGCGCCGCAACGGCAAGCGGCCGATCAATGCCGGCGGCAACCCATCCGTCAAAGCCGCGAGCGCGTAGCCACGATCGGGATCGGGTGTTTCACGGAAATAGCGTGCCAGCACGGCGATCTTGCGATTGCGGCTTTGCGTGTAGACGAGCGTGTCGAGCAGATGCGCAAAGGCCTGCATTATTCGGCCTCCTCGTCGCGGCCGACGAGAGCCAACGCACGCGCTTTCCTGCCGACGCTTGCCAGATGATGGACGAGCGCGTCGTCACGGCCGTGCGTGACCCAAACTTCCTCGGCGTTCGTCTCGGCGATCGTCGCGATCAGCTCCGGCCAATCGACATGATCTGAAACAATGAGCGGCAACTCGACCCCGCGCTGCCTTGCCCGCCCGCGCACGCGCATCCATCCGCTGGCGAACGCTGTCACCGGATCGTTGAAGCGCCGTGACCAGCGATCGCCAAGCGCTGATGGCGGGCACATGACGATGCCGCCTGCAATGTCTTTCGGATCGGCGCCCGCAACCGGCCGCACGTCGCCAAGTTCAATGCAGAGCGCTTGATAAAGCTTCGTCAATTCGACGACCGCACCGTGCATGTAAATCGGCTTATCGTATCCCGCATCGCGGATCACGCGGATCATGCGCTGGCATTTGCCAAGACCATATGCGCCGATCAAGTGCGTGCGCTCGGGCTCCGCAGCCATCGACGCAAGCAGTTTCGCGACTTCGCCGCGCGCAGGTTCATGACGGAATACGGGCAACGCGAATGTTGCCTCGGTGATGAATACATCGCAGGACACGAGTTCGAATGGCGTACACGTTGGATCGTGCGCCCGCTTGTAGTCGCCCGAGACGACCGCGCGCTGTCCGCCGTAGTCCAGAACAACTTGTGCCGATCCGAGAATATGCCCGGCCGGCGCGAGCTTTACCGTCACGCCGTTGACAGTGATGATGTCGCCGTAGGCGAGCGATTGAAAGGCACAGGCGCAGGTCTCGCCATAGCGCACCTTCATGATCGCAACAGTCTCCGAGGTTGCCATCACGGCGCGGTGTCCCGAACGCGCGTGGTCGGAGTGGCCGTGCGTAATCACAGCGCGCTCAACCGGACGGTGCGGATCGATGTAGAAGTCGCCGGGTGCGCAGTAGAGGCCAGCTTCGGCGGGATAAAGCCAGCGTTCTACGGAAATAGGGGAAGCCATACTCGATACTACGCGCCAGCCCTGCGTCCCGGTCAAAGGCCGAACGAAAAAATAGGACGGTCGCTAGGCGATTATGTCCGGGAGCAGCCGATCTTCGATAGACTGAATGCGATCTTTGAGGATCAATTTCTTCTTCTTCAGGCGCTTGATAAGCAGCTGGTCGGCTGTCGGACTGCCTTCGAGGGCCGCGATCTCGCTATCGAGCTGGCGGTGTTCCGCTCGCATATTAACCAATTCGTCGCGCAGCTCGCGTTCGTCGCGCCGCTCCATAGAGATGCCTACCCCACTCTTGGCCGCTCGCCGCGTTTGTCTTCTATTGTTCGGCTTCTTGCAACAGGCAAAAGAACAATTCGTGGCCGCGAGCGTAATTATTTGAAAAACGGTCAGAAATTTTGATGAATGTCGTGAGAATCCATGCCGCGACGTGTATCTGAAACCTCGATCAACTTTTGGGCAAAGGGTTGGAATTCGGGGTGGTGTGTGGCACGATCGCCATGTCAGAAATCTTTCATGGAGGAACTGATGGCAATGGCCTCTCATCTCGCAGAACTCGCGGAGAAGCACCGGACACTGGACGAACAAATCGAAAAAGCGGTTGCAAGTCCAGGCGTCGATGACGCGGATATCCGGCGGCTAAAATCCGAAAAGCTGAAACTGAAGGATGAGATTGAGCGCCTTGCTAGGGCGACCCGGCACTAGGCCAAACATTAAGGCCCAATAGGCGTAAGCCCTGCCCGGCGGTGCAAAGGCACCGCGGAGCGGGGCTTTTAATTTGGGCGCGTGGCGACAAGGCGCGCTCCAACCAGTCAGCAGCATTCGCGTCCAATGACCTTGATGGCTGTCAGCGAAAGCCTTACTGGTCGCGGCAAACGACGTATGGAGCAAGACGTGACGGACATCCCTGCTGACGGACGATCAACAACACTGCCCGACCGGTTATCCGTTAACCCCAAAAGCCCATTTTACGATCAGGCCGTGCTCGATCGCGACGTCGGCATTCGCTTCAACGGCGCGGAAAAAAACAACGTCGAGGAATACTGCGTCAGCGAGGGCTGGGTGCGCCTATCAGCCGGCAACGCCAAAGATCGCTTCGGCAACGCCATGACGGTCAAGCTCAAAGGCAAAGTCGAGCCGTATTTTAGGACGTAAGGCGCAATCCAAGCTCGCAACACAAATGATCGCTTGCTGCCGCCGGCGGTCTTGACAGCTATTCGCGTCAGTGCGCCATTAAACTCACATTGAGATTTTACGTGGGCCGCTATGCTGACGCGCGCGGCACACGCTGTTTCATTGTGAGAGTTCCACATGCCGCTATTTCGCGCGCTATGCCGTTTCGCTCTAACGCTTGCTGGCTTGGGGTTGGTCGCGAGCGTCGCGCCAGAACCCGTCGCTCTGACGACGAAAGCTGTCGCGCAGACGGCAGATGACGCGGCGGAGAAGGACGCTTTTGAAAGCGCCAAAGAGCTCGGCACCGCTGACGCATGGCAAGCCTTCCTGAAAAATTATCAGACAGGATTTCGCGCCGACCTGGCGCGCGCTTATCTGAAAAAGCTCGGTGACGGACAGGCGACTGTTCCCGCTGCAGCAACCTCAGCGCCGGCCAATGCGGAAGAGATCTCTTGCGAAGAAGCCCAGGCGCTCAAATCAAAAGAGTCGTCGACTGCGGCGCGGATCACATTCGTCAATAAGTCCGGTGCGACGCGCGTCATTCAGTGGAAAACGTTCGACGGCGGCTACAAAGAGTACGCCACTTTGGAGCCCGGTCAGGAATTTGTGCAGGAGACCTTCCTGACGCATCCGTGGATCGCCGTGAATGGTCCGGGCGATTGCGCGAATGCGTTTCTGCCTGTCCCTGGCAACAGCATTGCGGTCCTGCACGTTACAAACGACCAAATGGCAGCACGCCAGCGCGACGACTACAGCGAACACGGCCCAACGCCAGAACAGTCCTGCCGCGATGCCGGCATGGTCTATGGCGATGGCGTGTGCGTCGCCAAATCGAACAAGAAAGAAAGCGAGAAAAAATCTGAGAAATCGGCGCGCAAGTCGTGCGCTGAACTCGATATGGATTATCGCGGTGGGCAGTGCGTCGCGAAGTACAAAAAAGATAAAGAGCGTTTGAAGAAGCAGAAGAAAAAAGGTTGCCCGAAGGGTACCTATCTCAATCCGCTCGGCGTTTGCCAGCCGAACGAGACGGGCGGCTGACGATTTTCGCTGAGGCTTGGAAGTAAACCGGCGGCATGATCCTGGCGTTATGATGGGATTAGCCGCTGAGGACCGCCGATATGCGGATTGCCGTCAACGTTACCGTCGTATACGCGAGCTGGTTTGCGACTGTGATCGCGGCTGCCAACGGCAGTGCGTGGCTTGCCGCTGCCGCGAGTTTAGTGGCTGTCGTCTTAAATGTTGCCTTGGCGTTCAACCGGGCCAACGACGTGAAGCTGATCGCTGTTGCGGCCGTCGTAGGCTTGGTCGTCGAAACGCTTCTGATGACACAGGGCATGGCCGATTACGCATCGCCTGGCCCAATTGCCGGATTGCCGCCGGCGTGGCTCGTCTTGATGTGGATGGCGTTCGCGACGCTGCTGAATGTCAGTCTGGCGTGGCTCAAAGAGCGATTGCTGCTCCCCGCGGTGCTTGGTTTTTTCGGCGGAGCACTAGCTTACTATGCGGGTGCCCGGCTCGGTGCCATGCAGCTGGGTGAACCACTCGCTCTCAGTCTCGGCGCGATTGGGACGATGTGGGCTATCGCATTCCCTGCGCTGCTGCATGCTGCCGGTCGGTTTCGATGAAGAGACCGTGCGAAAGACTTCGCAAAAATCTGGTGCTGCCGAGTAGGATTGAACTACCGACCTCTCCCTTACCAAGGGAGTGCTCTACCACTGAGCTACGGCAGCAACACACGTCCCTCGAAGGGCCCTCGTCCCGGCGAACTTTTGTACCGGCAAACAAAGCGGGCGGCAGATTGCGCGACGCGGCCGGACACTGCCATAAGCGATAGCCCGTCGCAAGCCACAGTCTGAAGTCCGATTGGATTGCCCAATACTGCGCGTCCAAATAGACTTTTTCGATGCGCAGGAAGGTCTTTGGCAATGAAAAACGAAGGCGACAAGCCGGTTTCGCCCGATGCGGTTCGCAAAGCAGCGCGTGACGCCCGGCTGGCGGAACAGTTGCGGGCCAACTTAAAAAGGCGAAAAGCCGCGGCGCGCTCGGATGCCGTCCGGAAGCAGGCAGACAGCGCGGCCATCGGCGCGAATCCCCTCCCTGATATGTCCGATCAAACCAAAACGCAGGATGACGGCTCCGCAAACTGACGTTGGGCCTGCATTTTCGCTATCCCCTCTTGCTGGCGAATGATTTTCAAGCCTAATCATGCCCGCCGGCATCGAAGTTGCTGTTTCAGGGTGATCAAGGCGCGTGCCTTGGTGCGTGTGCAACAAAAGAGCCGCAATCACTGCGTCCAACCGACCATTCAACCGAGGCCGCGCAAAGCGGCCCTTCGACCGGACACCCAAGAGATACATGGATCGCATTCAAATCACCGGCGGCAACGCGCTTAACGGCACAATCCCGATTTCCGGCGCGAAGAACGCTGCGCTGCCGTTGCTGATCGCGTCGTTGCTGACAGCAGACCGCCTGACGCTGAAGAACGTACCGAACCTCGCCGACGTCAACCTGCTGATGCGCATCCTGCGCAATCACGGAGTCGATCTGGCCGTTGATGGCAAGCGCACCGGCACGGCGATGCATCTTGGAGAGACCGTTCATCTCACCGCGCGCGATATCGTCGACACAACCGCACCGTATGAAATGGTTTCGCGGATGCGCGCGAGTTTCTGGGTGCTGGGACCGCTCGTCGCGCGGATGCGGCAAGCCAAGGTTTCGCTGCCGGGCGGATGTGCCATTGGAACGCGTCCGGTCGATATGCATCTGGCCGGATTGAAAGAGCTCGGCGCCGAAATCGACATCGAGGCCGGATATGTCATCGCCAAGGCGCCAAAGGGCTTGCATGGCGCACACATCGTGTTTCCGAAGGTCTCGGTTGGCGCGACGCATCAGGTGCTGCTCGCCGCTGCGCTCGCTAAGGGCGAGACAGTAATCGAAAATGCCGCGCGCGAGCCGGAAATCAGTGACGTTGCCGAGTGCCTCGTCAAAATGGGCGTTGGCATCGAAGGGATCGGTACGTCGACACTGCGCATTCAGGGCCGTGATCGTCTCGAAGGCGCCGTGCATTCGGTCGTGCCGGATCGCATCGAGGCCGGCACGTTCGCGTTTGCCGTTGCAGCAACTGGTGGCGACGTTGTGCTCGAAGGTGCGCGCGTTGCGCATTTGAAGAACGCGCTTGATGTTCTGCGCGAAACCGGCGCCGAGGTCACCGAAGTCGGCAACGGACTTCGCATCAAGCGCAACGGCGGCGGGATCCAGCCGGTGTCTGTCGAGACGCAGCCGTTTCCCGGATTCCCGACCGATTTGCAGGCGCAATTGATGGCGCTGCTGACGCGCGCTGCAGGTACGAGCGTGATCCGCGAAACGATCTTCGAGAACCGCTTCATGCATGTGCAGGAGCTGGCCCGTCTCGGCGCCGATATTCACCTGCACGGCGATGCGGCGACCATTAAGGGCGTAAAAACGCTGACGGGCGCGCCGGTGATGGCGACGGACCTGCGTGCGTCGGTTTCGCTCGTAATCGCGGGATTGATGGCCGAAGGCACGTCGACGATCAATCGCGTCTATCATTTAGACCGCGGTTTTGAACAGCTCGAACAGAAGCTGACACGGTGCGGCGCAGTCATCGAGCGGCTTTCCAGCGGCTGATGTTCGCGCCTCTATGCGGCTTGTCTTTTGGCGGCTCGGTGGCGCGAACGTTTGACGATTGCGCGTCGTTCATCATGTCGCCATGAAGCCCTTGGGACAGCCATCTTGGCATGATTAATTCGCGCGTCTGCGCAGTGCGCGGCGAGGAAGCGGTATGCGTCGCAGTGCCTTCGATATTTTGCTCGGACTGCTGCTGGCGATCGCGAGCGCGACAGTCTTATTGCAAGCTGCCGCCCTCGTTCGCGGCGACGTGTCAGCAGATATCGTGCACACGTTCGTCGTCGTCGCGACGTTCGCAATTCCGCTGGCGTTGCTGGTGATCTGGCTCGGCGAAATCAGGCGCGTGCGCGGATTGGCATTTTGGCTGGCAGCCGGCGGATTGATCGCCGGGATTTCTTTCGCGACGGCGTATTCTCTTGGTGAAAGCACACTGCACGCGCTTGCTGCAGTCATTGCGAGTGGGATCGTGGGCGGCTTGACCTACTGGCCCGTTGCCGGGCGTCGCGCTGGGGCATTTGCTTCAGCTGTTGACCGCGACAATCAGGCGGCAGAAGCGGATGGTTTGCGCGCGCGGCGTAATTGTTGGGCGTGCGTGGCAAGCATGCTGACGGTCGGTCTCGTTCCGTTAGCATTGATCGGCTGGCATTTCGCCGAACCATCGCAAGTGACTTGGCCGGATAGCCTTCAGCGGCAGGCGGAAGAGCATGGCGATCGCCTGATTACTGAGGCGGGATTGCCGTGGGCCGCTTTGAAAATCGAAAACCATGTTGGCCGGATTATCGGCACAGCACCGTCACCGCTCGCACGCAGCGAAGCCTTTGCGAAAGCAGAGGCGGCGCTTAAGGGCATCGTCGGTTTGCCAGGTGTTGTGGCGTACCTGCAGAACGATATCAAAGTTGCGGAGACGGCAGAAACGCCGCTCGTCATCATGGACGACCGCGTGCTGCAAGCATCGCAGGCGGTGACCGAAACGCGTGCGCGGCGCATGCGCCTCGTGCGCGGCATGCGTAATGCCAAGATGCGCCGCGTGACCAAGGCGCAAGCCGAACGGAAATTGATGGAAGAGCGTGCCGCGGCGGCGGAACGTCGTGCCGCGGATGCAGCTTTGGACGCGAAACGCCGGGCGGACGCCGCCGCGGCCGAAGCATCGCGCAAAGCCGAAGAGGCGAGGCGGTTGGCGCTCGAAGCCGAGCGCGAAAGGAACGCCGTCGCCGCGGCGCGTAAGGAAGAGGCTGAGAAAGCTGACGCCGGCAACGCTGAATTGGCAAAAAGTCAGGCGCCCGCGCCGGCGCCGACCAATTGCGATGCGGAGTTTGCCCAGCTTTTTAAAAGCACGACACTGCAATTCGATCGCAACGTTTCGGCGTTCGCCGTCAATCTCGGGTCGTTTTTCGATCAAGCCGCGTCGCTCGCAAAACAGTGCACCGACTATACGATCGACATTGCCGGTCATGCCGATCGCACCGGTCGCAAGTCAAGCAATCTGGCGACATCGCTCGCGCGTGCGTCGGCCGTGCGCGACGCTTTGCAAGCGCGTGGCGTTCCGCTGTCGCGGTTGAAAGCGACGGGCTACGGCGACAGCCGGCCGCTCGATCCATCGCGCAACCGCGCGGCGTTTGCGCGTAATCGCCGTGTTGAGCTGAGTGCCACGCGCACGCTCGCATCGGCACCGCAAGCACAGGACGTAGCTCGTTCTTCGGTCGCGTCAAAGCCGATGGCCGTGCGGGCCTGCCATGTTCGGCTCAGTCGCGTTGCCGCGGCCGCCGGTATTCGCTTTGCCGTGAACGCAACGCGCATTGGTCCCGCCGCTAGGCGCGCCATCGCCGACGTCGCGCGCGTCATGCGGCGCTGTCCGAACCACGCACTCGCAATCAATGGTCATGCCGACAGGCGCGGCACAATTGAAGACAATCGCCGGCTGTCTGAAAGCCGCGCCAACGCTGTGCGCGATGATTTGATAAGACGCGGCGTTGATGTCGATCGCCTCTCAGCCATTGGTCACGGTGCGCTGATGCCCGCCGCGAAGGCCGAGACTCGCTCGGCCTATGCCAAGAACCGCCGGGTTGATTTCGATGTCTCGGCGATGTCGCCACGACGCTAATGATCAGCAGGTTCAAAAAACGGATGTCGACGCATGTATCTTCTCGCGCAGATCTGGTGGTATTTGCTGATCGCGTTTCTTCTTGGCGTGCTGATCGGCTATTTCATATGGCGGTTCTGTAGCCGCCCGGCGCTTGAAGCCCGCGTCGCGCAGTCGCGCAAAGACATGGCAGACCGGCTGGCGCTGCTCGAAGCAGAACGCGCGGCGTTTGCTGCAGGGCCAGATACCGGGCATAGCCGCAAACACCAGCCGAAAACGTGATCCACAACGGCCGGGATGCCCCTTGGTGACAGCCGTATTGCGTGGTCGCCGCCGGGCCGGTATCAGTCATGGGCGGCTCCGTATCACGCGCCGCACGGGAGCATCGATCTGCCAAATGCCTGACCTGAAGTTGATCGCGCTGGATGCCGACGATTTGCGCGTGATCTCGGCACATTTGCAGGACGCCGTGCTCCGGGTCTCCGATATGGCCTACCTGCCGGGTGACAAGCGCTTTGCCGCTATCGCTAACCGGTTTGACTGGGATAAGGCCTTAAGCCGCCAGACTGCCGCCGCCGAACCGCGAAAGCGCCGCCGCGGCGAAACGGGACTTGAACGCCGCCGCACGGGGCTGCGTTTTGAGCGTGTGCTGGCCGCGAAGGTGAGCGGTATTGATCTTAAAGATAAGCGCGCGTCGCTGGCTTTGCTGGCTATTACGTTTGCTGGCGTGGGCGATCCGGACGTTCCCGGCGGCGATGTCACGTTGACATTCTCGGGCGGGGCGGCCATCCGGCTGACCGTTGAATGTCTGGAATTCGAGATGACCGATCTCGGCGCGGCCTGGGCGACAAAGCTCGCGCCGGTGCATCCCGACGACAAAGTCTAATTCAAAGGGCCGGCAAACTCGTTCAGCTGGTAGCACGACGACATGACCATGCGTTTGAATACGGCTGATGCAACGTTCGCCGAGAGCTTCAAAGAGCTTCTCGGCCAAAAGCGCGAAACCTCCGCCCAGGTTGATACCGCAGTTGCCGAAATTATCGCGTCCGTGCGTGCCGAAGGCGATAAGGCGCTGGTAGCGCTGTCGCAGAAATTCGATGCGGTTGATTTGCAGAAGCTCGGTTTGGCAGTCACGCCGGCCGAGGTCGACGCCGCGGTCGCAAGTTGCTCTACCGAGACGCTGGATGCTTTGAAATTTGCGCGAGACCGGATTGCCGATCACCACCAGCGGCAATTGCCTGAGGGCGGACGCTACACCGACGCACTCGGTGTCGAACTTGGTCATCGCTGGACGGCGGTCGAGTCCGTTGGCCTTTATGTGCCAGGTGGCCTGGCATCGTATCCGAGTTCGGTAATCATGAACGCCGTGCCGGCGAAAGTTGCCGGCGTTCCGCGTGTCGTCATGGTCGTGCCGTCGCCTCGGGGCGAACTCAATCCACTTGTGCTTGCCGCGGCTCAACTCGCGGGAGTTAAGGAGATCTATCGCATCGGCGGTGCGCAGGCTGTCGCGGCGCTGGCGTACGGCACTGAGACGATCGCGCCCGTCGTCAAAATCGTCGGGCCGGGTAACGCATACGTTGCGGCCGCCAAGCGGCAGGTGTTCGGCACGGTCGGGATCGACTCGATCGCCGGCCCGTCAGAAGTGCTGATCATCGCCGATAAGCATAATAATCCTGAATGGATCGCCGCCGATCTATTGGCTCAGGCCGAGCACGATACAGCCGCGCAGTCCATTCTCATGACCGACGATGCAGCATTCGCGGCGCGTGTCGAGGCGGCTGTTGCAGAACAGTTGAAAACGCTGCCGCGCGGGAACATCGCTGGCGAAAGCTGGTCCGTGTTCGGAGCAACGATCGTTTTGCGCTCGCTTGACGAAGCGCCGGCCCTTGCTGACCGGATTGCAGCGGAACACCTCGAAATAGCGACTGAGAACGCCGAAGATCTTTCGAGCGCCATTCGTAATGCTGGGGCGATCTTCGTCGGCAGCCAGACGCCGGAGGTAATTGGAGATTATGTCTCGGGATCGAACCACGTCTTGCCGACAGCCCGCAGTGCGCGGTTTTCGTCCGGCCTCGGCGTGCTCGATTACATGAAGCGGACGTCGATCCTGAAGCTCGACGCAGCGTCGCTGGCAGCGCTCGCACAACCGGCCATGACTTTGGCACGCGCCGAGGGCCTCGAAGCCCACCGTCGTTCCGTTGAAATCCGTCTGAGCGGAAAAGGGTAAGCAATCGCGATGGACGCTCCTTCACCAAACGCGCCGCAGTCCCGCGACAGGTTGAGCGAGATCACCCTCGATCCGAAGTCGCTCGGCCGCGTCAATGCGAATATCGAGCACGAGCGCGAAGTTGCAATCTTTGACATCATCGACGGCAATTCGTTCGCGGTCGAAGGTCTTGACGACGGACCTTACACGCTGGTTCTCGGCATCGCCGACGACCGCCTGCAAATGAACATCGGTACCGCGGAGACGGAATCGCTCGTACTGCACAGCGTCCCGCTGACGCCGTTGAAGCGGATCATGAAGGACTACTTTCTGGTCTGTGAATCCTATTACGATGCGGTGCGCACTGCGCCACCGGCGCGCATTCAGGCGATCGATGTCAATCGCCGAGGCCTGCACGACGAAGGGTCAACAGTTCTGCGCGAAAAGCTGCTGACAAAGATCGTCGTCGATAACGATACCGCTCGGCGCTTGTTTACACTGCTGTGCGCGCTGCACTGGAAGGGCTAAGCGGCGTCACGGTGCTCCCGTCGCTTGCACCGCGCCGTCCGGTAAGGAACCACGCTTCGCGCTGGCCGACGCCCTTGATGTCAATCATGCCACGGCTCTCGAATGTGAAGTGCCCGGCGAGCGCCCGATGACAGTCAGGGCAAACCAAGACGCGACCGGGCGCGCTGGCGCTTTCGAGGCGGCTCGCCAGATTGACCGGATCGCCCCAGACATCGTAGCTGAACTTTTTGGTGCCGATGACGCCCGCCATCATCGGGCCGGACGCCATTCCAATGCGCATGTTAATTGGGTATCCTGACTGTTCGCTGATCGCTTGGGCGACGCTCAGCATGTCGAGTGCCATGTTCGCCAGGGCTTGTGAATGGTCGGCGCGAGCGATCGGAATGCCGGCCGCGACCATGTAGGCATCGCCAATCGTTTTGATCTTTTCGACACCGTGAAGCTGAGCCAGCTCGTCGAACCGCCTGACGATCGTGTTGAGCAGAGCAACCGTTTTCTCGGCACCGAGCGTCCGGGCAAGGGCGACAAAACCCGATATGTCGGCAAACATAATCGAGGCCGATGGGAAACTGTCGAAGATCGAGTCATCCGGGTTCTGCTTCAGGCGTTCGACGACGCTGTCGGGCAATACGTTACGTAACACCGTGTCGGTTTCGGCTTTGGCGCGTTCCGCTAGGCTGAAGGCGTAATAGACAGATGCCGCGATCAATCCAAACGTCGTCACCGCGCCTTGGACGTACAGCGAGTTCAGCATCGCCATATCGACAGAAATCAGAGCCTGCGATCGAGTGAATGAAAACCATGCAACCAGGTGCAACGCGAGGGCACCCGCGACGACGGCCAGCACCAGACGGATTCGATCGAGGCCGAAGATTACAAACGGCGCGGCCGCCGCAACAAGGTATTGCATGGGCGCGCCGCCGGAGCGGCCGAAAAATGCTGTGAAGCCAAGAAGCGCGACGAATTCGGCGGTGACCAAGATCAAGCCGCCTGCTGTGTCGTTGATGCGATGTGCCCAGGGCACGGACGCGGCGAGCATCGCAAGCGCGACATTTGTCCAGACCACTGGCTTCATCGTTTCGTAGTCGCCGACGGCGAGCTGGATGGCGTAGATCGACGTTGTCAGAGAAATGAGTGCCGCAATGACGTTGAGAATTTTAAGGCGCCGAACGGTATCCGGCGGATAGCCGGCCGTGCCCGCGGCGGCGATTGCGCGGAAGAGGTTGCGGATCGGCGCTACAACCGGCCCCAAGACGTTGCGCCAAACCCGCCGTGTCGCGTTGTCCCGGCTTGGGCGCCCTTGCATGTCCGTCAGTCCATGCCGGCCAAAGCGCTCAAACTCTCGACATCGCAAACCACGTCCTGGCCTTTGCGGGTAATTGCGCCGTCGGCTTCGAGCAACGCGATGGCCGCGTTGACTTTTGGGCGGCTGGCCCCGACCAGAAGCGCGAGCTCGCTCTGCGAGATTGGCAGCGACAGAGTAACGGTATCAAGATCGCCGGCCGGGTCTTTCTGACGCGCGGCTGCCAGGAAAAAACGCGCCAAGCGGCCTTCGATTGGATGCAGCGCAATCGCTTCAAGCTGCTCGTCGGCGTCGCGCAGGCGGGCGGAGAGAAACTTGATTGCAGCGTCGGCAATTGCGGGCGTCGTCGCAAGTAGGCGATGAAAGGCTGCTTTCGACAGCGTGAGCGCTTCGACCTTTCCGACAGCCGTGGCGTCGGCGGAGCGCGGACGGCCGTCGAAGACCGCCAACTCTCCGAAGACCGACGGCGCTTCTGCGTGTGCAAAGGACAGCTCTTTGCCATCGGCAGTCAGCACAGATAGGCGGACGCGGCCCTTGACCACGATGTAGAGTTCGGCGCCCGGATCGCCGCGCGCAAAAATCGATTGCCCGGCATCGAATTTGGTCTCGCGAACGGCATCTGCGACCGCTGCCCGGCCTGCAGCATCGAGCGGCCCAAACAACGTAACGCGAGACAGAATGTCGGCAATTTCCGTCTTCGATGGCATCGGAGGCCTGCAATCAGCTGAGATCGAAATGGCAGTAATAATGCCTTGTTTCTCAAGCCCCTGCAACGCGCGCGCCAAAGCTGTCGGCAGAGTGCGGTTATGGTTGACAAAGACTTGCGTTCCCGGCCCTTGCTGCGCCATTGTCCGCGCCTAAAGACGCTTGCAATCAAGCCTCCGCATAACGATGCCAGGATAAATTCGAAATGATTTCGAGCCTGAAGGCGCACCTTTTACCGTCGTTCGTGCGTGGTCCGGCGTCGAGCCGCGAAACGCTGCGGCGGTCGCTCGCCCGCGAGCGCGCACAGACAAAGGGCGAAGAGGTTCGCCCGCGTTTGGTGCTGGCGAGCGCCAGCCCGCGGCGCATGACGTTGCTGGCACAAGTTGGCGTGACGCCTGACGCCTTGCGTCCGTCGTCAATCGATGAAAGTGCCAAGCGTGGGGAGATGCCGCGCGTCCTGGCGAGCCGTCTGGCGCGATCGAAGGCCGAGACGGCGCGCGACCAGATCGCAAATGACCAGGATCTTGCCGACGCTTACGTACTCGCCGCCGACACCGTCGTCGCGGTCGGCCGTAAAATATTGATGAAGCCAGCCCACGTCGAAGAAGCGATGGCGTCGCTGCAACTGTTGTCGGGCCGTACGCACATGGTTTTGACGTCCGTGTGCCTGATCACACCTGACGACAAAATTCGCACGCGCATCGTCGATACACGCGTGCGCTTCCGGCATCTGACGCGCGCCGAAATCGAGAGCTATATTGCCTCGCGCGAATGGCGCGGCAAGGCCGGCGGCTACGCGATCCAGGGCCTCGCCGGCTGCTTCGTACAGCGGATCGTCGGTTCGTATACCAATGTCGTTGGGTTGCCGGTGACCGAGGTCGTCGGCATGCTCAGCGCCGAAGGCTTCCCGATACAGTACAACTGGCTGAAATTCGCCGAAGTTGACCGGGACTGAGGCGGCCCGCCATGCCGCAAAAGCCACCTCCACCAAAAGTTCGCCGGTGTCCGATCTGCAAGTCGGAAGCTGTTGCCGCATACAAACCGTTCTGTTCAAAGCGATGCGCTGATATTGACCTCGGCAAGTGGTTCACGGACGCTTATGTCGTTGCCGGAAACGACGACGATGAAGATGCGGCCTCTGGCGAAAAACCCCCGTCGGACAGCGACGAACAGGGCTCATAATCGCCAAATTTGGCGCGTCGTTTGTGCCCTTGCCAGCGGACAACAGCCCCCCTATAAGACCCGTGCTTTGGGTTGGCTTGTTCGCCTGAAAGCAAGCCCAGGTAGCTCAGTTGGTAGAGCATGCGATTGAAAATCGCAGTGTCGCTGGTTCAATTCCGGCCCTGGGCACCATTTCCTTCAGCGGACGCCGAAGCATCTCCCGGCGCGCTTTTAATTCACGCACCTGACCTTTCCAAAACCGCTGCGAACGCCACCGCCTGGCTCTCATCGCGATCGACGATGCGCCGGTTCGGCATCACCGGAATGCACACGTCCGCAATCTGCTCTGATGGCGGTGTCGCGTCGGGGTACGAGTAGTTCATGGTCAGGATTGGCCGGTTGAGGTCGTGGATCAGTCCCTGTCGCGGCACGAGTTCGTCGCGGGCCCGCGAAACCACCTTGCCGAGCGCGCCATAGCTGCCGATATGGCGCGTCCTCAAGTACGCGCCGCCCTCGAACTGTTTGAGTTGAACGAAATGAGCGTCAGCCGCCGTCCACGTCGTCGGTGTCCCGACGCAGGCATCATAGCGCAAATCTTCCGGCGGCGTCGTGCGCGGGTCATCGAGCGCCATGCCGTAACCGACGTGGCCGATGGCTTCGTGATTGCGCTTCTGCAGCCAATCGAGCATGACGCCCCATGCCGCCGCCGATGAGACGGGATACGGGCCAGTCATGCGCGCGAACGCCAAATGGCGCGGAGCTATGAAAATGACGTGGACGTCTGGCATGGCGAATTACCGCAAACGGTTGAACGGCGTTTGCAGTCATCGTTACCGGGCGATCCTTACGCATTTACTTGAAATCGGGGGCGTGTGCGGTTTCGCGCGCGCGATCGGCCTAAATTGCGCAATTGCTGCTAATTTTGCTGCAAACTAATGCGCAAAATTTATCGCGAATGCCGTGCGCCAAGAATGTTCGCTTAGGCTTAATTTGACGCGCATTTGACGAAAAGTTGGCGCATCTCTTGCTGGTCACTGCCTCTTGAACAACGCTCGTTCCGCTTTCCAAAAGCGGGGCGCGCTTGACGGAGTGGCCGATGATTACTGGCGCGATGACAACCTGGCTTATGGTCTCGATTTTCTCGGATTATCCGGGATTTTTGAATAAGGGCGGTTTGGTCGAAGCTTATACGGACCGTGGCGCAATTGTTGAGATGATTGTCCGATGCCCGGTCGGGACGGGCATTATGTCGTATTCAAAGGCCGAGCGTCTGTATTGTTCGAGCAAGCATAATTGCTCGCCGGTCTTGCGCACGGCCGTCGAGGACACATGCCGGTAAGGCGGTGCGCATGTAGGTCATCTTGACGGAGAACCTGCCTGCTTCGAAAATTAGCCGATGACCATTACGATCTCGGCCTTCTACAAATTCGTTGCTATTGACGATCCCGCCGGCCTCAAAGAGAGGCTGGCCGCGCGCGGCTGTGCGCTGGGCCTCAGGGGTACAATTCTTATCGCGCATGAGGGCATCAACGCGACGATATCGGGTACCTCTGATGCGATGACCGAATTTCTGGCGGCTTTGCGGTCCGATGCGCGTTTCCAGAATCTCGTGTCGAAAGAATCGCTGAACCCAGAACATCCGTTCCGCCGCTTCAAAGTCAAAGTGCGGCCTGAGATCGTGACTTTCGGCCAGCCGGATCTCGATCCGGCGGCAAACGCTGGGACGTATGTGAAACCTGAAGACTGGAATGCTTTGATCCAGGACCCTAGCGTCGTCGTCGTCGATACGCGAAATTTTTACGAGTTCGGCATCGGCACGTTCGAAGGCGCCATTGATCCGCAAACTGCAACCTTTCGCGACTTTCCGAACTTCGTCAGCAAAGCTCTCGATCCGGCGCGCGACCGTAAGCTCGCGATGTTTTGCACAGGTGGCATCCGCTGCGAGAAAGCAACCGCATATCTGCGGTCACAAGGCTTCGAAGACGTTTATCATCTCGAAGGCGGTATTCTGAAGTACTTGGAGGTCGTGCCAAGGGAGCAAAGCCTATGGCGCGGCGAGTGCTTCATTTTTGATAAGCGTATTGCGTTGGAGCATGGCGTCACGCCGGGCGACTATAGCCAGTGTCCCCGCTGTGGTTATCCGGTGCGCCGCAGCACCGAAGCGGTCGAAGCCAATGATGTTTGTTCGTCCTGCGCAACACGAGCATCGAAGCCCGCTGCGTCGGCGCGTTGAGATAACGGCTGCTAACTCTGTGCTTTGCGCCGCTGGAAGGCCTCGGATAGAGCGCGCTCCAGCGCTGACGCTTCGAACGGCTTTGGCAAAATATCAATGTGCGCGAACGCCTCCGGTAGCATCGACGGGTCGCTGTACCCTGTCGCAAAAATAAAAGGGATCCCCCGTTCCAGGAGCGCTTCCGCCACTGGCAACGACGTGCCGGAATCGAGATTGATATCGAGAACGGCGACGTCGGGCGAGAAATCGGCCAATTTGGCCAGCGCGGCACTAGCCGTCGACACCGTTTCTACGACATCTGCGCCGCAATCCTGGAGCAATAACTCAACGTCCATCGCAATCACGAGATTGTCTTCAAGGACGAGAATCTTCAGGCCATTCAGCATTCTCTACCCCACGATCATTCGATCGACGCACATGTCGCACACGGGGAGCGTTGGCCGCCGCTCATCCACATACGCAGAGAGCTAGAGCGCCGCTATAGCATTTCACATAGGGGCAGTGAATTTGGTGTACGTCTGCCGGCAGTCGCGTCTGTTATAACGGCGGGCAAAGGCGCCCCCTCAAAGCGAGCCAGACGCCCGGCCTGCCGATTTGCCTGGGTTGAAAAACGGCTGATTGCTCGCTGTCGGCAAATCGAGATTTGTAATGATCTCACAGCAGATGCCGTCGTCGTGAAACTCGAAGCGCGTTTTAATATGCGGCAGGTGGCCAGACCGCTCGATCAAATTGAGGCCAAAGCCTTTGCGCGGTGGCGCGACGACACCACCGACTTCGGTTTCGCGCCAGACGATGCGCAGGCGAGGAGACGCAGCCGCGTCGACCAAGCCGGCATCGGACACGTTGCTCACCATCTCCCAGGTTACGCTGACGCGACCGTTGGAGCCCGATAAGGCTCCGTGCTCGACCGCGTTTGTCGCCAGTTCGTGCAAGATCAACGTCAATTGCAGTGCTGGCTGCGGCGCGAGAAAGGCTTCCGGCCCGCCGATCGTAACGCGATCACCCAAGGCAGCCGACATGTCCACTTGCGATTTCACCAGATCGTACACCGACGCATTCGACCAATTCGTGTCGGTCAACACGTTGTGCGCCATCGACAGGGATTGGATGCGTCCAGTGAAGCTCTGCACGAATTCATCCATCGACGCTGAGGTGCGCGCTGTCTGGGTCGCCAAGGATTGGACGATCGCGAGGGTGTTTTTAACGCGATGATTGAGCTCGGCGATCAAAACGTTGCGGACGGTGTCGGCGCGGCGGCGCTCGGACACATCGCGATTTGTCTCGAGCACGACACGGTTATCGCCGACGCGGATTAATTCCAGCCGGCAATCGGTCCAGACTTCGCTGCCATCCTTGGCGCGGCGCAAGACTTCTCCTGACCATTGCCCACCGGCCTCAACCGCCGCCAGCATCTCCTCACGCGATAGCGTGTTCGACGTTTGCAATAGCTTGTAGCTATCGCTGTTGAGCGCTTCGCCCTCTGTATACCCAAACATCTCGACGCAGCCGCGATTCCACAGCAAAACGCCGTCTTCCGGATCCCAGACCAGGATCGCCTCGTGCGACAACTCTATCAGCCGCGCGAGCTGGCTGAGCCGCTGACTGGCTTTGCGCTGTTCGGTGATGTCCGTGTTTGTGCCGCACCAGAGTGCGACGTTGCCATTATCGTCGCGGATCGGCATAGCGCGCGACAGGAACCACCGGTAGTTGCCATCGGCGCCGCGGAGCGGAAACGTATCTTCCCAAACCAGCCCGTTATCGATGCAGTTCTGAAATTTGGCGTTTACGCGATCGACGTGCGCTGGATGGTGGACCTTTTTCCAGCCCGAGCCGGCCATTTCGGACAAATCTGTGCCGGTGTAATCGAACCAGCGTTGGTTGTACCAATACAAATAGCCGGTCGTATCCGCCATCCATGCGAATTGCGCGATGTTGTCTGCCAGAGCCCGAAACCGCTGCTCGCCGATGCGGAAGCTATCCTCGATCTGCTTCTGCCGCGTGACGTCGCGCGACACAGCAAGCAGGCCGCTGACAGCCTCGCCATCGTATTTGATGCCCGAGACAACGACGTCCCACCATTTCGGCGTGCCTTTACCCGTGAAGGCAAACGCGGTGAAACGGCCAACGCGGCTCGCCTTGGCTTCGTCCATCGCGGTTTGCACGAACTGTTCGTACTCGGCCGGCCATAGGTCGACCCAAGGCTTACCTTGCATGTCGCGAAAGTCGTCGACCTCGACCAGCGCCAGCCCGTTCTGGTTCATAAATTGGATGTTGCCGTCCAGATCGAGCAGCTTGACGCAATCCGGACTTGCGGCAAGCAAGTTCAAACCGAGCGATGCTCCTAGCGGCAGCGCATCCCAAACATCGGTTTCCTTAGGGTCATGACTTTGCGCCGGTACCTTGCCAGGCGGATGATGTCGGCTATCGTTTGTCATTGTTTCCGACAGGTCTTTACTGGAGTTAGGTACAGCGCTCCAGTCGCCAGTTCGTTCCGGTAGGTCCGACGAATTAGGCTAAAAATCAAGTACGTATCATCCGTGGCGTCGAATGCGCACACGCCACGGATGCCGGAAAACGAGCGAGCTTTACTATGCAGCCTTGCCCTGAGCCGAGCCGCCAGCCTTTACGTCAAAGAACAGTGCCTGGCTGATAACGGCCTTCACCATTTCGGGTTTGAATGGCTTCGTGATCAGGAATGTCGGTTCGGCGCGCTCGCCTGTCAGCAACCGCTCGGGGTACGCGGTGATGAAAATGACCGGCAAATTGATATCTTTCAGGATGTCGTTGACCGCATCGATACCCGAGCTGCCGTCGGCGAGCTGAATATCGGCCAGGATCATGCCCGGCTGGGTTTCCTTGGCGGTGGAGATCGCTTCGCTGCGCGTTGTTGCTATACCGACGACCTGATGACCGATATCTGTAACGAGGTTTTCGATATCGAGGGCGATCAGTGGCTCGTCTTCGATGATCAGGACGCGGGCCGCGATCTGGTCTGCGATTTCCTTGCCAGCCACATCCAGATTGCGGCGGACCTCTGGCTCGGAAATTCGAAGAATGGTCGCGATATCGGCAGTCGAGAACTCTTCAATGGAGGCCAACAGAAATGCTTGGCGAGGCAACGGTGTCAACGTTTCGATCCGTTTGTCGGCAATGCCTTCGAGCCCAGACTCAGCCGGCGACGTCCGCTGATTGATCGGCATCGCATTCCAGACTTGTAGAAAAGCCTGATAGACAGCGGTGCGGGGGGCAAGGTCGCGGCGGAAGGAACGACTATCTGCGACGAGCGTTTCAAGCATGGCAACGACGTAGGCGTCGCCAGACTCCTGCGATCCGGTCAGGGCGCGGGCAAATCTGCGAAGATAGGGCAGCTCTGGCGTGACCCGGTCTGCGATCGAATCCGACATAATGTTCTTCCCCTGGGATTGCCGGCGAACGGCGTGGATAACCTACGGCGCACCGAGAACGGCACGATACGCGACGAGTGTAACGCGGCAACGTGTGGGTGGTTCCGCGAATTCGGAAAAAATTATTATTTCAAAATTTGCAATTGTAACAGTTGCTTACCCGGCGCTTGCAACTGAGCTTCTACCGCGCGTCGCAATCTCTGGGCCGAAATCGCCCGCGCCATCGACGCCCATCAGTTCACAGAGTTTTCCACGCGCACGGTTCACACGGCTCTTGATCGTACCGACCGCGCAGCCGCACATTATCGCCGCCTCTTCGTACGAAAACCCTTCGGCTCCGATGAGAATGAGGGCTTCCCGCTGATCGTCCGGTAGCAACGCAAACGCTTTGCTAAAATCGATCATGTCCATATGTCCGGACTGCGCGCCATGAACGCTCAGCTGCGATGCGAGAATCCCGTCCTGATCCTCGACCTCATGCTTCCGCTTCCGACGCTCGGACAGGTACGTGTTGCGAAGGATCGTGAAGAGCCACGCTTTGAGGTTAGATCCTTGTGCGAAGCTCGCCTGATTTTTCCAGGCCTTGACCATCGTCTCCTGAACCAGGTCGTCCGCATTATGCGGATTCCCGCACAATGATCGCGCGAACGCGCGCAGGTTTGGAACCAGCGCCGCAAGGTCGTGCTGGAATGTATTGGGCTCTGCGCCGCTCATGAGTTACTTTCCGGCTTGCTCAACGATGCGAGCAACTGGGTGAACTTGTCGGGGAGAGGTTCGGCGAGCATCTGGCCATAGACATGCTTCAATTGCTTTCCGATGGCGCCCTGAAGTTCCCGCGGCATAGCACTCTCATTGCCGGGAGATTTATTCTCCGCGCTAGTCGATAGCTCGTCAGAATTCATCTGAGAATCTTGCCTCTTATCGTCGCTCATCATCCCTCCCCACCCGGTTCGCCGACGCCTGCCACATCGTATTGGAGGGAACGTAATCGGGGTCAATTGGGCTGTCTAACGCGCCGGCTGACGATTGGTTCCAAGAAATATTTCCCCTTGGAAAAATGGCATTTTTCGCTTTTTTTTCAGGGTGTTGCGGAGTGCTAAGACGCTGGAGCGTCAGCCTCCGCCGATTGTTCCGAAGGCCGTGTCAACACAAAGAGTGCCGACAGGATGGCCAAGACCAATGGCAGATTGCGAATGATGGTGCGAAGAAGAGCCGGAACAGCGATCGGCGCGGCTGAGGTAAACGCCGCCATTAGCAACTCGCGGTCCGGCGCGTCGAGCGGTTTGCTGGCGGTCGCGTCCTCGCTGCCGGCGAGCGCTTCGGGCAACGGTTCTTCGCCAGCGGTTGCGGCCGCCGGCCGCGCGCGGAACACGGCAGCGCTCAAAAGGCCGACGACAAGGAACAGACCCGCGAGCATAAGGTTCGCGGTTTCTGGCCCGAATTCTCGAACGAGGCGAAACGCGAGCGCAGCTGTCGCAAACGCGCCAGCCAAAATGAAAGGGATCGCGATGAGCGCGCGATTAAAAACCTGACCGATCGCATTGTCCACGGTCGCCTGTGCGCGATTGATTAGTGCCGCAAACATTCGCACTCCCCTTAATTAGATTCGTCCGCACAATGTGTAGTGTTTAAGTGTATTGCCAGGCGGCACGCGTTCGCGCCGCCCGGCAATTTCGTTCATTACGATTTCCAAAGGGCGCCGATGACGAAGCCCATAGCGGCTGCCACAGCAAGCGTTGCCATCGGCTGGTCCTTGACCGAACGATCAACGGCGGTTTTTAGATTTCCGGCGACTTCCTGAACACGTTGGCCTGCATCACGGCCAGTCTCGGCGACCGAATTAACGGCAGATTCCGCGCCTTCCAGCGCTTGTTCTACCTTGCTGCCCGCCTTGGCTGCCATATCCGACGCCTTGTCAGCAACGGTACTCGCCGCCGAACGCGCGGCCGTCTCAACGTCATCCTTTACGCTAGCATATGCCATGATCATCTCCGTGTGGGGGTAGCGGGTTTGAACTCTCGTCCTCAGCAACGCGAGCGTGTTCACTTCGTTCCATCATCGCGGTCGTGATTTCTGACGAAGGATCAGCCGCGCGGACCACGCCCCGGAAGCATTGATTTCGCGAGCGCCCCAGCGGCCGTCGCGGCTTGCTTTGCGGCTCCCGTCCAGTCGCGACGGTTCCGCGCTGCTTCAAGCGCGCGCGCAAACTGCACACGCCGCGCCTCCGCGGCAATCGCGGAAAGGGTTGCCCAAAGGACCGGGGCCGGGTTGGCGATCGCGGCAGCGTCGTCGAGCACAATTGCCGTCGCGACGTATCCCGGATGGGCTGAGGCCAGTGCCGTCTGAAGTGCCATTGTGTCACCAAATCTGGCGCCTTCGCCGCCCTCAGTTCGAAACACCAGCGGCACCAATACCGGCGGCACCGGCGCGTCGGGAGACGAAAGCATGCGCAAAAGTTGCAAGTCGTGTTCGTCGGGCGCGGCCACGCCATTATAAGCCCAGACAATGATGTCGGCCTCACGCGCCAGCCGTGCCGCGTTTTGTGCGTCGCGTGACGATTGCGTTACAGCTCCGGACTGCACGCCGCTGTCGATGACATCGATTGCCGTCAGCGCCTTAAGCCCGGCATCTGCCGCCTCGCCTCGGACGAAGGCGGTAATGCTGTCGGCGCGCTCCTGACGCATGCTCTCAAGTGTTGCAACGATTTTTGGAATCCGACCGCGCGCGGGTCCCGTTACGAGCAGCTTGAAAGGCGCGCTGCTGCCGGAGCCGTTCGGCAAGACGGACGACGCATCGATACGGTTCTCGAGGATGTCGTCACGCGAAATGCGCAATCGTCCGCCGTACAGATCTATAGCGGCGCGGCCGACTTCAAGCACGAATGTCTCGGCGAGGCGCCGCGAGACATGGTCCTTGCCCCACGCCAGCATGGCGCGCGACAGGCGTTCGCGTGCCTCGTGCGTTACGGCGGTCACAGGATTGGCGAACCGCAAAATGCGCCAGATATCGTAAGCCTTCTCGGCGACGTCGGCGACCGACCGCCAGCTATAGACCGTCAGCACTTGCGACACCGTCAGCCGGTCGCCGAACGGAATGGTGTCCTCGACGAACCGCCCAAGCCGCTGACTGACGCGCTCCGTGATGGCCAGCGCTTCCGGCATCGTGAATTGCCACAACGCATCCGTCTTGGTCGGATGCATCCTCTTAGCAACGGCATTGACGGTATGGTGTCCGAGATCGAACAGCGCTTTTGATGTCGTCAGCTTGTCCGGATTGACTTTCGCCGCGATCGCCAAAACATCGGCCCAGGCGCGCTGTTCGGCGTTGGTCCAGGTCGGGTTAGCGGCGGAGCCTGGCGCAATCGCGGCGGCTTCTGCAACTGCGTCCGCGTCTGCCGTCGCGACTTCAGGGCTTGCGAGCAGATACTTCTGAAGCAGGTAGACGGCAGTAATCACAGATGTCGCGGCGATCGCCCACCACAGCAGCCAGCCTTTCTCCCAAAGATACAGTCCGCCGAGCGGCACGAGCGACAGCGTCGGCAACAGCAACGCCGAGATAACTAGGATAAATCGCGCGGCGCGCGCGGCGCGGGTCGTCTTCATGCGATCGTCCTCGTTGTGGAACGGGTCTGCGCACAAACCGGAATATACGAAAAGGGAGCGGCTCGCCGCTGAAATCAGGGCATGCCGCTCCCGCTGCTAAAACCTCGGCGACCGCCTAAAGGGCCGCCGAACGCGCGCTACGCTCGTCGGAGAAAGTTGGCAACCAGGGAAACAACGAACAAGATGATCGCGACCCAGAACAGAATGCGTGCACCTTCCATCGCCGTACCAGCGACGCCGCCAAAACCGAGAAACGCCGCGACGAGCGCGACAACCAGAAATACGATTGCGTAGTGAAGCAGATTGCCCATAGCGGATCTCCATGCATTGGCGGGTTTTGTGGAGTTTCAACGCCGGCTGCAAGCATTTGGTTCCGATTTGGCGAAACCGAAATCGTGTAGCAATGGAGGCTCCCGCTCGTCGTAATCCCCTAGGCAACGCGCCATCAGACCTGCTATCGACCTTGTTGATTTAACGCGGCAATTGGGCGTGTCGGCCCAGCAATGATTAACCTATTGGCCTTCGATGCGCTCCACTGTTCCGAAGCAGACGCCGTGCAAGCTCTGTCCGCTTAAAAAAATGGAAGTTTTCCGTGCGGTTTCTCCGCAGGAGCTAGAGTTTATCGAGCACTTCAAGTCGGGCGAGTTCGTCACCGATGTCGGAGCTACAATTCTCGCCGAAGGCTCGAGCGGGCCTCATTTGTTTACGGTGTTGTCCGGCTGGGGCTTCCGTTACAAGATGCTGTCCGATGGTCGCCGGCAAATCTTGAACTTCGTGCTGCCGGGAGACTTTATCGGCTTGCAAAGTTCGATGCTGGACGAGATGCAGCATTCGGTCGAAGCGTTGACGCAGATGGTCTTGTGCGTGTTTCCACGCGACCGGCTCTGGGATCTCTATTCAAAGCATCCGAGCTTGGCGTTCGATTTGACTTGGCTGGCGTCGCGCAGCGAACGTTTACTCGACGAGAACTTGCTCAGCATCGGCCGGCGCTCAGCCGCCGAGCGTGTCGCGCACGTTCTCCTCGACATTTTCCGCAAATGCCGTGCGCTTGAAATGACGACGGGTCAAAAGGTCGATTTTCCGTTCACGCAACAGCATCTGGCAGATGCACTTGGCCTATCGCTTGTTCACACCAACAAGACCTTGCAAGCGCTGATTTCGCGCAAGCTCTTCCGCTGGAAGGGCGGCACGTTTGAACTTCTCGATGAACAGAAATTGGCCGAAGCCGCTAAAATGGAAGCAGCGGGACCTCAGTTCCGGCCACTGATTTAGCCATTTACGATCCAAGTTTGCGTTTCAGGGCTTCAGTCTGTTTCAACACCTTCTGTGCCGTGATCGGCGAATTTTTCTTCTTTGCGATCGTCGATGCTTTCGCGGCCTTCGTCTGGAGGTCGGCTATTTTGATCTGCAGCTCACGCGCTTCCAGGTTTGTAAACTTGCGGCCTTTGGCGAGCGCCTGACCACCAACCACCTTTTTGCGAACCTCTTTTTTTAGATCGACTATGGACGCTTCAATCGGATCAGCTTTCTTTCGGGTACGTCGGGCAACTTTCTTTCGCATGCGTTCCGTCCTCGCCGTTCGACGCTCGCTGACAGATATTAGAAAAGCCCTGCCACAAAAAGCGGCAGGGCTTCGCATTCACCTATGATCGATAGGCGAAGCGCACTTACCGTCCGAAAGCTTTCTTGGTTTCACCAACGGCCTTCTGTGCGTCGCCCTTAGCTTCTTGAGCCAGCCCTTCAGCTTCGAGCTTTTCCGAGCCGACGACGCGGCCAACGCCTTGTTTCACCTTACCGGCCGCCTCGTTGGCATAGCCCTTGGCCTTGTCAGCGGTGCTCGACTCGCTGGCGCTATCGTACGCTTCGTTGGCAGCGTCCTTTACTTTGCCAACCGTCTTCTGCGCTTCGCCCTTTAATTCCTGAACCTTGCCTTCAGCCTGAAGGCGCTCTGAGCCGACGAGTTTGCCGACGCCTTGTTTGACGTTGCCTGCAGCTTCGTTGGCGTAGCCCTTGATCTTGTCAGTCGTGCTCGACATGGGATGATCTCCTAAGTTGAGGTCGTGTTTAGATTGAAACGAGAAGAGCCTTAAGCGGCCCAAAGTCCCAATAGTTCTTGACGCAGCGGTGCAGCCTTCTGAACCAAACCCCAACCGCTGCAGTTCGGTCTTAAAACGTACAGCCGGTCGTTTAGTTCCTGACTTATTTGCAGTCGGCCAGGTCGCGGACTGCTGCCGCGGGCTGCCGCTGCGAGATGGTTATGGAACTCAATCAATCACAAAGAGTTTCTTGTCGGATGTGTTGGAATCCGTCGGCCGTCGGCTATTCCGAATGCCGCTGATGTGATCGGCGTCGGAGTCTGGCATCAACACTCGTTAGGGGAACCGCCATGCCGCTTCTATCCGATACGTTCAGCAAACTGGCTTCCGCGATGATTGTCGCTGCGCTTCTCATCGCGGGTTTGGTGTTGGGTAGAGATCTGCTCATCCCCATCACGCTTGCGGCGGTTTTGACATTCATTCTGTCTCCCATCGTGCGCCGGTTAACGCAGTGGCGCTTGCACCGCGGCGTGGCCGTCGCGACGGTGATGCTCGGTTTGCTCGCAGCAGTCGTCGGATTTACCGGGATTGTTAGTACGCAATTGATCTCTTTGACTGCCGGTATCGAAGGATATCGCACCAATATTCTGGAAAAAGTACGCGCAGTCACCGGCAGCGGCGAAAGCGATATCAGCCGCGCGGCGGCGGCAGTCGACTCTTTGGCCAACGCCATCCAGAAAGAGATCGCGACGCCGAAAAAGGGTGAAACCTCGACGTTTCCTAACCCTGCGCCAACCACCGAAGGTGCACCGGCTGCGACCGCTCCGACGGTCATCGTTACGAAAACTCCGGATGAGAACGGCGGATTCGTATCCTATCTGAAACAGGCTGGCGGGCCCGTCGGGCAAGCGGCTCTGACGTTCCTGCTGACGTTGTTCTTGTTGGCGCAATACCAAGACTTACGAGATCGGCTCGTGCGTGTGGTCGGTACGGACCACATGACCGACACGACTGCCGCTATGAGCGAAGCGGGTGAGCGCTTATCGCAGTTGTTTCTAATGCAAGCTTTGCTCAACGCTGGCTTCGGATTTGTCGTTGGCCTGGCGCTGTGGGCGATTGGATTGCCGAACGCAGTGCTATGGGGACTGGTGACCGCGGTCATGCGATTTGTCCCGTATGTCGGTTCGGTCTTGGCGGCCGTTCCGCCGATCCTTTTGGCGGCGGCGATCGATCCCGGCTGGGGCTTGTTCTTCGCGACGGCCGCCGTGTTTGTTATCGGCGAGCCGTTGATGGGTCATATCGTCGAGCCACTGGTGCTCGGCAAACGCGCAGGCATTTCGCCATTTGCGATGGTCGCGTCGGCAGGTTTCTGGACGCTGATTTGGGGACCCGTTGGGTTGATATTGGCGGCACCGATGACGATGACGCTCATCGTGCTTGGTCGCTACGTCAAGAACCTCGAATTCTTTAGTGTGTTGCTTGGCGATGAGCCTGCACTGTCGCCTCCGCATGAACTATATCACCGTCTGCTGTCTGACGACGCAATCTCGGCCGCCCATCACGTCGACAGCTTGTTGGCGTCCTCCTCCCTCGCTGAGGTCACCGACCAGTTGATCTTCCCGGCGTTGAGTTTGGCGGCGCAGGATTTCCGTATCGGCCGTCTCGACAAGGATCAGATCTCGGAGCTGTCGGAGACATCTGCGGAGCTGCTCGAACTTTTGTCGGAGGATAGGAAAAGTCACAAAGCCGAAGTGGTCGAAGGCGACGGATCAGCCGCGGACGACGAACGCCGGGTGCTCATTCTGCCGGTTCGTGGCGCAATCGATGCGATTGCCGCGCGCTATCTGTCCCACATTCTGAAAAGGTCGGGAGCAGCAAGCGACGTTTCGATCAGTGCATCGTCAGGCTTGACGGGGTTGGCAGACGCGCGTGCATTGCCGTCGGGCGAGCAGCCTGATGCCGTCATCCTTGCGACAGTCAGCAGCATCGATCCGCAACAAATGCGCTTCATCGTAAAGCGCGCCATCCGAGACTATTCGAAAGAGCGTATTGCGATCATCGATTTCAAAAGTGTCGATGGCCCGCATATGTCGTCACTGCAGACGGATTCGGCGGAAGTCGCTGACGGTGTTCCATACTCTCGTTCACCGTCAGCGATCGTTTCGATCGTGCGCTTGGCAGCGCGCGACCGTCTGCGCGATGCACCTTCGCCGGCGAAAACAGGGCGCGACGTTTACGCGATACCGGCGGAGTAACGCCGGTTTTCGGGAACCCAATGCGCGAAAGAGCGTTTCTCAGACCGAACGGCAAATGTGAAGTGTCGGCGCTAATTCCGCTTACACTAACAGTCGCCGGGACGCTCGATTTATTGGGAGTTTCAAATGAGAAATGTCGTTCTTTGGGCACTCGGCGTGCCGATCTCTGCACTCATTCTGCTGAACGTTTTCGGCGTTTTGTAAACGCGTCGCGGCGTCACCGAGGCCTGTAGGACAACATGGAGGTAACGACTATGACGATAACGAACGCAGTTGTTGCCGACTATGTTGCCGGCCGCCTCGATGGTGCCGATGCGCGGATCGTCGAGGCCGAGGCAGCGCGCAGCAAAGTGGTTGCTCTGCAAGTCCGTCAGGCACGCGATTGCGCAACGCGCGCACGTTTTAGAATTCGCGAACAGTTCGTTTATTAGCCAATCGAGTTTGTGAACGACTTGCGCGAGAACAATCAAAAGCCAACCAAGGAGTTGATGACATGAAAAAGCTTATTGTATCATTTGCTGCCTCGTTAATGGCAGCGACTGCAGCGATTGCGCAGACTGCACCGGAGCCGACGACGCCACCGGCACCCGCTGAGAAGATCGAAGAACCGGCAGCGCCGGCAGCAACGCCAGCGCCTGCTGCTGCGCCGTCGACGACAGCCGCAACACCCGCAGCAGGCGTAGTCACGCTGACCGACGAACAGGCGAAGGCCTGGGTCGATAAGCCGATCTACAGCAGCGACAATAAGAATCTCGGCGAAGTTGCCGCCATCGCACGCGGCTCATCTGGCGAAATCTCGGAAATCCATGCCGATATCGGCGGCTTTCTTGGTCTCGGCGAAACGCGGGTTCGCGTTATGCCGAACGAATTCAGCTTGGGCGAAGACAAGGTCGTCCTGAACTTGACGGCCGACCAAGCCAAGCAGCTTCCGACCATCGCTAAGTAAATCTCCGCGATGATTGAATATGAAGGGCTCCGCTTTGCGGAGCCCTTTTCGTTGCCGATCATCCCAAATTTGGAACTCGATCCGCATCCGGACGTTAAATTCGAGTAACATGCTCGCCATAAGGAGATTGAACGTGATCTCGCCACAGTCTCGCGGTCTTGAAGATGGTACGGTATCGCAGCACGCATCATCGGCAACTGAGCCGGTTTCCGGCGCAAAGTTGCGGCGTAGAGGAAATTCTTGGAAGGAAAACGGTTGGCGTCGTCAATTGTTGTCGACCATCCGAGTACCTTCACCTAGTGCGGGATGGTGCGCCAGTCGCGGATGATGCTGGTAGTCTCAGAAAAATGAGTAACCCAAGGAACTACACGGTGACGGACAACGTTTCATAATTGCTTTTAGGCCAGCGCCCGCACCCCAGGGCCGCTGACGTGGTGCGATGTTCCCCCTGACATCGACGCCCGCCTGCCCCGCGGTCTGCAGCTTCCCCCGGCTGCAGGCCGCATTTCATTTGCGGGCCTCCGTCTTTCAATCCGTCTTTCAAAAAGAAAAAAGCCGCCAGATCATTGATCTGACGGCTATCACTCGGGGACGCGAGAGCTGCAGTTAAGAGCGCTTCCCCGTCAGCTTCTCGTTGGCTTGCTGAGCAACGGCGGTTGCCTGCTCAATAAACGGCTGAACGTAGGGCTTCCAGTCCAGCGACGACAGGGTGCGGCCGAGTTCGTTGAACCGATCTGTTGCGCCGCTATCGCGCATCTCCTGACGGACAATTTTGCGGATATCGCGCGTGTGCTTGACGAGATCACGCTGGATGTTGCTCGCGACGCGGCCTGGCTGTGTCCGGCGCGGGCGCAACGCAATCACGGCAAGCGCGCCGACAGCGACGACACCGGCCAGCGCCAGCGTCGGATTCTCGCGGACAGTTCGTGACGCGTAGGCATAAGTGCGCTCTGCAAGCTCTTTTCCGTCTTCCGCCAGAGAGGTCGCGTTGGCGACCACCGAGTCAACACCGTCAGATAGCTTTTCCTTCGCTGACTGCAGTGTCGATTGTCCGTCGGTATCGGAAGGCGATACGGCGCGCAGGGCTTGGCGGTTCATTGATGACCTCACTGGTTCTGGAAAGAAGATCGCTGCAAAACGGAGCGGAACCGAAGCTCCGCGTCTACCTTTCGGAACGCGATTTTTCGCTGGCGGTTCCATCGCGGCGCCGCCCTGCCGCCCGGTTTCGCCTGAAAATGGGCGTGGCTGTCATTTTGGAGCCTGCACACGGGTTTAAAGTCCTCTAAACTGGTAGGGCGGCTGCTGGGGAAATCCCCTTTGGGGTGGGTACGACGGATTTGTCAAACAGTAGCGTTACTGTCCAATCAGCGCAGCGCATTGATTTTTAAATCAGGGGCAAGATCGGCAGTGAGCGGCAAAGCGACGAGACTATCCGCAATTGCGTTAGCACTCGCGGGCTTGGGCGTGGCCGCGTATTTCTATGCCTATCCAGCCAGCTTAGCCCAGCTCATGGCGCGCGGAAAAGCCATTGGGGCCGCCCAAACGACGCAAGGTGCGCAACGCTCCGGGCAACCGGCTGGGAATGGGGCACGCACGCGCTCAAACGCTCCCGTCGCCGTCGAAGTTTCGAAGGTGCGTGTCGGCAGCGCGTCGAATGACATTCGCGCGATCGGTTCGCTGCAGTCCGATGAATCGGTGCAAATCGCACCGGAAATTGCGGGCCGCATTTCCGAGATTGTTTTCAAAGAAGGAACCGCTGTTAGGAAGGGCGATGTTCTCGTCAAGCTTGACGATGCGCTCGCGGCAGCAGACGTCGCCGATACGCAGGCCCGCCTCGCGCTCGCTGACGCGAACAACAACCGCGCCAATGCATTGTCGCGCACGGGCAACGTTACCGGTCGCGGCCGGGATGAGGCGGTTGCCAATTTCGAAACAGCGAGGGCCGCGGCTGGACTGGCGAAGACGCGGCTCGACAAGCATGTGCTTGTTGCGCCGTTCGACGGAATTGTCGGCGTTCGCAAGGTGTCAGTCGGTGCATTTGTGGGTACCGGCACGCCGCTGACCAATATCGAGAAGATCGACTTCCTGAAGGTCGATTTCAAAGTCCCGGAGCTTTATCTGGAAGCCGTCAAGGTCGGTCAGAACATCATTTTGACCGTTGATGCGGTGCCGAACGAGGAATTCAAGGCGACGATCTATGCGATCAATCCGATGCTGGACGTCAACGGGCGTGCTCTTGAAATCCGAGCGCGCCTCGACAACGCGGAATCGCGGCTACGGCCAGGGCTGTTCGCACGCATCCTGATTAAAGGTTTGCGCGAGCGCCAAGCGCTGATGGTCCCGGAGGCGGCTGTTCAATCGCGCTCCGGCGATATGTTTATTTTTGTCATTGACGACTCCAAGGCCGTCGAGCGGCGTGTCACGGTCGGCCAGCGGGCGAATGCCGAAGTCGAGATCGTCAGTGGTATCGATGCCAACAGCCGTGTCGTAACCGCCGGCCAGCAGAAGCTGCGCAATGGGACCGCTATCGACATCATCACGCCGGCCTCCGATGCGGCGCGCACGGCACCTGACAACCCCGGCCGAGCAGCCGCGGCTGGCGGGAGAGGCTGATGGGCGCTTTCGAATTCTGTATCCATCGGCCGGTTTTCTCGACCGTTTTGAGCCTCATCTTAGTACTTATCGGCATCGTCTCGTTTGAGCGGCTGACTGTTCGCGAATATCCGAACGTCGATGAGCCCATCGTTTCGGTCAATACGGAGTATCCGGGTGCGTCCGCCGCGATCGTCGAAACGCAGGTGACGCAAATTCTCGAAGGCTCGCTCGCCGGTATTGAAGGCATCGATGTTCTGGAATCGTCGAGCCGTTCTGAAGCCAGCCGGATCACTGTGCGGTTCCGCAACGAAATTGATCCTGACGTCGCCGCAAGCGACGTTCGAGATCGCGTCAGCCGCGTCCGCGGTCGCCTGCCGGACGAGATCACCGAGCCTGTCATCGCGAAAATTGAAGCCGATGCCCAGGCGATCATGTTTCTCGTGTTCCGCAGTCCCAAGCTCACGGCACTGCAGATCAGCGATATCGTCGATCGGACGATCGTAGACCGTTTGAAAAATCTGACTGGTGTGGCCGACGTTCAGATTTACGGCGAACGCCGCTACGCGATGCGCATCTGGATTGATCGCGAGCGTCTAGCGGCGTTCAATCTCACAATTCAAGACATCGAAGCGGCGCTGCGATCCCAGAACGCCGAAATCCCGTCGGGACGCATCGAGAGTTCGGATCGCGAGTTCTCGGTTTTATCGCGCACCGGCCTGACGACGCCGGAGCAGTTCCGGAACATCGTCGTAAAGCTATCCGGGTCTCATCAGGTCAAACTCGGAGAGCTGGCGCGCGTGGAGCTTGGCGCGAAGGATGAGCGCCGCACCAGTACATTCGACGGCGTGCCGGCGATCGCTGTCGGCGTTATCAAACAATCGACCGCCAACCCCCTAGATGTGTCGCAGGCGGTGAATTCTGCGTTGCCGGCGATCAACGAAGCGCTTCCTGAAGGCCTGACGGTGACCATAGGCAACGACGATTCAGTCTTTATCGACCGGTCGATCAAAGCCGTTTACACGACGATCGGCGAAGCCATTGCGCTGGTGGTTTTGGTTATTCTGTTTTTCCTGCGCTCGTTGCGCGCCGCGATCATCCCGATCGTAACGATACCCGTGTCGCTGATCGCAACATTCGCATTGATGTTTGTGTTCGGGTTCAGCGTCAACACGCTGACGCTGCTTGCGATGGTTCTTGCTATCGGTCTCGTCGTCGATGACGCCATCGTCGTGCTCGAAAATATTTATCGCCATATCGAACAAGGTATGGAGCCGGTCGCAGCTGCCGCGCGCGGGCTGAGGGAAATCGGCTTTGCCGTCATCGCTATGACGCTGACGCTCGCGGCCGTGTACGCGCCGATCGCCTTCGCGCCAGGAAAGACAGGACGGCTATTCACGGAATTTGCTTTGACTCTCGCCGGCGCGGTGATCGTTTCTGGGTTCGTCGCGCTTACGCTCACGCCAATGATGTGCACAAAACTGCTGCGCCATAATCCGGAGCCATCTTGGCTATTCCGCGTGCTCGAAAATGGCTTTGTCGCATTCGAGAATGGATATAAGCGCGTGCTTAGCGCTGCACTCGCAATCCGCCCAATCATCATTCTTGCGACCTTAGGCGTTGCCGCGATGAGCGGCGTGTTTTTCTCGCTGTTGAAGTCCGAACTCTCGCCGCTCGAAGATCGTGGCATCATTCGTGTTCGCGGAACTGGGCCGGAGGGCGCGACGGTAAAGTACACCGGTAGATATGCCGCCGCCGTCGACAAGATTCTTGAAGGTGTTCCCGAAGTGCGCGGTCGGCTGACGATCAGCGGTACGCCGGAGGTGTCGCAGTCGTTGGTCATCACACCGCTTGTCGATTGGTCGCAGCGCTCGCGCTCGCAACAGGAGATCACCAAAGAAATTGGTCCGCAGCTGCAACGCATCGCAGGCATTCAGGCGTCGGTGCAGGCACCGGGCGCATTCGGCCAGCGCGGATCGGGGCGTCCGATCGAATTCGTTATTCAATCGGCGGGCACCTACGAGCAGCTTCAAACCTATGCGAGCAAGATCATCGAACGTGCTCAATCAAATCCGGGACTGCAAAATCTCGATACCGATTTGAAACTGAACACGCCCGAATTCCGCGTCGAGATCGACCGGGCCAAGGTTGCCGACCTGGGTCTCGATGTCACCGTTGTCGGCCGCACGCTCGAGTCCCTGCTCGGTGGCCGCCAGGTCACGCGTTTCGAGCAGAACGGCGAGCAATATGATGTCTATGTTCAGCTTGCGGCGATCGACCGGGCAACGCCCGAGGTGCTGTCGACGATCTTCCTGCGCAATGCGCGCCGCGAGATGATCCAGCTATCGAATGTGGCGAGCGTTGCTGAGTCGGTCGCGCCAAAAGAATTGAAACGATTTAATCAGCTACGTTCGGTTACCATCCAAGCAAGCCTGGCGCCGGGCTACACGGTCGGTGAAGGCATCGCATTTCTCGAACAGGCTGCGCGCGAACTTTTGCCCTCGACGGTGCAAACCGATCTCAGTGGTCAAAGCCGAGATTTCCGAACCTCGGCCAATAGCTTGGCGTTGGTTTTTGTACTTGCAATCGCGTTTATTTATCTCGTTCTGGCCGCGCAATTCGAGAGTTTCCGGGATCCGGTCATCATTCTGCTGACCGTGCCTCTGTCGATGACCGGTGCGCTTGGTGCGCTTTGGCTCACGGGCGGTACGCTCAACGTCTACTCGCAGATCGGGTTGGTGACCCTGGTCGGGTTGATCACGAAGCACGGCATTCTCATTGTTGAATTCGCGAACCAGAAGCAGCTTGAGGGTATCGACCGGCGATCCGCGGTTATCGAAGCTGCATCGCTGCGTCTGCGGCCAATCTTGATGACAACCGGCGCAATGGTGCTCGGTGCGGTTCCATTGGCGCTCGCGACCGGCGCTGGCGCTGAAAACCGAGAACAGATCGGTTGGGTGATCGTTGGCGGCATGACGCTCGGCACGATTCTGACGCTATTCGTCGTTCCGGCGGTTTACAGTTATATCGGGCAGAACTTGAGCGCCGCTCGGCACATCCGTTCGCCGCTACATACGCAACCCGCCGAGTAGCTGCGCTGTTCGTTGCCGCGACCTAAACGTCGTCATCGCCGGCGTCGAACTCTGGCTCGATCTGCATCGTGCTTGCCGGCGCGTCGAGAATCCAAATCAATCCCTCGGGCCGGAAATCGATGTCGACCTTGGCGTTGAGCGATTGCGTCGCCATGCGATCGATTACGAAATGGCCGAAGCCCTTGCGCGTCGGCGGTTTCACCGGCGGCCCATCGTGTTCTTCCCATTTGAGGCGGATACGTTGCGGTTCGTCGCCGGTTTGGTGGAACTCCCAGTCGATGGAAACTTTGCCTTTCGATGTCGACAGCGCGCCGTACTTCATCGAGTTGGTCGCGAGTTCGTGCAGGGCGAGGCCAATCGCCTGCGCTGCCTTCGCGCTGATCATCAAATCTGGTCCGGATATCGCAAGATTGGCGCGGTTGGCCTCGACGAAAGATTCCACCTGCCGCCGGATCAGCTCGTTGAGTGGCGCGCCGGCCCAATTCTGATTGACGAGAAGATCGTGCGATGCTGCGAGACCCTGGAGGCGCTGCATGTACTCGGTTTCAAAGTCTTTGAGGCTCGCCGCCGAGCGCGCCGTCTGCCGCGCCATAGATTGCACGATTGCAAGAAGGTTTTTGGAGCGGTGGGTCAGCTCGCGCATCAGAAAACGTTGATGCTTTTCTGTGCTCTTGCGATCCGTAATGTCGTGAATGATCGACGACATGGCGACGATTTGGCCGTCAGCGTCGCGAATGGGCGCCATGTCGAGTGAAACGTCGATCATGCGGCCATTGCGGTCGCGCCGCACGGTGTCGATACGCGAGCTTTCGCCTGCGAGTATGATATTGAGGTGCTTTTGCAATTCGCCGACGCGATCGTCGGGAACGACCTTATTCTTGAACTCGCCGATCATCTCCTCAGCGGTGAAGCCGAACAGCTTTTCAGCACCCTGATTCCAGGATCGGACTCGGCCATCCAGCCCAACGCTCATGATCGCGTCGCCTGACGACGCGACAATCGCCGCGAGGTGCCCGGATTTCGAAATCGCCGTTTTCAACGCCGAGCGGACTTCATTCAATTCGGCGATCTCGAGCGGCGCCTCCGTAATCGACCAGCCTTCGATCATCGCGGCCGCGGTATCGCGTAGATTGCGAACCGGTATCGAAATGCGCGATGCCATGAGGGACGCCAGCGTCAAGCTTAAGATTGTGAGCAGCGTTGCGCCGGTTGCCACGAGCAGCATGGCGCGCCGGAAGGGAGCGTTGATCACGTCTTTCGGAACGGCCACAACGGCCGTCCAGTCGGCTAGGCTCGATTTTTCGAAATGATTGTGAACCGATACGCCTTCGAGAGTAACGTTTTCGAATTCACCCGATCTTTTGCTATCGCCTGCAACCTTGGTGACGGCCTGGGTGGACTGATGACCAACCATAGCGTCGCCGTTCAGGCTGCGGCCGAGAAAGCGGCCGTGGCGATCAACGATGGCAGCAATCCAGTCTTCTCTGTTTCCAGCGGCCGTGAAAAGTGGGTTCATCCAGGCTGGAACTAAGTGGGCAGCAAGAACATACGTTGTCTTGCCTTCCTTCTCGACCGGCACGGCCATCGTGAACGTGGGTGCCTGGCCGGTCTCGCCGAGGTGCAATTCCGATACGAAATTTTTTCCTTGGGCCACGAAGGCGGCGATTTCTGCGCGCTCAGCTGCCGGCATCAGGCGTGCGGACCCCTCGCGCGTCGAGGTGGCAATATCGCCTGTCGTCGTCCAGAGCTCGATTGTGTTGAAGTTCGGCAGGCGCGCGATGGCTTCGGCGTGTCGGCGAAAATGCTCGACGTCGCCCATGCGCAGGGCCTCAGAATTGCCAAGACCGGTCAGGATGCCTTCTATGCCGGTCAGGCGGCGGTCGAGAAGGTGCGTCAGAGTGCTCGCAACGCCAAGGCGTTCAAGTTCAATGATGCGGCGCTGGGCCTCCGCGAATTGCGAAGCCATCCACCCAAACACCAGAAGCAAGGGTACAATGAGAATGGCAATAAGCCGGATGATACGCGACTGGATGGTCGGCGCGCCAAGTGCCGCTGCAGAAGTGCCGCCTGGCACTTCGCTTGCCGTCTCCATCCGTAATACCTCGATATTCTACCGGTCAAATCGCTGAAATCATTAGCATACGGTGGCTGGCTGGTGCCACTGGGGAAACTGGTTTTTTAGCGGCTTGCCACTACGTCATTGGTTAATGGCCGGCGGCGGACAATCCCGGCGCCGGCCCCTGGATTAAAATGCTTCGACCAACGCTGAGCCTCGGCTGCTGGTTGCAAGGCTTTTTGCCGAACAAGTAAAACAGGACAGGCGTCAGGACGATCCGGTTCCAATCGCCAATAGCGGCAGCAACATGAGAACATGAGAACGATGGTCACAACGATGGCTCAGCGCCGGTATCGTCGCCCGCTGCGTGATGATCGATTGCACCAGCAGGCACGCCGTCGCTAGCGTCATGCTGCACGCTGGTTGGCGCAGCCGCAAAGGTCAATCCGTTGCTGAAAGCCATTTGGGTACGACGCACGGACCAACAACTGCTGAGGGCTGCGCGCATGCGGTGTTCTCGGGCTGATCTGGAACGGGAGAGATCAGACGGTTCCATGGGTCGCCGCCATGAACCGCATCGTCGATCGCCACCAGGGCAACGCTCCGCGCTATCAGACCGGCCGCTGGCGTGACGTTTTTCCAGCTGATGGCTTCGCGCCGCTCGGCGAGCGGCACGCCCGCAATCTGCATGCCGGAAGTCCCGAGCACGTCATCATCGCCCGCGCGCTTTCGACAAGCTTTATCGCAGCACTATCTGAGGGCCAGCGCGCTGGCGTTGAACGCGAATTGCGCGACCTGATCGACGCGACGCCGGAGATCAAGGGCCAAGCCGAGATAAGCTTGCCCTACGATACGCTGATGGTCGCGTATCGCCGTATCTGAGCAGAAGGGCTTCGCGCCTTCCGGCCGGCTCCGCGAAGCGGAGTCGGAAGGCGCAATCAACAAAGGGCTCCGCGCCTTCCGGCCGGCTCCGCGAAGCGGAGTCGGAAGGCGCAATCAAAAAGGTGCTCCGCGCCGGGCGGCCGGCTCGACGAACGAGAGTCGTCCGGCGCAACAAAAAAGAGCGCACGAAATTCGCGCGCTCACGTCGGCAGCTCCACATTGCTGCGTGCCAGATAATTGAAAACCCTAAGCCGTCGCGCCGTTGTTAAAGCGGCCGGTCAACCAATGCCAGGCATGGGTCGCGTGACCTTCCATCGCCGATGGCTTGCCGTCGATCGAGGGGACGACCGGGCGCCAAATTGCGAGTGCTGTTGCAGGAACGGATTTGAAATCGAAGAGCGACGGCTTCCGGCCGAACGTGTCCGGCAGTTCGTCTTCAGTGGCCATTACATATCCCGCGGCGTCCGCGGTCGACATCAGCGTTTCGATACTCATGTTACCCAGCCTCTTACGTCGTGAGCCAACTTCCCTCTGGCCCGTGGCGTTCCACATTCGATTTGCCCCTTGCGACTGTGAAACGTTGGGAATCATCATGAAACAAGTTTGCGCTTATTCAAGTTATTTTTGTCCTACCAAACGCGAAAAACAAAATTCAGTTCCGCTTCTCATATGCGTCGCAGCAAATCGCGTAGGTGAAGTTCCGCAGTTGAGTTGCGACGCACCACGATAGGCTAAACTATTATTGCAACGCGATGCTGACAGTTCTCTGTTGCAAGCATCCAACTTTGAGCAGACGATTTGCGTGCCGCACTCTTCCGAGGTGCGGGGTGCGGCGCTCAGTTGGCGCGCGCCTCGTCGGTGGAGGCAACAATGGGAACGCAAGAAGCCCATAAGGGCGGAAACGGAAAAGACGGCAGGAGAGGCGGGGTCCACGGCGCACGCTGCATCGCGCTGGTCGGACCCTTTGCAAGCGGAAAGACAACGCTACTCGAAGCTATTCTCGCACGAACCGGCGGCATAGCGCGGCCGGGCTCAATCGCAGCAAAATCAACCGTCGGAGATGCTTCCCCCGAGGCCCGCGATCACGCCATGAGCGTTGGTCTTAACGTTGCCGACGTTACCTTTCTCGATGAAACCTTCACCTTCATAGATTGCCCGGGCTCGGTTGAGTTCGCGCACGAAGGCGCGTTGGCGCTCGCGGCATGCGACGCGGCGATTGTCGTTTGCGAGCCCGATCCAAAGCGCGTACCGGCGCTGCAGATGATCCTTAAAAAACTTGATGAAGCCGGCCTGCCGCATCTCTTGTTCCTGAACAAGATCGACAGTTGCTCGACGCAGGTGCGCGACATCATTCCGAGTCTGCAGCCAGCGAGCGCCAAGCCGCTTGTTCTGCGGCAAATCCCGATCTGGGAAAACGGCATCGCGACGGGCTACGTCGATCTCGCGTCCGAGCGCGCCTACGTGTACCGCGAACATGCCGAAAGCCAGATCATCGAGCTGCCGTCTGCGGTCGCGATGCGCGAGAAAGAAGCGCGTTTCGAGATGCTCGAAAAGCTTGCCGATTACGACGACGCGCTCATGGAGCAATTGCTCTCGGATATCCCCCCTCCGAACGATCAAGTCTTCGATGATCTGACGCAGGAAATGCGTGATGGACTAATCTGCCCCGTGTTGCTCGGTTCAGCCGAGCACGGCAATGGCATCCTGCGGCTGATGAAGGCCTTGCGCCACGAGGCGCCAACGGTGGCTGACACGGCGCGGCGCCTAAAACTCGAGAACGCCAAGTCGGCCGCCTATGTCTTCAAGACGCTGCATACCAAGTCTGGTGGCAAGCTTTCGTTCGCGCGCGTGCTGACGGGCGAACTCCCCGACAGTGCGACGGTGACCGGCAAGAATGGCCGCGACGAACGCGCGGCCGGCATCTTTACGATACGCGGCGAAGAGACGACGAAGCGCGGGCTAGCGAAGGCCGGCGATACGGTTGCGCTTGGGCGGCTCGAAGGCATTCAGTCGGGCGAGACCATCACGACGTCGAAAGGCGGCATCAATCAGATCGCAACGGCTAGGGCACCAGAGGCTGTCGTCGCGATCGGGCTTGGATTGAAGGACCGCAAGGACGAAGTCAAACTCTCGGCGGCGGTCGCGAAGCTCGTCGAGGAAGATCCGTCATTGACGGTTGAGCACAATGCCGAGCTGCATCAGATCCTGCTTCATGGGCAAGGCGAGATGCACTTGCGGGTCGCTCTCGAACGGCTGATGCGGAAATACGGCATTGAGGTCAATCGTGAGAAGCGCAAAATCGGCTACAAGGAGACGATCAAGTCCGGCACCGACGTTCATGCGCGCCACAAAAAGCAATCGGGCGGGCACGGGCAGTTCGGCGATGTCAAGATCACGATTGCGCCTTTGCCGCGCGGCAGCGGGGTTCAGTTCAAGGAGACGATCACGGGCGGCGCTATCCCGAAGAATTACATTCCGTCCGTTGAGATCGGCGTGCGCGATTTCCTCGAGGAAGGCCCGCTCGGGTTCCCGGTTGTTGATGTCGGCGTGACGCTGACGGACGGATCGTTCCATGCGGTCGATTCATCCGACATGGCGTTCAGGCAGGCGGGCCGCCTCGCCATGTCCGACGGTTTGCCGAAGTGCAATCCGGTGCTGCTCGAACCTGTGATGGCGGTTGCGATCACGGTGCCGTCGGAAGCCAACGCACGCATCAACGGCATTATCTCGCAACGTCGCGGGCACATTCTCGGGTTTGACGGCCGTGAAGGCTGGCCGGGTTGGGATGTGATCCAGGCGCATATTCCGGCGTCCGAGATGGACAGCCTTATCGTTGATCTGAGATCCGCAACCGCGGGCGTCGGATCATTTACGGCGGCTTACGACCATTTGTCCGAAGTCACGGGCCGCCTCAAGGATCAAGTGCTGCAAGCCAATAAGGCTGCAGCGGCGTGAAGCCTTATGACGCGAAAAGAAAATGGGGAGCAGTGATGCTCCCCATGATCGTTTTTAGATTGTCATCCTGCGATTAGCCGCCGTCGCCGCCGCCTTGCGCGAAGGACGGCTCTGCACCTTTCGGCGATTTGTTTTTCGTCGGCTGAACATTCGGCGCGGACGGGCTCTTAGGACCCTTGAAATATTCCTGCATGGCTTCGAGGAACAGCGGCTTCAGGCCTTCGCCGCCCGCATCGATATGCGCTTTGAGCGCGTTGCGCATGCGGGGTTCCCACGACGCGTGGATATGTTTGGCGATGCCATCGATGGCTTCTGATTTCGGGTAGACCACGAAGTAATCCGTGATTTGGTTGGCCATGCGGACAAGATCTTTGGCGAGCATTGAGACTATCGTTCCGAGTTGGTGTTCAGGCGTTGAAGACGACGGGCGCACCCGCCGCCAGGGCTGCAAGAAATAGGTTGGATTTGACGGCAAGGTCGAGCGCGAGTGTGGTCGGGGCGGAAACCGTTACGAGACCCGGAATTCCGGCCGTGACCGATTTCTGCACAAGTTCGAACGAGCAGCGGCTGGTCATCAGCACGAAGCCCGACGTGACGTCGGTGCCAGCAACGGCCAGCGCGCCGATCAGCTTATCGAGCGCGTTGTGGCGGCCGACGTCTTCGCGCGCCAATAGGATGTCGCCGCTTTTCGATACAAACGCGGCTCCGTGGACCGAGCGGTTGGCCTGGTTCATCGGCTGATGATCGCGCAATGCGCGGGCGGCCTGCATGATCGTGGCGGTGCCGGGCGCCCAATCGCGAGAAATGACGGGAAGGGGGCGCACGGCGGCGCTGATCTCTTCCACACCGCAGAGACCGCATCCCGTGCGGCCTTCGATGGCACGGCGCGCGATCCGCGAGCGGTCGATTTTGTCAGGCTCAATCGCAACGTCGACGGCCATGCCACCTTCGACAGGCATGACGAGAATGCCGTCGATGTCTTTGACAGACGCAATCATGCCTTCGCCAAGCAGAAAGCCAGCTGCGAAATCGCGCAGGTTGGCCGGCGTCGCCATCATGACCGTGAACGGCTCGGAATTGAGCTGCAGCGCGACCGGAACTTCCTCGGGCAATTGCCAGGTGACGGTCGTCTCCGACCCGTCATTGGAATGCGCAACGCCGACAGCGGCCCGCGAGCAGAGCTCCGGGCCGCTGGATTTGGGATCGACCGGTTTCGGTCTGACGTTCATCGCTTGCGCACCGTTTCCGAACGGAGGCGGCGGATTACTCCGCCGGCTCGAGGCGCGCTTCTTTCGAAATGCGCTTGTTTTCGACTTCGCGCGCTTCCCACTCTTCCTGCCAGTCGGACGGCGCGTTCGATACGTTCACCTGGACCGCTGTCACCTTGTACTCAGGGCAGTTGGTGGCCCAGTCCGAGTTGTCGGTAGTGATGACGTTGGCACCCGTCACCGGATGGTGGAACGTCGTGTAGACAACGCCTTGCGGCATGCGATCCGAGACCTTTGCGGTCAACGACGTGGCGCCAACGCGGCTCTGCAGCGACACGCGCATGCCGGTCTTGATGCCGCGCACTTCGGCGTCATGCGGATGCAGTTCGAGGATGTCCTCGGGGTGCCACGCGACGTTGTCCGTGCGCCGCGTCTGAGCACCGACGTTGTAGTGCGCAAGAATGCGGCCCGTTGTCAGGATCAGCGGGAAGTTGCGGTTCGTGCGTTCAGCGGTCGGCACGAAGCCGGTCAGCATGAAGCGGCCCTTGCCGCGGGTGAAGTCTTCGATGTGCATGACCGGCATGCCTTCTGGATACTCGTCATTGCACGGCCACTGGATCGAACCCAGTTCGTCGAGACGCTCGTAGGAAACGCCGTGGAACGTCGGCGTCAGGCGGGCGATTTCATCCATGATTTCGGACGCCGAATTGTAGTGCATCGGATAGCCCATCGCGGTTGCGACGCGGCTGACGACCTCCCACTCGTGCATGCCCTGCTTCGGACGCATGACCTGGCGGACGCGGTTGATACGGCGTTCGGCGTTAGTGAAGGTGCCGTCCTTTTCAAGAAACGATGTGCCCGGCAAGAAGACGTGCGCGAAGGCTGCCGTTTCGTTCAAGAAGAGATCCTGAACGACGACGATATCCATCGACGACAGCGCATGCTCGACGTGGTGCGTATTCGGGTCCGACTGGGCGATGTCCTCGCCCTGGATGAAGAGACCCATGAACGAACCGTCAGATGCCGCATCGAACATGTTCGGAATGCGCAAGCCCGGCTCGGCCGAGAGCTTGGTGTTCCATTCCTTTTCGAACATGCTGCGCGTTTCGTTGTTCGAGACGTGGCGGTAGCCCGGGAACTCGTGTGGGAACGAGCCCATGTCGCACGAACCCTGCACGTTGTTCTGACCGCGCAACGGGTTCACGCCAACGCCTTCGCGGCCGATGTTGCCGGTTGCCATCGCGATGTTGGCCATCGCCATGACCATCGTTGAACCCTGGCTGTGCTCTGTGACGCCGAGGCCGTAGTAGATCGCGGCGTTGCCGCCCGTCGCATAGAGGCGTGCCGCTTCGCGGACCTGCTGCGCGGGAACGCCGGTGACGGCCTCAAGCGCTTCCGGCGAATTTTCCGGCTGCTTGATGAACTCTTCCCAGCGAATGAAGTCGGTCTTTTCGCAGCGGCGGTTGACGAACTTGCGGTCGATCAGGTTTTCGGTCGCAATGACGTGGCCGATCGCATTCATGATCGCGACGTTCGTCGACGGCTGAAGCTGCAAGTGGTAATCGGCCTGGACGTGTGGCGAGCGCACGATATCGGTGCGGCGCGGATCGATGACGATCAGCTTCGCGCCTTCGCGCAGCCGCTTCTTCATGCGCGAGCCGAACACCGGATGGCCGTCTGTCGGATTGGCGCCGACGACCATGATCACGTCGCACTTGTCGACGCTCTTGAAGTCCTGGGTGCCGGCCGATTCACCGAACGTCTGCTTCAAGCCGTAACCGGTCGGCGAGTGGCAGACGCGGGCGCAGGTATCGATGTTGTTGGTGTTGAACGCGGCGCGCACCATGCGCTGCACCGCGTAGACTTCTTCGTTGGTGGTACGCGACGACGTGATGCCGCCGATCGAATCCTTGCCGTACTTCGCCTGCGTATCCTTGAGGCGCTTGGCGGCGTAGTTGATGGCTTCGTCCCACGAGACGACCTGCCACTCATCGGTGATCTTTTCGCGGATCATCGGCGTCAATACGCGGTCCTTGTGGGTCGCGTAGCCGAATGCGAAGCGGCCCTTGACGCACGAGTGGCCTTCGTTGGCGCCGCCGTCTTTGTAGGGGACCATGCGAACGACTTGTTCGCCCTGCATTTCAGCTTTGAACGAGCAGCCGACGCCGCAGTAGGCGCAGGTCGTGACGAGCGAGTGCTCGGGCTGACCCATATCGAGAACGGACTTTTCGATCAGCGTTGCTGTCGGGCAAGCCTGAACGCAGGCGCCGCATGAGACGCATTCGGACGCAAGGAACTGTTCATCCATGCCTGCCGAGACGTGGGAGGCAAATCCGCGACCGTCGATCGTGAGTGCGAACGTGCCCTGAACTTCTTCGCAGGCGCGGACGCAGCGCGAACATACGATGCACTTCGACGGGTCGAACTGGAAGTACGGGTTAGACGTGTCCTTGCCCTTGTACGTTTCGTTGATCGAACCGTCGTGGTTCTTGGCGAACACATGGTTCTCGCCGTCGTAGCCGTAGCGGACTTCGCGCAGGCCGACAGCGCCGGCCATGTCTTGGAGTTCGCAGTCGCCGTTGGCGCCGCAGGTTAAGCAGTCCAGCGGATGGTCCGAAATGTAAAGTTCCATCACGCCTTTGCGGAGCTTGGCGAGACGTTCGTTCTGGGTCGTGACCTTGATGCCAGGCGCGACGGGTGTCGTGCACGAAGCCGGTGTGCCGCGGCGGCCTTCGATTTCGCAGAGGCAAAGACGGCACGAACCCCAGGCGTCGAGCATGTCCGTCGCGCAGAGCTTCGGTATCTGGACGCCGAGCTGCATGGCGGCGTTCATGATCGACGTGCCTTCCGGCACTGTCACTTCGCGGCCGTCGATCTCGAGCGTGACCATGTGCGTCGCATCGGTCAGCTCCGGCGTCGGCGTGCCGTAGTCGATCTCTTTGATCAGGGTCATCGGCTTAACGTGCTTATTCATGGTCCCGTCCTCGCTGAGGTCGTCTTGGTTCTACTCGGCGGCTTCCGCCAGAAACTTGTTCTTGCCCGGCTTATTGAAATCGTCCGGGAATCCTTTAACGGCGCTCATCACCGGGAACGGCGTCAGGCCGCCCATCGCACAGAGCGAACCGTCTGCCATTGTCACGCACAGATCGGCGAGAAGTTCCATATTCTTGGCGCGGTTGTCGTCGGCGATGATCTTGTCGATGGTTTCGACGCCGCGCGTCGAGCCGATGCGGCAGGGCGTGCACTTGCCGCAGCTTTCGAGCACGCAGAATTCCATCGCGAAGCGCGCCATCTTTGCCATATCGACAGTGTCGTCGAAGACTACAAGGCCGCCGTGGCCGACCATCGCATCAACTTTTGCAAATTCTTCGTAATCCATCGGCACGTCGAACTTGGATTCGGGCAGATATGCTCCGAGTGGGCCGCCGACTTGCACCGCGCGCACCGGCCGGCCGGTCGCCGTGCCGCCGCCCCAGTCTTCTACGAGTTCGCGGGTCGTGACGCCGAATGCCTTTTCGACGAGACCGCCCTGCTTGATGTTGCCTGCGATCTGGAACGCGAGCGTGCCGCGCGAACGGCCGACGCCGTAGTTCTTGTAGAACTCGCCACCCTTGTCGAGAATGATCGGGACAGCCGCAAAGCTCATAACGTTGTTGATGATCGTCGGCTTGCCGAACAGACCCTCGATGGCCGGGATCGGCGGCTTGTAGCGGACGATGCCGCGCTTGCCTTCGATCGACTCAAGCATTGAGGTTTCTTCGCCGCAGATATACGCGCCAGCGCCCCGGCGGACGTAGAGATCGAACGAATAGTTCGAACCCTGGATGTTGTCGCCGAGCCAGTTGGCTTTGCGCGCGATCTCGATGGCTTCCTTCAGAACGTTGATGGCGTGCGGGTATTCCGAGCGTATGTAGATGTAGCCCTTGGTAGCGCCGCCGGCGATTGCGGCGATCGTCATGCCTTCGATCAGGCAGTAGGGATCGCCTTCCATCAACATGCGGTCGGCGAACGTGCCGCTATCGCCTTCGTCGGCGTTGCACGCGACGTACTTCTGATCGCCCTTGAGGTCGTGGACCGTCTTCCATTTGATGCCGGTCGGGAAGCCTGCGCCGCCGCGGCCGCGCAGACCCGACGTCGTGACTTCGGTCACGATGTCGATCGGCTTCATGTCGATGGCATTCTTCAAGCCCTTGAAGCCGTCATACTTGATGTAGTCTTCGATCGACAGCGGATCGGTGATGCCGCAGCGCGCGAACGTCAGGCGCTCCTGCTTTTTGAAATACGGAATGTCTTCTGTCAGGCCGTGGCCAAGTTTATGCGATTTTCCTTCGAGAAAACCGCTTTTGAAAAGGTCAGCGACGTCGCCCGGAGTGACAGGGCCATATGCGACGCGACCCGTGGGGGTCTCGACCTCGACCAACGGTTCGAGATAGAGCATGCCGCGCGAGCCATTGCGGATGAGGCGCACCTGCTTTTTGAGTTTGACAGCTTCGGCCAGGATCGCTGACGCGACTTCATCGGCGCCGACCGACAGTGCGGCGGCATCGCGTGGAACGTAAACGGTGATCATGCTGCGGTCTCCTTGCTCAGACCAGCGACGATCTCGTCGAAGCGCTTAGCGTCGACTTTACCGTAGAGTTTATCACCGATGAGGATTGCTGGCGACAGAGCGCAGTTGCCGAGGCAAAACACTTGTTCGATCGTGACGCTGCCATCGGGCGAGGTGCCGCCCATGTCCGTCTTCAAAGATTTTTCAGCGTGCTTGCAAAGATGGTCAGTCCCCATCGACTGGCAGGCTTCTGCGCGACAGATTTTTATCGTGTGACGACCGACCGGCTCGCGCTTGAAGTCATGGTAAAAAGTGACGACGCCGTGGACTTCGGCTCTGGACAGGTTGACCGCGTTGGCGATGACGGGCAGCACGCTCTCGGGAACGTAGCCAAGCTCGTGTTGAACGTCGTGCAGAATTTCAAGCAGCTCGGACGCGCGGTTTCCGTGGCTGGCACAAACCGACAGCGCTTTCAATTCAGCCGGATTGGACGCAGATTTGACCGGCGCAGGCGCCAGCCCAGATTTCGGTTTTTTGGACATTCGGGTCTTTGTTCCTGAGGGCCGCCAGACCCTTGTCGCAGCAACTTATTACACTTTCGTCGCAGTCTAGAACTTCTCTCATTTTCGGCCAACGTTCAAATCGGTTTTGCCAATCTTATGATCGATATAATCGATGAGAAAGTTGTCGAACTGTGCTGGACGTCGCAGTTCGGCGTTTGAGAAGCCGTTTTGGATATACATTTCATAGTCTTGCGAGCTTGAACGCTGGCTACTAAGTCATCGCAGTCGCCGAGAACGAGGCCGCGGCCTCGCAAAAAGCCTTCACAAGCGGGCCGAGCGGGTCGCGGGCGACAGCGACGACGCCGACGCTGTGGGCGACCTCGGGCTGCTTCAGCGGGATCGCCGTAATGCCGGGCTCTGTGCCGACAATGCCGAGGATATAGTCCGGCATGATGCTGGCGAGGCCCATCAGGCGGACATTCGACCAGAGATTGATGACTGAGTTCGTTTCAAGCGCCGGATGGGGCCGGCAATTGGCGGAGGCGAACGCGCGATCGATGATGCGCCGGTTCTGCATGTTGGTCGTCAGCATACCGAGCGGCAGGTCCGCGGCTTCGTTCCACGACACCGATTTTCGTTTTGCCAGCGGGTGGCCGTCCGGGACAAACAGACAGTAACGTTCAAGATAGAGCGGCAGCGACAGCAGGCCGGTGATGGGTTCGTTGTCGAGATACGTGATGCCGACTTCGATCGAATAGTCTTCGAGGCCGCGCAGAATCTCCTCCGAGCTCATCGACATGACCGCAAAGTCGATATGCGGATGGATGGCACGAACCGCCTTCGTCAGAAGCGGGATCATCGGCAAAGCCGACGGAATCCCGCCGAGGACCACGCGGCCGGTCAGATCGGCGCCGCTCGAGCGGATCTGGGTCAGCTCCTGCTGCATCGATTGCCAGTTGTTGAGAATGAGCTGTGCCCATTTCAGAACGCGCTCGCCTTCGGCCGTCAAGCCTTGGTAGCGCTGGCCGCGTTCGACGATCGGAATGCCGAGTTCAAGTTCGAGTTGCCGGATGCGCCCCGAGAGCGTTGGCTGGGTTACGTTGCATGCCATTGCGGCGCGCGTGAAGTGCTGTTCACGCGCGAGCGCCACGAGGTATTGCAGCTGACGGATGTCCATATCGAGTCCGGTTGCCGCCGGTTAACGCCCGGCTGTCATTGTTTGCGTGCGCTCAATTCAAGACGGATGCGCACATTTTCGCAAGGCCGGCGTTATGGTTTGCTTAGCAGCAGACGTTGCGTGCCTTCAGTCTCCGCGCGCGGCGACGCCATCGCAGTCGAAGACATGACCCGAAAGCGACCGGCCGCGTTTCGAGGCCAGATAGATGGCGAGCGCCGCGACGTCGGGTTCGTTGGTCAGACAGGCGCCGTCGGTGAATGCGCCGCTCATCAGCACGCGCGGTCCAACACCATTGATGCGGATGCCGTGCTGCGCCCAGGTTTGGGCTTCGGCTTTGGTCATCGCCGCAAGCGCGGTGCGCGCGATGCCGGCAATCGCGGTCTCGCGGCCATTCTCGGGATGCGGCATGGTCAAGACGTTCAGGATCAAGCCTTCACTCAAGACGACGCGCATGCGGTTTGCGGTGACGCTCGTCAGGTGCGCGAGTGGTGTCAGCTTGTCGGAGACCAGTCGATCGACGGCGGCTTCGCTGGCAACGCCCGTCATGTCGCCGGCAGAAATTGTCTGCAAGTTGATGACGGCGTCGAGGCCGCCATAAGCTTGCGCCGCCGTTTGCGCGAAACGCACAGAAGCGTCTGCGCTGGTAATCGGGTCGGTATACAACTTGATCTCGCTGGCGCTTTGCGACATCAGCGCGATGAGCGCGGTCATTTCCGGCGACAGATCGGTGGTGTGAACGATGAGGCGCGCTTTCAGGTCCGCAAAGGCGCGCGCGATGTCGACGCCGCCCGTCGTGCCGAGGCCCGTAATCAGGACGCGTGCACCGTTAAGCTCGCGAACAATTTCACTCTCAGGACTGGAACCCACACGACCCATATACATAGAGCAACATCCCCTTCGCCATCGCAATCGCCGGGAGGACTGGAGTGCCCCGGTCCACTGATACCACGCCGATTCGCCTAACGAGACCTAAACAGCGCGCCGATTCGGGTTCACTGCTGTCTGGCGAGCGGCGGAATCGCGGCGAATACCGGGTGACTTCATGAGTGCTCCGTCGGCTGCACGATTAAAACCGCGCGTTTTATTGTGTTGCTGAAGCCACAACGCGTGTTTCCGCCGTCGTGCAAGTTGCTGTCCCAGTTGTGCGCACGGGCGTCAAATGTGTGGCCAACATGTTGGAGCATATTGAAGATCAGCGGACGCGCTGGATTGGCGCGGTGGAAAATGGTGATAGATGCCGTCAGCGCATTGCGTTGCTCGGCTGCGCCACCGAAGCTTAACAGGACCGAATCGGTATTTGTGAGCTTTGCGCACCATGACGACTGAAACGAACTTGCAACCTCTCGCTGGAAGCGTTCTGCCGGGCAGCAGCCCGGGCGGAAGTGGGCTGACGGGAGGCGGATTGTCTGATCAGGCCGTCCACGCGCTGCCGCATCAAGCGCTGTCCAATCAAACGCAGACACATCAAACGCAATCCGGCAAAGCCAAAAGCCCGCAGAAAACGGCCCGGCAGGCGCGCGACCGTCTCGTGCTCCTCAGCATTGGACTGGTGACAGCGGCGACAGCGGCGATGCTGTTCGTGCTGTTTGAATATTCCTTCGCGTCTTCGGTCCTGATTGGCGGCGGTGTCTGGTCGGCGCTGATGACGGTGCATTTGCAGACGCAAAAATCTGCAGAGATCGCGCGTCTCAAGTCGGAGATTCAGCGTCTTGAAGCGTTGCGTGGGCAGCCGTCGAATCCGGGCCCGGTTGCAACCGAACAAACCGCCAGCGACGGCGAACGCGGTCAGCGCCACGTGCGTGGTCTGATCAAGGGCGCTCCGCAAAACGGACCGCAATCCAATCCGCGGTGGGAAAATGCGCAGCGCACGGGCGCGCGGCCAACGCTTGGCAATGCCCCGCGCCGTGCGCCTGCGGATGCCACGCCGCAGGTCGTTGAAACCGCGTTGTGGCCGGGAACGGCGCTCAGCGCAGCCGACCCAATGCGCGACCAATGGGCGTTCCGGCCGCGCGAATCTGCCGATGGGCAAAGTATGCCATCGCAACCGGCATTTGCGCAGGACGAGGCCGCAGCAGCATTGCCAGCAAGCGGGCCGCCCGCGAACATCGACGCCGATCTCGCGATGGTTCAACGCAAGATCAAGGCGCTGGCCGACGAAGTGAACGCGTCCGATATCGTGCGCGATCGCGCAGCGGCGACTTCGGCCGGTCAACCACCAAAGCCGGCTGCGTCGGCATTGGAAGCGTCGATCGGCGAGTTGAAGGCGACCGCGCAATCGATGCGCAGCAGCAGCGGCCGGACGGGTGCGATTGTGCGCGACACGCCGCCTGATCAAGGGCAGTTGCCGTTGCCGCAAGGTCAAGCTTTGCCGTTCGAACTGCTGATCCCTGCGACGGCTGAACGGATTGCTGTTTCTCAGCCAGCGAATGCCGCGCCGACCCTCGCTGATCCGGCACCGCAGCCTGCAGCGCCGACGTTATCGATCGCGCCGGATGTTGTCGCAGCGTCGCCGCTTCAGGCAGCGGCGCCCGCCGTTGCATCGCAGTCATTCGGATTGCCGGAATTGCCGTCGCTCGACTTCCCGCAGGCGCAATTGATTGCCGCCATGACGGCCGCCGAGCCGCCGCCGCGCAATCCGCGGCTGGAAGCCATCGTCGATGCGCTCGAAAACGGCGAAATGGATGTTTTCCTGTCGCCGATCGTGGCTTTGCAAAGCCATCAGGTCAGCCACTACGACGTCACCGTTCGTTTGAAAGCATCGGCGGGCGGCTACATCGACAATGCCGAACAGGAGCTGCAGCTCGCCGGCAGCGATCTGCTGGCGCTCTTCGATACGGCACGGCTGAAGCGCGCGGCGAGCCTCGCGCAACGGCTCGATGCTCACAACAAGAGCGGCTCGTTGCTCTCGGCCGTCAACGGTCCGTCGATCACCAACGCGGAGTTTCTGGAGACATTCGCGCGTGTGTTCGAAGAGCGCGACCGCATTTCCAATCAGCTTGTGTTGACGTTCACGCAGGCCGACCTCGAACAGTTCACGCCGTCGGCGTGGCAGGCGCTGGGCGATATGCAGGCCTTCGGGTTCCGCTTTGCGCTCTCGAAAATCGATCACGTGGCGATGGACTTTGCATCGCTTGCGCAGCGCGGGTTCGCGTGCCTGCGCCTCGAAGCCAATGCCCTGATGCACGGTCTGCCGGCGCGTGACCGCTTCATCGAAGCCGATGAGCTGTGCCGTTACCTCGCCGGTGCCGGTATGACGCTCGTCGCCGATACGATCGATGACGAAGCGATCCGCGCGCGCGTGTTTGGCTTCGGCGTCCTGTTCGGCCAGGGCCGGCTTTTCGGTGGAGCGCGCCAGGTGAAACTCGATCAATTGCCGAAGAGTGCGCCAGCGGCGGCGTAACGCGGCGCTTTACAGCGATGACAACGCATCCAGCCGGGGGTATAGCCCCGGCTGTTTTGTTTCGTTTGATGCGCACTGGAAAATGCCATGCAGCTTTTAACGTCGATCGCGCCGTTGGCACCGGAGGCCGACGTCTGGTTTCTGGATATTTGGGGTGTGCTGCACAACGGGCATAAGCCGTTCGCCGGTGCCGTCGATGCCTGTCAGGCGTTTCGCCAAGGCGGCGGCCACGTCGTGCTGGTTTCAAATTCGCCGCGACCACGCCCGGGCGTCGTCAAGCAACTCGACGATATCGGTGTGGCGCGCGATGCCTACGACGATGTGATCACATCGGGCGACGTTTCGCGTGCGCTGATCGGTCAGGCGGCCGGAACGCCGCTGCTGCATATCGGACCGAAGCGCGATCTTCCGCTGTTTGATGGTTTGGATGCTACGTTTGCCGACGTATCGGTCGCTGGTGTCGCGGTTTGTAGCGGGCTCTACGACGATGAAACGGAAACGCCAGCCGACTACGCGGCGCTTTTGACAGCGCTTCTCGCGCGCGACGTGCCGATGATCTGTGCCAATCCCGACATAAAAGCGGAGCGCGGCGGCAAGCTGATCTATTGCGCGGGCGCGATCGCTGAAGCTTACGAAAAGCTCGGTGGTGAGGTGCAATATGCGGGCAAGCCGCACGCGCCGATTTATACGTCGGCGCTCGCGATCGCGGGACGGCTGACCGGCGGCGATGTTGCACAAAGCCGTGTGCTAGCGATTGGTGACGGCGTTGCGACGGACATTCGCGGCGCATCAGCAGCCGGGATACGTTCCGTTTTTGTCGCGAGCGGCGTACACGTCGCGCGTGGCGTTTCCGTTACTGACGCGGCGGATGCGCTGTTTGCGAGCGAGTCCATGAAGCCGATCGGCCTCATGACCGCGCTCGTCTGGTAACTCCCTCTCCCCCTGGGGAGAGGGTTGGGGTGAGGGGACTGTGTGATGGTCGCGGGCCAAGTACTCAGCCCCCTCGTCCGGCCTTCGGCCACCTTCTCCCCAAGGGGAGAAGGATACTGACGCTACGCCACCTTCAACACGATCTTGCCGATGTGCTGGCTCGATTCCATGCGGGCATGAGCGGCGGCGGCATCGGCAAGCGCGAACGTGCTGTCGATTGGAACTTGAACGCGGCCCTCGTTGACAAGCGGCAGCACTTTGCTTTCGACGGCGCGTGCAATCCGCTCTTTCACTTCGGCTGAGCGAATGCGCAGCGTCGAACCGGTGATCGTCAGGCGCTTGAGCATGACGCGCATGAAGTCGATCGTCGCGCTCGATCCTTTTTGATAGGCGATGTTGACCATGCGTCCGTCGTCGGCGAGCGATTTGATATTGCGGTCGATGTAATCGCCACCGACCATGTCGAGAATGACGTCGACACCCTTGCCAGCGGTTTCCGCCTTGATGACGTCGGCGAAGTTCTCGGACGTGTAGTCGATGGCGCGGTCGGCGCCGAGGCTGACGCACGCCGCGCATTTTTCAGCCGAGCCTGCGGTTGCGTAAACTTTAGAGCCGAAGGCTTTGGCGAGCTGAATGGCGGTGACGCCGATGCCGCTGGTGCCGCCGTGGATCAGAAAGGATTCGCCAGGCTGCAGCGCCCCGCGCTCGAAAACGTTGTGCCAGACGGTGAAGAACGTTTCAGGCAGCGCCGCGGCCTGCTCGAAAGAAAGCGACGCCGACTTGGCGATCGTCGCTCGCTCATCGGCAAGGCAATACTCGGCGTAGCCGCCGCCGTTGACGAGCGCCATCACGGCATCGCCGATCTTGAAGCGCGACGCATTCTTACCGACTGCTGCAACAGTGCCCGCGACTTCAAGGCCGGGCAATTCTGAATGCCCCTTCGGTGCCGGGTAAAGTCCCTTGCGCTGCAGAACGTCCGGACGATTAACACCCGCGGCGCGGACTTTGATCAGAATTTCATGTTCGCCCGGCTGCGGCACGGCGAGGGTCACCGGTTGCAGGACTTCGGGTCCGCCTTTGCCGGTGATCGCCATTGCCGTCATCGTCTCTGGGAGGGCCGTCATTGCGCTGCTAATGTCCACTCGTTGTTTCGCGGGTACAGCTCTTATAGACCCGCGCTGGTTCCGCCCAGGTGGCGTAGTGTGCCACACGAAGCTGATCGCAACGGAGGAGTGTCATGGATTGGGACGACATGGTTCCGAAGCCAAAGCCACAAGCGGCCATCGGCGACGCGTTAGCAACCTTGTCGATCAACGAACTACAGGCGCGCATTGCGGCGCTTGAAGCGGAGATTGGGCGCGTGCGGGCTGAAATCGAAAAGAAGCAGGCGCACGAAGCTGCGGCAGCGGCACTTTTCAAACGTTGATCAGACATTAAAGCAGACGCTCAAATTGCAACCGGCGACGGGCGTCTCGCTGCGCGTGCATCTGAAACGCATTCCGACAAATCATAACAGCGATTGTCGCAAAGCGTTGTTCAGCTTTACTGATCTTTAAGTATGCCGGGGGCAATGTGCTCGCAGTTCAGACATCTGAACCGACGGAGGCACCACTGGTGCTGACGTAGACGCCTCCCTGTTGACTTTCGAGCCGCTCCGAAAAGGGCGGCTCTTTTTTTGCATTCTCCACAGCTATGCCGCACGGTGCCCCGTTTTGAGCCTTCTTGTTAACTATGGTGCGCTACGGTCAAGTCATGGTATTGGTGAGTTTAGGGTAAGTTTTTGTATCGTTGAGGGTCATGAGTAACGGGTATCGCGTCGACAGCGCGCTCCAAAGCGGCGCTACAACCGTCTCCTTCGGTGAGCGGTTCCAATCATCCGAGCAATTCGATCATATCTTCAAAGAAGGTATGGCTCTCGTTGAGCGCACGGCCGCCTATTTGGATGGTCCGGGCCGCAAGGAGTCGAAGGGGCTTGCAGGCGGTGCCGGCGTTCTTTACGCGACCGAAAGCATGCGTCTGACGACGCGCCTTCTGGATCTTGCGTCGTGGCTGTTGATCCGCCGGGCTCTGAAGGAAGGCGAGATCAGCGAAGATGAAGCCGCGAAAAAGCGCCGCCGCATCAAGTTGCAGGCGTTTGGCCGTCCGGCGCACGTCAAGGATTTTGCATCATTGCCGGAAGGCTTGCGGTCTTTGATTGAAGAAAGTTTCTCGATGCATGACCGCATCATCCAACTCGATCGCGCTATGGCGGTTGCACGCGACGCCGATGTGCCGGCGGAGGCGGTTGCCAATCCTGTCGCGCAGCAGATGGGCATGCTTGAGCGCGCGTTTGCGTCGAAGCTCAGCTAAAGCTTTCGCGAATTGCCGTGAGATTAAAAGAAAGGCCCGGAGCGATCCGGGCCTTTTTACTTGAGAAGTGGCTTTGCGCAGCTTTAGAAGATGCCTTCGAACTTCTTCTTGAAGCGCGAGAGACGGCCGCCGCGGTCCATCAGCTTGGTATCGCCGCCCGTCCATGCCGGATGGGTCGTCGGATCGATATCGAGCGAAAGCGTGTCGCCTTCCTTGCCGTAGGTCGAATAGGTGATGAATTCGGTCCCGTCGGTCATGACCACCTTGATCTGGTGGTAGTCGGGGTGCATTTCTGGGTTCTTCATGAGCGTATGCCTGTCGAGGTGGGCTATCGGAATAAACCGTGCCGCCCGCTGACCCGAACTATCAGGGCGGCGCCGGAACGATCGATCGAAACGTGATTTCGCCGCCTGTCTACCCGAGAACCCTCGGATGCACAAGTCCGGCAAATTCGGCGGTTCCGGCGGGCGCGCCTGCTTGAATTACCGGGAAAAACGGCCGGAGCGGCGCATTGACGCCTTAGCCGGCGAAATCTCACGGGCACTTGAGGCATTTAAGCGCCTCGGGCATGGTCCGCCGCGACGAATTCAGGGTAGAACCACGTGGCGAAGAATTAAGCAGCCCCGCCCGCGTTCCGGTCTTACATCCGGGCAACGACGCGAGAAGAGAGTGGGCGCTTAGGGGAGCGGACGGACTGTCCGTAAGGCGAAGTGAGAGTGGAATGAACGAGACCAATCCTTCGCCTTCCGGCACGGCCAAGCTGACATCAGGCACCACCGACGATCAAGCCGGCAGCAAGCGCCGGTCGTTGACGCCGCTCCTGACGTTGAAGCCGCTGATCCTGAAATATAAAGGCGCGTTGGTCGCGGCCTTCGCCGCAATGATCGTTTCGGCGATCGCCATGCTCGCGGTGCCGCTCGCCGTCCGTCGCATGATCGATCACGGCTTTGGCGCGCACGACGGCAATTTGATCGACAGCTATTTTGCGACGCTGGTCCTGATCGGGCTGGTCATCGCGATCGCCAGTCCGATGCGGATTTATTTCATCAACTGGCTCGGCGAGCGCGTCGTTGCCGACTTGCGCACGAAAACTTTTGCGCATCTGGCGCGGCTTGGACCGGCTTTCTTCGACGCCAACCACTCCGGCGAGATGATGAGCCGCTTAACGGCGGACACGACGCAAATCAAAGCCGTCGCCGGTGTCGCGATCAGCGCTGCGGCGCGCAACCTGATCATGCTTGTTGGCGCGCTTATCATGATGTTTGTGACGAGCGTGCAGCTGTCGCTGCTGGTTTTGATCGCGATCCCGGTGATCGTGCTGCCGATCGTTGGCTACGGCCGGTCGATCAGCAAGCTGTCGCGCAACGCGCAGGATAAGCTTGCCGAAGCCTCATCCTATGCGGCGGAAAACCTGTCGGCCCACCGGACGATGCAGGCCTACGTCAACGAGACGGCCGTTGCGCAGCGCTTTGAGCGCGCCGTCGAGACATCGTTTGAAGCCGCCCGGCAACGCATGAAAGCGCGCGCGACACTCACCGGCGTTGCGGTGTTTTTGTCGGTCGCGAGCGTCGTCGGCGTGTTGTGGTTCGGTGCTTCGGCGGTAATTTCGGGAGAGATGACGAGCGGGCGCCTCGGCCAGTTCGTACTCTACGCGCTGTTTGCAGCAGGTGCGCTCGGCGAACTTTCGGAGGTCTGGGGCGAACTCACGCAAGCCGCTGGTGCTACCGAGCGGTTGAGCGAGTTGTTGGCGACCGTACCTGATATCCGTTCGCCAGAACATCCGGTGGCCTTGCCGGAACCGGCACTCGGCACGATCGCTTTCGATAATGTCAGCTTTGCCTATCCAAGCCGTCCGGCGACGCTAGCACTCGATAACGTCTCGTTCCGCGTCGGCCGCGGAGAAACGGTGGCGCTGGTCGGCGCGTCAGGCGCGGGCAAGAGCACCGTGCTTGGATTGCTGCTGCGGTTCTACGATCCGAAGGCTGGAGCGGTTATGGTCGACGGCGTCGATGTGCGCTCAGCCGATCTAGACGCCGTGCGCCGTCGCATGGCGCTCGTCCCGCAAGACGTGGCGCTGTTTGCCGACAGCGTCGCTGAGAATATCGCCTACGGTACGCTTGGCGCGACCGAAGCCAATGTCCGCAATGCCGCGATTGCCGCGCAGGCCGACGATTTCATCCGCGCACTGCCAGAGGGATACAACACGACGCTCGGTGAGCGTGGCGTCACGCTGTCGGGTGGCCAGCGGCAGCGAATCGCCATCGCGCGCGCCATTTTGAAGAATGCGCCCATTCTGCTGCTCGATGAAGCGACAAGCGCGCTCGATGCCGAAAGCGAAGTCGCCGTGCAGCGCGCGCTTGACGCCGTCATGGCGAACAGCACGACGCTCGTCATCGCGCATCGCTTAGCGACCGTGCAGAAAGCCGACCGCATTCTGGTGATGGATGCTGGCCGCATCGTCGAGCGTGGCACGCACGCCGAGCTTGTGCGCAGGGGCGGCATATATGCGCGGCTCGCCGAATTGCAGTTCGGCCGCGAAGCTGCGGAGTGAATGCAAACTGCGCGCTTGCTCGTACAGTGTGCGGAATAGCTTGCCGAAATTGCGCTGACGCGCGTCAGAATCTGCAGCAAACTCGGCATTTACGATTGGTCGCGAGTTTACCAAAATGCGGGCGTGTTTCATTGGCAGATTGCTGGCGTTGATCTAAAATACGGTATTGGCCGCCGCCTGGGCGTCGTGCGGGTGGCCAAAAAGACGATCCAAGAGTTAGCCCCGCCACGCGGTGGCGCCAGATTGGCCTGTAAACATGCGTAAAATTCTTATTCCGGCAGCCGCCGTTTTCGCAGTCCCTGTGCACTCCGCCGGAGCGGTCGGGTTCATGACGCAGTTGAGCTGCGCCAGCGACTACTACGCCTATTGTTCGAAGCACGCGGTCGGCTCGCCCGGCGTCCGCAAGTGCATGAACGACAACGGCCCGCGCCTGTCGAATGCGTGCATCAACGCGCTGATCTCGGATGGCGAAATTTCCAAGGAGGAAGTTCAGCGCCGCCGCGAGCAAGCGCTCGCGGCGAAGCGTCCGGCGGCATCTGCTGATGCGCCGAAGACCGCCGTTGCAAGTGACGTAGCCAAGGCTGTAAAGGCTGATGGTCTCAAAGGAAAAGCAACGCGCGTTGCCGATGGCGCAACGCGGCCAGCCGCTCTGGCAACGGAACCTGTGCGGACAGCGGCGCTGACATTGACGCTCGACCAGAAGACATTCGAGGCGCTGAAAAATCGCGGCAACGCCTTCGTCGTCGATGCTGACGACATCGTGCCGACGTCGTTTGACGACGCGCCGAAGAGCGCGATCGCCGCGACGTCTGCTGCGCCAGCGCCGCAAGTCGTATATCAAGATGTCTCTACGGAAGCGGCTGGCGAAGCGCTGACGGCCGCCACGATGGTGCCGTCCGCTGTGGCGGCTCAGGCTATGATGCCGGGACCGGCGAAGGTGCGGCCGGCGGAAGACCCGCCCGGCAAAATGGCGCTCGGCAAAAAGCCGCCGGTTGACGTAGAGGCTCCGCCGCCCCCCGTCGAGGCGACCGAGCCGCCGAAGCCATCGAGTGCCGAAACTTGGCTCAACTATATGAAAAACCGCTTTGAAGGCGGGATGAACTACCAAGGCGTCGACGCCAATTTCTAGCGGTCCGATCGATCGCACAACGATACCTCGGGCGCACTAAAGTACGCCGGGATCGCGCTCCGCGGCAGGCTGACAAAGAGCATTACGGATGGCAGTCTGTGGCTGATCTTTTTAGGCTCGGGGGCCGTTCGGCATGCGCAGGTGCAGCCTACAGGTGGTGCTCGCGGTCGCGGTGGCCGCCGCCGTGCAGCTCTCGCCGACAGTGCTGGCTGCGGCTGGCTGTAAAGATGTCGGCGAGCGGCGAGACTATCAATTCAAGACGAAGCCGATGCCGCCTGAATACATGTCGTTTTTAACCGATGGCTTCAATCCGCTGAACGGGATGAACGCGCACAAGGGATGCGCAGCCGCGTCAGTGTATTGGCGGGTTATCGAAGAGAACCATCGCCTCGACCGTGAGATGTATGCCTGCGGACGCTGGCTCGTCGATACGAAAACCGGGGCACGGATATCTGAGTACGAGTTGGCCGACCGGCACGCAAAGAAACGCGAACACTTCGAGACGACGAAAAAATTCAACTGCGAGCAGGCGCAGAAGTATGCGGCCAGTCAGCGCGAGGCGGCGGCCCGCGGCGTGAAAGAGGCGGCCGAGGCCGAGGCTGCCGCAGCTGCTGCTGAGCGAGGACCACCGCAGCCACGCGCTGAAGCCTGTGCGAGCCCGAAAAAGATCAATCGGAACGACGGCACGCAATGTCTGGTCGTGTCGAACCCATGTGACGAGACCGTTTCAATCGGCGCCTTCAAGTTTGAAAAGGGGTCGGGCAAGCGCGTGAACTACGCGGCCCAAGTCGAAGGCGGCGGCCAGACCCAATGGTGCCAAGATAACCCTGAGGCGCCAGCCTATGAGTATTACGGCTTCTGCTATCCGCGTGACGTTGCCGCCGGGAAATGCCAGACGAAGCCGTACGGGCAATAAACGCGCGAGTGCCGGCGCGATCCGCGACGCTAATCCCTATGCGCGAATTGGTGGCACACGGCCGGCGTCGCGTAATTGCGCGATCCATCGAGGGCTGCATAGCGGCCCGGCGCTTCCTCGGCCCACGTCTCCTCGGCAGCGATCGAATAATAGTACTGCGGCGGGCGTGACAGATTGATCGACAGCAGGCGCGATTGCTCCCACAAGAACGTGTGGAACGCTTTGCCCTCGGCGACATCTTTTAGAACGGCAACCGTTGTCGCCCTGGCGCTTAATCGTTCGGCCAGCCTGTCTGCGATGCCGCCTTGGATCGCGGCGTGTGCGTAGCCTGGAATAACAACGAGCTTGCCGCCGCCGTTGGCGTTGACCTCTTCTGCGACGTAGGCCGCGAGTTCGTCGTCGTGGCTGAGGCGTTCGCGCATGATCGCGGCGTCGCGCTCGTCCTTTGTCACTTTGGAATCCAGTCCGTAGCGGACCCACGCGACGTTGCCCAAATGCGCGAGGCAGCGGTAAACGGGATCGTTGTAGGTGTGAAAATTGCCGAGCGGATTATTGAAATCGTAGAAAATCGCCTTGATGCCGTGCTGCTTCGACAGGAGGACCTGCCGGCCAAGCGCGGTTGCAACGCGATGCTGCGTCTTCTCCGACTCTTCACCGCGATTATCAGGATCGAGGAAATGCCAGCGGCCCGATCGCACGATGTCCTGCGCGAAGGCTTCGACGTCAGCCTCGGTGTCGATGCCGTTCGCCTGCCGGCCAAGCACGCGCGGCATCTCGATGGCGACGTGTTTGACGCCGGCGCGACGCATGGCCGAGAACAATTCCGGCGATGAATAGAAGGCGATGCGTTCGCGAACGCCATGCTTGACGTCGGCGAGGATCGTAATGTCATCGGCGCGGAAGAGTTTGTCGAGCGACGGCGGTGCCGACTGCTGCGCAACGGACGCGTGGTGCGCGACGGTGATCGTTGCGATGACACTTGCGAATACGCCAGCTACGTTTGCTGCTCGCCGCGTGCAAAATGCTCGCTTCGCCAGCCACGCCTGAACGCTTGACCGGAAGTTAGGACGTGGTCGTCGATTGGCATCAAGCCGTCGATTGGCATCAAGCATGTGTCACCGGGTTTGTGCCTCACCAGCATCCCAACCTTGGATGTTCTCCGCCCGTGCAGTGCCCTTTTTCCTGAATGCTATACCGATTCAACGCATCGGCAACCGGGATGCGTGCCGCGCTTTCGAACAATTCGTGCTATGAAATGCAGCGGTCGCCGCATTGGTTGCGCCGGGCGCCGTCGGCGCTCAACGAACCGTTATAGTATTTCGCAGGCCCCGACGTCGCGGACGCGCGCGGGGGGCTCAGCGGTTCGTCAGCTTCAGCTCGATGCGGCGGTTCTTCTGATTTGCCTCTTCCGACGTGCCGCCTTCGATAGGTCTGAACTCGCCGTAACCGGCGGCGACGAGGCGCTCGGCCGGTACGCCTTTCGAGATCATATATTTGACGACCGAGGCGGCGCGCGCGGTCGACAGCTCCCAGTTCGACGGGAATTGCGAACTGGCAATCGGACGCGGGTCGGTATGACCGTCGATCTGAATGGCCCAGTCGATCTCTTTTGGAATTTCCTGCTGCAAATCGAGAATGGCGTCGGCCATCTGGTCCATCGCCGTCAGACCCTCCGGCGTCAACGTTGCGGCGCCCGATGGAAACAGGACTTCGCTTTCGAAGACGAAGCGGTCGCCGACGACGCGGATATCCTTGCGGTCTTTCAGAAGTTCGCGCAGCCGGCCGAAAAAGTCAGAGCGATAGCGCTGCAACTCTTGAACTTCGCGGGCGAGCGCTGCGTTGAGGCGCGCGCCGAGATCCTTGATTGTCTTGTCGCCGTCTTCAGCTTTCTTTTCGGATGCGCCGAGCGTTTCGTTCAACGCCGCAATCTGACGGCGCAGCGCGAGCAACTGCTGGTTCAGCGCGTCGACTTTTGCGAGCGCTTCGTTCGATACGGCCTTCTGCGATTCAAGGTCGGCCGTCAGCCCGCCGATGCGCGCGTCAGCAGCCTTGGTAGCTTCCTCGATCCCGATGCCTGCACCGGAGAGCTTGGTGTTCTCTTCGCGCAACGTCGAAAGGGTTGCCTGCAGGGCCGCGAGTTCATCCTCGGCGGATTTGGCTTTGCCCTTTTCGAGCGACAGGATCGACGTCAGTTCGGATATCTGCCGTGTCAGGCGTTGGAGAGCGGTGTCCTTGCTGCTCGCTTCTTCGGTCGCGAAGTATTGCGCGATCATGAAGACCGACATCAAGAACGTGACGACGAGCAGCAGCGTCGACAGCACGTCGACGTAGCCCGGCCACGCATAGCTTTCGTTGCTGCTGCCGCCTCGCCGTGATCGCCCGCGCGCCATGAAGCTGCTCAGCCTCCGCGCTTCATGTTGTCGGCCAGCGTCTTCAGCATGCCGGCGACTTCCGATTGCTGGGCTGCTTGCTCATCGACCCATTCGCGGACGACTTTCTGTTCGACGCGCATCTGATTGACGAGTTGATTGACGCCGCGTGCGAGATCGCGAACGTCGTCGTTATGGGCCGGCGCGTTGCCAAGCATGGCGGGTGGTGCGATCGGTTGCTCGCCGAGCCGGCTTGTAAAGTCTTCCAGTGCGCGCTGCATATCGACGACCGCGCCGAGCAACTGGCGGTTGACGTAATCCGACGACGACGAACCGGCACCGGCCGGTGTCAGCTCGGTGATGCCCGAGAGCCAATCTTCGAGTTCATTGTAGAAGCGGTTGTGCGCCTGGCTCGCCTGCAATTCGAGAAAGCCGAGTACGAGCGATCCGGCAAGACCGAGCAGCGATGACGAAAACGCCGTGCCCATGCCCTTGAGTGGCGCATTCAGCGCCTGTTTCAAGTCGCTGAACATTTGCACGTTGTCGCCGTTCTTGTTGTCGAGCGTATCGATGGCGCGCCCGACCGACTGAATGGTTTCCAGAAGGCCCCAGAACGTGCCGAGCAGGCCGAGGAACACGAGCAGGCCGACGAGATAGCGTCCGGTATCGCGCGCTTCATCAAGGCGCGAACCGATCGAGTCCATGAAGCTGTCCATCGCCGCCGTCGAAAGGGACAGCGTGCCGGTGCGGTCGCGGAGCATCGTCGCCATCGGCGCGAGCAGCTTCGGCTTGTGCGTGATGCTCAAGCCCGGATCAGAAATGCGAAATGCGTTGACCCAGCGGATCTCAGGATAAAGTCGCATCACCTGCCGGAACGCATAGATGATGCCGAGCGCTAGTACGCCGATGATCAACCCGTTCAATCCGGGGTTGGTCATCAGCGATTTCTCGAGCTGTTCGAATAGGATGGCGGCGAGAAACGCGACGAGCGTCAGGAAGATCAACATGCGCAGCAAAAACACGCCGGGTGGCGTGAGCCGGCGCGAGACGGGCGACAGACCGTCATCTCCTGAACGTGATTTGGCCATGCGGCGTCTCCGGCTAATCCCCCCGAGCACCGGCTAGCAGGGCTCTGAAAACGGACCTTAGACTAAGGGTCTGCCCGCGAAAACCGGCAACATCATGCCAACATGCACCAGAAATGTGCCGTTCGCGCCGAGTGACGCGGCAGAAATTCCAGGCAATAGCGTTAACGCTTCGCGCCCTTGTTTGTGACGAACGGCAGCAGCGCTTTGTGCATCTGAATGTTGGCCGCGATGATATCGCCGCTCTCGAGCATTTTGTCGGTGCCTTCGAGGTCGGTTGCAAGACCACCGGCTTCGCGCGCGATGACGATGCCGGCCGCCATGTCCCAAGGCTTGAGGTTGCGCTCCCAGTAGCCGTCGAAACGTCCGGCCGCGACATAGGAGAGGTCTAGCGCTGCGGAACCAGTCCGGCGAATGCCCGCGACCTCGCGCATCAAGACTTCCATTTCAGCGAGGAAGCGCTGATGGCCGTCGCGGCCACGATGGGGAATGCCGGTTGTCAGCAGCGCATCGGCCAGCGTCTTGCGCGCGGCGACGCGGATGCGCCGATCGTTCATATAGGCGCCCTTACCCTTCTCGGCCGTGAAGAGTTCGTCGGTCGCTGGATTATAGATGACGCCGGCGACGAGTTGGCCTTCGCGTTCGAGGCCGATGGAGACGGCGAACAGCGGATTGGAATGCAGGAAGTTGGTCGTGCCGTCGAGCGGATCGACAAGCCAGCGATGCGTGCTGTCGGCGCCTTCGACGAAACCACGCTCTTCCATCAGGAAGCCGTAGCCCGGACGCGCCTTGGTCAATTCGCGAAAAATGATCTCTTCGGCTTTTGTGTCGGCGATCGATACGAAATTCGCCGGACCTTTGACCGATACCTGCAACTGTTCGACCTCGCCGAAGTCGCGGATGAGGCTGCGGCCAGCCTTGCGAGCGGCAGTGATCATGACGTTGAGAGTCGGCGAGACGTTGAGGGCCACGGGCGGTATCCGGAGGTTCAAAGAGCAAGGTGAGATGTGAAGCGCGGTCACTAAACCCTTCTAGTGCCGCGCGCAAGGCAGGCGCCGGTTAACGGGCTACTCGGCCGCGGGTCATCCCTTTGGGCGATACCAAACGCCGTTAGCAAAATTCATAAGTGGCGCTTGGTGTGCTAAGCTTGTCCCAAGACGTGGGAGGATCCCATGAAGGTCAGGGTTCACAGTTTCAAGTGGTACGACGCGAACAGGAATAAGACTTCATACCCAGACGTTAAGCGCACGATGGAATGGATAATGAATACTCAGGGCGCTGAAGCCATTCCGGGTACCGAAGAGATTGTCGACGAAATGCAATTGGATATGCACGGGGCGTATCATCCGCACGGCCGGAAGCAGGATGACGGGTGGGGCGCCGCGTAGATTTTCGGACGTGAGACGATGCCGGAAGCGATGCGGCCGCATGCTAATCGAGTGTCTGGACTTGAATGCGGTCAGACCATTCGGATGCGGCGGTTATCGCCTTGGCGCGATCGGCTTTCGGTAGTTTGGCGATCATGTCGTCGAGCGTTTTGTCTTCGATGCCATTCTTCTGCGCGATCAACCGCCACTTCGCGGCTTCGACCGGATTTTTGGCGGTGCCGATGCCTTCGAGATGCAAGTAAGCAAGGCGGTTCTGCGCGCCCGCGACGCCTTTATCGGCGGCCGACTTGAGATATCCATAAAGCTTCGGTTCGTCTTTCGTTAGCCCCATGCCCTTGAGCAGAAGCACCGCGTAGTCGTATTCGGCGGCGGCATAGCCCTGGCCTGCGGCGCGCGAAAGCCAGCGGGCGGCTTCCTCGGCATTGGCCGCGACACCGTCTCCGCTCTGGTACATGGCTGCAACGTCGTACTGCGCTTGCGCGATGCCTTTCTCGGCTGCGTAGAGAATGTGCTGGAAAGCGCGCCGCGGATTTTCCGGTTTGCCGTCGCCTTTGAGGAATAGAAGACCGAGATTGTAGTTTGCTTCGGCATGACCCGTCAGCGCCGCCTTCTCGAACATGCGGGCTGCGGCCACGCGGTTTTTTTCGACACCGCGGCCTTCGGCTAACATGATGCCGAGTGCAAATGTGCCTGGGACGTCGCCGGCTTCGGCGGCACGCGCGTACCAATTGACGGCCGTCTTTTCATCTTTGCCGACGCCAAGACCTTCGGCGTAAATGCGCGCTATCAGCGTATTGGCTTGTGGTTCGCCACGGGCTGCTGCGGCCTCAGCGAGTTTCAGCGCCGTCAGATACTGCCCCTGGTCAAACGCCGTATAAGCGGCGTCGTCGCCGGTTGCCGGCACGAGGCTCGGCGTCGTCTTTTTAATATCCGACGAATTCGGTTTGGCCTGTGACTGCGCCGGTTTTTGCGGTGCCGCCTTTTTCTCAGGCGCGTCGGTTGACCGGCTGAACCACGAACTGCTTTCCGCGTGTGCGGGTCCGGTGGCGGCGGTGAGCGCCACTGAGACGGCGATGAGCGCGCATGTCATTCGTCGTGTCATGCTGCTGCCTCGGCGCCCGCGATGGCGGCTGCAAATATCTTGGCGCGCGCGGTAGCATCGCGCGTCGTCAGATCGGATGTCACGGCGAGCGTGACGAAATCGGCGCCAGCATCTGCAAGCGCTGCGGCCTGCTCTGGCGTCGCTACATCGAACGCCACGCAAGGCACCTCGAAAATCTCGCTCCACCAGTTGATGAGATCGCATTGGCGGGCTTCTGCGGTCGCGCGGTCTTCGACGTGGGCTGGAATGCCGAACGCGATATAATCGGCGCCATCCTCGCCTAGCGCCATCGCGTCGTCACGCGAGCGGCCCGCGTCGGCGCCGATCATGGCGTGTGCGCCGATCGTCTCGCGCGCCTCGCGATAAACCTTCAGCGGATCTTTCGACCACGGCAGATGCACGCCGTCCGCCTTGATCAAGCGCGCGAGCGAAGCATCGCCGTCGATGAGAACAGCGACACCGCGTTTTTGCGCCAGTGCCGCGAGCGGCTTTACGGTCGCTGCATCGAGAGCAGTGCCGGGCGCGGCGCGCAGCAGAAGGCTCGATACCGGTTGCGCTGAAAGCAGTGCTGTCAGCCGCTCAGCGGCGTCAGCTTGTGCGCCGCCGGTTTCGAAAATCAGGTACAGTTCAGGCGCGTTGGACACGATCGTCTCCGGTGATGCGTCGGCTATCGGAGCCGATTGCGGCAGAAACAAGAAGCGGTCTGCAAGGTTTTGCAGCCACCCTAAGGAGGTGGCGCGACCGCAACGTGCTGCTTTCTGTAGGCGATGAGAAAAAGCCTGTTTACCACAGCGAGTACGCAGGTCATGCTGCATCAATTGTCGATTTGCGGCCTCAAAGCGCCACGTTGCCAACGCACGTTGGCCTGGTCTTAAGGCCCGTTTGTGCATTTTAATCTCGGAGCCGTCGCATATGAAGACTTTTGGCGCCCGCGCGGCGATTGTGCCGTTCGCGATCACCATGAATTTGATTGCGCCTTCCGCGGTCGTACCTGCTCTCGCGGATCCGGCAGCTGTCGGTGCAACGACGCCGGCGGCAGCGGCAGCGCCCGCCGAGGCTGGCAATACAACTCCTGCGACGCCGCCAGCCGCAGAGACGCCGACTACAGAAGCTATTGAGGCCGCGCCAGCGGACACAGCTGCGAAGCCGTCTTCGACAACAGACGCGGGAACAACTGCTGCAACGGAGCCGGCCGCAAGCGACGCAAATAAACCTGCAGCGCCGCCGCTCGTGCAAGCGCCGCCAACACCGGATGCGACGACACCTGCACCAGCCGCGCAACCGGCTGCTGCGGCCGCAACGACGCCAGCGGTCAATCCTGTCGTCGAGGAGGTGCGTACGCGTTTGACCGACGCTGCCGCGTCCGCAGGCAAAGCCGGCGACTATTTCGATGTTTTGAGAGCTTTCTACGCGGCGCGCAGCGAACCGCTTTGGATCAAAGACGGCGTGCTGTCCGCGCCTGCTAACGCGGCGATTGGCGAAATCAAAAAGGCCGACAGCTACGGTCTCGATGCGTCGCAATTCGACGTGCCGGATCTCGCAAGCGGTGCTGCAGCAGATGCCCAGGCCGACGCGGAGATCAAACTTTCGGCCGCCGTATTGAAGTACGCGCATCACGCTCGCGGCGGGCGTATTGATCCGCTCGCGCTCAGCAACATTCTGGATATGAAGCCGCCGCTCAAGGATGCAGCGGTCGTCATGACGGAAATTGCAGCCAGCAGTGAATCCGATGCCTATCTGCGCGGACTGCATCCGAAGCATCCGCAATTTGCCAAGCTCAAGGATGCGCTTGCGGCCGCGCGCGGCCCACAAGTCGAAGCGCCCGTCGACGAGGCGCTGAAGGTCAAACTGCCGGAAGGCAAGACGCTGAAAGCTGGCCAGGTGCACGACGATATCGCCCTGCTGCGTAAGCGCCTGAAGGTCGAGATCATGGCGGGCGCAACCGATCGCACGTTCGATCCGATCCTGGAAACGGCGGTCAAGGCGTTTCAGGAAGAAAACGGGCTGAAGGTCAACGGTCAGCTGAATGCCAGAACGCGCGCTGCGCTCAATCGCGAAGGCGAGCCGAAAACCGCTGATCCGAAGCGCGATATCGATCGCATCATCGCGAATATGGAACGCTGGCGCTGGCTGCCCGAAGACCTGGGCGACTTCTACATTTTCAACAACATTCCCGAGTATCAGAGCCGCATCATCAAGAACGGCGAAGAGGCGTTGAAGGTGAAAATGATCGTCGGCCAGCCGTCGTGGCCGACACCGGTCATGTCATCAAGCCTCTTGTACGTGATCTTCCAGCCCGAATGGGGCATGCCCGACGGCATCAAGATGAAGGAGCTGCTGCCGCGTCTGAAGCGCGCGTCCGGCGGTGACAATTTCTTCGATCAGTTGTTCGGTGGTGGAAGTTCGAGCGGCGGCGCGCGCGTGCTCGCTGCATACAAGTTGAAACCTTCGCTCAACGGCCGTCCGATCGATGCGAACTCGGTTGACTGGAACAAGGTCGATATCCGCCGCTTCTCGTTCGTGCAGCCAGCAGGCGCTGAAAATCCGCTCGGCGCCGTCAAATTCCGCTTCCCGAACCGGCACGACGTCTACATGCACGACACGCCGCAAAAAGCACTCTTCAACCAATCGTTCCGCGCGCTCAGCCACGGCTGTCTGCGCGTCGAGAACCATCGCCGTGTGGCCGAAGTTCTCCTGGAACACGACAAAGGATGGGATTCCGACAAGGTCGGCGGCATGTACAGCGGCGGCACGCGTGATATCACGCTTGATAAGCCGGTGCCGGTGTATCTGACGTATTTCACTGTGCGCGTCGATGAGGACGGCAAGCTGCAGAAGTACGGTGACATCTACGGCCACGACGACCGCGTGTCGTCGGCGCTTGCCGGTAAGCCGGTCCGTTATCAGGCGCCGGAAATGGTCGACACGGTTGCGTCGAACGACGCGACGCTCGATGAAGCGCCGCAGGAGCAGCCGGCCAAAAAGCAAAGCAACAAGAAGGCTGACAAGAAGCGTCAGAAGAACACCGAAACCGCCGGAGATATTCTGTCAGACGCGCTGTCAGGGCTGCTCGCGAACTGACGGGCGCAAACGGAATTGAAAACAAAAAGGGCGGACCTGATGTGGTCCGCCCTTTCGTTTTTTCAGTGCAGCGCGCTTTAAGCGGCTTTTTCCAGCTTCGCGTCCCAGGTGCCGAGTGCGGCAAGGCTGTTCATCTTGGCGCGATGTGCGAAGGCGCGCTGACCGGCAGCGACGTTCTCCGGCTTGCCGCCCCACGCCGACAGAGCGGCGGCCTGCAGCGCGCGGCCATACGAGAATGTCAGCTTCCACGGCCACGGCACGCTGTCGCCGCCCATGATCGCGTTCATGATCGACAAGTGCTTGGTCGCCGTTTCGTCCGATTGTCCACCCGAGAGGAAGGCGATGCCAGGGACGGCGGCGGGGACTGTCGCGCGCAAGCACTTCAAGGTCTTCTCGGCAACCTCTTCGGCGCTCGCCTGCTTCGCGGCTTTCTGACCGGCAATGACCATGTTCGGTTTCAGGATCATGCCTTCGAGATTGACGCGGGCGTCGTAGAGTTCGCGGAACACCGATCGCAGCGTCCATTCGGTCACGCGGTAGCATTCGTCGATGTCGTGGCTTGCGTGCTCGCCGTCCATCAGGATTTCCGGTTCCACGATCGGCACGATACCGGCTTCTTGGCAAAGCGCCGCGTAACGCGCGAGCGCGTGGCTGTTGGCCTTGACGCAGTTCCACGTCGGCAGGCCATCGGCGATGGTGATGACGGCGCGCCATTTCGCGAAGCGGGCGCCGAGCTTGTGATATTCGGCGAGGCGTTCGCGCAGGCCGTCGAGGCCTTCGGTGATGGTTTCAATTTTCGACGTCGGTCCGGCGAGCGGCTTGGCGCCGGTGTCGACCTTGATGCCCGGGATCGATCCGGCAGCCTTCATGATGTCGACGAGCGTCGTGCCGTCCTTGGCCTTCTGGCGGATCGTCTCATCGTACAGGATGACGCCGGAGACGTAATTCTTCATGGCGTCCGTCGAGCGGAACAGCATTTCGCGATAATCGCGGCGGCTGTCTTCTGTCGAAACGGTGTTGATCTTGTCGAAGCGCTTCTTGATCGTGCCGGAGCTTTCGTCCGCCGCCAGAATGCCTTTGCCCGGCGCAACGAGTGCGAGGGCGATATCTTCGAGCTTTTCGGTCATAGTGCCTCCGTGGCAATTTCATTGTCGCAAACGAGAACGGGCGCCACGATGAGGCGCCCGTTTGAATTGTGCTTAGATGAGCTTGCCCATCGCGACCGAGGTGTCGGCCATGCGGTTGGAGAAGCCCCACTCGTTGTCGTACCATGTCAGCACGCGAACAAGCGTGCCATCCATGACTTTCGTCTGATCGAGATGGAAGATCGACGAGTGCGGGTCGTGGTTGAAGTCCATCGACACGTTCGGCTGGTCGGTGGTGCCGAGCACGCCTTTGAGCGCGCCGTTCGACGCTTTCAAAATCGCCTCGTTGATTTCCGCAACGGACGTTGCGCGCTTAGCGATGAACTTGAAATCGACGACCGAAACGTTCGGCGTCGGCACGCGGATCGAGGTTCCGTCGAGGCGGCCGTTCAATTCCGGCAGCACGAGGCCAACGGCCTTGGCAGCGCCCGTCGTCGTCGGGATCATCGACAGCGCTGCTGCGCGGCCGCGATAGAGATCTTTGTGGAACGTGTCGAGCGTCGGCTGGTCTCCGGTGTAGGCGTGGATCGTCGTCATGAAGCCTTTGTCGATGCCGACGAGGTCATGCAGAACCTTGGCGACCGGCGCGAGGCAGTTGGTCGTGCACGAGGCGTTCGAAATGATCAGGTGATCCTTCGTCAGCTTATCGTGATTGACGCCGTACACGACCGTGAGGTCGGCACCGTCGGCAGGCGCCGAGACGATGACGCGCTTGGCGCCGGCATCAAGGTGCAGCTTGGCCTTGTCCTTCGACGTGAAGATGCCGGTGCATTCAAGCGCGATATCGACGCCCAATTCCTTGTGCGGCAATTCTGCGGGGTTCTTCAAAGCCGTGACCTTGATCGGGCCGCGGCCGGCGTCGATCGTGTCGCCCGACACCGTCACCTTGTGCGGGAAGCGGCCGTGGACGCTGTCGAAGCGCAGCAGATGCGCGTTTGTTTCAACCGGCGCGAGGTCGTTGATGGCGACGACTTCGATGTCGGTGCGGCCGCTTTCAACGATCGCACGCAGAACGTTGCGCCCGATCCGTCCAAAACCATTGATCGCGACCTTCACTGCCATAACAACCAATCTCCGAAGTGTGTGTGTCGAATGCTCCTGCGGCTCAGCCGTAAAACGGCGCGGCCACGCGACAGAGCGCTCTGGGGATGAATTTGCGGGCCATTAACTTGACCGGCCTGCGGTCTGTCAATGCGGCATGCCCTCAAAACGAGCATCATAGCAAAAAGGCTTAAGTTTACGGCGAGTATGGGAAATGGGCGTGCACAACGTCTGTCGTTTGTTGACGCGCTTTGCCCGCTGCCCGTATCGTCATCACTCAAGCAGAATCCTGGTGTTTTACAGGTCGCCGTATTGAGGCGTTAAGAGGCTATGGCGGAACGGATCACGGCACGCGCAAAGCGCCAGGACACGCCAAAGGAGGCGTCGAAACGGGTGCGGAAAGCCGCGTCCGGGAAAGCTGTGCAAAGTTCTCCGGCCGCAGGCCAGGCGGGAACTGCCGCTGATCCTGAACTCACAAATGAAAATCAGCGCCTTAGGGCCGAGTTGGCGGCGGCTCGCGAACGCATTGCCGATCTGGAATCGCGGCAGGTCGACGTCACCAATCGGATTGCTTGGGTTATCGATTCCCTGCATAACTTGGACGAGTAGAAGTGCTTCGAGTCGGACCTGAAGGACGGCCGCAAGCCGGTGCGCCATTGGCCCAAGTAGCCATCAGCTTCAACAATCGCACCTTCCGCTTTCAATGCGGCGAGGACGAAGCCGGGCGCCTCGAAGAACTCGCCAACTATCTCAAAACGAAACTCGACGCTTTGATGCGCGAACACGGTCCGATCGGAGATGAACGTCTCGTGCTGATGGCCGCGCTGACGATTGCCGACGAGCTCTTCGAGGCGCGCGCCGATATCGACGAATTGCTCGAAGATCAGACCGGTAAGCTGAAATCTGCAGCGGCCGACGGCAAGTCGAAGAAGACGCCGGGTGAGGGTGTCGATGACGCCGCGCACAAAGATTACAAAGCTATCGGCTAGCACGATCGTATGATCGATAAAATCCGCATCTGGGCGAAATCGCTTAAACCTGAAATCGCGGCGTTGGCGGGTGCCGTGCGTGATTCAAGAACGCCGTGGCACGCAAAAGCGCTGGGCTTTGTTATTGTCGCCTATGCCTTAAGCCCGATCGATCTTATTCCCGATTTCATTCCGGTTATCGGCTTTCTAGACGACGCGATTTTGCTGCCGCTTGGTATCTGGCTGGTGTTGCGGCTCATTCCGCGTGAGGTTATGGCCGAGCACCGCGCGAGCGTTGCTGCGGGACAGCGCCTCCCGCCGAACCGCATCGCGGCCGCCGTCATCATAGCGCTTTGGATTGCGGGGTTAACGTTTGCGGCGCACTGGCTGTGGCGCGCGTATTTTTGATTGCGTGCGCTGTGCGTTAGCGCCGCGCGGGCCTGGATTTCGTTGGTGCGCTGTCTTACGTTCGTCTGGCTGCGGGGCCCGTTAGGGGCAAATGACCCGGGGGCCTATAAGATCCGCATGGGTGCTGTCCCTGTCTGGAGCCGTGGTTCCGGACACATGGTGCCCACCTACACTCGTAGGGACCACGCGGGATCATGTTCCCGACGGCCTTCGCGGCACTCAATTGATTGTGCCTTCCGACTCGCCTCCGGCGAGCCTGCCGGAAGGCACGGAACTGCTGCGCGCCGGCCGGAACGCGCGGAGGAGTTGCTGCGCGGAAGAGGTGCGATGCCGGGCGATGTGCTGGACTTGAAGAAAAAGCTACGTGCTGAAGCGATCGATGCGCGTGCGGCAGCGTTTGCCGAGCATGGCGCGGACGCGAGCCGCCGGCTTGCAGCGCACGGGCTCGATTTTCTGAAAGTTGCGCCAGGAGCAATCGTGTCCGGCTTTGCTGCGATCCGCGATGAGATCAATCCTGCCGATTTGATGGTTTGGCTTCACGCGGAGGGCATGCGTTTGGCGCTTCCGGTCATGGTCGGCAAAGGCCAGGCGCTCGTCATGCGGTCGTGGGCGCCCGGCGACGCGATGGAAGCCGCGGCCTGGGGCATTGCCGAGCCGATGGCTGACAAACCCGAAGTCGAGCCTGACGTCGTTCTCGTTCCACTGCTTGCCTTTGACGCCAATGGTTACCGTCTCGGCTACGGCGGCGGATTTTACGACCGCACGCTCGCAAAATTGCGCGCAAAAAAGCGGGTTACCGCCGTCGGCGTCGCCTACGACGAACAAAAGGTCGACGCCGTCCCCGTCGAAAGCTATGACCAGCGCCTGGATTGGGTGCTGACGCCGTCTGGTCCGCACCGCTGCGACACTCACTGAGCCGGATGGCTCTTAGAAAGACTTTGAATGCGACTGCTGTTTCTTGGCGATATCGTCGGCCGCTCCGGGCGGACCGCTGTCTGCGAAGCGTTGCCGAAACTGATTGCCCAAAACGGGCTCGATTTCGTGATCATCAACGGTGAGAACGCGGCCGGCGGTTTCGGTATCACCGAAGCCATTCTCAATGATCTGATTGATGCCGGTGCCGATTGCGTCACGCTCGGTAATCACGCCTTCGACCAGAAGGAAACGCTGGTCTACATCGACCGGCATGACCGGCTGATCCGCCCGCTCAATTTTCCGGCGGGTACGCCGGGCAAAGGCGCGACGCTGTTGCGCGCGAAAAATGGCGCCGATGTGCTTGTCATCAATGCGATGGGCCGCGTCTTCATGACCGAACTCGACTGCCCGTTCCGCGCCGTCGACAACGAGATCACGGCGTGCGGATTGAAAACCGGCGCCGACGCGATCTTCGTCGATTTTCACGCCGAGGCGACGAGCGAAAAGCAGGCGCTGGGCCACTTCCTGGATGGACGGGTCTCCGGCGTTGTCGGCACGCACACGCATACACCGACGAGCGATCACCGCGTGCTGCCCGGCGGCACGGCCTACATGTCGGATGCCGGGATGTGCGGCGATTACAACTCGGTTCTGGGCATGGATACGGACGAGCCGATCAACCGCTTCCTGACCAAAATTCCGCGCACGCGTTTCGAGCCATCAACAGGTGCCGGTACACTGTCGGGCTTCGCGGTCGAGATCGATGATCGGACCGGGCTTGCCATACGCTGCGCTGCGTTCCGCAAAGGCCCGCATCTCGAACAGACCGTTCCAGCGTTTTGGGCCGAAAAGCCGGCCGTCGCGGGCAAAGCTGCCGCCGGATAATCGGCGCTGCGTGCGAGGCTTGACCGCAGGGCGGCGTCCCGGCCAATAAGGGCGGCAAATCGCCTCCAGTCGAAATCGGAAGTCATCATGGCCGGCCATTCACAGTTCAAGAATATTATGCATCGCAAGGGCAAGCAGGATGCCATGCGAGCGAAGGCGTTTGCGAAATTCGCGCGTGAAATTACGGTCGCGGCCAAGACCGGTACGCCTGACCCGGCCATGAACCCGCGATTGCGCCTCGCGATCCAAGCGGCGCGTGCCGAAAACATGCCCAAAGACAACATCGAGCGCGCGATCAAAAAGGCTCAGGGGAACGATACGGCGAATTACGACTCCGTTCGTTACGAAGGGTACGCGCCGGGCGGCGTCGCGATCATCGCCGAAGCCTTGACCGACAATCGCAATCGCACCGGCGGCGCGGTGCGCTCCGTATTCACGAAATACGATGGCAATCTCGGTTCGACCGGCTCGGTCAGCCACATGTTCAGCCATATCGGCGAGATCGTTTACAAGAGCGACAAGGGCAGCGCCGACGCGATGCTCGAAGCCGCAATCGAAGCCGGTGCCGACGATGTCGTCTCGGACGACAGCGGCCACACGATCGTCTGCCCCTTCGATAGTCTTGGCACTGTCGCGGCGGCGCTCGAAAAAACGCTAGGCGAAGCACAATCCGTCAAAACAATCTGGAAGCCGAACCTCACGACACAAGTCGATGAAGAGGTCGCCGTGACGATCATGAAAATGATTGCGGCACTCGATGACGACGAAGACGTGCAGAACGTCTACGCCAACTTCGAGGTCTCCGAAGACGTCATGAAAAAACTGACGGCGGCCTGAATTTACAAAATTTGAAGGTTACTGCTGCCGCTGTTAATGAACGCGTATCATCCTTTGTCCAATGTTTACTCCGCATTCATGACATCGCTCAAAACCCTCTAAAGCCAACATTTTGCGGCGTTTTTGAACTTCAAAGCGCGAACTATTTGCGCCAAAAATCGTTGGTCCGGTCCAAGCCGGAGCAATTGAGGTCAAGTGTCGTGGCAAGTGCAGGTACCATGTTCAGCAGTTTCGCAGCCAATCTTCTGCGGGTGCGCAGAATTGAGGCGCAGATCGCGCAGGAGCGCGTCTTCGATCGCGAAAGCTTCCGGGCTTCGCTGACGGAGCGCCGCAGCGCGGCTCAGCCGAATCTTGCTGCCGTCTACGATATGCATCGCATGGGTGCCGTCGCGCGTTAACAAGCGCGCGACAGGACGTGCCGCCTGGCGGGCGTCAGGCGTAGAACGCGCCGAAGACCGCGAGCAGCAGGCCGGCCATCACCATGATGAAACCTGCGATCCCGAACACCTGAGACATGGCGTGGCGGAACGCGTAGCGGGCAACTTTGCGCGCTTTGCCGGTTGCCGTCGGCGCGCCGGCGACGTCGTCGAGCCGCGCCCGAATGTCTGCCGGCATGTCCGGCCGGCCGCGCTTCTTGAGCGCCCCGATGGCCGCTTCCGCGGTGGCGTCGGCGATGGCACCTGTCATGCTGTTGCGATTGGCCCAGCGGATCAGCCAGATACCGATCAGCACCATTGCGAGCCCGATAGCGACCCAGCCGGGATGTGTCATTGGAATGCCAGTCATCGCGCAACCCTCCCTTTCGGCCATCGGCCCGCTTGCCGGATACACTATAGCCCGTGCTAGCACTTTCGCATGCAATCGAGAACGATTCGGATCATCGGGCTTGACCCAGGTTTGCGGCGCACCGGCTGGGGCGTCGTCGATAGCGACGGCGTGCGCCTCATCTATGTCGCCTCCGGTGTCATCACACCGGCGACCGGCGACGATCTCGCTTACCGGCTGCGCGAGCTGTTTGAAGGCATTTGCGGCGTGGTGGCTAGCTTCAAGCCGCGCGAGGCGGCGGTCGAAGAGACCTTCGTCAACGACAATCCGCGCTCGACGTTGAAACTTGGGCAGGCGCGCGGAACGGTTTTGCTGGCGCCGGCGATGTCGGGGCTGACGATTGCCGAATACACGCCGAACCTGATCAAGAAATCTGTTGTCGGATCGGGACACGCCGACAAGACCCAGATTCAAGCGATGGTCAAATTTCTGCTGCCCAGAGCGACTTTCAATAGCGCTGACGAAGCCGACGCGTTGGCGATTGCGATTACGCATGCCAACCATCGGGCGAGCGCTGCGGTGCTGGCGGCGCACGAAAAGAAAGTTGCAAGGCTATGATCGGTAAGTTGACGGGTAAGGTCGATGCGATCGGCGAAAGCTTTTTGATCATCGATGTCGGCGGTGTCGGCTACGAGGTGCAGGCATCGAGCCGCACGCTGCGCAATTTGAAAATTGGCGATGTCGTGTCGTTGACCATCGATACGCACGTACGGGAAGACGCAATAAAACTGTTCGGTTTCCAAAGCGAGCTGGAACGCAGCTGGTTCCGAACGCTGCAGACCATCCAGGGCGTCGGGTCCAAGGTGGCGCTTGCTTTGCTCGGCATCATGAGCCCGCAGGATCTCGCCAACGCAATCGCGCTCAGCAACTCGGCCGCCGTCGAAGAAGCGCCCGGCATCGGCAAAAAGCTGGCGCAGCGCATCGTTCTCGAACTGAAGGACAAAGCGCCCGCCCTGTCGGTCGCGGGATTGCACGTGCCGGTTGCGGCAGGAGGGCCAGCCGCCGCAGCACCCGTGCAGGGCCATGCGGCCGCAGAAGCCATCTCGGCGCTGACCAATCTCGGCTATAATCCGCAGCAGGCATCCGGCGCGGTCGCTGCCGCGATGAAGGAACTCGGTTCCGATGCCGATACGGCGAAACTGATCCGTCGCGGCTTGAAGGAACTGGCGCGTTAGGAGCCGGCGGCGTGCACATCTACATCGATGCCGATGCGTGTCCTGTGAAAGACGAAGCGCTGAAAGTTGCCGAACGCCACGGCATTGCCATCACCTACGTTTCGAATGCCTGGATGCGGTTGCCGGAGAGCGCGCTTGTGCAGCGAATGGTGGTCGCCGAGGGGCCGGATGCTGCCGACGACTGGATTGCCGAACGGATCGGCGCAGGCGATATTTGCGTAACCCAGGATATTCCTCTCGCCAGCCGATGCTTGAAGGCCGGAGCGCGCGCGATTGGCAATACGGGTAAGCCGTTTACGGACGCGTCGATCGGCATGGCGCTCGCGATGCGGGAGCTGTCGCAGCATCTGCGCGAGACGGGCGAGAGCCGCGGCTTCAACGCGGCTTTCACGCGCCAGGATCGATCGCGGTTTCTGGAAGCGCTCGAGAACGCGGTGCAATCGATCAAGCGCGCTGGGAAATGAGTACTGCCGCGAATTTCCCTCTCCCCATTTCGCTGCGTTTGAAATGAGGAGAGGGTTAGGGTGAGGGGCAGCGGATCGTTCGGTGCTTGTTGTTGCCCCTCACCCTAGCCCTCTCCCCGTAAGAACGGGGAGAGGGATCAGTGCGTCGCCTTGAACTGCAATAAAGGAAAAGAACTTGGCTCCCGTTTCAAACAAGCAGCGCGCGCTTTGGATGGTTCTGATCACGTCTCTTGCTGCGCCGTTTTTTGCAGGGCTGGTCGCCGTCGCGGTTTCTTTGGTCGCGCACGCAATCGGCTGGGTGGAAATTCCGGGCGGCGCGCAGTCACTTGGCGAAGCGGGCATTGCGACGTTCGCATGGAGCGCCATTCCGGCAACCATCGCGGCGTTGGGTTTGACGCCGTATGTGCTGCAAAGCGGAACTTATAGTTGGCTGCACGCCGCCGTGGCTGGCGTTGTGGCGTTCGGCGTCAGCACGATCGTCGCTCCAATTCCAACTGGTCCGTTTGTACCGATGATGGCATTTCTTGCAGGACTGATCGCGGTCGGTATGCGCGCCATGTTGGTCCGCGGCGGGATAGTGTTGCCATGACGGCAGTCGAAAGCACGATGACAACGCAGCGCTATCCGGGCAGCGCAATCCTCGTCGCGCTGTTTGTGGCGTTGACCGGGCCGCTGATCGGTGTGCTGACGCTGCTCGCGTTTGTTCTTGCGCGCACGATTGCGCGTATGAACTACGAGGACATCGCGATGCCGAATGCCGGAGATCTGGCGCAGGTCGTGCTGTTCTTCAGTATGTTTGCGTATGTCTTCGCGGGATTTGCGGCGCTCGTCGCCGGCGTTCTTCTCGGGTGGCGCACGTATACCCACGGTACGTTTGGTTATCTCTTTGCGATGGCAATCGCAGCGTTGGCAACGTTCGTTGGTACGGCCTCGCTCGACATGATGGTCGGTCAGCCAGAGCGATCATTCTTCGGCATGGCGATTTTCTTCACGCCATTTTCGCTCGTGGCGGCGGCGATTGGCCGTTGGCTGATGGTCGCAATCGGCATTTTGCCGACAATTCGACCGACTTAGTTAGCGCCGCATTAAGACTACGTAGTGCAAACTATATTCAGTACACGTCGTCGCTGAATTTTAGAAAGTTCGCACTATGCAAGGTGGATTTGGCCGCCGCGCGGAAATCAAGACCGCGCACTCGTACGCTGCGTTGAAAGCCAGCGGAGACAACCGCTTCGCGCCACGCCGCTCGAGCCAGATACCAGCGCAGATCTATTTCGTCGGCAAGACGGTTTCCGTGACGTGCCTGATCCAAGGATATGTCGACAACGGGTGCCAAACTCGCATTGCGCAGCGGTTGGGATAATCCTTTCCGCTCCGACGCAAGCGAGTTGGAGCGCATTCGTCTTGTCATCCGCGTCGATCACGTCATGTACGACTGCAAGATTACCCGCCGCGATGAAACCGAGCTTGGCATCAAGTTCACCGCCGCGCCAAAGCCGATCACGAAAGTCGTGCGCTAGGCGCTGAAATCGACCGGCGATGTCTTAAACGCCCTGCGTATTCGCGGGGCTTTTTGTTTTTCGCAACCCGGCCGTGTCGCAGCGCGTCTTGACCTCGCGCGCAAACAGAGCGACGAACAAACCATGACCGACCGGCAAGCCGCAGACAGGATTGTGACCAGCGCCCGCAGGGAGGCCGACGCCTTCGAGGCGACGATCCGTCCGCAATCGCTTGATGACTTCGTCGGCCAGGAGCAGGCGCGGGCGAATTTGCGCGTCTTCATCCAGGCAGCGAAGGCGCGCGGCGATGCGCTCGACCATGTACTGTTTGCTGGGCCGCCGGGCCTCGGCAAGACGACGCTGTCGCAGATCATGGCGAAGGAGTTGGGCGTCGGGTTTCGCGCGACGTCAGGCCCGGTGATCTCGAAGGCCGGCGATCTCGCGGCACTGCTGACCAATATCGAAGAGCGCGACGTGCTCTTCATCGACGAAATTCATCGCCTCAGCCCCGCCGTCGAAGAAATACTTTATCCGGCGATGGAGGATTTCCAGCTCGACCTGATGATCGGCGAAGGACCGGCGGCGCGGTCGGTGCGGATCGATCTGCCGAAGTTTACGCTCGTCGGCGCGACGACGCGTGCGGGGCTTTTGACAAATCCTCTGCGCGATCGCTTCGGTATTCCGGTGCGGCTGAATTTCTATTCGGTCGATGAACTCGAAAGCGTTGTCTCGCGCGGCGCGCGCGTGCTCGGCGCACCGATGTCCTCCGACGGCTCGCGCGAAATTGCCAAGCGGTCGCGCGGCACGCCGCGCATCGCCGGCCGTCTTCTGCGCCGGGTTCGCGATTTTGCAGCCGTCGATGGCGCGGTCATCATCAACGCCGCCGTTGCCGACAAAGCCTTGCGCATGTTGGAAGTCGATGCCGAAGGCCTCGATGCTCTCGATCACCGCTATCTCGGATGCGTTCTGAAAAATTACGACGGCGGTCCCGTTGGCATCGAGACGCTGGCGGCAGCGCTGTCGGAGCCGCGCGACGCGCTAGAAGAGATCGTCGAGCCGTATCTGCTGCAGCAAGGCTTTATCGGCCGAACGCCGCGGGGCCGGGTATTAACGTTGCGCGCCTACCGTCATCTTGGGGTGCAGGGCCCCGCGCGTGCCGCATCGCCGGAATTGCCGATATTCGATGACGGCGACGGCGAACCCGGTGCGGCGTAATGCGCTGAGCAACCACGCGCGTGAAGCGTCATCATAGTTTCTTCAGGTTTGGGCGATTTGCTGTCTGTGGCGCCTCGTTCTGCGGACATTGAAGGACATCATCGGTGATATCGCGACGCGACGTACTGAAGGCGATGGCCGCATTCGGCATCGGCACGACCGGGTTCGGCGGTTACGCCGTCGCGGAGACGTTCCGGCAGAAAGTAACGCGCTACGCACTGACGCCGCCGAACTGGACGCCGGGGCTGAAGTTGCGCGTCGCCATCCTCGCGGATTTGCACGTCTGCGAGCCGTGGATGTCGGGCGACCGTGTGGATGAGATCGTCGAACAGACGAACGGGCTTGGCGCCGATGCCGTGTTTCTGCTCGGCGATTACGTCGTCAGCCATCGTATGCAGAAATATTCGAACGCTGTCTCCGCCGGGCGCTGGGCGACATCGCTTTCCAATCTCAAGGCGCCGTTCGGTGTACACGCCGTGCTCGGCAATCATGATTGGTGGGATGATATCGCGGTGCAGCGCCGCCGCAGCGGTCCGACGCGTGCCGGCCGCGCGCTCGAGGCGGTCGGCATTCCCGTGTACGAAAACAAAGCCGTCCGCTTTGAGAAAGACGGCAAGCCGTTCTGGATCGCAGGCCTTGGCGATCAGTGGGCGTTCTGGCCAACGGACAACGACTACGCGAAATTTTTGGAGAACGGCCGGAAGGACTACACGGGCGTCGATGACTTGCCCGGCACGTTGCGCCAAGTGACCGACGATGCGCCGGTGCTGTTGATGGCGCACGAGCCAGATATTTTCCCGGAGGTTCCGAAGCGCGTTGCGGCGACTTTCGCCGGTCACACGCACGGCGGTCAGGTGCGCATCCTCGGTTTCACGCCCGTTGTGCCGTCGAAATATAAAAGCCGTTACGTTTACGGTCACATCGTTGAAGACGACCGCAGTCTGATCGTCTCGGGCGGCCTTGGCGTTTCGGGCTTCCCGGTCCGCTTCGGCGCGCTGCCTGAGATCGTCGTGGTGGACTTGGGTGGAGGGGAAGCGGTTTGAGTACGTCGCAGTGGCCCGATCTTGCGGGACGGATTATCCGGGATGAGACCGGCCAGCGGCATGTGCGGCCGGTGCGTGTCTATTTCGAGGACACGGATGCGGGCGGCGTCGTCTACCATGCGTCCTACATCCGGTTCTGCGAGCGCGGCCGCACGGATTTTCTGCGCCTTCTCGGCACGGACGCCCGCGGCATGATCGATGGGTCAGATAGCCGGGAACCTGCGGCGTTCGTCGTGCGCCGGATGAACTGCGATTTCCTGCGCCCGGCACGCATGGACGATCTGCTCGAAGTTGAGACGCGCGTGAAGGAACTCGGCGGTGCAAGCGTGACGCTCACGCAGGCGATCTCGCTCGACGGCCGGCGGATTTTCGAGGCCGAGGTGACGGTTGTTCTCGTCTCGATGTCGGGAAAGCCTCTCCGGCTTTCGGACGCGGTGCGGAGCGCCTTTATGGCGCACGAGGCTGGCGCATAATCGGGCAGTCGAGCGTTTGCGCGATCCAACTCGCCTCCGGCGACCCGGCCGGAACGCGCAATTTCGCCGTTTGCAGTGGATAACGGCGCGCTGTGACGCTGCGGCAAGCGCGTCTAAGCCGTTGTTTTGTCATATTGCAGGCTGAAAAACTCGCGGTCAGCATAGTGTTTTGCAGGGCGTGCTCGTTGAGGGACGAGGGGGCTACATCGGCTCGCGGTATCATTGGCGCGGCGTTTGACGGACCAGCAGAACGCGGGTCGTCAGTCGTTGCGCCGCCGCCTTTCGATGGCATGTGTGCTGACTTGGCGATGCGTCCAACATGAAGCAGTCGAAACTGATGCCGGATTGGCCGGTGTGACCTGGATGGTGAGATGAATCCCGCAGACGTAGCTCAAGGTGTCGTGGCTCCCGTGCACGGCGCAGGCTTTTCATTTTTCGAACTGTTCATGCAGGCCGGCCTGATCGTCAAACTGGTGATGATCGGATTGGGGCTGGCGTCAGTGTGGTCGTGGGCGATCATCGTCGAGAAGCTCTTTGCGTTTCGCCGCGCGCGCGTTGAAAGCGACAAGTTCGAGCAGCTGTTCTGGTCGGGCCAGTCGCTGGACGAACTCTACGCCGGGCTGTCGCGCGGCCGCACGATCACGACGTCGGCGCTGTTCGTTGCAGCGATGCGCGAATGGAAACGGTCTGTCGAAGGTAATATTCGCGCGCTCGGCGGCATTCAGCTGCGCGTTGAGAAAGTCATGGACGTCACGATCAGCCGCGAGATGGAACGGCTCGATCGCCGCTTGCTGTTCCTGGCGACCGTCGGATCGGCAGCACCATTCGTCGGATTGTTCGGCACGGTGTGGGGCATTATGACGTCGTTCCAGGCAATCGCGGTTTCCAAAAACACCAACCTTGCGGTTGTCGCGCCTGGTATCGCGGAAGCGTTGTTCGCAACCGCGCTCGGACTGATGGCCGCTATTCCGGCGGTTATTTTCTACAACAAGTTTTCCGCTGATTCCTCGGCGATTTCGCAGCGTTTGTATGCTTTTTCCGATGAGTTCGCCGCGATCGTCTCGCGCCAGATCGATGTGAGGAACTGACGCGATGGGCATGAGTGTAGGCGGTGCTGGTGGCGGAGGGCGTGGTCGCGGACGGCGTGGCAAGCGCCAGCCGATGAGCGAGATCAACGTCACGCCGATGGTCGACGTCATGCTCGTGCTGTTGATCATTTTCATGGTCGCCGCGCCGCTGTTGCAGACCGGCGTTGAGGTCGAATTGCCGGAAGCCAAGGGCCAGCAGTTGCCGCAGCCGAAATCCGATCCGCTCGCCGTCACGGTCATGGCCAATGGCGATGCTTTCATCGGCGAAACGCCGGTGGCGCTCGACGACATTTCGGCAAAGCTCAAAGCCATCGCCAAGAACGGCTACGACGAGCCGATCTATGTCCGCGGCGACAAAGGCGTGCCGTATGGCGTCGTGATGCGCGTCATGAGCCGCATCAACGCCGGCGGCTTCAAGAAGCTGTCGTTCGTGCTCAATGAGGAACAGGGAGGCTGAGGCGCGCGTGCCGTTCGGGCTTCTAGTTTCGTTTCTGTGCCACGCTTCGCTTCTTGTCTGGGCGTTCTGGTCGATGCGTGGCGTGCAGGAACTGCCGGCGCCCGATACGCCTGCGATCTCGGCCGAACTCATCACGCCGTCGGAGTTTCTGCGCCTGAAACAGGGCAGCGAAGACGCGAAAGTTCTTGAGGCGAAAGCCAACGACAAGCCGACGGAAGACGACAGCAAGAACGATACGAAAAAGCCCGACAACGCGCCACCACCGCCTCCGCCGCCGCCCGCTGAGGAAGTCGCGGCCGCAGAACCGCCGCCGCCTCCCGAGCCGCCGAAGGTCACGCCTCCGCCACCTGAGACGGCCCCGCCGCCGCCACCGCCGGAACCGGCTCCCGGGCCTACGCCCGAGGAGCAAAAGCTGCTTGAGCAGAAAATCGAAGAGCAGCGCTTAGCCGACGAGGCCCAGAAGAAGGCCGAGGAAGAAGCTAAGAAGAAAGCCGAGGAAGAGGCCAAGAAAAAAGCGGAAGAAGCGAAGAAGAAGGCCGAGGAAGAAGCAAAAAAGAAGAAACTCGCCGAAGAGAAAAAGAAAAAACTCGCCGAGGAGGCGAAAAAGAAGGCGCTCGAAGCCAAGAAGTTCGACGCCAACAAGCTCGCGAGTCTGCTCGAAAAGGTGCCTGACGATGCACAAAACAAGGCGCTGCTCGACAAGGATCCGAAGAAGAAGGGCCAGCAGGCGCAGGGCACGAGCAAACCCGCGACAGCAACCGGCAAGGAAGCCGGCGTTGCAAACGGCACGGATACGGTGCTGTCGGCACGCGAGCAGGATTTGCTCAAGGGTATGATCAAAAGCCAGCTCGCTCAGTGCTGGCGCTTGCCAGGCGCTGGTGGCGGTACCGAAATACCGGCTGTGACGCTGCGCTGGCAGTTGTCGCCCGATGGCAGTCTGCAGGGCGAGCCGCGTGTGCAGAATGCGCCGAACGATACGCTCGGGAACGCGGCTGCAGAATCGGCGTTGCGTGCGGTACGCGGCTGCCAGCCGTTCCGTCTGCCGCCTGAAAGTTACGAGGGATGGCGCGATATCGAGTGGGTCTTCGACCCGCGGCAAATGCTGTGACGCGGATTTCTCCCTCTCCCCATTTCTGCACTCAATGGGGAGAGGGTTCGGGTGAGGGGCAGCCGCTAGAGTGTGATGCTGCCGCTCACCCTAGCCCTCTCCCCGTAAGCACAGGGAGAGGGAACGCCTAACAGTTGCTTCATTCGACAGCGAAACGAGGCCAGACTAAAACGCGAGCCTGTAAGCCGAACGAATCGTTCCCGAATTCCAATCACCGCGTTTGCGCCAGGATGAGATCGAAATTGATGACCCTTCGCCGCCAGATGTTGTCGTTAGCGCGCGTGTTCCTCGGCGCCATCGTGCTGTTGAGCGTCAATGCGTTTCTGAGCGGCCAAGCTGAGGCACAGCTTCAAGGTACGCAAACGCAGGGCACGATCGCGCCGATCCCGATCGCCGTTCCGCTTTTTCTCGGTGACGATCCGCAACTGGCCGGTGATATTTCGGATGTCGTGCAGGCCGACCTCGAACGTTCAGGGTTGTTCCAACCGCTCGACCGGGCGAGCTTTCTCGAACAGGTGCGCGACGTCAACGCCGCACCGCGATTCCCCGACTGGCGCTCCATCCGCGCCGACGCGCTTGTTGTCGGCCGCATCGTCAAAGGCGGCGACGGCAAGGTGGGTGCAGAGTTCCGCCTGTGGGATGTCGCGTCAGGCAAGCAGCTTGCCGGCCAACGTTTCTCAACTGCCGCTCAGAACTGGCGGCGGATTGGGCATTTGATCGCCGACGTCGTCTACGAGCGTTTGACCGGTGAAAAAGGCTATTTCGATACGCGCGTGGTCTTTATCGACGAGACAGGCCCGAAGCAAAAGCGCATCAAGCGATTGGCGATTATGGACCAGGACGGCGCCAACGTGCGGTTGCTCAGCCAAGGTCAGGAAATCGTTCTGACGCCGCGCTTCTCGCCGACGAACCAAGAAATCACGTACATGTCGTACACCAAGGATCAGCCCAAGGTTTTCATCATGAACCTTGAGACCGGCAAGCGCGAGCTGGTCGGCGATTTTCCAAATATGACATTCGCGCCGCGCTTCTCGCCGGACGGTCAGCGCGTGATTATGAGTCTCGGGACGCCGGACGGATCGAGCAGTCTCTACGAGATGGATTTGCGCACGCGGCAGTCGCGCCGTTTAACGCAGACCAATGGCATCGATACGGGTCCGAGTTATTCGCCGGACGGCCGCCAGGTTGTATTCGAAAGCGATCGTGAAGGGTCGCAGCAACTCTATGTCATGAATTCGGACGGGTCGGGTGTGCGCCGCATCTCCGGCGCCGATGGCCGTTACTCGACGCCGGTCTGGTCGCCGCGCGGCGACTACATCGCATTCACCAAACAGACGAGCGGGCGATTCCTGATCGGCGTCATGCGTCCGGATGGGACCGGCGAGCGGGTTTTGACAGAGGGCTATCACAACGAGGGTCCAACCTGGGCACCGAACGGACGCGTTGTGATGTTCTTCCGCGAGCTCCAGGGTACGAACGCCGGCCCGCGATTGTTTTCGGTCGACCTGACCGGCTACAACGAGCGGCAGGTCGCGACACCCTCATTCGGATCCGATCCGGCGTGGTCACCGTTGCTCAATTAACCCCCTGTTTACGGACTGTTTTGCAGCTGTTGCATCGGCCGATTTTTGCGCGTCGCAGCAGCGTTTAAATTCAATGGGTTGAGTGTCATATTCTCATGTGACACTTGAGGATAATGCACCCCCGTCACTGCGTTGCATTTTCGCATCTATGGGGTTGGAAAACTTGGGGTTTGAGCGGTCCGTTCTTGATCGCGATGCGATCCGTAGGTACCCCAGAGTACGGCTTTAGCCGGAATCGTATCAGGAGATATGACCATGCAGGGTGTTAAGGGGCTGATCGTTCTGTCAGCAGTAGTCGCGGCTGTTGCGCTTGGCGCATGCCGTCGCGAAGTCGAACATACGCCGATGAAACTCGGCGCAGATGTCCCGGCTACCGAGCATGTTGCTCGCTAACCTCGGGTAATTTTACCTGGGACAACTCAAGGAGAAGTACTATGAAGGGCGCTATCGTTCTCGCCGCTGTTGTCGCTGCTGTTGCTCTCGGCGCATGCCGTAAAGAAGTTGAGCACACCCCGATGAAACTCGGCGCTGACGTTTCGGCTGTTCAGTCGGCTCGCTAAGAGCTTACTGGTCAATCGAAGCTACTTCGACCTACATCAAGACCGAGTTGCTGGCGACACGTGTGCCAACATCTCGGTCTTGTTCTTTTTGGGCCTTGCTGATTATGGCCCAGGTTATGGCCTAGGCCGATCGAGTGCGCATAAGGGCGTTGTTCGCAGCAATGCTGCGTTCAAGGCGAAAATCGGGCCTGATGGTCTGGCGATGGCCGGAGATAAACTTCCGGTAGGTCCGTAACAGCGGTTTCTAATCCGCGCTGAACGGCAACACTCCACGGCATAAACAACTCAAATGCCAAAGTTATCCTCAGTTTGCGACAACAAGGTCGTTCGCATCTGGAGGCCGCACCTCTAAGGTAACCAAAACCGCCGCAATGGCTTGGGAAATGGCCATATTTTCGGCGGATCACGTGTCTAGACGTTTGTAAGCGAAGCGGGATTTATTGGTTGCCCTTGATGCGCAGTGCGACGCACCGGCAATCGCGACGAAGGGAACACAAGATAATGCTGGCCTCTACAGCGGGACGCCGTTGGCTGTGCATGGCCGCGCTTATGAGCGCGACTGTCGTCATGGGTGCTTGCGCCGCCAACAAGGAATTGCAGCCCGACGGCTCGCTCGGCGGCGGGGTCGGCGCGGCAACGCCCGGCTCGCAGCGCGACTTCACGCAGAATGTCGGCGATATCGTCTACTTCTCGACGGATCAGACCGATCTGACGCCGGAAGGTGCGCAGATCGTTGCCAAGCAGGCGCAGTGGCTGCAGCAGTATCCGCAATACACGATTACGATCGAAGGCCACGCCGACGAGCGCGGCACGCGCGAATACAACATCGCGCTCGGCGCGCGGCGTGCAACGTCGGTGCGCAACTATCTCGCCCAGAACGGCGTGAACGCGTCGCGCATCCGCACGATCTCGTACGGCAAGGAACGTCCGGTCGCCGTTTGCAACGACATCTCGTGCTGGTCGCAGAACCGGCGTGCGCAGACGGTGCTCAACACGGGCGGCCAGGTCAGCCAGCGTTAAGCCGGTCAGCGTTAAGCTGCGGCGGCGAAGTTTAATTGATGAAACGGCGGGCCAAACGGTCCGCCGTTTCTCTTTGGACGCATCGGCAGAGTTTTTGTGCTGGCATGCCGCGCGTGGCTAAGTTTGGCCCAAATGCGGTCCGAGAACGGCACCACGCCGGAGCGGGTCCGGCGGCTGAGGTTGCCGTTCGTGGACAAGCTGTTTCACACGCCCATTCGATTTGCGATCCACTTGGCGATGCTGGCGCTATCTCTGCCTTTGATCGCAGGCGCGACGGTCGGCGCTGCTTCTGCTGACGCTTCGCGCAATGCGCCGGGCGAGATGCTGCAAGACGGTCTCGATGCGTTGTTCGAGCACCAGCGCGATCTCGCGGCGGATTTGTTCGCGCAATTGATCGCAGCATTTCCCGGCACGCCTGAAGCCACGCGCGCGGAACGCGAATTGAATTCTCTTTCCGACGACACTCAACGTCCGCCTGCGAACGGCGTCGACGCACCCTTCGTGCAACGCGCGAGCGATGCAGAATTGCGTATGACGTTCGCGACCGAAGCTGGCGACCGCGTCTTCTTTGCGGAGAATAGCGCTGTGATCGGTGGCCGCGCGCGCGCGCTGATCGAACATCAAGCGCGCTGGCTCGTGAAGCGTCCAGATCTGAAGGTAACGATTGTCGGCCGGTCCGATGATGGCCTGCCTGCGGAGGCTGCGCGCGATATCGCCGAGAAGCGCGCCGCCGCCGTTCGTGATCGCCTTGTCGCAAATGGCGTTACCGCGAACCGCGTTGCGATTGAAACGCGCGGCGCTCGCGACCCCATCGCAACTTGCACGTCGCCGCTCTGTCAGGCACAAAACCGGCACGCCGAGACGGTGATCGGCGCGACGTCGGCAGCCGAGTTGCCGGTAAGCGGTGGTGCAAGACGTGGCGCAACGGGCGACGACGGACTATCGCAGTAATCTGATGATCGCGGCAGAGTGGCAGCGCACCGTGCCGTTCGGACATGACATCGCGCTGGCCTGCACGCTGAATTTAGAGACGTAAGGACAAACGACACAATGGCAAGTCTCCGCCGCATCGGCGTTCAACTCGCAACCTCACTGACGGCTCTTGCCGTCGTGGGATTTGCAGCGACGCATGCGATCGCCCAAGCGCCGCCGCCCGATGCCGCGAAAAATGCTGCGAAGACGGCCGCCAAGGCGCCGCCCACGGGGGGCGCCGTCGCCGGTGCTGGAGAAAGCGGATTGCGCGCACGTGTCGATAGTCTCGAAGAACAACTCGTCGATATGCAGGTCGTCGTCGGCACGCTCGAGAGCTTGGCGAAATCCGGCGGCGGCGCGCAGCAGACCGCGTTTCGGAATTCTGGCGGCGGCGCAGATAACGGCCGCGTCGACGCGCTTGAAAATCAGGTGCGCGCGCTGTCCGCACAGGTGCAGCAGCTCCAGGAGCAGCTGCGCGCGTCGAGCGGGGCTCAGCGCCGATCTGACACGACAGGCGCTGCGATCCCGCAGCAGGCCGATGAGTCGGCGTCGTTCGGATCGACGACGATCACGCCCGGCGGCGACGCCATCGGCGGATTGATCTCGGGTAGTGAAGGCGCTCCGCAAACGAATTTTGGCGGACAGCCGCCGCCCGTTGCAACGGCTGCGCTCGCGCCTGCGGGTGAAGGCGGCGATCCAAAGCAGCTTTATGAAACGGCTTACGGCTACCTTCTGCAACGCGACTACGGCGCGGCAGAAGTCGCGTTCGATGATTTCTTAAAGCGGTTTCCGAGCGACTCGCTTTCAGGCAACGCGCAATATTGGCTAGGTGAATCGCATTTCGTCCGCGGACAATACAAGGCCGCCGCGAGCGCGTTTCTGAAGGGCTATCAGACATACGCGCAAAGCGCGAAGGCACCGGACAGTTTGCTCAAGCTCGCGATGTCGCTCGACCGGCTCGGACAGAAGGATGCGGCCTGCTCGTCGTACTCCGAATTGAACACCAAATTCCCGAATGCGCCGCAAAGCGTCAAAGCGCGCGCGCAGTCGGAACGGCAGCGCGTCGGCTGCTCGTAAGCGAGGTTTTGTGACGACCGCCGAAGCAGCGATTGCGGTTGACGAAGCAGATCGCGCCTTCGAGCGGTTGCGGAATTTTCGCAACGTCGTGCTCGCGGTGTCAGGCGGGCCGGATAGCTTGGCGCTTCTGACTCTGGTTGCCGAATGGCGCGGCCGCCTCGGCCCTGCAACGCCCGCGATCAGTGTCGCGACCGTCGATCATCACTTGCGGCCGGGTTCGGCAACAGAGGCGCGCGCCGTCGCCGCCATCGCTGCAGAATTGGGCTTGCCGCACGCGACGCTTGATTGGGCGGGCGACAAGCCGCGAACCGGCATTCCAGACGCGGCCCGTGCAGCGCGCTATGCACTTCTCGATAGCTATGCCCGTTCCGTCTCTGGCGGTGATGCAGTCGCGGTTGTGACGGCGCATCATCAGGACGATCAGGCCGAAACGGTCTTCATGCGTTTGATGCGTGGTGGCGGCGTCGCGGCGCTGGCCGCCATGCCAGCCGAGCGCAGTCTCTCACGCGATTCCAACGTCACGCTTGTGCGGCCATTGTTGGCTTTTTCGAAAGCCCGCCTGATCGCAACGCTGGCGCGTCGCGACGTATCGTGGTTCGACGATCCGAGTAACGAAAATGCCGCCTTCGAGCGCGTGCGTGTGCGCGCGGTATTGGCTGAGGCGAACATCGACGCGGCAGCGCTTGCGACCTCGGCGCGCCGGATGCGCGAGGCGTCCGACGGTCTGCGGTTTGCGGCGCGCGCATTTTCGCATTCGATCGACTTAGTATCCGAGCGCAACATTTACGCCCGCTTCGATCGCGGCGTGTTCGATGACGGTCCAGTCATTCTGAGGCAGATGGTGCTCGAGCACCTGATCGCATGCTTCGGCGGCGCGACCGGGCGGCCGGAGTTGGCGGAACTCGAAACGCTGGCGCAGCGCTTCGCGGCGCGCGCGCCGTTCACCGTGACGCTCGGTGGTGCGGTGATCTCGGCAGGCAGCAGATATGTGCGGCTCTGGCGCGAAGCGGGCCGGATCGACGCTGCGCCGTTGGTGCTGAACGCGCAATCGCCTGTACGCTGGGATGAGCGGTACATCCTCAGCATCGCGGAGACCTGCGCGGACGTTATCGTTAAGCCGCTAGGGCTCGGGCACGCGGACCAACTTGTCCTCTCAGGCACAAAAGATATCCCCCGCGCGGCGCTCGCCGGCCTGCCGGCCTTTTATGACGATGCAACTCTGATCGGCGTGCCAATTCTGACCAGTCCGGAAGGCCGCCAGACGCTCGCTGACGGCGGGCAGATCCGGTCCGAGCCGATCCCGCAGCCGGAGCTCTAAAAGCCGCTGGTGGGGCTCTGAAACGCGTTTGGCGCGCATCCGGCATGGCGGTTGCAGGTCTCGGCGCAGCGGCGTGTTAGCGCCGCCGCGGGGGGACAGGTCCGGTCAAATTTCGCGGCTCGGAAGTCCGTTGCTCATCATAAGGGTAAACTTGTGCTGGGACCCTGCGCCACCTATGTTAGCGTCACTCAAGCGGGTCCGCCCGCGCCCCCTGGCGCGCCGAATTCCGGGTAACCGGCGGCGACTTTAGGAACCACGATGAATCCCAATTATCAGAAGCTTGCCATCTGGGCGGCGTTGTTCGTCCTTCTCCTGGCCCTGTACAATCTGGTGAGCAACCCGACACAGGCGCGCCGCGGCAACGAAATCCAGTATTCGGAATTCCTTGAGGCCGTCGATAAGGGGCAGGTCGCGGATGCGACGCTCGCCGGCAACCGTATCTCCGGCACCATGCGCGACACGAGCACCAACGGCGGTGCGTTCTCGACCTATGCGCCGGAAGACCCGACCCTCGTTTCCAAGTTGCGCGAGAAGGGCGTGAAGTTCAAAGCCCGTCCGTCGGAAGACGACGTCCAGTCGCTGGCCAGCATTCTGTTGTCCTGGTTCCCGATGCTGCTGCTGATCGGCGTATGGATTTTCTTCATGCGCCAGATGCAGTCCGGGTCTGGACGCGCGATGGGCTTCGGCAAGTCGAAGGCCAAGCTTCTGACCGAGCGCGCCGGTCGCGTGACGTTTGAAGACGTCGCCGGCGTCGATGAGGCCAAATCCGATCTCGAAGAGATCGTCGAGTTCCTGCGCGACCCTCAGAAGTATCAACGCCTCGGCGGACGCATTCCGCGCGGCGCGCTGCTTGTCGGCCCGCCCGGCACCGGTAAGACGCTGATCGCGCGCGCCGTCGCTGGCGAAGCGAACGTGCCGTTCTTCACGATCTCTGGTTCCGACTTCGTTGAAATGTTCGTCGGCGTCGGAGCGAGCCGCGTCCGCGACATGTTCGAGCAGGCGAAGAAGAACGCGCCGTGCATCATCTTCATCGACGAAATCGATGCGGTCGGCCGCCATCGCGGCGCCGGTCTCGGCGGCGGCAACGACGAGCGCGAGCAGACGCTCAACCAGTTGCTTGTCGAAATGTACGGCTTCGAAGCCAACGAAGGCATAATCATCATCGCGGCGACGAACCGTCCCGACGTGCTCGACCCGGCGTTGCTGCGTCCGGGCCGTTTCGACCGCCAGATCATGGTGCCGAACCCGGATGTCGTTGGCCGCGAGAAAATTCTGCGCGTCCACATGAAAAAGGTGCCGCTGGCGCCCGATATCGATCCGAAGACGATCGCGCGCGGCACGCCGGGCTTCTCCGGCGCCGATCTCGCGAACCTCGTCAACGAAGCAGCATTGCTCGCCGCGCGCCGCAACAAGCGCATGGTCACGCAATCGGAGTTCGAGGACAGCAAAGACAAGGTCATGATGGGCGCCGAGCGCAAAACCATGGCCATGACGGAAGAGGAAAAGCTCGCGACCGCGTACCACGAAGCCGGCCACGCGATCGTCAACATCGTCGTCGAAGGCAACGATCCGCTGCACAAGGTGACGATCATTCCGCGCGGCCGTGCGCTGGGCGTCACCATGAGCCTGCCGGAGCGCGATCGCTTGAGCTACTCGAAGCAGTGGTGCGAAGCGAAGATCGCGATGGCCTTCGGCGGCCGCGTTGCCGAGCAGATCATTTATGGCCGCGAGCATCTGAATACCGGTGCGTCGAGCGACATTTCGCAGGCGACGAACATCGCCAAACGCATGGTCAGCGAGTGGGGCATGAGCGACATTCTCGGCCCGTTGTTGTACTCGGAAAACCAGCAGGAAGTGTTCCTTGGCCACTCGGTCACGCAGCGCCAGAACATGAGCGAAGAAACCGCCAAACTGATCGACGGCGAAGTCCGCCGTATCGTGACGACTGGCGAGAAGAAGGCCTGGGAGGTGCTGACCGCCCACAAGGCCGAGCTCGAAGCGATGGCGCAGGCGCTGATGGAGCACGAGACGATCTCGGGCGACGAGTGCAACGCGCTGATGCGTGGCGAGAAGATCGTGCGCCGTACGGATGACGATGGTTCGAAGGGCTCCGCTGGTCACTCTGCGGTTCCAACCGCCGGACGCCCTGTGCGCCCGCGTGGAGAACCGTCCGGCGGCATGGAGCCTCAGCCGCAGGGTTAATTCATAAAACAAAGGTTTGCATTATGACTAAGAAGTCTGGCCAAGCATCAACGCAATCTTCAGGTCATGGCGTGCGATTTATTGATGCTGCCGATACATCGCGTTTTGTTATTGCTGCAGGTCGCTATGTAAATGCAAATACATCCAGCCCAAAGGTCGCGCAAAGCGCAATAGAGCGCGTTTCAACTATCAAGGGTTCGGATAAAAAGAAGTAAGTTGGAACGTGCATCGACTGACGACGAGCTTCATCCTCGGATACCACGGCTGTAGCGAAGATGTTGCTGAGCAGCTCCTAGCGGGTAAGCCGTTTCATATCAGCCAAAATGATCACGATTGGCTGGGATCAGGGATATATTTCTGGCAGGCAAACCCGCATCGAGCGCTAAGCTTTGCACGCGAAGTGAAGCGGCGGCGGAAAGAGGAATGGCCGCCTGCCGTAGTTGGAGCAGTCATCGACCCGGGCTTGTGCTTAGATCTGGCCAGCGAGGTTGGCGTTGAAGCTGTCAAGGCTGCACACACGAGCTTGATCAAGATATACGCCAAGGGCGGCAAACCTCTACCTCAGAATACTGGCGGCAAAGATTTGTTGCAGAGATTTCTCGACCGAGCCGTGATCGAAACACTTCACGATATTCGCAATGGTGTTGACGAAAACGGTCTACCGTTTGAACCAATCGATACAGTTCTTGGTATTTTTATTGAAGGTAGTCCGATTTACGAGAACTCTGGCTTCTATCAAAAGACCCATATTCAAATTTGCGTTCGCGATCCGAAGCGGATCAAGGGCGTTTTTCGCGTTCGAGCATCCGACATCGCATGAAACGCTCGATCTATCTGCAGCCGACGGCCATTTTCTACGACCGCACGGCGGCGCGCGGGCCGGATGAAGCAGAACCGGCGCTCTGGCGGGGATTGCCGCTCGCAGGCGGGCGCATGAGCTTCGCCGCGGTCGATATTCTGATGCGCGGTACGACGGGCACCGGTGCGCCGCAGACGAAGCGCAAGACGGTCGTGCTCGGCGATGCGTTTAGCGGCGACTGGGGACGCGATGCGCTCGCCGCCTCCGACCTTATGAAAAACCTGACTGAGCCGCGCCCGCGCTATGCCGGTCTTGATCTCACGAAGCCGCGCATCATGGGCATCGTCAACGTCACGCCGGATAGTTTCTCCGACGGCGGCCAGCACGCCTCGACGCAAGCGGCGATCGATCACGGCCTGCGGCTGCTCGAAGAGGGTGCCGATATTCTCGACATCGGCGGCGAGAGCACGCGGCCTGGATCAGATACCGTTGCGGTGGACGAAGAAATCCGCCGCGTCATTCCGGTCATCGAAGGATTGCGTGCGAAGTCGGAAGCTGTCATTTCGGTCGATACGAGAAAAGCCGAGGTGATGCGCCGCGCCAATCAAGCAGGCGCCGACATTATCAACGACGTGTCGGCGCTAACGCATGATCCCGAAGCTTTGCAGGTGGCGGCTGAGACGGGTCTACCGGTCATGCTCATGCACGCGCAGGGCGATCCGAAAACCATGAACGACGATCCGCAGTATTCGGACGTTGCGCTCGACGTGTTTGATTTTCTCGAAGGGCGCATCCGCGCCTGCGAAGCGGCCGGTATTCCGCGCGCCAAGATCGTCGCCGATCCTGGGATCGGTTTCGGCAAGCATTTACATCACAACGTTGCCGTCATGGGCGCGCTGTCGCTCTATCACGGCCTCGGCGTGCCGCTGCTGCTTGGTGCGAGCCGCAAGAAAATGATCGGGCAGTTGTGCGATGTGCCCGATGCTGCCGACCGCGTACCGGGATCGCTCGCGGCGGCGCTTGTCGGACTACAGGCCGGCGTGCAAGTCGTGCGCGTGCACGACGTCAAGGAAACCAAACAGGCAATCGAAGTCTGGCGCGCCAGCATGGCGGGGACTGAAAAAGGTCTCGCGTAACGTGCGCATGAATAAGCCCGCCGCACGAGAGACATGCGGCGGGCTTTATTTGCGTTAGAGTACGCGACGCTACTTGGTCTTGCGATTGGCCTTAGCGACGAGGTCGCGGGCCATCGAGAAGGCATCGTTGAAATCGAAGAACAGAGAGGCTTCCGACTGCGTCATGCGGCGCAGGAGCGCCGACTGCGTTTTGTATTTGATGTCGCCGATCGCGAGCGGACCGACCGACCAGATCGGCTTCTTGCCGAAGCGCTTGCCCATATCGAACAGCTCGACGCCTTCTATGCCCGACGGCGGCACGGCGTTGACATCGGCGACGATCAGCGGGCGCTTCACCTTTGCGAAGCTGTCAGTCTTCAGAACGCGGACGCCGGCAGCGGCAGCGCAGAGCACGATGTCGACGCCCGCGAGAATTTTGACCTTGTCGCTATCACGCGCGCCGAGCACAGGCTCGAGCTTCACGCCGAAGCGGCGCTTGGCTTCTTTCACGGTCGGTTGGATGGCGTCGAGGCCGATGTGGGTGATGACTTTCACCTTGGCGCCGCTCAGCGCGCAGATGATGGCGGCGGCAAAGCCGACGACGCCGGTTGCGCCGAAGACAGAGACCGTTGCGCCATCGAGCGAACGTTTGGTTTCGCGTTTGAAGACGTTTTCAACGCAGGCGACCATCGCGGCGGCCGTCGTGAACGAGCCGCCCGGGTCGGCGAGCGCCGACAACTGGAACGGCGGGACGAGCGCTGCTTTCGTAGCGTCAAGCATGTCGAGCGCGAGCATCGCATCCTTGCCGCCGATGAAAAGACCGGTTCGGCAGCCGAACTGCGGCGGGCGCGAAAAGATCGCATCCTGCACGAGTGGGGTCGTATTGGAGAGTTTCACGTTGATATGCGGGACAACGACGCGATAGCCGGCATCGACAGCCATATTGATGTCGAATGGGCTCGCGAATTCCTGCGTCGAGAGAAAATGGAGGATAGGCGTCGCGGTGATGCGCTTCTTTTGCGGTTTGCGCGCGGCTTTCGGTGCCGGTGCTAAAGCATTAAGGGATGTGTATTCGCGCGCAGAGGTGGTGTCGATTCTGGAAGAGTCTTCGATGGACATGATGACAACGCCTTGAACTGTAACTGGTCATCGTGCTGGTGCTGTCAACATCGGAAGCAACCGTTTGAAGCGGAAGAGCCGTGGTCTTTAAGCGATCAGCATAAAGCTGGTGCGGACCGGCTGCCCGGGCGCATTACGCAAACCTTACTTACGAGACGAGGGAGCAGAGGTCATGCCGCGCGGGTCGGCGTCATGCGACGTCATCATGCCGTCGCCATCCTACTAAGAGACTAGGATGCGATCGCACATTAGGCGAAACAGCGTTTATTTGCGGTAAAAGCCGATTTAAGAAATGCGCAATAATTGAATTGGATTTCGCGCGCTATTTTATCGCGGATTTGCGAATTGCGAGCGTGTTTCGCAATTCGCTTATCTCAAGAATCCGCATTATGCAGGCGTCTTTTGTAATTGCTCGCGCAGATTATTGATGACGGCATCTTTGAGCGCTTGCGCGTCGCTGTAACCTTGCGACATGTGATTGAGAACCGCGAGGGCCGCCGCCCGCGCATCTGCGCCATCTCGCTTAATGTTCAGCTTCTCGCAAACGGCATCGAGGACGCCGCTCATCTGCTTCAGTTCCGTTTCTCCGAAAACGGCGCTGACCGAGTATTGGGGCAATTGAGCTTGGTCAGAGGTATCGGGTCGGTCGCGTTGCGACTGCAATCCAGTTTGGTCATGGGTCATTGGGGCAACCTCATGGTGTTTCTATTTGTATCGTTGCTAACGCCCTTAAGCAGCTTTGAAAATCCGCAAAGGCTGCGGTTACCGCATAGCTAAATAATGCACCCAACACCCACAAAGCCACCGAATGAGTAAGTAACTCATATGGAACCAAGTGTGCATTTGGGGGTTTATAGCGTATATTGTCAGCGCGCCTACTGGTGGAGCCGTGCCATGAGCGGATTATCGCGCGAAACGCGCCTTCAAATTATGTTAGATGACAGTGAGTTAGCAGCGATCGACGATTGGCGCTTCGAGCAGCGCATGCCGAGTCGGGCGGCCGCCATTCGGGAGCTTTTGCAGATCGGGTTGCGCTCTGTGACCAACGGCCCAGCCGATCCGGGCCGCCCGTCGAGCGACTTTGGCGTGTTCAAAAAGAAAGAAAAGTCTGACGAGTGACGGCGCCTAGCCGAACACGCGCTTGAAAATCGTATCGACGTGCTTGGTGTGGTAACCCAGGTCGAACATCTTTTCGAGTTCGGCTGCCGGCACGCGCGCGACGACGTCCTTATCGGCTTTGAGTTCGGCCAGAAAGTCCGCGCCGTGTTCCCAGGTTTTCATCGCGTTACGCTGAACGAGGGCGTAACTTTCCTCGCGTGATACGCCGGCTTGCGTGAGCGCCAGCAGTACGCGCTGCGAATTGTGCAAGCCGGCGAGCTTGTCGAGGTTCTTTTTCATGTTCGCCGGATAGACGACGAGCTTCTCGATAACGCTGGCCATACGGTTCAACGCGAAATCGAGCGTCACCGTTGCGTCGGGTCCGATCATACGCTCAACGGACGAATGCGAAATATCGCGCTCGTGCCACAGCGCGACGTTCTCCATCGCCGGCAGCGCGTAGGCGCGGACCATGCGGGCAAGCCCGGTGACGTTTTCGGTCAGCACCGGGTTGCGCTTGTGCGGCATCGCGCTCGAGCCCTTCTGGCCCGGCGAGAAGAATTCTTCGGCTTCGAGCACTTCGGTGCGTTGCAGGTGGCGGATCTCGATCGCGAGGCGCTCCATCGATGAGGCAACGACGCCGAGAGTTGCGAAGAACATCGCATGGCGATCGCGGGGGATGATCTGCGTTGAGACGGGTTCGGGGATCAGGCCGAGTTTTTCAGCGACATATTCCTCAACGCGCGGATCGATGTTGGCGAAGGTGCCGACGGCGCCGGAGATCGCGCAGGTCGCGACTTCCTTTTTAGCGGCGACCATGCGCTCGCGGCAGCGCGCGAACTCGGCATAGGCGTAGGCTAACTTGACTCCGAAGGTTGTCGGCTCGGCGTGGATGCCGTGTGAGCGACCGATCGTGATCGTATCCTTGTGCTCGATCGCGCGCGCTTTGAGAGCGGCGAGCAGGCGGTCGATATCGGCGATCAGGATGTCGCTGGCGCGGACCAATTGGACGTTCAGGCAGGTATCGAGCACGTCGGATGACGTCATGCCCTGGTGGACGAATCGGGCGTCCGGACCGACGAATTCGGCGAGGTGCGTGAGAAATGCGATGACGTCGTGCTTCGTAACCGCCTCGATTTCGTCGATGCGGGCGACGTCAAATTTTGCTTGCGACCCCTTGTCCCAGATTATGCGTGCCGATTCTTTAGGCACGATTCCGATCTCCGCCATCGCCGCCGCAGCGTGCGCTTCGATTTCAAACCAGATTCTGAACCGCGTTTCCGGGTCCCATATGCGGGTCATTTCCGGGCGCGAATAGCGGGGGATCATTTTGCGGTCCTACTGCAAGTGGCGGCGCTTAAGTCTTTGATGCGTTGCGGGAGGGGTAGCAGAGGCGCGTGCCCGCATCAATGCAACAGCAATGGTTTTTCTTCTGTTGCACCGCGGCGGTTTGCGATGCGGTGGACGGGGGAGAAAAATGCCGTGAGCATCTTTGCCACGCGGAAACGCAACGTGATGTGTAATCGCAATTGTGCCCGCCTATCGCCGCAAAGCGATGGTCGAAGCAGCCCCCTATCGCGAGTGTCGCAATAGGAGTTTGTTCAGAAACCATTCACGGCAGTTCAGTCACACTCAAAAAATCATTGACCAAACACGATCCCATATCATTCGAATTGTACCGATATGGAGTATTCTAACAGACCGGTTTCGTGGACCGGTCGTGGTTCAGGACAAACTTTCAGTGTCGTGCTGGCCGGAATGGCCCGCGTGGCGTCAGATGAAAGCGGGAGAGACGAAGACGATGTCGGAACAAATGGGCGGTGGTGAAATCGCCGAACTGGTTCAGCAAATGGAACAGACTGAAGACGATCCGCGCCGCTGCTACGCGCTCGTCAAACAGCGTATCAGTGAATACCGCCAGATGGGATCGAAAATTCCGGACGATCTCGTGCGCATGGAACGCGCATTGATGGTGGAATGCATGCAGGAATCACAGGGCCGCTAATTGCGGTCCTGTTTTCTTTTCGCCGCCCGCAATGGGATTGCGGAATTAGCGATCGGACAGGGCCGTATTAGGCCCGTCCCATAATTTTCCCGTCCATTTGAAGATATCATAGGACGGGCGCACCGCGTTGCCATTTGTATCGAAGGCGACGGTGCCATGTGCGGTCGCGTGGGTGCGTGACGCGAGTTCGTGCGCAACACGACCTGGATTGACGGCGTCGGCCGCGTTCGCGGCCGAGGCGTAGACGGCAACGGCTGCCGCGGCGAGGGCGTGATCGGCGTCTGTGATCTGTGCGTCCGGCGACGGTGCGCTATCGCCGTTTTCAGCAGCACCTTTAGCGGGTTGAAGCGCGAACCGCGGGCGCATGACAAGCAAGCCTTCCGCGCCCGCGCCGAACGTCTCGGTGAACTCGGTCGTCCCACCGCTCTCCGACATCAAGAAGGCCGCCGTGGAACCGGCTCTGCGCAACTGCGTGAAAAGCATGCCGGCTTCCAGCGGATAGCCTGCGTAGAAGACCGCCGCGACGGATTTGATTTTGCCGGTTAGGATCGGAAAATCTTTGTCGCCGCCGATGACGGTCGAAATGATTGGCGCGGATGCGCCGCGCTTTTTCAGCGTTTCCTCGGCGACGTCCGACAATTTCTTCGACGCCTGCGTGCGATCGTGGACGATGGCGATCGCCTGTCCACCGAAGTGGTCTGCAAGGAAATTGGCGGCCTCTACGCCTTGCTGATTATCGCGCCCGGACAAGCGGAATATCGTCGATGCCTGCGGCCCGCTTTGTAGCGCGCTATGCCGCGTGCCTGTCGCGATGAAAAGCGTTTCGGCGGTCGCGTAGATATTCGCCGCTGCGTCGGCGGCAGCGGCGCACGGGTGGCCGATGACAAGATCGGTTTTGCGCGCGACCAATGCTGTTGCCGCAGACTTGGCGGTCTCGGCCGCGCAGCCATCGTCGGCTGACGCAATTCTGAGCGTCGCGCCTTTGATGCCGCCATGCGCGTTGACGGCGTCGGCGGCAAGCCGGGCTCCGGCCAGCATCTGTGCCGTCCGGCCGGAGTGCGGTCCCGAAACCGGTCCGGCGACCGTGATCACGATCTCGCTAGCTGCGGCTCCGCTTGAGCAGAGCGCCATTGCGAGCGCGATGCCGCGTCCGGCTCTTAACCCCGCCTGAGTAGAAATCGACCGTACTGACCGCAGTTTACGCATGCGGGTGCTCATAGCGACGTGCGGAAATATCGGCAAGGGCGCAGCCGGCTAACCAAGTCCAATGGCGGCTTGCGCCATGCTGCCCCCGTGCCTAGTGTGGCCGCGCGGCGGGGGGGACTGCTTCGCCGTAGACGATTGCAACGACAGGAGCGGCTCGCGGCATGGAAGCATTGTTTCGCAAGAAGGCAATCGTCGACGGTAACGAAGATCACGGCCTGAAGCGGTGCCTGAGCGCGACGGATCTGACGCTGCTCGGCATCGGCGCAATCATCGGAACCGGCATATTCGTGTTAACCGGACACGCGGCCGCGACGCAGTCCGGCCCGGCCGTCGTGCTCTCGTTCGTTGTTGCGGGCCTTGCCTGCGGTTTTGCGGCGTTGGCCTATGCCGAACTCGCGTCGATGGTCGGCGGATGCGGCAGCGCCTACGGATATTCCTATGCGGCCTTCGGAGAATTTCTCGCCTGGATCATCGGATGGGATTTGATCCTCGAATACGGCGTCTCCGTTGCGGCGGTCGCGAACGGCTGGTCGGGGTATTTCAACAACGCGTTGACGGCCATAGGCCTGGGTTTGCCGGAGTATCTGACGAAGGGCCCCACGACAGGCGCCTGGAACATGTACCTCGGCGGTGCGCTCGAGACGTTCGGTTTCGATCCGCAGTCGGAACAGGCGATCAAGGCAGGCATGGGCGGCATCGTCAATCTGCCGGCGGTGATGATCATTCTGGCGCTGATGGTCATGCTGATCATCGGGATCAAGCAAAGCTCGAAGCTGAACGCGGTCATGGTCGCGGTTAAGCTTCTCACGATCGCGGTCTTCATCTCGATCGCTGTTTTCAACGTGCATCCGGAGAACTGGTCGCCCTTCATGCCGTTCGGCTGGTTCGACCACACCCCCGACGGCCACACGATTGGCGTTCTCGCCGGAGCGTCTCTGGTCTTCTTCGCCTACGTCGGTTTCGACGCCGTCTCAACGGCAGTTGAGGAGGCGAAAGATCCGCAGCGCGATGTGCCGAAAGGCATCATTTATTCGCTGTTTTTCTGCACCATCATCTACATCATCGTGTCGGGCCTGCTGACCGGCATCGTGCCGTATCGCGAGCTCAACGTGTCATCGCCAGTCGCGCACGCGTTGCAGGTTATCGGCTACAACTGGGGCGCGGCGCTGGTTGCAACTGGCGTCATCTTCGGCCTGACGACGGTTATGCTGGTGCTCTATTATGGCCTGACCCGCGTTATCGTCGCGATCTCGCGCGATGGTCTGATGCCGAAGTATTTCTCGACCGTGAATGCGACGACGCAGACGCCGGTCAACGTGACTGTCATCTCAGGTTTGGTCATGGCGCTTGCGGCCGGTTTCGTTCCGCTCGGTACGCTGGCGGAACTGGTCAACATCGGTACGCTGACGGCGTTCGTCATGGTTTGCGCCGGCGTGATCGTGCTGCGCCGGACGCATCCCGAGTATCCGCGGCCTTATAAAATGCCGTTTGGCATCGTGCTGCCGGTGCTCGGTGTGCTGTCGTGCGGCGCGCTGATCGCGTTCCTGCCGCTGATGACCCACCTGCGGTTCCTGCTCTGGCTCGCTGTCGGCCTGATCTTCTATTTTGTCTATTCGATGCGCCACAGCAAATTGGCGACGCAGTCGTAACCGGATCGCGAAGCGCCGTCTCGCCTAGAGCATGTTGTGCGTGCCGTCGCAATATGGCTCGTCGTCTGTCGCCTTGCAGCCGCAGAGGTTGAACGTACCGCTGCGGTCGGCCGTGAACTGCAATGGTTCAAACGTGGTGCCGTTGTGTGAGCCGTCGCAAAACGGTTGCGCCTTCGAGCGGCCACAGCGGCAGTACCAGTAGTCTTGTCCTTCGGTCAGTTCGACCTGGTACGGTCCTTTTTGCGCAATGACCGCTTCGTCTGACATCTGCTTTATCTCCCGCCAGGGCTATGATCTGAGCAAGGCGTACCGGGTTTGGTTTTTGCGGGCAAGTGGCCAGGCTTGAGACACTTGGCTCGGGTCGCGGCGTGCGTGATCCAGCGCAGACTTGATCGCGTTGACATCCTGACGTCCTTGAAATGAAGCGGAGCCGCGCATGTCTGACCGTCCCGTCGTTGTCTGGTTTCGCAACGATCTGCGGCTCAACGATCACCGCGCGCTGTCAGCGGCCGTTGCGACAGGCGCACCTCTCGTCCTGGTCTACATTCTGGACGACGATACGCCGGGCCAATGGAAAATGGGCGCGGCTTCGCGCTGGTGGCTCGACAAGAGCCTCGCAGCTTTAGCCGATGCGATCGCGCAGCGGGGCGGCAGTTTGATTTTGCGCCGTGGAATTACCGACAAAATGCTCCCCGCGCTCGTCTCCGAATGCGATGCGCGCGCCGTCTATTTCAGCCGCGCCTATGAGCCGTTCGCCGTCGCGCTCGAAGACAAGCTAAAAGCGATTTTCGACAAGGCCGATGTTGCTTTCAAACGCTACGGCGGCGCGCTGCTGCGCGAGCCGGAGGACGTGCGCACGAAAACCGGCGACGTCTATAAGGTCTACACGCCTTTCTGGAAAGCGCTGTCGGCGGACTTCACACCGGCCAAGACTTTGGCCGCGCCGAACGAGTTCATACCGTTCAAGAAGAAGATCGCGAGCGAGCGTTTGCGCGATTGGGCATTGCATCCAACGAAGCCAGATTGGTCGAAAGGCTTCGCCGAGGAATGGCAGCCGGGCGAAGCCGGCGCGCACGCTCGGCTCAAGACCTTTTTGAAATCGGCATTGAAGACGTACACCGAAGATCGCAATCGCCCCGACAAGCCCGGCACGTCCCGCTTGTCGCCGCATCTGCATTTCGGTGAGATCACGCCAGCGCAATGCTGGACGGCGGCCGTGCACTCAGCCGACGCGACGCACGGGGCCGACAAAGGCCGTGAGACGTTTCTGAAAGAAATCGTCTGGCGCGAATTCTCAAACACGCTGCTCTTCTATTGGCCGGATTTGCCGGAAGAGCCGTTCCGAAAAGACTTCAAAGCGTTTCCGTGGCGCAAGGACGCGAAGCACTTGCGCGCGTGGCAAAGCGGGCAAACCGGTTATCCGATCGTCGATGCCGGCATGCGGGAACTCTGGCACACCGGCTATATGCACAACCGCGTGCGCATGATCGTCGCGTCGTTCCTGATCAAGCATCTGCTCGTGCCGTGGCAGGAAGGCGAGGCTTGGTTCTGGGATACGCTCGTCGACGCCGATCTCGCCAACAACGCAGCGAGCTGGCAGTGGGTCGCGGGATCAGGCGCCGACGCCGCGCCGTATTTCCGCATCTTCAATCCAATCACGCAGGGATTGAAGTTCGATCCCGACGGCGTCTATACGCGCCGCTGGGTTCCGGAACTCGCGCAATTGCCGGACGACGCGCTACATGCGCCGTGGGAAGCGTCGAAAGCAACGCTCGCCGACGCTGGCGTTATACTCGGCAAGACATATCCGAATCCGATCGTCGATCATGCGGCCGCGCGTGTGCGCGCGCTTGCGGCTTATGATGACGTTAAGGCGGCTGCCGCGCGATAACGCCTGGCACTGCGGAGCAGCTCTTTAATTCGATTTCCAGATAAGGCTCGAGGGCTAAGCGCATATCCATATGTGATTGACGCAAAGGATAGAATTTTATCGATTCAGCCGTATTTCTGCGTATAGAAAAACGTCGTTTCATGTATATATTTCAAAACACTGTCGCCTTTCTGCCAAGCGCGTGAGGCGGAATTGCTGCACCGGATAATTATCGCGCGCCTTAACGGTTCAGCATTCATCGCGGGGGTATGGTTATCGCGCCATTTTCGTCTTGCGTATTGGAGTGATCATGTTCGGGCAGAGAATTGCCGCGTTGGCCTTATGCTCTTTGTTGGGAAGCGCTGCTGCTTTTGCACAGTCGGCAGAAACCAGTCCGGCGGCCGTGAAGGCCGTCGAAACGGCAGCGGCCGATACCGCCGCCGCGGCTCTGGCTGAAGCGCCGGTAACAGCGACGACCGCCGAGCCGGCCGCCGCGCCTGCTGCTGAAGCGGCACCGGCCGCCGCCGCGAAAGCCGCTGGACCCGCCGCACCTCTTCCACCGCCGACGCTGACGGTCTCGATCGATCTCGCCAGCCAGAATATGACCGTCTCGGAAAACGACAGCGTCAAGTATTCGTGGGCGATCTCATCTGGTACAGCACAGTTCCCGACACCGCGCGGCACGTTCCGTCCGCAGTGGACGGCAAAGATGTGGTACTCGCGCAAGTACGACATGGCGCCGATGCCGCACGCGGTATTCATTCATGGCGGTGTCGCCGTTCACGCGACACAGCATATCAGCGCGCTCGGTAGTCCGGCGTCGCACGGCTGCATTCGCCTTGCACCCGGCAATGCGCGCACGTTCTACAATCTCGTGCATCGTCATGGTTTGAAAATGACCCGCGTCGCCATCCACGGCACGCCGAAATTCCGCGCGCCCGCAATTGCGAGCCGCAAGCAGAAGCCGGTGCAGTACGCACAGCAGGATAGCGGTAGCTGGTGGTTCTCGGGCCCGTCGTACTACAAGCCGGCGCCAGCTTCGGCCTACAATCCGAACTTTGTGAAAAAGCAGAAACTGAGCCCGGCGCAGATGCGCGCCTACGCGCAGGGCAAGAAGGTTGCTTACCGCTTGTCCAACGGCCAGATCGTTTACGTGCAGCGTCCGCCGAAGGTCGCCAACTACGGCGGCTACAGCAGCGGCTGGTAAGTTTGCAGATTTATCGCAACGAAAGAGCCCGCCTTCCGGCGGGCTTTTTTGCGTCTCGGGGCATGCCTGTCAGAAAGGGTTCCACGTCGGTTGCGGGCTGAAGCGGACGTAGCCGATATTGGCGCCGAGACGTAATCCCAGTCCCGAACGGATCGGCGCCATGATGACCTCGCCGCCCTTGAGCAGCGTTACGCCGACGCCTCCGACGAAATACGCCGAGCCGTCAACGCCGGTGAACGGCCTGAACAACGCGTCTGGCTGTTGCAGCTCGTAAATGAGAAACATCGTACGCGATCCCGATGCGCCGAAATCCGTGCCAAGCGAGGGGCCGTGCCAGTAGACCGGGCGCGTTCCGGATTGGTTGCGCATGAATAGCGTGCCCTGGCCAAACCGCAGTCCGGCGAAGAACGCGCCGCCGCCCTCGGTGCCGAGAACGTAAGCCGTCGGCCGGCCGGTTGTTTTGAAAGCGTGTTCGAGCACGCTCGCGAGGCTTGTCGACACGGTGCCGAAGAATCCGCGCGTCGCCTCGCGGATTTCATCGATCGAATAGCCTTCATCGCCTTGCGTTACGACAACGGGCGGTGCCTGCGCGACTTGCCCGCCCGGACCTGGCGGCGGGGTAGTCGGTGGAACATACGCATCATTGGCTTGGGGCTTCGGTTTCTCAGGCTCTGCCGGCTTTGATTTTTGCGGCTCGGCTTGCGCCGTGCGTGGCTTCTCGGCCGGCGCTTTCTCTGTCGCTGGTTTCTCGGAGGGTTTGGTCGGAGGTGCCGGTTGTGGCTTTGCCTCTGCGACGGGTGTCGTGCTGCCGCCTGCTTCTGCGATCTTTGCGTCGAGCCGCGCCAGCATGTAGTCGGATTTCTCTTTCATGACCGCGAGCAGCTCGCGGCTGAGGGACGCGATCTCGTTCAGCTTGCTGCAGTCGGGCTCAGCACCTTCTGCGACGCGGCCAAGGCTGTCGATGCGCAGCAGCATGTTGGCGCTCTTTTCGTCCAGTGCCGTCAGCTTGTCGTCACCGATCGCGTCGAGTGCGGCGGCCTCATAGTCGGCCGTGTCGAGCTTCTTGACCTCGCTGTAGCGGCGCATGCGCTCTTGCAGTTTCGGCTGCGCATCGAGTGTGAAGGCGCGCAGCGTCGCGCCGGATTTGTCGACGGCGGTCGCAAAATCGGCAGCGCGGCACGCGGCCGGCGTCTCGGCCATTGCCGGTGCCGTCGAAATCAGCAACGCAGAGAGCGCGGCACCAGCGTAAAGTTGGACTGTCTTGAGCATTCAACTCTCCAGGCGCATACCGTAAAGGCCGTCGGTCTACCGTGACGTCTTAAGCTTGCGGACACGCAAACTATTTTGCCAGGAATCCGTCATTTCGGGTTAACGCTGTGCCGGAGCTTTGGCGTCAACGCGCTGCATGAACCGTGGCGTATCGACGACAACGCGGGTGTGCGTGCCGCCTCCGATCGTTTCCTTGCCGTCGTGCCCGGTGACCGAAAACGTCAGCTTGCGTCCTGTAATGGCGGTCAATTCCGCCGTTGCTGTGACGGTCAGTCCTTCCGGTGATGGAGCCGCATGGGTAACGTCGAGATGCGTGCCGAGGCTTTGATAGCCGTCCGGTAACAAATGTTCGACGGCTGCGACGCATGCGGCTTCGAATGCCGCAACCATCATCGGGCTTGCGAAAACGGGCGCGTTGCCGCTGCCGACAATCGTCGCGAGACGCTCCCGCGTGACAACCATTTGGTAGGTTCCGGTTAGGCCAACGCTCAGTTTCGATAAGTCCGCCATATGCAACTCCCTGGTGTGCTCCGATTATGCGGAGCGATAGTGCGATGCAACGGGTGCATTGCGCGACAAGGTTAATCAGCGCGGCGCGCGGTTATTTGCCATCCTTCCAACGTCGCGGTGCGGACGGCAGATCGACCGCTGACAGCCGCAGGCAACCCGTCTAAAATGCGCGCGCACATGGGAGGGACGATGCGCACGATCCGTCGCACGATGCTTATATTTGCGGTCGTCGCGCTGTTGCCGCTACTCGCCGTCCTGTTGACGGCGACCGTCGCCGGCATTGCCGGTTGCGAAGTGAATGAAGGCGGCGTGACGCCTTGCATCGTCTTCGGCACGGATATCGGCGGCCTGCTTTCGAGCCTCATGATCACCGGATGGTTCAGTTTGCTGACGATCCCGGCCTTGATGATGTTGGCCGGCGCCTGGGCATTGCTTGAAGCCTACACGTGGAACCGGCGGCGCCGTAAAGCCAAGCGGCAGTTGCGGCAGGCGGGCGCGTGACGCAGTCACATTTGCAGAAGCGCGATGTGCCGGGACTGCTGCTCGTCGCCGGTATCCTGATTGCGACAGCAATCATCCTCTATTGGCTCGGCCGGTTGCCGATTTGCGCCTGCGGAACGGTCAAGCTTTGGCACGGCCAGGTGCTCAGTTCAGAAAATTCGCAGCACCTCACCGACTGGTATACGTTCTCGCACATCATTCACGGCTTTCTGTTTTACGCGCTGTTCTGGTGGCTAACGCCGCAGTGGACGTTCACGCAGCGTCTCGCCGCCGCGGTTGCCCTCGAAGCCGGGTGGGAAATTCTCGAAAACACGCCGCTGATCATCGACCGCTACCGGGCCGAGACGATGTCGCTCGATTACTATGGCGACAGCATCATCAATTCGATCTCCGATATTCTCGCCATGATCGGCGGATTTTGGCTGGCATCCGTCTTGCCGGTCGGCCTTACGATCGGTCTTGCCGTTTTCTTCGAGCTGTTCACCGGCTACGTCATTCGCGACAATCTCACGCTCAATGTGCTGATGCTGCTGCACCCAATTGAAGCCGTGAAAGTTTGGCAGGCGGCCGGGTAGGCAGGGTGAATGCGTTGCGCGGAGGTTACCGCGTTGCGAATTCGACGAGGCCCGGCATCACCGTGCCGTGGCTGCCGATCTCAGCCTCGGCCGCCGCGCAGCTCTTGTCCATGATGATTTTGCATTGATTGGGATCGCTGGCGTTCGCACAGTTCTTGACGGTATGCCAGGCGCTGAAAATCTTAGCGGCCTGCGCCTTGAAGACTTCATTATCGGCGCCTGAAAAGCGGCTGCGCAGGGCGTCGCCGGCGGCCGTCAGCCGGGAGCCATAACAAATCTCCAGCGCGCCGAGAGCTTGCCCGTAACGCGCGCCAGCCTCTCGCGGAGACAAAGCGGGCACAGCGTCCCGCATATACAGAGCGTCTGCGCCCGCGTGCGCTGCCGGTTGGCACCAAAGCGCTGCCGACAAAAGGGCGGCGCCTGGAACCAGCTGTTGAAGACGGCGTTTGCGCATTATCGGGCCTCATCGACTTTCCCATAATTTACTACGTGGGACGGCAACGATTGGCTCTATCAGCGGCTAAACTTTTTTCGTTTTCGGAGTGCAATTGAATACCTTAACCAGCCGCCATTGAGCTTTCATGACATTCTCGAATGGCATAAGACAGCACTGATCCGTTTACGAAGGTTCGGTGCGGATCTCATCATACAGGAGTTCGTGCAATGGTGTTGAAGTTCGCAGCCATCCAAGGTGCCGCCGTCGCGGTGTTTGCCGCCGCAATCTCAACCGCAACGCCCGGCTTAGCGCTGACCGCGCAGGAATGCAGCGCGAAATACAACGCAGCAAAAGCCGCAGGCACGCTCGGCGACGTCAAGTGGAATGATTTCCGCAAGGCGCAATGCGGAGATTTGGCATCGCCTGCCGGAAGCACAACGCCTGCTGCGGCGACTGCAGGTAAAGCGGTATTTCCGAAAGCCATCGACGCCAAGTACTCAAGCTTGAAGCCGGGCGCAGCTCGCCGCAAAACCTGTAGCGATCAATATAAAGCCAACAAGGCCGCGAACGGCAATGGTGGCATGAAGTGGATCATGAAGGGCGGCGGTTACTACAGCGCATGCAATAAGGCGCTGAAGGGCTGACGCTAAGCGGCGCTAGTTCTTGCTGACGGTGTGTGACGGCGCAGCGTGCTGCGCGTTGACACCGTTCCGCATAAGGCTGCATTCGAGATGGGCGACACACGTACACGTGCGAAGGCGCGGCCGCGCGCTATTGCCGATGGCATCATGACTTCGGGCTGCCCGGCGATGGCTGGTCTTGTGCTCTGCGCAGCGTTCTGCGTCATGCCGGCAGCTGCAGGGGAACGCAAAAAGCCTGCACTACCAGCGGCGGCGTCGACCGACATCACGCTCGATGTTTTCCTGGACCGCTTGATGATGTCTGAATCGGGCGGGCGCCTGAATGCGCGCAACTCGCGCTCGACGGCGGTCGGCCCGTATCAGTTCATCGCGTCGACCTGGCTTTACATCGCGCGCACATCGTTTGCGACCGAGACGGCCGAGTTGAAGCCGCACGAAGTGCTGGAATTGCGCACCGATCTGACGTTTGCGCGGCGCGCTGCCAAAATTTACACGGAAGCCAATGCTGCGCATCTGGCGGCAAACGATCACAAGCCGACGTTCGGAAACTTGCGGCTCGCGTTTCTCGTCGGTCCTGGCGGCGCTGTCAGGGTGTTGTCGGCAAAACCGGAAACGCCGGTCGTGACGCTTCTTGGCACGACGGTTGTTGGCGCAAATCCCTTTATGCGGTCGATGACCGCCGCCGATTTGATTGCGCGCGCGGCGCGTGACGTATCGGCGGATGTCAACGTCGATACCGGTCTTGCGCCATCGCTTGACGCGATCGCGAACGCCAAAGCGCCGGCAAAGTACGCAGCACCGAGCGTTGCAGTGAAATGCTCGCTCGCGCGGCCGAGTTGCCGCCGTTGGGTCGCGCTCGTCAATCGCAAAAGCGTGCGCAATAAGCGTATCAGCCGCTACTAAAGCTCATTGGCTGTATATCGGCGCGTTTTGGTTCTGCGATCGCCCTCAAAAAAAACGCGAATCTGATAGAAGGGAGATAAATTCAGAATCAGCGATCGCCAGCCGATCGAAGCGCCGATCAGGAGCACCATTGATGACCGACCGTACTCAACTTGCCATCGGCCGACAGATGTTCTCGGTGCCGCGTGTGACGAAGCGCGCTGTCGAGGTCGCAGTAACGACCGGATTGACGGGACTTGCAGCGCTTGTGATCCTCGGCCTCAATAACGTTTTGACGGCGCGCAGCGGGTTCACCGGCGGGCTAGAACTCTGGCTGCAATTCATCCGCCGCTCGGACATTCTCGGCACAATCATCCTGACCGCGATTGTCTGCGTCGCCTATCTCCGCTGGACCCGCGATAACGCGAACACGCGCCGTTAAACGCTGCCGTGAGCGGATTGTGCGATGGGTTGCGTGATGCTGTCTCGAATTTTGCTCGCGACAGCATCGGTCGTCGCGCCGGGATGTTCGATGAAGGTCTCGCCAGTCTTGGTGCCGTTGCGGCGGCAAAGTAGCCGATGCGCGTCTACGCCGGCGGCACCATCGCTGTCGGCCACTCGGCGGCAACGTACTTGCGGAACCAGACGCTGTAATTCTCAGGAACTGCTTCGACGTCCTGGCGTACCTCATCGAGTGTCCGCCAAGAGAAATCCGCTGCTTCTTCGGGATCAGGCTTCACGCGACCTTCATAGAGGCCGCGAAAGACGTGGACGATTTCGTGCTCGATGAGCCCGTTCTCGAAGGCCGCGTGATAGCGGATGGTGCCGAGCGGCGCCAATCCGCAGCGAAATCCCATTTCCTCGAATAGACGGCGCGCGGCCGCGTCGGCGACGTCTTCATCGGGCCGCGGATGACCACAGCACGTGTTCGTCCAGAGATTTGCCGAATGATATTTTCCGGCAGCGCGCTGCTGCAAAAGCATGCGGCCGTTGCGATCCCAGATCACGATTGAGAACGCGCGATGCAGAGCGCCGTCGCGGTGCGCCGCGAGCTTTTCCGCAGTTCCGATCTCGTGGTCATCGTCATCGACGAGGATGACGTACTCTGGCGTGTGCATGTGCTGCTTTTAGCGCGGCGAGACGCTGAAAAGCCACCATCGAATTTCGGATTAGCGAGGCCGCCGTCAGTGGATCTTGAGTTCCGCGCCGATCATCCGCAGTTCGGCCGGACGGATCAGTTGGGAATGGGCGACAGTGACTTTGAAGAGCTTGCCATCAAGCTTGGCCGTCCAGAAATCGAGAAAATTCCGGAGTTTTGGGAACCGCGGCGCCAGATCGTATTCCTGCCAAATGTAGCTCTGCAGCAAAGCCGGGTAATCCGGCAGCCGGTAAATGATCTCGGCCGTCGTGAGACTGAAACCCTGCAGCTGCGCTTTGAAGTTGGCGTCCCCCGTCCGAGCAGCATCAAGTGTAAGGCGCGTGTCGCGTGTGTCGGTCACTGGCATTCTCCGTTGATCCGGTCGATGCGTGCCCTCCCTAGCCGTACACAAAATGTTAAGTGAGAATCCATGTCTGTCTATTAATTTTTTTAGCAGTCTTTTCTCGCGATTGCTGACAGATCAGTGTCTCGACGAAAGCGCTTTCAGTCCGGCGTCGAAAATCGCGACAGCCTTTAACCGCGTATTTACGCGCGCCTGTTTCAATCCGGAACAGTCCAGTTGCGTTTCTAGCGTTTGTAAAAGGCGTCAGTCATGTGTGCGTGCGAAGCCGGCGTGAAGCCGGTGCGAAACTATCGCGGCTTGTCCGCGCGTGCGGCTGTTGCCGTACTGTTAGCCGCGCTCGGCGGCTGCGCTTCCGATCAGCATGCGTCCGATTACACCCGCGCTCACGTTGCGATGGCTCAAGCGACGATCGACATCGAGGACGATGGCCTGCCTGCGCAATCGCCGCCGTCAAAGGCGGTTCGTCACGCCCCCGATGATCCGTCGGAGCCGTACAGCCGCAATTACGGTGGTATCAATCCATCGGTGACGGGCGTGCCGGCAGCTGCCGGTCCTGCGCCGCAACAGCATCCGGTCCCTGACATTCCCGACGATCTGCCGCCGGCGTTCCGCCAGAAGCTTGTGACGGCGATGACGTCCGAGGACTAAGCGCCGCGCGAAGCGTTTCATGCGAAGGCGCGGGCATCGTTCGCGCCTTTTCGTTTGCGCGTCGGCACGACGCGGCTACTCTCGCGAACGCAAATTCGATTGTCACGCCATGTCCATCACGATCGTCCGATACACTGACCTGCCATACAGCGCTCGCGTCGCGCAGCAGTTGAATGCGATCTTTTTTCAATCGAGCAATACGCAGAGCTTTGCCGACGAGGACGTGCGCGCTCAGTTTCGCGAACGCTGGCTTGGGCGGTATCTGACTCATTATCCGCAGTGGTTCTACGTCGCGCTATCGGACGGCGACTGTGCGGGCTACCTCGCCGGCTGCCTCGATAACCCGGCCAAGCTGCCGCTGTTTGCGGATATCGCGCTCTACAAGACGTTTTCAAATTGGACCGAGAAATATCCGGCCCACCTTCACGTCAACCTCGGCGCCGCATATCGCTCGGCTGGCGCCGGCTCAGAGCTTGTGGGACGATTTTGTAATGATGCACGCCACGCAGGTGCGCCTGGCGTTCACGTCATGACCGGCAAACACATGCGCAATGTCGCGTTCTATGCCCGCAACGGTTTTCGTGAGTTGGCGTCTGCGGGTGAGGGTGCCGCGGCCGTGGTGTTCCTGGCGCGCGAACTTTAGAGCGCGAAAGCAATCCGGCCGCCGCTTGTCGTGAACAGCGCGGCGGCCGGAGATTTCTGTCGGTGTAACGATAGCGCGTGCTTAAGAAAGGCTCGGCGGAAGCGTGTAGACTTCGGCCGTCTTCAGCGTTTCCCTGACTGCGCGCGGGTCGTCGGCCGTGCGGCGCGATTTGCCTTCGAACAGAGCGCCCTGCTCGATCGAGAGCGACTGATGGAAAATGTCGCCTTCGACCTGGCTGGTCGACTGCAGCATCACGCGCTTGGCGCGCACTTCGCCGATAACGTGACCGCGGATCACCACTTCGTCTGAGATGATGCTGCCGTGGATGGTGGCGCGTTCGCCGATGACGACGTTGCTGCCGTGGATGTCGCCTTCGACAGTGCCGTCGACCTGCACTTCACCTTTCGAGATGAGATTGCCGGTGATGGTGAGATCAGGACCGATCATCGAAACGTTGCGGTCGCTTGCACGCGGCGCTGGCGACAATGCGGGACGGGGCGCGAATGAAATACTTTCGTTAGCCGGAATTGGGGGCTGACCTTTAAGGTCTGGGTCAGTTCTGCGGAAATTCGGCAACATTGGAAAAACCCCTCTGACACAACTGGAACATTATCCCGCCCTCGCCGGAAAACGCACGCCGAACAGAACCGCCAGCGGCGAGTACGCAGTGATTCGCGTAACAGCTTTGCAATGAGGCGTCAGCCTAGCGGCCAAAGCTATCCACCGCAAATCCCAAGCTCATTCATATTATTTCCAGTCTCCGCCGGGAGTGTGGCAGAACATCCACGGCGGACCTGCAGCCGACGCGCAACCGGGCGGGCTGCCTAGGTCTCGAGCGCTCGGACGGTTGCCAGAACTTCCTCGGCGTGGCCGGGGATTTTCACTTTTCGCCAGCTGCGGGCAATTTTCCCTTTCCCGTCGACCAGGAACGTAGAACGCTCGACGCCCATGTATTTGCGTCCGTACATCGATTTTTCGACCCAGACGCCGTAGGCTTCGGCAGCGTCTTTATCGACGTCCGCCACCAACGTCAGATCGAGCTCGTGCTTGGTTTTGAACTTGGCGTGCTTGGCGGCTGAATCAGGCGAAATGCCGATAATTGTGGCACCCGCCTTGGCAAATTCCGGTGCCAGGCACGAGAAGTCCTTGGCTTCGGCCGTGCACCCCGTTGTGTCGTCCTTGGGGTAGAAATAAACGACCACGGGATGGCCCCGGAGCGCACTCAATTGGACAATCGCGCCGTCATCGGCCTGGAGTTTGAAATCTGGGGCTTTTTTGCCGTCTTCCGGCATGCGGATACGCCTTTCTTTTGTCGCTTTTAGACCCGCACCGTCGGTGCACAAGAGCGAAGCAGATAGCAGTTTTTTCGCGCGGCAACGCAGTCGAAAAAGCCGAATCCTGCCAACACTCTGAATTCGGGGTGCTCGCATTAGCTTGTACGGCTTTCGCGGGCTTGAGGATCGACGTTGAATACGAAATCTGATGGCAACCGGCCGGGCGTGCCCGGGTCTGGCGTTCAAGGCGCTGGCGCCACTGGCGTTGCCGGTCCGAGAACCGCCGGGCAGCCGGCGCAGCGTCCGGCGCCGCAGAGCCAGCACGGTCAGCAAAGCCAAACTGGCCGCACCGGTCCGCCACCTCTGCCAACCACGACCCGAACCGTCGCCGTTACGCAAGGTCCGCCGCAGCCGCCGCCCGAGCCAAGCAGTGCCATGTGGGCGCTCGCTACCTTCGGCAAAACACTTGTCTACTCAATCATCCCCGTGATCATGCTCACCGCGATGGCTGCAGGAGGACTTTACGTTCGCCTGAGCCACGGACCGATCGGGCTCGATTTCATGGTCGATCCAGTGGAACGCGGCATCAACGCCGAGCTCGTCAACAATTCGGTCAAGATCGACGGCGCCGAGCTTTATCTGACCGACGCAGGCACGCTCGAATTTCGTCTGCGCCACGTGACGGTATTCGACAGCGATGGCGACGCTGTCGGCGGCGCGCCGATGGCGGCTGTCAATATTTCAGCGGCGGCACTTTGGAAGCTGCGCATCGTGCCGGCGCGGGTCGAATTGATCGATTCCGAAATCAATCTGATCTACACGGATGAAGTTGGCTTGGCGCTCGATGACGTTATCGACGATGCCAAAGCCGCAGTCGAGGCGGCCGAAGAAATCGCCGCGACGGCGCCTGCCGACCGGCCAGCCGCACCTGATGCCATCACCGACCGGCCGAAGACGATCCAGAAGCAATACAACATCGCGCAAATCTTGACGGACTCCTCGCGACGTGCGCGTCAGCGCATGGGCGCAACGTCGTATCTCGTCGAGTTTGGTCTGCGCAACGCAACCATCAATCTCACCTATCAAGGCAAGAAGTCGTCTTGGAATGTGCCGGAAGCGAGCGTCGATTTCGATCACGCGCGGCGGCGCAGCGTGATCTCCGGCCGCGCCAGTGTTTCGTCTCCACGCGGTCCGTGGGCAATGACATTCGTGACTGATGAATCGGAACGGACCGGCAAGCTCAATGTGACCGCGACGGTCCGCGATCTTGTTCCGGCGACCCTTGCGGGCGCCGCGCCGCCGCTCGCCTTGATGCAAATGATCGACATGCCGCTCGCTGGCGATGCGACGGTTGAGTTGTCGACGGACGGCAACGTCGAAGGCGCTCAGGTGGCGATCGAGGCCGCCAGCGGCCACATCTTGCACGCCGATCTCGACCAAGCATTTTCGCTGACGGCGGCGCTGTTCAAGCTGAAATACGACGGCAAAGCCCGAAGCTGGGAGCTGTTGCCGTCGCCGGTCAAATGGCCCGAAGGCAGCGTCGTCTATTCCGGGTCTGCCAAGGATGTCGCGGCGAACGGCCAGCCGGCCCAGTGGCAGTTCGCGTTGGATGGCAAGAACGGTGTTCTCGAAGCGTCGAACTTCGGTGTTGCGCCGGTGCAGATGGACGTGTGGACCGCGAACGGTACGCTTGTGCCCCGCAAGGGCCTGCTGCAGATATCCGAGGCGCGCTTTACCGGCGGCGGCGGCGACGTTGCCGTGAGCCTCGTCAGTCAGCCTGGAAAAGCAGGGCAGAGCACGCGCGCCGACATCGCGTTATCGGCGATGCCGCTCGCAACGCTCAAGGCGCTTTGGCCGATGGCGATCGCCAAGGGCGCGCGCAGTTGGGTCGGTGAAAACGTCACCGCAGCGACGTTCAATGGCGGCACGATCAATTATCTGACCGGCGATTTCGTCGATGCCGCATCGGTAAAGCCCGGCGAAAAACGCGAGCTGTTATCGGGATCACTCCAGATCGCCGACGCGCAGTTCGTGCCGCTCAAAGGGATGGCACCGATCGCGGCGCCTGCCGGCGTTGTGTCGCTCGACAACAACGCGCTTGAAGTCACGGTGCCGGAAGCTGCCGTCGTATTGGCTGATGATCGCCGCGTACCGATCAAAACCGGACGTCTGTTCACTGAGAACGTGCTGATCCACCGTCCCGTCGCCGATATCACATTCGCGACGCAGTCTGCACTCGGCCCGTTCCTCGAAACTGTCGAGCAGTTGCCCGTCCGCGCGGTGCGCGAGTCCGCACCCTTCCCGAAGGCCGGTGAAGGCAAGGTCGACGCGCAACTGACGATCAAACTGCCGCTCGTTTCGGAGTTGAATGCCGATGACGTAACGGTCGAAGGCAAGGCGAAAATCACCGATGGGCGTTTCGGCAAGGTCGGTGGTCAATTCGATATTCAAGGTTTCACGTTGGCGCTTGATCTGACGGAGACGGCGCTCGATGCCAAGGGCGATTTGCTGGTCAACGGCGTGCCGGGCAAGATTGTCGGACAGCGCGTCTTCGGCGTGACGAGCGATCAGCAGCCGCCGATGAAGGTCACGGCCAAGCTCGATGAAGCCGACCGCACGCAGCTCGGTCTCGATATCAACGATATCGTTCGCGGCGTCGTCCCTGTCGAAATCTCGTTGCAGAAGGCGGGGCGCGTCGAACCGGCCATCAAGGTGCGGGCCGATCTCACGAACGCCGAAATCGCGCTGGAGCCGGTCGCGTGGAAAAAGCCGCCGGGCAAGCAGGCGTTCGTTGAAGCAGAAATTGTCAGCGGCAAAACGCAAAAAACGGAACTGCAGAACTTCAAAGTCTCGGGCGACGACATCGCTGTCGAGGGCTGGGTCGGTATCGGCGCCGACGGCCGGATGCGCGAATTTCTATTCCCGGCATTTGCGCTGAATGTCATTTCGCGGCTCGAACTGCAGGGCACGCTTGGCAGCGACGATATCTGGTCGATCAAAGCAAACGGTCCGACGTTTGACGGCCGCGATGTATTCAAGTCGCTGTTCTCGGTCGGCGACGGCGGTTCAGCAAAGAGCAAGTCGGGTAAAACTTCGCGCGGCACAAACCTCTCCGTCGACATCGGCAACGTCATTGGCGGCAATGATCTCTCCATGCGCGGCTTCAAAATGAAGCTGTCGACGCGCAACGAAAGGCTCTCGGCGTTCGAGGCGCGCGGCACGCTCGACGGCGGTACGCCGCTGACCGCGATGCTCGAACAATCGACCGGCGCGCGCCGGATGCTGGTGGAATCGCCTGACGCGGGTCAGGTCATGAAGCTCATCGACTTCTATCCGAATATGCAGGGCGGGCGGCTACGTCTCGAAGTCAACCTCGACGGCAAGGGTGCCGCCGAAAAGACCGGAATTTTATGGGTCGATCAGTTCAAAATTCTAGGCGACCCGATCGTCAGTGAAGTTGTCGGCAGCGCCGATGAAGGCCGCCCGGCAATCGGCGGCGGCAAAAACAAAGTGACGCGCGAAGTCTTCCAGTTCGACCGGATGCGGGCGCCGTTCTCGGTCGGCTACGGACAATTCGTGCTGGAAGAATCGTATTTGAAGGGGCCGCTCGTCGGCGCGAATTTACGCGGCAAAGTTGATTTCAAAACGCAGCGCGTCAATCTCGGCGGCACCTATATTCCGCTGCAAGGCTTGAACAGCGCGCTCGGCGGCATTCCGCTGCTCGGTCAGATTATTTCCGGTGCGCATGGCGAAGGCATCTTTGGCATAACCTTTGCCGTGCAAGGGCCGCTTGCCGAACCGCAGGTTCTCGTCAATCCGCTCTCGCTCGTCGCGCCGGGTATCTTCCGCGAAGTGTTCCAGATGACGGGCCAAAATCCGAGCGTGCAGGTGCGCGAGGAACGGGCGCCGTCGAAGCCCGCGCGGGAGCGCGTGCGGGCAACCGCGCCCGGTGGAGAGCCAACTGTCGCGCCGCGCAAAACGTCGCCAGGCGACATCGTTGACGGGTGGTCGTCGACGACCGAAAAGCCAACGAAGAATAACAACTAGACGATACGGCGGCGTTCACTCCGGCTTCAGAAGAACGTGCTTCTTCTTGCCGAGCGAGAGCTTGATGACGCCGTCGCTTGTGACGTCGGCGCTGCCGACGACGGCCTTGTCGCTCGTGACGGTCGCGTCATTGACCTTCAATCCGCCGCCCTGGACCTGACGCCGGGCTTCGCTATTTGATGCAACAAGACCCGCTTTGACAAACGCCGCGAGCACGCCGACGCCGGCATCGAGTTCGCTTTTGGCGATTCCCACGGTTGGAAGATCGGCGGCCAGCGTACCTTGCTCGAATGTTTTCTTGGCGGTTTCAGCGGCCGCTTCGGCTTTAGCGCGGCTGTGAATGAGTGCCGTTGCTTCCGTCGCCAGGATCTTTTTCGCGTCGTTGATCTCGGCGCCTTCGAGCGCCGCGAGACGTGCGACTTCTGCCATCGGCAGCAGCGTGAACAGCTTCAGGAAACGTTCGACGTCGGCGTCCTCGGTGTTGCGCCAGAACTGCCAGTAGTCGTAGGCGGAGAGTTGCGCTTCGTTGAGCCAAACGGCGCCGGACGCGGTCTTGCCCATCTTGGCACCCGAGGCCGTCGTCAACAACGGGCAGGTCAGAGCGAACAGCGGGTGCTTGACGCCCATGCGGCGGCCGAGATCGATGCCGGTGACGATGTTGCCCCATTGATCCGAGCCGCCCATCTGCATGTTGCAGCCGTAACGGCGCGACAGCTCGACGAAGTCGTAAGCCTGCAGCAGCATGTAATTGAATTCGATGAATGACAGCTCCTGCTCCCGTTCCAGGCGCAGTTTTGCGCTGTCCATCGTCAGCATGCGATTGACCGAGAAGTGACGGCCGACGTCGCGCAGAAACTCGATGTAGTTGAGCGGCGCGAGCCACTCGGCGTTATCGACCATCACGGCGTCGGTCTTACCGTCACCGAATTTCAGGAATTTCGAGAACACGCCTTTAATCGCGTCTTTGTTGGCGTCGATCTCTTCGACCGTGCGCAGCACGCGCGTTTCATCTTTGCCGGACGGATCGCCGACGCGCGTCGTGCCGCCGCCCATCAGCGCGATCGGTTTGCCGGCGCCGGTTGCCTGCAGCCAATGCAGCATCATGATCGACAGCAGATGGCCGATGTGCAGCGAGGGCGCGGTGCAATCGTATCCGACATAGGCAACGACGCGGCCTTCGGCGGCAGCCTTATCGACGCCCGGAAGATCCGAGCATTGATGGATAAAGCCACGCTCGGTCATGACCTTCAAAAAGTCGGATGCCGGGGCTGCATTGGTCGTCGTCATAGGATTTTCGCTTCGCTGACGTGAGGAATGAACTTCCGGCACCGCACGCGGCAGCGTAGGGTGCGCGACCGGCGGGCGGCTAAGGCGCGCCGGAGTCAACGGCCTACACGGGAAGGGTCGAATGAGCAAGATTATGCGGGCGATTGGCCTCATGAGCGGGACGTCGCTCGACGGCATCGACGTCGCGCTTCTCGAGACCGACGGCGGAATGCGCGTAACCCGTGGTCCTTCGCTGATGGTCCCGTATGATGCGATCTCGCGCCAGCAGTTGGCCGAGGCTCTGGAGCACGCACGCGGGCTGACAGAACGCACTGCCCGGCCCGGTCGCCTTGCAGCCGCCGAGCAGCGGCTGACCGAATTGCATGCCGCCGCCGTTTCCGAGTTCTTGCGCGCGCATTCCGTCGCGAGTTCCTCGATCGATGTCATCGGGTTTCACGGTCAGACAGTGCTGCACCGGCCAGAAATCGGTTTGACCGTGCAACTGGGCGATGGCCAGCTCCTTGCGGATACGACGCGACTGCCGATCGTGTTCGATATGCGCGCCGCGGACGTCGCAGCGGGCGGGCAAGGCGCGCCGTTGGTACCGATCTATCATTTCGCGTTGACCGCCAACCGCCCCGAGCGGCCGCTGGCGATCGTCAACGTCGGCGGTGTTGCCAACGTCACTTGGATCGGCCGCGATGGCCGGCTGATCGCCTTCGACACCGGCCCCGGCAATGCCCTCATCGACGATTGGATGCTGAAGCGTTCCAATCAGACGTTCGACGACGGTGGCGCGTGCGCTGCACGCGGGCGCGTCGATGACGATGCGGTCCACGCTTATCTCAACGATCCCTTCTTCGCGGCGGCAGCGCCGAAGTCGCTCGATCGCAATGCGTTTTATGCGCGCCGCGTCGTACATATGGGCGTCGAGGACGGCGCGGCGACGCTGACAGCATTTACAGCGAGCGCAATCGCGAAAGCGCGCGAGCATCTGCCGGAGGAACCGGCGCTGTGGATCGTCGCGGGCGGCGGACGGCGCAATAAAACGCTGATGCGGATGCTCGCCGGACGCGTGCAGAACGCCGTTATACCGTCGGAAGCGGCGGGTCTCGATGGCGACAGTCTCGAAGCCGAAGCGTGGGCCTATCTTGCCGTCCGGTCACTGCGCGGGCTGCCATTGACGTTTCCAGGGACGACAGGTGTTGCAAGCCCGCTGACCGGCGGCGTGCTCGCCCTGCCGAAAGCACCGCTGGTTCACTGAAGCTGCCATTTAGAAGGGGATTTGACATGCCGATGTTGCGGGCGGGGATGGCGGTTGCGGCGCTTTTGATCGGAGCGATTGCGACGTTTCTTGGCGTCGTCGTGACGGCCAGCGCGTTGACGACCGGCGCCATCAGCTTGAGTTACGGTGGTGGCGATGGCGCAGTCTCGGAGACGATCACGCGAGCCGGCGACGCTGCACGGTACTGGCAGTTTGTTCTACTGCTTGGAGTGGCGCCAGCGGTCCTCGGTGCGCTGGCTGCGCGATGGGCTTGGCGTGTAATCCGTTAGGGAAGCTCTCTACGATGTGCCCTGCCGCGCCGCGATCAGCTTCGCCTTGGCCGCCGTAATGCCGGCTGACGTTCCGGTCTCGAGCAGCGTCTTCAAGTCAGCGAGCACCAACGCAAATCCCTCGGTTGCGTTCAGCGCCTGGTCCACCGGGTCCGCATCGGGCTCTGTGAAACGATCGTTGATCAGCGTGACAGCCGTGCCGCCGCTGAACGACTGGAGCTCAACTTGGACGCGGCTTGTTTCCCAATCCCACGCGAGAAGCCTGCCGGGTTCCATGACGGTCGCCGTCGTCTGGGCCGTCGCGCCCTCGACAGGAAAGTCCCACTGCACCGGCGTGTTCAGTTTAAGTGACGCGCTCGCGTCTTGGAGCCAGAACCGCTTCAGATGACGCGGCTGAACGAAAGCTTCGTAGACGGTTGCGGGCGTCGCGTTGATGTACAGTGAAACGCGCGCGCGAGGACTATCGTTGGTCACGAGGCGCTCCTCTTGTTCCGGCTACTCGTCGTCGCCGTCGTCACCAGCACTGGCGGCGGGCGTCGTCTGCGCTTCCGCGCGTTCGATTTCGCGCTGGCGCTGGCGCATCAGTTCGCGTTCGCGCTCGCGTTCCTTGTCGCGCGCGCGGTCCTTTTCGAACTGGATCATGCGTTCGTCGACATACGCGCCGACGATGTTGCCGAGTTCTTCGGTCTTGTTTTCGAAGAAGTGGTTGGCGCCGGGCACGACTTCGTGCGTGATCTTGATGCCCTTCTGCACTTTCACCTTGGCGGCCATGTCTGCGACGGACGCGGTCGGCACGACGCGGTCCTTGTCGCCGTTCAGGATCAAGCCGGACGATGGGCACGGCGCCAGGAACGAGAAATCATAGAGGTTCGATGGCGGTGCGACGCAGATGAAGCCGTCGATCTCCGGACGGCGCATCAACAGCTGCATCGCGATCCAGGTGCCGAATGACACGCCCGCGATCCAGCAGGTCTTGCTGTCGGGCTTGACGAGCTGCAGCCAGTCAAGCGCGGACGCCGCATCGGCCAGCTCGCCCGGACCACCGTCCCAAACGCCCTGGCTGCGGCCGACGCCGCGGAAATTGAAGCGCAGCACGGAAAATCCGCGCGCGGCGAACGTGTGATAGAGCGAGTACACCACCTGATTATTCATGGTGCCGCCGAACTGCGGATGCGGATGCAGGATCAACGCGATCGGGCTGTCGGCTTTCGGCTCGTGGTGATAGCGCGCCTCGATGCGTCCGCCAGGTCCATTGATAATCAGTTCAGGCATCTAAAAAGCCTCGGGGTCTAGGTTAAGCGCGCGAGTTTTGCGGCGCGTGGGGTTGGTGCGGCGTCAGGTACGCTTCACATCCGCGTATGGGCGTTCGAGGAACCTTGACTCCTGCGCTCAGGATTTACATAGTGAGCGCAGTTTAGAACGGTTCAAAAGCAACTCTTGTCTGGATCAGGCCGCTCGCTCCTGCTGGGGCGGCTCTCTTAACACAGTCCTGGGTGGCAAAAGCAAGCCTTGGATTACAGCGGAACAGGATTTCGCCACCATTTGGGGTGGCGCCAGTCCGGAGACGTATGACGTGGAACTGACGACCAAAGGGCGTTACGCAGTCACGGCCATGGCGGATATCGCCGGGCAGGATGAGCAGTCGTCTGTGCCGCTGTCGCAGATCGCGGAGCGCCAGAGCCTGCCGCTCGCGTACCTCGAACAGATTTTTGTCGCTCTGCGCCGCGCCGGCTTGGTCGAAAGTGCGCGCGGGCGTTCGGGCGGCTACAAGCTCGCGCGGCCGGCAGCCGAGATCAGCGTTGGCGCGGTGATGCGTGCCGTCGACGAAGATACCCATTTTACGCGGTGCGCCGACGACGATCCGCGCTGCTCGCGCGTGACGCCGTGCTTGACGCACGGGCTGTGGCAGCGCCTCGGGCAGGTGACGAGTTCGTTTTTTGCGTCGGTGAGCCTAGCAGATGTCGTTCATGGACGCGTTGCCGCCGAAGCAAGTGCCCGGAAAGATTCACGCATCTACCTCGATTACAACGCGACCGCGCAGCTGCGCGACGGCGCGAAAGCGGCAATGGTCGCTGCGCTCGACGTCGAGGGCAATCCGTCGTCGGTGCATAGCGAAGGACGCAAAGCCCGCGGCGTCATTGAAGCCGCCCGCAAGTGCGTTGCGCGTCTTGTCAACGCCAAGCCATCGGAAATCGTATTCACGAGTGGTGCGACCGAGGCGAACGCCTGGGTGATGGCGCAGTCGTGGGACACGATTTTCGTCGCCGGCATTGAGCACGACTCCGTGCTCGCTCCGGCGCGCGCCAGCAAAGCTGACGTCGTGATTGTCGGAACCGATGGCGATGGGCGCGTGCGCGTTGAGGATATCGCGGCGCGGGTTTTGACCGGCGCCGGTGTCGGACGAGCGCTGATCTCGCTGCAGCTCGCCAACAATGAAACGGGCGTCATACAGGATATTGCGGCGGTAACGGCATTTGCGCGCGAACACGGACTGTTCGTGCACACCGATGCGGTGCAGGCGCCTGGCCGCATCCCGGTTGATTTTGCGGGCCTCGATACCGATCTCATGAGTATCTCGGCGCACAAATTTGGTGGTCCGAAAGGGATCGGTGCGCTGATCATTCGTGATCACCTCGATCTTGAGCCGCTGATCCGCGGTGGTGGCCAGGAACGCCGCCGCCGCGCGGGCACCGAAAACCTCGCGGCTACAGCGGGTTTCGGAGCGGCCGCGGACGCGGCGCTGGTCGATCTCGCCGATGCATCACGCATAGCCGGGTTGCGCGGCGATATGGAATCCGCCATTCGCGCAGCGTCGCCGGGCGCGGTGATCGTCGGCGCCACATCGCCACGGCTGCCGAACACGCTCAACGTCGCGCTGCCGGGCATGCTCGCGGAAACGCTCGTCATTCGTTTCGATCTTGCAGGCATTGCGTTGAGTGCCGGATCGGCGTGCTCGTCGGGCAAAGTTGGCGCCAGCCATGTGCTCGACGCGATGGGCATGGCGCGCGACGTCGCAACGGCGGCCATCCGCATCAGCCTCGGACCGTCGACGACGGACGCCGACGTGCAGCGGTTCATAACGGTTTGGAAAGACATCACATCGAAGGCGGCGCTGGCTGCCTGACACGAAATTCGCATCAAGGCCCGCAAGGGCAAAGTTGGAGAATGAAAGACAATGGCCGCAGTTAAGGAGACGATCGATCAGGTTCGCCAGATTGACGTCGACCAGTACAAGTACGGTTTCGAGACCAAGATCGAGAGCGTGAAAGCGCCGAAGGGTCTTGATGAGTCGACCGTGCGCTACATCTCGGCTCAGAAGAGCGAGCCCGAATGGCTGCTGCAGTGGCGTCTCGAAGCGTTTCAGCGCTGGCAGGCGATGACGGAACCGACGTGGGCCAAGGTTCACTATCCGAAGATCGATTTCCAGAACCAGTACTACTACTCGGCGCCGAAATCGACGAGTGGACCAAAGAGCCTGGATGAAGTCGATCCAGAATTGCTGGAGACCTACAAGAAACTCGGTATTCCGCTCAAAGAGCAGGAATTGCTGGCGGGCGTGCAGTCGTCGCGCGTCGCGGTCGATGCCGTGTTCGACAGCGTCTCGGTCGTCACGACGTTCAAGGACGAACTGAAGAAAGCTGGCGTGATTTTCTGCTCGTTTTCGGAAGCCGTGCGCGAGCACCCTGAACTCGTGAAGAAGTATCTCGGCTCCGTCGTGCCGCAGTCGGACAACTATTATGCGGCGCTGAACGCAGCGGTGTTCTCGGATGGGTCGTTCGTCTACATCCCGGAAGGCGTCCGCTGCCCAATGGAATTGTCGACGTACTTCCGCATCAATGAAAAGAACACCGGCCAGTTCGAGCGCACGCTGATCATCGCTGATCGCGGCGCCTATGTGTCGTATCTCGAAGGCTGCACCGCGCCGATGCGCGATGAGCATCAGCTGCATGCCGCCGTCGTCGAACTGATCGCGATGGACGACGCCGAGATCAAGTATTCGACGGTCCAGAACTGGTATCCGGGCGACAAGGACGGCAAGGGCGGGATTTACAACTTCGTGACGAAGCGCGGCGACTGCCGCGGCCATCACTCGAAGATTTCGTGGACGCAGGTCGAAACCGGATCTGCGATCACCTGGAAGTATCCGAGCTGCATTCTGCGGGGCGATCACTCTCGTGGAGAATTTTACTCGATCGCGGTGTCGAACGGATACCAGCAGGTCGACAGCGGCACCAAGATGATCCATCTCGGCAAGAATTCGTCGAGCCGCATCATCTCGAAGGGCATCGCGGCAGGTCACTCGCAGAATACTTATCGCGGGCTTGTTTCCGCGCATCGCAAGGCGACCGGCGTGCGCAATTTCACGAACTGCGATTCATTGCTGATCGGCGACAAGTGCGGCGCGCACACGGTGCCGTACATCGAGGCCAAGAATTCGTCCGCGCACTTCGAACACGAAGCGACGACCTCGAAGATTTCGGACGACATGCTGTTCTATTGCCGCCAGCGCGGGCTTTCGGCGGAAGAGGCTGTTGCGCTCGTCGTCAACGGCTTCGTGCGCGACGTGCTGCAGCACCTGCCGATGGAGTTCATGGCCGAGACGCAAAAGCTGATCGGCATCTCGCTCGAAGGGAGCGTTGGCTAACGATGACCGAGTATTGGTTCAAGCCAAAAACGCACGGATACGGTGCGACACCCATGAACTGGAAAGGTTGGGCAGCAACGGCACTCTTTGCGCTGGCGGTCGGCGGTTTCGCGACGACAGCTTTGAGCGCGTTGGGACCGCTCGATAGTGCTTCCGACTATGCAATCGTGTTTGGCGGTGTCGCCGCTATAACCGTGCCCTTTGTCTGGCTATGCCGCATCAAGACCAATGGTCCGTGGCGCTGGCAGTGGGGCCATCACGACGGGGGTGTCGACAGATGACAGATACGCTGGCGCACCCACCTCAAAAGTTTGCGACTGAAAGCCAAGCGCAGGAATATTGGTTTGAGACGTCGGAAAAATACTGGTCGCCGCTTGCGACCGTCATTCATCCCGAGGGGTATCGTCTCAATCGGCGCCTCAATCTTTATCTGTTGCTTGCAGGCTTCGCAGGCGTGCCGCTCGTGTTGATTGCGACATGGCTGGGCGCGTCGCCGATTGTTGTCGGAATTGCCTTCGCAGCGCTTTCGCTGGCGGCGTTTGCCGCCGTTGGCATTTGGTATGTGAAGGCCGCGCGGTCGCGCACACGCATTATCTAGAGATCGAAGAATTCAATGGCGCCAGGCGCCGGCCAGTAGGAAGAAACGCAATGTTAGAAATCAAGAACCTGCACGTGAAGCTCGAAGACGAGGACAAGGTGATCCTCAAGGGGCTGTCGCTGAAGGTGCCGAAGGGCGAAGTCCACGCGATCATGGGGCCGAACGGCTCCGGCAAGTCGACGCTCGCGTACGTGCTCGCGGGCCGCGATGGCTACGAAGTGACCGAGGGCGACATTCTTTGGAATGGCGAATCTATCCTCGAGATGGAGCCGGACGAGCGCGCCGCCAAGGGCGTCTTCCTGGCGTTCCAGTACCCGATGGAAATTCCGGGCGTTGCGGGCCTGACGTTCCTGCGCACGGCGGTCAACGCCGTCCGCAAGAAGCGCGGCCAGGCCGAATTGACGACGCCGGGCTTCATGAAGTTCGTCAAGGAACAGGCGGCGAAGCTCAACATCGATGTCGAGATGCTGAAGCGTCCGGTCAACGTCGGCTTCTCGGGCGGCGAAAAGAAGCGTTCGGAAATTTTGCAGATGGCGATGCTCGAGCCGACGCTGTGCGTGCTCGATGAAACCGATTCCGGTCTCGATATCGACGCGCTGAAAGTCGTCTCCGACGGCGTCAATGCGCTGCGCTCGCCGGATCGCGCGACGCTCGTCATCACGCACTATCAGCGGCTGTTGAACCACATCGTGCCGGACAAGGTGCACGTATTGGCGGATGGCCGCATCCAGAAGACGGGCGGCAAGGAACTGGCGCTTGAACTCGAAAAATCAGGTTATGCCGAATTCACAGGCAAGGCGGCGTGAGATGAACGTGGCGATACCCAAAACAAAAGCCGAGCAAGCGTTGACGGAAGCATTTGCAGCGGCGGCTCCAAAGCTGCCCGGCAGCGCCGCGGTGACGGCAGCGCGCGCGAAGGCGATCGGTGAATTCGGCGCGATCGGTTTGCCGCATCGGCGCATCGAAGAGTGGAAGTACACCGATCTGCGCGTTCAGCTGAAGGATATCGGCGCGACCGCCGTTGATGATGCGACCGCTGTCAGCGCCGATGATCTCCGCGCCGCGCTCGGTGCGCTGGCAAACGTCGACGCGCACCGCATCGTGTTCGTCAACGGCAGTCATCGTTCACAATTGTCGGCGCTCGACGGCGCCAAAGGTCTCGATGTGCAGCCGCTCGCCGCGGCTCTCAAATCGGTCCCGGAGAAAATCGCCGATGGCTTGATGCGCGCCACTGGACCGAAATCGGACGCGACGGTTGCGCTCAACACGGCGTTCGTCAGCGATGGCGCGATCGTGCGTGTTGCCGACGGCGCAGAATTGACGAAGCCGTTGATGGTTGTTTTCCTGAGCGCCGGAACGACGAGCCGTTTGACGTCTGTGCGCAATATCATCTCGGCGGGCGAAGGTTCGACGGCGACGATCATCGAAGTGCATGCCAGCCTCAAGTCGGCAGCAACCGGCGGTCAGGTGAATGCATTGTCGGAAGTCACCGCGGGCAAAGGCGCTGCGCTTACGCACGTCAAGATCGCAGCCTCGCCGAACGGCGCGGTGCATCTCGCGAACTGGAATGTGACGCTCGGTGCCGACGCAATGTACAAGGGTTTCCAGTACACATCCGGCCAGAGCTTGGTCCGCAATCAAACGCACGCCGTCTATGCCGGCGAAGGCGGCAAATTCGATCTGTCGGGCGCGTACCTTGCGCGCGGTACCGAGCACATCGATACGACGCTCGTCGTCGATCACGCGGTCCCGCATTGCGAGAGCCGCGAGCTTTTCAAAGGCGTGCTCGACGACCGCGGCCGTGGCGTGTTCCAGGGCAAGATCATCGTTCAGCCGGATGCCCAGAAGACCGACGGCAAGCAGATGGCGCAGGCTTTGATGCTGTCGCCAGACGCGGAATTCGATTCGAAGCCCGAACTCGAAATCTACGCCGATGACGTCGTCTGCGGCCACGGCACGACGACCGCAGAACTGGACGCTGATCTGCTGTTCTATTGCAAGTCGCGCGGCATCCCGGAAAGTGAAGCGCGTACGCTTCTGATTGAGTCGTTCATCGGTGAAGCGCTCGACAAGATCGAGCACGAGGAACTGCGGGCCGCGCTGTCGAGTTACGCCAACGATTGGCTGGGCGGCCGCTAAGCTAAGGAACTAGGATATGGGCAGCGAAGCACGATTAGCCGAAACCCGCGCGGGCCACGCCGCGGCGCTGGTTGGGGCTGCCTACGACGTCGAGCGGATTCGCGCCGACTTTCCGATCCTGTTCCGCGAGATCCACGGCAAGCCGCTTGTCTATCTCGACAGCGGCGCGTCGGCGCAAAAGCCATCGCCGGTTCTCGATGCGATGGAGCACGCCTACCGCTTCGAGTACGCCAACGTCCATCGCGGGCTGCATCACCTGTCGAACGTCGCGACCGATCATTTCGAAGCGGCGCGCGAGACGGTGCGCCGCTTTCTGAATGCCGGCAGTTCGGACGAGATCATTTTCACGCGCAACGCGACGGGCGCCATTAATCTCGTCGCATCGTCGTTCGGCGCGATGGGGATCGAGGCCGGCGACGAGATCGTGCTGTCGATCATGGAGCATCACGCCAACATCGTGCCGTGGCACTTCCTGCGCGAGCGCAAAGGTGCGGTGCTCAAGTGGCTGGCGATGACCGATCAGGGTGAGCTTCGCCTCGATCTGCTCGACGGATTGCTGACCAGCAAGACCAAGATGCTGGCGATCACGCACATGTCGAACGTGCTCGGCACGGTCAATCCGGTCAAAGAGATCATTCGCATTGCGCACGCCAAGGGCATACCCGTGCTCGTCGATGGATCGCAGGCGGCTGTCCACATGGGCGTCGATGTTCGCGATCTCGATGCCGATTTCTATGTCTTCACCGGTCACAAGACGTATGGCCCGACCGGCATCGGCGTGCTGTATGCCAAGAAGCGCCATCTTGAAGCGTTGCCGCCGTATGAAGGCGGCGGCGATATGATCGAGACGGTCGCCGTCGACCGCATCACCTACAACAAACCGCCGCACAAGTTTGAAGCTGGTACGCCAGCGATCGTGGAGGCCCTCGGCCTTGGCGCGGCGCTCAACTACATGATGCAAATCGGACGCGAGAAAATTGCGCGCCACGAGGCTGAGGTAGGAGCCTATGCGGCCGAGCGCCTTGCGGCGCTGCCGTGGCTTAAGCTTTACGGTACGGCGCCTGGCAAGGGCGCGATCTTCTCGTTCACGGTCGATGGCCTGCACCCGCATGATGTTTCGACGATCATCGACCGGTCGGGCGTTGCGATCCGTGCCGGGCATCACTGCGCGCAGCCGCTGATGGATCGTCTCGGCGTCACGGCGACGTGCCGCGCGTCGTTCGCGATGTATTCAACGAAGGCCGAGGTCGACGCGCTGATTGCCGCGCTGACCAAAGCCCACGAACTGTTTGCGTAAGGAGGCGGTCATGCACGACGCCCGGAAACTGAACGATGAAGCGGCGCCGCTGAAGGATGCGGTCGCAGCGCTTGATACGCCGCCGTCGAACCCCGTCGACGGCACGCCGCCGATCGCGACTGAACCGCCGGCTGAGACCGGTCAGAGCACGGCACCGGCGCTCCCGCCGGAAGAAATCGAGCGCCTGACGACGGACATCGTCGCGGCTCTCAAAACCGTGCACGATCCGGAAATCCCGTCCGACATCTACGAGCTTGGCCTGATCTACAAGGTCGAGATCGACGATGACCGCAACGTCGCAATCGACATGACGCTGACGGCGCCCGGATGCCCGGTTGCAGGCGAAATGCCGGGCTGGGTCGAGAATGCCGTCAACGCCGTGCCCGGCGTTGCCAATACCAAGGTTAAAATCGTGTTCGATCCACCGTGGGACCAAAGCCGCATGTCGGACGAAGCCCGCCTCGCGACGGGTATGTTTTGACAGGTATGTTTGAACGTGCGTCTCAACGAAGTCGCAATTTTCGCGTGCGTACCTATATCTAAGAGCCACTCGTAGTCAGAAAGCCGCCGATGCCGTCGCTCCGCATGATGCCGAAAGTAATGACCCTGACAGACGCCGCCGTCGCGCGCGTCAGCGGCCTCATGGCTCAGAAGCCGGGCGTCAAAGGATTGAAAATCGGCGTCAAGAAGGGCGGCTGTGCGGGCATGGAATACACCATGACCTGGGCCGAAGAGATCGGCAAATTTGACGAGATCATCGAGGATCGCGGCGCCGTCGTGCTGATCGACCCCGCAGCCATTATGTATCTGCTCGGCACCGAGATGGACTTCAAGACCGACAAGCTTGCATCGACGTTCGTGTTCAACAATCCGAACCAGAAGAGCGCGTGCGGTTGCGGCGAGAGTGTCAATCTGCAGCCAGCGACGCCCGAGAATTTTGCGCCGGCCGACCGGTGACGTCCGTCAGCGACAACGACCTCGCCGGCGTGCTCGATTTCTGGTTCGGCGAGCTTCAGCGTGCGGACTGGTTTCGGGTCGATACCGATCTTGACCGCAGGATTTCCGCGCGCTTGTCGGACCTGCACGAAGCGGTGCTCACGCGCATTCCTGATTCAGCCTATCGATCCGCAGACGCTGCGTTAGCGACCATCCTTCTGTTCGATCAGTATCCGCGCAATGCGTTTCGCGGCACGCCGCGCGCGTTTGCGACCGATGGGCTCGCCATTCAGCTCGCCGAAGCAACCGTGCAAAGCGGGCTTGATTCTGCTATGCCCGCCGATCGCCGCGTCTTTGCCTACCTGCCGTTTGAACATAGTGAGGCGCTTGCCGATCAGGACCTGTCGGTGGCGCTGATCTCGGAGCTCGGCGACGATGAATTTACGCGCTACGCCCACGCGCATCACGACGTCATCGCGAAGTTCGGGCGGTTTCCGCATCGCAATGCCATTCTCGGGCGGCAGTCAACTCCAGACGAGGCCGCCTACCTCGCGCAACCCGGCAGCGGCTTCTGAGGTATGCGCGATGCGCAAGCGCGACGCCTTCACCGAACTGCTGCGTGACCTTCTGGCGCCACTCGGCGTCATCGTCATCAAGCCGATGTTTTCCGGTTCCGGGATTTACGCCGATGGGCAATTCTTCGCGCTGATTTTCGACGGCAAGCTGTATCTGAAGTCGGACGACAGCACAGTGGCGCGTTTTGATGCCGAAGGCCTGCAGCCGTTTTCCTATACGACCAAATCGAAAACCGTGACGACGTCGTACCGCCAAGCACCGGAGCGGCTCTATGACGCCCCCGACGAAATGCTCGACTGGGCGCGCGAGGCTGTTTCTGTCGCGGCCAAAGCGAAATTGGCGAAGTCGGCCAAGCCGAGAACGCGCGGCGCGGCCGGCGCGGCCGTTGTAAAGCTGCCCGCGCCCAAACCGAAACGCGGCAGCAAAGCCTGATGTGGCACAGCAATCGGTGACCGGATGGCGTTGGTTGAAGCGCCGGAAAATGGGTGTCTTATTCGTTCTGAAAACGCAGTGATCGGTATCATTGCGTTCGGCGGGAAATACGGGGGCAGAAATCATGCTGCGGAATACGGAGACGAACTGGGGCGCTGTTGCGCGCGCATTCCATTGGGGTACGGGTGCGCTGATCATCGGCATGTTTGCCTATGGTCTATGGATGAGCGAATTCCCGGCGCGGGAAGACCGGGCCTATCACTACGCGATCCACGCTTCGATCGGCATCAGTTTGCTGGCCTTGATGGTCGCGCGGCTGATCTGGCGGGCGTTGAACCCGACACCGACGCCGCCGGCCGGCTCCGCCAAATGGGAAATCACAGCAGCGCGCCTCGGGCACATCGGGCTCTATGCGCTGGTGTTTGCGACGCTGGTCGTCGGATGGTTCCTGGCGGGATCAGGGCGCCGGACGCTCGACTACTGGCTTTTCGGCATCGTGCCGATGCCCAACATGCTCGGTACCGAGTCGCCGTACCACAAGCCGCTCGAAGAGGCGCACGCATTGCTGGCATACGCGATGATCGCACTTGTTGTGGTGCACGTCGCGGCTGCCATCTGGCACGCACGCGTCAAACGCGACGGCGTCCTGGCGCGCATGACCAGGGGCAGCAGCGCTTAAAGCGAAGAAGCGCGCCGGCATACCGGCGCGCATTCGACGTGGGCCTGGGGCTTAACCGCGACCCGGCTGTTTCAGTGGCCGCGGCGGCTTGCGCATAAAGGCCGGCATGCTGTCAGCGAAGCCGAGCCGGTCGCCCTGCTGCTGTTGCGACTTTTGCTGCTTGCCTTTGTCCTGTGCCTGAGGCTTCGCGCCAGAAGCGGGCTTCGGCGCATCCGTCCACGAATCCGCGCGGGCTTCGCGCGGCGGACGTTGCTGCGGCTGGTGTTGCTGCGGTGCGCGCTCGCCACGCGGCGTGCTGTGTTGCTCACGACGCGGGGAATCGTTGCGCGGTTGTTCGCTACGCTGCGGCCGGTTCTGCTGTGGCGGACGATCAGCGCGCGGTTGATCGGCGTGCCGCGGCTGCTGCGGCCGTTCCTGGCGATCGCTACGTTCTGGCCGTTCCGCGCGCTCAGGCCTTGGGCCGCGCTCGGGACGGTCTCCGCCACCGTGCTGACGGTGCTCGCCGTTGCCACGGGCTTCGCGTCCGCGCTGCGGCGGCGGGGCGACACGTCCACCGCGGCCACGCTTGCGCTTGCCTGCGCCCGCGAAATCTTCGTCCGTCGGCGCATCGCCGAGCCAGATGGCCGCTTCGCCGGTGATCTTCTCGATGTCTTTGACGAACTTCAGATCGTCGGGGCTGACGAGTGATGCGGCGTGGCCTTCGCGGCCGGCCCGGCCCGTGCGGCCGATGCGGTGGACATAATCGTCAGCAGCCCACGGCAGGTCGAAATTGAAAACGTGCGACACGTCCGGGATATCGAGGCCCCGCGCCGCAACGTCGGACGCCGCCAGCAGCATGATCTCGCCAGCGCGAAACTTATCGAGCGTCGCGGTGCGTGCGCTCTGCTCCATGTCGCCGTGCAAAGCGCCGGCGTTGAAGCCGTGCTTGGTCAGCGATTTATGCAATACGGCGACGTCACGCTTGCGATTGCAGAAGATGATCGCGTTCTTGACGTTACCGGTCTTGATCAACTCGCGGAGCACTTCGCGCTTGGCGTAATCTTCGCCGTCTGGGCAGAAACGGAAACGCTGCGTAATCGTCTTCGCGGTCGTCGCCGGTTTGGCGACTTCAACGCGCACTGGGTCTTTCAGGAACTGGCTGACGAGGCGCGTGATCTCGGGGGGCATTGTTGCCGAGAAGAACAGCGTCTGCCGGCGCGGCGGCAGCAGCTTGCAGATTTTCTCGATGTCGGGAATGAAGCCCATGTCGAGCATGCGGTCGGCTTCGTCGATGACGAGAATTTCGACGCCCATCAGCATGATGCGCCCGCGTCCGAAATGGTCGAGCAGACGTCCTGGCGTGGCGATCAACACGTCGACGCCGCGATCCAGCTTTTTGACTTGCTCGTCCATCGACACGCCGCCAATCAGCAAAGCGACCGACAGCTTGTGATTGATGCCGTACTTCTCGAAGCTCTGCTCGACCTGGGCCGCGAGTTCGCGCGTCGGCGCCAGGATCAGCGAGCGCGGCATGCGTGCGCGCGCGCGTCCCGTTTCCAATCGCGTGATCATAGGCAGCGTGAACGACGCCGTCTTGCCGGTGCCGGTTTGCGCGATGCCGAGCACATCGCGGCCGGTTACGGCAACGGGAATGGCTGCGGCTTGAATGGGGGTTGGGTTGGTATATCCGGCAGCCGTAATGGCCGCCTGCACCTTCGGCGATAAGCCAAGGTCAGCGAACGTCGTCGTTTCCAAAAGACATCGTCTCCATCTGCATACTCAAGCGTGCCCGGACGCAGGAAGCGGCCAGGGGCATCGAACGAGAGCGCAGGGGGACACGTGCCGAAAAGGACAAAACCAAATGGGGAGAGATGGATCAAAAAAGCTTAAAGTAGCTCAAATCAAACCCCTGCGCTCCGGCACGCTCGGGTGCTCGCATACCTGACGGCCGGAAGCAAGAAAAACCGGGTCTTTGGCGATATTTGACGGAGGAATATTGCCGCACTGCGGCGCCTTTGTCGTCAACCTAGGCCGGCGAACTGCCGGCGCGAAGGCGAGGGCAGGGGCGGCGTACCACCCCTGCCGGCATCCTTATTTGCTAAGCAGCCAGTTGCCGATTGTGCCGCCGATGACCGCACCCAGAATTGGCGCGACCCAGAACAACCAGACCTGCGATAGCGGTTCGCCGCCAGCGTACACCGCCGAGGCCAAGCTGCGCGCCGGATTGACCGAAGCGTTCGAAATCGGGACCGCCATCAGATGGATCGCGGTCAACGTCAGACCGATTGCGACAGGCGCCATGATTGCCGGGCCGTTGGCCCGCGTCACACCCATGATCACCAGTAGGAAGAACGCCGTCAGGACGGTTTCGATGACGAACACTTGGCCAAGGGTGGCCTTCAGCATCGACAGGTCGCCGTAGCCGTTGGCGGCATACGTCGCACCGGTATTTCCGATCAGAGAGAACACACCGCAGGCCGCGCACGCGCCAATGACCTGCGCGGCGATGTATGCGGGAGCATCAGCAATTGGGAAGCGTCCGCCTGCAACAAGGCCGAGTGTAACAGCCGGATTGTAGTGGCCGCCGGAAACATGACCGATCGCGTAGGCCAAGGCCATGACAGTGAGACCGATCGACAGTGCGACGCCGATAATGCCAGCGGCGCCTGCTGGTGCTCCAAACGAATAGAACGCTGCGCCGAGTACGGACGCCATCAGCATGAATGTACCGACGGCTTCGGCCCCGAGTGCTTTGAAATTCATAGTTCTGTTCCCCTGTATGTGCTCGCGCACCGACGCGAGCTCTGGGGCCGCCTGAGCTTAGCGCGACACACTGAACGCGATTGCGCAAGCGTCCGGGTTCATAGCCCGACTCATCAGCGGACCCACAAAAACGCTAGACATCTGAGGCGGCGATTGCGAGCGCAGATCGTATTGTGATGTGGAATAAGAACTTCGCTTTCGAGGCGGGGAAAATGCAGGCGTGGGCTGACGCGGCGTGCTAGTGTGGGACGAGGTGAGGAAGCAAACCCCAGGGCCGTGCACCAAGGAGGTCTTGCAATGCTCTATGCCGTCGGCCTCAGATTGAAAGACAGATCGGGTCACGTCGTCGTTGATGCTGACGACGCGCTCGCCGCCGCGCTCAAGGTGAAAAGCGATCAGCCGGCGGCGACGATTACGTATGTTCGCCGTCAGAACAGGCGCGGGGATGCGCGTCATCCCGCGGCGGGTGTTGGACAGCGCCTTGGGGGTTGATGGCGCGACCCATATCACATCCGGCTGAAGCTAATGCGTGCGCCTTTTAGGCCGGTGCCTTGCGTTTCGATTGTAACGGAGACGGATTGGCTCGATGACGTGAAGCTCATATCGAGTTTGCCTGCGAGACTTCCGCCGAACTGGACGCTGAGTTTGCCGGGCGATGCTGTGCCCGATGCATCGCCTGATGCGTTATACGTGCGTTCCTCCCAAGTGCCTGAGACCTTCTCGCCTTCGGACTTCAGCAACTTGCTGCGGAGTTCAAAATTCGATTCAACACCTTTGCAGCGGATGACGACGCTCAAGGTTGGGCTCGGTTTGTAATAACCGGTGCAGCTCAGGTTATCAGAGGTGCCGTCCTCGAACAGCATCGCTCCGCTGCCGCGCCACGAGCCCGTCAAGACATCGAGGCTCGTCGTTTCGGCGCCTGCCGCTGCGGTCGATAGGCAGACGACGGTCGTGCTTACGATTGCGCGAACGAGCTGCACCAGAGATTTGCCACGTGTTGCGTCTTTTGACATTGGTCCGAACCTTCCCACGTCAATCGGATTGCAGCAATCCTCACAGGCAAATGGAGTTCGCGACGACTTATATATCCAAGTCCTTCGCGAACGCGGCGCGGTCCTGGATGAAGCGGAAGCGGGCTTCGGGTTTCGAGCCCATCAGCGCGTTGACGACGTCGCCAAGGCCGGAGCGTTCGCCTTCGCCGATCGAAACGCGCAGCAACGTGCGCTTCTTCACGTCCATCGTCGTTTCTTTGAGTTCGCTCGCGTTCATTTCGCCGAGACCTTTGAAGCGTCCGACCTTGACTGGCGGGTTCGCCTTAAACTCCTTCGCGATCAGCTCATCGCGATGTTTTTCGTCGCGCGCATAAAGTGACTTGGCGCCCTGCGTGATTTTGTAGAGCGGCGGCACGGCGAGATAGAGGTGGCCGTTTTCGATCAGCTCCGGCATCTCCTGATAGAAGAACGTGATCAGCAGCGCCGCGATGTGCGCGCCGTCGACGTCGGCGTCGGTCATGATGATCACGCGCTCGTAGCGCAAATCCTCGTCGCGGTACTTCGTGCCGGTTCCCGAGCCAAGCGCCTGGATCAAATCCGAGATCAGCTGGTTCTGCGAGAGCTTGGCGGACGACGCGTTGGCGACGTTCAAAATCTTGCCGCGTAGGGGTAGGATCGCCTGCGTTTCGCGATCGCGTGCGCTCTTTGCGGAGCCGCCGGCCGAGTCGCCTTCGACGATGAAGATTTCGGTGCCCGCCGCCTGCTGAATCGAGCAATCGGACAATTTGCCGGGAAGGCGCAGTTTGCGCGTCGCCGATTGCCGCCCGACTTCTTTTTCGCGGCGGCGCTTCAGCCGTTCTTCCGATTGATCGATGCACCATTCGAGCAGGCGCGTCGCTTGCTGCGGTGAATCCGCCAGCCAATGATCGAACGCATCGCGGACAGCCGTTTCGACGATCTTGGTCGCTTCGACGGTCGCGAGTTTATCTTTCGTCTGGCCCTGGAATTCAGGCTCGCGAATGAACACCGACAGCATCGAGGCCGCCGTGCCCATGACGTCTTCCGACGTGATCTGCACGGCCTTCTTGCTGCCGACGAGTTCGCCGTAAGCGCGTAGACCTTTGTAAAGCGCCTGCCGCAGACCGTTCTCGTGCGTGCCGCCTTCTGCCGTGGGAATGGTATTGCAGTACGACGTCGAGAAGCCGTCTTCGTCGGATATCCACGCGCACGCCCATTCGACGGAGCCGTGGCCGCCGTCCTTTTCGATGCGGCCGGAGAAGATGTCTTTGGTGACGCGCGTCTGACCTTCGATTGTTGATGTCAGGTAGTCGCTCAACCCGCCCGGGAAATGGAACGTCGCCTGCGCCGGCGTGTCGTCCTTGATCAGCGACGGATCGCATGTCCAGCGGATCTCGACGCCGCCGAAGAGATACGCTTTTGAGCGCGCCATTTTCATCAAGCGCGCGGGCTTGAAGGCACAACCCTTGCCGAAAATCTTTTCGTCCGGCTTGAAGCGGACTTTCGTGCCGCGCCGGTTCATGATCGAGCCGAGCTTTTCGAGCTTGGTCTGCGGTTCGCCGCGCGAGAAGACCATGCGGTAGAGTTGTTGGTCGCGCGCGACTTGAACTTCGACAAGCTCGGAAAGTGCGTTGACGACCGAAACGCCGACGCCGTGCAGACCGCCCGATGTCGAGTACGCCTTGCTATCGAATTTGCCGCCGGCGTGCAGCACCGTCATGACGACTTCGAGCGCGCTTTTGTTTTTGTATTTGGGGTGCGGGCCAACAGGGATGCCGCGGCCATTATCTGACACGGACAAAAATCCATCTGCCGACAACTCGACTTCGATCCATGTCGCGTGGCCTGCAACCGCTTCGTCCATCGAGTTATCGATGACTTCGGCGAACAAGTGATGCATCGCCTTTTCGTCGGTGCCGCCGATGTACATACCAGGGCGCCGCCGCACCGGCTCCAGCCCTTCGAGCACTTCAATGTCGTGTTCGCTGTATCCTGTCGCTTCAGTGGACTTACGGGCGCGCGACGATTTCTCGGTCATTTCACTCTCAAAATCAGAAAACAGGTCGTTTTGCGATCTAGCCATGCGAGGTCTCATCGGCAGATGTGATGCGGCGCGGCGAGGCGGCCTAAACGCTGGCCACGCGACGCGAAGCACGGACACCGCGCAGGCGAATCTGGATGGCTGTCTTATAGCGCGTTCGCGACCGCGGCCACCATGACCCGCCGCGCTTTTGCCGGCTGACCACGGCCAATGCGTCACACTTTCAAGACTTTGCAGGCTGTTTCGGATGCGATTCGGACCGGCTTTGCTGAGGCAATCGGCTTTAGTGCTCATCGCGAACAAAACCTGGATGAAACAAACTACAACGTTTGGACAACCAAGCTCACCGAGTTTGCTGTGGTTAAGGGAAACTTGCCGTTATCGATGCGCTGCGCTGGTGCTTCGCGTTTGAGCTTCGGACCGGCGTCAGCGAGCGGGAAAAGTCGGACTGCATGGGTCGCCGTTTTTGGCGGCCTGGAAATCGCGTTGCGATTTCCGGTTCTGGAGTTTGCCGATGTTGATTCGTCGTATTTTGCTAGCTGCCGCCCAGATATTCGGGTTGATCAAAGCCCTGGCGGGCCGCGCGAAGACCTATCGCGACCGCTTCGAGTCTCTCGTCGGCGCACACCGCTTGATCATCAGCGATGTGTTCGGTGCCGACACGTTCGTGTCGAGCGAACGTGCACCAGAGGCCTCCCGCCAAGACCTGCGCTGGCATGATGGCCTCGACTTCGGACCCGAGAGCGCCACATCTCGGCTCGGCTCCAACGATACCGACGGCTCGCCCGTGCCCGCGTTCCTGACGCGTCCGCGCCTTGAGCCTGACACCGATAAAGCCGTCGCCGCGTCTCACGTGTTGCGCCGCTTTCTGCCGACGTTGCTTTGCGCCGGAATACTCATACTTGCCTGGATAAGTACCGGCCGTAGTGGTCCTTTTTCGCAATCGGCACCTTCGGCTGCCGATGCCATCGCCGAACAATTTTCTGGCAGTGGCGCGGCGCCTGAAAAAGTCAGCCACGGCACGCTCGACGCCGACAAGCGGCTGCAGTTCGCGTTGCGGTTTGCCGATCTGTATGCCGAGTTGCTTTCAAAGGACGGCGTTTGCATCGACGGCGGCCCTTTTGCCGATATGCGAGATGCATCCAGTAGCGCCGCCAGCATCGTCATACGGAATTTGCCGCCGGGAACGACGCTGTCGGCTGGCGCGCAGATGTCCGCGACGGAATGGCGGTTGCAGCCTGATGAGATCAACGCGCTGATTGTAAAAGTTCCACCCGGTCATGCCGGGCCGATTGCGGCGAACATTGAGACGCTCAATGCATCCGGCGGTATCATCGGCCAAATGGCCGTCGATGTGCGTTCGACCGCAAAAGACCCGGTTCTCGGCGCTGCCCGCGAGCGCAAGAAAGTATACCGGCCTGCCGGCGCCAAGATCGCGGCCGTGAAGCGCAGCAAAAACGATGTCGGCGCGCAACAAGCGGCGGCGATGCCGTCCTCGGCAAGCGGCGCGACCACAGAGCCGGAAAACCCGGCGAAACAGCAATTTTCCTTTCAACTTCCCTTTTTGCCGGGACCGTACAGCAAGACGCCGCCTCCCGGCACGACGGTCGGCCAGCAGATCATGATCAATCTCGGGGTTGGGCCAGACGTGCTCATGACTGCAATCACGCAGAAGAACTAGACGCGGCTTCGACAATCAGACGGCGACGTTATCGATCAACCGGGTCTTGCCGAGACGCACGGCTGCCAGAACCCGAAGCGGCGCTGTATCGGCGCGATCGACAGCCGCGAGCGTTTCCGCATCGCGGACTTCGACGTAATCGACGCTCGAAAAACCGGACGCGAGCAGTTTGCGTTTCGCGTTCGCGATGCCGGCGGCAAGGTCGGCGCCCTCGCTGACGTCGGCGGCAAGTTCTGAGAGGACGGCGAATAGCGACGGTGCAATCGCGCGTTCGGCTTCGGTGAGGTAGGCGTTGCGCGAGGACATCGCGAGACCGTCCGCGGCGCGCTTCGTCGGCGCGGCGATCAGCTTCAGTGGCAGGTTCAGATCGCGCACCATTTGGCGTAGCACGATCAGCTGCTGATAATCCTTCTCGCCGAAAATCGCGACGTCAGGTGAAACCTGCGAGAACAGTTTGCAGCACACGGTTGCAACGCCGCCGAAATGCTGCGGGCGAATTGCGCCTTCGAGGCCTTCGGCTGCCGATCCCGCGACGATTGCTGTGGAAAAGCCGTCCGGATACATTTCTTCGACTGATGGCGCCCAGAGCAGATCGGCGCCGACGCCGCCGAGCTTTTCAAGGTCGCCAGCTTCGTCACGCGGATAGCGCGACAGGTCTTCCGTTGGCGCGAACTGCGTCGGATTGACGAAGATCGACACGACAACGCGGTCGGCCTTCTTTTTCGCGAGTTTGACCAAACCAAGGTGGCCATCATGAAGCGCGCCCATCGTCGGCACCAGCGCGACGCTCTTGCCGTCTGCCCGCCATTTGCCGACCTGCTTGCGCAAATCTTTGACGGTGCGCACGATTTTCAGCGACTTGCTCAAATTCCGCTCCTTCCGCGGGCTTACACGGTTGTCAGGTGCCTTCGCCACGCGAATCCGTCAAGAGGCAGCGGTTGCCAGCGCCGCAAGCGCGCAGCGCACATCGCCATTATATCTGATAGTCTATGACGTATTCGAATCGTGTGCGTCCTCGGGTTTCAGCGCTTTCGGGATTGATCATGGTTGCGGCACTGCGGCGTGACGAGATTGTAAACGGCCAAAAACTACCGCCGCGCGACGAAATCTGCGCGCATTACCTGGTCGATGAACAGCGTCTTGTCGCCGGCCTGATTGAGCGGGCCGTTTTCACCGAAGACGAACGCCGCCGCGCGCAGGACGCTGCCCGTCGTCTCGTTCACGGGGCACGCGCCAACAGGGCCCAGCATGCTGGCATCGACGCCTTCATGCACGAGTACGGTCTGTCGACCGACGAAGGCGTGATCCTGATGTGTCTCGCGGAAGCGCTGCTGCGGATTCCCGATACCGAAACCGCCAATCAGTTTATCGCCGACAAGATATCGGGCGGCGCCTGGGAAAAGCATCTCGGCGCGTCCGACAGCCTGTTCGTCAACGCCTCGACGTGGGGCCTGATGCTCTCGGGCAGGCTCGTCAAACTGAAGGAAGCCAAAGGCTCCAATCCGCTGCAGGCGATGAAGCGTCTCGTTGCGCGCACCGGCGAGCCGACGATCCGTGTTGCCGTGCGCCAAGCGGTGAAGCTGCTTGGCGACCAATTCGTGCTTGGCGCTACGATTGAGTCGGCGCTGCTGCGCTCCAAGGCTTATGAAGCCAAGGGGTATCGCTTCTCTTACGACATGCTTGGTGAGGCCGCGCGATCCGAACAGGACGCCGAGCGATATTTTCAGCGCTACATGTCGGCGATCGAGGCGGTCGGCGCGGCGAGCGGACCGTTCAACGCCAGCAACGCCGACGCGATTTTCGCTCGGCCGTCGATTTCGGTGAAGCTGTCAGCGCTGCATCCCCGTTTCGAACCGGGCAAAGAGCGCCGTCTTCATTCTGAGCTCGCGCCGTTGCTGCTGATGCTGGCAAAAGCCGCGCGCGCCAAGGGGCTTGGCCTGACCGTCGACGCCGAAGAACAAGATCGTCTCGACACGACAGCGCATCTCTTCGGTGAGACGCTTTTGCATCCGGCACTCGACGGCTGGAACGGGCTAGGCCTCGCCGTGCAGGCCTACGGCAAGCGCGCCGTGCCATTGCTGCGCTGGCTGCGCCGTCTCGCGGAGCAGACCGGCAAGCGCATTCCGGTTCGCCTCGTCAAAGGCGCCTACTGGGATAGCGAGATCAAATGGGCGCAGGAACGCGGCCTTGAAGACTATCCGGTGTTCTCGCGCAAGCTGCACACCGACGTTTCGTATCTCGCCGCCATGCGCATGCTGCTCGCGAACCCGACGAGCTTCTATCCGCAGTTCGCGACGCATAATGCGCACGCGGTTGCGTCAGCCAGCGTCGCGGGCGGCAATGCCGAATTCGAATATCAACGCCTGCACGGCATGGGCGAAGCGCTGTACGAGGAAGTGCTTTCTGAAAACCGCGCGACGCGCGCCTGCCGGATTTATGCGCCCGTCGGCGGGCATGAAGACCTGCTTGGCTATCTCGTTCGCCGGTTGCTTGAGAACGGCGCCAACACGTCGTTCGTCAATCGTATCGCCGACGACGAAACGCCGGTTTCCGAGATTATCGCCGATCCCGTTGAAATCGCCGAACGCGAGCGGGTCGAGGGCATCAACGTCAGCCTGCTGGAACGGCCGCGCGATATTTTCTGGCCCGAGCGCAAGGCAAGCGTCGGCCTCGCGCTCACCGAGCCAGCGGTGCGCCTGCCGTTGCTCGACGGCATCGCTGCGGCGTTGAAAGCACCCTTCGCTGCAGGCCCGATCGTCAACGGTAAGCCGACTGCCGGCGGCGATATGGCGTCGCTGCTTGTTAGCCCGCACGACAAGCGCGAGCGCCTCGGATCGCTCAGGCTTGCGACGCCGGCGCTGCTTGAAGAAGCGATTTCATCTGCAGCCGCGGCCGCGCATGGTTGGGACATGACGCCGGCGGCCGAACGCGCCCGCGTGTTGGCGCTTGCTGCGGACCTTTATGAGCGCGACCGAACCGTGTTGATGGCAGCGCTCGTGCGCGAAGCCGGAAAGACGTTGGACGCGGCGCAATCGGAAATCCGCGAAGCCGTCGATTATCTGCGCTACTACGCCAACGAGGCGCAGCGCCTCTTCTCTGAGCCAGTCACGCTCAAAGGTCCGACAGGCGAAGAAAACACGCTGACCCTGCGCGCGCGCGGTCCGTTTGCGTGCATCAGCCCGTGGAATTTCCCGCTGGCGATTTTTACCGGCCAGATCGCAGCAGCTCTGGCCGCCGGCAATCCGGTCATCGCCAAGCCGGCCGAACAAACGCCGATCACAGCTTTCCTTGCTGTCAAACTCTTGCACGAAGCCGGCGTGCCGACCGGCGTGCTGCATCTCGTCACCGGCGGCGGCAAGCTCGGCGAAGCCATTGTTAAAGACTTGCGCGTCCAGGGCGTTGCCTTCACCGGATCGACCGACACGGCGCGCGCTATCCAGAAAACGCTGCTCGACCGCCGCGGCGCGATTGTGCCGTTCATCGCCGAAACAGGCGGCATGAATGCGATGATCGCGGATTCATCCGCATTGCCCGAACAAGTCGTGCGCGACGCGGTGCGCTCAGCGTTCGATAGCGCAGGGCAGCGCTGCTCGGCGGCGCGCATTTTATTCGTGCAGGATGATTTCGCGCCGCGCGTCAAATCGATGTTGACCGGCGCCATCGCAGCGCTCGACGTCGGCGATCCGCTCGACTTCGCAACCGATATCGGCCCGGTGATCGACGACGCAGCGCAGGACAGGCTTGAAGGCCATAAGGTTCGGATGCAGCGCGAAGGCCGGGAGTTGATCGACCTGCCGCTGCCCGAGGCTTGCCGCGCTGGAACGTATGTCACGCCCGCGCTCTACGAGATCGACCGCATCGACCGTCTGAATGGCGAAGTCTTCGGACCGATCCTGCATCTCGTGCGCTACGAGCGCGGCCGCTTGGACGCGGTGATCGCGTCGCTGAACGCAACAGGCTACGGCCTGACGCTTGGCCTGCACAGCCGCATCGAGAGCGTCGCCGACTACGTCGCCGAGCACGCCCGCGTCGGCAATCTCTACGTCAACCGCAACCAGATCGGCGCCGTCGTCGGCGTGCAGCCGTTCGGTGGCGAAGGGCTGTCGGGCACGGGACCGAAAGCCGGTGGACCGAACTACGTCCTACGGTTTGCGACCGAGCGCACACGCTCAACGGACATCACCGCGACGGGCGGTAACACGACGCTGCTGTCGCGCACGTCTTGAAATTTATTCGGCGCTCATGACGAAGCAGTCAATCGCCTGACGGCGCAGTTCCGTGCAGGTGCTCGACGCGCGGCCCGCATCAAACCCTGAGAACCGCGCGCGATACATCGTGCGCCCGGCCTTCTGTACGGGATGCGTCACCGATCCGTAGCCCGCAAGCAGTTGCCTCGCGCGCGACTGAGCCGACGTCAACGCGCGCTGGGCTTCATCGATCGACGCATAGGCGCCGATCTGGACTTCGAATCGGCCACGCGGCGTCGCGGCTGGTGCTGTTTGGTATGCGGCCGGTTGCAACGTCGCGACACGTTGCGCGCTCGCTGCTGGTATCATTGCAGCTTGTGCCTGCAAAGAGGAGGGCGGGCGTGCGCGTTCGGCCGGAGGAAGATCACGCGCGCCGAGCATAGCGACGGTATTGAGGGTTTCGGTGCGCGGCGACGCGAATGCGACGGGTGCGGGCGGCTGAACGCTCGCGACCGGTGGCAACGAAGCCGCCGCACCATTCCGTACATCGTTGTCGCCGTAGTCGATGTTGACGACGCGTGTTTTCGGAATGACGGTTTCCATTGCAGCAGGGCCGACGTCCGCGCTGGACGGCGCAAACGATGCGGCTGTTGGCGCTGATACGGTCGACGCCACGGCGAACGCCGCCGGGTGCGCGCCGGCCGCAAATTCGGCGGCCGTTTCAGACGCCGACATATCGGTCGTTTCGTCCGGTGAGTGTACGGGCTGAGGTGCCGCTTGCCGCATCGCGACGGGCATGCGTTTGACTTTGAAAACGTCGACCGGCGCGCCCTGATCTTGCGAAAAGTTCTGCGTCCGCTCTTGCGGCAAATTCTGCGCCGGCGCGGCAGCAACGCGCGCTTGCGCCATCGGCAGCGGCTGGCCAACTGCAAACGGTTTAGGCGCTTCAGCGGCAGCAAACTTCGGTGCTTCCGCGCGCTTCGGACGCTCGGCAACCTGCGGCGGCGCCTTGAGCTTGGCGATCAGCATCGGCTGCGGCTTGCGGGTCTTCGTTGCCGACGCGCGCGCCAGAGCGCGCGTCAGAAGGTTGCGCATTTCGGCGTTGCGCGACGCGGCGCTCGATCCGCCGAACACCGCGCCGACGACATGGCGGTCGCCGCGGCGTACCGACGAGACGAGGTTGAACCCGCTCATGCGCGTATAGCCGGTCTTGATGCCGTCGATGCCCTGGAACGAATTGAGCAGCGTGTTGTGGTTGCGGTACGTCGCGCGATTGAAGCCGAACGAGCGCGTCGCAAAAAGAGGATAATAGGCCGGGAAATGATCCTGCAGGCGCATGCCGAGCGTGACCATGTCGCGCGCCGTCGTGACCTGATTTTTATCAGGCAAGCCCGACGGGTTCTGGAAGGTGGTCTTCGACATGCCGAGTTCGCGGGCGCGCGCATTCATCAGGCGCACGAAATTGCGTTCGCTGCCGCCGATCTTTTCGGCGAGAGCGACAGCAACGTCGTTGGCGGATTTCGTAATCAGAGCGCGAATGGCGTCCGATACGGACAGGCTCTCGCCGGCTTCAAGGCCGAGTTTCGAGGGCGCTTGTGCTGCGGCATTATCGCTGATGATCACGCGGTCCGACATTTTCAAACGGCCGACCTGCAGCAGTTCGAATGTCATATAGAGCGTCATCATTTTGGTGAGCGACGCGGGATGGCGCAGTTCGTCGGCATCGTCTGCGTGAAGAACGGCGCCGGTGTTGGCGTCGACGATCATAGCGGCGTGCTTGCCGCCGTCAGCCAATGCTGGCGACGCGGACGCAAGAAACGCCTGAAGGCTCGCTAGAACGAGCATCGCTATCGACGAACGCCGCACCAAAACGCAGATCCCTCAACTCCGCACCGCTTTTTCGGCCGCGATACGGTTCGCCTGTTGTTTTTGACCGGCCGGTTGCACATTCGCGTGCTCCGGTTGAGCCTGGCACCCCGCCATCCGACGAGCGAACCATTGTTATTGGGCACCTTTTGGGCGCCGCTGCGGCGCTGCAAAGAGTTTCCGAAGGCTGAAGGGTACACGCGGCGAACTGCGTTACCGTTAAGCGCCGTGGTAAAAAAACCGCCAATTTGTGTGTCATCCCGGCGTGCCCGCACGGAATGCGCGGCCGTCTGTGACAGCGCCTAACGCCCGTATTTTCGGCGCTTGCCGGCGCATCGTTGACTTTGGCACGCTTCTCGCCAGACGTCTGCCATCGCGGCTCGGCGCGGTGACCTTAGCCGGTTGCTCTGGCGGCCATTGCAGAGGGGGAAAGATTACCCATATGCGCATACGCGGCGGGCCACTTGCGAGAAAACCGGGATGGCTGAAATGCGCCGCGAGGCGCCGCCAAACTGTGTGGTCGCAGCAACCCTCAGCAAGCGAATCGGCGCCGTCCACCGGTGTGGGGCTGTGCAGTTGTGACGATGGTTTCGAATTTGCTACAATAAAAGAATAGAGCAGCCCGCATGACGTGGCTGCCATGCGACTGGATTTGAAATGACGACTTCTCGACGCCTGATGCTTGTACCTCAAGATTTCCGCCACGATATAACGATGGCAGGCAACAACGGATCGCGTCCGGGCGACGGCGGCAACCGCGGCGACGATGAAGGGAAAACCGGCATCGTCACCAAGACCCGGCCGAAAACAAAGAAGCCGAGCCTTTATAAAGTCCTACTGTTGAATGACGATTTCACACCGATGGAATTTGTCGTGCTGATCTTGCAGCGCTTTTTCCAGAAGGGACAGGAGGACGCGACCCGCATCATGCTGCATGTCCATCAGAAGGGCGTCGGTTTGTGCGGGGTTTATACCTACGAAGTCGCCGAAACGAAGGTCACGCAGGTCATGGATTATTCACGACAGCATGGCCATCCTTTACAATGCACCATGGAGAAAGAGTAGGACTGCATTGACATCTCTTTCCAAGAATCTCGAAACCTCGCTGCACCGTGCGTTGGAATACGCCAACGTCCGCAATCACGAGTACGCAACGCTCGAACATCTGCTGCTCGCGCTCGTCGATGATCGCGACGCGGCCGCTGTCATGCGCGCGTGTTCCGTTGATCTCGAACAGCTGCGCGCGCGCCTCGTCGAGTATCTCGATACCGAATTGACGCCGCGTCACGCCAAGGGCGTGCGCGATGCGCAGCCGACGAACTCGTTCCAGCGCGTCGTGCAGCGCGCGATCGTCCACGTCCAGACATCGGGCCGCGAAGAAGTGACCGGCGCCAACGTGCTCGTCGGCATCTTCTCGGAACGCGAAAGCCATGCAGCATACTTCCTTCAAGAACAGGAGATGTCGCGCTTTGATGCTGTCCAATATATTGCGCATGGCATCGCCAAGCGCCCCGGCATGTCGGAGCCACGTCCTGTGAGGGGCGCGGACGAGGACGCGACCGAGGAAGGCGCGGAAAAAAAAGCCGGAGATGCGCTCTCGGCTTATTGCGTCAATCTCAACAAAAAGGCGCGCGACGGAAAAATCGATCCGCTGATCGGACGCGAGCAGGAAGTGCTGCGCACGATCCAGGTGCTCTGCCGCCGTCAAAAGAACAATCCGCTGCTCGTCGGCGATCCGGGCGTTGGCAAGACTGCGATCGCGGAAGGTCTTGCGCGCAAGATCATTAACGGCGACGTGCCCGACGTTTTGAAGTCGGCGACGATCTTCTCGCTCGACATGGGTTCGCTTCTGGCCGGCACGCGCTATCGCGGCGATTTCGAAGAGCGTCTCAAGGCCGTGATGAAGGAAATCGAAGCTTATGACGGCGCCGTGTTGTTCATCGACGAGATCCACACCGTCATCGGTGCGGGTGCGACGTCGGGCGGCGCTATGGACGCGTCCAACCTGCTGAAGCCGGCGTTGCAATCGGGCACGCTGCGCTGCATCGGTTCGACGACTTACAAGGAGTACCGTCAGCACTTCGAGAAAGATCGCGCGCTCGTGCGCCGCTTCCAGAAGATCGACGTCAAAGAGCCGACGATCGAAGACACGATCGAGATCCTCAAGGGCCTCAAGAGCGTGTTCGAGGACTATCATAAGCTGAAGTACACGAACGAAGCCATCAAGGCGGCGGTCGAGTTGTCGGCCAAGTACATCCACGACCGCAAGCTGCCGGACAAGGCGATCGACGTCATCGACGAGACCGGCGCGTCGCAGATGCTGCTCGCGGAAGGCAAGCGCAAGAAAAAGATCACGACGAAGGAAATCGAAGCCACCGTCGCGACGATGGCGCGCATTCCGCCAAAGACGGTCACCAAGAGCGATGCCGAGGTTATCGGCAACCTCGAACGCGACCTGAAGCGGCTCGTTTTTGGCCAGGACGCCGCGATTGGCGCCCTGTCGAGCGCGATCAAGCTCGCGCGCGCGGGCCTGCGCGAACCGGAAAAGCCGATTGGCTGCTACCTGTTCTCAGGCCCGACCGGCGTCGGCAAAACCGAAGTCGCGAAACAGCTCGCCAATCTGATGGGCGTCGAGCTTCTGCGTTTCGACATGTCAGAATACATGGAGAAGCACACGGTCTCGCGTTTGATCGGCGCGCCTCCGGGCTACGTCGGCTTCGACCAGGGCGGCCTTCTGACGGACGGCGTCGATCAGCATCCGCATTGCGTGCTGCTGCTCGACGAAATCGAGAAGGCACATCCGGATTTGTTCAACATCCTGTTGCAGGTCATGGATCACGGCAAGCTGACCGACCATAACGGCAAGGCCATCGACTTCCGCAACGTCGTGCTTATCATGACGACGAACGCCGGCGCTTCCGACATGGCGAAACCCGCGATGGGCTTCAACCGGTCGAAGCGCGAGGGCGAGGATACGGAAGCCGTGACCAAGCTGTTCACGCCGGAGTTCCGCAACCGTCTCGATGCCATCGTGCCGTTCTCTGGCCTCTCGCCGGAGATCATCGGCAAGGTCGTCGAGAAGTTCATCTACCAGCTCGAAGCGCAACTCGCCGATCGCGGCGTTTCGATCGAGCTGACGGATGAAGCAACACGCTGGTTGGCCGAAAAGGGCTACGACGAAAAGTTCGGCGCGCGTCCGCTCGGCCGCGTGATCCAGGAGAACATCAAGAAACCGCTTGCGGAAGAATTGCTGTTCGGAAAGCTCGAGCACGGCGGCACCGTCAAGGTGCTCGTTACCGGCAAGGGCGAGGATCGCAGTCTCGCGTTCGACTACGTACCCGTCGATCCGGCGAAGAAGGGCCGCAACCCGGAAGAGGACGATGACGACGGTCCGCAGCCGGTTCTGGTTGATGCGACCGCGAAGAAGGCGTTGCCGGGTCCGAAGGACAAGGGCGACAAGCCGACGAAGGGTTCAGGTACCGTCCCGACGGTGCGCAAGAAGAAAGACGAATAGTTGTAAGGCTGATGCGCTGGCGGCCGGCTCTGCGAAGCAGAGTCGCCAGCGCCAAACAAAGAGACGCCGGGCCACGAGCCCGGCGTTTTTTGTTGCAGGAGCGAACGTCGCCTTCGGCAAATAAGCAGTGTGCGATATTTGATTTCAAATTGGGCCGCCGCTAGCTTTTGAGCGCTGGGAGGGGGATCACATGTCAAAACGGTTTTTACCGGTCGCGCGCGCGGCGCTGCTTACGGTTGCGAGCCATGTCGCGGGATACGCGCCCGCGTCCGCCGAAGGTGCGCTTGCCGTCGGATTGCCTCTTGGTAGTCCGGATAACGGCTTCGTCTACGGCTATGAAGTCAACAACAAGACTCGGCAAGGCGCCAAGGATACCGCAATGGCGTATTGCCAGGGCAAGGATGCGGTCGACAACGCGATCCCCGAAAATGCCTCAAAGCCGCAAAAGGCCTGCGCAGTGATTGAAGTTTTCCAGGGTCGCTGCGTCGCTATTGCGATGAATGGCAGCCAGACGCGCGCGTCAACGGGCGTCGGTTGGGCCATTGCCAACACCAAGGACATCGCCAAGCAATTCGCGATCGACAACTGCAAGTCGATGGCTGGAAAGAATATGCCTGACGAATGCTGGGTGCAGAACGTCGCGTGCGATACGATGGATAAGTGATTTTTGTATTCCGGCAGCGCCGCGAACGAGCAGCGCCGCAAGACGCAACGCTCGAAACTATTTTGCGTCCATCCGCCTGCAGGATGAAGCCAATGCCCGTTGCTCGTGGAAGCTCGTGTGTGCTCTTGCGCTCATGTGAGATAGCAGTCTGCGCCGTGAGAGGCCGTCGCCGCCGCCGTGCATGGAGACCCCCGAGACGCTTTAAAAATGCCGGAAAAAATGCGCCCCAAGCGTAGAAGGCGGCCACGGGCAGGGCAAAGCACCTGCACGAACAGTATATCAAATGACTGATTACGTTGTTCAGGCGTGCGTTTTACCGGTTTGGGATACGCGCTCAGGTAATCAACAGCGGCGTCTGACGCAGCAGGCTGCGGTCGTCGATCTGCGAGATCAAAAACGAACCGACGTCGGCGCGTGAAATCACGCCGCCGCGCCAGTCATTGATGTCAGGCAACGCTTTCCATTTGCCCGTGGCGGCCCCGTTGGTCAGCATACCGGGGCGAACGATCGTCCAGTCGAGCGTGCTTTTCTGAATGATGTCTTCGGCAATATCCTTGTCGCTGTAGACGCGCTGCAGCAGGATCGGAAACATCAGATAATCGTACAGCGGAGTGATGCGGCCGCGACTGTTGCCAGCGCCAGCCCCCGTTACAGCGATCAGCCGCTTGATGCCCTCCGACTGCATCGCTTCTACGAGCACGCGCGTCGCGTTTGAAAATAGCGTCGTGCCGAAAATCAATTCTTGGGCCGTCGCGACGCCGAGCGATTGGATCACGGCATCGACGCCTCTGAGCGCGCCTTGCACATCGCTGAGCGACAACGCATCGCCGCGGATTTTTTCGAGTTTCGGATCGGTGAGCGGAATGCTCGGCGCGGAGCGCGCGAAGGCCTTGACGGTATGACCGGCAGCAAGTCCGGCTTTGATGGTTTCGAGACCGATGCCTTTACTTGCACCGATAACTAGGACAGTCGCCATGACACCTCCGCAAATGATATGCGCCGCAAGACGTTGAACGAACTCAACACGCCGACGTCGCCGATGATGTGCTCAAGTCTGCACTACAACTGCAACAATTTCTTGCTCCGAATCAGATTTTTTTACAGAGTCCGCACATCGCTGAAGCAGCCTTGTATCTCGTAACGCTGTACCCGCTCCGCCCCCGGAGCGTCAGCGAGCAACAGAGTGAAACGTCCTTCCTTCACTCTGACCCAAGGTGCCAGCCAAGTCTGGTCCGGAAAGGAGTGGTCACCCCGACCACTCCTTTTTCCGATCATGGCGCAAAAAATCAGCCCAACGCAGCTTTGAGTTTCGCGGCATTGGCTGCGAGCACCGCGCCGTCTTCCATTTTGCCGGAATGCGCTTTGAGCGGCACGCCGTCGATGCGCGGGATGACGTGATAGTGCAGATGGAACACCGTTTGTCCGCCGGCCGGTTCGTTGAATTGCATGACAGTAATGCCATCAGCGGCGAACGCGGCTTTCGATGCGATCGCGATCTTCTGCACGATGGGTAGAATTTTCGCGAGCACGGCCGGATCGGCGTCGAGCACGTTGCGCGATGGCGCTTTCGGCACGACGAGCGCATGGCCCGGCGCTTGCGGCATCACATCCATGAAGCAGACGGCGTCGTCGTCTTCATAGACTTTGTGCGACGGAATTTCGCCGCGCAGGATTTTCGCGAAGATATTGCCGGTATCGTAGCTCATGGATGTCGCCTCACTGCTCTCGCGCGGCACAATTACCCCGCGCGGCGAGAGCGGTAAAGCTGCTACGACTGTCATCCTAGGCCTTGTGCCTAGGATCCATCGCTCCGCTTGCAGCTGGCGCCAGCGTTTGTTGGACAATGGATCCCAGGGACAAGCCCTGGGATGACAGTTTTGATGTGGTGAGCCGCATTCCTAATCCGCGCCGCGCCGATACGGACCCATATCGGTCAGATCGGCATTGCTTTCCGCAATCATGCGGCGTTCCTGCTTGAGAAATTTTTCGACCGCCTTATGCAGACCCGGATCGGCGAGCCAGTGCGCCGAGTACGTCTCCACCGGCAAATACCCGCGCGCCAATTTATGGTCGCCCTGGGCGCCGGCTTCGACACGGGCAAGTTTGTGCGTAATCGCATAATCGATCGCCTGATAATAGCAGACCTCGAAATGCAAAAACGGATGATGCTCGATCGCACCCCAGTAGCGGCCGTAAAGGCAATCGCCGCCGATCATGTTCAATGCGCCAGCGATATAGCGGCCATCACGCTTTGCGAGCACGAGGAGGCACTGATCGCGCATGGTTTCGCCGAGACGCGAAAAGAACGCGCGGTTCAGATACGGCCGTCCCCATTTGCGATTTCCGGTATCGACGTAGAACGCATAAAACGCGTCCCAGTGCGCGTCCGTGATCGCATCACCCGTCAGGTGCTCGATTGCGATACCGGCGGAGATCGCATCGAACCGTTCTCGCCGCGTCGCTTTGCGTTTGCGCGACGCCAACGTCCCCAAATAGTCCTCGAACGTCGCGTAGCCCTCGTTCTGCCAATGAAACTGCTGTCCTGTCCGTGCGAGAAAGCCGAGGTGCTGCAGACGCGCCTGCGCATCACAATCGAGAAACGTCATGTGCACCGACGACAGCCCGTTCTGCCGCGCGACTTCGATAGCGGCTGCGGCTAGCAACTGTTCGTTGTCGCGCGCGGCAGGTCCGGGCCTCACGAGCAATCGTGGCCCCGGCACCGGCGTAAACGGCACCGCGATCTGCAATTTTGGGTAATACCGCCCGCCCGCCTGCGTGTACGCTTGCGCCCAGGCATGATCGAAGACGTACTCGCCCTGGCTGTGGCCTTTGACATAACAGGGCGCCACGCCGCCAATCACGCCATCGCGATCTTCGAGCACCAAGTGGCGCGGCAGCCAGCCCGTGCCGTCTCCGACACAGCGCGCGTCTTCAAGCGCCTTCAAGAACGCATGGCTGACGAAAGGGTGATACCCTCGGCCCGGCGGATTGGCGCAGGCGTCCCACGCGGCCGCGGCGATTGCCGAAATATCGGGCTCCAATCTGACGATTGTATCGTGGCCGTCCGTCATAAACCTCATCGTCCGGTGCTTTTGCGCAACCGTCGCACAATCGCGGCGCCTTAGCGTATGTGATTTTACGCCAGCCGCTAGTCAAGGATCACTGCTGCGCTTATCTCTTAGCGGGATTGAAACGGACTGACGCGCCAAGCGTCAGCAAGCCACGCTGATTGGGAGCCACAAAACGATGCTGCGGGCGCGTGTCCTTCTTATGGCGGCAGTCGCCGTGCTCTGCTCCACGGTAGCCGCGAGCGCCCAGGACGGCGGCGTGACCGTGCCACGCAAGTCGATGTTCGCGAAATTGATTTCGGCCGAGAAGGTCGAAGCGTCGGCTGCGCTGCAGTACGATCAGATGACGCGGCAAGCGTTCCAGAAATCCGCGCTCCTTGAAGACTACGATCCGCAGGTCAAGCGTGTGCGCGCGATTTTCGAAGACCTCTATCCGTTCACATTCAAGTTCAACGAGCGCGCCAAGGACTGGAAGTGGGAAGTCAACGTTCTCAAGTCGCCGTCGATCAATGCGTTCTGCATGCCGGGCGGCAAGATCGCGTTCTTCACCGGCATTCTCGACAAGCTGCAACTGACCGACGACGAAGTCGCGATGATCATGGGTCATGAAATGGGCCACGCGCTCTGGGAGCACGCGCGCGAACGCGCCGCCAAGGTCAACCTGACGAACATCTCAAGCCGCGTCATCGGTGGGTTGCTGTTCGGGCAAGCCGGCGAAATGATTGGCGCTGCCGGATCGAGTCTCGCGGCGCTGAAATTCTCGCGCAACGACGAAACCGAAGCAGACTTGATCGGCTTGGAACTTGCCGCGCGTGCCGGATACGATCCGCGCGCCGGAATCACACTCTGGAAGAAGATGGCGAGCGCGGCGCAGGGCGCGCCTCCGGCGTGGTTCTCGACGCATCCCTCGAACGCGACGCGCATCACGACGATCGAGAAAAACTTGCCCATCGTCATGCCGCTCTACGAAAAGGCCAAGGCGGCGAAGGGCTGAGCGGGCGCTAAGGCTCGAAGCCTTTTGCTAAGGCTCGAAGCCCTCGAAGATCATCGCGTCGGCGTGCCGAGCGGCGTTGGCGCGGTCTTTTGGTGTCCGCACCGTCCATGTGAACAGCGGCAATCCTTGCACGCCGCGCACATACGCCGTGACCGGTGTCGGCAGAGCCGCGATTTCGTAGGCGTAGAAGTCGGGCTGAGTTGCCGCCGATTCAAGCAGATCGCGCAAGTTGGCGGCGCGCTGCCGCGAGATCTTGCGGTTCCACCAACCGGCACCCTTGAAACTTCCGGAGACGATGCCGAGCGGCACGCCGGTCGTCAGCGCTCGCAATGCCGCCATGACGGCGGGATCGAACGACATCAGCGCTAAAGGACCGCGATAGGCATTCGCGAGCTTGGCGACGCGCTTCAGGAACGCCATGTCCGGTGGGTCCCACTCGCTTTTGATCTCAGCGAGCAGCGGCACCCGGCCGTCGATCAGTTCGAGCAGTTCGGCGAACGTCATGACCTGGGCGCCACCGACCTTGTGGCGCAATCGTTTGAGGTCGGCCGCCGTGACGTCGGCGATCGCCCCTTTGCCGTCAATCAGGCGATCGAGCGTTTCGTCGTGAAAGACCAGCGGCGCGCCACCGTGACCGGCGCGCAGATCGCATTCGATGCCGTAACCTTTCGCGATTGCCGCCTCGAACGCGGGCGCCGTGTTCTCGACGATGCCGCGCTTCACGGCATGCAGCCCGCGGTGTGCGATCGGACGGAGAAATGCGGCGCGGTCCAGCATACGCGTTACGCGACCTGTAGAATGGCGTCGATCTCGACGGCGGCATTGGCGGGCAGGCTCGCGACTCCGACGGCGGCGCGGGTGTGCTTACCAGCGTCACCCAGCACGTCGCCGATCAGATCGGACGCGCCGTTGACGACGAGGGGCTGGTCGAAAAATCCAGGCGCCGACGATACGAAGCCTGTCAGCCGCAATACCTGCTTGATACGGCCGAGGTCGCCGAGCGCCGCCTTTGCCTGCGCCAGAATGTTGAGCGCGCACAGCCGCGCGGCCGCCTGGCCATCGACAACTTCGAGGCCCGCTCCGAGTGTGCCTGTTAAAATTGCGCCGTCGGCGGCCTTTGAAATCTGCCCCGAGATAAACAATTGATCGCCCGCCAGCAAATACGGCACATAATTGGCGACGGGTTTTGGTGCTGGCGGCAGTTCAAATCCTAGTACTTTGAGCCGGGTTTCGATGTCTGAGGTCATAACAAGTCCTGCGGTTCTGCGGCTTTGGTGCGAATTTGCTGACGTGGCGCAATGCGTTGCCGTCGCTTTGCCTGTTCTGGCCGTCGTTCGGCCGCTTTGCAATGGTGGCGTTGCGCCGGTAGACTGACGAGACGCCCAGAAAACAGATCAAGAGCTGAGATAATGGTTTTGGCGACGAGACATATCGCAATCGCAGCAACGCTGCTGGCCGTCACTCCGGCGACCGCTGCGGAAAGCATCCGCTTTGCGCCGCATCGCGCCGTCTACGATATCACGCTGACCAAATCGGCGTCCGGTTCGGGCGTCGCCGGCATGACCGGCCGCATGGTCTATGAATTGAGCGGCTCGGCTTGTGAAGGCTACACGCAGAACATGCGGTTCGTGACCCGTATGAGCAGCCAAGATGGCAGCGAGACGATCAACGATCTCAGAAATTCCAGTTGGGAAGAGGTCGCGGGCAAACGGCTGCGCTTCTCGACCATGCAGTACACCAATGACGCGCTGGTTGAATCGAGCCAGGGCGACGCCAAGCGCGATCCAAAGTCAGCCGTCGCCGATGTCGATCTGGTGAAGCCGGCCGAGTCGAAGTTCAAGCTGCCGAGCAACACCTACTTCCCGATGCAGCACGCCGAGGCGCTGATCCGCTCGGCAAAAAGCGGTCAGCGCCTGCTGGCGGCGAATGTCTACGACGGCTCGGAAAAAGGCACGAAGGTTTATCTGACAAGCGCCGTGATCGGCAATCCGGCGGCGCCAGGCGCTGCGAAAACCACGGCCAATCTGAAAGATGGCGGACGTCTCGCGGCCGTCAGTTCGTGGCCGATGTCGATCAGCTATTTCGAAACCGGCAAAGACAAGCAGGACGCACCGCCCTCCTACGAGCTGACCTACAACTTTTATGAAAACGGCGTCACGTCCGATCTCAGCATCGACTACGGCGAGTTCGCCATTCGCGGCGAGCTGAAAGAGTTGACGTTCCTGCCAGAGAACGCCTGCGCGCCGAGCGAGCATTAGTCTCCGCGTGGCCTAGCCGCCGTCCACCCCTAATAATCGATGCTACCGCCGGACAGAAGCGCCTGGGTCGGCAGGATCGTTTGCGGGTCGCATCCGGCTTCCGACGCAAAGACGAGCAGCAGGCTTTCGTCCCCCAGCAAATATTCAAGGATCGCACCGTGTAAGCCGCGATTGCCGTCCCACGCCTTGAGTTCGCCAGGGTCGATGCCGGTCAGCGACAGGAAGCGGCTGAGACGCGGCGGATCACTGGCGATGAATGCTAGCCCCTGCAACGCAAGCGTCTCGGCGGCTTCCAGCGTCATGGGAGGCGCTTTGGCCATAACGAATAAGCTCCAAACCGGCGAAAGTTGCCCGGCCTTTAACTGTTGGTTACGCAGTTCACGTCAGACTGTGGCACGGATTTCTCCGAGAATCGGTGCACAAGTTAAGCCTGGAAGAGCAATCGGTCCAACGCATGACGTTTCAGGAACACAGCATGACGACCGAACGCCGAGGCGCTGATCCGCGCCTGGCGCAGCGGACCGTGCTGATCGTTGAAGACAATGAGCTCAACATGAAGCTCTTCAACGATCTCCTTGTCGCGCACGGCTATCGCATCATCCAGACGCGGAATGGGTTTGACGCCATTGAACTGGCGCGCACACACCGGCCCGATCTCATACTTATGGATATCCAGTTGCCGGAAATCTCCGGCCTGGAAGTGACCCGCTGGCTCAAGGACGACGAAGGCTTACGCCACATACCCGTGATTGCCGTCACCGCATTCGCCATGAAGGGCGATGAGGAACGCATCCGTTCGGGCGGCTGTGAAGCTTACATCTCCAAGCCGATCTCGGTCATGACCTTCCTGGAGACCGTCCGGCGCTTTGCCGGTCAGACCCGCAATTGAGATCGTTCCTATTCCTCTTTCGACCGCAGACCCTAATCCATGACCGCCCGCGTACTCGTTGTTGATGACATTCTCGCCAATGTGAAGCTGCTCGAAGCGCGGCTTCAGGCTGAGTATTTCGAAGTGCTCTCTGCCCACAGTGGCCAGGAAGCGCTCGATCTCTTGGCGCGCGAGCGCGTGGATGTCGTTCTGCTCGACGTGATGATGCCCGGAATGGACGGCTTCGAGGTCTGCCGCCGCATCAAGGCGAACATCGGCACGCATCACATTCCGGTCGTCATGGTGACGGCGCTCGACCAGCCGGCCGACAAAGTGCAGGGGCTTGAATCTGGCGCCGACGACTTTCTGACCAAGCCCGTCGACGACATTGCCCTTGTGACGCGCGTGAAAAACCTCGCGCGTCTCAAAATGCTCAACGACGAGATGATCATGCGTGCCTCGACCGGCAAGCAGATGGGCATCCCGGACGACGGCGCGTTTGCAAAAGCGCTGTCGGGCCGTTCGGGCCGCGTTCTCGTCGTCGATGACCACCCGCGATCGGCGTCGCGCCTGTTGGAAGTGCTCTCAAAATCCAACGACGCCTTTGCCGAGCGCGACTCCCACGCCGCCCTGATCAAGCTGGCCGAGCACAATTTCGATTTGCTCGTCGTCTCGCTATCGCTGCAGAACGCCGACGGGTTGCGGCTTTGCTCGCAAGTTCGCTCGCTCGAGCGCACGCGCCACTTGCCGATCATCATTCTCGTTGAGCCGGGCGATGAAGCGCGCCTGCTGCGCGGCCTCGATATGGGCGTCAACGACTACCTGATGCGCCCCATCGACCGGCACGAATTGCTGGCCCGCGTCAAAACCCAGATCAAGCGCAAGCGGCATTCCGATTTCCTGCGTCACCGGCTCGCCGAAAGCGTCGAAATGTCGATCACCGACGCGCTGACCGGCTTGCAGAACCGCCGCTACATGGAAAGCCATTTGAAGACGCTCGTCTCGGATTCGCTGCGCACGGGCCGCTCGTTGTCGATGCTCGTTGCCGACATCGACCACTTCAAAGCCGTCAACGACACCTACGGTCACGACGTCGGCGATATGGTGCTGAAGGAATTCTCGACGCGGTTGAAGCGCAACACGCGCGGCATAGATCTCGCCTGCCGTCTTGGCGGCGAAGAGTTCGTCATCATCATGCCGGATACCGACATCGCGCGGGCCTATCAGGTCGGCGAGCGTCTGCGCGCCAATGTTGCTGCCGACAATTTCTCCATTACCAGTGACCGCACGATCCGCGTTACGGCGAGCGTCGGTATCAGTACGCTTGAGCACGCCGACGACACGCCAGAGTCGATTTTCAAGCGGGCCGACACGGCGCTTTACGCCGCCAAGCGCCGCGGCCGGAACCGCGTTTCGGCCGACGCGGCCTAATTCTCCGAACAATAAATTGTAGAAGACCGCCGGTTGGTTAATGGCGCCGGCGGCGCGAATTATTCCGCCGCGATCACGGAATATCGTGGGATTTCAAAGATTAAACACGGCGTGCGCGACGCCGTGACGCTCGAATCGTGCCCTATAAGTCACGCCAAAGCGGTTGTTGCATTGATCTTAATGATCTGGCACCAATTACAATATTGAACGGGGAAACCGAGGAGTTCAGCGCGTTTCTGGCCGAATGTGATGGTCTGCGTTTGTCAGGATCACAATCAGCCGACTTCGACCCTGCACTGTCGGGCCCGCCGCAAAGCTTGATAGAGCAGGTATTGATCGATCCAAGTGGCTCGAAGAGTGGCCTCCTCGAAAGGCTGCAGGGGATCGATCTAGAGACTGGGTGAGGGACAACGCCCTCTTTGAAACTCGCCCGGTTATGACCAGGGTCTTGAGACTATCTCGGAACGATTTACCCCGCTGCCGGGCACGTTTCGGACCCTGGTCTTCAATTTCGAGGGTCTTCAATTTCGAGGCGTCACGCCGTTTCCCAAGCATTTCCGGAAGATTTGAGAGCGACGACAGCTGCGCCGTTGCCGTCGCGTAACGTCGTCCTCTATCCCGGATTTGGAAATGTCGTTAGGGGCAGGCAGTAAAAGTGCGCGCAACCGTGTGCGCGCTACCTAAGACGGCTTACGCCGTTCTTACTTGATCTTGGTTTCTTTGAACTCGACGTGCTTACGCACGACCGGATCGTACTTCTTGAAAACCAGCTTTTCCGTCGCCGTGCGCGGATTCTTCTTCGTGACGTAGAAAAAGCCTGTGCCTGCCGACGACAGGAGCTTGATCTTTTGCGTAACAGGCTTTGCCATGGCGTAGTGGCCTCAATTGTGGGCGCGGAGGATATGGGAATGAGCGCGCACCATACTCAGGAAACCCCGGCTGTCAAGGCTGCGGGCCCGGTTCAGGCCAAGGCGCAAACGGGCTGATGAGCGTGCGCCGGTATTCGTCAAGCGCCTGATAGTAGAAGGGAACCTGCGCTGGGCTGGTTTCGCTCGACGCGTTGGCTGCGATTGCGACATCGTCGACGATCAACCGCGTGATCAGCGGCAGATCGAGCGCCCGGATTTCCGGCAGCGTAAACCATCCGAGATCCAGCAATTCGCCGTCCGGCGTACCCGTTGGCGCCCGGCTGCGATGCCACTCGGCAATGTAGAACCAGGTGTCGAACCGGCGTGGCAGGCCGGGCGGTGTGATGGCGCGTGCCAGTGGGATCAGTCCCGCCGGCGCAGCGTGCGTCTCGGATGCGTTGACGGCAAGTCCTGCTTCCTCAAACGTCTCCCGCACGGCCGCCATCACGAACGGCATGTGCGCGACGTCATAGGCGTTCGTGCCAAACCTGCCGTTCAAGCGCGCGGCCTCAGCACGCGCTTGAACATAATCGGCGTCATCGACGCGACCACCCGGGAACACCCATTTGTTCGGCAGGAATATCTGTGTCGGAAGGCGCCGGCCCATTAGCAGCACGGGTTCCGGGCCGGAGCGATCGATCAGCACGAGGCAGGCGGCGTCGCGCACTGGCGTGCCACTCTCAGCGCCCCGCTTGTCGCTCATCGTCATACGTCTTGCGTCGTCAGGGTGCCGTCGCTGGAACCGGATCGATCGGCGGCAGGTCCGCGCCTTCAAATGCGCCGGCACCAAAACCGTGCATGCGGTTTGCCCACTGATAGGCGACCAGCGCACCTTTGACGCGCGGCAGCGTCCACAGGCTCAGCAGCGCCGTCAGCGGCAGCCAGACCGCAAGCTGCAACCAGATCGCCGGCGCGAAGGCCTGCTCGATCCACAAAATGCCGAGCACGACGACATGAAGCACGATCGTCATGGTGAAGTACGGTGGCGCATCATCGGCGCGCTGGTGATGCAGCTCTTCTTTGCACGACGGACACTCGTCGTTGACCTTGAGGTAGCTCTTAAACATCTCGCCCTTGCCGCAGCACGGGCACTTCTGCGCCCATCCACGTTTCATCGATAGCCACACGGGGCGATCGGTCGTTGGGCTGGCGGCGACGGAGGCGTTAGACGTCTTGATCACGGTCATGGGTAATCTCATCAAACGGCGGGGTCGTAGGCGAACGTCGCACGACTGAACGTCGTGCGATTGGCTTCTCGGGTCAAGTGCGCTGCCCGCCGCAGGGCAAGGTGACACTAGGTGAAAGTCCGGAATATGGGGAATGCAGGTGCAGCGCACCATTTACAAACGTCATCCCCGCGGAGGCGGGGATCCCCATCCGAGTCTACCGATTGAGCTTCATTGTCGGCTTGCGTGGATGGCCGCCTCCGCGGCCATGACGAAATTAAGGGATGCGTCGCGCCATGATCATCGCCCGCGGCGGAAGCCACCTTTGCCGCCCCGGTTCTTGTTGGCTCCAAAGCGCTGACGCGGAATTTTTCCGCCACCTGCTTTGAAGTTTCCAAAGTGCCCCTTCTTGCCGGGCGACAGCATCTCGAATTTCAGCGCGCCGGCCGACGCGACGACTTCAAGCAGGCGCACCTCGACGACGTCGCCGAGGCGATAGCCTTCGCCGCTGCGCGCGCCCACAAGCGCGTGCGCTGCTTCGACGTGATGATAATAATCATCACCGAGGGAGCCGATCGGGATGTAACCGTCGGCGCCGCTGTCTTTGAGGCGCACGAACAGCCCCGTGCGCGTCACGCCAGAAATGCGCGCGGTAAAACTCGCGCCGACGCGGTCAGCGAGATGGTTCGCGATCAAGCGGTCCGTCGTTTCGCGCTCAGCCGCCATCGCGCGGCGTTCGGTGTCGGAGATCGATTTCGAAACAGCCGCCAGACGCGGAATTTCTTCGTCGCGCATGCCGTCGTCGCCAAGCTTCAACGCGCGGATCAACGCCCGATGCACGAGCAAGTCGGCGTAGCGGCGGATCGGTGACGTGAAATGCGCGTACTTGGCGAGGTTCAAACCGAAGTGGCCGATATTCTTCGGCGCATACTCGGCCTGGCTCTGCGACCGCAGGATCACTTCGTTGATCAACTCGGGAACGGGTAAGTCTTTTGCCTTGTCGAGAATTTTGTTGAACGCATCCGGCTTCAGCGCGCCGAGGTGCGGCACCTTCATGTCGAGCGTGTCGAGAAAATCTTTGAGACCTTTGAGTTTCTCCGGGCTCGGCGCATCATGGACGCGGTAGACGAGTTGCGTCTTCTTGGCTTCGAGCGTCTCGGCTGCGGCGACGTTCGCCTGGATCATGAACTCTTCGATCAGGCGATGCGCGTCGAGGCGCTCCGGCACGACGACATTTGCCACGCGACCTTTGTCGTCGAGCACGATTTTGCGCTCGGGGAGATCGAGATCGAGCGGACCGCGTTTTGTGCGCGCCTTGTTGACCGCCTCGTACGCCGCCCATAGCGGCTTCAAGGCACGCTCCATCAGGGGTGCGCATTTCTCTGATACGTTGCCGTCGATCGCGGCTTGCGCTTCCTGATACGACAGCTTGGCGTGCGACTTCATCATCGCGCGCATGAAAAACTGGCCGGTCTTTTCGCCATACTTGTCGAACGTCATGCGCACCGCGAGGCACGGGCGTTCTTCGCCTTCGCGCAGCGAGCAGAGATCATTCGATATCTTCTCGGGCAGCATCGGCACGACGCGATCGGGGAAGTAGACCGAGTTGCCGCGCAGTTGCGCTTCACGGTCGAGCTTGCTGCCGGGGCGGATGTAATGCGCGACGTCGGCGATCGCGACAATGACGCTCCATCCGCCGTCGTTCTTGGCGTCCGTGTCAGGTTCGGCAAACACCGCGTCGTCGTGATCGCGTGCATCAACGGGATCGATGGTCAGCAACGGCACGTCGCGCAGATCGGTGCGGCCATCCATCGTCGGCGCTGCAAGCGTTTCGCATTCGGCGAGAACGCCTTCGGGAAAGTCCTCTGGGATGCCGTGCGCGTGGACCGCGATCAGCGAGACTTGCCGCTGGTCTTCGGGGTTGCCGAGGCTTTCGAGCACGACCGCGCGCGGGGTCGCGAAGCGTCCGCGGCGCACGAGATCGAAACGCACGAGATCGCCATCGCCCGCCTTGCCGGTATCATCGGGAAGGATCGGCCAGCTTTTCATTTCCTTGCGTTCGATCGGCTCGATCGTGCCGCCGCCGCGTTTCGCTGCGCGGAATATGCCGAGCAGGCGGCGTTTTTCGCGCGGCAGTTTTTTGATCGGCTTGGCGTCGTACTGTGCGCCGCCATCGTCGCGCGCGCGTTTCGTCAAATTGGCGAGCACGCGGTCGCCGATGCCGATTTCGGAATCGACGCCTGAGGCTTCGACAACCACGCGCACGACCGGGCGCTTGCCGTCGTCTTCTTCCCAATGCAGCGGTTTGCCGATGAGATCGCCATCATGGTCGCGGCCGGTGATTTCGAGCGTCGTAACGGGCGGCAGTTTGCCCTTCTCGCGGAAATCTTTCTTGTTGCCGGCGAGCGTGCCTTCGTCCGCCATCTCGCCGAGCAGGCGTTTCAACGCGATCTTGGCGCCGCCCGAGATGCCGAACGCGCGCGCGATTTCGCGCTTGCCGGCCTTGGTTTGCGACGTGCTCAAGAATTCGAGAATTTGCTGCTTGCTCGGCAGACCGCCGTTGGCGGGATCGCGCTTCGCCGCTTTGTTCTTGCCGGAAGCCGGGCGATCAGGACGCGGGGCGTCGGATTTCTTGGCCAAGTTGGGTGTCCCGTTGTTGCGGCTCCTGACCGACCATTGGCGGCGGGCAAAGTCAAGGTTCCGCGCGCGCACAGCGGCAAGCACTGGGGCGGTCATCGTCAGCAGACAAAACCCGATAATCGCCAATTCCAAAGCCACGTATCGCCATCCAGTGTTTCACGCTGGCGGCAGTATGCAGGCGTCCCGGTGCACGGGGATAACTTCCGCGCGAGCTTTCAACTCACGGTTAAGCGCGGGGATAATTCGTTCACCAGTTCCCTTTGGTTCGTGCCAACGCTCCGTTTCTCCAGCCGTCATCCCCGCGAAGGCGGGGATCCATCCAAGCCGGCGAATGGGACGCTACCGCAGGCTTGGCTGGATGGCCGCCTCCGCGGCCATGACGAATGTGGTGTGCGGCGATCCATGCATCGCGATGGACAGTATGAGTTGCCCTCGATGGCCGGGTTACGCCCGGCAGTGGAGGTAATCTGAAAGTTTGCGAGCGAGGCTAGGCCTTGGCTTTTGCAGGAGCCTTTTTGGCCGGTGCTTTCTTGGTTGCGGTTTTTGCTGCGGGCGCTTTTTTCGCAGCGACTTTCTTCGCTGCGGGTTTTGCAGCTCCGTCGCTCGCGCTTTCGGGTTTCGCTTTCGCGGCAGCCTTCGGTTTCGCTACGGCCTTGGCGCCGCGTTTCGCCTTCTTGCCGCCGCCGTTGGCGATGCGCTCGGCGATCAGCGCGATTGCCTCCTCGACCGTCAGGTCTTCCGGCTTCTTCGCTTTCGGAACCGTTGCGTTGACTTTGTTGTGCGAGACGTAGGCGCCATAGCGACCGTCGAGCACCTGGATCTTGCCGCCTTCGACCGGATGCTCGCCGAGATCCTTGAGCACCGTCGCGGCCTGGCGCTGGAAGCGGCCCTTGCCGCCACCCGCGCGCTTTTCAGCGAGCAACGTCACCGCGCGGTTGAGGCCGACCGTGAAAACCTCTTCCATGCTTTCGACGTTGGCGTAGGTGCCGTCATGCAGAATGAATGGTCCATAGCGGCCAAGCCCGGCCGTGATCGGCGTGCCGGTTTCGGGATGGATGCCGACTTCGCGCGGCAGCGACAGCAGCTGCAACGCGCGTTCGAAATCGAGCGTCGCCGCATCGACGCCGCGCGGCAGGCTCGAACGCTTCGGCTTCTCGTCGCCTTCCGCTTCGCCAAGCTGAACGTACGGACCAAAACGACCATTTCGCAGCGTGACCGCCAAGCCGTCGTCGTTGTAGCCAAGCACTTTTCCGTCAAGCGCGGCTTCGGCGCTGTCGGATTGCGTGAGCTGGCGCGTGTAATTGCATTCCGGATAATTTCCGCAGCCGATAAACGGACCGAAGCGGCTCGGTTTCAAGCTCAACTGACCGGTGTCACACTTCGGGCAGGACCGCGGGTCGCTGCCGTCCTCGCGCGGCGGGAAGATATGCGGCGCCAGCATATCGTTGAGCGCGTCCATGACTTCGCTAACGCGCAGTTCCTTGATGTCGTCGATCGCCGCCGTGAAATCGCGCCAGAAATCTTTCAAGACGTCTTTCCACGCCAGTTCGTTGTTGGAGATGAGATCAAGCTGATCTTCAAGGCTCGCGGTGAAATCGAATTCGACGTACTTCCGGAAGAAGTTTTCCAGGAAACCGACGACCAGTCGGCCCTTGTCTTCGGGCACCAGGCGCTTCTTGTCGATTTTGACGTAGTCGCGGTCGACCAGCGTCGCCATTGTCGACGCATAGGTCGACGGGCGGCCGATGCCGAGCTCTTCCATGCGCTTGACGAGCGTCGCTTCCGAAAAGCGCGGCGGCGGCTGCGTGAAATGCTGATCGGCGTCGATCTGCTTGTCTTTCAAGTGATCGCCCGCTTCGAGCGGCGGCAGGCGTCGGCTGTCATCGTCGCCGTCAACGTCATCTTTGCCCTTGGCGATCGTCAGAACACGGTCGTCGCGGCCTTCTTCGTAGACCTTGAGGAAGCCGTCGAACGTCACGACCGAGCCGTTCGCGCGCAGGCCGTAGTTCGTGCCGTTGCGGCCTTTGACTTCGATTTCCGCAACCGTCTGTTCAAGATCGGCGGGCGCCATCTGGCTGGCGATTGTGCGCTTCCAGATCAGATCGTAAAGCGCAGCCTGATCCTTATCGAGGTGCTTGCGGATGCTATCCGGCTTGCGCTTCGGATCGGTCGGACGAATGGCTTCGTGCGCTTCCTGCGCGTTCTTGGCTTTGGTCTTCCACTCGCGCGCGAAGGGTGTGTAGCGCGCGCCGTACTCCGACGAGATCACATCGCGGATGTGGCCAACGGCTTCTGGCACGATTTGCACGCCGTCGGTTCGCATGTAGGTGATGAGACCGACGGTTTCGCCGCCGATATCGACGCCTTCATACAGGCGCTGCGCAACCTGCATCGTTTGTTTGGCCGAGAAATTCAGCTTGCGCGACGCATCCATCTGCAAGGTCGACGTCGTGAAGGGCGGATACGGATTGCGCTTTGCGGCCTTCTTCTCGACCGACGCGATTTTGAAATCCTGGTTTTCGATGGCCGCCTTGATTGCGTGCGCGCTCGCTTCGTCTTTGATGTCGAGCTTCTTCAGCGTCGTGCCGGCGATCGCAGTAAGGCGCGCCTTGACGTCTTCGCCCTTGGCCGTCGCAAGCAGCGCTTCGATGGTCCAGTATTCTTCGGTGCGGAAAGCTTCGATCTCGGCTTCACGGTCGCAAATGAGGCGCAATGCAACAGACTGCACGCGTCCGGCGGACCGCGCGCCCGGGAGTTTGCGCCACAGCACCGGCGAGAGGGTGAAGCCGACGAGATAGTCGAGGGCGCGCCGTGCCAGGTAGGCTTCGACCAGCGGCTGGTCGATTTTGCGCGGCTCCTTGAGCGCCGCCAGGATCGACTGCTTGGTGATGGCGTTGAAAGCGACGCGCTCGATTTCGATCCCCTTCTTGAGCGCTTTCTTCTGGTTCAGGATTTCGAGCAGATGCCAGGAAATGGCTTCGCCCTCGCGATCGGGGTCGGTCGCCAGGATCAGCTTGTCGGCGCCCTTAACGGCGTCGGTGATCTCGCGCATCACCTTTTGCGATCTGGAGTCGACCTCCCAATGCATGTTGAAATCGTTGTCCGGCTCGACCGAGCCGTTTTTGGCCGGCAAATCCCGGACGTGGCCGTAAGAGGCGATGACCTTGTACCCAGACCCCAGGTATTTATTGATCGTCTTGGCCTTGGCGGCGGATTCAACGATGACGACGTTCATCTCGCGCTTGCGCTCCTTAGGCGGGATTCCCGCCCCGGTTGATAGGACTGACGCGCTTCTTCCGGGCTGAGGGGTGGGCCGGGAACATGGTTGATCGCCGCAGCGCTGTCAAATAGCGGCGCGTAAACCATTAAAAGTAGTAATTTTATCAGTATTGCAATCTTAGGGTGCGTGCAGTATTGTCAGAATACAACCATAGGGCGTTGCAGGAAAGGTGCGGGTATGGGTTTGACTTCGAGCGCGGCGACCTTCCAACGCCCATCGTCCGACCCCGACCGCATTGAACGACTGATGTACCTGGCGGATCTGATCAGTGAGCTTCAGCAACTCGCCGCCCGCGAGGATTGCGATACGCTCGCACGGCTATTGGGCCTCGCCCACCTCGAGGCTTTCAGCAAAGCGGGCCGCTTGCCGATGAAGTGAGTGCTGGCGAAGGTTATGCGTCGTCGGCACCTGGGTCTTTGCGTGCAACGAGGCCCGGGCCAGGCCGAGCGATGTGGCCGGCGATATCGAGTTCCATCAGCGCGATTTGCACCGCGCGTGCCGATAATCCGGTGGCCGACTGGATCGCGTCGGCGTCGATCGGCGCCGGGCCGAGTGATTGCAGCACAGCGACGAGATCAGCTTCGCCGCTGCTGATGCTACTCGCCGGTGTTGTTGGGCGCCCGTCGGCGTCGTCGGCGTTTGCCAATCCGGCAACCGTTCCGGCAACAGGCTGCCAGCGCAGCGGTAACGCGCCCTCCTTGAGGTCCGACAGTGGCTCAAGCGCTTCGATCACATCGTCGGCGCTTGTCACGAGCGTCGCTCCGGATTTGATCAGTTTGTTCGTGCCTTCGGCGCGCGGATCAAGCGGGTGGCCGGGCACCGCGAACACATCGCGGCCCTGTTCGCCGGCATAGCGTGCGGTCACGAGCGTGCCCGACCGCGCGGCCGCTTCGACGATCACGACGCCCAACGACACACCTGAGATGATGCGATTGCGGCGCGGGAAATCCTGGCCGCGCGGACGGAACCCCGGTGGCCGCTCGCTGACCAGGCATCCGCGTTCGGCGATGCTTTGATAGAGCGCATCGTGCTCGGGTGGGTAGAGAACATCTATGCCGCCCGCGAGCACGGCGATTGTCCCGGTTGCGAGTGCAGCTTGATGTGCCGCGCCATCGATGCCGCGCGCTAACCCAGACGCGACAGCAAAGCCCGCTGCACCGAGTCCATGCGCAAGGATCGCTGCAACCTTCGCACCCGCCGCCGAGCACTGGCGCGAGCCGACGATGGCAACCGCAGGTTTCAGCAAAGCGTTCGCCTGGCCCTTTATGTAGATCATCGGCGGCGGTGCATCGATTGCGGCGAGGGCTGCCGGATATCCAGGTTCGATCGTAAAGACTGGTTCCGCGCCGGCGCGCTCTGCGGCGTCAAGTTCCGCCTCAGCCGCGTCAATCGTGAAGACGCGGACCCGGCGTCGGCTTCCGGCGCGCCGCGCGATGTCCGGCAAGGCGTCAAGCGCATGCGCGGCGCCGCCGTAGGTATTGATCAAATCGCGGAAGGCAACCGGGCCGACATTGTCGGTGCGGATCAGGCGCAGGCAAGCCAGCACTTCGCTCTTGCTGAGTTTTGCGACCGGCAACGGTGCAGCTGCAAACAATGTTGGCGATTTAGCCTTTGGCACCGATCTTCGGCTCCTCGCCGGTGCTGAGACGCCGAATGTTGGCGCGGTGCTTCCAGAAGATCAGCAGCGACATAACAGCGGCGATGATCGCCAACTCCGGCTGACCCATGAGCGCGATCGCGATTGGCACGACGGCGCTCGCAACCAAAGCCGACAGCGAGGAATAGCGCGATACCATCGCGACCTGAATCCAGATCGCGATAAAAATCAGCGCCGCTTTCCAGGACAGGCCGAGCAAGACGCCGATGTATGTCGCAACGCCTTTGCCGCCACGGAACTTGAGCCACACCGGATAGAGGTGACCGAGGAATGCGCCAAGGCCTGCCAGCATCGCCGGCACTTGTCCGAAGAAATAATCGGCGAGCAGCACCGCGGCCGTGCCCTTGAGGCCGTCGAGCAGCAGCGTCGCGGCGGCAAGACCCTTGTTGCCGGTGCGCAGAACGTTGGTCGCGCCAATATTGCCGGAGCCGATATTGCGGACGTCGCCAAGACCGGCGGCGCGCGTCAGCAAGAGACCGAACGGGATGGAACCGAGCAGATATCCAAGTCCGAACGCGAGCGGCAACCACGACCATAGTCCGCCCGCCATGAGTGTGATCAACGATGACAACGGGCTCATCTGGGCATGTCCATGCGTGAGGTGGTCTTAAGGCGGGCGGCGCGGGATCGTACGCGGCTCTCAAGCTATGCAAGTCGCCTGTCGTCCGCAACCCGGATCGCTGTGGTGAGCGCCTTGCTGAGGCGCCGATTACGTCCGCTCGACGCCTGCGTATTCATAGACCGTCTGGCCGGCGACGACGGTGCGCAGCACGCGGCCCTGCATCTTGGCTTCGTCGAACGGCGTATTGCGCGAGCGCGAGCGCAGCAGATCCTTGTTGACGACCCACGGCTCGCCCGGATCGAACAACAACAAATCGGCGATGGCGCCTTTCGCAAGCCGGCCCGAGTGCAATCCGAGCAGGCGCGCCGGATTGATCGTCATGGCTTTGAGCAGCGCCAGCAGCGAGATTTCCCCGGCATTGACGAGACGCAGTCCCGCCGAGAGCAGCGTCTCGAGACCGACCGCGCCATCAGCTGCTTCCGCGAACGGTCGCCGCTTGGTATCGGCGTCTTGCGGATCATGGCTGGAGACGATGATGTCGATATCGCCGCTCGCTATTCCGCGCACCATCGCGAGGCGATCGTCTTCCTTGCGCAGCGGCGGCCGCATCTTGAAGAACGTGCGGTAGGAGCCGATGTCGTTTTCGTTCAGCGTCAAATGATTGATCGAGACGCCGCACGTCACATTCAATTTGCGGGCTTTGGCATTGCGCACGACGTCGAGGCTTTCGGCGCAACTGATCGTCGCCGCGTGATAGCGCCCGTTGGTCATTTCAACGAGACGCACGTCGCGTTCGAGGATGATCGTCTCGGCGATTTTCGATGCGCCGGATAAGCCGAGGCGGGCTGCGACTTCGCCGGAGTTCATCGCGGCGTTGCCGGACAAGTAGGGGTCTTCGGTGTGGTGCACGACGAGTGCGCCGAAGTCCTTGGCGTAGTTCAAAACGTTACGCATGACGCGCGTGTTGATGATCGTCGACTTGCCGTTCGAGAACGCAATGGCGCCTGCCCGCTTCAGCAGGCCGATCTCGGACATCTCTTCGCCATTGAGACCTTTGGTCGCCGCTGCCATCGTATGGACGTGGACGAGGGCATTGTCGCGCGCGCGGCGCTGGATAAAGTCGACAAGCGCAACGGTGTCGATGACGGGATTTGTTTCCGGCATGACGACGATGGTCGTGACGCCGCCCGCTGCTGCCGAATGGCTCGCGGTCTTCAAGGTTTCGCGATGCTCGAAGCCGGGTTCGCCTGTGAAGACTTGCGCGTCGATGAGCCCCGGCGACAGCACATGGCCTTTACAGTCGATGACGTCTGCGCCGTCGGGCGCGTTGCGCCGTAGGTGCGGACCGAGGTCGGCGATCAATCCGTCTTTGACGAGCAGGCCGCCGGGCGTGTCCTTGTTCGATGCCGGATCAACGAGGCGCGCGTTGATGTAGACCGTCGCATTGCCGGCGTTTTTCGGTTTCTCGAGCGATTTGGTTTGCGTGTTCATGCTGCGGCGCCTCCGAGGCCCGGAAGGTGCGCGGACAAGGCTTCGAGAACGGCCATGCGGACCGCGACGCCCATTTCGACCTGTTCGCGAATGACGCTGCGTGAGTGGTCCGCCACGGTCGACGCGATTTCGACGCCGCGGTTCATGGGGCCTGGATGCATAACGAGCGCATCGGGCTTCGCGCGCGCCAGCTTTTCGAGATCGAGACCGAAGAAGTGGAAGAATTCGCGGCTCGATGGGACGTAGGAGGCTTCCATGCGTTCGCGCTGCAGGCGCAGCATCATGACGATGTCCGCGCCCTCGATGCCTTTCCACATATCGGTGAAGACTTCGCAGCCGAGGCGCTCGGGCGACGACGGAAGCAGCGTCGATGGTGCAATGATGCGGACGTTGGCGCCGAGCGTATGCAGCACGTTGATGTTCGAACGCGCGACGCGCGAATGCAGAATGTCGCCGCAGATCGCGACCGTCAGTCCCTCAATGCGGCCCTTGGCACGGCGGATCGTTAGCGCGTCGAGCAGCGCTTGTGTCGGATGCTGATGCGCGCCGTCGCCGGCGTTGATCACCGAGCAGTCGACTTTCTGCGACAAAAGTTCAACCGCGCCGGCTGCGTGATGGCGCACGACGATGATGTCGGGCCGCATGGCGTTCAGCGTTACCGCGGTATCGACGAGCGTTTCGCCTTTCGTCACCGATGACGTCGCGACATTCATGTTCATGACGTCGGCGCCGAGCCGTTTGCCGGCCATCTCGAACGAGGCCTGCGTCCGTGTCGAGCTTTCGAAGAAGAGGTTGATCAAAGTGCGCCCGGCGAGCACATCGCGCTTTGGGCCATTCTGCCGGATGTGATCTGCGGCTTTGTCGGCGAGATCGAGCAGGAAATTGATTTCTGGTGCCCCCAGACCTTCGCAGGTCAGCAGGTGGCGGCGCGGAAAACGCGACAGCGCTTTGGACTTGGATGATTGTGCCATTAAAGGCGTTTCTATACGGGGAGTCCGAGGCGCCCGCAAGCACTTGCGGCCCACAGTTCACAGCGTACTTAAAGCATCGTAATTTGAACGCTTGGTATCCGGCCGGAAGCCTGAAAATGTTGATGTTGAGCGTGGCTTGCGGGCAATCACGTTTTCCTGCTCGATCCCGATGAGATCAATCGTTTGGGTGAGGTCGCAATGCTGTGGCAAGTTGGCGTTTTAAGGTTCACGTAAAAAGCCAGCTTGAGACGCCGCCGCGGCGCGCAAGGTCGGCAAGCTCGGCATCGATGCCTGCGAACATCAGCCCCGAGGCATCGGAATCGAACCACGGCGCGCCAGCGTGCGCACTGCGGTACGGCTGCAGCAGGCGATACCAGGCGCTTTGATCGAAGTCGCGCTCGGCTGGCGATATTGCCGGCACGCGTTTCAAGACGGGCTGGTTGGCCATCCACGTGTATGCGGCCTGCCAGACGTCGGTTGACGCTGGCATGTTGTGGCGCGCTTTCAGCTGATTGATTGCGAGCACGCCGGTCTCGCGCTGATGCGGCCCGACTTCGAGCGTCGCAAGGCGTGCGCCGTTGCGCTTGACGGAATACAGCCGGCATTTATCGCGGACGATACGGTCGCTGTATTGATCAGCGCAGTTTTGCATCGCGTGCGCTTCAGCGAGAATGGCCGAATGATCCATCAGCGGTTCGAATGTGTAGCCATTCGCGATGCCGGGCTTCAGCCACGGATCGGTGACGACGCCGGGCGTCAATTGCAACACCAGACGCACACGATTGAACCAGCTCTTGGCGGCGCAGAGCGCGGTGTCGAATGCGATCTCCTGGCGCCACGGCACGACAATCAATTTGTGCGCGGCCGTATCGGGCTGACCGGAATACCAAGCATACGCGGCGACGACGGCAATCAGCTTCTCGGCATCGCCATCGCTTGCGAAGACGTTCTGTCCGGCAAACCAGATCGCGAAATCTTCGTGGCAAGCGCGTTCGGCGAACATGACGCTTTCAAGCCAGAACGCGCTTTCACTCGCGTGCGACGGCAGTCGTGCTGCAATCCGGCGTCCGAAACCTTCCGATTTCGGTACCGAGGGCGGCAGCGCTTCGAACGCTTCCGGCGGCAGGCGGCGCAACCACATCGGCATGTCGAGCGCACGGGCGACGAATTTCAACTGCGCGCCGCTTTCGATCAGTGCGATCGCGTTGAGGCGGGCCTCGAGTGTGCCGCGGCGTGCGCCGAGCACATAAAGAATTCCGGGAAACGTCGCTGCAAGATCGGCGATACGCGATGACGAACGGACGAGGCGGCGCACTTCGCGACGGACGGAAACCGGGAAACGCTGCACGACGCTTTCGGTTTGCGGGTTAATTTCGGTTACGACGGGCCGGCGCAGCGTTGCCGCGCGCGCCGCGCCATCGTGATATCTGAGGGCCTCACTCATGCCACTTGTCCGTCCAACGCACGCGCATTTCACCGCCCCGCAACACGCGATGAGCGTCGTCAAGTATTGCGGCAGAGGTGCGACGGGGGCTGGACGAAAGCGTGAAGCGCAGTAGTTATGCCGAGATTTGATTGCGCAGGCGATCGAGCGCGCTTTGCAGGATCAGCGTCGCCGCGAGCTTGTCGATCACTTCGGCGCGGCGTTTGCGCGTCTGATCGGCGTCGATCAGCATGCGTTCGGCGATCGCCGTGGTCAGGCGCTCATCCCAGAGCAGCACGGGCAGGGCCGATAACTTATTGAGATTGCGAGCGAGCGCGCGCGTCGCCTGGGCACGGGGGCCTTCCGTGCCGTCGAGGTTGCGGGGGAAGCCGAGCACGAGGCCGCTAACACCGTGCGCCGCCGCCAGTCCCAGCAACCGCTCCATATCGGCCGCGAATTTGCGCCGCTCGATTGTCTCCAGAGCCGAAGCGATCGTGCGCGTGACGTCCGACAATGCGAGTCCGTAGGTTTTCGTACCGGCGTCGATACCAATCAGACGGCCGGTATTGCCAACGGCGTCGCGAAAAGCCGCCGTGTCCTCGGTCGTTAAGCCGCTCGCAACAATTTTCAGGCCGTCACTCATATTTTCTTTCGGGTTTGCTGGCGGCCGAGGGTCGAAACGCCAACGATTGCGGCTGTCTTAACAGCACCTTACCGCACAGCCTTCAAGGAAGATCAACCATTCCGTCTTAACGTCTCACCGCGCGTTATCGAGTGGCAGGAGTATCTGAGTATGTATGCGACGCTCACAGGTCCGGCGTTTGCCGGCCGTTTGGCGACGGCGCGCGGGCAGGCGGCAGTCCTGGCGATATTCACGGCAACGCTATTCTTGTCGGCCCTGCTCCTGTTCTCGGTCCAGCCGATGTTCGCGAAAATGGTGCTGCCGCAGCTCGGCGGTTCGCCATCGGTTTGGGCGGTATCGACGTGCTTCTTCCAGGCCGTGCTGCTGCTCGGCTACTGCTACGCGCATGTTCTCAACCGTTTCGTCGCGCCGCACGTGGCGCCGCTCGTGCATCTCGCGGTTCTCGCGATCGCCTATCTCGCCATGCCGATCGGGTTGCCCGTTGGCGCGTCCGAGCCGCCGGCGGATGGCGCCTACCTCTGGCTGATCGGCATTCTCGCGGCGGGCGTCGGCCTGCCGTTCTTCGCAGTCTCGGCCAACGCGCCTCTGCTGCAGGCCTGGTTCAGCCGCACGGGTAACGCACACGCAAACGATCCGTATTTTCTTTACGGCGCGTCCAATCTCGGCAGCTTGCTGGCGCTGCTCAGCTATCCGGTCGTGATCGAACCTGTACTTGGTCTTAGCGAACAGTCGAGCGTGTGGACGATCGGCTTTGTTATGCTCGCGACGGCGATTGCCGTCTCGGGCGTCGTCATGATCGCGCTTGGACGCGAGGCCAACACACCGGCTGCGACCGTCGCGAACGCTGCGGCACCGTTGACGCTTAGTCAGCGCGCGCGCTGGGTGCTGTTCTCGGCTGTGCCGTCGGGATTGCTCGTCGCCTTTACGACGCACTTGTCGACCGACATTGCGGCTGCGCCGTTTCTATGGGTCGTACCGCTCGCGCTCTTCCTGTTGACCTTCGTTCTCGTGTTCCGCGAAACGCCGGTCATTTCGCATGCTATCCTCGTGCGCATTCAGCCGCTGCTCATTTCGATGACGATGCTGACGCTGATCGGCACCGCGTTCGACTGGTGGCAATCGAGCCTCGTCGCGTTCTCATCGTTCATGGTGACGACGCTCGTTGCGCATCGGGCGCTTTATGAAGACCGCCCTGCCGCAAGCCACTTGACGGAATTCTATCTCTGGATGTCGCTCGGGGGCGTCATCGGCGGCATGTTTGCGGCGATCCTCGCGCCGCAGATTTTCAACGCGACTTATGAATTCCCGCTGTTGCTGACGCTTGGCATGCTGTGCCGTCCGGGCGTGTTCAGCGACTTCGGAACGGACGAAAAGCGTAAGCTTGGCATCGCGGCGGTCGTTGCGGTAAGTGCGCTCGGTCTCGGCTTTGCTGTTAAATATCTGCACTCCGACCAGCAGGCGATGGTGATCGGTGTCTACGCGATTGCGGCTGGCACGGTATTCCTGATTGCCTCAGGCCAGTATGCCAAGTTGCAGGTCTTGATCATCGGCGCGCTGGCGTCGGTCGTCATGTTCCTGCCGTCGAACCTCAATCGCGGCGAACCCTCGCGCAGCTTCTTCGGCGTCATCCGTGTCCTGGAAAGCGAGAACGGCGACGTCCGCCGCTTCCTGCACGGCACGACCAGCCACGGCGCGCAGCGCCTGAAAGATGCGCACGGAAACGTCATCATGCCGCCGGTCCCGGCGACCTACTATCACCCGGCGTCACCGATGGCGATGGCCGTCAACGTGGCACGCGATGCCAGCGGCAAACCGTCGTCTCAATTCCGTGCCGGTATTATCGGTCTCGGTGTCGGCTCGATGGCTTGCTATTCGAAGGCGGAGGAAGCCTGGCGCTTTTATGAGATCGACGCAGCGGTCGTTGCGGTCGCCGCCGATCCGAAGCGCTTCAACTTCCTCTCCGCCTGCCGTCCGAATGCCGACATTGTTCTTGGTGACGCGCGTCTAACCGTTGCCAAAGAACAGCGGGCGAGCTTCGACTATTTGCAGATCGACGCGTTTTCGTCGGACGCCGTGCCGACGCACTTGCTGACAGCGGAAGCGGTCAAGCTCTACCTCGACAAGCTGACCGACAACGGTGTGCTCGCGATGCACGTTTCCAATCGGCACCTCGACCTCGCGCCGGTCGCGGCGGCGGCGGCGTTGGCAACGCCGGGCACGTCGGTCGCGATCGTCAATAGCCAGCCGAAAGACGTGTCCATCGATTCGGCGCCGTCCATTGTCGTCATCGTCACCAAAAACCCGGCAGTCATTGCGCCGGTCATGCCATGGCAAGGTGCAAGGCTGCAGGATACCGCGCTTGTGACGCCGTGGACCGATGACTATTCGGATATCGTCTCGGCGCTGTGGCGCGTCTACGGGCGGAAACACTAAGGCATCGCGCCAAAAACCGGTTTGCAAGCAGGGCGCCGCGCACCACGCGGTGCCCTGCTTCGTTTCCTGATGCGTTTCCGGGCATCCAAAGCGCCGCAGGCAGGCGGGCCGGTTGCCTTTCGGCCTCGGGGGAAGCTATGAGAGCGGGAGCAGAATTCCGATTTCCAGCCCCTTGAGGAAAATGTCATGCAGGTCGACGAAGCGACCGTCCGGCGCATTGCGCGCCTTGCGCGCATTAAGGTCACGGATGCCGAGGCCAAGGGCCTCGAAAATGAGCTGACGCAGATCCTTCAGTGGGTGGAGCAACTCGGCGAAGTCGACACCTCGGCCGTTGAGCCGATGACGCGCGTCGTGCCATCGGCGATCAAGATGCGCGAGGACGTGATCGCGGACGGTGAGATCGCCGCGACGGTCACGGCCAACGCGCCGATGTCCGAGGACGAATTTTTCGTCGTCCCCAAAATCGTGGAGTGAGCGACATGCGGTCTTGGTCGTTCGCGCTTTTCCTGACGGCAGCGATCGTGAGCACAGCGGCTCGCGCTGACGATGCGGCCGTCAAAGGGGCGTTCATCGGGCCCGGGACCTATGCAACCGCTGAAGGTTGCAAGAAGCTCGCGGCAATCGAGGCCGGCGGTGATCAAAACGTCGGTACCGTTCCGGAGACGCTGACGGAGGACGGCTTTGATAGCTGGGAAGGCTCGTGCGCGTTCGTTTCCGTCTCCGAAGTCGAGACGGGAAAAAAGTGGAAGGCCCAAATGCAATGCGTTGAGGGCGCCGAAGAAGTCGAAGAGACCGATATTTTCGAGCGGATGCCGGACGGCACGCTCAAGGTCACGCAGGATGATCACGTCACTGTCTTGCAACGCTGCGATGCCGCTAAAGGAAATTAATTCGTGACGGATCTGACCAAACTGACGCTTTCGGAAGCGCGCGACGGCTTGAAGAAGAAGACGTTCACGGCGGCCGAGCTGACCGACGCATTCATCGGCGCAATTGAAAAAGCCAATCCGGCAATCAACGCCTATGTGTTGCCGACGCCCGAACATGCGCGCGCGCAAGCCAAGGACAGCGACAAGAGGATCGCCAGTGGCAAAGCGGGTCTGCTCGAAGGTCTGCCGCTCGGCAACAAGGATCTGTTCTGCACGAACGGCATTCGCACGACGGCGTGCTCGAAAATTCTCGGCAACTTCGTGCCGGCGTATGAATCGACCGTCGGCCAGAATTTGTGGAACGCCGGCGCGGTCATGCTCGGCAAGCTCAACAACGACGAATTCGCGATGGGCTCGTCGAATGAGACGAGCGCGTGGGGAACCGTCGTGTCGCCGTGGCGGCGCAAGGGTAAGGACGGCAAGCCGACGACCGACAAGCTGGTGCCGGGCGGATCGTCGGGCGGATCGTCCGCTGCGGTCGCGGCTGACCTCTGCTTGGCAGCAACGGCGACAGATACTGGCGGCTCGATCCGTCAGCCCGCGGCGCTGACCGGCACCGTCGGCATCAAGCCGACGTATGGCCGTTGCTCGCGGTGGGGCATCGTCGCGTTTGCGTCGTCACTCGATCAGGCAGGCCCGATCACCAAGACGGTGCGCGATGCAGCGATGATGCTGAAGGTCATGGCGAGCCACGATCTGAAAGACACCACGTCCGTCGACGCACCTGTTCCGGATTACGAAGCCGCACTCGGCAAGGGCGTCAAAGGTCTGCGCGTCGGCGTGCCGAAGGAATATCGCGTCGATGGCATGTCGAAGGAAATTCAGAAGCTCTGGGACGACGGCATCGCGTGGCTGAAGGCAGTCGGCGCGACGATCCACGATATCTCGCTGCCGCACACCAAGTACGCTCTGCCGGCGTACTACATAGTTGCGCCTGCGGAAGCATCATCCAACCTCGCGCGATACGACGGTATGCGCTACGGCCTGCGCGTGCAGGGCGATAACCTGACGGATACCTATGAAAAGACGCGCGCCGAGGGTTTCGGCAAGGAAGTCCGCCGCCGCATTCTGATCGGCACGTATGTGCTGTCTGCAGGTTACTACGACGCCTACTATCTGAAAGCGCAGAAGGTGCGCACGCTCATCAAGCAGGATTTCGACAAGGCGTGGGCCGACGTCGACGTCGTGCTGACGCCGACGACGCCGTCTCCGGCGTTTGCGTTTGGCGAAAAATCCGGCGATCCGCTGGCGATGTATCTCGAAGATATTTTCACCGTAACGGTCAATATGGCCGGATTGCCCGGCATGTCCGTACCCGCTGGCCTATCGTCGGAAGGCACGCCGCTCGGCTTGCAGCTGATTGGCAAGCCCTTCGACGAAGAGACACTGTTCCGCACTGCGCAGGCGATTGAAGATGCCGCCGGCCGCTTCAAGGCGCCGGGCGATTGGTGGATGAAAGGCTGAAGATGAATCCGATACGACCCTGGGAATGCGCCGACATGAGCCAGGTGCGCGCTGAGATCGACCGCATCGACGAAGCGCTCGTCGATCTGATCGCGGAGCGCTTCGGCTACGTCGACCGCGCTTGGCAATTGAAACGCAATACGCCGGAAGGCGCGACGGTGCCGTGGCGCATTCAGCAGGTCATCGACAAGGTCAAGGCACGCGCCAAAGATCGGCAGCTGCCGCCCGATATCGTCGATATGGTCGGCGCACAGTGGAAGAATATGATCGGCTGGTTCGTGCAGTACGAAGAAGAGCAATTGCGCTTAGCGCAGGATGCGACCAACAAATCGGCCAACGCTACTGCGGGTGACGCCGATGGGGCCTGATCTACAACCCGACGTCAACGTCTGGGAACTGTTGGCATACGGCGCACTGAACCCGGCGACAATCGCGGCTGCGTTTTACGTCGGCCGTCAGGCGGACGAGAAGCCGAAGATTCTGATTGCGGCGTTTGCTGGCGCGGTCGCGGGAGCGGCACTGCTTTACGTTCTGACGCTGCTCAGAATTTGGGATGCACCGATGCTTGGGCGCGCGAGCGGTGGCGTGCTCGTCGCTGGCCTCGTCGCGGGTGTCGTCTACGGATGGATTGGATACGCGACGCGCAAGTAAAGCGTGGCGCGAATAGGAGAAGGCAAGAATGGCATCGAAAGCGGCAGCAGCGGCGAAGCCGAGCAACCTCATTCCCGGCGCAACGGGTGACTGGGAACTGGTGATCGGGCTGGAAGTCCACGCGCAGGTGGCGTCGAAGTCGAAGCTGTTTTCGGCGTCATCAACCGAATTTGGCGCCGAGCCCAATAGCCACGTCTCGCTCGTTGACGCGGCAATGCCGGGCATGCTGCCGGTCATCAACAAGGAATGCGTCGCGCAGGCGATCCGCACCGGCCTCGGATTGAAATCCGAAATTCATTTGAAAAGCGTGTTCGACCGCAAGAACTACTTCTATCCGGACCTGCCGCAGGGCTATCAGATTTCGCAGTACAAGCAGCCGATCGTCGGCGAGGGCGAGGTCGAGATCGACGCGGACGGAGAGACAATGCGCGTCCGCATCGAGCGTCTGCATCTCGAACAGGACGCCGGTAAATCGCTGCACGACCAGCACCCGGATTATTCTTATGTCGACCTCAACCGTTCGGGCGTCGCGCTGATGGAGATCGTGTCGAAGCCCGACATGCGCTCGTCGAAGCAGGCGCAGGCCTACGTCACAAAGCTGCGCACGATTTTGCGTTACCTCGGCACCTGCGACGGTGACATGGAAAAGGGCAACCTCCGCGCCGACGTTAACGTATCGGTACGCAAACCCGGTGGGCCGCTTGGCACGCGCTGCGAAATCAAGAACGTCAATTCCATTCGCTTCATCGGTCAGGCGATCGAGGTCGAGGCGCGCCGTCAGATCGACATCATCGAGGATGGTGGGAAGATCGACCAGGAAACGCGGCTGTTCGATGCGGCGAAGGGCGAGACGCGCTCGATGCGCTCGAAAGAAGAAGCGCACGATTACCGCTATTTCCCTGATCCCGATTTGCTGCCGCTGGAACTGACACAGTCATTCGTCGATGATCTGAAACAGCACCTGCCGGAATTGCCGGATGAAAAGCGCGCGCGGTTCGTCAAAGACTTCGGCTTGTCGGTTTATGACGCCAACGTGCTCGTCGCCGAGCGCGAACGCGCCGACTATTTTGAGAGCGTGCTTGGTCTGATCGCCGACGGCAAGCGCGACGGCAAGCTCGCAGCGAACTGGGTCATCAACGAGTTGCTCGGCCGCCTGAACAAGGAAGGTCACGACATTGCCGACAGCAAAGTCACGGCGAAACAAATCGGCGGCATCGTCGATCTGATCGCGTCGAACGCCATCTCGGGCAAGATCGCCAAGGATTTGTTCGAGATCGTCTGGAGCGAAGGCGGCGACCCGGCGAAGATTGTCGAAGACCGCGGCATGAAGCAGGTGACGGATACGGGCGCGATCGAGAAGGCTGTCGACGAAATCATCGCGGCGAACCCGGACAAGGTCGAGCAGGCGAAGGCGAAACCGTCGATGATTGGATGGTTCGTCGGCCAAGTCATGAAGTCGACGGGCGGCAAGGCTAATCCTGCCGCGGTGAATGATATTCTGAAAGCCAAGTTGGGACTGTAGCCGGAACCAGCCGGGTCGTGTTGGTTCGCATCTGCCTCTGAGGGCCGCGATGGACCTGCCGAACTGCCTCGACTGCAAATATTCCGACCAGGGTTTTCCGTGCCATACGGCGGCGGGCAATTACGACTTCGCGAAAGTCGCGCGCGCCGTTGTGCTGCACGGGCGGACGTTTTCGGAAGCCGGCGACAATCTTGATGCTCAGATGCGCGATGAGCACGCCTGGGCATCCGATTGCGCCTACGAAGTCGAGCAGGATTATCCGCACCTGCTGCTGCCACTGACCGTCGCCGCGCTCGATGCCTGCGATACGCCGCGCGATGCGGCTTACGTCGCAGCAGGGTTGCTCGAAAATGCCGTCGTCAAGCACGGCCCGGCGCTCGTTGGCGAGATCGAGAAGCTCGCCGCGAGCAGTGCCAAGTTCAAATATGCGTTGTCCGGCATTTGGGGCCGGGCCAATACCGATCCTGATGTCTGGGCGCGTGTCTGTGCGGCGGTCGGCAACGAGGGCGTCATGGATACCGACGGGCGGGGGCCATCGAACGGCGAACCTGTGACGGCGCTGACCGATGAAGGGGCTGCAGATGTTTTGCAGCAGCCCGTCTGGCCGGTTGCGGTGCAGCTCGGGCTAGTGAAATCCGCGCGCGCATGACGTCAATCGTTAGCGCGCGGTAAGATCTGTGGCGCGCGTCACGCTTGTATCGCGCAGAGTTGCGCGAGAAGCGTCTTGCGGCAGCTGTAGGCATGGATGATAGCAATCGCACCAAGCAGTGGAATTCCGAACGGTACGAAAACGGCGATGATGTAGGCGGCTTTTGTCGATGTCATGGACCCCTCCAATGAGGCCTCTTGTGATCATGCGACAGAATGTACCAGAACAGTTTTGAGCTTCGGCTCACACGCGCGCTCTAATTGGCAACGTGATTTTAACGCTTTGTCAGTCCGTGCAGTGCAACACGCGCGGCGCCTGAATCCCTAAAGCATTGTTACTTTGACCGGCATCCCGCCGCGCGGATGCAGCGTCACGCGGCTGACCGGCTCGGGCAGATGCTTGCCGTCCCAATCGAAGCGCGCCGATTGCAGAAGCGTCGCGAGGACCGCGGTCGCTTCAACGAGCGCGAACGATGCGCCAATGCAGACGCGCGGTCCGGCGCCGAACGGCATGAACTGCGTGCGCAACATCTTGGCTTCGCGCTCGGGCAGAAAACGATCGGGGTCGAATTTGTCCGGGTCCTCCCACATCGTCCGGTGGCGATGCACGGCGAACACCGGCACGACGATCAGGCACGGTTCGGGTAGCGCGATGCCGCCGAGCTCGGTCGCAACCGTATTGACGCGCGTCATCGCCGGTACCGGCGGATAAAGCCGCATCGATTCCTTGATGACGCGTTGCGTCAGCGTCAGCTTGGCGATGTCGTCCGCGGTGACGGCGCGGCCGCCGGTGAGAGATTGCACCTCATCACGCACGCGCTGCTGCCAATCGGGCGCGCGCGATAAAAGATAAATCGTCCAGGTCAGCGCCTTCGCCGTTGTTTCATGACCGGCGAGCAGGAACGTGCCGAGATTGTCGACAAGCTCTTCGTCCGACATCGGTGCGCCGGTGTCGGGATGGCGGGTGGCGAGCATGCGCCCGACGAGATCGTCGCCCTCGATGCCGGCGGCACGGCGCTTGTTGAGAAGCCGCAAAACGATTGCGCGGTTTTCGGCGGCGGCGCGCAGCATGCGCTGCTTGCCCGGATACCACCAGCGTTCCGGCGTCAGCATCAAAGCGGACGCGACCGACCACATGATCGGTTTGATATAGGCGTGGCCCGTGCGCTGGATGTCGGCGCCTTGCTGTTCGTCGATGCCTGCCAAAATCGTCCGCGCAATGACCGCGAACGTCGTCTCGGTCATGTCGTGATCGATCGGCGCGATATGCGCCGCACCTGACGCACGCCAGCGGGCGATTTGCTCGGACGCAGCCGTCGTCATCGCGGGCACATAGCTCAGCGCATCGTTCGGGCGAAACAACGGGCTCGCGAGTTTGCGCTGCCAGCGCCAATGGTCGCCGTCGGCCGTCAGCAGTCCGGTGCCGATCAACGGTTTCAGGACGCGTTTGTCGAGACGCGTCTTGGCGAAGATGTCAGTTCGTTTGATGAGCAAATGCTCGATCAGTTCTGGGCCGGTGACCCACGCGACGAGCGGGCGCTTGCGGCCATACGCAACGATCGGCTGTTCGTAGACCGTGCGCGGGAGCGAACGCAGCGGATTGCGCACGAAGCGCGTCAGGCTGAGGTACAGCGGCAGCGCGCGTGCCGCCGGCGTCACCGTCGGCGGATAGAGATCTGGAATATCTGGTGTGCTCGTCACGATCTGTCCTTATCGCGTTTCAAACGCGAAAATAAGGACATCAGATTGCGGGCGGTCGCTTAGTCTGCGGCCTTTGCGGCAGCAGCACGGGCCTTACCGGCGCTCTTCTTCAGGCGCGCGCGGACAGCCGGCGTGTTGCCCTGGACGCGCGTGACCTTGGCGCGCGGAATGGCGCGGCGGGCCTTCTTCTTCTGCTTCTGAATGTTCTTGAGCGACGTCTTCGACATGGTGGCGGTCCAGTTCAAAAATGAATTGGGGGCAGCCCTGAGGCGCCCCGCGAGCCATCCCTCTAGGCGAACCGGCACTATCTTGCAAGCCTCGGCCGTTGCGGCACGGCGGCTGCCGGTGCATTAGCCCATGAAATACTGCAGGCCGAAGTAACTTGGTGCGATGACGCCCGCCGCCCAGATGAATGCGGACGTAATATTGGCAAGCTGAAACTGCCATTGCGGGACCGCGTACATCCCGGCAATGACAGGGATAACGGCGCGAACCGGCCCGACGAAGTGGCCAAAAAACACGCCGAGCGCGCCCCATTTGGTGAAAAAGCCTTGGCCGCTATCGAGCAACGCCAAATTGTTGCGGAACGGCCAGATCGTCTTGATATCTTCCTTGTAGTAAAGGCCGATCCAATAGGAGATCGCATAGCCTAGCGTTCCACCAAAACCGGCGGCGATGATCGCTGGCCACAAGACGTCCAACCCGACGCCGCCTGCTGCCATCAGACCGGAGATGGCAACCAGGATTGCGGTTCCGGGCCAAAGGATCGATAGGAAGCAGAAGCTTTCGAGAAATGCCACCAGGAATGCCATCGGAGCCGCCCAGGCCGAGTGATCCCGCACGAACGCGACGACAACATCGACAAATTCCTGAACGTTCATGACATGCTTTCTTGGAAAACTGCTTTCCGTCGGAAAGCACGATGGCGAGTGAGCGGGCCGACGGCCCATAAAAATCGGATGCAGCGCAATCAGCAAAGTTTTGCCGATACATAAGGCACTGCGGGGCGTGATCAAGCCCTGCGGCAGCGCTTACTGATTTCCTTGGCCAATTCCCGGCCAACGTCGCCTGCAAGCATGACACCGCGAGAGATCTGCGCGGGCGTCAGACCTTTTCCACCGGGACCACGCAAGGCAGCCGGAGCTGCGTCCGCTTCGCGCTTGCCGTGTTGGAGTTCATCGCAGGTCAAATCTTTGCGCCGCTTGCTCAGTGCGAACAGGCGAACGCCGGAGGCGTGTGCTTCGGGCGCGGCGGGTTGCTTGACCCATGCGCGCGACTTATCCGCCATATAGCTGTCGAAGACTTTCTCGCGCTGTGAAATGCAGTGCGCGCTGTCGTCGACACAGCGCAAGCCAGCCTGCGGCGGTGGCATCGGCGGATCGGAAGCACATGCACCAAGACATGCTGATAGAGCCACGATGGCGCTTAGCAGCGTCGCAGTTTGTATTTTGCCGTTGGCTGCGATGGTCATCGGTCCCGCTTTTCAGTCGTCATGTCGTGCCCGTAAAAGAGTAGCGTGGCAGGCTCAAGGCGGCACCGCGTCTCTCTCGGGATGGCAGTCTTTCCTAGCGGGATTCGCTGTAGGCGCCTAAATTCCCGCTGAGTCTCGTCTCTGACATTCGGCCGAAGCCGGCCACCATGGAAGGCGTATACAATGTCGCGCGCAGTCACGATCCACGCTTATGGCGGCCCTGACGTTCTGACAGTCGAAGAGTTGGAGGTCGGACGGCCCGGTCCAGGGCAGGTGCGGATCGCGCAAAAAGCGATCGGCATCAACTACATCGATGTTTATCAGCGGACCGGGCTCTACAAGTTGCCGCAGTTGCCGGCTGTGCTCGGTCTCGAAGGTGCCGGCGAGGTCGTCGAGGCCGGCAGCGGCGTGGGCGATCTCAAAGTTGGCGATCGCGTGGCATACGCCGGGTGTCCTGGTGCGTATAGCGAAGAGCGCCTGGCGCCGGCCGATCGCATGGTGAAGCTGCCCGATGCGATCTCCTACGAGACGGGTGCAGCCATGATGCTGCAAGGCATGACCGTGCGCTATCTGTTGCGCCAAACGTACCCCGTCAGTTCCGGTACGGTGATGCTGTTTCATGCGGCAGCCGGCGGTGTTGGATCGATTGCGTGCCAGTGGGCGCGTGCGCTCGGTGCGACGATGATTGGCACCGTCAGCTCCGATGAGAAAGCTGCGTTGGCACGCAGTAATGGCTGCACACACGTCATCAATACCAAGACCGAGGATTTCGTCGCGCGCGTCGCCGAGATCACGGGCGGGCAGGGATGCGATGTGGTTTATGATTCCGTTGGCAAGGACACCTATCAAGGCTCGCTGCAATGCTTGAAACCACGCGGGCTGTGGGTCTCGTTCGGCAATGCGTCAGGTCCAGTGCCGCCTTTTGATCTGACGCTGCTCAGGGGATCGCTATTTGCCACGCGACCGTCTCTTTTTGCCTATACCTCTTCGCGCCAGGAATTGCTCGACAACGCAGCCGAGTTGTTCGACTTGGTCGCTCGCGGGCAAATTTCGATCGCCGTCAATCATCGCTACGCCTTGGTGGAGGCGGCTGCCGCGCATCGTGATCTCGAAGCGCGAAAAACGACAGGCTCAATTGTTCTCGTACCCTGAGAAGGACGTGCATGGTGGACGACACTTCGGACGATCTCATCGATCTCTATTTCTGGACGACGCCTAACGGGTTCAAGATTGCGATCATGCTCGAAGAGTTAGGGCTCGCTTACCGCGGTCATCTCGTCGATATCAACAAAGGCGAACAGTTCGATCCGAAGTTTCTCGAAATTTCTCCGAACAACAAAATTCCCGCGATCGTCGATCCCGATGGTCCGGACGGTCAGCCTTTACCGCTTTTCGAGTCAGGCGCCATCCTGCAGTATCTCGGGCGCAAGTATTCGGCGTTCTATCCGACGAACGAGCGCAAGAAGGCGGATGTCGATCAATGGCTATTCTGGCAGGTCGGTGGCGTGGGTCCGATGCTTGGGCAGGCCAACCACTTTCGCAAATACGCGAAGGAAAAGGTACCATACGCGATCGAGCGCTATACGACGGAAGCCGCGCGGTTGTTCGGCGTCATGGAGCGCCGCCTCGCCGACAGGCCGTTTCTTGCGGGCGAGTATTCGATCGCGGACATCGCATGCTTTCCGTGGGTGCAGCTCTGGCCCGGCCTCGGCGTCGAAATTGACGACTATCCGAATATCAAATCGTGGCTTGAGAGGATTGCGGCGCGCCCTGCCGTCAAGCGCGGACTTGAGGCCGCGCAAAATCCGAGCGTCGTTGTGCGGTGATAGGCTCGGCTCAGCGGCGGCTTTCTAAGCGCGACGGATCAACCGGACGGCCCGTGACTTTCTGGAAAGCCATCGCGCCGAGCACTTTGTTCGATCCGATATGGCGCAATTCAGGAGGCGAGCCCGTCGCTTCTCCCGCGACCGGCTCCTCATCGTCATTCAAGAGTGCGGATCCGAGGTAGGATGGCGCGCTGTCGTTGCTGCGCGCGCACGCTTGCAGCGTCAGAGCCAATCCTGCGATCAGAATAATCCGCAACATCTCCGTGCCCCTTGCAGCCGTTCGGCACGCAACTTCATGTGCCGTCAGCCTCATCCCCGGATGGACACAATCCTATCCGCAATCAGGCCATTCGTTGACACCCTAATGGTCGCGGGCTGAACCGCACCTGAACGACATGGTGAACGCCCGCGCAATCGTGCGGACCGCGATCTTCCGGCATGGTCAATTTTGCGTTTCTCAGTCGCTTAATATTGCGTTTGAGAATGTCGCAAAGCGCGAGTTTCGTATCGAACAGGAGCGATTTTTCGCGCAAAATCAACGTCTCATAACGTTCCATTAGCAACAATTATCATCAAAGTTTACGGGTTTTCATTTCACGCCTGCGATTGTTTCGTCGAAGCCGCAACGCGTTTGCATGCGGCTCACAGTAGTGCGTTGAAACGGAGAAGACCTATGGCGCGGATGGATTTCTCATCGCGTGACACCATCGAATTTGCAGCACAAGGCGGCCAGCCGGATGCGTTGTTCGAGCTCGGCTTGATGTACAGTGCAGGCCGCGACGTCGCAATTGATTTGGTAGAAGCCCACAAGTGGTTCAGCTTGGCGGCCATGCGCGGCAACGAAGACGCAAAGCGCTATCGCACCGAATTGTCGAGTGAGCTAAGCAAAGCTGACATCGCACGTTCGCAGAAGCTGGCGCGCGAATGGATGCGTTCGCTGCATTAGCGCGCGAGTTCAATCGTGGATCAGCAGTCGCCAAAGAACGACGTAATGCACGTCCATGTTTTCTGCGCGGCATTGCCGACGGCTTTACCGGCCTTGTTGAGTGCGGTGGCGGCGGCGTCGGCCGCGCCCTTCGCGGCGTCTGTTGCGGTATCGGCCGCACCCTCGCTGCTCTCAGGCGGCGGCTTCTTTGCAGCGACGGCCGAGTCTTGTTGCGATTTCGGAATGATGATCTCGCCCGAAACGCCGCCAGCCGCAGGCTTGCTTGCCTGTGCCGCGGGTGCAGCGCTTGGCTGCTGCTGCGGCGGTATGGAGTTAGGCGCTGGCGGTTCATTGCCGCCTGCGGTCTCTGGTGCCGTCGGCGCTGGGCCCAGCATGTAGCCCGGCGGCAGGGCGATGCTCTTGATCGCGCCATCGCATGACGCCTGCTGCTGGCGATCGATCGAACATGAAGCGTGACTGCCAGCCTTCGCTAGTTCCGTCATGCACCACAGCTTGAGACGCGTGTCGGCCGGATCGGCCGCCGGACCTGGCAGCACGCATTTATAGTGCGCATTTGGTGTTTCGCAGCTGACGCAGAATTCTGCCGCAGACACGGCATCAGACGCGAGCAACGCTAATGCGCCAAGTGCCGCGGCCAGGGCGGACCGCAGTGGCGGGCGTGCGGCAATTGCTGGCGGCGGCTGATGCATACGAAACCCGGCTAGCCTATATCGTCCAGTCTCAAGAAGACGATGCCTTATAGCGCAGGAAATAGGGTGGGGTCGAGACGCGCCAGGGCCAAGAAAGCTGCTGCCGTCATGCGTTCTTGCAATGCTCGATTTGCCCCTCTATAGGGGTGGCTTGCCTTGATTTGCGGAGACGTGGCCGAGTGGCTGAAGGCAACGGTTTGCTAAATCGTCATACGCTCTAAAAGCGTATCGAGGGTTCGAATCCCTCCGTCTCCGCCATTTTAAATTCCCCGCCCTCCACCGCTTCTAAATCCTTGAACGGCACAAGGTGGTTCGCGCGGTTCGAAATGCCGGTTTCCGGCAGGTAGGCCAAGCGGTTCGCGAAGGTGAGTTTCAGCACCAGTCGCTTGTCGCCTAATCGCTCAGAAACCCATCAGTCATGCGCGTTTTCTAGGAAGCGGAAGGCGGGTTCAAACCCCTGGCTATCAGCTCTCGGCGAGGGCCAACTGGCAAACGCCATAACGACGCGGCGTTCGAGAAGGATCAGCGCCGGTTCGTCACGGTCTCGATCACAACTGCGCGGCAACAGCCAGCGTCAGTCCTCTGCGTCGTACAGCGCGCACGTTATGAAAACAGGGAGAGCGAACAGCGCAAGATATAGGGCCAGCATGTTCCGCAGTTCTGGCAAAATTTGCATGCCGGATGCGAATACGAGGCTCAGAAGTAGACCGAACGGCGCAACTGCCAGCGCTAACCAGATCGGCCGCCGACAGTTCAAGAGTCGCTTCGCGCAAATCAGGGAAATGATGCCCACGAAACCGAGGCAGCAGAACAGCAGAAACCACGACGGTCCGATTTCTTCTGAGTGCATAAGATAGCGGCCATCTTTGCCAAAAACCGAGATCACAAATGTGAACACGGACAGCGACGTCAGCATCGCGAGACACCACTGATCTCTCGGTAACGTCCCACGCAGCGAAAAGAAAATACCAAAAATTTTTCTGGATCTCATCGTGCGATCCTCCAAAATTGGCCACGATCCCGAGCCGTTACGGCTTCTCGTCGGGACCGATCGCCTTGGCTCATGAACTGCTGGCAAGTTTCATCAAGGTCATTCCGATCACGATAAATGTAGCCGCGAGGATGCGCATCAGCGTCACGGCTTCGCCAAGAAAGGCAATGCCGACAAGGAACGCGCCGACGGCGCCAATGCCTGTCCAGACAGTGTACGCCGTCCCAAGGGGCAGCGATTTCATGGCTATGGATAGCAGTATAAAACTGGCGATCATCAGCGCGACGGTGGTGACGGCCGGAACGACAAGTGTAAATCCCTCGGACCTTTTCATGGCGTACGCCCAGGCAACTTCGAGAAGGCCCGCGACGATCAGATAAAACCAGGCCATGCTCAGCCCTCTCACGATGGGCCGGGCCGTCCCGGACAGAAATGCGATGAAAATGAAGGGTCGTCCCCTTCTCTAAATGAAAAAATAGAAATCCGGCCGGCTGTATGCAAGAGGCGAATGATAAATCTGCATTCAAATCTCTCTGATGCACGTGGCGAAGCGACATCCAACATCAGCCCCGTTGCAGCGCGTCACAGCGTGCGCAAAAAAAGAGCGGCCGGGTGGGGCCGCTCTCCATGTGTTCATGCTTTTCGATTTAGTTGGTCTTGGACGGTGGCACCATCTGGGGGACGGCCTTGTCCATGCGGTTGGTTGGAGCGTGTTCCGCCGGATTTGGTTTCGATGCGCCGTCCGAGCCCGATGCGCCACTCGACGTTCCGGTACTTGACGAACTGTGGACCAGACCTTTGTTGCAGGCCGCGAGCCATTCATTCTGATCGATCGTGGTGTCGCCGTCAGGGTTAGCGGCTTTGAAGTCGCTCACGTAGGCAGCAGACTGCGACTGCGTCAAACCCGCAGCGCCGGATTTGTTCGCCTGTTGCCATAGGTTCGTGCATTCGCTTTGGCTGAGCTTTGTCGATCCGCTCGGGTTATTCGTTTGAGCAAAAGCCGGCGATGCCATGATACAGCCGCCCGCTATCGCGGCGATAAAAGCGTGCTTCATCGGGGGGAACCTCCAGTTATAACACTTTTGTGCATTTCCGAGTGTGCTCAGAATGTCGAGCACTGGCGGTAGAACGCGCGGTGCGGGGCGCTGTTCCGAAATTTTCATTTGAATGACCGTCAGCAGTATCGCAGCATTGGACAGACTCGATACAAGGCACTGCACACGCGGGGGAATGATGCCGAACGGGGATGCTGTGCGACGACCAGCGCACATGAAGAATATCGCGCGTAAAGTCGCGATATCACTTGCGCTGATAGCGGTTGCCGCGCTGCACCATTCAGCACTTGCCGGCGATCGAGGCCTTGGGCCGTTCGGGCCGGAAGGCGCACGTATGCGCGAACAGCTTTGGATTTTGCCGAGTGGTGATCCCAACATGCAGCTTCGGGCAACGGTGTTTCGCCCAAGCGATAACGCCGCCGATGTGCCGGAGCGCCGTCCACTTGTCGTCATCAATCATGGCACCGACGAACAAACGCGCTTGTCGGTGTCGATGCCTGTCTACTACTGGCTGTCGCGTTGGTTCGTCGATCGTGGCTACGTTGTTGTCATTCCGCAGCGTCGTGGTCACGGCGCGACCGGTGGCGACTTGATCGAGTCCGTCGGAACGTGCGAGACGGCGGATCACTATGCATCTGGCCAGATTGCTGCAAACGATATTGCAGCGTCGATAAATTTCATGACTGACCAATCGTTCATTATGCCGCGCGACGTCATCGTTGTCGGCATTTCGACGGGCGGCTGGGCGTCGCTGGCGTTGGCATCGCGAAATCTGCCGCAGGTTGGCGCCATCGTCAACTTCGCCGGTGGCCGCGGCGGGCACGCGTATGGCCGCGCAAACGCGATCTGCAACGCGGATAGTTTGCTGAAGGCTTCGCACGCCTTCGCGGAAACCGCGCGCGTACCGAGCTTGTGGCTTTATTCGGAGAACGATAGCTACTTCGATGCAAAGCTTGCGCAGGCGATGACGCGTGAATGGAAATCCGGCGGCGGTAAGGCCGAGACACATATTCTGCCGTCGTACCAGGATGAAGGTCATCGCATTGCCGATGACCGTGCCGGTTGGGACTTATGGGGTGACCTGCTCGACGGCTTCCTGGATCGGAACCGCGCAAAACCGGATGTTGAAACGGCCGGCCGCGATGAAAAGCGTGACGCAGCGCTTGAGCAAGTGCAAACCGCGGTCTCCGATAAAGCGCAAGATGCGCAACCGGATCATCCGGGACTACAGTAGTCGCGAAGGCACCGCCATGAGGCATTGCGCGCACTCCACCAGTTCGCGCAACCCGTCCGCGCACGGTATTGTACTGTAAGATTTGTTGAACGACGCATCCGCGCACGTCTGGAACCAATATTAGCCAGACCCGTTGCCTCATGAGAACCCGTTCTCGTGTGAGGCGTATCATGCTCGAACTCGTGTTTACCGTTTGCTCTGTCGTGCAAGGTGCAAATTGCAGAGACCTTGCACCTATTACCTTTGAAGATACTGCGCTTCCGGTTGCATGTGTGATGGCCTCGCAAATTGAAGGGGCTCGCTGGGTCCAAGACCATCCAAATTTCTATATCCAACGCGCAACGTGCCAACCCGCGCGCACGTTTGCAAAAATCTGATCGGCAGACAAACTGGCGATCACTCAAACAAGGAGAACGAAACGATATGCGCGCATTAACAAGCCTCTCCGCCGCTGCTCTGGCAGTCGCTTTTGCGTCGACTGCTGCCGTTGCACAAAGTCCTGCGGGGAACCCGTCGGACCCGTCGACGATCGAAAATCAGCAAGTCGGGCCGTCGCCGCAGCGTCCATCGGATCCTGCGGCGGGTGCAACGCCATCGGCGCGCGTGCCGACAGCTCCCGTTGATGGCGCCGCACCAGCTCCATCGAGCGATGGTGCGAGCACTGGCGAATCGGGCAGCTATCAGACGCCGGCGGGCAGCCCGTCCGATCCGACGACGAGCGAGAACCAGCAGGTTGGTCCAAGCGTTGCAAACCCGACCGATCCGGCTGCAGGCTCAGACCCGGCGGCGCGTGTGCCGACGGCACCTAAGTAACGATCGAGCCTGACGATCTTTGTTTTGTGCTTCGCCGCATGCGCTCACCAGCGCGTGCGGCGAAGTCGTTATTGCGCAGCAGCGGAAGCACTTTGCAACCAAAGCAGGTCTCGGGCGTATCACAGTCCAGTACGCAATCGCGGAGAGGCGCTATGACAAATGCTACGCCGAGCACGGCAGCAAACACGCAAGCTGACGCCGCGCGCATCAGTCCGGCGACAGAATTCGAAAAGCCGGAGGATGTCGTCACCGACGCTCAGCTGACGCCACAGCAGAAGGAGAAGGTTCTCGATCAATGGCAAGCCGACGCCGAAGCGCTGCAAACTGCGACCGGTGAAGGCATGGCGCCGGGACCTGCTGATCTCTCCGACACGGAGCTTGACGACGTCAACGAGGCAAAGTCCAAAATTGAAAATAGTGACGTTTAAAAGCAGGTGGAGCCATGTACAAGTCGCTGCTTATCGCCTGCGCGCTATGCGCGGCAACGCCGGTATTCGCTGAAGGGCCAGCGGCCGGTCCGAGTTCGCAGGGTGGTGAGACGTCAGATGTCGCGCCTTCCGGCGTAGAAAAACCGCTGGAACCATCGCGCGTCGTGCCCGATGCATCAGAGGGTATGCCGCCGCAAAACGCAGAGCCTCCGAACAAATTGGATGAGCCGAAAGTGAACGCTGATCCAGAGCAAGACGTGAAGCAGCGTTAGTCGACGTCAGTCTTTGTCGGCTAGCGAAAACTTTGCGTTTCCTAGTCCCGTCCCAATCGTCAGCACGGCCCAATGTCGAACATCGCCCAACGTCGGCATTTCGCTCAAGCCTTGGATCACGCCATCATTGTGCACAACGACCTGCGTGTCGTGATCATCGATCTTCGGAATTTTACTGATGATTGCCTCCGGTAGATTGAACCGGTCGCTTTGCCAATTGCCGGGCAAATTCTGATCCCCTCGCCGGATCGAGCCATCGTCTTCGATGATCCCGGGGCAGGCTATGGCGATCAGGGGTGCAAGTTTTAAATTGGACGATTTGGCGAGCTTGATCAGCTGCGATAAGGCTTTGACCATCTTTTTGATAGCTGCTTCGCGGCTGCGCGAACTTTTGTCCTGCCTCCAAGCAATTTTCTTGTACACCTTCGCCTCGGGAGGCTGAGTTCCGCTCTTTATTTTCAGAATTGCCGTGCGGATGTTGGTGCCGCCGATGTCGACCGCGAGCATTCCATCGAAGCCCTTCAGCATCCATGCCGGAAACAATTGCGCACCGCCGATAAGGCCTGCGATATCCGGATCGGCGGCCGTGCGCCGTAGCGTAAGTTTCAGGCCATCTTGAGCAAGCAAGAGCGTCGCGCGCTGGATCGCCATTTCTCCGGCCAAGCTCGACATCAATCCGCCGCCAAAGACGATGAGCTCGGTGCGTTCCCATTTTTTTACAGTCAGGAACCGCGCAATCACTTCGACCAGCTGCTGCGCAAAGGTCTCGATCACGCTGTTGGCAAACACAACGCTGCGCACATCTTTGCTGCGGAGAAGCCGGTCAAATTCCTTCTTGGAGACTTCGGGTGTCGGCTTGTCGAATGGATCGAAGCCGGTTGTCCGCGCGTGCTTGCGCAGATCATCGCAGACTTTCCAGAACGCCGTCCGGCTGGCCTGGTCGCCAATCCAGTTGTCGCCTTTGCGAATTTCGAGATTGTACGAGTCGACGCGTATGCCGTGCAATTCCATGGCGCCGTTCTCGATTGCTATGCTGCTGGATTTCGCCAAGGCCAGGTCCCCGTTAGTGCTGGTTGTTTTACGCGTTGGAAGTCGTTGAAACGAGCTTGTCGAGAAATGCGCGGACGGCATTCGGGCTGACGAGTTCCGAATCTTCCAAAGGAAAATGCTCGCCGGCGACACGCAGCGCCAAGCCGCCGGCGCGGCGCGCGTAGTCAAATGCAGGAAGGTCGCCGACATCGTCGCCGATCATAATCGGCCGGCGTCCCGCGAATGGCGCGCGCCGGCTTAGCGCCTCAATCGCCGTTGCTTTGGAAAATCCGGTCGGCAAGATTTCGAATACCATGCGTCCGTGCGCGACGACGAGTTGAGCATTTTGTCCTGCAAAATAACTCTGTAGATCACCGAGCAGTTCCGCCGCACTGTGCGGGACGTTGCGATAGTGCACGGCGACGCCCGTGCCTTTCGGCTCGATCATAACGCCAGGATATCGTGAAGCGATCACGCTGATCGCTGCAACGTTGGCAGGACTGACCGTTAAAGCCTGCTGCTCAATTGTCTGATCGGGTCGTGTCCGGATTTCGCAGCCATGAACACCGGCGGCGGTTAGGCGCAACGGATTGAACAGCCGGTCAACCTCGTTAATCTGGCGGCCCGTAATGATCGCCAATGCACCGCCAAACCGTGTCTGCAAATGCTTCAGCAGCACGATAAGCGACGGCGGAACGACGACCTCCGTCGGCTTCTGGGCGATGTCGATAAGTGTACCGTCGACATCCAGAAACAGTGCGTCAAGGGCGGGATCGATGTCTTGCGTCGAACGATCAGAGACATCGTGCAGCGCACGTTGTTCTGAAACCATTTTTGAGTCTCCTAGATGTTAAAGCGTCATAGTCCAGTGACGCACCTCCAAATTCTTCCGATCGGCCGCGACAGCGGCTGCCAAGGCGGCTCGCGATTGCAGTCCCGTTTGGGTATCGACGTGGCCGACAACCGATGCCGCGTTGCTCGTCGCTGGCCTCAACGCATCTTCGACGCCAGCGCCGCGCGCCAGCTCGCACGCCAACGTCGCGCCAAAGGCGTCCCCCGCGCCAGCGGTACCTGCCACAGTGCGGGCCGCGGCTGGGCAATGCCACACATTTCCCGGTGTCGCGACATAGCTGCCGCGGCTTGAGTCGGTGATCGCGATCGCCTTTGTTCCGGCGCGCGTGATGGCCGACAAAAAGCCAACGAGGCTGAAGTCGTAGCCACCACCTGACAGGCCCGACAGAAATAATCGCGGCGGATTTTGAACGTCGCTGCCGTCAGCCAGCTTTCCCTGGTCGCCAAATTCAGCGACGAGCAGCGGCACCAAACCCTCTGCCTCCTTGCGATTGAGGATGAGCAAGTCAACGAACGACAGCGTGTCACGAAATTTCTGCCCGCGCGCCGAAATCTGACGAATGCCGGGGTTTACAGCGACAAATGCGCCGTTTGACTTGGCTGTCTCAACGATGAAAGCGTACGCTTCGGCGGCATTATCGGACAGCGGCGCAACGTAGACGAGGCTTGATGCAAGGCGCGCAGAAGGAATGTCGGCGGCCGTCAGCGTTACGTTGGCGCCGCGATATGTGAAGATGGCCGCGTCTTTGTCGTGCGACGCGATTAGAACCGACGCGCCGGTCGGCTGATCGTCGGCCGAGCAAATTGCGTCTGTGCTGATGCCCTCGCTTGCTAGGCGTGCGGAAATCATCGCGGCGCGTTCGTCACGGCCGACCTTGGCGATGATAGTTACTTCATTTCCCAGACGCGCGAGCGCGACCGCGACATTGACCGCTCCGCCGCCCGTATGCGTGGATACCTCGCGTGCGTCAATCTTCCGTCCAGCTTCCAAAAGCAGGAATGTGCTGTCGGCATTGGCCATGCTCATTTTTTCGATACGATCACTGTCGATGATCGCAATCGTGTCGATCATGGCGCCGCCTATGACCGTTGCTTTCATGCGAATTCCATCGCGAGGCTAGAGTTTGAGTGGTCGCCCCAAAGTCGTGCGCCGCCTGTGATGCCCGCCGTCATCGGAAAGATGACGATGTCGCTTGGCAACGCGAATGTAATACGCCGGGCGTTACCGCCGCCAACGAGAATGCGATCCGGCGTCGCGAGATTGCGGATAATTCCAAAAGTTTGCTCGACGCGGCGGTTCCATTCTTCCTCACCTTCGGCGATGAACGCCGCATGTCCGACGTATTCGTCGAAATTCTGCCCGTCGCAGCGACCGTTCTGGCCGAGCTCGAGTTGGACGAGAAAACGACCGTCCCGGAAGAGCGCGAAACCAAGTCCGGTGCCGAGTGTGAGCACGCATTCAAGGCCGGGGCCTCGAGCAACACCGAGGCCTTGAACGATAGCGTCATTCAAAACGCGCACGTCGCATCCGAATTTGGTTTGGAGCGTGCTGCGGAAGTCATGACCGTACCAGGCATTCGCCGCGAGGTTGGGCGCGGTCGTGACGACGCCATTCGCTACGACGCCCGGAAAGGCAACGGAGATTTTCTGATACGGTGGCAAGTCTTGCGCGATCCGGTCGATCTCGGCGACGACGGCATCCGGCGTCGCGTTTTGCGGCGTTGGATTGCGCACCCACGGCGCCAGCATTTCGCCATCAGAATTGATCACAGAAGCCTTGATCAGTGTGCCGCCGATATCTATTGACAGAATGCGCAGTTGTGCGAGGCCGGCATGGTTGCGGTCCTGATTTTCTGGCGATTTGTTATCTGCAGGCACGCGGGCTTAAGCTCCCTTTTCAATGCCGCTTTTCTGTTTGAACCAATCGGTCGATGTCACCGTCTGACCAAGCGGCTTGTCGTTGACGTCGAGGCGGTGGCGATGGGCGGCTGTCAGGTGCGTTAGAAAATTAGCGCTCCATTGAGCGCTGTTCTCCTTTGTAATCGTTTCCAACAATTTTCCATGGCGCTGCTTTCGCTCGGCGAGCGGCATCTCCAGTGCCACCTTGATTGCGTCCGCGGTCTCCGGAATATTATAGGGATTGACGATGAGCGCGTCGCTCAACGATTCGGCAGCGCCGGCAAAGCGCGAGAGAACCAAGACGCCGGGATCGTCGGAGTTCTGCGAAGCAACGTATTCCTTAGCGACCAGGTTCATGCCGTCGCGCAGCGGCGTTACAAGTGCGACCTTGGAGCCGCGATAAATCGAGAAAAGGTGTTCGCGGTCGAACGTCCTGTGCAGATATTGCACCGGCGTCCAACTCAGATCGCTGTGCAGGCCATTGATGGAGCCTGCCAAGTTTTCAAGTTCGACGCGGATGTCGCAGTACGCTTCGAGGCTCTCGCGCGTCGGCGGCGCGATTTGCGCGAGGACCACTCGACCCTTGAATTCCGGATGGTCGTGCAGGAATTTCCCGTAAGCGCGGAATTTTTGCGGCAGACCCTTCGTATAATCTAGACGGTCGACGCCGACGATCCGTGTTTCTATGGCACTTCTTTCGAGGTCGCTCGATACCGCGCTAAACGCAGCGAGGTCGATGCCGACCGGAAAGCTCGCGATGCGCACCGATTGCTTGCCGACACGAACGCTGCCATCACGCATGAGGTGTCCAAAGACAGACTGCAGAAAGAAATCAATCAAATTGCCGACGTCGAGCTTCGTTTGTAGGCCGATCAGATCATAACATGCCAAGGCGTGCGCAAGTTCGACATGTTCTGGTATCGCGAGAAACGCCTGCGCCGGTGGCACCGGGATGTGCAAGAAAAAGCCAATTGCGTTGCGCACGCCAAGATCGCGCAGGTCCTTCGCCAGCGTCAGGAAATGGTAGTCGTGTATCCAAATGACGTCATCAGGCCGAAGCAGCGCCGCGATCGCTTCTGCAAAGCGACGATTGACTCGTTTGTAAGTGTCGAAATAACCAGCCTCGAACTGCGCAAGATCAAGCCGGTTGTGAAACACCGGCCATACTACTGAATTTGCATAGCCAAGATAAAACTGATCATGCTCTTCTTGCGTGAGTGTCGCCTTAACGGTTTTCGAACGGCCACATGATGTCTCGCCGTAGCCGGTATCCGTCGTGTGAGAAATGGCGCCGCCCCAACCGAACCACACGACTTGTTGATCCGGAATCATATCCGCAATCGCGACGGCGACGCCACCAGCTTGACGAGCCGACGAAAGATCGGTCACGCGATTGGAGACGACGATGACTCGCGGCATGGGCAAACCTTCTGTGAACTGGGCGTAGAGTGAAACGCTCCAGCATCGGTAAGGTTGCCCGCCTATTCGTCCCAACCCTGTTCCCACGTCCGTGAGAGCGAAATGCCGCTGTTGATGATGCCAGCCATCGAGTAGGTCTGTGGATGATTGCCCCAGAGCTGGCCGGTCTCTGGGTTAATATCCTCAGATAGCATTCCAAACGCATTGCGTTTCTGCAGCAGGTCTATGAACAGTTCGCGCGCCTCGTCTTTTCGATTGATTGATTTTAGGGCATCGATGTACCAAAATTGGCAGACGAGAAATGCGGTCTCCGGCAAGCCGAAGTCATCGGCTGCCGTGTAACGCATAATGAAGCCATGCCGTGCGAGGTCGCGGCCTATTGCGCGGCACGTGGCGACAAAGCGCTCGTCGGATGCGGGCAGCAAGCCGAGTTCGGGCAGCAATAGAACGCTGGCGTCAAGCTCGCTTCCCTCCAGCGCGCCGGCGATCGCATTCAATTTGGGATTCCACGCGTCGTCTAGAATTTTGGCGCGCATTTTATCCGCGCATGTGTGCCAGTAGGCGGCGCGCTCCGCCAGTTTCAGCCGCCGGGCAATACGTGCTAAGCGATCGCAAGCGACCCAGCACATCGTTGCGGAATAGGTATGAATGTGCGTTCGGCCGCGATATTCCCACAGACCTGCATCAGGTTCGAGAAACAGCGCGACGGCCTGATGTCCAAATCGTTCGAGGCTGTGAAACAGCGCAGCGTCGCCCATGCGCGGTAGCCGCTCGTCGATGAACATGTGCGAGACGCCGAGGACGATGCTGCCGTAAGAATCGTGCTGCGTCTGCTCGGCAGCCTGGTTGCCGACGCGCACCGGACCCATGCCGTGGTATCCAGCGAGTGTGTCGACTGTCCGCTCCGCGAGGGACGCGTTGTGGACGATGCCGTAAACCGGCTTCAAAGGTCCGGTGGCGTCGATCGCAATCGACGTGATGTAGTTGACGTAAGACTCCATCGTGTGTGTTGCGCCCAGGCGATTGAGCGCTTTGATGACGAAGTATGCGTCGCGCAGCCAGCAATAGCGGTAATCCCAGTTGCGGCCGCTATTCGGCGATTCCGGTAGAGACGTTGTCGGCGCAGCAATGATCGCTCCGGTTTCTTCAAACGAGCAGAGCTTCAACGTGATTGCGGCGCGGATGATCTCCGATTGCCATTCGAACGGAATGCCGAGGCCGCGCACCCACGATTGCCAGTGGTCCTTTGTTAAATTGAGAAACTTCAGGCCGACTGTATCGACGGCGGCGTCCAACGGTTCGTCAGGGCCAAACATCAACGTAATCGGTTGCGTCAAAGCAAACGGCGCTTCTTCGACGATGTACGATAGTGGCGCGTCGGTCGTCAGGCGCAGATCGTCGGTTCCGCCGGTAAACGTGACGTGGTTCGAGCCGGTCGCGCGCCGTTTCGCAGTGATACCGTAGTTGAAAGTCGGACGGACGCGCAACGTGACTTGAGGAATGCCAGCAACCGGCTCGATCCGCCGCCAGATTTGCGGAGGGTGAAAGAGCCGCTCGTATTGCGAGAACCGCGGCGCGAAATCGGTAATGCGGATCGCATTCCCGGCATCGTCGCTCATTTCGGTTTGCAGTATTGCGGTGTTCCGCAGATAGCGCGACGTCGTGCTACGACGGCCGCTCATGCGCACGTCGCAAAAACCTTTCTCGTCGTTTCCGCTCAGCAGGCGGGAAAAAACCGGATCGGCGTCGAGCTGAGGAAAGCACCACCATACAATCGAGGCGTGGCTATCGATAAGCGCTGATATCCTTCCGTTTCCGATCGGCGCGAATTCCATCGATTGTCCCCTGTCACGTCATGCGGCATGCAGACGCCTCGGCTGAACGGCACGCACGTTTCCGCGCGTCAGCCAAGGACGTCATTCCCGTAGTTCAACCCCAGACATGGCTGGACGTTCCCCTATCGCGTTAACGCATTCTCTGCGTCGTACCGGGATGCGTGACGTTTTTAGCGCTCTTGTCGTCCCGGAGCGCTTTGAATGCCGCATGCCGTAAAATGCCATCTCTCGTCCATGACCGGTATTCGATTTGCGCGACAAGGCGCGGCCTTACCCACACGACATCCTTCGCCTGCTGTGCGTCGAGCGGCGATGCCAGTGGGGACTTATCTGTGCGCAATCTCTGAAAGGTCTGCCACAGCGCGCTGGCCGTCTTGCGGTCAAATCCGGTTCCAACGCGGCCCGCATAAACGAGCTGCTTGTCGTCGTAGTAGCCGAGCACCAGCGCGCCGATGGCGTTCTTGACCGGTTTCGAGTCCAGGTAGCCGATGACGACGAATTCATCAGTCGCTATGCATTTTGATTTTAGCCAAATCGTTCCTCGGCCGGAGAGATAAGGCTTGTCGAGGCGCTTCGAGATGATGCCTTCAAGCCCGAGCTTGCAGGCTTCAGTAAGCATCTTATCACCGTGACCAAGAACGTGGTCGCTATACCGCAGACCGCCGAGTTTCTTATGCCGCGCGAGAACGCGCTTCAGCGCGGCTTTGCGTTCCGCGAGCGGCATTTGTCGTAGGTCTAATCCGTCGTGAAACAGAAGATCGAAAGCGATAAATAACATGCGCTCAGATTGGCCGGCTTTCAAATCGGCAACGAGGTCGGCAAAGCTTGACGCGCCGTGCTCGTTTTCGACGACGACTTCACCATCTAGAATCGCAGAAGCAACTTTGATGTTGCCGATCCGCTTCGCCAAGGCGCCGAACTTGCCGGTCCAGTCAAGCCCGCTACGCGTCAGCAATCGAACATCGCCGGCTTCGATACGTGCTTGCAGGCGATAGCCATCATACTTGATTTCGTGCACCCATTCGGAGCCCATTGGCGGTTCTGTTGCGAGCGTTGCCAAGCACGGCGCAATAAACGGGGGCATGGCAATTTGCGGCGGTGAACGCTTGCGCGCTGTCATCGGTGATTGCCAATCAGCTTTTTGATTGCATCCCGAAGCGGGCGTGCCGACGTTGCGTAGTCCTTCCAGGCGGTTGATTTTGCCATCAGCTTAGCTGCCGTGTGAATCGTAAAGCGTTGCGGATCGAGGTCGCTGCGCATCTGTGCCCACGTCAACGGCATGGAAACAGGCGCGCCGGGCCGGGCGCGGGGCGACAACGGAGCGACTGCCGTCGCGATCCGGTCATTGCGCAAGTAGTCGATAAAAATCCGGCCCTTGCGGAGCGATTTCGTCATTTTAATCAGATAGCGGTCGGGATGGTCGGTCGCCATTTGCGCACTCAAAGCCTGCGCAAAAATTTTCGCTTCGTCCCATCCGAGCGTGTCTCGTGCATCTTGCTTGAGCGGCGTGACAACATGCAGCCCCTTGCCGCCGGTCGTTTTACAGAACGCGATCAGACCGACGGCTTCTAGCCGCTCCCGGATTTCCTTCGCGGCGTCGATAACAGCGCTGAACGGCACGTCTGGCGCGGGGTCCAAATCAAAAATCAAACGGCCAGGAGCGGCCGGCGCGTATGGCGCGCAATTCCAGGGATGGAACTCCAGAGCGGCGATCTGGCCCATTGCGACCAAGGCTTCGACACTGTCGATCTGCAGGTATGGCTCATGGTGGCCACGCACCTTCACTGTGTCGATCAAGTCCGACGCGCCTTTCATCGCATGACGTTGAAAGAAAACCTGACCATCAATGCCGTCCGGCGCGCGTAGCAGAGAGCACGGACGCCCGCGGATATGCTCGATCAGCCAAGGTCCGACAGTTGCCAAGTATTCGGCAAGATCGCGCTTCGTAACCGCATCGTCAGATGACGCCGGCCACAGGATTTTATCCGGATGCGATATCTTGATTCCAAGAACCGCGCCGTCGTGTGCGGTAACGGCTTTTATGTGTGGCGCGGCGCGTGAGCGGCTTCCGAGCTTTGCCTTCGGCTCTGTCGGCGGCTTCGCGATCCATACGTCGTCCGCCTTTGCGGGTTTGCGCCGCACGCGCATAAAGGGCGACGGGCCCGCGCCCTTGCCATTCGCGATTTGCGTCATCGTCCGGCCCGAGGCAACAGAGCGATCCTTATTCAATATCTGTTCGTTACTGCCAGCCCTTGCCCACTGATCTTTGTGTTTGATGAGCAGCCAGTTGGTCCGCTTGCCACCCGTGCGATCGTGCTTCATGCGAACAAGCACGAAGCTGCCTTTCAATTTGTCGCCGGCAATATTGAATTTCAGCTCGCCGTTGCGCAAAGCGGCCGCCGGCTTTTCGTCTCCGAGCGGCGACCAGAATCCACGGTCCCACAACATGACCGTTCCGCCGCCGTATTCACCCTTCGGGATCGTGCCTTCGAAATCGCCGTATGCAAGCGGATGATCTTCAACTTCAACGGCGAGACGCTTTTCGGCGGGGTCGAGCGAGGGGCCGCGCGTAACGGCCCATGACTTGAAAACGCCGTCGAGTTCCAGTCGCAAATCATAGTGGAGGCGCGTGGCATCGTGTTTTTGAATGACGAAGCGCGGATAGTCCGCACGCCGGATTGTGGCGTCGCCGCGCGGCTCGGCGGTTTTTTTGAAGTCGCGTTTGGCGTGGTAGTCGTTGAGCGCCTTCGCCATACAGACTATTGCGTCCTCGTCAGTCCGTGTCGGTGAGCAGCATCAGGTTAGCCGTCTGCACCTACGCACGCTTTTTAGATTTCGGAGATTTCGGTTTGGCTGCCGCGGGCTTGCCTGACTGTCCAACGCTCTTCTTGAGCGCTTCCATAAGATCGACGACGTTGGCGCCCTTCGGCCGGGCCTCCTCGGACGGCGCAATGATTTTGCGGCCCTTGAGCTTCGCCTGCACAAGCTCGTGCAACGCCGTCTGATAATGGTCCTCGAATTTTTCCGGCGCGAACTTGCTGGATTTTTTGGTGATCAACTGAACCGCGAGATCGACCATTTCCTTGTCGGGTTTGGCGTTTGGAACTTCGTCGAAAAAATCTGCCGGATCGCGAAGTTCATCCGCGTAGCGTAGCATTTCCATGACCAGACCGTCGTTCATGGCTGCGATGGCGACGAGCCATTCGCGGCCGCCGATCGTGACCTGGGCCAACCCGACCTTGTTCGTTTTGCGAAGCGCTTCGCGAATGACGACATAGCCTTCACCCGCGAGCTTGTCGGCCGGCGCGATAAAGTATGGGCGCTCGAAATAGCGATAGTCGATGTCGGACGTGTCGACGAACTGTACGAGGTCGATCGTCTTTTTGCTTTCGAGTTTCAGCGCGTCGATTTCCTCGGGGTCGAGCGTCACATAGGTATCGGTGTCGACCTCATACCCTTTGACGATGTCAGCGGTATCGATTTTGCCGATGCCTTGGACGATCTTCTCGTAGTTCACGCGCCGTCCCGACGGCTTGTGAATCTGTCGGAACGAGATTTCGGATTTGCTTTCGACCGCGTTGTAAATTTCGACGCCGATCGAAACGAGGCTAAGACGCAAATAGCCTTTCCAGTAGGCACGGGCTTTTTTCGGCATGACGCAACACCTTGGGGACACGAGACGGGCGAGCTACAATATACACCGCGCAACGCGTTCGCGGCAGATTTAGTTGCGCCTTCTGGCGTGCCCGACGGCGTTAAGCATCGGCAATCGAAGAATAAATGAGGAACGCCTACGGGTTCTCGGAACCTTTGCTCGGAACCTTTGGCCGAGATCATCCGTTGTCTATCACGGCCATTGTCGAAGCTTTGGCGTCGATGAGTTCAAGTCATCGAGTTCAGTGATGGTGATGTGATGCATCCGGCTCTCGCAATGTGGATTTGGTGCGGTTCCGTGTCGAAGCCTGACGGTCGCGCGAAAGCTAGTGCAAGACTGCCTACTCCCGACAACGTTCTTGCGCTACCCCGCGCCGTCGAAGACAAGCCACTGCCTGTTCCGATGCTGTTGCGGCTCGATCATATGCGGTCGCCGTCGCGCAGCGGACTGCAGCTCGCGCGCTTTCACTCCGAGCGTTATCGCAAATTTTGACGCGCAGTTTTGGTGGGCCGGCGAGCGAAGGGCGAATAGCCTCGCACCGCGCTACGAATAGTCGTGTCCGTCAAGTTCCATTTTGACCAGTGAACTGAGATCGTATAGCGTCGCGTAGAACTTTAGAATAACGCGGCGCAGCCGAACGTCGCGGGGAATGGGGGACGCCTCGCATGTGGTCGCAAGTCTACGACCCGTTCGGCAACATGCTGTTGTCTGCGCTCGTGGCCGCGATACCGGTATTCGTGCTGCTCGGTGCCATCGGCATTTTTGAAATCCGTGCGCACATCGCCGCTGCCCTCGGACTTCTGGCAGCGCTTCTCGTCGCGATTGTCGGATATGGTATGCCGGCAGGAACCGCTGGAATGGCGGCGGTTTACGGCGCCGCGTTCGGGCTTCTGCCGATCGGCTGGATCATCCTGAATGTCATCTTCCTCTATCAGTTGGCGCACGAGAAGGGCGCCTTCGCCGTGCTGCAGCGCTCGATCGGTTCGATCAGCGAAGATAAGCGTATGCAGTTGCTGTTCGTTGCATTCTCGCTGGGCGCCTTTTTCGAAGGCGCCGCAGGATTTGGTACGCCGGTCGCGGTAACCGCCGCGATGCTCATCGGGCTCGGCTTCAAGCCGCTCGCGGCGTCAGGTCTGTCGTTGATCGCGAATACGGCACCGGTCGCATTCGGCGCGCTCGGGACGCCGATCATCGCGCTCGCGGCCGTCACCGGGCTCGATCTGCACGAGCTAAGTGGCATGGTCGGGCGGCAGTTGCCGTTTTTCTCGCTGCTTGTCCCGTTCTGGCTGATCTGGGCGTTCGTCGGTTTCAAACGCATGATCGAAGTTTGGCCGCCGATACTTGTCGCAGGCGCGTCATTTGCGTTGCCACAGTATCTCGTCTCGAATTTTCACGGACCTTGGCTCGTCGATATCGTTGCCGCAATGGCATCGATGGCATCGCTGGCGGCGTTCCTGCGCATCTGGCGCGTCGATGCTGTGATGCGAGAAACGAGCGACGCCGCAACAGCCGCGCACGCGGAAAGAATGACCGACACGCCGGCCGAAATCCGCCGCGCATGGATTCCGTGGATTGTTCTCGCGATCTTTGTCTTCTTGTGGGGCACGCCACAGCTGCGCGCGGCGCTCGATACGATCTGGGTCGCTAAAATCGCGGTCGCCGGTCTTCACGAGGTAGTGCAAAAGGTGCCGCCTGTCGTCGCTGCACCGCACATGGAAGCGGCCATCTTCAATTTCAATCTACTGTCGGCAACCGGCACCGGCATTCTGCTCGCGGCGCTGATCTCGGGACTGTATCTCGGCTACGGCGTTGGCCAACTCGCGCAAATGTACGGCCGCACACTGCACCTCGTCCGTTATTCGTTGTTGACGATCTCGTGCATGATGGCGATCGGTTTTGTGACGCGGTACGCCGGCACCGACGCTACGCTCGGTCTAGCGCTTGCGAGTACGGGCTGGGCCTATCCGTTTTTTGGGACTATGATCGGCTGGCTCGGTGTTGCGCTGACCGGCTCGGATACCGCCTCGAACGTGCTGTTCGGCGGGTTGCAGCGCATAACGGCGGAGCAGCTCAGAATTGACCCCGTCCTGATGGCGGCGGCAAACAGTTCAGGTGGCGTGATGGGCAAGATGATCGATGCGCAATCGATCGTCGTCGCATCGACGGCGACCAAGCAATACGGCCAGGAAGGCGCGATTCTGCGCTTTGTGTTTTTCCATTCGGTCGCGCTCGCCGCGCTCGTTGGCCTGTTCGTCATGGGACAGGCCTATGTATGGCCACTGACTTTGCTGACGAAAGGCGCGCCTTGAGACGTCGTAAGCTGGCCTTAAGGTAGCGGGCAGAACACGTTTGTATTGGAATTCGGCAAGAAGGAGAGCGTCACGATGGCCAAGATCACTGTCAACGGGCAGGACAAGGAGTTCAGCGGTGACGCCAACATGCCGCTCCTGTGGTACTTGCGTGACGAACTGAATTTGACCGGCACAAAATATGGCTGCGGCGCTGGTGTTTGCGGCGCCTGTACCGTGCATCTCGACGGTGTCGCCGTTCGCTCCTGTCAAACGACGGCCGCCGAAGCAGACGGCAAGAAAATCACGACAATCGAGGGCCTGAGCGCCGACGGCGAACATGCCGTGCAGAAAGCGTGGCGCGAACTCAGCGTGCCGCAGTGTGGGTTCTGTCAGGCCGGACAAATCATGCAGGCGGCCTCGCTGCTCGCCAAGAACCAAGCGCCGAATGATGCTCAAATCGTCGAAGAAATGTCGGGCAATCTGTGCCGGTGCGGATGTTATCAACGCATCCACGACGCCGTCCGCCTCGCAGCCGGAGGAGCATGATCATGTTGCATTATCTTGAAAAGCTCGGCACCGATAGCCGTCGTGGCCCGGCCCAGCAGAGCTTCCCGGTCATCGAAAACGTCAGCCGCCGCGGGATGCTCGGAGGCATGCTCGCGGGTGCGGGCTTCGTGTTGGCATTCCGCGCTGGACCTGCCGGCGCGCGTGAACCGTTGAAGCCTTATCCGACCGGCGGAGACGGCATGCCGCACAAGACTGTGTCGGACCCAAACGTTTTCATCGCAATCGACAAGGACGGCGTCGTCACCATCGTCACGCATCGCGCGGAGATGGGCACCGGCATTCGCACCAGTTTGCCGATGGTCATCGCCGACGAAATGGAAGCCGATTGGTCGCGCGTAAAAATCGTACAGGCGCCAGGTGATGAGCCGAAATACGGCAACCAGGATACCGACGGATCGCGTTCGACGCGCCACTTCATTCAGCCAATGCGGCAATGCGGTGCGGCGATGCGCACGATGCTTGAGCAGGCGGCCGCCGCCAAGTGGGGCGTCGATGTTGCGCTGGTGCGCGCTAAAAACCATCAGGTCGTGCTGCTCGACAAGGCCAAGAAGGAGACGGGCAAGGCACTCGGCTTCGGCGAATTGTCGGAGGCCGCGAAGGCGCTGCCTGTTCCGGCGCAGGAAACGCTTTTCTATAAGACGCCCGACGAATTCAAGTTGATGCGCAAGGGTGAGGCGAAAATCGCCGACTTGCACGACATCACGACGGGTAAGGCGATTTACGGCGCGGACGTCCGATTGCCTGGAATGAAGTTTGCCGTCATGGCGCGTCCTGCCGTCGTCGGTGGCAAGATCAAATCTTTTGATCCAGCCGCAGCGCTGAAAACGCCCGGCGTCGAAGCGGTTCACGAAATCGAAGGCGTGTTCAAAGTTCCGCGCGGATTTTCCGTCCTCGGCGGCATCGCCGTGATTGCGAATTCGACATACGCTGCGATGGCCGGACGTGATGCGCTGACGATCGAGTGGGATGATGGCGCGAATGCCAGCTACAACTCCGATGCGTATGCGAAGGAGTTGGCAGAGACTGCCAAGCAACCCGGCAAGGTCGTCCGCAATCAAGGCGATCCCGATGCGGCTTTCAAAAACGCGAAAGACGTTTTTTCTGCCGATTACTATGCGCAGCACATGGTCCAGGCGGCAATGGAACCGCTCGTTGCGATCGCCCACGTAACAGATGGCAAGGCAGAAATCTGGGCGCCGGTACAAAGTCCGTATGGCGCACGCAAGGACATTGCAGAAGCTCTAAAAATGCCGATTGAGAACGTGACCGTTCACGTCACGTTGCTTGGCGGCGGTTTCGGACGTAAATCGAAGTGGGATTTCATGGTCGAAGCCGCACTGCTGTCACAAAAGGCAGGCGGTGCGCCGGTGTTGTTGCAATGGACGCGCGAGGACGACACGCAGCACGGCTTCTATCATACCGTCTCTCTAGAGCGGATCGAAGCAGCCATTGATGACAACGGCAAAGTCACCGGTTGGCGGCACCGCTCGGTTGCACCGTCGATCATCTCAACGTTCAAGGAAGACGACGGCCATTCGTTCCCGATCGAAGACGGCATGGGCCTCATCAACACGCCATTCGATATCCCAAACGTGCGCTGCGAGAACGGTAAGGCGATGGCGCACGCGCGGATTGGTTGGTACCGCGCGGTGTCTTCGATACCGCACACGTTCGCTGTGCAATCGGCGGTGACGGAAATCGCCGATAAACTCGGTCGTGATCCGAAAGACTTCCTTTTGGAACTGATTGGGCCAGATCGGAAACTTGATCCGAAAGCGCTCGGCTTCCCGGAAGACTTCTGGAACTATGGCGACCCTTACGAAGCCTTTCCGATCGATACAGCGCGTTTGAAGAATGTCATTCGTGTCGCGGCCGAGAAAGCGGGATGGGGTAAGAAGCTGCCTGCGAAGCAGGGTCTTGGCATCGCAGCGCATGCCGCATGGTCAAGTTATGTCGCATCGGTCGTGCACGTCGAAATCGATGGCGACGGCGTCATGCACGTACCGGAAGTGACGACGGCGATCGATTGCGGTTTCTACATCAATCCAGAGCGCATCCGTTCGCAAATGGAAGGCGCCGCCGTGATGGGCATGTCCAACACGGTCTATAGCGGCATCACTTTCAAGGACGGCGCGGTCGAGCAGTCGAACTTCACAGACTATACAATCGCGCGGATGAGCAATTATCCGAAGAAGGTCAACGTTCATATCATCGAGGCACCGCACGGCACGCACTCGGGCGGCGTCGGCGAGCCGGCTCTCGGACCATTCTCGGCAGCGCTGTGCAACGCCGTCTTCGCGGCGTCCAAAAAGCGTTTGCGCAATCTGCCGACCGGTGAGCAGGTGTTGTAACGCGCCGAAACGCTAGGTTCTCGAAAAATAAGATACACCCCGGCCTTTCTGAGGCCGGGGTGTATCGCTATATGCCGCCGACGCCGAACGTATATTGTATGCGATCGGAATAGACTTTAGAGCCAAGCTCCGGATGAGCGCGCATCGAACGAGATATTTCAAATTGAGCAATCGGCAATGGCGCGCGCCGGCATGTTGTGCCGTGCTGATGTTGATCGCTGGCGGTTTTGCGGATCGATGGTCAACGAATGCGGTCGAAAGCGCGCAAGCGATGACGGCCAGCGATGACAGGATGACGGCAGCTCTCGGCAAAGCGCTGTTTAAGCGCGTCTGGGTGCCTGCGCCGTCATCAACGCGGGCTAACGATGGACTGGGACCGCTTTTTAACGGGCGCTCTTGCGTGCAGTGTCATAGCGCGGCCGGCGGCGGGCGGCTCGTTGTTGATCGTGATGGACGTCTCGCGGAACGCGGAGCTGTCGTTCGCTTGAGCACGCCAGACGGCAGCGGCGATCCTATTTACGGCATGCAAATCCAAACGCGCGCCATTCCGGGCCTCAATCCGGAAGCATCGGTGCGTGTCCGCTTTCAAACGCATACCGAGACATTCGATGACGGCTCGACGATTGCGATGCGACGACCTTTTGTCGTGTTGGACAGTTTGTCGAACGGCCCGCTGACCGAGGGTACAGAAGCAACTTTGATCGTCGCGCCGAGCCTGCAGACGGCGGCACGCATCGCGCGGGTTGAGGGCCGCAACAAAAGTTTCGGCTTGAAAGCCAACGCGGAGTCGCTTGAAGAGATGACGTCGTTAGCGTTTCTGCGCGACCTCGGTCTATCAACGCCGCGCTTTGCGAATGTCGCCGGAGACTGCACGCCGCAGCAGATGGCATGCCGAGCGGCGCCGCACGGCGCCGCGTCAGGCGAAGCGGAAATCAGTGCTGATATCGTCACGCCGGTTGTGCAGTATCTCGCGACGCTCGACGATCAGTCGAAACCGATAGCGCCAGATGATCCGCGCGGCGCGGCTCTGTTTGTCAAACTCGCATGCGCATCATGCCATACGCCTGCGTTGCCCGCGCGCGCCGGGACGGCTTTCAGCGGAGGGCTGGTCACGCTTTATTCGGATTTGGAACGGCATGACATGGGTGACGCGCTCGCCGGGTTAACCGAACCGGACGGCCAATCGCGCGCATCCTGGCGGACAGCGCCACTGATCCATATACAATCTCGCCTTGAGGCCGGCGCAACGCTGCTGCATGACGGGCGCGCGCGAACCGTCGCAGAGGCAATTCTGTGGCACGGCGGGGCAGCGGACGCGGCGCGCAACCGGTATAAGGCGCTGTCGAAAGACGACCGCGTTGCGCTGGAAAACTACGTTTTGGGCCGCTGAGTTTCGGACACGGCAACTTATGACGACGCCATCAAGCAGAAGCACGACCACAGGCAGCACGATGACAGGCACCGCGACCGCCGGCCGCTTCGCCCTTGCCGTGGTCTGTGCCGCCGTTGCTTGTATGGGATTGCTCTGGCAGTCGACGGTGACGCGATCGGGGGCAACGACGGCGTTTGCGACGAAAGAGGCCCTCGGCGAAGCTCTGTTCTTCGACGTCAATTTGTCAAAGAACCGGACGCAGGCTTGCGCGACGTGCCACGCCCCGGATGCGGCATTTACCGATCCGCGGGAGAACGAAGGCGCTGGCCGTGCGGTCTCTCGCGGTGACGACGGTACGTCGCTTGGCGACCGCAACACACCGACCATCACGTATGCCGCGCTCTCCCCAGCCTTCCATTTTAATCGCGAGAACAAGCCGACCGGCGGCTTCTTCCTCGACGGCCGAGCACATACGCTCGAAGAGCAGGCCGCATCGCCGCCGGTCAATCCCATCGAAATGGCGATGAGCAGCAACACAGAGGTCGCTGGCCGCTTGCGTGAAAATCCGTCGTACGTTGAGGCGTTCAAAGCGTTGTTCGGGCCGGGCGTACTGGACACGGACGCGAGCGCGATGGATGCCATGTCGGCGAGTATCGCCGCCTATGAGCGCACCGACCTCTTTCAGCCGTTTGATTCAAAGTACGATCGTGCGTTGCGCGGCGAACTCAAGCTGACGGAGCAAGAAGAGCTCGGGCGGCTGCTGTTTTTCTCAGGTCAGTTCGCGAATTGCAGCAAATGCCATAAACAGCAGCTGCTTGGCGGCGCCGAAAAAGAGACCTTCACCAACTATCAGTACCACAACATCGGCACGCCGGTGAACACGGCTGCACGTGCTCTCAACGGCGCGAAACCTGGCCACATCGACCAAGGCTTGCGCGATAATCGCGCTGCTACGGACGCGGCGTTCGCCGGCAAATTCAAAGTGCCGACGCTGCGCAACGTCGCCGTGACCGCGCCTTATATGCACAACGGCGTGTTCAAAGATCTGAGAACCGTTGTGGCGTTCTACAACAAGTACAATTCCAAAAATCCGCGCCACCAGATCGATCCGGAAACGAACGCCAAATGGGCCGATCCGGAGATAGCAGAGACAATCTCAAAGGAAGAGCTTGAGTCCGGTTCGGCATTGAATGCCAAGCGCATCGATGCCTTGGTTGCGTTTCTACGGACGCTGACGGACAAGCGCTATGAGCACCTGCTGCCGCCGATGCCGGCAGCTCAGCCGCACGCTGCGCAAACGCAGCCCGCTGACACGCCGCCGGTGCCTTAGAGGATCGCTTCGATTTACGGCTTCAGCGTTTCGACCGCCAGACGGATGAGATCGGCCGTCCGGTCGACGCCAAGCTTGGCTTTCATCTGCGTGCAAATGTTCGCGACCGTCTTATAGGCGATGCCCAAGCCCTCCGAGATTGCCGTCAGGCTCTTACCTTGTCCGAGGAGGCGCAGAATTTCGACTTCGCGCAATGACAACGCCTGTAGTGGATCGTCATGCGAGGTATGGGTCAGTGCAATGCGCGATGCGAGATCGCGATCGACGTATTGGCCACCGGCGCTGACGGTGCGAATTGCTGCAAGCAATTCTTCGACCGGCGCGCTTTTACCGACATAGCCGGATGCGCCGGCACGCAAGGCCCGCACCGCGTAGATCGGCTCGTGGTGCATGCTGAACATGATGACACGCGCGTCGGGCTGCGTGATCAGCAACCGGCGCAGCATTTCAAGGCCGCCCGGACCTTCAAGATTGAGATCGAGGATGACGAGCGTCGGCTGCTCCGTGCGATAGATTTCGAGCGCGGTATCGACATTCGATGCCTCCAGCGTCTCGGCTGTGAAATGGACCGCGAGCAGGCGGCTCAATCCATCGCGCACCACTCCGTGATCGTCGACGATGAGTACTTTCATAGGCGTTGCTCAACTTCCTCTCGTTGTAATGCACTTGCAGATTTCAAAGTTTGCGGCGCCGGGAATTCGGCGCGCAATGTTACGCCGCGTCCGTCAGGGCCGGTATCGACCGTCATCGTTCCGCCGAGCAACGCAATGCGGTCGCGCATGCCCGCGAGACCGAGCCCCTTGCGTGCTGCCGGCCGGATGCCAAGACCATTGTCGGTGACGCTCACTTCCAGCGCGCCCGAGGGTAGCTTCCGCGCCGAGAGCGAAATGTTGGTCGGCTTGCCGTGACGCACGGCATTGCTCGTGCCCTCCTGCAGCACGCGGTACGCCGCCTCGTCGGCTTTGCCGCCGAAGCTTTCGTCGGTGCATGCCACATCGAACTTGATGCCCGGATACCGCGAGCGCCAGAATTCGGCCAATTGATCCGCTGCGTGCGCCAAGCCGAGGTCGAGCAGCGTTCCTGGACGCAGGCGCTGCAAAATTGATCTCAGATGCGTCTGCATGTGGCCAACAGACTGCCGGATTGCCTGGGTCCGGGCGAGCACTTCGCCGTGCTCAGCCCTTTCGAGGAGCGGCGCGATGGTCTGCGCGTCGACGTCGACTGCGAACAGAAATGGTCCGACTTCATCGTGCAGATCGCGAGCGATTTCGGCGCGCTCTTCGTCTTGCACCGTGTTGAGTTGCTCATTCAGCTGCCGGTTGCGCTGTTCGGCCGCCGCGAGCTTCGTCGCCATCGTGTTGAAGCCCCGATAAATGGCCGCCAGCTCCTCTGGGCCGCTTTCATCGACGTGCACTTCGTAGTCACCAGAACCGACTTTCTGTAGCGCGTTCGACAGGTCTTTCAGCGGCTTCAACACGCGCCCCAGGCTGATGACCATCATCGCCGAAACGAGCGCGCAGAAAACGCCGATGATCACAAGCTTGAGTTTGGCATCGTCCCAGACTTCGGCCACTTCGTTAGCAATGTCAGATGTCAGTTGGATGCGCGCGGAGTTGTCCGGTACTGCAATCGTGGCCGTGTGGGGCGATACCGCAAGGAGATCGAGCAACCAGTGCGGCGCGGGCGTCTCAGAGAGACGCGGGCGCGATTGGATCGCGATCGATCCATCTTGAAGGATGTACTCTGCGCGAACGTGGCGATCACCATTGAATGACGTGACGATGCGTTCGACCTCATGAAACTGCAGTGCGCCCGGCGGTATTTGTCCGACAGCGTCGCGTACCGTGTGTTCCGCGACCGATATTGCGGACGACATTTCGAGTTCAATTTTAGCGAGTGCCTGGCGGTATTTCAGGTAACTGCCGACGAGCAGGCTCGCGATCAGCAGAGCTGCAATAAACCCCAGCAATCGGTGGCGTAACGGCATATCTCAGTCTCTAACGAACGCTGTTACTCTATAACGATCATGCTTGCGGCGACGCAAGTTTTGTTTCCGGTGAGAAATCTTCCCGACGCTGTGCTGGCAGACTTCGTGCAAGCCTTTGCTGGTCACGATTGAGTGTACCAAAAAGGCTGGCGCGCAATGGCATCGCACTTTCAGAACTATGTTTCGAATTTCAATCGCGTGCGCCTGTCGGAGATGATCGATTTTTATGCGCGGCAAACGCGTATCGAAAATGCGAGACCATCTCTCGTCGTTAACCCGTTAACGGCGCTGCCCTACGACGGCGACGCCGGTACGCGCTGCAATCGCGCCGTCAGATAAGCCGCAGCTCTTTAAGCGTTGCTCGTGCGTCGAGTAATATCGCTCTCGTGAGCGGTTCGTTCGCGCATCCGACCAATAGTGCTTGAGATCAGATCCGAGCGCCCAAAGCCGCACGGTAGGCGATCCGGCGGGACGCAACGCGTGATGCAGCGAGCAATGCGAGCGCAATCAGAGCAAGCTCAACGGAGCGCGACGGCTGGGTCGCGACATGCCGATCCGCAGATCGGTTGCTTCGCGAAATGAACGCCGCGGCAGGCGCGCGCGGCTCGCGCGGCTGAGCAACTTTCTCAGTAACATGCGATGCGATGGCCGGCCCTGGAACGGCGTGCATTGCCGAACACAGAACAATACCGGCGAACAATCGCGCCGCTAGTTTCCGCCACGGTGCATGACGGACGACGGACTGCATTTTTTCTGTAACGGACATCGCAATATTTCGTTCTGCAATCAGCACTCAGTAGGCATTCTCTAGCTTAAGCAACGACCGCGGCGTCTTCAGGAGTATGTAGAAATCAAAGAACACGCTCCAGTTCTCGATGTAATAAAGATCGTGCTCGACGCGCTTCAGGATCTTTTCTTCCGTGTCGGTTTCTCCGCGCCAACCGTTGATCTGAGCCCAGCCTGTGATACCTGGCTTCACCTTGTGGCGCGCAAAATAGCCGTCGACGACTTCGTCGTAGAGCTGCGTTCCGGCCTTGGCCTGCGCCGCATGCGGACGCGGTCCCACCAGTGACAGATCACCGCGCAAGACGTTGAAGAGCTGCGGCAGTTCGTCGAGGCTCGTCTTGCGAATGATCCGTCCGACGCGCGTGACGCGCGGGTCGCCTTTTGTAACAAGTTTGGTCGCCGCGGCGTCGCAGCGGTCGGTATACATCGACCGGAACTTATAGACTTCAATCATCTCATTGTTGAAGCCATAGCGCTTCTGGCGGAACAGCACTGGTCCCTTACTGTCGAGCTTGATGGCGAGAGCGACAATCGCGAAGACCGGAGCAAGCAGGACGAGTGCGGTAAGGCCGACGACTTTATCGAAAAGCCATTTGCCGATAGTGCCCCAGCCGGCGATCGGTTTGTCGAAAAGATCGATCATGGCAACCGTGCCGACGTGCGAGTAGGTGCGCGGAGAAAAGCGCAGCGCTGTCGATCGCGCAGGCATTTTGATGTCGGCAGGCAGGATCGAGATGTGGCGGAGGACGCTCGCAAGGCGATCTTCCGCAGCAAGCGGAATGGCGACGATGACGAGATCAAGTCGCGTAACGCGGCTCATCGCGATGAGCTCGGTCAAGCCGCCGAGGCGTGGATACCCTGCGATGTCGCGCGGAACACGGTTGTCGGTCCGATCATCGAAAATGCCGGCGATACGGACGGTCGAATCCGTGTCTTCTTCGAGCTTGGCAATGATGTCTTCGGTGACGTGGCCCGTTCCGTAGATGACGGCGCGCTGATACAGCCGGCCGCTTTTCGCCCAGCCGCGAACAAGCCATGCCGCGACGAGCCGTTCGGCGAATAGCCCCAGAATGCCGGCGGTGAACCACGTAGCAAGCCAAACGCGCGATACATCGTGACCAATTTTGAGGAAGAAGATCGACGCGACCAGCGCGACGAAAGCGACGCTCCATCCAAGGACCATCGCCGGCATCTTGACCACAAAATTCGAAAATGCGCGGAGCGTATAAAGTCCCAACAGTTCAAAAGATACCACGAGCGTGAGGCCGGTTAGCAGCACGGCCTCGACATACAGCGGCGTGCTGACCGCGCTCTCTTCATCGACGTAGCCGTGGGCGATTGCAAAGCCGAGGAGGACGACTATCAGGAAGTCCGTCGCGCGGACAAACCCGCGCACGACGGCCGGAGAAATATTGCTCGATTTATCGGCCGCATGGCGGTCCGCCAGACGCGGGCGATGCGGTGGCGTGACCGCAGCCGTACCGGTAATGCGCGGAGCGTTGCTTCTTTTTGGTTCAAAAGACTTGAGCGAGAAGACCATCGGACGAGAACTCGGCTATCACTGGTAGCGTGTGACAGCCAGGAAGCATCGGCCGTGCCAATGCCACGCTCGAGATGCCGTAAAACGGCTGGCGGGCCTCGCATGGTTAGCGAAGTGTTAACAGGCGTAGAAATCGAGGACGTCGCGCGTCATGCGCGCGAGCGAAAATTTGTTCTGCACATTCGCGCGCAGGCGTTCGGCGCGGGCGGAGGCGGCCGCAGAGTTCGTTAAGGCGGCGCGCAGTGCCCGCTCGATGGCGGCCGCGTCGCCGGGCGGGATCAGTTCGGTATCGGTGCCGGCGACGATTTCAGGAATGCCGCCGACGGACGTCGATATGAGCGGCAGGCCTGCCGCCGCTACTTCAAGGACGATGTACGGAAAACTCTCGGCGAGCGACGGCACAACCATGATCCTGCCGCGTGTGAATGCCTGCCGCGCCGGTAGCGCTCCCGTAAAGGTTATGACGTGATCCAAGGCGAGAGCCGAGACTTTCGATTTCAAGTCTCCGGCGATTGGACCGGAGCCAACGATGGTTGCCGTAACGCGCTGGGTCTTATTCAGCGCAGCCAGCGCGTCGATCAGATATTCGACGCCCTTGATGTTGCGTAGTTCGCCGACATAGAGCACGTCGGTTGCGTCAGCGTCGGGGACAGCCAGTGTGAAGTCGTCCGGCTGCAGGCCATTCGGGATGATCCGATACGGTGCGCTGGGAACTTGTACGCGCTCGGAATAGACGCGGGCCGCGTAGGCGCTTTCGAAGATAAGGCCCGTTCCGAAGCGTTCGAGAATGCGTTCGAGCGTTAGAAACGCCATCGCCTGTGGCGTGCCAGGTTTGTAGTGCAGAGAGCCGCCGTGAGGTGTGTAGAATGCCTTGACGTCTTTGCCCTGGCGTTTGAGCGTGCGAGCAGCAAGCCGTGCGTAGGCGCCGCCCTTGGCGCCGTGACCATGCAACACATCGCATTCAATGTCCGTCGCATGGGCAAGCACCGCGCGGTACGCCTGATAGTCGCCGATGCCTGGATTGCGACCCATAGGGGTCCGCACGATGCCAAGTTTTAATAGCGGCGACACGGCCGCGAACTTTGCGTCGGTCAGGCGATCCTCGGCATTGCTGTCGGCGAGAATACCGACGTCATGGCCTGCGCGCGCCTGTTCGGCCGCGAGATCGAGGACGTGACGGAACAGTCCGCCAACAGGAGCGCGGAGACAATGAAGGATACGCATCGCGAAGTCCGGTGATGGAGAAGACGAAACCTCTCCTGGCTCTCAGAAGAACCTTTCGAAGACGTAAACTGTATCGCCAGGTTTCACGACGTAATCGCTTGGCGCTTCTATCTGTTCAACGAAGCCGTTAACGCGGCGTGTCAGGCGGAACTTGCGCTCGCTGGCGCGTTCTGTGTAACCGCCGGCAATTGCGATTGCGGTTTCGATCGTCATGCCGGAGACATACGGATATTGGCCCGCGGTCTTCACTTCGCCATAGATGAAGAATGGCCGGTTCTGTTGAACGTCGACCGTAACCTGGGGGTCCTTGACGAACTCCGCGCCGAGGCGAGCGCGAATGACGCCTTGCAGTTCCGTGGTCGTCTTGCCGCGCGCGGCGATGTTACCGATCAACGGCACCGCGATGCGGCCTTCGTGATCGACGGTATAAAGGCGCGACAGGTTTGGCTGGCCATAGACGAAGATGCGCAGGCGATCGGCCGTATCGAGGAGATAGGGACCATCGGTGTCAGCTACGGCGCGCGGGCCGATGACCTCGCTCGGCATCTGGCTTGGTTCGCCATAGGCGACGTGCTCGGCGTAAACGGTGGTACCATCCATATCGCCGCGCAAATTGATCGGCGGGCCGGTCATTTCGGCAGAAGCTGCGTGCAAGTCGTCTTTAATCGATGCCGCGTCGCTGGCTGAAATCTGTGTTTCCGACAAATATTGCGCCTGATCGTGCGCGCAACCTGCGAGCAGCGAAGCGGCGGCGGCCGACAACAAAGACAAGCGTAGTGACATGGACAGGCAATCCCAACTCATAGAACCGATCGGACAGACACTACCCGCCGGTAGTTAAAGAAATCTGAGCGCATGTTTTTTTTTGAAACGCTTAAGGACTTGCTAACCGCGAGCCCCTTTACTTCAGAATCAGAAGTCAACCCGCACCACGAGTTCCCAATGTCCGCACAGCGCCCTGCGTCGCCAGACGATATCGAGATATCGTCCGTCTTCGGTGCCTTGAAGCAGAGTTTGAAAAAGCTGCTGGTGATCAGCGCGGCATTGTTTGCCGTGACGTATGCAACCTTGATGATGGTTGCACCGAAGTATCAGAGCGAAGCCGAGCTCGCGATTGTCGCCCGCAACGCATCTGGCAATTTCTCCGATCCGAAATCTCAGGGCGGCAACCTCGATTCCATCACGACGAAGATGGACAAGGAAGCCATCAACACGCACGTCAGGGCGCTGCGTTCGACCGATCTGCTGGAGCGTGTCGCTGAGCGCATGGCGCTCAAAGAGAAGCCGGAATTCAATCCTGCAGTCGGCCCCGTTGATAAACTCGATGCGATGATGCGTCTCGTCGGCATCGGCGGCCCGCGTGGCGGCGAAAGCGAGCGCGACAGCGTGCTTGATACATTGCGCGATCAGCTTGAAGTCTATTCCGCCAAGGAAAGCCGGTTCATCGGCGTCCGCATGACGTCCATAGATCCGGATCTGGCCGCCAAAATTGCCAACAGCGTCGCCGACCTCTATCGGACATCGCTTGCCAATGAGAGCGTCTTTGAGATCGACGATCAACAGAAGGTCATCCAGGGCAAGATCGATAAGCTGATGCCGGAACTGGCGGCTCTCGAAACGGACGTCGACCGCTATCGCCGCGAGATCGATTCGTATCGCGGCGGATCGCAGAACGTCGGCTTGAACGAGCAGCAGATGTCGGAATTGACGGCAGAACTGGTCAAGGCCAAAGGCGCGCGCGGTGAAGCTGAGGCACGCGCCCAGTCCGCGAAGGAAATGATGAAGCTCGGATCAGCCGATGCGCTGCCGGATGTCCAGAAGTCGCCGCTCATTCAGAATTTGGTGCAGCAGCGGGTGCGCATCGAGCGTCAAATTTCGGAGCTTTCGGCGTCGCTTCTTCCGGGTCATCCGCGCATGCAGCAATTGAACGCAGATCTCGCAGGCCTTCAGCGGCAACTGACAGGCGAGATCAACAAGCTCGTCGACAGCCTCGAGAAGGAAGCGCGTGTCGCGCAGGGTCGCGAAGACAGCATCAAGAAGAGCTTGGACGACATCAAGTCGAAGGTCGTCACCAATGCGCCGGAAGAAGCCCGGCTGCGTCAGCTTGAGGCGAATGCGCGTGCCAAGCGCACCGAACTCGAGAGCCTTCAGGGGCAGCTTGAAAGCAATCGTAAGAAGCTCGACACCCGTGTCGCGCCGGTCGAAGTCAAAGTCATTTCGGAGGCGCAGTCCGCAAGCGTACCGATCTTCCCGCGTAAAACCTCGCTGTCCGCTTTGGTCGCCATCGCGGCGCTGGTGTTCGGCACCGCCTGGACGGTGCTACGCGCACTATTTACCGGCGCGCGGAGTGGGTCTGCCGCAGGCCCGGCTACGCGCCGTAACGGTAGTGCAGCGGATCGCGCCGAACCGGCGCTCGCTGGCGGCAGCGTCCTGCAGGAGCGCCGCGATCGAGATGTCCGTCCGCTCCCGCGACCGCTGGCGCCGGTGTACACGGTCAGCACTGAAACAAGCCTGCCCGCGCTCGCGCAGCGCATCGTGGCAAAGCGCCCCGCTGAAGGTGGCCATCGCACGCTGATCAGCAGCGATGCAGGAAATAGCGCGCCCGCGGCTGAAGCCATCGAATTGGCGAAAGCCTTGGCCGCGCCGGGGGCGACGGTAGTCCTGCTCGACTGGAATATGGCCGGCCGTGGGATCGCGCAATCAGCGGGCGTCGCGGGCCACCCAGGCTTGACAGAACTGTTGACCGGCGAGGTGAGTTTTCCGGATGCCGTAACGCGCCTACCGTCAAGCCCTGTCCATTTCATCGCTTCCGGACTTTCGCTCGAAGCGATTGCGGGTGATATCGATGCCGAACAGCTCAACCTCGTGCTTGATGCGCTCGATGAAGCTTACGATCATATCGTTGTTGCCGGAGCCTATGACGACTGCCGCTTCCTGTTCGAAGCAATACAAGGCCGCTTCGATACGGGTGTAACCGTCACTGAACCCGGCAAGCGCGCCAAAGTGCTTGATGATCCGGAGGGATCATTCCTCGGCTTCGAGGTATCCGATATCGATCTCGTGAGATTCGAACGGCCGAAGGCCACTGCGGCGGTAAATCAGCGTATCGTGCGCGCGACGCAGCGCAGTGGCACCGAAGCGCGCTCGCTGAGTTAACGTAAAAATAACTATGGCCCGAGTTTAGGTGGTCCTCCACATAAACTTGGCTACGGCCGGTCGGATACACTGCAGCACTGATTGGCCACGGCTTTTTTTCGAAGGTTAGACGGCAGATTTAAATGTCGCGACGCTCGACGCAACTCTTCAAGGCTGCTCTCTCGGCACTGCATTACAGCGGCGCCGATAACCTGATCGCGCCATTCACTGCGGGCAACGGCGTGATTTTCATGCTGCATCAGGTGACGCCGGAGGCGCCTGCAGCATTCGAACCCAATCGCATTCTAAAGGTCACGCCGGAATTTCTCGAAAGCGTCATTCAGCAAGTTCGCGCCAATGGTTTTGATATCATCGGGATGGATGATGTCGCCGAGCGGCTGAAGACCGGCGACCCGGCGCCGCCGTTCGCAGTGTTCACGCTTGATGATGGCTACAGGAATAATCGTGACTATGCGTATCCGGTGTTCAAGCGTCACAACGTACCTTTCACGATCTATGTTGCCTCCGATTTTGCCGATGGCCGCGGTGATCTCTGGTGGTTGACGCTCCAGGAAGCGCTCGCCCGTCTGCCTGCGATCGCGCTTGACATGGACGGCGCCGGCCGTTCGTTCGAGCTGGCGACACCTGAGCAGAAAGATGAAGCATTCCATGTCATCTATTGGTGGCTGCGTTCTCTCGATGAGTCTTTAGCGCGTGCGATTACGCATCGCTTTGCGCGTGACGCCGGCGTCGATCCGAATGCGTTCTGCCGCGATCTCGTGATGACATGGGATGAAATCCGCGCACTGGCAGCTGACCCACTCGTCACCATCGGTGCGCATACATGCACGCACTACGTTCTGGCCAAGCTGCCGGATGCGCAAGCGTTTAGCGAGATGGCGGAATCGGCGCGGCGTATTGTGGCCGAACTCGACCGGCCGTGCCGGCACTTCAGCTATCCATATGGCTGCAAAAAAAGCGCAGGTGAGCGCGAATTTGCGTTCGCGCGCCAGCTTGGCTTTGAAACTGCCGTGACAACACGCAAAGGGCTGTTGCACGCGTCGCATGCGGGCGACTTGTGCGCGCTGCCGCGCCTATCGCTCAACGGCGATTTCCAGGATACACGCTATATCAAGGTGCTGCTGTCAGGCGCGCCATTTGCGTTCTGGAATGCGGTGCAACGCTTCGGCGGCGAACGCGCGGCGGCCCCTGCTAAATTGTAGGCTACTCGCTAACTATGACGCGTCGGGCTTTTGCATCCATTTGACCAAGACGCCCGCCGGGAGTACCCAAAGCAGCCCGGCAACGATGTAGAATAGCAATTCGACGATCTTATTGGCCTCGCGCACCTGCAGCACGACGGCGACGGCGAGCGCAATAAACGCATAGACGATGATCAGAACAAACATCGCGACGGTACCGGCAAGTTTGCGCTGACGTTGCGTCATGACAGAATGATCACTTTAAATTTGGCGTCGAAATTGTTGGGCGCGCCGGATGGGCGCATTCCAGGTTCACTCGGCCTTGGGTATTCCAGGGCCGGAGAAGCTGCGCAAGGATAATGTGGCGATGGCTGGTGTGACACCTCAGGCTTTGGGCGCAACGCACCGCGGCGTGTTGGCTAGTGGCCAGCGTGCCGTTGAGCTGTGGCTGTGGGCGATCGCATTACTCGTGTTCGCAATGATTGTCGTCGGCGGCGCAACGCGGCTGACCGACAGCGGCCTGTCGATCACCGAATGGAAGCCGATCCTCGGCGCGATCCCGCCGCTGAGTGAGGCCGACTGGATGGGTGTTTTCGAGAAATACAAGCAGATCCCTGAGTATCATCTCGTCAACAAGGGCATGTCGCTCGACGAATTCAAATTCATTTTCTGGTGGGAGTGGAGCCACCGCTTCCTCGGCCGTCTGATCGGCATTGCGTTTGCGCTGCCTTTGCTCGTGTTCTGGGTTACGCGCCGCCTGCGTCCCGGTTTGCCGCTCAAGCTTCTGAGCGTGCTTGCGCTGGGCGGGCTGCAAGGCGCGATCGGCTGGTACATGGTGTCGTCGGGACTGAGCGAACGTGTCGACGTTAGCCAGTATCGCTTGGCGCTGCATTTGTCGGTTGCGATGGCGATCCTCGCGATTGTCGTGTGGTTCGCACTCGACGAGCGGCGTGCGCGGCTCGGTGGCAATACCGCGACCGCCGATGCCAAAGTTAAAACTTTCGCCAAAGTCGTGCTGGCGCTGATTGGCGTGCAGATTGTCCTCGGCGCATTCGTTGCCGGATTGCGCGCCGGCCTCGTCTACAACACCTGGCCGTCCATGAACGGTCAGTTCATCCCGTCTGACTATTGGATCGCCGAGCACGGAATTCTAAGTCTATTCGACAGCCACGCCGCGGTGCAATTCAATCACCGCATGGCGGCGTACATCGTACTTGCAGCGGTTCTCTTTCATGCGTGGCGCATCGTGCGCGGCGGCGGCAGCGGAGCTGTCAGAACGTCAGGAATTGGTCTGGCCCACGCGGTGATCGCGCAGGCGGTCATTGGCATCCTGACTTTGCTGATGAATGTGCCGCTTTTGCTTGGATTGCTGCATCAGGGCGGCGCGGCGATCGTCCTCGCAATCGCGATCTGGCATCTTTATGAAATCCAGCACGCGAAGGTGAGTGCTGCGGCCTAGGCCAGCCCAAGCATCAACTGTAGATTTTGCACGGCCGCACCAGCCGCGCCCTTGCCGAGATTATCGAGGCGGGCGACGAGCAAGGCCTGACGTTTGGCGTCGTTGCCAAAGACGTACAGCTCGAGCTTGTCTGAATCGTTCAGAGCTTCCGGTTCAAGCCGGGAAATTTTGGCTGCGTCATCGATAACCGTGACACGATCCGATCCAGAAAAATGCTTGGCGAGTGTATTCTCGATGTCTTCAATCGACGGCTTACCGGGTAGCGTATCGAGGTGCAGCGGCACAGACACCAGCATGCCCTGCTTAAAGTTGCCGACGCTCGGTACAAAAATCGGCCGCCGCGTCAGCCCGGTGTACGCCATCAATTCGGGCACGTGCTTGTGTTCGAGGCCGAGCGCGTAAAGCTCGAATACCGGTGCCGTCTTCGATACCTCGTAGGATTCAATCATCGAATTGCCGCCGCCCGAGTACCCCGAAACGGCATTGACCGTGACCGGGTAATCCTTCGGCATAATGCCGGCATCAATCAGCGGCCGGATGAGCGCGATGGCACCCGTCGGGTAGCAACCAGGATTGGCGACACGCGACGCATGGCGAATAGCATCGGCTTGTTTGCCGTCGAGTTCGGCAAAGCCGTAGACCCAATCTTTGGCGACACGATGCGCCGTCGAGGCATCAACGATCTTCGGCGCGTCCTTGCCAAGCGCATCGGCGAGAGAAACCGCCTCTTTCGCGGCATCGTCGGGTAAGCAGAGAACAACGGCATCGACGTCGCGCATCAGGGCGGCGCGCGCCTTGGCATCCTTGCGCAATTTCGGATCAATGCTTTTGACGCTGATGCCGCTCACGCCGGCGAGCCGGTCTGCGATCTGCAGACCGGTGGTGCCGGCTTCGCCATCGATAAAAACGGACTTCGTTGCAGCCATGTCAGCCGCCGAACCCAAGCCTATGCTTGACGCCCTGCCAAATGGTTTCCGAACAACCGACACCCCACGCTTGGCAGGCAACCTTGTGGCTGTCGCGATAGATCATGTCGAGCGCGACGTACAGGATGATAATGAGACCAATCCAGGCGATCCACGGGTAGCTCTGCAGAAGGCGCGCGATGTAGCCGGACGCGACCGCCATCAAAATGATTGCCAACGCGAGACCGATAACGAGCACTAGGGTCGATTCACCAGCAGCGCCGGCAACGGCCAAGACGTTGTCGAGCGACATCGACAAGTCGGCTAGGATGATCGTCCAGAGAGCAGACCAGAACGTCGCGTCGGCGCCGGTCGTTGTGTTGGCGGCGAGGTTGCGTTCGATTTCATCCATCGACGGCTGATGCTCTTCCATGATCTGCTTGTACATCTTCCAGCAGACAAACAGCAGCAGCAGGCCACCTGCGAGCGTCAGGCCGACAATCATCAGCATCTGTTGAGCAACAGCCGAGAATAGAATACGCAGTATCACCGCGCCGGCGATGCCCCAGAAGATGACCTTGTTGCGCATTTCCTTTTTGACGCGCGACGCGGCCATGCCGACAACGATGGCGTTGTCACCTGCCAGCGTCAGGTCGATCATCAGAATATTGAAGAGCGCCATCGAATGTGTGCGCCACCATTCGGGTGAAAGCATATGGCCGATTTCGACGGAGAGCACGTTGAGCAGTTCGCTCAGACCGTTGATCAACCAATCCATGCGTGCGGGTCTCCGAGAGGCTTTGCCAATAGGCGTTCAGGAAATCGGGTATGCAGCCAGATGGCCGGTTGGAGCCACGCCGTCCGGAGCGGTATGTGGCATCACCAAGGCACCACGGCAAGTGCGCGGGTGCGAAAAACACAACAGCCCACCGTTGCGGATGGGCCGTTGCAATGTCGCATCTGGACGAAGGACTTAGCGCTTCGAGAACTGGAACGACTTACGCGCCTTGACCTTACCGTACTTCTTTCGCTCGACGGTACGGCTGTCGCGGGTCAGGAAGCCTTCCTTCTTGAGGACGCCACGCAGGTCCGGCTCGTAATACGTCAGGGCCTTCGAGATGCCGTGACGGACAGCACCGGCCTGGCCTGAAAGTCCGCCGCCTGCAACGGCAATACGAATGTCATACTGCGTAGACCGGTTCGCAAGTTTCAGCGGCTGCTGCAGCATCATCTGCAACACGGGGCGTGCGAAATACGCCGTGTAGTCCTTTTCGTTGACGATGATCTGGCCCTTGCCCGGCTTGATCCAGACGCGTGCGACTGCGTCCTTGCGCTTACCGGTTGCGTAGGCGCGACCGAGCTTGTCGAGCTTCTGAACGCGCACGGGCGCTGCTTCAGGGGCTGCGGTCTTTACGCCGCCGAGATCGGCGAGGGTCTTGGTTTCGGTTGCCATTGACTTAGACCCTCACGTTCTTGCGGTTCAATTTGGCGACGTCGAGCACGACGGGGTTCTGCGCGGCATGCGGATGTTCTGCGCCCTTATAGATGCGCAGGTTGCGCATGATCTGACGCTGCAGCGGACCGCGGGCGAGCATGCGCTCGACTGCGAGTTCAACAACGCGCTCGGGGTGCTTGCCATCGAGGATCTGGCGCGGCGAGCGCTCTTTGATCCCGCCCGGATAGCCGGTGTGGCGGTAGTAGACCTTGTCGTCACGCTTGGCGCCGGTGAAGGCAACCTTGTCGGCGTTGATGATGATGACGTTGTCACCGCAATCGACATGCGGCGTGTACGTGGCTTTGTGTTTGCCCTTGAGGCGCATGGCAACGAGGGAAGCGAGACGTCCGACGACAAGCCCTTCGGCGTCGATCAGGATCCACTTCTTTTCCACCGTTGCCGGCTTGGCGACATAAGTTGACATAGCGAGGTTAGGCTCCTGCCTGCTGCCGGAAAATATCGGATAGATAGAGCGCGCCAACTCCAACGGCGCACGATGGCGGCGTGAATACACAAACATGCAGCGACGTGCAAACGAATTCGCATCTTGCAAAATAAATAGCAATAGAATCAATGACATTAAGAAATGGTATTATAATACCGTTATGTGGTATCAAGCAACCGCCGTAACTGCGGTTGGTGGAGTGTGGGCTTTGGAACGCTACTGAAGCATTGCTGTCGCGGCGGTGCGCGGGGTCTTAATAGTGTCGCAGTCGAGGTGGCAGGCTCCACACTCTTGAGGTGTGGCGCATCAAATGCTTTGCTGGCCGGCGCTCGACGAGGGAGACAACAATGACGATCACTTTAGATCGCGTCGCGAAATCGGTATTTGGCGCCGTTGCGGTCGCATGGATGGCGATCCTACCCGCTGGCGCGCAGGATGGACCGGCGGCGACTGATACTCCGGCAGCGAACGCTCAAGCGAACCCGCCGGCGAGCCTCCAGGAAACCAAAGAGGTCAAGCAGATCAAGTTGACCGATGCGCAGGTCGGCAACTTCATAAAAGCGCAAGGCGACCTCGCTGCAATCGCGTCCAAGATCCAGGCGGCTGGCGAGAAGGCCGATCCGGCGCTGCAAGCTGAGCTTGAAGGCATCGCCAAGAAGCACGGGTTCAGCACGTTCGAAGAACTCGACGACGTTGCGGCGAATATCTCAATCGTGATGGCCGGCCTCGATACGCAGACCGGCGAATTTACCGACCCGGTGGAAGCGCTCCAAAAAGAACTCGACGACGTCAAGAAAGACGAGAGCATTCCAGAGGCCGATAAGAAACAATTGGTCGAAGAGTTATCGGAAGCGATCAAAACGACGCCACCCTTGCAAAACAAGGAAAACATCGACGTCGTCAAATCGCATCGCGCCGAGATTGAAAAAGCGCTTCAATAGCCATTGCACTAGCCAGGCGGCACATTCGCGTGCCGGCGTTAGATAACATGCAACATCCGTCTCCCGCATCGAACGCCGCGAACGCGAGCGGTGGTGTGCTTCTGCGTGCACGTCATGACGGAGCCATTGCCGTTCTGACGCTCAATCGGCCGCAACAACGCAATGCGCTGTCGCTCGAACTGATTGCCGACATGCATGCCGCGATCATCGATAGCGGCAAGGACACCACGGTTGCAGCCATTGTAATTTCAGCAAACGGTCCGGTGTTCTCGGCAGGGCATGACTTGAAGGAGCTGACAGCGCACCGCGCGGATGCCGACGGCGGCCGCGCTTTCTTTGCACAAACGATGGATGCTTGTTCGGCTTTGATGCAAGCGATCGTAGCGTGTCCCAAGCCCGTCATTGCCGCCGTCGAAGGCACGGCGACGGCGGCCGGATGCCAGCTCGTTGCGACATGCGACCTGGCAATTGCGGCTGAGGGCGCCGAATTCGGTACGCCCGGCGTGAATATCGGACTGTTCTGCTCGACTCCCATGGTGGCCTTGTCGCGCAATGTGCCGCGCAAGCAGGCGATGGAAATGCTGCTGCTCGGCGAGACGATGACGGCGGTGGATGCTGTGCGCTATGGACTGGTCAACCACGCTGTCCCTAAGGATCGCGTGATGCCCGATGCACTCGACATGGCGGAACGAATTGCTGCGAAATCCAAGATGACCGTTGCGATCGGCAAAGCAGCGTTCTATCGCCAAACGGAGTTGCCGCTCGGCGACGCTTACGCCTATGCCGCAGAGGTCATGGTCGACAACATGATGCGTGCCGATGCCAATGAAGGTATCTGCGCATTCATCGGCAAACGTCCGCCGCTTTGGTCAGACCAGTAACAAGGCATCGATGGCAATGGAGCCGCGCGTCACTCTCATTACGCTAGGCGTTTCCGACGTTGCGGCATCGCGTGCGTTCTACACAACGCTTGGTTTTAAGCCGTCAGCCGATAGCAATGCTGATGTGACGTTTATGAATGCCGGTGGTGTAGCACTAGCGTTATTCGGCCGTGCATCGCTTGCCGCCGATGCCGCCGTGCAAGATTCAATGCCGGGGTTTTCCGGCATAACACTCGCGCACAACGTGCGTGATCGTGCCGACGTCGATCGCGTTATGGCGGAAGCGAAGTCCGCCGGCGCCAAGATCACCAAACCGGCCGAGGCTACGTTCTGGGGTGGATACGCGGGATACTTTTCTGACCCCGACGGTCATCTCTGGGAAGTGGCGCACAATCCCTTTTGGCCGCTCGACGAGCGCGGTCAGGTTAAACTGCCGGAGGCTGAAGCGTGACCGCGGACCGCAATAGTGAAACGACTATCGACGAAATCATAGACTCCTCCCGCGTATTTGCCGTCGTTGGCGCCAGCAACAAGCCGGAGCGCGCCAGCTTTGGCGTGATGAAGGTTCTGATAGGCCAAGGCTACACGGTGCATCCGGTCAACCCCGGTCTTGCGGGGCAACGCATTCACGACCGCCTAGTCTACGCGCGTCTCGACGATGTTCCGGCGCCCGTCGATGTCGTCGATATTTTCCGCAATGCGGCCGACGCGCTGGGCGTTGTCCGCGATGCGATACGGTTGCGGGATGCGCTTGCGATCAAGACGGTCTGGATGCAGCTCGGCATTGTTAATGAGCAGGCTGCTGACGAAGCAGAGGCGGCGGGGCTGCTGGCCGTCATGGATCGCTGCCCGGCTATCGAATTTCGCCGGCGCAAGATGCGTTAACGCTGAGCCACACGCGCGCACCCGCACTTGCGAGCCGGTACCGCCGCCCCATTTATGGGATGGTGGCCAGTATCTTGCGGGGCGAGCCGTAGCGCTAAGCGCCGCATCCCGGCCAGTTAGCGAGTATAAGTAGCCTTGATAGATACCAAATTCTGGACGTTTGTTAAGCTACGGACATCCAGCGATGGTCCTCGAGCGTAAGGTGGCGGGAACCAAACTTGGTCGGGCCACCTTTGCTTTATGTGCCGGATCAGGCATATGCGACGATAATGCGGGAGTTCACGACGTGGGTGCTTTGAAATCCGTCCAACTGCCAGCCGATTGGAGCGTTGAGACCGTTTTGCCGATCGCCTTGAACGGGCGCGAGCTGACGTTGGAAGCGCATGCCTATCAGGGTGACCGGCCGGAAGAGCAGGTGCTTGTTCTGATCAACCGCGCTGCGAATGCTGCGAAAGACGAGTTGCCCGTCGTGCGCATTCACTCTGGTTGCGTGACGGGTGACATTTTTCATTCGCTCCGTTGCGACTGCTATCAGCAACTCCAGGCCGCGCTGCAGGTGATCACGACGGCACCGTTCGGCGCGATCGTTTATGTGCCGTATCACGAAGGCCGCGGCATAGGCTTGTTCAAAAAAATACAGGCGTATGCGCTTCAGGATCAGGGGCTCGACACCGTCGAAGCCAACATCTCTGTCGGTGCGCCGGTCGATAGCCGTGATTATGACTTGTCGGCACGTGCGCTGATTGACCTCGGCATGGGCGAAATCAAGTTGCTGTCGAACAACCCTGCGAAGGAGCTCGCGCTCAAGGCGAAGGGCATCCGCATCGCCGAGCGCGTTGGTATCGTCGTGCCGCCGAACAAATTCAATAGGCGCTACCTCGAGACCAAACGCGCGCGCATGGATCACGAGATCTAGCTAAAAACCGACATTATCGCGCGGCCGGTTCGGCAGGCTTATCGCGGTCGCCTGTCGTTTTTGGAACCGTGAAGCCGCCTTCCGCGACGAGGCGTGCAAACAAGCCGTCACCCTCTGCCAAGGTCTCGAACGTTCCGCGTTCGACGATGCGGCCATGATCAAGCACAAGAATTTCGTCGGCATTTGCGACCGTCGATAAACGGTGTGCGATGACAAATGTCGTGCGGCCGGTGCGCAGGGTATCAAGTGCGCGCTTGATTTTGGCTTCCGTCTCGGCGTCGAGCGCGCTTGTCGCTTCGTCGAGAATGAGGATTGGCGCGTCCTTCAGGATAGCGCGCGCAATCGAGATGCGTTGACGCTCGCCGCCAGAAAGAGATGCGCCGCGCTCGCCGATCACAAAATCATAGCCGCCCGGCTTGTGCGATATGAACCCATGCGCTTCCGCCAGGCGGGCGGCACGCTCGACATCTGCGTCGGTCGCATCCGGCCTGCCGATGCGGATGTTCTCGCCAATCGAGCGATTGAACAATCCTGCATCCTGAAAGACGACGGCGATCGACTGACGCAACGACTGCATCGTGACCGCGGAAATGATGTTGCCATCGATCGTAATGCGGCCCTTGTCGGGCATGCGAAACCGCTGCAGCAGGGCGATCGCGGTTGATTTGCCAGCGCCCGTCGGTCCAACGAGCGCGACGGTTGCGCCTGCTGGCACATTGAAGCTGACATCGTAAATGCCTTGCGGTCCGTCGCCGTATTTGAAGGTGACGTCGTCAAAGCGGACATCGCCTCGGACGGGCGGAAGCGGCTTGGCATCCGGTGGATCGGCGCTCGCGACCGATTGATCCATAAGCGCGAAGAGCTGGCGCAGCATCGGCGCTTGCTGATGCACACGCACGACGAAACTCGACAGCTGATCGAGCTTGCCGATCAGGAGGGTTGCGAATGCGACGAAACTGACGATCTGCCCGACGGTCAATTCTCCACGCGCCGCAAGCGTCGCGCCCGCGACCAAGATCGTCACCATCGTCAACGTCGCCGCAGCGCGCTGCAGCACCGCGAGGATCCCCCACCAGCTCAGCACGGGATACTGGGCGTTGAGCAAGTCTTGCATCAAAGCCTTGAGCGCGTTGGCTTCCGCCTGCAGCCGTGCATAGCTTTGCACGACGGACACGTTGCCGATGACATCGACCACACGGCCCGACAACTGCGTCTCGTAGGATTCGACCGCGGCCTGCCCAGCCGATGTCTTGCCCATGACGTAGACGTTCATCAGCGTGTAAAGGGCGGCGACCGCGAACAAGATCATCGACATGCGCTCGTCCATGCTGATGGCGGTCGGGATCATCAGAATGATGCCGAACAACGCCGTCAATTGATCGCGCATCGCGCCGAGCCACAGCCAGAATAGCGAGCTGGTGCCCGAGAGAATTGTGCGGATGACCGCGCCCGAGCCGCGTTCGGTGTGATAGTGCTGCGGTAACGAAATGGCGCGCTCGAAAACATCAGCCATTTGCGCCAGCTTCTGACGATGCGCTAGCCTGTCGGCGTAAGTCGCGACGACGGCGCCTGCCAAAATGCTAAAAAGACCGAGTGCTGCCCAGAGTGCGATCAACCAATAGGCATCCTGGCCTTTGCCGAGCGCGTCAACGACGCGTCCAAATAGGATCGGCTCTGCCAATTGGATGGCGGCGATAACGACGCCGGCGACGGCCAAAAGGATCGCGAGATACTTTTCAGGCTCCAGCAGTGCCAGCGCACGCCTGTAGATTTGCGGGAGGTTCAGCGGTTCGCCGGTCATGCTGCGCTTTGCGGGTTGCCCAATGTCTCGGCGTCTTTACGGACCTTGAACGCCAGCGCAAGAGGTCATTTTGCGCTGCCATCCGCATGCCCGCCAAAAAGGTCGGCAAGGGCACCACGCACCGGCTCGAATGTCATCGTAATCGTGTGACGGCCTGGTGGCACTTCGACGGCCCGGAATAAGACATTTGCTTTGAGAATTGGAACATCAGTGCCGTCGCGCTCGGCGAACCACCACGGGTGCCAGATGTCGTTGAGCACGACGTAACCGCCATCGGCGCTCTCAACCTCAATTTCGATGTGCGTATTGTGGTACGCGGCGATGCGCACCGAACCCGCCTGCCGCGCGGCTTGTGGCGTCGCATGTTCCAGCACGACCGTCGTCTCGGGATCGGCATCTGGCCAGAGCCCGGTTTCGATCATCGACTTGAAATCGCCTTGCACGGCCAAGCCGGCAAACATCACGCGGGGGAGAGCGTGCGGGTTCTCGTACACGAATCCTTCCGCCGTCTTCGCCACGAGACGCACGTCGCCCGGCGCGAGCTTGCGGTCGATCTGATCGATTGGAACGCTCGTCGCGATGTAGCGCAGACCAAGCAAATCGGCGAGCCGCGAGCGATATGAGGGAAAGAGCTTCGAAAAATTCTTTTGTTCCGTCAGACCCGAGGCATCACCGGCGCCTGTCGCAGCCGTGTACGCGCCAAGGCGCAGGGGATTATATCCAAGCGTATTTTCGAGTTCGTGGGTCAGCGCCGCGTTCGGCAAATGAAAGCCGAGGCCGACGAGTTCAACACGGTCGCGGCGCGTGTCGGAGCGCGTCTCGTCGGTCTTCCGCTTGAGAAGCGCAACTGTTTCGTGCGTCGATGCGTGATCGAGCGCGTCGTATGTTGCGGGCGGTAATCCCGTAGCGCCGCCTGGACGGGTGGCGTAGGCAAGATCAGCCGTCATGAATGCGGCGACGCTCGCAATCGCAGTGCCGGCAGGAACAGGCCTTCCGGAGAGAAGTGCCAATAGCCCTGCAGCAGCTAGAATCATAGCCGCCGGGATCGCGATATCCGGCAGGGCCTGATCGGTCATTTTCGTTGCAACGGCCAATGCGTACATCAGCAGGAACGCGGCCACAGGTACGAGTATGATCATCGCTTTCTGCCAGCGATCGAGACGCGGCGCCGGAGACGACAGCAATTCGTTCAACACGAAGCCGCTTGCGACACTGCCGAATAAGCCGATCATGAAAACGGCATCCGCCGGACGCCGGTAGAGATCGACGCCGGGAACCAATGCATGAAAGGCGCGAAAGATCGGCGTATACCACCCGAGAGCGTAGACGATGCTGATGAGCAGGGCAGCCGAAACAAGTTTTGCCCCGCGCCGCCATAGCATGCCTGTCGTTGCGCCATAGATCAGCAGAACAGCAGGCAACGCGCCAAAGTACATCTGTCCCATATTCTGTGCGAAGAAGAGATCCGCGGGCCAGCGGAAGCTTGGCGGACCCCAGTATTCGCTGCCAACGCCGCTTGCACCGAAAACTTCGGGCGCGAGCAGAGACAGCAACAGCGCGGGGTGCAATGATGCCCTCCCGGCTCCGATAAAATCGATCGAGGGCCGATTGGAACTTGCGGCGTAGAGCGCCGTCATCAGAACCGGGAGCGCCACGATGACGAGCCCCGCCAATGCCGCAGCGCCGAGTGGGGGGATCGCGCTACGCACCGCTTCCGCGCGGTCGTCCGCCATCACCCATCCAGCGATAACGTAAGCGACGAGGAAATAGATACTGAGCATCGCGATCTGATCACGGCCGAGAATGAGCAGCGCTGCCGCAATCCCCGTCGCAATGCCCCAGGTGAGCGAGCGCCTTGCCAGGGCCCGGTCGAGGCACAACAGTGTCACCGGAAGATACGCCAAGCTCATGACTTGACCGACGTGCTGAATGCGAAAGGCCATCGCCGCGCCGAAAGCGAATGCAATCGCTGATAGAAGAGCAGCGGCGGCGTGCCAGCCTTTTTCGATGAGCCAGAGGTAAAGTGCCGCCGCGCTCGCGAGCACCAGCAGATACAGTGTGACGTCGGCGGCCCATGCGCTGGGCTGAGCGTCGAGTGCGGCGAGAAGCACAAAGGGCGGCGAAAAAATCAGCGATTGCGGGTCGGCGACCTGCGGGACGCCTGCAAAAACGTACGGCGCCCAAAACGGACTTTCGCCCTTTGCAAAGCTTGCGGCAAGGAACTGGAGCTGTGGTAGGAACTGTGCCTTGGCATCCCAGGGAATGGTTACCGCGCCCGAAAGCCAAGGCCAGGCTAAGACGATCCAGGCCACAACGAGAAACACCAGCGCTATGAGGCGCGAGCCTTTTTCACGCCCCACGAAACGACTATAGAAACCCTGCATTGCGTCCCTGCCGCTCGGAGCCGAAGGCTCAACCCGAAAGCTCTATAGCATCCTGCCGGAGCGCCGTCTGGGACGCGCGTCACAGAAAGCCCTTCGCCTGATGTCGCACGGCGTGAACAGTACAACTTCGGGCGGGTCTGATCCGTCGACGCCGGCGGAAGCTGGGTCACTCCTGGCCGCGCTCGTCAATGCGCCTCGCGACCTCCCGTACGTCATAGCGCAACTGGGCCAGTCGCTCGATGGCCGCATCGCCACGCCGAGCGGTGCCTCGCGCTGGATCAATGGCGCTTCTGCGCTCGATCACCTGCACCGGTTGCGCGCCAACGTCGACGCTGTGATCGTAGGAATAGGTACGGTGGCTGCCGACGATCCGCTGTTGACGGTGCGGCGTGTCGCCGGAAAAAATCCTGCACGCGTCGTCATCGATCCGAACCAGCGCATGGCGGCGACGGCGCGCGTCCTAAATGATGACGGCGTGCGCCGCGTTATCGTCTGCAAACAAAGCGCTTCTCGGTCAGACGGTGTCGAGATTTTTGCAGTGCCGGCAACGGCAGCAGGCGTTCTTAATCCGAATGCAATCATTGCTACGCTGTTCAAAGCGGGGTTCAAGAAAATCCTGATCGAAGGCGGCGCATTGACCGTATCATCGTTCATCGATGCCGGTGCCGTCGATCGCCTGCACCTCTTGGTTGCGCCTGTTATTCTCGGATCGGGGATACCGGGATTGTCGCTGAACGCGATTGTGACGCTGGATGAAGCGCGGCGCCCGCAAACGTCCGTGCATGTTCTTGACGACGGCGATGTGCTGTTCGATTGTGACTTGAAGCAGAGCCTTTGAGCCAGAGCGCCCTAGCCTTGCATCTGAGCCAGAGGTCTTTCAGGAGGACGTCATGGCGCGATTTCGTGACTACGATATCCCGGTCTACACCGCCGCCGCACGGCATTATCACTGGTGGGTCGCAGCCCTGATAGCCGTTCAAATCCCTATCGGTTTTTACATGGTCTATCGCGGCAACGAGATGGTTGGCGTCAACGATAAGGGCGAGCCGGTTAAGGGCGTTTGGGACGCGGTGACGGGGGCCCTCTACTCATCTCACAAGGCGCTCGGCATTCTGATTTTACTGCTGGTTCTCTTGCGGCTTGGATACCGGCTGACGCAAGGCGCTCCGCGATCCGACCCAAGTGTGCCGCCGGCGCTCACCGGGATCAGCCATTTGGTGCATTGGTCGATCTACCTGTTGCTGATCGCGGTGCCGATTGGCGGGTATCTCGGCATTTCCTACGGCAACTATCTTGACGTCTTCGGCGTGCAGTTGCCGGGCATCGTTCCGGAAAACAAGGACATGTCGGAGCAGGTGTTCGAGTATCACGAGCTCGGTGCAAAGATCTTGCTCGGGCTTGTTGCGCTGCATATTGGCGCCGCCGTATTCCACAAGTTTATCCGCAAAGATCGCGTCGTCGAGCGCATGCTGCCCAAAAAAACGACAGTTGTCTGACGTCTAAAAATCCATCGGCGCGCCTGAGCCTGGAGCCGCAAAAATATCGGTGTGTCCCACTTCGGCGCCGTGACGCGGAACCTTGATCCACGTTTCGATGGTCTTGGCGTCGATCATGTTGGTTTCGGCAGCGGCGATGGCATAGCCGCGCTGCAATTCTTCAAGCAACGTTCTATCGGTACGTGCGAGCAGCCACGGGCTCTCGCCTTCGAGCACGCTGTAGCCGTGCAAGCGGAACTGATCGGCGAGCAGGGACGGCGCCATCGGACCGGCAGCCGGACCAAAGCCCTTGTCGCTCAATTGGTGGCGATGAAATGCGCCAGCGATTTGATTGTCGGCGGGCCGATGCGGCGTCCAGCGCTGGACTCCGTTGTACGTCAAAACCGTATAAAACGCGGCGTTGCGCTCGGCGCAGAGTTTCGCAACCTTCCGAATAAACGGTTCGGACACGAGGTCGAAGAGCGCCGACGCTGTGACCAGCGCCGGTTGCGAAATGAACGCGCGCTCGAGATCGACTGCGAGGTCGAGCGCTGCGAACGTCACCTCGATTTCAGCGTGGCACTTTTTCAGCATGAGCTTACCGTCGCGTGCTTCCGCATGGTCTGCCCATCGCGCGATCTCATTCCGCGCGGCATCGAGTAGGTGCAGGTCGTTGTCGATCAAGATCCAGGATTGCTTGTCCGGCAGCAACGGTGCCGTGGCGCGCAAGTTCGCGCCGGTGCCACAGCCGAGATCGACGACGCTGAGGTCTTTGCGCAAGGCGAACCGAGCCGAGACGGCGCTAGCGATGTCGGCATTCCTGGCCGCGCGGTCCGCGCCTTCGCGAAGATGCAGCCATTCTGGCGAAAAACCACTCATAGCCGCATTCCGAGAATGACAGCGGCCACGCGACGTGCCGTTTCGGTCCAGGTCGGCAGCGCGCGACCGGCGTCCCAGGCGGCATCCGCCAACTGATCACGCAGCTTCTTGTCGGTCAGAGCCTGACGCAGGGCCAACGCCAGTTCGTCGACATTTCCGGCTTCTACATGCAAAGCGACGGCCTGTCCTGCCGTGTCGCCCGCCGCACCTCCGGTCGCCGTTACGATCGGCAATCCGCGCGCCATTGCCTCGGCGAGCACCATGCCGTATCCCTCGAACAATGAGGCCGAGACAAAAAGATCGGCACTTTCATAGAACCGATCGAGCGTTGCCGGAACGACCTTACCGGCAAGGTTGATACGCTCGGACAGATTGTGCTGTTCGATTGCAGCCCGCAATGCGTCGACCGCTGCCGGGTGGCGGTCAAGTGCTCCGGCAATCGTCATGCGCCAATCGAGATCGGTGATCTTAGCGAGCGCCTGAACCAGCACGTCATAGCCCTTGCGCGGCATGACCGCGCCGACGGCCAGGATGTGCAGAGGTACGCCCGTCCCCGTTGCACGGCCAGCCGGATCGGTGCCCGGTTCAGCGACCGTCATGCGATGCGAGGCGAGGTTCATATGTTCGGTCAGGATGCGCTTGGTCGCACGGCTGGTCACGATGATGTGGTCGGCGCGCTCGAGAGCAAGCGTTTCGGTTTCTCTGAGTTCGACCTTGCGCGCATGCGATAACCCGGTTTCGAGAAACAGCGGGTGATGCACGAGCGCGATAACGCGCCCTTCGAGCTTGTCGAGCATCGGTTTGGTGAACGCCCCAAATGCGAGACCATCGACGACCAGGATGGATGGGCGGCTACGCGCGTGCAGGGCGTTCATGGTTTCGGCGATGTCGTCGTCTGTCGGATTTGGGAACGACGCCGGCAACGGCAAATGCACGACGCTGACGCCGAAATCGGGCAGACGCTCCATGACCCGGCGGTCATAGGCATATCCGCCCGTCGGACTTTTCAAGTCGCCCGGCACTGCAAAAATCGCTTCAGGCACTGACAGCCCCTTCAAAAGTTGCGCGCGCCAGATCGGTTTCCGACAGCGTTACGCGAATGCGCGAAAGCGTTTTGCCGTCGTCACCAAGTGCGCCGCTCTGAGCCGCAGTCGCAATGCTATCGAAAATATAGCGGCACAGAAACTCCGTTGTCGTGAGCACGCCTTTGAATTGCGGAAGCGCGTCCAGGTTCTGATATGCCAGAGGGCTTAACGTTTTAGCCAAAACGTCGAGCGCCGCGCCGATGTCGACGACGACGTTTTGAGCCGTCAGGCGTTCGCGGAAGAACGCCACGTCAACCACGAACGTCGCGCCATGCATGTTCTGCGCCGGTCCAAAAAATGGGTCGGGCAAGGAATGGGCAATCATGATGCGGTCGCGAACTTCGACGGAGTACATTGGGGCTAGCGGTCCTGATGATTTGGGTATGTGAAAACGGTGCATCCGCCGGTCGTGGGCGTGTTGAGTACAGCGTGGATACGCTCGGCGGCGTCTGCGAACGGTATGCCGTCGGCAACGAGGAGATCCAAGCGCGGATCATCCAGCAACGAGATGGCCTTTTCCAGACGTTGGCGTAACGACACTGTCGCCCGGCGGGCAGGGGCGACGTGACCGACCTGCGAGGAGATGATTTGCAGACGGCGGCTGTGGAACGCGCCACCGAGGCGAACGGTTGCGGGCCGATTGCCGTACCAGCTCATTTCGATAATGCGCCCTTCAAATGCAGCGGCATCAAGTGCTGTTTCGAGTCCTGCGCCGCTGGCACTGGTATGAAAGACAATTGTGTTGTCGCCTGGAACGCTGGCGGGAGCGGCAAAGCGAAGCCCGAGTGCCTCAGCAATCACGGCGCGGCGTAGGTCAATGTCGGTAATCGTCACGCGAGTGCCTGCGATCCGCTGCGCGAGAAACGCAGTCAGAAGACCAACGATGCCGGCGCCGACGACGAGCACTTTATCTCCCGGCAGCGTACCAGCGTCCCACTGAGCGTTGAGCGCGGTTTCCGTGTTGGCCGCCAAGGTCGCGCGCCGTGCTGGGACGTGATCGGGTACGACCGTCAGCATGTCCTCTGCAACTTGAAAGTGATCCTGATGCGGATGCAGGCAGAACACGGTTTTGCCAAGAATGGCGTCGGAACCGGCAGTGACGACACCGGTCGCGGAATAACCGTATTTCACTGGATACGGGAATGCGCCGGACTGCAGAGGTGCGCGCATTCGTTGCCATTCGCTTTCCGGTACTTCGCCATTGGCGACGAGGCGTTCGGTACCCCGGCTGATGGCGCTGAACTGCGTCGCGACGCGGGCTTCGCCAGGACGCGGAGCGGCGAGACGCTCGGTTCTCAGTTCGGCAGCGCCGGGCTTGACGTACCAAAGGGCGCGGGCGACGACGATCTGCCCCTGGCTGCGCCTTGGTCCGGGGGACGATACACTACCAGCGCGTGACGGCGTGTCGGACATTCTGGGTTGAGTGCCAAACCAATGAGTGAGCGGGCGGAACGGTTGAAGTCTACGATGGCCGCACCGGATCGGATGCGGCTGTCGCCAAGCCTTAGCTCACCGGCAGGGTTGCAGGCAAACGCCACGCTTAACGGCCGTCGCGCATTCGTGCTGGCCGTTAACGTTCTGACGTGGCTCGGACTGCTGATTTGGTTCGGAAGCATTTTGTCGTCCGGCGGGTGGGGGCTGATCGATACGGTGCTCTTCGTCTGTTTCGCGCTCGGGTCGCCCTGGACCGTGCTTGGATTCTGGAATGCTGTGATTGGCTTGCGGCTGCTGGTTGGCGGAGCGCAAAGCCTGGACCACGTCGCGCCGTTTCTCGCCGACGGTAATAGCAATGAGCCCCTGTCGATCCGCACGGCCGTCTTCATGACGTTGCGCAACGAAGACCCGACGCGGGCTCTGCTGCGGCTGAAGACGGTGAAAGCCAGTCTCGATGCGACGGGCGAGGGCGCGGCCTTCGACTACTACATTCTGAGCGACACGAGCGATGCCAGTGTCGCCGGATCCGAGCAAGAGCTCGTGGATGCATGGCGTGCAGGTGAGGCGGATCGCGATCGCATCATTTACCGGCGGCGCACGATCAATACCGGATTCAAGGCCGGCAACGTGCGCGACTTCTGCGAGCGCTGGGGCGCCGCGTACGAACTCATGCTGCCGCTCGACGCTGATAGCCTGATGACGGGCGATGCCATCGTGCAGCTCGTCCGCATTATGCAGGCGCATCCGCGCATCGGCATTCTGCAGAGTCTCGTCGTCGGTGCGCCGTCGTCGTCGGCGTTTGCGCGCATCTTTCAGTTTGGCATGCGGCACGGCATGCGCGCCTATACGATGGGTCACGCCTGGTGGGTTGGCGATTGCGGTCCTTACTGGGGGCACAATGCGCTGGTGCGGATCAAACCGTTTGTCGATCACTGTGAGCTGCCGGTGCTGCCTGGCAAACCCCCACTCGGCGGACACGTCCTATCGCACGATCAGGTTGAAGCAACGTTGATGCGTCGCGCAGGGTACGAAGTTCGTGTGATGCCGGTCGAAGGTGGATCGTACGAAGATAATCCGCCGGACGCGCTTGCCTTTATCGGCCGCGATATTCGCTGGTGCCAAGGCAATATGCAGTACCTGAAACTGCTGAACACGCCGGCGCTACTGCCCATCAGCCGCTTTCAATTGATTTGGGCAATTTTGATGTTCATTGGCATCCCGGCCTGGACGTTGATGATTGGCCTGCTGCCATTCGCGACCTACGACGCGCTGCACGACATGGCTTTTCCGGTCCATTCAGCACAGGCATTGTATGTCGTGTTTCTGCTCATGTTTCTCAGCCCGAAGATCGCCGGGCTGATCGATGCCGCGGTATCGCCAGGCGAAGTTCAGCGCTTTGGAGGCCGCCTGCGGTTTGCGACGAGTGCCGCGATTGAAATCGTGTTTTCGTTCCTGCAGGGCGCGGTGACAACGATCAGAACGTCGCTGTTCATGCTCGGCTTGCTCTTCGGAAAATCGATCGTCTGGAGTGGACAAAAGCGCGATGGCGATGGCGTCTCTTCGGCCGAAGCAAGCGCAGCGCTTTGGCCGCAATTGCTCTTCGGCGTCATCGTGTGTGGTTCGCTGCTGTTGCTTTCGCCAACCGTTTTGCTCTGGAGTCTGCCGCTGACGGCCGGGTACCTGCTTGCGATTCCATTTACGGTGCTCACAGCTTCGCCAGCGCTTGGAAACTTTATGCGCCTCAATGGCATTGCCGGTATTCCTGAAGACTTCGACGCACCGCCGGAATTGCGCGCCGTGCAAATTGAGGCCAGCGCCGCAAAATGATCTCTCAGGCGCTTCAGGGTGTCTTTCGTTCGTTGCGGCTGTATCACGGCGCCGACGCGCCGCGCACGCGCATGGATCAACTTTATCGGGCCTATGTTAATCCGGGCGATCTGGTTTTCGATATCGGCGCTCACGTCGGCGATCGGATATCATCGTTTCGCCGCATCGGAGCGAGGGTCGTCGCGCTTGAGCCGCAGCCGCTGTTGCAGCGGGCATTGCGGCTTATTCACGGAAACGATCCAGGCGTTATTCTGGTACCGGCCGCGGCGGGTCCCGACATCCGAGCGCGCACGCTTCTCATCAACACGCGCAACCCAACGGTATCAACGCTATCGAGCGCATTTCTCGTCGAAGCGGTCGATGCCGACGGATGGCAGGGGCAGACATGGGACGCGACCCTGACTGTGCCGACAATCACGCTTGACCGACTGATCTCTAAGTTCGGACCCCCGGCCTTCATAAAAATTGATATCGAAGGATATGAAGACGAGGCGTTGCGCGGACTGACGCAAGCGGTGCCAGCACTGTCATTTGAATTCACCACGATCGCGCGCGACGTTGCGCAGCGCTGTCTTCGCACCGTCACGGCGCTTGGTGATTACAGCTTCAATGTCGCGATCGGCGAGACGCAGCGGCTGCAATTTTCTGACGGCATTTCAGCAGGACAAATGTCGGAATATCTGGAACTTTTGCCGCACGCGGCGAACTCCGGCGACGTCTATGCGGTGCTGTCGTCACATGCTGTAACTTAGGTACTTACATTGTGATCTGGAGACGTCAATGCGATCAGCGCTTACTTTAGCAACCGCCGCCTTGTTGGCACTGACCTGCAGCGCCAACGCGGCATCACTCGACGGCCTATCCGTCGATGTGACGAATGAAAGCGAAGCGGTGCTGTGCGCTGAAAAGGACAACGTCGCGATCTCGTTCGCGAACAAGGACGTGCGTTCGTTCCGTATTGAGGCAGCCCATCCAGTCTATCTGGCGGCTGGCATGCGGGACAATTACGAAGCCGATTGGACGGCGTGCGATATGAGCGCCGATCCGTCATATCAGGCGCCGGGACAGCCGCGCAAAGTCACGCTTTACGAAGAAACCGAGCTTTGGGTCGTCGGCTATGCATTCCCCGCATTCTGGCGTCCATCGACGGCGACGGTGCGCATTGGCGATCGCGTCGAAAAGGGACTGCATCTGTTGCAGGTGTGGGTACTGCGCACCGACGGCGCGGAAGAAGTTCTCGTTCTCTATCCGCAAGACGGGTACTGGCGACCGCGGCCGATGACGCCGCCGAATATGCGCAATACAGGCTACGGCTCGTCGTTTTTGGTCGGCCCAGTCGAGGTTGACGGACGGCCGGTCGTAAAATTCAAGGAAGTCGCTTTCGATCCGAAGTCGCGGACGTTCACGCTGACGTTCGAAAAGGGCGGCTCGGCGACGTTGAAGATGGCGAGCGTCGACAAGAATAAGCTGGCGCTGGACGTTGCTTTCGACCGGAGCATCGACGGCGGTCCGTTCGCGATGCTCAGATCGATGTATGTCACCGAGTTCAACAACGATATGGCGCGGATCGCGTTGCGCGAGAAGGGCGCCAAGGGCTGGCTTGAAGAAAACATCATGAAGTTCGGCAAGGCGCATGCGACCGACATCTGGATGGGTCGCCTGTCGCCCTCACAGCACAACACATCGTCGCCGGATATCGTGTTCAACAGCTTCTCGGATGGTCCGTACCCGAAGCGGCCGAAAAGTGAGCCGCCGCCGACGATCGAGCCGAAGAAGCCTTAGTTAGGTGCTCACCAGACAAGTTCGGTCATCGCAGCGATCGCGCTTGGTGTGCCCGGCGGGAAGAGCGCCGCGAGTTTGGAGGGCGACAGCCGTTCTGCGTCCATTGCGTCGTGCCGGTGGATGCCGGAGGCAACGAACAGCGCGTCGCAGCCGAAATTCTGCGCGCCCTTCAGATCGGTGCGGATCGCATCGCCAATAACAAGCGCTTTCCGGCGCGGAACATTTGTGTCGCGCAGAGCTTCCGCCTTGTGATGGGCCGTCTCGTAGGCGCTCAGGTGCGGCTTGCCGGCCCAGAATACCTGTCCGTTCATGCGCTCGTAAATGTCGGCGATTGCGCCGGCACAAAACAAAATTGTGCCGCCAACGTCCACGACGAGATCCGGATTAGCACAGACGAACGGTAGATTGTGCTCGAGTGCGCGCTCGAGTAACGGCCGGTAGTCGTCCGGCGTTTCGTTGCGATCATCATTGAGGCCCGTGCAAATGATCGCTTCAGCATCTTCGAGCGCCACCGACTTTGCCTCAAGTGCCTTGAACAATGCCTGGTCGCGGTCTTGCGGGCCAATGCAGTAGAGTTTTTTGAAGCCTCGGCCGGCGACATGATTGAGCGCAATGTCGCCTGACGACACAATATCGTCCCAAGCGTTGAGCGGGACGTGACGCAGCGCCAGCATGTCAGCGACGCGCTGCTTCGGAACCGGCGCGTTGGATACAAGAATGACCGTGCCGCCTTCGCTGCGAAATCGCGAGAGCGCGGCGCAAGCGCCCGTGAAGGCAGAGATGCCGTTGTGTACGACGCCCCAGACGTCGCAAAAGAGCACGTCGTAACGGCTGAGCAGCTCGCCAGCGTGATCGAGGATTGGCGGTGCGCGATGACTCCGCTGCTCTGAGTTGGCTTGGGGCACGGCGCTCCGCTCATATGAGCCGTTCCAAATCCGGAACGAGCGTTGACGATTGTCAGGGGCTTACAGATGCGGTTAGCGGCTTTCAAGGCCAAAATCAGTTTGTTGGCGTTCGAAGCAAGCGTTGTTCGGCATTTGATTTCTATCGCGGCGCCACGGTATCGAGCGTCAGCGTCACAGCAAATCCGCCGTTGCCGTGCGAAAAAGCGAGGTCGCCTCCCCAGGCTTCGACGATTTCTGAAACAATTGCCAATCCGAGCCCCGTGCCAGGGCCAGACGTGTCGATCCGGCCGCCACGGCGGACCGCTTCGGCGATTTTATCGGCCGGAATACCGGGGCCATCGTCAGCGATGCTCAGCTTCATTCTATTGCCATCGCGCGACGCGTTGACGACGACGCTGGATTTGGCATGCCGCGCGGCGTTCTCAAGGAGGCCGCCGAGTGCTTCAGCAAGATCGTCGGCGTGAATGCGGACAAAAGTTGCCGGGGCAATATCGATCGACCATGCCAGACGTGCGCCGTTGGGCGTTCGCTGCAGGACGCTGATGACCTGGCGCGCGACGGCGGCAGCATCGGCAGAGGATGCGAAGGATATGCTTTGCATGCGCGCCCGCGCCAATTGCCGCTCGACGTGCCGCTGCATCATCAGCGCGGCGCTTTCGAGGTCGCCTGCGATTGCCGTTTCGCCTTTTGCTTTAAGGTGGGTGATGCCGCCAAGGACGACCTGCAGCGGCGTTTTCAATCCGTGCGCCAGGTCGGCCGCCGAGGTGCGGGCGCGTGCAATCTGTTGGTCGCGCGCATCAAGCAGCGTGTCGATTTCGCGTGCCAAAGGTTGAACTTCGTCCGGAAAATCATCGCCGAGCCGTCGTTCGCTACCAGTCCTGATACCGGCAATTCTGCTGCTTATCGACGAGAGCGGTTTGAGACCGACGGAAACCTGCACCCAGGCTGCCGCAATAAGAAGCGCGCCGAGAACGCCGAGTAACGGTGCCAACGCGCCGGCAAATCGCCATACTGCACTGTTGATTTGGGCTTCGTCGATCGCGACAGCAAACTTTGCGCGCTGGCGGTCTAGTCTCGGCGGCAATTCGAGATGGCGTTGCATAAGATAAAGTCGCTGGTCGTCTGGCCCTGCAACAGAATGGTGGTGCGATTGTTCGTCGAGCGCCGGATCGGCCGGCATTGCGATAACGAAGTCCCACAGCGATCGCGATCGTAGATCGCGGTTTTTGCCGTCGAGTGTAATCTGCCAATACAGGCCTGACATCGGCGTATCAAAGCGCGGATCGCTCGGCGCGGTGATAACCGCCAGATCACCGCTTGGCGCGCGATCAAGACCCGCGATCAGTTGCGTCATGTGCGCGTCGAGTTCGCCGTCGATCCAGGTTTTGACGTGGCGTTCGAAAAGCGTGCTCAAACCAAACGCCGCAATCGCGAGAGCGATCGCAATGACGCCGGCAGCCGCCAGCAACAGACGGTTTCGCAGCGAATTGGTTTTCATGGCGCGCTATCAGCAACAAAGTAGCCGTAGCCGCGCCGGGTCTCGATTGTTTCGGTGCCCAGTTTCTTGCGCACGCGCATGATGGCTGCTTCGAGCGCATTAGCCTCGCGGGCATCCTCGTCGCCGTAGAGATGTTCGAGCAGTTCCGAGGCTGGCACCACCCGGCCCTTGTTGTGGACGAGGAAGGACACAAGCCGGTATTCCAGCGGCGTCAGCGGAACGTGCACACCATTGGTGGAGACGTGCATCTGCCTTGTGTCGACGCGAATAAGGCCGGTCTCGATGACTGCCGAGCCTATGCCGACTGAACGCCGGATGAGCGCGCGTACCCGAGCGACAAGTTCTTCCATTTGAAATGGCTTGACGAGGTAATCATCGGCACCGGCATCAATACCCTCGACGCGCTCGGCCCAAAGCCCGCGCGCCGTTAGAACCAGGACTGGAAGATGCCGCCCGGCGGCGCGCCATTTTTTCAGTACGGTCAGGCCGTCTATCTTCGGCAGGCCGAGATCGAGCACGATGAGGTCGTAAGGCTCGGTGTCGCCGCGGAACCAAGCATCCTCGCCATCGGCCGCAATATCGGTGACAAAACTCGCGGCTTTCAGCGCAGCGGAAATATCGGCCGCGATCCGCGGATCATCTTCAACGATTAGGATGCGCATCAGTCATCGTCTTCGATTTTCAGGATCACGCCGTTCGCAGCATCAACTTCAACTTCTTGAATCCGTCCGCCCGGGCGCAGAATTTTGAAATCATAAACTAGCCCGCTGCCGCTGTCGTCGTATTCCAGTTCTGTTTCAAGATGCCGGCCGGGTACTTTGACGCGCAGCATCTCGACGATTTCCTGGAGCGGACGGATTTTTCCGGCTTCAACGAGGCGGCGCGCTTCTTCATGGCTGACGTTGTCGCTTTCCGCCGCGACTGGCGTTGCCGTCAGCATGGGGAATGCGGCAGCGAACGCGAGCAGGACGAGATATGGGCAGCGGAAATACATCGATTCATTCTGTGCCAATGGCGCTGACAGGAAGCTGACAGTCCAAGTCAGCGTCCGATCAGGCGTCGTTTGCCAATTCTGAAGCTGCTGGCGACCGTGTTGCTGCAATTCCGCGCGTACCGTCAGCTCGCAACCTACATGGAGGTATATGAGATGAAAACGACCCTGATGGCAGGCGCTGTTGCCGCAGTGCTCGTGACGCCGGTTCTGGCCGGTGACGATATGGTTTACGGCCGCTTGAACGTACCGGCCAACGAGTGGAAGTCGCCGACCGCGATCGGTGAAATTCTTGCTGGTCAAGGCTACAAGGTTCACAAGATCGAAAGCGACGATGGCGCTTACGAAGTCGATATGACCGACAAGAACGGCGTGCTTGTCGAAGTCCACGTTCATCCCTCGACGGGCGACATTCTTGCTGGATATGACGACTAAGGCTGTGGCCTTGCGGTTTCTGGAATTCAGAAACCGCAAGGCCGCCTCACAGAAGTGAAGCGGCCCAGCAATTCGAATTCCAAGAGACCGAAATATCAATCCCACTCGCGCTCGCGGTTGACGATACGTCCGCCGCGGATATCGAGATCATAGACCCGGCCGCTCTTGTGGCGTGCATTGTCGACTTCCCAACGGCCATCATCGAGTTCGATTTCGCCCCAGGAGACGAAGCCGTTCGCCTTTAAAACGTTCGTGATCGAGGCGCGCTCGGTCTTGTTCGGCCAACGGTCGGCGTGCGCTGCTGTAGCGGCGGTCGAGATCAGGATCACGGCGGCGAATTTCAGCGTGGTTTTCATTTAGTCACCTCGTAAATTGCAAATGAACATCAAGGAAGTTTTTCCTTGAGCTACCCCATGCGATGTCTGCGTCGCTAGGGTTGCCGCAACTGTACTGATGAGCAGTGATAACGCGCTGACAGGGTGTGTCAGCGATTTGTCAGCGACGGGCAATGCGGTGTCGGCTGCAAGCCTGACACAGGCCGATCCTTCACTGAACTTCGAGAAGATAGAGCGCCCAAACCCAGGTCGCTTCAATATCCTGACTGACGGCTTTTCCATCCGTGCCGTAAAGCAGCCAGACGGGGCCGCGGCCGCCAACGGCCAGCGGCGCGCCGTTTGCTGAAATCGCCAGGACCCATTTTTGCGCTTTGCGCATTTCGGGTGTCAGATCGACGTTGTAGCCGTCAAGCGCCGTTGCAACGATCGTGGCGTTCTCGGCCGCGCCGGCAGCCTTCAGCACATCCGAAAGCAATGGGCCTTCAAGCTCAACCTTGGCCGGCCAGCCATCGACGTGTGTGACGATTTTTGTTTGAGGCAACGCGGCGAGCGCGGTGCGCGTGAGGACAAAGCCTTTCGAAAAGGTTTTATCCTTGTGTTTCAGAAACGCGTCGTGGAACGGATCGAGCGGTCCGCGGTTGGGATTTGCCATTTCGCCGGTAATCGTGAGAACCGTTGGTTCGACGGCTGACGGGTTGCTCGCGGCGCTCGTTGCGCCGATCGCAAGAGCGGCAATCAAGCTGCAAAAAAACGGTTTTAAGCGCATGCTTCGATCCTTGATGGATGAATTGCAGTTCGGCATTAAGGGAGCGGCTTGCAGCCGTAACCATAGCCGGTGATCTGCTTCATAATCGGCGCGGACGACGTCACGATGCCTTCAATTTTTTCGCGACCGAGCGCTGCAGCAACGCTGGCGACGTCGTAATCACGAAGTGTCTCGCCCTTGTTGTCTTCCACGTATGCGCAGCCGTTGTCGGAATAGCACGCGATCGCCATTTCTTCGAGCGAGGTGCTCTCGTGCGATTTCAGGCAGAGAAATTCGGCAGGATCAGCATTCGTAGAGCGACTATTTGAAAACAGAATTCCAAGCGACAGAACTACCATTAGGCCGTGATGAAATCGCAAATGCATTTGAAAAATCCCCGCCCGCTGAAAGGTCAGAGCCTACCGTTTCGCCCGGTCTGCTGCAATTGTGCGACGCGGGTTGAGGAGAAACAGATCGAGGGATTGCAGTGTGCTTTGCTTGGTCTACTGTTGAAGCGGTGGGTCAAACGGGGGAGCAAAATGGTAAATGGCACGCGATTTCGCGACTACGTGACGTGGAGGGTTGCCGCCGTCGCCAGCACGCTTCTGCTCTTGCCGGGCGCCGCATACGCGAAATGCTTGTCGCCATCAGACGCGGTCGCCGGTACGTTGCGGAAGGTGACGATACGCGATCTTGAGACCCGCAAGCTCATTACCAATTGGCATATCGTGCCAACCGAGCCGGTCTGCGTGAAGATCGGTGATATTACATGGAAGAACCAGCTCGATATCCAAATCGAATTTGCGAAATCGGTCGACGTCAAAAAGATGGACGACGAACTCGGCATGCCAATTGGGTTCAAAGGCAAAATAGTCGGGTATCGCGATCCGCGAGATACGGCGGACATTATCGTGACCGAGGCCAAACCATACGGCGAACTCAACGATGCTGGCGAACTGAAGCAATGAACCCCGTCGGTGCCCGGGATCGCAGGAAATAGGCGTTAGTCGCGCCAGCGGTAGTTCACCGGGACCACAAGCTCGAGCGTGTCGCCGACCCGGGCGACAGGAGGCACCGGCAACGGGCTTGCCTTCTCCAGAATGTCGAGCGCGGCCTGGTCAAGCACATCGGAGCCGCTACTTTTGGCAACGATCGCGTGCAGCACCCGACCAGTTCTGTCCATCGCGAAGGCGACGTTGACGACCCCGTGCTTGCGCTCTTCGCGCGCTTTGGCCGGATAGCGCTTGTGCTTGTTCAGATACATCACGAGATCGCGCCGCCAATTCTCGATGGCGATCCGGTCGAAGCGCGACAGTCCTTCGAATTGCCCGCGCGGCGTATCTGATTTCACCTCGGCATTCTCTATGCGTTGTGGCGCCGCCGCAGTGCTTGCATTGACGGGCGCGATGGCCGGCGCTTCCTTCGCTTCGACCTGGGATGCTTCTTCCGGTTTTATCTCGTCAGGTTTTTTCTCCTCGGGCGGTTTTGCGACCGCGTCTTCCGGTGGAGGTTGCTGCGCCTCGGGTATGATCTGCTCGTCTTCGATGGGCTGCACCGTTGCTTGAGAAGCAAGTTGCGGCGCCGATGCCGCAACGGCGGCTATTTCTTCACTCTTCTCTCCAACCGCGATATCGCGGACGTCCTCATCCGGCGATGCCGTAATTGCGGCGAGCTCAATCACAAATGCGCCGCCGGTCTGGCTTTCCTCGTCCGATGGCGCGGGCGTATGCAGTGCCCATGCAATCGCACCCCAATGCACGCCGGCAATCGTCAATCCAGAAAGGAGGAAGCGGCTCAAGCGGGCTGGTATCGATTCAAAGATCATGGTGCGCCGGCGCCGCCGTGCGTAACAGCGGGCTCTGTTGTGCCCGCTTCTAAGGCTACCAGTCCGACCTTCAGATATCCTGCCGCGCGCATGCGATCGAGAACGGCAAGAAGGTCGCCGTAGGGAACGGACTTGTCGGCTCTCAGAAAGAGGCGCGCGTCGAGATTGCGTGACGTTGCTGCGTCGATAACCGAGATGAGCTGATCCCGCCCGGTTGTCGCTTCTCCGACCGCCATTGTGAGGTCGGCCTTGATCGTTACGAAAATTGGCTTATCCGGCCTTGGCTGCGGCTTGGCGGTTGCGACTGGCAGATTGACCATCACGTCGACCGTCGAGAGCGGCGCGGCGACCATGAAAATGATCAGCAGCACCAGCATGACATCGATCAGCGGCGTAATATTGATTTCGCTTTGCTCGTCGACGTCGTCGTCGCTGTCACTCTGAAGGCCGCCTGCCATCGCGCCTTACTCCGCTGCGTGGAGACGTGAGGTCGAGCGATCGGTCGCTAGTGCATCGGCCTGACGTGAAACGATGCGCCAAACTTCGCCCTTTGTTTCGCGCATCAGCCGTTTGAAGTCCGCGATATTCTGGCTGAGCTGATTGTAGAGCATGACGGCCGGGATTGCGGCGACAAGGCCGATCGCCGTTGCAAGCAGCGCTTCAGCAATGCCCGGCGCGACGACCGCAAGATTGGTTGTCTGCGTTTTTGAGATTCCGATGAAGCTGTTCATGATGCCCCAGACGGTACCGAAAAGGCCGATGAACGGGGCTGTTGCAGCCACTGTCGCGAGAAAACTCATGCCACCGCGAATGGCGCGGTTGGCGTCACTTTCGATTTCGTTGAGGCGTGTCGAAAGACGTTCAAGGGCTGAGGCGCGCGTCGCGCCTGTTGAAAGCTGCATCTCGCGCTGCGCTGCGTCGAGCATGCCGCGCGCGACTGAATGCCGGTAATCGAGGCTGCTTGCTGCCGACACTGTCGACGTCTCTCCGGCAATCGCCTTCAGTTCACGTGCAAGCCCGCGACGGGCGAAAAATAGCTGAGCCGATTTTCCGAGCCAAATCGTCCAGACCATGAACGATGCGAGCGCAAGCCCGATCATCACGGCCTTTACGACCCAGTCGGCCGCCTGGAACATGCCCCACGGCGAAAGATCGTGAGGCAAATCGTGCGGCACAGATATTTCGGTCGCAGCGTGTGCGGCTGCGTTGTTTGAGGACTGGTTTCCAGCCGGCTGCGGCATCTGCGGTCCGGCCTGATCCCGATCAGCCGACGCCGGCGCCGCAAATGCCGGCAATTCCTCCGGCTGCTGCCCATAGGCCGCAACGGAGAGCATTGCACACAACGATAGAACCAAAGCGACCACGCGCGTTGTGCTTGAGCGCACTCGCGATCCTCCCAGAATTCCCAGACTGACGAGCCCATTGCGCCTTGCAGCGGACTGTCGCAGCGACCTCGCGAAATAAACTATACGAGTAATGTCAAGATAGTGGTAATCGCAAGGCGTGTCGACGGGTAATCCCCGCCATTTGACGCAGCCGACGATGCCTCTCTACTCTGACGCCGTGTGGTCGAACGATTTTATAATTTTTCTAACAACTCAATCAGGTTGCCGATGACCGAGAAAAAGCGAGATGTTCTGAATCCCGTTGATGACGAAGCGCGCCGGCTGGCCAAAGGGCTCGTGCGAACTGCGCGGTACGCGTCACTTGGAACGATCGATGGCGCAACGGGCGCGCCATCAGTTAGCCGCGTTGCGATTGCTACGTTTCCTAACGGCGATCCAGGCTTCTTCATCTCGGCGCTCGCAGCGCATCAGCAGAATTTGACCAAGGACCAGCGTTGTTCGTTACTCGTTGGCGAACCAGGCAAGGGCGACCCGCTTGCGCATCCGCGCATGACTTTGATCGGCACGGCGCAGGTGTTGGAACCGGGAGCTGCGCGCGATAGTTTCCGGGCGCGTTACCGCCATCACAACGCAAAAAGCAAACTCTACGAGGACTTGCCGGATTTTTCGTATTGGCAATTCAAGGCGCTGAAAATTTCGCTCAATGCCGGATTTGGCCGCGCCTACGCGCTTCAGCCGGATGACCTTGTTACGGCGGATGTCGGCGATGATTGGAATGACTACGAGCCGGGCGTCGTCGAACACATGAACTCGGATCACGCGTCCGCAGTCGACGTCTACGCGCAAAAAGCGGGCGGCGATGGCGACGGCTGGCGGCTTGCGTGTATCGATCCTGAAGGGATGGATATCCTCCGCGGCGATGAAACGCTGCGGCTGTGGTTCGATCCGCCATTGCAGTCAACGTCCGAGATTCGGAGCCGTCTCGTGAGCCTCGCGCGGAGCTAAGCGCGCGAGGGCGACACTGCCTCGGCAAATTGGATCACGTTGCCCTCCGGGTCGTTCCCGTCACAGCGTATCGCGCCGTCGAACTGCCATTGCTTTTCGACGGCGCCAATCGCACCACCAAGCTTGGCGACTTTCTCTCGTGCGCGCTCAAGGCTGTCCACGGGAAGGACCAGCTTGACAGCAACATTCTCACGGCGTTGCGGAGGCGTGGAAATGTCGATCTGCGACGCCAACTGTGCCCGAATGCGAACGACGGTGATCGCGTAGCTTGGGGCGCTTAGCGAAACATAGTCATCGGCGCGCGCCGTCTCGGTCAGCTCAAAAACCAACGCATAGAACAGCGCGACGCGATCGATGTCCTTCGCATAGATGACGACGGCGGGACGAAGAGCGTGGCTCAAGCAGCCTCAGTCTTCGGGCTGGCAAGCATTTCCTGCAGCACATGAAAACCTTCGAACTCTGGATGGCCAAGATAAAGCGGGCGAATGGCACTGCTGCCAGCGTTGGCGTGCGATTTGCGGAATTGCTCTGACTTCGTCCAGTTTTCGAAGTCGGCAAAGCTCTGCCAAACGGTGTGCGAGGAATAGAGAATGTGATCTTCGCGTTCCGGACCTTTGAGCAGGTGGAATGCGACGAACCCTGGAAGTTCATCGAGGTGGCTCTCGCGGGTCTTCCAAAGCTGTTCGAAGATCTCTCCGGTTTCCTTGGTGACTTTGAACCGGTTCATCGCAATATACATTGAGAGCGCCTCGCTCGTGAGTTGATTTGGCGCCAATACTAGGAATTCTGGGTGACGAAAGTCAACAACAGGGTTGCTGGTGTTGCTCGGGATTTGATCAAATGAGACCGTCATGCCCCGCTCTCCCCACATCGAGATTGTGTATTGCAGCCTTTGCGGCTGGGGGTTGCGCGCCAATTGGATGGCTCAGGAGCTGCTCAACACATTCGCCGACGAGATTGGATCGGTGACGCAAACACCTGACAGATCGGGAGGCGTATTCGACGTATTCGTCGAGGAGACTTTGGTTTACTCGCGCAAAGCCGAAGGTCGCTTCCCCGACATCAAGGAGCTTAAGCAGCTGATCCGCGACCGCATCGCGCCAGAACGCTCGCTCGGACATTCGGATCGCAAGGCGGATGCGCCGTAACGCTTGACGCCCCGCCAAGAGCCAGCAAATGTAGCGATGGGCCGTGCAGCCTGCCGCTTGCGTCTTCGGAATCCGGAGGAACGGTGAAACGCACACATGAACAGTCTCAGTGATCCTTCTGCAAATGCGCGAACGGATCCGCAATGCAAGCGCCGGTGCCGACGTTCGCCAAGCTGCAGAGGTTCAAAATCATGCGCAACTACAAGGATGCCAAGGCTATGGCTCGGTCTTTGCGGACCAGCCTAGAAGCAAAAAGCGTCGAACTCAGCCATAGTGATTGTCTTGAACTCATCGCGAACGCGTTTGAGTTTCGCGATTGGAATGTGATGGCGGCCAAGATCGACGCGGAGGCGGGAAGTGCCACTTCTGCGCCCGTCGCCAACGGGAACGCACTGGTGTTCAAGCACGTCATTCCCATTTTGCGTATTTTCGACGTTGAGAAAGCGTACGAGTTTTATCGCGATTTTCTCGGTTTCAACGTCGATTGGGAACATCGGTTTCACGCAGGCGCGCCGCTATACGCGCAGGTCTCGCGTGGCAACTTGAAGCTGCACCTGAGCGAGCACCACGGCGATGCGAGCCCCGGATCGACCGTGTTCGTCTGGATGCGCGGGATTGAAGCGTTTCACCGGGAGCTGATTGGCAAAGCATACAAATACAACAGGCCCGGTCTCGAGGACGCTGAGTGGGACGCGAAGATGGTTCAGGTCTACGATCCGTTCGGAAACAAGGTGCGTTTTAGCGAACCGCACGCCGCCGACGATCCGAGGGCTTAATGTCAGAGTGCGCGTGACGTGTCGCCGGGATGCGTCACGCGCACGACTTACTCAGATACCGAGCACGCTTGCGGAAGCAGGAACGGACCAGAATTGTCTGGCACATGATTGAGCTTCACGTTGCATCGGTACGCGCTTGACAGCAGAGCGTCCGAGAGGATGTCGCGAGGCGCGCCGAAAGCTTGTGCCTTCCCATTTGCAAGCAATAGAACATCGTCGGCGTAAGCGGCTGACAGATTGAGATCGTGCAAGACGGCAACAACGATACGGCCCGTCCGGGCTTGCGCGCGCAATTCGCGCAGGACTTCAAGCTGATGCGCAATGTCGAGGCTGGACGTTGGCTCGTCGACAAGAAGAGCACGCGGTGCGTCGGATGGCGGTGCGCCTTCGAGTTGGCACAGGGCGCGGGCGACATGCACGCGCTGCCGCTCCCCGCCGGAGAGGCTGCTGTAATCCCGGCCTGCGAGTTCGGCCAACCCGAGCTTTGCGAGCATCGCTTCGGCGAGCCGTTCCGATTTTGCGCCGTGCGCCATCAAGCCCGGCACGGTCACGCCGAGTTGCACGACTTCGATCACGGTGAACGGAAACGCCAAAATCGTATGCTGCGGAACGACTGCGCGTAGTTTCGAAAGCTCTGCTGGCGCGTAAGCGTTCAGATTTTGGCCGTTGACGCGAACGCTGCCCTGGCTTGGCTTCAGTTCGCCGGTGAGAAGCCGCAACAACGTCGATTTGCCGGCGCCGTTCGGTCCGATGATGACCGCCAACCGCCCTGGCATGAGCGTGAGATTTATGTCTGAGACGAGCCACGTGTCGTTGACGGCGTATCCGGCCTGTTCGGTGACCAGCATTACATCACCACGCCGTTGGATCGTTTCAGCACGAGATGCAGGAAAACCGGCGCGCCGATGATCGCCATGATTATTCCGATCGGAAGTTCGGCGGGCGCCACCACGATGCGCGCAATAATGTCAGCGATCAGAACCAGTGCTGCGCCGAGCAGAGCAGCCGTCGGGAGTAGCGTGCGATGATCTGGTCCGGTCATCATGCGTACGAAATGCGGAACGACGATGCCGACGAACCCGATAATGCCGGCGACGGCGACAGCGGCGCCGACTGCGGCGGCGGTTAAGATAACAATGCGTTTTTTGGCCCGCTCTATGTCGATACCGAGGTGAAACGCCTCCGCCTCTCCGAGCAGCAAACCGTTCAAAGCGCGAACGAGACTTGGCAGCATCACGAGCAGCGCCAACGCAAACGGCGTGATAGCGACGACCTTTGGCCAACTGGAGCCGGACAACGAGCCCATGCTCCAGAGCGTCAGATCGCGCAGCTCCCTGTCATCGCTAATATAAGCCAGAATGCCGGTCGCGGCGCCGGTGAGCGCGCCAAGAGCGATGCCCGCGAGCAGAAGCGTCGCAATCGCAGTTGTGCCGTGCCGCGACGCGATTGCCATCAGTGCAAACGTTGCAACCAACCCACCCGCGAAAGCTGCGATAGGGAGTGCAAAAATACCAAGCGCCTGATGCCAGCCTCCAAATACGGAATTGCCGAGCACGATCATACACACGGCAGCCAGCGTCGCCCCGGATGACACACCGACCAATCCGGGGTCTGCCAAAGGATTACGAAACAGCCCCTGCATCATCGAACCGGCGAGTGCCAATGCCGCGCCAACGAACATCGCCAGAATGGTCCGTGGCAAGCGCAACTCAAGGAGTACTAGAGACGCCGTCACGTCAGCCGGATTGTCGCTTCGGCCAAGGGCTGCGGAAACGGCCGCAGGCAAGGACGTCAAACTGATGCCGGTTGCCCCCGTCGCCATCGAGATGAACGCCAAAGCTATGACGACGACCAGCGCGGTTACAAACAGCAACCTCGCTGTTGCATCGCGGGAATAGCGAATGTCGCCAACGTCGATCGTTGCGTTGCGGGCCTTCATGCCGTGTTACTTCTTGTCCGGATAAAAATCAGCCATGAGTTCTTCCGCCGCTTCCGGCGTTCGAGGCCCAAACCCCAGCAAGTAGTTGCCGTCCATTTCGATGATGCGGCCGGCCTTTCCAGCGGGGCTATCTTTGAAGCCAGGCAACGCCGCGATGTATTCGGATGCTTTGCCGCCGCCTTCGCGCGTCATCGTTACGATCACGTCGGGCGCCAAGCTGATAAGTGCCTCATCGGTGAGAGGCTTGTAGCCATGCAGCGATGCGGCTGCATTTTCGGCTCCGGCTAATCCGAGAACGATATCGGCGGTCGAGCCGGTGCCGCCAACCATTGCGCGGCCGTTGTTCACACCGAGAATGAAGATTGCCTTGACCTTGTGCGTTATGGATTTGCGTTTTTCTTCCAGTGCCGCAAAGCGCTTGGTGATATCCGAGGCCAGCACCTCTGCCTTGTCGGTGACATGGAACAGCTTGCCGACGAAGCGAACTTTGTCGGCGATCTTATCAGGCGCCTCGTTGCCAGGCAGCGTTTCGTAGCGGATGTTCGATGCCTTAAGCGCGCGCACGACATCAGGCGGCCCGGCTTGGGCGCTGGCAACCAAGATGGTGGCGCCCGTGGATAGAACGCCCTCCGTTGTCAGCTGCCGCAGATAGCCAACATTCGATTTGGTTTCGAGCGCAGCTTTCGGATACATGCTTGTTGAATCGACCGCGACGATCTTTTGTTCAAGACCGAGTGCGTACAGAATTTCCGTCGCATCGCCGCCGACGCTGACAACGCGATCGAGCGTTGCGGCATCGGACTTTGCCGCCTCTTGAGCGTGCGCCGCGCACGTCGCGCTGAACAAGCCCACGATTGCAGCGGCGACCGCAAGCTCACGGCCACGAACCATACGGCCGCGCGCGTGGCTGAAAGTTTTCTTCACTTTGCTATCCATCATGATTGCTCAATCACAAAACAAAGCCGGTCATTAGTTCCGGCGCGTTCCGGCTCACGCGCCACAGCTCCCGTCGTATACGGAAACAGCAACCCGGCATCTTCGAAGATGCCGGGTTGCTGGATTTTTCAGTCAACAAGAGCGATGACTTAGAATTTCGCCCGCATTGTGAACAGTGTCGTGCGTCCGCGGCCGGTGTCACCTGTGAACCCGCCCGTCGCTGGTGTCGAGGTCGCCGGCGTATAGGCCGTGTCGAACACGTTCGACATCGTTGCGCCAACCTCGACATCTGGCGTGATCTTGTAGCTCGTGAACAAATCGAGCAGCGAGTAGCCGTCGGTGTACGGGTTGTCAGGATCCGCCGCGTTGAAGTCGCCAACAAATCCCTTGGAGGCGTGGAAGGCACGCGCACCCAACGTCCAGCGTTCGTCGAGCAAACGCACGCCAGCCGAGACCGATATCACGTGCTCGGGCATGTAACTCTGGCCACCGAAGCCATTGATCTGGGTTGGCAGATCGGTGTCGTTCCAGCTGTAAGATGCTCCGGCGAAGAAGAAGCCGCTATCATACATGCCCTGCAACTCGACGCCCTGTACGTGCGACGTACCTTCATTGTTGATGAAGTAGGCCGCGAACGCAGGCGTCAGCGCTGCCGTGATGTAGTCCTCGATGTCCTGATTGAAGTAGTTTGCCTTAAACCGCAGCAGGTCTCGACCTACCAACACGCCGTCAACGGCGGTGTTGAAGCCGAACTCCCAACCCTTCTGTACTTCAGGGTCGAGAAACGGATTAGGTAGGAAGCCCTGGCGCGGACCGCCGGTCGTTGGATGCTCGCCGCCGGCGAGTGACTCGTTGATTGTCGGCGCACGCATTGCTTCCGCGTACGTCACGTAAGGCTGGAACCACTTTGTGGGCGATAGCGCCAACGTGATCTTTGGATTGAAGCGTCCGTCAGATTTGTCGACGTCATATACGCCGGGAGTCGCGCCGTACGGGTTTCCGGCGAGCAGCGTCGCGGTGCCGCTAAGATCGAACCGATCGTAGCGCAGACCGGCGATCAAGTCGACGATGCCGTAGCTGAAGGTCGTCGATTGGAATGCCCCGCCAATCGAGGATTCGCCGCTTGGATTGACGCCGAAGCCCGGCTGTAGGGTGCTGTTGATGGATTCGACTTTGTCTTGGAAGTATTCGTAGCCGTACTCTGAGCGAACGCGCACGGCACCAAGGTTCAGCAACGAAATATTCGTGACGTCAATGCCGTTGCCAACCGTGTTGATGTTACGTCCAGCGGCGGTGAGGGCCGGGAAGGTTGGAACCGGCGTATAAGGTGCGAAATAGTTCATAGTAACGTCGCTGCGGCTGGCGTTGATCCGCAAATCCACCAGCGGATTGTCGATCGGCTTGTAATGGTAGTTGATCGAGAAAATGTCCGATGTGACCGACTGCTCGTAAGAGTTGGCGACGAAGTCATTGCGGTAGAATACGCCGCTCAGTTTGACCTTCTGCTCGTCCGTGAGTTGGAACTCTCCCTTAACGAGGCCAGACTCGAGATCCTGCGACGTGAACGGGACCTCCAAGCCATTGCCATTTTCAAAGTCGTTCGGATTGCGGCCACTGATGGCGCCGACGAAGCCGACGCGACCGTTGGTTACGGCCCCAGCGGCCATACCGCTCCATTCCTGGTTGTTCGTGCCGTAGGATCCCGTCGTCAACACGCCGGTCGTCTGGCCGGGCTTCAGGACGTCGATGATGTCGAGCGTTCTGAAGTTTGCCGTACCGGCAAGCGCGCCCGCGCCGCCAGCAGTTGAAACGGCACCGCGTGCGATATCAACGCCGGCCAGAAGGTTCGAGTCGACGTAGGTGAAGCCTTGGGCTTCGTGTCCCGTAAACCGGAAGTTTTGACGAACGCCGTCGATCATCATGTTGACGCGGCCAGAGCCTTCGAAGCCTCGGATGTTCACGCCAACGCCTGGATTGCTCGGGCTTTCGCGGACTGATGTTCCGGGAACGCTGCGCAAAACGTCGCCCATATCGGAGGCGCCGAATGTGCTGATCTCTGTCGTGCCGACCGAGCTGACACTACCCGGTGTCGAGTAGACGCGGCTCTGCATCGCCGCGTCACGTGCGGCGCCGGTCGCAGCATTTTCGGGCGTCGCTTCAACGGCCTCGAGAACTGGCTCAGGCTCAGGCTCGGGCTCAGGCGCGACTGCAGGGGCCGGTTTTGGCTTTGGCTTCTGCTTCGCGACCTTCTTTTTGGGGGCTGGCGCCTCGTCAGCGTACGGCTTCGGCGCTGGCTTTGAGGCCGCCGCGTTCGGCGGGTCAACCGTCACTTCCGGCAAGACGTCTGGATCGGCGGCAGCCTGCGCGAGGGCATGGCCCGATAGCATGATAGAGATTGCGATAGCACTTGTGCTGATCGTCAACGCTCGAAGTGTACGCAAGACGGTAGCTTCGGTTCGGTGCTGCATGTTATTACCCTGTTAGCTTGCAGCCCGCCCGCTGCTGAACAATCGCTGGATGCCGCGCGCGCTTTGTAGTAGCGGGACATTCAGGTCAGGGCATGAACAGCATTTGTATACCGGAGTCGTCAACAAAAACTTCGACTGAGATTGCACATTACGGCAACCGAGCATTCATGTGATGCAGCCGTGCTACGCCTCGCGGACTGATGCAGCTCGAGGTAAGTCAGAATTGAAATGGTTCTAATTGATAAAAGCTCGTTTTGGTCGGCTACAGCTGCTTTAGGAAGCGCGATACGGTTGTGGGAACTGCCTGTAGTCGCTAACTCGCCAGAACCTTGCGTGTTTCGATAGCGCCGAGCGACAGGGCGTCGCCAAGAACGTCAGCTTGCTGTCTGGACATGCTGAAGCTGACACCGAAGCCGTCAGGCGTCTTCATTGTCACGATCAGCGAATTCGGGTCCGATGCCTGTTCAACCATGTAGGTGCCGGTCGGATGGCAATAGCGCAACGTCGCATCCCGGTATTTCGCGCGCAGGGCTTTCTCGATAAGGCCGGGAAGTGTCATGACCAGCATGCCGAGTTGATCGACGTCCATCGTCAGTTGGACGTTACCATCGGTTGCGTCAATTATCCCAAGGCTGATGGTCGTGCCATCGGCCGCGACGGTATAATCAGACAACTTTTTGACATCGACTTTCATGGCTCTCATTTGCCACGATCAATATAGCCGGTCAACTATATCGCGAGCGCGCAGCGCGATACTACCGGCCCGAGCCGCTTACCGCGCCGCGGCCATGCGCGCCAACAAGCGATTGTAGACAAAGCCGAGGACGACGATCGTCGCGGCGCCGGCTAGAACGGGCGTCAAAAGGAATGTCGGGTCGGCCTGGAGTAAGGCAACGACGATCGGATTTGCACCGGCGGGCGGATGCGTCGTGCCGGTCAATATCATAGCGGTGATCGCAAGCCCTACGCCTGCGGCCATGCCGATCGGGCCGAAGCCGAGTACCGCGCATGCCAGAAGCCCCATGAGAGCCGCGATCAGATGTCCGCCGATGACATTCTTGGGATGCGCAAACGGGCTGGACGGGTATCCGAACACCAGGACACACGACGCGCCGAACGGCGGAATAAGCAGCGGCAAAGTGCTTGCATCGCGCGCGTAGGCGAGAATCCAGATCGCCATGAACCCGCCGAAGCCAGCGAGCAGAGGGGTGAGCCAAGTCCTAACCTTCGAATTGGTTTGACTGGTTATAGTGGTCTGGATGTTCATCGCTGCCCCGTGTCGTTGGTGAAATGCGCTGCAGGCGCCGCCTGTTCGGGCGGCGCCTGCAGTCATGTGCAAGCGATGCTTAGCGCTTGAACTTCGCTGCTTCGTCGGATCCACCGGTTGCGTTGCCGGCGCTGTAGGAATGCGCGCCGACGCCAGCGAGCTTGCCGCCCTGTACAACCAGGTACTCATTGCGGATCGGCTTGTTCTGGAAATAGCATTCCAGAATTTCGCGCGTGCCTGCCGCGTAGCGGGTTTGCGCCGAAAGCGACGTGCCCGAGATATGCGGCGTCATACCGTGATGCGGCATCGTCCGCCACGGATGGTCTTGCGGCGCTGGCTGCGGGAACCAAACGTCACCGGCGTAGCCTGCGAGTTGGCCGCTTTCGAGCGCGCGTGCAATCGCATCGCGGTCGCACAGCTTGCCGCGTGCCGTATTCACGAGGTAGGCGCCGCGCTTGAAGTTCTTCAGCGACTTCTCGTTGATCATGTGTTCCGTTTCAGGATGCAGCGGGCAGTTCAAGGTCACGACATCGCAAACCTTTGCCAGGCTTTCGAGGCTCGTGTGGTGCGTGAGGTTGAGTTCCTTCTCGACGGAATCCGGAAGCTTGTGACGATCCAGATAGTGGAGATGGACATCGAACGGCTTCAGCAAGCGCAATACCCGCAGACCGATTCGCCCGGCCGCAACAGTACCGACGTGCATGCCCTCGATATCATAAGAACGCGAGACGCAGTCTGCGATGTTCCAGCCACCCTTGATGACCCAGTTGTAGGATGGGATGTAGTTGCGCACGAGCGAGAGCATTTGCATGACGACATGCTCGGCGACGCTGTTCGAGTTGCAGTATGTGACTTCGGCAACGGTGATGCCGCGATCCATTGCTGCTTGCAGGTCGGTGTGGTCCGACCCGATGCCGGCGGTAACGATCATTTTCAGCTTCGGCGCTTTTGCGATGCGCTCGGCCGTCATATAGGCAGGCCAGAACGGCTGCGAAATGACGATTTCTGCGTCGTGCAGTTCCTGATCGAGCTTGGAGTTCTTGCCGTCTTTGTCCGATGTCACGACGAGCGTGTGGCCTTGCGACTCGAGATATTTGCGCAGACCCAATTCGCCGGAGACGCTGCCGAGCAGCGCGCCGGGCTTGAAGTCGATCGCAGATGGCGTCGGCGCGGTCTGTCCGTCGGGATACTTCGTGATGTTTGGAATGTCGTCGCGGGCGTACGATTTCGGGTAGCCGTCGACGGGATCATCGTAAAGTACACATACGATTTTAGCCATTAGTGTCGTTCCTCTTTGAAATTTGGCAAAGAGGTAGCGCGGCCGCCGGAGGGTTCCGGATGCTGGATGTCGATCTCATGTTTCAGAGCGGCAGGCGATCTGCCGAACGTCCTATTCTGCGCTTCCTCGCCTGACGCCGCGTGCCTTCGGTGGCTTGTCGTTCGTCATGGCGTGCGGAACCTGCGGCATACTGCGCCGTCGCGGCAAACGAATGTGCTGAGACAGTTGATCGATGCCGTCGATCAAACGGTCGCGAGACGGACTGCGGTCTGCTTTCTGCCGCTCAATTCGGTTTCGATATTGAGTTTAGCCGCGCATGACATGAGCGCGCGGGCAAGCGGGGTCAGCGGATCTCGGTCGGATGCCACGACACCAATTGTTTGGCTGTGACTAGGCTCGACCAAATCAAGCAGGACGAGATCCTCGCAGCCGGAGAAAATATACGCAAAGGTATGCGGAATTATGCTCGACCATTTTCCGCTGGTGACGTGCGAGCAAACCGCTAAATACGAGTTCGTAGTGATCGACGGTTTCATCTCGAGTCCGAGCGAATCGGCGAGGTTGTTGAGCACGCGCCGGTTCTGCATCGTGTCATTCAGCAGGCAAAGATCGTGCTGTACGGCATCCTTCCACGTAATGACGCCGTGCTTCGCGTGAACAGATGACCGGCTCGTGGCAAACACGTAACGCTCACGATAGAGGGCCGCCTTGCGAACCCGGCTCAAGGGTTCGTTTTCGAGATACGTCACGCCTGCGTCGATCTCAAATTTGTCGAGCCCGCGCTGAATTTCGGCTGACGTCATAGAGCGCACATCAATCGTAACATTCGGGTGCTTTGCCACAAACGGCGCCGTCAGTTTTGAAACCGGCGGCATCGCCGCCGGAATGACGCCCAACCGCAAATTGCCCTTCAGGCCTTTCCGGTATTCGCCCGCATCCTGTTTGAGGCTTTCGTAGTCGGCAATAATTTGGTTTGCCCACTCGGCAACGCGCTCGCCCTCCGGTGTCAAGCCGGCAAAGCGTGGCTCGCGGACAACGAGCCGCATATCAAGTTCGCGTTCGAGTGATTTTAATCCGGCCGACAGCGTCGATTGCGTCACGTGACACGCATCTGCAGCGCGCGCGAAATGACCTTCGCGTGCCAGCGCGACGAGGTAGCTCATTTGGCGAATGAACATCAGATACATCCGTGTGTCGGAGTTGACGTTCCCAAGGACGTCGCAACATCGATATAGTCAACTGAAAACATCACAAAAAAACGGCGCACGCTGGCGCCGTCTTTAATTATTCTACATTGAGCGCCGCCGCTAAGCGACGTCGAGTACGATCCGGTAGCGCGCTTTGCCGTCGAGCAGATGTTGTATCGCGTCGTTGACCTTGTCGATCGGATAATGTTCGGTCTGCGGCGCGATCCCGTGCCGGGCGCAGAATTCCAGCATCAATTGCGACGTCAGCGGTGCGCCGTTGGGCGAGCCCGAGATGCTGTTCTGGCCCATTATGATCGGAAACGCGGTGACCGGGATCGGTTCGAGAACCGCTCCGACGACGTGCAGGCGGCCTTTCGGACGCAGCGTCGCCATCATCGCCGGCCAGTTAAGCGGCACGTTGACCGTGACGAGCAGCAGATCGAGCGTGCCCGCAGCGCGCTGCAAATCAGCATCGTTGCGCGAATTGACGACATGATGCGCGCCGAATGAGCGGGCCTCGTCAGCCTTGCTGTCCGTCGATGTGAATGCGGTAACCTCACATCCCCAGGCATGCGCGAACTTGAGCGCCATGTGGCCAAGTCCGCCGATGCCGACCACGCCGACGCGGTCGGTTGGCTTGATGCCGAACGCACGGAACGGCGTGAAGACCGTTACGCCGCCGCACAGCAGAGGGCCGGCTTCACGGGCATCGACGCCGTCGGGAATTGGAATTGCCCACGGCCATTGCGTGCGCACTTTGTCGGCAAACCCGCCGTGGCGGCCGACGATGGTGGCGCTGTGCGTTGGACAGAGGTTCTGTTCGCCGCCAAGGCATGGCTGGCAATGCATGCAGCTGCCAGACGCCCAGCCGACGCCGACGCGCTGGCCGATTTGCAACCCCTTTGCATTTGCGCCGAGAGCGGTCACGCGGCCGATGACTTCATGTCCTGGCACGAGCGGATAGGCGGTCATGCCCCATTCGTTCTGCATCATCGATACGTCCGAATGGCAGATGCCGCACGTCTCGACTGCGATTTCGACATCGTCCGCTGCAAGCGGGCCTGGATCATACTCAAATTTTTCGAGCGGCTTGCTTGCACCGCTTGTCGCCCACGCTTTGATTGTCATGTGGTTCACCTTTCCAGTTTGCAACGCTCAACGCGCCGTCATTTTGCTTCGGCCGTGTGCCCAACGGCTCAGAAGTAAGCCGGTACCGCTTCTAATACGTTGCGCGCCCTAGCTCATTTCGAGACGTTCATAACGGTCGCCTTCAAATCTGAAATTCAACGTCTGCCGGCTATTCACCAACGGGGACTGCGATCAGTTCGAACGGCAGAGCCGGCGGACCCTTTTTCTTTGCGTCGAGCAAATGAGAAAGTTGGCCCTCTGCAACCCACGCCGTTGTGCCGACCTGCACGACAGCGGTCGGTTCCTTGAGGCCGTCCTTGAGCGTATCGATTTTCGCCTTGTCGCCGTCGATCGTAACGCGATCGAGTTTGTCGGTGCCTTCAACCATCAGGAACGTCAGCCCTGTGACATGGCGCAAGCCATCCGGCAGGCTGATCGGACGCGAGGTTGCGAGCTTTGTAATCGCGCCGGCTTTGCCGTCTTTGACATCGATCCTGAAAAGCTCGCCGCCGTGGAAGGTGTTGACGTACATATTGCCGTCAGCGCCGAACGCGATGCCGTCGAGGCCAGCACCGTTCGGCGGCTGAAAGCGCTTGTCTTCGAGGAAAACGTCAAGCTCCTTCGCGCCGGGCGAAATCTTGAGGATGCGTGGTGCCAGCGAGTCGGTCACGTAGACGTTGCCGTCATCCGCGACGGTCATGTCGTTGCACAGCGACGGCGCGCTCGGAAACTTGTGATCGCTCTTTCCCTCGCCCGATTTAAGGTCGAACGCCAATAGATGACTGCCTTCGGCCTTGCCCGGTCCCGGCACACCAAAACCGGTGACATCGTTTGAGCAAACCCAGAGGGTGTTGGATTTCGCGTCCGCATAAAGGCCGAATGTCGAGCGGCTTCCAAACGCCGCTGGCTCGATGAAGGGTTCTGCCGCTGCAGCGCCCGGCTTGACGCGCTGGACGCCACCATCGGCGAAGCTGCTGACGTAGAGGCTGCCATCCGGTCCGGCCGTAATGCTTTCAGTAAAGGCTGTGTCGCCCGGCACTTTGATTGGCTTCGGATCGTCCGCGGCGACAGGCGTTACAAGCAGCGTCAGCGAAATAGGCAGGAAGCCGAAGGCAAACCGTTTCTTCATTGTTATTGCTCCTCGAATATGTGCAGCCCGATAATCAGGTCATTGCAGGTGGCGCGCGATCCCAGCTGGATGCATGCCTGCATGTAAACGCGCCTCGCTCGGATATAGTTGGACGGCTATTTCCTACCAAGCGTATCTCTCATGCGCCGCGAACGTGCGAAAGCTGTAGAACAATGCTCTTGAGTTCTTGCCTATTTCTCCAGAATTCACGGGCGTGCCCTGGCGCGGTTGTCATCGCCGCGTTATAACTTCGCAGTAATTGCGTTGAACTTAAAAGAAAAATTTGGATACTGACGTGTCGACAATCCAAGACCTCGCCGGGCTTATTGCCCGTTTCGCCAACGAGGGTGCGACGGCTACCGCCATTCCGCAGCTCGATTTGTTCAAGGCATCGCGCGTGACGGCGCCGATACACGCGCTCTACGAGTCATCCGTTTGCATCGTTGCTCAGGGCAGCAAGCGGTCGGTGGTTGCCGACAAAGTCTACACGTACGACGAAGCGAAGTACCTCGTGATCAAAGTCGATGTACCGATCATCAGTGAGTACATTGACGCGACGCCGGAGCGGCCATTTCTCGGCCTGCGCATGAAGCTCGACCCGAGCGCGATTGCGGCGCTGATGATCGAGTGCAGGATGGAGGTCGTGCGCAACGGAGACCCTGGGCAGGCGATTGTCGTCAGCGATGTGACGGCTGACTTAATAGACGCATCCGTGCGAATGTTGCGATTGCTAGATGCGCCCGCTGACATTGCGACGCTCGCACCGATGATCGAGCGTGAAATTCTCTACAGGCTTCTACAAGGCGAGCAGACATCGAAACTCGGCCAGATCGCTTTTGCGGACAGTCGATTGCAGCAGGTTAATCGTGCGATCGATTGGATCAAACGCAATTTCCGCGAACCATTCAGCATCGAAAATGCCGCTAGCGCGGCAGGTATGAGTTCGTCGGCTCTGCATTTGCATTTTAAGGCGGTGACCAGCTTGACGCCGCTGCAGTATCAAAAGCAATTGCGCCTGCAGGAAGCGCGCCGGCTGATCTTGACGACGTCGATGGATGCGGCAGCCACAGCATACAACGTCGGTTATGAGAGCCCATCGCAATTCAGCCGCGAGTACCGCCGCCTTTTCGGCGCGCCACCCGCCACTGACGGCCGCAGGCTGCGTACGGCAGATCAGACAGAGCCTGCATAGTCGTGAATTAAACGTTCCAGTCTCCGGGCAATTTGCCCGACGAAGGTGGGCGCGACTTTCATTTCCGGCGCCAGCGGGGCAAACTTCGTTTTTCCCGGAGGTATCCATGCGTCTCCTTGCGCTTCTGATCATTCGTTTGATGGCCGTTGTGCTCGCCTGCCTTGCAGTCGCAATCGGCTGTCTCGTGCTGGAAACGCACCGCTCGATTGAGGCCGATGTCGCCGGCACGTCGTTGCGGATCAGTCAACGCCTCCAGGCTTTGTATTGGCAACGGCTGCTTTGGCGCGATGGGACGCAGCGCGGAACGCTAATCCCGCTCCCCGATTGGAAGTCCGTCGAAACCCAAAGCATTATATCGCCAGGCGTTTGCGTAACCTTCGGCCTGCGCGACGAAGACCGTCAACGTTTGTGCAGTCAGGTCGAGGCGCTTGGACCGCCAGCCCCAACGTGGTTCTCTGATTTGTACATCGCTGCTTTTGGTGCGTACGCGCCCATAGAGCAGAAGATTTCCGTCAACAGTCAAAACGCCGGAACGCTGGAAACGGCGGTCGATTCGGAGGCCGCATTGCGCCGTGCGTGGCGCGAAATCTCCAATGTCGTCGATGTTGCTCTGTCTCTCGCGCTTGGTATCGCGATCCTCGCGGCGTTGATGATCGGTCACACACTTCTGCCCGCGCGCGCCATCATCTTCGCCTTGCAGAGACTTGGCGAAGGCAATCTGAGCCTGCGTCTTGGCAAATTCAAAAGTGCGGACTTCAATCACATTGCGACTGCTGTGAATGGTCTCGCGGCCACGCTCACGCAAACCAACACCGAGCGCATGGCTCTGACGGCGCGACTTTTTCAAGTTCAAGAAGAGGAACGCAGGGCGCTAGCGCGGGATCTGCATGACGATTTTGGACAAGCTCTGACGGCGACCGTCGCGCTTGCAACCATTATCGAAAACAGTGCGATGCACGATCGCCCGGATATTGCCGCGGACGCGCGCGCTATTGCCCGCACGCAAGAGCACATGATGGGCGCGTTGCGAACGACGCTGGTGCGCTTGCGATCGCAAAGCATCGAAGAGATCGGGTTGGAAGCGAGCCTCCGGCAGCTCATTACCGATTTTAACGCGCAGTCCAATTCCGGTGCCGTGTTTCGCTTGCAAATGACGGGTCAACTGGAGCTTTTGAAGCGGCGCGTTGCTGTCGATCTGTACCGCATCGTCCAGGAGTGCCTGACGAACGCAATTAAGCACGGCAAGCCGTCTGAGGTTATCGTCAGCTTGGATCACTTATCGGCGCGGCAACCGCATGTGTCGCTGACCATCGAAGACGATGGCGGCGGCGACATCGAGCACGTCCATAAGTCGTCGGGCTATGGCATTCTCGGTATTCGTGAAAGACTTGCGGGGCACGGCGGGTCGCTTTCGATCGCTAATTCGGCGAAAGGCGTGCGGGTCATAGCGCTCATGCCGGTGGAGCAGGCGACAACCGCATGAGCCGTATTTCGATCCTGCTCGTGGACGACCATCCCATCGTGCGCGAAGGCTATCGCCGCTTGCTGGAAATGGACGCCAAATTCTCTGTGTGCGCCGAAGCAGAAGACGTCGCGCAGGCTTACCAAGCGTACAAAGAACATCGCCCCGATGTCGTCATCATGGACATGACGCTGCTTGGCGCAAGCGGTATCGAAGCCACGCGGCGGATCCGGGAGTTCGATAAAGACGCCAAGATCCTCGTCTTCTCAATGCACTCCGGGTCGGCCTTCGCGTTGAAGGCGTTTGAAGCGGGATCGCGGGGATACGTCACCAAAAGCAGTCCGCCGAGAGAGCTTATCCGCGCGGTCGAGATCGTGGCCGGCGGTGGCCGCGCGATGAGCGAGGATATTTCACGTGCGCTCGCAGCCGATCGTCTCAGCGGCGCAAACCCGGCCATCGGTGAGTTGACCCCGCGCGAAACTGAAATTCTGAGGATGGTCGCCAGTGGGCTTGCGAGTGAAGCAATCGCCGATCAGCTCAATCTCAGTGTCAAGACCGTCCGCAATATCCACTACGCCGTCAAATCCAAGATCGGCGCGGAGAATGACGCGCATCTCGTTTGGCTGGCGCTGGCCGCTGGCCTGATCCAAGCCAATCATCCGGCATCCGGCCGCGACTAGACAGGCAATTTGCCCGAGTCGCGCGGGCACCGTGCTCTGGTGCGAAACGGAAATCGCGGCAACTCTCGACCGTCGCAGAGCAACGGGAAGCCTCAATCATTCGCTCGCGCAAATGGTCGGGCAGCCTCCTTGCGAACAACGATATAGTTGATAGGCTATATCGCGACTAAAATGATAAAAAGTACGGGAGAAACTTCATGACGACGACCTTGGATTCCTCGATACCGAGCCACCTGCGGTGTCCGCGCAGCCGCCACCGGCGCGTCAGCGACACCTGGAAACCACCGTATCCAGCGTTCTCAGCGCTGGTCGATCCGGCGGTCGAACAGATCGTCATGGCGTATTTCGGCGTTCAATCGAAGGGTGGCGATATGCGCGGTAAGACGTGTGCTGCGTTTCAAAAAATCCGGGAAAGTTTGACCCTTGCCGACGGCCCCGCGCGCCATGACCTTGTGCAGTTTGTCGATGCCGAAGGCTACTTGAATCTCATCGTCGTTGCTTATTGGAACGATCCAAAGACGCATCAGACTTGGAGCAATTCGCCCGCAGTCGCGAATTGGTGGAATTCCGACGATCGTCTGAATGAAGGCGTCGGATATTGGCGCGAAGTGCTCAGCCCGCGCATGGAACAGTTCGAGACCATTTTCACGCACGACTACGGCCCGTTTGAAGGCGTCAGCATTCTCTTCGGAAATATGAGCCAGCCGATCTTCGAGCACGGTTACTGGGGCTCAATGCGCGATCGCTTGCCGGTGTCACAGAACGACACGATGGAGCCATCCGGAAAGCTGACCGCAACTCAGGGAAATCCGAATTCTGGCGGCCGCGTCATCATCAGCGGGCATCAGAATTTGACGCTGATACGGTCAGGCGAAGACTGGAGCCGAACCAAGGATGAGGAGCGGCGGACCTGGTACGAAGATATCGAGCCTGTGCTCCACCAGGGCATGAATTTCCTGCGCGATGATGGCATGCAGGTCGGCTGTTACGTCAACCGCTACTGCCACCACATCGATGAGAACGGCAATCCGCAAGAAAAAGGATTCGGTGTCAGCCTATGGAACTCGCTGGCCGATCTTGAGCATTGGGGCGAGTCGCACCCGACCCATCTGCAGATCTTTGTGACGTTCATGCGCAACGTTCACAAGTTCACAGACCTGACGCTCTATCACGAAGTCTCGGTGTTCGACGCTTCGAACCAGCATTTCGAGTACATCAACTGCCATCCGAAAACCGGCGTCATGCGCGCCGTCGCGTGACGCATCGAGGCGCCGCTCGTTCGGGGCGGCGCCTCCTCAATCGCCGTGTCCAGAAAGACGGGCGCGCGACACCTCGCGGAAAATACGCGTGTCGCATTGGTGCGCATGAATTACGCGCTTATTCGAAAAAATGGTGCCGGCTGCAGGATTTGAACCTGCGACCCCCTGATTACAAATCAGGTGCACTACCACTGTGCTAAGCCGGCTCTCATTATGGAAAGGGCGGCGATCCCGCCTTGGGGGTGCCGCTGCGCCGGGCTTATAGCGTGGTTGCTGCTCGATAACCAGCCCTCACTGCGCCTCTTATACGTGACGCCGGCTACAAAATTGGACTGGTCACCTGTTTTTTCAGCAGGTGCCGACAACACTGTCAGAATGCGTGACCGTAATGTCGCACGCGGGGTCATCCGTATGCGGCGTTGTATGCAGCGCGAGCAGGAGGCGCATTGACCAATTGCCGTTTTACAGATTTCTGCGGAGCAGTATACCGTCGCGTGGAAGTTCGCCACGCAGTGCGCCAGTCAAGTGCCGAGGATGTTAGATTTGTCGACCAGAACCGACGACGGTCATCCCCTAGCACGCATAGACGGTTGGCCAATCAACATCGCCACGCTTGCTGACGCCGTCGAACAAATTTCTGCTGACATGCACAAGCGCTCAGCGTTTTCTGTTGTGACACTTAATCTTGATCATCTGGTAAAACTGCGGAGCGATGCGTCGTTCCGGAGTGCGTATCGTGCCGCGAAATTCGTCTCTGCAGATGGCGCGCCGGTTGCGCATCTCGCGCGAAAACAATGCACGGAGATCGAGCGAACGCCAGGCGCGGATCTTCTGTTGCCGCTGTGCCGCGAAGCCGCCGACGGCAAAATCGGCATCTACCTGTTCGGGACCGATCGCGATGCGTTAACGCGCTCGGCGGCGAAGCTTTCCGAAAGCACAGGCGGACGTCTAAATATCTGCGGCGCTGCGGCGCCTGCCATGAAATTTGATCCGTCAGGACCGGAAGCTGACGCCGCGCTCGACGCGATTGCGGAGTCGGGCGCGGGCTTGTGCTTCGTTGCGCTCGGCGCGCCAAAACAAGAGATATTCGCGGCGCGTGCGCTCGATCGCGGCATCAAAGCTGGGTTCATTTGCGTCGGTGCGGGGCTGGATTTTCTCGCTGGCCGCCAGATCCGAGCGCCTCGGTTTATGCGGGACTACGGGCTGGAATGGCTGTGGCGCTTGTCGCAAAATCCGCGCCGACTGGCTTCCCGCTATGCCAAGTGCGGGATCATTCTCATCGACATCTGGCTGTTTGGCCGGGGCCCGCTAAATGCCGGTGCGCGCCGCTCATAGCCGCCGGATGCGCGCACACTTGTCGACGCAACCGCGCCGCATGCCCGTCATCTCGATTGATTAAGGCTTAACGCCAAGGATGCGCCCTGGGTCTTCATGTTGCGGTATAATTCGACCGATAGAATAGTGGCGCGGCGCATATGGTGAATGTTTTGCTCGGCGGCGTGATCTTGCTGGCGGATGACGATACGGACGTGACGCATGTTTTTGGGTGAGGGCCAGTCGCGACGTTTGCGCAAGTTTGCGCGCCGCGCGCGTCGCGAAATTCTCAACGTTGCAATACCGCCTGCGCGATCTCGGACACTCGATGCGACCGATAGGGTGCGCGTCGTCGGTCTCTTGTCGTCCGCATCGGGCATCGGAAATTCTGCGCGACTGAACGCCGCCGCATTGAGATCCGATGGAGTTGCGGTTGAGGCGACGAACGTCGCAGCATACTTCTCAGCCGACGATGGTTTGCCGTTCGGCCCGGTTCAGGCGAGCGCGCAGGCGTCGGCCACATGCTCCATTTATCATCTCAACCCGCCGATGCTCGTGCGCGGATTTCTAGCGTCTGGTCTTCGCAGGTACTATGCGTCGTACAACATCGGCTATTGGGCCTGGGAGCTTGAGACTGTTCCGCCGGAATGGCGCCGGGCAATCGACTATATCGACGCCATCCTCGTGCCGACACGGTTCTGCGCCGACGCCATTGCAAAGGTGACACGCAAACCCGTTTTGGTCGTTCCGCACCCTGTTACTCAAGGCCACGCCGGACTAGTTCGACGGAGCGCGAACGACGGCGACAAGCCATTTACGGTTTTCGGCGTCTTCAACTTCGGATCTTCGTTCGAACGAAAAAACCCTGTCGCGCTCATCAATGCGTTCAAGCTCGCCTTCGGTGTCCAAGAACCAGCGCGACTGATCCTGAAGACAAGCGATGGCAGCAGGTACCCGGGAGATCTCGACCGCTTGAGGCGCGCGATCGGCGATCATCCGAATATTGAGGTCATCGACGCGGTCTGGAGCGAAGCGCAGATGCAGCAAGCGTTTGCTGACGCCGACGCGTACATCTCATTGCATCGTTCAGAAGGCTTCGGGCTGAGTATAGCAGAAGCCATAATGCAGGAAACGCCGGTCGTCGCGACGGCCTGGTCTGGAAACATAGACTTCTGCCATCCATCGGCAACCTATCTTGTCGACTACAAGCTCGTCCCGTTTCGCGACGAGCATGGTGACTATTCAGAGATCACGGCCGCGCGCTGGGCAGAGGCATCGCCGGAACATGCGAGCCGGCTGCTACGGTCTATTTTCGAACGTCCGGCCGATGCGCGAGCAAACGCAATCGAGGCGCGTCAATATCTGGAGACGCATCTGGAACGCAGAACGTACATTGCGGCGCTTGAGCAGCTTAAGTCTTCGAGTGCTGTTGTTGCGGCAGCCGATCCAAAGCCACAGCCCACGGTCGCTGCAGCGGATAGCCAGGTTCAAAATCGATGATTGCAGCTACAAAAGGCCAGCGGACGAGTTTGGAAATGCGGGCCAACGATGACGCGCAGACGGCAAATCTTGCTGGCATCGTCATCATCGCGACCGTGCTCTTCAATGCCGTTCTAGCCATGATAAATGGTAACATCGTAGAGCTGAATTCCAACCACGTCATCGCGTCGGAGATGGTTCTGTTCGGCGCAGCGCTTATGCTTGCTTTGCGCCGCTATCGATCGGAAATGCTGCCGTGGTTCTTACTCATGTTTGTCGCTGGCCTTTTCGCCGTTCTCAGGTGGGCGGGGACCGGCGCGTTTGAGGCCAAGTATCTGCGCGACGTTTTGCTTATCCCGGCATTTGTCATCCTTGGAATGACGGTTCAGCCCGAGCGGCTTGCGCGACCGATCCTGATCGTCGCGTTGATTGCTGTCGCTGTGATGCTGCTCGAAGCTTTTTTCCTGCCGCAGTATCGTGACCTGTTTAAGGTACAAGAATATTATATATCGACGCGCGACGTCGATCCTGCATCGTTCTGGGACACGGAAGTCGGCCTATATCCGAGTGCCGTCCGCGAGGACCGCATGCTTCCGTTCGTCGATTTGCACCGCTTGTCGTCAGTATTCCTTGAGCCAGTATCGCTTGGGAACTTTTGTGCGATTTTGTTCGCGTATCTGCTTGCCTTCGGTAAACGCATACCCGGGAGAACATATCTGGTGCTCGCGGCGTCTGTTTTTGCGCTCCTTGTCGGCTGCGATGGGCGGTTGGCGATCGTCGGCATGATATTGATATTCGCGATTTCCTTGATCGCGCCGTTTTTGCCGAAGTTCAGCGTATTTCTGTATTTGCCGTTCAGTATATTGGCGGTCTGTGTGTTGACTTGGACGGCCGGATTTTCGCCAGACGGCAACGAGTTTCCGAACCGGTTGGCGCACACCGTAGCGCTTCTCGAAGCCTACGGTCCGATGGAATATCTCGGCCTGTCGGAACGATTTGCGGATCGAGCCGTCGATAGCGGCATCGCGTATTGGATAGCGACGCAATCGGCTCTTGGCGTTGCGGTGACATGGATTTGGGTGATGTTCTCAGCACGCCAGAATACAGTTCCGCAGGTGCGCTACTTGCATGCAATTGCGCTCTATCTGTCGATCACGATGCTCGTCAGCGCGTCATTCGCGAGCATCAAGACGGCGGCATTGATGTGGTTCATTCTAGGGGCATTGCAGAACGACGTGCCGAGTCGTCTGCAGAAATGAAGCGAATAAGCCGCGGTGCGAGACGATCGGCGGGGCTTGGCAGTAACGCGGTCGCCCGCATCAGTTCCGTCGCGTCATCTGCAGGCAGGCCGCCCAAGAGTTTCAGCATGAGGCCGTAGACGAGTGGTCCGCTGGCGATCGCGGCGAGAATGCCGGCCACGCCGCCGATGCCATCAGCAATGCCGTAGGCCGCAAGGCCCATGATTGCAGCGGCGAGCAGAATGATCGCCAGTCCGCGCAGCGGCACGTATGCTCCCAGGTATTTCGCCGCGTACCATGCGCCAGCGCTAACGACGAACAATTGTATCGCAGCACGCGACAGAGCGGCGCCCGTCGGGCCGAACAGTGGAATAATTGTCAATCCTGCAACAATCATCATGACCGCGCCGATCGCAGCGAAGTTCAGGACCACCCTGGTTCTTTCGAGCGATAAGAGGTAGATCGTCGAAATCGAGAATGACAACATGACGGCCGACGCAACAAGCAGGATTACGGCCGCGGGTACTGACGGCGCAAAGCCAGTGCCGAAGAGCATTGGCAGCAGTTCACGCGAAATGGCGGCCAATCCAAAACACGCCGGTGCAACCGCAAGCGCGAAAAGCCGTAAAACCATCGCATACGACGTCGTCAACTTTCCGCTGTCGTTCAAAGCCGCCTGGCGCGCAAAGAAGGGCGTTAATGCGCCGGTCAACAACATCGGGCCTTGGATGGCCATGTTCGAAAACGTCAGTGCAGCGGTGAATAGTCCGACGGCCTCGCTTCCAAGGCTGCGCTCAAGAAAAAAGACCTCCATGCGCGACCACGCGAATGCGGTGACTATGAAGCCAAACCACGCCTCGATAGCATAGCGGCGGATGCGTTTTTCCAGTTCGGGATCAAGTTTGGCGCTGCTCGTGAGCATCGTGTGGGCCATCGCCGCCGGCACCACATATCCGAGGACGGCACCACAGAGTGCACCTGCGATGCCAAAGAACCATGCGCCGATAAGCGTCGTCGCGACTTGCAGTCCAGCCGACAGAATCGCGATTAGCGACAGTTTCCGGAATTTGCCGAAGCCGCGCAGGCAGGCATTTGTAAAGTTGGCGAAGGATTGCGCGAGCACCGCAGCACCAATGATGCCCCAAAACAACGGCGCCGTCCGGTAGTTCACCGCATCGATATGCAGCACCGGTTGGTCGTGTGCCGCCGCCAGCCAGACCGCATAGCCAAAAAACGCGGCGGCGAGCGCAGAGTTAGCGATCGCGAAGGCACCGTAGAGGTTTGCGACGACGGCATGCGGCGCCTGCTCATCACCATTGGCAGCGGAGGATGAAATGTAGCGCGTCAGCGTTCCTGGGACGCCTAAATCGCCGGCGAGCAATGCGAATGTGACGACCCAAACGGCAAACGCAACGACGCCGGTTCCTTCGACGCCGAGAATGCGCGCAATGATGATCGTAGAGATCACGCCGCCCAATGTCGTCGCGAGGCCGGCGATGGCGTTGGCGACCGAATTGCGTGCGAGGCGAGACGCCATTTCGTAATTCCGAAGCTTAATGCCACAGCAACCTTGCTGGCGGCTGCCACCCGACCATACACAATGGCGGCGGCATGAAAACGTGTCATGACGGCATGCCTTTGAGACTAGCGTTAATTCCGCGGGGGTGTACGCGCACCTGTGATTCTGACATTACTGGGCCATCGCTATCGATCCGTTTTGAAGGTCTTTGCATGCTGCTCGTGGACTGGACGCATATGGCGCGGCGGGCGTCCGGCATCGAACGGATCACCAAAGAACTTTTTTCTGCTGACGCTCTGGCGCCGCTCGCCGTCACGGCGGTTTCCGGACACGGCTCGCGCGCGGTGATGCTGGCGCAGCAGCAGTTCGTCTTACCCGCACGAGCGCTTGCCGACCGCCAGGCCGTGGCGCTCTTCCCCGGTTACCCGCCGTCGGTTCTGTTCTCGCGGATGAAGGACCGGACGGTGCTGTACGTCCATGATCTTTTCTTGATCACGCGGCCGCATGATCTGAACGGAGCTGGAAAGTATTATCTGGCCCCGCAGTTCAAGCAGGCAATACGCCGGCTCAAGTATTTTCTGACCAACTCCGAGACGACCGCGAACGAGCTCGCAGCGTTTGTCGCGCCTGACGCGAATATACAGACGTATCGCCCGGCGGTGCGCAATGTCTTCGGGTTGACCGCAAACGCGGAGCCGCGCCGTTCAGACGCGCCGCTCGTCATTGGTACGGTCGCAACAATCGAGCCGCGCAAAAATCTGATTGCTGCGGCACGCATTTGTGAGGCTGCGTCGGCTGTCCTACAGCGCAATGTCGAGTTCCTCGTTATCGGCCGGCAGGGCTGGGGTAATGATGCCTCTGTGCTTGGCGGGATGCCGCATGTGCGCTTGCTCGGTTATCTCGACGACGACGCGGCGCGGCAGGCGATCGGCCGCTTCGATGTATTTTTGACGGCGTCGCACGATGAGGGACTTGGGCTGCCTTTGCTGGAAGCGCAGTATGCAGGGCTTGCCGTTGCGGCGCCCGATAAGCCGGTTTTCCGCGAGGTGCTCGGCGCGTCTGGAACGTATCTCGATACGAGCGATGTTGCAGCGTCTGCCGGCGCGTTGGCAGCGCTTGTAGCGAATCCGGGATGGCAAGAGCAAGCGACGGCTGCTGCTGCAAGCAACATCGCGCGGTGGAACGCGTTGGCAGCGCGCGACAAGGACGCGGTGATCGGTTTTCTAAAGTCTAGGATTGAGGCCGTCGCACTGAGGTAAAACAACGAGCATCACGGTTCAATGAGAGGAATGACATGCCTCGACTGATCACCCGCCGCTCTGCTCTGGCGGCCGTCGCCGTGCCAGCGATGTTGGCAACAAGCCGAGTTGCGAAAGCCGAAGTCGCCCGCCCTAAGGCCGGCGTCAATATTGCGGGCGCCGAATTCGGCCGCGTGCCGGGGCGGTACGGCACGGAATACACCTATCCCGGCACGCGCCATATCGACTATTTCGCGGGCCTCGGCATGACGCTGGTGCGGCTTCCATTTCGCTGGGAGCGGCTACAGCCGACGCTGTTTGGTCCTTTTGATGCGACGGAGCTCAAGCGTCTCACAGCATTTATGACGGCAGCCCGCAGTAAGAATTTGATCGTTGTTCTCGATCCGCACAACTATGCAAAACGCTACATCGCCGATGACAGGTGGCGTGTCGAGCATCTGATTGGCTCGACCCAAGTGCCCCAAGCAGCGTTCGCCGACTTCTGGTCGAAGCTCGCGTCGGCATTTCGCGCCGATGACGGTGTGTGGTTCGGACTGATGAATGAGCCTAATGACATAACTGTCGATGATTGGCTTGAGGCCGTGAACGCTGCGGTCGCAGCGATCCGTGCAGAACAAGCGCAAAACCTGGTTCTCGTTCCGGGCACCAACTGGACCGGTGCGCACTCCTGGCAGTCGTCCGGCAACGAGGCTATGGCTGGCGTGCGTGACACGGCCAATAATTTTGCGTTCGAGGTCCACCAGTACTTCGACGCGAATTCGTCGGGCGGGTCGCCCGATGCGGTCTCGGCGACAATTGGGTCGGAACGGATTGCAGCATTTGAAGCTTGGGCGCGTCGACACGGATTCCGGGCGTTTCTCGGCGAATTCGGAATTGCCGATAATCCGACAAGCCTCGCTGCGGGCCGAGATTTATTGCAAACCCTCGATCGCGGCCGCGATGTCTGGATCGGATGGGCGGCCTGGGCCGCCGGTCCAGGCTGGCCCGATGACGACAACTTTCTTCTTGAGCCGCGGCGCGACGGATCAATACGGCCGCAGATGCGCGTTTTGATGGAAGCGGCGCAAAACTGACGACGCGTTATTGCGCGGATCGATCGCGGCGCGTCACGTATTCCAGCAGCTGACTCAAAACGCCTGAGGCGACGGCGTAAGCGGCAAAGATCGCAATGACGAATTCAACGCCGGAGCGATGGTCCCACCGCGTATAACCGGCGACAACGCTATTGAATGCGATGACGTAGACGAACAATCCCATAAGCATCACGCATACCGGACGATCGACAATTGCCGGCGTTCGCCAGGCTTTGATTGCGCCAAGAAGCGCCAATCCGATCACGCTGATCCAGGCCACCATGCCGGCAGCATTTATGATCAGGGCAGACGCGCTGGTCTGCCAGAGTTCGTGCGCGACGGCGATCATGCCGTGCTCATCGCGAATTTTGCGCCAGCGCGATAGATCTTCTTCGGATTTCTCGTTGAGGTCGAAGAGACCAAGATAACGCCCGGCAACCATCGCCATGCCGGGATTGCCGAGAATATTGACGGCGTCGGAGACGATCGAGCGCGCGTAGGCGAGGGGATGCGCCGCGACGAACGCCGTGAACTGTTTCGGCGTGATCGTCATCGTCGCGCCTTCGAGGCCTTCGCGCTGCTGCTCAACGATCGCTTGAGGTGGCGGTACGCCGGCGATCAGTGCCACGCGTTCTGCGCGTGCCTGTAGGTTGGCGCCAAGCCCGCCGGCGCTCGCAGGCGATTGACTCGCGGTTGGCGCCATGAGTGCGATCGCGGTCCACAAGATCGCGGGCAGATATCCGAGGCCGATCAGGCTCGCCGCGACCGCACGGCCACGCGACACCGGCGAGACGTAATACCAAGCGAGCGCCGCCGCGATCAGCGGCAATAGAATGTAGACGTGCCTGCTGAATGTCACGATGCCGATCAGAAGCCCGGCAACCGCTGTCCACGTCCAAATATTGCCATCGCGGCGCAGGATTTGGGCGAGCGCGTAGCTACCGATGATCAGCAGCGGATTGGATATCGTTTCCGAGACGAATGCGTGGGGATGAAAGATCGTTGCGGGCAGCAGCGCATACAGGATTGTCGCGGCCTTTGCTGATGCCGGTCCGAACGTGTCGCGCGTCAGCCAATAGAGACATGCGAGCGCTGCGAGATACAACACAATGGATTGTAAAATAACGCCGTCAGGACCGGCGGCAGCGTAGGCCGGCAGCAGGAACATGTAGTCCCCTGGCGATCCCTGTGCGGCCATGACTGCCAGCGGGCCAGCGTCAGGCGGCGCGTTGAGGACGGCCTGGACTTTTGCAAGACGGTCATGCGCACGGTCACCGAGCATGAATTTTGTGTGCGCGCCAGGCATCCAGAGCGCGAGCGCGACGTGCAAGATAAAGAACGCTGCGAGCAGCATCGGAAGGAACTGCTGCGACGTGGTTGACGATTGCGGCAAATCCAATTCTTGATCCATGTGCTGCGCTTCGATCAAAAAATTCAGCATATTATCGGCCAAATCCACCGCTTGCCGTGCTGCTTGTTACACCGGTAGGCGATACACCGGCATACATCGCCTGTGTGCAACAATCGTCGCAAGGATTCTTTGGAATGTGGGCTAACGGCATCTTGAATTCGGCTAACGCCATCGCAATTCTCTTTTGCGTACTCGGGAATGTGACCGCAAACGTTGGCTTCAAGCGGATGGTGGAGACAGCCAACTTCGAGCCGACGCTCGCCAACGCCGCGGCGCTGGTAACCAATCCGTGGGCCTGGCTCGGCGGCGCGGGCAGCCTGCTGCTGCTTGGCAGCTATCTGTATGCGATCCGCAGCATGCCGCTCGGCGTTGCCTATCCGATAGCGACCAGTCTTGGCACTGTGGCGGTGGCGCTGGCCGGCGTGCTGATATTTTCCGAGAGCCTGCGGCCCAGCAACATCATCGGCATCGCGCTGGTCGTCACGGGTGTGCTTTTGATTTCGCGTTAAAAGTGTCGCTTTCGGCTTTAGCCGCAACTCCCGCGACCCGCGGATATGTCTTGATTTTTAGGGTGCTGTCGAGGCTATCGGCGTGCCCACCCATGGTCACAACGTCGAAGCGCTCTTTCAGCTGACGCAGCGCGGTATCGACGACGCCAAGTTTTACATCGCGTGGCAGGCTCATGCCTGGGAAGAATGACATGGCGCTGGTGTCTTCAGCGCCAATGAATTCCGTCGGGTGCAATAAGATGGATGGCGCAACACCGGCAATCCGGCAGGCACGCAAAGCGTTCGTGAAATACGCATTCGCCAGCGCCGGGGAGCGCGTCGCGAGAAACATCACATACGTCAGATGAAACGGCGCGCGGGCGGCTGGCACTGTCGAAACCGGAATTTCCGTAAGAAGGCCTGTCGCCGTCTTCCATGCAAACGGCTTTATCGGACGAAGGCCGTCAGCGAGGGTGCCAAACATCGCCTTGCGCTGCTCGCGGCCTTCGCGATCAACGCTGCTTTTGGCAAAGTAATAAGCGCGCGCCAGTGGGCCGAGGAACGTCGGAAACGTAGAGGCATCGTACTGGTAGCCGCGCGCGCTTAAGACGTCGATCAGATCGGCGGAGAGCGCAAAGCTTGGTCCGCGGAATCCTTTCGTGCGCGCTCCGGTCACCTGGAAGATTGCATCCTCAGCGCTCGACAACTCTGCGTCGATCGCTTGCGTGTCCTTGCTCGCAATCCAGGGCTCATGATGAAAAGAGTGGTTCGCGATCTCGTGGCCCGCGTCGGCAATGCTGCGCAGCGCCTTTGCGTTTGCAGGCAGCGCCGCATCCTGGCCGACTATAAAAAACGTGATCTTCAGCCCGTGCCGGTCGAGCACGCTCAGAATGCGCGGCACAACCTCGTCGAGATAGCCGGGAAAGCTTCGCCAAGCTGGATCACCGTTTGTCTTGAGGTACGTCCAGAGATTGTCGAGGTCGAGCGATAGACTTGCGATCGGTTTGCGCATCTCTGCGATCCTAGGCGGCGATCGGCGCTTTCGCGCGCGCGGCTGGCGTCGTCGAGCCTTGATCTGCGAGAAGGCGTTGCAATGTCGCTTCCGCAAGTTTGATCGTGTCGTTGACGTTAAGCGCAGCGTTCACAATGTGCGCGGAGTTGACGATGAAGAGGCCAGGAACAGCCGTCTCCATTGGCGGCAAGCCGTCGGAGTAATTGAGTGTCGTAATCGACAAGACCTGGCGCGCGCGCGAAACACGGAATGCTTCGATTTCGTCGTCCGTCAGATCCGGATGCATGGATTTGAGCGACGCCAGGAAGCGCGCGCGTATCTCGTCGTCGCTAAGTTCAAAGAGCGGTGCATCCGACGGCACATAGGCTGGCAGATAGACGAGCGCCCGATCTTTGAAATGCTTTTGGTCGACGATCGCTGTCATTTCGATGACAGCGGTGTACGGCACGGTTTCATCAGCGATATACGTAATATAGGCATTACGCAGCGGCCGTTTCAGAAGCACCGACGCACAGACGATGCCTTGATAAATGATACTCTTATGCCGTTTGACTTCGTCCGCGCTCAAGCCTTCGCAAACGCGGCACGCGATATCGGACGGCGCGGTAACGACGAGACGTTCAAATTGATCGGTTCCGCTGCCTGTTTCGATGGCGACGCCGCCATCCGTTGCGTAGATGCGTTTTGCTGGTGAACTCGTCTTGACGGTCACGCCAAGGGACTGAAGCCGCTCTGTCAGGCGGTCGATGACGGTATCGTACCCGCCCTCAACGCAGCCGAAAAGTTCGGTCTTTTGGGCGCCGGATTGCCGTGCGCCGTAGAAGCGCCGCATCACGTTCCAGATGTAGGACGCGGAGGCGCGATGATAGTTATCGCCGAGCTTCGCGCGGACCAGCGGTCGCCAGATGCGCTCGAACGTGCGCCGGCCGGAAAGCTTCACGAGCCAGTCTTCGAGCTTCACCTTTTCGAGATGACGACCGTCCTTGACGCGCGACGCGTACATGATCGTTGCGCCAAGGCGGAACTTGTCGATCAGACCGAGCGGCGGAAAACGCAAAAAGTCGACGGAGTTGTTCAAAGGGTAGAACGTGCCGTCGATATAGAAATCGCTCTTGGTCTTCGCCCAGAAAATTTTATCGCTGAGACCGAGCTCGGCAAGAAGCCCCGTGAGGTACGTATCGGATTGCAGGATGACGTGGTAGTGGCGGTCCCACGTCACGTCACCGATCTGCCAGGCGTCGGCCAAACCGCCAAGACGTGGCGAAGCTTCGAGAACCGTTACGCGATGCCCGGCCTCGGCCAATCTGAGGGCGAAAGTCAAGCCGAGCATGCCGCCGCCGACAATACACCAGGACTGCCCCGACGCATTCGCAGCCGTATTCATTGCAGCCGTGCTCATCGAACGCCTTTACAAAAAAAGGAAGCTGAATTGCGGATCGGCAAGGTGCTTAGCGCGCTTTGCCGATGTCCGCGGTATCTGCCTTGACGCTGCCTGCCGGTAGAGCCCGCAATACAGCAAGGCGGCTCAGCAACCCGGCATGCTCGGTGATTGTCCGGCCGACTTTCATCTTGGAGATGCCAAGCACGCGCGCCTCTAGCACGGCCGGGCATTCAACGATCTTCGCACCGGCGCGATCGAGCCTGACGAGAATTTCCGCGATGCCGGTGAAGCCGCTGTGCTGGAGGCGCATGTTGACGACGGCGCTGCGTCGGTAAATGCGGAAACACGCGGTGTAGGACGCGAGCTTGTTGCTCAAGACGTAGCGATACAACTGCGAGGCACCGCGCGACAGCAGTAACCGCCATGCCGGAACGTTCATCACGCCACCATCGCGATGATAGGGCGATGCCGTAACAAGCGCGACGTCATCCTTCAGCAACGGGATCATCGTTGCGAGATGCGACGGGTCGAATGTGCAGTCGGCGTCGATGACGCACAGCACTTCGTCGCGCGCGGCTGCAAATCCCGTGAGGCACGCTGCTGCGATGCCACGGTTCTGCGGATGCTGCACGATTTGGCAATTGGAACGGCCGCCGAACTGACGCTGCAAGCCTTCGAGCGTTTTGTCCTTCGAACCATCGTCGACGAATACAAACGAGAGCTTGTACTTGTCTGCCGTCTGCGCCGCAAAGTGATCGAGCGAGCGTCCGAGATATGAAATCGACTGCTCTTCGTTGTAGCACGGTACGATGACGGTCACGGGCAATAGCTGGTCTGCGTCTGCCGCGGCATGCGCCGAGACAGGCATCGCAGCGTCGGCCTGGACAGCCGGCGCGTGCGTGACCGGCTTGGCGTCAAGGCGCAGGTAATTTGCGGCGGTGTCGAATTTATAGTTTGCGAGGTACGACTCGACGCGCTCGCCCATCGTTTCGAGATTTCGGTACTGCCGGATACGCTTCATCATCGGCAAACCGGAAATGCGCGGTTGTGCCGGATCGAGCTCCCAGACGTGAAAATAGAAGACGAGCGGATCGCTAGAGCGCGCAGCGCTTTCCGCAAACCGCTGACGCACAAATTCGGCTGGCAACTGCCGGAGATAATTGCCGCCAGAAATCGGAAGATCGAAACCGGCGAACCGCCAACTGGCCAACGGCAATTCGACAATATTGCGTGCCTGGCGGCGATCGGCGCCGGCGGGCGGTTGCTTACCGGATTTCAGCGAGAAGCCAAGGCGGCGAAGGCTCGAGTCATAGCGGTAGCCTGCGCGCTCAAGAGCTTCTAACGCCCACATGTCTTTCTCGGCGAACCAGCCGCGCGCGATTCGGTATCCGAGCACTTCCTCTCCGGTTGCCCGTTCGATCGCGATGCGCGACTGCAATGCGTCGGCTTCGAATTCAGAACGCGACATCTGCTCGAGCGAGCGATGGAAGTAGCCTTTGCTCGCAACTTCATGACCGCGGCGCGCGACTTCGCGCACGACGTCCGGCATTTTGTCCGCGATCCAACCGACCGTGAAGAACGTCGCCTTTTGATTGTAGCGATCGAGAAGATCGAGGGTCGTTTCGACGTTCTGAGCGACGCGCGATTCAAATCGTAGCCAATGCCGCTGCGGGATCGCCGCGCTCAACGGGCCAACCTGAAAATAATCTTCGAGGTGGACCGTCAGAATATGCGAACGATTTTGACCTGAACTCATTTTGAATACCTACTCGAACAACGAATGCGAAACGTTTCAACTATGACGTTCTGCGGTGCTGCAAATTCATTGAACCAATTGCAGCATTTAACTCCGGCAGTAATTCGTGTGCAACTGCGAATGATGTTCACTGGTTACTATCGTACGGGAGTCGAATTCCGGGATACGAAAATGTCATTTTTGATCCATTGCTGATCTGTCATTTGTCCAGTGCGTCCGCGCGCTTTGTTGATGCGCAGGCTGTAACCAATCTTCAGCCGGCGCCGGCAAGAGTGGTTCGGTCGCGAGCAAATAAAAGAACATTCCGGCGCATTCTGCGTAGCGCTTGCTGAGCCGCGATGGATTCGTCGCGAGGCGCCAAGCCCATTCCATGCCGTGGTTCCGTAATACGGCTGGCGCGCGCAGCTGTTTACCAGCGACAAAATCAAGAGCCGCGCCAACGCAGACGAAGCAGCACTTGAGGCCTTTTGAACGGGCGTAATTGGCAAAGATTTCCTGTTTCGGTGCGCCGACGGCAACAAAACAGAGTGCCGCACCGGACGCGCGGATGTTTTTGATTGCCTCATCCGCTTCGACCCCTGTCGGATCGAATTTTTGCGATGGCGACATTGAACCGGCGATCGGCACGCGACCTTCGGTACGCGCGACGAGCTCTTCGCCGACCCGCGCGACGACGCCGGGCGTGCTGCCGAACAAGAATACAGGAAGCTGTTCCTGCGCCGCCTGATCGATAAGCGGTAAAAACAGATCGGCTCCAGTCGTGCGCTCGACCGGACGGCGTTGCCGGCGTGCAAGCCAGGCTATCGGCCATCCATCAGCGGTCACGACGTCGGCGGTCGCATATGCGGCGCGGAACTGTTCATTCCGGCGCAACTGGACCGTGTGATCGAGATTCATCGTAAATGCGGATGCCGGCCGGCGAGATTTTGCAAGCGTAATGATCTGCCGGATTGCGATGCTGCCGTCAGCGGCGGTAATCGCTATTCCGCAAACAGTTGGCAATTCGAAATTCGGATACGCAGACATACTTACTCCGACTTGCTGTTCGTCAGAACCGGAAGGAACACATTCCCAAATTCCCATTCGCCAGCACGTATTTTTCTTTCTGCACTATTTTCGAATGGACCGCTATGCGGTTCATCGATCACGTTTTGCGAAAAGGCCTGCGACACGATCACGTTGCTCCGAATGTCAGAACGGTACCTGCAATGCGGTCGCGGGCCGGTTCCAGTATTTGCATCATATCGTCAATGTCGGCCCGGGTTGTTGACCCGGAGCGCGCGACTACGAACACAAGATTGGCCGCTGGCAATAAGGTTGTCGCAGCTTCGTCATCCAGCAGCGCTCCTGCGTCGATGAAAATCCAGTCGTAGTCCTGGCTCAGCAGATTAAGCCCCGCCACGAGGCGGCGGCGCTGCTGGATGCGCAGAGTTCGTAAATCGGCGAGTGCGATTGGCAAAAACGACATGCCGGAGCTCTCGTCGCGGGTAACGACTTTGAGCAGGTGCTCCTTGCTGTCGAGAATGACGGTCGTCGTTTTTGCAAGGTCGGCGGCAAAAAGAGCCGATAACTCCGGATTGGTCGATGTAGCGTCGACGAGCAGGACACGTTCGCCGGACACGGCCGCGCTGTGTGCGGTCGCCAGGACAGCGGCCGAATTTCCGGCTTGCGCGCGTGCGGATGCGAACATCACGGTGTTTGGCCGTCCCGCGCGGCCGAGCGACTTGATCTTCGACAAGAGCCGCAATATCGCCTGCTGATAGGCTGCGGACGCGCTGTCGGCGGATTTATCGAGAGCTGCGAGAAGATCACTATGCTGAATTCCGCGGCGGGCGCCGATCTGTAACCACTTTGCGGTGCGATTGAGCTCAGGGATCACGGACAGGCTCGATGTGCCGGTGTGATCTGCGACGTCGGCGGCAGTCACGATCGACGCCTCAGCATCGGCGTCGCGCAGCGCCCAGAGCGTGCCGGCTGCCAGTCCCGACAGCAGACTAAATGCCAGAACAAACAATGGGATTGGCCGCGACGGCGCATTCGCCGGGACAGCGGGACTAATGACGCGCGCATCGGTCGTCGTGATGTTCTCCTGTTCTTGCGTCGCTTTCGAGCGGGCGAGGAAGGTCTGCAGCAATTCGCGGCTGGTTGCGACCTCCTGTTCGAGCTCGCGCTCGCGAATTTGCGCCGTATTCTGCTGCGTCAGATCTTGCTTAGCTTTTTCGAGCTGCTTTTCGAGTTCCGCGACGCGATTGCTGGCGACGCGGTGTGCGCTTTCTGCGGCCGTCGCGACGCGCTTCAACTCAGCCGTTATCTGAGCTCTGACGGCAGTCATTTGTGACCGGACATCGACGATCGCCGGATGACTTGGCTGCAACTGTGAGGAGAGGGATGCCTCTCGGCGCGCAACTTGTGCGTATTGCTCGCGCAAGCGCGCAATCAATCCGGTCTGACCGGCGTCACCCAGGACGTCGGGTTCAGCTCCGGATTTGATCGCTGTTTGGATTTGATCGCGTTGCGCCTTGCGTTCCGTCTCAGCACCTTTTGCGGTTACCAGTTCGGCGGACAGCCGCGTCAGCTGCTGTTCGTTAATGACCCCGCCTTCGGCGGTCAGAATCTGGTTCGCCTTCTTATATTGATCAGCGTGCAGTTCTGCCTGCCGTACCTGGTTGCGCAATTCGTCCAGGCGCGCGTCGATTAGCGCGTTGGTTTGTTTGGCCTCGCGGCTTTTCGTGCTGGTCTGGTCGGCGAAGTAGGCGTCAATGACCGTATTGACGATCGCGGCCGACTTTTCGGCCGACTGCGTCGTTGCGGTGACGTCGATGACATAGGTTTTGGCGGCACGCGAAACGCGAAGGATTTTCTCGAGCGTCGCGAGCGCACGCTCAGACGGCGTTCCCGGAGAGCGGCCAGGGACCAGGGCCTTGATAATGTTGTTGATGATCGGCGACCGTTCGGCCGCAAATTCAGGATCGTCGGCAAGCTTAAGCTTATCAACGACCTGCTTCAGTACGCCTTCCGAGGAGATGATGGTGACCTGGCTTTCGAGCAGCGTCGTGTCCGGGCCGATGCCGCCCGGCACGATTTCATCAATTTTGCGGGCGCGTGGATCGACGAACAGCGAGGCGGTCGACGAATACATGGGTGTCGCCGTCCATAGATAAAGTTGCCCGATCAGCAGAGCGGACAGCGTGGCGAGGGCGACCGTTTTCCAGTTCGCCCGAAGGCGCCGGCAAAGGCGCGCGGCGTCTTCGATTGGACTGGTTAACTCCAGCCTCGGCTGCGCGGCCGTGTGTGCGGCGCGCTGAGCAATGCTGCCGTGCGGCATCGTCCTGCGGTGCTGCGCCAAAGACTCCTCTCCGGCTGCCGGCGATGGCGGCAACTCTGTTGCACCCATTCCGATAGCCTTGCCAAAACGCGGCGTGGACTGTTCCATTTTGAGACCTTCGCGACCGTACCACCGGAAAAAGTGGGTCGTTGCACAACCCCTCGTTGCCGTTCGAGCGGCCGCCGGTGGAGGTTGGCTGCCGCGAGGAGTGTTGATGCAAAGTGCATGCCCTGTTCGCCGCGGCCGCCAAAACCGGAGTCTTCGCGCCCCTATGACTCCGCGCGCCAGTCCGTGTTATATTTCGCGAGGTGATATAGGCCTTTATCACGTTTGAAGAAACTGTTGTGTTCGCTCTGTCATTATAACGTATTGGCAATGACGCAGCCTTCAGCGACGGTTGCGGGCGAAATGCAAGCGATGGCGGGTGTTTGTGTTCGGTAGCGTTGGTCACGACGGGGCGCCCAAAGCCGGGCGCGCTTCCAAGTTCGCGGTGTCGAGCACCGCGTTCGCCGCGACAGCATTCGTGTTCGAATTGAGCTCCATCATCGCGATCGCCGTCGTAACGGGAATTGCCTATCACGCAATCTTTTATTCAGAGCCGGGCGTCGTCGAGCAATACGTCAGAATTGGCGGCATGGCAGGTCTCGTTTACGCTCTGACGTTTCTGGTGCGCGACGAGTACAGCGTTGTTCGTCTGCTTGAAGGCCATCGCGACAACATGCGTGCGGTCGTTGTCTGGAGCGCGACGTTTGTCGTGCTCGCGGCAATCGGCTTTTTGACCAAAAGCACAGCCATTTTTTCGCGCGGCTGGCTGTTATCTTTTTACACCGCCGGGTTGCCGCTCGTCATTGCGCTGAATGCCGCCGTCCAGCACAGCCTGATGGCGCTGATCCACCGCAACATCGTGCGCCGCCGCCGGTTGATGATTGTTGGATGCGAAGATGAGATCGCGCGGCTGACTCGCGAAATATCAGATGGCGCCGCGAGCGTTTATGTAGCGGCGCGCGCCGTTATCCCGGCAAATGCCGACGGCGCCGAGACCGCAGAATTTCTGCATAATGCGGCGGCCAATGCGCGCGCTCTCGGAATTGAAGATGTCGTCATATCAAGCAGCCTGTCACGCACCGAGTTTCTCGATCAGGCGATTGCGGCTTTTCAGCTTCTGCCGGTTGCCATTCACGTCGGCGCCAGCGGTTTGTTGGTCCGCTTCAAAGACGCGGAAGTGGCGCGCTTTGGACGGGCGACGACACTATCTTTAACGCGTCATCCGCTTGGTCCGTTCGAAGCCTTGTTCAAGCGCGCCATAGATGTCGTGACGTCAGGTCTCGCACTTGTTCTGCTAAGCCCGTTGCTGGCTATCCTCGCGGCGCTCGTCAAGTTGGATTCGCCCGGTCCAGTTTTCTTCCGTCAGCGCCGGCGCGGTTACAATCTCGTCGAATTCGATATCTGGAAATTTCGCACGATGTCGACGCTCGATAATGGCGACGTCATTCAGCAAGCGACTGAAAACGACGCGCGCGTGACCCGGTTCGGCGCGCTGTTGCGCAAGTACTCGCTCGATGAGCTTCCACAGCTCATCAATGTATTCTTCGGCGAGATGTCACTTGTCGGGCCGCGCCCACATGCCGTCGCGCATGACGAATTTTTCGAGAAGCGTATCGCAATGTATCCGCGCCGTTTGAACATGAAGCCGGGGATTACCGGCTGGGCGCAAGTCAACGGCTTCCGGGGCGCGACCGAGGTTGACGAAAAGATGCAGCGCCGCGTCGAGCACGATCTTTATTACATCGACAACTGGTCGGTGGCGTTCGACGCCTACATCGTGCTGCTGACGATCTTTTCCCGCAAGGCGTCGCAGAACGCCTATTGAGCCGCTATCGCTCGCGGAACGTTTGCGCCAGCATGTCGGTCAAGGGCTTCAAGAAATATGACAGGATCGAGCGCGATTGCGTCTCGAGGTAAACCTCGGCCGGCATGCCGGGAACGAGGCGATGGCCAGCGTCGAGCTTCTGCAACTCAGATGGCGGCACCTCCACTTGCGTCGTGTAGAACGTCTTGCCTTCCTTATCGGTGATCTCGGCCGCCGAAACCTTGCGCACGAAGCCTTCAAGCCGCGGCGTCACATGACTGTCGAATGACGAGAAGCGAACCGTCGCCATTTGGCCTGAGCGGACACGGTCGATGTCTTTCGGCTGGATCTTTGCTTCGACGAGTAGCTTCTGATTTTCCGGAATGATCTGAAGCAAAGCGCTGCCAGGTTGAATAACGCCACCTTCGGTATGGATCGAAATGGCGTGGACGACGCCAGCAACGGGAGCTCGGATATCCGTGCGCGCGAGCTTGTCAGAAATGGCTTTGCGTTGCTCTGTCTGCTCGGCAAGACCGGCTTGAGCCTTTTGCAGCTCCTCGGCAGCTTGCTGCGTGTATTCCTTGTCGACCTGCGACAGGCGTGCTTCGGCTTCGGTGCGGCCGGACTTCAATTTCGTAATTTGCGCCTTCAGGTTTATCAGATCGCCGCGGATACGGACATTCTCGCGCTGCAGCGGTCCGATGCGCTGCATATTGACGAAGCCTTTCTCGAAAAGCGGGCGGACGTTCGAGAGCTCAAGTTCGTTAAGCGTCAATTCCTTGTTGCGCGATTCAAGCTGGCCATTCGCACCTGTCAGCTCGCTCTCGGTTTGCGTGATGCGTTGATTGAGAACTTTCAACTGGCCAAGGTAGGCTGTGTGTCGCGCTTCGAACAGAGCCTTCTGTGCATCAAGAAGTTTGATGTTGTCAGGCAGCGTCATGTCGACGGTCGACGGCGCTTCGAAACTATCCTTCAGATCACGTTCGGCCGTAAGGCGCGCTTCCTGGATCGCGTATTCTGAGAACTTGGCGTTTGTCGCCTGCATGCTGGCGCGGAATTGCGTGTCGTCCAATTTTACGACGACGTCACCGGCGGCTACGTGGTCACCGTTCCGAACGAGGATTTTCGATACGATGCCGCCTTCGAGATGCTGTACGGTTTTATAGTCGCCTTCAATGGCGACTGTGCCGCCCGACACGACGGCCCCCGATACCGAGAACACCATCGACGCGATGAGCAGCCCGCCGCAGAGATAGACCACGGTGCGCATGCCATAGCGAACCCACGGCTCGGTGGCGTGCCAGTCGGTCCCGGCATCAGCTGTCGGCGCGGCGTCGAGTAAGGACGACAATTTCATTACGCCGCGCTCCCACCGGTGGTGCGCGATTTGGCGGGCCCTGGGGCAGCGGTGCCATCGTTAGACGATAATCCCGAACCTTGCGCGGCTGCTGCGGGAGCATCGCCATCATCGAGCCGGTCGGTTGCGCGCCGCGCCGGCTGCTGACTTTGGAACAGCTTCATGACCTCGTTGCGTGGTCCAAAGGCGCGCTGCTGGCCCTTATCGAGCAACAGCAATAAGTCGGCTTTGCCGATGGCCTGCACGCGGTGCGACACGAGAATGATCGTCTGTCCGCGCTCGCGCATGCCGTCGATGGCCGCGGACAACGCTTCGTCACCGAGGCGGTCGAGGTTGGAATTCGGTTCATCAAGAACGACCAGCGGCGGCTTGCTGAACAACGCGCGCGCTAACGCGATACGCTGACGCTGACCGCCGGACAGATAGGTCGCGTAGTTGCCGAGTTCCGTCTCGTAACCGTTCGGAAGCGCGAGGATCAGTTCATGGGCGTGCGCTTGCTTGGCGGCTTCAATCACTTGCTCGTCGGTCGCATCGTCGCGGAAACGGCAGATGTTCTCTTTCACAGTGCCGGCGAACAGTTCGACGCTCTGTGGGAGGTAGCCAAAGTGCTTCCCAAGGTCTTCTGGATGCCAATGGTCGAGCCGCGCGGAGTCGAGCATGATCGCGCCGCCGAACGTTGGCCAAAGACCGACGATGGCGCGCACAAGCGTCGACTTGCCAGATGCGCTGGGTCCGATGATCGCCAGCATCTGCCCCGGAGATACCTTGAACGAGATGCCATTCAAGATCACGTTGCGCGTCTCGGGCGCCGCGACGCGGATATTCTGAACTTCGAGAACGCCGCGCGGACGCGGGAATTCTGTGCGGCTGCGCTCATGCGGTGCGAACGCAAGCACGTCTTCGAGTTTGAAAAAGCTCTCACGCGCTTTGATGAAGCCGCGCCAGTGGCCGATGATCTGCTCCACGGGCGCCAGCGCGCGACCAAAGATGATCGTCGCCGCAATGATTGCGCCGGGTGAGATTTCACCTTTGATAGCTAGCCCTGCCGCGATCGCGAGCATCAGAGATTGCAACAGCAGCCGCGTCGCCTTCGTAAACGCAGACAGACCACCAAGCCGATCCGACGCCAGTAATTGCCAACCGAGTCCTTCTCCGTTAAGCGATTGCCATCGCGCGCGATAAGCGCCGAGCATTCCCATCGCAGTAATGGCTTCGGCGTTACGCTGGCCGGTTTCCGCCATGTCGAGGCTTTTGCCGACGGCATGGTTGGCGTGCAACAACGGCAGGCGCCCGCGTTGCTCGCTGAGCCAGGCGAGTGTCAGCAGGATGACGGTGCCGATGACGGCCGTAACGCCGAGCATCCAATGTGCGAGGAAAATCACGAACAGATACACCGGCGTCCACGGCGTGTCGAAGAACGTGATCGGCGCCGGGCCCGAGATGAACTGGCGGAAGCTATCGAGCTCGCGTAACGCCGATCCGGCCGCGCCTTGCGTTGCCAAGCTCTTGCGCAGCGCGGCTTCAAAAACGCGGTCACTCAAGCGTTGATCAATCTCGGCGCCGATGCGGCTGACAATGCGCGAGCGCGCCAACTCAAGCATGCCGATGATGCCATAGAGACCTGCCGTTATGATCGACAGAGTCACGAGCGTCGGGAACGATCCTGACGACAGCACGCGATCGTAGACCTGCAGCATGAATAGCGGCCCGGCCATCATCAAAATGTTGATGACCGCCGAGAACAAAAAAGTCGCATTCAGTGCGCGGCGGCTCGCGGAGACGGCAGCCTTGACTTCGCTTTCGCGTGGACCCAGCAGCCACGATAGAAACACGCCGAACAATCCGCCAGACGATGACGCCGGCTTCTTGATGCCGGACCGCATGCCTTTCGGTAGCTCGATCTTTGGTTCGACTTTTTTCGGCGCGCGCTTTGGTGGCGTATCGGGCCCGCGGCCGAGACGCTTCGCCCAGACGGACTCGGCCGGCAACTCATCGCTGCTTGCAGTCTGCGGGGCGTCGTCGTCTTCGATGGCTTCTTCGGTATCGGCACGCGTCTCTGGAATGTCGCGTGACGGCACAGGCGCGGCCTGCGTACCGACGTCTGCAGCCAAATCCGCTTCGAATTCTTCGACCGGATCGCCGTCGCGATGGAACCGCTTTCCTGCCGGTTTGACGGTGATGCCGGGGCCGGGATTTTGCAACAGGTCTTCGAGCCGCCGCATCGCTGCGGTCAAGCGTTCCTTGTCCTGTTCCTCTTTTTTATCTTTGCGCCGCGCCACGAGTTTTCCCCGGTAAACTCTGCCGCGATTCGAGGCATTAGACACGCCTTGCCCGCCAGCCCAACGGCCAGCCGAATCGCTCGCCCCGAGTTTCGGCCGATGGTCATGAGGAATTGATTAACCAGCCGGCGAAAAATCTCCGTCCATACGAGCGTCGAATGTCCGCAAACCCCTAGATTGCTGAGGTTTTCAGGAGTCGACCTTAACACCGCTTTAGGTAAATTAGGGGATCGTTACCGCAGGATTACCGGGGGCGTTTCGAAACGTCGGACCGGCATTCGAGGAGTAAGAGCAATGCGTTTGAATAGCCTTCTTGGCCTGGCGGTGGCAATTGCGTCACTCGGTATGGTCGCTGCCCCGCAATCGGCATCTGCAACCCATTGGGACCGTTCGGATCGTCCGGCCGGTTACGGTCACGTTCGCAAGGTGCGCCACTGGGTTTATTACCCGCACTACCATCACGTCTACCTGAAGCACACCTATACGGATCCGTATGCTTACAGCTATACGCCGCGCGGATACTATCCGTACTACAACTCGAACTACTGGGGTCCGCCGCGCGTGAAGCGCTTCCGCGGACATCTGCCGCCATATTACGCGGCCTGGGGCGCGCCGAAACGCGGCTATCATCACGTTCAATGGCACCAGCGCCATTATGGCGGTCACCGCCACGGACACTGGTAAGTCTCGTTTCGCCGATAACGCGTGACGTCAATTGTGGCGTGAACACCAAGGTATTTGCGTGTTCACGCCACATTCATATGGTGTCCGTCATCTCTGTGCTCAGGTCCGGCGCTGCGCGCCCGTATGACATGACGAGCAACAGCATTGACCGCGCTGCGGTCACCAAAATCGGGGAGTTCCCATGATCAAGAAATTCATCAATGCGCTGATGGCGCTGACCATGATTGTTGGCGTCGCGATCTCGTCTGCGCCACAGGCGGAAGCGCGCCGCGGCCACGGCGTTGGCCTTGGCATCGCGGCAGGCATCATCGGTCTAGGCATCATCGGTGCGGCCGGCGCGCACGCGCGTCCGTACCGTTCGTATTCTGCGTACGATGATGACGTCTGCTATCGCGGGCCGCGCGAGTGTCACTGGACCGGCCGCCGGTGCTTTGAAAACAGCTGGGGCGACACCGTTTGCCGTGGTGGCCGTTACATCTGCGAACGTCCGTTGATCTGCGAATAAATCGGTTAGCTGCGAACGATTTTGAAAAGCGCTGGGGCAACGCTCCGGCGCTTTTTTATTTTGCTGACGTCAAGCGCCCTTGCGTCGCGCGAGCGCGGCCGTGTGTAGAGCAACGGCTGCCGCATTCGAAACGTTGAGGCTCGCAATTGGGCCGTCGGTCGTGATGCGCGCGAGCACGTCGCAATTTTTCTGCGTGAGTTCGCGCAGTCCTTTGCCTTCTGCACCCATCACAAGCGCGACCGGCCTCGACGTCCAGTCGGTGTCTTCGATGCGCGCATCGGCTTCGCCATCAAGTCCGATCAACGTGAAGCCGGCGTCTTTCAGGTCTTCGAGCGCGCGCGACAGGTTTTGAACCAGCGCCACTGGGACGAGTTCAAGCGCACCGGATGCGGATTTCGCGAGAACGCCATTGAGCGGCGGGCTGTGCCGGCGAGTCATTACGAGTCCGGCCGCGCCGAATACGGCCGCCGAACGTAAAATTGCGCCGACGTTATGCGGGTCGGTGACTTGATCGAGGACGAGCAGCGGGCGGCCCTCGGCGTTTTCCGCGAGTGATGCAAATTCCGGTTCAGGGAGTTCTTCGGTTTCGAGCATCGCGCCTTGATGCACAGTGTCCGCACCGAGCAAGCGGTCGAGGTCGCGCGGCGTCGTCTCTTCGGCTTTACACGGCAGCGGCCCCATGGACTCGATCAGGCGGCGTTCGGCATTGTCGGTCAAAAGCAGCCGGTTCAGTTTGCGCCCCGGATTGCGGAGCGCGGCTTCTACCGCGTGAAGACCAAACAGTCGCAGCGGACCGTCGCCGCCGCCTGCGGGCTTATGCCCACGGTCACCGCCGCGCGCGGGTTTTCCGCCGAATCGCGCAGGTCCCGAACGGGTCGCGTGCGCTTTCGGCCGCCAGGATTTCTTGAAGGGTTCTTTGGTCAGGATCGGCCTCGGATTGCTGTACTGAACCCGCAAATGCGGCGTAAACCTGCGCAAATGCAAGTGCGATCACAGGTCCGCCGACCTTGCTGCTTTTCTGATTGACAGGGAAGGGCACAACCGAACATAAACCGCCACGGGCCCCGCTTCCACTGGCGGGGCACTTTCTTTTTTTGATGGGTCGCATCCGGCTTCTGGCCGGCCCATCTTGGCGGTCTGGAGAGGTGCCCGAGTGGTTAAAGGGGACGGACTGTAAATCCGTTGGCTTCGCCTACGCTGGTTCGAAACCAGCCCTCTCCACCATCACCGCACAAATCGACCGTCGCGCTCTCCTATTCTTCGCGGTCGTCTTTCTTTGGTTTCTTCTCGAGCGTCGCGCCAGCCTCTTTGAACTTGAGCAGATGCGCTTCGTCAGCCGAGCCGAGCGTGCTTGCAACGATGCCGAACGGCAGCGGCTCATCTTGTGCGTATCGCTTGCCGAGACGGAACGCGATTTCCGCTCTGGCGGTCTCTACGCCGAGATAAAACGCATGGCCGGCGTCGGCACGCGTATCGAGGTGCGGGAAGAGCTCGAATGGGTCGTCTGAAACGTGGTGTCCATTGCGATTGTAGATGTGAATGCCATCGTCGGACACTTCGATGCGGTAGTTCAGATCTTTAATCTGTTTCGCGAGCGCCGCGATTTCATCCGGTCGCGACGCGAAGCCTTTGCGGTCTCGCGTAACCAGTAGACCCTCGCCAAAACCTTGGGGTAACGCGCCCGCCTGTTTGGCGGCAAAATATTCGCGCCGTGCGCGATCGAATTCCTTGATGGCAGTCCGGCAATGCGGGCTGACCTGAACAGCAAGAACGGCTGTTATATTGAGCTCAGAGCACAATCCCATGAGCAGCGCATTGATGCCGGTCGTGTCGGCGTCCGTTAGCTCAGTAAGATTCCCGATACCCATGAGGATCGGTACGTCCGGCCGGCGATTTCGCAAATCAACGTAACGTGCGACGGACGCCGCAAATCCATAGTGGATCGGGTCAAGGATGGGGTCAGCGTAGTACGGCTTACCCTTGGCGATCATGATGTCGATCGCCCTGTCCAACGATTCCATATCGGCCGCACCGGCTGATACCAAAACCGGAATAGCCGGACCTTCGTCCGCGATCGCGATGTTCTTTTCAGACAGGCTTAGAAGGTAGTTCGCGCCGGCTTTCGTTGCGCGCAGCAGCTCGTCGGAATTGAAGGAATCGACGCTGACCTTCGCGCCGTCGGCCTGCAACTGACGGATCGTCTCTTCCAGATGCGGAAACGGACTATCTGGAAGGCATCCAAGATCGATGACGTCAGCGCCTTCCGAGCGCAGTTTGCGCGATCGCTCGACGATCTCTTGAGGCGTCATGAGCGTCGCGTCGACGATCTCGGCAAAGATCGTGCAGTTATGACGCGAAAGGTCGAGCTTCGGCTTTTTGCCACCGAGATATTCGGGCAGGTCGGCCACTTCGTCGGGTCCGCGCTCAAATCGCGTGCCGAAGAAATCGGAGAGACGCTCAAGATCGCCGCGGAAACGGCCGGGCATGACGACGCGATCCGCGCCCTCCGGCAACTTCAGCCGACGCTCGACGATTTCCGTCGTCATCAAGGCGGCGACTTTGACGCCAATGTTGGCGACGACCGGCTCGATCGCTTCACCACTGACCTCTTCGGCGACCCGCTTCACACGCGGTTCGGCAAGCGAACCTGTTACCAACACCACGCGCTTCGCCATGAGAAATTGCCCTATATTTGCCGGCAATATAGGTCTATTCGCGGGGCGTTTGCCAGAGCGGTCTGAGCGTCCGTTCCGTAAGCTTTGAAAACGGTCAATTTGCGCTGGGCCACCTGCTTTCAAGGGCCTGCATGGCTGTCCTAAGGCTGGCCAAGCCGGCTCGACCAGTCTTCAACGCGGCGAGAGTCCAATCGACGCCGGGCGAGGTCGCGCCATGACTGCGATATGTAACGTAACTCCGCCATTTCGCTAAGATCGTTTGGTGACAGCGTGCGCGAGGCGATGAGCGTATTCAAATGCGCGATCGTCCATTTCGGGTGCGGTCGCTCGACGAGTTCTAACGCTGTTCCAACGTCCACCGTGCCGGTTTCCAAAACGCGATAATACCAACCTGTGCGTCCGGTTTTCTGGACGAGCCAGGCCATGTCGGGTCGCTCGAATCTCAAATTGAGCTTAAAGCACGGCTGTCTGCCTTGGCTGATCTGCAGCATCACGTTGCCAAGCCGGAACACGTCACCCACGCAAACGTTCGACTCGCTCATGTGTGGCAGACAGAGGTTCTCTCCGAATGCGCAGCCTGCATCCAGTGTTGCTTGCATGGCTGGGTATTCGGCCCGCCATGCCGCGTAGCTTTCGATTGGATATTGGTGGATGGCTTTCTCCGGCCCTCCGTGATGTTTCAAATCGCCTTGATGGTCACCGACGAGGCCGTTGTGCGCAATCAGCCACGGGCTAGCGATGCCATGTTTGAATATTCCGGTTGGCGCCTCGTTGCGGCCGATGGCTGTGATCTTGCCCGCATTCATGGCTGATACGATCACGCGCATTTTGTTCAAAGCTGCCATCGTTGCTCCGGAAATAAAAACCGGCACGGTGCGTGAAACCGTGCCGGCCAGTTCTCGCAGACCATTACTTTTGGAGGAAGCGCTAGGGCAGCGAGAAAACGGTTAGCGTGCCACCAAGGTTGGTATACTGCTTCAGTCCGGCGTAGCCGCCGACAGCACCGAGCCCGTCATTCGGGTTGGTCAATCCAGCAGCGAGACCGATACCCGCCCAGCCACCAACGCCCGACATGACGCCCACGTACTGCTTGCCGCCGTGGGTATACGTCATGGCGTTACTGATGATGCCGGACGGCGTCTTGAACTTGAACAGTTCCTTACCGTCTTTCTGGTCAACAGCTTTGAAGTAGCCTTCCAGCGTTCCGTAGAAAACAACGCCGCCAGCCGTTGTCAAAGACCCTGACCACACGGAGAACTGTTCAGGCTTCGACCAGACGATCTTGCCCGCCGCTGCGTCCCAAGCGATGAAGTTCCCCATGCCACCATGGCTGTTCGGGGCAGGGAACATCGACAGCGTGGCACCGACGTAAGGCTGGCCGGACGTGTACGATACCTTGAACGGTTCGTAGTCCATGCACACGTGGTTCGTCGGCACGTAGAACAGGCTATTCAGCTTGGAGAACGAAGCTGGCTGCATGTCTTTCGTACCGAGCGCGGCAGGGCAGATACCCTTCGTGTTGACGTCGGCGCCCTTGCCGTCCCTAAACGTCGAATACTTCGCGACGCGGATCGGACGGCCGTAGTTTGCGCTCGCCTTATCCATATCGATGCCGGTTGCCCAGTTCACGACCGGATCGAAAATTTCGGCGACGAGAAGCTCACCGTCCTTACGGTTGAGCGTGTACGCGAAGCCGTTGCGATCGAAGTGCACGAGCGCAGGCGTTTTCTTGCCCTTGATGTCAATATCAACGAGGATGTTTTCGTTGACGCCGTCATAGTCCCATTCGTCGAAGGGCGTCATTTGATAGGCCCATCTAGCGACGCCGGTATCAGGGTTGCGTGCGATGATCGACATCGTCCACTTCTGATCGATCGGCTTGCCGTCGGGTCCCGCACGCTGTGACGGGTTCCAGGTCGACGGGTTTGCAGTGCCATAATAGAAAAGATCGGCTTCCGGATCGTAAGACCAGCCGCCCCAAAGCGTGCCGCCGCCGATTTTCCACTGGTCCCCGTTCCATGTCTTCAACGACGAGTCCTTGCCAACGGGCTTGCCAAGCGACGTCGTCTTTTCAGGATCGAACATGATTTCGTCGTCCGGCCCGATGGTATAGGCGCGCCATACCTTCTTTCCGCTGTTCAAGTCATAGGCGGTTGCGTAACCACGTACGCCGAACTCCGCGCCGGAAATTGCGGCGATGACTTTGTCTCTGACGATGAGAACCGTGTTGGTCGCCGTTTCACCGCGTTTTGGGTCGCCATTGACAGCTTTCCAAAGTTCCTTGCCGGTCTTTGCGTCGAGCGCGACGACTGTCGTGTCCGCCTGCTGCAGAATGATCTTGCCTTCTGCATAGGCGAGGCCACGATTGACGGTATCGCAGCACATCACCGGAATGACAGACGGATCCTGCTTCGGTTCATATTTCCAGATGATCTTCTGTTCGTCAGCGAGATTTAGCGCGAATACGATATTCGGAAACGGCGTGTGCAGGTACATGATGTCGCCGATTACGAGCGGCGAGCCCTCGTGTCCGCGCAGCACGCCGGTCGAGAATGTCCACGCGACTTTCAGGGTCGAGACGTTCGACGTGTTGATTTGATCGAGTGTCGAGTACCGCGTCGCGCTGTAGTCGCCCGATTGCGATGCCCAGTTGTTAGGGTCGGCCTGGTTCTTGGTTACGTCGTCATTCGCCAAGGCTGGTGAGACAAGCGTCGCTGCCGCGATACTTGCCGCAAACATCAGTTTGCGCATGAACTAGTTCCTCCATTTTCGTTGCTATTCGAACCCCGTCGATGAGGGCCTTGCCGGTCATCTGGTCGTTTCATCGGTGCTGTTTCGAATTGCCCGTGAAATCGCCGGATGAGCGGTGCACGAATGCTGACGTAAATTTGATTGCGTCAGTAGTTCCGCATCGGGACATTTTGGTAAGTCCAGCGGGATGTCTCTTGCGCGCGAATGCCAATTATTCGGCTATGAAACCGATGGCATGTTCAGCGTCTGAACTGGCCATATGAGCGACGCAGCACTTGGATCTATACGCGTGCGTTTGGTGGCTATAGGCTTTGGCCGGTGCGAGCGTCTTGTTAAGTCCATTGGAGGACGATGTGCAGCTTCCGATCGACATCGATCGCAATTCGTCTCTCAATCTTCAGACCCAGGTGTTTGAGCAAATTCGCGCAATGATCCTCGCGGGCCAGCTTCGCGCTGGTCAGCGCCTGCCGAGCAGCCGGCATCTGTGTCAACAGCTTCAGGTCTCAAGGATTACGATCACGCTCGCGCTCGCGCGCCTCGCGGACGAAGGCTACATCGATACTGCAAAGTCCGTCGGTACCTTTGTATCAAGAGAAATTCCGGAACAGGCGTTGCACGCCATTCAGGGCAATCTCGTGCACAAAACCCCGCCGGATTTGGTCGCCCAAATCAGATCAAGGCTTCCTGAAATTCGCTCGCACAGCCTGGTCAATCAGCACGCGCCAAGAACCGGTATCGATTTCTGGGTCGGCCGTCCCGATGCCCGCTCATTTCCTTTAAGAACGTGGACTCGCCTCACGAATAAGCGCCTGTTGAGCGCGGGTTCCGCACTGACCGAATATAGGGATCCAACGGGCGTTCCAGAGCTTCGGGACGCCATTGCCAATCATTTGCGGCCTGCGCGCGGAATTATCGCCGAGCCTGAGCAAATCATTATTACGGGTGGATGCCAGGAGGCGCTCAACCTCGTAAGCCGCATGCTTCTTGCGCCTGGAACGGATGCAATTGTGGAGTCGCCCGGATATGCCGGCGCTTCGTACTTGTTTGAATCGTACGGCGCCCGCTTGCATCATATACGGGTCGACGAGAAAGGCCTCGACGTCGCGCAGCTACCCGACGTTGCCGGCGCTGTCGCGTATGTCACCCCCTCGCATCAATATCCCATGGGGTACACACTGCCTTTGGACCGAAGGCTTGAGTTGTTGGCTTGGGCTGTCAGGACAGACTCCTACATCGTCGAAGACGATTACGACAGCGACTTCAGATATGTCGGTTCTCCGTTGGCCGCTTTGAAAGCGCTCGATCGCGCAAATCGCGTGTTCTACGTCGGAACATTTTCAAAGTGTCTCGGTGCCGGACTTCGCCTTGGCTATATTGTCGTGCCGCCAGAATTGATGCCGATTGCGCGCCGCTATAAGGCGCTCATGAACTATGGGCAGCCGTGGCTGGAGCAGGCCGTGTTGGCTGATTTTATGAACACGGGCGGTTATGCGCGTCATTTGAGAAAAATCAGACAGCACTATCGCGGCAAGCGGGACGCGCTTTTGAAGGCGCTGGACCTTCGCTTCGGTCAGACAGTAACGATCGGCGCCGAAGCTGGAATGCATATGGTTTGGCGGACACCCAATCACTTGCCGCCTGCATCGGAGATCGTTGCACGCGTTTTAAATTGCGGCGTCGGCGTCTATGACCTGTCGCCGAGATCTGCCGTCATCACCAGTGGTGCACCCGAAAACGATCGCTATCTCATTTTTGGATATTCTTCGCTATCTGAGAAACAGATATCGATGGGCATCGAGCGCCTCGCCGATGAATTGGAAAAAACGCATGTATTAGCGCGCACGCGCGTGCTGGCGGCAACGGCTTCCAAGCAACGCGTTTTGTGAAAACGCGGGGCGCTGCTAAGACTCAGCGCCGCGGTTCGCGATTAACACACAGAAACGTCTGAATAAAATCTGGATCGCGCGGTTTTAACCTCGCGCGCAGCGCTTATCTAGGCGCTGCCACGATCGGCGGGTTAAAAGGAGATGCGCTGCTGCGTCGTCGTGCCAGCGTGAGATGCGTCCTAGCTCGGAGCCTGTCATGGTCGATAATCTGTTTCTGCTTGCCGTTGCTTCGCTTGGCTGGGGGCTGTCGCTCGCGACCTACCGCCTTTTCGCCCGCTCGAACGGATGGCCGATGGGCGCGCTGCACGCCGACCTCCCGGTCATCCCGGTTTTGATCGGGATATTTGGCTTGGTGGCTGGGCTACTGTTCGCATCGGCGCGCGGGGCTGATGACGGCGGCTGGGTGATTATCGCGTTCGGGTTCGTATTGGCGGCGGTCTGGACCGGATTTCTGCGCGTCGGTTCGCAGGTCGCGCTCTTCCTGGTGCCGGTTGTCACATTTCTTTTGCTTTTGGGCTGGTTGGCCGTCCCGCTCGGCTATTCGGAGCGGAAATGGGCGACCGAGCAGCCAACCGAGACTTTGAAACGGCGCGGCCTGATCCAGGAGCAAACGTTGCCGGCGCCCGGCACGCGGGCTGACTGAGATCAGCCTTTCCCGCGCGGCCTCATCCGAAGGTCGCGTGTTGCCACTTCTGTAGATTTGTCGCACCCGGCAGGCCAGAGCGTCCGCCGGGTGTTTTTGTACGTTCTGTGGGCGTAACCCTGCGGCATTGCTTGCACTGTTCGTTTGATGCGTGCACTGGACCGGGAGAATGCTGCAGGGTTAATGTCCGCCGCATTGCAAGATTCTTTGTCTGGGCAAACTTATCCCCCCACTTCACGTGCGGGTTACAATGCTGCCTCACATGTTTTGGTCTTGAGGAGCCGCCAATGGCCGTTCGCCGTCTACACCCCGATCAGCCCTCGCATTTTGCTTTTTCGGCGGAAAATGAAGCGTGGGCGCGGGAGCAGATCGCGAAATATCCGGCTGGCAAGCAGGCAGGCGCGATCATCCAGCTGCTGTGGCGCGCCCAGGAACAGGCCGGTTGGCTCCCGGAACCGGCGATCCGGCACGTCACCGAGATGCTCGGCATGGCGCACATCCGTGGCCTCGAGGTCGCGACGTTCTACACGATGTTTCAGTTGTCGCCCGTCGGCCGCAAGGCACACGTCCAGGTCTGCGGGACGACGCCGTGCATGTTGCGCGGGTCGAACGACCTCGTCGACGTCTGCAAGCGCCGCATCGCGCCGCACCAGCACGAGCTGAGCGCCGACGGTACGATGTCGTGGGAAGAAGTCGAGTGCATGGGCAATTGCGCCAACGCGCCGATGGTACAGATCTATAAGGATACGTTCGAAGATTTGACGCCGGCATCGCTTGAAGCGGTGCTCGACGGATTTGCAGCGGGCGAACCGCCGGTTGCGGGATCGCAGATCGGCCGCATCGCGTCGTGCCCGGAGGGTGGGCAGACCTCTCTGACCGATCCGAAGCTCTACGATGGCTCGACCATCGGCGCTTGGAAAAAGCGTTTCGAAGAAACAGCGCCTCCTCCCGCGGCCGTTGAAGCTGCACCCGCGAGTGCGCTCGCGTCGCCAGCGCATAAGGCAGCGGTCGCAAGTGGCACGTCGCCGTCGTCGCCGGGCGGCGCTCCTGCGGCCACCGCTCCGCAGGCTCCGGCCGTGCATCCGGCGGCGCTCGCTGCCATGGCCAATGCCGGCCTTGTCAAGGAACTGAACGAGCGCGGTGGTGGCGGTAAGCCGCTCAGTGCCGACGAACTTGAAAAATTGAAGACGCCGACGCCGACGGTTTTGCGCGCGCCGCAATTCGGTGGCGGCGGCGATGCAAAGCCTGAATTGCTGGCGGTGCCGCGCTACGGCAAGGGCGATGATCTGGGACTGATTTGGGGCGTTGCCGACAAGCTCGCCGAGAAGCTCAACGCGCTCGGCATCTGGCATTTCGATCAAATCGCCAGCTGGACGCCGGCGAACGTCGCGTGGTTCGAAACGCAAATGGATGGCTTCAAAGGTCGAATTGATCGCGACAAGTGGATCGAGCAATGCCAGAAGCTGGCGAGCGGCTGGCGGCCGGGCAGCGATGTCGGCGAACGGCCGAAGGGGTAAGACATGCTTGAAGATCGCGACCGTATATTCCGCAACCTATATGGCTTTCACGATGCGGGCCTGAAGGGTGCAATCCGCCGTGGCGCGTGGGACGGCACGAAGCTGTTTATCGATCGCGGCCACGACTGGATCATCGACGAAGTCAAAAAATCGGGCTTGCGTGGCCGCGGCGGCGCGGGCTTTCCGACGGGCCTCAAGTGGTCGTTCATGCCGAAGGCCGATCCGCGCCCGAGCTATCTCGTGATCAATGCCGACGAGTCTGAGCCGGGCTCTTGCAAGGACCGCGAAATTCTGAGGCACGATCCGCATCTGCTTGTCGAAGGCGCGTTGCTGGCGTCGTTCGCGATGCGAGCACATACAAGCTACGTCTATGTTCGCGGCGAATACATCCGCGAGCGCGAAGCCCTGCAGCGGGCCGTCGATGAGGCTTACGCCGCCAATCTGATCGGCAAGAACAACGTGCATGGCTGGGATTTCGATCTCTACGTCGTGCACGGCGCGGGCGCCTACATCTGCGGCGAAGAAACCGCGATGCTTGAGTCAATAGAAGGCAAGAAAGGCCAGCCGCGTCTGAAGCCGCCATTCCCGGCGAACGTCGGACTTTGGGGCGCGCCGACGACGATCAACAACGTCGAAAGTATTGCGGTTGCAGGCGAAATCTTGCGTCGTGGCGCGACGTGGTTCGCCGACCTCGGCATCCCGAACAACACCGGCACAAAGCTGTTCCAGATTTCCGGACACGTCGATAAGCCGTGCGTCGTCGAGGAAGAAATGGGCATCCCAATGAAGGAGCTCATAGAGAAGCATTGCGGCGGCGTGCGTGGCGGCTGGGATAATCTTCTCGCCGTAATTCCAGGCGGATCGTCGGTGCGCTGTATCACGGCCGCGCAGGCGACCGACGTGACGATGGATTTTGACGCGCTCGGCAAGCTCGGGTCGGGGCTTGGCACGGCGGCGGTGATCGTCATGGACAAGTCGACTGACATCATCGCGGCCATCCGCCGGCTCGCGTACTTCTATAAGCATGAAAGCTGCGGCCAGTGTACGCCGTGCCGTGAAGGCACGGGCTGGATGTGGCGCGTGCTCGAACGCATGGAGCGCGGCCGCGCCGAGAAGAGCGAGATCGACATGCTGTTCGACGTCACGAAGCAGGTCGAGGGCCACACGATCTGCGCGCTGGGTGATGCCGCGGCGTGGCCGGTGCAGGGCTTGATCAAGAACTTCCGTCCCGTCATCGAGGCGCGGATCGACGACTATAAGAAGTCGCATGCGCGTCAGGCGGCGGAGTAGGGCATGACCAAGCCTACACCAGACAGATTGATCGTAACTTCGCTTCTGGTTTGCGGTGGCTTCGTTTTGATCTCGTACTGGCTATGGCGTCTCAACAGCGCCCACCGCATGTTCGTCGGAGCGTGGGGTATCGCGTGCCTGGGGGCGGCGATGGTTGTTGCGCCTATTGATGCTCGTTTGAGAACACTAAGCGTGGCATTGCGCGTCTTTGGGGGGCTTGTCCTAATCACCGCGATCGTCGGCATTTCCATTTTTGCCTACATTGCATATCGAGGGATATAGCGGCATGGCCAAGAAACTCGATTTCGCTTCATTGTCGTCATGCTGGCGCAGGCCGGGATCCACCCAGGCATCCGGTGGGGCGCGGTCGCTGGCTTGGATGGATCCCCGCCTTCGCGGGGATGACGGTCTTTTGTGGTTCTTGGGGTCGAGGTTGACATAGGGCATGACCAAGAAACTCATCATCGACGGGCGCACAATTTCCCTCTCCCCTTGGGGAGAGGGTCAGGGTGAGGGGGCGTGCACTTATGCGTAGTGGTGCTGTGAGCCTAGCGAGAGATTTGCGCCGACACGAGACTGCTGCAGAGCAGGCATTGTGGTCGCGACTTCGCAATCGCCAGATCGACGGCTGGAAGTTCAAGCGGCAAGTTCCATTCGGGCGATTTGTTTTGGACTTCTATTGTTCCGATGCACGCTTAGCTGTCGAAGTTGATGGTGATACGCATGGTACTGCCGCCGACATTTCCAATGATAGCGATCGTACCAAGTTCCTCGAAGAGCAGGGTGTTAAAGTCCTCCGATTTTGGAACACTGACGTGCGTGACAACATCGAAGGTGTGCTAGAGATGATTTATCTCGCGCTCGGCCAGCAGCCCGCCCCCTCACCGGCGCTTCGCGCCCGCCTCTCCCCAAGGGGAGAGGCTAGCCAGCAGCGAGGAGCGCGATAACCGATGACCAAGAAACTCATTATCGACGGCACGCCGATTGAGGCCGAGGACGGCACGACGCTGATGCATGCGTGTGAAGCGGTCGGATCGGAAATTCCGCGCTTCTGCTATCACGAGCGCCTGTCGATTGCCGGCAACTGCCGCATGTGTCTAGTCGATGTACAGGGATCGCCGAAGCCGATCGCGTCGTGCGCGATGCTTGTCGGCGATTTGCCGCCGAACCGCGACGGTTCGCCGAAAGTCGTCAGCACGAATTCGCCGCTCGTTAAAAAGGCGCGCGAAGGCGTAATGGAATTCCTGCTGATCAATCATCCGCTCGATTGCCCGATTTGCGATCAAGGCGGCGAATGCGATCTGCAAGACCAGGCGATGGCGTTCGGCGTCGGCGGCACGCGCTATCAGGAGAACAAGCGCGCCGTTGAAGAAAAGAATATCGGCCCGCTGATCAAGACGATGATGACGCGCTGCATCCATTGCACGCGCTGCGTCCGCTATATGACCGAAGTTGCGGGCGTCGAAGAGCTGGGTCTGATTTCGCGCGGCGAGGACGCTGAGATTACGACGTATCTCGAAAACGGCATTCTGTCGGAGATGAGCGCGAACGTCGTCGACCTTTGCCCGGTCGGCGCACTGACGCACCGGCCGTGGGCGTTCAACGCGCGCCCCTGGGAAATGGAAGGGACGGAGTCGATCGACGTCATGGATGCGGTGGGTTCTGCCATTCGCGTCGACACCCGCGGCGGCGCGGTGATGCGCATTCTGCCGCGTAACAACGACGACGTGAACGAAGAATGGATTTCCGATAAGACGCGCCACGTTGCCGACGGCTTGAAAACGCAGCGCCTCGACACGCCATACATCCGCAAGGACGGCCGCTTGCAGCCGGCCAGCTGGGACGATGCGTTGGGGCTTGTTGCAACAAAACTCAAGAACGCATCGCCTGACAAAATTGGCGCGATTGCGGGCGATCTTGCCGGTGCCGAAGAAATGTTCGCGCTTAAGGATTTGCTGACGCGCGGCAGCGTCAAGAATCTCGATTGCCGTCAGGCGGGCGACAAACTCGATCCGAAGCTCGGGCGCGCGAGCTACGTTTTCAATTCGTCGATCGATGGCATCGAGCAGGCCGACGCGATCCTGATCATCGGCTCGAACCCGCGCGTCGAAGCGCCGGTGTTGAATGCGCGCATTCGCAAGCGCTGGCGGAGGGGTGCATTGAAAGTCGGCGTCGTCGGCGTCAAGACGCCGTTGACGTACCCAGCAGACTATCTCGGTGCCGGGCCGGACACGCTTGTTCATATCGCGAGCGGCGAACATCCATTCGCGGCGACCTTCAGCGGTGCAAAGAACCCGCTCGTGATTGTCGGCGAAGCGGCATACACCCGTGCCGACGGCCTTGCAGTTCTGGCTGCTGCGGCGCGCATCTTGCTAACCGCGAGCAAAGGCAAGGATGCGGGCTGGAACGGCTTCAACGTTCTGCACACGTCCGCCGCACGCGTCGCGGGTCTCGACCTCGGGTTCGTGCCGGGGAACGGCGGCAAGGACGTCGCCGGAATGCTCGCGGGCGGCATGGAGTTTCTGTATCTGCTCGGTGCAGACGAGTGCGACGTGCCGCGCGGAGCCGCAAGTTTCGTCGTCTATCAGGGCAGTCACGGCGACAAGGGCGCCGAGCGTGCCGACGTGATTTTGCCGGGTGCTGCCTACACGGAAAAGAGCGCGACGTACGTCAACACCGAAGGCCGCGCGCAGCAGACCGTGAAAGCAGGATTTGCGCCGGGCGACGCCAAGGAAGACTGGACAATCATTCGTGCGCTTTCGGAGCGTGCGGGCGCCAAGTTGCCGTACGACACGCTCGCCGAGTTGCGCGCCGCGATGTACAAGGTGGCACCGCAACTCGCGGCACTCGATCACGTCGAGGCGCGCGTCGTCTCCGGCCTCGAGACGCTCGCAAAGCTCAAGGGCGCGACGTCATCGGAAGCATTCGCACCCGGAATTGCTGATTTCTACCTGACAAATCCGATCGCCCGGTCGTCGGCGGTCATGGCCGGCATGAGCCAGTTGCGCTTTGCGCGCGATCAGAAACTGAGCGCGGCGGAGTGAGGAGCGGATGAGCGATTTTCTGACGACACTCTCGGACGCAGGGCTTTGGGTCTGGTCATTCACCGGCGTGCAGAGCCTTGCGCTGCTGCTCTCGCTGCTGATCATCATCGCGTTTCTCCTGCTCATGGACCGCAAGGTCTGGGCGGCGGTTCAGATGCGGCGCGGCCCGAACGTCGTCGGACCGTTCGGCTTGCTGCAGTCGTTCGCGGACTTGTTGAAGTTCGTGTTCAAAGAGCCCGTCATTCCCGCGGGCTCGGACAAGATGGTGTTTTTGCTGGCGCCGCTTGCGACCGCGACGTTCGCGCTGGCTTCGTGGGCCGTCATTCCGGTCAACGAGAACAGCTGGGGCAAGTGGGTTATCTCCGACATGAATGTCGGAATTCTGTACCTGCTCGCGATCTCGTCGCTCGGCGTCTACGGCATCATCATGGGCGGCTGGGCATCGAACTCGAAGTATCCGTTCATGGGCGCGCTCAGATCTGCTGCGCAGATGGTCAGCTACGAAGTGTCCATCGGGCTTGTGATCATCTGCGTGCTGCTGTGCGTCGGGTCGTTGAACGTGACGGCCGTCGTCAATGCGCAGAAGGACGGCATCGGCACAGGATTGGGCCTCACGCCGTCGCTGCTCGACTGGCACTGGCTGGCGCTGTTCCCGATGTTCATCGTGTTCTTCATTTCGGCGCTGGCTGAAACCAACCGGCCGCCGTTCGACCTAGTCGAAGCGGAATCGGAACTGGTCGCGGGCTTCATGGTCGAATACGGTTCGACGCCGTATCTGCTTTACATGCTCGGCGAGTACGTCGCGATCGTCACCATGTGCGCGATGACGACGATCATGTTCCTCGGTGGGTGGCTACCGCCGATCGACATCGCGCCGTTCAACTGGGTACCGGGTATTTTCTGGTTCCTCGCAAAGAGCGTGATGGTGTTTTTCATGTTCGCTATGGTGAAGGCATTCGTGCCGCGCTACCGCTATGACCAGTTGATGCGGCTCGGCTGGAAAGTCTTCCTGCCGCTGTCGCTCGTGATGGTCGTTCTGACGGCGAGCGTTCTGCATTTCGGAGGGCTTGCGCCATGAACATCGCCCGCGGGATAAAATCGCTCTTTCTCGTCGAGTTCGTCGGCGCGTTCTTTCTGACGATGCGCTACTTCTTCGCGCCGAAGAAAACGCTGAACTACCCTTATGAAAAGGGGCCGCTCAGCCCACGCTTTCGCGGAGAGCATGCGCTGCGCCGCTATCCGAACGGCGAAGAGCGCTGCATCGCCTGCAAGCTCTGCGAGGCGATCTGCCCGGCGCAGGCCATCACGATCGAGGCTGGTCCACGCCGCAACGACGGTACGCGCCGGACGACACGTTACGACATCGACATGACCAAATGCATCTATTGCGGGCTATGTCAGGAAGCGTGCCCAGTCGACGCGATCGTCGAGGGGCCAAATTTTGAGTTCGCGACCGAAACGCGCGAAGAGCTTTTCTACGACAAGGCGCGGCTGCTCGCGAATGGCGACCGCTGGGAACGCGAGATCGCGAGCAACCTCGCGGCCGACGCGAAGTACAGGTGACTCCCTCTCCCCATAGCGCCCTCGATCGGGCGGTATGGGGAGAGGGCTGGGGTGAGGGGCAGCGGCAGGCACCGGCGTGTGTGTGGCCCCTCACCCAAACCCTCTCCCCGTTATAGGAACGGGGAGAGGGAACAAGAGGACAGGATATGGTCACGGCGATCTTCTTTTATTTGTTCTCGACGCTGGCGATTGCGTCGGCGGCGTTCGTCGTGCTGGCGCGTAACCCTGTGCACGCCGTGCTGTTCCTGATCCTGACGTTCTTCAACGCGGCAGGATTGTTCGTGCTGCTCAACGCAGAATTTCTCGCGATGCTGCTCGTCGTCGTCTACGTCGGCGCAGTCGCTGTGCTGTTCCTATTCGTCGTCATGATGCTCGACGTCGATTTCGCCGAGCTGAAAGCGGGCTTCATCAAGAATGCGCCCGTCGGCGCGCTGGTCGGCGGCGTGGTTCTGGCTGAACTCGTCGCACTTTTTGCGTTTCACGGCCTCGACGTGGCGCCGGGCAAAATCGCAGCCGCTGCGGTGCCGAGCGATCTGACGAACACCGAAGCGCTCGGACAAATTCTCTATACGAAGTACGTCTACTTCTTTCAGACCGCGGGCATGGTGCTTCTGGTCGCGATGATTGGCGCGATCGTCTTGACACTGCGTCATCGTGAGGGCGTCAAGCGGCAGTCGATTTCGGAGCAGGTCGCGCGGGGGCCGGCAACAGGCATGGAGGTCGTCAAGGTGCCGAGCGGTGGCTATACGGTGCCGCCAGTCGCTCGACCGAAGACGCCGGAGGCCGCGGAATGAGCAAGCTCAACGGGCATGGCAGCCGCGGCAATGGTAACGACGACGACCGGCCGAACGTCGCATCACTCGATGAAGCGCGCCGCCGCGCCGCGGAGAAGGCAAAGGCTGAGAAGCGCGCGCAGTCGAGCGGCGTCATGCGTTCCGGACCGCGCAGCGCACGCGACTGGCTGATCGGCGGTCTGATCGTGGCGATGGCCGCGAGCTATATCGCGTCGTTCTTCATCGGGACGGAACCAGTCACGACCGGGGGCGTGCAATGACGATTGGGCTTGGACATTATCTGACGGTCGCGGCGTGCCTCTTTACGCTCGGCATTTTCGGGATATTCCTGAATCGCAAGAACGTCATCGTCATTCTGATGTCGGTCGAGCTGATGCTGCTCGCCGTCAACATCAACCTCGTTGCGTTCGCGAATTTCAACGGCGATCTCGTGGGACAAGTGTTTGCGCTGTTCATACTGACCGTTGCGGCTGCGGAAGCAGCCATCGGGCTCGCAATTATCGTTGTCTACTATCGCAATCGCGGTTCGATCGCGGTTGACGACATCAACATGATGAAGGGCTGAGCATGTTCGACATTCTGCTCGACGGCATCACGCAGAAAGTCGTCCGCCGCCGCTGGTGGTTGGCGGCAATTGCGGTGCTGAGCGGAGCGGTTGCGGCACTGCTGTTCGTCGGTCTTCTCGGTTACGCAGGACTTCTCCCAGCATGATCTACACAGCAATCGTATTCCTGCCGCTGATCGGGGCACTCATCGCGGGCTTGTTCGGACGCGTCATTGGCGAGCGGCCGAGTGAGATCGTGACGACCGCGCTGCTGATGATCTCGGCGCTGTTGTCGTGGGTCGTCTTCGTGCAGGTGGGCTTCGGGCACGAGACGCACCGGGTGCAGGTGCTCCGCTGGATCACGTCAGGTGAACTCGATACCTCGTGGTCGCTGCGCATCGATACGTTAACGTCGGTGATGCTGGTCGTCGTGACGACCGTGTCGTCGCTCGTTCATCTCTATTCGATCGGCTATATGCATGAGGACGACAGCCGTCCGCGGTTCTTCGCGTATCTGTCGCTCTTCACGTTCGCAATGTTGATGCTCGTCACGAGCGACAACCTGCTGCAGATGTTCTTCGGATGGGAAGGCGTCGGCCTCGCGTCTTATCTGTTGATCGGGTTCTGGTACAAGAAACCGGAAGCGAATGCGGCGGCGATCAAGGCGTTCGTCGTCAACCGCGTCGGCGACTTCGGGTTCGCACTCGGCATTTTCGCGCTGTTCTTCGTCTTCAAGTCGATCAACCTCGATGCGGTCTTCGCGGCGGCGCCGACGGCAGTCGGCAAGACGTTCTCGTTTGCGGGCTACGATGTCGACATCGTGACGACCATTGCGCTGCTGCTGTTCATGGGCGCGATGGGGAAATCGGCGCAGTTCCTGCTGCACACCTGGTTGCCGGACGCGATGGAAGGGCCGACGCCGGTGTCGGCGCTGATCCACGCTGCGACGATGGTGACGGCGGGCGTGTTCATGGTCGCGCGCCTGTCGCCGATTTTCGAACTTGCGCCGAACGCGCTCGTGGTCGTGACGTTTATCGGCACGCTGACGGCGTTCTTCGCCGCGACGGTGGGTCTCGTGCAGAACGACATCAAGCGCGTGATTGCCTATTCGACCTGCTCGCAGCTTGGCTACATGTTCGTTGCCTGCGGGATCGGCGCGTACGGCGTTGCGATCTTCCATCTGTTTACGCACGCGTTCTTCAAGGCGCTGTTGTTCCTTGGTGCCGGCTCCGTCATCCACGCGATGCATCACGAGCAGGACATGCGCAACATGGGCGGATTGCGCACGAAAATTCCGCTGACGTTCTGGGCGATGACCATCGGCACGCTGGCGCTGACGGGGGTCGGCATCCCGCACATGATCGGTTTCGCAGGCTTCCATTCAAAGGATGCGATCATCGAAGCTGCGTACGCCGCGCACACGCCGAACAACTATGCGTTCTGGACGCTGGTCGTCGCTGCTCTGATGACGTCGTTTTATTCGTGGCGCCTCGTCTTTATGACGTTCTTCGGTGAGACGCGCGCTGATCATCACACCTATGACCACGCGCACGAAAGCCCGCCGACGATGTTGATCCCGCTCGGCGTGCTGTCAATCGGCGCGATTGCAGCAGGCTTCGTATTCAAGGACTACTTCATCGGCAACCACGAAGCGGAGTTCTGGGCGACGTCGCTGTTCCGCAACGAGAGCAACCATATTCTGCACGCGATGCATGGAATCCCGGCCTGGGTCGGGTTTGCACCCTTTATCGCAATGCTGACGGGCTTCCTGATCGCGTGGGTCTATTACATCAAGGCGCCGTGGCTGCCGGCCGCAACCGCGAAAGCCTTCCGGCCGCTATATCTGTTCCTGCTCAACAAATGGCACATCGACGAGCTTTATGACTGGCTGTTCGTGCGTCCGGCATTCGCAATCGGCCGCTTCTTCTGGAAGGGCGGCGATGGCGCCGTGATCGACGGCACGATCGACGGGACGGCAGCGAGCGTCGCGGCTGTGACCGGCCGCGTGATCAAGCTGCAGACCGGCTACATGTATCACTACGCGTTCGTCATGCTGATTGGCGTCGCGGCGCTTCTGACGTGGCTCACATACAATGCGGGTCTGCTGGGGAGCGTCGTCAGATGAGCAATCTTCTTTCCGTCGTCACGTTCCTGCCGCTCGCCGGCGCCGTGCTGATCGCGTTCCTCAATTCGGATGCGAAGGGCAACGCGCGCTGGATCGCGCTTTGGACAACGCTGATCACGTTCTTCGTGTCGCTGCTGATCTGGTATCACTTCGACAAGTCATCATCAGGGTTCCAGTTCGTTGAGGAATACGCCTGGCTCGGCCCGTTGAAATACAAGATGGGTGTCGACGGCATTTCGATGCTGTTCGTCATCCTTACGACGTTCCTGATGCCGATCACGATCCTGGCGAGCTGGGAGAGCGTCGAGCACCGCGTCAAGGAATACATGATTGCGTTCCTCGTGCTCGAAACGCTGATGATCGGCGTGTTCTGTGCGCTCGATCTCGTGCTGTTCTATCTGTTCTTCGAAGCCGGCCTCATTCCGATGTTCCTGATCATCGGCGTTTGGGGCGGCAAGCGGCGCGTCTACGCGAGCTTCAAGTTCTTCCTCTACACGCTGCTCGGCTCGGTGCTGATGCTGCTCGCGATGATGGCCATGTACTGGCACGCGGGCACGACCGATATCCCGACACTGCTCAACACCAAGTTCCCGGCGGACATGCAATGGTGGCTGTGGCTGGCGTTCTTCGCGTCGTTCGCGGTGAAAATGCCGATGTGGCCGGTGCACACCTGGCTGCCGGATGCGCACGTCGAAGCGCCGACCGGCGGCTCGGTCATTCTGGCGGCAATTTTGCTGAAAATGGGCGGCTACGGCTTCCTGCGCTTCTCGCTGCCGATGTTCCCGATCGCGTCGGAGCAGTTGGCGCCGCTCGTGTTCACGCTGTCGATCGTCGCGATCATCTACACGTCGCTGGTCGCGCTGGTGCAGGAAGATATCAAGAAGCTGATCGCGTATTCGTCCGTCGCGCACATGGGCTTCGTGACGATGGGTATTTTCACGGCGAGCCAGCAGGGCGTCGATGGCGCGATCTTCCAGATGCTGTCGCACGGCATCGTCTCGGCCGCGCTCTTCTTGTGCGTCGGCGTCGTCTACGACCGCATGCATACCCGCGAGATCGCGGCCTATGGCGGGCTTGTCGAGCGGATGCCGAAGTACGCGCTTGCGTTCATGGTGTTCACGATGGCCAACGTCGGTCTGCCGGGCACGAGCGGGTTCGTCGGCGAATTCCTGACATTGCTCGCGGCGTTCAAGGCGAATTCGTGGGTCGCGATCTTTGCCACGACAGGCGTGATCCTTTCGGCGGCCTATGCGCTCTATCTCTACCGCCGTGTGATCTTCGGCGACTTGGTCAAGCCGAGCCTCAAAGGCCTGCTGGATCTGTCGCCGCGCGAGATCGCGATTTTAGCTCCGTTGGTGGTGCTGACGATTTTCTACGGCGTCTATCCAGCGCCGGTGCTGGATGTCACGGCCGCGTCGGTGAAGAACTTGGTGCAGAACTATGAGGCTGCCGTGAAGCCTGCTGCTGCGCTGTTGGCGCCTTGAGGAGCAAACGCTGATGGACTTGTCTCTGATCGCGCCAGTGCTGCCCGAAGTCATTCTCGCGCTCGGCGCGATGGCGTTGTTGATGTTCGGCGCGTTTTCACCCGAGGGTGAAGCAACCGCAAGGAGTGCCGGATGGCTCGCGATTGCCGTGCTGTTTGCAGCCGCGATCGCCCTTGTGACGTCGACGCCGGCAGGCGCGGCATTCGATGGCGTTTTCCTTTCGGATGGTCTGACGACGTTCCTGAAGGTGTTGATCCTGATCGCGGCCGCGCTGACGCTGCTGCTGACGTTCGACGATTTCGGCCGCGCCAAGGTGATGCTGTTCGAATATCCGGTGCTCGTGCTGCTCGCGACGCTCGGCATGTTGATGATGGTGTCGGCGAACGATCTCATCGCGCTCTATCTCGGCCTCGAACTGCAGAGCCTTGCGCTCTACGTCATCGCGGCATTCAAGCGCGACGATGTGAAATCGAGCGAAGCGGGCCTCAAGTATTTCGTGCTCGGCGCGCTGTCGTCGGGCATGCTGCTCTACGGCGCGTCGATGCTTTATGGCGTGACGGGGTCGACGGGCTATGGCGCGATTGCGGCGGCCGTCAAAGCCGATGGCATGACGCAGAATATCGGATTGATCGTCGGGCTGGTATTCGTGCTCGTCGGTCTGGCATTCAAGATTTCGGCAGTGCCGTTCCATATGTGGACGCCGGACGTTTATGAAGGCGCGCCGACGCCGGTGACCGCATTCTTCGCCGGTGCGCCGAAGGTGGCGGCCATGGCGCTGCTGATCCGCTTCACGCAGGGTGCGCTTCCGGTCGCCGCGACGCAGTGGCAGCAGATCATCGTATTCCTGTCGATTGCCTCGATGGTGCTCGGTGCGTTCGCGGCCATCGGGCAGACGAACATCAAACGCCTTATGGCGTATTCCTCGATCGGACACGTCGGCTTTGCTCTTGTCGGCCTGGCGGCGAACAACGCCGAGGGAACCTCAGGTGTCCTGACGTATCTCGCGATCTACGTCGCGATGACGCTCGGCACGTTCGCGTGCATTCTCTCGATGCGGCGGGGCGACAAGAACATTGAAGATATTTCGGAATTGGCCGGCCTGGCGAAGACCGATCTGCGGTTCGCAACGATCCTCGCAATTCTGATGTTCTCGCTCGCCGGTATTCCACCGCTCGCAGGCTTTTGGGCGAAGTGGTACGCTTTTCTGCCGGCGATCAAAGCGGGGCTATATCCGCTTGCGATCATCGGCGTCGTCGCCAGCGTGATCGGCGCCTTCTACTACCTGCGCATTATCAAGATCATGTTCTTCGATGAGGCGGCGGCGCCGTTCGAGGCGGTCGAGAGCAAGGCGTTGTTCGTGATGGCGCTGTCGGTCGCGTTTGTGCTTGCGTTCTCATTGCCGTTCATCGGCGGTGCGGTCGGCGACGCGGCAACGGCCGCCGCCGCGAGCATCATGCCAGTGGTGCCCTAGTTCAGGATGGTTCCGTCGCAGCATCGCTTCATACACCTGGCTGAGACGGGTTCGACCAACGCCGACGCGATGCGGTTCGCGCTTGCTGGTGAAGCCTTGCCGCTCTGGGTCAGCGCCGAGCGTCAGACAGCCGGGCGCGGCCGCTCGGGTCGCACGTGGGATGCGCCGCCGGGCAATCTGCAGGCGAGCCTGGCATTTTCATCGCTCGCGCCGTTGCATCATGCCGGTGAACTGTCCCTCGTTGCCGGGATCGCGCTGATCGATACGGTCGCGGCCTTTCAGCGGCAGGACAATGACGTGCGCATCCGCCTCAAATGGCCGAACGATCTGTTGATCGGTCCCGCCAAAGCTGGCGGCATTCTCGTCGAAACGACGACTGCGCGCGGCGCGCCCGGCTTCGTCGCCGTGATCGGCTTTGGGCTGAATATCGTAACCGCGCCTGAAACAATTGGCCGAGCGGCAACGTCGCTCGCCGCTGAGGACATTGCGGGCGATGCCGAAAGCGTGCTCAACAGGTTGGCCGATCAGTGCGCCGAATGGCTGGCGCGCTGGGACGACGGCCGCGGGTTCGAAGCCATCCGGCATGCCTGGATGGCGCGGGCGGGCGTGCTTGGCGAGGCCATTACGGTCAATACAACAGCTGGCGCTGTTGCAGGAACGTACCAAGGTTTGGCAGAAAGTGGTGCGCTGCTCGCCGAAATCGACGGACGGGTGCGCACGATCACATACGGCGATGTCGCTCTCATTGCCCCAACAGACAAAGGCATGGCGCAATGACGGCGACGAACAAGCGCCCCGATAAGCAGATCGCGCGCGGACCGAAGGGCGGCGACGAACTTGTGTTCATGGCTCTCGGCGGTCTCGGCGAGATCGGCATGAACGTCTATCTGTACGGCTTCGGCCCGGAGCGGTCGCGGCAGTGGCTGATGGTCGATCTCGGAATCACGTTTCCTCATGAAGCAGAGCCTGGCGCCGATGTCGTGCTGCCGGATTTGCGGTTCATCATCGGCGAGAAGCAGGCGCTGGCGGGTCTTGTGCTGACGCACGCCCACGAAGATCACATCGGCGCGGTCATTGATCTCTGGCCGCAACTCAATTGTCCGATTTACGCGACGCCGTTTACTGCCGGAATGCTCAAAACGAAAATGGGCGAATACGGCAAAGGCATGCGTTTGCCGATTACAGAAATCCCGCTTGGCGGGCGTTTCATGGCCGGCGCGTTCGACGTCGAATTCGTATCGCTCGCGCATTCAATTCCGGAGCCGAGCGGTCTCGCGATCCGCACGCCTGCCGGCCTTGTTTTCCACACCGGTGACTGGAAGCTCGACGACGAACCGCTCGTTGGATCGCCGCCCGATGTCGCAAAGCTCAAGGCTCTCGGCAACGAGGGCGTGCTCGCGATGGTGTGCGATTCAACCAACGCGATGCGCGAAGGCCGCTCGCCGACCGAAACGGAAGTCGCGCGCTCGCTTGCGAAGTTGATCGAAAACGCACCGCGCCGCGTCGCCGTGACGACGTTCGCGTCGAACGTCGCGCGCGTGCGGGCGTGTGCGGATGCTGCGCGCGCCACGGGGCGGACGCTGGTCATCGCAGGCCGAGCCTTGCATCGCGTCATTCAAGTGGCCATTGAGACGGGCTATCTGCCAGAGAACTTCAGCTACCTCGATCAGCAGCGCTTTGACGACATCAGCGCCGGCAAGGTTCTTTTGCTTTGTACTGGAAGCCAGGGCGAACCGCGCGCTGCGATCGCGCGCATTTCTGAAGACCAGCATCCTGATATTTCGCTCGACCCGGGTGACATCGCGATTTTTTCGTCGCGCACAATCCCGGGCAATGAAATGTCCGTCGGCAAAGTGCAGAACGCGTTGGCGCGGCGTGGCGTCGATGTGATCACCGACAACGAGGCGCTGGTTCACGTGACAGGTCATCCGCGCCGCGACGAGCTGCGAGAGATCTACAGCTGGATGCGGCCGCAGATCGTTGTGCCGATGCACGGCGAAGCGAGGCATCTGAAAGAAAACGCCAAACTCGCGCGGTCGTGCGGCATCTCCGAAACGCATATTCTGACCGACGGCGAGATGCTGCGGCTTTGGCCCGAACAACGCGGCGTCATCGACGAGGCACCCGTCGGCCGTTTGTTCCGCGACGGCAATCTGATCGTGCCCGACGCCGAAGGTCCGGTGAAAGCGCGCCGCAAATTATCGTTCGCCGGCATTGCGGTTGTCGCCATGACGATGTCGCGCCGCGGCGATATTCTGGCCGAGCCGCAAGTCGTGCTCGACGGCATTCCCGACGTCGATGCCGAGGGCGAGGACATGCACGAAATCGTGCTCGATGCGATCGATGGCACGCTGCGTTCGATACCGCAAAAGCGCCGTGGCGACCTCGATATGGTCAAAGAAGCCGTGTTTCGCGGCGTGCGCGGCGCTATTAACGAAGCCTGGGGCAAGAAGCCTGTTGTCAAAGTGCTGCTGACCGTGGTGGATGGCCGGGGTTAAATCTGGATTGGCCGCGCCAGCGCGCGGAGACGCTTTTCGAACGGAGACGAGAATGATCGGGCGCCTCAATCACGTTGCCATCGCGGTCAAGGATATCGAGGCAGCGTCGGCGGTCTATCGCAACGCGCTTGGCGCGAACGTCGGTGCGCCGTTCGATCAGCCGGAGCATGGCGTGAAGGTCGTTTTCATCGAACTTCCGAATACGAAGATCGAATTGCTGGAACCGCTGGGTGCCGGTTCGCCGATCGCGAAGTTTCTTGAGAAGGCACCCGACGGCGGTATCCATCACGTCTGCTATGAAGTCGACGATATTCTTGTCGCGCGCGATCAGTTGAAGGCGCAGGGCGCCCGCGTGCTCGGCGACGGCAATCCGAAAATCGGCGCCCACGGCAAGCCGGTTCTATTTCTGCATCCAAAGGATTTCTGCGGCACACTTGTTGAACTTGAACAGGTTTGATCGTCCAACGCGATCGCAACGACAGAGGTAAGCGTCATGCGCACATCGGTCGCTCTCGCCACGTTTTTCTGCATGTGGTTCATCACGCTGTTCGTGGTGCTGCCATTCTTTGCCCGGACCCAGGAAGAGGCAGGTACAATTGTTCCGGGCACACCTGAAAGCGCGCCGTCGAAGGTCAACATTTGGAAAATATTTGCAGTCAACACACTGGTCGCGTCCGTCGCGTTCTCCGGTGTCTATGCGCTGGTTTCGAGCCTCGAAGCCGGTCCGTGAGTAAGCGCCCAAACTGTTGAATACGCCGCGATGATCAGCGCAATTTTCGCTTCCGAAGGCGGCTTGCCATTGCAAGGCTAAGCCTAAGGCGGTATTCGGCTCAAGGTTTTTCGAACGCACAGAAAGAACGGCACCTCATGAGCAAGCGCGCGCTGGCCATCACCCGCGATCAGAGTTTTCCGGAGTGGTATCAGGCCGTCGTGCGCGATGGCGACATGGCCGAGACGAGCCCGGTGCGCGGCTGCATGATCATCAAGCCTTGGGGTTGGGGCATCTGGGAACGCATTCAGGCCGAACTCGACCAGCGGATTAAAGATACCGGCCACGAAAATTGCTATTTCCCGCTCTTCATTCCGATGAGCTTCATCGCAAAGGAAGCCGAGCACGTCGAAGGCTTCGCCAAGGAGATGGCGGTCGTCACGCATCACCGTTTGAAGAATGATGGCGGTAAGCTGGTCCTCGATCCGGAAGCGAAGCTCGAAGAGCCGCTGATCGTGCGCCCGACGTCGGAAACGATCATCGGCGATGCGTTCCAGCGCTGGATCAAAAGCTATCGCGATTTGCCGCTGCTGATCAATCAATGGGCCAACGTCGTGCGCTGGGAAATGCGCACGCGGTTGTTCCTGCGAACGGCCGAATTTCTCTGGCAGGAGGGGCATACTGCGCACGCAGATCGCGACGATGCGATGGCGGAAACGCTGAAGATGCTCGAAGTTTATCGCGAGTTCTCGGAGAACATTCTTGCGATGCCGGTTATTGCCGGTGAGAAGCCGGCGAACGAGCGCTTCCCGGGCGCTGATAATACCTATTCGATCGAAGCGATGATGCAGGACGGCAAGGCGCTGCAAGCCGGCACGTCGCACTATCTGGGCACGCATTTTGCGGAAGCGCAGAACATACAATTCCAGAACGCGCAGGGGCAGCTGACCCATTGCCATACGACGAGCTGGGGTGTGTCGACGCGCCTGATCGGCGGCGTGATCATGACCCATGCCGACGACGACGGCTTGCGTCTGCCGCCGAAAATCGCGCCTCGTGAAATCGTTATCGTGCCGATGTTACGCGAAAAGCCGGAAGACGCGGCGCTGATCGAGTATTGCACCGCGCTTGAGAAAGATTTGAAGGCGCAGGGTATCCGCGTGCTCGTCGATGCGAAGCCGACAAAGTCCGCTGAGAAGCGCTGGAACTGGGTGCGGCGTGGCGCGCCTGTGATCATCGAGATCGGTGGCCGCGATGCGAGCGGCGGCAACGTGACGTTCATGCGCCGCGACGCGCTGCGCGATGGCGATAAAATTGCGTCGCATACGAAAGCGCGCGATGCGTTCGTGAGTGAGGCGCGCGGTCTGCTCGACGATATCCAAAAGCGGCTGTACGCAGAGGCAAAAGCGCGGCTCGATCAGAACATCATTTCCGGCATCTCGTCGTTTGATGATCTTGCGGCGTATTTCGGACCGGCAGAGGCCGACGATGAGGGCGGTGCGTTCAAGGGTTGGGTGAAGGTTGCATGGTCGCGTCCCGAGGACGCGGCATTGGAGACGGTTGCCGAACGCTTGAAATCGTTGAAGCTGACGATCCGCAATGCGCCCCTGTCGCAGGAGGGCGTCTCCGGCAAATGCCTATTTACCGGCGCGCCGGCCAAGCAATATGTGCTGATTGCACGCGCGTATTGAGCTGAATTTGTACTCAGCGACTTAATTGTCGCCCGATTGACGGTTTAGGGCAGCGGCGCACCATCGGCGTCGCGAGCTGGCGCTGGGGCACTGGCGTCGGGGACTGAAGGGGCGAGGGAGCAGCGCGAACATGGCAGCGGCCGTAGGCGACACGAAACCTTTCTCGGCATTCGAGTGGATGCTCGCTGGCCGCTACCTGCGCGCGCGGCGCAAGGAAGGCTTCATCTCGGTCATCGCTGGCTTCTCGTTCCTCGGCATCATGCTCGGCGTTGCGACGCTCATCATCGTCATGGCGGTGATGAACGGCTTCCGCAAAGATCTCTTCACGAAGATCATGGGCCTCAACGGCCATGTCATCGTGCACAAGATCGGCGAACCGTTTGAAGACTACGCTGAGATGGCCGCGAAGCTCGCGAAAGTGCCGGGTGTCGTCAGCGCGCTGCCGCTGATCGAAGGCCAAGTCATGGTGTCGTCGAACGTGCAGGCGCTCGGTGGGCTGGTGCGCGGCATCGACGAGGCAAGCCTCAAATCGTTGAAGCTCGTCGCCGACAACGTCAAATACGGCACGCTCGATGGTTTCGATCAGCAGACGGGCATCGCGATCGGTTCGCGGCTGGCGCAGTCGCTGCGTGTCGGCCTTGGCGATACGATTACGCTGGTGTCGCCGCGTGGCGCCGCGACGCCGTTTGGCAATGCGCCGCGTTCCAAGCCCTACGTCATCTCGTCGATATTCGAACTCGGCATGTCGGAATACGACCGCATGATGATTTTCATGCCGTTGGCCGAGGCGCAGAAATATTTTGCTAAGAACGGCGAGGTCGATGTTCTGGAGCTTGTGGTCGACAATCCCGAAGCTGTCGACAAATACAACGCCGACATCAAGACCGCCGGTGGTCCGACCATCAACGTCTCGGATTGGCGGCAACGCAATGAATCGTTCTTCAACGTTCTGGCCGTCGAACGCAACGTGATGTTCATCATCCTGTCGCTGATCATTCTGGTTGCGGCCATGAACATCATCTCGGGCATGATGATGCTGGTGAAGGACAAGGGCCGCGATATCGCCGTGCTGCGCACGATGGGCGCGACGAAGGGCGCTGTCATGCGCGTGTTTCTGATCACCGGCGCCTCCATCGGGATCGTCGGAACGATAGCTGGCCTGATCCTCGGCGTGATTTTTTGCTGGAACATCGAGAGCATCAAGAATTTCGTCTCATGGATTACCGGCGCGACAATTTTCGATCCGAGCATCTACTATCTCACCAAGCTTCCGGCGGAGATCGATGGTCACGAGACGGCCGGCATCGTCATTATGGCGCTGGTGTTGTCCGTTCTGGCGACGCTCTATCCGTCGTGGCGCGCATCGAAGCTCGATCCGGTTGAAGCGCTGAGGTACGAGTGACGCACATGGATCACATCGCAGCGCATGGCGGGCAGCAGCCGATTTTATCGCTCGATAACGTTTGGCGCGCCTACAAGCAGGGACCTCGCGAAATCTCGGTGCTGCAGGGCGCGAGTGCCGACTTGTGGCCGGGGCAAGCCGTGGCGCTGGTCGGACCGTCTGGCGCCGGCAAATCGACGTTGCTGCACATCGCCGGATTATTGGAGCAGCCGACGCGCGGGCGCGTGATCCTCAATGGCCGCGATTGCGCGGCACTGTCGGAATACGAGCGCACGAAGCTGCGCCGTCAGTCGATCGGGTTCGTCTATCAATTCCATCAGCTTTTGCCGGAATTTTCGGCGCTTGAGAACGTCGTCATTCCGCAGATGATCCTCGGCAAGCGGAGGCGCGAGGCCGAGGCAAGGGCACGCGAACTGCTGACCGGTCTCGGACTTGGGCCGCGCGTCGATCACCGGCCGGCTGAGCTTTCCGGCGGCGAACAGCAGCGCACCGCGATTTGCCGCGGGGTCGCGAATGCGCCGCAACTGCTTCTCGCCGACGAACCAACCGGCAACCTCGATCCCCACACATCGGAGTTCGTGTTTCAGGAGCTCGTCGGGCTGATCCGCCAGCAGGGTGTCGCGGCTTTGATCGCGACGCATAACCTGGAATTGGCGCGCCGTATGGATCGCGTGCTGCAGATGCACGAAGGTCAACTTGTGGACGTGACGGCGCAGGCGCGCGCCTGATTACGGTCGCGCAAAACATGTGCTTTGGGGTTGACCCGACAGGTTGGCCGATGACCTACTGGCGCTATGACTGACGCACCGAATCAAACGTCCGCACAATTCGTGCATCTCAAGGTGCACAGCGCCTATTCGCTGCTCGAAGGAGCGCTTCCGATCGGCAAGATCGCAAAGCTTGCCGTCGGCTACGGCTTTCCCGCGATCGCGATTACCGACACGAACAATCTGTTCGGCGCGCTCGATTTCTCGAACAAGCTTTGGGACAGTGGCGTCCAGCCGATCGCAGGCGTCAGCATCGACGTCGATTTTGCCGATCACCGCGAGAGCCGCGATATGCGCTTGATGCGCGCCGGTTCAAATGAGCCGCGCGCGCAATCGGCGGGGCGGATTACGCTGCTTGCGATGGACGCAGACGGTTATGCGAATTTGATGCGCCTCTCGAAAAGCCTGTATTTCGAGCCGGCGCCCGACGAGACCGTGCACGCTAAAATCGCACGCATCGAAGAATTTTCCGCCGGACTGATCGCGCTGACCGGCGGCCCCGATGGCCCCGTCGATCGCGCGTTGAAAGACGGTCAAGCTGAGTTGGCGTTGGGGCGGATCAAGACGCTCGAAAAGATTTTCGGCAATCGGCTTTATATCGAGCTGCAACGGCACGGGCTTGAAAGCGAGGCGCGTGTCGAGCCGCTGCTTCTCGACTATGCATACGCGCGCAAGATTCCAATCGTTGCGACCAACGAAGTCTATTTCGCCGTCAAGTCGGACTACGACGCGCACGACGCGTTGCTGTGCATCGCGGAAGGACGCTACGTCGTCGAAGACGACCGGCGCCGCGCGACGCCCGAGCACTACATGAAGAGTGCAGCCGAAATGGCGGCGCTATTTGCGGATCTGCCGGAAGCGATCGCGAATACGATCGAAATCGCGATGCGCTGCGCGTTCCGGCCCGAGGGACGCAAACCGATCTTGCCACGCTTCGTTGCGAGCGACGACAGCCTGAGCGAACTCGAAAACTTCAGGCTCGAAGCTGCGGAATTGAAGCGGCAAGCCAAGGCCGGATTGAAAGAGCGGTTGGCCGCGACGGGGCCGGCCGAAGGCTTTACGGTCGAGGACTACGAGAAGCGGCTCGTCTACGAAGTGGACGTCATCACGCAGATGAAGTTCCCGGGCTACTTCTTGATCGTTGCCGACTTCATCAAGTGGTCGAAATCGAACGGCGTGCCGGTCGGACCTGGCCGCGGATCGGGCGCTGGCTCGCTCGTTGCCTATGCTTTGACGATCACCGATCTCGATCCGTTGCGGTTCGGCTTGCTGTTCGAGCGCTTTCTCAATCCTGAGCGCGTATCGATGCCGGACTTCGACATCGACTTCTGCCAGGAAAAGCGCGACCGTGTGATTTCCTATGTGCAGCAGAAGTACGGCGCCGATCGCGTGGCGCAGATCATCACGCACGGAAAGCTGCAGGCGCGCGCCGTTCTGCGCGATGTCGGCCGCGTGCTGCAGATGCCGTATGGGCAAGTCGACAGGCTTTGCAAGCTCGTGCCAAACAATCCGGCCAATCCGGTGACGTTGCGTCAAGCAATCGATGGCGAGCCGAAGCTGCAGGAAGAGCGCGACAACGACGCGATGGTCGCGCGGTTGCTTGAAATTTCGGAAAATCTCGAAGGGCTGTACCGCCACGCGTCGACGCACGCCGCCGGTATGGTGATTGGCGACAGGCCGCTTGAAGAACTTGTGCCTATCTATCGCGATCCGAAATCGTCGATGCCGGTGACGCAATTCAATTGGAAGCTGGTCGAAGCCGCCGGACTTGTGAAGTTCGACTTCCTCGGACTGAAGACGTTGACGGTGCTCGAAAAGGCCGTGCAACTCGTGAAGCGCGGTCGCGGCATTACGGTCGATCTGCCGTCGCTGCCGCTCGACGACGTCAAATCGTATCAGCTGCTTGCACGCGCTGACACGGCCGGTGTCTTCCAGCTCGAAAGTACGGGCATGCGCGAGAGTTTGAAGCGGCTGAAACCCGACCGCTTCGAAGACATCATCGCGATGGTCGCGCTTTATCGCCCGGGTCCGATGGACAACATTCCGACCTACATCAATCGCAAGCATGGCGAGGAGCCGGTCGACTACCTGCACGCAATGCTCGAAGGCATTCTGAAAGAAACCTACGGCGTCATCATTTATCAGGAGCAGGTTATCCAAATTGCGCAGGTCATGGGCGGGTACACGCTCGGGCAAGCCGATCTTCTACGCCGCGCGATGGGTAAGAAAGACAAAGCCGAGATGGCCGCGCAACAGGCGCGGTTCGTCGAGGGCGCCGAGAAAAACGGCGTCAAACGCAAAGAAGCGATTTCGATTTTCGAACTCGTCGACAAGTTCGCAGGCTATGGTTTCAACAAGTCGCACGCTGCGGCTTACGCCCTGGTCAGCTATCACACCGCGTACATGAAGGCGAATTATTGCGAGGAGTTTCTCGCAGCGTCCATGACGCTCGATATGGGCAATACCGACAAGCTCGCGATGTTCGCGAGTGAAGCGCGCCGCTCCGGTATCCAGGTTAAGCCGCCGTGCGTAAATGCCTCGGGCGTGGATTTCGGTGCCGAGCCGCCGAAGGGCGATGCCGAGCGTGGCGCGATACGCTATTCGCTTGCCGCGTTGAAAAACATCGGCAGCGGCGCAGTAGAGACGATCGTTGCCGCGCGCGACGCGGACGGTCCCTACAAATCGCTCGCTGATTTCGCCAATCGCCTTGAGCCGAAGGTGCTCAACAAGCGCGGACTGGAAACGCTGGCCAAGGGCGGTGCTTTCGACGCATTCAATAACGATCGCGCGCTCATTGCTGCGAACGCCGATACGATGCTGGCGTTGGCGCAGCGCCGTTCGTCGGATCAGGCTGTTGGCATGGTCGATATGTTCGGCGGCGGCGATACGACGCCCGAACTCGTCTTGCGGGCGACGCAGGCCTGGACGCCTATGGAGCGACTTGCGTCAGAATTCGAGGCGGTCGGCTTTTATCTGTCCGGACATCCGCTCGATACCTACGACCGCGTTCTCAACAAGCTCGGTGTTAAGAAATTCACGGAGTTTGAACTTGCGACGCAGCGTGGCGCGACGGCTGGGCGCCTTGCAGGCATCGTAATCGCGGCGCGAGAGCGGCGGTCACAAAAGGGTAACAAATTTGCTTTTGCAAGTTTCTCCGATATGACCGGTCAGTTCGAAGCAGTCATTTTTTCCGACACGCTTACGGCATGCCGCGATTTGCTCGAGCCGGGTACGCCGGTCATCATATCCGTCGAAGCGGAACGCGACGGCGAGACGCTGAAGATGCGCGTGCAGGGGCTCGAGTCGCTCGACAAAGCAGCAGCTGCGGTGCCGCGCCACCTTAAGGTTGTGCTGGACCGCAAGGCTCTGACATCCGCATCGCAGCGGATCGCAGATATGCATGCGAACCTCAAGCCAAGCGCGCGCGGTGGCGAAGTGCGGTTGCTGTTGCCGCTTGAAGATCGAGGTTGTGAAATGGAATTTTTGTTGCCAGGCCGTTACGAAGTATCGCCCGACGCGGCCAGCCGGATTTCTGCGATGGCCGGAGTAGCTGAAATTCTCGAAAGCTAGACTACGGCGAATTCTGGACTATTTTGCCTCGACAAGAACAAAAGAATTTTCGACGGCTTTTTGAACCTCGCGCGTTGTATTCCTCAGACGCGCTAGAGGCGTCACGATGAATGTGAGGAGATCTATATGAAGAAGAGCATCTTAGCAGCTGCAGCATTCGCCGCTCTGGCAATCGGTTCGGCCAGCGGCGCCTCGGCAGGCGTTATCGGCGGCAATCTTGGTGGCGTAAAAGCGTCCGCACCCGTAGAGCTTGCGCAGCAGGTCCACTGGCGTCCGTATAAGCACAAGCATAACCGGTGGAACAAGTATCGGAAGGGCAAGCAATGCGCTTGGCGTAACGGCAAGCGGCGCTGCGGGTGGCGCTAAGCGCACTACTGGTAGTTGGCCTTACTAGAGTGAAGAATGGCGCCGTACCCCGGTTGCATACCGTTCATGTGCAGGTCATGTAATTGCGGGTACGGTCCATCTGCCCTTAGAAAGGGCTCTCAGCTGAAGTGCGGCGGTTTCAGAATTCGGAGGCATTTGTCGTGATGAAACGTGTGCTGTTTTTTGTTGGCTGCTGCCTCGCCGTAACGCCTGTACAGGCAGCGGGTGTTGACGCGGCGACCATTACCAAATCGATCGATGCGGCGACAGCCGATCCAGTCAAAGCGAAAGCCTATTGCGATCTCGCAGCCAAGCTCGACGAAATTGGCGATGACGAGAAGAAGGGCGAAGCGGCGAGCGATCAGATCGACGGCTATTTCAAGGTTCTTGGCGCCGACTTCGAGGCGGCATGGGATTCGGGCCAGAATTCCACGGAAGACTCTGCCGAAGGCAAAGCTTTCGATGAGGCTATGACGAAGCTTGATGCGACGTGTGGTGACACGGGGGCAGCGCCTCCGGCCGGCGGAGCACCTGCGCCATAACACCCAACCTTTGAGCGTTTGAAAGTTGCCTAGGCCGGAGGAAAACCTCCGGCCTTTTTATGTGCGGCGGCGGGCGCGTCGATATTGCGACTGCGTTGCTAGCGTATTGCATTACGCCCTGCCGGCAAGACATGGTGTGAGCTAGACCATGTTATGCAGATAAGGGCGCTGTGTCTCGATGTCCGTTCGCAATTTGGAATTCGATGCGCGCCGTGCCGAACAAACGCTCTTTCAAGCCTTGAGCGATGCCGGTCGGAAATGGGGCATGGCGCGGCCCATTCTTGAAGACGCCGAACGTGCACCGCTGTCCTACAAAATGCTGATGCTCGGCGCGCAGGTGCTCGGCGGCAAACTGGCTGAGCGCACCACGCACAAGGAGGTCGTCGGCATTCTACTGCCGAACGTCAACGGGTTGATCGTGACGCTGTTTGGGCTGAATGCTTTCGGCCGCGTTGCCGCCCTTCTGAATTTCACGGCGGGCGTCAAAAACATCCGCTCGGCCGTTGAGACGGCGCAAATTCGTACCGTCGTCACGTCGCGCCGGTTTATCGATACAGCAAAACTCGATGACGTCGTGTCGGCGCTCGAGTCATTGCAAAGCGGGCGCGCAGTCGAGATCATCTACCTCGAAGATGTGCGCAAAACGATTTCCCGTGCGGATAAAGCCAAGGGAATGGCGCGCTTTGTTTCCCGGAACTGGTTTCATGCCCGGCAAAGGATGAAGCCGCACGATCCGGCAGTCGTGCTATTTACATCGGGTACGGAAGGCGTACCCAAAGGCGTCGTTCTGTCGAACGTCAATCTCATCGCGAATACGATGCAGATCCGCCAGCATGCCGACAAGGCGCTGTTCGATACCGACGTCGTCATGAACCCGCTGCCGATGTTCCATTCGTTCGGATTGACGGCCGCGTGCCTGATGCCCCTGTTCAATGGTATGAAGTCGGTGCTCTATCCAAGTCCGCTGCACTACAAGCAGGTACCGGCGCTCATTCGTGCAACAAAGTGTTCGGCGTTGTTTGCAACAGACACGTTCGTTCAGGGATACGGACGAGCTGCGGATGTTGGCGAGCTCGATAGTGTGCGCGTGGTCATATGCGGTGCGGAGCGCGTCAAGGATGCGACGCGTCAGCTCTGGACGAAGTGGGGCACGACGCTCTGCGAAGGCTATGGCGCAACGGAATGCTCGCCCGTCATTTCATGCAGCCTTCCGGACGACAACATGCCCGGGACAGTCGGCCGTCCGCTGCCGGGCATCGAAGTGCGGCTCGATCCGGTCGAGGGCATTCCGCACGGCGGCAAACTCGCTGTCCGCGGCGCGAACGTCATGCTCGGCTATATGCATCATCATGCGCCTGGCGTTATCGATCCGCCGCTCGACGGATGGCACGATACCGGCGATATCGTTGAAATCGACACGCAGGGACGCATCGCGATCAAGGGGCGCGCCAAGAGGTTCGCAAAAATCGGCGGTGAAATGGTGTCGCTGGCAGCGGTCGAGACGATGGTCGCAAGCCTGTGGCCGAACGCCAACCATGTTATTGTGACGTTGCCCGACGCGCGCAAGGGCGAGCAGCTCGTGCTTGTGACCGAGAAGGCCGACGCCGATAAGGGAGCGCTGCTGTCCGAGGCGCGGGCGCAAGGTTTCCCTGAATTGTGGGTGCCGAGAGCCGTGCTTGTCGTTGCTCAGGTTCCGATGCTCGGTTCGGGAAAAATCGACTACCAGGCGACGAACGAGCTTGCTGGTCGTTCGCGCGCACTTTTGTGAGAATGTTCTATCATGGCACTCGCGACGCGGCTGACGAAAGCGCTGAACATCAGACATCCAATCATTTCGGCGCCGATGGCATTTGCGGCTGGAGGCAAACTGGCAGCCGCCGTTTGCAACGCCGGCGCGCTTGGATTGATCGGCGGCGGATACGGCGACGGTGATTGGATCGATGGCGAATTCCAAGCTGCCGGAAACGCGCCGGTCGGTTGTGGATTTATATCGTGGTCTCTCGGGAAGCAGCCGCAGTTGTTGGATCGCGTTTTGCGGCACGCGCCGCGCGCAATTTTTCTGTCGTTCGGAGATCCAGCGCCGTTCATTGCACGAATCAAAGGTGCGGGCGCGCTTGTGATCTGTCAGGTGCAAACCCGCAAAGATGCACAGCACGCAATCGAGTCCGGAGCGGACATCATCGTCGCGCAAGGCACGGAGGCTGGCGGTCACGGTGACAAGCGCGCGACGCTGACGCTGGTGCCGGAAGTCGCTGACCTGATAAAGTTGACTCGACCGGAGACTTTGCTTTGCGCGGGCGGCGGCATTGCAGACGGGCGCGGGCTTGCCGCCGCGCTAATGCTTGGAGCGGATGGCGTTCTGATCGGATCGCGATTGTGGGCAAGTACGGAAGCCAACGTCAGCAAGGGTATGCATGATGCGGCGCTTGCCGCGACCGGCGACGACACGATCCGTTCACAGGTCATGGACCTCGCGCGCAAGCTCGATTGGCCGTCGCGTTATACGGCGCGGGTGTTGAAGAACGCATACATCGACCGCTGGCACGGCCGCGAAGCCGAACTCATGCTGGTGGCGGACGAAGAAGCTGCCAAATACCGTGCGGCGTGGGCTGCGGGCGACCCCGTTCGCAGCAACACGTTCGTCGGTGAGGTCGCGGGGCTGATACAATCCATCGATCCGGTCGAGACAATCATCAGCCGGATTGTCTCCGAAGCCGAAGGTCTGCTCGGCGGGGCGGGCCGGTACGTCGGTTAAGCCGCACGCGACGGCGGCCCTAGACGGCCGGAGCGGGTTGCCAAACGCCGCCAATTCGGTCATAAGCCGCCCATCTCACACGCGAGACCTGCGCCTGGCGGATTAAAAGCCCCGTCGGCCGCTCCGGTGGAAATTGCCTAAGCAACTCAAATGGCTAAGGTTTTCTTCACAAGGCTCGCGGAGGATTAACCGGAAAAGGACACGTTCTGATGGCAGTTCCCGCCTTCAATATGCGTCAGCTTTTGGAAGCTGGCGTGCACTTCGGCCACCAAGCCCACCGCTGGAATCCCAAGATGGCTCCGTTCATCTATGGGTCGCGCAACAAAATTCACATTCTCGACCTGACGCAGACCGTGCCGATGCTGCATCAGGCACTCAACAAGGTCTCCGACACCGTTGCCAGCGGCGGCCGCGTGCTGTTCGTCGCGACCAAGCGTCAGGCTGCCGATGGCATCGCGGAAGCCGCGAAGCGTTCGGCGCAGTATTACATGAACCATCGTTGGCTCGGTGGCACGCTGACCAACTGGAAGACGGTTTCGCAGTCGATCCGCCGTCTGCGTCAGCTCGACGATATTCTCGCCGATCCGCAGAAACGTACGAAGAAGGAAATCCTGAACATCTCGCGGGAGCGCGAGAAGCTCAACCAGTCGCTCGGCGGCATCAAGGACATGGGCGGCACGCCGGACCTTCTTGTTGTCATCGACACGAACAAGGAAGCGATTGCGATCCAGGAAGCCCGCAAGCTCGGGATCCCGATCGTTGCCATCGTCGACACGAACTGCGATCCGGATGGCATCGATTTCCCGGTTCCGGGCAACGACGACGCCGGCCGCGCGATCACGCTGTACTGCGATTTGATCGCCCGCGCAGCGCTCGATGGCCTTGAGCGTGCGCAGGGCAGCGCTGGCGTTGACGTCGGCGCACTCGCCGAGCCGCCGGCCGAGGACCTGCCGAAGGTGACGTTCAAGGGCATCGAGGCCGCACGCGGCGAAGCCGATGACCTCAAGCGCATCAACGGCATCAACCCGAAGCTCGAACTCCGCCTCAACGACGCCGGCGTGTTCCACTTCTGGCAGCTCGCAGACCTCGATGCCGACCACGTTGCGGCGCTCGACCGTCTGCTCAAGCTCAAGGGTCAGGTCGCGAAGGAAGACTGGGTCGGCCAAGCGAAGAAGCTCTCGGAAGTCACGGGCTAACCGGATATTCCGGCATCGCAAAACTTGGGCCGGAACAAACCGAACGCGAGACTATTCAGAACGCATACGAGGCGCCCGCGTGGCGCCTCAAATTCAAGAGGCGCTGACGTTTTGAGCGCCACATTCCGCCGAGGCGCTCTGCCGAGCGCCCCAAACCCAATGGGTGAGACGATGACAACGATTACTGCAGCCGACGTGAAGAAGCTGCGCGACATGACCGGCGCTGGCATGATGGATTGCAAGACCGCGCTGACCGAAACCAACGGCGACATCGATGCCGCCGTCGATCTGCTGCGCAAAAAGGGTCTGTCGAAGGCCGCTAAAAAGTCTGGTCGCGTTGCGGCCGATGGCTTGATCGGTATCATCGCCAAAGGCACGACGGGTGCCGTCGTTGAAGTGAACTCGGAGACCGACTTCGTTGCTCGCAACGGGCAGTTCCAGGACATGGTGCGCGATATCGCAACGCTCGCATCGTCGGCTGGTGGCGACCTCGCGAAATTGCTTGCTGCCACGTATCCAGGCACGAAGAACACCGTTGAGACGCACGTCAAGGAAATGGTTGCGACCATCGGCGAGAACATGAGCGTGCGGCGCACGTCGGCTGTCTCAGTTAAGGACGGCGTCGTTGCGGACTATGTCCACTCCAAAATCGCCGACGGCCTCGGCAAGATCGGCGTGCTCGTCGCGCTCGAAAGCGCGGGCGATAAGCCGTCGTTGTTCGAGTTTGGCCGCAAGATCGCGATGCACATCGCCGCGTCTCCGACCACGCTTGTCGTCAATGAGAGCGATCTGCCGAAGGATGCGATTGATAGAGAGCGCGCTATCTACGTTGAGCAGGCGAAGGCGGAGCCACGCAACGCCGGGAAGTCTGACGACATTCTCGCTAAGGCCAGCGAAGGCCGTCTGCGTAAGGAATTTTTCGGGTCGGTCGTCTTGTTGAACCAAGTGTTCTTGATCGGCGAAGGCAAGTCGACTGTAGCTGACGCTGTCAAGGAAGCTGAAAAGACGGTTGGTGCGCCGGTCAAGCTTGCGGGCTTCGTGCGTTACGCGCTCGGCGAAGGCATCGACAAGAAAGAAGAAGATTTCGGCGACGAAGTCCGCAAATTGGCGGCTGGCGGCTGATGCTGGCGGGTTCCTGCCGCTAGGCGGAATCAGGTCAATGCGCTAGGTATCGAACCGGCCGGAGGCGTGCTTCCGGCCGGTTTTTTGCGACTTTTATCCCCTCTCCCCATTCTTATGGGGAGAGGGTTAGGGTGAGGGGCAGCCGCTGCTTGGAGCGCTGTGCGGCCCCTCACCCCAACCCTCTCCCCGTCTAAGTGCAGGGACGGGGAGAGGGAGATCAACATGGCGACTGCAGTGGTGAACCTCAAATACAAGCGGCTTATGCTGAAGCTCTCGGGCGAAGCGCTGATGGGCAAAGGCGCGTACGGCATTGATATGGGCGTCTGTGACCGGCTCGCCGCGGACATTGCGGAGGCTGTTGATGCCGGCGCTCAGATCGCTGTCGTCGTCGGCGGCGGGAATATTTTTCGCGGGCTCTCGGGTGCGGCGAAGGGCATGGATCGCGCGACCGCCGACTACATGGGCATGCTTGCGACCGTGATGAACGCGCTCGCATTCCAGAACGCGCTCGCGCACAAGAACACACCCGCGCGCGTTCTTTCCGCCATTCCGATGCCGACCGTGTGCGAAAGCTATGTTCGGCCGAAGGCGCTGAGCTACGTCGAGAAGGGCCACGTCGTCATTTTTGCGGCCGGCACTGGCAATCCTTTCTTCACCACAGACACAGCCGCAACTCTGCGTGCGATTGAAATGAATTGCGATGCGGTCGCCAAGGCGACACAAGTCGATGGCGTCTACTCGGCCGACCCGAAGAAAGACCCGACGGCACAGCGCTACGACAGGCTCACGTATGCTGAGGTTTTATCGAAAGATCTCAAGGTGATGGACGGGGCGGCGATCGCACTTGCCCGCGATAACGCTCTTCCGGTAATTGTGTTCTCCATCGAAGAGCCGGGTAATTTGCTGAAAGCGCTCCGCGGCGCTGCCCGCCAGACCGTCATTCAGGGATAGCACGACCCGCCCGCAGCAACGTGCGCTCAAGGATCAAGCGCCGCCGGGGCTGCCGTATTAAGGAGAAGGTATGTCACTCGCAGCCTACGACATCAAAGAAATCGAAACCAAAATGCGCGCGTCGATCGACGCCTTGAAGCGCGAATTCTCAGGCCTGAGAACCGGCCGCGCCAGCGCCAACCTTTTGGACCCGGTGCAGGTAATGGTGTACGGGTCGCGCATGCCGCTCAATCAGGTGGCAACGGTCTCTGTGCCGGAACCGCGCATGATTTCCGTGCAGGTTTGGGATCGCAGTAACGTCCAGGCTGTCGACAAGGCGATCCGCGAAGCGAACCTCGGGCTCAATCCGATTATGGACGGGCAGGTGCTGCGACTGCCGATCCCCGCCTTGACGTCGGACCGCCGCAACGAACTGGTCAAGCTTGCGCACAAATATGCCGAGCAGAGCAAGATCGCAATCCGCAACGTGCGCCGCGACGCTATGGATCTGCTCAAGAAGCTCGAAAAAGATGGGAAGATGAGCCAGGATGACCATCGCGGGAATTCCGAAAAAGTTCAGGAATTGACCGACAAGTTGATCAAGGAAGTGGATTCGACCACCGTGACCAAGGAAGCCGAGATCCAAAAGGTGTAGAATTGAAGCGTCGCTGCGCCAGCCGCGGCGTTATTGACCGACCGCGAAGTAGTTTTCGCCTGCTGTGAATTTCGTTTGTTACAGACGCCTCGCCACGCGTACCAACCGAGCCTGAACGACCGCCGCAATCGACAAACGAAGGTCTGCTGACAGTGAGCGACAGAAGCAATCCCGGCGTCCCTGCACCAAGCCGAACGGCGGGTCCGCGTCACGTCGCGATCATCATGGATGGCAATGGGCGCTGGGCGCGCGAGCGCGGTCTGCCTCGGACACTAGGACACCGTCAGGGCGTTGAGGCCGTGCGCCGTACGGTGCGGGCGTCGATCGCTCTCAAGATCGAATATCTGACCATTTTCAGCTTCTCCTCTGAAAACTGGAAGCGTCCGCTCGAAGAAATTGACGATTTGATGGGGCTGATGAAGCGCTTCATACGCCGCGATCTTGCCGATCTACATAAGGCCGGCGTGCGCATCTTGATGATCGGTGAGCGGCAGAAAGTCGATTCCGATCTGATGTCGTTGATCGACGAGGCCGTCGAGGTGACGGCGAACAACACGGTCATGACACTTGTCATTGCCTTCAACTACGGATCGCGCGGTGAGATCGCGAAGGCCGCGCGGAAGCTGGCAGCGGACGTTGCTGCGGGCACACTGCGCGCCGATGAAATCACCGACGAACATCTTGGAGCCGCTCTCGATACGGCTGGTATTCCCGATCCCGATCTGCTGATCCGGACGTCGGGGGAAATGCGCTTGTCGAATTTTCTCCTCTGGCAGACCGCATATACGGAGTTCGTTTTCCTGGACACGTACTGGCCGGACTTCGATCGGCCCGTCCTTGAAAGTGCGATCGAAGAATTCTCCGCGCGTGAGCGCCGCTTTGGCGGCCTCACCAAGCGTTCGACGGCG
>JAFWGI010000016.1 GCA_017512425.1 Hyphomicrobium sp.
ATTGCCGCGCCATTCTTGCTTGGCTTCACCGCTCTGGCTTCGATCTACTACCCGGTTATGGCAGCTGGCGTGATCGCGGTGGTTACCTGTACCTCGCGAGCCAACCAATCAGGCCGAAAGAACGCCGCTGCCTGAGCACGTCTATCAAGGACACAAGAGTTGTTATCAACAATGCCACCCTGCATGCCCCGATCACGGCATGCAGGGTTTGCCACGTCTGGAGTTTGGCGCTCCACGACCTGAGCCATAGCCCAACGCCCTCAGCGCCATGATTTAGTCGGCAGAAAAATTACGGGTACGGAACTCAATTCCTCACTATTCTGACCTTTGCAGAATCAGCCAACAGCGTTGAGCCCGTGAAAGCGGGCCCGCTTGTCGCAAGGCGAGGCGGTGTGCGGATCCCAACAGAGGCACCGCTCCGCTTATTTCTTGAGCACCGGATAGCCATCGACATAAATCGAGTCAGTCGCATTGGCTGGCAAGTGGCAAGTCAGACAATCGGTCTTGTAATCGGTCGATTTCGTCTTGGTCGGGGCGCCCTGATCAAACCATGCCCAGCCCCAGCCGTCGCCCCACAACTTGTTGTCGGGATGGCTGTTCTTGCTGTCCTTCACCATAACGAACCAGCCTTTCAAGGCTTTCGTATGGCTGACAGTGCCCGTTGTCATTGGTCCCGTCGTCGCCTCGAACACCTCTTTTACTAGCGTCGTGCCGTCCGCGAACGTGCCGGTAGCGCGATGCCCGGCTGCAGCACCGGGCGAGGCATAGACGATATGCATCTCCTTTGATCCGGGTGTGCCATCGGCCGCCACAGCCCAAGTGCCGAGATATTGATAGGTATCACGATAATCGGCAGGTACGCGCAAGGTGCCTGCGGCGTCAGCGCCGCTATTTTCCGCTCTCGTTTCGGTCGCCTCGCTACACCCGGCCAACAAAAGCGCCGAGGCTGCAAACAGCAGCGAACCCTTCGGAATGTGCATGAGATATCTCCCTGTTGACGTAGGCATTCGCTAACGCAATGCTTGTCTCTTCATGATGAAAGCCATGTAGATCAAATATTTGTGCAGAAGGGCTCTTTCTCTTGTCCAAACGTCTCTTGTCGCGAATCGACCTTGATGCGCTGTTCGATCAACTGCGTGTCGAGCCGATCGCTTTTTCCGAATGCTTCATTGCCCCCGCTTGGGCGTTGGCCTTTTCAGCCACCCCGGCATCAGGTCTTCACTATGTGTTGCATGGCGAAGGTGAACTGGTGTTAGGGTCGGGCGCGCCTGTTCCCTTCGGCCCGGAAACGCTGCTTGTTACCCCGCGGGACACCCCTTACCGCATCCAGGCGCGGTCTACTCCAGAGGCACGGACAGGTTGTGGAGGTGTGGTCGCGGTAACCATCGACCTTGGACAACCCACACTGAAGCGCTGGCAGGCAGGAAGTGACGAGCCAGCGCTGAAGATCGTCTGCGGCCATTTCCGTGCAATACAGGCTGGCGATCGCGACTTATTCGGTGCGCTTGATGCACCGGTGGTGGAGCATTCCGGCAAAGATAGTGTCGGCAGTCTGATGCCATTGATCCGCACCGAACTCAGTGGGAACAACACGGGCGGCCGGACTATGGCCGCAGCGATGCTGCGCCAGGTTTTGGTGATACTGTTGCGCCGCGGGCTCGCCGAACAGCAGAGTTGGCTTGGTGCGCTTGATCTGGTTAGCGATGAGCAGGTGATGCGTGCCTTCAGCGCCATGGTGCATGAGCCCGGTGCGGCACACAGTGTGATGTCCCTGGCGCAGCTGGCATGCTTAAGTCGGTCGGCCTTCATTAAGCGGTTCCAGGCGTCGTTCGGACACCCTCCCGCCACAGTGCTGCGCGAACTGCGCTTGCTCGCTGCGGCAGACCGGTTGCTGCGTAGCCGCGCATCCGTCGAGCAAGTCGCGCGCGGCGTGGGCTATGCGACCCCAAGCAGTTTTTCGCGTGCCTTTACCACGCGTTTCGGCGTTAACCCGGCGGCATATCAGGCGAGCGCCGAAGAATGAGGCGCTTGATCTCCGCACAGATAAATCTCTTGCGGCTAACGTGTTGTTTTATTCATTTTGGCGGAGGCATATAATGTAAATGTTGAAAAAAAATTGTGGCGAAACGCGAACATAGGTGTTCGCCTAGTCGCTCGTCTCAACAAATGAAGATCCGTATGAAATTGTGAAGTAATGGCCTGATGTAACATAAGCGGTTGCGTTGTGCTCCCATAATTCAATCGGGCCGCGCCATAGCATCGCGCAGCGGTTGTTCGTCGCTCGATGTAGCTTGGATAAAGGAACCTAGGGGCTTCGGGCTTTTGGTGATAGCGCGAAGCACGGGGATAAAGATAAGGGTCGCAAAGCCTTATGATCGAAGTGCGTCAGCTCAGATTTGCGGTAGCCACCGCCGATGCCCAGAATTTCTCACGCGCCGCCGAAGCAATGCGCATCAAGCAATCGACCTTGAGCAGACGAATAGCCGCCCTGGAAGCGCGCCTCGGGATCAAGCTCTTCGAACGCAGCACGCGCGGCGCAATACCGACCGAACAAGGCAAGGCGTTCCTCAGTGTTGCCCGGCGCATTCTCACCGATATCGACAATCTTCAGACGACAGCCCGCGCGGTCAGCTATGGCGAGGAAGGCAGGATCGCGGTCGGCTTTTCTGCGTCCCTGATGGCCGGCAATATGCGCGCGACCATTGGCGAATATATGCGGCGTCACCCCGATATTCAGTTTGACGGGATCGAAGCCGATCCCGAGCGGATGCTCAGCGATCTGAAGGCCCGGATCATCGACGTCGCGCTGATGCCATCGGACGCGCACGACGCCGGCATCTCGCGGCGCTCGGCATGGTCGGAGCGATTGCTTGTTGCGTTGCCGAAAGACCATCAATTGGCCACATCAGACCGGATTCACTGGAGTGATTTGCGCCGACAGGTTCTCGTGCTGCCCAGCCAAGGCGTGGGGCCCGCCATGGCCCGCAATCTGAAGCGTCGATTGTCAGATCAGGGCTATCGTGCCCACCTGATCGTGCAAGACACAAGCCTCGAAAGTGTTCTGAGCACGGTCCCGTTCGGGCGGTACGTCACGCTTGCCACCGAAGCCTCGATCGGGGTGCAATGGCCGGAACTGACGTTCCTCGAGATCATGGATCAGGGCGGCCCTGCGCGGCTCGACTATGCGTTCTACTGGCGCGAGGATAACGACAACCCAGCGCTGAAGCGGTTCTTTGAACTGCTCAGCGAACGCTACCCGGCCTGACCCGAGCGCCGCAATCTGGCGAAGGACCGGTCGGTCGCGATGAAGCGCTCGATCATCGGCGGGATCAGCCGTTCAGGTGATGGAGCATCTTTGGTATCGCCGCCGTTGATCGCCAAGCCATAGGCGAGCAGTTCGCGGTGAAGGCGGGACGACAGCTCGATGGTTACCTTGACCGGCTTTTCGTCGGCCAGATCGGCCAATTTCAATCGAGTCACGATCCGCCTCCCAGTACGAGGTCACGGGTCACCAGCACGCGCACAGGAAAACCCGGACGGATCGTCAGTGTCGGCCGTACGTCGAGCTCGCGGCTGACCACCTGTTCGCCCGCGCGGTCGATGCTGTCCTGCGAGCCGCGGCGCAGCGCGCGGGTGAGATTGTCGTCATTGCCAGCGCCAAGCTCGCCGCCAACACCCAGCAGAGTCGAGACCAGTGCTGCCCGCAGAACGCCGCCCCAATGGAAGTCCACGCCGTCTTGCAGCCCGACAAAGCCGGATGGGTCCCCGCCGGGTTGGCGTTCCAGCACAATCGACCGGCCATCGGGCAAGATCAGGCGGTTCCATGCGAGTTGGACCCGGCGCTGGCCGAAGGACACGTCGGCATTATAGTCGCCGATCAGTCGCGATCCCTGGGGGATGAGCAGGATGCGGCCGGTGACGCTGTCATAGACTGGCTCGGTGACCTGCGCGGTGACCTGACCTGGAAGATCGGAGCGAATCCCGGTGATGAGGGCAGCAGGAATGATACTGCCCGCCTGCAAGACATAGGTGCCCGCAGGTGGCTCGATCCGACTCGCTGATACCGTCCGGCGCTCGGCGGGGCGGTCGGCAAAGGCGGGACGCTGAGCCTCTGCTGCAAGTTGCGGCACCGGCGGCCCACCGCCGGGATCGGCAACTTCCGATCCGTCACCGACAGCAGCTGCTCCCGCACCGCCACCAAAGAACAGGCGGCTTTCGCGAGCGGCGCTGCGTTCCTGCATAAGCCGCTGTCGTTCGGTCTCGGCTGCCGTTTGCGCAGGCGTTGGCGCAGGACCAGTGGGCGGCGCAGCGCCGATCGGTGGGAGCTCGGCGACATCGCCGCGCTGTTGTGCCGCCAGGATCGGCGCGCCGAGATCGCCGGGCAGGGGCGGGCCCAGCTTGGGGACATCACCATAGTCGCGAGGGGCATCGGCCAATGCATCGGGCCGCGCCGCGCCTTCGGTGTTGAGCAGCTCCTCGCGCTCGGCCCGGCTCGCGGGCTGCAGGGCATAGATCAACGCACCGCCGACAAGGGCAAAGCCGCAAGCCGACGCGATGCCGATGGCCTTGCGCGACAGCCGCATGACGCGCGGCGGATCTCCGCGCAGCTTGACCGCCTCTTCTGGCGTTGGAGCAGCTTCGTCGCTCATGACGGCGTCCTCCGGCGTTCCTTGCGGATCTCGACGCGCTGCTGCGAACGGCGGTCGCCAAGGCGCAGTTCGGCGCGCTCGAGCAGCCGGTCGACGACCATGAAGCGGCCTGACACGCGGTAGTTGAGGAGCTCGGCTTGATTGCCTTCGCCAAGCCCGAACAGCGGCGGCATCTGACCTTGCGAAACGCTTTCGGGAAACTCGATGAAAGTCTGCCGCCCGTCATCGAACACGCGCACCGGTCGCCACGCAGGCCGATCGCCCGACAGACGGTAGGCAAAATTGAGCGCCTCGACCGGAATATTGGCAGCAATTGGTGCTGCGCGCCTCTCGGCTTCCTGCGCCTGCTGCAAGGCGATCAACTCGTCCTGCGGATAGGTCCAGGAGACCGACGCCATGTAGACCGACGGATTGGCGCGCAGCTCGATATGATAGGTGCGCCGGTCGGTATTGATGACGAGGTTTGTTGTGATATCGGAGCGGACCGGCTTGACCAGAATGTGGACACGGGCGCTGGCCCCGCGTCCGCTTACGGTGTCGCCGATCAGCCAGCGCACGGTATCGCCGGCAGCGACAGGTCCGGCGCCAACCAGCTGCTCGCCTTCCTGCAGCGCAATGTCGGTCACCTGTCCCGGCGCGGTATAGACCTGATAGAGCGCGCCGGGCGCCCAGGCGTAGTTCTGGATCGCGTTGATGAACTGCTCGCCCTCGGGTTGCACGCGCGCGGCGGCGTTTGCCGCTCCCACCCGATCCCGGGGCAAGGAAGGTTGGGAGCGGCGCGCGGCGGGGGAGGGGGCTCGCCGCGATTCGGATTGCGTCTGCATTGTTGCGCTGGTCCCCGAATCGATGACCACTTGCGCCGGTTCTAGGGCCACCATCTGTGCTGAAGCCGGACAGGCGGTTGTTCCAAGCAAAACGGGCAAGAGGGTGACCGCAAGGCGACCGTGAATGGGCGAGATCATGAGCCAAGTTCCTTTGACCAGTTGATGGCATTGACGAAGATGCCGAGCGGATTCTTGCGCAGGGCATCGGGGGTGCGCGGGGTCTGGACGGTGATCGTCAGGATCGCGGTCCAGCGACTGGTCTCGGCAAGGCTACCATCGCGGTAGCGGCGTTCGACCCAGGCAACGCGAAAGCTGGCCGGCGAGGCGCGGATGACGCTGGTGACATCGATCCCGACCTGTTCGCGGCCTACAGCCGCGAAGGGATCGTTGGTCCGGGCATAATCGTTGAGCACCAATGCGCCGCGGTCGGTGACAAAGTCATAGGCGCGCAGCCAGTTTTGGCGGACAATGATCGGATCGTCGGGAATGCTGCGCACCTGTTCGATAAACCGCGCCAGGTGGAAGGCGATCTGCGGGTCGCTTGGGTTAAAGTCGCTGACCGCAGGGGCGACGGCCTGGGCTTCGCCAAGCTTGTCGACCTGCACCACCCATGGAATGATCGAGCCCTGTGAACCCTGCCAGACGATCCCCGCAGTGAGACAGGCGGACAGACCGAGCGCGCCGAAAAAGGCATAGCGCCAGCTTCGCGCCTGTATCCGCGCCGAGCCGATGCGCTCGTCCCAGACTTGGGCTGCGCGTTGGTAGGGCGTCTCCGGTTCGGGCGTCTTGCCGTAGCGGATCGAAGGTCGTCGGAACATGTGCGTCAGTCCTTTTCTGAAGTGTCGATCGACGCGCCGCCGCCGTGGCTGTCGCCCGATTTGAGTGTGTGCGCGGCGATGCTCGCGCCGTGGGAAATCGTCTGCCGGTCCTTCATCGCCTTGGCCCAGGCTGGCTGGTCGGCACCGGTATCTGACGGCGCAGGCGGCGATGGCGGCGGCGTGTTAGGTCCGGGAGTGATGCTGCCGCCGGTCTTGGTGATGGCGTCGCGGCTGCCTTCGCGGAACGATTGCTTCACGCCGTCACCGGCCTTCCTCAGCGGCGATGTTGCAGCGCTGGCGGCATATTCGCCGACGGCACGCGCGCCGCTTGCCACCGCTGCGCCGCCCGACTTGCCGGCAGAGCCGAGGGCGTAAGCCATGGTCGCGCCGCCTGCGGCGCGCGACGTCCCTTGCGCGACATTGGAGGCAGCACTGGCGACCGCGCCGCCCGCCAGTTTCGCGCCGGCGACAGCGCCTGCGGCAGCGCCGCTCGCGAGCAGCGCGGTGCCGGCTGCGGCGCCGGCGCCAAGCTGAGGTCCGCCCGACACGATGCCATTGGCGATCCCGGGACCGAAGATGCCAAGGCCGAGCAGCGCCAGGCTTGCCAGCACGATCGACAGCGCGTCCTCAATCGTGGGTTCGCCCGCGATGGCAGTTGTGAACTCGGAGAAGATGGTCGAGCCGATGCCAACGATCACCGCGAGCACCAGCACCTTGATGCCCGACGAGACGACATGGCCAAGAACGCGCTCGGCCATGAAGGCAGTCTTGCCGAACAGGCCGAACGGGATCAGCACGAAGCCGCAGAGCGTGGCCAGCTTGAACTCGATGAGCGTGATGAACAGCTGAATCGATAGAATAAAGAAGGCGATGATGACGATCGCCCAGGCGACCAGCAGGATCACGATCTGCAGGAAATTCTCGAAGAAGCTGACAAAGCCGAGCAGCTCGGAGATCGATTCCAGCAAGGGATAGGCGGCATCGAGCCCCACTTGCGCGACCCTTCCTGGCTGTAACAGTTCGGCAGCCGTAAACCCGGTGCCACTGGCCTTGAGGCCAAGCCCGGCGAAACTCTCGAACACGATGCGTGCGAGGCTGTTCCAGTTGCCGATGATGTAGGCGAAGATCCCGACAAACAGGGTCTTCTTGACGAGGCGGGCAAGAATGTCGTCCTGCTCGCCCCATGACCAGAACAGCGCTGCCAGCGTGACGTCGATGACGATCAGCGTGGTCGCGATGAAGGCGACTTCGCCGCCCAGAAGGCCGAACCCGCTGTCAATGTAGCGCGAAAAGATGTCGAGGAAGCGGTCGACGACGCCGGTGCCACCCATGTCAGCGATCCCCCGCCATATCGAGGGTGGGATCCCCGCTGTTGTCAGCCACAGGGGGCACGACCGCCGCATCACGCTCGGCTTGCCCCAGGAACCGGCGGCGTTCCTCTGCCCAGGCTGCGGTGCAGATATCGACCGATGCCGCCTCAATGCCCAGTCTTGAGCAATAGCCAAGGGTGGCCTTTGCACCGTCTCCGGATACATCCGCCGCAGCTATCGGAGCGCTTGGCGGCGGCGCAGGCTCTTCGCGCAATTCGAGCATGGCCATGGTGATGGCAATGGCGACGAAGGCGCTGGACCCAATCCGCGCAAAGAGCTTGCTGTCCATCGCCTCAGTTCCCGAACAGCCGGGCATTGCCGGGAACATAGGGCCGGCGATCGCCGAGGAAGCGGCGCAGCTGTTCGCGTGCCTGCGCCTTGGCGGTCGCTTGCGCAGCGGCGTCGAGCGATTGTGCGCGCGCGAGCGAGGCGACCGTGGCGGTCAGGTCCGCGAGTTGCTGCGCCTGCACTGCCAGTAGCTGATTGCCAGCCTGGGCGGCCTGAAGCGCGCCGGTTGCCGACTGACTTGAGCCAACGAGGCTGTCGACGGCGGCGCGCGTGCCGTCGATATTGCCAACCACGCCGGCTTGAACCCGTAGGGCATCCTCGAACGCGCCGACGCTGTTCTGCCACCGGGCTTCAGCACCCTGGACCAGCTCGCGCTGCGGCCCGGTCATCGAGCCCGCGCGATAGTTGTTCTGGAACTCGCGTTCGATCTGACGGACGTCGTAAGCCACGCGCTGCGCCTGCCCGAGCAAGGCCTGGGTCCGCCGGATCTGCGCCTGCAGCGGTTCGAGCACGGTGAGTGGCAGCGATTGCAGGTTGCGCGCCTCGTTGACGAGCGAGGTGGCCTGGTTCTGGAGCTGCCGGATCTGGTTGTTGATCTGCTCGAGCGTGCGCGCGGCGGTCAGGATGTTCTGGGCATAGTTGCGCGGGTCGAACACCACGCCGCCGATCTGGGCGCTGGCGGCCGTCGGCTGCATGGCGCTGACGCTGACCGAGAGGACGGCTGCACCGGCAGCGAGCATCGAGGCGAGTCTATGGCGTTTCATGGGCACTACTCCTGGGGTTGGTCCAACCGGGGACCGGGCTGGGGAAGGGGCGAAGGGCCGGGCAGTAGCTCGGCTGCCCAGGCCAGACCGCGATGGCGCAGCCAGCGCGGAGCAAAGTCGGCGCAGCCGTGCACGCCCGTGATCGCATCGATCGCGAGCTGGTCGGCCTTTGATGAGGTGGCAGTGAAGGCGAGCGCGACTTCGCCCAGGCCAAGTTCGAACAATCGGTTGCCGCGCGCCGACTGACAGTAATAGTCGCGCTTGGGCGTCGCCCGCGCGATGATCTCGATCTGCCGGTCATTGAGGCCGAAGCGCCGATAGATCGCCAATATTTGTGGTTCGACCGCACGTTCGTTGGGGAGGAAGATGCGGGTGGGGCAGCTCTCGATGATGGCAGGCGCGATCGCCGAGCTTTCGATGTCGGCGAGGCTCTGGGTCGCAAACACCACGCTCGCATTCTTCTTGCGCAGCGTCTTGAGCCATTCACGCAGTTGTGCGGCAAAGGCCGGGCTGTCGAGGACAAGCCAGCCCTCGTCGATGATGATCATCGTCGGCGAGCCGTCGAGCCGGCCTTCGATGCGGTGGAACAGATAGGACAGCACGGCAGGGGCTGCGGCCGAGCCCGTCAGTCCTTCGGTTTCGAAGGCCTGAAAGCTGGCCTCGCCCAGACGTTCGCTCTCGGCATCGAGCAGCCGCCCGAACGGCCCGCCAATGCAATAGGGCGCCAGCGCCTGCTTCAAGGCCTGCGATTGGAGCAGGACGGCCAACCCGGTGAGCGTGCGCTCGGTCATGGGCGCGGTGGCGAGCGAGGTCAGCGCCGACCAGAGATGCTCCTTGGTAGCGGGATCAACCGTTACGCCTTGAGCGGTAAGGATCGCCTGGAGCCATTCGGCCGCCCAATTGCGCTCCGCCGGTTCGTCGATCCGGGCCAGCGGTTGCAACAGCACCGTGCCAGTGCTGTCCTCAGCCAGGCCGGAACCGGTCAACGAATTGCCGAGGTCCTGCCAGTCCCCACCGCATGCGAGCGCCGCTGCCCGGATAGAGCCGCCGAAATCGAAGGCAAAGACCTGGGCGCGATCATAGCGCTGAAACTGCAGCGCCATCAGCGCGAGCAGCACCGACTTGCCGGCCCCGGTCGGGCCGACGATCAGAGTGTGCCCGACGTCGCCAACATGGAGCGAAAACCGGAATGGGGTCGAGCCTTCGGTCCGCGCATAGAATAATGGGGCGGCGTTGAAGTGATCGTCCCGTTCCGGCCCGGCCCACACGGCAGACAGGGGGATCATGTGGGCAAGGTTCAATGTGGAGATCGGCGGTTGCCGGACATTGGCGTAGACATGGCCGGGGAGCGATCCGAGCCAGGCCTCGACCGCGTTCATGCCTTCGACGATCACGGTAAAGTCGCGGCCCTGGATGACCTTTTCGACCAGACGCAGCTTCTCCGCAGCCAGCGCCGGATCCTCGTCCCACACCGTCACCGTCGCGGTGACATAGGCCTGGCCGACAAAATCCGATCCGAGCTCCTGCAGCGCGGCATCGGCATCGGCGGCCTTGTTCGAGGCATCGCTGTCGAGCAGCGTCGAAGCCTCGTTGGTCATCACCTCCTTGAGGATGCTTGCAACCGACTTGCGCTTGGCGAACCATTGCCGGCGGATCTTGGCGGTCAGCTTTGTGGCGTCGATCTTGTCGAGCATGACTGCGCGGGTCGACCAGCGATAGGCGAAGGCGAGCCGGTTGAGCTCGTCGAGCAGACCCGGGAAGGTGCTGCTGGGAAAGCCGACCACGGTCAGCGTGCGCAGATGCGCGCGACCGAGGCGCGGCTCGAGCCCGCCAGTTAACGGCTGATCGGCCAGCAGCGCGTCCAGATGCATCGGGATCTCGGGAACGCGGACGCGGTGACTGCGGGTGGAAACGCAACTGTGCAGGTATGTCAGCGTCTCACCGTCATCGAGCCACGCGACCTCGGGCACAAAGCCATCGATCAGGCGCAGCAGGCGCTCGGTGCGGTCGACGAAGAGGTCGAGCAGTTCTTTGGGATTGATGCCCTTTTCGGCCTTGCCCTCGTAGAGCCAGCTTTCGGCGCGGGCCGCGTCTTCGGCGGGCGGCATCCACAGCAGGGTCAGGAAATAGCGGCTTTCGAAATGGGCGCCTTCCTCGGCAAACTGCGCGGCGCGTTCGCGCTCGATTAGCGCAGAAGCGGGATCGGGAAAGTCGCTGTCGGGGTAGTCCAGCGCCGGGCGGCGCACTGCCTCGACGAAGATGGCCCAGCCTGAACCCAGTCGCCGCAGCGCGCTGTTCAGGCGCGCGGTCGTCGCGATCAGTTCTGCGGGCGTCGCGCTGTCGAGATCGGGACCGCGAAAGCGGGCCGAGCGCTGAAAGCTACCGTCCTTGTTGAGCACGACGCCGGGTGCGACCAGCGCAGCCCAGGGCAGGAAGTCGGCAAGCCGGTCGGCCTTGTTCCGGTATTCGCGAAGCGAAAGCATGGGATCAGACCCTCAGGAAAGTGGGGAAGCGCAGATGCCGTCGCGCGACATCGACGAATTGCGGATCGCGCCGCGCCGCCCAGACCGAGACCATGTGGCCCAGCGCGAAGATCACCACGCCGGCGATCCACAGGCGCAGGCCAAGCCCGATCGCGGCGGCCAGCGTCGCATTGGTGATCGCCAGCCCGCGCGGTGCGCCACCAAGCAGGATATGCTCGGTCAGCGCGCGGTGAACCGGAACGACAAAGCCCGGCACGGCTTCTGGCGCCGCGGTCTCCATCAGACGAGAGCCCCGCCGCCGAACGAGAAGAACGACAGGAAGAAGGATGAGGCGGCAAAGGCGATCGACAGGCCGAACACGATCTGGATCATCCGTCGCGCCCCGCCCGAGGTGTCGCCGAAAGCGAGTGCTAGACCAGTCGCAATGATGATCATCACCGCGACGATCTTGGCGACGGGGCCCTGGATGGACTCGAGGATCGACTGGAGCGGCGCCTCCCACGGCATCGATGAGCCCGCCGCATGGGCAGGGCCCGTAATGGCAAGAGCAACGAAGCCGCCGAGCATGGCAGCGGAGAGGCGGGCACGGGCGCGCGATAGGGTGCGGATCACGATGAAACTCCTGTGGCTGGGGGTGTGATTGGTAGGATCTGGTAGTCGCCGCGATCATCGAGCCCGGTGACCTCAGCGAGTTCGGCGAGCCGCCGTCCGGTCCCGTCGCGGACCAGGACGGCGATCACATCAATGGTCTCGGCGATCAGCGCGCGCGGCACAGTGACGACGCTTTCCTGGATCAGCTGCTCCATGCGCCGCAGGACCCCAAGCGCCGATCCTGCGTGGATCGTGCCGACGCCTCCGGGATGGCCGGTGCCCCAGGCTTTGAGTAGGTCGAGCGCTTCGGCTCCGCGCACCTCGCCGATCGGGATGCGGTCGGGCCGCAGGCGCAGGGCCGAGCGAACCAGGTCGGAGAGCGTGACCACGCCGTCTTTGGTGCGCAGCGAGACAAGGTTGGGCGCTGCGCATTGCAGTTCGCGCGTGTCCTCGATCAGGACCACGCGGTCGTCGGTCTTGGCGACTTCGGCCAGCAGCGCGTTGGTGAGGGTGGTCTTGCCGGTCGACGTGCCGCCAGCGACCAAGATGTTCTTCCGGGCCGCAACGGTGCGAACCAGCGCGTCGGCCTGCCATGCAGACATGATGTTCGCTGCAACGTAATCTGCGAGCGTGAACACCGCGACGGCGGGCTTGCGGATCGCGAAGCTCGGCGCTGCCACCACCGGCGGCAGCAGACCTTCGAAGCGCTCACCCGTATCGGGAAGCTCCGCCGACACCCGCGGCGCCTTGGCATGAACCTCGGCTCCGACATGATGCGCCACCAAGCGGATGATCCGCTCGCCATCGGCAGCACACATCCCGCTCCCCGTATCGGCGATCCCGGCTCCGAGCCGGTCGATCCACAGCCGTCCATCGGGATTGAGCATGACCTCGATGACCGAGGCATCTTCAAGCCAGGCGGCAATCTCCGGCCCGAGCGCAGTGCGCAGCATGCGCGCTCCGCGCGACGATGCTTGCGACTGGATGGGGATGACGCTCATGAATTGCCTCGTGTCGGCGAGGCAACCAATCATCGGCTGCGCTCGTGAGGCAGATCAAAGAGACATCAAAGCGGGTGAATGCAACAGCGAGTTGCGGGCGGCGTATCTTAGCGGAAAGGCAGAAAGGCTAGCGTAGTATGAGCCTCAAATGACCGCTTGATTGGACAATCCGGAAAGTCGGCTTTTAAGCTGTGGAGGGGCTACGCGGCCCTCCGCTCATAAGGCAAGCATCTTGGCAAGTAAGTCGGCGGAGGCATGTGCACCGACGCGATCAACTGGCGCTTTGCGCGCGCGCAGCGGGCAGGAGATTTGGTGACGCCTGCCGCGGTAACAAGCTATACTTGGGCGGCAACGAAGCGGTTGGTCTATGGCATTCAAAAGAGTTGATCAGATTCTCACGGCGGACGCTCGCTATGCAGGACTTGTCGTCGTCGACGGCGACGGCGCTCGTCCGATCGACCTGCCCGCGCACCACGCCGCCGTCGCGTCCGTCACGCTGCGCGGCACCGCGCCGGGCGAGGTGCGGGATGCATTCGACCGTGCGCGCAATCTCGTCATCTATGCCTATTTCGATTATGATCTATTGGTGAATGCCGAAATCCAGGCGCTCGGCGCGGTCGAACTCGCGCTTCGATTACGGCTGGCGGGGCAATCGAGCGACACGTTGCACAACCTCGTCGAGCGCGCGCGCAAACACGCTATCTTTCCCAAATGGTCTCGCGCGCAACCGATCGATCGCGCGCAGTCGCTGGTCGCGATGCGCAATGGCCTGTCGCACGGCACCACCGACATCCACACGCCGGGAATGACGATGATCGTACTCGAAGGCTGCGCCTGGGCGATCGACTGCGCCTTTCCTTGATCGGCGCTCAGTGTTGGGGATAGCCGAGCTTGCCTAAGGGAAGTCCGGGCGGCGCGAATCGCTTCTTCGACAGGTCGAGCTCGCCCAAGGTCCGCAATTTGTCTTCAAGGCGTTCGTCGATCCACGCCCGCGATCGGTCGGTGAGCACCATGCCCGGTTTGCGGTTATAGGCGATCATCGGATCGATATTGCCCCTGCCTGCCGCAGCGTTTCGCTGCGTCGAGGCGAAGCTGTCCGATTTCATCGCCGCCATCATCGCGCGGAACGACACGCCATCGTCGAGCGTCCCGTCGAGGAACCGAGTATCGTGCACCCGCACATAATTGGCCCAATTTTGCTTCCACGGCCGCAGGGCGATCTCCGCCCTGCTGGCGACATCGACATCGTCACGATGTTCGCGGCCGATTGCCTTGCCGAAGATCATCAGATCGTCCGGGCTATGGACGAGGCGCCCGAGATACAGAACGTCGCCGTCCTTGACCTGCCGGGGATGGATTGCGCTGGGATACGTGAACGCCCAATTAGCGCCCGACTCCGCGACGACATCGTCGGTGCGGAGATCACGGCTCGCCTTGTTGTCACCCGTTCCTGAGAATTTGACAAAGGCCTGATTGGCAAAGGAGGGCGTGGCCGCAGTCGACGTGACGAACGGACTGTCGGCGGGAACCTTCGCGCCGAAATCGGGGAGCGATTGCTTGGGCTTTCCCGGATTGGCGACGCGCCGCGCTTCGAGGATTTTCTCCCACTCCTTGAGCTTCACCGGGGTGAGATCGGCGCCGGCCAGCTTCCATAGCCGCTCGAAATAGTCGCCGCAGGTCGAGACGATCGCGGGATCGCCGGCGGCGAAGCCGAATTCGTGGTTTCGCCGCATCGCCGCCTCGGTGACGTTGGCGCTCGTCGCGATCACGCTGGCGTTGCCGAACAGATAGAGCTTCGCGTGCAGCCCGCGCACGCCGCGCACCTTGCCGCCCGCCGCCAACACCGCGCGCAGTGCCGCGATGTCGCTGACGCCCTGGTCGAAGCAGTTTAGATCGAAGCGCGTGATCAGTTCGATGTTCTTGGCCGTGCCCTCGCGGACGATCCGTTGTAGCGCCGTCGCCTTAACGAACGGGCAGACGATCCGGAGACCGGAAGGATGGGCGCGTCGCGCCGCCAGGAGCTCGCGCTCCCACGCCTCGCTGATCAACCGAAAATCCGCCATCCGCCCCCTCTTTCCCTCAACCCCCGGCGTCATGCCTGGATATACCATCAGGATGGTAGCAGGATATAGCCACTGGTGGCCGCGACCACCAAGGCGATCACCACGCGCGCCGCCCATTTGCCGAGTTCCTCGACGAACGCGCCGGTGAACCGGTCGATCGGCCTGGGCTCGCTCGCCATCAGTCGTCCTCGGCGAAATAGTCGGCAAGCATCTGCTGCTCGTCGACCCGAGCGTCTGCCCACAAGATCGGGATCGTCCCTGCGGCGGGATTTGAGCGGCGCGAGCGCACCGCGAGGAGCGCTATCGCGATCGGCTCACCGCCGTGGGTCGGTTCAGCGTCATAGGTGCCGGTGAGGATCGCCGCCGCGTGCGTGCGCTCGATCCGCTCGACACAGGCGAGGAGGTCGCGCCACAGCGGCCTGACTCGGAAGTCGCGCTCGGGCTTGCGCCCGATCAGCCCGAGGCGTTCGGCCTGGACGAAGGACGCGAGATCGAGCCATTCGCGCAATTCTGCGAGGTCGTCAGCGGCATCCGGCCCGAGATCGGATTGAAAAAGCAGGCTGTGGGTGGCGAGCATCGCCTTGAGCTGTAGTTCGCTCCGAAATGGTGCCACCGGTACCGGTACGCGGCCCTCGGTCCAAGCGAACATCTCCACGAAATTGGCGGCGGCCTCTTCGGCCGTGGGGCGCATACGCGGACGAAGGAATTCATCCTCGGGCTGGCGCAGCGCGACGGCGATTTTGCGGAGCTGCGCTGGGCGCACCCGGATGCCGCGCTCGACGCGCTGCACCGTCGCGAGCGAGACACGGGCTTCGCATGCCAGCGTTTGCTGCTTCCAGCGGAAGAACATCCGCTGCAATTTCACGAAATTGGCGATGGCGGCGCCGTCGAGGACAAAAGTCGCTGAGGGATCGATCGTAGTCATGGCTGTCAGTATGATGCAGTTTGTCTGTAAATTAGAGAGTGATATGCACGTCAGTTTGGTCACCCAACCCCCGTCCGAAAATCCATGCGGGAGCCACCCCACGCCGGCGAACGGATCGATAAGGACGTCACGGTGGCGGTGAAGCGTCACGTCATTGATACCAACTATCTCGGCTATGATGACTTGGCCGCGTTTCTTGGCCGCTCGACCGACAATTACGCGGTGATCGCGGAGATGACATTGGTCGAGGTGCACAAGAAAGCGGCGGCGTTCCAGGCGCGCCAGCTCCTCAAAATCCTGTGTCGGCACCCGCGCCAGGTCATCATCCTACGCAGCACGCTCGATCTCTATCGCGATCGAGGTGACAGCAAAGGGCTGGTCAACCGCCTCATCGAGCCGAAACAGACCGGGTCATTCGGCGAATATTGCCGCACCGTGATTGACGTTCCCGACGACGAGCACGTCGATGCGCACTTCGCGCTGATGGAGGAGCAGTCGCGCGCGCAGGTCGCCGACCTGCAAGCGTCGGTCGGCAACATCCTCAACCTATTCGAGCGCTGCGTGACGATCTTCGAGCGTGGTGAGCTCGACAGGTTGCGCAAGCGGATTCCTTATTCGGAAGCGTTGCAGCGCAAGCTCATCCACCTCAGCATGGACATCCACAAAGTGTTGCTGCGATCGCTCAACATCGAGCAGCGCTTCTACCCCAAGACGACGCCATGCACGCTTAACACGTTTGTGTTCCGCTACGCACTTTGCGTCGTGATCTTCCTGACACGCTGGATCCGTCACGGCGAGGCCAAAGAGATTCGGCAAGAGCGGCTCGTCAACCACGTGATGGATTTGAAGACGGCGGCGGTCGCGACCTTCTTCGACGGACTCAAGACGCATGACGAAATGCCCAAGGACGTCCATCTCGAGGCGAAATATGTGCTATCGGCGATCGGTGCCTATACCAATTGCGGCAAAGGCGGATGGCGATGACGCCCAGACGCACCATGCAGCGGACGATCGAGATTGCTGACTTTGAACTGCCGCGCGGGGCGGTGTCGATCCAGCAGCTGATGGCGATGCCGCGGTCGGTATGGGATCATCTGCGCAGCGAGATAACCCGCCGCCGTCAGACCGATCCCGCGCATCCAATCGCGCGGTGCCGCTTGTGCAAGGGGCCGATCTTCATTCGCGCGCATTTCGCCGACGGCGAACATGCACCGGTCTTCGCACACTATCCCGAGAGTCCGACCGACTGTCCCTGGTATCAGGGCGTCAACCTGAAGCCCGACGACGCGCGCGCCGCGCAATATCAGGGTCATCAGGAATCGGCGCTGCATCGCTGGCTGTGCGAGACGATTGCCGAAGTGCTCGGCAAAGACCCGCGCTGCCAGCTCGTCACCGTAGAAACCTACCGGCGCCCCGCAATCGCGGCCCGGGGACGTTTTCCCGATGTCTATGCCGAGTTGGACGGGCTCGGAAAATTCGCGATCGAAGTACAGCTCTCCAAACCCTTCGCGCCCGAGATCATCGCGCGTCACCTTCATTATGAAGCCGAGGGCGTGGCGCTGCTGTGGGTGTTCCGCGAACTTCCTCCAGAACTGCCGCAAGGCTTTCACGATGTCATCACGCTCCAGCGCGGCAACGTCTTCCTGTTCGACGACGCGGCGCTCGCAGCATCGATCGCGCAGGGCAAGCTCGTGCTGACCGCCCTTCTCGAGACCGATCGCGGCGGATTTCTCAAACCACGGCAGGCATCGCTCGACGACCTCGATCGCAGCACCGGGCGCGCTGTCTTCATCGAGGATCGTCGCTCGGACCGACTGCTCGAATATTGCCGCCTCGGCCGGGAAAAATGGTGGGAGGCATTTCGCGAAGCGCCGCCGTCGGACTTCGACTTTCCGTTCAGCGAACCCTGCTTTCATCGCGCCTGGGATTCGATCAAGGGTTTCGTGCCAGCGCTCAGCCCGTGGAAGCGCGAATGCTGGTCGACGCAATTCATGCGGGGTGATCAGCATTTTGCGGAACTGGCGGCGATCCTCTTCTCGATCGCCCGAACCGCCGCGACGGCCAAGGATCGCGTCTACGTCACGCGCTATACCGGCGAGGGCGCCTTGGTCGCGATGCTCAATGCCAAGCTCTCATCACAGTTTTTCGCACCCTATGCGTCATTGATCGAGACCATGCTTCGGGCCGGACCTGCGCGCGATCGTCTCGATCGCGCGTCATTGAAGACAGCGTTCGCCAAAGCCGCGGCGATGGCCGAGCAGGTCAAGTCCGGCCATCCCGTCTGGGCGGGGGCCGCGCGACTGTTTCCGGAGGTCTTCGACGGGCTGCGGCGCGCGGAGCTCGACGATCTCGGCAGGCTGCCCGGATGGGCGGGCGGAGCGGAGCAGCCGACTTAGGCCCTTTCTGCGGGACGCAGGAACGGCGGCACTTCTGCTGGCTGCTGATGGAGGATCAGCGTCACGACGTCCTGTTCAAGCGCGCGATCGAGCGCAGCCGTGAAATTGGTGATGCTTGATACCACCTTGTCTCGGCGGATTGCGTGCCGCCAGTTGATTTGTTCTCCCGGTTGCTGCCGCCAGGCGATGAGCTGGACTAGCGCCATATGGCCGAACATCATCCCCTCTTCGCCGGCCTGGAAGGCGATGTGGATATGCGTCGGAGTGAAGGTCTGCCGCTCTTCCAGATCCCAAGTCGTGAACAAGGTGGCGACGTCTTCGTGGATATCGTCACGCGGCTGCCCGCCGCTGGCGGTAAACCGGACGCGGTCAATCCGCATGCGCCATTGCTCGGTCGTGGTATCCCCGCTGGTTTCGGTTTCGAGCAATTCTTCCTTGAGGCACTCCAAGACGATCCCGGCACCTGGCGCGATCTTGTAGGACACGTCGCCGGCAAGCACACCGAGCAGGTTCTGCCGCATCGCCTGGTCGAAACGGATATTGAAGTTTTTCCTCGCCTTTCGGAGATGCCGCACCTCGAACAGCATCCAGACGCTGTAAAATTTCCAGGCGATGAGCAGTGGCTTGCCGAGCAGGTCGGCATAGGCGTTCAATCGGCCGAGATATTCTGGGGTGAACGAGAGCGTCTGGCTCCGCTTCACCTTTACCTCGATCAGGACTGGCCCTGATGACTGAAAGTCGGCGAGCAGGTCGGGAACCTGATAGGTCTCTCGAGACGCGGGTGGCGACTGGTGCTGGTCGAGCTTGTGGATCAACCGGGTCTGGCCGAGCCAGGCGCAGACCGCCATGAATTCGTCCTCAGCAGGCAGGCCGCGGTCGAGCTGGCGGACCTTGTCCGCAATCCGACGCGCATCGCTCGCCCAGCCAAGCTCGGCGAGCACGTCCTGAATCAGGCGGTCGGTATCGTCGGGTTCGGCCAACTTTCACGGTCCTGTTTGTGCGAGCGTCGGTATTGGCCCCATTCTAGGCGGATTGGGTGGTTGACGCACCCCGCGCGCGGCATAGAGCGTTATATTTTGCGCGCACTCTATGCCCCTTTGGGCTACGTTCTTGCCAATAAATATAATAGTCGTTATATCCAGTGCTCGTAACATCGCATCTGGAGCGACGAAATGCGCGCAAACTATAAGTCGAAGACACTGGGTCCACGCGCCGCGCAGCTCGTCGTCGAACTGAACGAGCGGCGCAAGACCATCTTTTCGCTCGAGGACGTCACAGAGATCACCGGCCTGAGCCTTCCGTCGGCCCGCAGCCTCGTCGCTAACACCGAAGCGCGCGGGATCGTTACACGCCTCAAGCCCGGGCTCTATAACCTCGTTCCGTTCGAGCGCGGCCGTGACACTGAGCATGTCAGCGACCCTTATCTGATCGCGAAAAGCCTGGTCGGCGACACGCCCTACTTCATCTCGCATGCCAGTGCGCTTGAACTGCATCGCATGGTCACGCAGCCCCAGCTTGCGATTACGGCATCAGTCGCCAAGCGATTGCGCCCCCAGCGACTGCACGGCTATGAATTCCAATTCATCCACGTCAAGCAAGCCAACTTCTTCGGGCTCATGGATCATTGGATCACGCACGAGGAGCAGGTCAGGGTCAGTGATCCCGAGCGAACCATCATCGACGGTCTGAACCATCCGCAATATGTCGGGGGCATCACCGAAGTCGCCAAAGGGCTTTGGATGAAGCGCGACACGCTGCATATCCCCCGCCTTGTCGAGTATGCGGTGCGGATTGATGTCGGCGCCGTCATTCGCCGCCTCGGCTACCTGCTCGAATTCTACGGCCTCGCCGAGTCCCCAGCGCTGGAGCCGCTGCGCGCCAAGCTGACCTCGACCTATCAACGCCTCGATCCGCTGTTCCCAGCCGAAGGCAGGATGCTCGCGCGCTGGCGCATCCGCATCAACCTCGAACCCGATGAACTAGACGCGATCCGGAGCAGCTGATGATACCGCAACGCGACATTTCCCGCATCGCGAACGCACTGTTTCAAGCCGGGGGCGGGCGCCGCATCCCCGAAGCTGTCATCGAGCGCGACTATTGCCTGGCGTGGTTTCTAACTGCGCTGGCCCGGCATCCGTTGCGTGAGCGGCTCGCGTTCAAGGGCGGCACGGCGTTGCGGCGCTGCTGGTTCGAAAACTATCGATTCTCGGAGGATCTGGATTTCTCGTTGATCGAGCCGACCGAGCTCGATGCCATCCTCGCCGGGTTCGCCGAGATCTTCGCCGACATGCAGGCCGCCTCGGGCATCGTCATGGCCTACGACCGGCCCGATCGGCACGGCCATCAAAACACCCACACCTTATATCTCAATTACAAAGGACCGCTGCCGGCGGCGAGCGACGTCAAGGTCGATATCACGATCAACGAGGTGTTCTGCTTCGGTCTCGTCGACCGGCCGATCCTGCGCACCTTTGACGAATTTGCCGATCTGCCCGAGGGGCCGACGGTGCGCACATACAGCCTCGAGGAGATTTTCGTCGAAAAGCTCGCGGCGCTGTCGGACAAGGCCCGCACCGAACCCCGCGATCTCTACGACTTGTGGAACCTCGTCGACGAACACGACATCCGGCCGGGCGAACTGCTCAGCGAACTCACGGCGAAGCTGGAACTGCGCGGCCGCAAGCCCGAGGGGCTGGCTGATGCGATCGCGGCGAAGGAGGCCCGTCTCGCACGGTTGTGGAAGGATCGACTGTCGCAACAGATGAGCGATCTGCCCGAATACGAGGGAGTCTTCCGGCAAGTGATGCGGGCGCTTCGCGAGGCGGCGCTACCCTAGCAGCCGTTGCGGCCCATCTCGTGCATGTCTTCCGCAGATAAGCCTAAAGGAGCAAATTGAGTGCATGTGTATTCTTAGGAAAGGACGACGTTGATCGAACTGAGCCAGCAGCGGTTTGAAGCCTTGGCCGGTTACACCCGCCTGCCGCAGATCGTTTTGCTGATCCAGGAGGCCGCATGGTTCTCGACGGAGGACGAACGGCTGCTCGGGCTGATAACCTGGGATAGATATGACCGCGACTTCGGCTGGATCGTGTTGGGGCGGGATCAGCGACTTTGCTACCGCGCGATCGATCAGGATGTGTCGCTTCCGACGTTCGTGGCCGCCAGGGAGCGCCTGAGCGAAGCCATCGATCGCCACGCGGCGCTTCCCGACGAAGCCTATCATCAGGGTGACGAACACGGCGCCCCGGTCGATTTCTTTGCGCCGCGCGTGCCTGTTGACCGCCTGAACCCGACCTTTCGCATTCTGACCGAAGAAGCCCGCTATTCACCGGCTCGCGAGCTGATCGCAGCGATGATGAGGTTTCACGAGGATGCCGACGGCAACTTCGTACAGCAATTCCAGACCACGGCGTTCGATCCACGGATTTGGGAGCTCTATTTGTTCGCCGCTTTCACCGAGCTGGGCTACGCGGGTCAAGCCGATGTCGCCGTACCGGACTTCGTGCTGGCAGGACCGCGCGGCGAACTGGCGGTCGAGGCGACCACGGTCAATCCGCCCCAGCGCGGTACGGTTCCGCAACCGAAGACCGAGCGCGAGATCCGCGCGTTCGTCGACAATTATGTCCAGATAAAACTCGCGCGGGTGCTGACCCGTAAACTCAACCACCAGCCACCTTATTGGGCGTTGCCGGGGGTCGCCGATATTCCGTTCGTGCTCGCCCTCCAGGATTTCCACGCGCCCGGCGCAATGAGCCGGATCGTGATGCCGGCGACCGAATATATCTTCGGGGTCCGGCATTCGATCGTTGACGGGCAACGCCGGATCGAGCGGCTCGACGAGCATGTCTATGGCCGAAATCGCGAGCTTTCCCACTTCTTCGGTTTGCCGGGCTCGGAAAACGTCAGTGCGGTCATGCTCAATCCGTTGGGCACGATCACCAAGTTCAACCGGATGGGATATATCGCCGGGTTCGGCGATCGGCGCGTCAAGATGGTGCGTTCCGGCCTTCGGCGTGGTGAGCTCGACGACGATGGTCCCGCACCGAAAGAGTTCCGCCAGGAAGTGTACGCGCCTGACTATCGGGAAACGTGGATCGAGGGTGCTGTCATTCTCCACAATCCCAATGCGCGAGTGCCGCTCGACCCGGATCTCATTCCCGATGTGAACCACGAATTTCTGCAACCTGACGGCAGCATCATGTCGTTGCTCCCGCCGTTCCAGCCCTATATCTCGCATACCAGTGTGACGCTCGGCGACTGACAGCTGCACGACATTCCGTGGCGGCGGCGCGCGCTAGACGCTGCTGGCTGCCAGCTCTTCCATATGCGTGCGGATCATTGCTGGGATGCTCGTCGAAGCGGCGGGGGCGCCGGCCAGCAACAACCGCGCGGCCGCGGCCAATGTTCGGTCCGGTTGCGCGAGAATCGCTTCGATCGGCGGCGCGTTGATGGCTGGCATCGCCAAGCGGAACCGCGAATCCTGCACCAATGTCGTCCAGCCGTCGAAGAGCCATGTAATGAACGGGTCGGCGACTCCGTCGCGCAGCTTTGAGATACGGGCATGGAGGAGCAGCCAAATCGCTGCCCAGCAGAATTCGGCAGGCCGCGCGGTGAGATCCTGGCGGAGCGCGTTGACCGCAATGGCAGCTCCCTCGCGATCGGTGGTCAATCCGGTGGCGCGGCCGGCCATACGTTCGAGGAGCGGATGTAAGGCGACGAGCTCGGGCGCCGCCAAGCCGGCTGCGATCACGGTGTCGACAGCGGCAAAGTCGCCGGCGATCGCGGTTGCGATCGCAAAGCTCAGCAGATAATCCTCCGCCCCGCGCAGAATCTCCGCGCTGGCATCACCGTCAATCACCGCGAGCGGAATCATGCCGCGCGCGGGATTCTTGAGGTCTTCGCCTAAATCGCGGCCGCCGCCTGATCCCACGATCTCGGACATCGTCGCGTGACGCCTGATCCGCGATACGAAATCGTCGGTGTCGTGCGCACCGATCGCGTTGCGGTCCTGCGCGATGGCGAGCGTAATCTCCGACGACAGGATCGGCCCGTCGGTCAGATAGTCTCGAAACTCGCGATAGAAGCCGGTCGGCTCGGCGAGCGCCTCATCGGCTTCGGCGAGAAAGTAGAAGGCAAGGTCGAGCGCGATCACGGGATGCGACCGGATCGCCTCCAGCGGGTCCGGATTGCTCGCGCATCCAGGGGAATACGGAACCTCCTGGTCCGCACCGGACAGGCGGCCGGTCAGCTCCTTGAACACCCATAGCATCGCGTGGCGCACGACCCGGTGGCAATGGGCTTCGTGCAGCGTCCCCTCGGGATCGAGGCTCGGCAAGCTGACCAGCGCGTCACGCAGCTTCACGATCGCGACATCCGGATGTCCGGCGCGGCATGCTGCATGCGCGGTGTCGGCGAGCAGCCCAACCGCCATCGCCCGCACCGCGGGCAGCGTAAGGGTCGACGCGATCGTCTGGGCGCGGTCGAACCAGTTCAGGGCCGCCGCCCAATCGCCGAGCTCTGCGGCGCTGATGCCGGCTTCGCGGGCGATATAGGCGCGCTCGATCGGATCTTGGCCGCCCTGTTCCGCCGCGGCGGTCAGCAGGGGCAGAGCCTCGGCATGATCGCGCCGGCGCCAATGTATCTTGGCGCGCGCCCGGACGAGAGCTATGTCGAATCCGAACCGCGTCTCGGCATCGGACAGGCAGGCGAGCGCCCGCTCGGCGTCGTTGCCGTTTTCGTCGAGGCAGACCGCCTGGGCGATCGCACAGCGCGCGGCCAGACCCGGGTTTGGCCAACCTATAGCGATGTCCGCGCAAGCGGCGTAGTCGCTGGCGGCAGCTTCCCAATCGAATCCTTCTGTCTTCGATTCCTTGAGCCAGCCATGATTGACGAGGATCAAGAGGTCGCCGCGACCTGGCTGAAAAGACGAGAGGAACCGATCGCGCAGCGCGGGCTCCTCACGGTCGAGCCGTTCGATAAGGCTCCGAAATCCCGCGACCGTGCGGATATTGCGCATCTGGCCGGCGAGCAGGACGCCGCTGACATGGGGGTTGCCGACCGCCTTCGATTGAAAATTACCGCCGGCCGTGGCGAGACGCGGGTCAGTTGCAGTAAGCTTGTCGAAGCGCAGGAGCAGTTCGATCCAGTCGGGGAACAATTCTCCGGCGCGCGGATGCAGCAGCAGTTTCGAGAGGGCCAGACCTTCGAACAGGATTTCGCCCTTAACGTCGCCGCGCTCCCGCTCGAGGGCAGCCCAACATTGCTGCGCCGCCGACACCGAACCGTAGGGCAACAGCGCGAGAAGCTGGGCAAGCCGCAGCATCGCCGACGCCGCGAGATCCTGAGGGAAAATCGGAACATCGCTCGGAAACGATTGCAACTCGCCGACGAACGGGGCGATGATGTCGAGCATTTCGGAGTTGCAGGTGACCACACTGTGAGCGAAGGCGGCCACGAGCGTACCGTCCTCGCTGCAAAGCGCATGGTGCAACACCATTCCGGCATCGAACACCGAGAGATCGCCGCTGCGCATCTTCGTGTCGGCGATGCAGTGATGGATCGCCCGGCACTCGTCGATGCTGAAGACATCCTGCGCCGCGCCTTCGAGCAGCGGCGATACGCGCAGCCTGTCGCGGCGCATCGGCTCAATCCACGGCCCGACAAGGCGGTCGAGTACAAGACCGGCAAGCGACACCGGTGGCGATAGGCTGCCGAGTGCCATCGCCAGTCCGCGGTTGAAACTACCCTCGATCATGCTGGCGCGAAACAGCAGCAGCTGTGCTTCGGCGGGCATCGCCGCGACGAGCCGTTGGCGTACGGCACGTCGCTCTGCGCCAAGCTCGGTGTGCAGCTCGCCACCAAGCACCGCCGCCAGCGACGCGCGCGACCAATTCGCCGCCGAAAGATGCAGGAGGGCCGCCATGGTCAACTGCGGATGTCCGCGAGACGTGGCGCGATAGACGGGACCGGCAAATTTGGCGTCGCCCCCTGTGAACGCGACGAGGTCGGCCACTTCCTCCTCGCTCAGATACGGAATTTCGACCACTGGCGTCGCAGCGGGCGACAATTGGTGCAGCGTAGCGGCGGTCGGCGCGCGGTAACTCGTTATGATCGCCGTTGCATCGCGACGTCGCAGACCGGCCATCACGCGAAGCAGCAGATCGCGGATCGCGGGATCGTCGATCTCGTTCAGATCGTCGAGAATGATGCTCGTCGCCGACGATGCCGCCAATTCACCGAGCAGGAGTTGCAACCGCGCGGATGTATCTGCCGGGCTGAGATTGCGGAAATCGACGATTGCCCATTGGCTATCGGTTGGCGCAGCGACGAGGCGCGCGAGGAGCGATTTACCCAGACCCGTCGCACCGGTCGCAAAGACAAGTCCAGCAGCGCGCCGGGTCTCATCGAGCGCCATCACCAGCGGCGCACGCGGCGCGAGGATCGTGGGCAGCGGCAGCTCGGCGGAGGGGACCAACAGCGACGGACGCGAGAACGCACCGGTCCCCGCCGGCCCCTGGAATGCCGTCGCTAGCTGATCGACGGGCACAGCCACCATCGCCGTCTCGTCGATCAAGGCGAGCAAATCGGCCCGGCGCAATTGGCGGGGACCATCGGATACTGCGGTCATGAGCAGCCGCTCGACGACCGCCGGTAACACCGCCTTACCAACCTGGCTCGACAGTCGACGGGTCGACGCGACAAATTCGATCAGGCCCGCACCGAGGTCGGCACGGACGTCATCCAGGCCAGGGGCACCGCACGACCAATGGATGCGGGCGAGGAACTCGCGACGCAGCGCCGCGTCGGACAGCGAGGCAATATATGTCTTGGTCGCAGGTTTCAGATTGAGGTCTTCGAGCACCGTGCGCAACGGCGCGATATCGGCGCCAGCCGCCGCTTGGCGCCAATATCGCAGCGCGGATTCGCCGGCGATGCGTTGGTCCTTGCGACGCTCGAGGCCGATTGCCGCCGTCGTCAGATAATGGAGCGAAACAATGCGTCCGGGATTACGTGCGACGAGATCGACATAGGCATCGATCGCTGTGTACACATCAGCGGACTGGAGCGTAATGCTACCGCTAGTGGCCTTTACCTGCGTGCCAATTAGCGCTTCGCGGCTCGCGATGGCATAGTCTTCCGCGACTTCCAGGTAGAGTAGCTCGCCGTCGGCCAAACCCAGCCAGGCAAGACCCGAAGTGTAGAGTTGATATCCGTAGCCGCGCAGAGAAGCGACCGCTTGGCGGGCTTTATCCCCCTGAGGCGCGTCGAGGCGCGGGCCAGATCCAAAGACATTCATCGTAGCGCTCTACACGAACCGGCTCAGCTGCGGCGATCCTAGACTCGACCGTCGACATAAATTTTCTCACAAATTGAGAACGGCTAGAATTGCCACCCTGGACGAACGGCTGCTGTCAGGCCGCAGGTCATAACTGCCCAATCTCCAAAATTTTGGCGCCTGCCGTCAATGTCTCCAATCCCATTTTGCATAGCGCCAATCATACGAGATGTCGTCTAACAATAACAATTCGCTAGGCATCGCAGCGCGATGCGAATCTACGCCTAGGGCTCCCCGCCAAGGAATCGCTTCATTCCTCCGTCAAAACTGGCTAGCTCGGGCTGACGGGAGGCGGCGTTTGCATCAAGGTGCTTTATTCACAACAGATTGGCTGACGGAAGGGATCACGGCGACGCCGCAGTGGCTGGCGCTGGATGATGCCCGAATTACGCAATTGTGGGCGCAATCACGCCATTTGCTCGACGAACTTCTGAAGCGCAAAAATCCCACCGAGGCCGATACCGAGCAGAAGTTGATTTACCCGTTACTTGGGCTGCTGGGCTGGGATCATATTTCGGTTCAGCAAAATCTTACCGTCCGCGGGCGCAAAGATGTGCCGGATGCGCTGCTGTTTCCCGATGCAGATGCCGATGCCACCGCTAGTGGGCTGGAGCCGTGGCAGCGGTTCCGCCATGGCTCGGCGCTAGTGGAGGCCAAGCGCTGGGGGCGACCGCTCGATCGGCAAGGCACGGGCGATCAAGGTGTCCCGTCCACCCAAATCATGCACTACCTGCAGCGTGCCAGCGTGGTTACCGAAGGCCGGATGCCATGGGGCATTTTGACCAACGGGCGAAATTGGCGGCTGTATTATCAAAACGCGCTTTCGGTTGCCGAAGATTTTTTCGAGATCGACCTTGGCAAGCTGTTCGGTTTGCCTGGTTGCACACCCGAACTTTTTGACGTCGGCATGTCCCCCGAACACGCCTTTCGCCTGTTCGTTCTAGCGTTCGGGCGTGAGGCGTTCCTGCCGACCGAGCAAGGCCGCAGCTTCCATCTAATCGCGCTTGATGAAACGAAACGCTGGGAAGAGCGTGTCCGAAAGGATCTCGCCGAAACCGTCTTCTCGAACGTGTTTCCCAAGTTGATCGCAGCGATCCCCTTGGCCGACCCCAATCGGCCTGCCGAGATCAATGCGACCTATGCAGAGGAAGTACGCTCCTCCGCGCTGTTCCTTCTCTACCGGCTGTTGTTCATTCTCTATGCCGAAGACCGCAATCTTCTGCCCGATGAGACTGGCCCCTATTCGCCTTATTGTCTCACCCGGCTGCGGCAGGAAATCGAGCAACTGGATAATGAGGGTCGCAAGCCCCTGGAGCGGAGCCACGCCTACTGGTCGCGGCTCGAAACGATCTTCGGGGCTATTGCCGAGGGCGACGACAGCCTTGGCATCCCGCCCTATAATGGTGGCCTATTCGATGCAGCGGAATCTCCGCTGCTCTCGCGTATCCGCTTGCCCGACACCGTGTTGGCTGAAGTCATATTGGCACTGTCGCACCGCCGCGAGGACGGGAGACTGCGTTACATCAACTATCGCGATCTTTCGGTGCAGCAGCTGGGCTCAATCTATGAATCCATCCTCGAATATGGCGTGGAGCCAGATCTTGAGGCCCGCAGCGTCAAGCCGCGAGCCGACAATCAGGCCCGCCATCGTTCCGGGCCGTATTACACACCCGAGCCACTGGTTTCGCTGATTATTGACGACTATCTCGACGTCGAAGATGCCGTACAGAAACTTCAACCCGAACTCGTGCTTGGCACTCAGATGGAGCGCCATATCGCCAAACGGCTTGGAATTCCATGTGCCGTGATCTCAGCGCCCGTGCACGTTCAGGATTTTCCCGCGCGTTACTCGCCACAAATGGGCTTTGAAGGCGCCAACGTGCTCTTCGACACCTGGGTCCATCCTCTGATGATGGGTCTCGAAGAACATTTGCTCGCGATGTTCCGCAACGACTTCGAATTCCACGACGCGGCAGCGCCCTCGCATCTCGGCAAAAGTTCTGCGCCGAAGGCTGGCCCGGCACAAACCGACGTATCGCAACCCAACGCGCCGCAGCCCGAAACTGGGGCCTCTGAGCGTGGACAACCGGCGCCGGCAATCGCGCAATGGACCGCGGACGCTGAGAAAGAGCTGGGCAAAATTCCATTCTTTGTGCGGGGGAAAGCCCGCCGGAATACCGAACGATATGCTTCCGAACACGGCCTGACGAGCATTTCAATCGAGACATTATATGATGCAAAGGCACATTTCAGCCGCTGAGACGGCCACCATCAAGGTGGTCATCATCACGCTCGATAGTCACCTTGCCGGTGCCGTCGAGCGGGCTCGTCCGGCGCTCGAAATGGGCATCCCCGGATTGGAATTGAGTCTGCACGCTGCCGCTGAATGGAGTCACAGCACCGCCGCCCTCGATCGTTGCCGCGCCGACATCGCGACGGGCGATATCATCATCGCCAACATGCTGTTCATGGAAGATCATATCCAGGCAGTGTTGCCGTATCTCAAAGCGCGCCGCGATGATTGCGACGCGATGATCGGTTGTCTGTCAGCTGGCGAAATCATTCGGTTGACGCGCATTGGCAATTTTTCAATGGACGACCAGCAGGGCGGCGCCATGGCGTTGCTTAAGCGTCTCCGCGGCAGCTCATCTAAGCGCGAAGGCACTGCGCCCGCATCGGGCGCGCAGCAGATGGCGATGCTGCGGCGCATCCCAAAAATTCTGCGTTTCATTCCGGGGACCGCCCAGGATGTACGCGCGTACTTCCTGACTTTGCAGTATTGGCTATCGGGCTCTGACGACAACGTCATCAATATGGTTCGCTTCCTCGTCGATCGCTACGCGGACGGGCCGAGGCGCGCATTGCGCGGCAAGATCAAATCATCAGCACCGGTCTCATATCCGGACGTCGGCGTTTATCATCCGAGGCTTGCTGGCCGCGTTAGAAAGGACGCCACCGCTTTGCCCGCGCAGGTCCCGACGGTGCGCGGCACAGTCGGCTTATTGATCATGCGATCTTATGTTCTTGCGAACAACAGCGCCCACTATGACGGCGTCATCGCAGCGTTCGAGAAGCGCGGAATTGCTGTCATCCCGGCATTCGCGTCCGGTCTCGACGCTCGTCCGGCCGTCGAGAAATACTTTCAGAAAGACGGTCACGCGACTGTCGATGCCGTCGTTTCATTGACCGGCTTCTCTCTCGTCGGCGGTCCGGCATACAATGACGCGAGCGCTGCTGGCGCGATGCTTGCCGGCTTAGATGTTCCTTATATCGCCGCACACGCGCTCGAATTCCAAACGCTCGAACAATGGGGCGCATCTGATCGCGGCTTGATGCCCGTTGAAGCGACGATGATGGTCGCGATCCCGGAACTCGACGGCGCAACCGGACCGATGGTCTTCGGCGGCCGGTCCGACGGCAACGGAGCCGCGTGCACGGGCTGCGACCGCCGCTGCGTCTTCAACAATGACGGCGGCGGACGCAACATGCATTCGTGCCCCGATCGTGCCGACATGCTTGCGGCACGCGTCGAAAAGCTGATCGCGCTTCGCCGCAGCGAACGCGCCGAGCGCAAGCTCGCGATCGCGATATTCAATTTCCCGCCGAACGCCGGTTCGGTTGGCACCGCAGCTTTCCTGTCCGTCTTTGAATCGCTCTACAATACGCTGACGGGATTGGCTGCTGCTGGTTACACCGTGTCTGTCCCCGATAGCGTCGACGCACTGCGCGACCAACTGCTCGTTGGCAACGCCCAGCGCTTCGGAACGCCCGCCAACGTTCACGTTCGCATGCCGGCCGACAAACACGTGCGCCACCAAAAGTGGCTCAAGGAGATCGAAGCCCAATGGGGTCCGTCGCCTGGCCGCCAGAACAGCGACGGCCAGTCGATCTTAATTATGGGCGCAGCGTTCGGCAACGTCTTCGTCGGCATTCAGCCCGCGTTCGGATACGAAGGCGATCCTATGCGGCTGTTGTTCGAAAAAGGGTTCGCACCGACGCACGCCTTCGCAGCATTCTATCGGTATATTCGCGATGAATTCGCCGCCCATGCGATCCTGCATTTCGGCACGCACGGCGCGCTTGAATTCATGCCCGGAAAGCAAACCGGCCTGTCGGCGGACTCTTGGCCGGACCGCCTCATCGGCGACGTTCCGAACTTCTATCTCTATGCTGCGAACAATCCTTCGGAAGGCACGATCGCGAAACGCCGCTCTGCTGCGACGCTGGTCAGCTACTTGACGCCGCCCGTCGCGCACGCTGGGCTATATAAGGGCCTGAACGACCTCAAGGCTTCGATCGAGCGCTGGCGTGGGATAACGCCCGATTGTGACGGCGACCGCGCTGATCTGGCAGCGCTCATCCAGGCGCAGGCAGCGCAAGTCGAACTCGCGGTGGCAGATCCGGCGTGGGAGGCACCAGCATTCGACGCAACAATCGCAGCGCTGTGGTCGTCGATCCTCGAACTTGAATACGCTTTGATCCCGCATGGTCTGCACGTCGTGGGACAGGCGATGTCTGTCGCCGAACGTGCAGACCTGTTACAGGCTACAGCAGAATCGACGCATGGCATTCGTCTTGAAAAGCCGGTTGCCGATGCCTTGGCGAATGGCGCGACACCGGAAGCCGCATTTGCGCTGGCGACGGATACCTCCAATTCCGGCCTAGCTCCTGCGCTGAGCGCACTCAGCGAAATAAGTCATCTGCTGTCCACTGATCATGAACTGCCGGCGCTGATCGCGGCACTCGACGCGCGCTTCGTGCGGCCGGCGCCGTCTGGCGATTTGATCCGCACGCCGAACCTTCTGCCGACCGGCCGCAACATCCACGGTTTCGATCCGTTCCGCATCCCGAGCGCGTACGCGGTGGCAGACGGTGCGCGTCAGGCTGCAAAGCTACTCGCACGGTATGCAGAAGACGGCAACGGCTTGCCCGACTCTGTCGCGATCGTGCTTTGGGGAACGGATAATCTCAAAACGGAAGGCGCGCCGATTGCGCAAGCGCTTGCGTTACTCGGGGCAAAGCCGCGCTTCGACAGCTACGGCCGCCTTTGCGGTGCGGCGCTGATCCCGCTTGAAGAACTGCAGCGCCCGCGCATCGATTGCGTAATCACGCTATCGGGCATCTTCCGTGATTTGCTCCCGTTGCAAATCAAGTTGCTTGCGGAAGCTGCGTATCTCGCCGCCAGCGCCGACGAGCCGCTGCACCTCAACCACGTCCGGCGCAATGCGCAGGCCTTTATGGCGAAGAACAAGTGCAGCCTCGAAACGGCAGCCCTGCGTGTCTTCTCGAATGCTGACGGCGCTTATGGATCGAACGTCAATCATCTCGTCGAAACCAGCACTTGGACCGACGAGGACGATCTTGCGGAAACGTACACACATCGCAAGTGCTTTGCCTACGGTTGCTCTGGAAAGCCGGAACAGCAGCCGGCGTTGCTTGGCAGCATGCTGCAGAACGTTGACCTGACGTATCAGAACCTCGAGTCCGTCGAAGTTGGCATAACCACGGTCGACCATTATTTCGATACGCTCGGTGGCATCAGCCGCGCCGTAAAGAAAGCAAGCGGCCACGCCGTTCCGGTTTACATCGGCGATCAGACCCGCGGCGAAGGTTTGGTTCGCACGCTGTCCGAGCAGGTTGCGCTCGAGACGCGGACCCGCATGCTCAATCCGAAATGGTACGAGGGCATGCTCAAGCACGGCTACGAAGGCGTGCGACAGATCGAAGTGCACGTGACGAATACGCTCGGCTGGTCAGCGACGACCGGACAGGTCGCACCTTGGGTCTATCAGCAAATCACACAGACCTTTGTTCTGGATGAAGGTATGCGCGAACGCCTCGCGGCGCTCAATCCGACGGCCTCCGCGAAAGTAGCAAACCGTCTGCTCGAAGCGCACGAGCGCAGTTATTGGAAACCCGATCCCTCGGTTCTCGATGCTCTGCGGCAGGCAGGCGCGGATCTCGAAGATCGACTCGAAGGTATTGGAGTGGAAGCAGCGGCATGACAACCACCCTCATAGAGCGCCCCGACGCAAACTCGCGGCCGAGCCGCGGCGATGGTGCCGGCAGCGTGCAGGTCAAGATCGACGCCCGCATCGACGCAGGCAACGCCAAGATTTTCGCGGTCTACGGCAAAGGCGGCATCGGCAAGAGCACGACATCTTCGAACTTGTCGGCAGCCTTCTCGAAACTTGGAAAGCGCGTGCTTCAGATCGGATGCGATCCGAAGCATGATTCTACATTCACGCTGACGAAGAAGCTTGTACCGACCGTCATCGACGTTCTCGAGAAGGTCAACTTCCACTCGGAGGAACTGCGCGTCGAAGATTTTGTCTACGAAGGTTACAATGGCGTGATGTGCGTCGAAGCCGGGGGTCCACCAGCCGGCACCGGCTGCGGCGGATACGTCGTCGGCCAGACGGTAAAACTTCTCAAAGAACACCACCTGCTCGAAGAAACAGACGTCGTCGTGTTCGACGTCCTGGGTGACGTCGTGTGTGGAGGATTCGCCTCGCCGCTGCAGCACGCCGAGCGCGGCTTGATTGTGACCGCGAACGATTTCGACAGCATTTTCGCAATGAACCGCATCGTCGCGGCCATCCAGGCCAAAGCGAAGAACTATGGCGTTCGCATCGGTGGCGTCATCGCCAACCGCAGCAAAGATACCGACCAGATCGACCGCTTCAATGACAGCGTCGGCCTGAAGCGCCTCGCGCATTTTCCGGACCTCGATGTCATTCGCAGGTCGCGCCTGAAAAAGTCGGTTCTGTTCGAAATGGAATCGACGCCGGAACTCGAGGCCGTGAAAGATGAATATCTGCGTCTCGCCGCGACCCTCTGGGCCGGCACCGTGCCGCTCGACGCACGATCGATGAAGGATCGCGAGATCTTTGATTTTCTAGGATACGACTGATGTACACATTATCTTACCGCAACCGCCGGCGCGAATTGGAAACGTATTTCGACCGGACCGCTTCTGAGACATGGGCGCGGCTCACCTCCGACGCGCCGGTCAGCCGGATACGCGCCACCGTGCGCGCAGGCCGCGATCAAATGCGCGGTATTCTGCTCGATATGCTTCCGAAAGATTTGACGGGCCGGCGCATCCTGGATGCAGGTTGCGGCACCGGCGCGCTGGCGCGCGAAGCGGCAAGGCGCGGTGCTCGTGTCGTTGCTATCGATATCGCGCCGACGCTCGTCACCGTCGCACAAGACCGCACCGGATTTAAAGACTTGGCCGAGTTCGACACCGGCTGCGGACGTGTCGACTATCTCGTCGGCGATATGCTTGATCCGGCACTCGGGCGTTTCGATCATGTCATCGCGATGGATAGCCTCATCCATTACAAAACGAGCGACATGGTTGCGATGATCGCTGCGCTCGCATCGCGCACCGAGCATTCGATCAGCTTTACGTTCGCCCCTGGGACATTACCGCTCGTTGCGATGCGCGCCGTCGGACGCCTATTCCCGAGAAGCGATCGGTCACCAATGATTGAGCCCGTCGACATCAATGTTCTGCGCCGGAAGATCGCCAACGATCGCGCATTGTCCGGATTTGAAGAACGCAGAACCGAACGCGTCACGTCTGGATTTTACATTTCGCAAGCGATGGACCTCTCCAGAACATGAAAAGCTGGAATGACAAGCTCGCACTGAAATGGGCACAGGTCAGCCCCGCGATGCTGCCGTTTGCCGATGTGGCGACGACTGAACTTCCGCTCGGCCGTTTGCTTCGTTTGTCTCTGTTCCAAGTATCGGTGGCGATGGCCGTCGTATTGCTCAACGGAACGCTCAACCGCGTCATGATTGTCGAACTCGGCGTGCCGAGCGCAGTCGTTGGTCTTATGATTTCGCTTCCGTTGTTGTTCGCTCCGTTCCGAGCTTTGATCGGATTCCGGTCGGACAATCATCGAACAGCTCTCGGATGGCGGCGCGCTCCGTTCATTTGGTTTGGGTCGTTGTTGCAGTTCGGTGGCCTGGCGATCATGCCGTTTGCAATTATCCTGCTGTCCGGCGACAGCATCGGTCCGGCTTGGGTCGGCGTGACCGGAGCCGCGCTTGCGTTTCTACTCGTTGGCATCGGCCTTCACACAACGCAGACGGCGGGAATCGCGCTTGCGACCGACATCGCGTCAGCCAGCAACCGGCCGCGCGTGGTGGCATTTCTGTACGTCATGCTCCTGATTGGAACCGTCGTCAGCTCACTGGCATTCGGCGCATTGCTGTCGGCATTCAGTCAGCTTCGCCTGATCCAAGTCGTTCAAGGCGCAGCTGTCGTGACGATCGTCCTCAATGTCATTGCGCTATGGAAGCAGGAAGCGCGCGGCCGCCTCCCGGCGTTAGCAGACGGCGAAGCATCGGATTTCTTTGCTGCTTGGCATGACTATGCCGAGGCGCCCGGCGCGCGGAGGACTCTCATTGCGATTGGCTTCGGCACGGCCGCGTTCAGCATGCAGGACATTCTGCTGGAGCCATACGGCGGCGAAGTCCTTGGGTTCACTGTCGGGGAAACCACGGCGCTGACGGGTATGCTGGCCGCGGGGACGCTTGCAGGCTTTGCCGTTGCAGCGAACCAGTTGACCCGCGGGAACGATACGTATCGGATCGCAGCACTCGGCGTCCTCGTCGGACTCATCGCATTTCCTACCGTGCTTCTCGCCGGCGCGACGGACTCGGGCCTCTTGTTCCGCATCGGCACGGTTCTGATCGGCTTCGGTACGGGATTATTTTCGGTCGGCAGCCTGACAGCGGCGATGGCGATTGCAACGCGCGGTGGCAACGGCATGGCACTCGGTGCCTGGGGCGCGGTAACCGCGACCGCTGCCGGACTGGCGATCGCGTTCAGCGGCGCAATTCGCGACACGGTGAGTGCGCTCGCGCATGCAGGTGACCTCGGCGCGGCCTTTCAAAGTGCCGCCGCCGGATACAACGTCGTCTACCTCATCGAACTCATGCTGCTGTTTGCAACGCTCGTTGCCATCGGTCCGCTCGTCGGTCGCGGAAGGCTCGAGCGTAGACATGCCACGACCCGTTTCGGTATCGCAGAATTTCCGGGCTAGCTCCCACGATCAAGGAGGACAAAAATGAAACTCGGTCAAATTACAAGCTACATCGACGTAGCGCAGGTCACCCTGTATGTCTTCTGGATATTCTTCGCCGGCCTTCTGTTTTACCTACGGCGCGAAGACCGGCGCGAGGGATATCCTCTCTTCTCGGAGCCATCGAATACCTACAAGGATCAAGGGTTCCTCTACATTCCGCCGCCTAAGGTATTCCGCCTCGCAAACGGCGCTACTGCACAAGCGCCGACCGGCAAGGTCGATGACCGCATTCTCAAGGCAGAGAAAATCGCGGTCTGGCCGGGTGCACCACTCGATCCTACCGGCGACGCAATGCTCGCCGAGGTTGGCCCCGGCTCTTATGCCGAGCGCGCTGACGTGCCGGACACGACCGCCGACGGCCGGGCTCGGATTGTACCGTTGCGGGTTGCAACCGACTATGCGGTTGAGGTCCGCGATGGAGACCCGCGCGGCTACGCGCTGATCGGCGGAGACAAATCGGCAGCCGGTACGATCACCGACGTTTGGGTCGATCGGTCGGAGCAGATCATCCGCTATCTCGAAGCCGATATTCCAGGAGTCGGTGCGCGCCTTGTTCCAATGAATTTCGCACGCGTCGATAAACGCCGCGGAACGGTCAATGTCCACGCGCTCTTCGCGCAGCACTTTGCAAACGTGCCAGCAATTGCCAATCCCGACTCCGTGACGCGGCTCGAGGAAGACAAGATCTGCGGCTACTACGGCGCCGGAACGCTTTATGCGCATCCCACCAGAACGGAGGTTTTGCTGTGAGCGAGTACGACACAGAACCCGTGCCAGGACTGCCGCAAAATCTGCCGGAGGGCGAAACGCTTCTCTGGCAGGGGTCGCCAGAGCCGAAAGCCGTTGCACGTCAGGTTCTACATACCAAAGCGGTTACGATTTACTTCGCAGTGTTGGCACTCGTGCCGCTTGTAATTTGCGCGGCCCAGGGATCTGAGCTGGCGCCTGCGCTGTTCGCAACCGCACGTTTGGCAATCGTCGGCGCGATCGCGATCGCGATTTTGAATACACTGTCACGCGCAATCGCGCGCACGACGATCTATTCAATGACCAGCAAACGGATCGTCATGCGTTACGGCGTAGCCTTCCCGCTTTCTTTGAACATACCGTTCAAGGAAATATCGGCGATCGACTGCAAATCTTATGCGGATGGCACCGCGGACGTTGCTCTGTCCGTCAGCGGGCCGCTTCGCATGAGCTATTTGCATCTATGGCCGCATTGCCGCGCGTGGCGCTTCGAGAATGCTCAACCGACGTTGCGCGTCCTTCCGGCCGGCACAGAAATCGCGCAGACGATTGCATCTACCATGATGGCGGCTGGTGTGCAGGGCGCGCAGGTTCGCACCCGAGCCTCCGCGCAGCCGGAAAAGCAGCAGAATGGAATGCCGATTTTGACGTCGGCGCCAGCGTAAAAGAGGTGTGCCATGCACGAAGACGCCATAGATGCCAGGCCGTTCCCACGCGGTATGCTGATGGCCGCTGGCGCGCTCATTTTCACGTCACTGGCGTTCGCAACAATCGCGCGGCAAACGGACTATGGCGCCACGCGATTGGAACTCGCACCGGTCACATCCAGTCGCGATATCACGTTCAAAAATGAAGTTGCCGGATACATTACCGCGTTCGACGCAACGACCGGCGAGCGCATCGCAGATATCGAGAATAGCGGAAACGGCTTTGTCGGTGTCGTCATAAAGGGCTTCAATCGCGATCGCATCGTTGCTGGACGTGACCTGAGTCTGCCGTTTCGTATCAGCACGCTCGCCGACGGCCGATCTATTATTGAAGATCCTGCGACCGGGCGCCTTGTCACGCTCGGCGCATTCGGCGCCGGCAATCTTCAAGCGTTCTCGCAACTCCTAGCGCCGAATGGGGACATCAAATGATGCAAGCGCTCTTCCCTCCCCGTGCGGTCGAAACCGTCAACTGCACGATCGAGATCGAGAACACATTTGAAAGCCTGCATGCGCACGTCGAACTGCACGATACGGCACCTGCCGAAGTGGGCGACGAAGTCCTCGTGCACGGCGACATGATCCGCGTGCCCTATGGTCAAAAAATAACGCTGCAGCGCCAGGCGACGGTAACCCGCGCAAATTGGCTTGATCGCCAGATCACAAAATTGACCGCCCGGCTCGAATTCACGGAACTCTATGAAGTCAGCTTTTCGTCAGGGAACAGGCTATGACCATTGAGACAATTTCGCTCGCGCCGACGGAAACGACGCGCAAAGCCGCTGAAGAAGCGATGCTCAGTCCGCGGTTCTACACAACTGACTTCGCCGCGTTGGACAAGATCGACATATCATCCGTCCGCAAGGAGTGGGATGCGCTTTTGACCGAAATGCGCAACGATCCAAACAAGGGACACTTCCGCAGAACGGAGGCTTGGGACCATTTTGAGCTCGAAGGTCTCCCGCCGGATCTGCGCAAGGAATTCGTCGACTTCCTCGTCAGTTCCCTGACGTCCGAGTTTTCCGGCTGCGTGCTTTATGCCGAAATGCGCAAGCGCGGCAAGAACAAGGACATCGTTGAACTTTTCAAATACATGAGCCGCGACGAAGCGCGTCACGCCGGCTTCATCAACGACAGTTTGAAGGATCTCGGCATCGGCATCGACCTAGGCTTTCTCACGAAAGTCAAAAAGTACACGTTCTTCCAGCCGAAATTCATCTTCTATGCGACTTACCTGTCGGAGAAGATCGGCTATGCGCGCTACATCACGATCTTCCGCCATTTGGAACGCCACCCGGAGAAGCGCTTCCATCCAATTTTCAAGTGGTTCGAAAAGTGGTGTAACGATGAATTCCGCCACGGAGAAGCGTTTGCTCTCCTGATGCGCTCCAACCCGCAGCTTTTGGAGGGCGTAAACAAACTATGGGTGCGCTTCTTCGTGCTCGCTGTTTATGCGACGATGTATGTCCGTGACCATGCACGTCCAGCATTTCATGAGGCGATCGGCGTTGATCCGACGGACTACGATTTCAAAGTGTTCCGCCTGACGTCCGAAATTGCCCGGCAAGTCTTCCCGGTCGAAATCGATATCGACAACCCGCGTTTCCATCGTGGGCTTGAGAAGTTGCGCACGATCAACAATCAGCTCGAAGCGATGCGCGACGAGACGGGCTTGGCAGCGCGCGCGAAACGGACGTGGCTCGGCGCATCCGCATTCGCCGCTTTCGCCGGTCTTTACACGATCCCTGCCCGCAAAAACGCACTACCGAAACAAATCCGTCTGGAGCCGGTCTGGTAAGCGAAAAGGAACGCGCGTGGACCTCTATGTGATGCCACCATTGTTTGCACTGTTCGTCTGGTGGTTTTCCACCGGAGCGGTGCTGTACGTTGTTGGCCGTCCCCGCGCGACGCACTTGAATGCGATGCTTGGTGCAACGGTCTTCCTCTTCATCGGCCTATGGGGCCTTTGGTCGAGTGCCACCGACACGACGGTCGCCGGAGCTTACGTCGCATTCACGTCTGCGCTGCTTGTCTGGGGCTGGCACGAAGTTGCGTTCTTGCTTGGATACGTCACCGGCCCACGAACAACGCCAGAATTAAAAGCCGCCAGCACCCGCGCACCACTCAGCGCCGCCATCGAAGCAATCATTTATCACGAGTTCGCCATCGCATTGACGGCGGCACTTATCGTCATAGTGACCGCCGATGCGGCCAATCAAACCGGCGTCTGGACGTTCTGCATTCTGTGGCTGGCCCGGCTGAGCACGAAGCTGAACATCTATTTGGGCGTGCCAAACCATACCGAGCAATTTCTACCCAAGCATCTCAAGTACATCGCGACGTACTTCTGCCGCCGGCCGATGAACCTGCTGTTTCCCGTCACGGTGACGGCGACGACGCTCGTCACGGCGCTGCTGATCAATCAGGCGCTACAGCCCGACGCATTGCCGTTTGAAATCGCGGGTTATGTGTTCCTGGCAACGCTGATGGCACTGGCCGTTCTGGAGCATTGGTTCTTGGTATTGCCGATCCCATCCGCGGAACTGTGGACATGGGGGCTAAGGTCGCGCGACGCGTCGGAGCGACAGACATCGGCAGAACGTACGCCGCAAATCGCAAACGACGGGGAACCGCAAGCTATCCTGCACGGTAGCCGTCAGCCAAATCGCACGATCTCGACATCTTGCGTCGCTGTACCTGGAGCGAACGCATGACAACATCTCACAAAACTAGGAATGGCGCAGCGCTACACGTGTCGCGCTCGATCGGGAGGCATTCATGAACTACGACAATATTTTCGCCGGCCACCTGGACGGACTGCGCAAAGAGGGAAGGTATCGCGTGTTTGCGGATATTCTGCGGACGCGCGGCGCCTTCCCTGCGGGCCGGCGGCATGCAGCTGGCGAGATATCGCCGATTACGGTCTGGTGCTCAAACGACTATCTTGGCATGGGCCAGCATCCGGCGGTTTTAAAGGCGATGTACGACGCAATAGATGGCGTCGGTGCAGGCTCTGGCGGCACGCGCAATATTTCAGGCACGACACACTACCACGTCGAACTCGAGGCCGAGATCGCCGATCTGCACGGCAAGGAATCGGCGCTTCTGTTTACGTCGGCATACGTTGCAAACGACGCCACGCTCTCGACGCTCGTCAAGCTCCTTCCCGGCGCCGTGATTTTCTCGGATGAGAAAAATCATGCGTCGATGATTGAGGGTATCCGGCACGGCGGCGGTGCAAAGAAAATTTTCAAGCATAACGACCTCGACGATCTCGAAGCCAAATTGCGGGAAACGCCGATCGGCATTCCAAAAATCATCGCTTTTGAGAGCGTCTACTCGATGGACGGCGACATTTCACCGATCGGCGGCATCTGTGACCTCGCCGAAAAATATGGGGCGCTGACCTACATCGATGAAGTTCATGCGGTCGGCATGTATGGTCCGCGCGGTGCTGGCATCGCAGAGCGCGAAGGCCTCATGCACCGCATCGACGTGATCAACGGCACAATGGCCAAAGGCTTCGGGGTTATGGGCGGATACATAGCCGCCAGCCGTAATCTATGCGATGCTATACGCTCATTTGCTCCGGGCTTTATCTTCACGACGTCGCTGGCACCAGTCATCGCAGCCGGCGCGCTCGCGAGCATTCGTCACCTGAAGACAAGCTCTGTCGAACGCGTTGCCCATCAGGAACGCGCGCGGAAGCTCAAAGCGATGCTGCGTGCCGAGCAGATCCCGGTCATAGAAAATCCGAGCCACATCGTCCCAATCCTCGTCCGCAATCCGGTCCACTGCAAAATCGTCACCGACATTCTGCTCAATGAGCACAATATCTATGTGCAGCCGATCAATTATCCGACGGTTCCGAAAGGCACTGAACGGATGCGGCTCACGCCTTCGCCGCTGCACACAGACGCGCAGATGGAGGCTCTCGTTCGCGCGCTCGCGACGCTGTGGTCCGCTTGTCCGATGGCAAACGGTCAGTTTGTAAAACTTGCCGCTGCCTAAGGTTTTGGCGCGGAACCCGGTATTGGCTTAGCTCGACGAGCGAGTTGTATGTCTGTATGGTGGCGCGAGTTGAATGGTTCGTCCGCTGATCGGCGCCCGACGATCCGCTGGGTTCAGGTCTGTCCCGGCGGTTCAGCGAAGCCTTTTCGCGGCAGGTATATCGCTGTTCTGGAGGCCACCTCATGACCCTCGTCTCGAATCCCAACGGATTGCTGATTGCCAGCGCACTCTTTGCTCTTAGTGGCCTTGCAATACTCGCCAGAGCACTCTTCGAAAGCTACGCATCGCTGGATGAAGCCGCCCCCTCCCGGTCGCAAAACAAAATTGCAGCGCTGTTCGGCGCGCCGTTGATCGCCATAGGCTTGTTTTTGAATGGCGCCGGGCAATTCGCAAGCGGACCTATGGGAGCTGGTCTCACCTGCCTGCTTCTCTCCCTCGCATTCGCGCTGTTGCTATATGCAATGAGCGTCGGCTCATTTGATGACGAAACCGCGGCCAACATAGCCAGCGCCGGCGTAGCAGCCGATGCGCCGCCGCGGCTTCTCGTGCCACCGCCTAAGTTGATTGCCGTTGAAGCGACTGCCGATGACAAAAGCGCGTCCGACACATCGCGGCAGGCCCTGCCTGCCTGATTGACGTCCGGCGTAAAAATTGCGCGGCATAGCGCGGCGATATACGTCGGAAAGAAATTGCGATGCTCAATCAAGTTCGCGACGATCGCCCTCATGCCATTGTGATCGGCTCCGGATTTGGCGGCCTTGCGGCCGCTGTCCGGCTCGGTGCGCGCGGCTATCGCGTAACGATTTTGGAACGCCTGGACGCACCCGGCGGCCGCGCCTACGTTTTCCGGCAAGACGGTTTCACGTTTGATGCCGGGCCAACGATCATTACGGCGCCCTACGTTTTCGAGGAGCTCTGGGCACTGTGCGGCAGGCGCATGTCGGACGATATCGACCTCCGCGCGATCGATCCGTTCTATAAAATTCGTTTCGATGACGGTGACACGTTCAGCTATACCGCCGACCACGACAAGATGCGCGCAGAGGTCGCCCGCATCAATCCACGCGACGTTCAGGGCTACGATCGCTATCTCCGCGACAGTGGCGAGATTTTCAATGTCGCGTTTACCGGCCTGGCCGATCAGCCGTTTCACGCCGTACGCAAGCTGCTGACGTCAATCCCTGATCTCTTGCGCCTCGGCGGATACCGGTCCGTCTATGCAAAAGTCTGCGATTACTTCGAGAATGAGAAGTTGCGCCTCGCGTTCTCATTTCATCCGCTCCTTATCGGCGGCAATCCATTCACCACCACATCCTACTACTGCTTGATTGCGCACTTAGAGCGAACATTCGGCGTGCACTACGCCATCGGTGGTACCGGCGCGCTGGTTCGGGGGATCGCTGAACTTGTCGAACGGCAAGGCGGCCTGCTTCGCTGCAATGCAGACGTACAAGCGATTATCGTTGACCGGCGGCGCGCGACCGGCGTCCGGCTTGCAACAGGCGAACGCATTGCCGCCGACATCGTCGTATCGAATGCCGATCCGGCGTGGACGTATTCACGGCTCCTTGCACGGCAACCCAGACGCCGCTGGAGCGACGCCAAACTGAAGCGTTCGAGCTATTCAATGAGCTTGTTTGTCTGGTACTTCGGCACCAACAGGCGCTTCGACGACGTCTATCACCACACTATGTTGCTCGGCCCGCGATACCGCGGATTGCTTGACGATATATTCAAGCACAAGCGTCTTGCCGACGACTTCAGCCTCTACCTGCATCGGCCGACGGCCAACGACCCGTCATTGGCGCCGGCCGGTTGCGACAGCTTTTATGTTCTCTCGCCCGTTCCACACCTGCAAAGCGGCACCGACTGGCGTGCGTATAGTGAAACCTATCGCAAGAAAATCGCATCGCGCTTGGAAGAGACACTGTTGCCGGGGCTATCGGATGCGATCGTGACGTCTCGGGTCATGACGCCGCAAGATTTTAAAGATCGGCTATGCTCCGTGAATGGCGCAGCGTTTGCACTCGAGCCGAAACTCTTTCAGAGCGCTTGGTTCCGCCCACATAATAAGAGTGAGGAAGTCGACCGGCTATATCTGGTTGGTGCCGGCACGCACCCGGGCGCAGGCCTACCTGGCGTCGTGTCATCTGCCAGCGTTCTCGATAAGATTGTGCCCCATGCGTCGGCCCTAACGCGCTAATCTGTGGCACGCCGAGCTAAGGCGCAAATGATTGCGACGTACGTTTGCCGCCACGACTAACAGCAAGATCATCAAGCAGCCGCGCTGCTGCTAGTCGTCCAGACATCGCGGCCATCGGTATACCTGGGCCAGGGTGCACTGACCCGCCCGCCAAATAGAGCCCGCGCACGTCGCTCGCCGACCCTGGGCGTTTAAATGAAGCGAATGCGCCGTGATTGGCGCGGCCGTAGAGTGCGCCGCCGGTACCAGGAAATAGCGCATCGAACTCAGTCGGCGTCGTCGCAATGCTGTCCGCGTTTGTCCTGTCTATAGAAAGCCCGCAACGCTTCAGCATCGACAGTGTGCGTGCCAAGTATTCGGACGCCAGAAATTCGCGCTTATCTCCATCCGGCGGAGCGTTGATCAGCAGAAGCATACGCTCGCGCGCGCCAGGGGCCGGCAGATCATGGGCGCCGCGATCCTGAGCGCAAATATAGACCGTAGGCGATTGAACGATGTCCCGGCGCCTGAATACAGCGTCGAATTCGTCGGGATAATTATCTGCAAAGAAAACGTTGTGATGCGCCAATTCGAAACCCGATGTCGGGGCTGAAACGCACCAAGTCACCGCAGACAGCGAGCGCTCTTCGCGTGAGACCACCGCCGTCGCGCGCGAAATGTCTGCGCCGAGCAATTTCGACGCAAGCGCCGAGGCGTCGCCGTTGAAGACGATGGCATCGGCCTCGAGCCTTTCTCCCGACTGCAGCACGACGCCATCGGCACGGCCGCCGGACGTTGTAATCGCGGCGACGGGCGTAGAAAACCTGTATACCGCGCCGTGCCGTTCACCGAGTTGATGCAATGCCTGAGCGACCTTGACCATGCCGCCATTGACCAGCCAAACGCCGTCTTGCTCAACGTGCGCGACGAGCATCATCGTTGCTGGTGCCAGAAGCGGCGAGGAGCCGACATATGTTGCATACCGGCCGAACAATTGCCTCAGCCGCGGATCGGCGAAATGCTCCGCTAGCGCGGACCAGAGCACTTTCATCGGCGAAATGGTGATCAGTTGATCGACGCGGCCAAGCCCCACGCGCATCGTTAGATCGAATACCGACGGCCGTTCGGCTCCAATGAACGTGCCGGCCAACGTCTGATACATGGCGGCGCTGCGACGGCAGAAATCACGATATCCTTGCGCGTCTGCCGCGCCCGCGAAGGCCGCGATCGCGTCAGAAGATCGATCGATATCAGCAAACAGATCGAGTTGGCCGCCTGACGTCCAGGCGTGCCGCGCCAGCAATTCTGCGGGCTTGAGATCGAGATAATCAGAGAGATCAGCGCCAGCATCAGAGAACAAGCGCTCAAATATCCAACGCATCGTAAAAACTGTTGGTCCGGCGTCAATACCGGCACCCGCGACCGTGACTTGGCGCATCTTTCCGCCGGGATATGGCGCCGTTTCAAGAACGGTGACTTTGGCACCACGGCGCGCGAGATCAACGGCAGCCGTCAATCCGCCGACACCTGCACCAATGACGATAACAGCGTCGTTTTTCCAGGTACTCATCCAACGGCACCAGCAGTGCGCGTCGCCGAACCATGTCTTCGACTGACCTGGCGCCAATGGTACAAGATCAATACAATTCCCGTCGTCAGCGGAATGGCCCACAAAACCGGGCTCAGCGCGAGTTCCGGCATCAAGCGCACGGCGCCAAATGCAAAGAATGCCGTGTAGACAGAGATGCCGGCACCGACGCCGCCCTTGATATGCTCATACTGCCAGTCCATGCGTCCCGGAGCGGACTTATAAATGAAATAGAGGTTGGTCGCGACCGTCGCAAAGCCTATCACCGAGATCCCGATCATCAGGTGCTGACCGATCAGAATGCCCTGCGCAGCGCAATTGATCGCTGCCCCGAGAAGAACAATCTGCAAGCCAACGTTACGCCAATCTTGATTTCGCGCGTGCTCGCGTTTGTTGAGGACGCACTGCCAACTATACCACGCGAGATTGATCGTCAGGATCGCGAGATACTGCATCATCCATCCGAAAATTCCGACGATCAGAGAAACGTCCTCAATTTTTGGATGCGTTTCGCGCGGTTCGATCAAGGTGCAGGTACTTATGCCGACCGCAATTGCGCCAGTGATCAACATCGACCAAGTGAATACCTTGCCCCACCAGCGATGATTGCTGCCGCCTTTCTTCGAGACGATCGGAACCCAGAACGCAAGCAGGCCAACGGCACCCACCGCGATGTGCGCATAGACGAGTGCGTGGAACACCTCGACCATCACGTTTCCTCAATCGTCGATGGGCAATCCTGCACTGCGCGGAACGTCCATTTCAAGCGCAAAGCCAAACGGCATTTCGTTTCGCAGCGCATCATTGTCATTGCGCCTTGATCGCTGCGCGTTGCCATGCTGCACATGTGGGCGACACCCTTCTGCAAACCGGAATGTCCTCGTGTACACGCCGCCAAGACCCAATCCGCTTTGGGCCGTCGCTGGCCTAATCCGAACGGCGTTCGGCGGCGAAGGCAATCTGCTCAGCCTGCTCCCTGCCGCAGCATACCGCATGCGTATCGGTACGCTCGGTTGGTCGCGGCGGATGATTTTGATCGTGAATGCCCCCGACCTTTTAAGGGGCATTCTGACCGACCCGGCCGACATTTATCCAAAAAACGACCTGATGGTCGGCGCGCTCGCACCGCTTGTCGGCGACTCGATGTTCGTATCAAGCGGCGATACGTGGCGTCAGCAACGCCGAATGATCGACCCGGCGTTCTCACATATGCGACTAAACCGCGCCTTCGAGTCGATGTCCGCCGCCGTCAATGACTACGAAAAGCATCTCGACCGTCTGGCTTTGGATGCCGAACCCTTCTCGCTCGACCTCGCGATGAGCCACCTCACGGCCGATATCATTTGCCGAACCGTCTTTTCGACCTCGCTTAAGTCAGAAACCGCGCGGGACGTCTTCGATGACTTCTCGTTCTTTGAGCGCAGTGTCGCCCACGTCGAGCTGAAGCGCCTGATCTTTGATCCGGCATGGTCGGACATTCCGCATCATCAGGCGGTACTAACCGCCTGCGAGCGCATTCGCAGTCATCTTGGCGAACTGGTCGACGAACACATCAAATCCGGCGCGGCAACTTTTAACGATATCGCTACGGCACTCATCGCGGCACGCGACCTCGAAACCGGAGCGACCTTTTCCCGCAAAGAACTCATCGATCAGCTCGGCGTGTTTTTCCTAGCCGGACACGAGACCACGGCGAGCGCTTTGACGTGGGCGTTCTATATCCTGTCGCAGCAACCTCAGGCGGCACAACGCATTCGCGACGAGGTCGAGAACGTTTGCGGCGATAGCGAAGTTGCATTTGAGCATGTGAAGCGCCTCACATTCACGCGCAACGTGTTCCGAGAGACCATGCGGCTCTATCCGCCGATTACATTCATTCCCCGCGTTGCTGCAGAAGCGACGAAAATTGGCACATTCGACGTCAAAAAGGGTGCGATGATTATGATTGCCCCTTGGACGATCCATCGGCATTCCAGCCTTTGGAAAAACCCTCACGCTTTCGACCCTGACCGCTTCAGCGCCGCACGCGAACACGAACTTGTGCCGGGCGCCTACATCCCGTTCGGCTGGGGGCCGCGAGTCTGTATCGGCGCCGCATTTGCAACGACCGAAAGCGCCTTGATACTGGCACGGCTGATCAGGCGATACGATTTCAGCGTCGATAATCCAGATACGGTCCGACCCGTCGCACGACTGACAACGCGCCCGGCAGAGCAGATAGTCTGCCGCGCCACGCGGCGTGGTGCCACGAGCTAAGCGGGCGCCGTCCATTCGATATCGCGTGTTGCCGCCTCCCCGAAGCTCAGGCCTTCGAAGATCGACATGGCTAATATCTGATAGGACGTCATAGGCATCAGAAGGAATGGCAGCGGATCGCTAGCGCGCCAAATCACGTCGCGGGACGACAAGAGATGCTTCAGGTTGCGCATGGCGTGCTCTCGCTGAAAAACGGACTTCTGTGTCTCCGTCAAGCAGGGATAGAACTGCTGGAACTTGGTTTTCGTTTTGAAGCGCACCGGAGGGGCCGTCAGCGGCGCCAGCATGGCCGCAACGACATCGCGCTCATCGAGAAAATGGATACCGCTCGTGACGCGCGGGTTGCACTCAATCGCCGACACGGTGCCATCCGCGGATTCAATGAGATCGAACGAGATAAATCCGCTGTAATCCGCCGAAGATATGAAGCGTTCGATCCAGTAGCGCACGGCGTTCGCGTGATCAACGCGCTCGAATGCGACCGCAACCGTTCCGGAGACGACGGTTGCCTTGTAGATTGACGTAATGACCGAACGGCCTTTATGCGCAATCGAGAAACTGCTGTAGACCTGTCCAGGTATGAATCGCTGCACGATCGTCAGTGCGTTGCGATCATCCGGGTTTAACGGAGCGCCCGCCTTCAGAATCTTCACACCCTTACCGGAGCATGAGAACACTGGCTTGATCACATGCGGTCCGGATTCAGCAAGCGCTGCCGCATCGGCGCTCATGGCCGGGAACGTGCGCGGAACCGGTAGACTGTACGACACCGCGATCTCGATAAAACGCAACTTGTCGTGCAATTCCAAAAGCACCTTTTGAGACGGTGCAAATATATCAACGTCCAGCGGCAAGAGGTTGCGCAAAGCTGCGACGTGCATCGATTCTTCAGAGACCGGAACGACGAGTTGGACGCGCTCGTCAGCAACGATCCTTCGGAGATCTTCGAGATAGCAGTGCCGATCGATCGCAGGAGCCGTAACCTGTAGCGATTTGTCGACGGCACGCGACACCCTAGATAAATGCCAAGCAAATGGCTCGGCAACGACGACACGCCACCCCGCGGACGCGAACGCGCGCGCCAAATCCAGCGCCTTCGGCAGGCGTCCAAGGGTTAAAAGGACGGTCTTCGTCATGTCACCCAGCGAGCTTCAAACAGCCCAGCGTATCGGCACGCCAGCCAGTTGTCACTCGCCGGCAAGACGGCATTCGGATTAGTCCGTCGCAGACGGCGCTGCCTTAGAGACGGCTGAGATATCCCAGATGCGCGCCGTCTTGTCGTATGACGCGGTTAGCACCTGTTGCCCGCTAGGGCTGAACGCCGCGCCATCGACTTCCTTGAAATGACCGCGCAAGGTTGCAAGCGCTTGCCCAGTCGCAGCATCCCAGACAACCGCCGTCTTGTCGTGCGATGCCGTGACGATGCGTTTGCCGTCGGCACTGAACATGACACGCGGGATCAACCGCTTGTGTTGCCCTGCCAAGGTTGCGATCAGCGCGCCACTCGCAACGTCCCAGACTTTGGCCGTCTTGTCGCTGGAGGTCGTGACTATCCTCTTGCTGTCTGGACTAAAGGCGACGCGCAAAGCGGCTCTCTCGTGGCCAGCGGCCGTCAGCACTTCCTTGCCATCGACCGCCGACCAAACCTTGGCCGTCTTGTCACTAGACGATGTCGCAATGAGCCGTCCGTCTGGACTGAAGGCAACGCTTGCGACGAGCCCATCGTGTCCCGCGAGCGTATAGAGCGCCGCGCCTGTGCGCGCATTCCAAACGCGAGCGGTCGTATCGCTCGACGACGTTACGATTTTGCTGCTGTCCGGACTGAAGTCGAAGCCCGACAGCCATTCGGTATGGCCTTTGAGCTGCGCCACTTCCGCTCCTGTCTTGACGTCGAAGAGCTTCGCGGTTGCGTCGCGCGATGCGGTCGCGACAATTGAATCATCCGGGCTAAAGCCGATCTGTTCGATCATTTCGCCATGACCTGAGAGCGTGAATAAAACGCTGCCTGCCTCGACATCCCAAATCCGAGCAGATCCGCTCCGGCAAGCCGTTACGGCTTTCTTGCCATCGTGGCTGAACGCCGCCGAACGCACCGCTTCGTCATGGCCGGACAACGTTTTCATGAGCGCGCCAGATTTTGCGTCCCAGATTTTGGCTGTCTTGTCGCTCGACGCCGTGATTACGCGTGTACCGTCGGCACTGTAACTAGCACCCCAAAGATCGGCGGAATGCCCTGCAAGTTCGATGTATGGCGGGGAAGCTGGCTCCGGCGATGCCTGCGTCGAACTGGGTGGTGCTACACCCGCATCACCCGCGAACGCTACAGCGCTGAACACGAGCTTGAAAGCAATCGTAGCAAGGCCTGTGGTCAAAACCCTCTGCTGTCGCGACGAAGTACGATGCATCATTGAAGCGTCTCCGTTTGGATTTGCCTATTGTTGCTGCAAACGCTGCCAGCCCGGATGGTCGAAGGTCGCTCCGTATGTCTCAAGAGCCGACACGACATCGACAAGACCATCGACTTGACCGCGCTCGACCGTCGGATGCGCAATCGTCGTTGCTCCTTGCCTAATCCTTTGCAGGATCGGCACTATGGGATCGTTATGCTGATGCAGCGCCTGCCGGACCTGAGACACGCGCTCCATATCGGCGTCAACCTCGCGGCCGAACTGCACCGCGCCTGCGACAGGCAAACGGCGATGTGTGATGAGCGTGTGAATGTTGATGACGCGGCGGCGAATGGTCTCCATTGCAGCGCGCGTCTCAGGCTCGGCCGGGAATTTGATCTGCTCTTGGACTTGTTTTTCGGGCGTAATCGTCGCGTCAGCGGCGAAAGCTTCGACAGAAGACGACGCCGCGATCGTCAGCCAGATCGCAGCGGGCGGACCGATCCGATAAGCAAATCGCGCAGCCGACATCGCGAAAGCGACCTCACTTAAGGCTTCATGACGACGCCCCACGGCAAACGTCCAACCGTGATCGATTTTTCCGGCTTCTGCGTGGCGACGTCGATGACGGTCATATCGTTCGTCAAACCGTTGACGGTGTAGATTTTCTCTCCCGCTTCATCGATCGCGAGATGCCACGGCCGCTGTCCCACCAGGATGTAATTTTTTACCTCATACGTCGCCGTATCAACGACAGCTATGCGGTTGGCCGTGCTCAACGCCACGAACGCGAGCTTGCCGTCCTTGGAAAACTGGACGCCCATCGGCTGAATAAGCTCTGGGCGAATGCCCGGTATCTCGAACCCAAACTTCTTGATGACTTTTCTGGTCGCCTTATCGATCACTGCAACCGTGCCGCCGATTTCTGCAGTTACCCAAACGTGCTTGTCGTCGCGTGTAAAGCGGGCGACGCGTGGACGGACATCGACGAGAATGTTGGCAACAACCTTCAATGTCGCATTGTCGATGATGTGCGCCATGCTGGTTTGTTCTGACGTGGCGACGGTGATCGTGTTGTCCGCACTAACCGCCATGCCTTCCGGCTCGACACCAACGGGTATTTCGGCAAGAATTTTGCCGTCGCCACGCTGCAGCACGGTCACCATGCCATCGTCTTCATTCGCAACGTAGATCCGATCTCCCGCCGGATCGATATCGACGAGTTCGGGATCGGGACCAGATTCGAGCGAGCGAACGACTTCGAGTTTTTCGGTATCGATAATATCGATCCGGTTGTCGTCGCCTGCGCAGACGATCAACTCTTTAAAGTCTGGCGTAAGCACCATCCCGCGAGGCCGTAGACCTGTCGGAATCGTTTTGACGACTTTCAAAGTCTCGCTATCGATAACGGTGACGGTATTATCCTTCTCATTGCTGATGAAAAGCGTTCCGGCACTCGCCGGCGTCAATGAAAGCGCGCCAGCGATCAAAAGGCTGCCAACTACCGTTAGGTTTTCATGCATTTTCATGTCCGCTGGTAAGCCTCAACTTGAAAGACGGCACTTCGACTCTGATTTGTCGAAGCCCATCGTATCGGTCTGGTTGTGCTGATGCAGGAAGCCGTCTTGCGGCGAAATAGAAACGAGCGCGCGCGGGCCTGATAACAATATCGGCTGACGGAGCTGCTGATCCCACGTGCGAAACGTCAAGCCAACGCCCTTGAAGCCAGCTACTCCGAAGTCCTTCGACAGCATAAAGGCTTTGAGCGTTGCGACGTCAGCAGAGTTCGTCCGCAATACAGCTTCGCCGAAGATGCGCACGGCAAGCCAGGCATAGTAGTCACGCTCCGTCATCGCGCGTTTGGCCTGCCGCTCGAAGCGGTTCTGCATCTGCGTACCGGCATACTGTTCAAAGGAGCGGTGCCAGCCGACGGCAACGAGGCCATGCGTGCCGATCACGGGTTTTGGATCGAAGGTGCGAAAAAGCAGATAATCGCCGAACGCTTCCTCCGCGTCGGTGACGAACAGCACGTCGTATTCCGACGAGGTCTGCGTCAGCAGTGGCATCTGCGTTTGAATTTGCTGATGACCGCTATCTGTGCGGCGCGACCCTGCATCAAATTTGTAGGTCTTTTCGTCGACGATTTTGTTGCCGAACTTCGCAGCCGCTCGACGCACGGCCGCGGCATACTGCAAGTCCTTCTTTCCCTGGCCGCTGACCAACAACCAACGCCGCCATTTCTTCCAAGTCATATACTGCGCGAGAGCATCGGCACGCATGGCCCAAGACGGCGGAAGGTGAAAGACATTCTGGCGGCACTGCTCTTGCCTTAGATCGTCATCACTGTCGCGAATATTCAGGATGATGGCGTCTTTGGCTTCGGGCAAATCCGAAACCGCGAGCAGATCCTCGTGTTCGAGGTCAGCGATGATCAGCTTTTCATTGTTTTTGAATAGCTCTCGCGCCTTGGCAACGACGTCCGCATCAGCTTCCAGAACAACTTCGGAAATGTCGTGCTGATGACCGATCAACCGGCCAGTCATATTGTTTTCTTTGATTGCGACGCGCGTGCCTTGCACGCCTTCGTCGGTCAGAACTTTGTCGAGAAGCGAGAGCGGCACCGGCTCGGGATATTTTTTCCCGAGATAGACGAAATGCGCCTTGAGTGTAGGTGGGGCTGATGGATCGACCGCGGTAGCACTTGCGTCGGCCCATGCGCGCGGCAAATGATGCACTGGCAGAAGTATTGAAATCAAAGCGACCGCAACAACCCTGCGGCAACAGCTTGTTGCAAACCTCACGAATACCAATCCAATCTAGGCTGGTCTGCAGCCAGTAAACGGTTACGAACGGTGCGATTGGGAGCCGCCATATGACGGCTCCCAAAAACTGTTCAGTGCGCCCAGTTTTTCTTTTCTTCACGTCCGTTGAACACGGAGCGGATGAACAGAATGAGCTTCCAAAGATGCTCTTCATCCTCGATGATTTCTGCGTACGGCGGCATTGGGCCAGTCACCGTTTCCTTCGCAATCGGTGCGTAACCCGAAGCTTTCAAGTCCTTCGAGCCAAGCGTGATCAAACGGAACAAGGTATCGTCGTCGCTTCCGTACACCCATGTTTCGTTGGTCAGCGGCGGACACATGCCGCCACCACCACCTCCGCCATGGCAGCCGTTGCAGCTATTGCCCATGTAGTACTTCTTGCCCTCGGCAATATTCTCAGGCGTGAACGGATAAGGGTTTTTAAGTTTTCCTTTTTCTGTCGCTTTGACGCGATCGATGGGCTTCATCTTGTCACCCGAGGCTGGTGCAGCGGCGGCATCCGCTGGCGCTGCAGCCGGCGCTGCGGCCGCCGGTTCGGCGGGCTTCGCGGCCTCACTCACCGCTTCCGGTTTTGGATCCTCGGCATAAACGTGCGGACTCGAAATCGCGCCGAGCGAGATCATGACAGCGGCAGTGATACCGGCAATCCGCGTTTTTCTCAATCCAGTCACTGGCATTCACCTTCCATGTGTTCGTTCACCACCAACCGTTCCTACAATCGGAACGGCGAACCCTTTTTTCTCGCCGCCACCCTTCTCTTTTTTGCCCGCGCAGCTTCAGCGCGCGCGTGACGTCACTGACTACTCCCTGCTTGATCCAGAAGTTTCAGAAGGCTGACGACGGCAGTATTGCCATTCTGAACAGCGAGGTCAGAGGCGGTTTTCCCTTCAGGGTTCTTAAAATTTCGGTTCGCGCCGGCGTCCGCGAGAAGCCCAACGATCGGGGCGTTGTTGTGCGCCGCGGCGAGCAGCAGCGCCGATAATCCGGAGCCACTGACGGCATTAACATTCGCACCTTTCGCCAGCAGCGCCCGCGCAATGTCGATGGGACCTGGATCTTTCGGGTTGAACTTCTCGACGCGAGATACGCCGGCGCCGAGCGTCAGGCGGTTCCCTTCCTTGCCCGACACCAACATCAATGGTGTCAGCTTTGCCGGTCCAACGGCAGTCTCCAGAGGAGCGCCTGCTTCGATCAACGCCATCGCTGATTTGAACTGATCTTCGATGATCGCAATTGCTAGCGGCGTGTATCCAGCCTGGTTCGGAACATCTAGCTTTGCGCCCCCCGCAGCGAGCGCCATGATGGTCTCGGGGTGATTTCGCATAACGGCGTGATGCAACGCTGTCATCCCGTCACTATCTGTTGCGTTGACGTCGGCTTTCAAAGCCAGCAGCTCCGTGACGATTTTGTCGTCGCGGTTGCGCGCTGCGTTTTGCAGAACCGCGTATCCTTGATTATCGCGGCCGTTGATATCGGCGCCTTTGTCGACCAGAAAACGCACGCGCTCGGCATCGGACGCAAGCACGGCATTTGCCAGTTCTAGATTGAGATCGGCGCCATCCTGCAACCAGGCCTCAAGACGTTGACGCGTAACCATTTGATCCGGTGATTTTGTTGTCGCTGGCGTATGCTCGTCCGGCGCCGTGTAGATCGGCTTCGTGTAAATACCGTGCTGCGGAAGATTGCCTTGCACGACGCACTTGCTGCACTCAACCAATGGCACGCCGAATTCGCGCAAGATCTTTTCGACGTCGGCGCGACGCGCATCGAGCGCCAGATCAAACTTGTATTTTAATACCCAGTCGATTTTTCTAAGACCGATCGCAAGTTCGAACTCTTGCGGAATTTCATCTTCCCAAAGATTCACGGGTTGGACGATCAATGGATCGCCGCGCTCTTTCAACCAACCCGCAAACGGTCCCCAAACACCTGCGACGTCCAGCTTGCCATCGAGGACATGCTTGACCTGCTGCCACGGCTGATTGTCCGGGTTGAGGTCTGAGTTGTGGCTGACGACGTGCAGCGACACGTTCGAAATGATCCCGCGGCGGGTCAAAGCGGTGCGCAGGCCAGACGTTTGAAAAACGCCGATTTTGACGTCGCGCAGCTTAGGATCATCAAGGCTTTTGATATCCAGCCCTTTATCGGAGCGGTAAGCCAAAACGTATGTCGTTTTGTAAATCGGGTTGGTGGTTATGATGCCGCCGGCGAAGCCTGAAGCCGGCATATCGAGAAGAATATCGCAATCGTTGGTGTCGAACGTCTGCCGCGTGATTCCGCGCATCAGATAAGGACGCCAGAAATAATTGACCTCCGCGCCCATCTCTCGCGCGATCAGTTCAATGATCTTATTTTGATAACCGGCGCGGTTGATGTCGGACAGCGGAAGGTTGCCGGGATCGCCGCAAACTCTGAGCGTCGAAACGTTGCGCGCTGCTGCAGCCTTCTTGAGAGCCGTGTGATCGCCGGCCGTCAGGGGTAACTGCGCTTCAAGGCGCGAAAAGGCGGCACGGAGCTGGTCATTAACAGCTTCTGCAACCGCGGGCGACGCCTGAGCGCAGATAGCACACGAAAGAAGCGCGAACTGAAAACAGCGCGAGGCCATCGAAAGTTGAATGGAGAAACGCATCAAACCGCAATCTCTGAACGCCAAGCGTTTCCCGTGCGCCGGGGAACCGCAGGCTCAGTAAGAGTTTCAGGGAAACGGCGCCCGATGCGTTGAAAGCATCGGGCGCCATCTAACTTGCGATCGTCACACCGCGCGGTTAGTCACCGACGCGGAACGTGAACAGCGTGCCAGCCTGCGGGATCTTGTCGAGGTTGGCCGCTTTCGTCATAGCCGTCGCACCGATCGCACCGAACTTGTCGTTCAGGTCGAGACCAGCGGTCACCGGCACGCCGATCCAGCCGCCGATACCGGACAGGATCGAGACGTACTGCTTACCCTTGATCTTGTACGTGATCGGGTTAGCGATGGAGCCTGAAGCAAGCTTGCGGCTCCAGAGCACCTTGCCGGTCTTGCGATCGACAGCGCGGAAGTCACCACCAAGCGAGCCATAGAACATCAGGCCACCGTCGGTTACGAGCGTGCCACCCCAGTTCGGATACGGATCCGGGATTTCCCACTCGGTCTTGCCGCTCAGCACGTCGAACTTCTTGATCTTGCCCGTTGTGCCTGGCTTTTCCGGGAACATGTAGACGTTCGCGAACACGTAGACCGTACCCTGCTGTGTGTGGCTGCGTTCTTGCGGCTCCAGCTCCATGCACCAGTTGTTGGTCGGGCAGTACGCGAGGTTCGGTTCCTTCGGGTCGATCGAGCACGGCTGCTGGTCCTTGCCACCCATTGCCGACGGGCAGGCAGCAACGTTGCGGCCGAGTTCCAGCGGCGAGTGCTTCTGAACCTTCACAGGACGTCCGGTCTTCATGTCGACCTTTTCGGCCCAGTCGGTCGTCACGTACTTATGAGCGCGCAACAGCGTGCCGTCGACGCGATCGAGGACGTATGCGAAGCCGTTACGGTCGAAGTGCACGAGAGTCTTGCGCTTCTTGCCGTCGACATCCATGTCGACCAGGATGTTTTCGTTGACGCCGTCATAGTCCCACTGGTCGAACGGGGTCATCTGATAGGCGAATACGGCTTCGCCATTCTCGACCTTGCGTCCGAAGATGGTCATCGACCACTTGTTGTCGAACTCGCCGGTGTTGCACTCGTCGTGGGTTTTCTTGGCACAGCGATAGCTCGGCGACCACAGACCGGGGTTACCCGTCGCATAGTACACCATCTTCAAATCGCTGTCGTATGAGAACCAGCCCCAAGCTGCGCCACCGCCAATTTTGTAGTCTTCGCCGACGTGCGTCTTGATGCCGAGATCCTGGCCAGCTGTGCCGTAGTGCGGGTTGGCCTTGTTCGTGTCAGCCGTCAGGCAGACATCCTTGTCGGAACCCGTCGAATGACATTTCCAAACTTCTTTGCCATCGGCAATGTTGTAGGCCGTGACGCGGCCGCGCGCTGCAAACTCATCGCCGCCGAAGCCGACGATGACGAGGTTTTCAGCGATCAACGGAGCGTTGGTGATCGTTTCACCCTTTTCCGGCCACGCGTGTTTGACAACCCAGACTTCCTTGCCGGTCACGGCGTCGAGTGCGATCACGAAGCCATCGAGCGTCGCGAAGATCACTTTTCCGTCTGCATATGCCGGACCGCGGTTGACCGTATCGCAGCACGCGCGCGGAACCGCCGACTCGTCACGGTCCGTCTGCTTCACGTAGTTCCAGATTTGCTTCGGATTGTCGGGATCCGAAAGATCAAGACCCTGAACGATATTGCACTTCGACATTTCGGGGCAGCCCGAAACGAAGAACATCATCGGTTTGCCGGCGACGTCTTCAATAACGACGGGCTGGCCTTCATGACCGCGCAATGCGCCTGTCGACTGCGACCACATCATTTGAAGTTTCGACACGTTCGCGGTCGTAATGTCTGCAAGGGGGCTATGACGCGTCAAATGGTTGTCGCGACCCGGAGCCCCCCATTCGTTGGGATTTGCGGCGCGCTTATTAACCTCGGCATTAGCGAATGCGGGGCTAGCAAGCCCGAGCACCGCAACTGCGAGGCCGCCCGAAAGGGCCAAAGCCTGTCTAAAATTCATGTGCTTCCTCTCCATTTTGGATCGGCGTCGCGAGCGTTGACCGCCCGTTCCAGCCGCAAGACCACGTCGGCACTTCCGATTGCAAAAAAGCCGGAACTGCCGATCTTTCGAATACGCAGATGCCTGCAGCGTCCGCGTTCCGGGCCGACAAAACCGCTCAGTAGCCCTTCGATATGAGACTAATTGGCAGTGTCATCGCGCCGCACTTTCGATTGACACGCGCATCGGCGCGACGGGACTCGTTCCCTTTGTCTGTGGGACGCCATCCCCTTCACTAATTCTTGAAATCGCACGCCTGCGGATGAATTAGGGAACGGGAATTTTGGAAGCGATTGGAGCTTGGCGTTGCGCACCTAAGCAATCGGGCAGCGCAAAAAAAATAACGCCGGGCGCTGAAAGAACCAATGGAGGAGGCTGTGTCAGTGCCCGGCGTCAAGGCGCAAGCATTCTTCGTGTAAGCGGCGAAAATGGGCTGCGCGATGGGATGACTTCCCTATTTATGGCAACAGCAAATCCCTCACCGCATTGTGACTGTTGCGTGAGGTAAAGCAGCCGCGTTTGACGACTAACGATTGCGACTTTCGAGTGAGACGCGGATCAAATCCGTCGTCCTTTCGAGACCTAGTTTGGTCTTCAGACGGCTGCATGAGTTCGCAACTGTCTTGTATGCAATGCCAAATGTCGCCGCGATCTGACTGAGGCTCTTGCCTTCCCCAAGCAGCCGCAGGATTTCGATTTCGCGGTTTGAAAGTTTGGAAAACGGATCGTCGGCCGCTGCAGGCGAGAACGCCAAATCACGCGCCAGATTGCGATCGAGATAGCGTTCGCCCGCAGCAACGCGTTTGACGGCAACAAGCAACTCATCGAGCGGTGCGCTTTTGCTGACGTAACCCATCGCGCCAGCGCGGATTGCCCTCAAAGCGTAGCTCTGCTCAGAGTGCATCGTGAACATGACGATACGCGCCGTCTTCGATTCATTTCGCAAGCGCTGCAGAAGCTCGATGCCGCTGCTGCCTTCAAGATTGACGTCCAGGATCGTGACATGCGGGCTGTGCTTGCGAAACTGCGCAAGAGCATCAGCCGCCGTCGTTGCCTCCAAGAACTCAATGCCGGGAATAGCGCTGAGCAGACGACGAACGCCCTCTCTCAGCACCGCATGGTCATCGACGATCAAAACCTTCATGAAACTGCCGCCTCAATAAATTCATTCTTGCGTTTGGCGCGTTCCGGTTCATTCGTTTTTGGCAACGATGCCTTAACGACCACGCCGGACTTATCGTGCGCCATCTCGACAGTCAGCATGCCGCCGAGCTTCGTTGCTCGCTCCTTCATGCCAAGAATTCCGAAGCCGCCCTCTGTGATCGGACACTTAAGGCCGCCCCCATTGTCGCGCACTTCCAACGCCACGCATTCGCTCGCCTCGCTGACCGTTATTGCGATCTTCCGCGGCGTGCCGTGCTTCAGAGAATTGCTGACGGCCTCGCGAACGATCGACCCAACGGCGTCGTCGATCTTAGCGCCCCAAGAATCGCGGTTTACGTCTGCCTCGATATGCACCGATGGATGCCGCGCGCCCCAGAACGCCACCAGATCGTCAATCGAATCTTTCAATGACAACGCGTGCAGCGTAGACGGGCGCAAATCGCCGAGAATGCCTTTGACGTTTTCTTTCAGATCGTCGATCGCCGATTGGATCGCATTGGCATGGCCGACAATTGCCTCATCGTCTGCGCGTTCGGCGATGCGCCGGATACTCATGGCATCGACGTCGACACAGAACAGCAAGGGGCTGATTTCGTCATGCAGGTTGCGCGCAAGTTCGATACGCTCTTCCTCTTGGATCGTCTCGGCATGCGCCAGAAGTTGCTTGTTGGAGGATTCAGCGCTCGCAAGGCGCCCAGCCATCTGATTGAACCCGCGCGCAAGCTCGACGAGTTCTTGTGCACCATGCTCACTGATGCGCGGCGTATAATTTCCGGTTCCGATTTGATGAAACGCCGACGTCAACAGCCGCAATGGCTTCAACGCGCGGCCCAGGATGTACAGGGTGACGGCGACGCCAGACGCGCAAAAGAACGCAAGGATCTTGGCAAAGAGCTGGATGTCGCTCCACGCCTCTCCGATTTCGTTGCCGGCGTCCGTTTGCAGCGCAAATTTACCGAAACCGTCAAACACGTCAGGCAATGGCAGCACGACGGGCTTTGAATCGTAACGGAGAAGATTTTCGAACCACGCCGGTGCTTCGCTTTCGTCGGCGCCGATTTTTGACTGGACGTTGGTCTGCCCATTTGGCTCAATGATGAAGGCCTTGAGATGCCGATCGCCGTCGAAATCCGCGACAAGGAGTTCGAGACGGCGGCGCGGATTGACGACTTCTTCAACATCATCGACCGCGTTGTGCGCGATGCGCGAGCCGACACCGATGGCGGCGACCATCTCCGTCTCGATTTTATTCAGCGCATGACGATAGGTAAGCCACGCCGCAAGCAGCAGCGTGCCAAGCAAGACAATGGCAATCGTGCCGAGCAACTGGAATCGAAGCGACATCGCGAGTTTGAGCTTCTGCATAACCCAAGACGTTATAACATTCCGGTGTAAGGAAGACAGGAATTCGTTTCGGGACTTCTTCCCGATCAATGTATTCATCCCGATTGGGGCCGGGAATGACTACGTACCGTCGCGCGCGACGCGAAAGCCGACGCTGAAATTCCGGAAGCCGGGGAAGTTTCTGAGGCGCGATGCCGAGCGAATTTTATCGGGGCCATAATAGGTTGATCCTCCGCGAAGGGTACGAAGCCCGTTCGCATCCTTGATCTCGCAGTCGTCCTCGGCGCGCGCGCTGCCATTAGCAGGACGCTTTGTGTTGTCATCGCAGTAGGTGTCAGCAACCCACTCCCAAACATTGCCCGGCATATTGAAAAGCCCCCACGGATTTGGAGCTAAGCTGTCGGCTGGAGCAGGACCTCGACCGTCAAAGCCCGAACCGCAGCCACGGCAATGCGCCATGGCCTTTCCATCGGAAGGCACGCCTTCGGCACCCCACCAATACGCTGTGACCGTTCCGGCGCGGGCTGCATATTCCCACTCAGCTTCAGATGGCAAACGGTAATTTGCACCCGTCACTTTTGTCAGCCAGTTGGCGTAACTGATCGCGTCGACATAACTAACGCCCGTTATCGGTTGGCCAGGATCGGTGATCGACTTTCCCAGATTGCGGTAATAGTGCCCCGTGCCCGAGGTCACGTTGTGCGGACTATTCGCATCGCGCCACTCAGGCTCTGCGCAGGCCTTTGCCGCGACGCACGTCAGATATTCGGCAACTGTGACTTCGAACCGGCCGAGCGAGAAGGCTGCGATTTTTACTTTTGTTTCCGCCTCGTTGACGACACGGCCCACTTCGTTGAGCGGCGAACCAATCGTTACTTCAGAAACGGACGCGACTATCGGCACCATCTCCGGGCAACCGTTACTTTCGGTGCAGTCACGAAAGACACGCGGTGCTTTATTTGCGTTCGCCTCAGACGACGGCAACGCGTTGAAGAGACAAATTCCCGTTGCCGCCAGGAAAACCGCACGATTGTGCAAAAACGGCTGAATGCGATGGCCTAAAGAGGGATTGGGATACTTCATTTTTTATTCGTTCCGTGTTCGACTTTTCAGGAGCGTTTCTTAGCCAGATCACGATGAAACCCAACATCACTTTTGAGAGAGAGCATGCGAATGAAAAATATGCTGCGCATTCTCGGAGCTGCACTTGGCTTGATCCTCTCGCCGCCGCTCACGGCTCAAGCAGCCGACGCAGACGCCTGGCCTGATATCCGCAAACAACTCTATGACGAACGCGCCGTCGCATCGGCGGCAACATCCGACCTCGTACTCTATGCACCTAATCAAGCCGCAGATGGTGCGCTTGTGCCTGTGTCGGTCCACATGCCCGCCAGCATCGCGAAACAAGCAAAGCAACTGACACTGATAATCGACCGCAATCCTGCACCGATTGCAGCATCCGTCACGTTCGGGCCCGTTTGGCAACGCGATGACGATATCGGCGATCGAATTTTCGCGACGCGCGTACGCGTCGACAGCTTTTCCGTGATGCGAGCAGTATTGGAAACCACCGATGGCCGCCTGCTTATGTCGCACAAATTCGTTGCCGGAGCTGGCGGTTGCTCCGCACTGCCGTCAAAGGATATTGCCCAAGCTCTCGCCGATCTGGGTAAAGTGAAACTGAAGACTTCCAGCAACACGATCCGTGGCGGTCGCTGGCGTGAAGGCCTCGCTATGATCCGCCATCCCAATTTTACGGGGATGCAACTCGATCCGAAGTCGGGTGCATACACGCCAGCGCGGTACGTCAGTAAAATCGAGGTGACAGATGGCGAGCAACAGATTTTTATGGTCGAAGCCAACATCTCATTGTCGGAAGACCCAAACCTGCGTTTCACCTATCCGTCTGACTCACATCGCCTCGAACTCAAGGCGATCGATAGCGATGGCGTGCAAATCTCTGGTTCGTCGCTCGGACCGCCGTCCTAGCGGCCGCTCGTTTCAACTCGTTACTGGACCAAGACCTTCTGACCGTCCGCTGTTAGGGCTTGTCCTGGCGCGAGGTCGCCGCATGACTCGCCTATGTACGTACCTTCCTGTGTGATCACACGGTGCACGGTGACTGTACGCGTCTCGTTGGCAGCGTCGTCAGACGTTGTGCTCTCAATTCTCACTTTGAAAGCCGATTTGAAGTCGCCGGACATTTCGGTCTTTCCGGTGACGTGCCGGTTGTTAAATTTGCACGACATGTCGACAGTGGTGGCGTCGCTCAATCTGACAACCTCGTATTTTTCACAATTGGCCTTGTGTTCGTTGAAACTTGTTTTCACGGTGGTCGCCTCCATCGTCGCATCGATGCAAAGCTTCATCGCATTCTCTCGCGGACCAGCACCCTCATCCATCGATGTTTTGAGTTCCCAGAGCCCAGCCTTCCGCTCTGGCAGAGTCACCTCATTTGCGAACGGTGCGGTCGAAATTGCGGTCAACGCAAACAATGCGGTCGATGCCTGTCGTATCTTCAGCATGAAACCCTCGAAGCGATCGTGGTGGAGCCATCTGGCAAACGCCCGCAGTTATGCGATCCGGATCTGCCAAAGCTAGATGGATTGCCAATTCGGCAAGAAAATAGGGAGAATTATCCCAAGTGTCGACCAGCCGTTCGCGGCGACTGACCGGCAGACTGCGCGCGGTTTACTTGCCAGCCTTTTCGGCCAATGCCTCAAGGCCGGACTTGAAAATGCCTGCGATCACGCCCTTGGCTTCGGTATCCGGTTTGCCTTTGGCGGCAAAGTTCGAACTCCAAACGACGATCGATGTGCCAGGCTCATCGGCGTCTGGTTTCGCTGAGAACGACGCGAAGTAATCTTTGACCGGCAACGGGCTTTCGATGATCTGATAGGTGTATCCGGTGGGGCTGGTCCCTGTCAGCTTTTCCTTGATCTGGCCACCGTCTTTCAATGTCAGCGTGCGTAACTTGGCATCGCCTTCGGAACTCTCTTCGCAATTCGCAACCGCTGGGTGCCAGTCCTTGATCGCGCAGAACGCGCCGAATTTGGCCCATACGTCGGCGTCGCTAGCTTTGACCTTCGCAACTTCGCGCACTGATAAACCGGCGGCCGCAAAGGCAGCACCTGACATCAGTACGATCGCGAAGCCGGCAATAACTATCTTACGCATGTCGTCGCTCCCTCGATTTTTATGATCTGTTTGTTAGTCCACGCGAATGTCGTTGCCGCATGGGCCGCGCGACGATGCCTCAAACGACGTTGGGAGAGTTTCCCGAATTCGAGCGCGCGCGTGGTCGGAATTTAATCACGGCATCACCGCAACGCCCCACGGCAGCCGGCCTACCGGCACTGATTTGATCGGTTTCTCAGTGGCAACGTCGATGATCGTCATGTCGTTCGTAAGACCATTGGCGACATAGAGCGTCTTGCCATCGGGATGAATTGCCAAATGCCACGGCCTTTGTCCGAGGATGATGTAGCGGATGACGGCATACGTTTCAGTGTCGACGACCGCGACGCGATTGGCGTGGCTGAGCGCAATAAAGGCCCGTTTGCCGTCGAGCGAGAACTGCACGCCAATGGGCTGAATCAGATCAGCGTCGACTCCCGGAATTTCAAATCCAAACTTCTTGTCGATTTTAAAAGTCTCGGGGTTGATGACCGACACGGTCCCGCCGATTTCCGACGTCACCCAGACGTGCTTGCCATCGCGCGTCCATTCAGCAACGCGCGGCCGCGTATCAACCAGGACATTGGCGATAACTTTATGTGCGGCATTGTCGATGAAGTGCGCCATGCTGGTCGCTTCGGACGTTGCAACAGTGAGCTTGTTGTCAGGACTAACGCCCATACCCTCAGGCTCAATACCGACATCGAGTTGCGCGACCGTCGTACCGTCTTCGAAATTGACGATTGAGACCATCGCATCGTCCTCGTTGGCGACGTAAATGAACTTGCCGTCTTTGGAGATGTCGAGCAGTTCAGGATCGGGGCCTGACGCAAGCGTGCGCACGACCTCGAGCTTCTCGGTATCGACGACGTCCAGACGATTGTCGTCGCCTATGCACACGACGAGAAATTTGTGATCTGGCGTCAGGCGAATGCCGCGCGGCCTAAGACCTGTCGGGATAACCTTTTTGACAGCGAGCGTATCGCCGTCCAGGACTGTGATTGTATTGTCTTTTTCGTTACTGACAAAAACGGTGGTCGCCGAGGCTTGGTGCGCGCTTGCAAGAACAAATGTCATTGCAGCCAAGCACCTGAAATTTCTCCACTTCAAAACGCTCTCCTTGCCGACGCCTCGTTGCGCTGCCGGGACAGCGCCGATCGAAAAAAGGGGTAGTTCAATTACCGGTCGACGGTACTGTGCCGGCCTTCGGATTACTGGCAGCTGACGTCAGGAATTTTAGCGTTCCTATGGCCGTTTCGTTGCCTGCGCGCTCGGCGATTTGCAACGCCGTCAGCCCTTCATTTGAGGTCAACGCCGCATCAGCTCCTGCACTTGTGAGCACGCCGATCAAAGGTGCGTTGTTATGGCCGGCAGCCACCATGAGCGCCGTCACGCCCTCCTTCGACCTGTGATCGAGCTTTGCGCCTTTGGCGATCAAGAGTTCGGCAAGCTCTGCCGGCGATGGCCCCTGAACGACGGCACCGGTGCGGCTTTGCGCGTTGATCTGGGTCGCAGCGGTCATCAACGGCGTCACCTGCTCCTTGCCGGATTCGCTATCGACGTTCGCACCAAGCTCTATGAGCGCCTTGGCAGCGTAATATTTTCCGTCGCCGATCGCCCACGTCAGCGGCCGGATTCTCTGCGTTGTCGCAAGCTCGACATCGGCCTTACCCTTCACGAGAGCGGCAATCGTCGGAACATGATTGCGGTTGATGGCGTGCAAGAGCGGCGTGAAGCCATCGGTGTCGCGCTCATTCACGTTGGCGCCGTGACCAACCAATATTCTAACCATTGGTGACATACGGCTGCGAGCGGCATGATGCAGCGGCGTGTAACCTTGGTTGTCACGGCCGTTAATGTCAGCGCCCTTGTTGAGCAGGAAGGCAACGCGCTCGGGAGAATTGGCGATCACGGCATTCGACAGTTCCGCCTGCAAATCGGCACCTTCGGTCAGCCATTCCTCCATGCGATGGATCGTGACTTTCTGATCTGCTGTCGCATCTGCGCCGAGCGGCACGTCTTCCGCCTGCTTCAAATAGCGATCCTGCGTCGAATTTCTGAGGCGTGCGTAGATTGCGCCATTCGACGGTATTGTGCCGTCGGCAGCACACTTGCTGCAGCGAACCAGGGGAACGCCATAGTCGTTCAGAATTGCTTCAATCTCTTTGGCTTTGCGCGAGAGCGCCCAATCGAGCATGTATTTAAGAAGCACATTGTTCGGTCGCATGCCGATCGCGAGATCGAATTCTAGCGGAACCTTGTCGTCCATCATGTTGACGGGCTGGATGGTCAGCGGCTCGCCCTTCATTTTGGCAAGCCAGCCAGCGAATGGTCCCCACACCGCCGCGACGTCGAGTTCTCCGTCAACGACCTTTTGCACCTGCTTCCAGGGCTGATGCTGTTCGACCAGATCCGTGTCGTAACTGATGACGTGGAGTTCGAGGTTCTTTTTCACGCCGCGCCGTTCAAGCACTTCGCGAATACCCGAGTGCTGGAACACGCCAACCTTCAGCTCTCTGAGCTTGGGATCGTCGAGACTTTTGAAGTCGAATCCCCGGTCATTGCGATAGGCGAGCACGTACGTCGTGCGGTAGAGCGGATCGGTCGTCAGCAGAGATTGCAAAGCAACCGGCATATCCAACAGCAAATCGCATTCATCGTTCTGGAAGGTTTCGCGCGTCAAACCACGCTCATGATAGGGCCGCCAAAAATAATTGACGCGCGCACCAAGATCGGCCGCGAGCAGCTCGATGATTTTATTCTGGTAGCCTTCCGCGTTGTTATTCGATTGCGGCATATTTCCGGGATCGGCGCAAACGCGCAGCACCGGTACTTTGCGATTGCGCGCTTCGGCTTTTGCTGTCGCATGCTCTGCCGGCGTCAAATCATCGAAATTCTTGTCTTTGGTATACGCGCGTAGGTCATTCGCCAGCGCAGAACCGCATCCAACAACCACTGCGAACATAGCGGCACATATGGTGCGAACCATCATATGAATGACCTCATTGCCACGGCGACACTGAAACGATGACTGCCCGGCATCTTGCGACGCCGGGCAATCGAGATTGTTGCTGCTCGAATTATTCGCTGAGCGCGAACGTGTAGAGCATGCCGGCCTGCGGGATCTTGTCGAGGCCGGTGGCCTTCGCCATCGCCGTCGCGCCGATCGCGCCGAACTTGTCGTCCATATCGAGACCAGCGGTCACAGGGATGCCGATCCAACCGCCGAGACCGGCGAAGATCGAGACATACTGCTTGCCCTTCACCTTATAGGTGATTGGGTTGCCGATGATGCCCGAGCCAAGACGCTTCGTCCAAATGACCTTGCCCGAGTTACGATCAACCGCGCGGAAGTCGCCGCCGTTGGAACCGTAGAATACGAGGCCGCCGTCCGTGACGAGCGTGCCCGACCAGTTCGGATACGGATCAGGAATTTCCCAGTCGGCCTTACCGGTCACCACGTCGAATTTCTTGATCTTGCCAGCGATGCCAGGCTTTTCAGGATACATATAGACGTTGGCGAAAACGTAGACAGTGCCTTGCTGGGTGTGGCTGCGCTCTTGCGGTTCGTCTTCCATGCACCAGTTGTTCGTCGGGCAGTAGAACTTGCTTGGCTCCTTCGGATCGACGGAGCACGGCTGCTGGTCCTTGCCACCCATAGCCGACGGGCACGACGGCGTGTTGACGCCTACGGCGAACGGCGAGTGTGCCTTGACCTTAACCGGACGGCCCGTCTTCAGATCGACCTTCTCGGCCCAGTCGACGGTCACGAACTTGTGGGCGCGCAGCAGCGTCCCGTTCGTGCGGTCGAGAACGTAGGCAAAGCCGTTACGATCGAAGTGAACCAGAGCCTTGTACTTCTTGCCATCAACGTCGAGGTTGTCGACGAGGATGTTTTCGTTGACGCCGTCGAAATCCCACTGATCGAACGGTGTCATCTGGTAGGCCCAGGCGACTTCGCCGTTATCGACTTTGCGGGCAAAAATAGTCATCGACCACTTGTTGTCGTACTTGCCGTCGTTGCACTTCTCATGCGTGAGGTCTGCGCCGGTGTAGCCGCAGCGATAGGACGGCGACCAATGACCCGGGTTGCCCGTCGACCAGTAGATCATCTTGAGCTCAGGGTCGTAGCTGCCCCACGCCCAGTACGCACCGCCACCGATCAACCATTCACCGGCTGAGTGCTCTTTCTGGCCTTCGCGCGACGGATAGCTGTGGATGCCGATATCCGTGCCAGCCGTACCGAAGTGTGGGTTGGCCTTGTTCGTGTCCGGCGTCAGGCAGACGTCCTTGTCCGAGCCGGTCGAGTGGCACTTCCACACTTCCTTGCCGGTCTTGAGATCATATGCCGTCAGACGGCCGCGCGCGGCGAATTCGTCACCGCCGAAGCCGGCGACCACGAGGTTTTCAGCGATCAGCACCGGACCGGTGATCGTTTCACCCTTTTCCGGCCACGCATGCTTGACGACCCAGACTTCTTTGCCGGTCGTCGCATCAAGCGCGATCACGAAGCCGTCGAGCGTGTGATAGACGATCTTGCCGTCAACGTAGTTGACGCCGCGGTGAACGGTGTCGCAGCAAGCGCGCGGAACGGCCGACTCATCACGGTCCGTTTTCTTGACGTAATTCCAGACCTGCACGGGGCTGTCCGGATTTGAAAGATCAAGCGCCTGGACGATGTTGCACTTCGACATTTCCGGACAACCGGACGAGAAGTACATCATCGGCTTGCCATTGTGCTCGACAACGACAGGCTGACCTTCATGACCGCGCAACGCGCCGGTCGATTGAGACCAGGCATACTGCAGCTTCTCGACGTTGCCCGTGTTGATGTCTTTAAGCTGGCTGTGACGCTGCAGCTTGTTGTTTTGCCCAGGCACGCTCCAATAGTTGTGATCGGCCGAGCGTTTCTCGACCTCTTCGTTCGCGACTGCAGGTCCGGCTAGCCCGCTGGCAAAAGCCAGAAGCCCAGCGGCGACCCATCCACGAGTGACACGCATTTGGTGGTCTCCTCTTGTTTCGTCTTCAGTCTGCTGCCGCGATTAATTTGCGTGATCGTCGGTGCAGACTTCTTTGTCCTGGAACGAAGGCGACGCGGGCGAACCGGGAGGAAGTGCGATCTGCCAACGTCACCGCGAGCCAAGATGGCCGGACGCTAGGCAAGTGCTGCGGGTGTCACGACGGGATAACGCCCCGAGTTGATGCAGCCGTGTTCCCCCTCACAAACAGTTGAGTTTGCTCGGGCTCTTTTCCCAAAACTGCGCTAGGAAACTTGGCAACGTCTTTAGGAAGATACGGCGTGCTCGATTAGACGAGCCGCAACTGGGATGCGATCCGCACCATCTCGGACGATGTGCGCGCATTCAATTTGCTACGCATCTCGGCGCAGTTCGATGCGACCGTCTTGTAGCAAACGTCAATCTCGTGCGCGATTTCCGACATGTTCTTGCCGCGCGCCAAGTGACGCAAAATCTGCATCTGGCGCTCGGACAACACGGGATGGCGCGCACTCTGCTTGGTGCGCATCAACGCGATCTCTTGCACGAGCTCCGTTGGCACCCAACGCCGGCCCTCGGAAACCGCTATGATGGCTTGCTTCAGATTCATAGGGTCGCCATTCTTGCTGACATAACCCAACGCGCCAAGTTCCAGCACCTGGACTGCTAAAATAGGCGCATCGCTCATGGTAAAAATGACGATCTTGGCGCTGGAATTCGCAGCAAGTAGCTCTTTCGCGAACTCGAGTCCTGACCCGTCGGGAAGATTGACGTCGAGTACAAAGATGTCTGGCTTGATAGTTGCGGCGGCTTCGCGCGCCGCCTTCAAGCTGCCTGCATGATGCAGCTCGACGTTCTCGTCGCCGGCAAATAGCGCCCGACAACCCGACACAACAATCAGATGATCTTCGACGACCAGAACCTTCACAACTCTGCTCCCGCTTGCATAAGCTTGATGTGTAATACTATTACACACACAGATACACAACTGCACGACTTCGTGAAGACGATCGTTAAGGGCTAGTCCAGATGTCCATTCGCGCGCGACTGACGATTGCCCTCGGCCTTTTGCTGCTCGCAACGATCATCGCAATGATATCTGCACTACTGTTCGACGCCCGCCACCGCGTCGAAACGGAGGTCAGCAGCAGTGTGCAGACAGCCGCGACACTACTCGAGTCCTCGCTGGCCGCGATCGAACATGATCCCAATCACGATGCGCGCGTGCGTCAACTGATGTCGCGGCTGCAGGATCTCCGGCATTTCCGGCTTTATTTGCAGAGCGAGGGACGCGATTCCGCGCAACAGAAGACTAGCGGCAGTGCTGATGCGCTGGCCTCTCTGTTCGCAGTGGATCCTGGCGAACCTGTCCGCCTTGACGTGCGGACCAATGGGCGCGTCATCGACACTCTGGTGATAGAGCCGGCGCGAAATGACGAATTTCTTGAGGTTTTAGAGACCATTCGCCGGCTCGCCTTCTATGCGGTCGGACTTGCTGCAGCGGCTTTCACGATCACGACATGGCTGATCAACCGATCGCTCGCACCCGTACATGCGCTGGACGCCGCAATGCATGAAATGGAAGCGGGAAATTACGATGTTGGAGTGCCGCAGAATGGACCACCAGAAATCGCCCGCATCTGCTCCCAACTCAACACACTGGCGCAAACGCTTCAACGCAGCCGTGCCGAGAACCAGCGCCTATCGACCGAAATGGTTCGCATTCAAGACGAGGAGCGACGCGACATCGCGCGCGATTTGCACGATGAACTCGGTCCGTTCCTGTTCGCAATTCGTGCGACCGGAACGGCCCTCAATACCCAGATTGCGGCTGAAACCATCGATAGACCGCGCATACAAATTCTCACCGGCGACATGAATAGTCATGTGCAGTCTCTACAAGAAACCAACCGGCGCGTTCTTCATCAACTCAGCCCGGTCGGACTTACAGAACTCGGATTAAGCAATGCCCTTTTGTCCAACGTCGGGCTTTGGCGCCGTCAGCCGGACATGTGCACCATTACGCTTGAAACCGCTGACGGGATCGATGCGCTCGACACGACAATTGCAACGACCATCTATCGCGTCGTCCAAGAAGGACTGACCAACGCCGTTCGGCACGCGGACGCGTCGCTCGTAGCGATTACCGTGCAATTTGCAGATTGCGTACCGGCGCAATCGGGAGCGCCAAGATCGATCGTTGTTACGGTCCTCGACGATGGCGAAGGAGTTGCTGATGAGATCCAACCCGGCTTCGGATTGAAAGGCATGCGCGAACGCGTGATCGCGCTTGGCGGCACGTTGCGTGTTGAGCGCGAAGGCAATCGTGGGACACGCGTTGAGGCACGGATTCCGCTCGTCGTGAGCGACAGCAGCGACAATCAGCACTGGGAATATTTCTCGCCGTAAGACATTTTCCGACCCAACAAGACGGCGATTTATTTGCGACGTCTGTTGCGAATTACGCACAATACAACGCACTTTAGCGTGCATTTTCCCCGTCCAGGAAGTTTTCTTTGCGGTCGATCGCTTCTTTGGAATTTACGCCGCCACGACCTCTCCGTCATCGTTGAATTCATCCACTGTGAGCCGTCCACAGGGAACTCTCGCCAGATATTTTTGCAATTCGGCGCGGGATTGGTCGGCACCTTTGATGCACTCACGGGTAACGGGGAAATAAAAAAATGGCTCGGCGCGCACTCACGTTGGTGACGTTTCTACTTATGACGACATCGGTCGCAGCCCAGGAGGCGCAACAGGACACGCCGCCGGCCGCGGCCGAACCAAATCTGCCAGAGGTAGAAGTTATTCAGGGCAATCAGCCGCCAGCGGCTCAGCCGGCAACGACACCAAAGCCGCAGGCGGCCAAGCCGGTTCAAACACAGCAGGCCAAAGCAAAGCCAAAACCTAAGCCGCCGCAGCCACAACCTGCTCATCTCGGCGATACGGGCGCAAGCGTGTTCGTATCAGGCGAGAACCTCACAGACGAGTTCTACATCTCCGACCGTGAAGACGGCATGAAGCCAGGCCTCGGCCGCACGATCTGGGCCGGGTTCCAATACAAATTCTAGTAACTTTCGAAACGAAGTCTGGTTACTGGACGCAAGGCCGCCTTCGATCCCGTCGAGGCGGCCTTGCTGCATGCGGACTTCTTTTTTGCGCCCATGACGACGATGCTATTTCGCCTTTGGCCGCAACAACTCCAGATGCTTGAAATCGCGGTATTGCTTCTCGAGCCGGCAAGATCGGTCATCAGCCTGATCGCTGCATATGACCACGGCATCGTCGGGAAATGCCGTCTCGTTTTGGCATTCGGCCGTAAAACGTGCGTGCTCAGCGGTGACGTCACGGGACGTCACCTTGGCCATGCCGCACGGCGTCTTCAAATACAGAAATCTCAGAACTTCATAGTCTTTGATCTCGGCAAGCGCGGTGCCTGCGCCATTGCTTGCGAATGCCAGAGCAAAAACAGCGAGGACCGCGCACCTCATTGATCGTCCGGCTGCGCGTCGATGTAGCTGCGAATGGCCCAAATTGCTTCCTGACTCAGCAAGCCTTGAAATGGCGGCATCTTCACGCGCTCGTCGCGGACTGCGCCATTTAGCACGCGAGACAAATACCAACCATCAGAGTCGTCATCCGGCGGCAATGCGCGCAAATCAGGTGCCATGCCGCCTGACTTTACGTCTAGTCCGTGGCAGCGTGCGCAATTCGAATTATAGCCGCGCGCACCGATCTCGATCGCCTTTGCATCGCCACGGTACGGATTAGTCATGACCATGTCTTCACCAAGCGGCTTCAAGCCAGTTGTATCGACGGGTTGCGGGGCACCATCACCGTGGGCAAAGGCGCACTGAGTGCCGACTATCATAAGGGCGAATGCAAGAAGGGGGATATGCAGGCGCATCGACGCGATCTCTCTTTTCTAGGTCCGTTTCATTGAGGCTCGATCCAGACACGCCAGCCTTCGCTGCCGTTGATCTGCAGTGAGTACGTTCCGGCGGACTCGATTAGGTAAGAGTCTTCCCCACCGCCGCCGATGTGCAGGTTTTGCAGGACTTCTCCGGTGGCATCCTTCAGGTAGAGCACGAAGATCACCCCGTCGCTCTGGAACCGAAGTCGTGTCCGCGCGGGCACCTCGAACGGCTCCGTCGAAAATCCGAGGCGGCCTTCAAAGCGCGGCGCTGTGAGTTTTTTGGCGGCGGCATCGAAACATTCCAGGCGTTTCGCGGCGTCATTGAGGCCCGTGCATTTTCGTATCTCATCGAGTCCGTCGCGTGCCGATGCTTGAGGCGCGCTTGCGATGAGAGAGACGACACAAAAGCTGATGCGCGAAGCTTTCGCATGCCACACCGTACTCAATCCTACTGCCCCGGGCCGGCCGCAGGCTCCCATCGATCTTTATTCTCAGCCCATACCGGCGTGTTCGACTGCCAGTTCAACGGGCACCCCTTGCAGCCTTCCATGAACGCATCTTGCCAGATCGAATAAGTGATCTTGACGCCCGAAAGCACGGCGTTGGTAAAGTCAGCTTCGTAGAACTTCGTTTCCTGAAGATCAGTATCGATGAACTTGGCGTCGTGGAACTTCGCGCCCTTCAAAAGGGCCTTTTCGAGCGACGCCGCAGTGAAATCGGCGTTATTGAAATTCGCCTTTGCGGCGCGCGAGAACGAAAGATCGGCGCCCTTGAATGACGCGCCTTCAAAATTCGCGTTGGCCATGAACGCAACTTGAATGCGAGCACCGTCGAGCGTTGCCCCGCTCAAGTCCGCATTCGTAAGATTGCTGTGGCGAAGATTTGCACGCGAGAGTTTCGCGCCGCGGAGATTGGCGCCAACCAGGTTGGCTTCGTACAAATCGGCGTGGCGCAGATCAGCGCCTTCGCAATTCGTTTTGGGTTCGATTTTGCATCCGTTGACGATCCAAGGATTCGGCCGCTCTTCCTTGTTGACGATCACGGGGTAGTCCTGCGCGCTGACAGCACTCGACAGGGCTACTGCTGCGCACCAGATGGCGATTGACCAGCGTATCATCTCAAACCTCACACGGCGTTGACGATTGACGGCGGGCACGGAGATGTCCGTGCCCGCCGCTCGATACTCGACTTAGTTTGCCGAAGCCGTGTTCTGCGGAACTTCAAATACCCAGAACGAACCGCCCTGCGAGACCGTCTTGGTCATGTCGGCCATGTCGCCGCCCCACAGCGGAACAGCGCCGCCGTAGCCCGACGAGATGCCGATGTACTGCTTGCCATCAGCTTCCCACGTGACGGGCTGCGAAACCACGCCCGAGCCGGTCTGGAACTTCCAAAGTTCCTTGCCGTCCTTCGCGTCGAACGCTTTGACATAACCGTCGCTCGTGCCGGTGAACACCAGACCGCCCTTCGTCGTCAGAACGCCAGCCCAGAGAGGCATGTGTTCCTTGTGTTCCCAGACGACCTTGCCGTTGGTCGGGTCCATTGCGCGCAACACGCCGACGTGGGTGTCAAACTGGCGCTTAATACGGAAGCCCTGTCCGAGGTACGCGGCACCCTTCTTGTAGGTGACGTTTTCGGTCCAATAGTCTTCCATCCAGTCGTTCGTCGGGATGTAGAACAGCTTGGTGTCCTGGTTGTAGGCCATTGGCATCCAGTTCGTACCACCGAGGAAGTTCGGCGTGACCTGGATCGTCTTGCCTTTGGTTTCACCCGCTGCCGGAGCCGGCGGACGCTGGCCCTCAACTTCGAGCGGACGGCCGTTCGGCACGTCCCAACCGGTCGCCCAAGAAATGCCAGGGACCATCGGGTAGATGCCGAGTGCACCGCCGACCTGCTTCGAGATCTTGCCGTCGCGAGCCGTCAGCTTGTCGAGGTCGGTGATGAACAGGAAGCCGTTGCGGTCGGCGTGGGCGCCAGCGCGGACGGTCTTACCATCCTTCTCCATATCGAAGAGCGTGATCGGATTGTTGCCCGAGAAGTCCCACGCGTCGTTCGGGGTGTGCTGGAAGAAGCCGACCGGCTCCCCCGTCGACGGCTCGATGTAAACCTGGCCCGACGTATAGAGGCTGTCATACGGCTTCCAGTCACCATTCGGACCCGAGCGATAGTGATAGTTCCATGGCGCCGGGTTTCCGGTGCCGATCACGATCGTGTTGGTCTTCTCGTCGTAGGTCGCCGACTGCCACGGTGCACCACCACCCTGGTTCCAAGCTTCGACCTTCTTACCGTCTTTGGCATTCGGCCATGACGGTGCCTTGGCGTCGCCAGTCGTTGTCGAGTTCTTGCCGTTGAGACGGCCCATATGCCCTTCGACGAGTGGACGCATCCAGATTTCTTCACCCGTATCCGGGTCACGTGCATACAGGCGGCCGACAACGCCGAATTCATCGCCCGAAGATCCGTGGATCAACAAGACTTTGCCAGTCTTCTGATCCTTGATGATGTTCGGGGCGCCGGTCATTGTGTAGCCGGCCGTGTGGTCTTCGAACTTCTTGTTCCAAACGACCTTACCGGTCTTCTTGTCGAGCGCTACGATGCCAGCATCGAGCGTGCCCATGTAGAACTTGTCGCCGTACATAGCGCCGCCGCGGTTGACGACGTCACAGCACGGACGAATGTCTTCCGGCAAACGGTGCGTGTAGCTCCAAAGCTTCTTACCGGTCTTCATGTCAAGCGCGAAAGCGCGCGAGTACGAAGCCGTCACGTAGATCACGCCATCGTGCACCAGCGCTTGGGTTTCTTGTCCGCGCTGCTTTTCATCACCGAACGAGAATGACCACTTCGGCTTCAATTGGCTGACGTTGCTGGCATTGATAAGTTCGAGCGAGCTGTAGCGGTGGTTGCGTACGCCCATGCCCCAGCTGACGACATCGCCGGGCGTCTTTTCGTCGGCTACGATATCTTCCCAGCTGACGGACTTGTTTCCGACTTCGCTATCGGCAACTGCGATGGAAGGGATAGTGGCGATCATTGCGATGGCAGAGGCAGCAGCAAAAAGCGCTGTCCGGCCTTGCCACAATGGGTGCCCATTCGACATGCGTATTCTCCCAGTTTCATCTTGTTTTCAGCGTTGCCTGACGCGAACGCTTGGGAGACTTGCAACCTTATAACACGGATACGTCCATTGGACTTTGGTATTCCGAAGATTTGTTCCGTAATTCGCCGACTTCCGCATGACTTTATCGGAGCCAAAAATTCCCGCTCAAGAATTGCAAATGGATATAAACAATCCGGGCTTTATTCCCAACTTTGTGCCATGAAATTCCAAAGCGCGCAAAAATGAGCGGGCGTTTACTTGAACATCAATGGGTTACTCCAAACGCTCCCGCGCAGCCGCAGTCTGTTGCGGTCCACCCCAGATCGCTCAGCGCGAGACTTTGCGACTCCACTTGGCATATCGATCACAATCGCATGATCGAAATTGAATTCGCGCCGCTAAATTTATGATCAACCCAGATTCGCGAATTGAGAAATCAGCTCAGGAATTATTACACATCATGATTTCGTAAATTCGAAAAATAGAGTGGTGCACTTTGAAATTCGCATTACGTGCCACCCTAGTCGACAGTGTTGCCGCAGCAGCGCTCAAAACAGCAGCACATCAGGCTTGGCAATCCGCGAGGACGCGCCGCGACGGCGTCGATGCACGAACGAAAATGGGGTGAGAGTTCAGAATGGCAGGAGAGCGGGGAGTAACAATGAACGCGCCGACGCTCCTGCCTGCCGCGCTCGAAAGTTCCATTTTTTGATATGTAGCAGCCACACAACGGCGGTGGCCCTCATATACGATAAGTCACCTACGTAGTTTTGCTATGTGGCATAAATGCTTCCCGCCAAAAAAACTCGACTTCCGTAGTCGTGATTTGAGATTGACCCGCCACCCCCCAAAACATAACTGTAAAAGTATAGTTTTAATTAATGGGCCAAGCATTTCGCTTCAATGTAGTGCCCTAACTATTTGGGGGCGCCGCGTATGACACGTTCAACTGCGAATGAGAACTCGGCGCTCAGCCGGCCGGCCGCGAGGCCGTTGGCGCTCAGAGGCTTCGCGGCGGCTTGCATGCTGGCGGCAAGCCCGACATCGATGGCCTTCGGCCAGGATGCGCAAAGCCCGCAAGCTGAATTGCCGCAAATTGTCGTCCAGGGCGCTGGCGACAAGCCGAAGAAGCCCAAGAAAAAACCGAGCGCAAAAAAGGCGCCGCAAGCTCCGGTCGCTGAAGCGTCTCAGCCCGTGCAGCAACCGGTAGAAGCGGTTCCGCCTGCTGGACCAATCAAGAGCGTTGGCAGTATTGGACCTGGCACCGGGCAAGCGCCGGATAGTTTCAAGGTCGACAACCTGCAATCGAGCAAGGCGACCGCACCACTTCTCAACACACCGCAGACCGTCACTGTCGTACCGCAACAAATTCTTCAGGAACGTGGCGCCCCTGATCTGACAGCGGCACTGCGCAACACGCCCGGCATTACTTTTGATGCCGGCGAAAACGGCTTTGCTACTTCGATCAACAATTTCAGCATTCGCGGATTTAGTTCCGCTGGCAACATCTTTACAGACGGGGTGCGCAACTCCGGTAGTTTTGCGCGCGATATGTTCAATGTCGATCGCGTTGAAGTCGTTAAGGGTGCTGCAGCAGACAACGGCCGCGGCGGCGCTGCTGGCTATGTCAACATTGTCACCAAGACTCCGACCGACGAAAGCTTTGTCCGCGGCGATTCTAGCCTTCTATTCGACGATTATGGAACATCGCCGCTGTGGCGTTCGACCATCGACGTCAATCAACGCTCTGGAACGGTCGCCGTACGGCTCAACGGCATGTACGAAGATGGCGGTGTCATGGGACGCGACGTTGCCGACCTCAACGCCTACGGCCTCGCGCCATCGATCGCGTTCGGCCTTGGAACGGAGACGCGGGCCATCTTTTCCTACGAGCGTCTTGACCGGAACGACACGCCGGATTGGGGTGTTCCAGGTGCTACCGTCAAAGGAAACTGGCGGTATAACCCGATTGCGGGACAGGCCGGCCGGGAAAAGTTCTATGGCCTAGCCAGTGACTTCGACGACGTGACCACTGATCGCGTTTTGGCGCGCTTTGAGCACGATATCTCCGACAATTTTACGATCAGCAATCAGACTGTCTGGGATCGGGCGGATCGAAATGCGCGCTATGTCATTCCGACTGGCATCAGCAGTACGGCCTATCAGTTTGCGACTTCACAGCTCAATGCCTATCAGCGAGAGAATGAGTCGTTCAGCAATCAAACCAATTTGGCTGGTACGATTATCGCGGGCGGTGTGAAGCACACCATCTCTGCGGGCTTCGAATATACGCGCGAAATGTCCGACGCAAACCGATTTGGAACGCAAGACAATCCAGGCGGTGTCACCAACCTCTTTGACCCCGACCCGCGGCGCTATAGCGGCCCTTGGCTGTCGCCAACGCAAACAAACTCCGTCGATATTCAAACGGTGTCTGGATATTTGTACGACACCGTCTCACTCAACCGGCAATTCGATATCGTCGGCGGCGTCCGTGTTGAACACTACGATGTGCAGATTGACAGTCTCACTTCAGGCGGCGTGCCGACAGGGATTGGTCTTTACGATGGCAGCGAGACGACGGTTGGGGGCAAGGTCGGCGTCGTTTACAAGCCGGTGGAAGAAGGCTCGCTCTATGCGTCGTATGGAGTATCGGCACTGCCGCCCGGCTCACTCCTGTCGAACCCCGACATTTCCAGAACGACGGACAATGCCTATCCAGGCTTTGTACCCGGAGCGAAGCCGGTCGAGGCGCATAATTACGAAGTCGGTATCAAGTGGGATTTCTTTGACGGCAAGCTATCGACCACGGCTGCTGCATTCTATACCCAGAAAAAGAACGTACCTGTCACTGGACGCGACATCGGTGAGACGGTGGATTCCCTCAAAGGTTATGGTGAGCAGCGCGTGCAAGGCATTGAGTTGGGCATAGCAGGCAACCTCACTCAACGATTGAAGGTCTACGGCGGCATGCTCTTCCTTGACAGTGAACGTCGCCATAGCGCCCGTCTTGACGATGTGCGTAGAAGGGCCAACCCTTCTGACTACGGCAATCAGGGCCTTAATGGCACGACGGGGCTGGACGAAGACGCCCCGGGTTTTCCGGGTGCTACCCGCACCAGTGGCGACGAGTTGGCGTTCACGCCGAACTTCTCGGCCAATCTGTGGATGACCTATGATGTGACGGACAAGCTAACGCTTGGCGGAGGGCTGCTCTATCAAGGCGACTCTTGGCTCGGCCGGCCGGATGATGCGCTGCGGTTCATTCCGAACGGCAAGTACGGTAAACTACCGGACTACTTCATCGTAAACCTCATGGCGTCCTATGATCTTACTGACAACGTGGCGCTGCGCTTCAACGTTGATAACGTGTTCGACGAGGATTATGCGATCACGACCAACTGGAATGGCAGCCGTGCAACGCTCGGCGCGCCAAGAACTTATAGGATTGGCACGAGTTTCGATTTCTAGGATCTCGCTCGATGCACAGAGCGATGACTAGGCCGCTCGATTAAACGCAGCAGTGCCGGGTTCGTCCCGGCACTGTTTTTTTGAGGAGTTGGAAATGCTCGTCACCATTGCAGATGTTCTGAAGCCAGACGAGCTCGCTCACATCCGCGGCGTTTTGGAGCGCACTACTTGGGTCGACGGGCGCGTGACGGCGGGTGATCAGGCGGCGAAGGTTAAAAACAATCTGCAGGTGCCGATCGATTCCCCGGCCGCGCAGGAACTTGGCCAAATCATACTCAGCGCGCTATCGCGAAATTCGCAATTCATGTCGGCCGTACTACCGTTGCGCGTTCTGCCGCCGATGTTCAATCGCTACGACACAGGCATGACCTTCGGCGCACATGTCGACGGTTCGATCCGCTCGCTGCCAGGTTCGGGCCAGCGATTGCGGACCGACGTTTCATCGACACTCTTTCTGACTCCGCCCGAGGACTACGATGGCGGTGAGCTGGTCGTCCACGATACCTACGGCACTCATTCGATCAAACTGCCCGCTGGCCACTTGGTGGTCTATCCTGGAACCAGTATGCACAGCGTGACGCCGGTAACGCGCGGCAGCCGCTGGGCCTCATTCTTTTGGTCGCAATCTATGGTCCGGGACGATTGGCAACGGCACATGCTCTACGAGCTCGACAATTCGATCCGTAGTGTGCGCTCGCGCCTTGCAGATGACGATCACGCCGTCGTCGGCCTGACGGCGCATTATCACAATATGTTGCGACACTGGGCGGAGACTTAAGCCCGTGTCGGAAGCGATCGCTACGGCTGTTTGCCTCGCCGACTATGAGTGCCTTGCTCAGCGTGTATTGAGCGCCCAAGCGTGGGCATACTTTGCTGGCGGTTCGGCCGACGAATTAACGATGCGCTGGAACCGCAGCGCATTTGATCGGCTAGCGCTTATGCCTCGCGTTCTCCGTGGCGGACCGGGCGGAAGCACGAAGACGACGTTGCTGGGCCAGGAGATTGCGCACCCTATTCTCGTTGCGCCACTCGCCTATCAGCGGCTGGCGCATGCTGACGGTGAACTTGCAACTGCCATGGCCGCGGATGCGCAGGAAGCGCTCATGGTTCTGTCAACCCAGGCGAGCGTCACCATCGAGGCCGCTGCCAAAGCCGGCGCGACTTGCCGCTGGTTCCAACTTTACTTTCAGCCGGAACGCGAGGCGACGCTGCATCTCGTGCGTCGCGCAGTTGACGCTGGTTACAAGGCCTTGGTCGTAACGGTAGACGCTCCTATCAACGGCGTGCGCAATCGCGAGCACCGCACCGGTTTCCAATTGCCGCCAGACATTGCTGCAGTCAATCTGCAGGGATTGCCAGCGCCGCCGCCGCGGTCACCCAGCGGCGCGAGTGTTGTATTCAGCCAATTCGTGTCTCAAGCACCATCGTGGAACGATATCGCTTGGCTGAAGAGCCAAACATCTCTGCCGATCATCCTCAAAGGCATCCTCTCACCCGATGACGCGGTTCTCGCAATCGAGAGCGGTGTCGATGGGATTGTCGTTTCCAATCATGGTGGTCGCACGTTGGACACGGCGTTGGCATCGCTCGACGCTTTGCCGGCGGTGGCTACTGTCGTTGCCGGCCGAGTGCCGGTGCTGCTTGATGGCGGCGTCCGTCGTGGCACGGATGTGTTGAAAGCCCTCGCACTAGGCGCAAGCGCTGTGCTGGTTGGCCGGCCAGTTATTTTCGGCCTTGCTGCTAACGGCGCGTTTGGTGTTTCGCATGTGCTGCGTCTGCTGCGCGACGAGTTAGAGGTTGCAATGGCGTTGACGGGATGCCGGTCGGTCACGGAGATCGGTCCGCACCTTGTCCGGAATGCTGAATAGATTGTCTCGCGCACCGTCTCAGCACGTCCATCGCTGCTCTATCGCATGATCGGCGGGCGCGCAGCTATCGAAAGTCGGGCGCATGGCTTTGCATCACTTGCGGTGCGACCGGCTCGCGTATGAAGAGCGGATCGATCGAGAGCGCCGATTGCTCGCCGGGACAAGCCGTCATCGATGAAAAACGCGTTCCACAAATCTCAGCGCGGTCAGACTGACGAGAGCGGCCACACTGAGATAATAGCCGACATATGCAAGGCCGCCGTGTTCCGCGAGATATTGCGCGACAAGCGGAACCGGCGCGGCCCCGAGAATCCCGGCGATATTGAACGTCATCGAGGCGCCCGTGTATCTGACGCGCGGCGGAAACAGCGATGGCAGAAACGCGCCGAGCGGACCGTAAACGAAACCCATCATCAAAAGAGCCAAAGATAGCCAGGCAAAAATCACAGCCGCATTACCGCTGCTCAGCATGGGCGCCAGCAGCAATCCGGTGATAACGGTGCCGACGCATCCCCAGGACAACACGGCGCGGGGAGACGTCAAATCCGACCACCAGCCGGAAAGACCGATGCCGATTGCCATGAACAGGATCGCGCCGAGTTGCAGCGTCAAGAAATGCTCTTTCGAAAATCCAAGTGTCTTGGTGCCGTAGCCAAGAGCAAAAGCGGTCGCGAGATAGAACGTCGCGAAGCAGGCGACGGCGGCGAACATCCCCGCAATCGTTTCGGGCAGGTGATTGCGAACAAGCTCCACGATAGGCACCTTCGGCGGGCGCGCCTCGGCAAGCGCCGCTTTGAATTCCGGTGTCTCAGTGAGTTTCAGCCGAACCCAGAGGCCGAGAACGACGAGGATGGCGGATGCGAGAAACGGGATCCGCCAACCCCAACTGACGAATTGTTCCTGATCGAGAGTCAACCCCAGAATGAGAAACAGGCCGTTGGCCGCGATGAAGCCGACTGGCGCGCCGAACTGCGGGAACATGCCGAAGCGCGCCCGCATATGCGGCGGCGCGTTTTCAACCGCCAGAAGTGCCGCGCCACCCCATTCGCCGCCAAGCCCGATGCCCTGACAAAACCTCAAGATGCACAGCAGCAGCGCCGCGAGCCAACCAATGTCATTGTAGGTCGGAAGAAACGCGATAAGCGTCGTGGAAACGCCCATCAGCAACAGCGAGGCAACAAGAGTCGACTTGCGCCCGATGCGATCACCAAAGTGACCGAACAGCCACGCGCCAAGCGGACGAGCAAGAAACGCTAGCCCGAACGTCGCGTATGCCGAAAGCAATTGCGCCGTTGGCGAAACGTCGGGAAAGAAAAGCGGTCCAAAGACGAGCGATGCCGCCGTTGCATAGATATAAAAATCGTAGAACTCGACAGCAGTCCCGACAAGGCTGGCTGTCAGAATTCGTGCCTTACTTGGCCTGGCGTCCTGCGTGATAGGCAACGATCGTGTCCCCCTAATTTTTGCACGAGGCATGACGCGCCATGGCGCTCGGGTCAAGCGGAGGGGGTTAATTGAACGCATCGATGATGCAGCAGGCACCGGTGGCCGCGACCTTAGCGCTGGCGCACGTTTAATCCTTGGCGAACGCGCCGTTCAAAAAAAACTTCTGCCAAATGCCGACGAAGTTCTTATTGCAGAACTGGACGAGCTAACATTTGCGGATGTCTGACCCTCATAGCGGCACCGACGATCTTCTGATGAAAGCACGCAAGCCAGTCGTCCCACGAGTCCTCCGTTTGCGAGACGCACCAGGTTACCTCGGCATGGACAAAAACCGATTCAACTCATTGGTTCGCCCTGCAGTTACGCAAGTAAAAATAGGTACGCAGGGAATTGGTTTCGACCGGCTTGAACTTGATGCTTGGTTCGAAGAGTATAAATCCCGCAACGGGCGTCCCGCTCAGAAAGGTGAAATCACATGGGACGCAAGCGAATATCCGGACTCATCAAGCGGTCCGGGATTTGGCATATCGACAAAACCATCCTCGGGCGGAGAGTTTGCCAAAGCACTGGCACAGATCAACTCGAAGAAGCGGAAAGGCACCTAGCGCGAGTTATGGAAGAAACCCGCCTAGCTAAAGTTTATGTCGTTCGGCCTTCTCACACGTTTGAGCAGGCGGCTGCGAAGTTTGTGTTAGAGAACCAGCACAAGCGGAGCATTGGTGACGATGTGAGTAGGCTCAAAAAATTGTTGCCCTGGATCGGTTCACTTCCGATCGATAGGCTACATCGCGGCTCACTCCAACCTTGGATAGATTCGAGACGTCGCGATGGAGCAAAGACGGGCACGATAAATCATGGTCTTCAAGTTGTTCGCCGCATCATGAATCTCGCTGCCGGCGAATGGGTTGATGATCATGGGCTAACTTGGTTGCACGCAGCGCCTAAGACCAAACTCCTTGCAAACGGGGATAAGCAAAAACCCTATCCTTTGAGCTGGGTTGAGCAGCAGGCGTTGTTTAGTTTTCTTCCGGCTCACCTCGTTGATATGGCGATGTTTGCTGTAAACACCGGCTGTCGTGACGCCGAAATCTGTCAGCTTCGGTGGGAATGGAAGTTGAAGTTTCCGCACTACAGACTTCAATTTTCATCATTCCTCGCGACTTTGTTAAGCACGGGGAGGAACGTCTTGTCGTTCTGAACCGCGTTGCCAAAGCCGTCATCGATGCTCGTCGTGGGATCGATCCGGAGTTTGTGTTCACGTACCAAGGTCGCCCACTTGGCTACATCTTAAACTCTGCTTGGCGCGCCGCGCGCGAGAAAGCAGATTTGGCTCACGTCCGAGTGCACGACCTTAAGCACACGTTTGGCCGTCGCTTGAGGGCGGCAGGCGTAAGCTTTGAGGACCGTCAAGATTTGCTCGGGCATCGTTCGGGACGGATTACGACGCACTACTCGGCGGCGGAACTTAGTAGACTATTGGCTTCTGCAAATAGCGTTTGTGATCAGGACGAAACGAAGCCCGAACTGCTCGTGATGCGAGGATCGCTTTACGGCGATTCACGCAAAATTCACGCAGCGACTGCCTCGTCTCACTGCAAGCCTGAACTAAGTACCTGAAAGAGTTGGCTGTGGAGGCAGTCTGGCGCAAACGCGTCTCAATAACAGGGTATTTTTGCGGTTTCCGGGCTTGAAATGCGCCAAGAATTCGCCATTTTACACAATATATCAGGCACTTAAGTGACCATTTTTCTGCGGAATTATCAGGGAATTTTGCGGAGAGAACAGCGACCGATGAGCCGGGAACAGGGCGCGTTGCGCCGATAACAGGGAGGCATAAAACCCTGCAGCTCTCGGACCCCACCGCTACCGGTCTATTGCGCCCGTTTCTCCAAAGCCCGATCGAGTTCGACCAATGACGCGGCAAGGCAGCTGCGGAGGTCTTCGAGGTTCACCACCGTCACTGCCTCGCGGCGGCCAGCTAAGTAGAGGACAGCGCTGAGTGCTGCATCGGAATGGCGAATGACATCGATGAGATGTTGCCCTCGCGGTCCGCTTGTCCCAGCCAGCCAATTTTTAATCGTGCGCTCGTTTGCTGTCGTCCACTGACCAATCGTCTTAACCGCGCGATTTGAGCCACCGAGTTCTGAGCGCAGGGCCAGACTTATCGCGGTTGCATAGCTTACCTCGTTTTCAGTCGCTTGCGAGCGGGACGGAAAATTCTTGCCCTTCTTAGGAAACATATTTCCGGTCCTCCGCGAGTAAGCTGGCTGAGGCGGGGCCGAATGCGGACCGCCGACCAATTCATCCTCGCGTTGAAGTTTCACCTTCTCCTGGCGGCGCGGCGCTCAGGTCGACCGAAATGAACAACGGGAAGGGCTCACAGTAAGGACGCCGCAATGGTAGAGCGTGCGGTTGAGTATGTGCGTATGTCGACAGAGCACCAGCGCTACTCGACGGAAAATCAGTCGGACGTGATCCGGCAATATGCTGCCAAGCGCGGAATCGAGATCGTTCGAACGTATGCCGACGCAGGAAAAAGCGGATTGCGCCTTGAAGGGCGCGATGCCCTGAAACGGTTAATCGAGGACGTACAGCAAGGTCGCGCCGATTTTACAACCATCCTGGTCTACGACGTCAGTCGATGGGGTCGCTTTCAGGACGCCGACGAGAGTGCCTACTACGAGTACATCTGCAAACGGGCGGGCATCGCCGTCCAATACTGCGCCGAGCAATTTGACAATGACGGCAGTCCCGTCTCGACGATCGTCAAAGGCGTCAAACGCGCAATGGCCGGCGAGTACAGCCGGGAACTCTCAACAAAGGTTTTTGCCGGCCAGTGCCGTCTGATCGAACTGGGGTTCAGGCAAGGTGGAGCGCCAGGTTTTGGGTTGCGGCGCTGCCTGATCGATCAAGGCGCCACTGTGAAGGGGCGGCTCGCCCGCGGCGAGCATAAGAGTATTCAAACCGACCGCGTGATCTTAGTCCCCGGACCCGAAGAAGAAATCGAGATTGTGCGGTGGATCTACCGCTCTTTCACGAACGACGGAAAATCAGAGCGCGAGATCGCGACCGAGCTCAACGAAAGGCGCATCCCCACCGATCTTGACCGCCCATGGACGCGCGCGACGGTCCATCAGGTTCTGATCAACGAAAAATACATCGGCAACAACGTCTGGAATCGAAGCTCATTCAAGCTCAAGAAGAAGCACGTACGCAACAGCCCGGACACTTGGCTCCGCGCCAAAGGCGTCTTCGAACCGATTGTCGATCATGATGTGTTCGAAGCAGCTCAGGCTGTCATCCGCGAACGATCCATTCGCCTTTCGAACGATGAGCTACTTGAGATCCTGCGCCGCTTGCTCCAGCGAAACGGCTATCTGTCAGGCCTGATCATCGACGAAGCTGATGCCACGCCGTCCAGCGGCGCCTATCAATCTCGATTTGGCAGTTTGCTGAGAGCGTATCAGTTGGTCGGGTTCACACCGGACCGCGACTACAGATACATCGAGATCAACCGTGAACTTCGTAGAATGCACCCAGAGGTGGTTGCCGAGGTGATTGCTGGCGTAGAGCAGGCTGGCGGTACAGTCGAGCAAGACCAGACGACGGACGTGCTCACGATCAATGACGAGTTTACGTCGTCAATCGTCGTTGTTCGCTGCAAGGAAAGCGCGGCGGGATCGCTGCGTTGGCACATTCGGCTTGATGCTGGGTTGATGACCGATCTCACGGTCGCCGTGCGCTTGGACCAGAACAACAAACACCCACTGGACTACTACTTGCTGCCGGCTCTTGACATGTCCCTGCCGAGGCTGCGCCTTGCCGAAAACAACGGCATTTCGATCGATAGCTATCGGTTCGAAAGTTTGGAAGCATTTTTCGATCTGGCCGCGCGCGTAAATCTTTCGGAGGTTGCCTGATGATTCAACACGATCAAGGAAAAATCGTCGAGGCGATTCCGATCGATCTGATTACCGTTATCAATCCAAGAGTTCGGAATCGTAAGTCATTTAGAGACATCGTCGACAATATTTCTGAACTTGGCTTAAAGAAGCCGATCACAGTTTCGCGAAGAGATGGACCTGACGGACTGTGTTATGATCTGATCTGCGGGCAGGGCCGGCTCGAAGCGTATCGCTCGCTTGGTCAGACGACTATTCCGGCGATCGTTCGAGTGGCTGAGACGGAAGACTGTCTCATACAAAGTCTGGTCGAGAATTGCGCGCGGCGAAAACATGATCCCGTGAGCTTGCTACACGATATCGGATCTTTGAAGCATCGTGGCTATGCGGACGCCCAGATCGCAAAAAAGACGGGCCTGACGGTCGCCTACGTGAAGTGTGTCATCCACCTGCTCGAAAAGGGCGAGCAGCGACTTCTGAGTGCGGTGGAAACGGGGAAAATTCCGATTACGGTCGCCATGGACATAGCTGACTCAGAAGACCTTGATGTTCAGACTGCTCTAAGGACGGCATATGAGAAAAACCTGCTCCGAGGGCGCAAGCTTATGAATGCCAAGCATCTCATTGAGCAGAGATTGAGAAGCGGTAAAGGGTCTTTCGCAAAGCGGAAGAGCGATACAACCACGACGCCGGACGCGGTCTATAGGGCTTATCGAGACGATGCCTACCGCAAGCAGATCTTGATCCAAAAGGCCGACGCGACCAATGGAAACTTGATGTTCGCGACCGAGGCGCTTCGTTCTTTGCTAGCCAACGAGAACTTCGTCACGCTGCTTCGGGCTGAAAAGCTCGACAACCTGCCACGGAATTTGGCGAACCGCATTCGTAATCCGGAAACGACCTCATCATGACGGCCGCATGTGAAACAAACCAAGTCAAGATGGCTTTCGAAGCGGAAAGCGTTCGTCTCCCGATCGCAGATATTCAGCCGCTGCGCATCGTGACGCCGTCGATGAAAGCCAGCCGGAAATACAATCAAATCAGCGTATCGATCGGGGAGGTCGGGCTTGTCGAGCCGCCGGTCGTGGCGCGAGATCGCGGAAGTAAGGGAAAATATCTGCTACTCGACGGCCATTTGCGGATCGAGATCTTGAAGGACTTGGGGGAAGTGGACGTCCTGTGCCTGATTTCAACAGACGACGAGGCGTTCACATACAACAAGCGGATAAGCCGCCTTGCGATCTTCCAAGAGCACAAGATGATCGTGAAAGCAATCGAGCGTGGCGTTTCCGAGCAGCGCCTCGCCAAGGCATTAGATGTCGATATTCCTTCGCTGAGAGCGAAAGCCAGATTGCTAGTCGGCATCTGTCCAGAGGTCGCGGATTTACTCAAGGACAAGCACATATCACTTCATGCGGTGACCATGCTGAAGCGAATGGTTCCGTTGCGCCAGATCGAGGCCGCGGAGCTGATGATCGCCATGAACAAGTTCACCGGAAACTATGCCCGATCGCTTTTGGCGGCGACGCCTCGCACGCAGCTGACTGAACCGGAGAAGGTACGACAGGTAAAAGGGTTGACAGAGAAGCAGGTCGCCTTGATGCAGCGCGAATCCGCCAATCTCGATCGGCAGTTTAAACTGATCGAGAAATCCTACGGCACCGACCATCTCGATCTTGTGCTGGTCAACGGTTACATCGCCAAGCTTCTGGCCAATGCAAAGGTCGTCCGGTTCTTGGCGCAGCACTACGCCGATATCCTCGTCGAATTCCAGAAACTCGTAGAAGCGAAACCGGGTTCGGCCTGAAGCGGTTCAACGTGGAAATGATGGTGATGGGGACCCGGACCCATAAGCGCGGGGACCGCGGGAGACGCCGCACTAAGATGCGGATCAATCGTGGTGATGGGGATGGCGGCGAACCCGCTCGGAGCCCATCCTTGGCCGGCGAATTACATTCAATTTCCATGTACTACTGCATTCTTGCGCTAACCCATTTTTTTGCGCGAGGCCGTCGTCGGCATCAAAGTCCCATGATCACAGGACAACCGTTAATGTGGCTGCACATCTTTAAATTCTCAGAGTGACACACTCCTCAGACGGCTAAACGACCACGCATTCCGTTGGCGCCGCGGGTCAAGGTGATAAACCAATGAAATCCAACGAACCGGTCCCCCTTAACCGTACGGTGGTTGGCACGTGACGTGCTTAACGACGAGCATGACACAGAGCGATCCAAGCAAGTCGGGAGCAAAAAGTAGGCGTCCGTTAGGCAAGCGCCCAGCAGCCGATGCTCCTGCGCAAACAAGTTCTTTCGGTTGCGACAATTCCAATCTGCAGGCAATCGGGTCGACCGAGGGCGACGCCTTTTTGGCCGAATGGGCTATCGGCGGAACCGGGCCTCTAATGGCGCGGGTTCGACGTGAGCACCAAGCCGTCGAGCCATTGATCAATCCAGCGACGCGGCAAGAACTGGCCCAGCTTGTCGACCATTTTTGGGATCGACCTTTGCCGATTGAGCTTCGCGCGGTGCTGCTGAATGAACTATGTGGTCGACGCAAGCGGAAGACAGGTCCGAAATCCGCGGCCACGACATTCGAGCAGATGCAGGACCTTCTCCTACTACCGATCTACGAGACAGGGATTGAGAGAGGCGAAAAGCTTCGCGAATGGTTACTGAAGCGCAGCACGACGCAAAAGCGTAATGCTACTCAATACGACATCCCCACGTGTCAGCGTGTCGCTTGCCATCACGTCAAGAAGTGGCTGCCAAAGTTCGGGGACATGGAAGATGGGTCGCTTGCGAATTCTGTGACAAAACGTCGAAATCGCGAACGGGCGCTTCAAGACCGACCTGCAGTGGCCCGTCTCAGAGCGCTCATCGAATTACTCGAGCAAACCGGATGAATGCGAAGTATCGGCAAGGAGGGTAATTGAAGGGTCGATCCTAAACTTAGGAGCATCGACCCATGCCGAAAGCTATGACCATCGAGCAGATGGCGCCTGACTGCCTCAAGCCCTACACCCGCAACGCGCGAACGCACAGCCCGAAGCAAATCGCCGAGATCGCCGCCAGCATCAAGGCGTTCGGGTTCAACAATCCGGTCTTGATTGACCAGGACAACGGCATCGTCGCCGGTCACGGTCGCGTCGAAGCTGCAAAGCTGCTCGGCCTCGCAACTGTGCCGACAATCCGGCTTGAGCATCTCTCGAACGCGCAGAAGCGCGCTTACATTCTTGCCGACAACAAACTTGCCGAGAAGGCCGGCTGGGACCGCGAGATCCTCGCGATCGAGTTGCAGAACTTGATGGAGTTCGAGCTTGATTTCGACATCTTGGCGACCGGCTTCGAAATGCCCGAGATCGACGTGCTGATCTCCGATCTCGAAGACAAGCCGCAAAAAGCCGATCCGGCTGATGCGGTACCTGCCCTCACCGGCCCGGCCATCACGCGGCTGGGCGACATCTGGCAGATCGGACCGCACCGTTTGATCTGTGGCGACTCGACCAAGCCGGAGACTTACGCGCAGCTTCTCGATGGCGAGACCGCGCAAATGGTCTTTACCGACCCGCCGTACAACGTGCGTATCGACGGCCACGTCAGCGGCCTCGGCAAGATCAAGCATCGCGAGTTCGCGATGGCCTCCGGCGAAATGACTGAGCTCGAGTTCGCGGGCTTCCTGAAGCTCGTCTTCGCGAACCTGGTCGGGGCCTCAGTCGACGGCTCGATTCATTTCGTCGCGATGGACTGGCGGCACATCGCCGAGGTCATGACGGCCGCGGTCGGCACCTATGCCGAGTTCAAGAACCTCTGCGTCTGGTCGAAGACAAACGGCGGCATGGGCAGCCTCTACCGGTCTCAGCACGAGTTGTTCTTTGTCTTCAAGGCCGGTGCCGCGCCACACATCAACAACGTCGAGCTTGGCAAGCACGGCCGCTACCGCACGAACGTCTGGCAGTACGCCGGCGCCAACGCGTTCAGCGCGACCCGCGACGACGACCTCGCCGCGCATCCGACCGTCAAGCCGGTCGCGCTCGTGGTTGACGCAATCCTCGATTGTTCAAAGCGCAAGGGCATCGTGCTGGACGCTTTTGCGGGCTCTGGCACGACGCTCGTCGCTGCGCACAAGACCGGCCGACGCGGCTACGGCATCGAACTCGACCCGCACTACTGCGATGTCATTCTTCGCCGCATGGCCGCTATCGCCAAGCTTGACGCCGTTCTCGTCGCGACGGGCCAGTCGTTTGCCGCCATCGCCGAGCGCGGCGACGCAGCGCAAATCGACCATAGCGAGGCTCAGGAAGCGCCGTCTGTTGCAGCGGAGGCGGCCGAATGAGCAAGCCAAAAGATGTATCCGAGCCGATCAGCGACGGCGCAGCGAAGGGCGTCGATGGTCGACCTGCGTCGAAAAAGAAGCAGAAAGTCAAAGCGGACTTTCAGATCGACATTCGCGCGGCGTTGGAAGGTCCCGTTCGTATTAAGCGCGATGGCGGCGTCACATCCGTCCATCCGTATGAAGCGATGCTGCGCCAGAGCGTGCGCAAGTCGCTGATCAAAAAATGCGTCACTTCGATGAAGCGCGTGCTCGGCGAAGCCGAGAAGCACAAGCTCATCAAAGAGCCGCCCAAAGCGGCGACGGGCGGTGTCTTTATTGTACCGAAAAACCTGCCCGAAGAAGTCCAGCGAAAGATATTCGACGACCCGAACTATGCATCTGGGCAGAAAACTTCGATGTCGACGATATGGCAGCACGTACTTTCGGTAGTCAGTTTTCAAAGATTTTTGGAGAGCTTCAATGGACGAAAAAAAGCCAAGAAATAGCGACGCGGTGGGCTATGGCCAGCCGCCGAAAGCATCTCAGTTCAAGAAGGGCGAGTCGGGCAATCCGGGTGGGCGACCGCCGAAGACGCACGATCGCGAGGCAATTGCGTTTCGGGTGCTCTGTGAGGTGCAGCGTCTGTCAGGGCAGCCGAAGGGCACCCGCACGCGCTATGCGACGCTTGAGCTTATCGTCATGGCTCTCAAGCAGCAATGCGCAGCGGGGGATGCTGCGGCTGCGGCGCTTTACATGGAGTATGTCGAGCGCCACGGCACCTCGCAAGCCGCCGATCAACCAAGCTGCTTCATCGTCCTTCCAGAACGATTGTCGAAGGAAGAGTGGGAGGCGAAGTACATGCCGAAAGACGATCCGCCGGGCCAGCCCGATGATGTCGATTAGTGCGTGTTTAGCGCCACGGCTCGATTACGCTTCAACTGTGATCGCTTGCGATGACGCTGACAACGCGAGTCGGCGACCAAATCCGATCGCACAGGTCGAGTACAGCGCTGATCGTATCGAGCTTTGCGCTTGATGCGACGCGTTACCCAACGCGATCCATAAGCCACTCGAATAGCCCCGATTTGACGGCGACAGCGGCGAGCTCTGATCCCGCCCATACATGCACACCTGCTGTTGCATTCATTGACAGCTTGCCGTCTGGCGAATGACAGATGAAGAACGTTCGCGTCTCGCCCGATCGCTGGAAGTGGCGAATGTGTTCGTCGAGAACGCTTTGATTGGCGCGAGACTTTACCTGGACCGTCGCGCGTTCGCCCAAAGTTGGCTGCACAATGATCAGGTCGATATCAGCCATCGTCTCGCCAAGAACCGAGACGCGCTGCCAGCCACCCCTGGCGAGGATCAAGTCTGCGAGCACTTCGAAATCGGCCCAGTGCAGTTCCCCGATCATGCGGTTCGCGACATCAATCAGCGTTTTCTGCGCCGCCTCGGCTTCGGCGACAATTGGTTCAGACATGTCGTTGATCTTCCGAAGTAGATAGGCGTCATGGCCGACCTGACAGATGGTCTGCCGATAGTTGCCAACCTGTGTCAGTTTGCTGGTTAGGCTTTGCGTACGAAGTGGGCGGCCTGCGATCGAAGCATTCCGCCACGGACCGATCGTATTCCGTGACCTTGGACCGAGCATCGGATCGTGTGTGCCTCGCCAGGTGACCTCATCCTCGGCGAAGGCCCACCACAGATAGCCGTCCGAGAACGTGATCCAGAGGCAGTCCGAGCCAAGGGTGTAGAAGTCACGGATTTCGCGCGTTGCATCGCGCGCCTTGCCCAGTTTGCGGCCCCTCTGCACAAACCAATCAACAACGCGATCCCAGTCGCCTGCAACACACAGCTCGTGTGGCAATTCCTTGTAGCTCAGGTGAATTTCATCGCGCTCAAGACAGGCCGGGGCGAAGACGCCACCGGCCCCGAGCTTTATGTAGCGGACGGTGGCGGGCGCGATTGGGGATGTTGGAAACATGACTGAGACTCATAAGTACCACTTGCGGGACTGCCAAATCGCTTCGTTTGGCTGTGAAGTCCAGCAAAATGAGACTCATCGTCTGTAGATCAATCGGCTAAGGTGTCCAAACCATTAGCCGATGGACGTGCGTCGTCGGCTAGGGCTGAACCTGAAGAAGCTGCGGGAAGATCAGGGTTTCTCGCAGGAGAGTTTTGCCGACCACTGTGGCCTGCATCGCACGTACATCAGTGGCATTGAACGCGGCGTTAGAAATCCGACCGTCATGATTGTCGACAAGATCGCGAAGGCGCTGAAGGTGCCGGCCGGTCAGTTGCTTGATGAACCCCGATCGGCATCAAGGAAAAGCTGATGCGCTCGGCCGTGCCGTAATCCCGATTATGCGAATCACGAGCGAGAGAAGCGATGCAATCGCACTGCAGAGGTCGTCGGTTCGATCCCGATCGGCTCCACCAAATAAAACAGTCACTTACTCGCCAGACCAAAAACCCAAAACTTCCCGTTCACGCAGGGTTCACGCAGGAAAGCTGGTGCGGGCATGTCCGTGCATGTTCGCCTGCGCGCGAGTCATGATGGCGATTTCAAAGCTCGCGGCCGAAATCCCGACTCTGATTCCGGCTCCGCCATTCCGCCATCTGCCGCTTGATATCATCGGCGCGGTTCCCAGTAGCGTTCGCATCGGCAGAAGCAGCGACGTCGAAGTCAGAGCGGAGTTTGGATTGCGGTTCCGGAACAGGACTTGGCTCAGCCGGGCCGGACCGCGTTGTATGTTCAGGCCGGCGGTTGCGATCATAGAACGCCGTCATTTCGGCCCTGATGCGGTCGACGTAAGCTTGATCGTTCTCGTTGGCTGGCGCGTCGGCGGCCGATCGGGACGGGCGGCCATGCCTGTGCTCAAGGGTTAGCTCGTTTCTGGCGCGCAGGTAACTTATGCCGTCCCGGGCCCTGTACGCCTGCTTCGATCGCTGAACCACGCGCTCGGCCAAGTGTCGCTCGCGCAAGGCATCGAAGCGCGGTTGATGGTGTGTCCAGGCGCGTTCCGCTCGCTCTGCGGTTTCGGCTCTTTCGATCTGACCCAGATGTTTGCGCTCACGGGCGTGCATGTTGCCGACCGCCCTCATGAGTTTCGCGGGTGAACAGATCATCTGGATCTTATTCCGCAGCGACAGCTTTTTGCTGCCGCCGAGTCGGTCGCTGTTGAGAAATACAAAAACGGCCCGCTCGAAGACGTGGTCGCAGCCTTTCATGACCTGTAGCGACTCTTTGCGCTGCTCCGCATAAAGCTCACGCCACCGCGGCTTGTATTTCTGCTCCACAAAGTTTTGCGCGACAGCGGTGGCCTGCTTTGTTTTCTCGGCCAGCTCGGCAAATTCTTGGCGGTGACGTAACGATGTTACGTCCCGTTCAACCATATGCCGATGATCGTACTCGGCTCGATAGCGCTTCATACGTTGAATTACTTCTGTCGTAGCGAAATGGCGCTTTCTGTGGCGCGAAGGTGATCTCGCCGTTTTTGCGGAAGCCTGCCCCTGAACCTTCTGCGATTCGCTAGAAGCAGGTTGCGTCAGCCGCATCATCTCCTCAGCGGTCACGTGCCGGGCTTCATTTTGGTTGGACTCGCGTTGCCGGTCTTCGTTGTTAATGATGCGTTGATCGCAATGGATGCCGTGCTCGCGTTCGTAAGCCTCTGCCCAGCGGGATAAACGCTCCTTTGTGTATTTGAGCGGGGCGGTCATCCCGGTGACCGGATGGATCGAATTGACGACCATGTGTACGTGCGGATGGTCCTTGTCATTGTGGGCCGCGATCAGGGCTTGATGGTCTCCAAGTCCGATAGCGTTCAGCGCGGTTCGCGCGGTTTCCAGCATGTGCTGCGGTGTTGGGTTCTCACCAATGGCCCAGGATAGGGAAAGATGCAGGACAGGTTTTTCGTTCTTGCGGCCGCGGCCGTCATGGCCCGATTGCCGTTTCAGCTCGGCCTGATCGCGCGTTGTCGCGAACATCTCGAACCAGGCGTCGTCGGCCTGCGAGATGAGGTTGCGTGTTTCGCTCCATTGGACGCGGTCACGGGAAGTCTTCTGGGCGTCGTGCAGGATGTACCCGCACGCTCCTTTGAAAGACGTCCCGCGCTTGTGGAGGCGGGGTACCATCGTCGTCGGTCCTCGTTCTGAGGGCTGAGGTTTTCTGTTTGATGAGTTCGGCCGCGAGCAGGTTGGTCAGCAGGCTATGGACGCTGCTCCAGGCCATCATCAGGTCGGGCGGCAAGTTGCCGTTCACGGCATGAGCGATCTGGTTGACGTTGTTGCCGATGCGCCGCAGCTCGGTGAACAGCGCGGGGTCCATCAATTTGTAGGATGGCTCGGCACTCGTCTCGACCTTCCCGTCCAACACCAGTCGTTCGCAAAGTCCCGAAACGGTAAGCGACAACTCGCGCGCCATCGCAGTCTTGAGCGCGTAATCATCCTCCGTCATGCGGATGCAGACCATTTTCGTGCGGGCACCTTTCTGGTGTGTCCGTCGCTTTGGCACTTGCCGCCTCATAAGGTTGGGTTCGGGGCGCGCGGGATAGCGCGCCCTGACCGGAGGGGTCCAGGGGAGTGCGGAGCACTCTCCCCGGCGAGTGGGATTTGATATCGATATCGGCATAAGCCGTAATATCGATATCAAATCCACATCTCGCTCCTCCGCGTTTCAGGCTAAGTGCTTCACTCGTTCGCTCCACATAGGCTGCGTTTAGTTATTCCCAACTTTCATAAACCGCTTTCATAATATCCCGCAAATCGAGCATTTACAGAACGCGGAAGCACATCAGGTATCGCCCGTGAATTTCGTAGAAAATTTGGCGCAAAAATAAATTTGCTGCGGGGCATGTTTTTAATCCCGACTTTCATCGAGCTTGCCGTCGCGGTCGCTTCGGTCAAGGCTGGCCTGCGCCCACCCATGCGCCTTGCACGCGCACGGGTCCCTGCGGCTCGGCCCCGCTTGCAGCGGCTGACGGCCTTGACCTCCGCTAGCCCGCGTCCGGCAAAGCGATGAGGTGGGTCGGGACGGAAGGATGGGCTTTTCAGGTCGAACAAAAGGATGTGACTTGGCACAGCAACAGGGCCCGCGGCCGTAGGGTCCGCGGGCCTGAAGCCTTTATTGCTGGTTCAGGGTTTCCTCATGAAGGAGGTCGGCACTCTCCATCAATGCGACTGCTTGTTCAGCCGATTTCTTCGCGAGACAAAGAAAGCCGTTCCACTTTTGAAGGTGTCCCGCCTTGAGGGCATCGTGTGCCTGACGGACCCAGTGCTGGCTGGCGTCAAGCTTGCTCTCGACGATGGAAAAGGTGACGACGATCGCACTCGGAATGGGGTTGGCGAGGTCGTAGACATCATCCAGCTCGACCGTTTCGATTGCTTGTTTGCGTTCAAAGGAAGACATAAAAACTCCTTTTGTTGGTTTTAGCAAAGTTGCGTTTCCGCAACTTTGACTAGCCACGCGGCAATGAGCGGGGGAGCGGGTCAATAGCCCCAAAGTTGCTTGCAACTTTTTTGGGGGGACCGCCCGCGTAAGCGGGTGGGGGAGCCAAAACCCCTTGCGGGTGCGGCTGTTGATGCGCGGGGGCGGCACGCCCCAACTCGCGTGGCGTTCCGCGCCACAATGGGCGCGCTCACTCCGTCGAGGAATAAAATATTTCCCATGCGCACATGAGCGAACTTGGCCGCGCGTGAACGAGCGGCGAGGAATTTCCGGCTTCTTGATCAGACGCGCGAACCGCTATTAATGGGAAGCTTCCAATCAGGAGGCCTCATGAGTCACGTAACAGAATTTCCGCCGCGAGGCTCCGGCATCGCGGGCCGCCACGAAGTCGGCGCATCTGCCAGGTGGGGTCATCCTTGGGACCTCGGCCCGAACTGGGACTGGGGCCCGGGCAAGCTGCTTCTCGGTCATTGGCAAGGCAGAATGCTCGGTCGCGACGATGACCGGCACACAGTGACGGTTGCGGGCAACCGCGCCGGCAAGTCGTCCACGGTACTCATCCCGAACCTGTTGCGCTATCCGGGCTCCGCATTGGTGCTTGATCCCAAGGGTGAGCTAGCGCGCGCGACAGCGGCGCAGCGAATCCGCATGGGCCAGACGGTTCACATTCTCGATCCTTTTGGCGAGACAGGCGCGCCGACCGCCAGCCACAATCCGTTTGACGAATTGGGGCAGGGACGACGCGAGCATGTAGCGGCGGACGCAGCGCAGCTAGCGGACGCACTGATTATTTCCAACAACAAGGACCCTCACTGGACCGACAGCGCGAAGAACCTCGTGCGCGGCATTGCGCTGCACTTGCTATCCACAGACGGAAGCGTCGTAACCATCCGGGAAGTGCGCAAAAGACTAAACGGCACCCCCGCAGACCTTGATGCGCTTTTTACCGACATGGCCGGTTCGAGCGCCTTTGACGGCATCATCGCCAATATCGGCGCTTCGTTCTTAGGCAAGCTAGAGTCGGGCGGACGAGAGTTGCAGGGCATCCTCTCAACCACGCAGGAGCAGACGGCCCCGCTCGACGATATCGTGGGCATCACCGAGCGATCGGATTTCCGGCTCCGCGATCTCGCGGCGGGCCGGACGACGATTTACCTCGTGTTGCCCGGCATGCGCATGGGCACGCATTACCGATGGATGCGATTGGTCATCCAGCAAGCACTGGCGGCGATGGAGCGAACGCCTGTGCCGCGCGGCCAGTTGCCGGTATGGTTCATGCTCGAAGAGTTCCCCTCGCTCGGGCACATGCGCTCGATCGAGACGGCGGCCGGCCTCATGGCCGGCTTCGGCGTCAAGCTCTGGTCGGTGCTGCAGGATCTGATGCAGCTGCAAACGCATTACCCTAAAAGCTGGGAGACGTTTCTTGGCAATGCCGGAGTTATCCAGGCATTCGGCAACGCTGACGTGACCACCACCGAGCACTTGTCAAAGTTACTCGGTTCCACTCAGGTCATCGAGCGACAAGCCGTGAGGCTGTCGGCGCAAGCCATGGGACACGGCGATCCTGGCGTGCGCGAGCAGTTGCGCAGCGTGCGCCTGCTCGATGCGAACGAGATCACGCGTCATTTTTCCCGCGAGAGCAACCGGCAGTTGATTCTCGTGCCCGGGCGTCCGCCCATTTACATGGAGCGATTGAGCCGTGATACATAAGCTCATCAACCGCCTATTCGACCATCCAGTCATCCGCGAACGCGACGAAAGCGGTATGCTGACGGCTGCTGGATTCACGTGGACTGAGCCGGTGATGTGGGTCTTCGAGATTTTCGGGACGGCGGGCTTCCTGCTCGCATTTTACTGGCTGATGTGTCTCGCAGATCCCCACACGCCGACAGAATTCACGGCGATGGTGGGGCTGGCGCTGATGGGCTGCGTAGGCGCATGCGCAGTCCTTGGAAGCGTCAGTCGTGGCATCGGTTTCGAGCGCAGTGGCCAAATCAGCAACCGTGGCGGATGGGTGAATTGGCTCGACATGGTCGGCAGCATCAAGGACCACGCCCATATCGCATCCATCGAAGTGACTAAGACGGAGCTGGGCGCAGGCGTCGCGATGTTTACAACCTGGGGTGGGACAGTGATGCTCTCGCATGGCTTAAGCGAGCCAGCGGCGCGGCTCGCCGCTGTGCAGCTGACGATCGCGCTGCGCGAGATGCGTGAAAGTCTCACCACGGTCCGAAGTCACCAGTCAGGGCAGCGGCAAGCTGCCGCTGCCCTGATCGACTAGAACAGGCTCCCCTGACGTGACGCGGCGACAGCAGCTCGCCATTCAGGGGATTTCGATGCGGCGTCCAGCCAGCGCATTGCGAACGAGGCCGCGCCGCCGGCATTTTCGACTTCTCCGCCGTGTATAAAGAGAGACCGGTAGCCGGTCTCGCTGATCGGAAGCGGCTTCCGTGGTTCGGTAATGACCTCCACGTGGCAATGGTGAAACGCACTGCCCGGCGTCGAGTGGTAATCCGGCGTGTAGACGACAGTGGCCGCGATGCCGTGCCAGACGATCGCATGATGCTCGATCGGCCGTTTCTCGGCGACCGTGGAAAGAGGTGCGCTGGTCATGAGCCCGCCTCCTCTTCGAACAGTGCGAAGTGTCCGGTCTCGACGCGGCCGTCACGGCAGCGGAAGGCGGTTTCACCATCGAGATCGTAGAGATCGTTGGCGCGCAGGATCGTATTTTCGATACGGGCCTCGTAGGGGTCGGCAGCAAGCCGGCGGGGCATGGTGGTGAAGGGGTTCATTGCTGAGCCCCTTTGTCTTCTGCGTCCTTCTCTGAGAACTCGCGGACCACGACTTTATTGGTCAGGGGCAGAGCATCGAGCATTAGGGACAAGCCTTTTCCGTCTCTGTTTTGCCAGGCGGCGCCGATCTTGATCCAGCGGGCATTGTCGCCGTCGCCCTGCACCACGTAAATGCCGTGCGTCGGGGCCTTCTTTTCTTTGGGTTGCTTCTTCATTCTAATCACTCCGTTTTTTATTCGGCCCGACACCACGTCAGGCCTTGATGGGGGCTTGAGGAACCTGGCTCGGGGAGCGGGTCAAACGCAGCGCGTAGCGCTCCGAAGGGGCGGAGCTGCACAAGGCGAAGCCGCGGAAGCGAGCCGCGTTGACCCATAGCGATCGAGCCCGGTTAGACCCCATCCAAGAAAGGCCTTACGTGATGCCGGACGAAGGTTTGAAGCGGGTGATGCAGGAACAAACCAAACTTAACAGAAGCCTTTGACCTGTCGGCGCGGGGCGCAAGCACAGGTGGCACCGGTTTTGAGGAGAGTTGACCGGCGCAGCCCATAAACAGTAGACTGAATATCGGCTTGCACTGTCCTGAAATCGTCCAGCCGCAGAATCTTGCCGCGCTTGGCACGGCGTATCCCGACCTGGATATGCGCTTCTTCACGGTGCATCGCTCCAAAGGCCTTGAGGCTGATCACGGCATCATCCTGCGTGCTGCGCGCGCGCGAATGGGTTTCCATCCGAAATAATCGACGACTCTCTTCTCGATCTGGTTTTACCGGATCCAGAGGCGTTTGAGCATGCTGAAGAGCGTCGGCTCTTCTATGTGGCCTTAACGCGGGCCCGGCATTCGGTAACAATTTTGGTCGACCGGGACGCTCCGTCGGTCTTCGCCACAGAGATTCTGGAGGACAACAAGTATGGCGCCATTCGGCTCGCCGAGTAATGAGAACGTCGGTGGCGATCCAGGTAGAGGGCTCTTACTCTCGAAGGGGTCCGGCGCGGCGAGACCAGATATGCAATTGTGCAAATGTAGGTTTGCAATGACAAGTGAATAGCCGCATCTTTCCGAAGAAGGAACGCTGCATGGGCGAGGACGACGCGATCCAGAATGCAATCGATGTGGTTTCGGCATTCTTCGACGTGTCGATCGCGGACATGGCATCAGAACGGCGGTCGCGGAGCGTTCACCGCGCACGTTGTTTCGGGATCTATCTAGCGCACATGGCAGGAGCGGACGCACAGGAGATCGGCCGGCGGTTTGGCAGAGACCAGAACATGGTTCTGGCCATCTGCCGGGCAATCGGGAACGAGGTGTCCCGCGATCAGGAACAAGCGAGGCAACTGAGTGTCCTCATAGATGCCTGCGCTTCAGCCTCCGAAAGCCGCAACTGGCTCAATCGACCAACGACCTGACAGGCCTCCCACTCCCGACAAGCGAGCGTATTTCGGCCTCTGCGAGGCACCGACGCTCTATCAGGGCATCAGTGACAGCGATGACAGCAGTAGCGTCATTCGTAATGAGAGCTCGCGCTTCTGCGTAAGCTGCCGATAGGATGACATCGACTTCCTTCGCCATGGCACCGCGATAGGGGAGCGCGGGACGTTCCATAACCGAGGTTCCGTACCAGACGATGGAAGAGGTTTCGCCAAGACCCAGGTTTGCGATCGCATCGATAGCCGCACGCGTAGCTGCTGCCAAGTCAGAGGAGGGGCCTCCGCCGGCACCGCCGCTGATCGAACCGAGCAGAACTTCTTCGGCAGCGCGTCCGGCCAGCAGGACCGTCAGCGTCTTCGTAAAGCTGTCACGGGTTATCAGCTGATGGCCTGAACCGATAAAGGTGCGTCCCGATCCTCCCCCACGATCAATAATTGAAACATGCATGCCGTCGGCCTTCTCCAGCCGAACGGCGGCGACTGCGTGTCCTGCCTCATGGATGGCGACACGCCTGTCTTCGTCGACGTCACGCTTCCTCGGCTCAAGGACCGCATAGAAATCTTCAATATTAAGCGTTCGTTTGAGGATACGGGCGTGCCTGCGCGCGTCGCGCACCAGCTTGCCAAGATCGGCGCCGGTCATCCCGAAGCAGCTCACCGAAAAACGCGAAAGATCGCCCAGGCGATCTACCTCAGCTTGCTCGAGGTGAAAACGCAAGATTTGCGGAATGTCGCCCGAGCCGGGCATTGGCACATAAATCAGTCGGTCGAGCCTGCCGGCGCGCAGCAACGCAGGATCGAGGCGGGATGGGTCATTGCAGATGCCGATGACAGCCACGCCCTGTCGGGCGATAGCGCCACTCAGGCGCTCCAGCAGTGCATTGACGACGGGTATCCACCAATCCTGCCGATCGTCGCCGGGACGGCGCGTGGGAATGCTGTCGAGTTCATCGATTGCAAGAATGCACGGGGCGTGCGATTCCGCGGCCCTGAAATCCAGCTCCATTGCACCCAGGACGTCGCCAAGGTGACCTTCGCGGTGTCGTTGCCACCGCGCGTAGGATGCCGCGATCAACGGAACTTCGCAGCTTGCGGCGAGAGCTTTGGCAAACGTCGACTTGCCCGTGCCGGGAGGCCCGTGGACGACAACTCCGGGATCAACATCCTCCCACCGTATTCTGTTTTCACGAAACGCCAACAGATCCTGCGCGAATGCCTCGCCCCAGGTCCGCAATTCGGACATGCCGGCGAGATCACAAAGCTTGGGGGATTCGGGTCTTAGAAGAGGGGAACAGCCGATCAGGGGCGGCCGCGGTCGTTTGTCTGCCATGAAGCTTCCTCCAGCGTTAAAGCAAGCGCTTTCGCCTGCATCAGGAAGCTTTGTGAAAAACGAGGAACGCTTGATGTATTTGCCGTCGAAGGCAAAATTTTGACGACAGAATCAGCTGCGAGATATCACTCTGTTCCGAACATGCGCGAACGTGGGCTAACCTGGAGTCTAACCCGCCCAGCCTCAACTGATGAAAGTGGACTATTTGAAAGCGATACTTCCCAAATTCGCGCGGACACGCTCTGATCGGCTTGAATTATTTTTGATGTGGTTCCTGAGGCAAACATGTTTGATGATCTGATTACATATCACGTGCCACCGCCCAACCGCGTCATTGCCTGTGAAGCCGACGTTGAGCATCACCTGTCAGAAGCCGCGGTGATGCTCGCGTTCGCCATGCACCTGCTGCGCACAGTGCCAGGTCTAATGCATGTTGAGATCCATCCAGACGGCGAGCACGGCAAACGCTTTGATTTTCAAGGCTGGCTGCAGACCCACGATTTCACGATGATGAGTCCATTGGGCTCGACCAGCTACGGCGGCACGTATTCGGACAAGGCCGGGCGTACATTGACGGTGAGCTTGATCCCCGGACGAGGCGATGTCGTCGCAGAAATGGATGGGCAGAGCTTCGTTGCAGAGTGCAAGGGGGGCGTGATCAATACCAAGCACTCCGGCCAGACCTCCAGACTACGCAAAGGCCTGTGCGAGACGGTGGGTCTATCGCTCGCCACACCCATAGTAGTTGGAAGGCGTCAGTTCGTTGTCGTTCCGAAAACGCGGACGACAGAGGTCCTCGCTCGTAAAATGGCTCATCGCGCCCAGCAGGCTGGAATCTCGATTGCGCTGGTCGACGGTCGGGGAAATATTTTTGACATCCGGGCGGATGACGCGCCCGAAATGAACGCAACGCCATGAGCGTGGCCCTTGCGCGGGCACAAGATTTGGGATCGGGAAGGGGAACGTGATGGGGGCAGTCAGGCTGATGCGGTACACCAATCTCGCATCGACAATTCACATCCTACGGAATAATTGTCTGACGCTACTAAGTCCCAAAACCTGGAATGACCAAAACGATTCTGCTTACATCGCGGAGTACAAGAGACGGAAGAAAGCCAAAAGCGTCCTAGCGCTTTGCTTCACGGAGACAATCGAGACCTATCACCATTGGAGCACTTTCGCACCTGGATGCGACGGGGTGTGTATCGAGTTTGACAGACATGCGCTGATTGATGCTGTCCAGAATGACCCGGACGTCAAGGCCGAGTATGTGCGTTACAGCACGATTGATGATGTCGAGCACGACCCGCCGGGAGATGACGAGCTGCCTTTTCTCAAGCGTTTGCCTTACGAGCCGGAGAAAGAGTTCCGCATCATCTTCATGAGCACCAAGGTGAATACAGAGGCGAAACGACTTCCAATATTGCTGACGGCAATCAAGCACATCACATTGAGCCCATGGATGCCTGAGGCGCTTGAGGCGTCAGTAACTGCGACCCTTAAAAGCATCCCGGAATGCGACGCCATCCCGATGCACCGTTCAACGCTGCTTAACAATGAGGATTGGAGGAAAGCAGTTGAGCCGGACCTCCTATCGACGGTGTAGTCCGTCTCGCGTCCGCTCGCCAACGATGCAGCTCTTATTGCGACACAGCAGGCTGCTAAACGCTACTGGACAATTCAAAGAGGCCGTTCGGAGTCTCGCTGAACGCAACCTGCTAAGCGGTCAGCTGCGATCGCTTTAAGTAAGCCACGGCTTCCGAAGCCTTCGCAGCGGCCGTGAAGATAGCGCGGTTGTCATCCTTCATCAGCTTGAGCCATTGCGCGAGGTACTGCGCATGATCGGTGCGTATGTCCTGCGTGATGCCAAGCTCGCTGCACAGGAAGGCGGAAGCGATCTCAGCGATCAGTTCTTCAGCTGCGTATGCAGCATCGCCAAATCGCTTACCCAATTGTCGGCCCAGCCGTTTGGGGGCGGCCGTCCAGTGGGTTAGCTCATGAACAATGGTGGCATAGTAACCTTCGGTGCGCGTCATCGTATCGGTGCCGCTGAACAGGTTCTCATCCGGCATCTGGCTATGATCGGTGGAAGGCCGATAGAAGGCGCGGTCGCCGCCATGCTCGATGCGGGCACCCGTTGCAGTGATGAAGCGATCCACGGCATCAAGCCGTTCGATTGGGCCAAGCGGAGCCGGGGCATCCGGCAACTCATAGCCGTCAACCTGGCTGGCATTGAAAACGTATGACGCACGAGCCACGCGGCGCTTGCCGTCATCGTCAGCAACATCAGGTTTAGGCTCGGCTTCGTACTCCTTATAGAAGACGACGAGAGACGACTTCTCGCCCTTGCGCACCTGAGCACCAAGCTGGGACCATTGCCGGTAGGTCGCCCAGACCGGGGTGGAGAAGCCTTGCACTTCGGCAGCTATCCAGAGGCTTACAATGTTGATGCCGTTATAGGCTTTACCGGTGAACGCATTGTTCGGCGAAAACAAAGGAGCCGATGACCGTCGCCAGGGCATGGATGGCTTGCCGGGATCGGCCTCGATAGCGGCTATGAGCTTATTGGTAATTTCCGAGTGGATGTCCTGGCGCGGCGCGCGTGATGGATTGGACATGTTTGCCTCCTTCGTCTCTGACGACCCGCGTGATTGCGGGCTTGATGCCGGACGAAAGCGGAGGCGAATGAGCAGGCGCGGAACCGAGCCGCAGGCGAGGCGGCCGGCGGAGCCGAAAGCCGAGGGCGAAGCCCTTGCAGCGTTTGCGCGCCACCGCAAAGTCGGCGTCATGGAGCCCGTTACGTGGACCGTCCTGAGCAGAAGGCCGACGGATCCATTACCCTTGATCTTGCGCTATCCATCCGCAGGATCGACAATGGACAAGCCTGTTCATCGAGCAGTCGCGTTTTGGCCATAGTCTTTTGACAATTTTTGTGTCGAAAGGTTACTGCACGATGACGCTTCGAGAACTAGCCAAGCTCACCGCCACCCCGGAACGGCAGATCCGTTTCATGATAGCGGAGGGTTTCGTGCCCGCTCCGACTGGTGGCCGGACCTATGCTGACTACGGGGAGGAACACGTTACGGCGGTGCGCCGGTATACCAAGCTGCGGGAGCAGGGGCTTCCGCCGCAGGCCATCCGGGTCTTGTCCTCGGAAGTTTCGACGGTTCCTTTCTCGATCGGGCCCGGCATTTCACTCCATGTCGAGACCTCCCTTTTAGGGAGCAAGCATGACGTGAACGCCCTGACCGAGCGAGCACGCGAGGTATTCGTCGATCTCTTTGTGGAGCATGAACGAGATGGCAAAGCCAAACCGGCTATACGAAAACGAACCCGTTCCTAGAACATCGCCGCTATCAAGGACGCATTACGCCGTCTGGATTTCTGGCGGCCTCGCCGACGTCGCCCTGACCCGGACGTTCCGGAACACCGAAGCGCACAGCATCGAAGGAGTGCTGACATTTCCTCTCCCCATCCACGCCGTGCTTTACGAACTCGAAGCCCGTATTGATGGTCGCGTTTTACGTGCCGTTACGGAAGCCAGGGGCGAGGCAAGGGACACCTACGAAGACGCAGTGGAAGCAGGGCACACAACCATCCTGCATGAAGAAGTCCTCCGCGGCATTCACCAGATTTCTCTGGGTCAGCTTCATCCCGGAGCTGACATCGCCGTGACGGCGCGCTTCGCTATCGCCTTGAGCGCAATCGACGGAATTATCAGCCTTCGCGTGCCGACGACAGTCGGAGATATCTATGGGAGGTCCAATCTTTTTGAATGCGATGAGCTCGTACACTCAGATTCTCCGCAGGCGGCAACGATCAACGCAGCGATCGACAGCGGTACCTTGCGGGTGAACGGACGACCGATGGTAGGCGTCCCCGAGATAATCTCGCTGAATGCCCCCATAGATATCGTGGTCGAGGGATGGAAGCCCCGAGAGCTTAAGGGCGTCGCAGCAGACGGCCGCCAAGTCAGCCTGAAGATGACACCGGCTATGGCAGGCGAGCGCCCGCTGAACATGGCCGTTCTCGTCGATTGCTCAGGCTCGATGAACGAAGCATGGTCGAACAATGCCTCGAAAACCAAATATCACGTCGTTCGCGACGCGCTCGGCGGCATGCGAACGGCCTTTACATCGCGCGACCACGTCGAGTTGTGGGATTTTCAGGATGACGCGGTACGCGTCGGTGCGACGCCCGAAGAAGACTGGGCCAATATCCTCATGCACATGCGCACGCCCGGCGGGGGTACGGAAATCGGTGCTGCTATTATAGCGGCGCAGGCAGAACGCAGACTGCAGGACGTGCTACTCATCACCGACGGGAAGAGTCATGCGTTGCCGATCCAGTATCTTGCCCGATCCGGTACCCGCTTCAGCGTCGTCCTGATTGGCGACGACAGCCTCGAGGCGAATGTCGGTCATTTGGCCGCTTTGACGGCAGGGCAGGTTCTGGTGCCCGTCGAACAGTCGCAGATAGCTTTTGCGCTTAAGGACGCTCTCGGTCATCTACGGCATCCACCCGAACGCTCGTCCGGGCCGGGCGTAGAGACCCAGCGCGGTGGCATGATGGTTACAGCTCGTTGGAAGTCATCGAGCAGCGAAACCATGGAGCAAGGCAATCGGGCGGTCGCCGCTTATGCGGCAAGCCTGATGCTATCGTCTCTATCTAACGACGAGGCGTCACGGCTTGCCATAACCGAGGGACTTGTGACCCACCTGACGAGCCTTGTGCTTGTTGACCGGGATGGCGTTCAGCGCAAAGCGCCTCCCCAGATGGTGAAGCTTCCGTTGTACTCGCCGGTACAGGCTTCACGCTGCGCCATGATGAGCTATCGCGCGCGTGCAAGCACGCCCTTTAGAGCCGGGCCGTCGACACCGAAGGTTAGTCGATACCATGATCTTGCAGCAGTCCTGGACTGGCATGAACTTGAGGAACGGGAGCCGTTTGCGGTATCCGAGGACGACGTAGCCGATCACCGCGATCCGCTCCTGCCCGCCGCTGCAGAAAAGCTGAAGATAGAGCCGCATATTTTGCTGCTCTGGATACTCGCAGAAATATCGAAGCCGCATGAGATTGCGGCTGAGGAAGTGCAGCATCGCTTGCTCGAAGGCCTGAAGCCGGCAATGCAGGCTGAGATCGCCGTAGTAGGACTTGATATCCTCGAAGCCGCAAAGCTACGGACAGTTAGACAAAGAGAGAAAGACAACTTTAAGCCTCAGCTCATTGCCAAGCCGAATTCGGCAGTCCTATTGGCCCGACGCATCCCTTGGGAGGATCAATTCCAAGATCTCATCGAAGGGGACATTTCCGGCTTAACGGACGAAGTCGCCGAAGCCGTGCAGCGTCTTGCTGACCATCAGGATATGCTTGCCACCGCCAAAGGCGTTGGCAGGTCGCCCTTGCCGACGGTGCTTGGTCTCCTTGCCCGCCTGATAAAATGCGAGGATCTGTACGCCGGAAAAGCCGAAGCGGAACTCTGGAAGAAAATGCCGATGGAGTCGTGGCTGTACCTCACGAACGAGGGCACGAGGCTTCTTTGCAAACTGGCCCCCTGAATCGAAGAGCTGAACCGCGGACGAACTCGTCCCGCTCGGCATACCGACGGCTGCCACAGCTGGATTCGTGACACCGGACCAAATAGCTCCCCTTCAAGTCTTCAAATCATCGGGGCATTGATACTGAAGCGCCATTGCAGGGACCTGAGCGCTCGGTCAGTATCGATGCAAGGGGAACAGAAATGGCTAAACACAAAACTTTGCGAAATGCGTACTTGAACGCGCGCTTCGCCGCATCCGTAAAAGAGTTTGGACTTGCTTTGATCAAGACGAGCAATGTCGGGCACACAGGGAGCAAGGGACGGGCGCGTGAGGTAGCACTGCTAAAATTCTTTCAAGATCGCTTGCCTGAGCGTTTCAGCGTTGTGGAAGGAGAAGCAGTAGATCCCTCTGGTAACACAAGCCCGCAAATGGATCTGATGTTCTACGATCGTAGTGTAAATTTTGCTCTTAGCGCTGATGCCAGTTTTGTTCTGCCTGCAGAGGCGCTGCTCGCAACCATCGAGGTGAAGTCACAGTTGAACGTGACCGAAATTCAAAAATCGGTCACGGCGGCACGGAAACTGCGCAAGCTTAGACCCTTCGATAAAGCGCTAGCAGGTCCGGATGTTGGACAACCTGGCCCTGAGAGGTGCCGCTATTTTCATTGCGTGTTCGCCTACAGTTCCAATCTCACGACCGATTGGATGCATGCCGAGTACGCTCGGTTAGCCGGTGCGTGTCAAGACGAGCACCTGATCGATTTTGTGTACGTACTAGAAAAAGGATTGGTGCACCTGACGAGCCATATGGTCCGCCCAGAAGACAAGGATGGCGGCGCGATAACTGAGCTGTACTTTTCGATCTTGAATTTCATTCAACGAGAGGCTGGTCGCCGTAAAAGTGTTCCGTTGGACCGATACACGAAGCCTGCGACCAAATGGGTAAAGATGACGGGCACGTCGGTAGCCTCACAGTCATCAAATAAGAACCTGGACGAATAATCATTGGCGCGATGACTACAATGCGAGGGGTTTCCATATTTACAGAGTGATAATGTAACTTATGTGAAATGTTTGTATATTTGATGTGTATACGGAATACTGTTACATTGAATATATGAGCACTATTGAAAAGGCGGCCGCAGAAACGGTGAAAAGACGCCCGGCAACATTCACGGTGAGAACCGATCTCATGAGCGAGGCAAGAGCCTTACGCCTCAACGCGTCACGTGCGGCCGAGGCCGGAATTGAGGCTGCCGTGCGCAAGGCCAAAGAACAAGCGTGGCTCGTAGAGAACGCCGACGCGATCAAAGCGCACAATGAACGGATTGAAAAACATGGCGTCATGATTACGCCGCTCTGGCTAAGGACCGATGGCCAGGTTTGATGTCTACAAGTTCGGCCACGGCGCCGCTTATGTCATCGACGTGCAAGCCGACATCTTTACGGACATCGGTAGCCGGGTTGTCATCCCTTTGGTCCCTCATACTTCGATCGGCGACGAGGCGATGCCCAGACTAAAGCCGCCGATAAAACTGGAAGGCGCGCGATTCGCACTGATCACGACGGATATTGCTGCCGTCCCGACTTCGCTGCTCGGGGAGCGCGTTGCCAACCTTTCGGAGCAACGCGACGAGATCGTCGATGCAATCGATTTCCTGATGCAAGGATTTTAGACGCCCCCAGGCAATCCACCTGCCCGATCGTCCCGTGTGGCGATCTTCTCGTTTCGGACTTGCCGAGAAAGTTCTTGGCAGCCGGTGCGACCGGGGTGCAATTTGGGTGCACAACTTTACGACGCCAGCAGGTGTAGATAGTGGGCGACGTCATTGGGCACGGTGTGGACATCATAGAACTGCAGGAGTTCGAGCGACAGCTGGCTGTTCCGGGCGATCATCTTCTGTTGCGTTGCTTTACGGATGACGAGATCGCCTATGCCGGCAATGGCCCTCATCGCGTACAACGGCTCGCCGCCCGGTTTGCCGCGAAAGAGGCCGTTCTCAAGTCACTTGGCACCGGCTGGGTCAGCGGGATTAGCTGGAAGGATATCGAAGTGAAGCGGGAGCTTGCCGGGGCTCCGGTTATTTGCGTGACCGGAAAGGTTGCCGCGTTGGCGCAAGACCGCGGGATCGGGCAATTCCTGATTAGCTTGAGCCATTCGCGATCCTTTGCAATCGCGAGTGTTATGGCGATCAGACAAACCATCAGCTCATCAACGTGACCGTCCGCGCATCGAGATCGACTTTGAATTTTCCGCCGCGGGCGTGGGCGATGGGCCGCCATACGGCGTAGCCTTGGGTGATCGCGTTTTGCCAGTCGGCGAGCGAGCAGACTCTGACTTCGAGATGTTGCGCCGCTGTTCGAAGGCTCTTTAACAACTCGTAGTCGACCATAGAGACGCCGTCAAAAAACTGGTGGTGACGTGCGTAGGCAAACACGACGGCTGCCAGCCCCTCCTCGATTGCACCTGCCCGGCCGCCGTCTTCGACTTCATCCTTCTTCGGATCGCTTTTGCGCTTGCATCCGAGCAGTTTTCTAAGGACCGGCGACCATCCAAGGACCGCGATATTGGCGAAATGGATGACGTCGTGGAAGCCGTATCCGTCCGGCGTGTAGGCGTTGTCAGTTAGGTCGTCACCGCATTGGACGCCGTCGACCAGCAACTGGATGACTTCCTTATCAGCCTTCATTGCGAGTTTGAGTTCGACTTCCATTTGTCTTGGAAAGCGTTCGGCTGCGGGAAAGCCCGCGTCGAAACTATAGCCCCGGCCAAACAGTACCGGCGAATCTCCTGTAGGAACATCCCACCGGTCTTTGATCTTGCGCAGGTTCTCGGCGGCGACCGAATTTAGATCGAGATCAAACTTGGTGGCCACGTTGGCGAGGTACCACAGGATGTCGCCGAGTTCTTCCCGGACGCGCTCTTTGAACATCTGGTGCGCCGGGCCGTCGCGAAGAAACTTCTTATACTCGCTAAGCAATCCTCCGGCCTCACCGGCCAGACCCAGCAACGGAACGATGAAACTGTGGCTGTCCGTGTTCGCGCTTGTGGCCGGAACGCGATCGGTGGCGCGCGCTTCTTCCTGATAAATATTCAAATCCATATCGTCTCTCCTTGCAATGGCGTCACGCAGCGGTTTTCGGGATGCGTGTCTGAAATGCTGAAATCGCGTCGTTGATGCCCCATTTCGGTGGATACCAGAATTCAATCGGCTTCGAGATCGGCGCAAACTTCTGTTTGATCCGGGAGCGGCCAGTGAGGCCGGAGAATTCCGGATGCGCGACGCGCGCATATTTGTCGACCTCGCAAAACAGATTCTGGCAATCGATCAGCTGCAGCGACCGGCCGAACAAGGAGCGAAACTGTAAGCCCAGGCGCGCGAACTCGTCGGACTGGATGTCGGCCATGAGGCGGATAATCTCGGGCTCGTTCAGCCCGCCCAGACTGGAGAAGCATTTGCGGATGCCATCCAGTGCGCCCGGGCCTGGCATTACGAATTCCATCTCCGAGAAGTTCGTGACTTCGCTGTAATTGATATCTGTGATGAATTGGTAGGCGAGGAAGGGCCCGATCGTGGGGTACGAGAGTAGCAGCTCGAATCCCTGTTGCATCTTGTTCATGCCGGCCAGCTTCGACGGCAGCTCGTCGGCCATCATTTTCTCCAGCAGGCAGAGATGGTTCTGGTGCTTGGCGGTGCGTCCGAAGGCGGTTCCGCCCGGCGGCATGATGTAGGCGGCCGAATAGATGCGGTCCCCCCGCTCAAGGGCTTTGCCGAGGATCTGGTCGTAACGGCGATAGCTGTAGCTCTCGAAGGTCAGCGCGCCGATCGATTTTTCCAGAAGCTCCCAGGTCTCGATCTTGTTGAACAGTTTGAAGAGCAGGATGCGGAAGCAGACTTCGCCCGGGTCATCAGGCAAGTCGCTGCGATAGATGACGTTCCGGATTAGGTACTGGCTGACTCTGTCCGATGCGCGATATGCGTTAGTAAATTTGTGAGCTTCTATGACGGGATCTGCGGTCCAGGGCCGTCGCTGCCCCTGTAGCCTGCGGTAGAAGATATCCTGCCGCTCGGCGGCGAAACGCCAGTAGCTATCGAGCACGATAGTGGGTTTTGCAGGCGCGATGCGATTGTGAATGAACGGCCCGGTACCCTGAGACGGCGCCGTCACCTCTGGTACAGGCGCGAATTCGATCGCGAACTGATCGCTCGTGTTCTTTGTTGCGCGCCGGGCTTTCAGGCCCAAGCGGGATTGCGCAATCGTGGTGGCGTCGGCCACGGCCTGCTGTGTGGTCTTCAGGTTTGGGAGATCGACGACATTAGAGCGCTTCTGCGCCTTGCGTGCGAAGGCCCGGTACCGGGAGCGCAGGTCTTGCCAATATGTGGGGTCTTCGTTGCGATTGATGGGTTCGTCGCGATCAACGAGAAAGACGAGAATGTTCTGATCTTCCCAGAGTGCCAGCTCCGGCGCGACGAGTGTGTCGAGAACCTTGTCCGCGATACCGGCCGATTGCCCGTAGACGATCGTCGACCACCAGAAGCGATCAAGAACAATATTAGCGCCCGCAGCGAGAGCCGGCAGAATAACTCGCTCGATGACATCGAGATGCGCCGCTACGTGCAAAGCTTGCCGCGCAGCGGGTGTGAGCGCAGAGATTCCGAAGGCCTCGGGGGCATGATGAAGGTCATAGACCAGCTTGCCCAGGCTCCCCTCGTCCCTGCCCGGGAACGAGAGCAGCTTGCATGCGATACCGCGACTTTGAAGGGCTTGTGCCACACCGGCAGCTATGGTCGATTTGCCGACGCCATCGGGTCCTTCGAATACAATCAGGCTGCCCTTTGTCGTTGACCCCTTGGTCTTTTGTTTCTTCTTGGCCTTCGCCATGTTGCCCCGTCGTGAAGTGTTTCAAGAATTTGGTGTTCAGGCTGCGTTTTTGCGGTTGAGAGTGTCCTCTATCAGCGCAACAAGCCGCGCATCGGTCTTTGGGATGCCTTCCAGTTTGGCCACGCCGACGAAGACGTTCAGGCGCGCGGGCTTTTCGCCGATCTGTTGCGCCACGAAGGAGCCGAGCTGGGCAAGGCCGAGATAATTGCCGTAGGCTTTCTCAAAGAGCTGTTGGGTCGCATAGAAGGCGTTCGTTACCAAGCCGTCGCGGGTCGGCACGAAGCTGACATGTTGAAGGCAGGGAAATCCCAGTTGCGCGCTGCTGGTATGGTCGCGCTTGGGATCGAAGATCGACGCCTGGAGCATGGAGTCCCGGACGCCGGTCCGCCCGTTATACTGGTCGATGATGTATTCGAGCTGGTTGCCTTCCATGGGCCCTTCACCGAACATCATCAGGCGTTCAAAGTAGAGCCCGCGGCCGTTCAGCTTGCGGTTCATCGCCTGGTACTGCGGAAACGCCTGGCGGTAGTGTTCGAAGAACACTTTGCGATCACCACCTGCGGTTTTCCATACCTGCTTTGGAAATATCGTGAAGGCCACGCGGGAGATCGCTTGCTCCTCGTGCTCGGCCAGGATTGCATCGAGGCCGGCGCGCGTTTGCGGATCTTCGATCGGCTCGCCCGCATCGTCGAAGCCGTCGACACTCAGGATCAGGGGCGCGATGTTCTTGCCGGGCGTGGACTGGATGCGGGCAATGGTCCGCGCCCATGCATGGGACAAATTCTTGTCTTCGATCAAAAGCGGGGTGGCTGCGGCGGCGGCGCGTTTAGACATCATCATCCTCCATGTGGCGATACCGGGCCAGCCCGACATATTTTTCGGATGCGACACGGACGAAATGAAAATTGCCGGGCGTCAGCTCGACGCGGCCGATACCGGGGCGAACGGCTTTGTAAAGGTCACCGGTGGGTAGCGCGTTTTGCGCTTTAAGAACCTTGCCATCGATCTTTGCCCCTGTCGGCAGGAGCAGCAACGTGTTGACTTCGACATCGATGGCGCGCGCGGTCCAAAACTGGTCGACCAGCACCAGTGGATCGGCCGGCGCGTCGCCCAGCAGTTGTTTCTTGATCGACTTCGGCGTGGATTTAAGCAGCTGACGGGCACGTTCGCGCGTGATCTGCTCGATGCCGTAGGCGAGATGAGATACGAGCGTCGTGTAACCAACCCCGAAATTCGATGCTACGGCGAACATCGTGATGTCGTCGGTGGTCGCCATCGCTTGCTGGCGTTTCGCGAATGCGCCGCGCAGGCCGACAGTCGGCATGAGCGTAAATGCGGAGAATGCATTTACCAGGAATTCATCGGGGCTCTCGGTCTGAAGCGCCGCAGCCTCTTCCTGCATTTCGTCAATGGTCGAGCCGTGTCCGAACTCATGGTGGCCGAGTTCGTGGCCGCAGGTGAAGACCCGTCGCACGAGCGGCCGAAGGGAAGAGAGATGGATGCGCGGATTGGATGACCGGTCGTACATGCCTTCCATGTTGATGTCGGTGAAGCGTACGGTGAGGCCCAGCTTGTCGCAGAGATCGAAAATGCAGATCGGGTTGATTAGGTCGACGCCGGCCCTGGAGCGCGTTTTGATAGAGGCGAGCATCGCCTGTTTGACGAGAGCGCGCTTGTCCATGAAAGGGCGATGAATCGGGGCGGCGTTCATTTCTTCCCTCCCCGGCGCGGCGTGTCATCGGTGTCGCGCATGCTGGCGAGCAGCCGCAGCAGACGATCCAGGTCTTCAGGTTTGAGCTTGTTCAGTTCGCGCGCGGCGAGCTGTATTCTTGGGTCGTTCGTCTCGACTGTCTCGGGAGCGTCGCCTACGAGCCAGGAGACGGTGACGTCGAGGAGTCCGGCGAGTGTGGTCAGTTCATCGGCGCTGACGCGGCGGTTGCCCGCTTCGATTTCCGAGACCGACGGACGATGCAGGCCCATCAGCTTGGCGATCTGTCCCTGAGATAGCCCCGCAGATTTGCGTGCTTCGCGAATTCTTTCGGCGATGAGCGCGCGTTTTTCGTCGGGTTCGCTCATGCCGCCACCTCTTTCAGCTGATGTGCGGCGGCGAGTTCGCATATGAGCGCTGCCGATTCGTCGATGGTCAGGGGCGTGTGGCCGGCGCCGGTCGTGAAAATGTTCACGTCGTCGGCGATGGTGATCTGGAGTTCGGATGCGAGCATGCCGATGGCAACGGGCCAGATTACGCTGTCGAATCCTTCGAGATCTTCCATAGGGCGTATGGTGCCCGTAAGAACCGGGCACGCGAATCCGCTGTTGGTCTGGATCGTGTTCAGAACCTTCACAAGTCTTTCTCGTGCGTGATGGAGGAGCATGGGTGCCTCATTACCAATGGTAAGATATTCTTACGCTTTAGCGACGAGTTTGTCAAGCGCAACGGAATAAGGGGGCGTTGCCGCCCCCTCCCCGTCTGTTCGCCTGGCTGCGTCGTCAGGCCGGCTTCGCAATCGGCTTCTTATTGTTGCTGTTGGCCGGCATGGCCTCCATCGCCTTGGCACGCCGGTCCATTATCTGGACGGGCGTTGCGGAGGACAGCACCGTGCCTGCGCGCGTATCGACCTTGGAGCGGAACGTCTGCTTGAGCGTGTACTCCTCGCCCTTGAGACGCTCGGCGTCTTCCTTGGTGAAGGCTTCTGCGCCCGTAATGTTTGCGGCGGGCACATAGCGGTCGGACCCAAGATTGACCAGGGCAATCCCCTGCTCACGCAGCGCATCGAGTGATTCCTGAGCCAGCTTGGATGACTTGTCACCGAACTCGATGCGGACATTGACGCGGGCGGCATCGATGTCGATGCCCCTCTTCTCTTTCAGCGAATCCTTGGCGCGCGCCTTGTCTTCGTCTGTCATGGGGCGAATAAGACGAATAGTGTCGAGCGGTACGAGTTTGGTGATGCCTTCGTGTGTCGTGTACTTGAGTGCGTTGGTAGACATGAACATCCTTCTTCTTGTAGGGGTTAAACCGAAGAGGATGATGGCAATCTGGTCGCGCGTGTCACGGTGCAGCGCAGCAATAAACGCTATGGAAATCGCGGACGCATTTGTCTCCTGCCCAGCTGTTAACGCGGCTTAACCGACAAACCCGCGCAGATCGCTCAAGGTCGAAAGACCCGGCGATTCGGAGCCCCCATGCGCTGCCACTACATGAGCGACCTGCATCTGGAAGGACAAGGCTTCCGGCATCAGCTGCCAGGCGGCGACGTGCTTATCCTTGCGGGTGACTTCTGCCACGCAAGCGCGCTCGATCCCGCACGAACCGACCCCTACAGCGTCAAGCAGCGGGATCGGATTCTGCGTCTAGTCGACGAAGCCTTAAAGGCATTCGTGCATGTAATCTTGGTAGCGGGAAACCATGAGCATTACGGCGGTGTGTTCGAAGACACCGTTCCCCTTCTCCGCAAGCATCTCGCAGGCGTGAGCGTTCTCGATGACGAAAGCATCGAGATTGAAGGCGTGCGGTTTTTCGGGACCACGCTCTGGACCGACCTCGCCGGCCGCGATGAAATCGCCTCTGAACGAATACGCCGTGGGATGGGGGAGTATTTCTTCGCGAAGACGCGACGAGCGAATGGTGACGGCCAAAACGCATCGACCAAACTGCTGCCCGCAAGCACGCTTGCTGCACACGACAGGGCCGTTGCGGAGCTGCGAGGCCTGGCAGCCCTGCCTGACAGACCGACCGTCATCGTCAGTCACCATGCGCCGAGCTTGCAGAGCCTGAACCCGTTTCACAGGGGCAACGGTCTCGACGGAGCGTTTGCAAGCGATCTGGATGATGTCATCGCAGGTTTGCCGAACACGCCGTACTGGGTTCACGGCCACACGCATGTTCGCAAAAAGTACCGCGTCGGAAGCACGACGGTATTGGCCAACTGCCGGGGTTTCGACGGGAAGGATTTGTCGGCGCGCGGCTTCAGCCCAGACTGCTATTTCGACATATGAATGCGATCTGCGCGGTCTACGACAGGCAGATGCCGATCAGATACGAAAACATCCAGCCGGTAGAGCGCGCCGATTTCGGCGTCGCGCATGTCGTCGCCTCCGAGAGCGGGCATGAAGCCACGGTACGATTCGAAGACGAGCACAAAGCGCGTCGTTGATTCCGGATCTGCGAAAAAGCACGCGAGGTTATCGTCGATCCAGGCTTTCGCGGAGAGGATAGCCTTGGCTTTCGTCATGCTCTCTATGGGAAAGTCGTATTCTTCCAGCTCGGCAAATGCGTGATGCTGTTCGAGAGGAATAATGTCGGGATGGACGGCAGTTTTCATGCGGATGCAATATAGCCAATCGCAAGACGTGCTCACGCTGCTCTGCAGCATCCCGCAAGGGATCGAAGCCGCATGGCGGAAACCCGCCTTTTCGGGGTTCCGTTCACGAGAGCCCGGTCCGCCGGGTAGGGCGGACGCGGCCATCACTTACTTCTGCTTCATCTTCAAATTGAGATTGATGGCCATACAGGAGCAGCGCAAGGACTCGGGCTTGGGTCCCTTGGGCAAAATCGAAATCGGCGAGCTACAGGCTTCGCACCAGAACTGAGACAACAGTTTTTTGAACGCCGCGACAACCGGCACGAAATCGTTCTTCCCGAAATTCGCCCACTCATTGAAATGCACGGCCTTGTTGACCGCCCAATCCTCTTCGCCCTTCACGGTATTAGCTTCCTTCAGATCGGCTTTGCGCTTCGCGGCGTCGTCTTTTTGAGCCTGATTGTTCCACGAGTTCGCGGCCTCCGCAGCCTTGCCCAGCAGAGTGTTCAACTGACCGATCACGCTCGGCAGAAGGTCGCCCAGATCATAGGCACCGTCCGCCTTGAACACCGCCCGCGCACAAAGATCGTCAGCGATCATGGGAACAACGAACTCGACATGATTGCGGAGCATCGCCGCCGCCTCTGCGATCCTGTTCTTGGCAACGGCGTTGTCGATCTCGATCCAGATCCCGTCATCAGATTCCACGACAGGTCCCGTTTCGACCGACCAGTTCTGAAACACAAGCGACGTCTTCCGGCTCACGAGGCCAGCTTTTTCCATCTGCTTCGCCCATAGCCGGTCATGGGTCGTAATCACGAACTGCGTGTTGGGGAACTTGTCTTTGAGCAGCTTGCAGAACTGACGGCGGTGGCCGACGTCAACGGACATCACGACGTCATCCATCAGCGCAAACAGGAATCGGTCGCCGAGCAGGCGCTTCATCAGGGCGAGATACAGGCAGACACCCATGCCGTCCTGGTGGCCCTCACTGTGAAAAGCACCCGGCGGATACATGCCAAAATCATAGAAATTCACATCGAGGTCGAGCTTGCCCGCATCCGGCGTCAACTTGGCGGTGAACTGCTCTTCGTCGCCTTCGTTGATAAGCCGGTAGAACGTGCAGAAGTCTTCCTGCACGTCCTCGTAGAGCTTGTTCAGCTCCCTCTCCATCACGCCGCAATAGGTATCGTAAGCCAGCTTCGCCTGATCGGCGGCGCGTGTAGCCGTCTTCAACGCACGCAAGCCCTTGCGGTAATCCTCAATGCGGACCTGAGCAGTCGTGAGAAACGTCTGGGCGTCTGTCTTGGCGCTCTGGTCGGGCTTCGCCTCTACCTTCGCGGTCAGTGCCTTCAGCGCGTCAGGCACTTCGGCTGGTAATTCCGCCCAACCCTTGGTGATGCGATCCTTCAGTCCGGCGATGCCGTCAAAGGTCGTGAGAGCCGTGCGCAACCGCTCCAGATCCTTGCTCCACCCTGACAACAAGGCGGCGCGCTCCGCCTCGCCTTCAGCAGTCGCCAACTTGATGGCAGGAGCGAGGACCGAAACGATCTTCGCCGCTTCGCGTCCGAGATCGGCGCCCGACAGCAGCAGGGCCTCGTGGAGTTTGCCGGCTTCTTTCGATTTCTCAAGCTTCACGCGAAGATGTTCGCGCAAGTCGCCTTCATTCTCCCATTCGTGATCGCAGAGCGGACAGGTCGGCCCGTCTACGAGTGACAGACCCTTGTCGATGAGTGCGCGCCGCTGCAAGGCGTTGAGGAGAGCGGGGTCTTCTTCAAGCCGCTTCAACCCATCGAGCATAGAAGTCGCTTCCTTCTTGCCCACGGCTGCAATGCCCGCGACAGCGTCGGTGGCCGCCTTCAGCTCGCGGAGCGCGGACTGCTTGTTGAACTCAGGAGCCTTGTCGCCTTCGGCTACGCCGGCATCGAGTTTGGTGTTTACTTCAAGTTTTTCGATGGGCGCCAACTCAAGCGCCTTACGACGTTCATTGACGACATCAAGCACATCCGCCTGACCGAAGTTTTCAACCTTCAAGTGGAGCATGAGGGCTCTGCGGCGGTCGTCCACCGTGCCCTCTGCGTTCGTCTGAACTCCCTTGAGCCGGTTTTGCGCTGTGTTGAGGGACGCGCGCGTATCCCCGATGCTGTCGAGCTTCAGGATAATCTGGATATCCTGGGATCGCTTTGTGGGCTCGGTGATGATGTACTGAAGCACTTCGCGCCGTGAGAGTGTGATCTCAGGGTGGTCCGCCACCTCCGCGAAAGCCGCGACGATATCGGCATCGTTCGGTTCGATGGTCGGCGCGCGCGGCGCAGAAATTTTGCGGGTGATCGTCCCGCTCTTGTTCAGCTTGGGGAAGAACACCTTGAGCATTACAAACGCAGCACCGGGAAACTTGACTTTGTCGACATGCGGGCCGTGGTCCTTGATACTGAGCTGCTTCGAACCCTTTCCCGACAAACGGCCGATATCGCCGGTCAATCCGAACTCGATAGCGTCGATCACCCCGCTCTTGCCGGAACCGTTTGGGCCGGAGATGGCAAAGGTCTTCCCGGCAAAATCGATGTCGAGCTTGCGGATGCCCCGCACTTCCTCGATATGCGCGGTTTCGAGCTTGATCATTTCGCCTCCTGGTCGGGAGGCGACGTGAAGATCTTCACGAGGTCATCAACTTTCGGTTTGCCGCCAGCATCCAGCAGCGCCTGAAGCTGCGCGACGACATGCGGCTCGACTTCCTTGATCTCTTTGAGACTATCGAAGAATTTCTTAGCGATGGTGTCCTGCAATGTAGACATGGCCCCTCCCCGTCGAACGGCTCAATTGCCGTTGAGGCGCTGATGAACAGAATCGATTCGCTCTAGCAACAGCGTCATTATAGCCGTGAACGGCGTGGCGACGAAATCTCGAGACAGTATGCGTCTGGCTAGAAGACCGATGGCGGAAGCCTGCCGCTCCTGAATCTGGAAACTCTGTGTATCTGGACATGCGATACCCTGAACGCCATGCTCCAGTAACCACAGAAGATGGAGCCTGAATGCACGCGGAAGACCCAGGAACGCGCCCAGAGACGATGCGCTACACGTACGTGAGTGCCTGGAAAGTCATCGGCGGCATCACCATGGCGGCGGCAGACGCGCCGCGTGTGCTGCATGAGACCGATCAATGCAAGATCACTCTCTCCTCCTCGCCAGACGACCATCTCGCGACCATCGACAAGGGTGCGGCGGCGGCCAATCTCCTGCTTCGTGGGCTATTCAATGCCGAGAAGTTTCCTGACCCAGCTGCTGCCATCGCCGGTCAGATGGAGAAGATGCGCACGGAACGCATGGGTAAGTCTGCTTCCGTCACCGTGCTTGTCATTGAAGCCTTCGGAACATGTGAAGCGGCCATCGGAAAGACGAATGAAGTTGACGGCATCGTCTTGACCTTTGACGCCATCGACAAAGCCGCAATCCGCGCAGCGCAAAAGGAGCAGATCGATTCAGCCAAGCTGGCGCTTGCCTTCGAGAGCGAGCCCCCTTCCCGTCTGGAGAAATTCACGGAAGGGATCTATATCACCGACGCGGCGGAGCGGACGATCTACAGCATCACGTTCCAGATGAATGCGCGTGGCTATGTCTCGTCGAGGGTCACGGATGAAGCGGCGCACCGGATATCAGAACGATTCATAGCGGTTGGCTCTCAAGCTGAGCTTCGCTCCATCTCCCGCCTCTACGCGCAAATGGCTGAGAATGAGGACGAGCCACTGAAGGCCTTTTTGTTCGGCTGGTCAGCACTTGAAATCCTGGTCGCCAAGATGTTCGTGGCGTTCGAAGAACAGTTCATGTCACCGCTGCTTGGCGGTTCGCAGACACGGCTTCGTGAGCGGTTCCTGCGCCGCGTGCGCGACGTGATGAAAGACAAATACAGGCTGGTAGAGAAATTCACCTGCGTAACGGTCGCATTATTCCCCGACGCAGCCGATACCGACGTCGATGGGTATCTGGAAAAGTTCGAGCGATTGAAGCGCATGCGCGACAAGCTTTTGCACGGAGAGGACATCCTACAGAATACGCTGCCTGTTCATGAGTTATCCGGCCTGTTACGCTCCTACGTGCTGGCCTATCTCGACAGACCTGCAGCCTGACAGAAAAGATCAGCTTAGTAAAAGTGGCTGTTGCGCGCCGACCGTCGGTCACACCGGTTCGACTAAGATCCGTATCCTTGATCGAATTAGTCGGCCTTAACTCAAGCGAGCCCCCGATGATCGGTTAGGACCGCGGTTGGTGTAGTTGAGAGCGACCCCAGGCGTATCCGACAAGGTCGCGGCGGACGCAGCTTATCCACCGAAAGCCACAAGCGCTCAGCAATCGACGTCGTGATTCGCGCGAACTCATAGATCGCTTTAGCGCGGACCCGTGCCGCCGCCGCGATAACGCCCAGACACTACGAGCCATCACTATTATCGAAAGCTTGATTACCGCCAGGCTCAGGAAGCGCCAGCTCCGGAAATTGCCGTCGGACATGATCTAGCTTCGGTTCGATGCTCCGGCGGCAAAATGGCCTGCTCGGATCGGTTCGATAGTAGTTTTGGTAACGCTCGTCCGACGCCCTGAAACTTCTAAACGGAAGAACCAGAGTATGCACCGCCTTGCCGGCCTCCTCGGCGAATCGGACTATCGCCAGTTCGGCCTCATGCCGCTGGCTGTCGTCGAAGATGTAGATCGCGCTGCGGTACTTGCTGCCAGGTGAGCAGGCCCGAGTGGCGGAATGCGTTCTGAGATGCACATCGCACAGCGTGGCCAACGGGATAACCGATGGATCGAAGGTGACGATCACGCCTTCTGACCAGGTGTCTGCCGGCGCGTCCGATTGGACATAACCCTGGGCGACCTCAGCGACACCGCGCAAAGCCTGGAACACCCCTTCTGTGCACCAATGGCATCCCCCTCCCAAGCCGACCTTCACCATCTTCACCTTCCACGCCTGGGCGTCATTCCTGACTTAGGTCTGCCCGGCGCAGACTTATCGGCTGATCTCGAAGAGGAACCACGCGCGGCGTTCCGCTTCGTCCGTCCAGGTATCGATCAGGCCAGACGTCGCATTATCCTTCGCCGCGTCCGCAACTTCCTTTGCGCGGCGAAGCAGCTCAACCATATGGAGATTGTCGGCGCGCAGCTCGCCCAGCATATCCTGCGGCGTCACGAACTCAGCATCATTATCCTTGATCGTCTGGTGGCGAGCGATATCCCCGATCGATCGAATGGTTGTGTTGCCCGTCTTCCGGGCGCGCTCGGCGATCGCATCAGTGGCGGCAAGGATCTGTCCGGCCTGCTCATCGAGGAGCAGGTGATAGTCCCTGAAGTAGGGTCCGGAGACATGCCAGTGGAAATTTTTCGTCTTGATGTAGAGCGCATAGCTGTCCGAGAGGATGATCTTCAGAGCCTCAGCGACGGTCATCGCCGCGCATTCGTCGAGATCAGAAGGTGTCGGAACGGTCGAAGCATTTGTTTTCGTCATCGCCTGGACTTTCTCAATCATGACTCATACGGGAGCCAGCACCGTCCCCACGGATGGCGACATGAAGAAAATGGATTCATCGTCAAACGAAGTCCAATGATCAGCGACTATAGTTTCGATACCTCGCGCGACATGCGCAGGCGTAGAGGGCGGGCATCGCAGGCTCAAAGGTTGGCCAAGACCTCCTTGTGCCAGTTAGGAGTCCGGTCGGAAAGCCAGCACGAATGCCACGACCTTTTCCGCAGGCATCTCACACGGCTTGAGTGATGTTTTACCTGATGTCACGCGATACAAGTTGAAGCTGACAATGTCGGTTCCGGCCAACTCCCTGGCAAACAAACTGTTGCGACGTCCGTCCTCAGATCGCCGGACGGTCAAACCGAAACGCCGGCCGTCGCAGGAGCCTTGGCTGTATCCCTCCGGAAGCTTTGCGAAAGCTGCCTCGAACTCGGCATGCTCCATCTCATTGACCAGCGTTGGTTCGGACCGACGCGCAGCATGTTCGAGGCAGCCACGCTAGATAGCCTGCGCTGCTAACCACCGTAGCGCTCGGTTTTGATAATGGAGGGGTCCAGGCCCGCCAGCAGCGCGCCATCGGTCGCGACGTTGACGAAACTGTTGGAACCGCAAATGAATACCTGCGTGGGCTTCCGGTAAAGCCGCGCTAAAACTTCCTGGACCATCACGCCGTCGATTCTTCGCGCATAGTCCGATGCGCGGACAGGTTTATCGCGCGTGATTGCCAGCGCCAAGACAAACATCGGATCGCTAATCTCGAGGGAATAGAGCTCTTCTGAAAAGAGAACGTCCTCAGCGGTTCTTGCAGAGAGGAGCAGCGCGGTCGGCACGACCTGGGCCAGGGCGCGCCGCTGCCGGATCATTGCCATCAACGGCACGAGGCCAGAACCTGCCCCGATCAACAGCACTGGATCTATGGCAGGTTCAGGCCACAGGAAATGGCCGCCGAGCGGACCACGAAGCTCGATGTCGTCGCCAATCACCGCGACATCGTGAAAGAACTGCGAAACTTCCCCGTCCGGCAGGCGCTCGATCGCGAGCTCGATGGTCGGGGACGAGATTGCCCAAGACGCGATCGAGTAACTGCGCATTGCGCTGTAACCATCAGGCGCTGTCAGTCGGACATCGACGTGCTGACCCGCGATGTGGGCGAACGGTTTGCTCAACCGAAAGAAGAAGCTCTTGATACTCGGTGTTTGCTGGACGATTTCAGTGATCGCGCATGACTGCCACGGCACGGTCTGCGCCAGGTTTTCAGTCATTTGTGTATCGCTGCTGGCGCCATGGATCGCCGTACATGTGATAGCCACGCAACTCCCAGAACCCCGCCTCGTCTCGGGCGGTGAATTGCAGCGCATTCACCCATTTGGCGGACTTCCAGAAGTAGAGGTGCGGAACCAAAAGGCGCGCCGGCCCTCCATGATCGCGCGGAAGCGGTTTGCCCGCATAGTTGAGCGCGACCATCGCTTTCCCTGAGAGCAAATCTGCAAGGGGTACGTTTGTTGAATATCCGTCGTAGCTGTGCGCCAGCACGAAATCGGTAGGCCGCTCAAGTCCGGCATCAGCAAGAATGTCTTCTACGAGCACTCCCTCCCATGTGGTATCCAGCTTGGTCCAGGACGTGACGCAGTGAATGTCTCTGGTCATTTTGGTTTTCGGTAGGGCGTTGAACGCGCTCCAATCCCAAACCTTGACCGGCTTCGGACCGATCTTGACAGTAAACTTCCAGTCGGAGGGCTCAACGCTTGGCGTTGGCCCCGCTGATAGAACGGGGAAATTTTCCACGAGATGCTGCCCGGGCGGAATCCGATTTGACCCGTCGCCGCCAGAGCCGCGACCCTTGAATCCTCTGGTGACCATGACGTGTCCCCTTGTTTGTCACGACATACCGGAACCATTCTATAACGTCGGTTCAGTATAATTGGCCAATACCCTTACGCTATAGTTTGAATAGCTTCGTCTCGGCATGCCGACGTATCAACGTTATCCGCGTATCAAAGGACGGAAGTGAAGGTCCCTCTTCAAGCCTGAATTATAGCTGTCCCATGCCTCCAAACTACGCAATCGCGACCGTAAAAGTGAAGTGCTGGAAAGCATACAAATAATGTCGTGTCGCTATTAGATATTCGATGCGCAAACCTTCATAGTCAGACACGCGAAACATTTAAACCCACGAGTAAATTCGTTAGAACTTTCGATCTGATCGATCGAGACTTCGTGATAGCGAAAATGGCAGGAAGTTCGCGAGAAGTCGCGGCGCGCGACCATTTACCGGGCTTTTGCATCGGGGTTGGAGGATCGATGAGCGTGGCTGAACGTCAAGCGCCTGAGCTGCAGGTGCGGAAATGGATTGGCGAGGATGGAGCGAGCATCGCGCCGCTCAAGCTGTCGGATGTCGGAATTGGCCCGAAAATCTTGTTCGCCTTCCAGCACTGGTGCGGTGGCTGCCATTTGCATGGGTTTCCGACGCTGCAACGATTGCATAGCGCGCTTGCACCGAGGGGTGTCGGCTTCGCTGTCATCCAGACTGTTTTCGAAGGAGCGCATGAGAACACCTTCGAGCAGCTGCGCGTGAACCAGCTAAAGTACGAGCTTCCTGTCGCCTTCGGTCATGACGAGCCACCGGCCGGCGCGAAGTTTCCCTCCTTCATGGAAGACTACCGCACCAGAGGAACACCCTGGTTCACGGTGATTGACAATGGCGGCCGCATCATTTTCTCGGACTTCCATCTCGACGCGGACCACCTCGTTAACAAACTGGGGCAAGCGTAACCAGTGCGGCGTTGACCAGACATCAAGCCGGTAGCTCGAATCCGATTTCTTGAGTGCCACGGTGCACGCATCCTGATCCTGCGATACGTAGCTGCGACGGACCGAAGCAGATCGATGTCGACCAGCGGGGCCTCCTCTGCGATGGGTCCCGGAACCTTTTAACCAAATGGTGGTGCGGATGCTGTGGGTGTCGCTGGGCGATGACTGGCTCAGCGGTTAGCGAGAGGGCATCATGCTACGTCCTCAATCGTAAGGACCCGGCCCTTGAACTCTACGGTTTCTCCTGCGCGGGCACCTTCGATAGCCTCGAAGATTGGCGCCATCGTGGAGATGCCCATCAGTTCACGCCCCTGACAGGTAAACTTGCTCGTTGATACTGCGATAACAAAGTATCGTCCGGACAGCTTGACGACCGCGCCCTCGGTGATCGCCGACTTAGCTCCGAAATCTATCGTCCTGAGCTTATCGAGCTTATCGGCATAGTCGTGGAGCGTGTCATCAAGCGCTTCAGCGAAGTCGCTTGCGACTTCGGCCTGAGCATGCTCGTCGTTCTCGATCGGTTCGGTGCGATCAAGCCGAGCTGTGGAGACGTATTCCAGATAATTTTCGCGTGCACTGTTTAGGGCTGCGGTCTCCAAAGAAAACATCGTTTCTCGGATGTGGTCTTTATTCCAATCCATCTTCGCCTCGTCGTGTTTCAATTAATACTGCGGTAGGCCCGTCCGTGAAGGCCCTGGGGGAACCTCATAGCTCGGCGACTTCGCTATTCATCGCTGATGACCTCTTCTCCCTGATAGGGCACTCTGATCAGCCGGGAATCTCGAATGATGCTCGTGACGAGCCATACATATGACTGCTCGACGGTATCGAAACCGAGGATGCTGAAGGCTCCGCCGAAGGGACATGCCGGGAAGTCTGGAAAGCCCTCCCGCAGAACGTAACGCTCGGGGTCGCTGTGGAACTCGCTCTTGTAGACTTTGCGCAGTCCGTGCTTGCTCGGCACATCCTGGTCGCCCGCTGGCGTGGTTTCCCGATGCGCTGTGAGCCGATCAGAAAGGTCGCGGTGACACAGTTCGTCGAACACATCGAATGCGTCAATCAACAGGCCCTTGTGATCGGTCGCTGGATCGGTGATGGCGTAAATGTTGGAGGCGTCTTCAGCATCATCACCGCTTTCAAGTCGCAACGCTTCGTCGACGCGAATGGCGCACGGATCGAGGGGCGATCCTAGTTCAAGATCGACGAGTTGGCCGTCTTTGACGCGGTACTCCCGATTATAGCCCCTGGCGATGAACGACTGGACTGCTTCTAGAACGTCGGTCACTTGCGAAGTCATGGACGCACCTTCATCTCGAGTGGGATTGGACACGCTCGCGCAGAAGGGGCGCTGTGATTTGTCAAATGCCGGCGAAGGACGTGATGCGCGCTATTCACAGCCACTTGGCCTTCTTGAAACGCACGAACAGGTAAAAGCAGGCGATCACTATCAGCCCGACCACGACGAAGTATCCGTAGGCCGTGTCTAGTTCCGGCATGTGCTTGAAGTTCATGCCGTAGATGCCAGCGATCGCCGTCGGGACTGCCAGTATGGCGGCCCAAGCCGCGAGCTGGCGGGTGATCACACCGGTCCTTTGCGCTTCCAAAAGGCTGCTGAACTCAAAGACCGTCGACAGGCTCTGAAGGAGGCCGTCGACCATGGACTGCACGCGATCGACGTGATCCGCGACATCGTTGAAGTACGGGCTCATTTCGGTGCTGATGCAGGGAAAATGGCCGCGAACGAGCTTTCGCACCAACTCGCCCATCGCCCCGAGTGTGCGCTGGAAGCGCGTGAGTTCAGCTCTCAGTCCGAAGATTCGGGCGACTTCCTCTCGTCCGAGAAAGTCATCTAACGATCGTTTCTCCATCGCCAGTACGTCATCCTCGATCATTTCGAAGATGGGCAAATACTGGTCGACGATCCGGTGCAAAATCGCGTGCAGTACGTAGTCGACACCCTTTCGGAAGAGCGCAGGGGATGCCTCGAGTTGCGCCCGAAGTTTGCCCATCGCGCCGCCGTTGCCATGCCGTACGGTGATGATATGATTGTGACCAGTGAAGATCGCTATCTTGCCATAGCTGATCCGGTCGCCCACCAACTCGGCAGTTTGAGTGACGACGTAGAGCTCATCGTTGTAGACTTCGAGCTTAGGCGGGCAGAGCGGGTGCATCGCGTTATGGACTGCCAACGGATGGAGATTATATGTCGCCTGGAGCGCGCTAAGTTCGTCGGCGGTAGGCTCGCTAAGCGCAATCCAGCAGAAGCCCGAGCGACCCTTGTCCTGCTGGACGTGCTCGTCGATCGCGATTTTGCGGACTCGCTTGCCTTCGTTGTAATAGTAGGCGGCGACGACGCTCATGCCGGCCTTGCAGGGATGCGCAGGCCACGTTTTACTGCTGGTCGGGCTAGCCCGCGCACGAGCCATGCTTTGATGTTCGAATAGGTGCTGAGGCCAAGGATGTCGCCAGCAGCGTACGATTCAACTAACGCATTGACCCAGCCGAGCGTCGCGATGTCCGCGATTGAATAATCGTCGACGATCCAATCGCGGCCTTCCAACTGGCGATCCAGGACGCCCAACAGACGCTTGGACTCTTCGGCAAAGCGCTGTAGAGGCCGCTTGTCCTCAAAGTCCTTGCCGCCCCATCGCAGAAAGAAGCCAAGCTGACCGAAGATCGGCCCGATGGCTGACATCTGGAAGAACACCCAGCTCAGGGTTTCGTAACGTTTGATGGGTGCACTCGGCATGAGCTGGCCCGTCTTGTCGGCCAGGTAGATGAGGATCGCACCGGATTCCCATACGGCAATGGGCGTACCGTCAGGGCCCACCGGATCGATGATCGCCGGTATTCGGCCGTTCGGATTTAAAGACACGAACGCCGGGTCCTTTGACTCGTTATTTGAGATATCGATCAGGTGAGGCTCGTACGCCAGGCCAGTCTCCTCCAGCATGATCGAGACCTTCACGCCATTGGGCGTGGGAGCTGCGTAAAGCTGCAGGCGATCGGGATGAGATGCCGGCCAGCGATGCGTAATCGGAAAGGAAGAGAGGTCTGGCATATTTCAATATCCTGGCTGCAAAGCGGTCACGAAGATTGCGGACCCTACCCGCGCAGCGGCAATGGTTGTGAAGCCTGTTCCGCTGCAGTCCCGGCTGCGGGCTGCACATCAGCGTTCTGGCGCGTTGGAAGTACCCAGTCGGCACGGGGGAAATGACAGGTGTAGCCGTTCGGTCGTTTCTCCAGATAATCCTGGTGTTCCGGCTCGGCCTCCCAGAAATCACCTACGGGCTCAACCTCGGTGACCACTTTGCCATTCCACAGCCCGGAGGCATCCACATCAGCGATCGTGTCCTCGGCGACGCGCTTCTGCTCCTCATCGACGTAATAGATGCCAGACCGGTAGGAGCCCCCCCGATCATTTCCCTGGCGGTTCTTCGTCGTCGGATCGTGAATCTGGAAGAAGTATTCGAGGATGTTGCGATAGCTCGTCACCGCCGGGTCGAACACGATCTCGATCCCTTCAGCATGCGTGCCGTGATTACGATAAGTGGCGTTGGGAACGTCTCCGCCGGTGTACCCCACACGCGTAGAGATGATGCCGGGCCGCTTGCGGATTAGATCCTGCATGCCCCAGAAACAACCTCCTGCGAGAACAGCGCGCTCATGCATGTTAAGCCTCCTCTACCTGATCGAGATAATCGCCGTATCCCTCAGCCTCCATGTCGTCGCGTGGAATGAAGCGAAGGGACGCTGAGTTGATGCAGTAGCGCAGACCGCCGCGGTCGGATGGACCGTCCGGGAACACGTGGCCGAGATGGCTGTCGGCGTGCACCGACCTGACTTCCGTCCGGACCATGCCGTGCGCGTCGTCCCGCAGTTCATTCACGTTTGCCGCAACGATCGGCTTCGTGAAGCTGGGCCAGCCAGAACCGGAGTCGAACTTGTCCGTCGAGGCGAACAGCGGCTCCCCCGACACCACGTCGACGTAGATGCCAGGCTCCTTGTTGTCGTTGAGCTCGCCTGTGAAGGGCCTTTCGGTTCCCGACTCTTGAGTTATCCGGCGTTGCTCGGGCGTCAGCCGGTCAACCGCTGTCTGGGTCTTTTCAAACTTCATGATGGTATCCATAGCTATGTGTTGTGGAAGAAATCCGATGTATTCTCATTCTAAACATCAGGATACTATCCAATACTTATCTAGAGAGCCATACATACTGCCGCTTATTTTTCCTGTTATTGCGCTTACTATTGCAGCGCGCGTTACATATATCCAATACGCTGTGCGTATAGTTTCCATAGCGACTACGCTCCCTACGTCGTCATCAGTTCCAGTCGTACCGTGCTGCCAGCTGCGCGATCTTCCGTATCTCAACCGTTGCCGTGGAGCCGGATACCGTCGCAAAGACGACTTCGCGCTCTAATACAAAGCCGTCGATCGGCCGAGTTACGAGGCCGTGCGCAGAGGCCGATCGTTCCGGAAGAATGCATATGGCGTGGCCGTCGGCGACGAACCGTTGCACCCAGTCCTCGCGATCTGATCGAAAGCGGGGCTTCATGAGCAAGTCCCGTCCGGCGAAGTGATCGAGGATCTGATCGCGAACCTCGCATCTCAGGCGATCAACGAAAGGAAACTTGAGCAGGTCTTCGCCGCGCACGATCTCGCTAGCCGCTAAACGATGGTTTGCAGAACAGCCGAGCACGAAGCGCTCCCGAAACAGACGACGCACATCCAGCTTGCGTTGCGGTCTTTTTTCACGCGGCAGGATGCACGCATGGTATTTTCCAGAAAGAACCTCCGATGTGTCCTCGTTCGACTGGAGCGAGTGCAGCTTGATGTCGACGGAAGGCATTTCCGCCAACGCGCTTTCGAAAAACGCCGCAAACGCTGTTGGTCCCACACTGGGCGCTACGGCCACATTCAGCACGCGGTGCCCGCCCCTCGCCCAGTTCTCCGAGTGATTGCGGACGCTCTTCAACGCGGCCATCACACGCTGAAACTCTGCCTCGACGTCGTGGCCCAGGCCAGTGAGGCGGCTGTTCTTCCCGTCGCGATAGATCAGCGGCCCGCCAAGCTCTTCTTCCAAGCGGCGGATCGCGCGGGTCAGACTTGGCTGTGACACACCGCTCAAGCGAGCAGCCGCTGTGAAATTCAGCGTATCCGCCAAGTTAATGAAGTAGCTGACTTGATTAAGTTCCATAGTCCTTCGGCCCGCGCCTGACTGATGTTCCCTCCCCAAAACCGCCTTCGATAGCCGGTCTGGAGAAGTATGCTCGAAGCATATAGTCATGCAATGCAGGCTTGTCTATATGCGCCACGCATATAACCTGATAGCCTTTCACGACGAACTGTTGGTAGGTGGTGCGCTCCGCTCGGCTACGTCAGGTGTTCTGGATCGCAACCGCATAGCCACGCGCTGAAAGGTGGGTAGACATGACAAAAACAACATTCACGTTTGCTAGTGGGGCTGGCTCGCAGCTTTCCGGGCACCTAGAACCGCCAGAGGGGACGCCGCGGGGCTGGGCAATCTTCGCTCACTGCTTCACCTGCGGGAAAGACAGTCGCGCCGCCGTTTACATCTCGCGTGCGCTGTCGCGTGCGGGAATCGGGGTCTTGCGGTTCGATTTCGCCGGAACCGGGATCGGTGGCGGGACGGGGGAACCTGTGAGCTTCGCCTCGGACGTCGCGGACATTCGTGCAGCCGCGATGGCGATGGCGGCGGCGGGTATGTCACCCTCCCTCCTCGTCGGGCACAGCCTGGGTGGCACTGCTGTAATCGTAGCTGCGGGCGAGTTGCCTGAAGTTGCGGCGGTGGCGACAATCGGTGCGCCCGCCGACCTTAAGCATATCCTGCGCGTTTTCCAACCGAGTGATCTGGACACCATCGCAAGCGATGGCGAGGCAACGGTGGAGATCGCCGGCCGACCCTTCCGCATTCGCCGCAGCTTCCTGGAGGCGATTGAGGGGATCGACGTCGAGAAGGCCATTGCCACCCTGGGACGTCCTCTGCTGGTCATGCATTCTCCGCTGGATCAGGTGGTCAGCATCGACCACGCGTCGCGCATCTTCGTCGCGTCCAAACATCCTAAAAGCTTTATCTCACTCGATACGGCGGATCACCTTCTCACCGACGTCGCAGACGCGAACTACGCCTCGGCTATGGTGGCGGCATGGGCAAGCCGCTTTCTTCCGCCACTCACGGGAGATCTTCCGCAGGTCGAGGTTGCCCAAGGTGTCGTCGCCACCGAAACTCTTGAGGGGACGTTCCGGCTCAAGATTCGCAGCGGCAAGCACGCTCTGTTCGCCGATGAGCCAGCATCGGTCGGTGGTCTCGGAACCGGGCTGTCTCCTTACGAACTGGTATCTGCCGGCCTCGCAGCCTGCACGGTGATGACGATGCGTCTTTACGCGAACCGCAAGGGATTTCCGCTAGAACGGGCGAGCACAACCGTTCACCACGAGAAAGTGCCGGACATGATGCCGCCCGACCGATTCAACCGCACCATTGTCCTTGATGGGCCGCTGAGTGATGATCAGCGCGCTCGGATCCTGGCGATCGCTGATCGGTGTCCCGTGGATTTGAGTCTTATCCGGGGTTCAGACGTGCAGACCGAGCTCTCGCGCGCCAGTCAGGCTGCGGAAGCCACGAAGCTGGCTTGAGCGAGTCGGAGATGCCCTCATGGTTCAAAAGTATAATTAGATCGCAAGCGCGACGCGCTGCTTAAGGCAACAAGCGGTGTCGCCTCGCTAACAAGCATTCTGCCGCCGCGTGCGAGCCTACTACGCATCGTCGTCGGTCTTGCGGTCTACACCTCGCTCAAGCAATTCGGCATCGACGGGGCAGTTCTTGCAGCCCTCGTAGCAGCACAGGCGACAGATGCGGTATGATTGCTCGAGGTTTTCCAAACGACTGCGCAGAACGCGTTCAGAGATGTCGCATAAGATTTTTAGCTCGCGTGGTTTAAGGATCGATAGCCCTTCGGCAATGACTTGATCGCGTGAGGCCAGGACCTTGTCGCTAGCGTTCTTCCCGGTTCGGGTGAGATAGAGGGATCGAGTGCGGCCGTCTGTTGAATGCTCCCTACGCTCGATCAAGCCTTCGCTCGCCAATCGGTCCACCAGGCGTACAGCCCCCGCATGTGAAAGACCCACTCCGACCGCAAGCATGCGAATCGAAAGCCCGGGCTTGTGCGCAAGCAACGCCAGCGCTGAGGCGGCAGGTCCAGATTCCGGCGCCCGCGATGAACTAGCGCGAACGATGTCGTCGCCAATCATGAGTGCAAACGCGCCGAAGATATTTCGATCTCGGGTTCCATCCATAGCCACATCTTTATGTGCGCCGAGCATAGACAGCAAGTTAAACTCCTTGCTTTTAACCGTTTGTCGTATGTGAAAAGGTCCTGCCGAGAGGGTTGCCGACGGGTCGATTGCTCTACTGCACAGGAAATATCAGGTCCTGCAAATCAAGGCCGGTAACGGATGTGATGGCTCAGCGTGCGGCTCAAATCTGACCGACGATACCTGACTCAGGGAAACTAGCTTCCGTCCAAGCTGGAAGATTGCCGACGGGCTATAGGTCCACTTCGACCGTCAGCCCAATCAAGTCGAAAGCCAGCGATGTCGTGTTGCTCGCTGAAAGCGTTGCCTATGCCGATGGCAACGTACGGAAGCGAAGCGCGTGCCAAAAGCCACTCGACATGTTTCGCCGACCAGTGTATGCGTGGCGCATATACTATAACGCCTGCCCGAAGCAGGACGACGTCGTCCACGAAACCGCTGTTGAGGATTATTAGATGAGCATTTTCGACCGTTACGACTTTCTTGTCGCAGAGCACAGCCAGAGGGATCTCAGCCTGCTCAGATGGGCTCTCGTGATTGTATTTCTGTGGTTCGGCGCGATGAAGTTTACAGCGTACGAGGCCGCTGGTATCGCCCCCTTTATCGAACACAGCCCGATCATGAGTTGGCTGGGCATTTTCGGGACGCAGGGGCAAAGCTATTTCATCGGTCTTATCGAGCTAACTATCGGTCTCTTTCTGATCATTGGTGCATTTCGTCCACTCTTCTCTGCGCTTGGCGCGCTGATGTCAGCGGCGACGTACCTGATCACGCTGACATTCTTTGTTACGACCCCGGGTGTCGCGGAGCAGACTGCCGGCGGATTTCCTGCGATCTCGGCTGCACCAGGGCAATTTTTGTTGAAGGACGCTGTTCTGCTGGCGGCGTCCCTTGTGCTGCTGAGTGCTTCGGTCCGCCACAGAGGCGCGCTTGTGCCATCGTGACTATCGTCTTTGGTGACGATAGGTGCGGCAGTTTCGCTACCGTCGATAGAGTCGAAATCAGCCGTCAAATGTCCCAACCGGCAGCGAAGCGAGCATTTTTTATGGAGTTTAATGTTATGACGAAGCGCGATGCCGTCTTCCCTGCAAACCGCCACGCCCTCTACGAGGCTCATGGCTATTCGGCCGCCATCCGCTCAGGCGACCTCATGTTTGTCTCCGGTCAGGTGGGAAGCCGTACCGACGGCTCCCCCGAACCGGATTTCACCGAGCAGGTTCGACTGGCCTTCTCAAATCTGGAAGCAACGCTAGCGGCAGGGGGATGCACCTTCGACGATATTGTCGACGTGACGACGTTTCATACCGATCCCGAAAATCAGTTCCCGACGATCATGACTGTGAAGAGCGCAATCTTCTCGCAGCCACCTTATCCCAACTGGACAGCGATCGGCGTCAACTGGCTCGCCGGATTCGACTTCGAGATAAAGGTGATCGCGCGCATCCCGAACAGAACCTGACGCCGATGGCGAGTACTTGGTGCTGTCATGGTCTAGAAAGATGGCGCCGGAATAACCTTCGACGCGCTGCAAATCCGAAGACGATTGTCACCGTCATCAGAAGGTAGGCGACTATTCCGCCAGGTGAAAGAGTTGGAACCGATGCCAGGAGCAACGCGTCATTTCCGCCGGGTATGAACGCGATGCCAATACCCATCAATGTGCCGCCGCCGACAGATCGCAGAATGTCATTGGCTGTCGGCAGTTGAAGACGCAGATTTTCTTGGCGATAGGATGCGGTAAGGGCGCCAGCGATCAACGGTATCACCGCTGTGAGCGCAACCTCGCCGACCGGGGACATCCTGAGAGGAAGGGCGCGTTGAATCAGGTCACCGAAGGTCCAGGCCGACGACAACGCATACAGAAGTCCGCCGCTGATGCCGAGACCGATCATCGAAGCACCAAATGACCATTCCGGCTTTGTTCGCAAAACGCCCCTTGAAGAAACGAAGACGAGTGCAAGCACAAGCACAACAAGAAAGCTCAGGAGAGTCACCAGGCCTGTCACGCTTGGTCGGGAGATCAGGCTTGGCCATGTTGCAACGTGGTCGAACCTGCAATGGTCGGCAGCCAGAATACCAATCGCCAATCCCAAGGGCATGGCTAAAAGTCGTATCTCGCCATTCCCAAGCCGCGCCAGCGATCCGAGAAGGCACGCGTCGTTGATGAGTGCGCCAAAGCCGAAGGCGATAGCGCCGATGAGCAGAAGGAGATTGATGCTGGTTGAGGGTGCGAGTGTTGCGCCCAACGTTTCAGTCCACACCATCGGGATCGCAATCAGGCCTGCCGCTGCCGACGCTGCGAGAAATCCGACGAACATTCTCGGCGGTCGTCGTCTGTGTAACTCGTCAGCGGCCACTACGAGACAGGTACCACCTTGGTTCGCGGCATAACCAAACCAGAAGGCGAGTGCACATTGCAGAATTTCGAGCGCCAACGATCCCACGATATCAAGCCTGCCTGATCATACCGTCAGCCTTTGGTGCCACGTTCCAGGATGAGAAAGCCAAATTCCGGCTTGCCAGTACGCTAACCGGCAGTACGGGCTCCATGGCGAAAAACAGCATCACAGTTGCCGGGCCGCGTAGTGCGACCGAGAGACTGGCGATGCCGTTAGGAACCGCCAACGGCAGTGCACCAAAATAGTGTTCGGCGAGCTCAGGCTTCATGCCGCAATAATATATGCTTCATGCATAGACTTCAAGCACACGTCGGTCGCCACCTTACACGAGCGGCGATCGCCTCTGACCGCGATCCAATACGCGCGGATAGAGGCGGGTAATGACAGTTACGACCTGATAGCAAATGTCAGCTCTACTTGTACTTGGCGGCGCTTATGAACTGGCTGAAGGCCTCGCACCACACGACCACCGTTGTGTATGCTGCAACGTCGATACCTGGTGGCACATCAATGATAAATCCATTGAATGTTTTCACGTCGCCAACACGCCGGGACTTCTCCTTGATCGCCAAGAACCCTTTCTTGGTGTCGACGAATTCGGGCGCAAGGTACAGCTTGTAGTCCGGTCCAGGCGCTAGACGGCCTTCATGTGCAATCCTGTCGGGTAGCACGTGAACATCGCCTTCTCCCCAGTGCACGAAATCGCTGCCTTTCAGATTGCGCTCGAAGCGGCCGGTATATTGTGCTGCTTTTATTGTTGTTCGCAGCGCTTCGGTCTCCGGGCCTTTTGGGGCCGTTAGGATCGGAAGAGCATAGATGCCTATGAGGAAGCCGATTGCCAGCGTGGCGACGTGCGTGGCTGTGAGAGTAAAAACGCGAAACATGGAGAATCTCTCTAGCGGGGCTACTTGCAATAAGTTTCCAAGCTGCAGCGTAGCGGTAAGAGCGAAGCGAAGCCGATTATTCTGCAGTTGGCGTGTATCGTGAAGCGCGAACGCGGATCACTGACACGCATTCATTCCCGCGGCGGGACATTTTCGAACAGGGGCCCGAAGCCTTCGGCAACTGTCAGGTGCGCGAAGACTGCATCACGGAGCTTCGTGTAGGGCAGTTCAGCAAGGATAGCCGTCTGGATCGCAGACATGACCTCGCCCGCTTCAGAGCCAATCATCGTAAATCCGAGGATGCGGTCATCATCAGCGCTCACCACCACCTTCATGAAGCCCATAGATTCATCGGTGGCTTCAGTCCGTAGCACGTTACTCATCGGCAGCTTGGCGACGCGCACCGATATCCCCTTGCGCTGTGCCTCGCCCTCCGAAAGACCGACCCTGGCCAGCGGTGGATCGGTGAACATAACGTAGGGAACGAGACGATCATCTGTTCTGCGGCTGCCTCCAGCCATGTTGGTTTTCACAATCCGGAAATCATCTACCGAGACATGAGTGAAATGCGGGCTGCCAGCGCATTCCCCGATTGCCCAGACACCTGCGGCAGTCGCTGCAAGACGTTCGTTGACGCGGATAAAACCTCTCGCATCCAGCTCGATGCCGGCCTTTTCCAAGCCGATCCCGTCCGTGTTTGGGGTTCGACCGACCGCGACGAGCACATCGCTCCCCTCAACCTGCCGTTCGCCCGTGGCCGTGCGGAAGACCAATGTGACCGCATCGCCGGAAACCCCCAGAACCTTCACAGGTTGAGCGCCGAGGATGACGTCAATGCCTTCGAGTTCAAGGACATTGCGTATCTCATCAGCGACATCAACTTCCTCGCGCCCCATGAGTTGGCGGCCAGGTTCGATAATCGTTACTCGACTGCCGAAACGGCGGTAAGCCTGTGCCATCTCGATTCCGACATAACCGCCGCCCAGGACGATCAGATGTGCGGGAACATAGTCGAGCTCAAGTGCCTCGATGTGCGTCAGGGCGCGAGCTTCTTCCAGACCAGATATATCGGGGATCGTTGCACGCGTTCCGACGTTAACGACAACCTCGGTGCCGGCGAGCAACCGAGTGCCACCACCGTTGTTCAAGGCTACTTCAATCGTCTTCGGGCCGACGAAACGACCGCTGCCCATGATGAGTTCAGCGCCGCTCTCTTTATATGCACCATGGTGGAATGCGACCACTCGATCGATCATGCCTTGTTTGCGATTCCGGACTTTCCGTATGTCGATCTTGACTGCGTCGACAAGCGTTCCGAAATTTGCTGCGTTCTGCACCAAATGAGCGACGTGGGCACTCCAGAGTTCGTTTTTGGAAGGTAAGCACGCGACTTCCGGGCATGAACCGCCTATCCAACGGCGTTCTACCACGGCCACTTTTTTGCCGGAGTGACCGAGGTGCCAAGCGAGTAATTTTCCACCCTGGCCGCTCCCGAGAATGACAACATCGAATTGTTCAGTCTGCGGCATGAGTATTTCCCCTAAAATTCCCCTATGCCGTCAGAGTACTGACCTTGCTGCGGGAGCGATATCCCCGCGCCGGCTATATGATTCATACGCTGCACGTATGGGCGAGTGTTCTAGCTTGCCCCGCTACTGCCCCTTAACCTCCGGCCGTCCTCGATCATGTCAGCGGGCTGGATGGTGATGCCATCCCTGACCATCGCGCTCATCACAACATGCTTGAGACTTGTCTGCCGCTGCGCGGCGCGAATCTTTAGCTCGGTCCAGACGTAACCCGGCAGTTCTAAATTGAGGCTTTTCATGTCGCCGCGAGGCGTACCCGTGTCAGCGGCTTTCTCCAGCTCCGGCTTCGTGGTGGTTCGTAGCTTCCCCTCCCCTGCCCCGTTGGCGACGGGCTTGACGATAGTGCCAACGCCCTTCTCCGCCGCCAGACGCTCCAGCTTGCTGTCGTCGATATCGTCAGAAACGGGCATGAAAGGTGCGCGCGTGGGCTTCATGTTCAACCTGCTTTCAGTGTTGTGTCATTGGTGTTTGCTTCGTTCACGATGACGCGGATCTCAGCGAGAAGATTGAGCACTTCTAAACCAGCTCCCTTCTCGCGCTCAGTCAGTGTCGGCGGTTGACCATTGAGGAACATCTCGCGGTAGGCCGAACGCTCGACGAGCGCCGTTCGGAACAGCGGCAATCCGTGGCGGGCGAGCTCTTGATAGGCAAAATCAGTGACGCGCGTGCGAAGCGGATAGACCTTGGTCAAGAGCAGGCGGTAGGGAATGGCGCGATTGGTGGTCTCGTTCACATCGCGGATGACCTTTTGCAGCATGCGCTCCTCGGCGTTGGCGCGCGTAATGCGCGCCCCTTCATGCGCGAGGTAGTGATCGAAGGCCGCAATGACCCGGGCCGGGTCAAGGCCCAGCTGAACCAGCCCTTCATCCATATCAAAGAGGTCGCGGTTTTTGCGTCGTTGAAGAAGGGCTCGGAGCTTGGTGCCAAATAGCTCCTCCGGCTCATATGAGCGGATGTCGGCGTTGCCCGTGAACCAGGGATTGGCGACTGCGAAGGGATAGGTTTTTATCGGGTGTAGCGGTTCGTGCTCGCGCGTGTTGATCTCCACTTTGACCTTGAGACTGGCGGCGGTGTCGGCCTCTGGAGTGAACTGAAAGATCAGATGGGTCGAGTGTCCCGCTTGCGAACGCCTCAAGGGACCAAGCCACGCCAGCCTCTCGCGTATGGCGTCGATCGTCTCGCCAATGGGACCAGCTTTGGTCTGTACAAGATCGATATCCTCCGAGTAACGCAGCGGTGCGGCGAACAGAAGCTTGTTGATGGCAGTGCCGCCGCGAAACGCGATGGAGTCCGCCAGTTCAGGCGCGCTGAAGAGATCGCAAAGGGCGCGGCAGATGATGAGATCCTGCTCTATCTGCCGCGGGTCCGGCCAGGGCGCTTGTGCGCTCCATTCTTGCAGATACGCGTTCGGGATCAAAAATCAGTCTCCACGGTCTCGTTGATGACCAGTTTCCATTTCGAATCGGTCTCGTGCAACTGCCCGCCAAGTGCGGCGATCGATTTGACGGAGGGATCGAGCGGCTTGAAGGATTTGGCTTTGGCCGCAATGGGAAGGAGAGCGCGGGCTTGGCGCTCGTGACCCGATAACTCCAGGAGATATCCGAGGCGGCGAATGGCAGAATTTTCATAGTGCACAGCCGCGTCAGCGAGTTTGCCCGCGGACGCTTTGCCGCCCAGATCACGGACGATCTGCGCAACGCCGTTGATCCCGGACGCTTTGTGGAAGTAGCGCGCGCAATCGAGAAGGGTCAGCTCCAGTCCGGAGATCTTGGCATAGCCAAAGTCGGTCTTGATGGTGTCGAGCCATTCCTGCCGGTTGGTTGCCGCAAACGCAATGGCGGTTTGGTAGACGAACCGGACGTTGTGGCGGCCGATCACGATGGGCGGAATTTGTTTGGGCGCGATCACCTGAAAGACCATTGCGGCCTGGTGGGATGATCCATGGAACGCAGCGGCCCGCAGGAGCGAAATCCGATAATCGACCCCCATGTGGCGCATGAGCGGGTCAATCCACCTTGCAGGCTCCGGGGCTCCGGTCGCGCGATCTTCAGGGCGCAGAATGATGTAGAAGCCGCGCTTCGGAGAGACCAAGCGGCGCTTCTTGATCAGCCGCTCGGCGGCTGCAAGGAAGGTCTTGGTGGATTGGCCAAGAGAGGCCATCGCCTCGACCTTGGTGAAGGTCGAGCGTCCACGAGATTGTAGATCCTCCAGATGGTCTTCGAGCGATGCCATTCCCCAAACATACGCGATATTCTACCAGAAGGCAATAATTTTGCATATGATTGGGGAACCTGCCGCGCCCCAATCATATCGGTTATTCGACAGATAAGGCGGTAAAATCTATATGAGGGGGCGGAAAGAGACCTGTATCTGAACTCCGCAGAGATGGGGCAACCGGACCAGTCTTTGGCGTGTCAATCGGGCACCCAACTGCTTTGACCCCTGTCAGCTTGCGAAGCTGACCTTGGGGGTGGTCGGGATGTCACGGGGTGCGCTTGCAGCTGATGGGGGAGGCTTCAAAAGGCAGATTGCCACTCGGCTGCGAATGGTGCGCTCAGCGAATAACCCCAACCGGACTTCCAACCCAGTTCGCGGCCACGATGGGCAACGTCTGAAATGGAAACAATCGATGCAATATTTTCAGACCGCTCTACGATCGCGCCAATGTTGAGAGATATAGCAGCAGCCATCTGTCCATAGAAATCGATAAATGCGCTTAGAATTTCCGAACGGCAATAGGTGCGAAACACGGAAATCATGGTTGCGGGACTGTGGCTGCGTTCGTAGCGTTGGAATATCGTATATGCGGCCACTACGGCAATCGCCTCATCCAAATCCATCCAGTCGGCGATTATTCCCAGCTTCTCGCCTTCCTCACGTGAATCGAGCGCCGCGGCTGTTGCTTCGATCAAACATTGGAAGGCCCTAGTGGTGGATAGAATATCGTCAGTCATCGAATGAATGCTGCGTCATTTCCTCTGACAATGCAAACGGGTACCGCTGCGTTACATCTCGCGCCCGAAATCCCGCCCCTGATTGCGGCGTCTCCACTCTTCCATCTGCCGCTTGATCTTCTCGACCTCGGCCATCTGGCCAGGGCGGCGGGTGTTTACAGCCTGCGAACGCGCGCGAATACGACGCCGTCACGTAGATGATGCCGTCTTGAACCAGCGCCTGCGTTTCCTGACCGCGCTGCTTTTCATCACCAAAAGAGAATGACCACTTCGGCTTCATCTGGCCGATATTGCTGGCATTGATTTGCTCGAGCGCGCTGTAGCGATGGTTGCGTACGCCCAGCCGACGATCTTGCGCGAGAACAAGTCGACGACGATGCCACGCGGTCAAGTCCGGGCGGCGCTATCGTTATTACATATCTCGCGCTTTGATCACCAAGCAGAGTGATGCTGCGGACGACGGCGCCGGCACGCGATGGCGCATCCCAGCAGTCGAGATCGAGGGTGCGGTCGTTGCTGCCCTGCAATCAACTCTAACGGACGCAAATGGATTGCTTGAATTTCTGTCTCTAGAGAGGCCCGATCCAGCTCACGTCGGACGCATTGTCAACTCTGCTGCTGCGCTCGCCAAGCGTCTCGAAGACCATGGCTTGCATGAGAACAAGAAATTGGTTGGCGAGATCGTCTTTAAGGTCGTGATCTCCGATATTCAGATTTCAATCACACTTCATCGAAGCGCGATCCACAAAGCTCTCAGTGTTGAACCGCCATCTCAACCGGATGATGCACGATCTGAAGACCGGCGCTGCTCCTGACATCACGGTCATCGCGCGGCGCGAAAATATCCCGGCGTCCTACGCCCAGCTGATTCTGCCTCTTGCCTTCCTAGCGCCGAGCATTGTGACCGCCATCCTTGAAGGGCACCAGCCAGCCGACCTCAGCCTGGATCGGCTTATCAAGAGGACGACCCTCGCCCTCGATTGGTCGGCCCAACGTCAACAACTCGGCTTTACAGGCTAACCTGCCAACCGGAAAATTGCCGACCAGAGAATTTGAGGGCGACGACCGCCCAAGTTCTCTTTGGAGTCGTTCTCTGTGTCTGATCAGGAAAATGGCGAGGGCGAAACGGCCGCAATATGGGCCTTTTGCGCCGCGGTCACTTGCGAACCGCAAATACCGGCGGAGAGTGCGACTGGTTGGCTGAGATGACAGGGTTCGAACTGGTGAATGGCGAATGATTGACTGCTATCCGTCATTCACTCGGCGATTCTTTGATTGATTGCGCGCAGCCAGTTGGCTCCTTTTAACCGTGCCACTCTTCGCGGCATTTTCCATTCGACTTGGCCCGCAAAGGACGCATTGGTGGTGTGACGGGCGCCGGTTAGTAGAGCGCCGAATTTTCAGGGCTCGCCTCGCTAAATGCGGGGCTTTGGGAGGTGGGAGCGCCGATATGGGCGCCCCGCAACCCATGGAGCCCACTATGACGACCGTTGAATCCCGTGTCCCCACCGAATCCAAACGAACAAAGTCCGCGACCACTGCGAAAAGCGAAAAGCACAAGGCAACTGAAAAGCGTTCTTCAAAGCACACCGTCGCAAGAAAGTTAGAATCCAGCGACGATCTGCATGCCGCGCGTGTCACGAAACACGATCGCATCCTGGCAATGTTGAATCATCGCGACGGCGTCAGCATCCCCGAAATAATGGAAGCGACGTCATGGCAGCAGCACAGCGTGCGAGGATTTCTAGCAGGCACAATCAAGAAGAAGCTCGGCCTCGCGCTTACGTCGTCAAAGACCGCGGGTAACCTGCGCCGCTACCGAATCGACACCAAGCGCGGTCGCTAACTATGGATGGCTCATTACACACCGAGCTCGAAGACAAGCTGATAGCTATCGAGAAACTCGGTCTCCCAGAACTGCGAGCAGAATGGCGGCGGCTTTATCGAAAGCCGCCGCCGCACAGGCTCAGTCGTGATCTCCTGATCCGCGGCATCGCCTACAAGATCCAGGAGGCCGTTCACGGCGGGCTTTCAAAGCCGACCCTTCGACGCCTCAGAGTGTTGTCTGATCAAAGCACCTCCGGTGCCGGCAACAGGCTTGAACGGCAGGCTGCTTTCAAGCCCGGAACAACGCTCCTGCGCGAGTGGAACGGAACGACCCATGAGGTTCAAGTCGTGGCGGGCGGCTTCGAATGGCGTGGGCAGACCTTCGCTTCTCTGAGCAAGATCGCTAACGCCATCACGGGCGCACATTGGTCCGGCCCGCGGTTCTTCGGGTTGAGAATGCGAACTCAATCTCCGGTGGCCCGATTGCGGGATGGCAGAAATGACTAATGCCTCGGCCGCAACGAAATTGCAGCGCCTGCGCTGCGCAATCTACACGCGCAAATCATCTGAAGAGGGCCTGGAACAGGATTTCAACTCACTCGATGCCCAGCGAGAAGCATGTGAGGCATATATCCTGAGCCAGCGCCACGCCGGTTGGATCGCGCTTCCTGATATGTATGACGACGGCGGCATTTCTGGAGCAACTCTCGAACGGCCTTCCGTGCAACGTCTTTTCAATGATGTCCGCGATGGCAAAGTTGATTGCGTCGTCGTTTATAAAGTTGACCGGCTCACCCGCTCGCTCGCCGACTTCGCAAAGATCGTCGAGATCTTCGACGCGTCGTCCGTCTCGTTTGTCTCCGTGACGCAGCAGTTCAACACAACCTCTTCCATGGGGCGTTTGACGCTGAACGTGCTTCTCTCCTTCGCCCAGTTTGAGCGCGAAATCGCCGGTGAACGCATTCGAGACAAGATCGCTGCTTCTAAAAAGAAGGGGATGTGGATGGGTGGCTATCCGCCACTCGGATATGACGTCCGCGACCGAAAGCTCGTGATCACGCCGCATGAGGCAGAAACCGTCAGGGATATCTTTAGGCGTTACCTCGAACTCGGTGCTGTATCCGCCTTGAGGGACGACCTCAACCAGCAGGGCATCACTTCAAAACAGCGGATCGACAAAAACGGCAAATCGACGGGCGGCAAGCCGTTTGCGCGTGGCGCTCTGTATCACATGCTCAAGAACAGGATTTATATCGGTGAGATCGTGCATAAGGATTCGTCTTACCCAGGCGAGCATCCGCCGATCATCGAACGGTCACTTTGGGATGCGGTTGCGAAGCGGCTTGAGGACAATACTCATGACCGTGCGGACGGGCTTGGGTTTCAGGAGCCTAGCCTGCTGACTGGCATTCTGTATGACGGAGAGGGTTGTCGACTAACACCGAGCCATGCCGTCAAAACGGGCAAGCGCTACAGGTATTATGTGTCCAACTCACTGATCACGGGACCAAGATCCGCGGCACCGCGCGGTCGGCGTGTCCCGGCGAGCGATATCGAAACGCTGGTCGGGAAAGCGGTCAAAGACTTCCTTTCATCCGGCGCCGCCGTTTTTGAAGCTCTATCTGGAACCGAGTTTGAAAAGGTCGATAGGCAGCAAATCTTAAGTAGTGCCGCGGACCTTGCGCTCGGTTGGGAAGAGAGGACACCCGCTGAACGCAGAGCGATGATACGCAGGATCGTCTGCCGGGTTGTCATTCAAGCAGAGCGCATCGACGTCGAGATCGACCGGTGGCAAGTGTTCGATGCACTAACAAAACCAGAAAAGCAGCAGACCAGGAGACATGGTCAAAGTGACGGTGGCCAAGAAACGTTTGTTCTGAAGATCGACGCTGTTTTGAAGCGCGCAGGGCAAGGCATGAGACTCGTTGTGCGAGATGCGACCGCTCAAGCACCGAACACCACGCTGATCAGTTTGTTCGTCAAAGCCTTTGATGTCCGCGAAAAAATACTCAACGGGACCGGCGAGAGCATCGAAGCGTCCGCGCGCCGGATCAAAACGAACGCCAACTACATCACAGCACTTCTGCGGATCAGTTTTCTAGCGCCGGATATCGTAGCGGCTGTTCTTGACGGTCGTCATCCGACGACACTGACCGCGAGAAACTTCATCACGAAGACACATACTTTGCCGCGCGATTGGTCCCTTCAGCGACGGCACCTCGGCTTCTAACAAATTAGCGCGCACTTTTTCACCCACGCGACGCGCGGGATGCACTTTCAGCTTTCTGTTTCGGCGATGTCGGCGCGAACCCGCAGCACGAAAATGGCCGCAAGAGATAACCTCGTCGTGTTGGCGGCATATCCCGTAAACGACCGTCTCTCGTTGCGGCTCGTTCGCACGCACCGCATGGTAACCGGCCGAAATTGCGGACTGATTTGCTCGCAAGGAAAACGTATTTTACGATGCAATATCAATGACTTAGATGGTGGCTGGGATGGGAGGGTTCGAACCTCCGAATGGCGGAATCAAAATCCGCTGCCTTACCACTTGGCTACATCCCAACACGGCTCAAGAGCCGTCGCGGCGTTCGGCGAAAATGGCGACCGGCCGCGACGCGGCGCACCATAGTCATATGCAGGCGTTTCGAGCAACGGAAAGACGGTTGGCTGCCCCCAGGCAATAGTGTCGCTCTCGACGGTGAGCTTTGGACGAAATCACCATCAATAGAAAACCCAGCCTTTACCGCATGTTGCAGCTACCTACCGGCTTCGCGCGGCCGCTGCGCGACGGTCGAATACGACCGCTTGCAGCGCTGCACACATGTCGCTATAACGCGCGTCTTCCGGTCAGGCGGTAACGCGCTCGACCGGAAGAAAATGGATAAGCCTTTAGTTCAGGCTGACGGTCGGGCGGAGCGTAGCGCAGCCTGGTAGCGCACTTGCTTCGGGAGCAAGGGGTCGGAGGTTCGAATCCTCTCGCTCCGACCAATTCCATACCATCGCATATCCCGCTTGCGATTTACCTACGCTTCTTTTGAGTTCTGCTTGCCTGTGGCGCGTTCGCCTGCGGCGGCGCGGACGCTCGCATCCTGGACTGCTCGAATTAAGCTTGGACGCGATGGATAAGCTCAATTTTAAAACAGATATGGCGTTCGCCTACGGCACGCCGACGCCGATGGGACTGGGCATCGTTCGCCTCGTTGCGCCCAACGCCGGACCATTCACGTTCAAGGGTACGAATACATATCTCGTTGGATCGACGTCTTTAGCCGTTATCGATCCGGGCCCGGATGATGAAAGCCATATCACCGCGATCCTGAAAGCTGCTGGTTCGCGGTGCATCACACACATTTTGACAACACACGCACATCGCGACCACGTCGATGGCGTGGCGCGCCTCAAAGCTGAAACGGGTGCCGTCGTCTGCGCCTTCCCGCGCGATCCAGACGCCGCCCGCATCGCGCTCGCATCATCGCCATCGGGAAGCTATTTTGTTGATTACGATTTCACGCCAGACATGGCCGTCACTGGCGGGGACGTCATCACCGGCGGCGATTGGGCGCTATCCGCCATTCACACGCCGGGTCACGCACCCGATCATATGTCGTTTGCGCTTGAAGGCCGCGATGTCGTTTTCAGCGGCGATCACGTCATGGCCTGGAATACGTCCGTGGTGGCACCGCCCGAGGGACGCATGGCGGACTACATCGCGTCGCTGGAAATTCTTCTAGACCGTAATGACAGCATGTTTTTGCCGGGACATGGCGGTCGCCTTGAAGACCCCCAGCGCACGGTCAAAGCTTATCTGTTGCATCGGCGTTGGCGCGAACAGGCGATCATGCAGGCCCTGAAAAGCGGCGCTGATACGGTGCTGCGTATCGTTCCGGAGGTGTATCAAGGTACCGACGCGAAACTTATTCCAGCGGCGACACTTTCCGTGCTGGCTCACGTCGAACACCTGATTGAGAAGGGTCTCGTCGCAACCGCTTCGGCTTTGTCGCCTGAGAGCCGGCTTGAGGCTGTTTAACGCCGGCATCCTTTTCCTGTTTTTTCAGACGTGCGCGTAACGCTGCATCGGCGTTGGGAACGGATGCGTCCACGCGACCGCTGATCTCTTTCAAAAGCATGCGAATGCGATCGGCGTTGCGGCCAAAGTCGCTCGAGCCATAGCGCGACGACGAGCGCACATCGACTTTCGACGCACCGTCATTGTCGGCGACGCGAATGATCACGTCATCCGTGAAGCCAAGGATCATCGTGCGGTCTTCAAGCTCGACCAAGCCGGGCGTGCCATCGTCAGCATTCGGCGGCGCCTGCAGCAGGGTCGGCATTTTCAGTTTACCCAGCGCTTGCAAGACGAGTTCGAAGGTCTCCTCAGGTGGCCGCTGAACGATCAGCGACTTGATATCGGGGTAATTCGCGTTCTGAAGCTCGGCGAACCGCGATGGATAAGCGAGCGGATTGCTATCCGGCGCGCGGCTTTTTTCCGCGGCGACATACGCTGGCGGCGTTACGGGATCGGTCGTCAAATCGTTGATTGCCGGCCAATTGCGCCCGACAATGTACATCGCCAACGGGATCGATATCAGGCCTGAGGCCAATGTCGCCGCGACGACAATGCGCGCCGCTCCTTGCCGCCCCGTCACCCAAATATCGAGCCCGGCAACGGCAGCCATAACAAGCACGAGGACGGCGCCGGCGAAGCAGGCGGCCGCAATATTCATCGCAACTGGCGTCGAAAGCCCGAACAAGCGGTGCAGGAACAGGGTGATCGGCAGGACGCTTGCGAAGAACAGCGCCAAACGGCTCGACCAGCGCGCCAAAAATGACGGCGGCTGGTCCGGCGCGTAGATGGTGCGCGTCATCGTATCGAAGCGTTGCACGGCGAGCGGGGTTCCTGTCGGCATGGACTTGACGCGGCGAAGGCTTGAGGTGGCGAAGCATAGCCGCGATTCCGGCAAAATGGAGAGCCGCGGCATCGCGAACTAGGGATACAGGCGTGTCGTTGACCAGGATTGGCCGGGTTCAGACCGGCGAAACACGAGCCGGTCGTGCAATCGAAACGCGCCGTCGCTCCAGAACTCGATTTCAAGCGGTGTGACACGGAATCCCGACCAGTACGACGGTCGCGGAATTTCCCCGACGCCGAACTTGGCCGTATATTTGGCGACCTGCGCTTCGAGCGCGAACTTGCTTTCGAGCGGCCGGGATTGTTGCGAGGCCCACGCTCCAATGCGACTGAGGCGTGCCCGCGAGGCAAAATAAGCATCTGCCTCATCGTCCGCGACGACAGTCACCGTGCCGCGGATCCGAATTTGGCGGCGCAAGCTCTTCCAATGGAAGCCTAACGCGACTTTCGGGTTGGCGAGAACCTCACGACCCTTGACGCCCTCGAAGTTGGTGTAAAACACGAAGCCGCGGTTCGGAGCGCCGGCGTCATCGACGTCCTTCAACAGGACCATGCGCACATTCGGCAAACCTGCGCCGTCGACGGTTGCGAGCGACATCGCATTGGCGTCGTTCGGCTCTGATTTTTGCGCTTCAGAATACCATGCGGCAAACGTTGCGAAGGGATCATCTGCGGGGGAGGCTTCCGCAGATTTCGTTGCGTGGTCGTTGCTCGTCATTCGTCAATTACTTCCTGCGTCGTCGTCATCCGGGATCGAAGAAAGACAGCGCGGCACACCTGTTTAGCGCTCCTTAACCATGACGCGGCACACTCGGAGCTGTCCGCCTGTTGCGGAGTGTAGCGTTCCGTTTAGTAGAGTGTAGCGTCATGCGTTCCAACCCATCATTTTTTCCGCTCGCCGCGTGCGGGCTGACGGCGTTTACGCTCGTCACGGCTATCTTTTATTCGAGCGATTTTGCGGCCGCTGATCCGGCAGCAACACCCCTGCCGCCTTCTGCGCCAAGTTGCAGCTGCCCAAATTCCGGTGCCCAGAAAGCTATGAAGCCCAAGTTTGCCGGGCTGCAGGGACCACTCGACGAAAGCGATGAAATCGCGGCGCTGCAAAGCGTGCAATACGCCCTCTCTGAAGTCGCCGATGGCTCAAGCTACATCTGGCATCGCAGTAACGGACGACTGTCAGGCGTTGTCAAACCGTTGACGTCGTTCAAGGATCAGCAGGGCAGCGTCTGCCGCCATGTTCTCGTTGTCCTAAACAGTTCTGTGTCGACGAAGAAGACCGAAACCGTCGCATGCCGACTGTCAAGCGGCGTCTGGCAGCTCGAAGGCTGAGGCCCGCCTCAAAAGCCTTTCGCGTCACAAATCTTTCCGGGAATTGGCTTCTCTGACGCGGCCAATTCGTCCCACCGTTTGGGTCAAGCAGCCATCTGGACCGCAAAGGTCTTTTGTGTAGGATGCGCGCCAAACGCGGAATAGAGAAGGAAAAACGGGCTCATGGCTGAACCAGGAGCGGGCGTGAGCGTGCCGGTCGGCACTCTTATGGCCGGAAAACACGGTCTGATCATGGGCGTCGCCAATAACCGGTCGATTGCCTGGGGCATCGCGAAAGCCTGTGCGGCCCAAGGTGCCGAAATTGCCCTGACATACCAGGGCGATGCTCTTAAAAAGCGGGTCGAGCCGCTGGCTGCCGAGCTCGGTTCTAATCTTGTTCTCCCCTGCGACGTAACCGATACCGCGTCGATGGACACGGTGTTTGAAACACTGGCGAAAACCTGGGGACGCCTTGATTTTCTGGTCCACGCCATCGCATTCGCCGACAAAGCAGAACTCGACGGACGCTACGTCGATACGTCGGAAAAGAACTTCACGCAGAGCCTGCTGATCTCCTGCTACTCGTTCACGGCGCTCGCCCAGCGCGCCGAAAAGCTGATGACCAGCGGCGGTTCGCTGCTAACTCTGACGTATTACGGCGCCGAGAAGGTCATGCCGCACTACAATGTGATGGGCGTCGCCAAGGCCGCGCTCGAAGCGAGCGTGCGCTATCTCGCATCCGACCTCGGCAAGAACGATATTCGGGTCAATGCGATTTCGGCCGGACCAATCAAGACGCTGGCGGCGTCGGGAATTTCCGACTTCCGCTACATTCTGCGCTGGAACGAGTACAATTCGCCGCTCCGCCGCACGGTCACGATCGAAGACGTAGGCGGCGCTGGCCTCTATCTTTTGTCCGACCTGTCACGCGGCGTCACCGGCGAAGTCCACCACGTCGACAGCGGCTACCATGTCCAGGGCATGAAGAACGAAGATGCGCCGGACATTTCCGTCGCCAAGAGCGAAGGGGCTTGAGGCCCGACACCTCAATCGCAACCGTGCTGAAACCAGGCATTACGCTTTACCTGATCCGGCACGGCGAAACCGACTGGAACAAGGCGCAACGCTACCAGGGCCAGCGCGATATCCCATTGAATGATACCGGGCGTGCGCAGGCAGCGCGCAACGGCGCCGTTCTGCGACGCTACCTCCCACACATTGAAACCTGCGACTTCGTCTCAAGCCCCCTTTCGCGGGCTATCGAGACGATGGAGTTGCTTCGCGGCGCGATGGGCCTCGACCCCACGCTTTATCGCGTGAGCAGCGATGTGCGTGAACTGCACTACGGCCATTGGGAAGGTGAACTCGCGAGTGAATTACCGCTGACCGACCCTGAAGGTGTGGCCGGCAAAGCAGCGGACCCATTTGGTTGGCAACCGCGTGGTGGCGAAAGTTACGGCGATCTCATGCGCCGAATTCGGCCGTGGCTCGAGAGCATCGTGCGCGACACCGTTGCGGTGACCCACGGTGGCGTCAGCCGGGTCGCGCGCGGCGCCATCCTCGATATTCCCGAGCAAGACGTTCCGACGCTCGACGTCCCGCAAGACCGTGTCCTCGTTCTCAAAGATGCGACGATGCACTGGCTTTAGTTTCCGGATTTTTTGTCCGGCTTTGGCCCCTGCTCAGTCTTCGTGGCTCTTGGCGTTTTCGCCGGCTTCGCCGCGTTTTGCGGCATGCGGGGCGCAACGCGCTTCACAGGCGGCACGATCGGGCTTTCATCGGCCGACGCGGTATCGGATTGCGCGGGAGCGTCGATGGGCGCGTCGCCGGCAGCGGCCGTATTGAGATGGATAAGCACGGCGCCTGTCAATAAATACAGCGTGCTCAACAGTCTACGTCTGGTCATCCAGCAAGCCGTTCGCCTCAGCGCATCATAGCCGGGCGGCATCATGCGACCCATCCGTTGGCGTGTCGATCAGAACAACTGCTTACAAAAAACGGAGCCGGAGAAGCGGCTCTCCGGCTCCGTCTCACCGAGTACCGGTGAGGCTTTGATAGCCGCTCGGCGAGGGTTGCTCAGACCCTCAAGGAGCAGCCATTTAAAAACCTGCCAGCGAGCACAGCCCACTAGCAGTTGAAAACGCTCACTGCTGTTCGTACGCGGCCGAAAATGGCATGCGCCATTGGCCATCATTCCGCAAAGCGCCTTGCAACAAGCGGTCTCGCGATGCGACGCAGCCTGCGTTCGGGCAGCGCTTGCGTGCTCGGCCGGGTTGTTCGTGCCATGCGTACGCGCGTGAAACTGAACCGCGCCGAACGGCTATCGCACACGTGGCGGAACCTTCGGCGAACGCAGAACAGCGCTGAGTTAATCTGCGTCGCCCGGCGTTGTCACGCGATTTGCCCGACAAGCGGGCTTGCCGCGCCGTCAACGCGCACCTAAGAAGTCGGGTGACGCATGGCAGCAACAGTCGCGTTGCATCAGCATTGCCAGCGCTATCGCACCACTTTTGATGAGCGTGGAATGTCGCACAACACTTTCGGCCACCTGTTTCGCGTTACGACCTGGGGTGAAAGCCACGGACCGGCTATCGGCTGCGTCGTCGATGGCTGCCCGCCGGGACTGCGCATTTCAGCGCCGGAGATCCAGGCTTTTCTCGACCAGCGCAAACCTGGCGGCTCCAAATTCGTGACGCAACGGCGCGAAGCCGACGAGGTCGCCATCCTCTCTGGCGTATTCAATGACGCCGCCGGACATCAGGTCACGACCGGCACGCCGATCGCACTTCAAATTCAGAATACGGACCAACGCTCGAAGGACTACGGCGATATCGCTTCGACCTATCGTCCTGGGCACGCCGATTTTACCTACGACGCCAAGTATGGCATTCGCGATTATCGCGGTGGCGGACGTTCCTCGGCGCGCGAAACCGCGTCGCGCGTTGCCGGCGGCGCCATCGCGCGCAAGGTCATTCCGGGCGTCACGATCCGCGGCGCGCTCGTGCAGATGGGTCCGCATAAGATCGATCGCACGAAATGGGATTGGGCGGAGATCGGCAACAACCCGTTTTTCTGCCCGGACGCGAGCGCTGCAGCGCTGTGGGCAGACTATCTCGAAGGCATTCGCAAGGCCGGGTCATCGATCGGCGCAATTATTGAAGTCGTCGCAGAAGGCGTGCCGGCCGGCTGGGGCTCACCGCTATACGGCAAGCTCGACGCCGAACTCGCGAGCGCCATGATGTCGATCAACGCCGTCAAGGGTGTCGAGATCGGCGACGGCATGGCTGCGGCCGCATTGACCGGCGAACAGAACGCCGACGAAATCCGCATCGGCCAAGGCGGCACGCCAGTCTTCCTGTCGAACCACGCTGGCGGCATTCTCGGCGGCATTTCGACGGGACAGCCGGTCGTCGTGCGCTTTGCAGTCAAGCCGACGTCATCGATCCTCGCTGCCCGCAAGACCATCGACCGGGCTGGGCATGAAACCGACATCGTGACCAAGGGCCGGCATGATCCCTGCGTCGGCATTCGCGCGGTGCCGGTCGGCGAAGCGATGATGGCGATCGTGCTCACGGATCAATTCCTGCGCCATCGCGGCCAGTGCGGCGGTTAGCGAGATCACACGAAACGAGGGCTCTCATGCGTCGCTTGCGCCATATCCTGATTGCCGCGCTGTCTCTCGTGACGACATGTACATTGGCACCGCTGGTGCACGCCGCTGAAATCGATGACGCTCGATTGCAGGCTGCTGATTCAGACAAAAACAATTGGCTGCTGCATGGCCGCGACTATGCGAACCAGCGTTTTTCGCCGCTCGAGTCCGTCAATAAGACGAACGTCAAGCGGCTTGTGCCGAAGTGGATCTATCAAACCGGAACCGCGGCGACATTTCAGACGACCCCGCTCGTCGCCGACGGCGTCATGTTTTTGTCCGCGCCGTTCTCACACGTCATCGCAGTCGATGCAGCCAGCGGCGCTGAACTATGGCGATACGATCACAAGAGCACGGCAAAGAAGCTTTGCTGCGGTCCAGCCAATCGCGGCGTCGCACTCGGCTACGGCAAAGTCTACGTTGCGACGGTTGACGCCCGTCTGATCGCGCTTGATCAGAAGACAGGCAAAGTCGCATGGGACATTGCGATCGTTTCGCCCGACGGCGGGCCGACGGAAGACGCAGCTAACCTCGCGCGCGATGCGTTGAAGGATCAGAACGTCACAGGCTCGACCGGTGTCGGTGCTGTCTCCGCGCCACTGGTAGCAAACGGCCTGGTGATCACCGGCATCACCGGCGTCGGTTACGGCTTGCACCTCGACAGCAATCGACCGGGCGCGCCGCTCAGCGCCGTCGTCGGCTTTTCTGGCCGCTTCGGCCGTCCGGGATTTCTTGCAGCCTATGACGCGAACACCGGCAAGAAGGTCTGGCACTTCGACACGACGCAGGACGGCTGGGAAGGCGAATACCGCAGCACGACGCCCGACGGCGTGCCGCTCAATCGCGATATCGCAGCCGAGAAGGCCGCCGCGAAAGACAATAAGAATGCTTGGCGTTTCGGCGGCGGATCGATCTGGCATACGCCGGCCATCGACGTCGAACGAGGCCTTATATTTCTCGGGCTTGGAAATCCATCGCCGCAAGCGGCTGGAGATGGCCGCCCCGGTGACAATCTTTACACCTCGTCTCTGGTTGCGCTTGAACTCAAGACGGGCAAACTCGTCTGGCACTATCAGCAGATCCCGCATGATATTTGGGGCTACGATGTTGCGAGCCCACCGGTGCTGTTCGACGTAAAAGTTGACGGCAAAGCGGTCGCGGCTGTCGGCCAGGCCTCCAAACTTGGATGGTATTACGTGCACGATCGTGCGACGGGGAACTTGCTGTTCAAGTCCGAAGCATTCGTCCCACAGCAGAATATGTTCAGCCAACCGACGCCTGACGGTGTGAAGGTTTCGCCCGGCGTCGGCGGTGGAGCCAACTGGTCGCCGGTTTCGCTCGATAGCGCAAATGCTCGCGTCTTCGTCGCCGCGATGCATCTGCCGACCACCTATCGCTCAGCCGAAATTCCGGCAGCCGACGGCAAGCCTGCGATCAAGTACGTGGTGCTCGATACCGATACGCCGGAAAAGTGGGGCACGCTGACGGCGATCGATCTCGCAGCCAACGGCAAAATCTTGTGGCAGCATAAAACGAAAGATCCGCTTGTCGGCGGCGTTCTCGCGACGGCGGGCGGTCTCGTCTTCAACGGCGAAGGTAGCGGAGATTTTGCCGCCTACGACGCGGCGACGGGCGAGAAGCTCTGGCGTTTCCAATGCGGCGCCGGCGTCAATGCACCGCCGATTTCCTATGCGATCGACGGCAAGCAGTACATCGCGGTTGCCGCGGGCGGCAGCCAGATTTGGGGCTTCCGGCAGGGCGGCGCCGTTATTGTTTTCGGCCTCGCCGACTAGGCGCGCAACGTAAGGTCGACAAACACAAAGCCGTCACGTTCGACGACGTCGCCGACGTGCAGGTCAAGCGCCTGCGAAAACATCGGACCGGCCGCGACGCAGGTATGGAACTCGCCGTTCTCGCCGCACGGATCTACGCTCGCAGGCAGGTCCTCAAGAAATTTTGCATCGAACCGGCGCCCCGCAAACGAGCGATCGAGACAGCGCGGGTCGGCGGTCGCGACATACGTCACAAGCCCGCCGTCGATCATATCGCGTGCGAGTTGAGCGGTCGGCATTTTCCAAAGTGGAAAGATCGGCTGCAATCCGGTGCCGGCCAGTTGGGTTTCACGATAGGCGCGAATGTCTTCCAGAAACAGATCGCCGAATGCCATTGCTTCTATGCCGCCTGCAACTTGCGCCTTGACGAATTCCCCCATCAGTTGCGCATAAATGTCGTTCGAGCATGGCCACGGCAGCTCGATGACATGAAGCGGCAAACCGGCCGCGCGCGCCTGCGCCTCAAGAATGCTGCGGCGAACGCCGTGCATGGCGACGCGATCGAACGCCGCGTTCACTGTGGTCACAAGTCCGACCACCTCGATCGCCGGGTTTTGCTTCAGGACATGCAAAGACCAAGCACTATCTTTGCCGCTGGACCAACTCAGCAACGTCTTCACGGCCGCTCCATGCCTTAGCGTTTAAAAACGGTGACGCACTCGATGTGCGGTGTGTAATGGAACTGGTCGATCGGCGTTACCACGCCCATCGTATAGCCGCCGTCGATCAGAATGCGCGCATCCCTTGCCAAGGTTGCAGGATTGCACGAGACGGCAACGACAGTTTTGACCTTCGATTTCGCGATCATCTTAGATTGCGCTTCAGCGCCAGCACGCGGGGGGTCGAACACGACAGCATCATGCTCATTGAGTTCCAGCGCCGATAACGGCTCGCGGAAAAGATCGCGGACCAGTGTCGTCACCGGCTTGATGCCGCTTCCCTTTCGCACGCCATCAGCCAGCGCTGCGATTGCCGCTTTGTCACTATCGACGGCCAGCACTTTCGCGCGCGCGGCGACTGGAAACGAAAACGCGCCGACACCGGCAAACAAGTCAGCAATCTTTTTTGACTTGCCGATGCCTTCAACGACGAGGCGCGCCATCTCGGTCGCGGCTTCGGCAACCGCCTGGATAAAAGCTCCCGGCGGAATGGGTACCTCAATTGTCCCGAACCGCAGGAAAGGCGACAGCGCGGTGTAGACTGGGTCGCCGTCGACACTGACGCGCGCGATGCCAAGATCGGCTGCGTGCTTCGCCAGTTCTGAACGCAATTGGAGGGTCAGCGGCTTTTCGAGTTCACCAATTGCGATGTCGAGACCGGCTTCGGTCATCGTGACTGTAACGCGCGCCTCGCTGCGTTTTGCGAGCAACGGCTTCAACAACCCCCGTAGACCGGGCAATGCTGAGACGATACGCGGATGCAGAACGGGGCATTCGATAAGATCGACAAGGTCGTGCGACTGGGCCTGATGAAAACCGATTTCGACGGCGGCATCGTTGCGGATTGCGGTCAGCACTGCCCGGCGGCGCAGACCTTGAGGAACGAAAAGAGGCGCGACGTCTGCGTCGATCGCGCGCGACTTGAACGCCGACACGACAGAGTCGCGCTTCCAAGCTCCGTAGAAGTCCGGCGACATATGCTGCACGGCGCATCCACCACACACGGTGAAATGCTGGCAAACCGGAGAAACACGGTCGGCGCTCTCCTGCAGAATTTGTTCCAAGCGCGCTCGTGCACCGGTCCCTTGCGCGAGAACGCGCTCTCCTGGAAGCGTGAACGGAATAAAGACTGGACCTGCTGCGGTATCGGCGACGCCATCACCCTGAGCGCCGACCCGCTTGATTTCGACGTCCATCGCTTCAAGCGTCACGTCGTGCTCCAATCAGAAATTCCTCGTTACCGGAGCCACCAAGAATAGGTGATGGAATGACGCCAATCACGCGCCATCCCGGTAATTGTTGAATTGCACTCCGCACCCGCTCAACCGCGATCTGGCGCGCAGCCTCATCGCGGACAATGCCGCCCTTGCCGATGCTATCCGGCTCGAGTTCAAACTGCGGCTTGATCAGTGCGGCGAGCCACGCCGTTGGCTGCGTGAATTCCAATACGCACGGCAAAACTTTGGACAACGCGATGAAACTCACGTCCGCGACGACAGCATCGACGACCACCGGAATGACGTCGGGTGTCAGAAGCCTTGCATCCTGTTTCTCGAGAGCAATGACGCGCGCATCTGCCTTGAGGGTGTCATGCAGTTGTGATTGACCAACATCGACGGCGTAAACGCGCCGGGCACCACGTTGCAGAAGCACTTGCGTAAATCCGCCCGTCGATGCACCGATGTCGAGAACGGTCTTGTCTGCCGCATCAAAACAAAAATGGTTGAGCGCCGCGATCAGTTTTTCAGCACCGCGCGAGATGAAAATCGGGGCAGCGTCGGCAAGCTCAACGGACATGGCTGGTGGCACGGACCGTGATGGCTTGTCGCAAACAACGCCTTCGACGCGCACGAACCCCCGCAGGATCAAATCTCTGGCCCTCGCGCGGGTCGGAACCACGCCGTCGCTCACCAGCCTTGCGTCTAATCGGGTCGCACCCATATTGTCTCGTAGCCTTTGGAACCGGGCACCGTTTCCGGCAGTTTATGAGTGTTTAGCACCTTGCTGCGCAACTGCTATCGGTGACAACGCCGCGACGTCCTGCCCTTCGCACCAAACTTACAATAGGAGACACGTATGAACCGCCGCGACGCCATAAAGACAATCGCTGCCACGTCAGCCGCCGCTATGGCGCTCAAATCGTCGTCGCTCGCATTCGCCGAAGAGGCCGCGCCGGCTTTCACGTTGCCGCCACTCGGGTACGGCTATGACGCACTTGAACCGCATATCGATACGGCGACCATGAAGGTGCATCACACCGGTCACCATCAGGCATACGTTACAGCCTTGAATACGTTGGCCGGCAAAGTTCCTGAATTAAAGTCGAAACCGATTGAAGAGATTTTGTCCGATTTGACGATCATCCCCGAGGACAGCCGCACCGGCGTCCGCAACAATCTCGGCGGGCATTTCAATCACACATTCTTTTGGGAGCTGATGACGCCGGGCGGCGCCAAGGAACCAGCCGGTGACCTTAAGGCTGCCATCGACGCCGCCTTTGGCTCCAAGGATAAACTCATCGAAGACGTCAACAAAGCCGCGACCGGTCGCTTTGGCTCAGGTTGGGCATGGCTTGTCGTCGGCAAAGATAAGAAGCTGAGCGTCGCCGCGACGCCGTATCAAGACACGCCGCACATGGAACTCGCCGCGAAACCAGTTATCGGCGTCGATGTGTGGGAGCACGCGTATTACCTGAAGCACATGAACAAGCGTGCCGACTATCTCAAGGCGTGGTGGACCACCGTCAACTGGGACAAAGCGGCTGAGAACTTTAAAAAGGCCAGCACTTAATGCTTGACTAGCGGGGCGCCTCAGGCGCGTCCGCCTTGTTCGGCAATCAATGCGTCGCGGCCGAGCGCCTTGAATACGGTCGCGACGATGCCGTCAGCGGCAAGGCCCGCTGCCTCGTACATTACTTCGGGCTTGCCATGATCGATGAAGGTATCGGGCAGAACTTTCGTCCGTACCTTTAAACCACGATCTAGAAGTCCTTCATCCGAGAGATAGTGCAAAACGTAGCTGCCGAAGCCGCCGACTGAACCCTCTTCGACTGTGACAAGCACTTCGTGGTTTTGCGCCAGTTGCTTTATCAGGGCCGTGTCCAGCGGCTTTGCGAAGCGTGCGTCTGCGACCGTGGTCGGCAACCCGAAACTCGCAAGCTGATCTGCCGCCCGCAAGCATTCGGCCAGCCGCGTACCGAGCGAAAGCAGCGCAACTTTCGACCCCTGGCGGACGATACGACCCTTGCCGATCTCCAGCGCTACGCCAGCCTTGGGCAGTTCTACGCCGACACCTTCGCCGCGTGGGTATCTCAGCGCGCTCGGCCGGTCATCGATCGCGACTTGCGTTGCCACCATGTGCATAAGTTCGGCTTCATCGGCCGCCGCCATGATTACGAAATCCGGCAGACATCCAAGATAAGCGATATCGAACGAACCGGCGTGCGTCGCGCCATCGGCGCCCACAAGCCCGGCGCGGTCGAGCGCAAACCGCACCGGCAAACGCTGGATCGCGACGTCGTGGACGACTTGATCGTAGGCGCGCTGTAGAAACGTTGAGTAGATCGCTGCGAATGGCTTGAAGCCTTCCGTCGCGAGACCGGCCGCGAACGTCACCGCGTGCTGCTCAGCAATGCCGACGTCGAACGTCCGTTCAGGAAACCGCTTCGCGAAAAGATCGAGACCTGTGCCGTCAGGCATCGCCGCCGTGATAGCAACGATTTTGTCGTCCTTTTCGCCCTCTTGAATTAGACTATCGGCAAACACGCGCGTGTACGTCGGTGCGTTCGGCTTCGGCTTAACCTGTGCGCCGGTTACGACATTGAACTTGGTGACGCCATGATACTTGTCGTCGGACGCTTCTGCCGGCGCGTAGCCTTTACCCTTCTTCGTGACGACATGGACGAGAATTGGCCCGCCTTTGGCATCCCGCACGTTCTTGAGAACCGGCAGAAGTTGATTGAAGTCGTGTCCGTCGATTGGGCCGACGTAGTAAAAGCCGAGTTCCTCGAACCACTGGCCGCCCTGCCAAAGGTGCCGAGTGTATTCTTCCATGCGCGCGGCACGGCGCTCCCATTTTTTCGGCAACATCTTGGCGAGTTGCTTGGCGTAGTCGCGCAAGTGGAGATAGGTGCCGCTTGAGGTCGCGCGCGCGAGGTATGCCGACAACGCACCTGTCGGCGGCGCGATCGACATGTCGTTGTCGTTCAATATGACGACAAGGCGTTCGTCACGCGCGCCGGCGTTGTTAATCGCTTCATACGCCATACCGGCGCTCATCGCGCCATCGCCAATCACGGCGATGACGTTGTTGTCGCCGTGATTCAAGTCACGCGCGACGGCCATAGCAAGCGCCGCCGAAATCGATGTCGACGAATGCGCGGCGCCGAACGGATCGTATTCGCTCTCGTCACGCTTCGTGAATCCGGACAATCCGCCCGGCTGGCGCAAAGTTCGAATGCGATCGCGGCGGCCGGTGATGATTTTATGCGGGTAGGCCTGATGGCCGACATCCCAGACGAGACGATCACGCGGCGTATCGAAGACCCAGTGCAGAGCGACTGTGAGTTCGACGACGCCTAACCCTGCGCCGAGATGGCCGCCGGTCACGGATACGGCATCGATCAGCTCATGGCGCAACTCGGCTGCGAATTGCGGCAGATCGCTTTCCGCGATTTTGCGCAAATCGGCCGGAATTTTCACCGTATCCAGGAGCGGTGTTGAAGTCACGCGGGCGGAACCTCTGCCAGAACCAATGTCTTGGTTATGTCACAGTCAAAATAACCCGCAAGCGGCCAATCTTCGCACGTTTCGGGCGCCATCCGCACTTGGCCGCCACCTGCACATACGTCGCTGCCTCAGAACGGTTGTTAAAAACCCGGATCGAGCGGCTCGGTGCCCTTCGGACGGCCGTTGGGACCGATTGTCAGCTTTTCGACTTTCGCCTCGGCCTGGCGCAGAAGCTTATCGCAATGCTCGCGCAACGCTTCGCCGCGCTCGTAGATGGAAATGCTTTCCTCAAGCTCAACATCGCCGCGCTCCAGCCGGCCGACGATGCCTTCCAGTTCCTTCAGAGCACGCTCGAAGGTCATGTCTTTGATGTCGGCAAAGGTTTTGCCAGGCGCTTTGGTCGTCGACGTCATACGGCTATCGTCCATCTCAATTTGCATCGGCGCGTCGTCAGCGGCCGGTTTCCATCAGCGTTTTGACGTGCACCGCTACTGATCTCGCGAGCGCCGTCAAGTTGTAACCGCCCTCCAACATGGACACGATGCGGCCATTGGCGTGCCGGCGGGCGATGTCGGCCAGCTTTTCGGTCGCCCAAATGTAGTCAGCCTCCACCAACTGCATGCCGCCGAGCGGATCGTCGCGATGCGCGTCAAAGCCGGCAGAAATCAGAACGAGATCCGGCGAAAAGTTATGCAGTGGCTTCAGAATACGCTCCGTAAACGCGTCCTCGAACGGCTCGCGCCCGTCGCCTGAGCGCATCGGCGCGTTGAAGATGTTGCCGACGCCAGTCTCGGACAGCGCGCCTGTACCCGGAAACAACGGCATCTGATGCGTCGATCCGTAAAACAGATTCTTGTCCGACCAGAATATCTCTTGCGTACCGTTGCCGTGGTGAACGTCGAAATCGATGACTGCGACGCGCTCCGCGCCGTGTTTGTCGCGGGCGTAATGCGCGGCGATCGCGACGCTGTTGAAAAGACAGAAGCCCATCGCTTTGGCTGTCTCGGCATGGTGGCCCGGAGGCCGAACCTGACAAAAAACATTCCGTGACGTGTTTGTCATAACAAGGTCAACAGCATCGAGCCCGGCACCAACCGCGCGCCGCGCAGCCTGCCAAGTGCCCTGCGACACCACGGTGTCGCCGTCGATACGTTGCGAGACCGCGCCGACCGACGTCGCGACGCTCCGCATATCGCCGTAATGCCGTTGACTGTGCGCCTTGACGATATGGATTTCATCGTCGTCGCGCAGCGGTGCTTCCTGGCGCAATAAAGCCTGGTAAACTTCGTGCTCCAGCACTTTGTCGATCACCCGCATCCGCTCCGGCTGCTCGGGATGGTATGGTCCGGTATCATGACCGGTAAACGAAGGATGCGTGATGAGAACGGTTGCCATGTGCGCTGTTACGCCAATTCGGAGAGACGCGCGATGCGCACTCCAGCTGGCGGCTTGCTATCCGCCGGCACGAAAAAGTCTGGCGCCAGCGGCATCGACGGATCAATCCGGTACTTCTCAAAATCGGTCGCATTGCCGACCGCATTGAGAAACGTGTCGTCGATGAGGAAGTTGCCTGTAAATTTCCGCGATGGCTGTTGAAAAATCAGGTGAGCGGCGTCCGCGAGAATATCCGGTGTACGGCTCATGCGCATCAGTTTGTCGCCGCCGAGCACGTTCTTGATCGCAGCTGTCGCGATCGTCGTTCGCGGCCAGAGTGCGTTCACCGCGACGCCGTCTTGGCGGAAATCCTCGGCCATTCCGAGCACGCACAAACTCATGCCATACTTCGCGATCGAATACGCGACGTGACCGCCAAACCAGCGCGGGTGCATGTCGAGCGGCGGCGACATCATCAGAACGTGCGGATTGCTTGACCGTTTGAGATGCGGAAGACACGTCTTCGTGACCAGGAAAGTGCCACGGGTGTTGATACCCATCATCAAGTCGAAGCGCTTCATGTCGGTCGCTTCGGTGTTGGTCAACGAAATGGCGCTTGCGTTATTCACGCAAATATCGATGCCACCAAATGCTGCGACTGTTTGCGCGACCGCGCGCTGCACCTGCTCCTCGTCACGAATATCGCAAACAATCGGCAATGCCTGACCGCCCGCAGCCTGAATTTCTTTGGCAGCGGTATGGATCGTACCTTCGAGCTTCGGATGCGGCTCGGATGTCTTCGCAGCAATCGCAATCCGGGCGCCGTCGCGCGCCGCGCGTTTCGCGATCGCCAGTCCGATGCCGCGGCTACCGCCGGTGATGAAGAGCGTTTTATCTTTGAGCGTCGCCATGCCGGGCATCCTTTTTATTGCCTTTGCCGGCAACTTTAGAACGCCTGCACGCGGGAGTTAAGTGTGCGCTAGACTTGGCGCGCAAAAAATCGCCGTTTCGCCCATCGAAATGGAGCGGTTACCGTCGCCCACGTCTGGCTGATCATTTGCCATAACAGCGCGGGGAAGCCCGCAAATGGAACAAAGGCCAGCAGAAACGCAGCTTCGCGCGGCAGCGCGCGAAAGAAAGGCGATGCGCGGCCTGCAGCAATGTCTTCGCCAACCGGTGGCCAGATGCGCCGCCACCATTGTCGCGATACCGGCCAGGCGATTAAACCACAAACGAGCGACACGAGGTAGGGTATCTGGACATAGCTCGGTATTCCTGGGATCAGCCGGGCGTCGAATTCCGCTTCGGTGTGCTTGTCGCGCGCGTGAATTTCGATAGCGGACGTCACGATCTCGCCCGTCACCTGGCTGACGGCTTCGGCAAGATAGTTCGTAGCATCGCTCGTAACACCGGCAGTCGCTGCGTCAGGCAGCGCGGAAAGCTGCACGCGGCCCTGCCCGTCATGCGCAGCCGCTAATTGAAATCCGCCACGACGCTGCGCCAACGCATCGAGAAAATCGCCAAAGGTCGCCGACGCCGCAGCCTCCGGCATGCCGCCGACTTCAATTGTCTGCCAGAACCAGTTTCGGCCACCCGGCTGACGGCTTGCGTCGCTCCCGAGAATAACGATGTTGACGTCGCTGCGACGCGCTGCATCGACAAGATCGGAGATGTCGCGCGTAATTTCTGGACCGCTTGACGGGCTGAAGGTGATTTTGTTCACCAACGTTCGGCCCGTGACGAGAACAGTCTGCCCGCGAATTGCGCCGAACGCCGTCGCGAGATTGTCAGGGTCGAGCTTGTCGACGAGTGGTAACTTGGTGACAGGATCGGTGGCGGGAGCCGACGGCACATATTTGCTGCCACCCGGCTCGATCGCAATCGTGCGAATGTTGGCGCGATTGAGCGAACGGCTCATATAACTGAGCGTTTCGTCGAACAGGTCTCGATCACTAAGTTCGATACTCAAATTCGGCTTGAGCCGGGCTTCCAAGCGCAATGCCGCGCCAGTCCCTTCTCGCGTCACCGCATACGCTGAACCGCCGCTGACGACGTGCAATTGACTATCGGCGGGCAATTGGCTGAGGGCCGTGCGATTATCGAACAAGCTGTCTTCGGAGACATAAAGCGTCAGCTTGCTTTCACCCGCGGCTATTGCCTCCGGCGCAAGCGTCGGCATGACACGCTTTAGCTCATCGGGTGTGCCGGCGGTGTAAACCTGCCCTTCACGATTGACGAACTGCCAATGGCCCTCAGGCGTGGCGTGCGCCGCGAGAGCGCCCTTTGGCGCATTCGGCAGCAATTTGAGATGCGCTGCTGCTTTGCCGACAGGGCCGAGATGCGAGAAGCCGTGGCCCGCAGCCTTACCACCCGCCTCACCGGCCTCGCGCACGATATGCGTGAACACGTTGGCGTTCGTGACCTCGGGTCGAACGATCGCTAGCAGAGCGCACCCACATAACAGCCAGAACAGGCGCATAGTCGTCTTCCCGCATTGCCGCCAGAGGCCCACATACCGCTGTGCGCGCTGAAGCCCTACCCATCAACCGGATTGTGGCGAAAACCGAGGCGGCCGCTTTTCGATGAACGCCTGAAATGCTTCGCGCGCCTCTGGCGACGACAAGCGCGCAACGAACGCGGCGGCTTCCTCGTCCACGCGTTGCGATATGTCACTTGCGTTGCCGCGGAGCATGCGACGGGCGAGCGCCAAAGCTTCCGGTGGCTTTGCGGCTAAGCGCTGAGCTGCCTTGACCGCGGTGCTCTCCAGGGCATCAGCCGGAACAATCGCGTTAACAAACCCGGCCGCATGGGCGCGCTCAGCCGAAAACGGATCGCCAAGCAGAAGCATCTCGAACGCCCGCTGGTAACCCATCAGACGCGGCATCAACAGGCTGGAGCCAGCCTCGGGAACGAGACCTAAATCGAGGAATGGCGTTGCAAACGTCGAAGCTGGCGTCGCGTAGACGAGATCGCAATGAAACAGCAGCGTCGTGCCGATGCCGATCGCTATGCCGTCGACTGCGGCGATGACCGGCTTCTTGATGAGCGGCAACAGCCGGATAAACCGAAGCACTTCCGTGTTTTTGCTGCCGGCGCCTGGCCCGGCCGCCAGAAAATCACCGATGTCGTTGCCAGCGGTAAACGTGCCGCCCGACCCGGCGATGACATGCGCCGCAACCGCTGTATCTGCGTCGCCTGCTTCGATGGCATCGCAAAGCGCCGCGTACATGGCGCGCGTCAACGCGTTCTTCTTTTCAGGCCGCGACAGCCGCAGCGTTTGAACGCGATTGTTCCGTTCGATGGCGATGTCGGACGTCATGCAAGAAGCCCTTCTGACGCCAGCACGGTCGCACTGCCGTTCATGGCTGAATCGGAAAGCCCGACGGCCGCCGTCAGGCAATTTTCTGCAAAGAAGCGTGCGAGCGCGATATCGGAAGAACTAGCGCCGTCGCGCAATGCAGCCTCAGCGAGATATCGCGCACCGGCCACCCGCGCGAAGGCGTTCAAGTAAGGCGTCGCGCCCGCCAGGCCCGCATCGGGATCCGACGCCAAAGACTTGCCGATAAAGCGCGTCGCTGCGCTAAGCGCATCGAGCGCATCCTTTAGGTTCTTTGCTGTGCGGCCAAGCCCGGCGTTGTCGCTGGCATGCAGTTTCGTCACGCAATCACCGATGCCGCTCAAATAATCGGTGACGACGTTTCCGCCTTCCAAAGGCAATTTGCGGGTGACGAGATCGATGGCCTGAATACCGTTGGTGCCTTCGTAAATCGGCAAGATGCGAGCGTCGCGCAGATGCTGTGCTGCGCCGGTTTCCTCGACAAATCCCATGCCGCCGTGGACTTGAATGCCGAGAGATGCGACGTCGACGGCGACGTCGGTAGCAAACGACTTCGCCACCGGCGTCAATAACGCGGCGAGATTGCGCGCGGCTTTGGCTTCCTCCGGGTCCGCTGCATACGTCGCGTTATCCAGCGCAGCCGCCGTCGCAAGACAGATCATGCGCGAAGCCTGCGTCAAGGCTTTCATCGTCAGCAACGTACGCCGAATGTCCGGATGTTCGACGATCGGCGCCATCCCGGCGCCGCTTGACGTCGAAGAACGGCCCTGGGTGCGCTCCTTTGCAAACGCGATGGCACGCTGCGTCGCGCGATCTGCAATCGCGACGCCCTGAATGCCGACCGCGAGACGCGCACTGTTCATCATGACGAACATGTTCGCGAGGCCGCGATTTTCTTCGCCGACCAGATAGCCCGTCGCCCCGCCCTGTTCACCAAACTTCATGATGCACGTCGGGCTCGCCATAATGCCGAGCTTGTGCTCGATGCCGGCGCAGACGACATCGTTGCGCGCGCCCGGCGTACCGTCCGCAGTCAGTAAAAACTTCGGCACGAGAAACAGCGAGATGCCACGCGTTCCGGCCGGCGCATCGGGCAGCCGCGCGAGCACGAGATGGATGATATTTTCGGCCATGTCGTGCTCACCGCACGTTATGAAAATCTTCGTCCCGGTGATGCGGTACGTGCCATCGGCCTGCTTCTCGGCGCGCGTTTTGAGGCCAGACAAGTCAGAGCCTGCGTGCGGCTCTGTCAAATTCATGGTGCCCGTCCATTGACCTGACACCATCTTTGGCAGGTAGGTCTGCTTCAAGGCATCGCTGCCACCGGCTTCAATGGCGTGAATGGCGCCTTGCGTCAGCAGTGGACAAAGTCCGAACGCCAGATTGGCGGCATTCCATATTTCACCGACGGACGACGAGATGATTTCAGGCAGTCCTTGGCCACCAAATTCTTCGGAGCACGGTAACGCGCTCCAGCCAGCAGCTGAAAACTGGCGGTAGGCGTCGGCAAATCCGGGTGGCGTAGAGACGTTCCCGTCCTGCCAGCGCGCTCCCACGCGATCGCCGCTCCAATTGAGTGGTGCCAGGACATCGGCGGCAAAATTACCGGCCTCATCGAGAACCGCGCGCACCGTGTCTGCGTCGAGGCCCGGGTAGAGGCCGTTAGCCAATCGTACGTCGAGATCGGCGACGGTCTTGAGGGCGGTGACGATGTCGTCTACTGGAGCGGAATAGGACATGGGCTGGAGCAGGCTCGCTTCTCTGAGGTTGGATTTCCAGATTATGCCGAATAGCGGCGATAGCAAACCGCTCGCGACGGATGCCGGAGCGGTTATCCGAACGCCGGATGCCGCGTCTTTAGTCGCAGCAGGAGACGCAATTCGCGCCGGGCATCTCATCGCATTTCCGACGGAAACGGTCTACGGGCTCGGCGCCGACGCAACGAACGGCGAAGCTGTCGCCCGCATTTTCGCGGCGAAAGGCCGGCCGAGCTTCAATCCGCTGATCGTTCACGTCGCAACAGTCGCCGAAGCTGAAACTCTTGGTATTTTTTCGGAAGCCGCCCGGCGCCTTGCCGCAGCGTTCTGGCCGGGACCTCTAACGATTGTCGTCAATCGACAACCCGGGATACCGATTTCTGATCTCGTTTCGGCCGGGTTGCCGTCGCTCGCGTTGCGTATGCCGGACCACGCAATTGCGCAGGCTCTTCTGGCAGCCGCAGGGCGGCCACTCGCAGCGCCGTCAGCGAACCGGTCCGGGCATGTCAGCGCAACGAGCGCCGCTCACGTTGCGGGCGATCTCGGAGCAGCAGTTTCGATGATCCTCGACGGCGGCGCGACGCGGCATGGCCTTGAATCGACCGTCGTCGACGCTACCGGCGATACGCTTGCGTTGCTGCGACCGGGCGCGATTACCGCTGAGGCGATTGAAAGCGTAACCCGCCAACCGCTGATACGTCCGAACGCCGATCCCGCAGTCCCTGCATCACCCGGCCAATTGCAGAGCCATTACGCGCCTGCCGCACGAATGCGTCTCGACGCAGAGACGGTCTCGGACGGAGAAGCGCTGCTGTCGTTTGGACCCGACGTGCCGGTCACCGACGCCGCGCAGATCAATCTCAGCGCGCGTGGTGATCTCGTCGAGGCGGCTGCGAACTTGTTCGCGGCCTTACGCGCGCTCGATGCGACTGGAGCGGCAACCATTGCTGTGATGCCGATACCCGCTCACGGACTGGGCGAGGCAATCAATGATCGGCTCAAGCGCGCCGCGGCACCGCGCTGACGTTCCGCCTCAGAAGATTGAAGCGCTAACAGTGATGATGCGGTGAAGAACCGGGCCCAGAAACGTGTGCCCCATCACAAACGTGTCCCAAGCTTCCGACGCCGCTTGCGTAACGGATGCCATCGACGGCACAAAAGCCCAGATGCCTGCGTAGAGAACTGCGGACGAGATACCGTTCACAATTATGTACCGACGCAACATCGAAACCCCTCGGGACGCCTCTTCATACTTTTTTAATCAAAGCACGCGGCGTGCCAGCGCTCAACCCCTCAATCGCGATGCCGAGGGGACCAGAACGCCAAAAGTTCGCTTGTGTTAACGAAGCGGCTGTTGAAAAGCCGCGGGAGGCGCCGTGCGCGAGCGCCAGCGCATCAGCAGCGTGCGTACATCGCTTCTCAGACGAAGCGCCGGGTGCTCGATCAGAACCCACGACAACAGCGCCAACGGCAGAACGATGGCAAACGCGGCGAGCGAAATAGCAATCGGTGGCACCGCCGGTGCTGCACCGATCAGCGCCTGCTGGATCGGGCCAGCATAAATATAAACGCCAAACGACAAATCGACCTTGTTGCACCAAGCCCGTAATGGTCCGAACGATTTGCTTGCGGCCCACACGATTCCGTAGCCGAGCAACGCGGCCGTTGCAGGCTCCGCAAAGCGCGTATCCAACGCCGCGACAAAAATCGCGGCAAGCGGCAGCAGAGCTGCGCCAACAATAACGAGCTTGTCGCGCAGCAGATAGATCAGCGTTCCAGTGCCGAAATAGACCGCGAAATAGCGCACATTGTCGATGAAGCTGTGCTGTGTGAAGGGCTGTGGATCGATCGCATAAATTGCAGCCAGGAACGCCGCTAGAAGCCCGGCAATCACATAGCGATAGGTCGCGCTAAACAATCCTGCGACACCAGCGAGCGCGAGGCCGGCATAGCACAGGACCTCAAATTTTAGTGTCCACAGCGACGAGTTGACGATACCCGGCATCGGCAGATCGTTGAACACGCCCGGAAGCGGCGCGCTGCCCGTCGCAAGCGAGAGCGTTTTGGCGAGATACACCGGCAATACCGCCGACGTGAAATACGCCTGCAACGGCAATTGCGACACGAGCGGCCCGAGTACAAACGCGGTCAGCAACACGCACACGATAAGGCCAGGGAAAATGCGCAAGATACGCGCGGCGGCGAAATCGAGGAGCGAGCGGCTACGCTCGAAGCTTTGCGCGACAAGAATACCGCTCAAGATAAAGAAGCCTTGGACCGCGTGCTGGCCGAGGGAGTGGCCGGTCCATGCCGTCAGCGGCTCGGCTAGCGGCGTGCCAAATGCGAACATGTAACTGTGCGAGATCAGCACAAGCGAGGCCATGATCAGCCGCAGCACGCCGAAGCTGTTGGCGTCCGGTGCCATGATGCTCCCGAGAACCGGGGCATCGCGCAGATAGTCAGCCGATCTGTTAATCATGTCGCTCTCCATGGGCCGTGCCCTAGCGAAGAGACAGCAGCATCCGTGCCAAATGCTCAATGTCGTGCTGAAGCCGGCGTTAAGGGTCGCTCGACGCCAGTTGGGACTTCACGCGCGCACGCTCTGCCTCGATGGCCGCAGCCTGCGACGGCCAACTCGCACCAATCCAATCGTCGGTGCCGAACAGCCAATACCAGAACCGGTTCCGGCGATGGTACCGCTCGATGATCATGCGGTTCATCGTGTCCATGTGCGTCGTCAGCGCGTTGAGTGTTTCGATCGGCCGCTCGTTATCGCGATCAAGATTGGCGAGGCGATTTGAGATCATCGCAACGTCGCCAGCCGCTTCGCTGCGCCACTGATCGATGGAGCCTGCCAGCGTGTGCTGGTTCTGATTGAGTTTGACGAGCGCGTTATGCACTTCGCCGAGATCTTGCGCATAAGCCTGATGCTTGGCAGCGGCTGTTTCGATTTCGGCGGCAAGCGCGCGTTCGACAGCGCCGAGACGCTCGGCCAGCAATGCGGCTGCGTCACTATTTGCTTTTTGATGTGCTTCGTAGTCCGTTGCGAGAGCCTTTACGCGATCGACGATCGGCCCGGCGAAATCGGCGCGCTGTTTTTCAAAGCCTGAGATCAGCGTCTCCATGCGGCCGGTGCTCGCTGTATTCGCGGCCAAAGCGCGAGCGATTTCGCCTTCCAGCGATTTCAAACGGTCGGCGACATCGTTACTTTCTCCGTTGCTGCCGCGTCCGAGAAGAGCTTCCTCGATGATGTCGAGGCGGTTCATGATTGGCTTCAGATCGAGGCCCGGCTGTTGCGTCGCGGCCTCGATCGCATTGAAACGCCCCGTGAGCGAAGCCCATCCGTGGTTAAGTTCTTTCAAACGCTGCTCAAGCATGACTTCGAGATTGAGCAGTTGTTCTGACAGGCCGTCGCCAACAATCACATCGCCACCAGCGCCGCGGTTACTGGTCATAACCTGCTCCAATGTTTGAAGACGATCGTAAAGACCCGTGTGCAGACGTCCCTGGTCGTCACGTTGCGCTTGCGTATCGCGCGACAGCTCTTTCAACATGCCGGAAACGACATGCCGCTCGCTCGATATGTCGTTACTCAACGCGCGCACCATCTGTTCGAGCGCTTCGATGCGTGAATTTTGAATGGAGTCGGTCGCCGTCTGTGCGGCTTCAGGCCTATATGACCTCGGTGACTCAGGCGCGTAGCGCGCTGGCTCGTTGATGGCGGTGCGTAGCCCACGCTCCGACGGCGCGATGTAGCGCGGCGTTTCGATCGCGTACCGCGACAGCGGCGGGAACTGCTCAAGTGTTTCGCGTACCTGCGCACGCATCGTATGACGGGCCAGCAGCGCCATCCCCTGCACGTCCGTTCGTTGGTCAAATAGCACGTTCAAGACATCGTCGATGGTCGCTGGCGCATTGCGGCGACCGGCGAAATTGGCTGCGACCCGCAAGACGTCCGCCAATTCATCCGATCTGCGTGGTGCGGTCTTGCCGTTCGTCAGCCCGACCGGAATCTCGCTGGCAATAATCGTTGCGCTTTCCCGGCGCAGCGCCGCTACGCGAACGCCGCGCATTTCCAATGCTTCGGCAGCCACATCAATGCGCGTCATCGCATGCAAAAAATGTTCGATGCGCACATCGCCCGATCGATGCGCCAGCGCCACGTCAAACGCGTAGTTCGCGCACGACAGAACAGTGTCGTCGACCCAGATCGGTCCGGTGCGTGCCGTGAGACGCTGGCCGTTTTTCGCCGCGTCGGTTTCACTCGAAAGGTCGGAAGGCGCCGCGCTCCAGGTCTGCGATGTTCGCAGATCAAGATCTTCACCCCGGTAGCTCATCGTACTTTCGCTCCTCGTCACGGCAGCCGATAAGCGTGCCGGTGCTCCAAACTGCGAACCCGCCAGCATAACTTCGCAAGCGTGCTCGTATTTCCGTCGTCGCGGCCAGCATTAGCGTGCGATCGCGGCAGGCTCTTGACTTTCAAAAAATAGCGTCAATTCCGCAAGCATGCGAGTCGGCGGCGACCCGGTACAGACGCGGGACGGCGACGCAGGAGGTAACGCTGGAGCAACCAGCGGCCGACTGCAGCCCGCCAACGCTGCATTTAGCGGTGCGAGACATACGAATCAGACGCTGAAACGCGCCCATCAGGCTTATGCCGAAGCCGTTAACGAAGCGTCAGTTAGACGGGTTCGATCAAATCCGGGCCTTCCGCGCGTGTATTGTTCAGCTTGGGGCTGACGGCAATCGTCACCAATTGGCCGGGACGCGGCGCCGCCAGAAGGTCGATGATGTGCTCGGCGCTACCTGATCGGCAATCCAGCCAACGGTCGAAATCTAGCGGCGATAAAATCAACGGCATACGGTCGTGAATGTGCGCGACATCGGCATTTCCGGCTGTCGTCAGAATAGCCATCGTCTCGATTTCACTGCCGTCGGCGCCAAGCCAATGCTCCCATAGTCCCGCCAGCGCGAACACCCCGCCGGCGCTCATGCGAATTAGGTGCGGTTGCTTTTTGCCCGGCCGCCCTGTCCATTCGTAGTAGCCATCGGTCGGCACCAGACAGCGGCGGTGACGGAGCGCGGCGCGGAAAGACGGCTTTTCAGCAGCAGTCTCCGACCGCGCATTTAACAGGAGCGAGAACTCTCGCGGGTCCTTCACCCAGGACGGGATGAGGCCCCAGCGCACGAGCGCCAACTCTCGGTTGTGATCGTGTCCGCTCCGCACAATCAATGTCGGATCGGTCGGAGCGATATTGTAGCGGGGCGGAAAAACATCTTCTCCACCACAGGCAAACATCTGGCGCACCGCATCAGGCGGTGATGTCAAACTAAACCTGGAACACATATAGCCTCGCGCAGCCGCCAGCAGATGACGCGAAACACCCGCCGGATACGACTTCAGTTCATATAGAGGGATACCGTGCCGCCGCCAAGAATCGGTGCTAAATGACCGTATGCGCGCTGCATTTCCAACCGATCCCGAACGACAGTCCCCGTCCAGTCGGCGGATCGCGCAGCCGCACGTAGTTGCAGCACTTCTTATGAGCTTTGCGGCCGGTCTCGCGGCAGAACCCGGCCATGCCGCCTCCGATCTGAAGCCCTACGACGACAAGCTGATGCGGCTGTCCGAAATCCTTGGCGCGGTTCACTACTTGCGCGAGCTTTGCGGCGCCAACGAAGGGCAATACTGGCGGGAACGCATGCGCGATTTAGCCGAGGCCGAGGGCTCGACGGCGCTCCGCCGAGCGAAATTGGCGCGCGCATTCAACCAGGGCTATCGCAGCTACAGCCGAACATACAATACCTGTAGCCCGTCTGCGCAGACGGCCATCACGCGCTTCCTGACAGAAGGCACTGAGCTCTCTGAAGCGATGGTCAAAGCCTATCCTTAGACACATGCGCAAACGTCCGATTTACTGTGAATTGTTGCAGCAACGACCTTTTGTTTTTTGATGTGCTACGTCACAAGGATGGGGCGGCATCTCTGATGCCAAAACTACATGTTTCTTGGCGTTGTAAGAGGATGGGGATTTATGCGGTGTTTTGAAGAGTTCGATACCGAGAACCCAAACCTCAAAGCGCTGGACCTTATTCTCGCCGCCTGGGACGAAGGCGTTGATACCGGTGTGCAACCTCAGCAAATGGCATATGCGGCGCTGTTCACGGCTCTGACCGACCTGGTGTCGATCTATGGCGAAGATGCCGTCGTGCATCTGACCCGCGGATTAGAAAAGCGGATTGGCGAAGGCGAATTCACGCTCGCACGCCGCGATCAATAAGTCTGATCCGACGCATCTTTAAAAGCTGCCGCCCTTTGACAGAACCTCAAGCCACAGCACGACGCCGAACCCCGCAAGCAATATGCCGGCGATGCGATTGATCAGCTGCAGCTTGCCGCCGTCGAAAACGTGCCGGTAACGAGAAATCAGTTTCGACAGCCCGATCCACCACACCATGCTACCGGCCATAATCGCCGCGACCATGAACAGTACATCGATCGTCGAGTGCACTTCGACATAGGTGCTGACACCGCTGAAAACCGCGAACAATCCAAGCACCGCACCTGGATTGGTGATCGTCAGAAAAAAAGTCTGAGGAATATCCCAGGCGAAATCCTTGAGCCCCGCATTGGCTGCTTCGGCGTCAGACACGACACGTATACGCGGTTTTGCAAGGTAAAGCTTGATACCGAAAGCGATGAGCGCGACACCACCGATCATTTGAATGATCGCACGATGCGACTCGATTGCGCCGGAAACCGCGCCGACGCCGAGGCCTGCCATCAGAGCAATCAGTCCGTCACCCAGCACGGAGCCGATACCGGCGGCGATGCCACCCCAAAAGCCGCGTTCGATCGCGCGTTGGATACACAGCACATTGACCGGTCCGACAGGTGCCGCGATCAGGACGCCAATGATGATGCCAACGGGAATGATGATTGGATTGGGAAAGTAGTCCATCAGCTCCTGCGTCGTCCTACCGAATATGTGCGTGGCACACGCACCCCGCGTACGCGATCCACTGCGCGGCACTGCGGGCGGCGAGTCGATTCAGTGATACAGCGGCTAGAGTTAGTTAGCGCAGACAGCAAAGTCCATGGCTTCGAACCGGATAACCACCTTGCCGGCGTGATCGCAGCGGCAGATGCGTAGAATTACGGTGCTAAGCGCACTCCAGCGGGCGTGTTTCATTTCAAGCAGCGTATAACGCGCGCTATGCAATTTTGCGCATGAGCGTGTGGCCATTTTTCGCATCCGGCCTGCGTTTGCTTTAGCGGCGATCGCGCAGGCGCACTGCGCCGCCGGTCATATCCAACGCAAGCATGCGGAACTATGGCACAAAATCCGTGCCTTCAGGCGGCATCGCGCGCGCTGAGATGATCCTCATCAGACCGCACGACGCCGAATTGGCCGGGCTGCGCGGTAACCATACGCCGCACGGGGGTTGGTCAAACCGCCCCTCTCTGGTTAATACCGCCTCTCAGGCTACGTTAACAGCAGGGTTTAGCGTCATGAACAAATTCGTTATCGCCGTCGCAGCGTTGGCTGCCTCAGGCTTTATGGCACCGGCCAATGCGTTTCATCCATCGGAAGAAACCTACGGCTACGTCATGCCGAACAAATATAAAAAGGCCGCGAAGGTCACCGAAAGCGAGCCCGGCTCGCTGTTCGGCATCTCTCCAAAGATCAAGGCCAAGAAGCAGGCCGAGCTCGAAAGCCAGCAGGCGGTCGACTTCCTGAGCGGCAAGGGCAAGAAAAACAAGAAGGGACCGGCGGAAATGAGCGGCGGCGGCAAGCCGTCCATCGGCGCCGTCGCGCCGAAAACGGTCTCGTTCCCGAATAGCTATGGCGCTGGCAAGATCGTCATCGATACCGCGGGACGCAAGCTTTACTACGTTCTTTCGTCTTCGAGTGCCTATCAATATCCGATCGCCGTCGGCAAAGCGGGCTTCGCCTGGTCCGGCACGCAATCAATCTCGCGCAAGGTTGCCTGGCCGGATTGGCGTCCGCCGGCTGAAATGCTTCAGCGCAAGCCGCACTTGCCGCAATTCATGTCGGGCGGCATTCGCAATCCGCTCGGCGCGATGGCGCTCTATCTCGGCAATTCGCTGTACCGCATCCACGGCACGAACGACGTTTCATCGATCGGCACGGCAGCATCGTCTGGCTGCATCCGTATGACAAACGGGCACGTCGTGCATCTGGCTAAGATCGCTGGCATCGGCACAACGGTGCACGTCCTTCACAAACTGCCGAAGAATATCGCAAAGGCGGCTGGCGGCACGAGCAGCTGAGCTCAGCTGACGAAGTGATACAGCAGCTCGTGAAGCGGTGATGGGCCATCCATCAGATTGATGCCCAGCGCCGACTTTACGATGTAGAGACCGGCAATCACCGGAGCCGCAGCGCAAAGCGCTACTGACGAAACAATAATCGCCTCGGGCCAACTCAAGGGTTGATCCGGGGCGATGGCTTTTTGGCAGGCTCTGGCAATCATAAATTCGGACGCCTCTTGGTTGTCAGGCCAAGAGAGCAAAGCCGATGCCAGAATGTTTAATGGCTGCGCCGCCCTCAGTATCCTTCGAGGAATCGGACTGGTTCCCCGTTGGCAGGGCCGAGGATTTCGCCGTCCCACATCACTTTGCGGCCGCGAATAAACGTACCGACGGGCCAGCCCGTCACGGCGGCGCCGTCGTAGGGTGTCCAGCCGCAGCGGCTTTCGATCCAGCCGTTGCGGATCGTTTCGCGACGTTTCAAATCGACAATTGTGAGGTCGGCATCGTAGCCGACTGCAATGCGGCCCTTGCTGCGCAAACCGAACAGGCGTTGCGGACCGTGACTCGTCAGATCGACAAGCCGCTCGATCGACAGGCGCCCAGCATTGACGTGATCAAGCATTATCGGCACCAGCGTTTGAACGCCGGTCATGCCGGAATGCGTATCGGGATAAGCATGCTCCTTTTCCGAGCGATCGTGCGGCGCGTGATCGGATCCCAGCACGTCAACGACGCCCGATTGCAGTGCTGACCAGATCGCGGCGCGATGGCGGGCGTCGCGAACCGGCGGGTTCATCTGCGCATATGCGCCAAGCCGCGCGTAGCAATCCGGTGCTTCGAGCGTCAGATGATGCGGCGTGACTTCAACCGATGCGTAGTGCTTGTGATCCTTGAGGAACGCCATCTCTTCCGCCGTAGAGATGTGCAGAACATGGACGCGCTTGCGGTACTTTTCAGCCATTGCGACAAGCCGCTTCGTCGCGATGAGTGCGGCTTCCGGATCGCGCCATTCGGGATGTGATGACGGATCACCGGCGCGGCGAATGCCCATGCGCGACTTCAGGCGCGCTTCATCTTCAGCGTGAAACGACGCTCGGCGCGAAATTTTCGCGATGATCGCGTCGAGCGAGGTGCCGTCATCGACCAATAGATCGCCGGTCGACGAGCCCATGAACACCTTGATACCGGCTGACGCTTCCAGTTTTTCGAGCGCCGGAATGTCGTTTATATTGTCGCGTGTGCCACCGACAAAAAATGCGAAATCGCAGAACATGCGATGGCGCGCGCGCCGAACCTTGTCGGCCAGCGTATCGGCCGAAGTGGTCAGCGGCTTGGTATTCGGCATCTCGAAAACGGCCGTAACGCCACCCGCCACGGCAGCGCGGCTTCCGGTTTCGAGATCTTCCTTATGCTCGAGGCCTGGCTCGCGGAAATGCACCTGACTGTCGATTACACCCGGCAGAACATGCAAACCTTTGCCATCCAGAACTTCGGCGGCTTTGGCGGATTTTAAATCGCCAATGGCCGCAATCCGGCCGTTTGCTATAGCGACATCGCGCTCGCCAACGCCGTCGTGGTTGACGACCGTTGCCCCGGCGATCAGCAGATCGAAACTATCAGCCATGCGTCACGTCTCCGGCGGCTTGCGTTCAGCGTCTGTCGGACATACTGATCCCGGATCAGCTTTGCAATCCAGGCGAGGGCCAATGGCGAGCGACACGATCGCACCGCTTCCAAATCGCAGCGTCATATCTGTGACCGGCGCTGACGCGGCTAAGTTCCTGCAGGGACTAATAACCAATGACGTCGAAACGCTGACCAAAGACGGCAGCGCACTTCACGCGGCGCTGCTGTCGCCGCAAGGCAAAATTCTTTTCGATTTTTTTGTCATACGAACAGCCGCAGGCATTCTGATCGACATCTCGCGCGACACGGCAGCCGACTTCGTCAAACGCCTATCACTCTACAAGCTGCGCGCGAATATCGTGATCACCGACCGCACAAACGACTATAAAGTGTTCGCGATCTGGGGCGCTGCACTGCCGGATGAGGCGCTATCGCCGTTCATGTATACCGACCCGCGGCTTGCGGCACTCGGCCTGCGCGTCCTCGCTGACGAGGCGTTGGTCAAGACGCTCAACGAGACGCCACGCCTCGTCGTTGTCGATGAGGCCGCGTACGACGCGCATCGCATTCGGCTCGGCGTCCCCGAGGGCGGCAAGGATTTCGTATTCGGCGATGCGTATCCACATGACGCATGCTTCGACATTTTTCACGGCGTCTCCTTCACCAAAGGCTGCTTCGTCGGTCAGGAAGTCGTCGCGCGCATGGAGAACAAATCAGTCGTCCGTAAGCGCGTCGTGAAAATCGAGGGCGATGCGCCGCTTGCTGGTCAGTCGGACATCATATTGAGCGACGCGCCGATCGGACGCGTCGGCTCGGTGTCGGGATATGAAGGTCTAGCGATGGTTCGCCTCGACCGCGCGTCTGACGCGCTCGACAAACCAGCGCCATTGGTGGCGAACGGTGTCGTCGTCACGGTTGCGCCTGACGCCGTCGCGGCATACCGCAAGGCGGCCGCGGCAAAAAACGCTAGCAGCGGACCCATATAATGGCGTCCTCCGTTACAAATCGTTGTCCTTGGACCGGCATTGGCGATCCTCTCTACACGCGCTACCACGACGAAGAATGGGGCGTGCCGCTGACAGATGATAGGCTGCTGTTCGAAAAGCTTGTGCTTGAGGGGTTTCAGTCCGGCCTATCGTGGCTGACCGTTCTCAAAAAGCGCGAAAATTTTCGCAAAGCGTTTGATGACTTCGAAGCTTTGAAAGTGTCGCGCTACAAGGACCGGGATGTGCAGCGCTTGATGGCAGACGCCGGCATCGTGCGTCACCAACAGAAGATCGAAGCTGCGATTGGCAACGCAAAGGCCTGGGTCGAAATTTCGAAATCGATGCCGGTCTCGCATTTTCTGTGGGGATTTATTGACGGACAGCCGCAGCAGAACAAGCTATCGTCTCTGAAAGACGCGCCGGCACAGACGGACGTTTCAAAACGCATCAGCAAAGCATTGAAGGCTGAAGGATTCCGCTTCATTGGCCCTACGACGGTCTACGCTTTTATGCAGTCCAGCGGCATGGTCAACGACCATCTTGTTTCGTGCTTCCGGCACGCGCCGTGCGCCAAGTTGCAAGCCAAACTGAAAGTTCCAGGCCGATGAGCGCGGACGAAACGCAAAAGCCGGCCCGCGCTTGGCAACGCATGCTGTCTGGCCGGCGGCTCGATCTTCTGGCGCCATCGCCAGACGACATCGCTATTGAGGATATTGCGCACGGTCTCGCCCGCGTTGCACGGTGGAACGGGCAGACATCTGGCTCGCACGCATTTTCAGTCGCCCAACATTCTCTGCTCGTCACGGATATCGTCGCGCATTTGCATGCCGATTATGATGCAACTTGCCTTCGCGCGACGCTGTTGCACGATGCGCCTGAATACGTCATCGGTGATCTTATCAGCCCATTCAAATCCGCGATTGGCCTCGACTACAAGGCATTCGAGAAGCGATTGCTTGCGGCAATTCACGCGCGCTTTGACATTCCCGCTCAGCTCGATCCCGACGTCGCAGACGCAATCAAGAACGCGGATCGCATAGCGGCGTTCTACGAGGCGACATTGCTCGCGGGCTTTTCTGTCGCTGAAGCGGAGATTTTTTTTGGCGCCTTCACACTGCCAAAGATGTTGGCCGAGCGGCTGAGCGATCTGGTTCCATTGCCGGCCAACGACGCCCAATCGGCGTTCTTGCAGCGCTTTGATGCATTGGCGCGCCGCTGAGATCTTGGCGATTTTGCGGCCAAAAGCGGCACATAAATGCACCTCATCTTCTGAAAATCGCCACGATCGAGGCTTAGCTCGCCTCTTGGGGAGCACGGGGATGACAAGCAATGAACATGGAATTGTCAGGCAGAGGCAAGCCGTCGCCAGAAAAATCTCACCGCGTCATGGCACGCGACAACGCTGACCCCCTATCGGTCGGCATAGGTTTGAACGCAGCAATCGTCGCCGTGCTCGACAATGAGCCGGTGGTTCTAATCGTGCGCAAAGATCCGGACAGCGCCGGCGCGACGGACGTGCTGCCGTTCGGCCCGTTCAATCCGCGCGAACACCGTACACTTGAGGGCGGACTCCGCGCGTGGGTGCAAGATCAAACAGGTCTCGACCTCGGCTACGCTGAACAACTTTACACGTTTGCCGACCGCGGACGTCATAGCGAACCTGCGGACACAAGCCCGCATGTTGTTTCAATCGGCTATTTGGCTCTGACTGAAGCCAGCCGTGATCATGGGCTGACGCATGGCATTTGGCGTAGCTGGTATCAGTTTTTTCCGTGGGAAGACTGGCGCCGTAGCCGGCCTGAAATTATCAGCGCAGAAATTGAACCTCGTTTGAAGTTGTGGGCAGAACGCGCTGTCACGAATGGATCACAATCCGGCTCAATCGCGCGCGCCGACCGCGTCCGCATATGCTTTGGTCTGGATGGCGCCGCTTGGGATGAAGAGAAAGTGCTGGAGCGCTACGAGCTGCTTTATGAAGCGGGCCTCATCGAAGAAGCCGTGCGGGATGGGCGCAGCGCGGCACAAAGCTGGACAGATCGTCCGAAGCTTGGACTTCCAATGCAGTCCGATCATCGCCGCATTCTCGCGACCGCGATCGGGCGCACACGCGCCAAAATTAAGTACCGGCCGGTCGTCTTCGAATTGATGCCGCCGGAATTCACACTGTACGAACTGCAGAAGACGGTCGAGGCGATCCTCGGTCCGCATCTTCATAAGCAGAACTTCCGCCGCCTTGTCGAGGGCGCGGGATTGGTCGAAGCCACGGGCGAAGTCAAAACCCGCACGGGCGGTCGACCTGCCAAGCTGTTCCGCTTCCGCAAGGAAGTGCTTCTGGAAAGGCCCGCACCAGGCGTTCGCGTCTCCGCGCCGCCGAGCCGGAACTAATGGCACGCCAGGGCATTTTATTCGCAAGCCCTGGAAATTCGCTCGCAGATACACTAGCTTGATACGATCCAGGAGTGCTCAGTCCGAGCATTTCTGGATTGACTTGTGACCGGCTCACTCGCCGGAATAATCTGTGACCTACATATGCTCCAATAGAGCATATGTAGGTCATCGAAAAGGAGACGCGCAATGGTTGCTACTGTCACGACTTCTCCAAAGTCGGCGTCCGTTGGCAAACAAGCGCAGGTCGCTGATCAGCAGCGCGCGCTGAAATACGCTTGGTCGCCGGAACTCAAAGCCGAAATGGCGCCGATGTTCGAGCGCGTCAAACACGTCATCACGCCGATGGAGTGGCCGCACTACGCGCCGTTGATCAAGTCGATCAACGAACTCAAGAAGGTCCGCAACGCCGTCATCCTGGCGCACAATTACATGACGCCGGAGATCTTCCATTGCGTTGCCGATTTCCGGGGCGACTCATTGCAGCTCGCTAAAGAGGCCGCGCGCGTCGATGCGAAAGTCATCGTTCAGGCCGGCGTCCACTTCATGGCCGAAACTTCGAAGCTTTTGTCGCCCGAAAAAACCGTCCTGATCCCGGACGTGCGCGCCGGTTGTTCGCTTGCAGCGTCGATCACGCCTGAAGACGTGCGCATGTTGCGCGAAGCGTATCCCGGCGTGCCGATCGTCACCTATGTCAACACGTCGGCTGCCGTGAAAGCCGAATGCGATATCACCTGCACGTCGTCGAACGCCGTCAAGGTCGTCGAAAGCCTTGGCGCGCCGCGCGTGCTGTGCATACCCGACCAGTATCTCGCACAATGGGTGCAGTCGCAGACAAAGGTCGAAGTCATCACCTGGAAAGGCGCGTGCGAAGTGCACGAACGCTTTACCGGCGAAGAACTCAATCGCATGCGCGAGGACGATCCAAGCCTCAAAATTATCGCACACCCTGAGTGCCCGCCCGACGTCATTGCCGCGTCGGACTTCACCGGCTCGACGTCTGGCATGATCAACTGGGTCAAGGATAAGCGGCCCAAGAAGGTCATCCTGGTCACTGAGTGCTCGATGGCGTCGAACGTCGCCGTCGAGGCACCCGATGTCGAATTCGTGCGGCCATGCAATCTCTGCCCGCACATGAAACGCATCAGCCTGGAAAACATTTACGACAGCCTGCTGCATCTCCAATACGAAGTGCACGTCGATCCGGACGTCGCGGATCGTGCGCGCCGCGCGGTCGAACGCATGGTCAATCTGACAAACTGAGCCTCTTCTGACTTCCCCCGATGATGTGAAGGGCCGAGCATCATGGTTGCAAAGCACCCCCGACGCGACGCACACGAGACAATGCCGTCCTTCGAGCCGGCTGAGGCCAAGCAAGCACCCGGCGACGTCGTCATCATCGGCGCCGGTCTCGCTGGTTTGTTCACGGCGTTGAAGCTGGCGCCATTGCCGGTGACGGTGATCGCTGCTGCGCCGCTCGGTGAAGGTGCGTCCAGCATGTGGGCGCAGGGCGGCATAGCCGCGGCTGTCGGCGAGGGCGACAGTACGGCGAAGCACGCCGCCGATACGATTGCAGCGGGGGCTGGTGTTGTCGACGACGTGGTCGCACGCATGGTCGCCAACGAAGCACCCGACAGCATCAGGGATTTGTTGAGCTACGGCGTTCCTTTCGACCGCGATCTCGAAGGGCATTACGTGTTGTCGAAAGAGGCCGCGCACTCCGAGAAGCGCGTTGTACGCGTTTCGGGCGACCGCGCCGGCGCCGCTATCATGCAGGCGTTGATTGCAGCCGTGAGGGCATGCCCATCAATTCGCGTCCTCGAAGGATTCGGCGCTGACGGACTGATCGCCGACGACGGTCGCGTCGAAGGCGTCCGCCTGATCCGCCCTGCCGCACTCGGCAACGGCACGTATGAGTTCGTTCCAGCATCGGCGATCGTATTGGCGACGGGCGGGGTCGGCGCGCTTTTCGCACTGACGACAAATCCTTCGTACGCTCGCGGAGAAGCCATTGCGATGGCCGCGCGCGCCGGCGCCGTTATCGCCGACGCCGAATTCGTACAATTTCATCCGACGGCCATCGATGCCGGCATCGATCCCGCGCCACTGGCGACGGAAGCGCTCCGCGGTGAAGGCGCGATCCTGGTGAATGACCTCGGCGAGCGCTTCATGACCAAGATTGATGACGACGCCGAGCTGGCAGCGCGCGATGTTGTAGCACGCGCCGTCTTTGCTGAAATTCAGTCCGGCCGCAGGGTGTTCCTCGATTGCCGGGAGGCGATTGGCACACGTTTCAAGGACTCTTATCCGACCGTCTACGCGCATTGCCAACGCGCCGGCATCGATCCCGTCACTGATATCATTCCAGTCGCGCCTGCCGAGCATTACCACATGGGCGGCATCGCAACGGACACGCGCGGCCGTACGAGCATCTCCGGTCTGTGGGCTGTCGGCGAAGTCGCATCGACCGGCCTGCACGGCGCCAATAGGCTCGCGTCGAATTCGCTACTTGAAGCCGTCGTTCTTGGCGCTCACGTTGCATCCGACATCAAGTCAGTACTGCCAAAAGATCGCGTCGGCCATTTCGTCGAACCTTTACGCGTTCCTGGTTCACGCCCTGCAGATCCGGAACTGCGCGCTTCAGCCGTCACAAAGCTGCGCGAAATTATGACGACGCACGTTGGCGTGGTGCGCAACGCCAAGGGATTGCGCACCGCGCTTCGGCAGTTGAAGTCGCTGGACGCTGCGTCTCGCGGCGATACTGTTCTGTCCAACATGATTCTGACGGCAAGGCTGATTACGGCATCCGCGCTCCAGCGCAAGGAAAGCCGTGGCGGACATTTTCGCAGCGACTTCCCGAGGACGAATATAGCGTTCCAGCATCGCACTTTTATAACGATCGATGATCTTCACCGCATCGAAGCGCCGCGCCGTGCGACGGCGGGATCGATGGCGGTCGCCGGCTGCCCATCATGACGGAGAAGACCTATTTGCCGCCGTTGCCCGCGCATCTCGTTACGACCGCAGTCAATGCTGCCCTCGCCGAAGATTTAGGTCTTGCGGGCGATATAACGACAAACGCGACCGTCGATCCCGACGCCATTGCCGACGCTGTCATCGCGTCGCGTCAGGACGGCATCGTCGCCGGCCTGCCGCTCGCCTTAGCTGCGTTTCGCGCGCTCGATGCCGATGTCGCAATCGCGATCAGGTATGATGATGGCGAGCGCGTTCGCGCTGGAGATACAATCGCAACGATCTCAGGCAATGCGCGCGCCGTGCTGACCGCCGAGCGCGTCGCTTTGAACTACATGGGCCGTCTGTCCGGCATCGCCAGCCTGACACGGCAATATGTCGATGCCGTAGCGGGTACGCGCGCGAAAATCGCCGATACGCGGAAAACCACGCCAGGTCTTCGGGCTTTCGAGAAGTACGCCGTGCGGTGCGGTGGCGGCCAGAACCATCGGACCGGCCTATTCGATGCCGTCTTGATCAAAGACAATCACATCGTCGCGTCCGGCGGGCTGAAGCACGCCATTCAAGCGGCGCGCGCGAACGTCGGGCATTTGGTCAAAATCGAAGTCGAGGTCGACACACTCGAGCAACTGGACGAGGTGCTGGCGTTCGATGTCGACGCCGTACTCCTCGACAACATGACGCCTGCACAATTGCGCAAGGCTGTGAGCCGCGTTTCGGGGCGCTGCCTGACGGAAGCTTCGGGCGGCGTTAATCTCGAAACCGTCCGCGCAATAGCCGAAAGCGGGGTCGACATGATATCGGTCGGCGCACTGACGCATTCAGCCCGGGTACTCGATCTGGGCCTCGATTTCAAAACGCGCTCAAAACCCGGCAAACGCGCGATACGCGCTTGATTTTGCCATAGTTAGCGCTCAACTGACCGGCTGACGGTGCGCTTCGCATGGCGTCGCCAGCCTTAACACCAGAAGAGACTATTGATGCAGTGGATCGTAATTTGGGGTGTCGTTGCGACGGCGGCTGCAGCGTTGGCAGCAGCGTTCGCAGGCATGAAGAATCGCGACTACTCGTATTGGATTGCTTGGTGCTTCATCTTTCCGCCGCTTGTCATCTGGCTGATGCTCATGCCGAAGCATCAAGGGCAGCGTCCGCGCCAGCCGCGACTGGATGATGTCGACAGATTCGATCAGCACTGAGTGCAGATGTCTTCTCAACGCACGATCTAGCGCTCCGCCGCTTTCCTCGTTCAACCCGACGCGTCGTTCTCCTGCACCGCCATACGTTCCCGTATCGCTGCTTGCGCAGAAGCCAGGCGCGCAACCGGCACGCGATACGGTGAGCAGGAGACATAATCGAGACCGATGGACTCGAAGAATGCGATCGATTTTGGATCGCCGCCGTGCTCGCCGCAAATGCCGCTTTTCAATCCAGGCTTGGCCTTTCGCCCGCGCTGGATGCCGATGCGGACCAGTTCACCGACGCCGCTCTGATCAATCGATACGAACGGATCGACCGCGATGATCTCGTGTTCAAGATAGCTTGACAGAATTGGCGCGGCGTCGTCGCGCGACAGACCAAGTGCTGTTTGCGTCAGGTCGTTGGTACCGAAAGAAAAGAAGTCGGCGCCGTTGGCGCCTTTAGCGATATCTTCGGCGCGCAGGGCCGCGCGCGGCAGTTCAATCATCGTGCCGACATCATACGCGATTTCAACGCCGGTCTCCTTTTCGACCGCATCGGCGGCGGCGACGATGACGGCACGGAGCACGTCGAACTCCTGCCTATAGGCAACAAACGGAATCATGATCTCGGGACGAACAGGAGCGCCGGCCTTTGCCGCCGCAGCAACGGCAGCTTCAAAGATCGCACGCGCCTGCATAGTCGTAATTTCGGGGAATTTTATTCCCAAACGGCAGCCACGGAAGCCGAGCATGGGATTGAATTCTTCGAGCTCGGAGACACGCGCTTTGAGCCGCGTCAAATCCATACCGAGCGCCGCCGCCACCTGCGCGGCTTCGCGATCTTCGTGCGGCAGAAACTCGTGAAGTGGCGGATCAAGCAACCGGATCGTTACCGGCAGGCCTGCCATGATTTCGAACAGCTCTTCGAAATCCGCCCGCTGCATTGGCAGCAATTTATCGAGCGCTTGCAGGCGGCCATCTTCATCTTCCGCACATATCATTTCGCGGACCGCCAGGATGCGGCTTTCTTCGAAGAACATGTGCTCCGTACGGCAGAGCCCTATACCTTCTGCCCCGAACTCGCGGGCTTGGCGCGCATCTCGCGGCGTGTCGGCGTTTGTGCGAACGCGCATGCGTCGCGCTTCGTCGGCCCAGCTCATGACGGTCGCAAACGTGCCTGACAGTTCCGGCGCTCGCATCTTGGCTTTGCCGGCGTAGACGCGGCCATTCCCACCATCGATGGTGATGACGTCGCCCGCGCGAAACGTCCGCGAGCCCGCGCGCATGATACCCGTGTTGGCGTCGATTTTCAGAGTGCCGGCTCCTGACACGCACGGCCTGCCCATGCCGCGTGCAACGACGGCCGCGTGCGAAGTCATGCCGCCGCGCGCCGTCAAAACGCCGACGGATGCGTGCATACCGTGCACATCCTCGGGGCTTGTCTCGGCCCGAACGAGAATGACATCGCGGCCTTTGGCGCGAAGCGCTTCCGCCATCTCGGCATGAAAAACGATTTCGCCTGATGCGGCTCCTGGCGAGGCCGGCAGCCCTTTGCCGATCAGATCATTGTCGGCGCCCGGATCAATCGTCGGATGCAACAACTGATCAAGCGCTGAGGGTTCGACGCGGAGCACGGCTTCCTCGCGCGTGATCAGACCCTCTGCCGCCATGTCGACGGAAATTTTCAATGCCGCGTCCGTCGTGCGCTTGCCGGAACGCGTTTGAAGCAACCAAAGCCTGCCGAGCTGGATCGTAAATTCGACATCCTGCATGTCGCGGTAGTGCTGCTCGAGTTGGCGAAACACTGCAACAAGTTCGCTGAACGCTTGCGGCATATGTTCTTCGAGCGATTGGCTGGCGTTCGCGGCCGTGCCAACGCGTGTCAGAGGTTGCGGCGTGCGAATACCGGCAACAACATCTTCACCCTGTGCGTTCGGAAGGTACTCGCCGAAAATCTCGTTGGCGCCGGTCGAAGGGTTGCGCGTGAACGCGACGCCCGTCGCTGATGTTTCTCCGAGATTCCCGAATACCATTGCCTGCACGTTTACGGCCGTCCCCCAATCATCCGGGATGTCGTGTAAACGCCGGTAAGTTCCAGCCCGAGGATTATGCCAGGAATCGAACACCGCTGCGATCGCGCCCCAGAGCTGCTCGCGTGTATCTTGCGGGAACGGCGCACCGGCTTCGCGCACGACGGCCGCGTTGTAGTCGGCTATGATTTCACGCCAGGCATCGGCTTCGATGTCTGTATCCGCCGCATACCCGTTGAGGTTCTTGAAATTCTCAAGAATGTCTTCGAAGACGCCGTGATCAACACCGAGAACGACATCAGCATACATTTGGATAAAGCGCCGGTAGCTGTCGAACGCGAAACGCGCGTCACCGGTCAGCGTGGCAAGCCCCTGAACCGTCTGATCGTTCAGTCCGAGATTGAGGATCGTATCCATCATTCCGGGCATCGATGCCCGCGACCCAGATCGCACCGATACGAGTAAGGGCCGCGCGACATCGCCGAGAGCGGCACCAACCGTTTCGCCGATTGTCGCCAATCCGGCTTCGACATCCTCACGCAAGCCATCCGGCAATTTCTTGCCATTGGCAAAAAAAAGTGCGCAGACTTCGGTCGGGATCGTGAAGCCCGGAGGGACCGGCAGGCCAAGATTTGCCATCTCGGCCAAATTCGCGCCTTTGCCGCCGAGGACAGCGGACATCGCCGCGTTACCTTCCGCTTTGCCAGGCGCGAAATTATAGACCCATTTGCCTTTGCCGTTCGAACCCGGCTGTGTCATCACACCATTCCCGATCGTGCTATGCCGATCAATAGATCCGCACACTCGGGTGGCATAGCAGCAGCTGTGAGCCAGGAGAAGAGCTTAGCAGCCGCGCAGCAATTGAATAGCATCGCAATTCCGGTTCGGACAAAGGCGTGATGACCAAACTGAATGAAGTCCTAGAAGCGCTCGCTGGCAACAAGGGTGCGGCCCTCGATAGATTGTTCGAACTGCTGCGCATCGAAAGCATTTCGACCGACCCAGCTTACAAGCGCAACTGCCGCATGGCTGCGGACTGGTGTGCGGCTGCATTGACGGACATCGGCTTTGCCGAAGCCAAGGTTGTGCCAACCTCGGGCCATCCGATGGTCGTTGCGCACGACAGGCGCGAACGTCCCGCAGGTATGCCGCATGTGCTTTTCTATGGCCACTACGACGTACAGCCCGCGGACCCGCTTGATTTGTGGACGTCGCCGCCCTTCGAGCCGCGACTGGCCGACGAGCCGGGCAACGGCACTGTGATCGTCGCGCGCGGTGCCGAAGACAACAAAGGCCAACTGATGACGTTCTTCGAAGCCGCCCGCGCTTGGAAGGCCGTTGCCGGCGATCTGCCGATTGCGGTGTCTGTGTTGATTGAAGGCGAAGAGGAATGCGGATCGCCGTCGCTTCCCGAATTTCTAGAGCAGCACGGCCAAGAACTGAAGGCCGACCTCGTGCTGGTCTGCGACACCGGTCAATGGGACAAGGACACGCCCGCGATCACTACGATGCTGCGCGGGCTGGCTGGCGACGAACTTGTCATCGCCGGGCCGGCGCGCGACCTCCATTCCGGTATCTACGGCGGTCCGGTTTCCAATCCGATCCGCGTTCTCGCCAAGGTCATGGCAGCGCTGCACGACGATACCGGGCGTATTGCAGTGCCGGGTTTTTACGACGGCGTGAAAGATCCCTCACCCCAACAATTCGCGCAATGGCAGACGCTTGGCCTTAGAGCTGAAGCATTTCTCGGGGCCGTCGGCTTGCATGTCCCTGCCGGCGAACATGGCCGGTCGCTGATCGAGCAGTTGTGGTCGCGACCGACGCTTGAATTCAACGGCGTGACAGGCGGCTATCAGGGTATCGGATCGAAGACGGTCATTCCCGCGAAGGCCTCCGTCAAAATCACCTGCCGTCTCGTGCCCGGCCAAGACGCGGACGCCGTCATGTCAGCACTCCACGCCTATGTCGCAACGCTGATCCCGGACGACTGTACGGCAACATGGCTCGGAAACCGCGGCTCTGGTGCGATCATGTTCGATACGTCGGAGCCGTCGATGCAGGCCGCCGCCAGCGCGTTACAAGACGAGTGGGGCAAACCCGCTGTGCTCATGGGGTGCGGCGCCTCCATTCCGATCGTGTCGTCGTTCCGCGATACACTTGGCATGGATAGCCTGTTGATCGGCTACGGGCTCGACGACGACCGCATCCATTCGCCAAATGAAAAGTACAATTTGACGAGCTTTGAAAAAGGCGCGCGCAGCTGGGCACGTATTCTCGACGCACTCGCGGCCAACGCCCGCAAATCGTAAGGCCGTATCGCGATCGCACGCCTTGCACTGCCGCAATCGCGCTTTATACCGAACTGTCTCTCGCTTAGGGCAGCATACAAGCGGGCTTCAGCCCGCCGTATCGACAAGAAAGAAGATCGCCGATGACGCGCTTGAAGGTTTGGACTTGGATTGCATTCGCCGCCGCGTCCGTCGCCGCCGCGACGATTGCAGCCGTGGCGCAGGAGCAGCGCGCCCCCTGGCCGAGCGAGCGCTTCAACCCAGCGCAGCAACGCAATACGGCCGGTGAATTCGACTACTACGCCCTCGTTATGTCTTGGAGCCCGACATACTGCTCCACGGCTGGTGAAGACGATGATCAGCAGTGCAATCGCCGGGACGGCAAGCGCTATTCGTTCGTGTTGCACGGGCTTTGGCCGCAATACGAAAAGGGTTACCCCCAAAACTGCCGTACAGCGCGCCGCCCGTTTGTGCCGCAGCCATTGATCGACAGCATGCTCGACATTATGCCGAGCGCCCGGCTCGTTATTCATCAGTATCGCAAGCACGGCACATGTTCGGGCCTTTCGCCGGACGGCTATTTTGGACTGTCGCGGCGTCTCTTCAGTGCGATCCGCATACCGCAGCGCTATCAGAACCCATTTGAAACGCAGCAAGCCTCACCGAGCGAACTGATCTCGGAATTCCGACGCGCCAATCCGCAAATCTCGTCAGACATGATTGCCGTATCCTGCGGCGGCGCCGGCAATAGACTGAGAGAAATTCGCATTTGCTTTACGCGAGATGGCCAGCCGCGCAGTTGCGGTGAGAACGAAAACCAGCGGCGTATGTGCTCGGCGAACAGCATGTTCATTCCGCCTACGCGCTCGACAGCACGCACCGACGAATACGGTACGGGGTCGAACTCACAGTCCGACAGCAAGGACGATAGCAAACGGCCAATTCCGCGTCCGCGCCTCATTGAAAGCCTGCGCGGCATATGATCCAGCGCAGCGTCGCTCGATCATATGCCGCGCATGTCTACGCCGCGCTCTTGATCCGCTCGGAGCGCCACGAGCCCGGCGCAGTTGCGATCCATCCGAGCGCCGGCGCCGCATTCGATTTGTCGACGAGCAGTGGATCAAGGCTCCAGCTTGCCGCTAGCCGCAGCACTTGATCTTCTGTCGGATAAAGCACGATCGCGCCGCCTGCGTCGCCCTTGCGGCCGCGTATCCCACGCACATCATAAAATTTGAGGCCGAGCGCCTTCTCCTCGGGCGTCAGGCGCCCCTTGTCCCAAACGACGCCCTGATCGCCGATGATGAAGCCGCGCACCATTCGGCCTTGGTGCATGCGAACCCAGCCGAAAAAATCGATGATTGGGAACGCTGCGAAATATTGAACATCTCCGAACTCTTGTGACAGGACAGCAAGCAGCGGCGTCAACTTATCAGCGAACGCCGCGCTGATGGGCTGCGGTAACGGAAGCCCGCACACGAACGTCCACCCTTTCAGCGGTGGCGTAACGAAGACGTAGCTATCGCTCAGCGCGTCGTCGTAAATCGTGCCGATGCCGGAATCCCAATTGGCGGCGGTGGGATTGCTTAAGTCTAAACTGCGCACGACAGCATCAGTGTTGCTGGTTCTGATCGCGATCCAAGACATGCGATGGCCGAACGGCCGCGGCCGGTCTGGAACGGTGCCGAAGACAACGCGACGCTGTGCAAGCCGCGGCGCCAGCCAAAGCGCCGTGATGGCAATGGTCACGCCAACGAATAGGGCGACGAACACAGTCATTGAATGTCTCTGCGGGCTACGATCTGGAACGAAGTTTCCAGTCAGGGCAGCCGTCAGGCAAGCGCAGCGGTGCGGCCGGCTGGGGAAAACGACACAAAAAAACCGGGGCCGACGAGGCCCCGGTTTCTTAGACGGGAAAATCTATTCCGTAGGGTCGCTTATGGCAGCGTGACCTTGACCGAAGCCACGAAGCGCGAGTCGCCGTCGCCAGCTGCGAAAGCACTATTCTGATTGATATCGGTATCCCAATAGCGCAGATCGATAGCAAGCTTTTCGATACCAAGGGTCAGACCAGCGTTCCAGTACCAATAGTCATCGAATGCATCGAGCTGCTGGTGACCAAGCAAGGCGCTGACGGTCGGCGAGACCGGGCCGACAGCCGGAAGAGCGTAGGCCAGCGAGCCTTCGACGGCGAGACCGGCATCAACATTGCTATTGTTCAGCTGGTACCAGACGATCACGCCAGCCGTCAGCCCCTTGGCCAGTTCGGAAGACGCGCCCGTCTTGAGTTCGGTGTAGGTCAAATTGCCGTTGTTGTCCGTATATGTGTACTGGACGAAGCCGAAGTCGAACGTGATGTTCTGCCACGTTGGCTTATAGCCAGCGTAAATGTCGATTTCGCCGCCCGTCGCATATTCGCCGAGGTCGGTCGCCCACACGCCAGCGTAGAGCGAACCCCAGCCGATATCGATGCCACCCTGTACAACCGGCTGTTCGCCGCTCAACGACAGACCGCGGAAGATGTAGTCCGAGTAGCCGCCAATGTTGAAGCTATAAGAAAACTCGCGTTCTTCGGCGCTTGCGGCCGAAGCAAAACCCGCCACCGCAGCGGTTGCCGCGAATGCCATCACTTTAACTTTATTCATCATCTGCATAGTGAAACCCCCGCCCCTGGTCTGGCAACTTGCACGCGAGCCGGCACCCCCGACTCGTTACGCATTGCTGCGGTCATGGGTTAGATGACCTGAAACCCCGGGCGGCCACAAGCAGTTCTAATCGTTCTAAGCAACTCAATTGAACCACCGTCACAATTCGGCAACTCTGACCACCAAACAGCCGTTCACTTACCTCGCACTGCACCAAAAGCGGGCATTTCGTTGTTGTCATTCCTGCCACAGACCAGCTTTTTGCCCTGCAGTTGAGCAAAGTTAATCACTCCTTAGTCCGCTCGACAGTGCGTCGCGGTCAGCAAACTTTCTAACTGGCGTTTGCTTAAGCTATCGTCGGCGGTGCAAGGGCGACTCAATCAACGCCCAAGGAGCGCTGAATGCCCCCCGACCCGACACAAAAACCCGGAGCCGTTCTTATCACGGGCGCCGCTCGACGCATTGGGCGCGCCATAGCGCTCAATATGGCCCGTACGGGATGGGCCGTCGGGATACACTACCGGAAGTCCCGGGCTGACGCTGAGGCGCTGCAAGACGAAATAACGGCGCTTGGCGGCCAATCGGCACTGTTGGAAGGCGATCTTAGCCGGTTTGAGTGCCTGGCGGGCTTGGTCGCGGACTGCACCGCAGCACTCGGCGCGCCGTCGTGTTTGATCAACAACGCTTCCGAGTTTCAGCTCGACACGGTCGAAAACACAGATGAAGCGACCTGGGATACCCATCTCGACGTCAATCTGAAGGCACCTGTTTTCCTGGCACAGGCCGTCGCCCGGCACCTCCCGCCGGATTGTACCGGCAATATCATCAATATCGTCGACCAGCGCGTTTGGAAGCTGACGCCTGATTTTTTCTCCTACACAATCTCGAAGGCCGGACTTTGGACCGCAACGCGCACGCTGGCGCAGGGTCTTGCACCGCGTATCAGGGTCAACGCGATTGGGCCTGGCCCCGTGCTGCGCAGCATTCATCAGACGGACAGCGATTTCGAAGCGGAAGCGCTTTCAACGCTGCTGCACACCGGACCTTCGCTTGACGAGATCACTGCCGCCGTCCGGTTTATCCTGTCATCGCCGTCAATGACCGGGCAGATGATTGCGCTCGACGGGGGGCAGCATCTGACCTGACCGGCTATCGCGTTCGTTGGCCGCCCGACCGCAAAGCTCAAAGCCGATGTAATTTCAATTGGCTGCCGCAATAGTTCCGCGCCCTGCTCTTATTGCTGCCCCATTGCGCGCCGACTTTCGGAGTCGAACCTCGGGGGGTTCATATCAACGATTTATTAATGTTAAGCGCCTATGAACCATTTTGGTTTTGTAAGGCGCTTCTTACGAGGGGTGTCGCGTAATTATGGGTATTGCCATGATAAGCCGCGTTCGGACGCTGCATGCGTCCGCTTTGGCGACCGCCGTTTCGGCCGTCGCAATTTCCGCTCCCGCGATTGCAGCAGATCTTCCAGCGATTAAGTCCTCCGAGGCAAACGCGGTTCCCTCTTGCGTTACGCCGGGCCGCCTGACTGCCTTCCTCGAAAGCCGCAACAGCCGGCTCAATCAAAAATTTGCGACGATTGCTGCCGACTATGCGCGTATCGGCGGCGAATTGCAGGTCCGCTGGGACACCGCATTTTTCCAAATGCTGCTGGAAACGGGCAACCTGACGTTTACGGGCGATGTCTCGCCGAACCAGAACAATTTCGCAGGCCTCGGCGCGACCGGCAAAAAGGAACCAGGCGAATCATTCCCGGACGTCCCAACCGGCGTCAAAGCCCATCTGCAGCATCTGCTGATGTATTCCGGCGAAACGATTGACGACGCTGTCGCCGAACGGACGCGCAAAGTTCAGGAATGGGGTGTCCTGACGTCGTGGCAAAAATCGCTGTCCGGACCGATTACGTTCACGCAACTCGCAAAGAAGTGGGCGCCGACCTCGCGCGGCTATGCGCGTGACATCGAAAATGTTTCCGCCGCTTTCTTCAACGGTCCGTGCAAGGGCGACGATCCGAAACCTGAAATGATCGCGCTCGTCAATCCTGCCGCTGCCGAAACTCAAGTCGCCAGCGCGGAAACCGCGACTGACGCAGCAACCTCGTCACCCGCAAAAGTCTCGGGCGTCGAGCTCGCGCGTCGCGCCGCAGAAGAGGCTCGCGCCAGCGGCACGTATGTCCGGTCTAATCTAGGCGCCGGAATGCTGACCGCACTATCGCCGGCTGAGCAGCCTGCTGCTGCGGCGGCGCCAGTGCAGCCGCAGGTGAAGATACTCAATGCACCGCCTGCTGCACCTGCGATGGACAGTGAAGCAGCCGCACCAGCGGCGAAAGTTCAAACGGCAGCGCTCGGCACCGGTATGAAACCCGCCGTTACAACGGCGCCTCCGCCAGCCGCAGCTGCGCAATCGAAGTGCAAAGTCTGGACGGCAAGCTACGGCGGATCGCGCGCCGTCATCATCAAGGCGAGCGCCGACAGCCAGGACAATTACACCGTCCTTGACGTCAACGAGGGCACGGAGCAGCGCGAGGCCGACGCGTACATCGCGGCCTACGCAAAAGGTGGTCAGAAGGTCGGCGACTTCACCAGCCCAACGCAAGCGCTCGACAAAGCATTCGAACTTTGCCCCGAGGGTTGAAACTCACGCGGTAAGGTCGTTCGCCCATGAGCGTACTCAGAGACGTCCGCAGTCACAGCGATGCACAGCGCGGAACAGGCCATCCAACCAGGACGGCATGCGCCATCGCCGCGTTGGTCTTGATGTCGTCGAGTCTAGCAGCTGCGCCTGCCATTCGCACATCCTCCGCGAACCGAGTGCCAGCTTGCGCGTCGCCCGACCGCTTGATGCAATTCCTCGCCAGCCGCAATCCGGCGGTCGATCCGCGATACCGCGAAATCGCCCGCTGGTATAAATATTGGGGCGAAGCGTGGCGCGTCCGCTGGGACTACGCGTTCTTCCAAATGGTCATCGAGACCAATGCGCTCAAATTTCGCCGCGCGGACGGAAGCCGCGGTGATGTTCACGAAAAGCAAAACAATTTCGCAGGCATCGGCGCAACCGGCGGCGGCGTGCCGGGCGATCGGTTTCCGGACATCGAAACCGGCGTGCACGCGCAAATCCAGCACTTGGTAGCCTATTCAGGCGAACGCTTGGCGGCGCCAATCGCGCCGCGCACCGAGCAGCAGCAAGATAACATCATCAAGCAGTCGCTGCGCCTGCAGCGCGCCGTGACCTTTGGCGATCTCGCACGCCGATGGGCGGCAGACAGAGCGTATTCGCGTACGATCGATGCCGTTGCCGAACAATTCAATTCCGGGTTCTGCCGGACCGTGGTCGCCAACGTGCCGGCCCGCGACGTGCCGCAACCGCAGCCGGCAATTCGCAAACTTCTCGCGCCGTTCTCGCCGCCCTACCGCCTTGGTGGGCCGAAGCCCGCGAAGTTGGCCGGACCAGTCGAGACGCTGCCGTGGGCCGATCCAGATGTCATGGCACGCGAGTACGGCGACGATACCGATACGCCGATCAAGCGCGAAAAAGACGTGCCGCTCAAACCAGCACCAGTCCGCACGCTGTGGTCGCGCGACGGCCAACGTAATGATGCATCGCCCGCGCCCCTGAGCAGCACGGAGAGCAGCACCGAGACTGAGCGTCGCGGCGCGAATGCCACCGGCATGTTGCTGCCATCGAGCGCCGCCTCCGCAGCCGCGCGCGCCGAAGGCACAGCACCAGCAACGGCAGCCGCTGCAAACGAGCCTGCGTTGCCGCATTTCAAGATCGCACCGGATATCAGCAGCAGCGCGCCATCCGTGCCGCGCGCGCCGATCCCTGAGCCATCGCGGCTTGGTGGACCGTTGCCGTTACTTGCGCCGCAATCGCCGGCGCCTATGCCAACGCCAACGCCAACGCCTCTGGCACCGAGTGCACGTTTCAAGGACATCCTCGAAACGCCCGCCAATGTCGCGGCAGACGTTCCGAGTGATTGCTCAATTCTTGCTGCAAGCTATGGTGGTAAGAAAACGTTGCTCGTCCGTGCCAAAGTCAACGGCACAACGCAGTATACCGCTCTTACTGTCCTCGACGGTTTCGAGAAGTCGATGTTTGATATCTATTCAAAGTCGCAGGCATCAAACCCAGAAATTATCGGCGAGTACGCGACGAAGGACGAAGCGCTCGCCGATGCCCGCGCCAACTGCACGAAATGACATTATTGATAACCTTCGATCACTGACCGCCGCTCGGTCCGAGATACTTGAGCGCGGCGGTTGATGCAGCGCCGCCGACAACGCACGGAATTCCGAACTGCACTTGTCCGAGCGCGCCTGCCGCAACGCAGCCGAGCGCCAGCACCGTCTGCCCCGCTTGTCCCCACCAGTTGTAGTTTCGTACGTTTTCCGGGCCTTTGGTGCGCAGTTCCTCTATTGACGCCATTGCCTGCTTCCGGATTTTGGCGAGCTCAAGCGTTTCGGCGCCCTCGATCACATCGTGCAACGGCGCGCGCACTTCGGCTTTTTGTTCTTCTGCGGCAATCGATTTCAGCATGGCCAACAAATCTGGGTCGCGCGACGCATTTTGCGCCAGCGTCCATTTCGCCATCGCGCCGATCGTCAATTTTTCGATCTCGTTGCGATCAAGCGTCCAGGCCAGTGCCGCAACAATGCGGCGCACAGGTGCTTCAGATCCAGTCGCGAAATAGTAACCCCAGTTTATATCGATGGTCGTTGAATCATCTCCCATCGGCAAATCCGCGAGTATCGGCTTATTGGCAAACAGATATTTGTCGATCAGAACTTTGCGGGCCGGCATGCGCTCGACGAATTTGATCAGCAAATCTTTCCACTCGGGTAATCCCGAATACGCGATGGCTTTGATCAGCAATACCTGATCGGCGGGCGGCAACGGAAAGCACGCGGCGATCAGCGTCTCAGCTTCCTGTGGGTTCGAGCCGATGACGCCAGCGGTAAAGCCGATGTACACGCCGGCCTGATCCATATCCTTGGTGACGCCAAATTGCTGCATGGCCTTGATCGCGGCCGGCAAGCGCTTAGGTTCTGGATTGAGACGATAGCCGTTGATCCAAGCGAGAAGTTCTTCCGCCTTGGCGAATGGTGGCGGCGCCTTAGCTTTTTCAGGCTTTGCCAGTGCTGCCGAGGCGCCAAGCACGAGGACTGCGGAAGCGGTGGCCGCGAACCACACACGCAATGCGTGCCAGAGCGTTATACGCATGACATCCCCCGGACTTCCGCGCGGACCTGTAAGCGCCGAAACATGCAGAACGCGCGTTTTACATGGCCATTTTGTGACTTTGCGACGCGCGGACTTGACCCTGCGCAGCCAGCGCCAATAGTGACCAGATGAGTTCAAATCCGACCGTGCCTGACGACGCCAACGCCGCCGACGCGCCTGCTGCAAGCGGGGCAGCGGTCGCGACCGGGGTCGCCGTCATCCTTGGTTACTTAAAGCAATTGCCGTCCTCGCCCGGCGTTTACCGTATGCTCGACAGCGGTGGCGACGTCATTTACGTTGGCAAGGCGCGTTCGTTGAAGGCGCGCGTCTCGAACTACACGCGTATGGCTGGTCATACCAGTCGCATCGCCCGCATGATTGCTGCGACTGCGTCGATGGAATTCGTGACGGTACGCACGGAAGCCGAGGCGCTGCTTCTTGAAGCCAATCTGATCAAACGCTTTCGGCCGCGCTTCAATGTTCTCATGCGCGACGACAAGTCGTTTCCCTACATCCTTATCGCGCGCGATCAGGACGCGCCTCAGGTGTTGAAGCATCGCGGCGCGCGCAATCGCAAAGGCGACTACTTCGGACCGTTTGCATCCGCCGGTGCCGTTAATCGAACGATCACGATGTTGCAGCGCGCGTTCTTTTTGCGCACCTGCGCCGACAGCGTCTACGACACGCGCACGCGACCGTGCCTGTTGCATCAGATCAAGCGCTGCTCGGCGCCGTGCACTGGAGAAATTTCGCTCGAAGACTACAACGGGTCTGTCGATGAAGCCGTGCGCTTTTTGCGCGGGGAAAGCCAGAATGTCCGCGAAATGTATCAGAAATTGATGCAAGACGCGGCCGACAACCTCGCTTTTGAAGAAGCGGCAAAGTTCCGCAACCGGCTGTGGGCATTGGCGCACGTAACAGCCGATCAAGCGATCAACCCGGAGGGCGTTGAGGAGGCCGACGTCTTTGCGGCCTACCAAGACGGTGGCCAAACTTGCATCCAAGTTTTCTTTTTCCGCACAGGCCAGAACTGGGGCAACCGCGCTTACTATCCGAAAGCCGATCGTTCTCTAACTATCGACGAAGTGCTCGACAGCTTCGTCGCACAATTTTACGACGACAAGCCCGTGCCGAGGCTGATCCTGCTTTCGCACGATGTCCCGAGCCGCGAGGTTCTCGCTGAAGCGCTTTCGACGAAGGCCGAGCGTAAGGTCGAAATTCGGGTGCCGTCGCGCGGTACGAAGTCCGGCCTCGTCGATCACGCCTTGACCAACGCGCGAGAAGCGCTTGGCCGAAAACTCTCCGAAACCTCATCGCAAGCGCGGCTGCTCTCGGGCGTTGCCGATCGGTTTGGATTGACCAGCATTCCTCGCCGAATCGAGGTTTTCGACAACAGTCACATATCCGGCAGCAATGCTGTCGGCGCCATGATCGTCGCCGGGCCGGAAGGCTTCGTGAAGGGCCAGTATCGCAAGTTCAACATCAAATCACCGGACATCGCGCCAGGTGACGACTACGCGATGATGCGGGAAGTTCTGACACGGCGCTTCAAGCGGATTGCAGATGCGGATGCCGTCACGGACGCACTCGAAACCGACGACGCGCTTCTCAATCCGCCGGAACCAAACGCCGCCACCGCCAAACACATCACCGATGTCCTCGAGGACGACGACACCGAACTCGCCCCGCAAATGACGGACGAATTTCCGTCGCGCCCCGACGTCGTATTCGTCGATGGCGGAATTGGTCAGCTCTCGGTCGCGCGCGACGTATTCGCAGCGCTTGGAATTACCGGTATTCAACTGATCGGCGTCGCCAAGGGCCCGGACCGTGACGCTGGCCGCGAGCACTTTCACCTCCCCGAGCGCAACGCGCCGATCATGCTCGAATCCAAGGACCCCGTGCTTTATTTCGTCCAACGGCTGCGCGATGAAGCCCATCGCTTCGCAATCGGCACGCATCGCGCGAAACGCTCCAAGGCGCTCGGTGCAAATCCGCTCGACGAAATCGGTGGCATTGGGCCGACGCGCAAGCGTGCGCTGCTCAAGCATTTTGGTTCAGCAAAAGCCGTCTCACGCGCCGGCGTAGAAGACCTGAAGACAGTCGATGGAATTTCTGCTGAAATGGCGCAGAAAATCTATGATTTCTTCCACGACCGCAGCTGAAACGATGTAATCGTGGAGAGGCCGCGGGGTGGGGTGGTTTATCACCCCTATTCGCCCTATTTTCGTGCCACTTTGGCCCCAAGCGGGTCGTGCGGCACACCCGAAAATCAAAGCAGGCAATCAATCAGCATCATGGCTCGTATTTCGCAAAAATCGTTCGCGCGACACTTCACAAGTGCGATGGGCGCTCTCGCGTTGGCGGTATCGTTTTTGGTACAGCCGCATCCGACTTTTGCGCAGGACGCAACTCCCGCATGGAAGCCAACCGTTGCACCGGCCGCGACGTCGGCTGCAAAGCCTGCGGCCGTGAAAAAGCCCGCGCCAACCGCAGCGCCATCGACTGAGCCCGCGCCGGCACCTGTCGCACAAGCCGTCGAGCAGCCAGCGTCGCCGGCGACGTCCGAACCCGCGACGCAAGCGCCTGCACCAACAGCCGCGCCGGGCGCTGGCCCAGCAGCGCCGGACGCAACCCCTGCCGCTGAACAATCTGCGCCGGCCGCCGCTGATACGGCAGCACAGGCTCAACCAGCCGCGCCCGCACCGCAGCCGCAACCGGTGTTGCCGCCTGAAGTCAATGCCACGATCACCAACGTCGTCGGGGCGATGGAGGGCGCGGAAAAATCTCTGACCGCAATCCGCGGCGTCGATACCGATCTCGGCCGATTGCGGGACGAAATCGATGGCGTGATCTCGACGACAACGCAGACCGCAGACGGTTTGCGCCCGCGCCTCGCCGACACACAAAATCAGCTCAATCGTCTCGGGCCAGCGCCGGAAAAGGACGCGCCGCCCGAAGCACCGACGGCAGCGGCGGAACGCCTGCGTCTCAGCTCGGAGGCGTCCGAGATTTCCGGCGCAATCAAAACGCTCGAAATCACTTGGTGGCGAGCACGTCAGGCGATCGACAAAATCACCGAGCTCCGCCTCGAGCTGTTCGTGCGCAGCCTGACCGAACGCATGTCGAGCCCGCTTTTCCCGTCGCTCTGGACGAACATCGCCAATGCGTGGCCATCGGTTTCCTGGCGGGTCAATTACAATTTGTCCGATTGGACGTCTGCCGTTCAGCGGCAGTTTGGTCCGTTCAGCCTGATCATCGGCGGTGCGCTGGCGATGTACATCTTGCTGAAAACGCTGGCCCACGTTCTGACGCGTTACCGGCCGCACGCCGCAGGTTTTGCGCCATCATTCTTCGAGCGTGCCGCATCCGCCGCGTGGATTGCTCCGGTGCGGGCGCTGCCAGGCATCGCGACCGCTCTTTTCACGTATTTCGCATTGGACTACATCGGGCTTCTCTACTATCCGACAGCCGCGCCGGCGGGCAGCGCGCTGTTGCAATCGGTGCTGATTTTCACCGCCGTCTCAGCGCTTCTTAATGCCGTATTTGCTCCCGAACAACCCGAGCGCCGGCTTGTTGCGTTCTCAAATCGCGCGGCGCGCCGCATCGCACGGCTTTTAAAAGCACTCGCCGCCATTTACGCAGCGGATCTGTTCTTTTCGGCAATCAGCCAAATCCTGTACTTCCCGCTGTCCATCAGCGTCATCCAATCGCTGATCGCGAGCGTCGCATTCGCACTCGTGCTGATCGGATTGTTGCTCACGCCGTTCGAAGAGTACGAGCAAGGCGGTCTGCGTGCTGTGCCACGCGATCATCCGCGTTGGCTGAAATACCCGCTTTGGGTCGCTGCAATCGCAATTATCGCGTTGTGCCTGCTCGGCTACGTCGCGCTTGGACGCTTCCTGTCGCAACAGTTGATGATGACCGGCGTCATCGCGCTGGTCGCAACGCTGCTCTATCTCGCTATCCGTGCGTTCACGCGTGAGGGTACGAATGGGCGGACGTCGGTCAGCATATTCCTTGAAGAACAACTGGGCGTCGATGCCGATCGCCGCCGCCAGCTCGGCTGGTTGATTGAAACCATCCTCACCGCCGGCCTGGCGTTGGTCGCGCTGCCGCTCATGATGCTGCAGTGGGGATTTGCCGGCGCCGATATTCGAGATTGGGTGAAATCGCTACTGTTCGGCTTCGAAATCGGCCAGATCCGGATTTCGCTAGTGCGCATCGTCATCGGCGTCGCCATTTTCATCGCGCTGCTGTTTGCAACGCGCCTGATCCAGCGGCGTTTGCGCGACACCGTATTGTTGCCGCCGCGCATGGATCCCGGCATCGCCAATTCGATCTATACGACGGTCGGATACGCAGGCACGATACTTGCCGCGATCGTCGCTGTTTCCTACGCCGGGTTCGACATCACGAACCTCGCGATCGTCGCGGGCGCATTGTCGGTCGGTATCGGTTTCGGCCTGCAGTCGATCGTCAACAACTTCGTTTCCGGATTGATCCTGTTGATCGAACGGCCGGTGAAGGTTGGTGACTGGATTGTCGTCGGCAATGAGCAGGGCACCGTCAAGAATATCTCCGTTCGCTCAACGGAGGTCGAAACTTTCGACCGCGCCAGTCTTATCGTTCCGAACTCCGAGTTGATCACGGGCCGCGTTCTCAACTGGACGCACCGCAACGCTTTGGGCCGCGTCGTTCTGAAATTCACGGCCGGGCCGGACGCCGATCCGCGTCACATCATCAACGTGCTGAACAAGTGCGCCAGCGCTCACAAGGATATCCTCCGCGAGCCTGAGCCTCTGGCGGTGTTCGAGGGTTATACTGCCACGACGACCGAGTTTTCATTGCGCGTGCTGCTGCCAGACATCAAGCGTGGTATGCGTGTCCAATCGGACCTGCGCATTGCCGTCTTCGAAGCGCTTCGCGAACACGGCGTTGAAGCGCCGCAGGAGAAGCAGACGCCACCGCCGATAGCGCAAACGTCGTGAGAATTGACGCAAATTCAGCATGTCTGAGCTGGGTTGCGGGCGAAGCGCGGCTAAACCATTGACGGGCCGCGGTCGGCGTGGTTACGCAGGGTCATGGATCAAATCGCTCGCCGGCCGATGATCACAAGTCTGCCGAATATTTTGACATATGGCCGGATCGCAGCCGTGCCTGTCCTCGTTGCCTTGCTGTTCTTTTATGACGGTCCCGGCGCGCGCTTGGCGGCATTCGCGATTTTTGTAGCGGCGTGCATCACCGACTGGCTTGATGGCTACCTCGCACGTATCTGGCAGCAGCAGTCAAATCTGGGCCGCATGCTCGACCCAATTGCAGACAAGCTGCTTGTCGGTGCCACGCTGTTGATGCTCGTCTACACGCGTGACATCACCGAATGGTCGATCTGGGCTGCCGTCATTATTCTGTCCCGCGAGATCCTTGTCTCTGGCCTGCGCGAATTTCTCGCCGAGCTGAACGTCAAGGTTCATGTGACGCAACTCGCCAAATGGAAGACGGCACTTCAGTTCATCGCGCTCGCCATGATCCTCGTCGGCCCAGCGGCCGACGCATTCGTTCCGGGCGTAACTGAAGCGGGCCTTGTTATCCTATGGATGTCGGCGATCCTGACGCTGTTCACGGGATATGATTATTTGAAAGCTGGCATTCGCCATGCGATCGAGCGGTGATGTCATGACAGGGATCGCGCAGTCCCGCGACATAACACTTCGCTATTTCGCATGGGTGCGCGAGAAGGTCGGCCATAGCGAAGAACGCGTCAGCATACCGGCCGACATTGCGACCGTCGCAGACCTCGTCGCCTGGTTGCAAGCGCGCGGCGATGGCTACGCGCACGCCTTTGCGAAGCCGTCCGCTATTCGTGCCGCCATCGATCAGAAGCATGTGCAAAGTAGCGCACTGATCCACGGCGCGCGCGAGATCGGATTCTTTCCGCCCGTAACCGGAGGCTAGCTTAGCCATGTCGGTATCGGTTCAATCTGCCGACTTCGATGTTTCTGTCGAAATTGAAAAGCTAACCCGCGGAAATGCCAGCATCGGCGCGATCGCGACATTCGTCGGCAAAGTGCGCGGCGACGCTGGCGGGCAAGCGCTCGCTTCGATGTCGCTCGAACATTATGCTGGCATGACCGAACGCGAACTTGAGCGTATCGAAGCGGAAGCTGTCGCGCGCTTCAAACTCTCGGCAAGTTGCATCATCCACCGGATCGGCACGCTGCTGCCCGGCGAGAATATCGTGCTTGTGATTGCCTGCGCGCCGCATCGCCACGATGCGCTTTCGGCTTGCGACTTTCTGATGGACTATTTGAAGACCGAAGCACCGTTCTGGAAAAAAGAAACAACAGACGACGGTAACGGGAGCTGGGTCGATGCCCGCTCATCGGACGATACCGCACGCGCGCGTTGGTCGAAAGGCGGCACCTAATCGCTTGTTTCTGAAGCGCTTTGCAACAGCCCTCGTAGGCTTAACGCGAGCTTAACCATAGCCCGCCGATAACACTCTATGGGCTTGGTACGTTTCGTTAAAACGCCATCATCGCCCGGCAAATGTATCGAGTGACGCGGAGACGTTCAGGGTCTTCCGCCGACGGGGATAATTGGTCATGCGTTTTTGCCGCTCGCGCGAGGTTACTTGCGCGGTCTTTTCGGGTGTCATCGCGCTCGCGCTGTCAGGCGCTGCTGTTCAGGCCAACGATACAGCGTCGGTCGCGACGGCGGCTGCCGTACCCGCTGCCAAAGCCGCCGAACGGCAAGATATGCTGACCGTTGCTGCTGCCGATCCGGCACCCGCAAAACCTGCCGATCGCACGCGCTTCGTTGTCGGCCTCGACCGCAAGGTCGAGTATCAGGTGTTCTCCCTCGCCAATCCAAATCGCGTCGTCGTCGAATTGCCGGACGTCAAACTCAATCTGCCTCAGCATTCGAACTCTGGCGCCGTCGGCCTGGTCAAATCGTTTCGAGGCGGATTGGCAGCGTCCGGCACGACCCGCATCGTTATCGACGTGACGGAACCGGTCGTCGTCGAGAGCGCAAAAATCGAGAAAGACGGCAACGCATGGAGGCTCGCCCTCGACATTCTCGCCGTCGATGCCGCGATCAAGTCCGGCTCCAAAAAAGGCTTTGCGTCGGCGCCGAACGGCCTCGGCGCAAGTGGACTTCAGCCGCCGACGCCGAAGCGCGCAGAAAGCCCGAAAATGCGCGCGGCTAAGGCTTTCAAGCCGATCATCGTACTCGATCCTGGTCACGGCGGCATGGATTCCGGCGCCATGAAGTATGGCACTGTCGAGAAGCAAGTTGTCCTCGCGTTCGCGCATGAACTGCGGCACCAGCTTGAAAAAACAGGGCGCTATAAAGTTCTGATGACGCGTGACAAGGACGTCTTTGTCGAACTCGAAGAGCGCGTAAAGTACGGCGAGCGCAACAACGCCAATTTGTTCATCGCCGTCCACGCCGATTACGCGAGCACGAAAGCGCGCGGCGCAACCATTTTCACCCTCCGCGACCGCGTCGCCAAAGACCTCGAACGCAGCGCGACCAACCGCGCTGGCGAAAAGGTGATGAGCGACACTGATGTCCAGAAGATCAAGCAATCGAGCGGCGACGTTGATGCCGTCCGCAACATTCTGGCTGATCTCGCCGAACGCGACGTCAAACTCACTCATGAACGCACCGGCGTTTTCGCGCGGTCAGTTATCGAGACGATGGGCGAGAGCACGCCGATGCGTAACGAGCCCGACCAGCAAGCCGCATTCAAAGTCTTAAAGACCGCGCAATTTCCATCCGTGTTGATCGAACTGGCCTATGTGTCCAATCGCCAGGACGCCAGCAATCTCAATTCCGATCAATGGCGTGAGCGCGTTGCGGATTCGATCGTGTCGGCCGTCGACAATTACTTCGGCAATCAGCTCGCGCGCCTGCCAATGTAAGGCGCCGGCAGGTCAAGCAGACCCATCCTTCGGACAACAAAAAGGCCGGCACGAATGCCGGCCTTGTTCGTAAGTGTCGCCGCGACATCTAAAGCAGATGCGCAACGCTGCGTCAGTTACCCCCTACTTGGGGGATGTTGTTTTTGGTGACGCCAGAGCAGAAACAACCAGCGGGAATTCCGATCGTCTGAAATACGGTGATGCTTGCGAACTGGTTGCGTAACGCGCGTTGGCCGGTGACAGCGCTTCTGCATGAGGCACTCCATCTTCCAAAGTTCCGCATACCCGCCAAGTCAGGCAGGAGTCTTCGCCGGTACACGCCGTCGCACGAGGTGTCAGCACGTGGGCTCGCTGACGTTCGAACGAACGGCGCGTTGTAAATGACGAAGCTGCGGAGAGTTTCAGATAGGCAAATGAGGATGTTGAGCCGGGACTTGATCGACGCTCCCTCGGGCAGCCCCATCCATCGCTGCCACGCGCCGTTCGAAGTCGACTGCTGGCCCCTAAGGACCCAGTTCAGAGTAGACGAGGGCATAGACCCTTTGTTCTCGCTCTGACGCTCGCACAAGTTGCCGGTCGAACCCCTTGGACAAGGTCGCCCGGTAACGCCTCACTGAATTTCAGAGTAGGTGATTCGTGTGACGTTTCGAAAGGGTCGCTGCGTATGCGGGCGGCACGACGAGCTGCACCACTGGCCCTTCGGCAACAATGTCTGCCGGCGATAGTCCAGCGTCGTCGCCATCGACCTGGAGTGGAGCTTGCAACTGTCGCCCGACCACAACGCGCGACGCCGGTAAAACCGTAACGAAGCCCGGACGCGACCCGGCGGCGGCGAGACGGCCTAGGCCGAGTTCGACCGATGCTCGCAATAATCCCGCCCGCGACGGCGCATCGATCAGGATTGCGAGCATTTGACCGGTGCCGACACACGTTTCCCTGGTCAGCACAAATGAGCCACCGTAGCGGCTTGCACGCGTGACGATAACCCAGCTCGCGCCAAACGGCTTTCCATCGACGGCGACGTCGAAACGCTCGGCGCCGTGTCTGATCGTGCGAAGGACTGGCGCGGTATACGCAGCACGGCCAACCAAGCGTTTCGTTTGGTAGTCGAGCTGATGCACGATGCGTGCGTCGTAGCCGGCGCCGGCCATCAGGAAAAACGGTTCGCCGTTGATCAGGCTGCCTTGCACTGGAATGATCGGATCGCCGAGCAAATACGCCGCGATGAAATCGGCGTTTTTCTTGAGCCCAATTTCGTAAGCGAGCACGTTGCCGGTGCCGAGCGGCAGAAACCCGACCGGCAGCGATGTGCCGGCCGCTCCCGTCGCGACAGCACGGAACGTGCCGTCGCCGCCTGCCGCGATCACCGCGTCCGCGGCATGCGTCGCAGCAATTTCACGGATCCGCTGTGCCGCTTCCTCTGAGCTACGCGCTGCGACTTGGAAGACATCGGCGTTAGAGCCCTTCAAATGCGCAAGGACGCCGTCGAGCAATCTCGGGCGCGCAACACCAGCCCGCGCATTGAAAACGAGTGCAAACGTTTTGCGCATGAGTTGGAACGCTCGACATTCAAAAGGGCGGTACCGATTGGCGCCGCCCTTTGGCTAGTCAGATCATGCTCAGGCGTCAACAGCCGGCAGGTTTACCGCCGTCGATACCTAGTGGAGCTGCAACGTCTGCGGCGTCTCTTCCCGCTTCGCAGATGTCGTGACGGCCTTCTGAACCTTCTCGAAAGCCCGCACCTCGATCTGGCGAATGCGCTCGCGGCTCACGCCGAACTCTTCCGACAGATCTTCAAGCGTCGCCGGATCTTCTGCAAGACGGCGGGCTTCAAACACGCGGCGCTCGCGGTCGTTCAGTACGGACATCGCCGAGCGCAAATACGAACGGCGGCGGCTCAGTTCCTCGTCTTCGACAAGGCGCTCTTCCTGAGACGGCGTATCGTCGACAAGCCAATCCTGCCATTCGCCAGATTCAGCTTCCGCACGCACCGGAGCATTCAGCGAGCTGTCACCACCGAGGCGGCGGTTCATGCTGATGACTTCATCTTCCGTCACGCCGAGCTTCGTCGCGATCTTTTTGACGGTCTCCGGCTTCAAGTCGCCTTCTTCGAGAGCCTGCAACTGGCTTTTGGTCCGGCGCAGATTGAAAAACAACTTCTTCTGCGCGGCGGTGGTACCCATTTTGACAAGGCTCCACGAGCGCAGGATGTACTCCTGGATCGAGGCGCGGATCCACCACATGGCATACGTCGCGAGGCGGAAACCCTTATCAGGCTCGAACCGCTTGACGGCCTGCATCAAACCGACGTTGCCTTCAGATACCACTTCGCCAATCGGCAACCCGTAGCCGCGATAGCCCATTGCAATTTTCGCAACTAGGCGCAGATGCGATGTGACGAGCTTCTCAGCCGCGTCAGCATCGGCATGCTCCTGCCAGCGTTTCGCGAGCATGAATTCTTCGCCAGGCTCGAGCATCGGAAATTTGCGGATCTCTTCGAGATACCGCGAAAGACCCAGCGAACCACCTGCAATTGTGGGAAGTGCTCTAGTTGCCATCGCTCCGACTGCTGACCTTCACCCGTTTCCGGTTCGGCCCAGCGCTCCATGTGCCCGACGAACGTCCGGGACCATATATTCGAAGCCCCCGCCCGGCATGTTACATAGTTGTTAAACGCGGAATTACACGGTTGCGTTTCAAAGATTTCCCGGCGGTTGCCCGCCGCCTGTCTTCGATCGCCGCTGCCTTCCGCGTCACTTGTTATGAGAACGCGGCGACGACTGCTTTTCCGTCGATTTCGGCTTTTTGGCTGGTTCCGCAGGCAGCTTAAGCGCTGCGATTAGTTGAGCCATATCAGCGGGTAAAGGGCTCTCAAACAGCTTTGGTTTGCCACTTTTGGGGTGCTCAAACCCCAGCTCCGCTGCGTGCAAAGCTTGCCGATGCATACGCTCCGCCAAGGCCTGCGCACGCGGGTTGAGCAGCGCTTCCCGGGTCTTGAAACCGGTCCCGTAGACGGGGTCTGCTAAAACCGGATGACCGATATGCGCCAGATGCACACGGATTTGATGCGTCCGGCCGGTCTCCAGAATGAGCCGAAGAAGCGATACCGTGGCCGCCGGTGTCGCGCCCGTGAACGTCTCAACCACCTCATAGTGTGTCAACGCGCGCCTTGCCGTCTCGTGACGCGATACGGCGATTTTTGTCCTGTTTGACGTGCTTCGCGCCAGCGCCGCGTCAATCACGCCTTTCGGGCGAACAGGTACGCCCCAGACCAGTGCCAGATAGGCACGGTGCAGTCGGCCATCCTCGCCATGCGATTTGAATTGGTCGGACAAACTTTGATGCGCCGCGTCGTTCTTGGCAACGACCAGCAATCCGCTCGTATCCTTGTCGAGACGATGCACGATGCCCGGACGCTTGACACCGCCGACGCCAGACAGGCTGTCGCCGCAGTGCGCGATGAGCGCGTTGACAAGCGTGCCCGTCGCGTGGCCAGCCGCCGGATGCACGACCAGGCCAGCCGGCTTGTCGATAACGATGACGCTGTGATCTTCGAACACGACTTTCAGCGGGATTGCTTCCCCCGCAACCGCGGCCGGCTCTGCTTCCGGCACCTCGACATCGTAAAATTCCGCAGGTTTGACCCGGGTATTCGGCTCAACTATGGTCCGGCCGTCGCGCGAAACGTGGCCGTCCTTGATCAGGGCCTGGATCCTGGCGCGCGACAGCTCCGGAATTTGCGTTGCCAACCAGCGGTCAAGACGCTCCGAGGCGTTGTTCTCAACGACCTCGAATGTCTTTGTCGCGGCATCCACCTTGCCTTCGTGCACCCGCGCCTCGCTTTGTTTGATGGAACGACCGGTCAAAGGACCAAAACGTCATGACGGACAGCCCCAGAACTGCACCCGACGGTTCCCCGATGAGCGAAGCTGATCTCTTGCGCGAACAGCGCCTCCAGCGCAACCTCAAGATCCTCATCGCAGGCATGGGCGTATTAATCTTGCTCGGTCTCGGCGCCGTCGTGCTGCGCATCGTGACAGGCGGCGGCGCCGAACAGCAATCCGGTACGGCAACGTCAGCGCTGGCACCGGCGGGCGGCGAAATTGCCGTCGAACTGCCGCCGGGCGCCAAAGTCGTCTCCGTATCGGTCTCCGGCAATCGCCTCGCGGTCCATCATGAGAGCCCAGCCGGAACAGGAATAGCAATCATCGATCTCGATACCGGCCGCCGCGTCGCCGATGTCAAACCGCTGGCTGCTGTGCCACGCAATTGAGCGCGCGTTAACCTGCATCGCGCATCGAAAACGCAAGTTGCACAGACTTACGTCAATCCTCGTTTCAATTGAATTTGTTCAACGAATTGTCCTCAGACCTGCCGCATTGCGTCGGAGGCGTGCGCGTCCTATGTTCACGCCCAATCTCAATTAAGGAGTGGCTTTGACGAAGACGTCGGCCGCGAAACCCGTGACCGAACTTTTCATCGTCGTCGCACTCATTCTTCTCAACGGTCTTTTTGCGCTCTCCGAACTCGCTGTCGTCTCCTCAAGACGTCCGAGACTGAAAGCTATGGAAGCCGCCGGCAGAGCCGGTGCCCAAAGTGCGCTTGCGCTGGCGTCTGAACCAGGGCGCTTCCTATCTGCCGTCCAAATCGGCATTACGCTGATTGGCATCATCAACGGTGCGTTTTCAGGCGAAGCGTTCGGCGACGGAGCGATCGCGTACTTGCAAAACGTGGGCGTTCCTGATGCGATTGCAGGTCCGCTCGGCTACGGCTCGGTTATTCTGATCATCACGTACCTTTCGGTGATCGTGGGCGAACTCGTTCCGAAAACTCTGGCGTTACGCAACGCCGAAGGCATCGCCTGCGCTGTCGCCCCGATCATGTCGGCTTTTGCGAAGGCAGCCTTGCCGGCCGTATGGGTCCTCGATGCGTCGACGAAATTCGTATTTCGCATTTTTGGTCAAACGACCGAAAACGACAACGCTGTCACCGACGAAGAAATCAAAACGATCATCGCCGAAGCCGAGACGAGCGGTGTTCTCGAAAGCGGCGAACGCGAAATGATCTCAGGTGTCATGCGTCTTGCCGACCGCGCTGTCGTTGGGCTCATGACACCGCGCACTGACGTCGACTGGATCGATATAACAGCCAATGACGCGATTATCCGCGAGCGCCTGATAACGACGCCCCACTCGCGCTTGCCCGTCGGCGACGGCTCTGCTGACAACATGATCGGCGTCGTCCAAACGCGCGAACTGCTGGCAACCATCCTCGCCGGCAAGCCGTTTGAAGTCCGCTCACATATCCGCAAGGCGCCGATCATTCCGGAAACGACCGACGCGCTCGACGTCTTGTCGATCTTGCGCGATGCCAATGTGCCGATGGCGTTGATCCACGACGAGTACGGCCACTTCGAGGGCTTGGTCACTCCTGCCGATATTCTGCAAGCAATCGCGGGCGCTTTCAAATCCGACACCGAAGGCATCGAGCCGGATGCCGTGGAACGCGACGATGGCTCGTGGCTTCTGTCAGGCTCGATGCCGGCCGACGAAATGGCTGACAAAATCGGGATCGTCCTGCCGCAGAACCGTTCATACGAAACCGCCGCAGGATTCGTGCTTGCCGAGTTGCAGCACATTCCGAAAACCGGCGAGCACGTTGACGTCAACGGCTGGCGGTTTGAAGTCGTCGACCTGGATGGCCGCAGGATCGATAAGATCCTCGCCAGCCGTCATTTGAAGGTCCGCCGTCAGTTGCTCTAGGCAACGCTCGTGCGATGGCGCTTTTCAGCGTGCCATCACTGCGTCAGGAACAGCTTCGACACTTTCAGTGCGATGTCACGAAACGCTTGGCGCAGTTCCTCGCCGTTTGAAGCGTTGTAAAAGCTGTTGGGCGTCGAAGCGCAGTTATTCATCAGATCGACCGCATCGGCGCTGTTGATCAGATTGAAGCCGACCGTATAGACCGTGACACCGGCTTGCTTCATCGCTGCACACATTTTTTCGGATTGGTCGTAGGCGTTGCCATTCGACGCGTTGCAGTTGATCTTATCGAGAATAGACCCGCTGCCGTTGGTCGAATCCTGGCTGATCACGCCTTTACAGTAACTGCTGTTGTATTCGCCGTCGCTCATAAGAACGGCGATCTTTTTAACGTCGCTCAATCCGTACGCGGCAGGCTTGCTCGCGGATGGCCAGACGTCGGCCCATTTCGGAGACAGCATATACCAGCCCCAGGCAACACCAACCTGACCGGCGGTTGATCCACCCGCCTTCAAGCCCTTGATCGCCGACGTCAGCGTGTCTTTGTTGTTGGTCAGCGGCGTGACCGCTTGCGTCGAACACGGGTTGTTCAAACTCGGATAATTCGGCCCGACCGGCGCCGTTTTCGGATCGGTGTCCTTGTAGGCATGAGCGCCTGTGCGTTCCGTGACGCACGAACTCAGCGAATACAGCAGCGGCAAACCGTATGGATTGACCAGTGACTGCATAAGACAGCCGAGCGTCTTGCACCCGCCAAGGATCGGGCTGCCGCGCGCCGCATCGGCATAGACGCCTGCGTTGACGGCCGTCGCATAGGGAACCAACGCGACCTTCGACGTATATTTGGATTGATTTTGCCAGACGATAATATCGACGAGGTCCTGCGCAGCAAGTTTGAGGTCGGGCAGTTTTGTGCCCTCATTCATCGAGCCCGACATGTCGAGGATCATCGACATTTCAATATTGGTTTTGGCGTTGTCGCCGACCGACAGCTTTGCCGTCGGACTGTTCGCGGCCGACAACGTCACGACCGGCAAAGTTTTAATATTCATCAGCGCCAGCAGGGGCGTGGCGATCGTCGCTTGTCCAATAGCGCTAATCGACGTGCCTGAATCACCAACCGTGAAAGACACTGTGTCGGTCTTGAGCTTGAGACGGTTTTGCGTGCCCTGCGTGTAGTACTGTTTCGCGACAGCGAGCGCGTCCGCGGTGTTGCCACCATTGGTTTGCAAGGCGCGTCCGGCAGCGAGCACAGCAGCGTCGAGCGCGGCGATCGTTTGGTTGCGCGCATTGCTCCAGCGCGCGAAGTCCAATCCGATGCCGACGAAGGTCATCATGATCAACGCCATGATGCCGAATACGATCGCCGTCGCGCCCGACGTGTCGGATTGAAAACGCGCTACCGATTGCAATGCGCCGTGCCGGCCATGCCGAATGGCTATGGGCAAATCATTACTGCCTGCCGCGTTGCTGGCAATTTGGGAGCGGCAGCGCTGCACGTGGGAACGCAGACGTGCGGCAGGCAGTAATTCAATGAGGTTTTGTGCGTGCGCAGAAACGGCACACGGCAGCGAACGGAGGCGCAATCGAACCCGGATTTTCATGAGACCCACAGCGGCGCCATCGCACGCGAAGGTGCCGCAATCATTCAAATGTCAGGGGATCATGCCGGGTTACGGCTCGACATCGCAGGCATCATGCCGCCGCCACCCCGGACTCTTCCGGAGTTCGGGATATCTACGATGAAGAATGTCCTACAATTATTTCTAATTAGTGAGCGGCGTTTAAACAGCGATCAATGTCGTGGCAAATCTTCAATGATGCGCGCCAACATGTCGGAGCACTGCGCAGCGCGATATTCGCTTTCGTAGGTCCGGTCGAAGGTGCCGATCACCGATGCGAGCATGCAGACAAGCAGCGCCTGCAGCGCCGCGTCGCCTTGCCCTGGGTCTTTCGACCATGACGCCACCACCGCGCGACTGACGGCATCTTCAACGTCGCGGACGACATCGTCGCCGAGTTGTTGGCGGATCTGCTGATAGGAAATCATGGACGCAACCGGTACAGGAACGGAGCATGCCACGAGAGCTGGCGAAGCGCGGATGGCGTCATGCCGGCGAAACGCCGTTATGCAACCGACGATCGCGCGCTCAACTGACCGGTACCACTGAAAGCTGAAGAACTGCCTCAAGCCTCAGTTAGCGTTTTCGTAACCGATACTTGCCGCGCTCGGCGCTGAAGCGCGCTCTACTTTTCAATACCGCTAATGCGGTCGAGCAAGCGCGGGCGCCGCGGTGATACGTCAATCGCCGCCTCTACCGGCGCCTCGACTACGACAGTATCGCCGGAAGCGTCAGTCGCGCCGCCATTGACGGCTTTCAAGAAGCCGCCAGTAGCAGCCCGCACGTCGCGAGCAGTTTCGCCCTGGGCCGCATATCCGTTGCTGGTGCTCGCGGCGCCCGGAACACGCGGGGCCGCAATCCGTTCGGCAAGCGGCCGGCGGGGCGCATCGAAGTCCGGCTTATCGCCGGCATTGTTGCCGACCGACGCACCGCCACCCAAGCGGCGCAACTCGTCGCGAAAGTTCTGCGCCTGTCGCACTAGCCGTTCATTGCTGCTGGCCAGTTCGGCGCGCAAACTCTCGATCGTGCTGCGATTCTCCGCGACCTCAGCTTGCAGCTGGCTAATCTCGACCTTCGCCGTCAGCGAAGCCGACGTGCGACCGGTCGACGGATCGACCGCACTATCAGCAAACGCTTTGAGTGCGGCGCGCATCTTCGCCATTTCGGCATGTTGCGCTTCGGCTTCGATTTCGAGTTCACGAATTTTAGCGTCGAGCGCCTTACGGGCGTCGTTCCCGTCGCCTTCGAGGCTCAAAACCTTGGCTTCGGATTTCGCCAATTCCGATTTCAACGCCGCAAGCTCTGCTGCCTTCTGAGCTTCTACTTCCGCATCGGCCTCGGCAAGCTTCTGCCGCTTTTGCAGCTTGTCGATCATCGCCGACTGTTCGCGCGACTTGGCCCGCAATTCTTCAAGTTCAGAGCGCAGCGCGACTTCACCGTCAAACCTCGGATCGCCTAGCGTCTCGCGGTTGCGTGCCGCGCGGGTGTCGAGCGCCGCGCGAACGCGTGACAGCTCGGACCGTTGCTGCGTGTTGATCTGGGTCGCTTCCTCAAGCGCTTCCGCCTGTTTGGCGCCGCTGTCGGTCAGAAGCATGATTTCCCGGTCGCGCTGTACCAGCAGTTTGCGCGCCTCGGCGAGCCGCTGCTCGACCTTCGGCAACCGGTCGAGGATCGCCTGTTCAAGCACGCGACGGGCATTCTCGTGCTCTTCAACGCTCATCTTCTGCGTTGCGATGGCTTGTTCGAGATCGTGGATTTTGGCTTCGCGACGGTTGATTTCGACGCTCTGCCGCGCCGCCGTCAGACCTGCGTCTTCAAGCTTCATTTCGAGCTTATGGACATCGAGCGCGAACGCCGCGCGCAAACGGTCTTTGTCTGCCGTGATTTCGGCTTCCGTCAGCGGCAACGTCCGCTTCACGGTTTCGGTTGCGAACCGCTCGATGCGCCGCCGGTACGCAGGCTGCAGCAAAAGCAGCAAAAAGGCCGCCAGCAGGAAGCCCAAGATCACATGCATGGCCGCGTAGACGGTGATCAAGAAATACGTCCTGGTTCAAATGCGTTTGGGCGCCGCACCGCAACGCCGGTCTTGCAGTATACCCGTCGCCCAGCGCGCCCTGAGATCAGGAGTGATTATCAGGTCGGCGTCGCCGCTGCGACATCCTAGAAGGGGTTCCAGGTCGGATTTCGCGTGTACTTCAAATAGCCGACGTTGGCACCCAGCCGCAAGCCGACCCCCGCTCGTATCGGTGCAAGAGTTATATCGCCGGCCTTCTGGAGTTGCACGCCGACACCTCCGACGACATACGCCGATCCTTCGACCCCGCCAAACCTGTTATAGATATCGGAGGGATCGTGCAGATTGTACACGAGGACCATGACCTTCGATCCTTCGGCGCCAAAGTCATATCCGACGGTCGGACCTTGCCAAAAGACCTTATGATCGCCCGCGTCCTTTGTGTGCAGTTTGCCCTCGCCATAGCGCACGCCGGCAACGACAGCGCCGCCGGCATCCTGGCCTAGGATGTAGCCATTCGGCCGGCCGGCTTTCTGAAACGCCCACTCGATTGCCGACGCAAGCCCGGTGCTCACGCCGCCAAAAAATCCATGCCCAGCCTTTAGAATCTCATTCTGAGTGTAATAACCGCGCGATCCCTGTTCTGGTGGACCGCCCTCAGATTCCGGTGCGACCGGCTCATAACGCTCTTGGCGGCTGTTGGCACCGACCGGCGGCGGTGCGTACGGCTCGCCATATCCGCCGGCATCGCCACCGCGACTATACGGAGCGCCGCCGTCGCGACGCGATCCGTCGAGCGGACGATAAGGCTCATAGGTCTCAGCCGACGGTGGAGGTGGCGCGCGATAGGCATCGCCACTGCTGTAGCCATCCTGATTTGGCGGTCGATACGCGTCGTCGACCGCATTTGCAGGCGACAGCAAGATGAAAACCGTGCCGACTGCGAGCAACGCCATGCGCACGCTGTGCCAGCCGTAACCGTGCCCGCTTGAAGCTTTCGACATCCGTCAGACCCTGTGGTTTTTGGACGAGACTATTCTTTTCACACCGCTTCGGCTGCCCACGCCGACACAGACTCAACGCTCCTCACAATCGCGTGACACTTTCGCCAAAGTGTGGCCGGAAAGCGTTGCATCTGCGCCAGACAGCTCAGAAATGCACGCAAATCTCACCCGTGGTGACGGCCGAAATCCGCAATCAGGGGCTCGCGCGCCCAAGCGACGAAGTGAGGATTACGATATGTCGCCGCCGCCTTGCCGTAGGTCAGCGCCGTGCCGCCGTCGATTGTGACGGTCCCGCCTGCGGCTTCGAGTATCGCTTGTCCAGCGGCGGTATCCCATTCGCTTGTCTCGCCAAGCCGGGCGTAGAGGTCACCCTCACCGGCAGCGATCAGACAAAACTTGAGCGATGAGCCAATCGGCTCCGCCGTCTTTACATTCAATGCTTTGAGCAAGCCTGCTCCAGCCGCGCCTGCCGTTTGGCTGTTGAAGGCTTTCAGGTTGTTCCGATCAGGCGTTCGCGCGCTCAAAGTATGCCGCGTCAAAGCTGAAAATGCGATGCGATCGGCGAGCGACCAAGGTGCATTCGCACGCACCGCACGCCCGTCGGCTGCCGTGTAAAACAAGTCGCCGGTCGGTGGCACATAGATCATGCCGAAGACTGGCCTGCGGTTTTGGACGAGGCCGATATTGACCGAGAATTCCGGCTTTCCGCGAATGAATAGCCGCGTGCCATCCAGCGCATCGACGAGGAAGAACTCGTTGGACGGCGCCGGAATATGTCCGGCAGATACCGCTTCTTCGGCGACCACCGGCAGATCGGGTGCGATCTGGGCGAGCGCCGCAAGAATGACGGCTTCCGCCTCGCGATCAGCAACCGTCACCGGAGATCGGTCTGACTTCGTTTCAATCGGCACGCCGGTCTTGAAATGCTGCATCTCGAGCAGACCGGCGTCGAGAACGGCGGGATAGAGCTTCTCGGCTAGCCTGTCGAAGTCGGCGGCGCGCATTTTGGTCGTCGTTCCTGGAAAGTCAGAAGAATCGAATCGCAACGGCTAGTCACGTGCGCCCGCGGCAACTTCGATTCGTATTGAGTCCGGGCAACGAAGGCTTACCGCATGCTATACGCATAAGAACCGGGCAGCGACGCCGCAGCCGACCGTGGCCCCGCGGTCTCAGCTGCGATTTAAAGTCCCTACCGGCAGCCGCCCTTGCAAGCAGTACTTTGCAAAAGCCGTGCGGCGCATGTATCAGAGGATGATAAGCATTCGCAAGCGGCCCCTGTAGGCTCGCGTGGCGCCCATCGCGCCAGAGCCGCCGCGCCTGACCTTCTCAGGTCCAATCCTTGGGGCTATCCATGAACCAGCGCGTCCATCCGACCGATCTCGAACTCGCAGCTTTGATTTCGAGCAAGATCTGCCACGACGTCATCAATCCTGTCGGCGCGATCTACAATGGCCTCGAAATTCTCGACGAAGACGACGACGCGCAGGCCAAAACCTATGCCTTGAACGTCATTCGCAACGTCACCGAGCAGGCGTCAGCCCGGCTGCAGTTCGCACGCTTCGCGTTTGGCGCGGCGGGCTCCGCCGGATCGATGATCGATCTGAATACGGCGGAACAAATTTCGCGTGGCTTCATCGGCATCACGCAGGGCAAGCACAAGCTCAACTGGCGCGGCGCGCCCGGCTATGTCGCCAAGGACAAAGTCAAGTTGCTGCTCAATCTCGTCGCCTGTTCGGTCACCGCACTTCCGCGAGGCGGTGAGATCGAAGTCGCGATCGGCGGCTCGTTTGAAACGCCAAGTTTTCTGCTGCGTTGTAGCGGCACGGGCGCCCGTCCGCCGCAGTATCTGACGGATTTCGTCGCCGGCAATCCGATCGCCCTAGATGCCATGAGCATTCAGGCCTATTACACGTGGCGCATTGCTCAGACGGCAAGCATGCGGCTCGAAATTCTCAAAGATGGCGTCGATATTCTGCTGGTCGCAAAACCTGCCGAATAAGCTGTCCGCAAATTCGTCACAACGATTAAGAGCACCTTAACGACTTACACGCACAGTCGTGGCGAAATCCCATCGCCGCGTGAGTGCCCATGAAACTCTGCCTGATCGTTGATGATTCCGAAATCATTCGAAAATACGCCCGGCTGATTTTCGAAAGCCTGGACTACCGCGCGATCGAAGCGGAAACGACGGACGGCGCCTTGGACCGCCTCGCCGGGGAAACGCCGCACGTGATACTGGCAGATTGGCGGATACCGGGCAGCAATACCCACGAGTTTATCTCGAATATCCGCCGCATGACGTTGGATCGACGGCCCTACATCATCTATCTCGCGACAGAAAACGACGCCGCCGATTTCAGTCGTGCGCAAATGGCAGGCGCCGACGACTTCCTGCTGAAGCCCTTCAATCGCGAGATCATCGAGATGAAGTTGCAAGAAATCCGCGTCGCGGCATGATCGAGACCGGTTGATAGCGCGCTCGCGCCGCTGGCGCCGCAGCACGGGCCTTGCTAATCCTCAGATCTCTCCTGCTACCGGACAGATGAGGCTGGAAGGCTTGCCGCAACGTGCTGCGCATTGATGCTTTGAAGGTCGACCCGTTGCCGCCGCTCTCATTCAGCGTGGCGAATGGCGAATGCATGGCGATCGAAGGGCCGTCCGGTTCGGGCAAGACGCGGCTACTGCGCGCGATCGCCGATCTTCACCCTGCGGCCGGGCACGTTTTTCTGAATGGCGCTGAGCGGCACGAAATTCCCGCTCCTGAGTGGCGCAAACGCGTGCGCTATGCGTCGTCCGAACCAGCATGGTGGACGGCGACGGCACGGCAGGCGTTCGATCTCTCTGAGAAAACTGCGCAATCAAAACTAGACCGCCTTTTGACAGCAGTTGCGCTCACACCCAAAAGCCTCGACGCGCCTTTGAGCGAACTCTCGACCGGCGAACGCCAACGCCTGGCGCTCGCCCGCGCACTTATCGACGAGCCAAGCGTCTTGCTGCTCGATGAACCGGCATCGGGCCTTGATCCGCAGACCGCGGCGCTCGTCGAGGAATTGATCCGTTTCCAACTGCTGGCAGGACGTTCGGTCGTGTTTGCCAGCCATGATCAGGCGCAGATCAATCGTCTCGCCGACGCGCGCTTGCAGTTGGCGAAGCCTCTGCCCGTACGCGGAGGACAGCGCGCATGACCACCTACGTCCCGCTGGCCTACTCTGATCTGATTGTCGCGGCGGCGCTCGTTGCCATCAATGGCGCAATCTCGTTTGTCTACGGCTTGAAGCTCGAAAAGACACTGGCAATCGCGTCCCTGCGCATGATTGTGCAGCTTGCTGCGGTTGCACTGATCTTGAAGTTTATCTTCGCGCAAACGTCGCCGCTATGGACCGTTCTCTTTGCATCCGTAATGGCGGTCGCTGCCGGTGCTGAAATCATCATGCGCCAGGAACATCGCTTTGCCGGCTGGCGCGCGATGCTGCTGTCCAGTTCGCCGGCTTTTCTCGCCGGTCTTCTGACGACATTCATCGCCCTTGCGGTGATCCAGCCACAACCGTGGCATGCGCCGCGCATCTTGCTGCCGCTTCTTGGCATGCTGGTTGGCAATTCGCTTTCCGGCGTCGCTCTGGTGCTCGACAGCATGACGTCCGCCGCGATCCGCGAGCGCGCGCAGATCGAAGCACGGCTCGCGCTAGGCGCCACGCGGTTCGTCGCGTTCGAAGATATTCTCCGGCGCTCGTTGCGCACCGGGCTGATGCCGATCCTGAACGCTATGGCAGCCGCCGGTGTTGTTTCTCTTCCTGGCATGATGACAGGCCAAATTCTCGCGGGGATCGATCCCGTCGAGGCCGCAAAATATCAGGTCCTGATCATGTTTCTGATCGCTGGTGCAACGTCAGTCGCGGTCCTCGCCGGAGCGCTCGCCAGCGTTTGGCTGCTGACCGATGAACGGCATCGCCTGCGTCTTGATCGATTGAACGCACACGCTGACGCGCGGCGTTCCTGAATGACAAAAGCCGGAACGAGCGATCGCCCGATCCCGGCTTTGTAAGTTCAGCAAACGAATTGCGTCGCGCGCGCGATTAGTTGGCTGCGGGTTTGGCCGCAGCATCGCCGCTTTCAGCCGGCGCGGCAGCCGTCGCGTCCTTCGGTGCTGATTTTGCTGCTGGTGCTGAAGCTGTTTCACCTGACGCCGGCGATGGTGTCGAGCCGCCCCAGCATACCGTCGCTTCGGCCTTGCAGGTGTGCTCGTCGAACAGAATCACATCGAGGAAGAGTTCGCACGTCACACTCTTCGGACCGGTCTTGTAGTCGGTCACGCCGCGCTCTGCCATTTTCTTGGCGATGTATTTGTCGAGCAGCTCCTTGGCGTCTTTGGTCGGACCTTCCTTGCCGTAGTCGTTCACCGAGAACGCAAGCCGCGTGCACGCCGCCGATGCAGGCATTGCGCTCGAACCTGCAAAGGCGATCGCAAGCGCTGACGCTGCTACGAATTTCACTGACTGACGCATGAGCGTGTCTCCGCTAGCGGGTTAACCAAAGGTTGCCAGAGTTATAAACGTCACAATCGCGCGCGAACAAGGCCAAGCGTCACGAATGCCGTTGATCGCTCTGTGATTGTTGCTCTTGGGCCGACCACGATCGGCACCGTTCGATTCCCGGCGCAGACGCGAAAATGCGCGAGCGACGGCCGAGGGAAAAGCGACACGACCAGCCGGATGCTGCAAAAAATATCAGAATCACCTCCAATTTGAGAGCAGATTGTTACCGAACAATCACGCCGCCCGCGAAAAGCCAGCTATTTTTGCGGGCCTGCACCGTCGTCGTTCATCCGTGGTATGAACGACTCGTGAGCGTTGACTGAAACAAGGGGTTAGGCTGCGGCAGCAATGCCAAGGCCCAAAAACCTCAAGCTCTGGAGGACGGCTATGGAAACTTTGTTACCACTAATCATCCAGCTCGTGAGCGGTGCACTCGGCGGAAACGTCGCGGGCTCGCTGCTCAAGAACATCAGCCTCGGCACACTCGGCAACTCGATTGCCGGCGCTGTCGGTGGCGGTCTTGGCGGCACACTCCTCGGACCTCTGCTGACCGGCGGAGCACCATTGATTGGTGCCGAAGGCGGTCTCGACGTCATGGCGCTGGTGTCGCAACTTGTCAGCGGCGGCGCAGGCGGTGGCTTGGCAACCGTGGTTGTCGGCCTGATCCGCAGCATGCTGGCGAAGTAGGCTGCGATCCAACTCTTCACAACAGACGTCACGACGAGGCCCGCCGGTCACAACGGCGGGCCTTAGCTATTTAGGGCCTACGATCGGGACAAACCGGCGCGATGCGCGCATGTCACGCGCTCAGCGTTGAGGCTTGTCAGGCTTTCTGGAGATCGACGGCCTTCGGACCTTTGCCGCGCTTATCCGGCTCGGTATCAAACGAAATGCGCATGCCTTCGTTCAAGTCGCCTATGCCCGATCGCTCGACGGCCGTGACGTGCACGAAGACGTCGTTTCCACCGTCGTCTGGTTTTATGAAGCCATAACCCTTCTGCGAGTTATAGAATTTGACCGTACCGGTCTGGCGCATGCGCATGTCTCCCAGTGCAATCCATTCCGGCGGCAGGAATTGAGGGCATGATGGCCCGGCAGTGGCCGCCATGCGGACTGCGCCCGTGGATCGTCCCGGGGGCGACTTGGTTCGCCTACTTGAAACTTGGCGCTGCCAAGGGTCGACGGGAAATCGTGGTGCATCCCGCGTAATGGTTGCAATTTATGCGTGATTTCTGACGCCGTGCAAGGCGAAATGGCGGCAAAGAGCCGTGTCAGTCATTCCCTCCAGGCTCGGCAACGGTGAAAGCCGCGCCGCGATCCTGACCGAGACGCGCGGCTAGAGCCGGCATTACGAGGTTCAGTTCATCCTTCAAACTGAACGGTGGATTGAGCAGCAAGACGCCCGTTTCGGTTAAGCCAAGCCCCGGGAACGGCTCCGCGATCTTCAGGCGGACATCGAGCATTTTCGGACAACCTAGCCGCGTCACGGCATCGACCATGTCGTTCGCTGCGATGACATTCTTTATCGGGTACCAGACGATATAGACGGCACTCGCGAAACGCTGCAGTCCGGCTTTAATCGCGTCCGTCATGCGTTCGAACTCGTCAGGCTGCTCGAACGGTGGGTCGATTAAAACGATGCCGCGTCGCTCCGGCGGCGGCAGCAGCGCCTTGATCGCAGTCCAGGCATCGAGCGTCGTAACCTTCGATGCCTCATGCCGGCGAAGCGCGCTCTTGAGCGCCATCGCGTCGTCTGGATGCAATTCATTTGCAACGAGTGTATCGCAGTCGCGCATTAGTGCGCGCGCGAGCAACGGGCTGCCGGGATAGAATTTGACGGCGCCCTCGCCATTGATTGCAGAAATCGTATCGAGATACGGCGCGAGCAATTCCCTGACGCCCGGCTCCAGATCAGCGTCGCGCAATCGGCCGATGCCGTCGCGCCATTCACCGGTTTTTCCGGCTTCCTCGCCGGTGAGATCGTAAAGCCCAGCGCCAGCATGCAGATCGATGACGCGAAACGGCTGCGGCTTTAACTTCAAGTACGTGACGATGCGCGCCAGAATGACGTGCTTTAAAACATCGGCGAAGTTGCCGGCATGATAGACGTGTCGGTAATTCATGGCAGCGTGTTGAGCCGGTTACCGGCGACGGTGTCAAGCGCGGGGCCGCTCAGGCTTTCTTCTCCCAGCGCCCGTTATCCGATTGCTGCCAGTATGTAAGGCCGCAACCTGCCGCTTTCGCAGCCTTCCACTGAACCCGCGCGGCAGCAACGGCATCGCTGTCGTTGCCGTCGAACAGAAAAATGATGCGCTCCATGCCGGCGAACGACGCTGGTGTCGCGCCGTCGACGACGAAGCGCACGCCGGCACCGTTTGGCACTTCGTCGCCGGTCGTCAGGTACACCGGCTGCTGATCGGAAAATCCAGCGCGCGCTGTGCCATGCGGCAGGAAACTTTCTTCGCTGTACGTCCAGAGGAGACTATCCAGCGCTTCGAGGCGCTCATCTGAACCGGCTTGCACCACTGCGCGCCACCCGCGCTCCAGTGTCTTCTCGACCAGTAGCGGCAGCACCTTTTCGAGAGGCTGGTACTCGAGGTGATAAAACATCACGTCCGACGGCTTCGCCGAACCGCCAACTTGCTCGCTCGTTGCGCTGTCTGTCACTTTGAATCGCCTGTGCTTCGAACCGCCTGTCCTTCGCGCGCCGTCGAGCGCGCACGATAGACGCTCAAAAACGCCATCGCAAAATAAATGAAGGCGCGCCCTTGAAACAGAGCGCGCCCCTATTATCTGATGCAGTCCGGAGCGGCGCCAGTTGATGCGGCTGACGCCCGAGTGGGCGGTGAGCGCAGCAGCCTTCTTACACGTTTGCTGCTGTTGCTCCCGCCTGCTGCTTCTCACGCGGCTTATTTCTTCAGATATTTGGCCGGTACTTCGCCCGCGTCGACGAGAGCGCGGATGCACCACTTCGACAGGCCCTTGCGGTTGCTCTCAAAGCAACGGCGAACCTGCGGGGAATTCGGAACATATTGCGCGCAGTAGTTCTGGTAATCGCCAGCGCAAGCCTTTTCGACGGCCTTTGAGAACGCCGAAGCGCCGGGCGCGGTGAGTGCCATCGAAGCGGCGAAACCAAGAGCGATGAAAATATTACGCATGCCGTCAAATCCCTCAGACTGTTGTGACAACCTCTTCGGCGACCGAAGCGGCTTTGCTGCTGATTGCCGATCGGCAACCGCTAAAGGTGTGCCAATAGGCGGCAAATAGTGGCGCCGGTACGGCGCAGTCTTCTAACGCAACGTCGCGCCGGAAGCACGGTTCCAGAGTGCGACGCGCTTATTTCCTGTCGAACGGATTATCGCCCTTGCGCAAATTGAAGCGGACGGGGACGCCCGGCAAATCGAACGCCTCGCGCAGCGAATTGACGAGATATTTCAGGTACGATTTGGGCATCGCTTCGGCGCGCTGACAAAATGCCACAAAGGTCGGCGGACGCGTGGACGCCTGCGTCATATAGCGAATTTTGATCCGCCGGCCGGTTACGGCGGGCGGCGCATGCCGAGACGTCGCCTCTTGCAGCCAGCGATTGAGGTTCGGCGTCGAAATCCGCCGGTTCCAGAGTTCGTAGGTTTTGACGATTGCGGACATCAACTGATCGAGGCCTTTTTCCGCCCGCGCAGAAATTGTGACGAGTGCGACGCCCGGCACCTGCGCTAAGCTATTCCCGATTGTCTCTTTCAGTTCCTTGAGCGCCGCCGGTTTGTCCTGAACCAGATCCCATTTGTTGACGGCAACAACCAGCGCACGGCCTTCATCGATGACCATGCTGCCGATGGTCAGGTCCTGCTTCTCAAACGGATGCTCGGCATCGATCAGAAGCACGACGACTTCGGCAAAGCGGATCGTGCGCACGGCATCACTCGCCGATAATTTTTCGGCGAGTTCGGTAATGCGCACCTTGCGCCGCAGACCGGCGGTGTCGATCAACCGGATCGGACGACCTTTGTAGATAATGTCGCTCGGCACGCTGTCGCGCGTGAGACCGGGTTCCGGTCCCGTGATCATGCGATCCTCGCCGAGCAACGCATTGACCAGCGTCGATTTGCCGGCGTTCGGACGCCCGACGATCGCGACGCGCACGGGTTTCAATGTCGCCGGTTTCTCCTCGGCCACTGGTTCATCGTCGAAGTCTTGACCGCGCTTGCGCCGCTTCGGCGCCGGCAATTTCAAGTCGAGCGCCGAAGCGATCTCAGCTGTCAGATCGCCGATGCCTTCGCCATGCTCGGCCGAGATCGCCAGCGGATCTCCAAACCCGAGCGAGAACGCATCGTAGAAGCCGTCCGTGCCCTTGTGACCTTCGGCTTTGTTGGCAACCAATACGACGGGCTTGCCGGACTCACGCGTCACCCGCGCGAAAGCCGCGTCCGCCGGCGTGATCCCCGCGCGTGCATCGACGACGAAGACAATGAGATCGGCATCGGCAATGGCCTTTTCCGATTGCTTGCGCATCCGGTCGGCGATCGAGCCTTGCGGCGCCTCTTCTAATCCGGCGGTATCGACCAAGCGCACAGTCGCGCCGCCGCCGAGATCGGCCAGCTCTTCGCGGCGATCGCGCGTCAATCCAGGGATATCCGAGACGAGCGCGGCGCGGCTGCCGGTCAACCGATTGAAGAGCGTCGATTTGCCGACGTTGGGCCGCCCGACAATGGCGACCACGGGCGCGGCGGTTGTGGCTTGAGACATGGCTTCCGTCTAACGTCAAAAACAGCAAGGGCCCCAAATGGGGCCGCTTCATACGTCACTGATCTAGAGCATTTCTCAGTTTAGCGCGATCAGTTTTGCCGCGTCCGTCAGCACAAACATGCGGCCTTGCGCCACGACCGGCGGAATATAAACCGGTTCGCCTAAGGTTACCTGACCGCCGACTTTGCCAGTCGTTGCATCAACCGAGATCAATTGGCCTTTGTTTGACGTCAGCCAAAGCTCGCCGCCTGCGAGCACCGGACCAGACCAGGTTCGCGAGTCCGGCAGTTGCGCCGTCCAGCGAGTCTTGCCGTCGGCGCGCGCCAACGCCATAACCTGCCCGCGAGTATCGACGACATAAATCGTGTCACCCGCGACCCACGGCGTCTGGGTTCCCGGTACGTTGATCGACCACAGACGCTCTCCCGTCGCAATCTGCGTCGCGACCATGCGTCCAGCGTGACCGACCGCGAAGACCGTGCCGTTATCGATGGCCGGACGCGCCGCATCACTCATCGACGCGAGCTGCGATGTCTGCCGCGTCCGCGACAAGCTCTCTGACCAGACAGGCGTACCGTCTGAAACCTTCAGCGCCATCAAGTCTCCCGACGGATACGGCACGACGACGATATCGCCGGAGACTGCGGGACTCGTGCTGGTCAGCAGGCTTGCCTGTTGCGGCAGACCGCGCGCGGTCCAAAGCTCCGTGCCATCGGCGCCGTTGAGACAGACGAAGCGTCCTGAAACCGTTACGACGAACAGGCGGTCGCCCGCAGCGGTCGGTGCAGCGCGCACGGGAGAACCTAAATTCTTCTGCCAGATCACCTTGCCCGACTGCGGATCGAGAGCGGCCGCCAATCCAAAGCCGTTGGCAACGTAAAGCCGTCCGCTGTCGGCCGCCAAGCCGCCGCCATGTCCGCCTGCGCCATCTTCATTTTCAGGCACCGTCGACACTTGAAACGCCTTGCCGCCGGACAATGCGAAACCTGTGACCTTGCCACCGGCATCAAGCGTGTAGACGCGGCCATCGTAGACGATCGGGCTTGCCATAATGCGCGCCGACTTCGACGAACCTTCTCCCGCGTCGCCCGTCCAAACCTGGCGGACCGTACCATTCAGCGCGAGATGACCGGGTGCGTTGTTGGCATCGCCGCCCGGCTGCGCCCAGGTATCGTTGCTGCGCTGTGGCGGCAACGCGATCGGCTGATCCGCCTCGGCCAAATTGCTCGAAATGCTCTCTGTCGTCTGCACGATCGGAATGCGGCGTCCCGGCAATGGCTGCTGCTTTTCCTTGAACGGATTGAGATCGCCGATTTTGGGCAGTGTTGGGCCATCGCTCGCGCAGCCAGAAGCGCCAAGCGCAACCACTGCCGCGAGGCAAAGTGCGGTGATGCGTTTTGCTGTCAGCGCCGAGCTAAGCGTCAAATGCGTCCCCAGTTCCGTCAACGTCAGAAAACGGCGAGTTCAGACAACGGCTACTTGCTGTCACCAGCGGCAGGCTTTTCGGCGTCCGTTGCAGGCTTCGCGGCTTCCGGCGCGCCGGCCTTCCCATCGGCCGGTGCAAGTGTCGTTGCCGGCGTCGTTGCAGCGGGCGCTGCGTCAGCCGGCTTGCCAGCGTCCGTGCTTGCTGCCGGTACACTTGCCGCCGGTGCGCTGCCGACTTCTGCGCGCGTTATTTCGGCCATCACGATTTTGACGCGCTCTTGAATGGCGCGCGACGCATTCTGGTCGATCAACAACGGCTCCAAGTACTGCCGCGCTTCAGCAAGTTTGCCAGCCTTGAAGGCCGATAGCCCCTGCAGTTCGCGCGCCGTAATCTTGAATGGGCTGTCGTCCGTCGCGAGCGGCTTCAGGCGATTCTGCTGCTCAGTATAGTCGCCCTCGCCGAGCTTCAGCGCGGCGACCTGCAGTTGTGCATAGTTTTTCAACAACGCATCGCCGCCCGACTGAGCCGAAATCGACTCGTACGCGGCAATGGCTTCTGCGGTCTTGCCAGCGCGTGCGTGGGCACCAGCGACATTGAGTTTGGCGAGTTGCGCATATCCGGCCGGCCCAGACTGCGCGATCGTGTCGAACGCCTTCGCGGCGTCTTCGTCTTTTTTGTCTTCGGAAAGTTGCAACGCCTTCGCGAATTCTGCGCCTGCGGCCTGTGAGGCTGCGATTCTGCGGCTTTCGAGAAATTTGTAGCCGCCAACGCCAATCACGATCAGCGCCGCCGCCCCGATAATCAGGCCGTTATAGCGGTCCCAAAGCTTTTGCATCTGCTCACGGCGGATTTCTTCTTCCACCTCGCGCAGCAGACTGTCGCGATCGTCGGCCATTGTCTTCCAGGTCTCCGCTTTCGTGCCGTCTTCGTGTTATTGTTCTATCCCGAAAGCCAAGTTCAGAGAGCCTCCAGAAGCCCGGCATAGATAACCGAGCCCTCAACTTGAGCAAGCCCCGCGCCTCCAAACGGTCAAAAGTCCCAGTGGAGCGGGTGTCTAAGCCTCTAAGTCCCCTGATTTTTGGTCTTTTTCGTGACCCGCCCGGTGCCGGACGCCGGTCCTGCAGCCGATGCTGGGCCACCTGTTGCATCCTGGTCATTAGCGGGCGCCGCCGCCTTTACGGAATAGGTATGTTCCCGTGCCGGGAACGTGCGCGCCCGGACTTCCTTTGCATAAGACCCAATCGCCCGGTCAATGGCATTCCCTATCTCGCCGAATTCTTTCACGAATTTCGGAACACGCGGCGATAGCCCGAGCATGTCTTCCATAACCAGGATTTGCCCGTCGCACCCCGGCGACGCGCCAATGCCAACCGTCGGGATTGGGACGGCAGCGGTTATGCGCTCGGCGAGTGGCGCGGCCATCGCCTCCAGCACCACTGCGAACGCGCCCGATTCCGCAACCAGCCTCGCGTCCTCTTCGATCGCGCTCCAGCTATCGATTGTGCGGCCCTGTGTTTTGAAACCGCCAAACACGTTAACCGACTGTGGCGTCATGCCGATATGCGCCATCACGGGAATGCCGCGATCGACGAGGAACCGGATTGTCTCAGCCATGCGCCGGCCGCCTTCCAGTTTGACGGCGCCGCAATCGGTTTCCTTCATCACGCGCGCTGCGTTTCGAAACGCGATGGATGGACTTTCCTCGTACGTGCCGAACGGCATGTCGACGACGACAAGCGCACGCTTTGAACCGCGCACGACGGCTTTGCCATGCATGATCATAAGATCGAGCGGTACCGGCACGGTCGTTTCATAGCCGTGCATCACCATGCCGAGGCTGTCGCCGACCAGAAGAAAGTCGCAATGCTTGTCAGCAATCGCCGCGGTGTGGGCGTGGTAGGAGGTCAATGAGACAATCGGATCGCCGCCCTTGAGAGCAGTGATATCCGGCGCCATCAGGCGCTTCGTCGGCATGTGAGTGGACATCGTTTTCCATTCAGAAACGGAACCGGCACAAGCGCTGCGCCTCAGCCGGAAGATAGAACATAATTCTCGAAGCCGTGCGCCGCCAGTAGCAACTGCAGACTGCAGTGGTCGCGTGGTAAATGCCTACGCAATACTCCGCCATTATCAGCCATAGTCGCGCTTTAACCGGCCAAAGCGTTGAAACGGCGCAACATCCTACAGTTTGTATACACGCTTTATCTGCCGGAGCATTGCGCCTGTGCCGCCTTTCCTGATAACCAAAAGGGACGGTTTAGCGAGTTTTGTTGACAGCTTGCAGGAGCGGCCGGTCACTGTTTCACGACGTTGCGCATGGTTTGCGCGTGACCGGGTGCACGTCGGGGTGGCTTGAGTTCAGGTGGGTGCAGCGTGTTAGCAGCGTTCGAGCGGAGTTTGCAGCGTCGACCGGCACCGCGTTCTGCGATGATGCTGTTCGCGTCTGTCATCGCCCTCACCGTCATCGCCGCACCGGTCGAAAACGCGTCGGCCGCGGCCCGCAACCAAACCGCACGTCAATCCATTCGCGTCGTCACGCCGAAGCCGGTCAGCCCGCTGCTGCTTCTGGTCTCTTTAAAGAAGCAGCGCATTCGCGCATTCGACGTGACGGGCGAACTCAATTCGTCACGCATCTCAAGCGGCCGTTCTGGCTTCGATACGCCGACCGGCGTGTTCTCGATCCTCGAGAAGAAAGAATATCACGAAAGCAATATTTACGAAAACGCACCGATGCCGTTCATGCAGCGGCTGACGTGGTCCGGCATCGCGCTGCATGCCGGCGTCGTGCCTGGGTACCGCGCATCTCATGGCTGTATTCGCTTGCCGGCCAGCTTTGCCAAATCGATTTTCGGTGTTACCGGCATCGGCACGCGCGTAGTCGTAACGAACGACGAAACCGATCCAATCCCGTTCGATCACAAGACGCTCTTCAAGCCGCTGCCCGCAGAGGTGCCGGCGTCAACGGACCAGATCGCGTCCAACGAGCCGACGAAGATTGCGAGCACGGACACGAGCGCACTGTCGGAAATTCCGCAATTCCTCGGCGTGACCGCCGCGATGGCCGCGGCCGATGCGACAGGCGATCAGCATGCGTTTGCTCACACCGGCAAACCGCGCTCGCGCGCCGAGGCAGACCAGCAGGTCATCGATCGCGGCAACGCATTGAAGGCCGCGCTGAAGTCAGCCGAGGCATCGAAACTTGCCGCGAGCGAGCGCGCCAAAAGCGCCGTAAAAGCGGCTCAAGATATCGAACCGCAGATCACCGCGGCGAAGCGTATTCTCGATCCGCTGCGTGCGTCTATCGCTGCGACCGACCGCAAGCTCAACGACGCCATGGCCGCGTTCACGCGCTTCATGGAGGGCGGAGCGCCACCAGCCGCCGGGCAACAGGCCGCAAAAACGGTACAACCCGTCAGCGTCAGCCTCGAAGACCGCGAAGCCGATCTCGAGGATACAATTCTTGATCTTCGTATCGAAGCCGACAGCGCGCGCGCCGAGCTTGCGCGCCAGGAGTTGAATTTCGCGGTTCTTCTCGGCAACGCATCGACTGTCGAAGCCGCGCGCGAGAAAGCACTCGGCGACGTCCGCGATGCGGTCGCAACATTGCGCAGCACGCAAGCCGAATTGATCGCAGCCAACAAAGCGGCCGTCCTGCGCAACAAGCCGCTTTCGATTTTCATCAGTTTGAAAACCGAGCGCATCTACCTGCGGCAAGGTTTCGATCCGCTGCTGGAAGCGCCGATCACCGTCCGCCACGACGGTCGCCGCTTTGGCACGCACGTCTTCACGGCCATGCGCTACGACGACCGCAACGCCGACAGTTTCGACTGGGCGCTGGTCAGTGCACATCTTCCCATAGGCGCGATGGAAGGCCCGCAGGAGCCCGGCAAAAAGAAGAAATCAAAGCCGCGCGACGCGGTTCTGCCACACACCGACGACAACAGCTTTGAAATGGCAAGCGACGCGCTCGACGCCATAACCATCCCACAGGATGTTATCGATACGATTGCCGAACTGGCCCGCCCAGGGCTCTCTGTCATTGTGTCGGACAAAGACCTGCCGGCGAACGAAAACGGCCTCGGTACCGAATTCGTCGTCCTGACGCGCTAAGCCGAGGCGGCCGGTAGCGGCGCGACGCCAATGAGCCACTCGTGGCCACCAAACAACAGCGCCGCGTACAAGGCAGCACCAACGCCAACCACGATGACATCGTTGATCGGGCTTGATGGCTGCTTATCGCCGAGCGGCCCCTTGTCGCCACGCTTTTTCACCGAAATGCGATCGTAGACGGCGAACGCGAGGAATGAGCCGAACAACAGCAATGAGGCGACATCACCATTGGCAAGCAAATGCGCCAGCGCCCACGTCTTGATGGCGACCAGCATCGGATGCTTGATGGCCGTGCGAATGCGCGATGGAATGAGCGACGCCACCAGAAAAATCATCGCCGGCAACATCAGAAGCAACGCGATGTGCCGAGTCCAGGTCGGCGGATCCCAAAGCACAGGGTTCTTGCCCGGGTTCAGTTGCATCTTGTGATAACCAAGCACGATGATCGCGAAACCGATCAGCGAGACAATCGAGAAAACTGCCTTATAGGGGCCTTCGCCCAATCGATCGCGCAACCCAGTACGCACATCGGGCGACGTCGGCAGCAAATGGATGCCAAGAAAGATCATCAGTCCGACAATGAGCAGCATCATTTGCGAAATCCCTCCAGAAATATCCCGCACCGAAATAGCATCAAAAACCGCTAGGGCAAAAAACCTTTGTCGAGGTCATGGACGTAACGCGCCACTTGCTTCCCGCGCGCGTCGCTGTGGGTCGCGCTCCAGGCGAGGTGCGTGCCTTGCGCTTCGGACGACCGCGACTTGAGCGTGACCGCGATGTCGTCGCCTGCTTTCAGATGTACCGGCTGGGCGAGCGGGAAGTATAGCTGTTCCCAATGCGTAGCAGCAGAATCGGGCGCCGTCGAAAGCGTGATCCGCTCCGTCAAAGCTGCATCCCACCAATAGGCAAAGCCGTAAATCGTCTGCGGCTTAGCGACCTTCCAAGACGCCTCACCCTTACGCGCCGATTTGCCATCGCGCGCCAGATCGATCGTATCCCAGAGCTTTGCCGACTTTCCGCCATCGAGCAGTTCACCCGGCTTCAACGCGCGGACATAGACATTGTTGAAGCTCATCGTCTGCGCGACGCCAAGATCGAGACCATGCCCGATGCGCTCGTAAGCGCGCAATTCCTCATCGATCCGCGGCGCTATGACCGGCGACACAAACTGCCTGATCGCATTTGGGATCACGCGGCCGTTCGGCTTTAAAAAGCGGCGGCGCGCATCGTTCAATGTGTCGACGATGTTTTCTTCAAGCGCATAGTTGCCGAGCGTTTCGGAAACGATCAGATCCACCTGCAAGCGATCGTCGAATTCCGTCGAATGGCACGGGATCAGATGGCAGTTTTTAGCGCGGTTGGCTTTGAGAACTTTATCCGCGACGCGGGCCACTTCAGCCGTCTCGAACAAATATACGGCCTTCGCACCGAGCTTGGACGCCATGAGCCCAAGCAAACCCGTCCCCGCGCCGATATCGGCGACGACGGTTTGGCCAGGCACGATCATGGCCTTCAAGGCCGCGAAGAAGGCTTCGTTCCGCGGACGGTCGGCTATCAGCGTGCGATGATATTCGATGCGCATGAGATCACATCTTCAGGTGTTTGCCGCGGATTTGATACAGCGCCAGCGCCGTCGCGATCGCAAGATTGAGGCTGTCGAGTTGTCCAGCCATCGGAATTTTCACGCGCCGGGTCGCAGCGGCGGCGAATGCGTCTGACAAGCCCGGGCCTTCGCTTCCCATCAGCACCAGCTCCGGTCCGCGATACTGGACGGCGCGGAAATCTTCCGTGGCGTCGAGGTGCGTCGCGACGACATCGCCGGGCCAATCAGACATGAAACTTAGAAATTCTTCGCGCTCAATCTTCGCGATCGGCACCGCAAATACCGACCCCATCGTCGCGCGAATGGACTCTATCGAATAGGGATCGCAACACGCGCCGACGAGAATGACGCCCGCAACGCCGACCGCGTCGCATGTGCGAATGATGGTGCCGAGGTTCCCCGGATCGCGGATGTCTTCAAGCGCCAGCCACGTCGCCGATGCCGAAACCGCCTTCGGTTCCGGTAGCGCGACAAATGCCTGCTTGAAAACGCCGAGCACCGTTTGCGGATTATCTTTTGATGCGAGCTTGGCGAGGATCGCTTCGGAAACTTCGAGGACTTCTGCGCCTTCCTTCAAGGCCCAGATGATCAATCCGCGCACGATACCGCTGTCATTCGTACCGGCCTGATAGACCAGCGTCTGCGGTACAAATCCCTGATCCCGTGCCGAGATCAGCAGCGACGCGCCTTCCGCAACGAACAACCCGGTTTCCTTGCGCACCTTGCGCATTTCGAGCGCACGGATCGCTTTGACGCGATCGTTGGTCAAACTTGTGATGACCTTCGGCGCGTTCATGGCAAGGCGCTCCATCGTACGAACAGCGACGTTGGCACTGCGGTTCCGCTTTTCGCTTCGATCGCAAGCTCGCCGCAATCAAACGCGCCGCCTTTGCCGGCGAGCGTATCGCGCATGACCTGATCGAAGGCGAGCGCCGACGCGCGGATCGCGTACACCGTCAGCACCATGGCCGCGCCACCCGGCGCCAACAACTTGGCGCAGTCGGTCAGCAGCCCCGGCAGATGCGTGAAGAGATCCCAGACTTCACCCTCGGGTCCGCGTCCGAACTTCGGCGGATCGACGAGGATGACGTGGTAGGTTTTGCCGCGGCGGACGTCGCGCGCGACGAACTTCGCGGCGTCATCTACGATCCAGCGGATTTTCGCGGCATCGAGTTTCGACGCGGTTTGATTTTCGCGGCCCCAGGCGACGGCCTTCTTTGACGCGTCGACGTGCGTGACTTCCGCGCCTGCTGCTGCAGCGAGCAGCGATGCCGCGCCCGTGTAGCCGAAAAGGTTGAGCACGCGCGGCGGTTCGCCTTTGATTTCGCGAACCGCATCGAGCATCCAAAGCCAATGCGGATGTTGCTCCGGAAAAAGCCCCAGGTGCCAAAGGCCCGAAAGCTTGCAGAGCATCGTCACGCCATCGACCTTGACGGGCCAAGCGTCCGGCACCGGCTTATCGATGCGCCATTTGCCTTTTTCGTCGTCCTCGCCTGACGCTGAAAAAACAGCATTGGCTTTCGACCACTCCTGCTTCGATAGCCGCGGTTGCCACAAAGCCTGCGGCTCAGGACGATCGACGACGACTTTGCCGAAACGCTCAAGCTTGCGCCCGCTGCCGGCATCGAGCAGCGCGTAATCCGCAAACCCGGATGACGTTATGAGGGACAGCGTTGCGGGCTTCATCGGCGGCGGGATTGGTCCTTGAGGCATCGGAACGCCGCGTTTAGCACGATTGCGGCGCAATGGCAGCGGCCCATCGCGCCGCTATCAGATTGATACGCGCCGTTACCGAAGCTTGTCGGCCATGACAGAAATCGTGCGCTGATAGACGCTGGCCGCGTTCCATTCGCCGATAACCGCGTAGTTCTTGGTGCCAGGGTGCCAATCCTGACCAGCGGCCCAGCCGTGCGCTTTGAGGAAGTTTGCCGTCGACGCCAGAATATCCGGCACGCTGTTGATCAAATCGCGGTGCCCGTTGCCGTCAAAATCAACGGCATACTTGACGTAAGGCAGCGGCAGAAATTGCGTCTGCCCGATCTCGCCGGCCCAGCCGCCGCGGAGTTGGCTGGCGCTCATATCGCCGTTCTGCACGATCCGCAGAGCGGCCATGAGCTGCGGCTCAAAGAATGCCGAGCGGCGACAATCGTAGGTCAAAGTGGCGAGCGACTGGACGATCGATTTGCCCTGGCCGCGATCAGAACCGTAGTTCGTCTCCAGGCCCCAGATCGCGACCACGATCTCAGCCGGCACGCCGAACCGCTTTTCCATACGATCGAGCGTTGCGCGATGCTGCGCCATTTTCTGGCGCCCGCGGCTGATCAGCTGTGGCGAGACACGGCGCGCATAAAACTGGTCGAAGCTCAGCTTGAACGACTTCTGATTGCGATCGAGGCGAATGACGTTGCGATCATAGCTGATGCCGCCCAGCGTGCTGTTGATCGTCGATTGCGACATGCCCTGGCTCGCGGCCTTCGCCTTGAAACCTTCGAGCCACGATGAAAACCCAGTACCATCATTGCTGCAGGATTTTGCGACCGCGGCCGGCGCATTGACTGCAAGCAACACAAATGCGGTAACAGCTGCAGTTGCAGCGCCCTTCAGCGCTTTCAAACGGACCACCATACGCAAACTCCTATTCGAGGTCTTCGACGACGGCGTCGTTGCCGCCCTTGATGCGCGCCGAAAGCGCTGCTTCGATGAAGATGTCAATATCGCCGTCCAGCACAGCTGCCGGATCGGTTGACGACGCACCGGTGCGCAAATCTTTCACCAGCTGATAGGGCTGAAGAACATACGATCTGATCTGATGCCCCCAGCCGACATCCGTCTTAGCCGCTTGCTCGGCATTGGCTTTGGCTTCGCGGCGCTTCAATTCCAGTTCGTACAAACGCGCTTTCAAACGATTGAAAGCGATTTCCTTGTTCTGATGCTGCGAGCGCTGCTCTTGTGCGAAAATGATGATGCCCGATGGCTTATGCACCAGGCGAACGGCAGACTCCGTTCTGTTGACGTGCTGACCGCCAGCGCCCGATGAGCGAGCGAAAGAAATATCGACGTCGGCAGGATTGATCTCGACGTCAATCGTATCGTCGATCACCGGATACACCGTCACGGACGCAAAGCTCGTGTGGCGGCGCGCGTTCGAGTCATACGGCGAAATGCGCACGAGGCGATGCACGCCCGCTTCCGTCTTCAGCCAGCCGTAGGCGTTTTCGCCTTCGATCTCGAACGTCGCCGATTTGATGCCGGCGACTTCACCGTCGCTCTGGTCGATCAGTTTGACCTTGAAGCCGCGGCGCTCGCCCCAGCGGAGATACATGCGCGCCAGCATCGAGGCCCAGTCTTGGCTTTCCGTGCCGCCAGCACCAGCGTGAACTTCAATATAGGTATTCATGCCGTCGGCTTCGCCGGAAAGCATTGCTTCGACCGAGCGGCGTTGCGCTTCGTGGTCGATGCGCTTGAGCGCCGTCTCGCCCTCGTCGATGCTCGCGTCATCGCCCTCGGCTTCGCCGAGTTCGATCAACGTCAGAGCGTCGTCGAAATCGCGTTCAAGGCGGCGGTACTCGCTGACCGCGCGTTCCAGCGATTGCCGCTGGCGCATCACCTTTTGCGCATTCTTGGGATCGTTCCAGAGACTCGGATCTTCGGACTTGGCGTTCAGCGACGCCAGCCGATCGTCGGCAGTCTCCCAGTCAAAGAGACCTCCTCAGGAGGGAAAACGCCTCCTTGATGTCGTCCGACAATTTTTGCGCTTCTGCGCGCATAGCGGCCTCCGGAAATTTTCGATTGGCGCGCCTAAGGCGCTGCCGGTGCAAATGAAACGGAACTCAGGTCGCGACGTATAGAGGCGGGCCGATGCCATGTAAACGCGACATGCGCAGCGCACCATTCTAGGCAGGATATACGTATCTTACCGCTACCAGACGCCGCCTCCGCCCGAATTGCCGCTTGTCATGCCGGCGTCGGGAATGGGCGGACCGCTGCCGATCGTACCGCCTTCGGCCGTGCTGTTTTCAACCGGCACGCCACCGCCCTGTGTCGCCTCGGGAGAGGCGATACCGATGACGGAATACGCATCGTCGGGCTCTTCGTTCGGCTTGAACGCTTCGATGATCGTGTCGCCCGAACCGGCTTGCGCGCGCAAGCCCGTTTTCAGATCGATGCGCACCAGCTTCATGCCCGGCGGTACACGGAACGGTGCTGGCGGCGTATCGCCGAGGGCTTCTTTCAAGAAGTCGCCAAACATCGGCGCCGCGATCGCACCGCCCGTATTGCCTTTGCCGAGCGGCCGCGGCGTGTCGTAGCCAACGAAAACTCCGACGACCATGTCCGGCGTATAGCCGACAAACCAGACGTCTTTCTCTTCATTGGTGGTGCCGGTCTTGCCTGCAAGCGGACGGTTCAGCGATTTGAGCGACGTCGCGGTACCGCGCTGGATGACGCCTTCCATGATCGACGTCATCTGATACGCCGACTGCGCATCGATCACCTGCTTGCGATCGTCGATCAGCGCCGGTTCTTCCTGCCCTGCCCAGCGCTCGGCCGTGCAGCCCATGCACTGGCGTTCGTCGTGACGCCAAACTGTGCGGCCCCACCTGTCCTGAATGCGGTCGATGAGCGTCGATTTCACTTCGCGGCCACCGTTTGCCAGCATGCAATAGGCCGTCGCCATGCGCAGCAACGTCGTCTCGCCCGCGCCGAGCGACATCGAGAGCACAGGGAGGAGATCGTCGTAAATTCCGAAACGCTTGGCGTATTCCGTGATCATCGGCATACCGAGATCCTGCGCCAGCCGCACCGTCATCTGGTTACGCGACTTCTCGATGCCGAAACGCAGCGTCGAAGGGCCTGCCGACTTGTCTTTTTCGTAGTTGTTCGGCTTCCAGATTTCCTGGCCCGAACCCTGCTCGATTTCGATCGGCGCATCGACGATGATCGACGTCGGCTTGTATCCATTATCAAGCGCCGTCGCGTAGACGAACGGCTTGAACGACGACCCTGGCTGACGTTTCGCCTGGATTGCGCGGTCGAACTGGCTCATTGCGAAGGAGAACCCGCCAACGACTGCGAGCACGCGGCCCGTATGTGGGTCCATCGCCACCAACCCGCCGCCGATCTCGGGGATCTGCATGAGGCTCCAGGTGCCGATGATATTGGCGGCATCTTTCGGCGCGACATAGACGACGTCACCCGGCTGCAGCAAATCGCTGGCGGCTTTTGGCTCGGTCTTTTTTTCGAGCGTTCGCGCCCATTTCAGCTCTTCGAGAGGTACTTCGACGGCTTCGCGATCCTTGACCAGCGTCTGGTCCTGCTGGCGCAACGGCCGCAGACCGATAATCGCCTTCGCCTTCTGCGCTTCGAGGACGACGCCGAGCCGCCACGGTTGCAGATCCGCCGGGACGTCGATCGCGCCCAGAGGAACGCCCCAGTCGCCAGCGATATCAATTTTCGAGACCGGTCCGCGCCAGCCTTGCTTGCGATCAAATTTGACGAGCCCGTCGATCAGAGCGCGCCGCGCAATGCGCTGCAGGCGCGGATCGAGCGTCGTGCGTACCGACATGCCGCCGCCGTAGAGCTTGTCTTCGCCGTACTGACCGAGCAGCTTGCGGCGAACTTCCTCGGCGAAGAATTCGGCCGTCGAAATGTGCGCGCCGGTCTGGCGCAGGTTGACCGTCAGCGGCATTTTCTTGGCGGCAGCGCCTTCCGCTTCCGTCGCGTAACCGTTCTCGACCATCTGGCCGATGATCCAGTCGCGCCGCTCCGTCGCTTTCGCCGTGTTCCTGAACGGATGATAGTTGTTCGGCGCCTTCGGCAGTGCCGCAAGATAGGCGGCCTCCTCGACCGTCAAATCGCTCAGCTCTTTATTGAAGTACGTCAGCGACGCCGCGGCGACACCATACGAGTTGAGGCCGAGGTAGATTTCGTTGAGGTAGAGTTCGAGGATTTTGTCTTTCGAATAGGCGCGCTCGATACGGATCGCGAGGATCGCTTCCTTTACTTTGCGCTCCATCGAACGCTCATTGGTCAGCAGAAAGTTCTTTGCAACCTGCTGCGTGATCGTCGAGGCACCCTGCGCACGCCGGTTTGATCCCTGCACCTTCGATTCAACCGCAGCGACGACGGCACGCGCGACGCCTTGGAAGTCGATGCCGCCATGCTCATAGAACCGCCGGTCTTCAGCCGACAGAAACGCACCGACGACCCGCTTCGGGATCGTATTGATCGGCACGAAGATACGGCGCTCGCGCGCGAACTCGGAAATCAGCGAACCGTCATGCGCGTGGATGCGCGTCATCACAGGCGGCTCGTACTTCGCAAGACTTTCGTAGTCGGGCAAATCTTTCGACTGCTGCGAAATGTAGACGCCAACGGCTGCGGACCCGGCGACGAAAATCAACACAGCCGTGCCGAAGCCGAACCCGAGGAAACTCAGGAGCAAACTCTTGCGCCGTTTGCGCTTCTTTTTGGGCGCTGCCGGGGGCGGTAGCGTTGGCGGTCGCATCGAAACGGAGTTCCGTCAATTGAAGTAGAGGTTTAACGCAACTACTGCGGTGCAGCAAGCTCCCGCGAAAGTTGGGTCACATTACCACCGATTGTGGCGTTACGTCGTCGTGAGCGTCGCACTTGGCTAAGGCTGAGCGACTGTTCTCTTGCTGAAATACGTCTGCACGGCGGCAGTGATGGCGTCCGCCACTTGTTTCTGCCACTGGGCCGTACTCATCTGCTGTTGATCCTTGGAATTGCTCATATAACCGAGTTCGACGAGAACGGACGGCGCGTGCGGCTGTTTCAACACCTTAAATGCCGCAGAGCGCTGTGGATCGCGTGACATCGCGATCGTTTTCCCAAGCCGCCTGGCGAGCACATTGGAAAAATCGGCGGAAAAATTTGACGTCTCCCGCTTCAACAAGTCGATAAGTATGTTTTTCACCTGATCGGCGGAGCTGCCGGCACCGGATTCCAGACCGGCAAGCAAGTCGGACGCATTTTCTTTCTCGGCCATCAGCCGCGCCTGCTCGTCTGAAGCACGCTCCGACAACGTGTAGATCGTCGCGCCGCTGATGTTTTCGGCGAATTCGGTCTGCTCGATGGCGTCGGCGTGGAGCGAGATGAACAGGTCGGCCGCATTGTCAGCCGAAAACTTCAGGCGCTTGTCGAGCGACACGAAAACATCCGTCGTCCGCGTCATGCGCACATCGAACAGCCCGGTTTTGGCGAGGGCGTTCTTCAGCTGTAAGCCAACCGCTAGGACAATTGATTTTTCGGTGACGGCGGCGCTGCTGCTGGCGCCCGGGTCAATGCCGCCGTGGCCTGGATCGATAACGACAATTGGTTTTCCAGCCGGTTTTTTGAGAGGCACCTCGTGTGGCGCGGTGGCAGCAGTCTCAATCGGAGGGTGCCGTGTCGCGCCGGTTCCTTCGCCAAACGATTGAGCGTCGGTCGCCGCAAGCACGATTTCCAACGCGATGCCCTGGTCGACTGCGGACATACCCGCCTTGGCGATTTTGACCGGACCGGAAGTGTCGATGACCACGCGCCCCTTGGCTTCCGCAAACAATCCGTAGCGGTAGGCGGTGATCAGGCCCTGCTGTTTCTGCGCCGTATTGCTCGGCAGCTTGAACGCAACGTCCGGCAGATCGATGATCACTCGATAAGGTCCGGCGAGCGTGAAAATTTCCGCCGGCACGCCGCGGCTCAAGACAAGCTTGAACGTCGTTTGAGCGTCAGAGCTCGCAAGCGCGATCGCGGTCACTTCTGATGCTGGCCGTGCGCCCGCCTTCGCAACAGTTGGCAAAATGGCGTGGCTCATAATCAGGCAGCCGGCGAGCGCCGCCCAAAAACCGTGCTGACGACGGCCGGACCCAACCGCGCCCCTCGGCCCAAAATGCGCCGCGACGGTGCCCATCACGATTTCAAAAACTCGCAACAAAACTGCTCTAAGCCCCCCGACCCGCAGTTACAGACACCCTTTAACGCTTTGTTTTGATTTAAGTATACACAGTATCCGACGGCATCAAACCCGGGATGCGATTCGATCCTTATAAGACTTGCCACTCAACGGCGGCGCCCGTACACTTGATACCATATTCGGTTGTGGCTGGCGCTCCTGAATTCATCTTAGAGATGCTCTGGAGCGACAGCCGATAAGCCTGATCGGCCTGCTGCAGCATTCTCAACACATGCTGCGTTCCCAGGTAATTGGGACCATCCGGATATATTTCCGCGGTTCGTAGAGGGCGCGTTTGCGTCGACCTCGCGAAACGGGAAATGCCCGGCACGCTCGCCGTGCCGTCTCTCAAAGTCCCGGTCAGGCCGCCCGCAAAAGGACGGCGGCTCGCTGCACCGGAACGCTGTACCCGAAACGGCACCACAAGTGCCGGCCACGCCATTCCAGACCCCTGCGCGCGTTGAAAAGCCGGGCAGCGGTCAGGTTGTAACAACAGATCTATCGAACCAGAGCCATGTCGATCGCTCGCACCATTTCAGCATCTGCCAACCCGGCTCACCGCCGGCCGATTGGCCGATCCGCAGCCGGGGGCGCCTTGCGCACCTCGCCTGCGAAAATGTTGCCGCGCGCGCTTTGCTCTTCCGCAACGCAATCACATAACGCGCGCCGCCGCGCTCCGCTCGCCAAGGTTTCCTGGGGTCAGTCATCATGCTGGCAATCAAGGGCTTTCTGTGAGCCGCCGCCTCTGCGCGCCGAGGAACACCAGAAATGTCATCCAATACCAAGATGCTCATCGACGCCACGCATCCGGAGGAAACCCGGGTCGTCGTCCAACGCAATGGTCGCGTAGAGGAATTCGACTTCGAAAGCGCCGCCCGGAAACTGCTCCGCGGCAACATCTATCTAGCCAAGGTCACGCGCGTCGAGCCGTCGCTGCAGGCTGCTTTCGTCGACTACGGCGGCAATCGCCACGGCTTCCTGGCCTTCAACGAAATCCACCCGGACTACTATCAAATTCCGGTCGCCGACCGTCAGGCGCTGATCGACGAGGAAGCGGCCGCCGAAGCCGAACTTGAAGCTGCTGCCGACCGCCGCGCCGAAGCCTTGGCGCGCCGCGCCGAAGGCCGCCGTCAAGACCAGGGTCAAGCGTCTGACGACGTGCACGACGACTCCGGCGATCACGATGGCATCTCGGACGCGCCGCACATCATCGACGTCGAAGAAGACGAACACATCGAGGAAGTCGGTGGCGACCTCGACGCGGCCGAAGCCCCGCAGACGTTTGCCGCCGCCGTCGAACGCAATGCCGACGTCATCTCGGAGCCGATGGCCCCGCGAGATGATGAAGATGCGCCCGCCGCCGTTGAACTCGCGCCGAGCCATCACGAGGCCGAAGACGACGACACGGAAGCTGACGATGGCGATACCGAAGACGCCGACGGCGATGCCGGCGACGAGGACGCCGACGAGCCGGCAGATCATGTCGACGACGCCGAAGGTGGCGAAGCCGTCGCGCACGACAGCGACGAACCGAACGCTGAACCAAACGTATCCGGCGAGCGCACCGCGCGCTCATCGAACCGTCACCGCGGCGGCCGCAGCCGCTCCGAAGGCCGGTCATCGGGCGGCGGTCACGGCTCTGAATTCCAGGAAGACGGGCAGCCGCGCCAGCGCCGCCGGCCGCGCAGCTATAAAATCCAGGAAGTCATCAAGCGCCGCCAGGTCATCCTCGTTCAGGTCGTCAAAGAAGAACGCGGCAACAAGGGCGCAGCTCTGACGACGTACCTGTCGCTCGCCGGCCGCTATACCGTCTTGATGCCGAACACCGCGCGTGGCGGCGGCATCTCGCGCAAGATCACGAACCCCCAGGACCGCAAGCGCCTGAAGGCTATCGCTAACGAGCTTGAGGTTCCGGAAGGCATGGGCCTGATCATCCGCACTGCGGGTGCCGCGCGGACGAAACAAGAAATCAAGCGCGACTTCGAATACCTGCTGCGGCTGTGGGAAAGCGTCCGCGATCTGACGCTGCAGTCGACGGCGCCGAGCCTCGTCTACGAAGAAGGCGACCTGATCAAGCGTTCGATCCGCGATCTCTATAATAAGGACGTCGAGGAAGTCGTGGTGGCGGGCGATGCCGGCTATCAGGAAGCGGCGGCATTCATGCACATGCTGATGCCGAGCCACTCGAAGCACGTCGTGCCCTACAACGCGCCGACGCCGCTGTTCACGAGCTACGGCGTCGAGCGCCAGCTCAACGCAATGTTCCTGCCGCAGGTGACGCTGCGCTCGGGCGGTTACATCGTCATCAACCAGACCGAAGCGCTCGTCGCGATCGACGTCAACTCCGGCAAATCCACGCGCGAGTTCTCGATCGAGGAAACCGCGCTTGCGACGAACCTCGAAGCGTCCGACGAAATCGCCCGCCAGCTGAAGCTGCGCGACCTCGCTGGCCTCATCGTTATCGACTTCATCGATATGGAGGAGAAGCGCAACAATCGCGCCGTCGAGCGGCGTCTCAAAGATGCGTTGCGCTTCGATCGCGCGCGCATTCAGCTCGGACGTATCTCGCATTTCGGCTTGATGGAAATGTCGCGGCAGCGGCTCCGCACCGGCGTGCTTGAAGGTTCGACGTCGCAGTGCCCGCATTGCCAGGGCACCGGCATCATCCGTTCGACCGAGAGCATCGCGCTCGCCGTTTTGCGCGGCCTCGAAGATGCGATCACGTCAGGCGCGGATACGCCTTTGATCGCGACGACCACGCCTGCCGTCGCGCTCTACATTCTCAATTCGAAACGGGCCTACGTCTCCGACATGGAAGCCCGCCACGGCTATCCGGTCACGATCATCGGCAGCGAGCGCATTCAAGGCGCCAACTTCACGGTCGACCGCGGCGCTGCATCCGCGCATCCGATCCGCCGCCCAGAACGCGCCGCCGTCAACATGGACTGGGGCTTTGAAGGCGAGGGCGAAGAAGAAGCGCCGAGCTATCAGGGCGCCGAAATCGAAATGGTCGGCGACGATGATGACGGCGCCGAAGGCAGTGATCGTCAGGATCGGTCCGAGCGGCAATCACGCGGCGAAGGCCGTGGCGACGGCGAAGACGACGGCAATCGCAAAGGCCGCAGACGCCGCCGCCGTGGACGCGGCCGCGGTCAGCGCGAAGACGGTGATCGCAACGGCAACCGGCCGCCGCGTGGCCCGGAGACGGCATTCGCGCAAGGCGACAATGATGCCGGCGACGATACCGGCAATGACGACGCCGACGGCGATACCGACGAAATGTTCGACAGCGAGGGTGGCGAACAGAACGCGCGCGCAAATCGTCCTGAAAGTGGCCGCGACGACGAAGGCCGCGGAGATCGTCCTGGCCGCCGCCGCCGTCGTGGACGCCGTGGCGGACGCCGCGGCCGCGACGGCAACGGTCAACGCGACGGCAACCCGGCCTATGCGGGTTCGACGGATGCCGAAAATGGTGAGCGCGCCTATCCGGTTCCTGGTCCATCCGTGCCCGGAGATTACGCGCTCGATAGCGCCATCCCAGGACTTGGCGATCAACCCGACATCGCACCTGCCGCGCAACAGCCGCGCGAACGCGAACCGCGGCGCACTCCGAACGGCAACAGCAGCAACGGCAGTGAGCGTCAGCGCCCCGAGCGGCTTTGGGATGTGACACTCGTCAACAACGACACCGCATCGGAAAAAGACAGGGCGTCGGAAAAATTGCCGGACGCGCCGGCGTCCGTCACGCGGCGCGAAGCCGATATGCCGCCGGCGGCAGTTGCCAAGCCCGAAGCGGCCTCAGTCGCCGCAGAAATACCGGTCGCTGTGGAAGCCGCACCGGTCCGCCGCCGCCACGAGCAGGATTCGAGCGAGGCGCGCATCGAGCGCGTCGTTGTGCGGCCGGATCAGGCCGCCACGCCGGAGGACGATGCGGTCGTCCAGCCCCAGCGCAAAGGCTGGTGGCAGCGCACTTTCAGTGGAGAATAGCCCGGACTGACGGCTAACGTATTGAAGGACAGGGCGAACCATCATTGTGGTTCGCCCTTTTTCGTTGCGGGAAGCGGCTGAGCGCACACCCACTGTGGGTTACCGCCTCATCAGCGCGCGTGCGTCTTCCCCTCGGCCGATCACGCGCTATAACCCGGCTGTCACAAAACTGTCATGCAGCGCCCGCGCACGTTCGCGCCGCCGCTGACCAGGGGGAAGCACATGGCCAATGCTCCGGGCGCACTCGCGCGGCTCTTCGGCGTCTCGCACAACGATCGATTTGCCGACCTGTTGAGCCAGCTTGCCGATATCGGCGTTACCTGCGCCGCACACTTCCGCGAAACCAACGGTCAGGACTTGCCGGGCATCGTGCAGTTCGAGCGCCGCGCCGACAAAATCGTCGACGAACTCCACGAGCTGCTCGACAACTCGTTCATCATGCGCTTCGACATTCCCGATGCCATGAAGCTGACCGACGAAGTCGACGATGTCATCGACGGCATGCGCCGCGCCGCAGCTCACATCGATATCTATAAGCCGTTCCTGAATACGCTGCGTCCCGAAGCCAAAGAGCTGATCGTCGCCGGCGAGAAAGCGATTACGGCGCTCAGCGCGCTGATCAAAATGCTCGGTGAGCCGCGACTCTCTCTGCAACGCGCCCGCGATCTCGCCCGCGCCATCAACGACGCCGAAAGCGAAGCCGACCAGGTGATCGCGCGGGCCGAGCGCGGATTGGTGCAGGAGTTCTCATCACCCAACACCAGCCACATCGAATTCATCGCGCTCGATAAATTGTATCAGCTGCTCGAAGAAATGACCGACGACGCCAAGCGTTGCGGCAAGCTCGTCGTCTCGCTTGCGCGTAAGGAAGCCTGACGATGAGCGCCCTGACGTTTGCGCTCGTCTTCGCGCTCGCGACCGTGCTGATCGCGGAGTTCGTCAACGGCTGGACGGATGCGCCGAACGCCATCGCGACCGTTGTTGCAACCGGCGTCATGTCGCCAAAAAGCGCCATAGCAATGGCCGTTATCATGAACACGATCGGCGCGATGTCGGGCACCGCGGTCGCGAAGACCGTCGGCCAGGGCATCGTCGTCCCTGACGCATTGACCCTGCCAGCCATCACCGCCGCGATGCTGAGCATCATCGCCTGGGGCACATTCGCTGCGCGTGTGGGCCTGCCCGTCAGCAAATCTCACGCGCTGCTTGCAGGCCTGGCAGGCGCCGGATTTGCCGGTGGCGGACTTGCGGCGCTGCAGTGGACCGGCTGGCAGAAAGTCCTCGTCGGCATGGCGCTGTCGATCGGGCTTGGTGCGATCGCAGCGCTGATCCTTGGCCTCATTATCATACGGATTGCTGGCGGCACGAAGCCCGGCCGCTCCAAGCCGGTGTTCGACCGGCTGTCGATCCTCGCCGCGTGCTTCATGGCGTTCAATCATGGCCTCAACGACGGCCAGAAATTCATGGGCGTATTCGCGATGACGCTCTTCGCGGGCGGCGCGATTGCGGAGTTTCACATTCCCTACTGGGTCATAATCATCTGCGCGTTGACGATGGGCATCGGCACGTCTGCCGGCGGATGGCGCATCATCAAAACCGTCGGATCGAAAATGACCAAGCTGCAATCGTGGCAGGGCTTCGCCGCACAGACCGCGGCCGGGTTCACGATCTTCGGCGCGTCCGCCTACGGCATTCCGCTATCGACCACCCACACGATCACCAGCGGCATCGTCGGCGCTGCGGCGAGCCGCCGGCTGTCGGACGTGCGGTGGGGCGTTTTGAGCCGCATCGTGCTTGCCTGGATTGTCACATTCCCCGTCTGCGCGTTCGTTGCCTACGCGGCAGCGACCGTCGCCAACGCGGTCTTTCAGCCGTAACGCCGACGACGTTGCATCATCCCGCCGCCGCAACGTGCGGGAATTTTTGACACGAGCGATACCGGCTATCGTCGCAAGCAAAGCGCTGCTATCGATCGCCCGCATGACGCCATATTAACTTGCGTCCATACGGCCACGCCCTAGATTCCCGGCCACATCAGGCCGGAGCCGGGTTCCATGCCCCAAAAGGAAAAGCGGATGCTTTGGAAAAGCAAAGGCTTGCTGACATCGAAACGTGCGATCGTCATGGCAATCGCTGCCCTAACGGCGAGCCAGCTCGCGCTGCCTGCCACAGCTCAGGCGCAAGGGTTGCCGCTGATCCGCGATACGGAAATCGAAGCTCTGCTCTCCGACTATGCGCGGCCAATTTTCCGAACGGCAGGGCTCGGCTCGGGCCGCGTCACGGTTCGCATCGTGCGCAATGATGCCTTCAACGCATTTGTTCTCGATGGCAGCAACGTCTTCATGCACACCGGCTCGCTGATGCAGGCCAAGACGCCGAATGAAGTCATCGGCGTCATCGCCCACGAAACCGGACACATCGCGGGCGGCCATATGGCGGCGCTGCGGACGCGCATCGCCAAGGACCAGACTCGTGCCCTGCTCACGCAGATCCTCGGCATTGGTGCAATGATTGCCGGCGGCGTCGCTGGCGGTGATAGCGGCCGGGAAGCTCTGCAAGGCGGACAGGCCGTCATGCAAGGCGGCCAAGACGTCATCATGCGCGGCCTGCTCTCTGAGCGGCGCTCGCAGGAATCCGCTGCCGACCAGGCCGGCTTGAAGTACCTCAACGCGACCAAGCAGTCCGGGCAGGGCATGCTGACGACGTTCGAACGCTTCCAGCAGCAGGAATACGTCTCCGACCAATACAAAGACCCGTTCGTGCGCAGCCATCCCGTCGCAACCGATCGACTTGCACGGCTACGCGACCTCGTCTCATCCAGCCCCTACGCCAATCAGCTCGACGATCCGGCGCTGCAGCTGCGCCACGACCTGATGCGCGCCAAGCTCGCCGGGTATCTCGAACGCCCGGGCACCGTATTCAATCTCTACCCGCCGAGCGACACATCGCTGCCGGCGCGTTACGCACGCGCGATCGGCCGCTTTTTCCAAGGCGGCAGCGGCGCGCTCGAAGCGTCTCTCGTGCTGATCGACGATCTGATAAAGGACAACCCATCGAACCCGTACTTCTGGGAAGTCAAAGGCGATGTGCTGATGCGCTCGGGTAAAATGAAGGAAGCGATCCCGAACTTGCGCCAAGCCTTGAAACTCGCGCCCGAAAGCACGCTCATTCGCGTGCAGCTGGCGACCGCGCTTCAAAATACCGGCGATGCCGCGACCGTCACGGAAGCCGTCGAGATGTTGAGAAAATCGCTCGTCACAGACCAAAATCCTCACGCCTTCCGGATGCTGGCAACGGCCTACTATAAGCAGGACAAGGGCCCTGAAGCCGACGCCATGATTGCGCAGGCTTACTTCCTGGAAGGCGACATCAAGCAATCACAGATCTTTGCTAAGCGCGCCCATCCGCGTCTGCGGCCAGGGTCGCCTGAGTGGATCAAGAACGACGACATCGTCAATTTCCGTCCGCAGACAGCGGGCTGACATCACCCCGGCCCATAATAGAGAAAGCCAAAATGCTAGGAACATTCACGCGCCTGACGTCAACGCTGACCGCGATCATCAAACGTCCAGCGCGCACGCTCTTTCTGACCGCAAGCGTACTTTGCGCCGCGGCCGCCATGCCCGCCGCACACGCGGACACATCGGCGTTCTCCGACGATCAGAAGAAAGCCCTCGGCGAGATCATCAAGGACTACCTAATCAAGAACCCCGAAGTTCTCATCGATGCTCAAACCGCGCTTGAAGCCAAGCTCGAGAAGGAGCAGTCAGAGAAGCTCAAGACTTTCATGTCGCAGAATGCCAAGGATATCTACCGCAACCCGCAAAGCCCGGTTGCCGGTGATCCCAATGGCGATATCACCGTCGTCGAATTCTTCGATTACAACTGCGGCTATTGCAAACGCGGTCTGCCGGAAGTGCAAAAGCTGATCGAAATGGATAAAAAGGTCCGCTTCGTCTTCAAGGAACTGCCGATCCTGTCGAAGGGCTCTGAAGAGGCAGCCCGCGGCGCCCTCGCCGCCAAGGCCCAGGGCAAGTACTGGGAATTCCATCAGGCAATGCTGAGCGCCAAGGGGCAGGCCAACGAAGCGTCAGCGATCAAAACCGCCGAGGCACTTGGTCTCGACATGGCAAAATTCAAAGCCGACATGGCAGGTGATGCCGTTAAGACCGAACTTGAGCAGGACAAAGAACTCGCCAAGAAGATGGGGATCAACGGCACACCGCACTTCCTCGTCGGCGACAAATCGATCCCCGGCGCGCCCGAGGATTTGCACAACCAGCTGGAAGCCTTGGTCACCGAATTCCGCAAGTCCGGCTGCGGTTTCTGTTAAGGGCTGCAGCGGCACCGCGAAGGCTTATATTTTATATATTAATCATGGCGTTAGGCGTGATCCACATGCCTGACGCCATGCCGCTGTTGAAGCCTTTCCGCTCGCTGCGAAAGCTGGTAGACCCAGGGACCATTTTTCCTCCCTGGATGGCTCCATCCTGGGCAACCGGACTTTGTCGGCTTCGATGGCGCACCTGATCTACGTTCTCAACGGGCCCAACCTCAATATGCTCGGCCTGCGCGAACCGGCCATCTATGGCCTGGACACACTCGACGACATCAAGGATCGTTGCGCCGCCGCCGCCAAAACCCACGGTCTCCTAACCGATTTCCGTCAGTCGAATATCGAAGGCGAACTCGTCAGCTGGATTCAGGAAGCGCGCAGCAAGGCGCAGGGCATCATCCTGAACGCTGGCGGATACACGCACACCTCGGTTGCCATCCTCGACGCGCTGCAAGCGGCCGAGTTGCCGGTCATCGAAGTGCATCTGTCGAATATTTTCCGGCGCGACCAGTTCCGCCAGCATTCATATATTTCGCTCGCTGCGACCGGCGTGATCTGCGGGCTGGGAGCCAAGGGCTACGAATTGGCACTCGACGCCATGTCCAACATTCTGACATCCAAGGCCAAAACAAAGTCCGCCAGTTGAAGACATCAGCATCACATTCGGCGAAAGCCAAATCCGCTCATACAAAAAGGGATAAACGCGAAATGACGGCGAAAGATCAAGGGGCCAAACCAGCGAGTGCCGAAGGTCAATTGATCCGCGAGTTGGCGGAACTTTTGAACGATACGGGCCTGACGGAAATCGAGCTCGAAAAGAGCGGCCTCAAAATCCGCGTTGCCAAAGAAGTGCATGTCTCGGCGGCGATGCCGATGGCGTATGCACCAGCGCCAGCCGCAATCGCGGCCGCTGCTCCGGCTACTGATGTTAAGGCCGCGGCCGCGCCGTCATCTGCTTCCGACCCCGCCAAGCATCCTGGCGCCGTCAAATCGCCGATGGTCGGCACCGCCTACCGTTCGCCAGAGCCCGGCGCCGCGGTGTTCTGCGAAATCGGGTCCAAGGTGAACCAGGGCGACACGGTCCTCATCATCGAAGCCATGAAGACGATGAATCAGATCCCGGCGCCGCGTTCCGGCACCGTCATTGCGATCCTGTTCGAAAACGCCCAGCCGGTCGAATACGGCGAACCGCTGATCGTGATCGAATAATCGGAGCGCCCGCGCACTGACGCCGACGGAATTGTCTGGAGAGTCTCTTTAATGTTCGACAAAATTTTGATCGCAAACCGGGGAGAGATCGCGCTGCGCATTCAACGCGCCTGCCGCGAACTGGGAATTGCGACGGTCGCCGTCCACTCAACCGCAGACGCCGACGCGATGCACGTCCGCCTGGCAGACGAAAGCGTCTGCATCGGACCGCCGCCAGCGCGCGATAGCTATCTCAACATCCCGGCGCTCGTAACCGCCTGCGAAATCACCGGCGCCGACGCGGTCCATCCGGGCTACGGCTTCCTGTCGGAAAACGCCCGCTTCGCCGAAATTCTCGAAGAGCACAAGATCACGTTCATCGGCCCGACATCCGAGCACATCCGGATCATGGGCGATAAGATCGAGGCCAAAGAAACCGCGAAGAAGCTCGGCATTCCGTGTGTTCCTGGTTCGGCAGGCGCTGTCACCAGCGAAACCGAAGCGATGAAAGTCGCCAAGGAGATGGGCTTCCCGGTCCTGATCAAAGCCGCCGCCGGCGGCGGTGGCCGCGGCATGAAGGTCGCGGCAACGGCAGCCGACCTCGGCGTCGCGCTCGCGACCGCGCGTTCGGAAGCGAAAGCCGCTTTCAACGACGACGCGGTCTACATCGAGAAATATCTCCAGAAGCCGCGCCATATCGAAATCCAGGTTTTCGGCGATGGCAAAGGCAATGCCGTGCATCTCGGCGAACGTGATTGTTCGCTGCAGCGCCGCCACCAGAAAGTGCTCGAAGAAAGCCCGTCGCCGGCGCTTAATGCCGCCCAGCGCGCCAAGATCGGCGAGACGGTCGCGGACGCGATGCGCAAGATCAAATATCGTGGCGCCGGCACCGTCGAGTTCTTGTACGAGGACGGGGAATTCTACTTCATCGAAATGAACACCCGCCTTCAGGTCGAGCATCCCGTGACCGAAATGGTGACCGGCGTCGATCTCGTGCTCGAACAAATCCGCGTGGCCTCAGGCGCGGGCTTGAGCTTCACGCAGGACGATATCGTTCTGCAGGGGCACGCCATCGAGTGCCGCATCAACGCGGAGAACCCGAAGACATTCCGTCCGTCGCCGGGCCAGATCACCTACTGGCACCCGCCGGGCGGCCTTGGCGTGCGTGTCGACAGCGGTGTTTACCAGGGCTATCGCATCCCGCCGTTCTACGACAGCCTCATCGGCAAGCTGATCGTCACTGGAAAAACCCGCAACGATTGCCTCATGCGATTGCGCCGGGCACTTTCGGAATTCGTCATCGATGGCATCGAGACGACCATTCCGTTGTTCCAGGAACTTGTTAAACAGAAAGACATCGTCGATGGTGCGTATGATATTCACTGGCTCGAGAAGCACCTCGGCATGAAATAAGCCTCAGTGCCGCCGCATCATGCGCGGCGCGCGTAATGGACAGGCGGCGGTAAAAGGGTATGGCCTCGCGCGACGATCCTATGATCGAGATCACGCCGCAGGTTTTGCTGAAAGCCTACAGCTGCGGCATCTTCCCGATGGCCGAGAGCGCCGATGATCCGGCGCTGTATTGGATCGAGCCGCAACATCGCGGGGTGCTGCCGCTCCAGGAGGTCCACTTTCCGAGACGCCTGCTGCGTACCGTACGGACCACGCCACTGGTTGTGAAAATCGATACCGCCTACGACGACGTGATCGACGGCTGCTCGGCGCCGCGTCCGGGCCGCACGACGACGTGGATCAACGCCCGCATCCGCAATCTCTATCGGGAACTCTTCGAACGCGGCGCCTGCCATACCGTCGAGGTCTGGAATGGCGACGCGCTCGTCGGCGGCCTCTACGGCGTCGCATTGAAAGGCGCGTTCTTCGGCGAAAGCATGTTCTCGTTCGAACGCGATGCGTCCAAGATCGCGCTCGTGCATCTGGTTGCGCGACTGATTGCCGGAAAATTCCGTCTCCTAGATACACAATTCACGACAGATCATCTCAAGCAGTTCGGCACGATAGAATTGGAGCGTGACGCGTTCCAGGACGAGCTCGAACATGCGCTCTCAGGCACGGCCGACTTCCACACGTTGCAGCGAGATGTCAGCGGTGCCGACGCCGTCGCAATCATCGCGGAGGCGATGCGCGCGAAAGGCCAAAACGCGTAAAGGCAAGCACGCGTCTTGCCGCCAATCGACAGCTTGAACCGCTGCACCGCGCCTGTTCCCGGCGGAACAGCGGGACGCATGATCTCCTGACACTGTTGGACGATCGGGCGGCTTTTGTGCCGCTGCGAAACGAGGGCCAAGCCCTCACTGTCCAACACCGATACGGAGACGCCATATATGCCGAAAATTTCCCACGCCCTCGCCGCGACTGCGGCGGTCGTCATGCTTGCGGCTGGAGCTTCCGGCGCAATGGCTGGCGGCAAGCATTCTAATCATCATGGAATGGGTCTGAAGTTCCATTCGTTTCATCATCATCACCGGCCGCTCATTCGCCTCTCAATTGGCGGCGGCGGTTGCGGCTATCTCTACGATCGCTGGATGTACACCGGCCGGTTCTATTGGAAGAGCCAGTATTATCAGTGCAAAGGCTGGTGGTGATCGCACACGCGAATGTAATAGCCGAACGTGATAACCAAACAACCGCGAACGCCGTGTTCGCGGTTGTTCTGTTAATCCGTAATACTCCTTGCCGTGCAACATCTCGCAATCGCGTAAAGCTAAGCGTCGTTAGCTCATCACAATTCGGCATAACTCTCTCGGAACTCTTTGGGTTGATTACGCGTTCCGTTCGCGTCAAAGTCTTGGTTCCCCACGCGCGGCGACCAAGGTATGGCCGCCGAGAGTTTACGGAGTTCCAAATGAAAAAGTTCCTTACGCTATTTGCCGTTGTATTGTTTTCAGCGATGGCGCTTGTAACAAGCGCTAAGGATGCGGACGCGCGACGCTACGGACATAGAGGCGGCGGCGCCTTTGCAGCTGCGATCCTTGGCACTGCTCTGCTCTATGGTATCAGCAGGCATCATAACCGCCGCTATTATGGCTATGGACATCGCCGCTATTATGGCTATGGACACCGCCGCTATTATGGCTATGGGCACCGACACTACGGCTATGGTGGTTTTAACCGTCATGGAGGCTTTGGCCGGCAGCACGGACGACGCCATGGTGGGTTCGGTCGCGGACACGGCGGACCGAAGTTCGGAGCCTGGTAGACAGCTACACGAGCTTAAACAACAAACGGCGCCACATCACTGTGGCGCCGTTTTCAATTCATGCATGTCGCGCGCTATTCCCACTCGATTGTGCCGGGCGGCTTTGACGTCGCGTCGTAGACCACGCGATTAATCCCGCGCACCTCGTTGATGATCCGCGTCGCCGCGCGCCCCAGGAAACCCATATCGAACGGAAAGAAGTCGGCGGTCATACCGTCCACCGACGTTACCGCGCGCAACGCTAGAACGTGGTCATACGTCCGGCCATCGCCCATCACGCCAACCGTGCGCACCGGCAACAGCACCGCGAACGCCTGCCAAATGGCGTCATACAAACCGGCGTTGCGAATTTCTTCGAGATAGATCGCGTCTGCCTTGCGCAGAATATCGAGCTTCTCCGGCGTGATCTCACCGGGAATGCGGATCGCAAGACCCGGGCCAGGAAACGGATGACGGCCGACGAATGCGTCGGGCAAGCCAAGCTCGCGGCCAAGCGCCCGCACCTCATCCTTGAACAATTCGCGCAGCGGCTCGACGAGCTTCATATTCATACGTTCCGGCAAGCCGCCGACGTTATGATGCGACTTGATCGTCACCGACGGCCCGCCGGTAAACGAGACGCTTTCGATGACGTCGGGATAGAGCGTGCCTTGCGCGAGAAACTCCGCGCCGCCGATCTTCTTTGCCTCAGCCTCGAAGACATCGATGAAGTGCTTGCCAATCGTCTTTCGCTTCGTCTCCGGATCGGAGACGCCAGCGAGCGCATCGAGAAACTGCTTTGATGCGTCGACGTGAACGAGCGGAATGTTGTAGTGATCGCGAAACAGCCCGACGACCTGCTCGGCTTCGGCTTGCCGCATCAAACCGTGATCGACGAAGACACAAGTGAGCTGATCACCGATTGCCTCATGAATGAGAACAGCCGCGACCGCGCTATCAACGCCGCCCGACAGCCCGCATATCACGCGCCCTTTGCCGACCTGCGCACGGATCTTCGAAATCATCTCGCGGCGGTAGGCCGCCATCGTCCAATCGGACTTCAATCCGGCGATGCGATGTACGAAGTTCGACAGCAGCTTCGCGCCATCCGGCGTGTGCACGACTTCGGGATGGAATTGTACGGCGTAAAAGCGGCGCGCTTCATCGGCGACGGCCGCGAGCGGTGCATTCGGCGACGTCGCGATGACCTCAAAACCGTCCGGTAATTTCGTGACGCGGTCGCCATGGCTCATCCACACCTGATGCTCGCCGCCGCTATCCCATACGCCGTCGAACAAGGGGCTGCGGGTTTTGACGCTGACGAACGCGCGGCCGAATTCGCGGTGATGGCCGCTCTCAACCTTGCCGCCCAATTGTTCGGCCATCGTCTGTTGGCCGTAGCAAATGCCGAGCACCGGAATTCCGGCGTTGAAGACGGCCTGCGGCGCACGCGGACTGCCCGATTCCGTTACCGATGCGGGCCCGCCTGACAGGATCACGGCCTTCGGCTTCAGCTTTGCGAACGCAGCGTCCGCGGATTGGAAAGGATGAATTTCGCAATAGACGCCAGCTTCGCGAATGCGGCGCGCGATGAGCTGCGTGACCTGGCTGCCGAAGTCGATAATCAGGATGCTGTCTGTCATTCTTCAAAGCCGGTTGGCGCTGCCACAGCAGGCGGTGTGATGGATAGACGGATAGAACATCGCCGCCCGGAAGCGTCAAGCGCGCGCCACGCCGCGGTATCAAGGGAGGCTGGGAAACTCAACGAAACGCCGCAAATACTCGGCGCCAAAGCGGTTCACATGACCGCCGTTCTTGTACAGCATCGTGCCGTCCGCAATTGGCGCGCAGCGCGTCTGCTGGCACATGTAGTCGTACGGCAACGATACCGATACGCCGGGCAGCGCTGCCGCGACGCGCTTCAAAGCTGCATTCGAACGCTGCAACTGCGCCATCGCATCCTCGCGCGACATTCCGCATGCTGCGGCGTCTGACGCAACGCGCGCACCCGCAACGATGCAACGCACCGGAAGCGTTCCATAAGTCGGGATCTGGCCGATCAGCAGCACTTGAACGCCGCGCTTGGTAAAAACTTCAAGCGTCTCCTGCAAAACTTTGTCGAAGCGCGGCGACGGTGCGGCGGTCTCGCGGGCCGATGCTTCGCGCGAACCGTCATCCGCAGAACCGGGGTTTTCTAAGAGCCAAAGCCACTTTTCCCAATAGCTTGAGATTACCGCGAGCTTCAGTTTCGGATTGGCTTCGACAAACTTCTCGGCGTTCTTCTGGTAGAGGCCGCACTCTCGCGCCTTTGCCTGCGGCTTTGCGGGAATGTCGATCCCAAACAACAGCGCGCACCCGCCGTTCGTTACCTGACGGAAGGCGAACTGCCTTTCCTCGGCAAACATTGCGACCAGCGGCGTCCAGTGATCCGACATCGAGTCGCCAAACAGCGCGACGTCATAGCTTTCGCCCGCCTTCTTCTTGCGACCGAAGGTACACGCCTCGTCGTTCTTGAAAATATTCTGATGATCGTCGCACCAGCGCCGCACGGGGTTGCCGGCAACCATCTGCTCGAGAATGGTCTGCACGTTGGCGTCGTAGCGTTGCGGCAAGCCTTTAAGCACCTTCAGCCCCATCGCGACACCAATGATGCCGACCACACCGGCGAGAGCTCCCACGGCGAACCGTTTGTCGGACGCCGTCAACGCGTGCGCGCCATGAGGCTCATGCCGCTGGCGGAACGGCTGCTCGACGAAACGCCAAGACGCAACCGCGAGCACAAACGACGCTGCCACCACGGCTGCGGCCTCGGTGGCATCCAGCGGCCGCTCGAGCGCATAATTCCATAACGCGATCAGCGGCCAATGCCAAAGATACAGCGAGTACGAAATCAAGCCACAGAACACCATCGGCCGCAAAGCAAGCATTTGCGATACGAAAGTCGTCTGATGCAATCCGGCTGCAATGATCGCGGCCGTCCCAAGCACCGCCGGCGCCGCGCCGACGCCTGGAAAATGCGCGTCCGGCGACAGAGTGGCGAAGCTCGCGCCAATCGCCGTAAGACCAGAAATTGAAAGGACCGTGGCGACGCCCTTCGAGAGCGTCAGCCGCGCGCCGCCGAGCGCGACCAGCGCACCAGCTAGAAGCTCCCAAGCGCGCGTCGGCAACTGGAAGAACGCGTACTCAGAATCTTTGACGAGCGTCACTTCGGCGTAGACCAGCGACGCAAGCGCAATACCAACGGCAAGCGCGATCAACACGCCGCGCGACAGTCGCGGCAAGAGTACCATCAGCAGCAACGGCCAGGTCAGATAGAACTGATCTTCGACCGACAACGACCAGGTATGCAGCAACGGCTTTTCGAGCGACGGCGCGCTGAAATACCCGCCCGTTTTGTAGAAGAAGATGTTCGCATACATCAGGATCGCGGAGAGCAGGCTACGCCCAAAATAGAGATACGCATCCGGCAGCAAAATGAAGCCTGCGAGGATCGCGACTGCAAAGAAGCAAACCAGCGCTGCCGGCAGCAGGCGCCGCGCTCGCCTGACGAAAAACGTCGGCACTGAAAACGAGCCGTCTGCCATCTCGGCGGCGATGGAGCGCGTGATCAAAAAACCCGAAATGACGAAGAACACGTCGACGCCAGCGAAACCGCCCGGCAACGTCCACGGCAGTGCGTGATAGGCAACGACCGCCAAAATCGCGACCGCACGCAATCCATCCACGAATGGCAAATAGGTCATCGGATTTCGGTTACCGTCGCGCGTGAACGTTTTCCCCGCCGGACTTGAAACGCGTTGCTGCGCGCAAGTCAACAGGCGCTTCAATTCAGCCGCCACACCTCAAAGTTGAGCGCCGCGGCAAACGAAACCCAAGCCAAGTAAGGCACAAAAATGTAGGCGGCGGTGCGGTCCAAATCCCATGCGGCATAGATGAAAGCAGCCGTGGCAATCCACAAAAAAGCAACATCGACGAGCGCGAGCGTGATGTCGTGGCGACCGAACATCAGGTATGACCAGAGCGCGTTGAGCACGAGACCGACCGCCCAAATGATAACGGCCGCGCCTGTACCACCCGCGCGCCACGCCAGCCAGCCGGCAATCGCGATCATCAGGTAAAGCACTGTCCACGCGACCGGGAATAGCCAATCCGGCGGCGTCCACGACGGCTTGTTGAGGCTCGCATACCATGCGCCCGGAGAAAACAGCGCGCCGGTCGATGCGGCAGCGAAGACGAGCGCGATAAACGGGATCAGAGACAAATATCGGGTCATCGCAGCAGTCGTTTCCTTCGCAATCCGTTTCTCGGCCGATCAGTATCGCTGAGCAAAACCGCTCAAGCAAATGACAACGCGACTCATCTTAAATGACGGGGATAAGTCATTTACGATAACGGCGACGCTAGCTCGTGCGTTCCAAAATCGCGATGAAGAAGCCGTCAGTGTCGTGCTGCAGCGGCGTCAGCACGAGATGCTCTGCACTGCCATCCGCTGATTGCGGCGGCTCGCCGCCCAACGTTGCGCGCCAGACATCGCCGTAAGGCACGATGCGGAAATCCGGATGAGCGGCAAGACACGCCGCGATCTGGTCGCCGTTCTCCTCGGGCAAAATCGAGCACGTGACGTAGACCAGCCGCCCGCCACGTTTCACCATTTGCACAGCGCGCGCGAGCACGGCCTGCTGATCTTTCAATCGCTCGCCGAGCGCGTGCGGACGCAGGCGCCATTTCGCGTCTGGACGCCGCCGCCACGTTCCAGCCCCCGTGCACGGCGCATCGACGAGCACGCAATCGAATTTACCGGCAAGCTGATCGAGTGCCTTCTCGTCACCGGCTTTGAGAATTTGCACGTTGCGCACGCCTGCGCGCCGGATGCGATCGAATATCGGCTTCAGACGATGTTTGTCGTCATCGTAGGCGTAGATTTGCCCGGTGTTTTGCATAGCCGCGCCGAGCGCCAGCGTCTTGCCACCGGCGCCTGCACAGAGATCGAGCACCTGCATGCGCGGACCGGCGCCGGTCAACGCGGCAACGATCTGACTGCCTTCGTCCTGGATTTCGCACCAACCGGCTTGAAACGCCGCTTCAGCTTCGAGGTTCGGGGTGCGCGCATCACCGACTGGCGCCGGCACACGAATGCCGACGGGCGAAAACTTTGTTTCGACTGCGCCAAAGTCGGCGAGCGCCTTCAAGGCTTTTTCGCGCGTCGCCTTCAGCGTGTTGACGCGAATATCGGCCGGCGCGCGGCGGGCGAGCGCGCGGCCCTCGTCCGCCGCCCTGTCGCCAAACGCACGCTCAAAGGACGGATGCAGCCACTCGGGATAATCGCCGGCGACGTGCGGCGGCGCGCCGTCAAGGCTGAACGCGTCGAGCCTGGCCGCCTCGTCATCCGATAGCGCGTCGGGAGCGTGGTCGGCGCCGGTGCACATCGCGGAAATCTCGGCGACGCTCAATCCGCGTTGGCGGAGCGCGCCGAGCACAAGCGCGCGCGGCGCATCCGAACCAAGCACATGTGCCGAAGACGCCTTGTGGCGCAGCGCATCGTAGACCATGTGCCCGATCGCATTGCGGTCGCCCGATCCCGCAAAGCGGTGCGCCTTGCCCCAGCTCTGCAGTTCCAGCGATACAGGCTGATGCCGATGCAAAATCGGATCGAGAATTTCAATCGCCGCGGCGACGCGTGCTCCGGGTCTCATCGACTAAATCGCGGCGCTCGCGACGTGCAGGAACAGATGCACCCACATGATCGCGAGCACGATAACGCTGACGACGAATGCGCCGAAGCGATGGACGAGTTTGTTGTACGTCGCATGCACGAAGGCCTGCACATATCGGAATGCAACGTAGATCCACGCCAGAATGATCATCAATCCATCGTCGCCCTTGGTCAGCATTGCGAACGCGACGACGGCGTAGAACAGCAGCGGCAATTCGAGCAGATTGTGATAGGCGTTCGACACCTGCCCCGCGCGATCGCGAAATACCGGCCGGACACCCGGCTCGAATTTGATCTCACCCCGCCGCACGGACGCGAAGCGCTCTCTTGCCATCCAGAACGCCATCAGGAACGTCAGCAGCACGAGTGCAAAAACGGGATAGAGAATGTTGGCCATGTTACTTTTCTCTTTGTCTGACGATTACGCCCCAGCGCCTGGATAGTTCGGGCTTTCGCGCGTGATCAGCACGCCGTGCGCGTGACTTTCGCGAATGCCGGCCGGCGAGATGCGCACGAACTTGGCGCGCTTCTGGAAATCATGGATCGACTTGGCGCCGAGATAGCCCATACCGGCGCGCAATCCGCCGACGAGCTGATGCACGACTGCTTCCATCGGTCCCTTGTACGGCACCTGGCCTTCGATGCCTTCTGGTACGAGCTTCAGTGTGTCTCGGACCTCCGCTTGGAAATACCGATCCGCCGACCCGCGCGCCATCGCGCCGACCGAACCCATGCCGCGATACGATTTGTAGGTGCGGCCTTGATAGAGATACGTCTCGCCCGGCGCTTCGTCGGTGCCAGCCAGCAGCGAGCCTATCATCACGCACGATGCGCCCGCCGCGATGGCCTTTGAAATATCGCCCGAAAAGCGGATGCCGCCGTCAGCGATCACGGGCACGCCCGAGCGGCTGGCTTCCCGCGCGCAATCCATAACCGCGGTCAACTGCGGAACGCCGACACCGGCAACGATACGCGTCGTGCAGATCGATCCCGGACCGATGCCGACTTTGACCGCATCCGCGCCCGCGTCGATTAAAGCCTTCGTCGCGTCCGCCGTCGCCACATTGCCCGCGATGACCTGGACGAGGTTCGACATCTTCTTGATGCGCGCAACCGCTTCGATCACCTTCGCCGAGTGGCCGTGCGCGGTATCGACGACGATCACGTCGCAGCCCGCGTCCATCAGACGTTCGGTGCGCTCGAAGCCGTCTTCGCCAACAGTTGTCGCTGCAGCGACGCGCAGGCGGCCCTGCTCATCCTTCGACGCGTTCGGGTGCTTGGCGGCCTTCTCAATGTCCTTGACGGTGATCAGGCCGATGCAGTGAAACGCATCGTCGACGACAATCAGCTTCTCGATGCGGTTCTGATGCAGCAGGCGCTTGGCTTCGTCTTGGCTGACATTGCGCTTTACGGTGATCAGCTTCTCTTTGGTCATCAGCTCTGAGACCGGCTGATCGAGGCGTGTCGCGAAACGCACGTCGCGGTTCGTCAGAATGCCGACGAGCTTACCCTTGCCCGCGGTGCCGTTAGGATTCGTCGGGCCTTCGACAACAGGAACGCCGGTGATGCCGAAATCAGCCATCAGCTTGAGTGCGTCTTGCAGCGTCTGCTTCGGCGCGATCGTCACCGGGTTCAGAACGATGCCGCTTTCATACCGCTTCACGAGACCTACGTGACGGGCCTGCTCTTCAATCGACAGGTTGCGGTGAACGACGCCGATGCCGCCCTCTTGCGCCATCGCAATCGCGAGCTTGGCTTCGGTCACGGTATCCATTGCCGACGAGAGCAGCGGGATGTTGAGCCGGATCGACTTCGTCAATTGGGTCGCGACTTCGACTTGACCCGGCATCACATCCGAAGGGCCCGGCACGAGGAGAACGTCGTCAAATGTCAGGGCCAAGCCTGAATCGAGCACGGACGGGCCCGAAGCCATGCGGTATCTCCAAAAATGTAGGGGGCGACACGTTGGCCCCCTGGGGCGAACATTGTCGCGGGGTCTATAGCACCCGCCTTGCCGCCGGGCCAGGGGGCGGAGCATCGTTTTGCCGCGTCAAATGTGCGGATTTCGGTGATTTGAACCGGAGATTTCAGTCGTTTGCGCGCCAAAGCTGCGACGCGCGCTGCATTCGGCAGTGTCATGCCCCTGTCGTCAGAATCGGCGATTCTCTGAGGCAAGGGGCAGACGACTTCGCCCCGTAGGTTTCAAGAGCATCTGGAATTGCATGTCGACGCTTTCGTCTGCTGTTGCTTCCCTCGCCGTCGCCGCCGGATTGGCTGGCGTGCTGGCTGAGATGCCGGGCGGTATTGCGAACCGGCAAGGGCCAGAGTTTCCCCTCGTCGCACTCGCCTGGGCGCAAAGCAAATGCGGCAGCGCGCTGACCGCAAGAGCCGACACGCCGCGCGTCCACTACGACGATTATATGCGCGTCTCAGCCGACTACGATGAGCGCCTCGCGCGCGATGGCCTCTCGGCGGCCTGCGAACGCGCAGAGCGCATCGCGCGGAAAGTTAGCGCCAACTAGCACCGCGCGCCTCGGCGTGCCCGCAGACAGCCTCCCTGCATCGCGCAGCTGACGCCGCCTTTCTATGGTCAATGCGTTGACAATAGAAGGTCTTGCCGCCAGTGTGCGCGCATGATCTTGCCTGCAGCATTCCATTTTAAACTTCCGGTTGCGGACTTCGACGCCACGGGCAACTAGCCCCGGCGTGTGTTTGACAATGCTGCGCTTCCCCGCGTCCGGGGCTTTTCCAAAAATTTTGCAATAGCAACGCAAGGGTAGCCGCACGCCCTCCGCGTGCTCGCCGTCGCGCTTCCCAATGTCGCCATCGGGCGGTTCGGCGCCGGCTCTCATCGACAACAACAAGAAGAGAGCCGATCCAAAAACACTGCGGCAGGGAAGAGGACTGTATGCTCGACGAAAAACTTGAACCCATCTACGCAGACGTACTCCGGCGCAACCCGGGCGAGGACGAATTCCACCAGGCCGTTCGTGAAGTGCTCGATAGTCTTGGCGCGGTTATCGCCAAGCACCCGATTTATGCGGAAGGCGCCTTGATCGAACGGCTTTGCGAACCGGAACGCCAGATCATCTTCCGCGTGCCGTGGGTCGACGACCAGAACCGCGTGCAAATCAACCGCGGCTTTCGCGTCCAATTCAATTCCGCACTCGGCCCCTACAAGGGCGGCATAAGATTTCATCCGAGCGTTTTGCTCGGCACCATCAAGTTCCTCGGTTTCGAGCAGACGTTCAAGAACGCGCTGACGGGCATGCCGATCGGCGGCGGCAAGGGTGGTTCGGATTTCGATCCGAAGGGCCGCTCCGAAAACGAGATCATGCGCTTCTGCCAGTCTTTCATGACGGAGCTTGGCCGCCATATCGGCGAGCACACCGACGTGCCGGCGGGCGACATCGGCGTCGGTCAGCGCGAACTTGGCTACATGTTCGGCCAGTACAAGCGCATCACGAACCGCTACGAGTCCGGCGTGTTGACGGGCAAGGGACTGAACTGGGGCGGATCGCGCGTGCGCACGGAAGCCACCGGATACGGCGCCGTCTACTTCGTCGACTGCATGTTGCGGACGCGCGGTCAAAGCTTCGACGGCAAACGCGTTGTTGTGTCAGGCGCGGGTAACGTCGCGATCTACACGATGCAGAAAGTTGCGTCGCTTGGCGGCCGCATCATCGCGTGCTCGGACTCGGAAGGATACATCGTCGAGGAAAACGGTATCGATCTCGAACTGCTCAAAGAGGTCAAGGAACGCCGCCGTGGCCGCGTCTCGGACTACGCCAAGTTGCGGGGTTCAGGCGTGATCTTCAAACCGAACGGCCGCGTATGGGATGTGCCAGCCGACATCGCGATGCCATCCGCGACGCAGAACGAATTGACCGGGCAGGACGCGCGCACGCTCGTCAAAAACGGCGTCATCGCGGTTGGCGAAGGCGCGAACATGCCATGCACGCCAGAAGCGGTTCGCGCGTTCTTGGATGCCAAAGTTCTGTTCGGACCGGGCAAGGCTGCCAACGCAGGCGGCGTTGCAACGAGCGCTCTCGAAATGCAGCAGAACGCGTCGCGCGACTCCTGGAGTTTCGAGACGACGGAGAAGCGTCTGTCCGAGATCATGCACGGCATCCATGATCGTTGCGCGCAAACGGCCGACGAGTACGGCGCGCCCGGCAACTACGTGCTTGGCGCCAACATCGCCGGATTCATGCGCGTCGCCGAGGCCGTACGCGCACTCGGCGTGATCTAGCGACGAAAAGAGACGCGGCGTGGATGACGTGACGGATGATGCTGTGCGGCTCGCCGGCGCATCAAAGCAGGAACGTCATCCGCCCGCATCTACATGCGTGCCACGCTTAGATTTTTCGCATGCGATGAACAGTGATCGCGATTATCGTCGGCGTTCGCTGAGATCGCCACGATGAACGCGCGGTTGCGCTCCCGCCAGTGTGCTGCGCTGCATCACCCAAAACACCTTGAATAGACCGCTGTGCTCATCGCATAGTTAACGCGGGTCGGCTGAGTTGCGTTTGTAGCGTGGGGGAGTTCGATGATCGAGGCGTTCTGGACCATTTGGCAAAAATTAGCCGCTCATTTCGGGACGGAAATTGCAGCGTTATTCTTGACGGTACTGACGTCCGCTGTGGTTTGGCCGACGTTGACGTGGCTATGGGGAAAATTGCTCGCTGCTCGCGACTTCTGGACAAGTCGACGTCGCGCGCTTTCAGCGGTTGCGCAACGACAACATTCTGACGGCGTACGTGAGGGTCAAGGCGTTTGGACGCTCGCTCCGATATGGCAACCTGAAAACTATAAAAATAACATTCAGGGCGCTCGCATTCTGGCAATCGCCAATCTCAAGGGCGGCGTCGGCAAAACAACCGTTGCAGCCAACGTGGCGGCGCACTTGGCCCACGACGAGAAGTGGCGCAAGCGCGTGCTGCTGGTAGATCTCGACTACCAAGGCTCGTTGTCATCGATGACTTTTCCAGATGATCAGAGTTGGCTTCCGCCGAAAGGCGCCGATTCTGTTGCGACGCGCGCTCTAAGCGGCCAGATCGACCCGAGCATGTTCTTGCAGTCATGCAAAGAAGCGAAGAACGAACCACGCCTCAAAGTCGTAACTGCACATTACGATCTTGCACAGGCCGACAATCGCTTGTTGGTCGAATGGCTTCTGAACAAGCGGAATCAAGACAGTCGGAATCTTCCGACCAAATTGTCGGATTTGATCCTCGGTCGGGCGTACCACCCGAATGAGATGCGCTATAACTTGGCACGATTGCTCCACTCGGAGGCCATCAGAGACAACTTTGATCTCATTATCATCGATTGCCCGCCTCGATTGACATCGGGAACAATACAAGCGCTCTGCGCGAGTTCACATTTATTAATACCGACCTTATTGGATAAACCATCGGGAGAGTCGGTCGTGTCGTTCTGCGATCAGATTGAAAATATGAAGTCCGCAGGACTTTGCCCGCACCTAAATTATGTCGGCATCGTAGCGTGCAGGTTCGTAGCAAATACTGTTGGATGGCGGAGAACTGTAACCGAAATTCAAGATCAGTTACATCTGCGGCAGCTGAAGTGCGGCTTCTCGCCCTTGAGCCTTCATTCCGCAGACGGTCAATATGGTCAACAATTCCGATGACGGCATCGCATACTTTTCGCTACATGGTAGCGAGTCGGCGGCGAAGGCTAAGGCGGCCATTATGGAGCTAGCAGAGTACGTCGCCGCTCAAGTTGGTGTTCCCAAGACGCCGAACTTCGCTGCCAATCCGCAACTCTTGTTTCCGGTTGCCGCAGAATGAAATGCAATGAGCTTAAAGCCCGTCTGGAACGCTTAGCACCGCTATGGTCGCTTTCGGGAGGGGCCACGCCACCGACCCTATTCCAATTCATACGCATGCTAGACGCTACGCCAAACGAAACGATAGCTAAGTTTTCGTCCTTGATCACGAACGTTACGAAAAATGAGATGCACACTTCATCACGCGCGGTTCAAGACATTACGATACTCGTAGAATCTCTTGCGAGTGCACTTGACGGAAGTGCGGTAGCCAAGGATCTGGAAAAGTTGTTGCCTGCGTTGCGCACGCAGTCCTCGACAAGTGTGGATGACCTTGTCGAGGCATTAAGTGCGAAAAGGAAAACTAAGAGTAAGCCGCCGCCTGCTGAAGCAGCTCAGGAAGTGGTACAAAGGCATTGCCGCGCGCTTGAAACGGCACTTGGGGACGAAGCTGGATTCGCGGCGGCCTATAGCAACTTACAGAATGATCCGGACGTCGCACTTGCTGAGCTAATCGCTTTGGCGCGGCAGTTTGGATTCGCGCCCGCAAAGACCAAAAAGTCAGCGCTCCAAAAAATATTGGCGCGCCAGCAAACGCTCATGACCAGTCGAGCAAAACATTCTGCAACGGCTGGCCGCGTCGCAGGCTAGTGCTTGGCGCAATCCGCCGATTCAGCTTTTACGACAGAGCGCCGCCTACGCCTTCGTCCCTCGAAACCCTGTCGCGAGCACATAAAGCTCGGCGCTGTCTGAGCGGCTGGCGGGCGGCTTTACGTGGCGCACGACGGCGAAGTTGGTCTTGAGCAGCGTCAGCAATTCCTTTTCGGTGCCGCCCTGGAACACTTTGCACAGGAACACGCCGCCGGGCGACAAAACGTCGATCGCGAACAGAGCCGCCTGCTCGGCGAGATCCATGATGCGCAAGTGATCGGTCTTGCTGTGGCCGACCGTCGGCGCCGCCATATCGGAAAGCACGACGTCGGCCGCGCCGTCGCGGAGCTTCGATTTCAAAAGCGGCTCGGCGCTCGCGTCGGTAAAGTCGAGTTCGAGAATGTCGACGCCCGGGATCGGCTCGACGCCAAGGTAGTCGATCGCGATCACCTGCCCCTTGCCTTCGAGCGACTTGACGACGCCGGCCGCGATCTGCGACCAGCCGCCCGGCGCCGCGCCCAAATCGATGATGCGCTGGCCGGATTTCAAAATCTTGTAGCGCGCATCGATCTCCTTGAGCTTGTAGGCCGCGCGCGAGCGCATGCCGTCGCGCTTCGACTGCGTCACATAGGGATCGTTCAACTGCCGTTCGAGCCAGCGCGCCGAAGACGCCGAGCGCTTGCGCGCCGTCTTGACGTTGACGCGCATATCGCGCTGTCCGCCGGACAAACTCGATCCCTTGGCCCCGCCGCCGCCCTTGCCCGCCGCCTTTTTGGCCATCAGCCGTGCCGTCCTTGATTGCGGCCGCCGCGGCGCCGGCGGCGCCCAGCGCGCCAAACGCCGTCTTCCATCATCAGTGTCGTCAGAATGCCTTCGCGCAATCCGCGATCGGCGACGCGCAAACGCTCGGCCGGCCAAAGCCGCAGGATCGCTTCGAGGATCGCGCATCCGGCGAGCACGAGGTCGGCGCGTTCGCGTCCGATGCAGGGCTCAGCGATACGTTCGTCGTAGGTTTGTCCGAGCAGCCGCCCGGTGATCTGTTCGATCTCCGGCACCTTCAGCCAAATGCCGTCGACCTGATTGCGGTCGTACCGCGGCAGGCCGAGCAGAATACCGGCGATTGTCGTGACCGTGCCGGAGGTGCCGAGCAAATGCACCTGACGCCCATTGAGGCGTTCGCGGAACGTGTGCGCGGCTTCAAACGGCGCAAGCAGGTCCTGCACCGCCGACACCATTGCTTCGAAACTGCCGGGCGTGACGTTGCGGCCGTCGAAACGTTCTGCCAGCGTCACGACGCCAACCGGGAGCGACGTCCACGCGACGATCGCGGCGTCGGCGTTGATGCGTTGGTTGGCCGTGCCGCGGCGCGCGGCCGGTTGCGTCAGATCCAGCCATATGATTTCCGATGATCCACCGCCGATATCGAACACAAGGACGTAGTCGGCGGCTGGATCGACAAGCGTCGCGCATCCCGAGACCGCGAGTTTGGCTTCCGTTTCGGGCGTCAAAATTTCAAGTGACAGGCCGGTCGTGCTTTGCACGCGGCTGATGAATTCGGCGCCGTTGCCGGCAACGCGGCAGGCTTGCGTTGCGACCATGCGCGCGCGCGACACGCCGTGACGCTCTAGTTTCCCGGCGCAGACTTTCAGCGCCTCGAGCGTCCGGCTCATGGCCAGTTCCGAGAGCGCGCCGGATTGGCTGACACCTTCGCCAAGACGAATGATGCGCGAAAAGGCGTCGACGACGCGAAATCCGCGGCGCGAAGGGCGCGCAAGCAGCAAGCGGCAATTGTTCGTGCCGAGATCGAGCGCGCCGTAGACCGGCCCGTCAAATCCTGTCGGCGGTTGTGAATGTTGAGCCGCAGAGCGTTGGCTCGATGCGGATTCGCCCTGTTTGGCGGTGTGTGACCCTTGAGCGCCGAAGGGCGCGGGCGGGCCGAAATCTTCCGGCTTCACTGCGTAATCTCCAGGGCTTGGTCTGACGCCAGTACCCCAGTGGGGCGCCGGCGCACTCTTCAAGCCGGTGTCTGGACCTAAGTTGGGGCAGAGTTTAACAGCTTGAGCCGGGACGTCGAGCCGTAATGCCATCGCGATGTGCATTCTGCGGCGTTAATGGTTTTTGCCCGCGCAAACAGGAGCTTTTTGTGGGTGTGACGTGGTGGAGCGGATTAATCGCGCGATGCGGTGTCGTACTTTGGGCGATTGTTGCGACAGGCGGCACGCGCGCAGGCAACGCTGCTGATTCTTCCGAGATCGCGCGCCGTCTCGTCGCGGGCTATCCTGGCATCATTAAAAGCGTCGATGGAAACGCCGTAGTATTCGCAGACGGGACAAGGCTGCCGCTCGACGACGGAAGCGGCACGAAAGCGTTCGCCGACTGGCTTTCGAAACCTGATATCGAAGACATGTTCCGCCTTGCCTATCCGGCGGGCGCAGCCGCCATCGCGCCTGCCAGCGGATTCGATCCAGGACGCGCGCGCAACGGGGCCTTCTTCGCAAAGGTCTATGGCGATTGCCGCCAGCGCCAGGTTGCGAACAAACTCGTCAGCGTGCGCTGGCTTCCAAAAAAATACGGCCGGGCGATCAAAGTGACAACGGTCAACGGTGTCGCCGAGAAGCTCACGGCCGTCAGCGCCGAACTCGACAGACTGCCGGCGCGGTTCGACCGTTTCCTGTATCCGATTGGCGGGACGTACGTCTGCCGCACGATTGCGGGAACGGATGCGCCGTCCGCGCATGGGTACGGCATCGCCATGGATATCGCCGTCAAGCCGGCGCATTACTGGCGGTGGCCGACAGTGCCGGCCGACGGCAACGTCGTCTATCGCAACGCCATACCGATGGAGATCGTGTCGGTTTTCGAGAAGCATGGCTTTATCTGGGGCGGGCGCTGGTATCATCACGACACCATGCATTTCGAATACCGGCCAGAACTGTTGCCGGTGGCGGCGAGACAGCCCGGCGGCTCAGTTGCGAAATAACCGCGCGCAATCCCCGATAGGAGGCCGAATGGAGCGCTTGTTCACCGGATTCGGCCTGCGTCGCAGCCTTGGTCTCCGGCGAAACCTCTAGGCAACAGGGGTCGGCAGACCGGCGCTTGCAATCAGGGGCGGCCACGGGTAGAAGGCGGTTTCGCTGCCGCCTTCGGGCCAGCCGATCCTGAGCTTTGGGGGATCGTCTAATGGTAGGACTGCAGACTCTGACTCTGCCTGTCTAGGTTCGAATCCTAGTCCCCCAGCCACCGTCTAACTCATTGATATAGCTGCATATTTTGCGTTTTCCGTGGGTGGAAATTTAGCGTGTTTTCCGCGCCTTGTCGACGTTGGTTTTCCGCTCCCGTAGGCCACGCCAGTCTCTCAACGACGATCCTCGCCTCATTGCGCGTTTTATCTCTGAGGGCCTTTTTCGGCCGGTCAGACTCGCATCGTTTTTGGGTCTTTCCGGGGCGCTATCGTGTCTCGAGACCGAGGGCGGCCCGCTGGAGCTGCCAGTCGTGCGGCAGGTCTTTGCAGAGAGAGACGAGGCGTGCGGCTGTGAGCGCCTCGGGCTGTCGTCCATCAAAAAGGTCCTTGACGATACCAGGCGCCAGATAGGTGAGCCGCATGTGCGCCGATAGATAGTCCCGCTTGACACCCAACCGTTGCGCGAGCGCATCGATGGTCGCGTCACGCCCCGACATCAAGGCATCGCGGGTCGCAAACGCATTCCGGAGCAGTGCAACCATCTGTCTGTCAGGTTTGGAGGCCCTGCCGCCACCAACAATCAATCGAACACCCTTTCCTGCGCGACGCAGTTTGGCTTCGGCACGGATTTCGATTGCGTCGGGACGATCTTCCGGCGGTTGGCGATATGCATCACCCAACAACGTCTTTGCAATTGCTTGCCTGTCGACACTGACAACGACTTCATCAGGACGCACGCACACCCGCTCGACAATCGTTCGGACCAGTTCGCGGACCTTAAGCGACGGCAGAGCTGCCCAGCTGCTGGAGAGTTCAACGGCTTTCGCAAGCGCCGAACGCAGCGTGACGGCATCAACGACGATAATCGATATCGCCTCACTGACGTCCTGTTCTGATGCCAAGTATTTGCGAAGCCGATCGAGGACAAGTGCTTCAACGTCACCGGCCGGGGCGCGCAACCCGTTGTCATAAGGAGTGCGCGTGCCGGTTATGAGGGCGGACGAGACGTAGTATCGATAGCGGCGCCCCTTCTTCACTGCATGCGTTGGCGTCATGCGCTGGCCGCTGCCGTCCACGATCAGTCCAGCCAGCAGGCTCGGCTCTTCTGCGGTCGCACCTATCGCTCGGGCCTGTCGATTGCCGGCGAGTTTTGCTTGGACCACCTGCCAAAGCTCGGCGTCGATGATCGCTTCGTGCTGCCCGGGGTAGACCTTGCCCTTGTGTCCAATCTCACCCCTGTAGATCGGATTCTGCAGCAAGGTATAGAGTGCGCCACGAGAGAACCGGTTGCCACCGGCAAGAACGCCACCAGCGCCTTGCCGGCGCTTACTCACGATGCCAAGCCCGGCCAGTTCCTCCGTGAGTGTCCGGACCGATCCCAGTTCCGCGTAGCGCCGGAAGATCAAGCGAACCGTCTCGGCTTCGGCGTCGTTGACAATCAGCTTTCGATCCCTGACGTCATATCCGAGCGGAACGTTACCGCCCATCCACATGCCCTTGGCCTTCGAGGCGGCGATCTTGTCCCGAATTCGCTCGCCCGCGATCTCACGCTCAAACTGGGCAAATGAGAGCAGCATGTTGAGCGTGAGCCGGCCCATCGACGTCGTGGTGTTGAACTGCTGCGTCACCGAGACGAACGAGGCACTGTGCGCGTCGAGCACGTCGACGATCTTGGCGAAATCCGCCAGCGAGCGTGTCAGCCGATCGACCTTGTAGACGACTACGATCTGAACCTTGCCGGACTCGATATCGGTGAGGAGCCGCTGAAGTGCCGGTCGCTCCATTGTTCCTCCCGACAATCCACCGTCGTCGTAGAGGTCACGCACGGCCACCCACCCGGCGTGTTTCTGACTTATGATGAAGGCCTCACACGCTTCGCGCTGCGCATCGAGCGAGTTGAACTCTTTCTCGAGCCCCTCGTCGGAAGACTTTCGCGTGTAGATGGCGCAGTTCAGCCGTTTCATTGGAGGCGCCCCTCCAAACTGCTAAGGCGCTTTCGAATGCGGTATGTCGCTTTCGTGAGAAGCTTGAATTGACGGCGCCCATCATCGAGGTGATTGACGCCTTGGCCGGCAGACGCGACCAGCACCGCGTCCTCAAACAGGCCCGTCAGGTCAGCGAACGCCCGTCGCACGGCATTCAGATCAGCGTCAGCCATCGCCCACCGCCTTCTTTGAGGTGAGGCCGAAGAACCGCAGGCCGGACCAGTGCGCGCCAGTGATCTCACGGGCGACGACCGAGAGCGACCTGTAGCGCTGACCGCGCCACTCGACGCCGTCTGCATGAACGAGAACGGTATGCGTCTCGCCGTTCCATTCGCGAACGAGCCGCGTTCCAGGTTTGATCACTGTGCGGGGCGCAGGGCTACGGTATTGGGCGGATGATGTGTCAGTGTTGGTCAGCTTTAGCAGCAACGACTTGGAGAGGCCGCCGAACGCCCTCTCCTGAATCTTGTAGGTGATGCCGCGGAGCAGGAGATCACGGGAGAGGCTCTTCGGCGGCTGCATTCCATGAAACCGCCGCCACTCTCCTCGCAGCTCGAAGTTGCTGAGGCCTTCGAGCCGCGCAATCTCAGCCGCGATGTCGATCGAGGCTGGCTTCATGATCAGCGGCCGCGCTTGGTTTCGATACGGTAGCGACGCAGCTCGCCTTCACTCTTCGAAGACGTGAGCGTGAAGCCCAATTTCTTTTTGACCGTGCCGGCCAGAAATCCGCGCACGCTGTGCTGCTGCCAGCCGGTCGCTTCCATCATGTCCGGAATGGTTGCGCCGGTGCGCTGGCTAAGCAGCGAGAGAACCCTATCGTGCTTCGTGACACGAGCAGCGTGGATATCGTTGTCGGGATCCGCCTTGCTCGGGTCGGTGTGCGCCGAGGACGGCTTTCGGGCTGCCTTCTTTTCGCCCTTGGCGAACGTCGCGGGCTTACTTCGTTTGTTGGGGCTCGTGTGGCGGGCTTCAAGCGTCGTCATGGTGGGCTCCGTGGGTTCAAGGGGCGCCACATCGGCGCTCCCACCACCCAAAGCCCCGCGTTCTGCGAGGCGAGCCTCAAAATTTTTGGTGGCCGGCAAACCGGCACCTGTCACACCACCAATGCGTCCTTGGCGGCGGAAGTCGAGGGTTGATTTCGCTGCAACCGCACGAATTCGAGAGCGCTAGTTAAAGAAATCTATGACCGCTGCCGGGGCGTTAGCGGACGAAACGCAGCCGATAACTCGGCGACGAGTTTGACCCAAAGCGGAAGAAAACGCCCCGCGGAACCTTGTGCTCCGCGGGGCCAAAAATTATTTGGATGTTTTCTCGACCAGGGCATCAAGGCCCGCCGTGTAAACGCCGGTCATGGTCTTGACGGCATCGGCATCGGAAGCGCCCTTGGCATCAAAGGTGCCGGACCAATCGTACGTCGCACCCTTGTCCTTGGCCACGACCTTCAAAGTCGACTTGTACTTGCTCACCGGCAGCACGCCGTCCAAAATGATGTAGGTCTGCGTCATGGTCTTGTCGTTCTGCTCGACCAGCTGCTCCAAAATCGTGCCACCGCCCTTCAGATACAGCGTGCGAAGCGTGGCGCCGTCCTTTTGCGACAGCTCGCATTTCTCAAGCGCTGGATGCCATGCGGAAATTCCGCAGAAATCACCGATCGCGCTCCAAGCCTTTGTTGCGGGCGCCGGCGTGTCCTTGCTGTAGTGTGCGTCTAGCGCTGCTGCAGAGGTTGCTGAAAGAGCAACCGCGAGCGCGGCCAGCGTAAGTTTTTTCATGTCTTTTCCTCCAATGCCGCGGCCCATTTTTTGAGCCGACCGTTCACGGCTTTATTCAATGGCGGAGTCAAAGCCTTGCGCGGTCAGACGCAAGAAAGACGTTTGTAAGAAGTTTGTCAGGCCGCCCGCAGAGGCTAGGGATCGAAGCGATAGCCAGTGCCGTGTACGGTCGAGATTATGCGCGGTTCTTTGGGGTTTAACTCGACCTTACGCCGCAGCGCGGAGATGAACTGGTCGAGCGCGCGACTGTTGGAGAAATGCTCTTGGCCCCAGCATTCGTCATAGAAATGGTTGCGGCTCACGACCAACCGCGGATGCCGGTACAGCAAGTATAAGACCGACACTTCGCGCTGCGTCAGCGAAATTGCCTCTTTGTCCCGATAGGCCCGCAGCGCGCGCGGATCGATCTTCAGATCGGCCATGATGAAGGTCTCACTGTCATTTCGAGGCTTGATAGATGGCGTCGTCCGGCGGCAAATTGCGCGAATTCGCGCGATGAGTTCGCTGGCGCCAAACGGCTTGCCCATATAGTCGTCAGCACCCAGTCCGAGACCGCGCACGCGATCGATTTCCTCGTTGCGAGCCGTCAAGAACAAGATCGGCACCCGTTGGCTGCGCTCGCGGATTTTCTTGCAGGCGTCAAATCCATCGACACCGGGCATTGACACATCAAGAATGCAAAAATCCGGTACGGCTTTGTCAAACGCCGCAATGGCGCTGGCGCCGCACTCCGCCGTGACCGTGGCGTAGCCCTCAAGCTGCAGAAGTTCTGCCAACCCTTGGCGCAGATTCGCATCATCCTCGGCAATGAGCACTAGCATGTTGCGATTGGGACCTGGTCGTTGACCGGCGAGGCAGCGATTGTCAGCACGAAGCGTGCGCCGGGATTGGCGTCTTCAACCCAGCAGTCGCCGCCGTTTTGCCGCGCGAGAGCGCGCACAGCGGCTAAACCAAGCCCAAAACCACTCGCATGAGTTGCTCCGCCCCGCTCGAGAGGTTCGAAGATGCGCTCGCGCCGATCTGCGGTGATCCCGCGCCCGCCATCACTCACCGCAAGCCGCAAGATGTTTGCGTTCTGAGCCGTTGAAATTTCAATTTCAGTGCCTGGCGCATATTTGCGGGCGTTATCGATCAGGTTTACGATGCAGCGCTCCCAGGATGTCCGGTCGAAGCTGCATGCGATTCCAGCCGCGGGGCGAACACGAACCTGGCATCCCGCGTTCGAGAGTGTAGGATCGTAACGCGCAAGCACGTCCTTGAGACAGTCGTCAGGCACCGCCGTATCGAGCTTTCGCTCAGCCATAGCTCCGCGAGCCACGACGATGGCGTTTTCCGCCACACTCGAGAGACGCTCGATTTCGCTTTTCAGAATGCCGCTATAGCGCTGCACTGCTGCCGCATCGTCCGCCTTGCGGCTTAATAACTCGGTGTGTAGACGCAAGTTCGCCAGCGGTGTGCGCAGTTCGTGCGCGAGTTGCGCGACGATGCCCGCACGTACCGCCGCGGCATCCTGCTTCAATACTGCCGAACGATGTAGCATCCAGGTCATCAACGCCCAACCGGCAATCAAGAGGCTGCCGATGACGTAGAGGGAAAGGGTGTTCTGAGTCAGATTATCCGGCGTTGGAGTTTCGCTATAGAGTTTCCAATCGTGAAGCAATCCCTCAAGCGGGATCGCTGATCGACTTTCCTTTTCGGTTTCGTCGTCTCCGACCTTTGCTTTGTTTGGCGCGACCAATGTCACATGCGTCAGACCCGTACCGCGCTCCAAGAAATCCAGCGTCGAACGCAAATTTCGAATGACTTCTGAATTTTCGAGGGCGATGCAAACGTCCTCTCCGGTGTCGATCTCCTTACACGTCAATAAAGAAAAGACGCCGCCTGCAGTCATCAAGCTCGTGGCTGTTGGCTTCGCAGAATTCAACGAACCCGCCAGCGTCTGGGCACCATCTTGCAATCCGCGCGCGAGTTCGTACTGATGTTCCAGCGCGGCGGCAGAGTGGATCGTCGTCCCCTCCTTGAACACAAACGCGTAGATGTATTGCCGCTTTCGAGCGCCCCTGGTGAGGGCTTCAGGGCCGTCTCTTTCATAGGCCTCAATTGTTTGGGCGAGAGCGGCGCGACCCATGGCTTCCAGGCTCGCGTTGAATTGCTCACCCGCGGATACCATGCGATGCTGGGCGAGACGATCGCTGCGGGCATTCAATGCCTCGGTTTCAAGAGAAAGTGATCGCACTGCAAACATTGTCAGCAGTGCCACGGGGACGAATAGCACCAGCGAAATAATGGACAGCGGTTTGGTCGGCATGCCTTACTTGCTCACGTTGAGAGCCGCCATCCTAGGGGACTTTCTTTCGAGGAAAAAGCTCAACGCCGGAAAAAAGTCAGGAATAGAAGGATCTGGTAGATTGGTATGTCCTATCTCTTGTGACTGAGCCTTCAGTTGTCTCCTGTTGGCCCTTTAGGGCAGAGTGGATCGGGCAGAGCACGGCAGCTCTGCCCGGGCAATTCAGACGTCGATCTTCTCTGCGATCTCAATCGCGTCGTCTATCTCAACGCCGAGATATCGCACAGTGCTTTCGATCTTCGTCTGACCGAGGAGCAGCTGGACGGCACGCAGATTTCCAGTTCGGCGATAGATCAAAGTGGCCTTGGTGCGACGCAGCGAGTGTGTCCCGAACTTCAGCGGGTCGAGGCCGATGCTTGCAACCCATTCGCCCACAAGGCGTGCATACTGCCGCGTCGTGAGACCGCTTTCGGGGCCTCGTCTTCCTGCGAATAGGAATTGGCCCGGCCGCCGTCCGGTCACGCGCAGGTAGTCATCTATCGCTTGCCGGGTCTGCTCGGTCATTTCGAAACGCACAGGTCGGCCAGTCTTCTTCTGTCGAACCGGGGCTCGGTTTGATGTGTAGCCGCTGGGAGCCACGTCATCGACGCGAACGGCGACGACATCACAGCCGCGTAGTTTGCTGTCGATAGCGAGATTGAAAAGGGCAAGATCGCGGATGCGCTTTTCAAGCTGAAGGCGCGTTCGGATCGACCAGACATGCCCCTGACGGAGCGGAGGCTTTGGGCCAATGATCTTGCCCTTATTCCAGGGCGGGCGGCGAGCAGGCTTACCGGGGATCGAGGCGTCAAGAATCTGAGCTACGCATGAACCGAAATTAAACGAGCAGTTAAGCGTCAGTTCAAAGCCCATCTCCTAAGTTCGCATCATCCACCCGACGCGTGGTGCAGAGAGACACTCTGGCAACTTCAGGAGCATAAGACGATGATCCCCAAGTTTTTTAGTGTTTCAATCGTGGCCCTCTCGATCGGGCTCGGAATGACGCCAGCCTTCGCGGGCGGATCCACTGTTAACATCGAGCAGTACGGTTTCGGCAATGGCGCCGGCGGCAGCCAGCGCGGCTATCACAACCGCATGACCATCTATCAGGATGGCACCCGCAACAACGTGATCTCCAATCAGTACGGTTCGCGCAACCGCGCCGTGATTGGCCAGAACGGTTCGCGCAACTCGGCTGACACTTATCAACGCGGCAGCCGCAACATCGTCGGCGTCGGGCAGTTCGGTTCGGGCCACTCCGTCATTACCACTCAGGACGGTTCGGGCAATGCCATCGGCGTGATCCAGGGCGGCCGTAACAACCGCGCGACCGCGACACAGGTCGGCGCCGGAAACGTCTCGGTGATCGTCCAGGATTGATCACGGAAACACTATCGCGGCCATGTCTCGCTGCTGAGGGGAGCCGGTCCGGTCTCCCCTCCCCGGGGCGAAAATCTGATGGTGGTTTCAATGCAGAAATCGGTTTTGACATTGGCGCTCGTGGCCGTGGCCGGCTTGGCAACCGCCGGTATCGCTGCAACCAGCACATCGGCGGCCAGCGATGGCGTTCGCTGCGAGATCGCCGTCAAGGAGCGCTCAGGGCGCGTTACGCTCGAAGGTTTCGTCGATGCGGCTTCGAGCATCTCGGGCTCGTACGAGCTGTTGGTCAGCAAGGCGGGCGGCGGCGGCAGTGCGCACATCTCCCAGGGTGGCGAGTTTTCCGCAGCGGCGGGCGCGCGAACACCGCTCGGCAATGTCGTTTTGGGAGGAGACGCGGGCTCTTACAGCGCCACGCTGAAGGTCACCTGGGATGGGAAGAGCGTGTCCTGCAAAAGCGGCCGCGGCAGCTTGTAACGAATACTTATCGGAGTGTGCTCACATGATCAGCGCTGTTAAGGTTTTGAGTATGGCTGCGCTCGTTGCGGCGATGCCCCTTTTTGCGCCCGCCTCTCCGGCGAACGCTGGAAGCATCGGGTTCACGGTGTCGCCGAAAGGCGAAGACGCGGAGGCGCTGCGTTCGGGCCTTGCGCTCTACTCAACGGTGCGGAGCTTGCGTAAGCACAAGAAGAACCGCGCGAAGATTGAGCAGTACGGCGAGGGCAATGGCGCGGCCATTTCGCAGCGGGGCGAGAACAACTGGGCCAACGTGTTCCAGCGCGGACGCGGAAACACCGGTACAATCAGCCAGAACGGCGACGACAATGCTTTCGCCCTCGTGCAGCTCGGCAAGCGCAATAGCAGTCAAGTCACCCAGAACGGGAACGGCAATGCCGGCATTCGATTCGAGTGGGGATGGTAGGCTCGCGTGTATGCTATGGGCGACAACTTCACAGTTACAGACTTACGTTAGGGCACTGAGGCGGCGGGGCTGAGAACATCGGCTGACCGTGGACAACGCGACCGTTGCTGATGACATGAGCGATGTGCGCAGGCGGCCAGCTTTCCTCAAGACGATTTCCGCGAGAAATTACGATTGAGCAAAACTCGGCCCTTACACAACGGCTGCTTGTGGCCCGCAGCCGAAAAGCCGGCGGCAGAACGACATTTCCGCTAATCGGGGCACAGCGGAAGCGCCACGGTTGATATGCGCGTTCTGCCGATGGCTAAGTAATTGCCTCAAGCCCTTTGGACTTGACGAGACTGAGCAACTTCAAGGACGGGCCGCTGGGCTTCTTTTCTCCGCGCTCCCATTCGCTCACCAGCTTGGCTTTGACATTGAGATAGCTTGCGAACACGGCCTGGCTCACACCGGCTCGTTCGCGGATCGTCTGAATTGCTTTTGGCGATAATTCCTCGATCGTGGTCAGGCACGACGCATCGAACTCGCGCATCGTCCCCTTGTCGATCACTCCAGCACGATGCAGGCCTGCAGCCGTCTTGTGAGCCACGGCGAGCGCATCGGTGCGGTACTTAAGCGCCTTCTTGGCCATCACACTCCACCTCTTTCAGTTCGCCCGTATCGATCAGTCGTTGCACTACTTCAGCATCGGCTTCGAGAAACACGGTGGCGAGCCGACGGTACACTTCGAGTTCATCGTCCGAGAGGTTGGCTTTGCTGTTCTTCGCGAAGCCGTACATGAAGATGCTCAGGTCGCCCGACCGGAATGCGATGATCGTCCGATACCCGCCGGATCTTCCTTGTCCCGGCCGCGCAACGCGCTGCTTGATCACGCCCCCACCGAGGTCGGCATCGATTAATCCGCTACCGGCACGGTAAACGGCCTCGCAGAGCTGGCTCGTTCCAATGCGTTCCTTTCGAGCGAAGCGGGCGAACTCTTTGGTGGCGAACACCCGCAACTGGCATCTCCTTGTCAGCCACACCCATATATCACCCCAAGGGGTATAGTTCAAGGTGATGGCCGTATTGAGTTCTTGCGTCCGTCATCCATGTCGGGAGGGCAGTCTGCGGCCGTCCGTCTCTGCGTCTCAGCTGTGCGGACGCGTTCGAATGGCGCATTTTCTGTCGATTTTTCCGTGGGTTATTTGGGAACGACTCTGACTATGCCTGTCGAGGTTCGAATCCTGGTCGCTCAGCCACCGTCTAACTTGTTGATATCGCTGCATATTATGCCATTTCCGTAGGCGGAAATATAGCGTCTTTTCCGCGCCTTGTCGACGTCAGTTTTCCAATCCCGTACGCCACACCCTTCTCTGCACGACGTTCGTCGGCTCTTTGCGCGTTTTATCTCTGGGGGCCGTTTTCGGCCGGTCAGACTCGCATCGTTTTTGGGACGTAGTAGGCGCTATCGCGTCTCAATGCCGAGGGCTGCTCGCTGGAGTTGCCAGTCGTGCGGCAGGTCTTTACAGATTGAGAGGAGGCGTGCCGCTGTGAGGCCCTCTGGCTGGCGCCCTTCAATGAGGTCTTTGACGATGAGAGGCGCCAGATATGTGAGGCGCATGTGCGCTGACAGATAGTCCCGCTTGACGCCGAGCCGCTGCGCGAGTGCGTCGATGGTTGCGTCGCGTCCCGACATTAAGGCATCGCGGGTCGCATACGCATTTCTGAGTAGAGCGATCATCTGGCGATCCGGCTTGGCAGATCGACCGCCTCCAACAATCAGTCGGATGCCTTTGCCTGCACGGCGCAACTTGGCTTCCGCACGCAGTTCAGTGGTTTCGAGCTGCACTCCGGGCAGCTCTTGAGATGCTTCACCAATTAGGACTTTCGCGATCTGTTTTCGGTTGAGGCTGACGACAACTTCATCAACACGGACACACACGCGCTCGACAATCGACCGGACAAGTTCGCGAATCTTGATCGACGGCAAAGCCGCCCAGCTGCTAGAGAGTTCAAGGGCTTTCGAGAGCGACGAGCGCAGCCTAGCGGCGTCGAGGTCGAAATTTGATAACGTCTCTCCGACGTCCTCCTCCGAAGCAAAAAACGCTCTAATCCGATCGAGGACGAGCGCCTCGACGTCGCCTGCCGGCACGCGCAAGCCTTTATCATGGTGAGTTCGCGTACTGGTTATGAGGGCCGTCGACACATAGTACCGGTAGCGTCGGCCCTTCTTGACCGCATGCGTCGGCGTCATGCGGTGTCCTTCGCCGTCCACGATCAGCCCGGCAAGCAGGCTCGGCTCTTCGGCAGTCGCGCCAAGCGCTCGAGCATGTCGATTGCCGGCCAGCTTAGCTTGGACGAGCTTCCAGTGCTCGGCCTCAACGATCGCTTCGTGCTGGCCGGGATAGACCTTCCCCTGATGTCCAATCTCGCCCCGGTAGATTGGATTCTGTAGCAAGGTATAGAGTGCGCCGCGTGAAAAGCGGTTGCCACCTGCCAGGACGCCACCAGCGCCTTGCCGACGCTTGCTCACAATACCAAGCCCGACGAGTTCCTCCGCAAGGGTCCGGACTGATCCGAGTTCCGCGTAGCGCCTGAAAATCATGCGCACCGTCTCAGCTTCGGCGTCATTGACGATCAGCTTGCGCTCCTTGACATCATATCCGAGCGGGACATTGCCACCCATCCACATGCCTTTGGCCTTCGAAGCTGCGATCTTGTCGCGGATGCGTTCGCCCGCGATCTCTCGCTCGAACTGAGCGAACGAGAGCAGCATGTTGAGCGTGAGGCGGCCCATTGATGTTGTGGTGTTGAACGCCTGCGTCACAGAAACGAACGAAGCGCCGTGAGAGTCCAGCACATCGACGATCTTCGCAAAATCAGCGAGTGACCGCGTCAGCCGGTCGACTTTGTAGACAACGACGATCTGCACTTTGCCGGACGTGATGTCGCCGAGCAGCCGCTGAAGCGCAGGACGCTCCATGGTCCCACCCGACAGGCCACCGTCGTCGTAGAGGTCAGGAAGTGCCGCCCATCCCGCATGCTTCTGGCTGAGAACGTAGGCAGCGCAAGCCTCGCGCTGCGCGTCGAGCGAGTTGAACTCCTTCTCGAGCCCCTCGTCAGAGGACTTGCGGGTGTAGATGGCGCAGTTCAGCCGTTTCATCTGAGGCGCCTCTCAAGAATGATGAGGCGCCTTTGGAGTCGATTCATCGTTATTGAGATGCGCCTGAGTTGACGGCTTCCGCCATCGAGGGCCTTGATGCCCTGCCCTTCCGACGCGATGTGCGCCGCGTCCTCAAACAGGCCGGTCAGGTCGGCAAACGCGCGTCGAACAGAATCCAGATCGGCGTCAGCCATCGCCTGTCGCCTTGTTCGAGGTCAGGCCGAAGAACCGAGGTCCGGACCAGTGCGCGCCCGTGATTTCTCGGGCGACGACGGAGAGTGACCTGTATCGCCTGTCCCGCCATTCAACACCGTCCACGTGGACAAGGACCGTATGAGTTTGCCCATTCCACTCGCGCACCAGCCGCGTGCCCGGCTTGACCTCGGTACGGGGCGCAGCCCTTCGATGATCATCCGAAGTTGTGTCAGGCCCGGCACCGGACAGTTTTCGCAGAACCGATTTGGAGAGCCCGCCAGACACCCTCTCCTGAATCTTGTAAGTGATGCCGCGCAGCAGGAGATCGCGAGAAAGACTCTTCGGCGGCTGCATGTGATGCAGCCGCCGCCACTCTGCCCGCAACTCGAAGTTGGTTAGGGCTTCGAGCCGCACCAACTGGGCCGCGACGTCGATCGAGACTGGCTTCATGTCAGCGACCGCGCTTGGTGTCGATCTTGTAGCGACGCAGCTCGGCTTCGCTTTTCGAAGATGTGAGCATGAAGCCGAGCTTCTTTTTGACCGTTCCCGCGAGGAACCCGCGCACGCTGTGCTGCTGCCAGCCGGTCGCTTCCATCATTTCTGGAATGCTGGCGCCGTAGCGCTGGCTTAAAAGCTCCAGGACGCGATCGTGCTTCGTGGCGCGCTCGGGTTGCTGATCGTCGCGCGGAGGAGTGCGATTTTCGGCTGGCACCGGTCGAGACTTGGCGCCCGACTTGGTCTTGGGGGATTTGGCGGGCGTAGTTTGCGCATGCTTCTTAGCGTGGCTCGTGACGCGGGCTTCTGTTGAGTTCATGGTGGGCTCCAAGGGGTTCAGGATTGCGCCACCTCGGCGCTCCTACCACCCAAAGCCCCGCATGCCGCGAGGCGAACTCTAAAAAAATCGGCGGCCGGCTAATCGGCGCCTGTCACGACCAATGCGTCCTTTGCGGCATAAGTCGAGGCTTAATTTCGCTGCAAACGCGCAGATTCGGAGCCTCAGTTAACACTGCGTTTTAAGGGCGCTATCTATAATGTGGCTCGGCTAAAAAATGGAATCATCGACATGGCTGACCCAAAGATCATCACATCGTCGTTAAGCGGCCCCTTTACCGAGGGTGACACAACAGTCGACGTTCAAATCTATCGCCTGGAAGATACCGACTGGACCTTGGAGGTGATCGACGTCGATGGCACATCAACTGTGTGGAGCGACGAGTTCGAGTCGGCTGCCGACGCGATGGACGAATTCTTGCTATGTGTAGAGGACCATGGCCTCGCCCGCATCATCGCCGCATCGCCGGTTTTGTGGAACTGAGGCCGAGAAATGAGAGAGTGTCCGAGCAGTACATGGTGCGCTGGTCGCTAAGTGATTGCCTCAAGCCCCTTGGACTAGACAATGGTGAGCAACTTCAAAGGCGGGCCGCTCGACTTCTTTTCACCCGCTCCCACTCGCGCACGAGCTTGGCACATATATGAGGCTCGCGAAACCGGCCTGGCTCACCCCGGCGCGCTCGATTGAATAGCATGAGAAGTTGCGGGGCAATCAAGGCGACAAGTGCCGTGCCAGCCATCAGTGCAGCGATGAACCCATCGAACACAGCGGCTACGGCAGTGATGAGAACGAAGAATGATGGGGGAAGGCCTTTGCGCAGCAGCCCGCCCGCTACGTCCGCCTTAAGCACGGAAAAAACCACGGGCGCAAATCCTAACCGAATGGAGCGTCATGCCAACAATCAGCAGCGCTGTCGAAAGTAGGGCTGCTATTTTCATGGGCGCGTCTCCTGTGGACGGATGTCATGCTTGGATCTCACCACGCGGGGCACGACATAGGGCACTCGCGCGCGATAGGCGCCAAATCTAGCGCCATAAAGATCAGCAAAGCGCCGCTCCTTGAGCAGCGGTGCCAGTAAGCAATAGGTGGTGAAACTGAGCGCCAATATCAGCTGACCGGGTGTTCACACTGGTACCGTCTATAACGTCAGCGTGAACCCCATATAAATGGGCTGACGGATGAGCCGAAACAACCCCGTGGTTGGCATGTCGGGAACACTGGGCGAATGTTTTGAAGAAGTGACAACCATCCCAACGCGCCCGACTGCACTTCGGCTCCTGCATCAAAGCTGGCTTTTGCGAGGACAGCCCAAGAGGCCACATACGCGATGCACACGACAACGAACGCTACAGTCGGCATAGCACCAACGCTGGGGTTGTGGTTGTGCTGACGCTCCTAGCGATCGATATGCCAAAATCAGGAAAGCCATCATAGCTTCGTTAGGCCTGCGTCTGCTATAGTAGACTGTGCACGATCGAGATTTGCAGCTGCTGGAGATGGTTTGTGTCGATCCCTGACTGGACAAGCCACTTTCCTGGGCTGCGGAAGCTAGAGCCATCGATAGGACGCCCGCTTGTCGAGAACAGCAAGGTCGTGAAGCTAGCTGCTGGAACGCGCATTTTCGGTCCCGGTCAGTCGCCTGAAGCATATCTCCTGCTTCTCGATGGTACCGTTCGCGTGCAACAAGTTTCAGAGACAGGTCGGGAGATCGTCCTGTATCGCGTTTCAGCAGGCGAGAGTTGTGCTCTTACGACGGCATGCTTGATGGGCTACGAAGAATACCAAGCCGAGGGTGTTGCTGAAACAGATGTGCAGGCGGTCGCCATTCCGCGCACGACGTTCGACGAACTGATCGCGCGATCCGCAGAGTTTCGCCGCTTCGTATTCACGGCCTTCAGCATGCGCGTTACTAATCTCTTCAAGATCATTGATGAAGTTGCGTTCTCGCGTGTCGACATTCGCTTGGCGCAAAAGCTTCTGGAGCTTGCAGACAGCCAGGGTCGCGTCGCACTGACGCATCAGCAGTTGGCCTCCGAGCTTGGCACCGCGCGCGAAGTCATAAGCCGTCAACTTCATGAATTCCAAAGGCGAAACTGGATCTCTGCGACTCGTGGCGAGATCAGCCTGGTGTCGATCAAGGATTTGCAGAAGCTCGCTGGCGCACCTTGATCCCAGTGCTTTGTGACTTCGTCACATACGACAATACCGCTTTGGCCTAAGCAATCTCCAAGCACAGGAGAACTGCCATGGCTTGTAATGTCGGAACCATCGATCGCACGCTCAGAATTGTAGTCGGTCTAGGCCTGCTGAGCCTCGTGTTCATCGGCCCGCAGACGCTTTGGGGGCTCGCCGGTCTGATACCGCTCATGACCGGAATCGCCAAATTCTGCCCCGCTTATTGTGCCGCAGGGCTGAGCACATGTGCGGCGCGAGATCACTCATGACGACGGACGAAAGCAACGTTCTGATCAAGCTGTTCTTGTTTCCAGGCGACTTGGTTTGCGACTTGAGCGGCGTTGCGAAGAACAGCGACCATCGCCAAGTTCTGCGCTCGTTCATAAATACAATCGTCTGGAGCGCGATCGCCTCGGGCGTTGCACTTTGGGCTTTCTTGTGAAGTTGGAAATCTCTCTATGACAGCAACAGAATTCACACCCCACGCCTCAATTGTCGGCGGTATTCTGATTGGCGTTGCCGCTGTCTTGTTGATGGCGTTCACCGGGCGCATCGCAGGCGTAAGCGGTTTTGTGTCTCGACTCCTGCCACCCTATGCCGACGATCAAATAATCGTCCGGGTGATGTTTGTTGCGGGTCTGGTAGCGGCTGCGCCGCTCTACACTTTTTTCACCGGTGCCGGCGTTGCGCACGCTGTGACGGATAACGCGGCGCTTCTTATTGCCGGCGGCCTTCTCGTCGGCTTCGGCAGCGTGACGGGAAGCGGGTGCACGAGCGGCCATGGCGTGTGCGGTATCGCCCGACTTTCAGCTCGCTCACTCGCTGCAACAGCGGCTTTCATGTCAACCGCTTTCGTGACCGTATTCATCTTGCGCCACGTTTCGGGAGGCTGACATGCAGATTGCCCTTACATTCGTTGCGAGCTTGCTGTTCGGCTTGGGTCTCATCGTCTCCGGTCTCGCGAACCCTGCGAAAGTTCAAAACTTTCTCGACGTCGCAGGCGCATGGGATCCAAGTCTGGCGTTGACGATGGCTGCCGCAGTCACCACCACGGCATTGGGCTACGCTGTGATTTTCAAAAGGGCGCGGCCGATACTCGCCGAAGCATTTCAGCTGCCAGCGGCGACCGAAATTGACGGCAAACTACTTCTCGGAGCGTCGCTCTTCGGCGTTGGCTGGGGTCTTGTCGGATACTGCCCTGGCCCAGCCATCGTGGCCCTACCCATCGGTGGATATCAAACCACAATTTTCCTCGCTGCCATGCTGACGGCAATGTTCGCAGCGCGCGTCCTGCCATCGCTTATCGCGCGGCGGGCAACAATGAAGCCCTCGGCTCAACACAGAAATTCATAGGAGAAGAACAATGGGCACGATCCCTCAAACCGTCGATATGACCGTGAAGCCCGTGGTCAAAGGCTTCTTCGATGAAGCAACGAATACTGTCAGCTATGTCGTCAAAGACCCGGCCTCAAAAGCATGCGCGATCATCGACAGCGTCATGGACATCGACTACGCGGCAGGCCGTATCAGCTACCAATCTGCCGACGAGATCATCCACTACGTTCAGGAACAAGGCTTGAATGTCGAATGGCTTATCGAAACCCACGCGCACGCCGATCATCTTTCCGCAGCGCCGTATATCCAGGGCAAGCTCGGCGGAAAACTCGGCATCGGTGAAAACATCAAAATCGTACAAGAGGTCTTCGGCAAGATCTTCAATGAGGGCACTGAATTCCAGCGCGATGGCAGCCAGTTCGACCGGTTGTTCAAAGATGGCAATACCTACACCATCGGCAATCTGACAGTCTTCGCCATGCTTACACCTGGGCACACGCCTGCCTGCATGACGCACGTTGTCGGCAATGCCGCATTCGTCGGCGATACGCTTTTCATGCCCGACGGTGGCACTGCGCGTGCGGACTTCCCGGGTGGGGATGCAAAGGTACTCTTCCACTCGATCAAGCGCGTGCTCGCATTGCCGGACGAAATGCGGCTGTTCATGTGCCACGACTACGCGCCGGGTGGCCGCGAAATCAAATGGGAGACGTCCGTTGCCGAGCAGAAGGCAACGAACATACACGTTCGCGAAGGCGTTTCGGAAGGCGAGTTTGTCAAGATGCGTACTGAGCGCGACGCAACCCTCGGACTGCCGAAGCTAATAATTCCCTCAATCCAAGTGAATATTCGCGGCGGTCAGTTGCCTGAACCCGATGACAGCGGGAAGCGCTTCCTGAAGGTCCCTGTCAACGAACTCTAATCGAAAGCTTTAGCAGCTAAGATGATCAAGAAACTGACGGATGAGCTGTCTGTCTCAGCGCAGATCGCTCCTGCTGATGTGGCGGAGATTGCATCGAGCGGCTTTCGTTCGATTATCACCAATCGCCCTGACGGCGAAGGCGCAGATCAGCCTTCCTATGCCGAGATTCAGATGGCAGCGCGAAAAGTCGGTTTGGCGACCGCGTATGTTCCTGTCAGCGCAGGAAAAGTCTCAGATAGCGACGCCGAAGCATTCAAGTCAGCGCTCGCCGAACTGCCCAAGCCGATCCTTGCTTACTGCCGGTCGGGTACGCGCTGCGCCACACTCTGGAGCCTAGCCGAAGCCGGAGAGCGCCCGCTCGCCGATATTTTGAGACGCACCAAGGATGCTGGCTATGACATGTCCGGCGTTGCAAGCCGCATTCAGAGTGACGCGCTCGCAAACAACGCACCAGCTGCGAAACATGACATCGTCATCGTTGGTGGCGGCGCCGCTGGCGCGGCCGTGGCAGCAAGCCTGCTTGCCCGAAAAAGCGATCTCGATATCGCCATCATCGATCCAGCCGACACGCATTATTATCAACCTGGATGGACTTTGGTCGGTGCTGGTGTTTTCACCGCCAAGCAAACAGCCAAGCCTATGGCATCGATCGTTCCGCGCCGCGTCACCTGGATAAAAGCTGCCGTTGCAGGTTTCGAGCCAGACAATAATGAGGTCGTCATCGAAGGATGCCGCACCGTTGCGTACAATCATCTCATCGTCTGCCCCGGGATCAAGCTCAATTGGGCTGGCATCGAGGGACTGACTGAAACACTCGGCAAGAATGGCGTCACATCAAATTACCGCTACGACCTCGCGCCCTACACTTGGAAACTCGTGCAAGAGTTGAAATCTGGTCACGCAATATTCACGCAGCCGCCCATGCCGATCAAATGTGCCGGAGCGCCGCAGAAAGCGATGTACTTATCGGCGGATCACTGGTTGCGCACCGGACGTTTGAGCGAGATCAACGTTTCGCTTTTTAACGCGGGTGCTGTTCTGTTTGGGGTGGCCGACTATGTCCCGGCGCTCATGGACTATGTGGAACGCTATCGTGCGACGCTAAATTTCAATCACACTTTGACGGCCATTGATGGGCCAGCAAAATTGGCGCGCTTCATACGCAACGCGCCGGATGGCTCCAAATCGACTGTCGAAACATCCTTCGACATGATCCACGTCTGCCCGCCGCAGATCGCGCCCGATTTCGTGCGCGCAAGCCCGCTCGCCGATGCAGCCGGATGGATCGACGTCGATCCGGCAACGCTGCGCCACAGGAAATACAGCAACGTCTTCGGGCTGGGCGACGTCACAAATACGCCGAATGCAAAGACGGCCGCCGCAGCACGCAAGCAAGCCCCTGTCGTCGCCGAAAATGTTCTGTTCGATAAGGGATTTCGACGTGCCGAGTGTGCCTATGACGGCTATGGATCCTGCCCGCTGACCGTCGAGCGCGGCAAAGTCGTCCTTGCCGAGTTCACTTATGGCGGCAAGGTCTGCTCGTCATTTCCCAACTTCGTAATCGATGGCACAAAGCCGTCACGTCTCGCGTGGACGATGAAGGAGCGCATTTTGCCGCCAATCTACTGGCAGGCGATGCTAAAGGGCCGCGAGTGGATGGCAAGGCCCAAGGTCATGGCGTGATGGTGGGCGAAGTGCTGACGCATGACCTCTTGGCCACGTTCTCAGGATCGCTCGTCGGTTTCGTCTTAGGTTTGATCGGCGGAGGCGGGTCGATTTTAGCGGTACCGCTCCTGGTCTATGTCGTGGGCGTGGCGTCACCTCACGTCGCAATCGGAACGAGCGCTGTCGCGGTTGCATTGAGCGCGCTCGCCAATCTTTGGGGCCATGCGCGTCAGGACCACGTTAAATGGCGCTGCGCGCTGGTCTTCGCCGCCGCAGGTGTCGTTGGCGCGGCACTTGGATCGACATTTGGCAAACAATTCGACGGGCAAAAGTTGCTCGTGCTGTTTGGCGTTCTCATGATTATCATCGCGGCGGCAATGTTCTTCAAAAAGGCCGGAGATGGCGACGCGGCCGTCCGCTTGGATTGGTTTTCTGCGCCAGATTTGATGCCGCTGTTGCTCATCTACGGCGTCGGTGTCGGCGCGCTATCCGGATTCTTCGGGATTGGCGGCGGCTTTCTCGTCGTGCCGGGTCTGATTGCCGCGACCAACATGCCACTCATCTTCGCGATCGGCTCATCGTTGGTGTCGGTTGCGGCATTCGGCTTTACAACTGCTGGTAACTACGCGGTATCTGGATTGATCGACTGGCCGCTGGTTGCCTTCTTCCTCATCGGCGGCGTAGCAGGTGGCATGCTCGGGCGACTCGCAGCTGATGCCCTCGCAGGGCGCAAACAACTTTTGGCGCATGTCTTCGCGACGATCGTTGCAACAGTCGGGGTCTACGTCGTTTGGCGTGGTATGGGCGATTTGTTGTCGAAGTAATTTGATGATCCCACTAGCCTGCCCACGCCGTTGGCTCGACGGCAAGCCCGCCATGCAGACTCAGATTGGTGGTCTGCACCATGGCCACCGTCGAGCAATTTACTTGCTCGCACGAGCTCAACAGCACCAGTTCAGATTCGCATAATCGGGCTATTGCAGTGGTCAGAACAACAGGTCCTTATTCAGGTTATGAGCAGCAATGGAGCCGACGATGGTTCAGACAAGTCCTCGCCCATGCCGGGCCGGAGAGAAGTCAGTGCGCGGGACATCTCGCAACTTCTGTTTACTGGTGCGTTGCGGACGTAATCCCAGTAGGTTAGCGGTCATAGCTTGCTTAGATCGATCGGAGCCAGCGCTTCAATAATCCTGCACTCGGCAATGGTGCCGCAACCGCACTGGCGGATGATGCTGTCAAGTTCGCGCCGCAGAGCCTTCAAATCGGCAAGCTTGCGGTCAACGTCCGTGAGGTGGTCACGCGCGATAACATCGACAGCCTCGCAGGAACGCTGCTTCTGATCCGACAGACCCAGAAGCTCTCTCACCTGCTCCAAGCCAAATCCTAGATCGCGGGCGCGGCGGATGAAGCTCAGCCGACCGAGATCCTTGGCCCCATACGCACGATAGTTTCCGCTCGTCCTATCAGGCGCGGCAAGCAAACCGATCCGCTCGTAATAGCGGATTGTCTCCACCTTGGTGCCGGTTGCCTTGGACAAATCACCGATTGTTAGGACGCCTGAACTCATGAGTATTGACCCTGTAGTTACTACAGGGTGCAATATGATGTCTGAACGAAAGAAAGTCCAAAAAACATGACGGCTGCCGAACGACCCTCAACAAACATCCACGCGCTCAAGATGGGCGTCGAGGGCATGGATTGCGGGGCGTGCGCGCTCAAGATCGAGAAGGCCCTGAAACGTCTCCCCGGCGTGACCGACATCAACGTCAACTATGGCACCGAGACGCTGGAACTGAAACACGACGCGGATCGGAGCTCGCGCCAAGCGATAGAGGACAAGATCCACAGCCTTGGCTACACGCCGCGTCCACTGGCGACTGAGCAGGTCGACTCGACCGATTCGACCGAGCGGGCTGATCGGCCGTGGTGGCAAACGCGCAAGGGGCAACTCGTCCTTGTAAGCGCAGTCCTGCTTGCAGCGGCGGCCATTGTCACCTGGGTTGCACCCGACCTCTCATTTTACGCTTATCTCTCAGCCGCCGTCATTGGTCTCGTCCCCATAGTGCACCGCGCGGTCGTGGGCGCCATGTCTGGCACGCCTTTCAGCATCGAAACGCTGATGAGCGTGGCGGCGGCCGGAGCCGTTGCCATCGGCGCGACCGAGGAAGCAGCGGTTGTGATTTTCCTCTTTGCCGTCGGTGAGCTTCTGGAGAATGTTGCGGCAGGCCGCGCAAGGGCTGGCATCAAAGCACTGATCGGGTTGGTGCCGCGGACCGCCAAAATCGAGCAAGACGGCGAAGTGCGGGAAATGCCAGTCGAACAGTTGCGTGTCGACGACATCGTCGTAGTGCGACCCGGCGACCGGATTCCATCAGACGGAAAAATCATCGAGGGGACGTCGGAACTCGACGAAGCCCCCGTTACCGGTGAATCGGTTCCCGTTCTCAAGACGACCGGGGCGTTTGTCTATGCCGGCAGCATCAATGGCAACGGCCTGCTTCGGATATCAATCACCAAAACCGCAGCCGACAACACGATCGCCCGCATCATTCATTTGGTGGAAGCGGCACAGACATCTAAAGCGCCCACGGCCCGCTTTATCGACCAGTTCGCGGCGTACTACACGCCAGCGTCAATGGTCGCTGCGGCGCTGATCATCATCATACCACCGTTGCTCTTCGGGGCGGACTGGGGAACCTGGATCTACCGCGGCCTCGCTACCTTGCTAATTGCCTGTCCCTGCGCGCTTGTTATCTCGACGCCTGCCGCCATTGCCTCCGGTCTCGCGGCGGGGGCGCGCCGCGGGCTTCTCATCAAGGGCGGTGCAGCCTTGGAGACTCTCGGCAAGATCAAGACTGTCGCCTTTGACAAGACCGGCACCTTAACCGTTGGCAAGCCACAGGTGACCGATGTCATCGCCATTGAAGGCGACGACAGCGAGATGCTGGCAAAAGCTGCCGCCGTCGAGCAAGGATCCAGCCATCCGCTCGGGTCTGCAATCATCGCTGCGGCCAGCGCGCGGGGGCTTGCCATACCACAAGCCTACGGTGGCGCTTCAGCCGTCCCCGGCAAAGCGGTTGTCGCGCGGCTGCACGAGGGTTTCATATCGGTCGGCTCGCCGCGTCATGCAGCAGAATTCAAACTGCTGCCCCCTTCCTTCGAGAGCGTGGTGCAGCGGCTGGAGGCGGAAGGAAAGACAGTCGTGATCGTGGCCACAAAAGAGCGCGCGCTCGGCCTTATTGCGCTCCGCGACGAACCACGCCCCGATGCCGTAGCCGGGATCAGGTGGCTAAAGGCGCTCGGCGTGCACAGCATCATGCTGACCGGCGACAACCGGCGCACGGGCCAAGCGATAGCAAACGCACTTGGCCTCGATGTACGCGCGGAGCTGTTGCCCGACGCCAAGCTCCAAGCCATTGCTGAACTCAAGACGGCTGGCCATGTGGCCATGGTGGGCGATGGCATCAATGACGCGCCTGCCCTTGCGGCATCCTCAGTCGGCATCGCAATGGGGGGCGGGACCGATGTCGCGCTGGAGACCGCCGATGCAGCCTTGCTCAGCAACCGTGTCACCGGCGTTGCCGAGCTTGTCAGTCTCGCGCGGGCGACCTTGTCCAATATCTGGCAAAACATCGCGCTCGCGCTCGGGCTGAAGGCCGTGTTTCTGGTCACGACACTGCTCGGCGTCAGCTCGCTGTGGATGGCCATCCTCGCAGATACAGGAGCCACCGTGCTGGTGACCGCAAATGCGTTGCGCCTGCTGCGATTTCGTCCGTCAGCGATAGCATCATCTCAGGAGATCGCATGAGCAGCGCAATGGACACCTTGGCACCGCCCCGCCTGATACGACTATATGGATTGGCGGCAATTCTTATCGCCTTCGTTTTGGATCAAGCCACGAAATTGATGGCGTTAGCGGCCCTTGAGCGTGGAAGCGCCCGATCCGTGCTGCCATTCTTCGATCTGCGTCTCAGTTTCAACAAAGGGATATCCTTCAGCATGTTCGCTGAGACCTTTGCGAGCCGCCCCTTGCTTCTGGTCGGAATCACGCTCGTCATAGTTGCGCTATTTGCATTTCTTCTGATCCGATCGACCGCGCGTTGGGAGGCCATCGCGCTCGGTCTGATTATTGGAGGCGCGCTCGGCAACGCTTTGGATCGCATACGGCTTGGTGCGGTTGTTGATTTCCTCGATTTTCATATCTGGGACTATCACTGGCCCGCATTCAATCTTGCGGATGCGGCAATCGCGGTCGGCGTCATGGTCCTGCTTGCAATCACAGCACTCGGCAAAAATGCCGATTTATCGTCGAAGGAGAACCTCTCATGACTACAGAACGTCGCGTTTGCCGACGACCAGTTTGGATGGCGGCGCTCGCCATCGGCTTTTTTCCAGCCGTGGCTACTGCGGCATCATTTGAGATGATGACTACAGGAGGATGTTCGTGTTGCCATGCGTGGGCCCGGCATCTGCGGGCGGGCGGCCACGAGGTCGTTGTTAAGGACCTCGCGATGGGTCAACTCATTAAAATGAAACTTGATGCAGGAATCCCGGTGGCACTTACCGCCTGCCATACCGCAAGAGTCGATGGATATTTGATCGAGGGCCACGTTCCCGAGCAAGATATTCGCAAGCTGCTGGCCGAGCGCCCCGATGCCCTCGGCCTTGTTGTGCCGGGCATGCCTATTGGATCGCCCGGAATGGAATCCGGCGACAAGCGGGAGGCCTACGAGGTTCTTCTGCTGAAGAAAGATGGTAGCACGGAAGTCTTTGCCCGATATGGATCACAACCTCATTGATGCCGACAATCGAAATCGAAGCAATCTCGAGCAGCAGCGAGTACTGACGTTGTTGCGTGCGCGGCTTGCTGTGCGCCCAGCGTGTTGGCCGGCGTCGCGGTCACGGAGGGATTGGCGACGACTCCTATTTGGCTCGCAGTCTCCGCCGCGGCGTTGCCGACGGCGGTCTGTCTAGTCAGCCGCCACACGGCTCTGCCCGTAGAGCCTTTACCAAAGGCATAGGGATGGCCATCGCTCAGAGCCGCAAATCGCCTGCATACTGGACATGGCGGACTTCAAGCTCCGTAATGCGGAAATTCGCGGCCTCGCGACGATCAACACAACACCGAACGAAACGGTTGGGGCTCTCGCCTGAAGAGCCTTCCGCCCTGGTTGCTGCATGTTACCACTCGCCTCTGAGCCGCATGCCAATCTTAAAGCCATGAGACGATGACAATATGAAGCTTTCCCCTATCCGCGAAACATTGGAGCAAAATCAAGTAGCCCTTTACTTCATCAGCGTCGTTCTCGGACTTGCTGTTTCCTGGGCATGGCCGGGAAGCGGTGCTTTGGAGCCGCTTATTAATCCCGCGCTTGCGATGATGTTGTTTGTGACCTTTCTCCAAGTGCCGCTCGCGGATCTTGGAAAGGCATTCACGGATGTCCGCTTCCTGTCCGCGCTGGCTGTTGGAAATTTCATCGTGGTTCCGCTGCTCGTCGCGGTGCTCATTAATTTTTTACCGACAGAGCCGCTGCTCGTCATAGGGGTCCTGTTCGTTCTGCTCACACCCTGCGTGGATTACGTGGTGACGTTCTCGCACCTCGGCCGCGCCGACGCCAAATCCCTTTTGGCCTCGACCCCGCTGTTGCTGTTAGCCCAGATGGCGTTGCTTCCGCTGTATCTTGGCGCCTTCATTGGAGACGATGCCGCCGCTCTGGTGCAGCCAGGGCCCTTCATTCACGCCTTCACCCTCTTGATAGCCGGCCCGCTTCTTCTTGCCGCTGGCTTCCAAGTCCTCGAACGCAGGGTCAAAGCCGCAGAAATCGGGGTGGCCGCACTTGGTATCCTGCCGGTCCCAGCCACGGCCCTGGTCTTGTTCGTCGTCAGTTGCTCGGTGGTGCCGCAGCTCGGCCCTGCCATCAGCAGCGTGATGAAGGTAGTTCCGATTTACGTGGCCTTTGCGCTGGTCGCGCCCGTCGCGGGTTGGCTTGTCGCCCGCGCATTCTCTCTTCCAGCGGATCAAGGCAGAGCCGTTGCGTTCAGTACTGCGACGCGCAATTCGCTGATTATCCTGCCCTTGGCGCTTTCTGTCCCAGGCGCAATCCCAGTCATCCCAGCAGTGATCGTGGCACAGACGTTGGTGGAGCTGCTCAGCGAGCTGGTCTACATCCGCGTTATTCCGCGGTTCCGAATTTAGATCCGAGCTGTTTGGACAATGCCGCAGAATCTATCTCCAGGATTTCCGTTTCCTTGGAGATGCAGTGAGCGTCACCCGCAGTTTGGTGCGGTCATCCATCGGCACTCCGCTTGTCATGAGGCCACCGTTCATGAAGCAGTGCACGCGCTCTTCGTATAACTTTTGAACTTACATGGCTCTGCTGTTTGGCATGCGCTGACGCTTGCGGTTACCCGCGCCGAGCTGGTCTGGTTCCTAGCGACGGTAGTCAACCTGACAAACGTTTGATCCAGCTCAAGTACGGAGCGCCGACGCCAACTTAAGAAATGATGACCGATTTCTGCAGGCAAGCCACAATGAAGAAATCAAAAGGAAAGACGTGGCATTGAGGAGTAAAGCACATGACCATGCGTAAATGGGTGATCGCAGCGGCGCTCCTGGCAGCGGCTGCGACTGGTTCGCTGGCTCAAGACCAACAACAGGGTCAGCATATGCCGATGGGTCAGGGCATGGGGATGATGGGTGGCTGTCCCATGATGGGCGGCAACATGGGAATGGGCATGATGGGTCAGGGTATGCAGGGAATGATGGGCCCAGGCATGATGGGCAACATGCCGATGGGCATGGGAAGCATGGGTCAGGGAATGGGACCCGGCATGATGATGGGTCAAGGGCCGATGATGGAAGGCCGTCTTGCCTATCTGAAGGCCGCACTGGGCATCACCGACACGCAGGCCGCAGCCTGGGACGGATATGTAAGTGCCGTCAAAGCCCGGGGCGATACCATGAAGAGTATGCACGCAACTATGATGCAGGCCATGCAGTCCGGCACAGCCATCGCACGTCTGGACGCTCACGCCGCCGCCATGCAGAGCATGATGGACAGCATGAAGTCGCTGAAGCCCGCGACCGAAGCTTTCTATAAGGTGCTGGGCGACGACCAGAAGAAGAAAGCTGATATGCTGCTCGGCATGGGCTGTTGCATGATGTGAGAGAAATCATGAGCTATTACTTCAACAAGGTTTTGTTGATGAGCTTCGATGACGTCGTCACTCTGACGGCCGAGAAGCTCAAGGAGCAGGGCTTTGGTATCATCACCGAGATCGACGTGACGAGAACACTCAAGAGCAAAATCGGCGTTGAGTTTCGTCCTTACCGCATTCTGGGAGCGTGCAACCCTGCGCTGGCCCACGAGGCGCTCAAGCTCGAGGACAAGGTCGGAACAATGCTGCCCTGCAATGTCATCGTTCAGGAGCTGGCACCAGGGCGCGTCGAGGTGGCAGCGATCAACCCGGTCGCCTCGATGGCCGCCATCGACAATCCCGCGCTACTCGAGAAGGCAGCGTTTGTCGGAGCAAAGTTGGAAAAGGTCATTGAGTCATTGTGACGAGGCGACAGACGACAGCCACACGTGGTCTGTATTGGTCTGCACTCTTGGCGGGAAGCCTCTCTAGCTGGCCTGCCCGCACCAACACTACGTGTACAATCGCTCGCCCTTGATGTTCTTGTAGAGATGCGCAACCAATTCGCCGTAGCCGTTATACGGCAGCGTTGCTACGCGGGTCTCGGTTCCGAGGACACGTTCGGTCGCTTGGCTCCAGCGCGGATGCGGAACTTCAGGATTGATATTGGCCCAGAAGCCGTATTCTGCCGGCAGGATCTTCTCCCAAAAGCTGACCGGTCGCTCGGCAACGAACGAAAACCGCGTGATCGATTTGATGTGCTTGAATCCGTATTTCCATGGCACGGCTAAACGCAACGGCGCGCCGTGCTGCTTGGCCATCGGCTTGCCGTAGGCTCCCGTGGCCATGAACGCCAACTCGTTGGTCGCCTCTTCGATGGTCAATCCTTCAACGTAGGGCCACGGGTTCCAGGTCTGCTTCTGGCCCGGCGCGACAGCAGGATTGTTGAACGTCTCCATCCGCACGTATTTGGCGGACGACAGCGGTTTGGCCAGCGCGACGAGGTCTTTCATCGGGAAGCCGGACCACGGGATCGTCATAGACCACGCTTCGACACAGCGGTGGCGATAGAGGCGCTCCTCGAGCTTCATCTTAGCGAGCAGATCGTCGATGCCAATTTCAAACGGCTTTTCGACCAACCCGTCGAAGGTGACCATCCAGGGACGGAGTTTCAACGCCTGCGCCGCACCTGAAATCTCCTTGTGCGAACCAAACTCATAAAAGTTGTTCCACTTGGCGTTGACGCTTTCGGCTGTCAGCGCTCGGTCGAGTGTGAAAGCTGCGTTGCGCGGAACCGGATAGAGATTTGCCGAGGGATCAATTTCGGCAGGTATGGTGGACGGCCCTTCTTGCCCCAAGAGAACACCAGCCGCCGCAAGACCGCTGAAACCTAACCCCATGCCGGCGAGGAATTCACGCCGGTTGGCAAACACGCTCTCGGGCGTTGTGAGCGCTTCCTTGAGAGCCCATTTGGGTGGCTTGCGAATGTTCATCTCACTTCTCCATACGCAAGCTGTGCGCCTTTGATACAATCTTGGGGAATTTATCACGAACCTCAGCTTGCACCGGCGGACATGGCACGGTCCCGTAACTACAGAACACACAGCAGTCGCCGGGTCTGGGTTTCAAGACGTGCCTGCAGCCAGGACAGTCGTGGATGTAGACGCAGGCGTCGGTCGGCATCGTTGGAGTCGACTGATGACCGCACTCCGGACATGTGATTGTCGATTGTAGGTCTGTCATAGGATTGGTCCTATCCTCGTCTTCAATGCCAATGAAATGCTAATCAGCGAAGTGTTCCATAGTTATCCGCGATCACAGCGGCGGACACACAACAATGCCAGCAGCTGATGAGGGAGGCCTACTCGTCGCGAATGGACAGGCAGCCCTAATTTGATGTCAACGCACGTCAGGCAAGGGCCGCGTCATCAGTTGTTCCAAAATTTGCCGCCGACTTGCCGACCTTCTTCGGCTGCGGAACGGTCGGTGGCGACGTCCGGGGCAGACCGTCGTGATACGGCGACTTGTGGTGTGCGACGACGATCTCGGGCTTATAGGCAATAGCACCTTGCCGGTGCATGTGCTTCCGGACGGAGTTTGAACGCACCGCCGGTTTGTAATGTTCATGCGGCACGGCATAGGGCGCGCCGCCCTTGGGCGGAATGCGCCACATTGTGTGAGCTTGTGCCTGACCGGCGAACATGCCGGCTGAAAGCGTAAGGGCCGCGAGGGTCGATGTGATGGAGATTTTCATGGTCCTAGTCCTTCATTTCCCGAGCATTGCTCGTGTTTGATCGCGATGGATGGCGGGCGGCTACGCGCGGGCCGGACCTTGAAGTCCAGCCCGCGCTCGAGACCGCAGGTCAGCGGATGACCTGCACTTTGCCTGCGATCAGCTAATGAGCGTGCTTGCCGTGACGCACGATTTTGACCGGCGCTGCCTTTGACGCGGGTTCAGTCTGCGTTGCAAACGGCGCGCCCTTGTACGGGAAATGCCACACGGCTTCGGCTTGACCGGCGCTCGCGCCAGCGACTAGAGCGAAAGCAGCGAGGGTCGTCTTGATGATCGTTTTCATGGTCGTAGTCCTTCTCAATCGAGAGTTCAGGTTTCAACGGACATGCGCGGTATTTCGAATGCCTGGCGCGCTCAGAGGCGCGGGTTGAGGCGATCCGGAACGCAAGCCGTTCGTGGGTGAGGAATTTTCAGGGTGCGCGTGGCGCGCGCTCGCAATCACACGACCGTAAATGGTCGCAGGTCATGCGCTGCGCCGCTTAAAGCGACGCTTAAGCCGTCAGGCTCGCGGTGGAGGAGCGGGCGGCTGAATCGAGAGGGAATGGCCGAGCGCGAGAGCCGTCAACGTCAGGACATCGTGGTCCGGCGCCAACGGCGTAGACGCGCTTGATATAATACCGCATGTCGCCATGCATTGGCTGGCGCAGCCTGCGGAGGTCTGACATTGCGGCATCGTTCCGCACTTCGGCATGGTGCTATGGCACGGGCAGTCCGCCATAATGCCGTTCGCCGCGATGTTTCCCCCGCCGGTGTCGTCGTCCGTTATTGTCTTGTGCATCCCTTGACATGACTTACTCATTGTCATCGCAAACCCGGCCACCGGCGAGAAAGCCAGCGTCAGGGCGATTAAGAGGGCTAACAATGGTCGAATACGTTTCATGATAGTGAGTTCGGATCTGTCGTTGAATTGGTTACAGGCCGATCCGCGGATTTCGGCTCAGGCATGCCGTTGTTGTGTCGCAAAAGAACCAGCGCGGCGATGGCACCCAACACCGGCCAAGCCGGCAGCAACAAGACCGTTACGAGCATCGGATCCCAGAGTGCCGGGAAGAGGTATCGCTGCACGATGGCCTGCACGAGGTTCAGGCTCGCAGCGTTGATCCGGGCCCAAAGGTCCCCCAGCGTTGCGAAGCCGATCAGGCCCGAGGCCGAGAATCCATTTATGAGGTCAAAGGCAAGAACGGCGACCGAAAGTGCGGCTAGACCGAATCCCACGATGCGTCGAACGGACATTGTTTCACCATCAATTTAAGCGGGCCAGAATTCGAGCGGACATCCCCTGTTGTCTGAGTTGAACCCGGACGAGCAGGGAGATGGTTGTCATCACAGCGACAGTCGCAAGACCTAAAAACATGGCAGCCTCACTGGAGTTTTGCTGAAGCCAACGGCACGTCGAATTTCTCGCACCAGATCCAAAACTCATTGTACTGGCTGAGATCGGTTCCAGCCGGAACTGTATACTCCTGCGCACCCTTGAATTTGGCGAGCCTCGCGAAAATGGTTCCGCTCTTGTATCCGTCCTTGCCCCACGCTAGACGCGGCGCTGGTGCGTCCTGCAAAGTAAAGTCTTCCTTCAAGACCACTTTCGTCACCGCGCCGTCTTTTAAAACCTCAACGTGGCCGGACGCCTTGTGACCACCTGCTCCCTGTAGAACGCCCGGCTCGGCGGCGTTGGCCGAGCCGATGAAGCGAAAGCACAGGAACATGATGACGGCCAAGGTAGCGATCATGGCTGCAGGCACGACAATCCACTTCGACATGCGGGTCTCCTTGCTGACCGTGCCGGTCATCGGCATGAAGGAAAGGTAGCGGTCGCGTGCGCGTTCTGGAAATAACGCCTGGCGATCTATTTGATAGGTGATCGCTATCATGGCCGACCTACTGCCCTATAGTGGCGGCGCAGCAAGTGCGGTGCCACAGGCGGCATCACGAGCCATTGCAGAAGGGGCGACGCGCCGATGCCGAGTAAGGGGACGACTGGCATGAGATTCGAGTATGCCAACCGGTTCGCCCAATCGACGGCGTGCCACTCAAAGACCGTGGTGAACAGCACGCCCACGGCCATATAGGCGACCAAGGCTCCGGCGCTCGGTTGCAGGAATCAGGCGACATTTCTGTCCAACAATCCGCCGGCACTGAAGGCTGCGGGCGCGATCCCGATGTCGCCAAACGTGGCCTTCAAACAAACCAACGTTGCCTGCCAGTGGCTCATGACCGGCATGCGGGCAAACAGCGGCGCCTGCAGGATCTCCCAAGAGAAATGCAAGAGGAACGTGAACAGGATGAAGATCACAAGGATTCGGAGCCGGGCCGTGAGGGGAATATGCCCTGCGTCTTCTGACGGGTTTGCGTACTGGCTCACGCGGCGGTCACGATCTGAGGTATTTGATGAGCGCTGCGATGGCTAGGATGAGAACGATGGCGACCAGAAGCCACACGAGGCCCATACCCCACATCATTCCACCCATAGGTTGATCCATCATGGAATTCACTCCGTGGCGTAAAGTTGCGCCGGTTCTGTTTTCCCGGTGATCGTCAGGATTTCGAATGGGCCTTCCTTTGTGCCGCTCATTCCCGGCGAACCTTCCGGCATTCCAGGCAGCGAAATTCCCTTGATCGCCGGCCGCTCGGCAAGCAGCCGCTTGATGGGGCCAACCGGGACATGGCCTTCAACGACGTAATCGCCGATGACCGTCGAATGACAGCCTTCGAGGTCTTTGCGCACCCCGTGCTTCTGTTTGATCTGGCTCATATTCGGGTGCTCGATCACGCGAACTTCGAAGCCATTCACTCGCAGGTAGTCAGCATAAGCATCGCAACACGCGCAGCTGGGATTCTTGTAGAGCGTGGCGTTGCCCATTTCCTCAGCTGCAGCGTGGCTCGACATCAGCGCTAACAGTGCGGCGAACCTATATGCGTATTTCATGAGCTTACTCCTGTGTTACAAAAACGTGGCTCTTACGGCTCGATTCCCAGAGCCTGATTGATGTCGGAACGCGCTCGTTGAACAGCAACACGGGCCGTAACGCGCGATAAATCGGCCTCAAACAATTGCAGGCGTGCGCGGATCAAATCGTTCAACTCTGACTGTCCCGCGCGCTGCGCCGATTGGGTCAACTCGACCACTGAGCCGAGGGCCTGCCGCCGAGCTTCCAACGCAGCCAGTTGCTGACGAGCGCCATCGAGACGGGCGTTGGCCTGCGCGACGTCGCCGCTGACTTCGCGTTCGGCAAGCGCCAATTCCTCGTTTGCTGCAACGACTTCGGCGGCCGCAGCGGCACGCTTGGGTTCATTGAGGGCGTCATAAGCGAATGGAATTTTCAGGCGGACGCCAAGAGAAGTGACATTTGGCTCGGCATTCGTATCGGTATTGTTGTTGGCAAATGCGCTGAATTCAGGCCGCTCGCGATCGACAGCCCACACCAAGCTTTCGTCGGCTTTGGCCTTCTCTATCGCGACAGCGCGTAGGACGACACGCGGGTGGTTCGAGGGCGCCGCGCTCCGTGAGTCATGTTCGCGAAAAGCGGCTGGAGCCGCGACGCCGGTCAAAACTTCAAATGCAATTTTCGCTTGATTGAGCTCCGAGCGCAGTCCGGCGATCGCCGCGTCAGCATCGCGAGCGTCGGCATCGGCAAGTTTGGTGTCAACCAATTGAGCCTGACCGGATTGAGACTGGTCGCGCAGGCTTTTTGCGAGAGCGCTCGCTGTGGCGCGGCGGCGTTCGGCGATGACAAGCTTCTCGCGCGCCTCAGCGACCATCCAGTACGCGTCGCGGACGCGCTTGGCGACTGCGAGCCGCTTTGCAGCAATCTCCGCCTCGATGCGTTCACCTTCCGTTAGGGCGGCAGCCAGCGCGGCGCCGCGCTCGCCACGCAACCAGATCGGGACGCCGAATTCGGCCTCATATTCGCGCGTGCCCCGGTCATTGGTCAGCGCATCTGTTCGATGCACCAGCGTGGTCCAGGGTCCGCCAGGCAGAAGCGCATCGGCCGCATCGGCTTTCGCGCTAATCTCGGCGCGCCGCGCTGCCAGCGCCGGAATGTCCGGCGTTCGTTCGCAGGCTGCTTCGAAAGCGCCGGTCAGTTCCGACGCATGAGCCGGACGGCTCAGAGCCGTGAAGACTAAGAGCGCGAGCAGCAAAGGCAATATCTGCATACCGTGTGTCCAGTTTCTCGCTCGAATTTGCATGAATACAAGACTTGAACTCGGGCATTTGCGGTTGGCGAATCGAATCGCGGCGGCGGTTCGACGATAGTTCAAGAGCCGTTGCCGATAGGGACCACGGATGAGGTTATCGACACTCATGCTGCTGCCTCCGCCCCGACTTCCATCGCGGTCGAGGTTTTTGGCAACCGATAGCCTTTGACAAGCGCATAGATCGCCGGAATGACGATCAGCGTCAGCACGGTCGACGACACCATGCCGCCAATCATCGGCACGGCGATTCGCTGCATAACTTCGGAACCAGTGCCGGTGCTCCACAGGATCGGTAGCAAGCCCGCCATGATCGCGACAACCGTCATCATTTTTGGCCGCACACGCTCTACGGCGCCTTCCATGATGGCGGCTTGCAAATCCTCGCGGCTGAAGGCGCGATTCTCCCGCGCGGCCTTGGCTTTTTGATCGGTCAGCGCATGGTCGAGATAGATCAGCATGATGACGCCGGTCTCGGCTGCGACGCCTGCAAGTGCTATGAAACCGACGGCGACTGCTACGCTCAAATTGAACCCAAGCCACCACATCAGCCACAGTCCACCGACCAGCGCGAAGGGCAGCGACAGCATCACGATCAGGGTTTCCGTCACTCTGCGGAAGTTGAGATACAGCAGCAGCAGAATGATCATCAGCGTCAACGGCACCACAATCGCCAGACGGGATTTCGCGCGTTCATAATATTCGAACTGCCCGCTCCAGATGGCCTGATAGCCGACTGGGAACTTGACGTTTGCCTCAACGGCGCGCTTCGCGTCTGCGACGTAGCTGCCAAGGTCGCGGTCGCGGACATCGACGAAAATATAGGCGGCGAGTTGGGCGTTCTCGGTGCGAATGCTGGCCGGACCTGTGGTCAGCTTGACAGTCGCCACCTGCCCTAGGGGGATGGATGCGCCGTTGGCCATCGGCACCTGCACATCGCGAGCAATCGCCTGCGGGTCTGACCGCAACTCTCGCGGGTATCGTACGCTCACTCCGTAACGTTCGCGGCCTTCGACCGTGGTCGTGACGGTTTCGGCGCCGAGCGCTGACGCGACAACGTCCTGCACGTCGCCGACCATCAACCCGTAGCGGGCCAACTGTTTACGGTCCGGTTCGACTTCCAGGTAATAGCCGCCGATGATGCGTTCCGCGTAAGCGCTCGCGGTTCCAGGAACGCCTTTGATGGCAGTCTCGATTTCGCGCGCGAGCTTCTCCATTTCCTTCAGGTCTTTACCGATGACCTTGACGCCGACAACGGTGCGGATGCCCGTTGCCAGCATGTCGATGCGGGCCTTAATTGGCTGGGTCCAAGCATTCGAGACGCCCGGAAACTGCAGCGCCTTGTCCATTTCGGACGTGAGTTTGTCTAGCGTCATGCCCGGCCGCCACTGATCCTCGGGCTTGAGATTGATCAGTGTTTCAAACATTTCCGTCGGCGCGGGGTCGGTCGCCGTAGCGGCCCGACCAGCTTTGCCGAACACGGACTCAACTTCGGGGAACGTCTTGATGATCTTGTTTTGTGTTTGCAGCAGCTCCGCCGCCTTGGTGATCGAAAGACCGGGCAGCGTCACTGGCATGTAGAACAATGTGCCTTCGTTCAAGTTCGGCATGAATTCAGAGCCGAGTTTGGACGCCGGCCATGCGCTTCCGGCAAGTATGGCCACAGCGACCATAATCGTCAGCGTTTTGGCTTTAAGCACGCCGCGGATCATCGGCCGGTAGGCCCAGATGAGGAAGCGGTTCACCGGATTCTTGTGTTCAGGAATAATGCGGCCGCGAACGAAGATGATCATCAAAGCTGGAACAACCGTGACAGACAGGAACGCCGCCGCCGCCATCGCAAAAGTCTTGGTGTAGGCGAGCGGATGAAACAGCCGTCCCTCCTGAGCTTCGAGCGCAAAGATTGGCAGGAACGATACGGTGATGATGAGCAGCGAGAAGAACAGCGGTGGGCCGACCTCGCTTGCCGCCTCGATCAAGATCTCGGTGCGGGGTTTGTCGGGCGGCGCACGCTCCAAGTGCTTGTGCGCGTTCTCGATCATGACGATGGCCGCGTCGATCATAGCGCCGATGGCGATGGCGATGCCGCCCAAGCTCATGATGTTAGACGAGAGCCCTAACGCGTGCATGAAGAAGTAGGCGATGAGGATGCCGAGCGGCAGCGTCAGGATCGCAACGAAGGCGCTGCGGAAGTGCAATAGGAACACGACGCAGACTAGCGCGACGATGATGCTTTCTTCGATAAGCGTTATCTTCAGAGTCTGGATGGCGCGGTGAATCAGCTCGGAGCGGTCGTAGACTGGAATAATATCGGTGCCGTCCGGCAGGCTCGATTTGATGGCCTCTAGCTGGGTCTTGACGTTGTCAATCACATCAAGTGCATTCTGGCCGTAGCGCTGCACGGCGATGCCGCTGACGGCTTCGCCCTCGCCGTTCAATTCCGTAATGCCGCGTCGCTCGTCGGGCGTGATTTCGACGCGCGCGACATCCTTCAGCAGAACGGACGCGCCGTTCTCCTCTTTCAGCACGATCTGTTCGATATCGTCGACGCTGCGCAGATAGCCCCGTCCGCGAACCATAAATTCGGTTTCGGCAAGTTCGATGACGCGGCCGCCGACGTCATTGTTGCTGGAGCGGATGGCGTCGCGAACTTTCGTCAGCGGGATGCTGTAGCTACGCAAGCGCGAAGGATCGACGACAATGCTGTATTGCTTGACGAAGCCACCGACGCTCGCGACCTCGGCGACGCCTTCGGCTTTGGCGACCGCATAACGGACTTGCCAGTCTTGTGTCGTACGTAATTCCGCAAGCGTGCGCTTGGCCGCCACCACCGCGTATTGATAAACCCAGCCGACGCCCGTTGCGTCGGGTCCAAGGGTCGGCGTCACCCCGTTTGGAAGATTGCGGGATGCAGCACTCAAATATTCAACAACACGAGAGCGCGCCCAGTAGATGTCGGTCCCGTCCTGGAAGATGACGTAGACGAACGACACGCCGAAGAATGAGAAGCCGCGCACCACACGCGATTTCGGCACCGACAGCATGGCCGTCGACAACGGATAGGTGACTTGATCCTCGACCACCTGGGGCGCCTGCCCAGGATAGTCAGTGTAAATGATGACCTGCGTATCCGAGAGGTCGGGGATAGCGTCGAGCGGCACATGCTTGACCGCATAGATTCCAAACCCGGTCGCGAAGATCACGCCGACGGCGATCAGCAAAAGGTTGTTCGCCGACCAGCGAATGAGGCGCGCGATCATGGCTTCACCTCCGCGCTGCCGTTGACCGGCTTCATCGGGTCCGACATTGGCGGCTCGGACATCGGCTGGTCCGCCATAGGCGGCGCAGACATCTTGTCCGGCATCGTTTTCGGCGCGGTCTCGGTCATCGGCTTATCCGTCCCGCTGCCCTCCATCGGCGTCATGGGTTCGGACATCGGCGCGGCCATCGGGTCAGTCATCGGCGTCGCCCCAGCCGGAGACGGAGCGTCCGCGGTGAAGCCCTTCAGCGCCGCCTTGAGGTTGCTTTCGGCGTCGATCAGGAAGTTTGCCGACGTGACGACGTTATCACCAGCAGCCAGACCCTCGGTGACTTCGACATAGCCATCGCCGCGAAAACCGAGTTTCACGGGTCGAGGTTCGAACCGACCTTCGCCCTTGTCGACCAGCACGACCTGCCGGGTGCCGGTGTCGAGAACGGCCGAGACCGGGACGACGAGGCGCTGATCATCTCCGCTTCCGGAATCAATCGTCACGTCGGCATACATGTCGTGACGAATGCGGTGGTCCGGGTTGGCGATTTCGATGCGCACTTTCGCGGTGCGGGTTTGCATCGCGAGTTCGTGCAGAATGAACGTGACCTTGCCTTCGAATTTTTCGTTCGGAAACGCCCGGAAGACAGCAGTCGCCGGCGCTCCCACTTTGATCGGTCCGATATCCTGTTCTGCAACATCAGCGATCACCCAGATGCTGCTGAGATCGGCGATCTGATAGAGCATGGCCCCGGCGCTGACCTTCTGACCTTCGATTACCTTCTTGTCGATGACCACGCCACTGACGGGCGACGGCCAGTCGATCTTCATTGGCATGGCTGATTTACTGGCGTTGAGAGCTTTGATAACGCTCTCAGGTACGCCGAGATTTTCAAGACGCATCGCAGCGCCCTGCAGATCCTTTTCAGCATCGCTGCGTGATTGTCCGGCGGTCGCACGCATCGCGGTCTTGTAGTCGACCTCGGCTTTGACGATGTCGGGGCTATAAATGCGAAACAGTGGCTCGCCCGCTTTCACGTGCTTGCCCATCTCAGCGACGTAAAGCTTTTCGATGTAGGCATCGGCACGCAGCGTGATTTCGCGCAACGTGCGTTCGTCGATCTTAGCGACGCCCGGCGCGCTCACGGGACGTGCTAGCTTGCGCAATTCGGCCGGCTCAGACTTTACACCGGCGCGTTGTATCTTATCGAGACTGACCTTGACGGTAGACCCATCCTCTTCCTCTTCGCCCTCGTAGACAGGAATGTAGTCCATCCCCATCCAATCCTTCTTTGGCTCCGGCGATGTATCGGGAAGTCCCATGGGATTGCGATAGAATTTGATCTTGCGTTCGCCGCTCGAAGGGGCCTCGCTCATCGTGGTTTCAGAGGCAGCCGGGGCATCGCCACGAAGCGGGGGCTCTTCATGGTCGTACACGGCAACGAAGTCTCGGCCGTCCGCGGTCTTGGTCGGACTTGCGGCATAAGCGGGTTTGCCATCCGGATCGCGCCAATAGAGGACGCGGCGGCTCGCAGTCGACATTGGGTCTGGTTGCGGCATCGGCGCGCCATCGACCATCGTGCTCGAAGAAACGAGTGGCCAATGTCCCTTGCCGATTCGATATCCGATCGCGGTCGGCACCAAAACCGTCAAGAGACCGGCCAGAACAAACGCTAACTTGCGCATGGTGTCTGTCCTCACTCTTTCGCCGTGAAGACGACAGTGCCCTGCACGGTCTCTGGCTCGCCCTGAACCTTCGCCTGAAGCTTCAGTGCCCACCCGCCGGCCATCGTGAAATCGGCTTTAAACTTATAGACGCCGGGCTCACTTTCGGTCAGCGGTTCGACCGTCGTGGTCATGGACTCCATGCTGTCGGGAGACATGTCGAGGCGTGTACGAAAAATGACTGCGCCCGCAACCGGCTTGCCGCTCGGTTTGTGGACCAGCCTGACGGCAATCTCACTTCCGGCGCCATTGCGCGCTTCGGCGTTAACTGGCTCGAACGCATAATCAGTAGCGGCTGCATGTGCGGGCAGGGCACTCGCAGTCGCTACAATGACGGCAAGCAGCACGGAGGCTGTGACAATTTTCATTTCAATCTCCAAATGACACGAAGTCGGCAGCGCAGATGCGCAGCTCGTGTACGCTTGCTCACAGCGGACGCGATTAAGCGTACGACTGCAAAACACGCACGAACGTTCTGGAGATCAATTGATAGGGATAGGGGGAGGCGGCCTGGCAATGAATGGGTCATAGACCGTCGAATTCCAGCCGACAGTCGATGCCAAGGCTGACACTAGCATCGGCTCTGTATCGGTAAGCGCCGCCGTGGCAAGCGGCGCCGAACATTTGACAGAGCAACCCATCATCGCCCCGTCGCAGTCGCCTTTGCAGCAGTCGGCGTCGCCGCCTTGACCATGCATCGGGCACGGTGTCGCGAAGGCCTGCTCGGTTGCCGCGGCAACGCTGATCATGGACCCAAGGGCAAACCCCAGGGCCAAGAATAGAACAGCGATGGTCCGTGACAGGCTCATATGTTCCAGAAGGTTGAAGCGATTCAGCTCAATTCAAGGATAGCACACTTAGCCGAAACAAGTGTTACCAGGATGTCTACGCAGCCGGGCTGCGGGGTGTTTCCGAGCATAGGAATCTTTGGAAGCCAGTGTTTCTAGCATTTCTGTATGGGAACCCAACATCTGGGTGCCCATAACCCCTTCATTTTACATAAACTTTCACGTCACTGGGTCACCCCACGCGAGCCGGGGATCGCGCGGAGCGGTGCCTGGAGCGGTACTTCCGCCACCGCGACGCGAGGGTCGGCCGCTAGTTCGCCTTCTCAATCTTCGTAACGCTGATCTGACCGTTGACCGTGTCAGCGGTGAACATGATCTTGTCGCCGGGTTTGACGTCTTTTAGCAATGCCGGGTCGTTCGCTTTGAACGCCATGGTCATCGCACCCATGTCGAGGTTAGTGATTGGCTCGTGCTTGATTGTTACCTTGCCGCCAGCGCTATCGACCTTCGTCACCTCGCCATTGATCATGGGCAAGCTTTTCGCGTCATCGGCGAACGCCGCGCCGCCCAAGGCGGCCATTCCCAAGGCAATTGCGGCAATTGCATATTTACGGGCTGACATGTGTTTTGCTCCTTACTTGCTGTCTTCTCTTGGCTTTGTTGGGCCTATTTTCTAGTTCGGGGGCTGCCAGCTCCAGGTTACAGGTGGGGGCGAGTTCTTCGCTGGCAAAACAGCAACCCTGTATCCAGTTCATTCCAATTTTTTGTTGCCTAGATGTAACCAAAGCCGCCGCTGTTGCGGATTAGCTCTAACAGGGAGCGCCGATGACAGCCCATGAACCCGAGTTGAGACGGCTTATGATTGCCGGCCAAGCGGGAGACGCGGCGGCGTATCGCACACTCCTCGATCATTTGAGTCGGCACTTGCGAGGCTACTATAAATCGAAGCTGATCAACTACGGCCGCAGTTCCGCCGACGCTGAAGATCTGGTGCAGGATGTGATTATCGCCATTCACACGCGACGTCATACCTACAGTCCTGACCAATTGTTCACGCCATGGGTGCATGCGATTGCGCGATACAAACTGATCGACCATTTGCGCCGCCGGAATACTGGGTTTGCGGACATCCCGCTCGACGGCATGACTTCGGAGATGGAGGCTCACGACGATCGAGACGCCGTTGAGAGCGGCTATGATCTTCAAAGGCTTCTCGCCGCACTGCCCGCTAAAATGCAGCAGGCAATTCGGCATGTGAAGATTGAAGGGCTGAGTATCGCTGAGACTGCAGAGCGGTGCGACATGTCGGAATCAGCGGTCAAGGTCAACATCCACCGTGGACTAAAGAAGTTGGCGGACATGATCTCGCGCGAGGTAAAGTCATGAAGACCGACGAACTGATCACCGTACTCAGCACAAACGTCGAGCCCATCGATCGCCGGCAACTGTCACGAGAAATCGTTGCTGCGGTCATTTTGGGTACCGTCGTCGCTATCGGAACGGCATTGACGTTGCCTGGCATGCGCATGGATCTAAGCGCACCAAACGCGCTGACGTATTTCTGCGCGAAGATAATCTTCGCAACCGTGATTGTGATAGCAGGAACCGCGTATTTATTGCGGTTGGTTCGTCCCGGCGTCGTCTCTCCATCAAAGTCGGCACCGGTGCCTTGGCCCCCAGTGGCTGTCGCCGCACTCGCTACAATAAGTCTTGTTTCGGCGCCACTTTGGCACTGGCACAACATGGCGATGGCTGATGGCTGGATCGAGTGCCTGGTTTCCATACCCATCATTGCGGTAGTGCCGTTTGCGGCTGTTGTCTGGGCAGTTCGCCGGATGGCGCCGACAGACTTGGCACGAACAGGCGCGCTCGCAGGTTTCGTAGCGGGTGGCATCAGTGCCGCCGGCTATGCACTGCACTGCACAGATGATTCATTGCCGTTCATCGCACTTTGGTATGGTGGCGCGATTGTAATGTGCACTTTGGCCGGCGCTCTCTTGGGGCCGCGCTTGCTGCGATGGTAATAATGTTAACCTTCAGGAAAAATGAATTGTCGCCCGTTATCTAAGTAGCAAAGGAGTTTGCTCTTTTCGGTGCGCCACCTGTTGCTCTGTTTCCGACTCGGGAAGCCCACGAGTCGCTACTCCGTTCGTTGTCGCACCCAGTCATCTGGGATGGGCGCGCAATATTGCTGTTCGAACGTGACCGAGAATGAGGCCAACTGGACGGGCGATATTTGGTCAGCCGCTCGGCGGACAAATTTCGATTCCGCTCCCGACCAGAACTGCTGCTCAACCTAAATGGTCAAATTTCTTGGTGAGTAAAGATATTTGCGAAATATCCTCTACGGATATGCAGATGGAGCGGTATGGCGATGCCCGAACAAATGAACCGCACTGACAGCGCGTGCTGCGCGAACGGCCTACACGCCGATGGCCATGGTGCTCAAATCGGCAATTCGACTTTGGTAAAAGATCTTGTCTGCGGCATGGATGTTGATACCCATACCGCCAAGCACAGAGCCGAACACGAGGGACATCCATATTACTTTTGTTCAGTCGGGTGCCGCACAAAGTTTGTAGCGAACCCCACCACGTATTTGGATAAGAGCACCGCCGACGCTCGTGCCCTGCCCGCGGGCACCATCTACACCTGTCCCATGCACCCCCAAATCCGACAGATTGGCCCGGGTGCTTGCCCGATATGCGGCATGGCACTTGAGCCGGAACTCGTCAGTCAAGATTCCGGTCGCAATCCTGAACTTGCTGATATGTCCCGGCGATTCTGGATCGGTCTGGCGCTGACCATTCCCGTTCTCATTTTGGAGATGGGCGGGCACTTATCCGGGCTGCATATGCTGATCGCGCCACGCGTATCCAATTGGCTGCAGCTTATTCTGGCAACGCCTGTTGTGCTGTGGGCTGGATGGCCGTTCTTTGAACGCGGCTGGGCCTCGCTGCGCTCCCGCAACCTCAACATGTTCACGCTCATTGCCATGGGCACTGGGGTTGCTTGGATTTACAGCGTTGTGGCAACCCTCATTCCGGATTCGTTTCCAGCGGCGTTCCGCACGTTAGAGGGGGCCGTGCCCGTTTATTTCGAGGCCGCCGCCGTGATCACGGTGTTGGTTCTATTGGGGCAAGTCCTCGAACTCAAAGCCCGCGAAAGCACGGGCGGTGCTATCCGCGCATTACTGGATCTTGCGCCTAAGACGGCTTGGCGTGTTTCGCAAAACGGCCCCGATGAGGAGATTTCGCTCGACCAGATCGTAGTGAGCGACCTTGTGCGGGTTCGACCCGGCGACAAGGTGCCTGTCGACGGCACTGTTGGTGAGGGGCGCAGCACAGTCGATGAATCCATGGTGACAGGCGAGTCCCTGCCCGTCACCAAATCTGTCGGCGACAGCGTGATCGCAGGCACCATCAATCAATCCGGCAGTTTCGTCATGCGGGCCGATAAGATCGGCCGCGACACGATGCTGGCCCGTATCGTTCAAATGGTGGCGCAAGCACAGCGAAGCCGTGCGCCCATTCAGCGCCTCGCCGACCAAGTGTCAGGCTGGTTCGTGCCGCTCGTTATCGGCGTTGCGGTATTGGCATTCGTGGCTTGGGCGATATGGGGACCAGATCCCAGCATGACCTACGGCCTTATCGCGGCTGTATCTGTGCTCATTATCGCCTGCCCCTGCGCCCTTGGACTTGCCACCCCGATGTCGATCATGGTCGCGGTCGGTCGCGGCGCGCAGACCGGCGTTCTAATCAAAAACGCCGAAGCGCTGGAACGATTAGAAAAGGTCGATACGATCGTCATCGACAAAACCGGCACGCTGACCGAAGGCAAACCAAAAGTGGTTGCGGTGCGCACGGCAGGCGGCGTGTCCGAAGCCGACTTGCTACAACGTGCGGCCAGTCTTGAACGGATGAGCCAGCACCCGCTCGGCGCGGCGATCGTTGCAGCAGCCGAAGCAAAAGGATTAGCCTTGCTAGAAGTTGAGAACTTTGACGCACCCACGGGCAAAGGTGTGACCGGTGTTGTTGGCGGCAAGCGCATGGTCATTGGCAATGCCCGCATCATGACTGACGCGGCAGTCGACACGAAGACCTTGGATGGTGAAGCGGATCGGCTGCGCGAAGATGGCGCGACCGTCATCTTTATTGCGCTCGATGGCGCGCTTGCAGGCATTCTCGCCATCGCGGACCCGATCAAATCCACGACGCCGGAGGCGCTGCAAGCACTCAAAGCTGCGGGCCTGAACATCGTCATGTTGACTGGTGACAATAGGGTCACCGCGCAAGCTGTCGCTCGCAAGCTCGGCATAACCCAAGTTGAGGCCGAGGTACTGCCCGAAGACAAGAGCCGAATCGTCGAGCGGCTCAAAAGCGAGGGTCATGTCGTTGCGATGGCCGGAGACGGCGTCAATGACGCGCCTGCGCTTGCTACAGCCGATGTTGGCATCGCCATGGGAACTGGCACCGACGTTGCCATCGAGAGTGCCGGCATCACGCTCGTCAAAGGCGATCTTACCGGCATCGTGCGCGCGCGCCGCCTGTCGCAGGCAACCATGGGCAATATCCGGCAAAACCTGTTCTTCGCCTTCGTCTATAACGCGGCCGGCGTGCCGGTGGCGGCGGGCGTTCTCTATCCCGTTCTTGGCATTCTGCTCTCGCCCATCATTGCCGCAGCAGCCATGGCGTTGTCGTCGGTGAGCGTGATCGCCAATGCGCTGCGGCTGAGGGCTATCAGGCTTTAGACAATGGTCGACTGGAACGAGCGATTTCGGGCAGCGGGCATTTATCTTGGAGTGTCCGCGATTGCTCATCTCGCTTGGGAGACGTTGCAGCTTCCGCTCTACACAATCTGGACGAGCGCCGCACGGTGGGAGATCGCCTTCGCTGTCGTCCATTGCACAGTCGGAGACATCATGATTGCTGCAAGCGCACTTATTGCGGCAATCTTGGTCGGCCGCTTCTGGTCGTGGCCTCGCAGCGACTGGAAACAGGTCGCGGTTCTGACGATTATTTTTGGGCTGAGCTACACGGCCTACAGTGAATGGTTTAACGTTTATGTTCGCCACGCTTGGGCCTACTCGACATTCATGCCGGTGGTGCGCATTGGCGGTATCGAATTGGGTCTATCACCGCTTATGCAATGGCTCATCGTGCCGCTTGTTGCCTTTACCAACGCCAGACTTTGTATACCCCGCGAAGCGGCGGGATGATGGCTGTGACGCCTTCGTGCGTTGCGCAAGCAGGCCGTTCAATTATTCAGGCACTGGGAGCACCGCAGACTGTGAGCAACGATATTGAGCGCCTCAATAGTGATTGCACCTGCGTGACGCTTGATCGCGATGCGCTGTGCCGGGCAATAGAAAAGGCGGTCGCCGATCCGGAATTCTGCCAAGCATTAGCGTTGACCCATCCCTATCTGCTGTCGGCCCAGCCGGTATTCCTTACAAAAGCGCACGCCGAGCGTATGCAGCAGATCATCTGGGCCATCGAGGCAATTGCACGCCTGCCACAATACCAGTCGGCTGTGCTCGGGAACGCTGCGGAGATCGCGCAGTATCGACCCGGCCCCATTGGCGTCTTCATGGGGTATGATTTTCATTTGGGCGAAGACGGCCCGATGCTGATCGAGATCAACACCAATGCTGGAGGAGCGCTCATCAACGCCTACTTGCTGCAGGCGCAGCGGGCTTGTTGCGATGACATGAACCTCGCAGCGTCCATGCGGATTAGTCTGGATGCTCTTTGCTCTGACTTCGTCGCGAGTTTCGACGGCGAGTGGAAGAGGCAGGGCCGGGCAGGACCACTTGAGACCATCGCCATCGTCGATCACGCACCGCGCGAACAATACCTTTATCCGGAGTTCGTCTTGTTCCAGCGGCTGTTCGAGAAACGCGGGATGGGTGCAATCATTGCATCACCCGCCGAACTTGCGCATCGCGACGGTTATCTGTGGCACGAAGAGCGGAGGATTGATCTCGTCTACAACCGGCTGACTGACTTTCAACTGGAGCAACCCGAAAGCGCTGCGCTTCGTAGCGCCTACTTGGCCGGGGATGTTGTCGTCACTCCCAACCCGTGGACCCATGCCGTTTACGCGAACAAGTCCAATCTTGTGCTCCTGAGTGCCGACGACCAGCTGCGAAGTTGGGGCGTGTCTGACGACCTTGTTCGCATCCTGAAAGGCGGCATTCCCCGCACGATCGCGGTGACGCCAGACTGTGCCGACGAACTGTGGAGTGCACGAGATCAATGGTTTTTCAAGCCAACTGCCGGTTATGGTGGCAAGGCGGCCTATCGGGGCGATAAGATCACACGTCGAGTTTGGACCGAGATACTGAACGCTAGCTACGTCGCCCAGAGGATCGTCACGCCAAGCACGCGAAAAATTTCCATCGACGGTATTCAGCACAGCTTAAAAGCGGATCTTCGCAACTACACATACGACGGCAAGGTTCAATTGATCGCAGCGCGCTTGTATCAAGGCCAGACAACAAATTTTCGCACGCAAGGCGGCGGCTTTGCACCGGTATTCGTCACTGACGGCGCTTCGGCGAAAATATGCCGGTGACGCAACCTACGTCGCGGGCACGCGCGCAACGGACGCGATGTTAATGTCTCGACCGCAATCAGAGATGGTTCAGGTACGAAAGTAACCTCTACGCGGCACTGATAACTGGCTTCAAGGGTTCCGCTCCGCGCTAGCTGTTGCACTTATAGCGGCTCTTATGAAGTCTAATTGTGCCAATCCGCCTTTTTACCCCTTTCTCAGCTTGAATGTTGGCACCCTCTTAAATCATCACATATCACCTACCGACGCAATTTTGCCTTGCCGGAAACGGCGTCCTTCGCCGACATGCGCGCGCTTATAGTATGGCCGGACACGCTTCTATCGCACAGGCCATCAGGCGCATCGACCGCTAGCGCCGGCGGACGGGCACGCCGACGAACTGTGGAGGGGGCGAAACCGGTCTTGCAGTGACCATCTACTCGGCAAGTGAAGCGATGTGGCTGCGAGCACCAACTTCGCTTAGTCGATAGCGTTCGGGTCACCCGGCGGATCATCTTTCGGCACGTATCGCGCCTCCCACTCTTCCCTCGACAATCGTTCTGGAAGGACGATGAAGCAACTCGGTTGATCGGGAGCTTGCGAGGTGCCGTGGCGCTCGACAAAATCCATGTAATACGCCGCAGCAGCATGCCGCGCTGCGGATGGCCGGTTGCGGGACGCGTCTCTCTTGCGATCGAGCAATTCGGTCAGCACAAGTCACTGCAAGCTTTGGCCTATTTGCAGGAATAAGGGCCATCATCATCGATCGGCTCTCCCGCGGGACATGACCGATGCTCGGCGAAAAGCGCCGCCTCATTCTCTGGCGGCCCAAACTTGGCATTCGGATCTTCCAGCAGGCGCCGTTGATAGTCCGCGGTCCAGACCGAAAACCGCTCGCATTCTTCGCGCGACATTCTACGCGCCGGCATGGCCGGATGCCGATCACCAATCCCGAATAGCTCGTAAGCAAGGATCGCCGTTTCAGGCACCCGACACAGCGCGCCCATGGGGAATCCGAACTCTTCCGGCTGCGCAAACCAGCCCCCTCGCACTTCCTCGTCGTTCATGTGCACGTAGGGCTTCTGCTGGTACTGCGCGGAAAAATTATAGGCGCCGATGTCGAGCATGCGCTTGTAGAGCGGCGCCCAGCTGTCGATCTTGGGCGCCAGCGGCAGGCCCCTCTGGCGCGTGATGACGCCACCGCGCGATAACTTCCACTCCTCATCCTCGGTCGCGATCGCTGGCAAGTTTAGGTGAACCCACGGCTGCTCACCGGAGAGCAGATGGCCGCTGAGATCCTCGTGATGCAACCGCTGCATGACGACCACAACTCGGCCTTTGTCCTTATCGTTGAGCCGCGGAATGACTTCGGAATCGAACCACTTGTTGACCGCGCGACGCCGCGGCTCATCGTGCACACGCGCGGGTGCAATCGGATCGTCGACGACAATGAGGTCGGCGCCACGCCCAACCAGGATGCCGCCCACCACGCCCGAGATTCGCTGCCCACCATGGGGGAAATGAAGGTCGCCGTCGCGGCCGTCTGCCTTTAGATGCGGAAACAGGGCCCGGCATCGCTGCGATTTGAGCAGTTCCTCAGTTGCGCGCTCAAAGTCACCGGCGAGCTCGCGCGAACCGGCGATCGACATGATCTTGAGTTCGGGATTGCGTCCGTGCATCCACACCGGCAGCGCGATTGAGGCCGCCAGGGACTTCAAGCTGCGTGGCGGCAGGTTGATGATCAGCCGCGTGATCTCGCCTTTGGCGACCCGTTCCAGGTGATCGGCCAACACGTCGATGTGCCAGGTATCGACCAACTCCGTCTTGGGGTTCAGCTCGCGAAACGCAAATTTCAAGAATGCCGAAAAATTCGAACGATAGAGTGCCTTGATCTGCTCAGCCTTCGTCATTGTCGTCTCCTGTCCTGATCGACCCGAGCGCTTTCAGCAATTCGGCGTCATCCGCTTCCGTCGCTGCGAAGGGCTCGACGTCCTTGTGTTTCTCCAGATGCGCGATCACGAGCTGCATCGGCTTCTGGTCGCCGCTGATGGCGCGATTGACGAGTTGCTTGATCAAGGCTTCGACCTTTCTCAAGCGTATTTCCCGGCCACCTTCCTTGATGACGACCATCTGATCGAGTTCGCGCTTGATCATGGTTTCGATGCTGCGGTTCTTGCGGGGGCGGCCAAGCGGGTTGCCCGACTGACCTGGCTTGAACCGGCTGTGCTTCGGCGGCTTGCAGTAGCCGACCTTGTCGTCATCCTCGGCGCTCATGATGTGGCCTCCGAAGGCGCACCATGCACGGAGACGCCGCCGCCCAGGCGCTCGGACGAGACTTCGGCAAACGTCTGCCCCGTCGCCAGCAAGCGCGCCTCGACGCCAGCGACGCCGCTCACGCGCTTCAGGATCGTGTCGCAGTATGCGGGATCGAGTTCGATGCCATAGCCGCGGCGGCCCGTGCGTTCTGCGGCGACGAGTGTCGTGCCTGACCCGGCGAACACATCGAGCACGATGCCGCGACGCTTCGAGCAATCGAGTATGGCGTCCGCAACCAGCGCGACCGGCTTGACGGTCGGGTGCATCGCCAAGTCCGCGTCACGCGTCGCGCTGAAGGTGTTTGCGCCGGCATAAGTCCACACGTTCGTGCGGTAGCGGCCGTGGCGGCCGAGTTCGACGTTGTTGATATGAGGCGCGGAGCCGCTCTTAAAGACGAAGACCATCTCGTGCTGCGAGCGGTAGAGCGAACCCATGCCGCCGTTGGTCTTGTTCCAGACGCAGATGTTCTTGAGTTCGCTGAAGGTCCGGCCGCCGGCTGCGAGCACTTCGCCGAGGTGGCGCCAGTCCATGCACACAAAATGGATCGCGCCGTCAACGGCGCGAAGAACGAGATTGGCGAAGACGCGCTCGAGAAACGCCGTGAACTCGGCTTGCGTCATCTCGCCGGACGCAAACGCGAACTCGCGGTGCTTGACCGCGCCGAGCCCCGAGACGTGCCCGTCGATCTTCACGTTATAGGGGGGGTCCGTGAAGACCATCTGAACGCGCTCGCCATCCAGCAGTCGAGCCGAAGTTTCGAGGTCGGTTGCGTCGCCGCAGATCAAGTGATGCGCACCGATCTGCCAGAGGTCGCCGAGCCGCGTGACGGCTGGTCCGTCGGCCAGTTGCGGCACAACGTCGGCCGCATCGGTTGTCGCCTCAGCTTCGCCGAGCAGCACGTCGATCTCGGCCATCTCGAAGCCGGTGATCGTAACGTCGAAGTCAAGATCGAGCGTCGTTAGATGTTGCAACTCGATTGCGAGGATCTCGCGATCCCAACCGGCCTTCTCGGCAAGTTTGTTGTCGGCGAGGATGTAGGCGCGCTTCTGAGCGTCGCTCAGATGCTCAAGACGCAAGCACGGCACGGTACCGAGTCCTAGCTTCTTCGCGGCTTCGATGCGGCCGTGGCCGGCGATGATGGTTCCAGCCTTGTCGATGAGGACCGGATTGTTGAATCCGAAGGCCTTGATGCTAGATGCGATCTCGGCGATTTGCTTCGGACTGTGCACACGCGCGTTGTTGCCGTAAGGTGTCAGGGCAGCGACGGCAACGTGCTCGATGGCGAGCTTTGCAGACATAGGTCGTGTCTCCGAAAGACAGAGTTCGACCTAGGTGTTTATTGGAATGGTCCAGAATCGGCATCGACGAGAAATCGGGGCATTTCTCGTGGCAGGCGTTAGGGGTTTCGCGAAGCCTTGCGCGCTTCGTAGGCGATATTGCGCACCCGTTCCCACCCGAGGTTCAGACCCAAGCGCCGTTTGACCATGCGGGCAGCGCGCTCGCTCGGCGGACCCTGCCACCAATCGGCATTTTGAATTGGCGGCCACCCTTTAAGTCCGCCCTTGGATTCCCGCCAGATCAACCAAGATTCGCGTCTCTCAAAACTCGCTGCGATCAGCCGGTTCTTAAGCTTTCGGCCAGCCGTCAGCCGCCCACGGCCCTGACGCTTTCGTGCCTTGCCTTCGAGCCGATCGCTCAGATGGTCGAGAACCGCTTGTGGGATCGGTTCGCGAGCGTTTCGCTTGATTTCGGCGAGCAGATCGTGCGTCTCAATCCACGCCTTCGGATCCGCCTGAAGTTGACGCTTTTGCACCGCGAATGGGCTGAGGTCGATAGCGCGACCGTTAACAATTATTGAGTTCGGTGCCATGACGCCCTCTTTCTAAGTGCTTGGCATTAAGCAAGTCGCATGCCGGACCGACGCCGTGGCCTTTGATTGCAGCTGCTTAGCCCAGCGGATTTTCATGGCGACAGAGGAAATGGCTCGGTCTCGGCTTCTAAAGCAAAACGGGGGCGTGCCGGACGCCCCCGTTTCAGTATTTCGTTTGCCCGCATCCAGAAGTTAATTGCTACCGGGCAGCTTCGTCGTGATCTCCAAGACTGCGCGAGCGAAGACGATTTCCTCACCCGAATGCTCGAAGTACAAAAGCATCTCCTCCGTGTACTGGCGGATGAATTTCTGAGGCTCATGCAACGCCCCATTTTCAATCGGCATTGTGACGAAGCACTTGTGAAGTGCCGTCTTGTACGGCAACCGCTTGGCGACCTTTTTCATAACTTGTACACTTTCCAAATCACCCGGATTTTCGGGCAACCGAAAAGCTAAGCAAATAGCAGACGCCTATCATCGACAAGAAAACGTAGGATTTCCTCGATACGCCGCCATCAACAGAGCGCTGTCCACGCCCGATCGCCAGGACGAAAATAACTCTCGCTCTAGTGGTCGCCTGTTCGATTTGAATAAGTCGCTGATCACGTCAGACTTATGCCTGCTACGCTATGAAAAGTTCCCTGTTCTGATTTCAGGGAACTGGTGACCCAATGGCCGATTTATCGCCCAAAAACAGCGGTCATTCAGCCCTGACGTCGCCAAAATGAGCCAAAAGTCCCTGTTATTCGGCCTAGTGTGCCGAGACGCGTTCGCGTCGGACTGCCTCCACAGCCAGCTACTCGGCGCTTTCCTGCCGATCAATGAAAGTCCCGCGACTTCGGTAAAATGCGGACGTCGCGTGGATGCTGCCCGCGGGAGGCTTGCGGATGCAGAAATTCGTCAGCGCGGCTCAGCGTAATGCTTGTCTGGTGCGTCTCGGATAGACGGGAAAGTTCGCGCGTCCGGTCGAAAACTTTCAGCGCCATCAAATGCACCACCCCTTCCGGGCTTCGTTGAACCTTCCCTTCAATGACGAGCAACCGTCCCCCCATCACCTCCTTGCGATATTGCTCGAACAGTCTTGCCCAAAGCACAACATTCGTGATGCCGGTTTCGTCCTCAAGTGTGATGAAGATCGCGTTGCCTTTGCCGGGCCGCTGGCGCACGAGTACGACGCCGGCTGTACGCGTTAGAGCACCATAGGGTCTCTTCGATGTCTCCGCGCAGGTCGCAACCCCTTCGCTTGCGAACCGCGCGCGCAAGATCTGCATCGGATGGCCTTTCAACGACAGTCGCACGGTCTGGTAGTCGGCGGCGATGTGTTCGCCAAGAAGCATGGCTGGAAGATGCGCCTCCGGTTCAGCGGCCAGTTCACGCGCATCCGCGGCGGCGAAGAGGGGCAACGGATCGTCGTCCGGCAAACGCCTCACAGCCCACATCGCTTCACGCCTGTCGAGCCCTATCGAACGAAAAGCATCGGCATCGGCAAGGAGACGCATGGGACGGCAAAACAGGCGCGCGCGCACGGCGGCGTCTTCAACGCTCGCAAAGTTTTTTGTCCGTGCCGCCACGAGGCGCACAGCGTCGCTATCGCTGAAGCCGTCGATTTGCCGGAAGCCTATCCGCAATGTCAGAGCACCATCATCGCGACGCTCCAGCGTGTTGTCCCAGAAGCTGTGGTTGATGTCGGCGGCGCGCACCTCGACGCCATGCTCCTCGGCGTCGCGGATAATTTGCGCGGGCGCGTAAAAGCCCATCGGTTGGGCATTGAGCAACGCACACGCAAACACTGCCGGATGCCGGCATTTGATGAAAGATGAGATGTAGACCAGCTTGGCAAACGACGCGGCATGGCTTTCCGGAAAGCCGTAACTACCAAACCCCTTGATCTGCTCGAAGCTTCGCTGTGCAAAATCTAAATCGTAACCGCGTGCGACCATGCGATTGACCATGAGGGATTCAAATTTTCCGATGGTCCCCACATTTCGGAAGGTCGCCATGGCGCGGCGCAGGCCATTGGCTTCGACATCGGTGAATTTTGCAGCGACCATCGCAAGCTTCATGGCCTGCTCTTGGAACAGAGGCACGCCCTTGGTCTTATTCAGAACCTCATACAGCTCATCCCATTTCCCATGAGCAGGAGATGGCGAAGGGTAAGTCACCTCTTCCAATCCTGCGCGACGGCGCAAATAGGGATGCACCATGTCGCCCTGGATCGGCCCCGGCCGTACGATCGCGACTTGTATGACGAGATCGTACAATTCGCGCGGCTGGAGGCGCGGCAGCATGTTCATCTGCGCCCGGCTCTCGACCTGGAATACGCCGAGGGAGTCGCCCTTGCATAGCATGTCATAGACATCGTCCTGCTCGCGCGGCACATCGGCGAGGCCGTAATCGATGCCGTCATGCGCGCGCAGGAGATCGAAAGATTTGCGAATGCACGTCAGCATGCCGAGCGCCAACACATCGACCTTCATCATGCCGAGCGCGTCGATGTCATCCTTGTCCCATTCAATGAACGTCCGCTTGTCCATAGCAGCGTTGCCGATGGGGACGATATCGTCCAGGCGTCCTCGCGCGAGAATAAATCCGCCAACATGCTGAGACAGGTGGCGCGGAAACCCCAATAGCCGAACGGCAAACCCGACGGCCCGGCGGATCATCGGATTTGCTGGATCGAGCCCAGCCTGACGAATATGTGCGTCTTTGATGTCGCTGCCCCAGCTGCCCCATTGCGTGCTGGCGATTTTCGCGGTCACATCTTCGGTAAGCCCCAAGGCCTTGCCGACATCACGGATGGCGCTGCGCGGCCGGTAACTAATGACGGTCGCGGCAATGCCTGCGCGATGGCGGCCGTATTTATCGTAGATGTATTGAATGACCTCCTCGCGCCGCTCATGCTCGAAGTCGACGTCAATGTCGGGCGGCTCCTTGCGCTCGGTTGAAATAAAGCGCGCGAACAGCAGATCGTGATCCGCAGGATCGACCGCTGTGATACCGAGAACGAAGCAGACAGCGGAATTGGCCGCCGATCCACGTCCCTGACATAGAATTTTCTTTTCATTCGCGAATCGCACGATGTCGTGGATCGTCAGGAAATAGCGCGCGTAATCGAGCTGTGCGATCAAAACAAGTTCTGCGCGCAACAAATTCTGAACCTTATCAGGGACACCACTAGGATAACGCTCTCCGGCGCAACGCCATGTGAGCTCTTCAAGCCACGTCTGCGGTTCCCATCCGGCCGGCACGGGTTCATCGGGATACTCGTATTTGAGCTGATCGAGCGTGAAGCCTATTCTTCTGCGCAGGTTTTGCGTTTCTGCAACCGCCTCCGGGCAATCTGCAAAAAGGCGCGCCATTTCGCCCGGCGCTTTCAAATGCCGCTCGGCGTTGATCTCCAGACGCCGGCCGGCCTCCGCGATCGTTGTGCCTTCGCGAATGCACGAAAGCACGTCCTGCAGATCGCGCTGACCGGGATCGGCGTAGAGCACGTCATTCACAGCTAGCAGAGGAATGCCAGCTGCATCCGCCATTGCCTTGAGGCGCGCGAGACGGCGACGGTCATCGCCACGACGATGCATACTGGCGGCAAGCCATAAGTTACCGGAGGAAAGTTTGCTCAAACACGGCAACAAGTGTTCGAGCGGCTGCAAGTTCTGGTCCGGCATGACGATCAATAAAAGATCTCTCAGATCAGCCGTCAGATCATCGAGCCTCAAAATGCAGTCGCCCTTTTTGGCGTGCTCGTTGCCGTGTGTCAGCAGCCGCGTCAGCCGTCCCCACCCATCGCGGTTTTCTGGATACGCAATGATGTCCGGTGTTCCATCGCTAAACGCGAGGCGTACTCCAACGGCTAGCTTGAATTTTTTCGCGCGTTGGCGAAGCGTCACGGGATTGATATCATCACCTTCCGGCTGTGGCGCTTCTTTCCAGACGAACTCTCCTGGACCGCCACCATCTCGCAGTTTTTCAGGTGGGACGACACCTTCGCGCCGCAACTCTTCGAGCGCGCTGTAAGCACGAACGACACCCGCGACCGTGTTGCGATCGGCGATGCCGATGCCGGTATGACCGAGCAGCACAGCCGTCAAAACAAGATCGCGCGGTTGCGATGCGCCACGCAGAAAAGAGAAATTGCTTGCCGTTGCGAACTCCGCGTAGGCGTTCATGCGAATAGCCCATGCACAAACCAGCGGGGATGTTTGTCACGCTCGCCGTAGTGTCCTTGACGAAAAATCCAGAAGCGGCATCCGGCGGTATCTTCCACCCGATAATAATCCCGCGCCTGCACGTCGCTGCTCTTGCGCCACCACTCAGGCTCAATGCGTTCAGGACCTTCGGATCTGGCAACCTCGTGCAGAACACGCCGCCATCGGAACCGCAGCGGCGGGCCGTCAGGCACTTCGGCCAAGGCTTCGATCGGCTGCGGTCTCGCAAAAAGCTGCAACGGACGCCGCGGCGGCTCGCCCTTCTCGCGCGATGACCACATCGGCGGGTGAGATTGCATACCAGGTTGCATATCAGCCGCCGGAACAAGATGGGCATCATGATCAGGGTCGTGGGTATCACGCGCTTTAAAGCGAAGAACGCGATCACGTCCAAAGCGGACCGTGAGCTGATCGACGAGATTGCCCACGGCTTGCGCCTCGTTCGCCGCGCGCTCAAGGCTGTTGCCATCAAGATGGGGTTGTGTCGCGCCGAGCGCTTCGGTCACTGGAACAGCGAGACGGATGCAATCGAAACCAAACCCTGGATCAAGCGGATCGGCCAGCGCCGCAAGGCGCTCGCGATATAATCGCATGATGGCCATGACATCCCGCGATGGCCTCCCGGTTTGAACCGCGATCCGGCGAACGGCGCCATCGCTGCGGAAAAAATGCGCTTCGAAAACCCGGCCACCTTCGTCGCGCGATTGCATGATGACCTGAGCCTCTTCGAGAAGAGACGTCAGAACGTCTTCGAGCACCTCCATCTGCGTAAAAGGTTCTGGAAAATGCCGCTCGACGACGACGGACGGCACCGGCCTGAGTGGCGTGATGCGTGCGTCCTCCCGGCCGAGCGTGCGCATCAAGACTGTGACGAGACCCTGGCCAAACCGCGCAGCAAGAACTTGCTGTGGCCGCTCGCTCAGATCGCCAATGGTTTTCAGGCCTGCACGCGATAGCGCAACAATCGCTTCACGTTGCAGTCCGGCAAGAGCTGCCACCGGCAAGCGCCTCACAAAAGCCTCGTCCTTTCCAGGAGGTGCCATTTCGAGCGTGCTGAACCGTGCAAGTGCACGCGCCGCGTGCGGCGTGCCCGCAATGCTCGAACGCAGACTGAAACCGTTACGCCGGAAATCGGCTGAAACCTTCTTTTGCAAGCTCGTTTCACCACCGAAAAGATGCGCACAGCCGGTGATGTCGAGGATCAATCCGCCGGGTAAGTCCAACGCAACGGATGGCGTGAAGCGGTGGCAATAGTCTGCAAGGTTTGTAATCAAAAGCGCGTCGCTTTTGGCATCAGCATTCTCAACGGCGATATTCGGAATGCGCGCGCGGGCGTCCGCCAATGTCAGGCCAGGGGCCAACGCAAGCTTTGCGGCGCGCTGATCGACGGCGGTAATCCGCAGAGCGTTACTGATCTTCTCAACGACGACGCGCGGTCTATCATCCAGCTCTGCGCCATTCGTGGCGAGGCGCTGCCGGCGCAGCCTGTCCGTTGGGAGAAAGGGAAACCACAGTGCGAGATACCTGCGCGGCATCTCGTGGCTTGCGATCCTGGAAACATCCTCCGTCACGATCCCACTCCACATGCCAGACCTGTCCTGACGCTCCCCCACGACGGCGAAGCAAGGTCAATTCGAATGCTGGGAAACCCGGCGCTCTGGCTTCAAGAGCGCGCGATGGTTTGGCTTGGATACGCCACCGCGACGTGGCGGCACTTTGCGACGGCGAAGTGGCTTGGCGCAGCATCAGAACCGGAACACCCGACTGCGCGGATGCTAAAGACAACCGGCGGCTCGCCGTAAAATTGACAACGCTTGAGTCGCCCCACGGCTGTATCACGACGGCGCCGAGCGCCGCACATCGCGCCGCCTGCTCGCCGGCACGCAAAGCGCCTTTGGCATCGCGCGCGCGAACAAGAATGATGCGCGATGGATCGAGCCCGATTTCAGCAATGCCGGATGAATTCAGAAAGCCCGTTTCGACATCCAGAAAATCCTGTCGAACCCAGACAATTGGGCGCGTGCCCGCAGCCTTCAGCACCAGGGCTGCCGCAAAGCCCGTGACACAGCCAAAGTACGCGGTTTGGGAGGCATAAATCTCGTGCAGCCCGGCCCCATCAAGTCCGCCGCCAAGCGCTGCGTCGATCGTTGATACTCCGAAAGAAATCGGAGCTCTCTCGCTTGATTGCTGATCGCTCGCTACGTTTTTCATGACCCGCGCATCGAAAGCTGTAATTATTGTTCTCTTTTTGTTCTTACCGCAAAATGCTTTGTACTGTCAACTGCGGCTCGATAAGGATTGAAAAAAACAAGCGGAGGTACCGTCCGCTTCGGCGCAGAGCTTCGACGTTCTGAATGATGGAGAACACCGCCTGAACCGGATTATTCGGGCGCGATGTAAGTCACGCCGTGCCGGTCAAAGATACTTTCAAGTTCTCCGGAAGCCTTCAGCGTATCGAGCGCGTTGCCGATCGCGTAACCGAGATCACGGCTGTTGTCTTTGACGGCCGTACCAATGATCCAGTTCTTGCGAACCAAACCGGGCATCGGCAGATCGACAAAGTCGGCCTTTCGACCCTTCGTGTGCAACATACCTTCGAGGGCCGACTGCACCTCCAGCATGGCAGCCGTGTCGCCTTTCAGAAATTCATCGACGCCTTTTTCAAGCTTCGTGTAATGGGCGATGTTGTTGATCAACTTTCCGCCGTTGTAGCGCAGCAAAAAATAGTCGGCGACGGTCGAGTACTGCGCACCGATCTTGTGCTCCATGAAAACATCGAACGTTTGCGGTGCGCCAAGCCGCGTCCTGTCGATTGCAAGTGCGACACGCTCCTGAAAATACGCATTGCTGATGACGGCCAGAGGATTGCGCGCCATGAGATCGCGATCGACCGGAACGTGCATCATGACGTCGCCGATACCGCCGTCCGAGTACGGCCCTTTCCACACATTGAAGCGCAAGTCGTCGTCGACGTCCTCGGCAAACATGCGCGCGATGATCTCGGCTTCGACACCAATTTCGCGTGCAACTGCGCGGCCGATATCGACATCGATCCCGCGCACCTCCTCGCCTTCAAGATATGAGAACGGCGGATTGTCACGATAGACAACGACGCGGAGTACCTTCGCCGCGCGCACCTCGTCGAGCGGGCGCGCGCCGGCTTGCTGCGGCGCGTAGAACATCACTGCAAGAAAAAACAGCGCCAGACCACTCAGCGAAGCACGCACCACAACGCGATCACTCCGTAGGCCGTGAATCGATGTACGCGCGAATAGCCCACATCGCTTCTTGATTCATCAAGTTCTCGAACGGCGGCATTTTTACATCGCCGTTGATCATCGCGCCCTTACGCACGCGATTGATGAACCACGCATCGCCTTCCGCGTTGTCGTCGAGTGCGCGCAAGTCCGGCGCAATACCGCCGGAAATGGCGTCGATGCCGTGGCAACGGGCGCAGTTCTGATTGTACGCCGACATTCCAATTTTTACGGCAGCGGCGTTGCCGCGAAACGGATTTTCCGTGCGCCATTCAGACCCTAGCGCTTCAAGGCCGGTTGTATCGACGGGCTGTGGCGTGACATCGCCATGAGAAAGCGCGACGCGCGGTGCTACTGCCATCAGCATCAGCGCAGAAAGTCCCACGGCTGCAAGAAATGGTCTTATCATTTGGAATTTTACCCCGTAGCGGTCGTCATTGATGGATTGTCTCTGGCGGCACTTCGCTATCGGCGACGATCGGCTTGCGCCGTACCGCTGCACCCCAAGGATAGCGTCCGACTTTTATGGACTTGATCGGCTTTAAGTTCGCGACATCGATCACTGTCACGTCGTTGGAAACGCCATTGGTCGTAAACAGGAGATCGCCTTCAGGCGTCATGGCGAGATGCCAGACACGTTGTCCGACGAGGATGTACTTTATGACCTCGAATGTCTTGGTATCTACGACGGCCACACGATTGGCTGGCCCCAGCGCCACGAACGCAAGGCTTTCATCCTGATTGAAGACGAACCCGACCGGCTGAATGTTGTGGGCCAAAACACCTTGCACTTCGAAACGAATGACGTGCTCGGGCTTGCGCGTCGCAAGATCAATCACGGTTACAGTGCCGCCGATCTCGGATGACACCCAAAGCTTTTTACTGTCCTTCGTGAATTCCGCGTGCCGCGGACGCTGGTCGACGAGGATATTGTCAACGACCGTCAGGGACGCCGTGTCGATGATGTGCGCCATGTTGGTCGTCTCGGAGGTTGTCACGGCCAGGCGATTATCAGGCGATACGGCCATGCCTTCCGGCTCGACGCCAACGTCGATCTGCGCCAGCACCCTACGACTTGCAACGTCGATGACCGTCGTCACGGCGTTATCTTCGTTGGCGACGTAGAGGCGCGCGCCGTCGGGTGAGAGCGCAAACTGTTCCGGGTCATCGCCGGATGGCAGATCATGCAGAAGCTTGTCTGTCTCGGCATCGAAGACCTGCACGGCGTTGCTGTCGCTCGCGCAAACGAAGAAGTATTTATAATCGCGCGAGAACGTTATGCCGCGTGGCCGCATGCCCACCGGAAACGTGCGCGTCACTTGCAGCGATTTCGCATCGATGACGGCAACCGTATTGTCCTTTTCGCTCGTGACATAGATTTCGTGCGCCTTGACCGATGGCGCATGCAGTGCGGTGGCGATCGACACAAAAACGAAAAGCGCTAGCGGCACTGGCAATGCCATCGGCATCGAGACTCCCAGAAAATTGGGCATTGGATTTCGCGAGAAGCGGGCGGCGGATTGTGCCGCCGCCCGCAAAGCTTGATGTCAATTGACTAGCTTGATCTGCGGCGGTGTGCGCCCCAGCAACTCAGCACCACCACCGCGGGCCGGCTCCTTCGTCGGGTCGTAATCGTCGGGGCGTTTCGCGACGAGCGTGTGCGTGGTCAGAATGAGCCCAGCCACTGATACGGCATTGCGCACCGCGCTGTGGACGACCTTTACAGGGTCAACGATGCCCGCCTTGGTCAGATCGACGATTTCCCCTGTGCGCGCGTCGAGGCCGGTACCGCCCTTCGCGGCAAGAACCAGACGAACTTTCTCTTGCCCGTCCAAGCCACCGTTCGACGCGATGCGCTCGAGTGGTTTGCGCAGAGCCTCGCTGACGAGACTGACGCCGCGGGCAACCCCGCCGCTGACCGACTTCGCGCATTTGTCGAGCGCCGGCAGCACGCGCAGCAGTGCGGTGCCGCCGCCGGGTACGACACCTTCGTCGAGGGCTGCGCGGGCTGCGCAAACGGCGTCATCGATCAACTGCGCTTTGCGTTTGAGCTCGACCGGCGTAGCACCGCCTGCGAAAATGATTGCGGTGCCGCCCGACAGCTTCGACAGACGCTCCTTTAGCTTGTCACGCTCGATATTTTCGGGTGCCGCGTCGTGAAGCCGACGGACCTGTTCGCGGCGCGCATCGACAACGCCCACTTCTCCGTTTCCTGCTGCAATCGCGGTGCGCGAGGCCGAGATCATGGCCTTCTGCGCGCCGCCGAGATCGGCCACGTCGCAAGCATCAACCCTGCCACCTAAATCGCGGGCGATAACGCGGCCACCGGTGACGATTGCGATATCTTCCAGCATCGCCTTGCGCCAATGGCCGTACTCCGGCGGATTGACCGCGACGATCGGCAGCCCGGTCTTTTCGCGACGTGTCAGCATGTCCATGACGCAGGACGGCGCGATCTCTTCGGCAATAACGAGCAGAGGCCGCTTGGCCGTTTCCATCAGCGCATAGACTTTTGCAAGCTCGGATGGCTGCTGAATTTTGTTGTCGGTCACAAGCACTAGCGGATTGTCGAGGACGGCTTCCATGTTTTCCGGATTGGTCGACATGTGATGCGAAAGATATCCGCGGTCGAACGTCATGCCTTCGATGAACTCCATCGTCGAAGTCATGCCGACTCCGTAATGGACATCGACGATGCCGTTCGCTCCGGCCTTGGCGAAGGCGTCGCTCACGAGTTGGCCGAGAGCCGCATTGTTTGCAGCGATCGTCGCTACGGCGCGCACTGTTTCCGGACCGTCGACGGGTTTGGCGAGAGCTTTCAAGGTTGCAACGACAATGTCGGCTGCTTTCTCGATGCCTTGCACGAGTTCGACCGCATTGGCTCCAGATGACACTTCTTTCAAACCGCCTTGCACGAGTGCATCAGCGAGCACGGTTGCGGTTGTCGTGCCGTCGCCGGCGACTTCGTTGGTTTGGGCAGAGACTTCGCGGACGATCTGCGCACCCATATTTTCAAACGGGCATTCCAGCTCGATCTCGGCCGCAATTGTTACGCCGTCTCTGGAAATGATCGGCGTGCCGACCGGACGATCCATGACCGCATTCATGCCACGGGGACCAAGCGTGCCGCCGACAGCACGTGCGAGTTTATGGACTCCGCGCGCCAACGCTTCGCGGGCGGCCTCGTCATGAAGCATCATTTTAGGCATGTGCGTTTCCTTGATCCCAGGTGTTTCGGTTTTTTGCTTGTTAGCTTTGCTTGATGCTTCTGCCCGGGGCGCGAAAGGCTGCCCGCCCCGGCGTCACTGCTGACACTTTGCGCGGTCAGAGGATGTATTTCATCGCCTCGTCCATGTCGCCGAAGAGCGTAACGTTGTCTTCGTCGATCATGACCATGCGTCCGTAGTGCGTGGACGTCGAAATCTCGAACAAGTGCGTCGTCATCGGGCGGCCGAGCGCTTCACTGATTTCGCTCATGTTGAATTCGATCTTGCCTTCGCCATCGATGCGGATCATCGCTGGAAGGTACGTGACGGTTATTTTGGGTTTTTCGGCCATGACTTCGGCGATCGCCCGCGCCTCAACGCTGTCGTTCATCGTCACACCGCATTGATGCGAAATCGAGTCCTCGAACTTAAGCTCTTTCATCGAGCGGAAGATATTTGCACTGTGGTCGCTCATGCTCATTGTCCTTATTGAAATTTGACGCCGATGATTGACTAGGCCAACGTCGGCACTTGAAGTCCGCATTCGGTTAGAACGTGGCTGAAGCGATTGCGTGCGCGGTCATAGCTGTCCGCAAACGTCGCCACCTTGACGCGCGGCAGCGACCACAGCGGCTGCAATTGCAATGCTGCGGCGTGCGCGAGCTTGGCGTGCTTGTCGATGTATTCGCTGATGATGATGTTGTTGTGCAGCGGATACTGGCTGTCATTCAGCAACGTATGAACAAACTCGACGGTGTTCGCGAGATTACGCTCGTAGTCGCTTTCGGCAGCTGAGACGACGCTCGGCGTGATGAAGTCGTTGCTCGCGGCGGCCATTTGCAGAATGAAGCCAGACCGGAACAATTCGCCAATCAGCGGTTCGAAGACGAGATTGATGGCGACGTACTGTTCGACGTAGTCCGTCGCGCCCATGATTTCTTCGATCGACCGGCGCACGCCCTGCCAGATCGGATTTTCAAGCCAATTCCGCTTACCGGCATCCTTGTCGATGCCGCCTTCGATATCGAGACCGATTTCGCCGAGATATAACGTCAGGTCCTGCGCGAATCTCAACTTGTACGAGGAGTTCGTCAGGATGACGTTATTGATCATCTGCGTGTAGCCGTAGCGCTGCGCCTGCATCAGAGACGTGCCGAGGCCAAACTCAGCGTGCTTATACGCGCCGAGATGGTCTTGCAGAACCTTGACCCAAGATTTGTCGAAGCGCGTTGCGGCACCCGAACGGCGGCCATTCTCGATCACGCTTTGAATTGTGCCGCAGATCGTCGACTGCCGTTGATAGTGGGTTTTCTCCCACTCCTGATCGACCGAACGATACTTGTGCCAGTCAGCCGACTTGCAGCGCGTCCAGTCTTTGGAATACGTCGGCGTTCCGTCCGAGAAATTGATGATCCAATCCTGAAGAAGGTAGCGTTCGGGATCCGGCTGCACGTCCAAGGTCACGTCTTCGTAGTGCGTCGCCTTGCGGCCTTTCGGGTCGTAGTAGTTGAATTTCCGGCTGTCCGATCCGGCGAACGTCGCGGCGCCTGCAGCGCCTGATTTGACTGGTGTGGTACTGGCTTCCATGTATTCCTCCGTCGCCCAACAATTTTGAATTTTTTGATTTTCTTGGCTGCTAATTTGACTTCGCCGGTTGCGTGAACTTGTCGTAGTAGAAGCGGCTCGGCTCGACGCCGATGCCGAACAGGACGGGCATAACGGCGTCTATCATCGGCGGCGGGCCGCACGAATAGGCGTCGATCTCGCCTGAAAGGCCTTCCGCGCGAAGCCGGCGTTGCACGACGTCGTGTACGAAACCCGTCTCACCGCTCCACGGCGATCCGTTCTGCTGCGACAGAGCCGGAATAAACTCAAAATCCGTCAGCTTGCACGCAATGCTCGCGAATTCGTCGAGATAGAACAAATCCTGATCCGATCGCGCGCCGTAGAAAAAGCGGATAGGTCGTTGCTCGCCGCTTTGAATTTGGTCATGAAGGATCGACCATAGCGGCGACATGCCGGAGCCACCGCCAACAAGCACCATCGGTCCGGCTCGGCCTTCGCGGCGGAAACATCCACCATACGGTCCTTTGGCGGTGATGGCCGTGCCCGGCTGCAGGCCGTCGTCGAGCAGCGCCGAAAATGCACCATCAGGATACTTCTTGATTATGAACTGCAGCCGGCGTTCTTCGCTCGGCGGATTCGCCATCGAGTATGAGCGCGTCACACCCATCGACGGTATTGTGATGTCGACGTACTGCCCAGCCCAGAACTTAAGCGGCTGATCGAGTTCAATTTCGAGCAGGCGGATATCGTGCGTCAGCGATTTGACAGAAACAACCTTGCCCCTGAAGTCCTTGACGGCAATCGATCTGCTCAGCGCCTCCTCGTCAAAGTTCAAGAGTTCGACCGTTAGATCGCTGAACGCATGCGTCCGGCACAGCAAGATGTGATTGTCATCGCGTTCGTGTTCGGGAAGCGCAAACGTCGAGTACTTGAGCAGATCGACGTCGCCTTCGATCAACTTGCACTTGCAGGCTGAGCATTGCCCTTCCTTGCATCCGTGCGGCACTGCGATGCCCTGACGGAAAGCTGCATCGAGTACAATCTCTCCCTCTTCGACTTCCATCTCGATGCCGACAGGCTCGAACATGACTTTATGAACGGTCGCCATTTGTCCCCTATAGTGTTGATCGTCGCCGAGGGATCGAGGGGCAGCGCGAACGCCGCCCCCCCCGCAGTCGCCTAGGGAATCGATTAGTGATGATGGTGGCCGTTGCTGCACGCCCCATTGCACGGCTTGATCTTGAAGCCGGCGCGATACTCGGCGACGTGCGCATCGCGCTGTTCGGGAGTCATCTCGCGGATCAGCACGAGCGGGCTTTGGATTGTGTGACCCTTGACGTGATCGAGCGTCCACATATCGCGCTGGTCGAAGCGCAGATGCGGCTGAGCCGTGATCGTCTTTCCGTCAGGACGCACAAAGCCTAGGTCTTTGATTGCTTCGGCGAGATCCCAGCCGTGGTAGCAATCTTCCCAGATGCGCTGGCCTTTAAAGCGGCCCATCGCCGGCGTCGGGCGGCCTTCGTACTCACCCTGGAAGGCGACCATGTGCGTCCAACGGCACTGTTCCGAACAGTAAGTGTACAGCTTGCCATCAACCTCGCCGACGCAGAAGTCTTCGCGGATCACGCAGGGGCACATGCAGCTCCAGCAGCGATGCGGATAGACGTATCCGTTCTCTTGGTCGACCAGCATGTTGGTCTGGCCAGGCACGCTCTTGCGCCCGTACCACTTCCAGAAGTCGCCAAATTCGGCGTACCAGCCCGGATACTTATGTTCGAACCATTCGAAGTCTTTTTCTGTCTGCGCTTCGATACGCCAGAAATTGACGGGCCATCCGACCGCGAAGAACTGCGCGATTTTGTGCACGTAGTTTTTCTTGACGAGGCGATCCCACGCGGCCGAGACGTCATCGTGATGGATCTTGATGCCGTACTTTTCGAGCGGCAGCATGTAAGTGCGGTAATAGTCCTCGTAGATCCAGCGATGCCAGAGCTCGACGTAGGATTCCTTATTCTTGTCGCGGTTTGTCGTGCCGTACTCGATCAGCGTGCCGATCGCCGCGTCGACAATCGCGTGGTTCTGCCAGAACGCATATTTCATGTCGCGCTCAAGCAGCAGATGGTTCGACGGATCGTTCACCATCGCCATCAGCATCGAGTGCCCGTTGCCGACGTGGCGCGACTCGTCCGACTGCACCGACAAGAACACCGTCGGCAAGGCGTAGTCGCCGTTGCGCGCTGCTTCCGACGGCATCGCAACGAACAGGGTATTTGTGAACGCTGTCTCAGCAACAACCGTCAGATAGACGTTGGCTGACGTGATCGCATCGCCACAGATAAAGCCTTCACCGAACTGGCGTCCGATAGTTGCCGCATAGCATTTGCCAAAGGCCTTCTCGGTAATATCGAAGCCGGCCGGGTCGATGTAGTTTTCCATGTACCACTTCTTCAGGTTCATCTGAATTGTGGAGTGGCGGAATTCATCGACCATCTGCATCGTGAAGCCGGTGCGAAGCTCTTCGCCAGGCGCCAACCGTGCGACCATCGCCATTGAGCGCGCAGCCGAAATTTCGGGGAACGGGATGATGGCTAAAAACAGCTTCATCCACTCAACCCAACGCGGCTCAACGTTGCGGAACATGTCGCCGCGGAGCGCCGCGTCAAGCGCGCCGTAAACGCGGTTGTCTTTTTCTTCCTGCATCGGGAAGTAGGAGCGCAGCACCTGCTTCATTGGATCGCGCGGAACTTTCGAAATTCTGTAGTCGGTTGGGAAGGTCTCGGCTTCCTGAACATATGTCGGCGTCCAGCCCAAATCCGCGACACGCGACGTTGCCTCGGCGATGCTGATACCCTTCTGCGACGTGATTTTATTTAGCGTCAGGCTCGCGGCCATTTTCCTCTCCTCTTGCTTATCGATAAATGTCGTTCGTGCTGGGGGGCCGGGCTTAGGTTGGCCTCACCAACGGCTTTCCTTCGGCAATGAAGCGCGCGCCGATAATCAGGACGCCCATCGCGAAATCTTTTCCGTGTGCTTCGATCATGCGCATAGCGACGTCGCCGACTTCGGCGAAGAACGCATCTTTCGAGAGCTCTTCATTGCTCAATTCGCCGCCTTGCGCGGTCGGCTGCGGCGCGTGCGCTTCATTCGCGTGTTGCATGCGTATTCTCCTTAGGCTCGCCCGCTTGGCTGATGTGCCGGCTGATCGCCGTCAAACACGGCGAGAGACTGATCGAGCCAATCACGCTCGGCTTCGAGCTTGAGGCATTCGGCCTGGGTAACCGCGATCTTCGACTGGAGTGTCGCGAGACGTGCGCGGATCGCATCGTCGTCGGGCGCGGCCGACAAATCGCGCTCTGCGATGCGGCGCTCGATGTCCAAACCGTTACGTTCGTTCTCGAGATGAAGACGGCGCGAGTTCGCCTCGATGATGCGCACGACAATCTCGTGCCGTTTCAGCATGTGTTCTTTGCCATCGAGATCCGCCATCGCAACACTCCCTGCTCGATCGCGCATTGCGTCGTCGGGATTCGCTGGCGCGCTGTCCGCGCTGCCGATGCGCGCATTCGATAAGCGTGGCTGGCGCGATAAGACTGCGAAGCGCTCCGGCATTTCCGATCCCCAACGAAGTTTTGTGCGTCTCTTGTTGGAGGGTAATCAGCAATAGCTATGCCAACATATTAAATGCATGAAATAGCTATGTTTTATCGATCTTATCGGCCGACTCTGGTGTGCTTCGTAAAAGCGGTCGGAGCAGCTTGTGTTTACTGAATCAACAATGTTGCGATGCCAGAGCATCGACATGAACTCGCAACCGCGGGGCGCGTTTTGCGCTTATCAAATTTCTAAAATGGGAGCGTGATCACAGACATGCCTACAGCTGTCGCGCTGCAGCATTCGCAATTTTTGTACTAACGCACGCGTGCGATGATGAGGTTAAGTTTGATCGCGCTGAATGAAGCTTAAGTAGCGCGCACGTCGGTAGCCGACCTGTTAAAACGTTCAATTGATATTGGACTTCATTAGTCGATAAAAGCCGCTGACTATATTTTCTGATGTTTGTCAGTTGAACGAATTTGGCCAATGTGCCTATAAACATCTCAATCAAGAAATAGAGACGGGCGGTCCAATGAACGAACGCGCTATTCGGCAGGCGTGGGAACGGTTTGTGGATGGCGGCGACGAGCCTGTCAGCGTGCGCTCTGCCGTGGCGGGCTCCTGGCAACGCAGCAAAAGCTTCAATATCAACGTTGAAAGCCGTGCGGCTCCCGTCCTGTCCGAGGCTGAACTTTATCGTTGCAGGGCCGATAGCGCGCTTCTTTCGGCGAGTGCCCGTACCGCGATGCAACGGGCTGCCGAAATCCTGGACGATGCATCGTCGATGTTGATTCTGACCGACGGCGCCGGTCACATAATCGAAACACTTGGCGACCGGCGTACGATCGAAGATGGCCGTGAAGTTCATCTGCAGGATGGCGGCTGCTGGCGCGAAGATAAAATCGGCACAAACGCTATCGGCACCGCGCTCGCTGCGCGTAAACCCGTGCAGATTCACGCTTCAGAGCACTTTTGCGAACGCGTTCAAAAGTGGACGTGTGCGGCGGCGCCGATATTCCACCCCATCGATCACGAATTGCTCGGCGTCATCGATATCTCTGGGCCGCCAAGCACCTTCAGCTCGCAAAGCCTGGCGCTCGCGGTTTCCATTGCCGGCAACATGGAAAGTCTGATTTCTCAGAGAATCAAAGATCAGCACGAACGCTTGATGAGCTTCTTCCGTGAGAAGCAGCGCCGTTTGGCGAGCCACGATCTTCTCGCCATCGATCGCCGCGGCGGCATCGTGCACGCCTCACCTGATGCTTTGCGCAAATTCTCAAAGCACCTCTCGCAGTCCGACAACGATTTGTCGTATCTCCGCAACCTGCCATTCGATCACTGGCCTGATGATCTGAGCAAACGCATGGTCAACATGCGAACCGTGTTGGTCACGGAAGGCGACGATGAACTCGGCGCCATCATCGTATTCCCTTCAGGACAGAAGCCGCCGGAAGCAACGGTGCAGAAGCGGCGGCGTCTCGCGTCGGATGCTCCAACGGTCGACGCGCCGAACCGGCCCGTTGTTGAGCTGGTGCCGATTTCCTGCAAGCCGCCGGCGCAAGGCAGAGACGCGCAATCCGACTTCATCGCGAACGACCCCAAGGTCCGGCAGGTCTGCAAGAATGTTGCATCCGCCGCGCGCCTGCATCTGCCTATATTGATCTGCGGCCAAACCGGCACTGGCAAAGAAAAACTCGCGCGATTTGCGCATCAGAGCAGCGGCCGCAAAGGGGCTTTTGTTGCCGTCAATTGCTCGGCGCTGCCGGAGTCGCTCGTAGAAGCCGAACTTTTCGGATACGCGGACGGCGCATTCACAGGTGCACGCAAAGGTGGTTCTCCAGGGCTGACCCGCGAGGCTGATGGCGGCACCTTGTTTCTCGACGAAATCGGCGACATGCCGTTCGCATTACAAGCGGTTTTGCTGCGCTTCCTCGACGATTTCACGATCCGCCCGGTCGGCGGCAACGCGCGGAAAGTCGATGTCTTGGTCGTCTCGGCGACCAATGTCGATTTGGGCCAGGCAGTGACCAGCCGGCGTTTCCGGCCGGACCTGCTATACCGTCTCAACACCATGCAGGTGACACTGCCACCACTTGGCGAGCGCAACGATATTGCGGACATTGCGCAGTTTTTGCTCGCGCACATCAGTTGCGCGACGACGATCACGAGCAAAGCTGTTGCAGCTCTCGCGGCGCAGGCCTGGCCCGGCAATATTCGCGAGATTCGCGGCGCGTTGGCGCGCATGGCTCTCGTCGCAGGCGAACACGACAACGTCATCGATGAGTCGATCGTCGCGATGTTTTCGAGCAAGCCCGCCGTTGTCGCTCCGCAGGATCAATCGTTGCGCGAATTACAGCGTGCGCAGCTCCGCAGCGTCTATGCGGAAACAGGCGGCAATATCAGCGAGACCGCACGGCGGCTAGGCGTCTGCCGCAACACGGTTTATCGCGCGCTCGACGATAGCAACGAACAGTAGCCACCCTCAATGACGCAGCAGTCTGTGATCCAATTGCGGATCGCAGATGTATACGCGTTAAGCAGCCATATTTTTGCGCCGCACGCGCGTTCTGTCTCGTAACAGACGCGCCGTACCGTGTTCGCAACTTGAGCAGTTTGCGATCGCTGCCGGGAAAATACCCCTGCTTTTCATGGTCATTTCGAATTGGCACGCCGGTTGCGCCCATTCCTCCCATGCGGCGCTGTTTGCTGCTGCAGCAATAAACGTAGCTTAGGGAGAAACAACTATGCGGCGCGTGGGTGATCTTGGACTACCAAGTGGCACTTTAAAAAACTCTATGAGAGGTTTGCTCGGGGCGAGCGCATTAGCGCTTGCGATGGCGTTGTCGTCATCGGCTACATTGGCCGAAGGGGTGACGATGGACGACCTGGCGCAAGATGCGCAATCGACGAACAACGTCTTGATGAACGGATTGGGCTGGCACGCACAGCGTTACAGCCCGTTGAAAACAATCAATGCCGAAAACATTTCGCAATTGGTTCCGGCTTGGGCGATGTCGTTTGGCGGCGAGAAAATGCGCGGCCAGGAAACGCAGCCGCTGGTGCACGAAGGCGTCATGTACGTCACCGGTTCCTACAGCCGCATGTACGCGATCGACACCAGGACAGGCCATCGGCTTTGGGAATACAATGCCAAGCTTCCAGAAGGCTTGTTGACGTGCTGCGACGTCATCAATCGCGGCGCCGCGCTGTTCGGCGACAAAGTCTACTTCATGACGCTCGACGCCAAGGTCGTCGCGCTCGACAAGAAGACTGGCAAAGTTGTCTGGTCCAAGCAGATCGACGACCCGACCGCCGGCCACACGGCAACCGCTGCCCCGCTGATCGTGCCATCGACTGCGCACGGCCCGCTGATCGTCACCGGCGTATCGGGCAGTGAATTCGGCATCGTCGGCCGTGTTGAGGCCCGCAAGGTCGACAATGGCGATCTCGTTTGGACGCGTCCGACGATCGAAGGCAACGTCGGCACGTTGAACGGCAAAGAATCTACGATGACCGGTAAAGTCAATGAGACTTGGCCGGGCGACATGTGGAAAACCGGCGGCGGTGCACCGTGGCTTGGCGGTACTTACGATCCAGATACGAAAACAATCTTCATGGGCGTTGGCAACCCGGGTCCCTGGAACAGCCACACGCGCCCAGGAGATAACAAGTGGGGTTGCTCGCGCATCGCGATCGATCCGGAAACCGGCGAGATCAAGTGGGGCTATCAGACAACTCCACATGACGGTTGGGACTACGACGGCACCAATGAAGTCGTTTCTTTCGAAATGGACGGCAAGAAGGTGGCTGCCACCGCCGACCGCAACGGCTTCTTCTACATTCTCGATCGCGAGAACGGAAAGTTCATGAACGCGTATCCGTTCGTCGAGAAGATCAACTGGGCAAAAGGCATCGACAAGGATGGTCGTCCGATCTTTGACGATAACTTCCGTCCGTCAGATCCGGCCAAGTCGGAAGACGGCAAGAAGGGCAGCTCGATTTTTGCCATTCCGAGCTTCCTTGGCGGCAAGAACTGGATGCCGATGGCCTACAGCAAAGACACCAAACTATTCTATGTCCCCTCGAACGAGTGGGGCATGGATTTGTGGAATGAACCGATCACTTACAAGAAGGGCGCTGCCTATCTTGGTGCCGGCTTCACGATCAAGCCGCTCTTCGACGATCACATCGGTGCACTGAAGGCACTCGATCCGAAGACCGGCAAGATTGTCTGGTCGGTGAAGAACAAGGCGCCGCTCTGGGGTGGTGTTCTCACGACCGCAGGCGGATTGGTGTTCTACGGTACGCCTGAAGGCTTCTTGAAAGCCGTTGATGCAAAGACCGGCAAGGAAGTCTGGCAGTTCAATACCGGCTCGGGAATCGTCGGTTCGCCAGTCACGTGGGAAGAAGACGGCGAGCAATACGTCTCCGTCGTTTCCGGTTGGGGCGGCGCCGTACCTCTGTGGGGCGGCGAAGTCGCAAAATCCACCCAAGGTATTCCGCAGGGTGCGATGACGTGGACATTCAAGCTGCTCAAGAACAAGACGGCATCGAAGTAAATCCACCGGCAACAAGGCGGCCCAGGCATCACCTGGGCCGCTTCTTTTGAGAGCGCGCATGATTCCGCAAATGCGAGGCAGAGGCGCCGACGCAATCGCGCTGGCCGTCGCTATGGCGCTTCTGCCCGGCATCTTATGTGCCGCCATATACATACCTGCGAATGCGAACATCAGTCCAGAAGCGGACGTCGCGCTGATTGTTGCGGTCGACGTTTCCCAATCGGTCGATGAGCAGCGCTATAGATTGCAAATGGAAGGTATCGCGCAGGCGCTCGAAGACCCTGGTGTGATTTCCGCCATCACCAACGGCGCGAACGCCAATATCCTGTTTACAATGATCGCCTGGGCGGATGCCGCAAAGCCCGTCCTCGACTGGACTCGGATTGCGTCGAAGGAGGACGCCTATACGGTTGCGGCTCACGTGCGCCGTCTCCCGCATACAGGCGGGGAATTCACGTGTATCGCGCGCATGCTGAGGGGCGTTGCGCTACGCATCATTCCAGAAATCCCGCTCAACGCTCAGCGTGTCGTACTCGACGTTTCGGGCGACGGGATTGACAACTGCAGCGACAGGGACGCGCTGCACGAGGAGCGCGACAGGGTGCTCTCGTTAAATGCGACGATCAACGGCTTACCGATCATCGTGCGGGGCGAAAACGAAACCGTTGGCGCAGGAGCATATCGGGCACCAGGGTTTGGTCTTCGCGAACTCTCACAACGGCCAGACAAGGATTCAACCACGCTCGATCACTGGTTCAAGGAACATGTGATTGGCGGGCCGGGCGCGTTTCTCATGGCGGCGCAGGGATACGCCGACTTCGGGCGCGCACTTCGGCAAAAATTCGTCACGGAGATCAGCGGCACCACCGAATGCACCGCGGCCTTGCCGCATTGCGTCATGCTCACAAAAGAACGGCGCATCGCCGGCGGTGTGGAGTTTGTGAACACGAATTGAAGGAATTCGATCGCAGAAGGCGTTGCCACGTCAGGGTTCAGCATTTGGCACGGGCGTTGCGTTGCGACGAGAGCGGCTTCCGCTGTGTGCGTCGCTACGCGCGCGAACGAGAGAACGGCATCAAAAGCAATGCCGATAACATTTGGGGCAGGTCACGACATGGCGAAGATCATTCACAGCATGATCAGGGTACTCGAGGAACAAAAATCCATTGCCTTCTATCGCACGGCATTCGGGCTCGACGTGGCGGACCGATACCCATTCGAGGGCTTCACGCTGATCTATCTGCGCAATCCTGAAACCGACATGGAACTTGAGCTGACCGTCAATCACGACCGTGAAACTCCGTATGCACTTGGCGAAGGATACGGACATTTGGCCGTGGCGGTTCACGACCTCGACAGCGAGCACAAACGCATAACATCGGGCGGCATCGCTGCAACGCCAATCAAAGAGTTCTTTCGCGAGGGTGCGCTGATGGCGCGCTTCTTCTTCGTGACCGACCCTGATGGATACAAAATCGAAGTTCTGCAGAAGCACGGCCGGTTTCAATAGCTGCACGCATAACGAAAAAACGAGATCGGGAGGAAGACATGCGCATTATTGATAAAGTCAGCCGGATTGACCGGCGTGGCTTTCTTAGGACAACGGCTGGGGCCGCCGCCGTCGCCGCGATCGCGCCGGCGGCAAGCAGCACAGCGTTGGCCGAACCGCTTTCGACTGTGTCAGCCGATGGTGCAGAAACGCTCGTGAAAATTGCGCGCGATCTCTACCCGCACGATCGAATCGCAGACTCATTTTATCGGAAGGCCGTCGAAACAATCGACGCCGACGTGTCGTCGAGCGACACCCCCTCCTTGTTATCAGAAGGTGTTGCGGCGCTCGACGCGGCCGCCAACAAACTCAAAGGCAAACGCTACGTTGCAGTTGCAGATGAAATTGATCGCGTTGCCATTCTGAAGTCCGTCGAAGGCAGCGCCTTCTTTGGCAAAATGCGGGGCAGCCTCGTTACCGCACTCTACAATCAAAAGGATCTCTGGCCGAAGCTCGGATACGAGGGCGCGTCGTTCGACAAGGGTGGATACATCGAGCGCGGCTTCAGCGATATCGACTGGCTGTAAGAGAGCGGGGAAGAGTGCGATGGCAAAATTTGATTTGAATGACGACAGCGTTGTCGTCGTGATTGGCTCCGGCGCCGGTGGCGGGACGCTCTCGAACGAACTTGCGCAAAAGGGCATCAATGTCGTCTGCCTTGAGGCAGGCGGCCGGCACGAAAACTCCGATTTCATCAATGACGAGTGGGAAAGCTTTTCGCAACTGGCCTGGACGGATACGCGCACGACATCAGGTTCATGGCGCGTCGCGAAAGATTTTCCGAACCTGCCGGCTTGGATCGTAAAGGCCGTCGGCGGATCGACGACGCACTGGGCCGGAGCCTCGCTACGGTTCCAGGACCACGAATGGAAAGCGCGATCGACCTATGGCGACGTCGAGGGCGCGGCGCTGCTCGATTGGCCGATCGACGGTGCCGAAATGGCGCCGTGGTACGCAAAAGCTGAAGACAAGATGGGCACGACCGGCACGAACGGTATTCCGCGACTGCCCGGCAACAACAACTTCAAGGTGCTGCACGCCGGTGCAACCAAGCTCGGCTATAAGGAAGTGCACACCGGCAATATGTCGATCAACAGTAAGCCGCGTGACGAGAGAACAAGTTGCCACCAGCTGGGCTTCTGCTTCCAGGGCTGCAAGATGGGCGCGAAGTGGTCGACGCTCTACACCGAAATTCCAAAGGGTGAAAAGACCGGCCATCTCGAAGTTCGGCCCGACTCTCAAGTCATCCAAATCGAACATAATGCGACTGGCAAAGTCACCGGAGTCGTTTACGCCGACAAAGCCGGCAAGCTGCAGCGGCAAGCGGCGCGCGTCGTCGCGGTTGCGGGGAACTCTATCGAAAGTCCGCGGCTGCTTCTGAACTCGCACAGCGCGATGTTTCCGAACGGACTCGCAAACGGTTCGGGGCATGTCGGCAAACATTACATGCGGCATACGACCGGGTCGGTGTACGCGGTATTCGACAAGCCGGTGCACATGTATCGCGGAACGACGATGGCCGGCATCGTCAAGGATGAAGCCCACAATGATCCAAAGCGAGGCTTCGTAGGCGGATATGAGCTGGAAACTTTGTCTCTCGGCGTACCGTTCATGGCTGCGTTCCTCGATCCCGGCGCATGGGGTCGCGACTTCTCTTGGTTCCTAGACCGTTACGATCACATGGCTGGTCTTTGGATCGTCGGCGAAGACATGCCGCAGGAAAACAATTGCATCACGCTTAGCGCAGACAAGAAGGATGCTTTTGGAATGCCGGTTGCGAACGTGCACTTCGACGATCATCCCAACGACGACGCGATGCGCAATCACGCCTACAAACAGGGCGCTGCCATCTACGACGCCGTAGGTGCATTGAAGACGTTCGCGACACCGCCCTATCCCTCGACGCACAACCTCGGCACAAACCGGATGAGCGAAAAGCCGCAAGACGGGGTTGTCAATAAGTGGGGCCAGTCCCACGAGGTGAAGAACTTGCTTATCTCGGACGGCAGCCAATTCACCAGCGGTGCATCGGAGAACCCGACCTTGACCATCGTCGCGCTGGCAATCCGCCAAGCTAATCACGTCGCGGAGTTGATGGCCAAGAACGACATCTAATCCTACTGCCGGCAATGCTCGCGCGTTGCCCGCGACCGCCCGAAATTGCCAACGAAATGGATGCACGGCGAAAAGCGCCGCTTGCATTGGAACCGAGCTATGTCTGACGACACGAAAGCACTTTTGCGCAAACTCCGCGATATCTGCGGACGGCGCCACGTGCTCATTGATGCAAACAAGACGCGGCCGTTCGCGACGGGGTACCGATGCGGCGGCGGCAGCGTCGCCGCTGTCGTCCGGCCGGGAACGCTGATCGAACAGTGGCGGGTGCTGCAGGCGTGCGTCGCGGGCGGCGCAATCGTGATCATGCAAGGCGCGAATACGGGCCTAACCGGCGGATCGACACCAAACGGCGACTACGACCGGCCCGTCATCGTCGTCAACACGATGCGCATTGCGGCGATCCATCTCATTCACGGCGGCGCGCAAGTCGTCTGCCTTCCGGGCGCAACCTTACACGCGCTTGAGCGAAAATTGCGCCCTCTTGGACGCGAACCACATTCCGTCATTGGCTCGTCGTGCATTGGCGCATCCGTGTTTGGCGGCATTTGCAACAACTCTGGCGGCGCTTTGATCCAGCGCGGACCGGCCTACACCGAGCTCGCTCTTTTCGCGCGGCTGAACGGCCGGCGTCAGCTTGAACTCGTCAATCACCTCGGCATTACTTTAAACGGCGACGCAGAAGATATACTGCAATGTGTCGAGGATGGCCGATTACCGGAAGACGCTATTCAAACAGGAAATCGCGCTGCGTCAGACCGCCGGTACGGTGAACACGTCCGCCAAATCGATGAGCCATCGCCGGCTCGCTTCAACGCCGATTCGACTCGCTTGTTCGAAGCGTCCGGCAGCGCCGGGAAGATCGCCGTATTCGCGGTGAGATTGGATACGTTCAAATCTGAGACACGCACCGCAACGTTCTACATAGGGACCAACGCCGCATCCGAGCTGACCCGGTTGCGGCGGCACATTTTGGCGACGTTTCCATCACTGCCGATCGCGGCGGAATACATTCACAAGGACGCCTTCGACGTCGCCGAAGTCTATGGCAAGGATATGTTTCTTGCGATCCAATATCTTGGAACCGATCGCTTGCCGCGATTGTTTGCTCTTAAGAACTGGATCGACCGGACGGCACGGAGAATTCCTTATGCGCCAACGTTTCTGAGCGATCGTATTTTACAACGATTGTCGCATCTGTTTCCAGCGCACCTGCCTGCGCGGATCAAGCAGTACCGGCGCCGCTTTGCGCATCATTTGATCCTGAAAGTCAGCGAGGACGCTATCGCGACAACGCGAAGCTATCTGGCTGATATTTTCCCATCCGATACAGGCGACGTTTTCGAATGCAGCGCTGATGAATCGCAAAAAGCATTCCTGCATCGATTTGCCGTTGCAGGCGCGGCGGTGCGGTACCGAGCCATCCACACCGACGACGTCGAAGACATCGTCGCGCTAGACGTCGCTCTTCGCCGCAACGACCCTGATTGGTTTGAGAACCTTCCCGAACCCCTGCGGAAACCGATCATCAGCTCTCTTTATTACGGGCATTTCTTTTGCCACGTTTTTCATCAGGATTATATCGTGGCGAAGGGTCATGATGCGGTAGTACTGGAGGAGCACATGCTAGAATTGCTCGACGCGCGTGGCGCTGAATATCCAGCGGAACACAACGTTGGTCATCTCTATCGCGCCAAACCGGCGCTCGCCGCTCACTATCGCGCGCTTGACCCCTGCAACGCCTTCAATCCGGGCATCGGTAAGACCTCGAAATCCGCGCATTGGCATTCGGCGAAGCTTTAATATCGTGAATGAGGACGCTTCTCTCATGACGCAAGACCAGGCCAAACCGCAAAGCGCTCCCTCGATCGATCGAGAAGCGCTCGAATGGCAGGAAGCGATCGCATCCGTCATCGCATTCGAAGGGTCGCGCCGCGCCGATGAGCTTCTCGGCAAGACTGTGGAGACCGCGCGCCGCGAAGGCGCGAAACTTCCGTTCGCCGCGAATACGGCCTATTTCAACACCATCGCACCACAGCTTGAAGCTCCGCATCCCGGTGATCGCGAGATCGAGCAGCGCATCCGCAATGTTATCCGTTGGAATGCGCTGGCGCTGGTGCTCAAGGCAAACAAAGACAGCACCGAGCTTGGCGGCCATCTGTCGAGCTATCAATCCGCGGCGACGCTTTACGAAACTGGCTTCTCGCATTTCTGGAGAGCGCCAACGGCTGATCACGGAGGCGACCTGGTCTTCATCCAAGGCCATTCGTCGCCCGGTATCTATGCCCGCGCATTCCTGGAGGGGCGGCTCTCTGAGGAGCAGCTGTTGAAATTCCGGCGCGAGGCCGATGGTGGAGGCTTGTCTTCATATCCGCATCCGTGGCTGATGCCGGACTTCTGGCAGTTCCCGACGGTGTCGATGGGGCTTGGCCCACTTATGGCCATCTATCAGGCACGGTTCCTGAAGTATCTGCACGATCGCGGGCTCGCCGACACCTCAGAACGCAAAGTCTGGGTCTTTTGCGGCGACGGCGAAATGGACGAACCCGAAAGCCTCGGTGCGATTTCGCTCGCCGGCCGCGAGCGCCTCGACAATCTCATTTTTGTCATCAACTGCAATCTGCAACGCCTTGATGGTCCGGTGCGCGGCAACGGCAAGATCATCCAGGAACTCGAAGCGAATTTCCGCGGCTCCGACTGGAACGTGATCAAATGCATCTGGGGTTCAAACTGGGATGAATTGCTGAAGCGCGACGTCACGGGGCGCCTGCGGCAGGTTATGGAAGAATGCAACGACGGTCAGTATCAGGATTTCAAAGCCAAGGATGGCGCGTACATCCGCAAGAACTTCTTCGGCCGCTATCCGGAAACGGCACAACTCGTCGCCGGATGGAGTGATGAAAAAATCTGGACGTTGACGCGTGGCGGGCATGATCCGCGCAAAGTTTACGCGGCCTATGCAGCTGCTGTCTCTCATAAGAACCAGCCAACCGTCATCCTTGCGAAAACCGTAAAGGGTTACGGACTTGGTTCGGCGGGCGAAAGCCAGATGATCGCCCACCAGCAAAAGAAAGTGAATTATGCCGACCTTAAACGGTTCCGCGATCGCTTCTTCGTGCCGGTCTCAGACGATCAACTGGAAAGCCTGTCGCTGCTCAAGTTCGATGAAAACACCGACGAATACAAATATTTGCATGCACAGCGGCAAGCTCTTGGCGGATATCTGCCGCAGCGGCGCAAGAAAAGCTCGACCGCTTTGGAAATGCCGCCGGCGTCGACGTTCGAAACGCAGATGAACGGTTCCGACGGCCGCGAGATTTCGACGACGATGGCCTTCGTACAGCTGTTGACCAAGCTGATGCGCGACAAAGCAATAGGGCGGCACATCGTTCCAATCGTGCCGGACGAAAGCCGCACCTTCGGTATGGAGGGCATGTTCAGGACATTCGGCATCTACAGTCAGGTCGGGCAACTCTACCGGCCGGAAGACGCTGACCAGCTGATGTATTACCGCGAAGATCGCAACGGCCAGATCCTCGAAGAAGGCATCAATGAAGCGGGAGCCATGAGTTCGTGGATCGCTGCTGCCACGTCGTATTCATCGTCCGACGTGCCGATGATCCCATTCTTCATCTACTATTCGATGTTTGGCTTCCAGCGGATCGGCGATCTCGCATGGGCGGCCGGCGATATGCGATCGCGCGGATTCCTGATCGGCGGAACCGCTGGCCGCACCACCCTCAACGGTGAAGGACTACAGCATCAGGACGGGCACAGCCTTCTGCTCTCGGCAACCATACCGAACTGCATCTCCTACGATCCAGCCTACAGTTACGAGGTCGCGGTAATCGTGCGTCACGGCCTGAAGCGGATGTATGCCGATCAAAACGACGTTTTCTTCTATTTGACGGCTTACAACGAAAACTATGTGCATCCTGCGATGCCCGAGGGCGCGGAGGACGGTATCATCAAGGGCATGTACCTCCTGCGTAGCGCCAGCAATGTGGATGGCGTGCGCAAAGTTCAGCTCATGGGGTCTGGTGCCATTCTGCGCGAGATCATTGCTGCAGCAGATCTTCTAGATAAGGACTTCGGTGTTGCCAGCGACATCTGGAGCGTAACTAGCTTCTCGGAATTGCGGCGTGACGCGTTGGCCGTCGACCGCTGGAATATGCTGCATCCAGAGGAGCCAGCGAGAGTTCCTTTTGTAAAGTCCTCAATTTCAAGTCGCGGCGAAACTCCGGTCATCGCATCGACGGATTTCATGAAAGCCAACGCAGATCAAATCCGCACCTGGGTTCCAAGTACCTATCGCGTACTCGGTACAGATGGGTTTGGCCGTTCCGACTACCGACGCACTTTACGTAAGCACTTTGAAATCGATCGTCACGCCATTGTTGTCGCGTCTCTGTCAGCTCTCGCAGCGGAGAACAAGGTGCCGTCCGTCAAAGTGGCGGAGGCCATAAAGAAATATGGCATCGACCCCGACCGGCAGGACCCTGCACGGGCATGAGACAAAACTCGGAAGGACGCTGAACGATGTCGCATATGGAAGTCAGGGTGCCGGATATCGGTGACTTCAAGGACGTACCCGTCATTGAGGTGCATGTCGCGCCTGGCGATCGCGTCAGGGCCGACGATCCGCTCATTACGCTCGAGAGCGACAAGGCGGCAATGGAGATACCCGCGCCGCAAGCGGGAGAGATCGCCGAACTTCTCGTCAAAGTCGGCGACAAGGTCAATTGCGGGAGCATCATCATGCGGCTCGCTGGCGCTGCAAACGTCGCGGCGCCCGCAACGGCACCCACGCCGCCACCAGCAGAGCAAGAAGCGACGCGTGCGCCAGCGCCAACAAACGACGACGATCACCCGGATCGGCATTTGCCGCCCGTGCCCAGCGCCGGCGCTTTACCCTCTACGGTCGATTTTTCGCATGTTCTGGCGGGTCCTTCGGTGCGCCGCCTCGCGCGCGAACTAGATGTCGATATAACGAAGATCAAAGGCACCGGTGAAAAAGGCCGCGTGACGAAGGACGACGTCAAACTTGCGCTCGCGGGTCCGCCCGCTGCGTCCGGCGGCGCAGGCATCCCAGAGATTCCCGTGCAAGACTTCGCCAAATACGGCCCTATCGAAGTTCGCGCGATGTCGCGCTTGCGCCGGCTTTCGGGGCCACACCTGCATCGCGCGTGGTTGAACGTACCCCACGTCACGCATACCGATGAGGCTGACATTACGGCACTCGAAGCGTATCGCAAAGAGCTCGACGCACAGGCCAAAGCCAAAGGCTACCGCGTGACGCTTCTGGCGTTCCTGCTCAAGACCAGCGTGCCAGTCCTCAAAGAGTTCCCAGAGTTCAATGCATCACTGGCGCCGGAGAAGGATGCGCTGATCTACAAGCGCTACTATAACATCGGTGTCGCGGTTGATACGCCCGACGGGCTTGTGGTTCCCGTCATCAAGGATGTCGATCGCAAAGGTATTCTTGAACTCAGCCAAGAACTCGCTACCGCCTCCGCGCGCATGCGCGAAGGTAAAATCTCGCCGGCCGACATTTCCGGCGGCACATTCTCGATCTCGAGCCTCGGCGGCATCGGCGGCACGAGCTTCACACCGATCGTCAATGCGCCCGAAGTTGCCATTCTCGGCGTGCCACGCGCCGGAATTAAGCCAGTTTGGGACGGCGCCGGCTTTCAACCGCGCCTCGTGCTGCCGTTGTGCGTGTCTTACGACCATCGCGTGATCGACGGTGCATTGGCCGCTCGCTTTACGCGGCGCCTGGCCGAAATCCTTGGCGATGTTCGCCAACTCGCATTGTGAGGTTTACAGCATGAGCGCGCCGGAACTGTTGTCCTGCGACGTGGCCGTACTCGGCTCCGGTCCGGGCGGATATGCGGCGGCCTTCAGAGCCGCCGATCTCGGCCTGAGCGTCGTGATGATCGACCGCAATCCAACACTGGGCGGCGTTTGCCTCAACGTCGGATGCATCCCGTCGAAGGCGCTGCTGCACGTCGCCTCGGTAATGGAGCAAGCGGCCGCCCTTGCCGGCCACGGCGTCGCGTTCGATCCGCCGCGCGTTGATCTCGGAAAACTGCGTGCGCACAAGGACGCGGTCGTCGGAAAACTGACGACTGGGCTCGCATCTATGGCGCGCGGACGCCAAGTCCGCACGGTCCAAGGTATGGGGCAGTTCCACGATGCAAATCACCTCGACGTTTCTCTCGCCAGTGGCGGCACGCAGCGCATACGTTTCGCGCACGCAATCATTGCAGCTGGATCCGAAGCCATCCGCCTGCCGTTCATGCCGGACGATCCACGCATTGTCGATTCGACCGGCGCATTGGAGCTGCGCAATATCCCGAAGCGCATGCTCGTAATCGGCGGCGGAATCATCGGCCTTGAAATGGCGACGGTCTATTCTGCTCTCGGCAGTAGCATCGATATAGTGGAAGCGCTCGATGGCCTCATGACGGAAGCCGATCGCGATCAGGTGAAAATCTGGGAAAAGAAAAACGCGCCGCGCTTCAATCGGGTCTTATTGAGTACCAAGGTCGTTGCGGCTGAGGCGCTGACAGACGGTATTCGAGTTACCTTTGACGGCGCGTCGGCACCGTCACCGGATATCTACGACATGGTACTTGTTGCCGTTGGCCGCGCGCCGAATGGACAGCGCATTTCGGCGGATAAAGCAGGCCTAGCAGTCGACGCGCGCGGCTTCATAAAAACCGACACGCAGATGCGAACCAATATTGAAAACATTTTTGCGATTGGCGACATCGCCGGCGCACCCATGCTCGCGCATAAGGCCTCGCACGAAGGCCATGTCGCGGCCGAAGCCGCAGCAGGAAAGCCCAGTCATTTTGACGTCAGCCAAATCCCGTCGGTGGCATATACCGATCCCGAAATAGCATGGACCGGCAAAACAGAGGCCGAATTGAAGCGCGAGGGAACTGTATACCGCAAGGCGGTCTTTCCCTGGGCCGCTTCAGGCCGCGCCATTGCCAATGGCCGCGACGAAGGCATGACGAAATTGCTGATCGATGAAACGACACATCGCGTCATCGGCGGCGGCATCGTTGGCCAGCACGCCGGCGATTTGATCGGCGAAATCGGGCTGGCAATCGAGATGGGTGCCGACGCAGCTGATCTTGCGCTGACCATCCACCCGCATCCTACACTTTCGGAAACGGTGAGCATGGCCGCCCAGGTTCTCGAAGGCGTATGTACTGACCTGCCGCGGAAGCGTTCGTGATTGGCAGACTAGATTCTGCGACGGCAGAAAACCTCGAGTTCCCGTACTGTGGCGGCTTGCTTTTTTGTAACGGGGTCAAATCGCAGCTTTGGATTGAAGCCTGCCGAACTGATCACGTCAAAACGAATAGCCTTCTTCGAGTTCGCCAAAAAAGAAACGGTCGCCACGTTCTCGCGCCTATAGCTCACCTCTTTACCCGGAAGATAAAAAATCTGAGCCGTATCGTCGCCCGCAGCTTCGACGACGGCCACAACTGTCATTGCGGCGCAGGTCCGCAAATTCTTTGCGGCCGGCATATCCATGAGAAGCATCGGGTCTGAGCCTGGCGTAAGCGCGACCACTCCGTCGCCTAGTCTGGTCAGCGTACTATTTTGCGCTGTTAACTGGGATGACTCCGCACGGCTCAGCCTGAAATCGGGCAAGGCCGGGGTAACAGCTGTGACTGTCAGATAGCGGAATCCCTTCGCAAAACTTGCAGTCTGCTCCGTCGTAAATCGCTTCCGTGCCATTCCCTCATCTCCTCGCTCGAGGTTGGAAATAGCCGGATTCGCTCAGTCTGCCTGGCTTAGGTTCAGGGGAGCAGACCAAGTTTTGACGACTTTGAGTTTCGAAAAACTGGCTCGGCAGCGTTTTCTCTAGCAGAACGATGTTTTTAAAGCTGATTGCTCGCAGTAGAGAGTATTTCCAGGATGGCAACGCGCCGGCGCAATTGCGGCATTTGTTCTGGTTCACTGTTCAGTTGTCGGAAGGACTGTTAAATTCTGAGCGCGGTTGTGCGATCAGCGTGTAGCGGCCGATGACAGATTGGCTCAATGGCCGAGAAGGACAAAGTGAAAAAAGTAATCGTCACAGGCGGTGCAGGCTTCATCGGATCAGCGCTTGTTCGCTACCTTATCCTGCAGAAGGGCTGGTCAGTCACCAACGTCGATAAATTGACGTATGCCGCCAACCTGAATTCTCTGACGCAAATCGCCGACCATCCGAACTACAGTTTCGTCCGCGCAGACATTTGCGATGGCGCTGCCCTCGACCGCGTTTTCGCGGAATACAATCCCGACGCGGTTATGCACCTCGCCGCAGAAAGTCACGTTGATCGCTCGATCACCGGGTCGCGTGAATTTATTACGACCAACATCGTTGGCACGCACACGCTGCTCGAAGCAGCGCGGAAGTATTGGGATGCGCTTGCCGGGAAAAAACGATCTGACTTTAAGTTTCTCCACGTTTCGACTGACGAGGTCTATGGAAGCTTGGAGCCTGGCGCGTTCTTCTACGAAACGACGCCTTACGACCCGCGCTCTCCATACTCAGCGAGCAAGGCGGCATCCGACCATCTTGTCAGCGCGTGGAGCGAGACATACGGGCTACCGGTTGTGATCACCAACTGCTCAAATAACTATGGGCCCTATCACTTTCCGGAAAAGCTCATTCCGCTCGTCCTTCTCAACGCGCTCGAAGGCAAACCGCTGCCGGTATACGGCGACGGACAGCAAGAGAGGGATTGGCTTTACGTCGACGATCACGCACGTGCATTGACGCTCGCGCTGGAACGCGGACGGATCGGCGAGACGTATAACGTCGGAGGCCGCGCACCGCGGACAAATCTAGCTGTGGTACAAAATTTATGTGACGTGCTCGATGAACTGCGTCCCGATCGACTTCCGCGCAGACGGCTCATCACGTTTGTAGCAGACCGGCCGGGACACGACCGCCGTTACGCCATTGATCCATCGAAGATCGAAAAAGAACTGGGATGGCGTTCGCTCGAAACGTTCGAGACAGGCATTCGCAAGACGGTCCAGTGGTATTTGGACAACAAAGACTGGTGGACGCCACTGCGGAACAGCGTATACGGCGGGCAACGTCTGGGTCTCGTCGAGAAGACTGGCTAGCGGGGTGAGCGTGCACGTTCTAATTCTTGGCAAGAGCGGACAAGTTGCGCGGGCTCTTGCGGACGTTCTGCCAAAAAGAGGTATTCAGAGCATGGCCATCGGCCGCCCTGATTACGACTTCGCAGATCCCAGTCGACTTGTATCGGCCGTCGAAAATATTCATCCCTCTATCATCATCAATCCTGCTGCTTATATAAACGTCGATCGCGCAGAAGAGGAGCCGGACCTCGCGTTCGCCATCAACAGCCGGGCCGCCGGAGCAATTGCTGCTGCGGCGGAAAAACTTCGAATTCCCATAATTCACTTGTCGACCGACTATGTCTTTGATGGGAATAAATCGACCCCATATTTCGAATCTGACCCCACCGCACCGCTTGGTATTTACGGCGCATCGAAGGTCGCTGGCGAAGTCGCCGTGGCAGAGGCGAACACGAAACACGTTATTTTGCGTACATCGTGGGTTTGCAGTCCGTATGGTACAAACTTTCTCAAAACGATGCTTCGGCTCGCGGCGGATCGGCCCGAGTTGCGCGTCGTCGATGACCAGGTAGGCGCACCAACGTTTGCACACGATATTGCATCGGCCATCGCGGACATCGTATTAAAGCTCACCACCGCACCAGACGCGCAGAATTTATACGGAACCTTCCACTATGCTTCCTGCGGGGAGACGACCTGGTGCCAGTTTGCCCGCGCAATTTTTGAACAATCGGCGCGGCGCGGAGGCCCACGAACCAACGTCACCGCAATTGCTACGCACGAATATCCAACGAAAGTCCGCCGGCCAAAATACTCGAAGCTCGACACAACGAAAGTTTTCGACGCGTACGGGATCGCTGCTCCAAATTGGGAAGCAGGACTTGAGACGTGTCTCGACCAACTCCTAGCACAACAACCGGCAACTCACGGACTGATACGATGAAGGGCATTATCCTGGCTGGCGGCAGCGGCACCCGGCTCTATCCGGTGACCTTCGCAATCTCGAAGCAGTTGCTGCCGGTCTATGACAAGCCGATGATCTATTATCCGCTGTCGGTCCTGATGCTTGCCGGCATCCGCGATATCCTGATCATCACAACGCCGCACGACCAGTTGCAATTTCAATCACTACTCGGCGATGGCCATCAGTTTGGCGTCCGTCTAAGCTATGCAATTCAACCAAAGCCCGAAGGCCTAGCGCAGGCATTTATCATCGGCGCGAGCTTCATCGATGGCCAGCCATGTGCACTCGTGCTCGGCGACAACATCTTTTACGGCCATGGTCTACCAGAGCTCCTGGCAAGTGCTCGTGGACGTGATAAAGGTGCCACCGTTTTTGCATACGACGTTTTGGACCCAGAAAGGTACGGCGTAGTTGCATTCGACGAGAATGGCCGCGCGACAAGCATCGAAGAAAAACCGAAGCGTCCGAAATCAAATTCTGCAGTCACCGGACTGTACTTCTATGACTCGCGCGTCGTTGACTATGCCCGCACGATCAAACCTTCGCTCCGCGGCGAACTTGAAATTACCGACCTAAACAGGATCTATCTGGACCAAGGGGAGCTTAATGTCGTTCGCATGGGCCGCGGCTATGCATGGCTCGACACCGGTACATTTGACAGTTTGCTGGAAGCTGGCGAATTCGTCGCCACGCTCGAACGTCGCCAGGGACTAAAAATTTCGTGTCCCGAAGAAATCGCACTCCGCTTCGGCCTTGTTGCGCCCAATGACATTAATGATTGGGTGGCCAAACTCGGAAAATCTGAATACGCTGCTTATGTTCGCCGCGTGCAGGAAAGCCTCGAATTCGGCAAGCGATCGGTATAAAGCGACCGTGAAACGACCTCTGGAAATTGACGGCTCAAGCGCGGGCGGGCGCACGATCGTTGGGGTCATTCCGGCAGCAATCGTTGCGTTTCAGCCAAATCATCTGCTTGCTGAGCTTTTGTCGACGCTAGATCGCAATCAACGACGTATTTTTATTTATCTAAACGGCGGCGTTAGCCCGGAAATAGAATCGCGCCTAGGAGGACTTTCCAATGCGCACGTGATCCGAAACCATGAGAACGCCGGACTGGCTCACGGACTAAATGTACTCGCGGCCGCCGCGGAGCGGGAAGGCCTGACCCATCTGCAATTTTTCGATCAAGACAGCAGCCCCGAACCCGAATTACCTGCCGCGCTTACAATATGCTTCAACGAAGCTCTGCGAGATTTCGAGCCATTGGCCGTGGTCGCTCCTCGGTTAACACCGCCGCCAGGGGAACATTATCAAGAGGTTCGGATTGCATGGCGTGATCGATTCCGGCGCACGGTAGATTTTGCGCCGACATCAGGATCGATTTTAGCGCTCGCGGCCTGGAAGGACGTCGGTCCTTTTCGCGCTGATTATTTCATTGATGGTATTGATGTCGAATGGTGCCTGCGCGCGTGGCATCGGGGCTATGGCACCCTTGTGTTTGAAGAAACGTCGATGGTCCATAGGTGGGGAAGCGCAATTCCGCCGACCGAGGTTTGGAAATCTCAAATTCTCCGCCAACCGAACGATCGCATCTATTTCTATGTTCGAAATGCTGTAAATAATCTGAGAAGCAGCTTCATTCCTCGGATTTGGCGGCTTCGATTTGCGCTCCGACTTTTTGCGCAGCTTGTGATACTGCTTTCGGCGCGCGCAAATACAGTCTTGACACGAAAGGTCGTGCGGCGCGCCGTCTCTGATGGGTGGAATGGCCGTCTAGGATCATTCCCTCCCGAGCTCTCAACAGCCACACATTAAGGATCGGGCACGCCGGAGCGTTCGTCCGACCGATTACCCATTTGCATTCTTCTTATTACGGCTTTACGGCTAACGCTAAGATTGTAGCGCGCTATGCAGTTCGTGATATGAGCAGAATTTGGGACGGCGCAATTGACGACCTTCACTCGGGCCTCAAGATGAGGCGCGTCTGGATGGCGCTGGCGCATGAGGACATTGGAGACCAGCATCGCCGAACCCTGCTCGGTCCAATCTGGCTTTTGCTGAACTATCTGGCCTTCGCTGGCACGTTTATTTTCGTATTTCATCGCGGCGAGCTTTCGCCAAGCTACGCGCCCTACGTCGCAACAGGGCTGCTGGTCTGGTTTTATATTATGGAGGTCATTGCTCAGAGCGCATCACTTTTTCCGCGCGAGGAGAGCTTTATTAAAGGGACAACACTGCCGCTCTCGGTTTACGTCATGCGCCTCACGATGCAGTCCGTGATCCGCGCAGGCTATGCGTTGGCCGGATGCGCTGTAATACTTATTTTCAGCGGCATATCCGTTACGCCCGCCTGGACTTGGTCCGTCCTGGCGCTGGCTTTGATCGTCGCCATAACGCCAGCCATCGTCATCATCTTTGCAATACTCGGCGCATTCTTGCCAGATAGCCAATATGTCGTGAGCAATGCGATGCGCATCGGCATGTTTCTGACGCCGGTATTCTGGGTCTACGATAACCGAGGGCATGGCATTCAACATGCCTTTTATTATTGGAACCCATTCACCTACTTCCTCGAAATCGTCCGAGTGCCGATTTTGACTGGCGAAGTTCCGGCACATGCCTTTATCGTTTGCCTCTTGATGGGCGCGGCGGCCTGGGCTTCGGCAATCGCGATGTTGGGCTACTACCGCAAGAAAATCGTGTTTGTTCTCTGATGGTATCAATCATCGTCGATGAACTGGGACTAACCTACCCCGTGCGGACGCCGCTACGGCTCTCAGCCCACGTCGACCGCTTGCGAAAAGGCGGCACGATTAGCGGAGCCGGCCGAACAAAATTCGTAACGGCGCTTGACGGCGTCAATTTCGCGCTCGCAGCCGGAGATCGCCTGGGCCTCATTGGCAGCAACGGCGCCGGCAAGACAACGCTTCTCAAGGTGCTTTATGGCATCTATGAGCCGACCGCAGGCCGCGTCAAAATCAATGGACGCGTCGATGCTTTATTCAACATCAATCTCGGCTTCCGCCGCGAAGCGACGGGGCGGCGCAACATCGTTCTGCGCGGATTGATCAACGGCTGGCATCCCAACGAGATCGATGCACGCATGGAAGACATTATCGCCTTCAGCGAGCTCGGCGAATTTATCGACATGCCATACAAGGTCTACAGCCAGGGCATGGCAGCACGGCTGGCGTTTTCCGTCGCGACCAGCTTCAATCCTGAGATTCTTTTGATGGATGAATGGATAGGCGCAGGTGACGCGAGCTTTCAGGAAAAAGCCAAAGTGCGCATGAACGAGATGTCCAAGCAGGCGGGCATCATTGTGCTCGCCTCGCACAACGAGAGCCTGATCAAACGCGTATGCAACAAGGTCCTTGTGCTCGAAAAGGGTCAAGTAAAAGCGTTCGCGGACGCAGACTCTTATTTTGCTGCAAAACCAAAAGCCTAAGTTGGCCTTACCGCGGGTCGGTAACGGCCGTCATGAGTGCCAGCCAGATTTCGTCGCGGGGCAGTTCTGCTGGAACGATGAACTCTGCTACACGATCGATCGTCTGGGTGCGTTTCACGAAATTCTCGACGCTGAAGTAGTGCGGCCGATCTACATAGTCGTCAAATAATATTCGCGTCCCCGGTGCCGCAAACAGAAAGGATGCGAGACAGCAGGCGACTCGAAATCGGCCATCAATTAGCACTAAATCTGGACTGAGATCTTCTTTCCGGCAAAGCTGCCAAGCTTCCAGAGGATAATTATGATACCTCATCCAATTGCTGTCTGATTTCGGGTAGCCGAGTTCTTTCGTCGGCCCAATGTCAGAGTGGAGGATGAGGTTTTTGGCGCCTGAGTGCCCAGATATCGATTCTACTTTGCGCCGCACAGCATTTCGCCATGCAAAGTCGCTCTCAACCGCGATGACCGCCGGAATACCCGTGCGAGCAGCCATAGCTGTGGAACCGCCAGTTCCGTACTCCAAATAGCAGCTACACTGCTGCATGGCGGCAGCGAGATATTCAACGCTCGCTGGCGGCATTTCCGGGCTATCTTTTATCGACGGGTTTGGATTTAGCGAATTCCCCAATACTCTCGCCATTGCCTTCTGGGCTTCTGCTTTCGGCCAAGCCTTCCCGTTATTACCTATTTGAAATTCGATGCTATCTTCTGCGCTGCCGCCAACGATGCGCAGTTCATCAGAGTCAAGAAACTCGACGGGCAAGTCCGCCAAAGAAAATTGAAATTGATAGCCGGCATCAGGCGCAGATGACGGGATATGCCGAACAACGTCGGGGCGTTCTTTTCTTTCGAACGGCATCTTGTAGAGCAGCAATGAGTCAAGCATTGGCGCCAAATAGGCGACACGTTCACCGTTTGCAGTCAGCGCCCAGCCGCGCACGGAAACGATCTGACGATCTGCATCGATCTCGATTTTGTCAATCGCGCCTTTTATAGACCGGTACTTGGGTCGAACGTCCGATTCAGGTTTCAACTCTATTTCTGAGATGCGTCGCAAAGCAATTTGCGCTTTTTTATTACTGGAAATCGTCTGCATCAAGCGCTTCAGCTCCGCCTTAGTCGCTTCCATTAGCCAACTGGGCATTGGATCGGTCACCTCGTTGAGATCGTGTGATTCGAAAAATGACTCCGCTCTTTTGACGCCGTTTATCGTGGCTCTACCCCTCATGCGTTTCCGATAAAAAAATTCATTCTTTGATTTGACGACGTAATGGTTTATGCGCAACCGATCCCAAGTGATAGACGCACTCAGCCCATCTCCTCGTGTTGGGTGGCGCTCCATCACAGCACCCAAGGTGTTTGTTTCCAGATACCCACTTTCCAGCAAAAACTTATGCGGATTTGAAGAGGTAGCGCGCCAAGCGCTATTTCGCACTATGGTTTTATAATGAGCGTTAGTGCCGAAATTTTCTTCGGCTCTTTGCGAGAATCGTTCGGTAACCAGCTCAGCTGACGCGTCGGCGTGTCCAGACGATCCATAGATGGCCCAGTTTACTCCAATAGCGCCGACGCTATTGCTCTTATCAACTTCGCAGATGAATGGCCTTACTGACGTCTCGCCATCCGTCGGCAAAAGGAATTCGTCGGCGTCGATGAAAGCCGTCCAATCCGCATCTGTGCCGTGGACGCGCATAATTTCTCTGTAAGCAGGCAACTGCGGTGCAATACCCGGCGTGCCTGGAAAAAATATTCGGTTTATTATGTTGGCATCGTGCAGGACGCCGAGCAGCTGACTTGAGCCGTCGTTGCTAGCGTTATCTGCTATAAAGAATCGATCTATTCCGAGCGCGCGATGGTACGCGATCCATTCAAGAATGTAGGGACCTTCATTCTTGAAAATCGCAGCTATGGCTATGCGCAACTCGTGGGACACTTCTTTGCGGCTCCGAAAGCGGTATTATGAGAGCAAGCTAGGCAATGGAGAAGTCTTCACGGTCGCGCGTGAGATTGACCGAATAAAACGGATCATTTCCCAAGTCCCAAGACGTTCTCATGTACTGCGATTCCTTGTCAAACCGGGCCAGCTTTTCCAGGTTGTCTTCGACACCGCGCGAAACGCTCTCTAGGTGGTAGAGCTCAGCATATGGCGTCCACACGTTTTGGTACCCAGCGTCTCTGACCTTCAGACAGAAATCCACGTCATTAAATGCGACTGTTAGGTGCTGCTCATTAAGTCCACCGACTTCCTTAAAAACGCTAGCGCGAACGACGAGGCAAGCCGCGGTCACTGCAGACAGGTTTTGAAGAACCTTCAAGCGCGAGAAATACCCATGATGATCTCGAGGGAAATATTTATGCGAGTGGCCCGCAACGCCGCCGATGCCCAAAATGACGCCGGCATGCTGGATCGTATTGTTATTGTAATACAGCTTTGCGCCGACGCAGCCAACGTCCGGCTGCGCAGCCCACGATACCATTTCTGTCAGCCAGTCCGGTGAGATGACCTCGATGTCATTGTTGATCAAACCGAGTATGCTGCCCTTCGCATGCCGCACGGCATAGTTGTTGATCGCCGAGTAGTTGAACGGCTGGTCGTAGCGCAGAACGTGTGCCCAAGGTTCCTTTTCAAGGCCGTCGAGATACGCGAGCGTCTCCTCCTCGCAAGATCCGTTATCAACGACGATAATTTCATAGTTCTGATATGTGGTTTTTTCGCGGATCGACGTGATGCAGCCGCGGAGCAACTGGAGCTTGTCACGCGTCGGAATGATCAAGCTGACGAGCGGCTGCGGGTTAGGCACCTCGAACTGGACGCGATAAAATGGCGTGTTTGGGGCCGAAGTGGCCTTCGCTGGCAGATTGAGCCGTCGAAGATGCTCTTCTAGAGCGCGCAATCCCGCTTCGTGCGCGTAGCTCTTTTCAGAACCCGCAACAGCGGTCGACCCACTGACGGCCCGCCAGTGATAAAGAACTTTTGGAATATGCCTAATATTTTTGGCGTCTATGCGCTCGATAATCCTGAGGTTAAGGTCGTAGTCCTGACTGCCCTCAAATCCTTTTCGCCAGCCGCCAACAGCCCGAATATTCTCGGAGCGATGGACCGAGAGATGGTTGAGATAATTCTGCGACCGGAACAACTCTCTTGAATAGTCGGGCTTGAAATAGGGATCATACCGATTGCCCATGTCGTCGAGCTTATCTTCGTCGGAGTAAATCAGTGCGGCATCCGGATGAGATCCAATCTCGCACGCGACTTCAGCAAGCGCATGCGGACGCAACAAATCATCATGGTCCATCAGCGCGACCCAAGCGCCAGCCGCCAGCTCAAATGCCGAATTCGTCGCTTCCGATATATGCCCGTTCGCGGATCGAAGAACGACTTTTATTCGCGCGTCCTTGGCTGCGTATTCGTTGAGTATCCCTTTTACATGCTGAAGGGGAGAATGATCGTCGGCAATGCACAATTCCCAATTCTCATATACTTGGTTGCGCACACTATCGATCGCATCGCGTAATAGATGCTCGGGGGTATTATAGACCGGCATAACGACGGAGATCAGCGGCTTCGCCGTGAGCTTCGCAATGCGCTCGCGCACATCGTCGAGTGCCGCCTCGTCCAGCTTATCGTGCTTGTCGATCCAGGATCTGTATGTCGGAGTATAAATCTGCTCGCCGACTATGGCATGGGCGGAGCGCAGACGATATGCGACAGCTTTAAAGCCGCCTTCGCGCAAGGTCGTTGCTGCTATTCGCACGGTCCTCCTAAAGTCGCCAAAAGTACGGACGCGTTGACGAAACAAGAAGACCGCCATGCGCAGGTAGTACTCGCTGGCCGCAACCTTGCGCAGCTTCATCGATCCGGCGACGAACTGCCCCTTGGTCGTGCTTGGATCAAGGAGCAGGCGCTTAGCACCCGCAGGCAGAATAAACTGCGTATACGCCATATTGGAGCGCGATGTAGAAAACCGTAGACGTTGGGCTTCCAGTTCGTTGAAGTCGTTACCCGAGTCCGGATATAGCGTTGGGTCGACCAGCTGATTGGCACCCGTGAGTTTCCGAAATTTCAATACATAACGGCCCTGCGGCAAATCCCTGCCGTGCGCGACCTGAAGCAGCAACTGTGGATCAGGACCGGTCATTTCGAATTCCGAACCTGCCTCGCCTTGCGCCGTTATAACTAGGTCTGCGATTGGTTCGAGAAACACATTCGCTCCGAATAGGTGCAGATGCGTATTGCGCAACGTCCTCTTCGGGAAATCCCATACACGACGCTTGCCTACAGGTGGGCAATCTGAGGGCTGGAGATCTCTATTGGCCTGTGCTCGAAATTGAGCAAATTCCGATTGCAATACAGCCAAGGTAAACCGAAGCTCGTCAAGAGCTTCTTTGCTAGCTTCAGGAGACGATGTGGCGCTCGAACGGCCAACAACTCTTGCGCTGCCTCTCCGCACAGACAGCAGCTGACCCGCGGCCGGCACCAGCTCTTTGCGGATCAAACGCTTCGCACGCAGTTTTACAGATGTCTTATTCATTATATCGAACAATCGTCCCAGCCTAGAAGTGCGAGCGCTGCGGCCGTGGCCACATGCATAGAAAGCTACAATCGAAACCTCGCACGATCTGGCAACTACGGTTCGCCGATATGCCGCTTTCGATTTCCCTGTGCGCGGATATTCTACCAGGATGCTCTAAAATTCACGACAGAATTGAAGATGTCTAGGCAATTGGACGCAGGCTGAATTATTAGTGATCGAGGTTTCCAGCGAAAGCGATACTCGCAAGGACGGCTCTAAAAGACTTGAGTCTTCCTCCGTCAGTTTGATGCCACTGTTTAAAGTCTGCTATTTGGTTCATGACTATATTCGAATGGCGTATTCTGGTTGAACGCCGTACATTGCACAAACGCGATGGCCGGGCATTCACTCATTAGCAGAGCAGCACGTCACGCGTTAAGCATTCCGCAGAGTGGCAAAGCGCGATACCAAAAGCGCCTCAAGCAATCGCGTGTAATTTAGTGCGCGATTGAAGCGTAGACTCAGTGGGAGATCGCGTTCCGTTTCCCCCAAGCCTGAAACGTCTATACTTGAAATCGGCGGCTAAACTGATGCCTTGGCGTTTATGAGATCGCGCACGAAAAGTTGGAGCGCTTCGGCGCGCGCGTCTTCGTCAGGCAAACGCAGAAGATATGAGGGATGCACTGTGATCAACCCGGCCTGCGAACCGAATGCGCAGGTGCCGCGCGCGCGACTTATCGTGACCGGCTTGCCACTGAGCGCCAGCGCGGCAGTCACCCCCAGCGCGACAACAAGTTTCGGCCGAACCAATTCCAGCTCCTTCATCAGCCACCACCGGTAGTGCTTCACTTCTCCGGTTGTGGGCGTTTGATGGATGCGCCGTTTGCCCCGCTGCTCGAACTTGAAATGTTTGACCGCGTTCGTGACGTAGCATCGGCTGCGATCAATTCCGGACTTCTCTAATGCCGCGTCGAATAATTGACCCGCGGGACCGACAAATGGCCGGCCTTGAATATCCTCTTGATCACCGGGTTGCTCACCAACAAATGCTATATCCGGGTGCGATGGACCTTCTCCAATCACTGCGCGGCGGCCGCCGCGCACAAAAGGCTCTGAGGCGCTGATGATGGCGTTCAACTGTTCCAGCGACTTGATTTCGGTATCCAGCATCTTGGCCAATGCTTTCTGGGGATCACGTTTGATTGCCGGCTGCGGCGTCGCCGAGATCATCTCGTCAACGCGCGAGGACGCCATTTGTAACATGCCCGGAATCAATTTTGTTTCCGGCATATTGCGCCAGTATTTCCGCGGCATTTCCTTTTGCATCTGGGCGACGTTCAGGCGCGCTGGATTGAACGTGCTCTGAAAATAGACATCCCAAGCACCCTCGATATCGCCGACGGCCGGCGCATCACGCGGGTCGCCCGGCGGGCCAAATGTCAAGCGTTCCTTGTCCCAATGCAGCGAACCGTCGGGCGTCAGAATGCTCCAGCGCATGGACGGGTACCGCTTGACGAAGAAATCTGCGGTTGACGCGAGAATAAAATGTTCAGGCTCAAACCACGCGATGAAGCGTTCGCCGGCTTCGTCGTCGATGCGGCGGAACCTCACGAACGCGTGCATTTTATGCAGATCACGGCGAATGGCCTTTGCCATGCGCTCCAGCCGCCATACGAGAGGATCAGTGTGGACTTCGAGCAGCGCGCGCTCACCTCGAACCATGCGCCAAACGAGGTGGTAAAGCAAAGCGTACCGTTCAGGGTCGCGATGACAGACGACCAGATCGATCAACGCTGCCGCCGCACGCGGCACGCGGACGGGCGCCGCGTCAGATACGTCGGTCTGACCGAACAGCGACGCCTCCGCACCGACCTGCCAAACTATAGCCTCCGGCGCGACGCCTTGCGCAATTCCCCTGCGCAAGCCTTGCCGGAAGCCGTTCAGATCGGCGCCTTCGGCCAACGCCACGACAAAATCTGTCATAGCAAACTCAACTGTTTTGGCGTCGCTATGCGCTGACGCAAATCGGCGCGATCCGTTAGCCCGCTTGGGCGATGATCTGCCGTTATCAAGAACGGCGCAGCGCGCTTGAACGACGACGTCAAGCGCTTGATGTCTTCAGCGCGTAACTTCGTATGGCGCCGGGCAACGATGATTTTATCAACTGCCCTCTTACCAAGACCCGGGACACGCAACAGCAATTCCCGAGCACCGGAATTGACGTCAATCGGAAACACGCCGCGATTTTTCAGCGCCCAGGCGAGCTTCGGATCAATTTCAAGGTCAAGCATTCCAGCGTCACCGCTTGACGCGATTTCGTCGACCGAAAAGCCGTAAAAACGCATCAACCAATCAGCCTGATAGAGCCGATGCTCGCGCGCCAAGGGCGGCGGCTTTGGCGGCAACAGCCGGCTTGCCTGCTCGATCGGCGAGAAAGCAGAATAGTAGACGCGCTTCAATTTGTAATTGCCGTAAAGGTCGGCGCTGGCCTTCAGGACGTCCGCGTCGTTTGATTCATCCGCGCCGATGATCATTTGCGTGCTTTGACCGGCCGGTGAAAACTTGCGCCGCTCTTCGCGTGCTTCTTGAATGCGCTCGCGAATCTGCCCCATCGCGTTTTTAATTCGCGGCCCGTTCTTTTCGGGTGCCAAACGCTCAAGGCTCGCGTTCATCGGCAGTTCTAAATTGATCGACAATCGATCAGCCCACAGTCCCGCTTGTTCGATCAGCCACGGACTTGCTTCGGGGATAGACTTTAAATGGATATAGCCGGCGAAACCGTGCTCTCGCCGCAGCTTCTTCGCGACGAGCATCAGTTGTTCCATCGTATAATCCGCCGACTGGATGATACCGGACGAGAGAAACAAACCTTCGATGTAGTTGCGCTTGTAAAATTCGATCGTCAGCGTCACCACTTCATCGACAGTGAAGCGCGCGCGCGGCGTGTTCGATGACCGGCGATTGATGCAATAGGCGCAATCAAACACGCAGTAGTTTGTCAGCAGAATTTTCAGCAGCGAAATACAGCGGCCGTCGGGCGTGTATGCGTGACAGATGCCGGCACCCGTGGTCGATCCGAGGCCGTTCTTAGCGGCGATGCGCTTGCTGGCACCTGACGATGCGCATGACGCGTCATATTTTGCAGCGTCGGCGAGAATTCTGAGCTTGTCGACAACGGTTACGATTGCAGAGCCTCCAATTCAAAGTTCACTATATGTTCTATTTTTGTTTTTGCCAAGCCTTTTTATACTGGCGCTTGCGCAGGCGGCTGATAGAAAATTGCAGGGCGGCGTCGCGGCAAACTATCGGCGCGCCTGCGCCGCCAGCCAGACCCCATTGAGGAGCGCCGCTATAAACGCCAGCGCCGGCAAAGTAGCGAGCGTCAAAGATGCGTTTGCCGGACCGGGGCAAAGCCCCGGCCATCGAGTGGCTGGCTGCCGCTACCTGGCGCAACCAACCGCGCCAATATCCCGCTAATGCCAGCGATGCATCCGCTACCGAGCAGGAGCAGCACCGCCGATAGTCCAATTACGGCGCGGCCAATGGCAGACTGGACTGCGGTGAGTTCGGTGAAGATTGGCAATGCTCAATTCTTCGGATGTGCGACGACCACTGCTATTCTAGCTCCGCTGGCCTCGGCTCCGATGGCCGGCCGAACTTATACTTCACGCCGACCGTAACATCATACTCAAGCATGCCTGAAGAACTGTCCAAGTTGATCCAGCGCAGGCACGGATAATAGACAGAGCCAAGTCACAGCCTGCACACGACAGACTTGCAAGGCGACGCGAATTCCGATCCAGATGGCGCAGTCCGCCGTTATTGCGGATAACCTGCGAACGAATTTGGGCGCGAATACTGGTGGTGAATGGCAAAAGGTCGAAGTCCCGTCGCCTCGACGCTGTCGCTGGCGTTGCGCGACTTCGGCCTTGGGTCTCACAAAGTCCTGCGCATAGGATTTTTAGCGCCGCTATCAGGGCCGCTGAAATCCTGGGCGCTTCCCGGGCTTTACGGCAGCACGATTTGGGTTGAGCGCGTCAACCAAGCGGGCGGCATCAAAGTCGGCAGTCGCCGATACATGGTCGAACTCGTCGAATTCGACAGTTGCTATGATCCAGTCCGGGCCCTCGAAGGCGCGCGCCACTTGATCGTCGGCGAAGGCGTCAAGCTGCTGCTGATGATCGGCGGCGATGACATATCGCCAGAGTTGCGCCAGCTCGTACGTCAACATCGCATGCTCGTCGCGACCTTGCTGCCAAGCGATCTCTCGCCCGACGCACCGACACTTGTCGCACCGAGCGAAATCCATCCAATTTTTAACGTCACTGCTGTTGATTGGCTGAAGCGCAACCGGCCGCATCTGCGGACAGCCGCCATGTGCGCGCAACGCGATCTCCTCGGCCTGCCATCTATCGCCACCTACCGCGCAGCCTTTGAAGCCGCCGGCATCAAGCTGGTGGCGGAAGAGTTGTTCGAGCCGGATGAGAAAGATTTCGGCGGCATCGTGGAACGGTTGATGGCGGCATCGCCGGACATTTTGTGCTGGGACACCGCCTACGAACCATTCGTTCATGAGTTGACTGTCGAAGCCTTCAAACGTGGCTTTAATGGTCAGCTGCTGTCATGCACGTGCGATAACTATCGCGCGTTGATCGCACGCACGAGCGTTGCGTTCATGGATGGCTTCGTCTTTCAGTTCCCTGACTTCGACGATCCTCGGCTCAACGAAGCGCATATCAACTTCGACAATCCGAACGGGTTTTACAAAATTTTCTGCGAACGCTTTCCAGGGACCTGGAGCGCCGTGTCGTGGGAATACGCTTCGACGCTCGAATTGTGGAAGACTGCCGCTCAGCGCGCGCGCAACTTCGAGCCATTTTCAGTGCTTTCCATGATGAAAGTCGGCGGCAGCGGCGCACACGCCTTCGGCGAGGCCGAATGGTGGGGCAAGGACCTGTTCGGGATCGACAATGCTTTGGTTGGCGACTGGCCAGTGGTCATGATCGAAAACGGCAAAGCGCGCATTCAAGAATTCGGATCGATTATCAATTGGTGGACGGCAAACCGCACGACGCTTGTCAAACATATGCGCGCGCTTGGCTTGATGTGGGACCAGCGCGAAGGCGCAACGACGGCAGCGGCGAACGCGGCTCACAGTGACTCGTAAATCATCTCTTCGTGCTTCGTCGAAACATGCAGCGTGATCAACTCGACCGCCGTCTCGACATTGCGCGTTTCAATCGCCTCGAACAACGAGCGTAGCACTTTTTGGATGCTTCGGATTTTAGCCGGCGTCAGCGTTTGGCGGCGCGGCGCGGCCGCAAGTGGATGACGCCGCACCTGATGCAACACCGAATACATCGCCACGATAATCGCGTTGTGCGTACCACGCGCAATCGTCATCATAAATTCATCCTCAATTTGGGCGAAACGGTCCGCTTCCGTGACGATCGCTTCGAGGTCTGCCAGAAGGCGGCGCAAATCCGACACGTCGCGCGTCGACATGTAAATGGTTGCAAGACGAACGATCTCGGGTTCGAGAACGGATCCTGCGATGCAAATGGCGAACGGTGATGTCGTCTCCGCGAGTTGCTCGATCGACAATCCGCTCGTCGACGGCTGATCCGACGACTTGACAGACGCCGCTGCATCGAACGTGACAAACGTGCCGCTACCCGCGCGCCTTGCAACGATGCCGTAGACGCCGAGAAACTCGAGCGCCTGCCGGATCGTCGCGCGCGTAACGCCGAACTCGGTCGAAAGATCGCGCTCTGCTGGAATCCTTGTGCCGAACGCATAGCGCTGGCTGGTGATGCGCCGGTAGATTTCGGTTGCGATGTCTTTGACCTGCGGAGACACCAAGGGGTGCTTCGACGTTTCGACGGTCCAGGGCAAAACAGGCGTCATAGTGCACCCCTTGCAATAGCGTTGCCCGCCGCAATGGCAGCAGGCAAGCGGCGCGGATCGAAAGGCAGAATTGCGAGCGCAGCAATGGCGATCTCCGGCGATAAACGCGCGCGCGCGGGCCAGTGACGCAGGATCACGCGCAGTTTTTCGGCGCGCGCAGCATAGCAGTCCATAAAATCAGACCGCGATGCTGCGCGCGACAACCGCGATTCAATACTCGATGTGCCAAATACCCGATCGATCGCGGTGCGCATCTGGTCGCGCGGCGCGATCGCAGCCCCATCAAGCAAAGCAAGATGATGCGCGACAATCGCCGACATCAGCGCACGAAGTTCGGTGGCGCGCGAAGCATTCACTTTTTCGAAGACATTGCCGTGATGCACGGCAAGACGAAAATGATAACCCGAGCTCGTCGCGCTCAGGGCGCCATCCCCGTCCAACGCGCGGCAGGTATCTTGTATTGTTGCGGCCGCACACACGAGCCAATCACGTGCCGCGAGCGCGTCGCCCGATAGCAGCGCTGCGACGCCGGCATTGGCAGCGGCGACGACCAGCACATCACCTCGGCGCGCAAAGTCAGTATCGGCATGAGGAAATTTCAAGCGCTCCGCCGCCGGCTCGAACCTGTACTCACTTAAAAAAGCGAACGCCGCAGTGACGCGACTTAGGTCTTCAGCAATTCGATCGTTGGGAGGCGTATCCATCTGACGCGCGTCGCTTTTTTCACTGTTGTAGCCCACATATTAACAACCATCCAGACAAATGACAACCTATAATAACCAATCTCAACCGAAATAGTCTCGCAACGCACAAATGCGACAACCTGCGGAGTTGCCTGGTTTTTCCCAATTTATGCTTATTTTTTGGTCGATGACGTTGCCTATTTGGATAGTTTTGTGACTTGCACGAAAATTTTACCTCCGACATACTGATTGAAACTGGTATATCCGGTTTTATTTGGTTGAAATTGGTTGCATCAAATTAGCCTCGTGGTCCGGCCTGCATTCCGTCCGGAATGCGCAACGGCGGCTCGCGCAAGAAGGTGAGTTCGGCACGTAGCTTCTGGAGAACCGAAATGACAACACCAGCGACGCATGCAGGCACTTTTGCAGGAGATGCCGTCGACGATGGCAGGCTCGTTCGAGCCATTGACTGGAGGGGTGCGTTTTGGGTGGCGAGCGGCGTTCCCGCGCTCGTACTGTTTTCTATCGGTGGCATCGCAGGCGTTGCGGGGAAGGTTGCCTTTCTCGTTTGGATCGTTTCGATGATCATGGGCTTTCTGCAGTCCTTCACATACGCAGAAATTGCCGGCCTCTTTCCGAACAAATCCGGCGGCGCGTCGGTGTACGGCGCGGCCGCCTGGGTGCGCTATTCCAAAATCATCGCGCCACTATCCGTCTGGTGCAATTGGTTCGCGTGGACACCTGTTCTCTCGCTCGGCTGCTCGATCGCAGCGGCGTACATCCTGAACGCGCTGGCGCCGATACCGCCTGCTGATGCGTCTCACGTCGCGGCATGGATCGCGGCGCATGCGTCATCGATCACGGCGGATTCTCCGCGCGTCGTCGAATGGCTTGCAGCCAATGAAGGAAAAACAGCAGCCGACGCGGTTACCGCACTCTTGGCCGCCGACGGCGTCGCGGCAATGACACCATCAATTCGCAACTGGACACTTTTTAACGGCACACTCGGTCCGGTCTCGTTCTCGTTCAACGCTGCGTTCTTCATTGGCGCGGTTCTGATGCTGCTGACGTTTGCTATCCAGCACCGGGGCATTCTCGGCACCGCAAACGTACAGCGCTACATCGGCTTGGCGGTCATCATTCCGATGCTGATCGTCGGCGTTGTTCCGATCATCACCGGACAGATCGATTGGTCGAACTTCACGCCACTGCAGCCGCTGAAAGCGGCCTACGTCCCAGAACTTGGGGAGTGGAATATCGGCGGATGGACTCTTGTCCTCGGCGCTATGTTCATCGCCGCCTGGTCGACTTACGGTTTTGAGACAGCCGTGTGCTACACGAGTGAATTCCGCAATCCGGGCACGGATACTTTCAAGGCCATTTTCTACTCAGGCCTTCTGTGTCTCGTTCTTTTCTCGCTCGTGCCGTTCACGTTCCAAGGTGTTCTTGGTCTCGACGGCATGCTCGACGCGTCCATCGTCGACGGCTCGGGCGTAGCGAACGCGATGGCCCACATGGTCGGTCACAGCGGATTCATCGTCAATCTGATGATCATGCTGATGATCCTCGCCTTGATGCTCTGCTTGATGACGGCGATGGCCGGCTCATCGCGCACACTCTACCAAGGTTCGCGCGACGGCTGGCTGCCCCGTTACCTCAGCCACGTCAACGAACACGGTGCGCCAACGCATGCCATGTGGACTGACCTCATCGTCAACCTCGCATTGCTTGCCATTGCTTGCGCCGATGCCACGAGCTTCTTCTTCATCCTCGCGGTATCGAACTGTGGCTACATCATCTTCAACTTCTTGAACCTGAACTCGGGCTGGATACACCGCATCGACAACGCCCATGTGCCGCGTCCGTGGCGCGCTCCGACCTGGCTGATTGCAGTTGGTGGCGTGTTCGCATTCGTTAACGCCGTCTTCATGGGCGCAGGCGCGAAGGTCTGGAATCCGATGGCATTGTGGGCCGGACTGTTCACAGCGGCACTGATCATTCCGGTGTTCATGTTCCGCCACTACGTCCAGGACAAGGGCGTATTCCCCGCACACATGCTTGAAGACCTCGGCCTCACTCAGGCCGATCTGAACAACCGCAAGGCGGGCATCCTGCCGTACCTGACGCTGATCGCCGGCCTCGCAGTGGTGCTGATTTCAAATTGGTACTTCGTATTGCCGGCTTAACAGACACGGGCATACCGCAGCGGACACCAGCCGGTCCGCTGCGGCGCTTCCCCCGACATTCATCTTTCAACTTCCGTCAACTTGCACTTTCTGGAGAGCACGAAAATGGCAAAGCAGCGTATAGCGATCATCGGCGCCGGCCCAAGCGGTCTGGCCGTGTTACGCGCCTTTGAAAGCGCGCGGCGCAAGGGCGCAGAAGTTCCGGAACTGGTTTGCTACGAGCGCCAGAGCGATTACGGCGGTCTGTGGAACTATACGTGGCGCACCGGCATCGACGAATACGGCGAACCTGTACATGGCAGCATGTACCGCTATCTGTGGTCGAACGGTCCGAAGGAATGCTTGGAGTTCGCTGACTACGGATTTGAGGAGCATTTCGGCCGCCCGATTCCTTCGTATCCGCCGCGCGCGGTTCTGCACGACTACATCAAGGGTCGTATCGAAAAAAGTGGCATCACGCACTACATCAGGCTCAACCACACGGTCCGTTGGGTCACCTACGATAGCGACACAGATAAGTTCACGCTTGCCGTCAAGGATTTGACGACTGACAACGTGACCAACGAAGTCTTCGATTATGTCTTCGTTGCCTGCGGTCATTACTCGACGCCTATCACCGCGCAGTTCCCGGGTCTCGACAAGTTCCTCGGCCGCACGATGCATTCCCACGACTTCCGGTCGGCGGACGAGTTCGCCGGTAAAGACGTATTGTGCGTTGGCTCGAGCTATTCGTCGGAAGACATCGGCATCCAGTGCTACAAGTACGGCGCGAAATCAGTGACGTTCAGCTGGCGCACCAAGCCAATGGGTTTCAAATGGCCCGAAACGCTGGATGAACGCGAATTGCTCGTAAAGGTCGAAGGCAAAAAATGCTACTTCAAGGACGGGTCGTCGAAGGACTTTGATGCGATTGTCCTTTGCACGGGCTACGCAAACCATTTCCCGTTTATGGAAGACGCGCTACGCCTTAAGTCGCGCAATCGCCTTTATCCGCCGAATCTCTACAAGGGCGTGTTCTGGTGGTCTAATCCGAAGTGCATGTATATCGGCATGCAGGATCAATACTACACCTTCAATATGTTCGACGCCGAGGCCTGGTATGCGCGCGACGTCATTCTCGGCAAAATCGCGCTTCCAAATCCCGGCGCCATGATGGACGACATCCAGAAGTGGACGACGATGGAAGAAAACGTCAAAGACGCTTTCGAAGCCATCGACTTTCAGACCGAGTTCGTCCGCGATCTGATTGCACCGACAGACTATCCGCGTCTCGACGTCGATGAAGTCGCACGGATGTTCAAAGTTTGGGAGCATCACAAGTCCGAAAATATCCTGACCTATCGCGACCAGGCTTTCAAATCGACGCTGACGGGCACCGTAGCACCTGTGCATCACACGCCGTGGATGAAGGCGCTCGATGACTCGCTCGAAACGTTCCTCAATCAGCCGAATGCGCGGGCTGCTGAGTAACCGAGCCTCTGCAAGATGACATCTATGCAGGCCGCGCGCAGCGGCCTGCATGCAACGCTTTACAACATCCCGGAGCTTAAAATGGCGCAAGGTATCCTCACCTCTGCCGCACGCCCGAAGCTATTCATGCCTGGCTCGCCGTCGCTCGACCCCGGCGTCGAGCGCTACGTCCTGAAGGGCGGCGGCACGGCAGCCTTCGAACTTGACGCAGGCGACGTCATTGAGCTGAGCCCGCTCGAAGGCGGACAGCCTGTCGAAATCGCGGTCTTCGGCAAGGGTGGCAAAAGCGATCTCGCGGCCCTTGGCCTCAAAGGCAATGAGCCGCCTTCAGGCATTCAACAGGCCCTCGAAAAAGACAGCGAAGATGCTGCGCGCGTGCGCTTCGGCCTTTTCCGGCGCGGCCTCGATCTTGGCCGCGCCAGAGCCGCGCTCGTGCTGACAAAAGATAGTGGCATTCGCGACGTGGTCCGCTTTACCGCCGAGCGTCGCGTGATGGCGGTGTTTGGCGCGCCCGCGAAACCCATGCTTGTTTGGGAACAGACGCCAGCAACCGATGTGCTCGTATTCATTCAACGCGCGAACCCGCGCGTTGCAAATACGGCGCCGTTGCCCGACCCGCTCGCCGAGCCGCGCCTTGATATCCGCGTCGATATTGCGAGCGCTGAAAAGTTCGAAGTGTTTGCGGGCGAATACATCCAGATCATCGATGTCCAAGGCCGGCAATGTTCAGATTTCCTCGCATTCAATCGCAAGGCGCTCGATGAAGGCCGCACGCAAGGGCTCGATGCCTCGACGACGCGCACGCTCAACGGCATGGCGTACCCGAAGCCCGGCTTGCACGCCAAGTTCTACGATCAGGACCGCAACGCGCTCGTCGAGATCGTGCAAGATACCGTCGGCCGCCACGATACGTTCAATCTTGCGTGCACGACGCGCTACTATGAAGACATGGGTTATTTCGGGCATCCGAACTGCACGGAGAACTTCAACACGCAGCTCCGTGACTACCCGATCGGCGATCACACCGGATGGCCGGCGATCAACTTTTTCTACAACACCAACGTCGACAGCCATAACAACATCTGGTCGGACGAGCCGTGGTCTCGGCCCGGCGACTATATCGTCATGCGCGCTTTGACGGACCTCGTGTGCGCGGCGTCGTCGTGCCCTTCGGATATCGATCCATCAAACGGATGGCGCCTCTCCGAAATTCAGGTTCGCGTCTACCCCAAGAACACGCCTTTCAAGCACTCGATTGGATATAGAATGTCACCCGACGCTCCTTTGCAGTTGTCCCGCGAGTCTGGTTTCCATCCGCGCACGTCTGCGCTTACGCGGAACTTCGGTGATTATCGCGGATTCTGGGTCCCGCATTGTTTCGCGAATGCCGGCGCGATTGACGAATATTGGGCGTGCCGCGAGCGCGCTGTCATCATGGACCTCTCGCCGCTTCGCAAAATGGAAGTCATGGGGCCGGACGCCGAACAGTTCCTGCAAGGCATCGTCACGCGCGACGTGCGGAAACTTTCCGTCGGGCAAATCTTCTACACGCCAATGTGCTACGAGCACGGCGGCATGGTCGACGACGGAACGCTGTTCCGGCTTGGAGACAACAACTTCCGATGGATCGGCGGCGATGACTCGAGCTTGATCTGGCTAAAGGAGCAGGCAGAGAAGTCAGGGCTCAACGTTCATCTCAAAACCGCAACCGCCGAAATTCATAACGTCGCGGTGCAAGGTCCGCGGTCGCGCGAGATCCTCGTAAAATTCATTCAAACGCCGGCTGGACGCCCAACCATTCAAGAGCTTGGTCTGTTCCGATTCACCATCGGGCGTATCGGTGGCCCATCGGGAATCCCGGTGCTTGTCTCGCGCACGGGCTATACCGGCGAACTTGGCTATGAAGTCTTCTGCCATCCAACAAACGCGCCAGCGGTCTGGGACGCGATCATGGAGGCTGGCGCCGAATTCAAAATCCAGCCGTTCGGGTTCGATGCCCTCGATATGGTTCGTATCGAAGCCGGACTTGTATTCGGCGGTCACGATTTCGATTCAACGACCGATCCACTCGAAGCCGGGATCGCGTTCACGGTGCCGCAGAAGAAAGAAGAGGACTATATCGGCAAGGCCGCCATCGCCCAACGCCGCGCGCATCCACTGCGCAAACTTGTTGGACTGCGTGTAACCGGAAACGAAAAGCCATCGCATGGTGACCCGGTATTCGTCGGGCGAGCGCAGGTGGGACAGATCACGAGCGCAATGCGGTCTCCGCTGCTTAAGGCGACGCTCGCGCTCGCGCGCGTCGATGTCGTACACGCAGCCGATGGCACAGCGTTACAGGTCGGCCGCCTCGATGGCCAACAGAAACGCCTCGATGCCGTAACCGTACCGTTCCCGTTTTACGATCCGGATAAATCGCGCGTACGGGCTTGAGCTCTACGCGCATATCGCAGCACGAAAATAGAAAGTCAGGAGACACTATGTCGGAAATCTGGTTCCGCAGCGGCGAAGCAACCGTCCTTGCAGCTGAAGGACAAGTTACGGACGCGATGCCGGAAGTCGTTATTGGATCTGTGAAAGGGCCCGTCGGCACGGCATTCGCGACGATGATGGGGCAGACCGTCGGCCACACGCGATTTTTTGTTATCCGCAATCTCAATCAGATGGTCCGCCCGGCGACGATGATGACATCGAAAGTCACCATCTCGGGCGAGGCTTACATCAATCTATTCGGCGGTGTCGTGCAGGCCGCGATCGGCGACGCCATCGTCGACTGTTTGAAATATGGTGTCTTACCGGAATCGGCAGGCGACGAGCTGTGCATGATCATCACGGTGTGGCTCGATCCGCGCTGCCCGGACGACCCAAACCTCGACAAGAAAGACCTGTATCGCACGAACTATGAAGCGACCAAGATAGCGATCGGCCGTGCGATGAAAGGCGAGCCGACCGTCAAAGAACTGATCGCCAATCGCGACACCGTCAAGCATTACGCGCTCGAAGGCGTCCTCGACTGAGCGCGCAAAAATGCGCTACGCGGCATCAACCGGAAGGGGTCGCGTAGCGCTCTTTGAGGGAATTGAACTCGGCGAGCTGTTCCGCGACCAACTCGCGTTTCTCGTCGCGGCGCACGAAGATCTTGAACATCGCGTCACCCGCTCCGTTGAAGAACTGAACAGAGCACGATTGCCGCCCCATGAACGGACGGCTGACAAATGCGATTGCCTGACAGTTTTCAAACTTGATGTGACCGCCGATCGGACTATCACCGTGCATGTTGAAGTAACCGCGTCCGACGGTTCCCGGCGGCAATTCGCCGGAACATTCAAGCACGATGTCTGGCGTGTGGACGATGAACATAATCCGGCCCCACTTGGTAATTGCCGACATGATCTCTTCGAAGCGTGATCCGTCGATCAGCACGCGATGTTCGTCCGGCATTTCTCGAACGACATCGAGCGGGCTGACACCATAATCACGGGCGATTTGTTCAACGATCCCGTCTGAGTTAGCGGCAAGGCGGTCGCGCAGTGTGGGTTGTGTGCTCTCAGCGATAGTCGTCATCTTGAAATCCCTCGATGCGGCAAACAGAAATGCAACGACGGTCCGGCGGCTGGGGTAATTGTGCCGGACCGTCGTTACTTACACTTGGGTTGACGAGTTGGAAAAGAATTCCTTAGGTCACACCAAGATCGGTAAATCAATGCAGCCGCGCCGCGCGGTGGGACTCAAGCGTCGTGACGCTACCACCATCAAAGCGGCTGGCACTTGCTGTTCTGACGAGATGCGATCGGTGAAATTCAGCCAGAAGACGCGCTGCCGACGTCGTCAAATCGGTTGATCTGCCGTCAAGCAATACGAGTTGCAGAACCGTATCGCAAACATTGGCATCGTTCAGGCGGATGCTTTTGATCAGCGTCAGGATCGCGACCTCGTCGGGGCAGACATGGCTGCATCCGAAGCCGAGATAGCTGACGTTGCCCATGCGCTCGGCCTTCAATGCGCGCAGGAAAGCCGTCACGCGCGCAACCAGCAGAGGCCCATCGTTGGAGCCTAGCTTTTCTGACGCCGTCGAAATCGCGACGTCCCAACCCTGCGCCGAGCCGGTGACGTAGGCGTCACAGATGCAACGGAATACGTCGAGTGTCACGTCTTCGACGAGTGTAAAACCAAACTCGCGGCGCAGCGGAAAGCCGTTGGCGCGGCCGGCGCACGAGCCTGGCGTTTCGTTCGTATGCTCTAGGCCGATAGCTTTGGAATTGGATTTGGCGCGTTTGTCGAATGCCGACATGGTCGTTATCTCGCTGACTGTCGCATGATGCGTACAACGAAAATCCCGACACCGCCTCGACTGGCCGACCGTCGCGAAATCCGTCAGTTGATGATCGCGGCGATTACTGGCTGCTGTCGATCCAGTTCGAGATCAGCTTGTCGAACGCAGCCGCATGGCCGGTTGCAAGATCCCAGACAGCACCCATGGACGCGGCGCACAGCGTCGCGACAAACATGGTATCGGCAAAATCGGAATGGGGAGCAGCCACCTGCGGCGGCTTCGTCGAATAGGACATGGTTTTCTCCAAAAGGCAGGGTTCAAGGCCCTGGTAATGGCGGTATGCGCAGCACATCATTGCATACCATGAAAGTCAACTTCTTTAGATTGGAAGCGTTCCAACCGCAGCTCGCCCATCATCCGACCCTCCCACGTCCTTGGCCGATCTGGCGTCCGGCTACCGGAGCAGTAGAATGCCGCAACCCTAGGTTCGAGGTGGCTTGGGAACTCGTGAGGAATCAACCTTTATGTCAGCGCGTTCGACGCTTGGAATGTTGCGCGCTGCCCGTTTGACGCGGCGGCAGATCATTTGGTTTGCGCTCGCGTCCGCAATTCTAAACGGCATCATCACTGCCAGCGTCGGCGCTTGGCTCGGGCAAACGTACGCCAAATATCAGTCGCGCAAACAGTCCATCGAATCTTTGGTGCATCTCGTATATGAGCGCCGCACGCGCGCGGGCCTTGTCGTGTCATCGCTCCGCGGGGCGCTGACCTTGAAGAAATACGCTACCGCAAACGTGCTTATGACGAGGCCTACGTCGCCTGGAACAAAAGCGTGATGCAGAACATTTTTGCGATCCGCGAAGTGACCGGCGAGCATATGATTTCAGGTCTCGAAAAACATTATGAGGACGGCTTAGTCGCGGCTATGGCGGATGTCGATCGCTGCTTGACGAAGGCGGTCGATGTTCGCGTTGCAAATGGCGATCCAAAAGTCGAACTCGAAAAGTGCAACATGACGCTGCTGCATCGTTTTGTGCTCGACTGCGGCGCAACGTTCACGAATGAACTCTATAAACTGACGAAACTGTCGTTTATCCCCTTCGTGAACAGCGCGGGCCTTGAAGGCCGCGAGACATCAGAGCGGCGCGTCAAGGCGTCATGCACGCGCGTTGAAATCGCCGCGCCACCCGCCATTGCGACGCCTGCGTCCCCTGGTAATGCTCCTGATGGGCAACTGCCGAAGACTCCTGCCGCAAGCATCGCAGCTCCGGACGCGGCGGCGGTGACGTCGCAGCCAGCAGCGACACCCAACCCGTCTGCGCCCTGACAATGAATAAAGTGTTTCGTCAGCACGTCGTGTCGCGGCGCCGCGGCAAGCACAAAGACTAGGCAGATGCGACCTATCCGCAAACAGGGCGTTATATCAGCCGTATTGCAGCGCAATTTTCGCAAACAAGATAGGCACGCTCCGTAAACTTCCTTTTACGTTTGAACCCGCGATCGCCGCACGCCCCAAAATTGAACGATTATAGGGCTATATCCTCTCTTTTTTAACGTTATACATTGCATGCTCGCGTATGCGTTTGTATCAGCCTTGAGGTCACTTGAAATGAACCGCCAGTACCGGCCGCTTACGGTCTTGAACCTAGCCGCCGCCCTCGTCTTTACCGCCGCTGGCGGCGCGCTCGCTCCCGCACATGCGCAGAAACGCCAGGCGCAAAGTTTGCCACCTGACCACGAACGCTTGCAGAGCGCACCGGTCATGGCGATCGTCGGCGTCAAAGATCAGCGCATATCGTTGTATGATGCGCAGGGCAACGTGATGCGGTCGAAAGTTTCGAGCGGCTCGACGGGCTATGAGACCCCGCCCGGCACGTACAGCATTCTGCAAAAGAACAAAGAGCACTACTCAAACCTTTATGACGACGCGGCGATGCCGTTCATGCAGCGCCTCACCTGGTCTGGAGTCGCTCTTCACGAAGGCGTCCTGCCCGGTTACCCAGCATCACATGGGTGCGTGCGTATGCCGAACGGCTACGCCGAACAGATCTTCCCGATTACCAAAATCGGCATGCGCGTTATCATCGCGCGCGATAGCGTTGCACCGGTCGAGGTCGAGCATCCGGTTCTGCTGAAGCAACCGGCCGTTCTCGCCCAGGCCGTCGTCACGCGCACGGCTTACGAAGAACCTTCGGACGACGACGCATATCCGAAGCCGTTCCTCGCTGATCTAAGAAATTGGCCCGAACGGCAAACCGAACTGGATGCGCTTTTGGCCGCTGCGGCTGAGAAGGCATCCGAAGCGGAAATGCGCAAAGCGCCAATTGAAGGTCTTAAGTCAGACGTTGCTGGCGCTATGAAAATGCGTGCGGCCGCCGCAAAGTCCCTGCGGCATGCAGAGCAGGCCAGGCGCGTGGCCGACGATAAAGTTGCAACCGCCAACCGCGCCTTGGAATATGCCAAAGCCCCGGACCGTCTAAAGCCTTGGGAAGCGGCAAAGGCGAAGGCCGATGCTGCTGTCTTGACCGCGACCGAACGCTTGAATAGCGCCGAGCGCGACGTGCCGGTCGGCGCCAACGAGCGCCAGCTTGAACGCGCCGAACGGGCCGCTCGCGCTGCGGAGCGTAATTTGCGCAGCGCTGTCGCCAATGCGGCCCGCGCCGATCGCGACTTGGCCAGCGCCAAACTTCCTGCACGCTATAAAAAGCAGGAAGACGCTCTCGCGAAAGCCACCGCCGCAGCGGCAGCTTTGATGCCGAAGTTCAACGAAGCAAATGAGCGCCTCAAAGCCGCTGATGCCGAGTTAAAGGATGCCAACGACGATCTCGCCAAGGCAACGGCTGCAATGGATGCAGCGATCGCCGAAGCAACAGATGCCAAGCGCAAGACCTTGCCGATCTCGCTTTTCATCAGCCGCAAAACGCAGCGCCTCTACCTGCGCCAAGGTCACGAACCGATCCTCGATATCCCGGTCGCAATCGCAGATCCGGAGATGCCGATTGGTACTCACGTCTATACCGCCGTCGACTACAAGGACACGCCGAACGAATTGCGCTGGACGGCAGTGTCGCTGGATCGCCGTCCGGGCCGTGAAGTCGCGGAGCTTTCAAGCAAGTCGCGGCAGCGCGATGCTGGCGCAGCCGAGCCATATGTAACGGACCAAGCCCGCGCGTTGTCGGCGCTTGACCGCATCACGATTCCACCGGAAATCATTGCGCGGGTTTCGCCTGCCATGTGGCCGGGCTCGTCTCTGATCGTCTCGGACGAACCGGCGCACAAGGAAACGAACCAGGCAACGGACTTCATCGTCATTATGAGCGGCGAGCCCCAGGGCGGTATCAAGCGTCGTCCGAAGCCGGCCCCTCAGCCGTTGCGTCGCTATTACGATGACCCCTGGATGGACGGTCCTAACGACCGCATCGCATACGATCGCTATGGCCGCAAAGTGCGAATCATCCAGCAGAAGAAGCCGCTGTTCAGCTGGTGGTAACGGCTTCGTCCGCAGGAGATTGACACACCTTATCCCCGCGCGGGCTCGCCGCCTGCGCGGGGATTTCAATTTTTGGCGCTGCCTTGGAGCGAGCCCGCTTTAATTTGCCGCAATTTGGGATCGGAACGGCGCCTGCCGCGTTTGACTGCTGCTATCGCAATCAGGAGAACCGCCTCGATGTCCGATACCAAGCGCGTTTGGGAAATGATTGATGCAATCGACATCTGCATGTTCGTCACCAAACGCGGCGACGATATGCATGGTCGCCCAATGTCGACGATCGGCCGAGAGGAAGACGGAAGGATTTACTTGCTGACGGATAAGTCGGCAGTGAAGGATGACGAGGTCGAAGACGATCCCAATGTTTATCTGGGATTTTCGCGCGGTTCTCAGCACCTATCGGTCAATGGCACAGCCGTCGTCTCGCATGATCGAGCGCTAGTAAAGCGTGTGTGGACCCCATCTGCCCAGGCCTTCTGGCCCAACGGGCCTGACGATCCCAACATCGTCGCAATCGTCGTCACACCCTCCGCCGCTGAATATTGGGATGGACCTAGCGGCATTATTGCGGGCGTGAAAATGGCATTTGCCGTTGCCACCGGTTCGCCGCCGGACATGGGGCGGAATGCCAAAGTTCAGATGTGATCAAGCGGCCGGCGCGCTGCGCGTATCGCCGGCGCGCGTATCGGCATGCGGCTCAAACGGCAGTCGTGCCGCTTTTTTGATACGCCCCGAGAATTGACGTGCCGCAGAACGAGCGGTTTAGAGCGCGCCAGGCTTCAGCACGCGCTTGAACTCTGCAACCGCCCGAGCGGTCGCGAACCAGTGGAATGACTGAGCACATACGACGGCGTCAACGGAGGCATCTGGCAGATCGATGCAATCGGCGGCACCACCAAGCGTCCTGACGTCGAAACGGCTTTCGAGCGCGGCGCGCATCCCATCGACGGGTTCCAGCGCAATAACCTCGGCGCCCGTTTGCAGCAGCAGCGGCAGAAACTTGCCGGTGCCCGCACCGATCTCGATGACAGTGCGGCCTGGACCAAGCCCGACGACCTCGCGAAGCCAGGTCAACGCCTCTGGCGGATAACCGGGCCTGCCGCGCGTATAAACATCGGCAGCAGTGGCATAGCCTTCAGACGCGGCCTTATGGATCATTCCACGCTCCCGCGGTTCCGGCGCCGAATGCGCTAGCCAAGCAACCAAGTCAGAGCAAAAGCGCCAAGCGCAGCGAGCATGCCCCAGCGCCAGATATGGCACGAGCGGCAGGCAGTGTTGCACGCTTCCGGCTTTCGTTGATCTGGCCGGAAGCGCCTTCAATCACCGCAAATTCCCGCAGAAGCGCTGGATGCGCGTGCAGGCCTCTTTCAGGCTTTCGGTCGACGCCGCATAGGATACGCGGAACGACGGCGATCCGGCGAAAGCAGCGCCGTGCACAACCGCGACGCCTTCTTCCTCAAGCAGCGCCGTCACGAAATCTTCGTCGGTGCCGATTTTCACGCCCGACTTCGACGTCTTGCCGATCGTGCCCTTGATGCTCGGATAGACGTAGAACGCACCCTGCGGCTTCGGGCAGACGATGCCGTTTGCCTGATTGAGCATCGACACGACGAGATCGCGGCGCTCGACGAACACTGCGTTATTCTTGGCAATGAAGTCCTGCGGACCATTGAGCGCCTCAACGCCGGCCCACTGCACGATCGAAGACGGGTTCGACGTCGACTGCGACTGCAGCTTGCACATCGCCTTGATCAACACTTCGGGGCCAGCCGCATAGCCGAGCCGCCAACCGGTCATGCAATACGCCTTCGACAAACCGTTCATCGTCAGCGTGCGGTCGTAGAGCTTCGGCTCGACTTCAGCGATGCTCGCGAACTTTAGGCCGTCGTAGACCAAATGCTCGTACATATCGTCTGTCAGCACCCAGACATGCGGGTGACGCAACAGTACGTCGGTCAGCTTCTTGAGATCGTCAGCCGAATAAACTGCGCCCGTCGGGTTCGAAGGTGAGTTGAACACGAACCACTTCGTCTTTGGCGTGATCGCCTTTTCGAGCGCGTCAGGCTGCAACTTGTAGCCGTTCTCAAGCGTCGTCTCGGCGAACACCGGCACGCCGCCGCCGAGAATGACGATGTCGGCATACGATACCCAGCACGGCGCCGGCATGATGACTTCGTCGCCCGGGTTCAGCGTCGCGAGCAGCGCGTTGTAGAGCACCTGCTTACCGCCGGTTCCGACCGACACCTGCGACGGCTTATAATCGAGATTGTTCTCGCGCTTGAACTTGGCAACGATCGCCGCTTTCAGTTCCGGAATGCCGTCGACATCGGTGTACTTCGTCTTGCCGGCGTCGAGCGCTTTCTTCGCGGCGTCCTTGATGTTCTGCGGCGTATCGAAGTCCGGTTCGCCCGCAGAAAGCGAGACGATATCGCGACCGGCCGCCTTGAGCTGGCGCGCTTTGGTCGAGACCGCGATCGTCGCGGACGGTTGAATGCGATTTAAGCTGTCGGCGATAAAGCCCATTGCGCTGCCTATGTTAAATGGAGCGCTGGAGCGTCTGCTCCGCGCATCTATCTCGCTTATGCGAAATAATCGGCGCGGAAGCTACTACGCCGCCGAGCGAGTTCAAGCCTTCGATAGTCGCACACCGGATTTGTGCACCGTCCCACGTTATCGAGCGAGCGGACGGGTATGGCTGCCGCGATGTGACACCCATTGGCCACAGCAAATGCCGCTCATGCGCGGTTCAGGCAAATGGTCCCTTAGCGCCACATTGTCGGCCAACCACCGCCCAGAACACCCCGTCAACTCGGAGGCATCAGTAAACGCGTCCTTAACAACTTGTGACTACGGGTATTTTCGAAGCCGGGGAGAGCGAAATTGGACCAGTCAAAGGTTGCAGAGACTTTTCTGGCGCGCCAGGACAAGGCCCGCAGCTTCCTGTTGCGGCCGATGATCGATGCCGCCGCGGCTTTTGCCTTGCTGTGCATCTTGAGCCTGTCACTGGGCATTGGGCCGACATCAGCCAGCCCGCAAATGCCGCCGCCGACGGCCAGCTATGCAATGACCGCGGCCCCGGTCATGCAAAAGGCGACAACTTCGGCGGGAGACCGGCACGCGCCGATCGAAATCGCCACCACCAGTTCCGCAAATAGCGCCAATGCCGTCTACGGACGCACCAGTATCCAGGCGGCCTGGATACTGCTCTTGCTGTCAACCAGCGCCATAATCGCCCTGAATCTCGCCCTTTACCGGCATATTCGGACCGCCTACACCCCGCGCCGCCGCCGGAACCCGATGGAATAAGAACAGTTATTTTGGCGGCTGGGACGTTGCCCCGCCACAATCCACTCTTAGCTGTGATAAGGTTACGGCAAGAGACGTCAGTGAACCGCAGGCATTGCCGCTAAGTATACAGCGATGACGCACGAGGGAGAGCGCTATATGGCCGTTCGCAACATCCTGTCGACAGTAACACTCGGCGCGCTTTCAGCGTCGGCTCTTCTGGCGAGCGGATTCATTTTCGCGTCGAATTCCGAAACCGTCGTCCGCGATAGTTTCTCAGTCGCGCTTAACGGCGCACCGGCCGCCGCGCCGGCACGCGTCGCCAAATCGGTTCCAATTGCCGGCACGGAAGAGTACTGGCTGACAGCGATGGCACGCGACGGCGGCCTGCCGCTGACGAAAGCCGTCGCAATCGGTGATCAGATCGGCCTGACCGTCCGCGGCGAACAGCGCCGCCTTGAAGTATCCTCGGTTTCTGAATTCGCACCCGCTGTCACGGAGATCGACACGCGCACAGCACCGTCACGTCTCGTCCTCGTAACCGCGCGCGATACGCGCGACAAGGACGCCCGTCCGGTCCGCTTCGTGATGGAAATCGAGCAGAACGTTCCTGGCGTGACCGCGCAGACAGCGCGCACACTCTAGTGGCAACGCGCCGCGTCACCACGCGATGATTTGACGATCCTTGAAGAACAAGCCGCTCGGACCGTCGTCCGGTAGCATCGCGAGCCACGCGATGGTGTCAGCTCCTTGCGCAGCAGTCCGCGTAGCGCCCGCGCCGCCCATATCGGTGCGGCACCATCCGGGGCAGACGCTGTTGACCTTGATGTTCGTATCGGCGACCTCCGCCGCCAACACCCGTGTCAATGCGTTGAGCGCCGCCTTCGACATCCGGTAGGCCGGATATCCCGCCATCATGTCTGACAACTGCCCCGCCATCGACGAAACATTGACAACGCGGCCATAGCCGCGCGCGCGCATACCCGGCACCAGCGCACGAATGAGCCGCTGCGGTCCGATCACGTTCGTTTCGAAGGTCGTGCGCATCGTATCGTCGGTCATATCGAACACGCTCGCCCGGAACCCGCCCGGCGCGTCGATCAGAATGCCGGCGTTGTTGACGAGTACATCGATGTCGCCAACGGTCTTCGCGATTTCTTCGAGCGCGTCCGCGACGCTCGCCTGATCGGCGACGTCGAGCGACACGCTCGTCGATTTGCCGCCGTCCTTACTGAGTGATGCTGCGGCTTCGCGGCTTTTGGCGCCATCGCGCGCGCCGATGATGACGTGCAACCCCTCGCCCACGAGCATTCTCGCAACTTCGAATCCGATGCCGCGATTGGCGCCCGTCACGAGCGCCGTCCGTGTCGCATTGCGGGGCGTCGCCATGTGGCCTCCAGCGCGTTCGATATGGCCTGCCGAATAATACTGGCACTCCATGATCACTCTAGGACATAGTCCTACAATGCACAAAATCGCAGCGGAGTTCCGGGCTTCTTATGGCGCCCGAAGCGCGCGCAGGGCTACGCGCGCTTCGGTGCGGCCACGTCCACTTACGACTTCTTGTCGGTGGCCGGAGCGGTAGGAGCCGTCGACGGCTTCTTCGCTGCCGTATTTGCTGCACGCATCTGCGATTTGCACGTCGAGCGGAACGATTTGCGCTCCTTGCCATGCAAGCCTTTGGCATCAGCCTGCTGCGAGCACGCGATCGACTCGGGCGAATGGACCTTCGCAACCTTTGCCGGCGCATTCGCGGCCATAGCACCGTTGGCGCCGACGACGGCGGCGAGCACGACGCCGGACAGGATGGATGTGAAACGTGTCATGGGAAGTCTCCAAATTTCTCTCGTTCCACCGGACGCACCGGGCTACGGCGCCAATCGCCGTTGGAATGGGTGAAATTTAGGGATCCGACCTCACCGCCATCTTGCGGCCGGCATACAAATCAGTAAGCAGCCGTACTCGCCACAAATGCCTAAGTTCAAGCCTTCGGTCTCGTCAAAGACGTAAACGACGTGATCAAATTGCGGTAGTCGGGGATATGGTTCGAGAAGAGCGCGCCAAGGCCTTCAATATCGTTGCGCCAGTCGCGATGCAGCTCGCAGGCCGTTCCGAACCACGTCATCAACTGCGCGCCCGCTGCCGACATGCGATCCCAGGCCGCCTGCCGCGTGATTTCGTTGAAGGTCCCTGATGCGTCCGTCACAACGAACACCTCATAGCCTTCTTCAAGCGCGGACAAAGCCGGAAACGCGACGCAGACTTCCGTCACAACGCCAGCGATGATCAGCTGCTTCTTGCCCGTCGCCTTCACGGCTTTGACGAAGTCCTCGTTGTCCCACGCGTTGATCTGGCCGGGACGCGCGATGTACGGCGCATTCGGAAACAGCGTCTTCAGTTCCGGAACAAGCGGTCCGTTGGGACCGTCCTCGAAACTTGTCGTCAGAATGGTTGGCAGTTTGAAATAGGCAGCGAGATCGGCGAGCGAGAGCACGTTGTTCTTGAACTTATCCGGCTCGATATCGCGCACCAGCGACAGCAGCCCGGCCTGATGATCGACGAGCAGCACGGCTGCGTTATTTTTGTCGAGGCGCTTGTAGGTCGTCGTCATGTCATTCTCCAACGTTTTCGGGCCGTGCTAGCGCGCGACGGCAGATCAATGATGCGTTGAGTACGGTGAGTATCTAGATGGAAAAAAGCAGCCCCGGCGTTTCAGCCAGGGCTGCCATCGTCAGGCCGTTTCGTGTTCGCCGATCGTGCCGAACTTGCCGCGCTGGAAATCAAGCATTGCCTGCTTGATCTCGCCCACGGTGTTCATGACGAACGGGCCTTGGGCGACGACAGGTTCGTTGATCGGCTCGCCGCTCAAAACCAACAGCTTGGCATCGCCGTTAGCTTCGATTGTGATACCACCGCCGTCGCGGCCAAGGATCACCGTCTGTGCTTCACGCGCGACCTCCGCGCCGTTGATCAGCACCGTGCCTTTCAGCACGAGCACCGACTGCGTGTGGCCTTCCGGAACATCCAGCTCAACAGACTTGTCGCGGTTGAGCCGCACATCCCAGACGTTTATCGCGGTGAACGTCCGCGCCGGTCCTTTGGCATCGCCGTATTGACCAGCGATGACCCGCAAGCGGCCCGCGTCGTCCGGCAACGTCACTGCCGGAATGTCGGCATTCTGCAGGTTCTGGTATCCGGGCTTTGCCGTCTTATCCTTTGCCGGCAGGTTGACCCAGAGCTGAACCATTTCAAAAGTGCCACCTGCCTTTGCGAACGCTGGCGAGTGGAACTCCTCGTGCAGAATGCCCGAAGCCGCCGTCATCCACTGCACGTCACCAGGGCCGATGACACCGCCGGCACCCGTCGAGTCGCGATGCTCGACTTCGCCGTCGTAGACGATGGTCACGGTCTCGAAACCCTTGTGCGGATGCTGGCCGACGCCAAGCCGTTCGCTGGTCGGCGGGAACGTCGCCGGACCCGCGTAGTCGAGCATGATGAACGGGCTGATGTGCTGGCCTTGGGCGTGGTGCGACAGCAGCGTGCGGACGGGGAAACCGTCGCCGACCCAGTGCTGGCGCGGGGCGCTGTAAATACCGAGGATCTGTCTCATGATTTAGCTCCTTTCCGGCGCTCGAGGCGGCGCCGCTTCATGACGGCGAACCTAAGATCGGGACGATAACCGCACTAGTCGGCAATTCTTGACCTGATCGTCCCAAATATGGGACAATGGTGTATGGCCGATTTGAATGACCTCTATTACTTCGCTCAAGTCGTCGACCACGGAGGGTTTGCCGCCGCCGGGCGCGCGCTCGGCATCCCGAAATCGAAATTGAGCCGCCGCATTCTCCAACTCGAAGACCGTCTCGGCGCGCGGCTGTTACAGCGATCCACCCGCAAGCTCGCGGTTACCGAAATCGGCCAGGAATACTACCGGCATTGCGTCGCCATGCTCGTTGAAGCCGACGCCGCGCAAGACGTCATCGACCGCTCGCGCTCCGAGCCGCAAGGATTGATCCGTGTCAGCGCACCACCCGCACTCATCTGCTTCGAGGCCGGCGCGATGATCGCGCGCTACATGGCCGCCAATCCGCGCGTCACGGTCGAACTTGACTCGACCTCGCGCCGCGTCGATGTCATCGGCGAAGGCATCGATGTCGCGCTGCGCGTGCGCTTTCCGCCGCTCGAACGCTCGGACCTTGTGATGCGCACGCTTGGACAAAGCCCGCAGCGCATGGTCGCCAATCCTAAGCTCGTTGCAGGTTTGCGCTTGCCATTGGTCCCCGCCGATCTTGGCGACCTGCCAAGCCTTGATCTCGGCCCGCCACTCGCGAAACACGTCTGGGAATTGCATGGCCCCGACGGCGCATCGGCCCGCGTCACGCACAAACCACGGCTCGTCACCGATGACATGGCGCAACTTCTTCACGCGGCGCTCGAAGGCGTCGGCATCGTCAAGCTGCCGTCGATGGTCGCCGATGACCCTATTGCTTCCGGCAAGCTCGTGAATGTCATCCCCGGCTGGAGCCCTACCGCCGGCATCGTCCACGCCGTATTCCCATCGCGGCGCGGTTTGTTGCCATCGGTTCGTGGCCTCATCGATTTTCTGGCCGCAGATTACGACCGCGCCGAAAAGGTCGAGCGCAAAGCCGAAAAGCGCCGCAAACGCTCCGCTGACATTTAGAGAACACCTCCAAATGCTGAGATAAAAGTCACATTTGAACCCGGCTCAGATCTCCCCCATATTCCGCGCATGGCCCGCCCTCCGAAAAATGAGTCTTCCAAGAAGCCGCGCCCATCGCGCGCGCGCTCCGGCAAACCAACAGCGCCGCCCGTGGAAACGGCCGCGGGTACACCCGGCTTTGGCGAAGCGCCTCAATCGGCATTCACGGCAAGCGGGCCTCTTGGTTATGCGCCGGGCGACTCTCCTTCGTCGAGCCGGCCGCCCGGCGCGCTACCAACTTTGCCCGCGCTTCGCGGCGGCGCGCCGCGTCCGCCGATGGGTGGCGAAAGCCTGAGCGACACGCTCAACGCGCTTTTGACGAAGCCTGCCGAACGCAGCGAGCGCGCCAAGGAGATCCTCGCGCGTCAGCCGTCGATGGCATCGCATCCGATCGTGTCCGGCAACCTGCCGATGTTCATGCCGCACCGCCCCGAGCGGCCTGAGAAGAGCGAAGGCGGCGTCCGCTTCAAAATCGTTTCGGATTACCAGCCGAAGGGCGACCAGCCGCAGGCGATCAAGGAACTCGTCGAGGGCGTCAACAAACACGACCGCAGTCAGGTGCTGCTCGGCGTGACGGGATCGGGCAAAACGTTCACCGTTGCGCACGTTATCGAAGCGACGCAGCGACCGGCGCTCGTGCTAGCGCCGAACAAGACGCTCGCCGCCCAGCTCTACGGCGAATTCAAAAGCTTCTTCCCGGACAATGCGGTCGAGTACTTCGTCTCGTACTACGATTACTACCAGCCCGAGGCCTACGTTCCGCGCACCGACACCTACATCGAAAAAGAAGCGTCCGTGAACGAGCAGATCGACCGCATGCGCCACTCGGCGACGCGCGCGCTGCTCGAACGCGATGACGTCATCATCGTTGCTTCTGTGTCATGCATCTACGGTATCGGCTCGGTCGAGACCTACACGGCAATGACGTTCACGGTGAGGCAAGGCGAACGCCTGTCGCGCGATCAACTGCTCGCCGACCTCGTGGCGCTGCATTACCGCCGCAACGACGCGAACTTTCAACGCGGCTCGTTTCGCGCCCGCGGCGACACCGTCGAAGTCTTCCCCGCGCATTTGGAAGATCGCGCCTGGCGCTTCTCGCTGTTCGGCGACGAGATTGAATCGATCGTCGAGTTCGATCCGCTGACCGGCGCAAAAACCGACGAACTCGCGCTCGTCAAAATCTACGCCAATTCGCACTACGTCACGCCAAAGCCGACGCTGCAGCAGGCGATCAAGTCGATCAAGTCCGAGCTGAAACTTCGCCTCGACGAAATGTATAACGCCGGCAAACTGCTCGAAGCCCAGCGCCTCGAACAGCGCACGACCTTCGACATGGAAATGATGGAAGCGACCGGATCGTGCGCCGGCATCGAAAACTATTCGCGCTATCTGACCGGCCGCAATCCGGGCGATCCACCACCAACGCTATTCGAATACCTTCCCGACAACGCCCTCGTCTTCGCCGACGAAAGCCACGTCACGGTTCCGCAAATCGGCGGCATGTTCCGCGGCGACTACCGGCGCAAAGCAACGCTCGCCGAATACGGTTTCCGCCTGCCGTCGTGCATGGACAATCGCCCGCTGCGTTTCGAGGAATGGGACGCCATGCGTCCGCAATCGGTGTTCGTCTCGGCGACGCCGCAGACGTGGGAACTCGAACAGTCGGGCGGCGTGTTCGCGGAACAAGTCATTCGCCCGACGGGCCTCATCGACCCGCACGTCGAAATCCGCTCGGCCAAAACGCAGGTTGACGACCTGCTCGACGAAGTTCGCCAAACGTCGCTCAAGGGCTATCGCACGCTCGTCACCGTTCTGACCAAGCGCATGGCTGAAGACCTGACCGAATACATGCACGAAAGCGGCGTCCGCGTGCGTTACATGCATTCCGACATTGAAACGCTGGAGCGCATCGAGATCATCCGCGATTTGCGTCTCGGCGCGTTCGACGTGCTGATCGGCATCAACCTCCTGCGCGAAGGTCTCGACATTCCAGAGTGCGCGCTGGTCGCTATTCTCGATGCCGACAAGGAAGGTTTCCTGCGCTCGGAAACGTCGCTCGTCCAGACGATCGGCCGCGCGGCGCGCAACGTCGACGGCAAGGTCATTCTCTACGCCGATCAGATGACCGGCTCGATGGAGCGCGCGATTGCCGAAACCAACCGCCGCCGCGAAAAGCAAGTCGCGTACAACGAGGCTAACGGCATCACGCCGGAGAGCATCAAGCGCAACATCCACGACGTTATGGCCAGCGTCTACGAGCAGGATCACGTCACGGTCGATGCCGGCCTCGCCGACGGCGACGCGACGCTCGTCGGTCATAACCTCACGAAGGTCATCGAGGACATGGAGCGGCGCATGAAGACCGCCGCCGCCGACCTCGAATTCGAAACTGCCGCGCGGCTGCGCGACGAGATCAAGCGCCTGCGCGAAACCGAACTCGCAATCGCGGACGATCCGCTCGCGCGGCAATCATCGATCGATGACAAAACCGGCGGTTTCAAAGGCGAACGCAAGTACGGCGATGCGGCGAATATGCCCAAAACAGCCCCCTCACCCCGACCCTCTCCCCAAGGGGAGAGGGAGGCGGGAACGCCTCTCCCCTCGGGGAGAGGCCGGCGCGCAGCGACGGGTGAGGGGGCTGTCGCTTCATCACGCATCGCCACCGAATACGAACCGGTCCAGCCGACCTACGCGCAATCGACATCGCGCATAAAAAAGCCATCGCTCGACGACATGGGTCCGGGCACCGATCGCCCGATCCCCGCCGCGCGCATTCAGAACGTCGACAGCCGCGTCAAAGCCGGTGCCTTTGGCGAAAAGATCGCCGGCCCGCACAAACCGACGCTCGACGAGATGGGCCCGCACGCCTCGCTCCCGGTCAAGTCCGGCACCGCTCCAGTCAAGCCGCCGATGCCGACACGGACGCGCGAATTCGACGATCCTGCTGACAAAGGCAAACGCCGCGGCCGCCCGAAGAAAACGGGTAGACCTGGGCAGTAATCTCAACGCTTCGCACAGCATCACCAATTGTGATATATTGGCCCTGCGGTTGAGCAGTGCGTTTGATAAGACAGGGTCATCATGACCAAACTCGAAGCCGTCGCAAAAGCCATCACCGAGTTGTCCGCCGACGACTTGGCGAAGTTGCGCGCCTATATCGATGACCTCGAAGACCGGGCCTTTGACGCGAAACTCGAGAACGACTCCAAGGCAGGCAAACTGGACGCCCTCATAGCGAAAGCGAGCGCGGCGCACACGTCAGGTGACGCTGAAGACCTATGAAGCATCGCACCAGTTCTGAATTCCGCAGACTGTACGATGCGCTCCCCGCCAACATTCAAGTTCAAGCCCGCAAACAATTCGAACTCGTCAAACTCGACCCAAACCACGCGTCGCTGCGATTCAAAAAAAGTCGGCGACATTTGGTCTGCGCGGATTTCGTCGAACTATTGCGCACTTGCATTGCCGATTGATGGCGGTTTCTATTGGTTTTGGATCGGCTCTCACGCTGACTATGACCGGCTGCTACGCTAAGATTTTACGCAACAACGGAGCAATCAGCAGTGCAGTCTCGTTTTGGTGCCCCGGGCCTCGCAACGCGTTACCTGATTACGCAAAACAACTTCAATGCTTGGGCGGAAAGCGTCAAACCTCGCACACGCGCTTTGACGGCATTTTTTTTGATGCTCGTCGCCGTGGCATGCTCGGCAGCGATTATCGTCATGGCACCGCGCCTGGCACGCGAAAGTGCACTGTTGTGGTTTGGCAAGCACGCCGAGGGCGTGATCAAAAGCGCCGATGTCATTGAAGTCGGCAAATTCAAAGGCGGCGACCCGAAGTACCGGCTGCGGCTCGCCTATGAATTCCCGGCAGAAGACGGAACCGCGCACGCTGGCCTGACCCAGCGCGATGACATCCGCACACCTCCCGGACTGAAACCGGGTGATGCAATCGGCGTCTACTACAGCGCCGCCACACCAACGAATTCTGTTGCAGACTACAATCTGCGCACCGACGTCTATGCGTTGCTGCTGTTCCTGCCGTGGATCGCGCTTTTCGGCATCCTGGGACCGCTATTCTACCTGTACCGATGGCGGCAGTGGCGCCGCGCACCAAGCACGCTAGGTCATACGGAGCACACATCCGGCGCATAGCGAGTGCACTTCACGGCATTGGGGGACACGACATGGCCGCTACGATTTTCGACTGGCTGAAACGCATCGTCTTTGGCGGACCACGCACGCCGCCCGGCGAGTCGCCTTTTCCTGCCGGGACCGGCCCGGCGAAACTCCTCGTCATGCGCCATGCCGAGAAAACCGGAGACCGCCGCGACCCGAGTTTGTCGGACGCGGGCGCTGCCCGCGCCGAAAAACTCGCCGCCTACATTCCGAAGCAATTCGGCAAACCCGATTTCCTTTTCGCCGCGGCGAGCTCAAAGCGTTCAAGCCGGCCGTATGAAACACTGGAGCCGCTCGCAAACGCACTCGGATTGGAAATCGACGAGCGTTACGACGACGAAGATTACGACGCTCTTGTCGAGCGTCTCGCGAAGCCCGCGTACGCCGGAAATTTCGGCGTGATAGCTTGGCGGCATTCCGATATTCCAGCGCTGTGCGCGGCGCTCGGCGCGCCGGACGGAACTTATCCTGAAGATTGGCCGGAAGATCTCTACACGCTTGTTATCGAGATCTCATTCCGCGACACGCACGCAACCGCCCGCCAAATCACAGAGCCGTTTTGATAATAGGGCGATGGTTTGAATACATCAGTGCTAGGATATATCTTCTCCATCAGCTAGTTCAGCATGGGGGGAGATGCGCGATGTTCAGTTCAATACTCAATCGCAAATCGCTTATTTTGGCATTTGCACTCTTTTCCAGCTTATTTGCCGTCCATAACTCAGAAGCACAGCCAAATATCATCACATGCGATAGCCACAACCAAACCACCGGGAAGGTAACGCTGCAAACTCAGCGCGGTGAAGCCTCGGGTAAAGTTTGCCTGGACGATGGTGACAGCCTCTCAATCGGCCCGACGTGGATGCGATTAAGCGGAATTGACGCTCCTGCACTCGGCCGCAACTGCAAAAAGAATATGGACGAGCTGCGCTGTAAGATTGGTGCAGAAGCGGCGAATGCACTTGCCGATTTATTGATGGATGGCGCTTCCTGCAAGGCGACAGAGCGGGACGGCTTTAACCGTTGGAGCGCCACATGCACTCTGCCAAGCGGCGGCGATCTTGGAGCCAAACTCGTCGAACAAGGTTTTGCCTGTGCGGCCACGAAATATGGTGACCAATACGAGGGTTTAGAAAAGGCTGCACGCGCTGCTGGAAAAGGCCTATGGGCCAAAGGGTCCGGCATCGATTTCTCGAAAGCCTGCAAAAAGATGGGCAAGCATAAGAAAGCCGCTAAATCGTGGTGGCAGCAGTACGTGTCGCGCTGATTTTCATCGGAACCTCGCGCGTTGCCTCGCGTTTCTTCATTCCAGATCGGATGAACAACGCCGAGGGTTAGTTATGGTCAAAATTGCGAAATCAAAAATTCTCGTTCTTGCAACGGATGGGTTCGAGCAGTCGGAACTCGAAGTGCCGTTGACGAAATTGCGCGGTGAAGGCGCTCTCGTCCACGTCGGCTCGCCCGCAGGACGCAAGGACAAGAAGGAAATTAAAGGCTGGAAAAATGGCGACTGGGGCAATGGTGTGCCCGTCGATGTCGAATTGAACGAGGCGAGCGTAAAATTCTACGATGCGCTCGTTCTGCCAGGCGGCCAAATCAATCCGGACACGCTGCGTCAGACGCCTGAGGCGGTTGCCTTCATCAAGGAATTTCTCGCATCAGGCAAAACCGTCGCCGCCATTTGTCATGCCCCGTGGCTGCTGATCGAAGCCAATGGCGTCAAAGGCCGCAAGATGACGTCGTACAAATCGATCAAGACCGACATGGTCAACGCAGGCGCAAACTGGGTCGATGAAGCGGCCGTCGCCGATCAGGGTATCGTTACAAGCCGCAACCCGGATGACCTCGATGCCTTCGTCTCCAAAATTATCGAGGAGATTGAGGAAGGCAAACACGAGCGCGCCGTGCTCGCGGCGTAGTACTTGCAAACATAAAGATCACATAGACAACCCGGTCGAGGCGACGTCTTGGCCGGGTTATTTCTTGTCCTGAATCTTGTTGATGTTCACGGTGATCCCGCCTGGCATCTGCAGGTCGCCGGCTTTGACGCCGTCGGGGCATTTATCCGACAGCCACTTGGCGTTTTGCGTCATCGACATTTTTTCGGGCGCGTTTTTGCCACCGGCAATCGCCGGCATTCCATTGACTGTACCTGTGATGTCGACCTTGTACGACGATTGAAAATCGCCGGTCATCACAGTTTTCGTCGTCGACGTCATGCCTGCCACTTTGCATTCGGATTCGATCACGATGGCGCCGCCGTCGCGCTTCATCTCCATTTTCGGGCACATATCCTTGGTCAGCGACAAGCCGGCCGCCATCATGGCTTTGTCGCTGGCCGCATCGATGCAGGCATGCACGGCCATATCCGGCAGACCGGCACCCGCATCTTGCACCATGCGGATTTCCCAATAACCCGTTTTGCGCGCAGGAAAATCAATCTGTTCGGAATGCGATGGGTCGCTCAGACAGAGCAGTGCAAACATGGCCAAAGCGAGCGCATGCCAATTCCGCATTTTTGATCTCCAGTGTTCGATGCGCATCATCGCTCGACACGGCTTTCACTACCAGATCGATTTTAGGAGACTGCACGCAGGCCGCGTTACGACGCCGCCTTCAGCGCCCTGAGCGTGCCCTGCATTTGCAAGCTGCGCAGGATCATGAGCAGAGTATAGCGCACGGCTTCGTCGACAGAGTCTACGAAATGATTGGGATCGGCCATGTTCGACGATACCCAGACAAGCTTGCCCGCCGTCACGCGCCAGCTGCCGAAATAGGTACGCCCCCGAAGGACCGTCACGCCGGCGCCTGTCAGCCCTTCACGCAACGCGAAACCGGCCGAACCGATCTCGGGAATATCCAGAAGCGCTGTATGTAATGCCTGGTCGGGAGAAACTGACAACATGATGCCACAACAATAAATGCCACACGCGATTGTTCGCAGTTTAAAAGCGGAGTGTTGCTGAACCGTTTACAACTGCACCGCATTGAACATCTGCGATCGTCCGGCCACTGTCGTCGCTGTCCGCCTGCTCGCAACCTATGAGGCCCATGCCATGCCGCTCGTCGACACCGCCGCCGCTCAGACCGGAAAGGCCAAAGCTGCGCCGCGCGAGGTACCGGCCACGGAGCCTGTTTTAAGAACCATCGCCATGCCGGCCGACACCAACCCATCGGGCGATGTGTTCGGCGGATGGATCATGTCGCAAATGGACATGGCCGCCGGCAACGCGGCGTCGCGCTTGTCGAAAGGCCGCTGCGCAACGGTCGCCGTCGAAACGATGACGTTTCTCTCACCCGTCCGCGTCGGCGATGAAGTCACCGTTTGGGCGAAACTCGTCAAACGCGGCCGCACCTCGATGACCTTCGACGTTGAAACCTGGCGCCGTCCGCGCGATAGCGAGTTCCAAGCCTGCGTCACGCACGCGCTGTTTACGTTCGTCGCACTCGATCGCGCCGGACGTCCGCGCGAATTGCCGGCTGACGATACTGACGAAACGTGGGTGTAATAGCCATGACCGAGACGACAACCTGCGCCTGGCTACGCCGCACCTGGATCATTTTCAGCCTGCTCTGGCTCGGCTTCATCGCCTATCGGACTTTTGAAGCCTGGCCTACGCTGCCGCTCGATATGGGCGGCGTAGACCCGGCAACGGACGCCGCATATCAAGCCGCACAGTTGCAACACGCCGCGATGGCCCTCGGCCTTGCGATTGCCGCGCCATTGATCACATGGTTGCTGTTGAAAATCGCGTGCCGCGCGCGCCGGCATTAAACGCTATTCCGGCGCGCCTAGCATGTGGTGCTCAGCACTTCTTGAGCTTGGCCGCCAATTCGCGGAAGACTTCCGACCTTTGCGGCATGACAATCACCGACTGATCGCAACCCTGGCCCGCAACCGCCATCTTGGCTTGGAAATAGCGGCCGTCGAGCTGCACCTCGAAACCGGTCGGCGTGATATTCCCCGAAACCGTGCCATCGATTTCGTTGATCTTGTCCTGCCACACACCGATGACCTTGCCGTCCTCGACTTGCAGCTGCGTCGCGGCGTGCAGCCGGAACGTGCCGCCGTCGTCGCAGCGCAAATTCTGCTGCATGCCGGGCGCATCCTTGCGCGGCAGATACGTCACGACGCATTTGAAGCTCGCCTGCGGGCCTGACGATGGCGTCATGACGGCGTTGCCAACCCAACGCCCGGCGAGTTGCAACAGCGGATCGTTTGGCTGAGGCGCAGCCCTATTTTCGGTGACGACGAATCCGGACGTGGCGAGCACGGCCAAGGCAGCGGCGACGCGATATGACTTTTTCATAGTGTGAACTCCCTCACCGGACGTGCGGCCGGCAAACCCCTGTGCGCGCTGATGGCAAACGGGCGGCAATCGCACGGCTGCCGCATGCCGGTCATCGCGCATTTGTTTTTGCGTCTGTAGAGTGCCGGTGCTGCCCCGCGTCCCGTGCACATGACGACGCTGGACCCGGATCGCGACCGATTGTGGGCGGCATTGGGGTAACATCGCGGGAAGTTCGCGTGACGCGACGCTGATGAGAATAACGTCGCGTCGGCGGAACGGACTTCGGCCGAAGGCGTTGTCAGCTCGGTTCAAGTGGCCGTTTAGCCCGCCAGTCGCGATCGCGCGCATCGCGCCTGCCGATTGGTTACCAACGAAAATTGGGGGCAAGGGGGTATTTGTGTCGCCGGAACGACACAGTCGGTCGCCAGCATCGCCCTCGCCAAATCGGAGCGGCTAGACGATACTGCGCCGCTCTAATCTAAGTCTCATGGCCACTTTCAACGGCTGTCTCATGGAGGGACTATTCGTGCTTTGCGCGACGTATTTCTCGCGGGTTTCTAAACTCGTATTTGCTTGCGGCCTTATTGGCCTTTCGGCGCCCGCCTTGGCGGCCGACAGCCCGTTCCAGTCGCTGGCTGGAACTTGGAATGGATCGGGCACCGCGAATTTTGAAGGCGGGACAAAAGAAAGCCTGCGCTGCAAAGGCTATTATACCAACGGCAGCGGCGGCGCGAATTTGGGACTGTCGATCCGCTGTGCGAACGCTTCCGCCAAGGTCGAACTTCGCGCGAACCTGAACTACGCCAACGGCGCCGTCACCGGCGACTGGGAAGAGCGCACCTATAACCAGTCCGGCACAGTCACGGGCAAAGCGACCGCGAGCAAACTGAACCTCGCGATCAGCGGCGGCATCAACGGCTCGATGTCGGTGTCGGTCGCAGGCGGCTCGCACTCCGTCACCGTCTCGACGAGCGGCCCTGTTTTGAAGGGCATCAACATTTCGATGTCGCGTTGACCCGCAACAAGGACCTCATCATGCGATTGAATACGATTATGGCCGCTGCTGCACTTGCGCTCACAGCGCTGCCGCTCGCCAATTCACCCGCCGATGCAGCGCGCCGCGCTTATGAAGACGGATCGATCATCACCGCCTACAGCCGGCACGGCAATGGCTCGATCGATGGACCCGTTCGCCGTGGCCGCTACGCCTGGGAAGTTATGCTGCCGCACGGCACGTGGGTCAGCTGCCGCCGCAGCTGTGAGGAAACACTCCGCGTCGAGACAGTCGACATCTTTGAGAACGACGGCCGCATGGTCGGTTACGGCACGCTGCAAAATCAGTGCGGCGTCTTCGGCTGCCTGGAACTACGCTTCCCGCGGTAGACCTCTATATTTGGCGCATCCGACTCCGCTTACGCGGAGCCGGCGAAGAACGCCGCACCGGGGCCGCGCTTGCGGCCGGCTCCCCAAAGGGGAGTCGCAAGCGCTAAATGAGGAATGGATTGGTCTTGCGCTCCGGGCCGAATTGGCCCGGAGGACCATGTCCGCAAATGAACGCCACATCATCGCCGAGCGGAAATAGCTTCGTCTTGATGGCGTTGATCAGCGCGTCGTGATCGCCGTACGGAAAATCCGTCCGGCCGATAGAGCCGCGGAATAAAACGTCGCCCACCAGCGCGAAGCGCTGTGCGCGATGGAAGAATACGACCGATCCCGGTGAGTGCCCGGGGCAATGGAAAATCTCGAACGTGTGGCCGGCGACCGTCACGGTATCGCCGTCCTCAAACCAGAGATCCGGTTTGACGTTGCGCACGCCGGTGATCCCGTACATTTCGCCCTGCTTCTCGATCTTGTCGAGCAGGTGCTTGTCGGCTGGATGCGGGCCTTCGATTTTGACGCCTAAACGTTCGCGCAACTCATACGCGCCGCCGGCATGATCGATGTGGCCGTGCGTGAGCAGAATTTTTTCGATTGTAATTCCGGCTTCCTTGATGCCGCGTTCGATCTTGGCGAGATCGCCGCCAGGATCGACGACCGCACCTATCTTGCTCTCCTCATCCCAGATCAGCGTGCAGTTCTGCTCGAACGGCGTCACGGGAATGATGGCGGCTTTGAGCGCTGATTTCGGTTTGCCGGATGCGGTCATGCGCGTGCTAAGCCTTCGCGTCAGAAACTCTGTCGCGCGGTCTTAGATCAAATCGCTTGGTGTGGGAAGCAAAGCCTGCCCGTCCGCCCGTGTCCGGCGACAAGCCGTTGTTCCGGGCCTTTGAGATCAGTTCATGGACGACGTGGCGAACATGCCGTTGCGGGCTTCGGCCATCTTCTTGATGGCTTCCGTCAAGTGCGCTTCTGCGATGCTGGTCTGCCCGCGATAGCCATCGCCATCGGCAGCCAGTGCCGTCTTCGATGCCGTCACGATGTCTTCCAGCATCCGCCGGCGCGCCGATGCCGTCACCGACATCGAGGCCAGTACCGCCTGATAGAGATCGCGCTCTTTCCGCTGCTCTTCAAGAAGCGCTTTCAACAACGCTTGAACTTCGAGCTGCATCGTTTGCCTCTAACCCATTTTCGATAGGGGATTTCGCGTATGGCGAATCATTTGCCCCGACAATGTCCATGAGACCGCCAAATCGTTAACGACGTCTTAGTGCTGTAGAGGATCGCGAACGCAAACCCGTGCGGGCAATTTATTCTCCCTCTCCGCGCCTTCACCGCCGCTAACCATTCGCCTCCCTTTCCGGTCTGTTGGCGCCGGGCTACAGTCAGCCGGCACGCAGGCGGGGCATACACATGATCAAGCGCATCACTCAATTCTGGCCGCGGCACTGGCGCGGCGAGAGCGGCTTTTGGACGAGCCTGCTCGTCTTCGGCATGCTCGTGCCGTTCGTCGTCTATTTCATCGGCCTCAATTGGGTTGGAAAATGGTCGGTGCTCGACACGCCGCGCTCGCGCATGTTCCAGGGCGCGATCGGCTTCTCGCTGATCGGCATCGTCGCGATTTGGCAACTGGTAGGCGTCTGGCGCGCGAGCAGCGCCGCAAAGGAACCGGGCCGCTCGTGGCTTACGCGCTGGTTCGCACGCAGTATCTCGGCAGTCACCGCGCTCATCGGGCTTGCAATGGTGACAGCAGCGCCCGGTGGCATGGCATCATTGCATGAGGCTGCAACAGATCAGGACGAGATCGGCCGGCAAGGTCATTCGGTCGAGGCGGACGAACAAACGTTACAGCTCTCGGGCTACATGTCCTGGGGTCTGCTCGACCAAGTCAATAACGCGTTCGCGCAAAACCCCGGCATAAATACTGTCGTCATGAATAGTCCCGGCGGTCACATCCAAGTCGGCACGCGGCTCTACGAACTGTTCCGCGCCCGCGGTGTCACGACCGTCGCCGAAGGGCTCTGCGGCAGCGCCTGCACGATTGCGTTCATCGGCGGCAAAGAGCGCATCTTGAACAAGGGCGCAAAGCTCGGGTTTCACTCCGCAGCCGGTAGCGGGCAAGTTCTCGTCGAGGCCGCAAATCAGAAACTAATCTCGACATTCCGGGAATTCGGCGCAGGAGACGCGTTCATCGAACGAATGCTGGCAACGCCGCCTGAAGACGTTTGGTATCCCGATCGCAAACAACTGCTCGCGACAGGGATCGTCACAAGCGTCCGCAAATAGCGCGGGCGCTTCCTTAGAGCGTTGTTTACTGCGCGTCCGCGCCAGCCATTTCTTCGGTCAGAGGCTCCAGTCGATAGAGCGACGCGCTGTGGCCATCCGTCAGCAGATAGACGTAGCCATCGGGTGCCGCGATGACGTTGCGGATCCTTCCGATGGCATGATGCAGCGTCTGCTCCTCGCCGGTGACGCTGCCGTCGGTCATCGTCAGACGAATGAACCGTTCACCCGATAACGTACCGAGCAGAAAATCGCCCTTCCAGTTTTCAGGCATCACGTCACCCCCGTACGAGGCGAGCGACGACGGGGCGACTGACGGCACCCACTTATAGACCGGCCCGGTAATCCCCGGCGCTGTGGTCTTGTCGGAAATCACCGTGCCGTCGTAGTCGATGCCGTAAGTCACCAACGGCCAGCCGTAATTCGCTCCGGCTTCGATGAGATTGAGTTCGTCGCCTCCATAGGGTCCATGCTCGACCGACCACAGCTTGCCGTCGCCGCGGCTCGTCACCAAGCCTTGCGGATTGCGATGGCCGTAGGTGAAAATTTCGGGCAGCGCGTCCTCACGTCCGACGAACGGATTGTCGTCCGGGATGCTGCCGTCCTCGCGAAAGCGGACAATTGTGCCCGAGTGATCCAGCAAATTTTGCGCCCGGTCTTTGTCGGTGCGATCACCGAGCGTCAGATACAGTAGCCCGTCAGGACCATAGGCCAAGCGCCCGCCGATCTGATCGTATCCCGGCTGCGCAGGGCGGCTATCGAAGATCACCGTCTGATTGGTGAGTTCGCTTTCGCCAAGAACCGCGCTCATCACGCGCATGCTGATCTCACCCGGCGCGCCGTGCGTGTAGGACAGGTATATACGGTGCGAACTTTCGAAATCGCGGCTGATCAGAACGTCAAGCAGGCCGGCGTGGCCGCCGGAAATGACCTCGGGGATGCCCGCGATCGGCTGTGTCAGCAGCGTTCCATTCTCGATGACCCGCAACGCACCCTGCCGCTCGGTGACCAGAATGCGCCCGTCGGGCAGGAAGGCCACGCCCCACGGTAGATCGAACGGCCACGCGATGCGGCGCGGCTCGAACTGCAAGGCCGATGCTTTCGGCTTCGAGGGGGCAATGACCGTTGGGCCTGTCAGATCTTGCGCCATCAATGCGGGCGGTGCGTCTTCAGCGTGGACAGACGTCCCACTCACGAACGCAGTCAGCGGCAACGCCGCGAGCATCGAACGGCGGATCAAGCGGCTCAGCATTCGTGTCGGTCCCTTTCGCGATCGCCCCGCAAGCGCGGCATTTCAAACACGCGATCGTAAGCGCACTCCGCGCCGCATGGCAATGCAGCTATGCACTTAAAACGTAATCGCGAATTGCCTGGAATGCGCGCTCAGCGCCGAGAATTCAGTCAATACAAACGCTGCTGGTTTACCGAGAACCACGCTCCCAGTTTGCAAGGTACTCAGCCAGACGCTGCTCGGCGGCTTTGTATTTTTCGATGTTGTCCTGCTCGCCCATCACACGCCACAGGCCATAACCCGAGGCCACGCCAAGAGCGAATGCGGTCAGCAGATACATCGTCATTTGAGCTAGCAAATACATAAATCACCCGATCCCTGAACCAAAAAAACGCTTACGGGCCGCCAGCATTCGACGTCGTGAACTTGCCCGACACTTTGAATTCGATGCGCCGGTTGAGGGCATACGCTTCCGCTGTTTCTTCTTCAGCGAGCGGCCGCGTCGATGCGAATCCACGAGACGCGAGACGTGTTGGATCGGCACCTGCGCTTGCAAGCGCCGTGCGCACCGCCGTCGCCCGCGCGATCGAGAGTTGCTGATTCCGCTCCGGCGAGCCGATCTTATCGGTATGCCCTTCGACGGTGACGACCACGCTGCCGCAATTCTGGATCGCGAGCGCAAGCTTTCCGATGATCCCTGAACTTTCCTCGCTGATGCGCGCCGACGCTATCGGAAAATGAATGATCGATTGCGCCATGATCTCTGACAAATCGGCCTCGCAGTTGGTCGCGCGTTCGTCGGGGCCTTGCGCCACGTCGCGGCTCAGCTCGCCGCCGTCAATAAACTTGAGGTGCGTGATGCGGAAATTGCGCCGCTCATCCGTCGATATGTCGGTATTGCCGACAAGCCCGATCGGTAAAGTCTTGGTCACGATGCGCGTCGCGCTGACGCCGCGCGCGACGAGCGCGTCGCGCACCGCTTCGGCGCGCTGCAGACTGAGTGCCGGATTGAACAGCATATCGGCATTCGCGTCGACATGGCCCGTAATCAAAACGGCCTGATGCGCGCACGAGCGGATCGAAGCTGCTACGCGTCCAAGGTCACGCTGCGCGTTGTCAAGCAATGCGAATGACTGCGCATCGAATAGAATGCGGCTGCTATCGACCAGTGCCACGTCCTGTTCGGTGCAGGGCGACGTCGCCTCAAGCACACTCGCACCGACCTGTTCAGCGCTCGGTGCAACGCTATCGACTGCAGCAACGGTCTGTTCTGGCGTATCGGGCGCGGCGGGCGCCGGTGCAGCCGGTTGCGCAACATCCGCAGCGCTGTTGGCCCCCACCGCGTCCGGCACTTGAGGCTCGTCGGACTGTTGCGGCTCGCTAGCAAGCGTTGCCGTTGCCGGCTCAGCAGCCAATTGCGGCGCCGCGCTTGCGGCATCGAGCGCCGCCTCGGCAGCGCGCCGCGCTTCGTCGATGACACGTTGCGCTTCGCGCTCACGCTGCTGCGCCTCGGCGAGCTTCTGATTGACCGCCGCCCTATCGACCTGCGCGACAGCCTTGTCGTCAACGCCGGACAACACGCCCGGGAATCCTGTGACGGCATAGAGTGCTTCGCGAACGATATCGTGCGCCATTCGTTTTTCGAGTTCGTCTGGTGCACTCCCGTCGAGTGTGCCGCGCGCGCCGGCAATATCGAAACGCGCCCAGCTATGGCCCGAAACTTTCAACGCGACGCGCGCTTCATACGCGGCATCCGTGAGCAACCGGTCGCGCAACCCCAGGCCATCGATCGACACCCAAGCGAACAGCGCAAACGCAAGCGCGCTCGCGCCGCCCCAAGTGGCAATGCACGGCCAGCAGATTTTTCGGGCTGCACGATTTTCACTCGCGCGATGGAAGGCGCGCGTCGCTAGCGCATTCTGCGTTTCGACGTCATCGCCGCGCCATCCGGCACGGCACCCGGCCAAAAACCAATACGCCAGCGAGCTCGCAGCGCCGGTCACGATCAGACCCAACGGCGTCAACGGTCCGCCAGCAAAAACATAAGACGTCAGCGGTTCTCTGAGCGTTGCGAGATAAGCCGCTCCAAACGCCACGGCGATGCCGGCGGCCACATATACGGGCCATCGCCGCAGTCGCAGATATTCAGTTGCGGCGATTGCCACCACGCTGAGCGGGAGCGCATAGACGAGGGTTGCGTAAACCGCCGTCCAAAGCGGCGGCCCAATCGCGCCATCGCTTATGTTCGCCGTGGAAATATAGACAAAGATGAATTCGATCACTGCCGCGACGAACAGCGCGACCATCAAAGCCAGCGACGCGCGAATACGATGAGACGACACGATCTCCCCCCGTTTCCCGCTGTGCTAAGGTACAGAGGATATCATCGCTGCTGCGGCATTATTGCGGCAGCCGTCTCCTACTTTCGACGCGTTCGATGCGCGGAGAAATCTAAACGTACAGCATAACGCTACTTGGCATCTTCTTTCAGGCAGACCGAGTTGATGCAGTACCGCTTGCCGGTTGCGCCAGGGCCATCATCGAAAACGTGACCGAGATGCGAGCCGCATTTTGCGCATGTCACTTCGGTGCGTTCCATGCCGTGCGACACATCGTGGTTATACGCAACCGCGCCCGGCAAAGCATCTTCGAACGATGGCCAGCCGGTGCCGGAATCAAACTTTGTATCCGACGAGAACAATTGGTTGCCACACGCCGAGCACGCGAACTTGCCATCGTGCTTCGAATTGAGCAGCGCGCCGCTGAACGGCCGTTCCGTGCCCTTTTCGCGCAACACGCGATATTGCTCTGGCGTCAGCTTGGCTTTCCAGTCGGCGTCGTCGGTCATCGTACATCTCTCCACGTTTTCAATTTCGGCTCACGCTGCGCTGCGCACCTTTCGCGCGCGTGTCTTCGGCAGCAGTCGCACCAGTAAAAGCCCCGCCACGAGCGCGGCATAAATGATCGGCTCCGCGGTCAGGCTTTTCACGACCATCGCGAAATGCAGCGCTGCAGCCGCAGCCGCTAGATAAACCCAGCGGTGCAATTTGTGCCATGCCGCGCCAAGCCGCCGGATCGAATACGCATTCGATGTCGCCGCCAAAGGCAGAAGGATCAAAAACGCCAGCATCCCGATCGTGATGTAGGGACGCTTGACGATATCTTTCCAGATCAAGCCGACATCAAGCCCCTGGTCGAGCCAAAGGTAGACAGTCAAATGCAGAAGCGCATAGAAGAACGCCATCAACCCCAGCGCCCGGCGATGGCGAATGAGGTTCACGCCCGCAAAACGCCGCAACGGCGAAATCGCGAGGCTTGCGATCAAAAACCTGAGCGCCCAAAGCCCGAGCGACCGCTCCAGCACCTTCAGCGGATCGGCGCCGAGCTGATCGTTGATCGCCGCGTAGAACGTCCACACAGCCGGCACAAAACCGAAAACATAAATAGCCGGATTGATGAGCGCCTTGATCGACCCTGGCCGAGCGCCAGAGCCGGCGCGTCCACGCGCGGCGTCGGGCGGTGCCATGTCAGTAATTCGCTTTCAGATCGAGGCCGGCGTACAGGCTTGCAACCTGATCGGCATAGCCGTTGAACATCAGCGTCGGCCGCCGTTTGACGAACAAACCGCTGCCCTCACCGATGCGCCGCTCTGTTGCCTGGCTCCAGCGCGGATGATCGACCTCGGGATTGACGTTCGAAAAAAATCCATACTCGCCAGCGTCACTCGTTTGCCACGTCGTCGGCGGTTGCGTCTCGACTAGCCGTATGGCAACGATCGACTTGATGCTTTTGAAGCCGTACTTCCACGGCACGACGAGACGCAGCGGCGCGCCGTTCTGATTGGGCAGCGACTCGCCGTACATGCCGCTCGCGAGGATCGTCAGCGGATGCATGGCTTCATCGAGCCGCAAGCCCTCGACGTATGGCCACGGCAGCGGCTGGAACAGGCCGCTCTGCCCCGGCATCTCAGCCGGCCGCACGAGCGTTTCGAACGCAACATATTTCGCTTTCGATTGCACACCGGCACGATTGAGCACGGCGGCGAGCGGGAAACCGATCCACGGTATGACCATCGACCAGCCTTCGACGCAGCGCAGGCGATAAATACGCTCTTCGAGCGGCGCGGACTTCAAGACGTCCTCGAGCGTATACGTCGCCGGCTTATTGACGAGACCGTCGATTTTCACCGACCACGGCGCCGTCGTTAGCGTGTGCGCCTTGCGGCCAGGGTCATCCTTGCCGGTGCCGAATTCGTAGAAATTGTTGTAGGTCGTCGCGTCTTCTCGGCGCGTCACCGTTTCTGTTGTCGACAGCGGGCTTTTGGCGGCATCGATCTTGGCCGCACGCGCGTCCTCAACGCCGATGGCGCCCAGCACGCTCGCTGCCACGACGCCGCCGATAAACTCGCGCCGCCTCAAATATAGCTCCTTAGGCGTGATCTCGGACGATGCGATATCTGGCGGGCGGCGGATGAGCACGGGCGGAACCTCTGCTGCGGTGACAGTTCCTATACGGCCCGACCCCCGCGCCCGTTTCATGGATTGCACGGGTTTAATGCGGCGACACGCGAAAGACGCCGGTTCGTGAGCACGGACCGAAATAAAAAAAACGCCCCCAAAAAGGGGGCGTTTAAGTTGTTGAAGGAAGGATCTAGGCTACAAACATTCGAATGTCAGACGCCTGGCCGCGAGACGTTGGGCAGTCAGGCGGCAGCGATGCCTTCGTCACCCGGATCACGCAGCACGTAGCCGCGGCCCCAGACGGTTTCGATGTAGTGCTTGCCACCGGTCGCGGCCTGCAGCTTCTTGCGCAGCTTGCAGATGAACACGTCGATGATCTTGAGTTCCGGTTCGTCCATGCCGCCGTAGAGGTGGTTGAGGAACATTTCCTTCGTCAGCGTCGTGCCCTTGCGGAGCGAAAGCAGCTCCAGCATCTGGTATTCCTTGCCCGTCAGATGGACGCGCTGGCCGTTGACGTCGACGGTCTTGGTGTCGAGGTTGACGCGCAGATCGCCAGTTTCGATGACCGATTGAGCGTGACCCTTCGAGCGGCGCACGATCGCTTGAATGCGGGCGACGAGTTCGTCCTTGTGGAACGGCTTGGTCATGTAATCGTCGGCGCCGAAGCCGAGGCCGCGAACCTTGTCGTCGATGCCGGCGAGGCCTGAGAGGATCAGGATCGGCGTCGAGACTTTGGAAACGCGGAGCGTTTTTAGAACCTCATAGCCGCTCATGTCCGGCAGGTTGAGGTCCAATAGAATGATGTCGTAGTCGTAGAGCTTGCCGAGATCGACACCCTCTTCGCCAAGATCGGTCGTGTAAACATTAAAGCCTTCCGACTGCAGCATCAGCTCGATGCTTTGCGCTGTCGCGCTGTCGTCTTCGATAAGTAGAACTCGCATAGCCGTTCCTCTCGTGCCTCGTCCGCGTTCCGATTGCTCTCCGCCCCAAAGAGAACGCACAACTGCTTCGAGCTAAGCCATTCGTTAGGAAGTTAGCGACCAGAGGTTAACAAACCCTAATTTTGTATTGGTGATGATCGCCGGCGTAAAAAATTTCGCAATACGTCGTGCGAAATCATTGTGCCGCTGATGCGATCCAGAACGCTCCGGCTCCGAAATTGGGACAATAAATTCCCTTTCGTGCCAAGACGGCCCGTCCACCCGTACAAATTGTAGAAACTTTGCCCCTCGCGCCGCCCACCGCGTCATTCGGTGTTAATTCGACTGCCGGGCGCCCACCCTGCCGCCGAACCTGCCCACACCTCATGTGCGATGCCCGTTACGAATCAAGAGCTAACAGTATTCGCGATTGGCGCGAAGATAGCTGTGGACGAAAAGTTGACGGATTGTGGTTGCCACGATGAGAATTCGTATTGCGTTGCTTTACCGCAACTTAATGGCCCTGTGTTACCACTAATATGAACCATTCCAGGTGGCCTCAGCATCTTGAACGAGGCCGGCTGGAAACGCACTTCATGAGGGCGTTTACGGCGTTGTCGCGCCGTGGCGGTCGGGGCGCTGGCACGAAACTTGTTACGCAGCCGGCGTAAGTTCGAATATGTATCGGGTATCGAACGATGAAAGCACGAGAAACCGCTATGCGCGTTAAGCGCCGCGAAGTCGATGAGAAATCCCGCAAGGTCGAAGACCTTGAGCGGATTATTCGCGAGTTCGACCAGATGGCTCTCGATCTTGAGCGCCAGATTCAATTGGAAGAAGACCGCACCGGCATCCGCGATCGCGCGCACTTCTCCTATTCGACGTTTGCCAAGGCCGCTGCCCAGCGCCGGGACAACCTCAAAACTTCGACCGACGGGTTGCGTGAGAAACTCGCCGCAGCCGTCCGCGAACGCGACGACACCGCTGGTGAGCTCGCCCGCGCCTCGGCTCAGGCCGACCATCGCGACGAAGGCCGTCTCGGCCGCCGCCGTGACCGCATGGGCGCCCTCGCGCACCGCTAAGTATCGGCCGTATCGGCCAGTCCATTAAGAGGCGGTGCCACCGAGGCGCCGCCTTTTTGGTATTCGGTTCGCCGTCACGGCGGCGGGGATAACCCCCTTGCGCCGCATGCCAACTGAAGGCAAACCGGCCCTTATGCGTGGCTGCGAATCGGATCTGAGACTGGCATTGCGGGCGCCTGGCAGGCCGGCCGTCTGCAGGCCTCTGCGCACGCTCTGCGCCCTGATGGTTGTAGGAGCCGCCCTAACCGGATGCGGCGGCGCGCAGCCCGAATTGCCGACGATGGCGCTGCCGGCCATGCCGAAACTCGACGTTCCGAAGTTGCCCGACATGACGCCGCCGCCCGAACCGGTCGTTCAGCACGATCAGCCGGTCGGATCTCCGACGGAGATTTATTCGCGCGTGGCGCGCGGCGCAAACAGTTGCTGGTTCGGCGGCTCGGGTCCGTTGAAGAAAGACTATATTTACCACGCCGAAGCCGACGCCCCATCGCGCGGCGGCAAAGCCGAGATCACAATCCATAAGCGCGACCCGTCGCAGCCAAACCCGCGCGGTGCCAAAGCCTTCAAGGTCAAAATCGACCCTGTCGACGGTAAGACGACCCTGGTCACCGAAAACGTCGGCATGCCGGAGCCGATGGCCAGCGGCATGGTTTCAGATGTCGGACGCTGGGCGAAAGGCGATCAGGGCTGCGCTGGATCGTCGACAGTCGCCGGATGGGGCGACGCAAAGCCAGCTGCCGAGGCGCCAGCAGCGCCCGAGAAGAAAGCAGCGAAAAAGCCTGTCAAAACGGCAAAAACGCAGGCGCCAAAGCCAGCCGCAGCCGCCAAGCCGCAAGCGCCGTAACGCTTGCCGCCAACAGAAAAGGCGGCGCTCAACGCAGCGCCGCGCTTTCAATATCCATCATTGACGCAGAGCATCGTGCAGGGAATGCGATTATTCCCGATAGTCCTGCACGCGCGTAGCCCGCAGTCCTGGCAAACCGTGTTTGTCGATGGAACGCTGCCAAGACAGGAATTCATCGACCGTGAGCGTGTACCGCTCACAAGCCTCTTCCATGCTCAGCAGGCCACCGCGCACAGCCGCGACGACTTCAGCCTTACGCCGGATAACCCAACGCTTTGTATCCCGCGGGGGAAGATCGGCAACTGTGAGCGGAGACCCATCGGGTCCGATCACATAGCGCCCGCGCGCTCTCATCTGTTGTTCGGTCATGATACTCAATACACACTCTCTGACCACAATGGAGTTCTACTTGGTTGCGATTAAATTAGCCCTAAGCCATTGAGTAAGAAAGGCATAAATGCGTGTGCTAGAACTGGAATCGCAACCGGCTTTCCTTCACTTGTCTTGCTGGCTATCCCGTATTGAAGCGTTCGGGGTAACCCTACCCCTTCCCTAGCGAATTCCGGGCCAACTCCGGGCCTCCGGCTCAGCCCGCCGTTCGTTCGCCGCTAAACCCTGACGAAAATGCGTTTTTAGCGCCTGTTCAGCGGCTGCGACGCCTTGCTTCAGGCGCACTTATCCGCCTATCTACGCGCTGGTGTATGGTACTGTGATGTTGAAAGACGCGCAGGTGGCCAGGGTGGTCTGGCGGACCTGCCCTGGGTTTTGGCCCAGCGCTGGAAAAGACGGGCTCCGGAAGCGCCGTCATATCGTGGCAACCCCATTTGACCCGGATTTTTGACCTCACGATGACGACAGCCCCGCCATCCCCCCGATCAGCAGCCGGCCTGCGTATTCCCGATGCCCGCGAACGCGTGGTCGTCGCCATGTCGGGCGGCGTCGATAGCTCGGTCGCGGCCGCCATGATGAAAGAAGCCGGCCACGACGTCATCGGGATCACGCTGCAGTTGTACGACCACGGCTCGGCAACGGGCCGCAAGGGCAGCTGCTGTGCCGGCCAGGACATCCATGACGCCCGCCGCGTCGCCGAACAGATCGGCATCCCGCATTACGTCCTCGACTACGAAGAACGGTTCGCCGAAAAGGTCATCGACGCCTTTGCCGACAGCTACGTCGCCGGCGAAACGCCGATCCCGTGCGTCACCTGCAACAACGAAATCAAGTTCCGCGATCTGCTGAACACGGCCAAGGATCTCGGCGCCGCGACCCTCGTCACCGGCCACTATGTCCAGCGCCTCGATGGTCCCAACGGACCGCAGCTTGCCCGCAGCATCGACCCTGATCGCGATCAGAGCTACTTCCTCTTCGGCGTCACCAAAGAACAGCTCGAAATTTTGCGATTTCCTCTTGGCGGCTTGCTGAAGTCGGAAGTCCGCGACCTCGCCCGCAAGTACGATCTGCCGATCGCCGACAAGGCCGACAGTCAGGACATCTGCTTCGTTCCCAAGGGCCGGTATTCGGACGTCATCGAACGCTTGAAGCCAGGCGCGCTTGAACCGGGCAACATCGTTCACATCGATGGCCGTGTACTCGGCCGCCACGAAGGCATCGTCAATTTCACCGTCGGCCAGCGCAAGGGTATTAAAATTCCCGCAGCAGAAGCGCTTTTCGTCGTCCGTCTTGATGCCTCGACGAATGAAGTCATCGTTGGTCCGCGCGCGGCGCTGACGACATCCGGTCTCGTGCTCCGCAACCTGAATTGGCTCGGGGACAAACCGCTCGCCGAGGTCGCGAGCGACGGTCTCCCCGTGTATGTTCGCCTGCGGTCGTCGCAGGCACCTCGTCCTGCGACGCTGTTCTCTGATGACAACGGCCACCACCAAGTGGTTTTGTCGGATGGCGAACTGGGTATTGCAGCCGGGCAGGCCTGCGTGTTCTATGAAACCGTAGAGCCGGGCTCGGTTGTTCTTGGCGGCGGGTTCATTGCCAAGACGTTGAAAACACTACCAGCCGAAACCGTACGCGGAACCGTACGCGGATCGGCTGGAACAATTGCGGCGGGCAGGCACTAAGCTGTAAGCGCTTGTGCCGGTGTAATGGAGGTTTTCTGTGAGTGACATTCAGCCATCGAGCGTAGCGCGCACTTCGATCCACGCGCACCAGATGGATGAGGAGGCCGTCCGCGAAGCCTATCGCCGCTGGGCTCCCGTCTACGATTACACGTTCGGCAAGGTCTCGACCGCTGGCCGCCGCCACGCTGTCGAAATCATCAATGCTGGCAAAGGTAAGGTTCTTGAAGTCGGCGTCGGCACCGGGCTATCGCTTCCGGAATACAAACCGCACCTCGAAATCACCGGCATCGACCTCGCGCCTGAGATGCTTGAGAAGGCCCGCGAGCGCGTCCAGGCTGAGGGCCTGAAGAATGTTTCTGGCCTGCACGAAATGGACGCCAGCAACCTTCAGTTCCCCGACGCAACCTTCGACACCGTCGTCGGCATGTATCTGATCACGGTCGTGCCGGATCCCGAGAAAGTCATGCAGGAACTGTCGCGCGTGACCAAGCCGGGCGGCACCGTCATGCTCGTCAATCACTTCAGCCAGGAAGAAGGCGTTCGCGGCTGGGTCGAACGCCGCATGGCGCCGCTCGCCGATCTCGTCGGCTGGCATTCGGTGTTCGATGTATCGCGCGTCATGGTCTGCCCGAAGCTGAAGCTGGTCGAAAGCCGCTCACTGCGCCCGTGGGGGCTGTTCACAATGATGCGCTTCAAGAAAGACGCAGGCGCCGTCACGCAGCAGCAGGCCGCGGAATAAGCGCGTTCTCGTTGCGCGGGAAGGAATCGCGACGTTGGCGCACAGGACCAATCCTGCGCCGCCTAAACTTGACAGTAACGTCTATGCGAATATAGACCGTGTTTCCCAACGCCGCCCTGACCATTGTCCGGCGGCGTTTGTGGCGGGGTAGCTCAGTTGGTTAGAGCGGCGGAATCATAATCCGTAGGTCGCCGGTTCAAGTCCGGCCCCCGCTACCAGAAATCAGAGCCTTTGCCGTCCCATCATCGACAGTGTGATTGCCCGCCCACCGCGCATGACTGGGTAGCAAACGCTGGCCAATGCTTTGTTTTTCAGAACGAAAGCAACCGCGCGATTCAGCATCCCCGACGCTGTCGTGAGCTGAGACAGTAACGCCACTGCATCTGCGCCGAAGTATGCGCGTCCCGCGAGAAGGACAAGCATGCCATCATTCAACGGATAACCGCGCCGCTCACATTCTTGAACGAGATCAGGCTCGTCGCGGGCGTCAATCATCGTGACATGACCGACAGATTCCCGAAGCCGAAGCATCTTTACGTAGGCATCGCAGAACGGGCACTGACCATCGTAGATCACGACGGCGCCAGGTATCTGCAGCATTTGATCGAATGCACGCCGCATCAGTGAGCCAGCACCCATTCGCGCCAGGGAAGCTGATAAAGGAGAATAGCAACGAAAGAGGCAAGGTAGGCGTTCGATATAATCGGGCTTTCAAGCTTTCGCGCGAGTGCAAATCCCAGAATAGACAGCAACCAACCGAACCCAAAAACCGGCGCGGGGATATATGTAGTGAATATAAAAAACAGAAGCGCTATGTGCGCCGCTTTGTCTGTAATTTTGCGAGCCGGCAAAAACAGAGCGCCGATCGCTATCTGGATCAGAAGATCATACCAAGTGATCGCTTGGGCGACTGTTCGAACATAATCGGTCGATGAAATCAGTCGCGCGTTATCGGGGAATACCGCAAGCGGACTGCGCAACGTCGCTAATTCCAGATCCACTTTAGCGAGTGTCCCGGCGTCTATTCCGGCAAGATGCGCGAATGCCGCGAACCTAGCATCGAGCAGCAACTTCATCTCGAACATAGCGCCGGACATATAAGTTCCAGAAAGCATTTTCTGGATCGCTGCCATCAGGAAAATGAACACCAGGAAAAAGCGGGCGTGCGATTCCAATATTTTTCCGGCGAGATCATAGCGCTGCGCGTAGGCGGCAATGGTCACCACCCAAAGCCAATAGACCAGCAAGTATTTGTGATTGTCAGACACACTCCAGTCGTAGACGAGTACCCCGGTTCCGCTGAGCGCGATTGCGAACCAGAGTTCCCAGCGTGTCAGGAATTCGCGGTTACACAGGACAGCAATCAGCGCAACTTGCGCAATGATTGCGAAAATTGCATCTTTGAAGCCGAAAAACGTGCAGAGGCACAGTGTCAACGCGCAGACGTTCGACAGAGCGTCCCGACGGCGAAGCTGATCAAACGCCGACCAAAATCCAGCTTCGGCAGCACGTGGGAAATTCATTCCGCGCCCCGCTTCGGAAAATTCCAGCTTTTAACCAGTTTGTATCCTGCGCGCTTAGTCGTCGGATCGTATGAGACCCGGTACGACTCGATGACAAGTGTCCAGTCAGGGTCATCTGCGCCAGGCCTCGGCAGGTTCGCACGCAGCAAATAATGCTTACGATCAAGGGGCTTTAGCGCTTCGCCTGTGTCTGCGTATGCCCACAACTGACTGGGTTCGTTGGCCGCCACGAAACCTGTGCGGCGCAAACTTACAGCCAACGGCTCGATTGACGCCAGCCGTGGATACCAGAGCGCGCGTTGCTCCAAAATCTTCTGCCGTTCCGTGAGCCCGATGATCGGCTCGCGGCGGCCATCCGGCTTCTCAATGTAAAATCGAAGAAAGCGGGTATCCGTGCTGTCGGCGCTGGCAAACATACCCATGCCGCCGCCTTTCCAGGTCGAAAGTTCATCGAATTTGCTGAGATACGCCTGCCGGATCGCGACGGCACATGCGACGGCCGGCACGAGCGCAAAAAAAATGAACCGTTGAAGCAATGTTGTCGACACGTTCAAGTCCTGCCGCTCGCAAGGCGTTTCTCGCGCCACGAATCCAACGCTGGCAAACATACTGCGTATTGCCGGGAAATAGGAACGCGTAAAAGTCGATTTGCCGGATATGCTGGCATTTCTGCACGATGGAGCGCTGTAACGCTGCGCTGATCCAGACCGGCGTCAGTCCCAATCCGGCTTGCTGCTGCGCATTTTCTTCACGCCGCTCCGTACGTTCTTGGCTTTGATGCGCCGCTCTTTCGACGCGCGTGATGGGCGCGTTTTGATACGCGGCTTAGGCACTATCAGCGCTTCCGCGATCAAGGTCGTCAGCCGCTTGCGCGCGTCCGAGCGGTTCATGTCCTGCGTTCGGAACTGATCGGCCTGAATGATCAGCACGCCGTCGTCGGTCAGCCGTCGTCCGGCGAGACGCGCGAGACGCGCCTTGACGCTCGGGGTCAAGTCTTCGCAGGCTTCCATGTTGAAGCGCAGCTCAACCGCTGTCGAAACCTTGTTGACGTTCTGCCCGCCCGGCCCCGACGATCGCACGAAGCGCTCTTCGATCATATTATCGTCGATCTCGAGATCATCGTTGATGCGCATGGCAGCCTCAAACCTTGCGGTGCTTAAAATCGCGAATGATCTCGCGCGCGGCGTTCATGCCGGGGACGCCGGTCACGCCGCCGCCTGGATGCGCGCCCGATCCGCAGAGATACAGCCCCGGCACCGGCATCCGATAGTTGCCATAGCCGAGCACGGGACGGGCTGAGAACAATTGCCCAAGCCCCAACTGACCATGGAAGATATCGCCATCGACAAGACCGAACCGCTGCTCAAGATCGAGCGGCGACAGGATTTGCCGATGCAGCACCGCACTTTTGAAATTCGGCGCATGCCGCGTCACCGTATCGATGACGACGTCCGCAAACGTCTCCTTCTCGAGCGGGTTTGCCCAAGACCGCCCATCCGGCAAATGCGGCGCAACGTGCTGCACAAACAGGCTCGCAACGTGCTGGCCTTTCGGCGCGAGACTATCATCCAGCGTCGACGGAATGAGCATCTCCACGACAGGTTCTTTCGACCACCCATCGCGGCGCGCATCGAGATAGGCCCGTTCGAGATAGCCCATCGTCGGCCCAATCACGATGCCGGAACCGTGATGCGGCGCTTGCACTGTTCCAGGCAGACAGGTGAAGTCCGGCAATTCGCTCAGAGCGACATTCATGCGGAACGTGCCCGAGCCGCTCTTGATGCCGGTGAAGCGTTGGCGCACGTCGTCCGGAACGGCGTTCTCAGGAACATAGGCGCGAAAAAGCAGTTTGGGCGGAATGTTCGACGCGACGGCGCGCGCACGAACTTCTTCGCCGTTTGCAAGAACAACCCCCGCGGCGCGTGCGCCATTCATGCGCAGCCACGCCACCTCAGCATTGGTACGGATGATGGCTCCGCGTGCTTCGGCTGCCTTGGCCATGGCCTGCGTGATTGCACCCATACCACCGATCGCGTGGCCCCATACGCCGGGCTTGCCATTCACTTCGCCGAAGCAATGATGCAGGAGAACGTAGGCCGTGCCCGGCGTTGATGGCGCCGCATACGCGCCGACGATGCCGTCAAACCCGAATGCGGCCTGGACTGTATCGCTTTCAAACCAACGCTCGAGAAAATCCGCGGCGCTCGCTGTGAAAAGTTCGAGCAGCAGACGCTGATCCTCAAGCGGCATCTTCAAAAGCCGGCGCCCGGCCGCACCAACTTTGATGAGCTCAAGCCATCCGCCACCGGCGTTCGGTGGCGTGCGCGTGATGAGATCACGCAACATCGCGGCAGCGCGCTCCAGCGCTGCGTCATACGCCGGCAATCTTTCGGCATCACGTTTCGAGAATTGAGCGATTGCCCGCTGCCGCGCCGCTAGGCCGTAGCCCATCAGCAGTCCGCGCGTTTCATCGACAGGCCAGAAATTGGCGGCCGGCCGCTCGACGATTTTCAATCCATGCCGCGCGAGTTCGAGATCGGTAATGACTTTCGGATTGAGCAGGCTGACAGTGTAAGACGCGACAGAATTGCGAAAGCCTGGCGCGAAAGCTTCCGTGATCGCTGCACCGCCGGTGACGGAATTCTTTTCGAGCACAACGACGCTTAATCCCGCACTTGCGAGATAGGCTGCAGTGGTCAGCCCGTTATGGCCGCCACCGAGAATAGCGACATCGTAGATTTCATCGGTCATCTGCGGGCTTTTGACGGAAGTCGTCGCGCAACGCAACGCCAGCCGCACGACTTTTTGAACGCCGTATTCTACAACTCATTATGCTGCGCAGCAAAACAACAAACGTTGCGTAAGACAAAGTTAGCGTTGATTGATCCGCAATCGTCACGCAACCTTGCCATTAAGATCGCGTTTAGATCTCGAACACTACCATTCCTGACGCCGCGTCGCCGACCGGTAGTCGACCGGAGAACGCGATGACGGCATATCAAACCAGCACGCGCGCAATGACGTTAACCAGCAATGAACGGCTGTTGCTGGTCGGGCAGGCGCATCGCGTTGCCGGCCTGTTATTCGCGTCGATCGTGCCGGCGCTATTCTGGACGGTGGTTGCGCGCGGGATTGCCCACATTGCTGGGATCACGGTGACCGCGACCGCGCTCGTTGCCGCAGGCATCATGATAGCGGCATTTCTCGGATATGTGTGCGCGCCGCTCATTTTGCGCGGGCAATAGCAGGCAAGCAGTGGCAGGCAAGCGAGCGCCACCGCCGACCGGCATTTTGAAATCGGTCCAGACAAATAGTAGTCTTACTCGGCAGCCGCGCGCTTCGATGGCGTGACGAGAGCCGTGTAATCGTTCAGCAGCGCTTCTGTGATCGCAGCCGGCTTATAGGTGTGCCCGCCGATTTCCGATACTGGCGTTACTTCAGCGGCCGTTCCCGTGATGAAGCATTCCGTAAACGAACCGAGCTCTTCCGGCATGATCGCGCGTTCGACGACTTCAATGCCGCGCGCCTTCGCAAGACCGATGACCGTGCGGCGCGTGATGCCGTCGAGGAAGCAATCGGGATCGGGCGTGTGTATGACGCCGTCCTTGATCAGGAAGACGTTGGCACCTGTGCATTCGGCAACGCGACCGCGATAGTCGAGCATCAACGCGTCGGAATATCCCGCACGCTCGGCGCGATGTTTTTCGATCGTGCAGATCATGTAAAGACCCGCAGCCTTCGCCTTGCATGGCGCGCATGCCGGATCAGGGCGACGATACTGCGCATGCGTGATGCGAATGCCCTTGAGGCGCTGATCCATCGGAAAATACGATCCCCAATTCCAGGCAGCCACCGCGAGGTGAATTTTGGAATGCTGAGCGGACACGCCCATCTGCTCGCTGCCGCGCCACGCGATCGGGCGCACATAGCAGTCGACGAGATTGTTTGCAGCGACCGTATCGCGGCAGGCTTGATCGATTTCGGCGACCGTATACGGGATATCGAAATCCATGATTTTGCCGCCGGCGATGAGGCGCTCGGAATGCTCGGTCAATTTGAAGATTTCGCCGCCGTAAGCGCGTTCGCCTTCGAAGACGGCGCTTGCGTAATGCAACGCATGCGTCAGCAGATGGACCTGCGCGTCCCGCCACGGCACGAGCTTGCCATCAAGCCAGATAAAGCCGTCGCGATCGTGATAGGGAACCAAGTCTGCCATAGTAAACTTCCTTAAGACCCGGGCGGCGCCTTAACATCGGCGGCACTCGGGATTTGCGTCGCGTTTGAGTGATGTCCAAAGTGCCTTAGCGCCCCTGCGGGCAAGCTTCAAGATGCCTTCAAGCCAGCTCTGATGTGCCAGCAAAACAGACGCCCTGAATGCGCTAATCGTCACTATTTGACTTGAAACATGAACCGATCGGCGCCAATAAGTCAACATGACTGACATAAACGCACGCCGCGTCCCCCACCAGCGTTCGAGTGCCATGAGTTCAGCCAAGTCTGTCGCCACCATTGCAGCAAGCGATCGCATAAAGGACGCAGATATCGTCTCTTGCGTCGAATTGTTCTACTTTGCCTATCGCGATTTCACAGGCGATCCCGATACGATTCTAGAGCAATACGGGTTTGGCCGCGCGCATCACCGCGTGCTGCATTTCGTGCATCGCAATCCTGGCCTCAAAGTCGCCGAGCTTCTCGAAATCCTGAAAATTACCAAGCAGAGCTTGGCGCGGGTACTCAAGCAATTGGTTGACGAGGGCTTCATAATCCAGCGCGCGGGCGACGAAGACCGGCGCGAGCGCCGGCTTTATGTGTCGGCCAAGGGTGCGCGGCTGACGGATAAACTCACGCAAATTCAGGTCAAACGCCTCGAAAACGCGATGCAAGAGGTCGGGCCGGGCGCGCAGCGGCTGGCGCGTCAATTTCTCTTCGCAATGATTGCCGACAAGGATCGCCCCTACGTGGAAGCCTTGTTGAAAGATGCTTCACACGCAGCGGCGGCGAAAAATGGCGCAGGAGTTGACGAATGACATCCGCGAGCAGCGCAACGCGCAGTGAAATGCTCCCCGACAACGCGCCGCATATTCTCGTCGTCGATGACGACCAGAAGATTCGTGCCTTGCTCGGCCGGTTTCTTGCGAGCAACGGCTTTCGCGTCACGGAAGCGAGCGATGCCGCATCCGCGCGGTCGTACATGCGCGGACTTGCGTTCGACCTCGTTCTGCTCGACGTCATGATGCCAGGTGAATCCGGACTTAGCCTCGCACGTGACCTCAAAGCGACGCGGCCTGTCCCCATTTGCATGCTGACCGCATTGACGGACGCGGAAGACCGCATCTCGGGTCTGGAAACCGGCGTCGATGATTACGTCTCCAAGCCATTCGAGCCGCGCGAATTGCTCCTGCGCATCAAGAACATTCTGCGCCGCGGACAGCAGCCCAATCAGGCGTGCCGCGACGACGTTCGTATGGGACCGTGCGTATTCAATATTGCGCGCGGCGAGCTACGGCGGGACGACGAGACCGTAAAGCTGACGGAACGCGAGCGCGATTTGATGCGCCTGTTTGCAAACCGCATCGGGTTGCCTGTGCCACGCCACGAATTATCGAGTGACGAAAGCACCGGCAGCGAACGCGCGATCGACGTCCAGATCAACCGCCTGCGCCGCAAGATCGAATGCGATCCCTCGAACCCTGTCTATCTTCAGACGGTGCGCGGCAAAGGTTACATTCTCTACACTGATTGACCACTTGCTACCCGGATAACAAATTATGGTCGCAGAGAGCGACGTGCGTTCAGATACGAAAGCGAGCATTCGCGCTTGGATTACTCAAGCGCGGCAGAGCGTATTCACGCAACGCGCGACGGCGCTGCTGTCGGAATTGCTCCCAAAAGGGCTTTATGCACGCGCGCTTCTCATCATCATCACGCCGATTGTCGTCCTCGAGGGCGTCATCGCATTTGCGTTTATGGAACGCCATTGGCAGGCGGTAACGCGGCGTTTGTCGGAAGCGACGGCGCGCGATATCGCGGCGGTTATTCAAATCTATGAAGACAAACCGCAAGCTGCCGACGCCCAGAAAATCGTCGATCTCGCGCGCGACCGGCTTGGCCTCAATATGGAAGTGCTGCCGCCCGGCGATCTGCCGCCGCCGAAACCGAAGCCGATGTTTGCGCTGCTCGACCGGGCGCTGTCGAACGAGCTGCGCCGTCACGTTCAGTTGCCGTTCTGGATCGATACGGTCGGTGCCGCCAAGAACGTCGAAATTCGCGTCAAGCATGACAACGCCATCCTGCGCTTCATCGCGACGCGCAGCCAGACATACGCCTCGAATTCGCATATTTTCCTACTCTGGATGGTTGGCACGTCAGTCATTCTTTTGACCGTCGCTATTCTGTTTTTGCGCAACCAGATCCGTCCGATTCTGCGCCTCGCCGACGCCGCCGACGCGTTCGGCAAGGGCCGTTCGATTTCGGAAGATTTCCGCCCGCGCGGCGCGCGCGAAGTGCGCCAAGCCGCGGTCGCCTTCCTGCAAATGCGCGATCGCATCACGACCCACGTCGAGCAACGCACGACCATGCTTGCGGGCGTCAGCCACGATCTCAGAACCGTATTGACGCGCTTCAAACTCGAACTTGCGATGCTTGAAGACTCGCCCGAGACGCGCTCGCTGCAATCCGACGTCAACGAAATGCAACACATGCTCGAGGATTACCTGGCGTTCGCCAAAGGCGATGGCGGCGAAGAAGCCAAGCCAACGAACCTGCGCGACTTGCTCATGGAGGTCTACGAAGAGTCGCAAATTTACGGCAGCGTCATCGACGTCAAAATGCGCAAACGCGATGAACGCCTCGTGCTGCCATTGAAGCGGCAAGCGCTGAAGCGTGCGATCACCAATCTCGTGACGAACGCGGCGCGATTTGGCGACAATATCGTCATTCGCGCGGCGACCGAGGGGCAATGGGTGCGCATTGAGGTCGACGACGACGGCCCCGGCATCCCACCATCGGAACGCGAGAACGTCTTCCGCCCGTTTTACCGACTCGATCACGCTCGCAATCAGGACGAAGGCAACAGCGGCCTCGGTCTCGCAATTGCCCGCGACATCGCTAAGAGCCACGGCGGCGAGATCGCCCTTGGCGAGAGTTCCAAAGGCGGCTTGCGCGCGATTATTTCACTGCCGCTTTAGTTCGAATTTTGAACGCCTTATGGCATTTGTTGGCACGCGACCTCGCGGGCTCACCAGTTCGTGATTTGAATGTAATGTTATGATGTTACAAATTCGACATCGAAGACGGTTTCACCACACTCCCGTCTGACTGCTTGCACCGTCGGCGTCCTCCTCCGGTGCAAGAATGGGATAGCCGCTACAGCCTCGCGAGAGACTGTGACTTCGCAAAGAGGTCGCGAATTCGGGCACGATCTGACACCCAGCCAGATCACTGACCGAGAACGCGGCCTCTTTCTTTTGCGGCGAGCACAGCTTCCGTCAGCAGCGGCTGCAATCCATCATCGCGCATCAATACGCCCAACGCGGCCGCCGTCGTACCGCCGGGCGAGGTTACGTTTGTGCGCAACGTCTCGGTGGGCAGCTTCGACCGGTGCAACAGTTCGCCTGCGCCCGAGACCGTCGCGCGCGCGAGTTTTGTTGCGGTATCGCGGTCGAGCCCGGCTTTTACGCCCGCGTCCGCCAAACATTCAGCCAGTAGGAAGACGTACGCCGGTCCTGATCCCGAAACCGCCGTCACAGCGTCAATCAGGCTTTCGTCCGGCACCCAGACAACGTCGCCAACCGCGCCTAAAAGCGCGCTGCACAAGGCCTTCTGCGCGTCGCTCAAATGCGCATTGCCCGCGGCACCCGTGATGCCACGCCCGATGGCAGCCGGCGTATTCGGCATCGCGCGGACGACCGCCGTACCCTCGGCCACGTGTTTCTCGAAGCTCGCGATCGAGCGGCCCGCTGCAATTGACAGCACGACGGTTTCCGGCCCTGCGAGTTTCGCTAGAGGCGCGAAGACGGCGTCCATGACTTGCGGCTTGACTGCCGCGACGATGACGGCTGGCGGCGCATCAAGTGCCGCTATTTCCGGGGCAACCCGCAATCCGTGATGCTTGGCGACGGCGGCGGTCTCCGCCGAAAGCGACGGTTCTTGAATGATGATCGATGCCGCCGGGACGCCACGCGCCAGCCAGCCCTCGACGAGCGCCGTGCCCATTTTGCCGGCGCCCGCGAGCAGGATGGTTCCATTGAGAGACAGTGTCATAACGCGATACCCGAGTTCGGCGATGCTTGCGCGCCGTTACGCGCGGCCCTCGGTCTCGAACATTGTCGAAACGAGAGCTTCCTTGCTCTCCTTACCCGCCCAGACGACGAACTGAAAGGCTTGGTAATAGCGCTCGCAACCTTCAAGCGCCGCTTTCAGCATGGCTTCGCACTGGCAGACCGTCGGAACCGCGCCATTGAGCAACAGCGCGTGGCGGAACATCACAAGACCTTCCTGGGTCCACAAATCAAAATGACCGAGCCAAAGTTGCTCGTTGATCTGCGCCACGAGGCGGTACATTTCCGGAAGCCGGTTTTCCGGCACGCGGAAGTCGAATGCGCACGCCAAATGCAAGGCTTCGAGGTCATCGCGCCAATTCAGAGAGATGTGATAGTCGGTCCAGGTTCCGGCTACGATCAATGTCAATTCGTCGTCGCTCGAGCGCTCCGCCGGCCAGTCGTGGCTATGCGCCAACTGCTCAATCAAATCGATTGGGTTTAGGATACGGTCGGTGCTGCGTTCGGCAAAAGCCATTCGTATGAATCCTTTTTCATTCCCGTCGAGCGTCGGTGTGTTCGGCAATTCAAATCGGCGGCAACGCGAGACTGAGAACTGCGTGCGACTGGCAATTATGACTGCGAAGCAATACCCATGACCTGACTATGCGCGGGACAAAAACAGAGCCCCCGGCGAGTCGCAAGCCGACCCGAGACGCCCGCAAACCTTGTCCACGGTCAAAGTGGCGAGGTGTGGCAAAGGCGGCTTAAATTCAAAGAACTCACGGAAATAACGGGAGAAACCCTACATACATGTGGAAGAAACGCGCGATTCAATTTCGCCACGATTTGTGAGGTGGTTCGCGGCGATTGGCCAGCACCAAATTAAGCGACCAAACTAAATTGGCGGCCGGCCCGCGACGAGCGCCTCAAGTGCTGCGATGCGCTTCTCGAGAGCTTCGTTCTGCTCCCGCGCCTTCTGCGCCATCGCCTTGACGGCCTCAAAATCTTCGCGCCCGACGACGTCCATGTCGCGCAGAAAGCGCTCGGCCTGGCTTTTGAACAAATTCTGCGCTTCGGTTTTCATGCCCTCAGCGGCGCCGGCGGCGTCCGTCATCATCTTGGCGAAGTCATCGAAGATGCGGTTTGTCGTCTGGATCATTTGCAGAACCTTAGTTTGGGCGAACGTCGTGACGACGCTCGGATAAACCGAATATGGCCGCCGCCTTCACGCCCGGCAAGGCTTGATCTCAGGGCGAGCCTTTACGGCCTCAATTGCGGCCTCAAACGGCTCTCCTCGGCGCGCGGTCCTGACGGCCGATCTTGACAGTCCGGCGGGGTTACCGACAAACCCCTGGTGTGCCCGGAGTACGTCCGGAGAGCGTCCGGGCAGACCCGGCTGATTTCAGGTTCAAGGACCGTCCCAGTATGCTGTTGCTCGCCGCGCTGACCTTCCCGAATATCGATCCCGAAGCGTTCAGCATCGGCCCGGTTTCGATCAAATGGTACGGCCTCGCCTACATGGGCGGCCTTGTCCTTGGCTGGCTCTACGTGCGCCGGCTGTTATCGACCCCGCATCTCTGGCGCAACAACACCCCTCCGTTGACGATCGACCGCGTCGACGACCTGCTGCTCTACATGACGCTCGCCATCATCGTCGGCGGCCGGCTCGGGCAAGTTCTGCTCTATGAACCCGGCTACTACTTCTCGAATCCAGCCGAGATTCTGAAGACTTGGCGCGGCGGCATGTCTTTTCATGGCGCGCTCATAGGGTCCGCAATCGCCATTCTGATTTTCGCGCGGCAGTACAAGGTCTCTGCGCGAACGATCATGGACATCTGCTGCGCGGCGGTCCCGTTCGGCCTGTTCTTCGGCCGTGTCGCGAACTTCATCAACTCCGAGCACTGGGGCCGGACGACGGACGCCGCCGTCGGCGTGGTTTTTCCGAACGGCGGACCGGAACCGCGCCACCCGAGCCAGCTTTACGAAGCAGCGCTTGAAGGCCTCGTTATGCTGGTCATCATGCGGATCATGACGCACAAGGTTTTGGGGCTGAAACAGCCGGGCCTCGTCACCGGCGTTTGGCTTGTGTGGTACGCCATCGCGCGCTCGATATGCGAGTTCTTTCGCGAGCCGGAACCAATCCACGCGCTGAATATCGAGCCGTTCACAGCCGGACAGATCTATTCGATCCCGATGCTGATGCTCGGCATCTATTTCATCGTCACCGCGCGCCGGAAATCGGCCGCAGAACAGCTTCAAGCGTGAGCAGTGAACGGGCAGACCGGCGCGACACACGCCTCGCTGCGAAGCTCAAGGCGCAAATTGCGCGCGACGGACCGATCGCCGTTTCCGACTATATGTCGCAATGCCTTTGGGATGACGACAGCGGGTACTACGCCACGCGCACCGTGATAGGCAGCGACGGCGATTTCATCACGTCGGCCGAGATCAGCCAGATCTTCGGTGAGCTGATCGGATTGTGGGCTGGCGTCGTCTGGCAGCAAGTGCTCGGCGCACCCCAATCGGTCCATATCGTCGAATATGGCCCCGGACGCGGCACCATGATGCGCGATGCGTTGCGCGCGGCGCGCATCGTTCCGGGCTTCCTTGATGCCGCGTCGCTCCATCTGATCGAAATGAGCCCATCGCTTGTCGGCGAACAGCGCACCGCGCTCGCACAATGTGGCGTGCCGCTGAACTGGAGCCATAACCTCGCCGGCTTCCCGACGCCGGCCATTATCATTGCCAACGAATTCCTGGATGCTTGGCCCGTTGAGCAATGGGTGAAAACCGACAACGGATGGCTTCCGCGCGCGGTCGGCCTCGACGGCGAGGGGCATCTCACGTTCACACATCTCGCCGGCGCGCAAAGCCGAGACGATCTCGCGGCACAGTTTGCATCGGCGGAACTCGGCGCGATCTACGAAACCCAGCGCCCGCAGCGCTTAGCGGATGCGTTCCGCGCGCTCGCACAAAGCGGTCCCGTGGCAGCGGTCATCATCGATTACGGCCACGTCTCGCCCGTCAGCGGCGATACGCTTCAGGCCGTTCGCGAGCACGCCTACGAGCATCCGCTGGCATCGCCGGGCGAAGCCGATCTTTCCGCTCAGATCAATTTCTACGAATTGGCGTCGGCGCTCCATTCGGCAGGTCTGGTCATCGACGGCCCGGTGACGCAAACCGAGTTTCTCGGCGCGCTTGGTATCATTGAGCGGGCCTCACGCTTGATGGCCGCGAACCCGGCGCTGGCCGGCGATATCGAAGGCCGCGTCGCGCGCCTGATCGCTCCGAATGGCATGGGCACGCGCTTTAAAGCCATAGGCGTCAGATCAGCGGAATTGCCGCCCCTTCCGGGCTTTGGTTTGTAGTGCTGGCAACGTCGGCTACAATCCGGTAGGCGATCACGGTCGCACAAGCACATACGGGTGACATGCTCCAGCCGATAACCGCCTCAAACCTCGCCGCGCTCGATGGCATCCGGCACGGATTCTTCACGCGTCCCGGCGGCGTATCGGACGGCATTTACGCTGGTCTGAACTGCGGTCTCGGTTCATCGGACGACGCCGAGCGCGTTCTTGAAAACCGCCGCCGCATCTCGGACGCGCTCGGCGGCACTTACGGCGCTGTCGTCACGCTGTATCAGGAACACGGCACGACGGCGCTTGCCATCAATGCACCAGCCGACAGCAACCTTCCAAAAGCCGATGCCGTTGTGACGAGCACGCCCGGGCTCGTCATCGGCGTCCTGACGGCCGACTGCGGGCCGCTGCTGTTTGCCGATTCCGAAGCCAAAATCGTCGCCGCGGCGCACGCCGGTTGGCGCGGCGCAGTCGGCGGTATCATCGAGAGCACATTGGCCGAGATGGAACGCATCGGTGCAAAGCGGTCGCGCATTGCCGCCGCACTCGGGCCGTGCATCAGCCAAGCGGCCTATGAAGTCGGCGCCGAGTTCGAAGCCGGCGTCCTCGAACGCGATCCAACAAGCGGACCGTTTTTTGCCATGTCCGCTGCGGCCGCCAAACCGCATTTCGATTTGCCGGGATATATTCTCAGCCGCCTGCAAACCGCTGGCGTAACCAACATCGTTAACGAGGCACGCTGCACGCACGCAGACGAATCGCTTTTCTTCTCGTACCGGCGCACAACGCAGCGAAAAGAGCCGGATTACGGTCGTCAAATCTCTGCCATTGTCGTGGCTTAACTGCACAATCCACAGCGGAGTAGGCGCCAGACCCAGGGAAGCTGCGCCCTGATCACGAATTATGCAGCCTGCCATCTGGACGTGTGCATTAGCCCTGATCTACAGGTTTGGGAGAGTACCGGTAGTTTTGAGGGAGTGTTGGCCGCAGAGTTTGTATGCTGGCCGCCGGACGTGTGCGGGTGGACAACAGGGGGACGTCGCGTGACGACCTTATACTCTGCGAATTTCCAAAATTGCGCGGCTGCGATCACCGCGGGCCGGACGAAGACGGCACGAGCCGTTGTGCTCGCCATTACGGCGGCGCTCGCGCTTGCTGGATGCGAAAGCAGCACAAACATTCTCGGCGGTGGTCAAACGCCTGGTCCGGAAGCGTCTCTGACAGCTCCGCCGGCGACCGGCGCCACAACACAAACCGCGAAACTCGAGATCGCGCCCGTGATTGGTGCGCCTGAGAACATTTCGCGTGATCTGCAATCGCAGCTGACGTCGTCAATGGAGCGCAACCGTATCTCGGTTGCGCGGGCGCCTGGCGGTAAAGGCGAATACACACTGCGCGGCTACATCGTGGCAGCTCGGGAAAAGGCCGGCTCCAAGATATCGTATATCTGGGATGTCACCGATCAGGCCGGCAAGCGTGCAAACCGCATCACAGGCGAAGTGTTTGCTCCAGGTAGCGGTGCTGATCCGTGGGCTTCGGTTTCACCGCAGGTGATCCAGAATATCGCCGACAAGACGGCCGGTCAGTTGGCGGCATCGTTGCCCGGAAGCAGCATTCCGGTCGCCAGCGCCGCCAGCCCGATCAGCACGGCTGCGGTGACACCACCGGCGTCGTCTTATTCGGCGCCCGCAGCGTCGCCAGCACCGGTCGCGACCGCAGCAGCGACGCCGATCGCGCCAACCAGCCCGACGACGGGCAGCATTGATACCGGCCCGATTTCGACCGTTGTGCCAGCCGTCACGGGCGCGCCCGGCGATGGCGGCGCGACGCTGACCAGCGCCATCCAGCGCGAGCTGACGAAGAATGGCGTTGCCCTGACGACGACACCGAGCGGCCAGACTTACAAGGTCGAAGGCAAGGTGGCGATGGGCCAGGGCAAGGACGGCAAACAGCCGATACAGATCGACTGGAACGTGATCGATCCCAAGGGCAAGAAGCTTGGCACCGTGTCCCAGAAAAACGAGGTGCCGCAGGGTTCCCTCGATGGTAGTTGGGGCAAGACCGCCGATGCCGCAGCCGCAGCCGCCGCTCAGGGCATCCTGAAGTTGTTGCCGCAGAAGGCCACAAATTAAGCAATTCGCCTGCTGCACTTGCCGTGCAGCGCGACAAAGCAGACGTTTGGGCCTGGGCGGTTGAAACGTCCGGGCCCAATTGTTAGAAGCCCGCACAAACGTCTGAACTGCGGGCCGCACTCATGCCTATCGATGCCAAATCCATGGACGTCAAATTCGGAGAGGGTTCGGGCGGCGAACTCCGAGGGAAGCACGCAGTGAAAATCGTCGCTGGCAATTCCAACCGCCCCCTCGCCGACGCCATAAGCGCTTACATGAAGCTGCCCATGACCAAGGGACAGGTGAAGCGCTTCGCCGACATGGAAATCTTTGTCGAGATCCAGGAGAACGTCCGCGGTCAGGACGTCTTCATTGTTCAATCGACGTCGTTTCCGGCCAACGACAACTTCATGGAACTGCTGGTGCTGATCGACGCCTTGAAGCGTTCGTCGGCACGGCGCATCACCGCCGTCATTCCGTATTTCGGCTACGCCCGGCAGGATCGCAAACCGGGCCCACGTACACCAATCACGGCAAAGCTCGTCGCCAACCTGATCGAACGCGCCGGCGCCGACCGCGTTCTGACGCTCGACCTGCATGCCGGACAAATTCAGGGCTTCTTCGACATCCCGACCGATAATCTTTTCGCCGCGCCGGTCATGACGCGCGATATCGAAGAGAACTTCGGCAAGACCGACGACGTCGTCGTCGTCTCGCCTGACGTCGGCGGCGTCGTGCGCGCCCGGGCACTTGCAAAACGCATCGGCGCTCCGATCGCGATCTGCGACAAGCGCCGCGAGCGGCCCGGCGAAAGCGAAGTCATGAACGTCATCGGTGAAGTCGATGGCAAGCGCTGCATCCTCATCGACGACATCGTCGATTCCGGCGGCACCCTGTGTAACGCCGCCGAAGCACTTTTGAAAAACGGCGCGCTCGAGGCCTCGGCCTATATCACGCACGGTGTACTGTCAGGTGGTGCCGTCAGCCGCATTCAGGCGTCAAAATTGAAGTCGCTCGTGATCACGGACTCCATCTTGCCGACGGAAGGCGTCAAGGCCGCCAAGAATATCAGGGTGATTTCGATCGCACCGCTGATCGGCGAGGCCATCCTGCGGACAAGCCGCGAAGAAAGCGTCTCGAGCCTTTTCTACTGACGCAGCGCTTGCTTCGTACCGGCGGAGCCATTGCAGACGGCCCTCATGACTCATATCTGATGGCCAGCGCTCAATGCACAAGCGCGGTTTTGCCGATGGAGCCACCCAGCCATGATCTCTTCCCGCAGCACTACGCGCATTCGAAATGCCGCCTTCAGGCTGGCTGTGGCCGCCGCTGTCTTCGTCGGCGTGCACCACATCAGCACACCCGCGAACGCAGCCGAGCCCGACTTGATCTACAAAAAAACGACGGTTTGGAAGTTTTTGGCGCCGGACGCAAAAATCGGAACGTACGGCATTGATGACCCCGAAGTCGAAGGTGTCGCGTGCCACTTCAGCGTCCCTGAAATCGGGGGCTGGAAAGGCTGGATTGGCGTTGCCGAAGAACTCTCGCAAGCGTCGCTGTCGTGCAAACAGTATGGCCCGATAGTCTTCAAACGTAAATTGAAGCAAGGCGAGGAGATGTTCTCGCAAAGGCGCTCGTTCTTTTTCAAGCGTATGCAAATCGTGCGCGGCTGTGACACCAAGCGCAACATGCTGGTCTATCTTGTCTACACGGATAAGCTGATCGAAGGGTCGCCGGAAAACTCGACGTCGAGCGTGCCCATCATTCCGTGGGGCACAACGCAGCCTGCCAAATGTTCGGAATGGATTTCGGATTGAGCGGTCGGACGCGAACACAGCCGCCACAACGTACGAAACGACGCAGCGGGTGCAACCGCTGCGCCTGATTCAAGCTGATGAACCCGACCACCGGTTTTGAAATTCCGGCGCCAGCGTCAACGATGGCGGCGCGTTCTCGTCGGGCGGTGGGGTCAGCAGTCCTTTGGTGAGATACGAAATCGCAGCCTTCACGCCGCGTTCCGAATACGGCTTGCCGATGCTGCCGACGGCGCCTGCGTAGTCCGGCGGAATGCGGTTCACGTTGCCGGATGTGAAAACGACTTTGGTCACGCTTTCGCGCGCCAGCGCCGCTGCAACATCGACGCCGGTCGGTCCGTCGAGCAACTGGATATCGACGAAGGCTAGGTCCGGCTTGTGCTCCGACGCCAAGCGCATCGCTGTGTCGGACGACGCAGCAACACCAACAATCTCGTGGCCGAGATCTTCGAGCACGTATTCCAGATCCATGGAAATCAACGCTTCATCTTCGACGATGAGGATGCGTAATGGTCTGAGTGCGGTCATAACAACGGTAGTCCTATTTCAATGGTGGTGCCGGTGTCGACTGGACGTAAAACCATCACACCGCGCACTTGCCTGACAAGTGCTTCCGTAAGCTTCAACCCAGACAATGCGCGACTGGATTGCTTGCGCGCCGGCATGCCCCGGCCATTGTCGCTGATCGTCAGCGTGACATGATCATTTTTAACCTTAGCCGTTACCGAAAGCTTACCAGCTTCCTGCTCGGCCCATGCATGGCGAATAGCGTTCGTCACCAGCTCGTTCAATATTAAACTGAGGCGCTACTCATCGCGATCTTCGGCACGTCGAGATCCACGTCAATTTTGCCGCGGGCTGAGCCTTTGACAATTTCCGGCACCAGTTCGCGCACCAAATCCGACAAATCAAACAGACCGATCGTCTCGACCGTATTCAACCGGCGATGCACCGCACCGAGCGCATCCACACGGTCATGCAATGAGCGAAGTGCATGAACTGCGATCGGATCGCTCAACCCGCGAAGCTGCAAGCTGATCAACGTCGAGATGGTTTGCAGGTTGTTTTTTACGCGATGGTCAATCTCGTGAATGAGCAGCGTCTTCTCGTCGAGTGCTTTCTGTAGCGAGCCAAGCGTCGAATTTAAATCGTCTGTACGGGTCGCCACTTCCGTTTCAAGCTCAATTTTGCGATCAGACATCGCCTGCGCGCGACGACGCCGTTCCGTCGCATCGAACTGCGAAGAGAAATAATAGATCAGCTCGCCGCTTTCGTTGAAAACCGGGCTGACATACAGCGCGTTCCAAAACGGCGTACCGTCTTTTTTATAGTTCAGAAGATCGAGACCGATCGGCTTTTGCTGCCGGATCGCTTCGCCGATGAGCCCGACAGACTCCTGATCGGTCTCCGGTCCTTGCAAAAAACGGCAGTTGCGGCCGAGAACCTCTGAGAGTTCGTAGCCCGTCATTTTGCAGAATGCGTCGTTCGCATTCACGATCGGGCAATCTGGCTTGCGCGGATCGGCAAACACCATCGGCATCGGCGACGAGCGGAAGGCTGCGGCAAACGGATCCGAGATACCTTGATCGATCGTCATATCCGACGCCATTTCCCAGCCTTTGCGCAATTCCACGTCCATGGTCCCAGCATTCCAGTCAAATGCGAAGCTCTGCTAAGGTGTTGAAACGCTGCTTTCGCGCCATTGTTCCGCAGGCGCCCAGTGCCGCAATTACGTTCCAAAACATTGAAATCACTTAGATTCCAGCAGCGCGTTGTCCTCGACAGTGTGCGTCCGTCTTAGGTCGAACGACCACGATTGGTAGGCGACAAAGGTATTGTCAAATTTTGCGCGTAACTGCGCTGCGCACTTGGGCAAAATTTTGCCGGCTGTGACCATGCACGGGCTTAAGGATGCAGGCCCGGCGCTTCCTGCCCTGTACGTTCGACATATTCCGTATAGCCGCCGCCGTATTGGTGAATACCCTCCGGTGTGAGTTCCAGAACGCGGTTGGAGAGCTCCGCCAGAAAGTGGCGGTCGTGCGATACAAACAGCATCGCGCCCTCGTAATCCTTCAGCGCCGTGATGAGCATTTCTTTCGTCATCAGATCGAGATGGTTGGTCGGCTCGTCGAGCACCAGAAAATTCGGCGGATCGTAGAGCATTTTCGCCATGACGAGACGCGCCTTCTCACCGCCGGACAGGACGCGGCATTTCTTCTCAACGTCGTCGCCTGAGAACCCGAAGCACCCTGCCAATGCCCTGAGCGAGCCGATGCCGGCCTGCGGAAACTGATCTTCAAGCGATTGAAAGACTGTTCGCTCGCCATCGAGAATATCCATCGCGTGCTGCGCGAAGTAGCCCATTTTGACGCTTGCGCCGATCGCAACGGAACCATCGTCCGGCTTTGCCGACCCAGCTATCAATTTCAGAAGCGTAGATTTGCCCGCACCGTTGACACCCATGACGCACCAGCGCTCTCGCCGCCGCACCTGGAAATTCAATCCGTCATAGATCGTGCGATCGCCGTAACGTTTGTGGACGCTTTTCAGCGTCGCGACGTCTTCGCCCGACCGCGGCGCAGGTGGAAAATCGAACGCGATAACTTGGCGGCGCTTCGGCGGCTCGACGCGCTCGATCTTTTCCAGCGTCTTGACGCGGCTCTGCACCTGCGCCGCGTGCGACGCGCGTGCCTTAAAGCGCTCAATGAATTTCAGCTCCTTGGCAAGCATCGCCTGCTGACGATCGAACTGCGCTTGCTGCTGCTTCTCGGATTGCGCGCGCTGCTGGACATAGAATTCGTATCCGCCGGAATACGTCGTCAGCGCTCCGCCGTCGATTTCCACGATTTTCTTGACGATCCGATCCATGAACTCGCGATCGTGCGAGGTCATCATCAGCGCGCCTTCGTATCCCTGCAGAAACTGCTCAAGCCAGATCAGGCTTTCCAGGTCCAAGTGGTTGCTCGGTTCGTCGAGCAGCATGACGTCAGGCCGCATCAACAAAATGCGCGCGAGCGCGACGCGCATTTTCCATCCGCCCGACAGAGCGCCGACATCGCCGTCCATCATGTCCTGGCTGAAGCTCAAACCTGCGAGCACTTCCCGCGCGCGGCCTTCAAGCGCGTAGCCGCCAAGTTCCTCGAAGCGCCCCTGCACCTCACCATAGCGCTCTATGATCTCTTCCATGTCATCGGCGCGGTCAGGATCGGCCATCGCTAATTCGAGCTCAGCCAATTCCGCCGCAACCGCGCTGACCGGTCCGGCGCCGTCCATGACTTCTGCGACGGCGCTGCGGCCGTGCATCTCGCCGACGTCCTGACTGAAGTATCCGATTGTGACACCGCGATCGACGGACACCTGCCCTTCGTCAGGCTCTTCCTGTCCTGTGATCAAGCGGAAGAGCGTCGTCTTGCCGGCGCCGTTCGGACCGACGAGGCCAATCTTCTCGCCGCGGTTCAACGCGGCGGAAGCTTCGATGAAGACGATCTGGTGGCCGTTTTGCTTGCTGATGCTATCGAGGCGGATCATGACATTCTGCGCTGAGGACGATTATCCGCCGCTCATAATGCAAGGTCTGCGCGCATGGAATGGTCCATCGTGAAGCGCGGCGGCGCCGCCGTGCATATCAGGTCGCCGCGACGCAGCTTTTGCAATTGCCGCGCAATTCCAGCGTCATTGCGCGAACCTGAAATTCGCTGCCCTTGGCCCACGACTGCAGCGCCTTGATCGCCGCAGCGCTATCGAACTCCGTAACCGAGCCGCAAGCGTCGCAAATCGCGAATACGGCCTTCGTCGTATGGTGCGGATGATTGCAGGCGACAAACGCATTGAGACTTTCGAGGCGATGCGCCAAGCCATCGTCGATCAGCCGTTGCAACGCCCGGTAGACCGTCGGCGGGGCCGTGACGCCCGATCCCTTGAGCTCTTCCATCAGCTCGTAGGCGCTTACCGGGCGACCCGCCTCACGAAGTGCCGCGACGACGATTTTGTCCTGATCGGCGGCTGAGCGTCGTTTCGAAAGCTTCTGCGGCATAAGTTGTAGTGGCTCCGGCGTTTTTTGATGTTTTTCAACGCGTTGAGGCGCTTCTGACGGGCCTGAAGGCGATCTTGGCGACGAATTGGTGCGCGTCAGGTATCATACCCAATACTGTACCATAAAATGCGCCCGCCGCGCGGCGCTCGTGCCCGTTGCGCCGACCCGCAACCGCGCGTATACACCGCCCATCTCACGAGAACATCATGAGACGCTAGCCGGCACCCTTGGAGGCCGATTCCTAGCTATTGGCATATTCGAATAGTCGGATAGCCACAACACACGGAGACGATGCCATGTCAGAGCTTGTACCGCTCAAGGCAACGGCGCGCCCGCGTGCAGGCAAGGGGGCCGCACGCCAAGCACGCCGCGATGGAAATGTGCCCGCCGTCATCTACGGCGACAACAAGACCCCGGAAACGATCAGCCTCGAATACAACGCGCTGTGGAAGCAGGTCCTCAAGGGCCACTTCACGTCCACCGCGTTCGAACTCGACGTCGAAGGCAAGAAGCACATCGTGCTCGCGCGCGACGTCCAGGTTTGCCCGGTTCGCGACACGCCGCTTCACGTCGACTTTCAGCGCGTCGGCAAGGATGGCGTCATCCGCGTCTCGGTGCCGGTCAAGTTCGTCAACGAACTGGCATCGCCCGGTTTGAAGCGCGGCGGTGTTCTCAACATCGTGCGCCACGAAATCGAGGTGTTCTCGCCCTACGATAAAATTCCGTCGTTCTTCGAGATCGACCTCACGGGTCTCGAAATCGGCAAGTCGATCCACATGTCGTACGTCCAGAAGCCGGATTACATCTCGCCCGTGATCAAGAACCGCGATTTCACGATCGCGACGATTGCTGGCGCGCTGAAGGGCGACACGGAAGAAGCCTCGACGGCAGCCGCCGGCGATGCAGCAGCACCTGCTGCCGCTGCTGGCGCCAAGGGTCCGGCCGCTGCAGCCGGCAAGGCCGCAGCTCCAGCCGCTGGTGGCAAGGCTGCTCCGGCAGCAGCCGGCAAGGCAGCACCTGCTGCGAAGCCAGCCGCAAAGAAGTAAGCACGCTCAAACACCGGCGCGAACAACGTCGCGCCGGTGCCTCTCGTCATGACGCGGACTAGCACTGCAGAGGATCTGCGATGAAACTCTTCGTCGGCCTCGGCAATCCCGGCGACAAGTATTCGGGCAACCGCCACAACATCGGCTTCATGGCCGTCGAGCGCATCGCGCGCGAGCACGGCTTCTCGCCCTGGCGGAAAAAATTCAAAGCGCTCGTTTGTGAAGGCTCCATCGGCACCGCGCGCGTGACGCTGCTGAAGCCCGAGACGTTTATGAACGACAGCGGCCGCGCCGTCGGCGAAGCCATGCGTTTCCTCAAAATCGAACCGGCCGATGTCGTCGTCTTCCACGACGAACTCGACCTCCTACCGAACAAGATCAAAGTGAAATCCGGCGGCGGCAACGCCGGTCACAATGGCCTGCGCTCGATTTCAGCGCACATCGGCAATGAGTACCCGCGTGTGCGTATCGGCATCGGCCATCCGGGCTCGAAAGACGCGGTTGTTCATTATGTCCTGGCCGACTTCGCCAAATCCGAACGCGATTGGGTCCGCGACATGCTCGATGCGATCGCCGACGCGGCGCCGTATCTGGCAAAGGGCGATGACGCCCGCTTCCTGACCGATGTTGCCCGCAAAACGCAGGCGGCCGGCAATGAGCCTGACGATGAAAAGCCGCCTGTCCGTGCCAAGCCGTCACCCGCCCCGGCAAAACCTGCCAAATCTCCGCATCCTGCGGGCGAGCGCGCCAACAAGCGGCAGTCGGCGCTGGCCGAAAATTTGAAAAAATGGCTCTCGCAGAAAAAATCTAGCGATTAAAGTAGCGCCTGCGCGGGGGCGCAGATGGCAGGGCAGGTAAGGATGCCCTGGCACGACGCACGAGGGTGACATGGTTCAATTCGAAGACGACATCCGCGACCGGGATCGCGGATATTTCGCCCGCGGCGAACGCATCAATGACCGCGCCGGATGGTTTAGCGGACTGCGTCGCTTGTTCGGCGCACGCCGCGAAGCGCTGATCGGTATTCTCGCCGTACTATTCACGGCAACGATTGGCGGCCTCGTTATCCGCGACGCCGTTCTGGCAACGAGCAAGGACAAGTCCGGGCTGCGCCGGATCATCGCGAACAAGTGGAACGACCGCACGCTCGCCTTTCCGATCGACGGCACGGATAGTGCGGGCCGGTATGCGCTGTTCGACGTCGTCGTGCTGACCAAAGACTACGGCTGGGTCAAAGGCTCGACGAGCGAACTCGAACGCGGCGATACGCGACTGACCGCTGCGGATATCGAGGCTGAAGTACTCGCGCCACAACTGCGTCAGGGCCTCGGCTCGGCGCAGGAACTGATCGCCGTCGGTCTCGCCAGCCAGGAAGGGCAGGCCGACGCAGAAATCCAGCGCGGCGGACTGCGCGCCCAGCGCATCGCCGAATGGGTGCGCAACGCGGTCGATCCATCCATCCCGATGTCGACGCTCAACCTTGGCCAGTACAGCGATCTGTGCAGCGATTGCGAAACCGACGACACAAGCTGGCAGCGGCCATTCATCGTCATCGCCGTGCGTCGCGCCGACCCCGAAACCAATATCGCCGAAGCGCTGCGCGCAGCGCTGTCTGACAAAGAAAATCTGCCGAGCCCCGACCGCTATTCGACGTTCGCAATCGCCAAGTACAGGAAGTGATCCTGATTGACGGAGTAACGAGATGCGCAGCTTCGTACGGACGTCACTCGCCGCCATCATTGCGCTTATCGCGCTCGGCGTTGGATCAGCGATAACGGACGGCGCGCAAGCCGGTAAAATGTGCGGCGGCATTGCCGGCATCCAGTGCGGACGCGGAATGTTTTGCCAGTTTCCCGCTTCCGCAAAATGCGGCGCCGGCGACCAGTCCGGAATATGCGTGCGAAAAACCAAAATCTGCACGCGCGAGTACCGCCCTGTTTGCGGCTGCGACGGTAAAACCTACGGCAACGATTGCGACCGCAAGAGCCACGGCGTCAGCAAAGTGCGCAACGGCAAATGCTAGGGCGTTGAAATCCTGGCTGCCTCAAAACCGGCCGCACCGCGTCCCCCTGTCGGTTGATCTTGTGCGCCTGCCGGTGTAGCAGAAGCCCACATAATTCAGGGACAAATCGCACATGGGCTTCAAGCTCGGTATCGTCGGGCTGCCGAACGTCGGCAAATCGACACTCTTCAACGCACTGACCCAGACGGCCGCTGCCGAAGCCGCCAACTATCCGTTCTGCACGATCGAGCCGAACGTCGGCGAAGTCGGTGTGCCGGACCCGCGCCTCGACAAGCTCGCGTCGATCGCGAGCAGCAAGGAAATCATCCCGACACGCCTGACGTTCGTCGACATCGCCGGTCTCGTGCGCGGCGCGTCCAAGGGCGAGGGCCTCGGCAACAAGTTCCTGTCGCACATCCGCGAAGTCGACGCCGTCGCCTACGTGCTGCGCTGCTTCGTCGACGACGACATCACGCACGTCGAGAACCGCATCGATCCGCTCGCCGACGCCGACGTCGTCGAAACCGAATTGATGCTCGCCGATCTCGAAAGCCTTGAGAAACGCGCGCCGGCCATCGAGAAAAAAGCCAAGCAAGGCGACAAGGATTCGAAAGCGCTCTTCGCGGTCATCGAAAAGTGCCTTGTCCCGCTGCGCGATGGCAAACCTGCCCGCACGGCGCAGATCAACGCCGACGAGATGGCAATCTTCCGCGGCCTGCAGCTTCTGACGTCGAAGCCTGTCGTCTACGTCTGCAACGTCGAGGAAGCATCCGCTGCTACCGGCAACGACTTCTCGAAGGTTGTCGAAGCCCGCGCCAAAGCCGAGAGCGCCGCCGCCGTTATCATCTCCGCAAAGATCGAGAGCGAATTCGCCGGGCTTGCACCAGAAGATCGCGATGCTTTCCTCGCCGAGATGGGTTTGACCGAACCGGGCCTCAACCGTTTGATCCGTGCCGGCTACCAGTTGCTCGACCTCGTGACCTACTTCACTGTCGGCCCGAAGGAAGCCCGCGCCTGGACGATCACGCGCGGCACTAAGGCACCGGGCGCCGCGGGTGTCATCCATACCGACTTCGAAAAAGGCTTCATTCGCGCCGAGACGATCGCATACAACGACTATGCGGCGCTGAACGGCGAAGTCGGCGCCAAGGAAGCCGGCAAGATGCGTCTCGAAGGCAAGGAATACGTCGTGCAGGACGGCGACGTCATGCACTTCCGCTTCGCTAACTGAGGAAATTTTCGCGAGGCTCGTCGTGCCGCGCCTGATCCACATCGCACCGCAGTCGGAAGCCGCAAAAATCCGCCGCAACGGCATTCGCGCGCGGCGCATCAAGGATTGGATCGACGGCCACGACCGGTTCGTCTGGGCTTTTCCGGTTCTCGAAAGCTATACGCTGACTCATCAGTGGATGCGGGAACTGAAACGCCTTGGCGCAACGACGCTTGCAGCCTTCACGATCAAAATCCCGGATAACGAGCCGGTCTTCGTACGCCACTTCGCGAGCGCGCCATGCGGAACCTCGGCAGCAGAGGCCGTCCGCACCATTCGCAACGCCGGGGATCAGCGCGGCTTTGAAGTCATCATCCCTCGCCGCATCGATCCGAAAGAAATTGAGACGGCCCGCGTGCTGCCGCGAGCCATCGGCTGGCGCTACGCGCCGAGCGCCGAAGGCCAGCCGATGAAGACCTGTGATTGTCCCTATTGCATGCCACGCGGCGAAGTGAAGGCCGCGCGTTACCGCAATCGCGTAGCGGAAGCCATGCGCCGCCAAGGCATCGCAAGCACCAACGCGCCGTACGCGCGCGACGGCGCTGATGAAGATGCGATGGATCAGTCCTGACCCTTCTGGCCGTAGGTTTTGAATTTCTCGACCATCAGCGCCATTTCCGCGTCCGGCAGTAGGTGAACGCCGCCGATCAGCAGCGTCTTGTGATACTGCGCGGCCAACGTCTCGACTTCGAACGCGAGTTCGAGCGCTGATGTAAGCGTATCGCCGAGCGCGACCTGTCCATGATTGGCCATTAGGCATGCATCGCGCGCTTTCAATCCGTGGGCGACGTACTGCGCGAGCGCGTCCGTTCCGAACGTCGCATAAGGCACGCACGGAATGTCCTCGCCGCCGGCGACCGCGACCATGTAGTGAAAGGCCGGGATTGCCTTGTGCGCGCACGCAAGTACCGTCGCGTACATCGAATGCGTATGCACGAGCGCGTGCTTGTCGGGCCGAACCGCATAGGCAGCCAAATGAAAATGCCATTCGCTCGACGGTTTGCGCTGCACACCCATGACGCCGCCGTCGGCATCGACGAACACGATGTCTTTAGCGTCGAGATCGTCATACGCCATGCCTGTCGGCGTGATCAGCATGCCCCCACCAAACCGCGCCGAGACATTGCCTGAGCGCTGCGGCGACAAACCGGACTCGCTCATGCGCCGCGCCGTTGCGATGATCGCCTTGCGCAATGCCTTTTCGCTCTGCGGCTCGTCGGCGCGCTTCGTCATGCGACGGCCAAACCTCCGCTGCGCCGTTCCGGATAGAGCGACAGCAATCCGTCGGCGGACGCCGCGCACACTCCCCGCTCTGTGATCAGCCCTGTCACAAGTCGCGCCGGAGTGACGTCAAACGCTGGATTGCGCGCCGGCGTCCCGGGCGCCGTGATCGCAACGGATAGCACCTTGCCGTTGGGTGCGCGGCCCGAGACGTGCAGCACTTCGTCGGCTGAGCGCTCTTCAATCGGGATCGCGGCACCGTCCGGCATCTGCCAATCGATCGTTGACGATGGCAGCGCGACGTAAAACGGCACGCCGTTATCGACGGCGGCAAGCGCCTTCAGATAGGTCCCAATCTTGTTGGCGACATCGCCGTTGGCCGCAACGCGATCCGTCCCGACAATCACCAAATCAACCTCACCGCGCTGCGTGTAGTGCCCGCCAGCGTTATCGCAGATCAACGTGTGCGGTACGCCGTGCTGCGCGAGTTCAAATGCGGTCAGCGACGCACCTTGATTGCGCGGGCGCGTTTCGTCGACCCAGACATGCACCGGAATGCCAGCGTTGTGCGCGTGATAGATCGGCGACGTCGCCGTCCCCCAATCGACGCACGCCAGCCAGCCGGCGTTGCAATGGGTCAGAATGTTGACAGGCTTGCCGTCTTTGCGCGCCGCGATCTCGCGGATGATTTCCAGTCCGTTGACGCCGATGCGGCGGCACATATCGGCGTCTTCCGTCGCGAGCTTGGCGGCATGCTTGAACGCGGCGCGTGGGCGCCCATCAACCGGCAGCGGCGACAACACCCGCCGCATCTCTTCGAGTGCCCATTTCAAATTGACGGCTGTCGGGCGCTGCGCGGCAAGCAGTTCAATCGCTTCTTCAAGCGACGCATCGCTGGCGTCATCGCGCATTGCAAGCGCAACGCCGTAAGCCGCCGTCACACCAATCAGCGGCGCACCGCGAACGAGCATTGCCTGGATCGCGTAAGCAGCGTCGTCGCTGGTTTTCAGCGCAACGATTTTCAGTTCGTGCGGCAATGCGGTCTGGTCGATGATCTCAACCGGAAATCCATCCGGCTTGACCCAGATCGTGCGCATTGCCTTGCCGTTGATATTCATGAGGCTCCAGATGTTGTCGAACGCGGCCTTACTGCGGCGGCGCCAGCGGAATGTGAATTGTATGGTCGAGATCGCAGGCCCGGCAGATCAAAGCATACCACTCCGCGTAAGGGCGCGCCGATCGATCGATAATGTTAAGTCCTGCGGCTGAACACACGGGACAGACGGCCGGCTGCTCGGGGTTGAACCGCCAGGCCGATATAAAGGCCAACGCCGCAGGGAGGCGCTCCGGCGGCAGCGGATTACTCATGGCGCGCCGCTCAATGTCCACCGAACGCGACGAGCGTGTGGCTTTCGACGCCCAGCTCGGCGAGCCTTTTGACACCACCCAGATCAGGTAGATCAATTACAAAAGTCGCGCCGACGATTTTGCCGCCGGAGCGCTTGACGAGCTTGATCGCTGCCTCGGCCGTGCCGCCGGTCGCGATTAGATCATCGACGACCAGGATGCGTTGATCCTGCGCGATAGCGTCCTCGTGCATCTCGATGATGTCGACGCCATATTCGAGCGCGTACTCCTGCCCGATCGTCTTCCACGGCAACTTGCCCTTCTTGCGGATCGGAATGAAGCCGCAGCCGAGCCGGTCGGCGATTGCGCCACCCAGAATAAACCCGCGCGCCTCGATGCCGGCCACTGCGTCGACTTTGGCATCTTCGAAAGGTTCGGCCATCGCCTTGATCGCCTTCTTCAAACCCTTGGCGTCGCCGAGCAACGTCGTGATGTCCCGGAACATGATGCCGGGCTTAGGGTAGTCAGGAATAGTCCGTATGAGGCGTTCCAGGCTCTTCACGGCATCACTCTCCGGTCAAATTGCAGGCGCAAAATAGCAATAACGTCGTGTTTAAGGTACAAGGAAGCGTCGATTCTGCCGGTTTGGGCGATTCGGCCGCCGACCGCGATTATGACGACGAATTCCAAAGGACGATGACGATGGCTCAAGGCCCGATGGCAATGGCGGAACCCCACTTCCCCCCGCTCGGCGATGAGCAGAACGACGATCTCCCACGCACCTTCCGTCGCGAGAAAGAAGCCCGTGCCCGGGAGGCCCGCGAACGCGCGGCCCAGGAGCGCGCCGCCGCGCCCTCGCTGCCGACCCCGACCACTGCCGCACCGTCGACGATGGGATATGGCGCATCGTCCACCGGCCCCGCACCCCGCGTCGAGGCTGATCCTGACTATGCGCCTCAGATGGTCGAAGCACCCTATCCGGCCACCGTGCAGCGCTTCGACGTGCCGTTCATGCATCTGGTGACGTTTTTTCTGAAGGCGGTCGTCGCGGCGATTCCCGCGCTCATCCTGCTCACAGCCATTCTATGGTTCGCCGGGTCGGCTCTTGAGGCGATGTTCCCGGAACTCATCAAGATGAAAGTCCTGATCAGCTTCCCGAACTGACGGCGCTTCCCCGATAGTACGTGTTGCCGGTCCGCATCCACGGCGATACTGTCGATCGAGAAAATCGTATCGACGTCGGGTGGGTGCGCTCATGAAAGCTCAGGTCATGCTGTTGGCAAGCGTTCTCGCGCTTGCAGGCTCCGGTGCCGCGATCGCCAATGACACCGGCTTCGCACAGTCCACCCACACCACACGGCGCGAAGGCGGCAAGCTCTGTATCGTCGGACATACGCACGGCGGCGAAGGCTCCGGCGGCACAAAGAGCGTCGCGCTCACTGGCGCCATCAATGCGTTTGTCGTCACCACGGTTGACGAGTACGGCTCCGACTGGGCGAAATGGTCGAAGGCCGCGAGCAAGTCGGTCAAATATACCAAGACTGCCGACGGCTGGACCGCGCATGCCGAAGCGCGGCCGTGCAAATAGATTTTAGACCTTAACGGCGCCGAGCACGCGTCCGGCAACCGCATCGAGCTTGGCGAGCATCGCGGGATCGCGCTTCTCCGGCGGCGTGATGATGGCAACCTCCAGCGCGCGATCCGATCCGATCGGACAGACCTCATGCTCGCGTGGCAGGTCTTTGGTCAGGCGCTGAACGAGCCGTTGCGCTCGCTCGGTATTGCCCGTCATGACCTTGATGATCGCCGCGACATCGACTTGGTCGTGATCCTCGTGCCAACAATCGTAGTCGGTCACCATCGCGACGGTCGCGTAGCAGATCTCGGCTTCGCGCGCGAGCTTGGCTTCCGGCATGTTGGTCATGCCGATGACGTCGCAATCCCATGAGCGGTAGAGATTACTCTCGGCGCGCGTCGAGAATTGCGGGCCTTCCATGACGAGATAGGTTCCGCCGGAATGGCATTTGATTTTTTCGGCCTTGGCCGCTTTGTCGATGTGCTTGACGAGCAGCGGACTGACGGGATCGGCCATACCGACATGCGCGACGCAGCCGGTACCGAAGAAGGATTTGTTGCGCGCGAACGTGCGGTCGATGAATTGATCGGGCAGCACGAATTCGCCCGGCTCGTATTTTTTCTTCAGAGAGCCTACGGCGGAAATGGAAACGAGATCGGTGACGCCGGCGCGCTTCAGGGCATCGACATTGGCGCGGTAATTGATTTCACTCGGCGGGATTGCATGCCCGCGCCCGTGACGCGGAAGAAATCGCACCGGCAATCCGTTCAATTCCGCGAAGAGGATTTGATCGGACGGCGTTCCCCACGGACCGGTGATCGTCTCCCAATGCGCGCCTTCGAGACCGGGCAACGTATAAAAGCCGCTGCCGCCGATAATACCCAGAACCGTCTTGACCATCGCCCCTCGCACGCCTGCCACCTGATGCCTACCACCCAATACCCGTGAGGCTTCCCATTGCAGCGCACGATCATAAGCAGGATTGACGGCCCCGCAAGCAATCGCCCCGGCACATAAATGGGCAAATAAAAAAGGCCCCGCGAACGGGGCCTTTTTGTTCCAGCATTCGCGCGATGCGGCCGGCTCGCGGAACGCGAGTCGCATCGCGCAACAGTGTCAGTGCTTCACGTCGGCCCAGATACGCTTCTTGCCGAGATACAAAAGTGCCGTCGTGACAAGCAGGTACAGCATCACCTGCCAGCCGATACGCTTGCGCTGATCGTGCGTCGGGTCGGCCGACCATGCGAGGAACGCGGCGACGTCCTTGGCGTAGTTCTCGACCGTCGGCTTCGTGCCATCCGAATAGGCGACTTGATCTGGCTGCAGCGGTGTCGGCATCGCGAGCTGATGACCCGGAAACGCTTTGTTGTAGTACATGCCGTCGCCGACTTTCACGTCGGCAGGCGGGTCGGTGTAGCCGGTCAGTAGGGCGAACAAGTAGTCCGAACCGCCTTCCTGGTAGCTCTTGACGATATCGCCGAGCATCAGGAACGGATGCGTCCACCAACTCGGATTGCGAGCGACGCCACGCGCCTTTGCGATCAACGACAAGTCGGGTGGGTATGCGCCGTTCTGAGCGGCGCGCGCTTCTTTTTCGTTACGGTAAGGGCCGCGGATCGGGTCCGACAAACGCGCCGGACGTTCGAACATCTTGCCTTCGTCGTTCGGTCCATCGGTGATCTGGTTCGGCCATTCGGCAGCGAGCGCTTTCACGGCTTCCTCAGGGAAACCAGGGCCGCCCGGCTGCACGAGATTGCGGAAGTTGACCCGGTTGAGGCCGTGGCACGCGGCGCAGACCTCCTTGTAAACCTGGAAGCCGCGCTGCAGCTGCGCCTGGTCGAACTGGCCTCTGAAGCCGCTGAACGCCCACTGCTGACGAACGATTTCCGGACCGTCGCCTTCGGCGGCCAAAACCGGCGAGACGATGAGCACGGCAGAGGCAGCGGCTGCAAACGACGAGACGAGACGGCGTGTCATGGATGTCATGTGCGGCCTCAGTGCTTGGCAGCGGCGGCTGCGGCGTCGGGGCCGAGCACCGCTTCGTTGATGGATCGCGGCAGCTTCTTCGGTGTCTCGATCAAGCCGAGCACCGGCATCGCAACCAGGAAGTAGGCGAAATAGAGCACCGTGAAAATCTGCGCCCATAGGACGTAAACGCCTTCTGCGGGTTTGGCACCGAGATATCCGAGCGCGACGCAGGTAAAGGCAAACGCCCAGAAGGCCCACTTGAACAGCGGACGATATTTCGCAGAACGGACGCGGCTCGTGTCGAGCCACGGAGCGAACGCCAGGATCGCGATCGCAGCGAACATCGCGATGACGCCAAGCAGCTTGGCGTACGAGCCGAGCGGGATCCCGAGGAACGAGCCAGTGAACGCTCGCAGGATCGCGTAGAACGGCAGGAAGTACCACTCCGGCACGATGTGCGGCGGTGTTACCAGCGGATTGGCTTCGTTGTAGTTGTCGGCATGGCCGAGATAGTCCGGCATGAAGAAAACGAACCAAGCGAACAACAGCAGGAATGCGAACAGCCCGACGATGTCTTTCGACGTTGCATAGGGGTGCATCGGAACAGCTTCCGACGGCTCCTTGAGCTCAAGCCCGGTCGGGTTGTTCTGGCCGACAACGTGCAGCGCCCAGACGTGCAGGATGACGATGCCCGTCAGCACGAACGGAAGCAGATAATGCAGCGAGAAAAAGCGGTTGAGCGTCACGCCCGAAACCGAATATCCGCCCCACAGCCATTCGACGATGCCGGTTCCGAGACCCTGGTAGATTGTGTCGAGCGCCGAGAACAGGTTGGTGATAACCGTCACGCCCCAGAAGCTCATCTGGCCCCACGGAAGGGTGTAGCCGAGGAACGCCGTCGCCATCATCACAAGTAGAATGATGACGCCGAGAATCCAAAGCACTTCGCGGGGCGCCTTGTATGAACCGTAGTAGAGGCCGCGGAAAATGTGGATGTAGACGGCGATGAAGAACATGGACGCGCCAACCGCGTGCATGTTGCGGATCATCCAGCCGTAGTTGACGTCGCGGCGGATGTGCTCGATCGAATTGAACGCGGCCGTGTCACTCGGCTGATAGTGCATCGCGAGAACGATACCGGTGATGATCTGCGCGACAAGGCAGAACATCAGGATGCCGCCGAACGTCCAAAGGTAGTTCAAGTTGCGCGGCGTCGGGAACGCGACGAACGATCCATGCACCAAGCGTGCGATCGGCAAACGTTCATCGAACCATTTGCCCCAGCGCGAGGTCGGCTCGTAGCTCGAAGTGTGACCACTCATTTCGAATTCCCTCAGCCGATCTTGATCTTGGTGTCGGATACAAATTCATACGGCGGCACATCGAGATTGCGCGGTGCCGGGCCTCTGCGAATGCGTCCCGAAGTGTCGTAGTGCGAGCCGTGGCACGGGCAGAACCAACCGCCGAAATCGCCGCGGGCATCGCCCATGCCCTGACCTTTTGGAATGCAGCCCAAGTGGGTACAGATACCGACCGCGACGAGCCAGTTTTCGTGGCCAGACTTGACGCGGTTGCTATCGGTTGCGGGCGTCGCAGCCGGCAACGCGCCGTTACGCGCTTCTGCGTCCGGCAGATCAGCGAGCGGAACCTTTTCCGCAGCCGCGATCTCGTCTTTCGTGCGGTTGCGAATGAATACCGGCTTGCCGCGCCACATGATGGTGATCGCCTGGCCTTCCTTGACGGGCGCGAGATCGACTTCCGTCGAAGCCAGTGCCTTCGCACTCGCGTCAGGATTCATCTGCTGGACGAACGGCCAGATGAGAGATGCCGCACCGACGGCGGCGAATGCGTTGCCTGCGACCACCAAGAAATCCCGGCGGTTAGCGTCGTCAACGTGAGATGTCACGAATGCCTCCGAATGGAAAAGCAATGAATTCAGCCGTCTGTCGCGGCGTAAAACCAGCGGAAATCGGTGTACGCGCCCTGTGCGCTTTAAGACCTGCGATTCTGACCGCGGCAATCGCGTTCAAAACGCGGCCCCACTTCTGACAGCGTTTGGAATAGCTCTCAAGTGATGGATCGCTCGCAACCGAGGGGCAATTTGGCGCAGCAGAGTTTCTGGACAGGAAACATCAATCGGCACGACGGTTATACGATGCGGATTGCTCTTTATCAGCCTGACATACCTCAGAACACCGGCACGATCCTGCGTCTGGCGGCGTGCCTGGGCGTCGCGGTCGATATTATCGAACCGGCCGGTTTCGATGTTACGGATCGCGCGCTTCGCCGTGCCGGGCTCGATTATCTCGACCACGTCGCGATCTCGCGGCACGAATGCTTCGAGACATTTTGCAGTGCAAATACCGGCCGGATTATCCTACTGACGTCGCACGCGACGGCATTTCATCATCACTTCAAATTCGAGCCGGGCGATACGCTGTTGCTGGGGCGGGAAAGCTCTGGCGTACCGGCGCGTGTGCATGACCGCGCCGATGCCCGTTTGCGTATTGCGATGCAACCGGGCCTGCGCTCGCTCAACATCGCCGTCGCCACCGCGATCGTGTTGGGAGAGGCGCTCCGGCAGACCGGCGGATATTACGAGGCGCCGGACGACATCTGAATATTCTCTATTCTAACGCACGAGCGTCTGCGGCGACACGTCGTCAAACTGGCGTACGAATACCTTCTTGGTCGGCGCGCCGGTCAAAACACGCGCGCTTGCGCCGGCTGACCCGACCACGGCAGAATTTCAACCTTGGACACGGTGACGCCGCCTTGCTGAAGTGCTTTGAATGGCTCCAGACCAGAGTGCGCTGGTCTACGATATGCGCTTACTCCGCGGCCTCGCGCGCGAGGAACCCGCCGGACTGGCGATGCCAGAGTTGCGCGTAGATACCGCCGGCCTTCAACAATTGCTCGTGGCTGCCTTCTTCGACGATGCGGCCTTCATCCATGATGATCAGCCGGTCCATCGCAGCGATCGTCGATAGCCGGTGCGCAATCGCGATGACGGTCTTGCCGGTCATCAGGGAATTGAGGCTCTCCTGGATCGCTGCCTCAACTTCGCTGTCAAGCGCGCTCGTCGCTTCATCGAGAATAAGGATCGGCGCGTTCTTCAACAGCACACGTGCGATTGCGATACGCTGGCGCTGGCCGCCAGACAGTTTCACACCGCGCTCACCGACATGCGCATCGTAAGCCTTGCGGCCCCGCATGTCCTCAAGACCGGGAATAAATTGATGTGCCTGCGCCTGCCTAGCCGCCGCAATCACATCGGCTTCGCTGGCATCAGGCCGGCCGTACCGGATATTGTCGCGCACGCTGCGGTGCAGCAGCGACGTATCCTGCGTGACCATACCGATATGCGCCCGCAGCGAGTCCTGGCTGACCTTCGAGATATCCTGGCCGTCGATCAAGATGCGGCCACCTTCCAGATCGTAGAAACGCAACAGCAGATTGCCGAGCGTCGACTTGCCAGCACCCGAACGCCCGACTAAGCCGACCTTCTCGCCGGGCTTGATCGTCAGCGACAGACCATCGATGACGCGCTCCGGCTGTCCGCCCGGCGTCCCCTTCGCAGTTCCATAATGGAATTGGATCGCCTCGAAGCGAATTTCGCCCTTGGGCACAACGAGCGGCTTGGCACCGGGGATATCGAGCACCGTTTGCGGACGCGAGATCGTTTCCATGCCTTCGTGAACGACGCCGATGTTTTCGAAGATGCTCGAGATCGTCCACATGACCCAGCCCGACATCGTATCGATGCGGACGACGAGTGCAATGATCGTCGCAACGGCGCCAGTCGTGATCGCGCTGCCGCTCCACAGCCACAGCGCCAGCGCGCTTGTGGCGACGATCATGGTGCCATTGAGGATCGAAAGCGCGAGCTCCATCGTTGTGATGAGACGCAACGAGTGCTGCCATTTTTCCATCTGCTCGCGAAATGCGACGCGCGCATACTCGTCCTCGCGCTCGGCGTGGGCGAACAATTTGACAGTCAGGATGTTGGTATAGCTGTCGACGATGCGGCCGACGAGCATCGAGCGCGCCTCCGACGTTGCAGTCGAGCGCTCCTTAATGCGCGGCACGAAATAGACGATTGCCGCGATGTAGATCGCGAACCAGACGGCAAGCGGTATGATCAGGCGGATATCGGCGATCGCAAAAAGCACGACGGCGCCGAAGAACTGGACGGCCGCATACCAGATCGCGTCGATCGCCTGCACGACGCTTTCGCGCAACGCCGGCGCCGTCTGCACGATCTTGTTGGCGATGCGGCCTGCGAAATCGTTTTGGAAAAATCCCATCGACTGGCGCAGCACGTACGAGTGCGTCTGCCAACGCACACGATTGGTGAACGTCGTCGCGACGACTTGGCTCTTGATCAGGTCGTGAAACAAAAAGATGACGGGGCGCGCGACGAGCGCCAGCAGCGCCATCGAAATTAGGAACGTGCTGTTCTTTTCGAAAAATTCGGCAGGCGTTGCGGCCGCGCGCAGAAGATCGACCAGCTGGCCGATCGCGGCGAACAGCATGACTTCCGTGATCGATCCGAAGAAACCGACGACAAGCAGCACGGCAAAGGCAGGCCAAACCGGCTTGACGTAATGCCAGTAGAACGCCCACAGCGTATCGGGCGGCCGCACGATGCCCGGCCGCGCGAATGCGTCAATTCGCTCTTCAAACCACGAAAATAGTTTGTTCAACATCAAATGAACTCTCGCGACGGCACGCTATCCAGAACGCCCCAAACGCGCCTCGAGCGCAGCGCGCGGCTCTCTATGGATAGATATTGATCAAGGGACCGCGTTACCGGTAAGGGTCTTTTGGGCCGAAAACAAGACAAACGGGAAACGCCTATCCATGAACGCTCCGGACACCAATTTGGACCAGCACAAGGCGACGGCGCGGGCGTGGTTCGAAAAATTACGCGACGATATTTGCGCCAGCTTTGAACGTCTCGAAGCCGATCTTCCGCCGCAGGCGCCGCATGGCGACGAGGCCGCATCCACATTCGTGCGCACGCCTTGGGAACGCACCGACCACACGGGTGCGAAGGGTGGCGGCGGCACCATGAGCATGATGCACGGCCGCGTATTTGAGAAAGTCGGCGTCCACACATCTACGGTGTTCGGCGAATTTGCGTCCGAGTTTCGCAAGCAGATCCCAGGAGCGGAGGAGAACCCGAATTTCTGGGCGTCGGGCATTTCGCTCATCGCGCATCCCAAAAATCCGAACGTGCCTGCGGTGCACATGAACACGCGCATGGTCGTCACAAACAAATGGTGGTTCGGCGGCGGCGCCGACTTGACGCCCGTCCTCGACAAGCGCCGCGTCCAGGAGGACGCCGATACGCTCGCCTTTCATGCCGCGATGTATGGCGCGTGCGCACCGCATGCGATCGCCGACTACAAGCGCTACAAGGACTGGTGCGACGAATACTTCTATCTACCGCATCGCAAAGAAATGCGTGGCATCGGCGGCATCTTCTACGACTATCTGACGCCAGCGGCCGAACAGGGTGGATTTGATGCGGCGCTGGCCTTCACGCAAGACGTCGGCCGCGCCTTCAATTCGGTCTACCCGATGCTCGTGCGCGGCAACTACACGATGCCCTACACCGACGCGCAACGCGACGAACAGTTGATCCGCCGTGGCCGCTATGTCGAATACAATCTGCTCTACGACCGCGGCACGACGTTCGGCCTTAAAACCGGCGGCAACGTCGATAGTATCCTGTCATCGATGCCGCCGGTCGTGAAATGGCCGTGACGGATAAACCTACCGCCCGATGCGTACGGCATGAAAAGCACCAAGCAGCGCCGGATCGCAATCAAGACGGCATCGCCTCGAACGCGATGTGTGGATCGAAGGCATTGCGCGCAAAAAGAGCAGCACTTAGACATCAAGCTCGGATAAATTTTCCAACCGTGCGCGGACGCCGCAGTTGATCGGACCAAATCTGATCGCCATCTTGCCAGCGACTACCGTCCCCGACTTTCAACCGGATCGAAGGACTTTCCCATGACCGCTCTTCTGTCACCGCTGAAGGCTGGCGCCTTCGCGCTCAAGAATCGCGTTGTACTAGCGCCGCTGACGCGCACGCGCGCCAGCGAAGGCCGCGTGCCCAACGCTATGATGCGTGAGTATTATGTGCAGCGCGCCTCTGCCGGACTGCAGCTGACGGAAGCGACATCGGTCACGCCAATGGGCGTCGGCTATCCCGATACGCCCGGCATCTGGTCGAACGAGCAGGTTGCGGGATGGAAATCGATTACCGATGCCGTCCACGCCGCTGGCGGAACGATCGTCTTGCAGCTCTGGCACGTCGGCCGCGTATCGCACCCGTCATACCTCGGCGGTGAACTGCCGGTCGCACCGAGTGCGATTGCGCCGGAAGGCCACGTCAGCCTCGTGCGCCCGAAGGCAAACTATGTCGTACCGCGTGCCCTTGAACTCAGCGAAATCCCAGGCGTCGTCGCGGCCTACCGTCAGGGCGCGGTCAACGCCAAGCGCGCCGGCTTCGATGGCGTCGAAATTCACGGCGCCAACGGCTACCTGCTCGACCAGTTCCTGCAGGACAGCACCAACAAGCGCACCGATGTCTACGGCGGCTCTATCGAAAATCGCGCGCGGCTGATGCTCGAAGTTGTCGATGCGGCGATCGAAGTGTGGGGCGCCGATCGCGTCGGCCTGCATCTCGCGCCGCGCGGCGACGCGCACACGATGGGCGACAGCAATGCCCGCGAAACCTTCGGCTACGTTGCGCGCGAAATGCGCAAGCGCGGCATCGCCTTCATCGCCGCGCGCGAATACAGCGGCGCCGATGCGCTCGGTCCGACGCTAAAGCAGGAGTTCGGCGGCGTCTTCATCGCGAACGAGAAGTACACCAAGGAAACCGCTGAAGCCGCAATTGCAGAAGGCCGCGCCGACGCCGTTGCATTCGGCCAGCTCTTCATCGCCAATCCGGATTTGCCTGCGCGCTTTGCCAAGGATGCGCCGCTGAACGCCCCCGACCCATCGACGTTCTACAGCTCGGGTCCCAAGGGCTACACGGACTATCCGACTTTGGCGGAAGCCGCCGAGTAGCAAAGTCAGAATTGCGACGACAAAATTTGAACCGCGGTGGCGTCAGCGCCCCGCGGTTCTTTCATTGAGAACGATATCGAAGGCGGCCGCAAATTCCTGCGAGCCGGGCGTCTTGACGGCGCTATCCATGCGTCGATCGAGCTCGGCAAGCAACTGCTCGCCCGTCAGTCCGATGACCATTTTGTTGACGTAGTACGCGCGGCGCGTGAACGAATTCGTCACCGGCGCCTTACGCCCAAGTGGCATCATCATTTCAAGACCGGTCACCGGGCCAGACAAGTTCATCAGCTCCATTTCGGCGCCGCTCAAGTTCGGCCGGTCGAACTGCGCCGCCGTATCCTTGATGCCCTTGAGCTTCATTGCCTGCATCATGGGACCGATGTCGCCGTCGATATTGAGGGCGTGCATTCCCTGGCCGGCCGCCGTCTTGGCGTAGGCCTGGTGCCGCTCCCAATCGAAGGGAATGCTCTTTGCGTTGGCCGTCATCTTGCGCAGAACCGCGATTTTCGATTTCAGCGACGCGACGCGCGCGGGCGACAAATTGGGATTGCGCAGTTTGGCGTAAAGCCGGTCCGCAAACATCGCGCCGTGCTTGGAGATTTCATTGACAGAATTGGCATCGAGCAATTGCGCATAGCCAAGCGCACTCGATATCGCGCGCCCCGTTTTCTTGACCGGATGAATTCCGGCTTGCATGTCGTAAGTGCCGATACCGCCCGTCTCAAGAGCATAGACGCGAACGACCTGATCCTTACTCAGACCCAACGCAATCGCTTCTTCGGCATAGCGGCGCTTGAATTCCTTTTCGGTTACCCGTTCCGGCACGAAATTATAGACGCGCTTCGCCGACGCCAGATAATCGGCAACGGTCGGCATTTCCTTCGGCGGTGTCGGCTGCGCGCTTTCCTGAGATGCGGTGAACTTAGCGTATTTTGTTGCAAGCGTGCCCGTGAGCTTCGGTCCCGTGTACTCGGGCGGAAACGACATCACATAGTCGTCGGCATCGAATGGCGATTTTGACGACCGCTTTTTCTTGCGAACACTGCGTTTGGCATCGACCTTGTTCCAATAGGCATCGAGACGCGCATTATGGGCTTGGCGCGCGTCGCGCCACTCTTGATAGTCGTGGATTTCCTGTTCGGTTAGCGACGACAGAAAGTCGATGGTCGTCATAGCGCGTGCTGTGACGCCCGGCGTCAGCATCAGCAACGCTGCTGCAATCAAGAAAATCCAGTTTGTCGTGCGTGATCGCAAATCGAACTTCCCGCCGTCGAATCCTGGCCCTGACTTTGACCGAGACTTTGACCGTATAATGATTCAAGCCGCGTAAACTCTTAAAAATGCTGCACGTAGCTCTGCCTACGGGCAAAACAACCGTGCTACAGCAGCGCCATGACGTTCACTCTTTCCGATTACGACAACATCGACGCCGCCACGTTGCGCCGCCTTGCATCTGCGCGTTTGCTCCACGATGCGACGTCGGATGACGGCGCGCTTCAGCCATCGAGCGATTTCGACCTCAACCCCGACTTTCAAATGCCCGACGGCATATTGTTTAAGGACGCTGCGGTATTGATTGCGATTTGCGCACCCGCACCGCTGACTGTGCTCCTTACCGAACGCACCCCGCATCTGTCGGCGCACGCCGGTCAGATCGCGTTTCCGGGTGGCCGCATCGATCCCGGTGATCGCGATGCGACGGCCGCTGCCATCCGCGAGGCCAATGAAGAAATTGCGCTCGATCCTGCGCGCGTCGAACCGCTCGGTTATCTCGATCCCTACCGCACCAGCACCGGTTATCTGATCAGGCCGGTCGTGGCGCTGGTCACGCCGCCATTCGATATCAAAGCCAATCCGGCGGAAGTCGCCGACGTCTTCGAGGTGCCGCTCGCCTTTCTGATGGATCAGGCGAACCATCGCATCGAAAGCCGTCAATGGCGCGGCGCCGAACGGCGCTTCTATGCGATGCCGTACAATCAACGCTATATATGGGGAGCGACAGCAGGAATCATCAAATCGCTGTCCCGGAGACTTTTCGCGACATGATCCGCATCGTCATCGAGAACCTGTTTATCTTTCTGTTGCCGACGATCCTCTACGTCGGCTGGGTTGCGTTCCGGCGCAACGACTGGCCCGGACTGTTCACGGTTCTGAAAAACGCGCCGCTTGTGTATCTTTTCATCTCGGGCGCGGCCATGATGCTGATTGCGCTTCTGGCCTTCTCGACGCGCACTGGCCACAAGCCCGGCGAGGGTTATGTGCCGCCATCGTTCGACGGTGGAAAATTTCAGCCTGGCCATTCAGCGCCGTCTGCGCCTCCGCAGCAGAAGTAGGCAGCAGAAATAGAATGGCGAAGCCTTCGACATCGGTGCTGACAAAACGCCTGCAGAACGCTGACTGGCTGCAGCAAGCCTCTCTAAAGCGCATCTTTGCCGTCTTGAATGCCGGCGGCGGCGAAACGCGCGTCATCGGCGGCGCAGTGCGCAACGCGCTGCTCGGCGAACCCGTTCACGAAATCGATCTTGCGACGGATCTCGATCCAAAGACCGTAATGCTCCGCGCCGCTGCGGCCGGCATCGCCGCCTACCCGACCGGAATTGATCACGGCACAATGACGCTGGTTGCAAACGGCGACAGCTATGAGGTGACGACGCTGCGCCGTGACGTTGAGACCGATGGCCGCCGCGCCGTCGTGGCGTTCACGTCCGACTGGCACGAAGATGCGATGCGGCGTGACTTCACTATCAATGCGCTCTCAGCCAACGCCGATGGCGACGTTTTCGACACGGTCGGCGGATTGGCCGATCTTACCGCGCGCCACGTGCGTTTCATCGGCGATGCCGAAAGCCGCATACGCGAAGACTATCTGCGCATCCTGCGCTTTTTCCGCTTTACGTCGGCCTATGCCAAAGGTCCGCCGGACGCGGATGGGCTGAGCGCCGCCACGGCGCTGAAGGAGGGCATGCGGCAACTGTCCGGCGAACGGATCGGCGCCGAGATGGTCAAGTTCATCGTCACGCCGCGTGCCGGCGAAATTGCCGCCATCATGCAGCAGCACGGCATCCTCCAAGTCCTAACCGCGTGCGCGGCAACACCTGCCGATTTGCAGCGGCTTCAGTTGATCGAAACTGCTCTCGGCGACAAGCCCGACGCAATCACGCGGCTCGCGGCGCTGCTTCTCAGCGATCCAGAAAACTTGTCTACGCTTGCGGATAACTTCCGGCTTTCAAACGCCACGGCCAACGCGCTTCAAGCGGCCGCCGCGGTTAACGCCGCGCACGATGCCAGCGCGTCTGAACACGCGGCAAAGGTTGATATCTACCGCTCTGGGCGGGATGCGTTTCGGCGCGCGCAGCGCGTCGCCTGGGCCCGATCTAAGGCCTTGGCTACAGACACGGCCTGGATCGAAAGATCTCGCCTGGCAGCCTCGTGGAGCCCGCCAGCGCTACCCGTAACCGGCGCCGACATCCTGGCGCTCGGTGTACCGGCCGGCCCCCGCGTGGGGGATATCTTGCGGGCCTTCGAAGCCTGGTGGCTTAAGGCTGAATTCACGTCTGACGCGGCGCTGCAAAAAGCCAAACTCGCGGAACTTGCCGCCGCTGGTTAACAATTCATTAAATTTCACTTCACCACTGCTCAAGCTCAGACTAAGGTGCGCCCGGCTGGGGTTCAGCTTGTATCGCGTCGAGGTAACTCCCCTATGGACCACATTGCGCGTGAGCGTCAGCGCTCGCTGAAAACTGTCCAGATCATCTTCGCCGTTTTAGCCATCCTCAGTTTGACCGCAGCTCTCGCCGTCACCGCACGCGGTGTCGAGCTTGGCTTGCCGGAAGCGTCCAGCGAAACCATCGCCTTGGCGTTCCTGCTGGTCGGCGCGGTCGATACCGCGCTGCTGTTCCTGTGGGAGCGGATTTTCCACCGCATGCAGCCACTCGATGAGTGACCGCTAACCATCGCTAAGACGCCTAAGAGCCACACGCTCCACAGTCGCAGACAGGACATATCGTCTTGAATCTGTCGTCTGCCTTCGTTGTCACAACGCTGCAATATGAATCCGGCTTGTAGCGGCAGACATCGCAGGCGACCGCTGGAGCGGAGACGTGACTGAACCGTCAGCACAACCGGACTACCGCACGATCTTCATCTCGGACGTGCACCTAGGAATGCGATCCTCACAGGCCTCGGCGCTCCTCGATTTCTTGAAAGAGCGCGACGCCGAAACCTACTACCTCGTCGGCGACATCGTCGACTTCTGGAAGGTTCAGCGCGGACCGCATTGGCCACAATCGCACAACGACGTCCTGCAAAAGCTGTTGCGCAAAACGCGCAAGGGCTCGCGGATGATCTTCATTCCCGGAAATCATGACGACGGCCTGCGCGACTACTGCGGCCTGAATTTCGGTGGCATCGAAATCCGCCGCGATGCGATCCATGAAGGCGCCAACGGCAAGAAGTATCTGGTGCTGCACGGCGACGAATTCGACGTCGTTGTGCGCTACGCCCGCTGGCTCGCGTTTCTTGGCGACCGGTCGTATGACGTGGCGCTGGCTCTCAACATCCCGCTCAATTTCGCGCGCCGCCTGTTCGGCTTCGATCACTGGTCGCTTGCCCAGTATCTGAAGCTGAAAGTCAAGTCGGCCGTCAAATTCATCGGCGAATACGAAGAAGCGCTGTCGCACGAAGCCAAGCGCCGCGGCGTCGAGGGCTTGATCTGCGGCCACATCCACCACGCCAACAACCGGATGCTCGGCACCATTCACTACCTGAACTGCGGTGACTGGGTCGAAAGCTGCACGGCGATAGGCGAGCGCCACGACGGCACGTTTGAAATCATCGACTGGAAGGCGGTCATGGCTGCGCGCTCAGCGCGCAAGTTGGCGCTGCCGCGCGCGCTCGAACGCGTCGCCTGAACTCATAAATTATCGGCCGGGAGGTCATGTTGACAAATTTTGCGAGAACGCTCGAACCATCGAGCGCCGATCTGCTTGGCGAAGCCGTCCATCAAAACGGCGTCTTGAGCCAAGAAGGTTTGCTGGAGCGCACATTCACGTTTGCATTCCGGTCGATGGTTTACCCGCAGATCTGGGAAGATCCGCGCGCCGACATGGAAGCGCTGCAGTTGACGCCGCAGAGCCGCATGATGACGATCGCGTCCGGCGGCTGCAACGTGCTCAGCTATTTGACCGCGAACCCAGCGCGCATTTACGCCGTCGATCTCAACGAGACGCACATCGCGCTACTGCGCTTGAAGCTGGCGGCGGCTCAGCACCTTCCAGTTCACGCTGCCTTCCACAGATTTTTTGCCGGCGCCCACGATCACCGCAATGCGCGCCTCTACGCCGACCTGATCGCGCCCAATCTCGACGCCGAGAGCCGCGGCTATTGGGAAGGCCGTGACATCTCCGGCCGCCGCCGCATCTCCCGCTTTGGCCGCAACTTCTATCGCTATGGTTTGCTCGGCCGCTTCATCAGCGCCGGACATTTGATCGCCAAGGCACTCGGAGGCGACCCGGCGAAAATCGCGACCGCGAAAAACCGCGAAGAGCAACGCCGCATCTTCGACACCGAACTCGCGCCGTTGTTCGACAAGCCGCTCTTGCGTTGGGCGACGTCGAACCGCGCATCGCTGTTCGGCCTCGGCATTCCACCGGCGCAATACGATGCGTTGTGCAACAACGGCCAGCGCCACATGGCGGACGTTCTGCGCGAGCGCGTCGAACGCTTGGCGACCGGCTTCGATCTCAACGACAACTATTTCGCCTGGCAGGCCTTCAATCGCGCCTATGACGCCGGCCAGACCGCGCCGCTGCCGCCGTATCTCGAAAAGCAACACTTCGCCGAAGTCAAAACCCGTGCGAATCGCGTCACGCCGCTACGCGCCAACATGATCCACTTCCTGCGCGATGAGCCGGCGGAAAGCCTCGACGCCTATTCGCTGCTCGATGCACAGGATTGGATGGACGACGCGACGCTCAATACTCTCTGGCGCGAAATAACGCGCACGGCCCGCCCTGGTGCGCGCGTCATCTTCCGCACGGCTGGCGAAGAAACGATTCTCCCGGGCCGCGTCGACGGCACGCTGCTGCAATCTTGGACCTACGAGCGCGACCGCTCGGCCGAGATCTTCACGCGCGACCGTTCGGCGATCTACGGCGGCTTCCACCTCTACATAAAGGCCGAGTAATTCCATGAACACAATGACGTCTGCCGAGCTGATGGACCGGCAATACCGGTTCCAGCGCCACATCTATGATTTCACGCGCACGCATTACCTGTTCTGGCGCCGACGTCTGATCGCTGAGCTGAACCCGCCCGCCAACGGAACCGTCGTCGAGGTTGCGTGCGGCACGGGCTGGAATCTGCTGCGCATTGCAAAGCGATATCCGTCCGCGCGGCTCTTCGGATTCGATATTTCGCGTGCCATGCTGAAAACCGCGGCCTCCGCGACCGCGCGCAACGGCGTGAGCGACCGCATCCAACTGGCGCAAGGCGACGCCACAACGTTCAACCTCGATCAGATGTTCGGCATCGCCAAAGCCGACCGGATTTTCATTTCCTACGCGCTGTCGATGATTCCCGACTGGGAAGAAGCCGTCGAACGCGCCGTCGAGCAACTGTCGCCCGGCGGATCGTTGCATATCGTCGATTTCGGGCGGATGGACACGATGGCGGCACCGCCACGCTCGGCGTTCCTGAGCTTCCTCGCGCACTACAACGTGACGCCGCGGCGCGATCTCGAAGTCGTTCTGAGGTCGGCGACCCATCGCCATAATCTGGCGATGACGTTTGAGACCGCGAAGGCCGGGTATTGCGTCTACGCGGTGCTCCGCAAGTCCTAAAATTTTCTCGCGCCAAAGCCCCGGCCGTCGTGCCAGGGCTTCGCGTATTTGCTCTGCCGGGCTCTATCAGGAGTTAGGGCGCGGCGGTTCCGTTCGTGGTCGCGGTCGCTTCGGTGACAGCCACCAGTTCGGCAACCAGTTCACGGTCCTCGGCCGGAATTTCCGGGATCGTCACTTCAGCAGCAGCCTCGGCCGGCTTTTCCGTCTCAGCTTCAGGAGCGGCAGCTTCGGCGGCCGGTTCGGCTGTTACCTCAGCTTCAGGCGCTGCGTCAGCTTCAGCCTGGGCCGCTTCTTCGGCAGGCGCAGATTCAGCGGGCTCTTCTTCTGTAGCTGCCGTCTCGGCTGAGGCTTCGGCCTCGGGCACAGCGTCCGGCTCGCTCGCAGCTTCGGCAGTAGCCTCGTCAGCTGGTGCCTCAGCAGCAACGGCCGCTTCTTCAGCGGGGGCGTCGCTCGATGCCTCCGCAGCCGTCTCCTCGGCCGCGGCTTCAGCCACCGCTTCCTCGGCAGGTGCTTCCGCAACAGCGGCGTCAGACGCCGGTGCTTCGGCCGCCGCCGCTTCGACGTCGGCGACCGTTGGCGCTGCCACGAATGACAACGCTTCGATATCTTTCAGCGCGCGTTCGACTGCCATCAGGGTCTTGTAGTCGGTCGACGCTTCAATCCGGGCATTAAGCTCGCCGCATAACCCTTTGAGCCTGCCCACAACATCGTCTGTCATCTATACTTCCCCTATCGCGAGATTTTGGCCAATAATCTGTATTCGTCCGCGCATGACTGTTCATGCAGACGCTTGAGTTCAATTTTTCCAGTAATGCGCAAGAATAAAAGTACAGGAATATTTGACTCTGCGAAGTGACGCCGCGCGTTCTGCACAGGTAAAAAATCGGCACGTCGGAGCACTAAGGATCAGCCCTTACGGACATGACCAAAGCTCGCACAATCGTGCGGCGCGATGCGCCGATGTGAATTTTCGAAGTGTTGAAGTGAGCGCCGCCGCCTCCACGTTCGACATGAGGCTTCGTCGTCGAAGCGGGTTCGGTCTGCCAGATCCCCAATCGCGCCCGCGAAGACACGAAGCCCACCAACAATGGAGGAAACTCGAATGTCCGTACTGTTACGCCCCCGCGTATTGACCGCCACGATCGCGTCGCTTGCGTTTGCCGCCGTCGCGCTTCCCTCGCACGCGATGCAGGATGAGGGCAAAGCTGGCGCTGCCGCTGCCGCAACCGTGCCAGCGTCTCTCCTCGTGTTCGATCAGAAGCTCGACGCGAAGTCGGTTAAGCTGTCGTACGTCTATGTTCCGGAAAAGAGCGTTGCGGTTGTCTACGCCGACGGCGCTGAAAGCAAAAAGCCGCTCGGCACGCTTGAAGTTGCGCCGGGCGATCACCGCGACCTCAAGATCGCGCTGGCCGATGAGCCTGCCAAGGGCAGCAAGCTTTGGGTATCGCTTTATCGCGACAAGGATGGCAAGGCCGAGCGCGCCGCGGACCATGCCTACTGGGCGGATGCCAAGCTGCCGTCAACGAACGGCTTCACAGTCCAGTAATCGGTATTGAACACACCGCATAAAAAAAGCCCCGCATCTCTGCGGGGCTTTTGAAGGTTTGTAAAAGGTGCTCCGCGCCTTCCGGCCGGCTCCGCGAAGCGGAGTCGGAAGGCGCAAACAAAAGCTTCTTAGAAGCCCATATCGCCCATGCCGCCACGCGAACCCGGGCTTGCCCGTGGTTCGCAATGCAAAACGTATGGGCGGCCACCGGCCTCTTTTAGAAGCCCATATCGCCCATGCCGCCCATACCGCCGCCAGGAGCGCCGTGGCTGTGGCCAGCGTCCTTCTTCGGCAGATCGGCAATCATGGCTTCCGTCGTGATCAAGAGACCAGCGACCGATGCTGCGTCCTGCAAGGCGCAACGCACGACCTTCGCCGGATCGATGACGCCCTGGGCGTACATGTCACCGTATTCGTGGCTCTGCGCGTTGTAGCCGAACGAGTACTTCGCGTTCTCGAGGATCTTGCCGACGATCACCGAACCATCTTCACCAGCGTTTGCTGAGATCTGGCGAGCAGGCGCCTGCAGAGCCTTGCGGACGATCGCGATACCGACCTTCTGGTCGTCGTTGTCGCCCTTGAGGCCTTCGAGAGCCTTCGATGCGCGGAGCAATGCTACGCCGCCGCCCGGAACGATGCCTTCTTCAACGGCTGCGCGGGTTGCGTGCAGCGCGTCGTCGACGCGGTCCTTGCGTTCCTTGACTTCGACTTCCGTCGCGCCGCCAACCTTGATGACGGCAACGCCGCCAGCGAGCTTTGCCAGACGCTCCTGAAGCTTTTCGCGATCGTAGTCCGACGTCGTTTCAGCGATCTGAGCCTTGATCTGGGCAACGCGGCCTTCGATCTCGGTTTTCTTGCCGACGCCATCAACGATCGTGGTGTTGTCCTTGTCGATCGTCACCTTCTTGGCGCGGCCGAGCATGTTCAACGTGACGGTTTCGAGCTTGATGCCGAGATCTTCCGAGATCACGGTGCCGCCCGTGAGGATCGCGATGTCTTCGAGCATCGCCTTGCGGCGGTCGCCGAAGCCAGGAGCCTTGACGGCAGCAACCTTGAGGCCGCCGCGCAGCTTGTTGACGACGAGCGTTGCGAGCGCTTCGCCTTCGACGTCTTCAGCGATGATCAGGAGCGGCTTGCCGGACTGAACGACAGCTTCGAGAACCGGCAACATGGCCTGAAGGCTCGACAGCTTCTTTTCGTTGATGAGGATATACGGGCTTTCGAGTTCCGTGATCATCTTCTCGGCGTTGGTGATGAAGTACGGCGAGAGGTAGCCGCGATCGAACTGCATGCCTTCGACGACATCGAGTTCGAAATCGAGCGTCTTCGATTCTTCGACCGTGATCACGCCTTCCGAACCGACCTTGTCCATCGCTTCGGCGATCTTCTTGCCGACGACTTCGTCGCCGTTCGCCGAGATCGTGCCGACCTGTGCGATCTGGTCCTTCGTGACCTTCTTCGAGTTCGCCTTGAGTTCAGCGACGACGGTTGCAACCGCGATATCAATGCCGCGCTTCAAATCCATCGGGTTGGAACCGGCTGCTACCGATTTCGCGCCTTCGCGCACGATCGCCTGAGCGAGAACCGTTGCGGTCGTCGTACCGTCGCCGGCGAGGTCCGCCGTCTTCGATGCGACTTCCTTGAGCATCTGTGCGCCCATGTTCTCGAACTTGTCTTCGAGTTCGATTTCCTTCGCGACCGTCACACCGTCCTTGGTGATGCGCGGCGCGCCGAACGACTTCTCAATGACGACGTTGCGGCCCTTCGGACCGAGCGTCACCTTGACGGCGTTGGCAAGTATATCGACGCCACGGAGCATGCGCTCGCGTGCGTCTTGCGAAAACTTTACGTCTTTGGCTGCCATGTGAAGCAACTCCTAAAAAATTCGGGGGTTTCGTGATGGATTAAGAGTTAGGCGGCCTTCGCCTTGGCGATGCCTTCGAGCACGCCGAGGATGTCGCTTTCCTTCATGATCAGCAGGTCTTCGCCGTCGATCTTGACTTCCGTGCCCGACCACTTGCCGAACAGAACCGTATCGCCAGCCTTGACGTCGAGCGGCGTGACCTTGCCCGATTCATCGCGGCCACCCGGGCCAACGGCAACGACTTTGCCCTGCTGCGGCTTTTCCTTAGCCGTGTCGGGGATGATGATCCCGCCGGTCGTCTTGGTTTCCTCTTCAAGGCGCTTGACGACCACGCGGTCGTGGAGCGGACGGAACTTCATGGGAACAACCTCATGATAAAATTATGATTTCTTATTTTCGGATGCAGGCTCGGCGCCAATCAGTTGGCACCTCACGCATGGCTGGTACCAGTTGCGGCCCAGCCAGCGCCCACACACGACGGGTATATGTAACCGGCCGTTAGCAGTGTCAAGCGGCGAGTGCTAGACGGGGTTAGCGAGGGGGATTAGTCGCCGGGGTCCGCATCCGGCGCCGGCCCTAAAGCCGGCAAGTAAAACGCCCACGGACAGTCGGCCGCGGGCGTTTCAAAACTATAAGTCCGATGCGCCTTCAAAGCGCAAAATCGTTGAGCTTCGCGCCTTTTTTCAGACGGTCGACGAGCCAGTTCGGCTTACGGCCACGGCCGGTCCAGGTATCGGCGCGATTTTCAGGATTGGCATACTTCGCGACCCCAAGGGATTTGCCCTTCCCCGCGCCGCGGGCACCGCGCACACCGCCAAACAATTCGTTGACGGAAAATCCGTGATTCTTGGCCAATTCGGCCATTTTTTCTTTTAAAGCGGAGCGCTCGCGATCGCGCGCATTTGCAAGTGCCTTCTGCACTTTGGCTTCGAGATCGACCAATTCCTTGAGCGACATCTTATCGACATTGATACCCGTCGGCTTTTTTACGCTTTGCTTCACGGCAACAAACCCCAATACAAAATGATTTTTCACCGTCTAGCGCGAAAAGTGCCGAGTTGCACGTCATTTCTGGCGGAACGCAGAATTGCCGCGCGATTGTCGTTAAAGACTAATGCAGCCATATATGTGCTACTCACTACGTAGTGCTTCAATCGGATTTAATGCCGCCGCACGCCGCGCAGGAAAATAGCCGAAAATCACGCCGGTCGCTGCAGCCGCCGCCATTGCAAGGGCAATTACCGACGGGGATATCAATACCGGCCATTTGGCCGCATTCGCGACGATTGCGGCAACCCCTACGCCGAGCGCTATTCCGATCAATCCGCCAATCAAGCACAGCGTCACGGCCTCAACCAGAAATTGCCGCATGATATCGGCATTACGACCGCCGACCGCCATGCGTAGTCCGATCTCGCGGGTCCGCTCTGTCACCGAGACGAGCATGATATTCATGATGCCTATGCCGCCCACAATCAGCGAGATCGCCGATGTTGCCGCCAGCAGATATGTCATGGTGCTCAGAACTTCCGTCCGCGCTTTCATGAATTCTGCGAGATTGCGGACGTTGAAATTGTCCTCGGCGCCCGGTTCGATACGGCGGCGCTGCCGCAACAGCGTTTCGATATCTTCCTGCGCATCCTTCAAGTCGATGCCGTTGTCGAACTTGATATAGAGCTGCCCGACCTGATCGGCCTGCACCTGGCTTTTGCCGACGATCTGACCGCGCGCCGTCGTCATCGGCAGCAACACCAAATCGTCTTGATCGCGCCCGAAACTCGACGGGCCTTTGGTATCGAGCACGCCGACAACCAGGAACGGCGTGTTCTTCACGCGAATGGTTGCGCCGACAGGATCGTTCTCTTGAAAGAGCTGTGTCGCAACGGTTTTACCTATGATCGCAACTTTCGCGGAAGCGCGCATCTCCTGCGCCGTAAAATCCCGCCCCGAGACAACCGGCCAATCGCGCACGGCGGTGAAGTCGGGGTGCACGCCCGAGAGCGTCGTCGACCAGTTGGCATTGCCGTTGACGACAGGACCGGAGCCGTTCAGCTGACCGGATATTGCGACAACGCCGTCCACTTTATCGCGTATGGCGACGAGGTCTGCTTCGGACAGCGGCAGCTCGGTGCCGGCGCCGGCTGCGCGGCCCATCACGCGGCTGGACCCTGAGAACACGACAAGCATATTCGATCCGAGCGATGCGATCTGCTTCTCGACCTCGCTGCGCGCACCCGATCCGACCGCCACGAGAATGATGACGGACGCGACACCTATGACGATGCCGAGCGTCGTCAGGATCGAGCGCAGCAGGTTCGAGCGCAGCGCCGTCCACGCCATCATCAGACTGTCGAGAAGCGTCATGATAGCGCCCCTCCGCCGGTCGCGCGCAGCGGAAAGCGTTCCGTATCGTCGACGACCTGTCCATCGCGGAACACTATTTTGCGCCGAGCATGTTCGGCGATGTCGGGTTCGTGCGTGACGATGATGACCGTGATGCCTTCGCGATTGAGATCGCCAAAGAGGGTCATGATTTCTTCCGACGTCTTGGTGTCGAGCGCACCGGTCGGCTCGTCGGCCAACAGAATTTTCGGATTGTTGACGAGCGCGCGCGCGATTGCGACGCGTTGCTGTTGCCCGCCCGACAACTGGCTCGGCAAATGATCGAGCCGCTGACCGAGCCCGACCTGTTCCAGGCGATGGCGGGCACGGGCCTCCAAATCAGCAGGTCGCGGGCGCGCATACAGCAGCGGCAAGATCACTTGATTGAGCGCCGGTGTTCTGGCCAGCAGGTTGAACTGCTGAAAAACGAAGCCGATCGTCGCATTGCGCAGGTCCGCAAGCTCATCCGAACTCATGTGCGCGATATCGCGATTGTCGAGCCACAACCGTCCAGACGTCGGCCGGTCGAGCGCACCGATCAAATTCATCATCGTCGATTTGCCCGATCCGGATGAACCCATGATCGCAACGTAATCGCCCTTGGCGATATCAAGCGAAACGCCGTCGAGCGCGCGCACGGTTTGATCGCCCATGCGATAGATTTTGCTGATGGCTTCGGCGCGGATCAACGTCGGCACGTTTTGCGTGACAGCGCCGGCCCTCGATGCGTGTTCGGCCAAAACCGTCGCGGACGCGCTCATCGTTTGGCGTCGCGGCCACGTACGATGACGCGCTCGCCCTCTGCCAATTGCCCACCGGCGATTTCGGTGAACTGATCATCCGAAATGCCAAGGCGTACAAAGCGCCGCTGCGGCTGGTTCGTCTCATCCAAGACGTGGACAGAGCCAGCTTTGGTATTCTCGCGGCCGCGCTTCCATTTCTCGAAAAGCGGACGCTGGTCGTCGCTGAGCAGTGGCGACAACGTCTGCTCAATCGCCGACTGCACCTTCTGGCGTACCGCTTGCGGATCTATCGGAGCCTGCATATCCAAGCCGCTCTGCGCGGCGCGCGGCGCAAGCACCTTCGCCAATTCGGCCCGGAGCGCCTGCTCCTGCGTGTCGGTCAGGTTCAAATCGTTCTTCAATCGCGAGATCTGACGTTCGCCACGATTTTCACCGCGACCGCCACGGTCGCCCTCAGCGCTCTCACCGCGCGGTTTGAAGCGCAGGGCATCGTTCGGGATGCGCAGCACATCGTCTTTCTCCGCCACAGCGATTTGTACGTTCGCCGTCATGCCAGGGAACAGCTTGCGGTCGTCGTTCGCGGCCTCGATGATGACCGTATATGTGACGATGTTATTCAGCTCCGTTGCCGACAGGCGCACCTGCGTGACTTTGCCTTTGAAGAGGCGATCGGGATAGGCATCGACGCTGAACGTCACCGGATTGCCCTCGGCAACCGCACCGACGTCCGCCTCGTTGACCTGCGCTTCGATGCGGATCAATCGCAAATCCTGCGCGATCTTAAAGAGTTCCGGCGCCTGGAAGCTCGCGGCAACGGTTTGGCCCAAATCAATCGAGCGCGAAATCACGGTGCCGTTGATCGGCGAGACAATGCGCGTCCGCTCAAGATCGACTTCCGCCATATTGAGAGCGGCTTCCCGCTGCTCGATACCCGATTTCGCACTATCGATCTGAGCCCGCACGACGTTGATGTCGGCCTTGCCGACGGCGAGATCGCGGTTAGCGCTGTCGAGCGTTGAGGTTGCGGAAAAGCCTTTCGCCTGCAAGGACTGCTGCCGCTCGACAGTGCGCTCGGCAAGCGCGAGCACGGCAGTCGCCTTGGCAAGCGCGGCCTCCTGATTAAGCAACTGCGCCTTGGCCGCTGCCAGATCGGCGCGGGCTTGCGAGACTTTGGCGACGAAGCTGCGGTCGTCAATCGTCGCCAGAATATCTCCGGATTTGACCTCGCTGTTGAAATCGACTTTCAACTCCTCGATCTGACCCGAGAGCTGCGAGCCGACCGAAACCGTCACGAGCGCGCGCACCGGACCCGATGTCGAGACAAGTTTGCGGATTTGTCCCTTCGTCGCGGCGACCGTGTCGTATGTCACGGCGCCGGAATTCGCCCCCCCGGGCGCGAGCATGCGCAGGCCAAAAAAGCCAGCGACGGCAAGCGGCAGGGCAAGCGTGAAAAGGTACTTCAAAGGTTTGGCCATTGCGGAACGATCATAGCTCTGAAAAGCGGCAGCGCGGCGCTATTGTGCAGCACATAGCAAACGAGGTAGCAGCAAACTTCCGTCGCAGCGCCAATAGGACTGTTTGATCGAGACGCGATGACTGGCGGCTGAATAACGGCTGGCTGAGTTACGCCGCCGTCGTGTTGCCCGACCATCCGTCCGCCGTAGAGGCCTGCCAATGCGGGAACTATGCGTTACAACCTCGGTTATGTAGATGGTTGCGGAGCGCAATTTTTACAGCCGCGCCGGGTTAATGCGCCCCCGCGGCTCTGGCTTGTATCACTGTCCCGCGAAGGATAGGGTCGCGTCCGAACCGATCGTCGCCAACTAAACCCAAAAACGAGTGTCTTTTCATGACCCTGAAACTCCCCGACCTCCCCTACGCCTACGATGCGCTGGCACCCTACATGTCGGCCGAAACGTTGGAATTCCACCACGACAAGCATCATCTGGCGTACGTCGACAATGGCAACAAGCTCCTGGCGGGTTCTAAGTACGAGGGCCAGTCGCTCGAAGACATCTGCAAAAACGCATTCGCCGATAAGAACGCGCCGATCGTCAACAACGTCGGACAGCATTGGAACCATCTGCACTTCTGGCAGTGGATGAAGAAGGGCGGCGGCGGCAAGAAGCTGCCCGGCAAATTGCAGACGCTGGTTGACGAAGCAGGTGGCTTCGACAAGATGCGTAACGACTTCATTGAAGCCGGCAAGGGCCAGTTCGGCTCGGGCTGGGCTTGGCTCGCGCTCAAGAACGGCAAGCTCGAAGTCCAGAAAACGCCAAACGGCGAAAATCCGCTGATGCACGGCTCGACGCCGATCCTCGGCGTCGATGTCTGGGAGCACAGTTATTATATCGACTATCGCAATGCGCGGCCGAAGTATCTCGAAGCCTGGTTCGACAACCTGGTGAATTGGGAACACGTCGAAAGCCTGATGGGCTAAGCGGTCAACCGTCTCACAGCCTTTTACGACCTTTGGGGCGCTCCGTGGTATAGCTGAACTTTCAGTCCACGGGCGCCCCAATGCCGTCTGCCCCCTTCCATCTCGATCGTATCGCGACGTTTCAAGGCGTACCCAGCGATCACCTCGCGCAATTGGAAACGAGACTGCGGCCCCTTGCCGTTGCGCGCGGCGTTTCCATCGTCACTGAAGGCGACGACGCTGACGCACTGTTCGTCGTCATCTCCGGACGGTTTGCCGTCGAGGTCGATGGCAACCCGGAACCCGTGACCGAAATCGGTCAAGGTGCGACCATCGGTGAGATCGCATTCTTTGCCGGCGGCAACCGCACCGCGACCGTCCGCGCTATTCGCGATAGCGTCGTATTGAAGTTGAGCCGCGCCGACTTCGATGATATTTCACGGCGCGCGCCTGCAATCTGGACCGCAATTACCGCGACTCTTGCGTCGCGGCTGGCAGTAGAGACGCGAAAATCAACCGCACTCAGCAATGGCGGCTTCGCACGCCGACGCGCTGGTCCACGGCCACGCACAATCGCGGTCATCGCGGCCGGACCAACGCCTATTTCAGACGCGTTTCTCGAAGCCTTCGCGCGGGCCGGATGCACGCATGCCGGCACGCTGATCGCAGGCGCAGCCGATATCGCGGGGTATACGCGCGATGATCGCCTCAACGAAAACGATACGACGGCCGCGCTGAATGACCTTGAATCTCAGTACGACACGATCGCTTTCATCGCCGATCCGGTTTTGTCGCCGTGGACCGAGAAAGCCATCCGGCAAGCTGATGCGATCCTGAGTGTTGGAACCCACCCTGACGGGCCACTCGGAAGAACCATCGCGCGCAATCCGCTCGAACTGTTTGCAGCGACACTGCACAAACCGTCTGCGTTCCACCTCGCAATCCTACACCCGCGCCGCGCGCCTATCCAAGGTACGCGGCATTGGCTGAGCGGACGTGAGCCGCACATGCATCATCACGTGTCGCTTGAAGGTGACGGCGACATCGAGCGGTTGTGGCGGTTTCTCCGCGGACAGGCGAAGGGCTTCATCGCCTGCGGCGGCGGCGCGTTCTGCGCAGCGCACATCGGCGTCTATAAGGCGTTCCGCGAAGCAGGCGACACGTTCGACTTTTTCGGCGGCACCTCCGGCGGCGCGGCGATGACGGCGGCATTTGCGCAGGATTTGGAACCGGACGACATCGACGCGCGCGTGCACCGCATGTTCATCGACGGTAAGGCGCTCGGCCGCTATACGCTGCCGCGCTACAGCCTGCTCGATCACACGCACTTCGACGCGCATCTCAGAAACGAATACGGCAATGTCCGCATCGAAGATTTGTGGAAACCGTACTTCGCCGTGTCCGCCGATCTGACGGAAGCGCAGCTCGAGGTGCATCGCTCCGGGCCGCTATGGGAGGCGATCCGCGCAAGTGCCGCCATTCCGGGTTTGCTGCCGCCCTACTGCCGCGGCGACGGACGCATGCTCGTCGATGGCTCGGTGATCGCGAATGTTCCGGTCGAAGTGATGCACGCGTTGAAGACAGGGCCGAATGTCATCGTGTCATTCGATACGCCAGGCGCCGCGAGCGTGGCTTTCGACTATGATGCGCTGCCGGGACGCCGCGAGTTATTCTTGAAATGGGCAAATCCTTTCGCCGCGAAGACATTGCCCAACGCGCCGTCTGCGGCGACAGTCCTTGTGCGCAGCCTTATGGCCAATCGTGGTCACTACGAACGTCATATCGGCTCTGACGACTGGCTTTTGGTTCCGCCGACGCCGGATGACATGGGCGCGCTCGATTGGAGGCGGCATAGCGAACTGCTGGACACCGCTTATCGCTACACAAAAGCCGAAATCGAACGCCGAAATGCCGGCTCATGCTCTCCCGGTTAACGCTCGCGCCACGAAAGTGTGGTAAATGGCGGCGATACGGATGCGCTACAGGCTGCCGCAAAATCAGTGGCGCTGCCTTGTAGCCACATTGCGGCCGGGATACCCGCGGTCTAGTAAAGGTTATGGTATTGGGGTCGTTCGCCAAATTCGGCTTTTCGCGCATCCGCGCAGGTGTTGCTGCGGCGTTGGCAGCCGTTGCACTGACGGGCTGCGCGTCGACGATCGAACGCCACGGCATTCCGACGGCGGCGCTTGCCGACAAGGCCCAAGTCGCGGGCCTCGAAGGCGTCCGTTTCTGGGCCGATGAAGTTTCAAACGATCCGGTTGGCGACATTCGCCGCCATACGCCGAACATGCCGACGATCGGCCGCGACAATAGCAAGATCAAAGGCAGGCCGGTGGTCGAGTCGCTCGCACTTTCGGGCGGCGGATCCGATGGCGCCTTTGGTGCCGGCGTCCTCGCGGGTTGGACCGACCGGGGAGACCGTCCGGAGTTCGAAGTCGTGACCGGCGTTAGCGCAGGCGCGATCATTGCGCCGTTCGCCTTTCTCGGCCCGCAATACGATCCGGCGCTGAAAGTCATCTGGACCGAATATCAGCAATCGCAGGTCGTCACGGCGCAATTCCTTCCCGGCCTTTTCGGTGGCCAAGCGCTCACCGACACGACACCGCTTGCAGGCTTGATCGCGAAGTATGTCGACCGCGCAATGCTCGACGCGATTGCCGAACAATATAAACGCGGCCGCATTCTGATGGTCTTGACGACCAATCTCGATGCGCAACGTCCCGTCGTTTGGAACATGGGCGAGATTGCGCTCAATCCGTCACCTGAAGCGCTGACGCTGTTCCGCAAGGTCATCCTTGCATCGGCTGCCATTCCGGGCGCATTCCCGCCTGTCAACATCGACGTCGTTGCCGGCGGCAAGAACTACGAAGAGATGCATGTCGACGGCGGCACGACGCGAGAGCTGTTCATCACACCCGTGCAAGCACCGCTCAAAGCTTTCGACGCCCTCTACCCTGCGCCGCCGATCCGCAAAATCTACATCATCAAGAATGGGAAGGTTGTGCCGGAACAGGAAGTCATTCCGCAGACGACTTTCAAAATCGCGGCGCGCTCGATTTCGACGTTGATCAAAAGTCAGAACTGGAGCGAGCTCTATAGACTTTACCGCGTGGCGCTCGACGGTGGTGCCGATTTCAATTTCACCGCCGTACCGGACGATTTCAATTTCAAGACCGAGCTGATTTACGATCCCAAATACCAGGTCGCTTTGTACGAGCGCGGCATTGCCGTGGGCAAATCAGGCGCATGGATGAAGGCGCCGCCGGGGCAAACGCCGATTACTGTCGATGAAATGAAAAAGGCCAAGCCGACAAAAGCGGAAATGGCTAAGCAAACGACGCCCGTAAAACGAATGCAGGACACTGCATCGCCACCGCCGGCAGCGCCAGTTGTGCCTGCTGTTCCGCCGGTCGTGGCGCCTGGCCCGTCGGCCGCCAACGAGGCGCAACCGCAGGTGCCGGACTACGCTGCTTGGTCGCAATCAGTCACGACGAACTGAGCTTAAAACAAAAGCGCGATAGCAGAGCCATCGCGCTTTCGACTAATCCATCAGAACTGCGAACGTTAGCCCGCAGGCGTCACGGGAACTGCAACCGGCACCGGGATCGGCGCTGAGAACCACTTCGGCTGCCACCAGTGCAACGCCGCTTGCACCGCGTCGGGCGCAACCCAATAGGCGATACCGGCAAGAACAGCCACAAGCAAAATCGCGCCGATCAACAGGCCAGGGCCAAGTTGCTGGCGATAGCTCATGCCGGTGCCAGGAATGCCAACCGTCACCATCGGCTTGCCGTCCGGCCCGACGTTCACGGTCGCACCTTTACCGCCGAGCGACGTGCTGATGCGCGACTTCGAGAGGTTTAGCCTGACGCCCGGCAGGACGTTGATGCGCTTTTGGAAGCGGAAACCCATTGGCGTGATCCTCACAAGTTTGGCGGGCTGCTATTTGCGGCCACCGCACTTTTTCACTCGCTGCAATCCGAGTCGTCAATAAAAACTAATGACTTCTCGCGTCATCTTCAATGGCAGAACGGGGCCGTATCCCGTTGCTCAACTACGATTCAAGCGAAACAGATTTCCAAATGACCGCAATTTGTCTTTGACTTGCCCAACCGCGGTATTCTTTTCGTTCAAACGCTCATAAGCCGAAACGCGATCAACGAGATCCTTATATTTCTTGCGATTCTCGTTGTCTTTTTCCATGACGGTCTTGCGTTCGTCCGGCTTCAGCGGCCCGACGCGCGACATCGGCGGCCGGATCAGCGTCCGCTGCACCATCGACGGCTCGCCCTTGTTGTGCAGGAACGACACCAGCGCCTCGCCAACTTTCAATTCCTGAATAACCCGCTCGGTGTCGAGATTGGGATTTGCGCGGAAGGTTGTCGCGGCGGCGCGGATTGCTTTCTGCTCGCGCGGAGTGAAGGCGCGCAATGCGTGCTGAATGCGGTTGCCGAGCTGCGCGGAGACGCGATCGGGCACATCGGCCGGGCTCTGCGTCACATAGTAGACGCCGACACCTTTCGAGCGGATGAGGCGGGTCACGCGTTCGATTTGATCGAGGACTGCTTTCGGCGCTTCGTTGAATAGCAAATGCGCTTCATCGAACAGGAAGACGAGCTTCGGCTTCTCGAGATCGCCGACCTCAGGCAGCTTCGCGAACAATTCCGACAGCATCCACAGCAGGAACGTCGAATAGAGACGCGGCGTATTCATCAGCTTCTCGGCTGACAGAATATTGACCATGCCGCGTCCGTCCGGCGCGAGCTTGATGAAATCTTGAATGTCGAGCGCCGGTTCGCCGAAGAATTTGTCGGCGCCTTGCTCTTCGAGCACGAGCAAGCGGCGCTGGATCACGCCGACGGTCTGCGGCGCGACGTTGCCGTATTTGCTGCGCAGCTCTCCGGCGCGCTGGCCCATTTCATCGATGACGGCGCGCAGATCCTTGAGATCGACGATCTCCATGTTCTTGTCGCCATCTTCGCGCTGATCCTCGGCCCAGCGGAAGGCGATGTTGAGCACGCCTTCCTGCGGCTCGGTCAACTCCATCAGGCGCGCGAGCAGCAGCGGCCCCATGCCTTGAATGGTGGCGCGGACGGGATGGCCCTGCTCGCCGAAGATGTCCCAGAACGCGACCGGAAACGACGTGTTGCCGTAGCGCGAAAGCCCGATCTCTTCGGCGCGCTGAACAAGAACCGGCTTCGGCGTACCGGTGGCCGCAATGCCGGAGAGATCGCCTTTGATGTCGGCTGCGAAAACCGGAACACCGGCCGCAGAAAAGCCTTCAGCCAGCACCTGCAGCGTCACCGTCTTGCCGGTGCCGGTTGCACCCGTCACGAGCCCGTGGCGGTTGGCAAGCGCCAACTCGATCGTTTCGGGTACGGTGTCGCGGCCGTCCTTGCTGGCGCCGATCAGGATCATGCCGTCGCTCACGTAATCGCGCGGATCGGGCAGTTCTCCCTGCGCGGCGCCAGATTGATCCTTGCCCGGCTGATCTTTGGCAGAGTGGTCCGACATGCTTTGGTCCTCAAGGCAAACAGCAACCGGCCGCGAGCGACTCGCCGCCGAAACAGGTTAAGCTGATCGCACGCACGGCACGCCTTTGCAAATCCCGGTTGCATGGCCGACACGCGCGTCGCCGCCCGCCCGCCCGGCGCGGCAATTGGGCAACCATTTGCCCGGTAATTAAGCCTCCAAATTCGGCAACGGCGGGGTATATCGGAACGAAACAATCTGCCGATCCAGTTTTCGAGGTCCGCCACTCATGACGACGCCCGCCGACAACAAGCTCGCCAGCGATTTCGCCGCCGCCAAACTGGATCAATGGCGCACGATGGTCGACAAGGCGCTGAAGGGCGCTGACTTCGAAAAGCGGCTGGTGGCCAAAACAGCCGACGGCCTCAGGGTCGAACCGCTCTATACGCGCAAAGACGCGCTCGTGAACGCCGCCGAGGCCGTGCCCGGCGCGGCACCCTTTACGCGCGGCACCAAACCGGTCCGTGACGGCCTCGGCTGGAACATCGTCGGCATCCACATCGAAAACGATCCGAAAGCTGCGAACGCGGCCATCCTCGAAGATCTCGACGGTGGCGTGAACGTCATCGCGCTGCAATTCGGTGGTCACGGATTGCCGGCGACCAAGGACGCACTCGACGCCGCTCTTAAAGACGTGATGCTGGACGTGTGCCCCATCGTACTCATCGCAGGCGAACAGACATTTGAAGCTGCCGCCGCGATGACCGCAGTATGGAACGCCCGCAACATTCCGAACGACCAGCGCTGCGGCTCGTTCTGCGCCGATCCGATCGGCACACTCGCCATGCAAGGCACGGTTGCCGAGACGATACAATCTGCACTCGCGCGGGCTGTCTCGCTGACGCAACTGGCGTTGCCGCTGCCGCGCGTCACGGCGCTGACGGCCGACGGCGTCAGCTATCACAATGCCGGCGCGACGGAGGCGCAGGAACTCGCCTGCATGCTGTCGACGCTCGTCGCTTACTTGCGCGCCTGCGAGCAAGCAGGCATCGCTCCAACGACGGCACTGCCGAAAATCGCGGTCGCGCTTGCCGCCGACGCCGACGAATTTTCGACGATCGCGAAGCTGCGTGCTGCGCGACGCCTCGTGTGGCGCGTCGCCGACGCCTGCGGCGCTGGCAGCCAAGCGAGCCAGGTGCGGTTTGCTTCGCCGACGTCGTATCGCATGCTCGCCAAGCGCGATCCCTGGACCAACATTCTGCGCACGACGATCGCCTGCACAGGCGCGGCACTCGGTGGTGCTGACAGCATCTGCGTGCTGCCGTTCACGATGGCGCTCGGCAAGCCTGATGCATTCGCGCGCCGCGTCGCGCGCAACATTCAGATCGTCTGTCAGGAAGAAAGCAACCTCGGCCGCGTCGCCGATCCGGCGGGCGGTTCCTGGTACGTCGAGCAACTGACCGACGACATGGCCAAGAAGGCGTGGGAGATTTTCCAGGACATCGAAGCACGCGGCGGCATTCTGGAAAGCCTGCAGTCGGGCTACATTCAGGAAATGATCGGCAAGTCGGCCGAAGCGCGCGCCAAAGCGATCGCGACCGGCAAACAGGAATTGACCGGCGTCTCGGCGTTTCCGCTCCTCGGCGACGACGGCGTGCAGGCCGACGCATGGCCCGCCGTGAGCGCGGCGGCGGCAACGCCCGCCGTCCAGATCGCGCCGTTGCGCGTTCATCGCTTGGGCGAGGCTTTTGAAGCCCTCCGCGACGACGCAGACGCTGCCGGCGGCTATACGGTATTCCTCGCCAGCATCGGCGAGGTTGCCGAGCACAACGTCCGCACGACGTGGGTCAAAAATTATCTGGCAGCGGGCGGCATCGCGACATTGATTTCGGATGGTTACAAGTCGGCCGACGAAGCAGCCGCCGCGTTCACAGCGAGCGGTGCGAAAGCGGCGTGTATCTGCTCATCGGATGCTGTCTACGCGACGCTCGCGGAAGACACCGCGCGTGCACTGAAAGCTGCGGGCGCGAAGATCGTGCTGATGGCCGGCCGTCCGGGCGACAAGGAAGCGGCTCTCAAAGACGCGGGCGTCGATCAGTTCTTGTCGGCAGGCGCCGACGCCGTCACAACGTTGCGCGGCTTGCACCAGAAGCTCGCCTGACGCCGGAATCTAGTAGCGGTAAATGTCTGGCTCATAATTTTGGTCGTCATAGTCGTCGTCGGCGCTCCACTGGACACGCGCGTTGCGTGGCCGCTGGATTTGCGCCGGCTTTTTAGCCGCCTGCGCCGGCGGCTTTGCAGCAGCGACCTTCGCGCCGGCAAGCGAGCGCACCACGGTGACTTCAGCACCGACCTGCACAAGTGACGCCAAGTGCAGGACGTGGCCGTTGAGCATCCGGAAGCATCCGGAAGATTCCGCGCGACCAATCGACTTCGGATCGTTGGTGCCGTGAATGCGATAGAGCGTATTGCCGAGATAGATCGCTTTCGCGCCGAGCGGATTGTTCAGGCCGCCGAGCATACGTTCCGGCAATTCGGGTTTGCGCTTACGCATCTCGGCCGGCGGATACCAATCGGGCCAATCGGCAATGCGCGACACCTTCTCACTGCCCGACCACGAGAAACCGTCTCGGCCGACACCGATCGGATAAACAAACGCCGACATCGCGTCGCGCACGAAATAAAGTTTGCGGCCACCGGTATCAATCACGATGGAGCCGGGCGCATAACCGCGCGCGAACGACGTCACTTCAGGCGCGATCGCCTGGATAACCGGGCGTGCGCCGCCATTCTGGCCAATTGGCTTACCGTCCGGTCCACGCGGCGACTGCGGTGGGCCGCTCGCTTCATCCTGACCGCTCTCGTCTTCGATTTGGTAGTCGGGTGGAGCACGGCGTGAATCATAGCGGCGCTCGTAAGTCGTGCCGTCTTGCCAATCGTCGTCAGGGTCCCAGCGCTGCTGATAGCGGCGATTGCGCACCGGCGGCTCAACCGGCCGCTCATAACGCTGGTAATACTCATCGTCGCGTTCATCGTACCAGCGATCGTCAGCGGGCTGGCGCTGGCGCGCGCTGCGAGGACCGTCCCACGCCCCCCATCCGGCTCCATCCTGCGCCGACGCAGGCAATGGCGCAGACGCGCCAGCGGCAATCACCGCAATCGTCAGAAGGAATTTTCTCATCGCGCCATGCACCGTGGTTTCGATCACCCGCGTCATCAACAACGAAGCGTAAGCATTCGTTCCGTCGAAGTATTCTGACGTGACATGACGCCTTTGGCGTGGCGATTACTGGGCAATACTTAACATCACATCGCGCCAAAGGCCGAATTGGCACACGGGCGCAGCGTTAGCTCCGGACGACGCTCAATTCGGCTGCCCTAAACCGTCTGTCCGGCCGACCAGCCGCTCGACCAGGCCCATTGGAAGTTATAGCCGCCGAGCCATCCGGTGACATCGACCGCTTCGCCGATCGCGTAGAGGCCGGGCACGTCGCGCGCCTCCATCGTTTTCGATGACAGAGCGCGGGTGTCGATGCCGCCGCGGGTGACTTCGGCTTTGGCGTAGCCTTCGGAACTATCGCTCAGAAACTCAAAGCGATGCAGCCGCTCTGAGAGTGACGCGAGGTGCTTGTCGGCAATGTTCGCCAGTTCACCAGGGGGTGCATAAGCCGTGGCAAGCGCTTGCGCGAAGCGAGCCGGGAAGAGCTCCGACAAAGCGGTCTGCACGGTTGCTTTTGGTCGTGCCCGCTTGCGCTCTTGTAATACGGCGAGCGCATCGCGTCCGGGCATCAAATCGAGCGCGATGGCGCGGCCCTCGGTCCAGTACGATGAAATTTGCAGGATTGCCGGTCCCGATAATCCGCGATGCGTGAACAGCACTGCCTCCCGAAAGGTCCGCTTGCCAAATGAGGCGACCGCATCGAACGAGACGCCCGCGAGTCCCGGGTCAAACACCGCGCAAGCTGCACTCGCTTTCAGCGGCACGAGGGCCGGTGCCGTCTCGGTCACAGGCACGCCGAACTGACGAGCGATGTCGTAGGCAAAGCCGGTCGCACCCATTTTTGGGATCGAAAATCCACCCGTGGCCAATACGAGTGATGGCGCAGAGAACGTTTGCGATTGCGTGGTGACCGTAAAAGCATCTGCGCGCGTGACGCTTGATACAGTTGCCCCATAGCGAATATCGACACCGCCAGTCGCGCATTCGCCAAGCAGCATGTCGACGACCGCGCGGGCAGAGCCGTCGCAGAAGAGCTGCCCAAGCGTCTTTTCATGAAACGCGATGCCGTGGCGCTTCACCAGCGCAATGAAGTCGTGCTGCGTATAGCGCTTCAAAGCCGACGTCGCGAAATGCGGATTGGCCGACAGAAACCTGTCGGGCGCGATATCGAGATTGGTGAAATTGCAGCGGCCTCCGCCCGAGATCAGGATTTTCGCGCCGGCCTTGTCGGTGTGTTCGAGCAGCAAGACTTTGCGGCCACGTTGACCGGCAGTCATCGCGCACATCAGCCCGGCGGCACCCGCGCCGATGATGATGACATCATAGACTTTAGTGCGCAGCGTCATGAAACAGGTATCGAAGTCGTTGCGAGGCTGCGCGCGGCGGCGATGATCGCGAGCTTCTGCGGTCTGGTCAGGCGTTTGATGCGGGCCTCTTCCTTGGCGGCTTCCGAACGGGTCGCGAACGCGGCCTGATAAACCAGAACGACGGGCCGCCGTACCGATGTGTAGCGCGCGCCTTTCGATTTTAGGGGCCGCCCGCTTTTGCCGGTAAGACCGCCGTTGTGCTCGGCCAACCGGCGCTCAATGTCGGTCGCTAGCCCCGTATAGAGCGAACCATCCGCGCATTCGACGATGTACAGCCAGTAGCCCATCTCGTCCCCATTCGGGGTCCGGCTATAGCAAGCTTTGCCGCCATGCAACCGGCCGCGCTGCCGCTCGCGCCCATTCGTGGCAGCCCAAAAGCCGTATGAACGGAAATTCCGCGCCCTGTTCCACCGGGAACTGCCGTGCGCTGCGCCTTGAACCATTCTCCAGCTCAAGACGACAGACCAGCAAGCCACTGAAACAGGAGATACCGCAATGTCCGCAACGATCATCACCTCCGCCGCTGCCGCGCTGACAACCGCCGCCACCGTGATCGTCGCGACGTTGCCGGAAGCCCAGGCGATCCTGTCGCCGCTCACCGAAGGCGGAAACGAATTTGCGATGACGGCCGCCGGCCTGCTTATCGCCTTCCCGTTCATTGCCGTGCTGACGCTGATCGCCGGATCTTCTCAGAATTAACCGTTTCGACGAGAGACGCCCCGACCTCCCTTTCCACGCATCCCTCCCCCAAACTTGAACCGGCCCCGCCAGGGCCGGTTTTTTTGCGTTCGGAAGCCACACGCCAGGCGGTCGTTATGCTCTGCCATCAGCTTACCCACACGATATCCCCGTCGTCCCACAGGCGGGCAGCCCGGCCGCAGGCGAACGTTGGGCCGACCACCGAATCAGTTCAGGTTGTCAGCTGGAAAGAGGTTCTGCCGGAGAATTCGTTATGGCGGTCGAAGCGCCACGCGCACCGTTGAGTGTCTACATGCTGGCCGACCACCTCGATGCGGCGCTGGCGGCAGGCGAAGACCTGATCGCACGTGGCCACGACTGGCGGGCGCTTGCGGAAGACTCTCAGGCCGATGCCGACTTTGCTTTCGCCCAGCGCGACCTGGCCGAAGAGGTTCGCGGATACGAGTTGATGTTGGCGGCGCGCATTCTGAAAGCCCGCGAGCATGCCCACGCGCTTGCTTTGATTGACAATCGCTTTGCTGCGATCGCCAATCTCTTCGTTGGAGGCACCGCGATCCTGCTCGACAGCGTGCAGGAAGCCGGCGACGCGCGCGACGATGATTTCGAAACCGGCGACGCCATTGTCGCCTACATCCGCAGCCGCGGACTGATTGCGCCAGAAGCTTCCAACGTCCTCATTCCAGCGCAGCTCACGATCGACGAGCAGTTTCTCGTCGCCAAAAGGCTCGCGCTCGGCCCGCTGCTCGACATGGCGGCGGCCTTCCTGGATGCGCTTGATACGCACTACGAGCTGTTCGACGAAGACACGGACCAAGACCCACACGCGGCAAAAGCAAAAACGCTCGCGGCCCGCATGGAAGCGGTGCGCCGCGAGCGCCTGTCGCTCGACTGATTTTCAAAAGTTTATTGAAATAGCGGGAATTCCTGGCGCCGCGACCGATGGACCGGGGCGATGTCAGCCGTCATGGTCGGCGCGACGACGATCCGCCGCGTGCCGAAATCAGTGCCGTAGAAGCGGCGGGCCTCGGCCTTCAAGGCGTCGGCCGGGCTCGACACATCCGAAATCTGCGTTGACGAAGCGGCGACCGACTGAGCCTCTGCGACTTGGACCGGCTTCACAGGCGCCTTACCCATCGCGACCATGACCGTCGGCGTCGCCATCGCTGCGTCGATGGACGCGAAACGGCCAATCGGGCCAGGGACGGCCTCATAGCGGCGGTTCTTCTTGTAACGGGCTTCCTCATTGGTCGGCGCGGCGACGACGCGAACCTCAAGGCTGGCGACGCCCTGCTTCTTGAACCCGAGCTTCACGGCTGTTGCGCGGGAAACATCGAGCTTGCGTTTGCCCCAGTACGGTCCGGCGTTGTTCACGCGGACGACGGCTGACTCACCGTTCGACGGGTTACGGAGCAACAGGACCGTGCCGTTCGGGTAAATTGGGCTGGCGGCGTTGTCGGCATCGTTCGGGTGGAAGACTTCGCCTGACGAGGTTAGGCCGCAGGGATTAAAGCGATCGCGTTTGCAGTCGTCATAGAAGGAGGTCTTGAACGAAACGTCCTTCCCAACCAGACCGGACATTTCCTGAAGGGTATTTACGCGGTGGCATACGCCATTGAAGCAGTAGGTCTTGCCCGGCGTCTTGGCTTCTGCTGCGCCTGGAGCAACTGCAATGGCGGCAACGGCCGCACCCAGAATTGCAACTGCCTTGGATCGCGCGAGCACGCGCCACGACTTAGAACAAACCATCTCATCGTCTCCTTCGAACAAACCTGACGCTTGCGACCGCGCCTTTGCCTCCGAGGTTCCTCGAGCCCATGCTTGAGAGAACAAAACAAAAACAACCGAGTCCCACCTTATGTATTAACGTTGTCGTGGTGACCGTGGCGGATTGACGCCGTTTTGCGACGCACTAAATGTTTTGTTTTCAATACGTTGGATGCGTTTTTTGAGACGGCTGCGCGGGCTTACGCTGCCGCAGCGTCACACGCCGAGCGCGCTTTTCAGGTTGTCGCGAGCATCTTCCAGGCGGCTCTCATCGACCGATCGCAGAACGAGGTCCGTCGCCGGTTTACCATCGCGCAACGACGGATAACTGCCCATCGCAACGTCGGGATAGCGCTTTTGGTGGGCGGCGAAGAGGTCGGCGATTTGGCTTTCCGGGCAGTTGAGCGGTATCGTAACCGATAGCATGCGTGCGCCGGTCTGAAGGCGCGGCGTCACGCTTTCAAGCATGCCCCGCATGATGTCGGGAATACCGGCCATGACGATGACGTTGCCGATCATGAAGCCCGGGGCGACCGAGATCGCGTTCTCGACCAGTTGGGCGCCGTCGGGCAACCGCGCCATGCGCAGCCGGGCAGGCGTCAATTCCACGCCGCGGGCATCGCATGCGGCCTGCATTAAGGCACGTGCTCGCGGATCGACGCCAATCGGCACGCTGAACGCCTTGGCAATGCTGTCGGCCGTGATGTCGTCGTGCGTCGGGCCAATGCCGCCCGTCGTAAATACGTAGGTATAGCGCGCGCGGAGCGCGTTGACGGCGTTGACGATGTCGGCTTCGTCGTCGGCGACGACACGGACCTCCGACAAACGGATGCCGATGCTCGTCAAATGGTCGGCGATGGCCCCGATATTCTTGTCCTTGGTGCGGCCTGACAAGATTTCATCGCCGATGACGAGCAACGCGGCAGTGATGACGGTGTCGGTCGGCACCCGAGGCTCCGCTAGGCAATTGGATCTATGGACGGTTATAGCCTGTCACGGACGGGAGCGATACGCGGCAGACTTAGCCGAACAACCAAGTTTTCAGCTTTTCCCAGAAGCCCGTATTTGCCGGCGCTGGCGGCGCCGTCGCGGCGGCCCTGATCTCGTTGACCGCCGCGTCGATTTTCATGTCCAGCAATCGGGCGCCGCGTTCGGCCGTCGCGCGCCGTGGATCTCCGACGACGCCGTCCTTGTCCGCAGCACGCCGGTCGTTACGGACGCCCGCGGGATCGACAGCCAACAGCTCCGAGGTATCGCGGACGGCGGCGTGGGTGCCGATGACAGCCTCGGTCTCACCCTCGCTCAACAGCCATTCGAGGCCGCCATTCTTGGCGTAGTAGTCATCGGCATTGATGACGCGAACGCCGTCGGCCGCCCAGCGCCGCGAGAGTTCGGCGGCAACACGCTGTTGCGGCTCCTGGTTCGGGCCGCTATCGCCGAGGAACACGATGAGCCGGAAACTGTGGATTGCGAAGCTGTGGGCCGCGCCTTCGATAACCTGAGCGAAGACGTCCGGCGCAATGCTGATCGAGCCCGGAAACGCCATATGGCCCTCAGCTTTGCCGACATCGCCTTCGGGCACATACGCAAGCACCGGGGCGACGAGCGCATTCCCAAGCTTGACGGCGATCCGGCGTGCGGTTTCGCGAACAACGAAATTATGCTTGCCGGTCACCATATGGGGGCCGTTCTGCTCGGTGCCGCCGGTCGGAATAATGATCGTCGTCTTGCCGGATGCGACGGCGTCGCGGATTTCGACCCAGGTCATCCGCTCGGTCTCGACCTCTTGAGCGCGGGCAGCCACGCCAGCAAGGTCTAAAGCGAAGGCCGCCGACATCAGCAAGCGTATCCAGGGCAAGGCAGCCTCCAACGGCACAACGGCGCGATTCGTTCGTTCTACCTTAGCAGTTCGCGCTTGCCGCCGGGCGACGCGGCTCGTTATGACCCCTGCCATGAAATTCGCGACACCCTTGATTTCCGGTACGCTCGTCCAGCGCTATAAGCGCTTTTTATGCGATGTCCGCCTCGACACCGGCGAAGCCATCACCGCAACCTGCCCAAATACCGGTTCCATGATGGGCCTGACGGCGCCCGGGTCGAAGGTCTGGCTCTCGGAAAGCAACAGCCCGACGCGCAAGTACCGCCACACCTGGGAGCTGATCGAAAACGATCTCGGCTCGGGGGCGACGCTGGTCGGCATCAACACGAACCACCCGAACGCTGTCGTCACCGAAGCGATCAACGCCGGAAAAATTGCGGCACTCAAAGGGTTTGCGGCCCTGCGCCGCGAAGTCAAATACGGTGCGAACAGCCGGATCGATATTCTGCTCGAAGGTGGCCCTGACGGACGCAACTGCTACGTCGAGATCAAGAACGTCCACCTGATGCGCAAACGGGGTCTCGCCGAGTTTCCCGACAGCAAGACGGAACGCGGCGTCAAGCACTTGCTGGAACTCAGCAATATGGTCGCTGACGGGCATCGCGCCTGTATGCTGTATCTCGTCCAGCGCGAGGATGCGTCGAGCTTTGACTTGGCGCGCGATATCGATCCCGCATACGCCGCCGCATTCTCAAAAGCCAAAGACGCAGGCGTCGAAATGCTTTGCTATCGCTGCAAAATCACGCCGCAAGAGATCACGCTCGACCAGCCGGTGCCATTTGCCAGCGGTTAGAACCGCAATCGGTCATCACACGATTTTGTGAGCAGAAATTGCCGGTCCTAAGAAACGGGCGGGCACATATCCACGTAACTACGACGAGTACTGTGGAACAACTGTGCGCGTCGATGCCTTTGGCCAATTATACGGCGGCCATTTGCGGGACTGCGATCAGAGCAAGGACCTGACGATGTATACCCGCCGGGATTTTACCAAGATCAGCGCTGCGTTCGCCGGAGGGCTGACCGCTGCGCCGCTTTTGGGTCATGCTGAGGAGCCTGCCGGACAAAGGTTTGAGATCATGAAATCCGACGCGGAATGGAAAAAGCAACTAAGCCCGGAGCAGTTCCTGGTTTTGCGCAAGCATGGCACCGAGCGCGCCGGAACCTCGCCGCTCGACAAGACCTATGCGGCGGGCCTGTACAATTGTGCCGGATGCGACTTGCCGCTGTTTACGTCCGACACAAAATTCGACAGCGGCACCGGATGGCCGAGCTTTTTCAAGCCCCTGGATAACGCTGTCGGCACACAGATCGACAAAAGCTTTTTCTCGACGCGAACCGAAGTTCATTGCAGCCGCTGCGGAGGGCATCTGGGCCACGTATTCGAGGACGGGCCGCAGCCAACCGGCCTACGCTACTGCATGAACGGCGTGGCGCTGAAATTCGTACCTAAAGGCGCCGCCTGACGCGCACGCGCTTTGTTCGCCTTCTCTCGCCGGTCGATCCCTGCCGCCGAGAGCTGTTGTGAGGCGTCGCATTCCCCCCGTGCACCCTCACCCCAACCTTCCCTCTGCGCCAATGCAGAGGGAAGGTTTTTTAGTTAAGCGCCAGCGCGCGCGCTCCGGCCTGCTCGCGGAACGCGTGTCGGAACGCGCAAAGCAGGACTTCGGCCGGCTCCCCGCAGGGGTCGCCAAGCGCCACCAAAGACTCCTTCGTGGTTTTGCACCGCATGCCAAATGCGCTACGCTTATGCTAGTAACGCCACACGTTGCATAAGCCGCTGGAAAACCACGCATGTCGAACATCCCGGATTTCACCAAAGTCGCGCTCGACGCGCCCACGCCTGGCGAAGCGCCGACCATTCCTGCGAATGTCTGGGAGACGCCGGAAGGCATTCCGGTGAAGCCGGTTTATACGGCCGCTGACACCGCGGGTCTCGACTTCCTGGACACCTTGCCCGGCATCGCGCCGTACGTTCGCGGACCGTATCCGGCGATGTACGCGCTGCAGCCCTGGACGATCCGCCAGTACGCCGGATTCTCGACGGCCGAAGATTCCAATGCCTTCTACCGCCGCAACATTGCGGCCGGACAGAAGGGCCTCTCGATCGCCTTCGATCTCGCGACCCACCGCGGCTACGACAGCGACCATCCGCGCGTGAAGGGCGACGTCGGCATGGCCGGCGTTGCGATCGACAGCATCTACGACATGCGCGTGCTCTTCGACGCCATTCCGTTGCAGGACATGACCGTCTCGATGACGATGAATGGCGCGGTGCTGCCGATCCTCGCGCTTTATATCGTCGCCGGTGAAGAGCAAGGCGTGCCACCCGCGAAGCTCGCAGGCACCATTCAGAATGATATTCTGAAAGAGTTCATGGTGCGCAACACCTACATCTATCCGCCCGCGCCCTCGATGCGCATCGTGTCGGATATCTTCGCCTACACCGCCGCGAACATGCCGAAGTTCAACTCGATCTCGATCTCCGGCTATCACATGCAGGAAGCTGGCGCGACCGCCGACCTCGAACTCGGCTACACGATCGCCGACGGCATTGAATACGTCCGCGCCGGCGTCGCGTCCGGTATGGACGTCGATACGTTTGCTCCGCGCCTGTCGTTCTTCTGGGCGATCGGCATGAACTACTTCATGGAAATCGCCAAGATGCGCGCCGCGCGTCTGCTCTGGGCGAAGCTCATCAAGAACGAGTTCAATCCGAAGGACCAGCGGTCGCTGTCGCTGCGCACGCACTCGCAGACGTCGGGCTGGAGTCTCACCGCGCAGGACATTTTCAACAACGCGACGCGCACCTGCCTTGAAGCGATGGCCGCAACGCAGGGGCATACGCAGTCGCTGCATACCAACGGCCTCGATGAAGCGATCGCGCTGCCAACCGACTTCTCGGCGCGCATCGCACGCAACACGCAGCTTCTGTTGCAGCAGGAAAGCGGCACGACGCGGACGATCGATCCGTGGGGCGGCAGCCACTACGTCGAGCGCTTGACGTACGATCTCGCGCAGAAAGCGATGCTGCATATTCAGGAAATCGAAGAGCAAGGCGGCATGGCGAAGGCCATCGCGCTCGGCATTCCCAAAATGCGCATCGAAGAAGCCGCTGCGCGCACGCAAGCGCGTATCGATAGCGGCCGCCAGACGATCACCGGTATCAACAAATTCAAGATCAAGGGCGACCGCGAGATCAATTTCCTCAAGGTCGACAACCGCGCGGTTCGCGAAGCGCAGCTTGCCAAGCTTGCGCGTCTGCGCGCCGAGCGTGACGAGACGGAAGTGCAGGCGGCGCTTGATGCGTTGACGGAAGGCGCGAAAGGCAACGCCAACCTGCTCGATCTGGCCGTCAAGGCGGCGCGCAAAAAGGCGACCGTCGGCGAGATCTCGTTTGCGCTTGAAAAGGTCTTCACCCGTCACAAGGCTGAGATCCGCGCGATATCCGGCGTCTACAAGAAGGAAGCGGCGATGAATCCGAGCCTCGATCGCGTCAAGAGACTGGTCGAAGCCTTCGACAAGAATGACGGCCGCCGTCCGCGCATTTTGATCGCCAAGCTTGGCCAGGATGGCCACGACCGCGGTCAGAAAGTGATCGCGTCGGCGTTCGCTGATTTGGGCTTCGACGTCGACATCGGGCCGCTGTTTGCGACGGCCGACGAAGCGGCGCGCCAGGCGGTCGAGAACGACGTTCATGTCGTTGGCGTCTCGACGATGACGGCGGGTCACTTAACGCTTGTGCCAGAACTCAAAGCGGCGCTCGACAAGGAAGGCCGCGGCGACATCATGGTCGTGGTCGGCGGCGTCATTCCCCCGCACGATTACGACGCCCTCTATGCCGCCGGCGCGAAGGCCGTCTTCGGCCCGGGCACGAACATCCCCGAAGCCGCCGGCGACCTGATCGAAAAGCTCAACGCACAGTTGGGTTACGGGGACAAGCAGGCGGCGGAGTAGGGATGCGGCCAAAAAGCTTCGTTTCGCAGATACTAGAAGATCTTGTGAAAGACAGCACATCGCTCAGCGAAGTTATGCGTCGCTGCCGCATCGTTGCCTCTAGGCTAGGCCTAGATGAAATGGGCAGCTGGATTGACCGAGAGCTTAAGGGCTACGGCGAGGTCGCCGAAGTACCGCCGTACCGGACAAAGCAAGGGTTGCCGCAGGCCTACAATCCCTATCATGGTTGGCAACCGATAATGTCGAAAGACAAGGACTTCTTGTCGACTATTTCCAAGGCGCCTATAGGGTCTCCAATTTCAATCGTTGAGCGCGATGCCAAGAACAGCTGCAAGCAAAGTCAGATAGAGTTTGGATGGTCGGCAGAGCATCGAAACATTCTAAGCTCCATGCTTGACTTTAACACGAACGTTCGCCTCCTACTCAATCCGAGCGCGCCGCTGGAGATCTACGAGACCGTTCGACAACTCCTCATCGACTGGTTGCTCGAATTGGAGAAGGCTGGAGTGGCTGCAGATGACGCAGTTGCATCGCAATCCGAATTGCAAGCTGCACCAACCGCAACAGACCGCTTCATAGTCAACAACTATGGAACAGTCGCAAACTTGATTGGGATTGCAAACCAAAGTTCACAGTCTGCAACGCTGACGGCCCAAGGCCTTGCCGATCTTGGTAGGCTCGCACAGCAAGTCATCCAGAATTCGGATCTTCTTCCGGCCGAGATACGGCAAGAAGCGTTGTCGGCAAGCAAAGATATTTCCGATGAACTGGCGCGTCCGTCACCAAATCAGCACAGGCTGAAAGAGGCATCTGCGAGCCTTCGAAAGGTAGCCGAAAGCGCCACAGGCAATCTTTTGGCTCAAGGCATCTTGGCAGTACTGCGGTCTCTGCTTTAGTCGCCTTGTTAAAAAAACGGCGAAGCCGGAAGCTCCGCCGCCTGCAGATTCAGATAGATGGCGACTTCACAGTTCGCTATTTCGCCGCCGCAGCGACAGGTGGCGGGAGGCTCGCGAGATAGTCGGACATCGACTTCAGTTCTTCGTCCGTCAGCCCATTTAAAATCGCCGACATCGTGATGAAGTTGCCGCGAGTCTTGTCGCGAAACTCCGTCAGCGTCTTCAACAGGTACTCGGCGTTCTGCCCCGCGAGCCGCGGCCGCTGGGTATCGCCTGTGTACTTATCGTGATGGCAACCGCCACAGTTCAACTGTTCGAGAAGCGCGGCGCCCGCCTTCTTGGCGTCGGCCGGCTGTGGCTCCGATGCATTTGCGGGCCACTGCTGTTTCGCGAAGTGCCGTGCGAGGGCTTGCATGTCTGAATTCGTCAACTCGGCGACAATACCGGCCATGATCTCGTTCTTGCGCCGGCCGGATTTGAAGTCGTGCAGCTGATTGAGGATGTACGCCCGGTTTTGGCCGTGAACGATTGGGAACGTTTTGTCGGCGGGAATGCCATCCTCGCCGTGACACGCGGCGCATGTTTGAATTGCGTCGGCGACATTGTCCGCATTCGCGCTGCCTGCGCCGAAGCTCACTGCGCAAGCCAGCGTTCCGATGCCGGCTGCCAGAACGTAACGTTTGCTCATGGAAACCTCTGTCACATGTTGCGCCGTCCCGTGGACGCACAATAGAGAGTTTGCCGCTTCCGTGCCAGCATCGCCTGATGCGCGCGACTGCGTAGTCGGCGCGCGCGATCGTGCGGCGAGCTGCGCTATGGTTAAGCCTGAATTATGGGACTGGGCCGCTAAAAACCGAGGCGTTTCAGCCGAGCAGGCTGCCGTCGAGTGCGACCCCGGCGCGATCATCGGCGGTCCACACGACCTTGCCGGTCAGCGGTTCAAATCCGCGCATTGTGATCGTCACAACGGTGCCGACGTCGAGTTCTGCGACGCCCGACAGGCACACGCCTTTTGCCGAAATATCCGAGACGACCGCGATGCGCTGCGTGTCGTTGGATGTTACGGCGACCGGAATATGCACCTCGTAGCGGCGCCACAACCGGCGTTCCATCCAACGGCGCATGCGCGCCAGCCGCTGCACAGCCGACAGATCGCTGACGCTCTCTGGATCGGGGCTGACGGTTTGCAAGATATCGGATGCAATACGCTTCATGTTACGCTCTGAATGCAATTGTATTGGCCCAGCATCGCCGCACGATGTAAGGAGGCCGACAATACCTTCAAAAGCTTAAGAAGTGGCCCACCATACTATGTTGTTTCACGTAGGCGGGCGGCTATGCTTACCGCAGTATTGATAGCTGGCGCGCCTTGAGACACGGATTTCGGGAAACGCCGCTCAAACGCGGCTTAGGAGCGAACTATGCCAGGCACAATCCGCGTCGGCATCGGCGGGTGGACATTCGAACCCTGGCGCGGCGTGTTCTATCCAGAAAAGCTTCCCCAGAAACAAGAACTCGCGTTTGCCTCGCGCGCGCTGACGGCGATCGAGATCAACGGCACCTACTATTCGACATTCAAACCGAAAAGCTGGATCGACTGGCGCGAGGCGACGCCTGACGACTTTGTTTTCTCGGTCAAAGCCTCGCGCTATGCAACCAACCGCAAGGTCCTCGCCGAAGCTGGCCCATCGGTAAGTCGCTTTCTGGAGCAAGGATTGACCGAACTCGGACCCAAACTCGGACCGATCGTCTGGCAATTCATGCCGACCAAGAAGTTCGACGCCGACGATTTCGGCGCATTCCTCGCGTTGCTTCCCAAGAAGCACGACGGCATCGCGCTGCGTCACGCGGTGGACGTGCGTCACCCAAGCTTCGTCACTCAGGACTTTTTCAAACTCGCACGCGCCCATAACGTTGCGATCGTCACCGCCGAGAGCGACGAATACCCCGAGATCGATGAAGCAAGCGGCGGATTTACCTACGCGCGCGTCATGAGTTCAAGCGAAGACCTCGACGCTGGCCTCGACGATGCGGCGCTCACGGCAATCGCCAAGCGCGCGAAGGCGTGGGCGAAATCCGGGGATACGTTTGTTTTCTTCATCGCTGGCGCCAAAGTTCGCAATCCTGGCGCGGCCGTAGCGCTACAAAACAAGCTGAAAATCAAGCGCTAGATCACGAGGCGCTAGACGCCGGCCCGCGCCAGTTCAGGACCAAGGCGGCCCGTCGCCCAAAAGACGAACATCTGGATAGCGCCGCGCACAGAATAGAGCGGATGTTTCAGGGATACGGGCTTGTTGTGTTCAACGAGTGCGTGGCTCGCAAAGCCGAAAACGTATGGCGCCAGGATTGCGAGGACCAACTGATAAACGTGTCCGCTCAACGCAAAAATCACGCCCAGCCAGATGGCCGCCAGCATGCCAGCGTAATGAAATGCGCGCGTGCCGGGCTTAGAATGCGCGCGCAAAAAGTCGAGCCAGAAGTCGTCGAACGCCGCATAACTCTCTTTGATCATCGCCGTCTCCCGCGCCGCACGCACCGCGCAGCTTGCGAAGCATGACGACCCGGCGAACGGAATTCAACTGCTAAGACTGCGTGCCAGACCTGTCAGAAGGCGAACGATCGCTGCAACGAACAATCCGATCAAGAGCAGCAGCATGGCTTTTGGGCCAAGCTCGCCGAAGACGCTAGCGTACGCCGCATTGGCCGAGCCTGCGAACAGTTGCTCGAACAGCGAGGCCGTCACGTCGAGGACGCCGCCGGCCATGCGCACGAGCGAGCCGAATAGCTCCAGGCTGTAAACGTTAAGCCCAGTGTAGACCAGCAAAGTCAGGACAAGTTCAACGAGTAACAGCACGAACGTGCCGATGATCGATCCGATAAGTCTCATACTCCAAGGCCTCCACAGTTGCATCGACGGCATCGCGGGCGCTGCCTGATCATGCGTTGTTCTAAGTCCGTGCCAAAGCGAATTCATGGCAAAGCTGCGGCGTTCGGCTTGGCGCCGTAAAAGACGCCGCAAAAATCTGTCGATCCGCTCCGCGCTTCCGGCTATGGAGGCGCGATGTCCACAGACGGCCCTCTCGACATATTCCTGGTCACGTCGCCAGGCTTTGAACGTGTGCTTTTTCAAGAAGCCCGCGCCAAAGGATTCGCGTCGGCGCGCTATGAGCCGGGCGGCGTAACGCTCAAAGGCACATGGCAAGACGTCTGGCGCGCCAACTTGGAGTTGCGCGGCGCCGGTCGCGTGCTCGTGACGCTCGGCTCATTTCGTGCCGAGCACCTTTCACAACTGGAAAAGACTGCGCGCCGCTTTCCGTGGTCTGACACCCTCAAAGCCGACGTACCGGTACGCGTTGAAGCGTCGTGCAAAAGTTCGCGTGTCTATCATTCGGGTGCCGCGGCCGAGCGCATTGCGCGCGCCATTCATCGCGAAACCGGTGCACCTATATCGCCAGAAGCGGCCGTCGTGATCCGTGCGCGGTTCGAGAACGATGTCTGCACCATCGGCATCGACACCTCAGGCGAATTGCTGCACAAGCGCGGGCACAAGGAAGCCGTCAACAAGGCGCCGATGCGCGAAACGTTCGCGTCACTGTTCTTACGGGAATGCGGCTTTGATGGCACGGAACCCGTCGTCGATCCGATGTGCGGCTCGGGCACCTTCGTCATCGAAGCTGCCGAGATCGCAGCCGGATTGAAACCAGGACGATCGCGCCGCTTCGCATTCGAACACTTCGCGACATTCGACCGTGAGGTGTGGCAGGCAATGCGTGGCGAAAGAGACCTCGTTACGCCGCCGCATAAATTTTACGGCAGCGACCGGGACGCCGGCGCAATCGCGATGAGCCGCGAAAATGCCGAGCGCGCCGGCGTCGGACATCTCACCGTCTTTCAAAACCACGCAATCAGCGATCTCGTTGCGCCGGAAGGACCGCCCGGTCTCGTCATCGTCAACCCTCCCTACGGCGATCGCATCGGCGAAAAGCAGCGATTGCACGGGCTATATCGTGCTCTCGGGGAAACGCTGCTGACGCGTTTTAAAGGCTGGCGCGCGGGCGTGATCACCAGCGACACGGCGTTGGCAAACGCGACGCGACTGCCGTTCCTGCCGACAGGCCCGGCTGTCCTGCACGGTGGCACGCGCGTCACCCTATCCCAAACCTGTCCGCTTTAGGTCGCGTCACCTCATGCCACGCCGTTCTGTTTGAACCAGGCAAGCATGCGCGCCCAGCCATCTTTGGCGGCGTCCGGCCGGTAGCTCGGGCGATAATCGGCGTGGAAGGCGTGCGGGACGCCGTCGTAGACTTTGATTTCGCACGTCTTGCCGGCACCTGCGCACGCCGCACGCATCTTTTCTATTGTATCAAGCGGGATGCCTTCGTCGGCGCCACCGTAAAGACCAAGCACAGGCGCATTGAGCTTTGCTGCAATGTTGACGGGATGCGATGGCGTCAGGATGTTCGTCTCGCCCACAAGACGGCCGTACCAGGCAACGCCCGCGCGTACGGCGGGATTATGCGCGGTATACATCCATGTTATCCGGCCACCCCAGCAGAAGCCGGTAATCGCGAGGCGCGCGCCGTCACCTTTTCCAGACTGCTTTGCAAATGCGACGACGGCGTCGAGATCGCCGAGCACCTGCGCGTCCGGCACCAGCGCAACGATCGCGCGGATCTCATCAATGCTCTTGAGATTTGAGACATCGCCTTGCCGGACATAAAGCTCTGGCGCAATGGCCATGTAGCCGAGCTTTGCCAAGCGGCGACACACGTCGCGAATGTGTTCGTGAACGCCGAAGATCTCCTGCACGACAAGCACGACGGGGAACGGACCGCCGCTCGCCGGCATGGCGCGATAAGCCGGCAACGCGATATCGCCAGACGGAATTTTCACCTCGCCCGCTTCCAGTCCGTTCGTGTCGGTCGTGATGCGCGTCTCGGCGGCGATAGGCTGGGTCGCAAGCGCGAACGAACTCGCGAGCGTCGCCGCCATGACATCCCGGCGCGAGAGGGCTGCCTTGGGACGCAGGCTCTTGAGATGCTCTTCCACGTTGCGGTTTGAACTGATGTCGTCTTGATCGCTCATCGGACCCATCCTGCTTGACTAAGCTGACGTCAGTAACGCAAACCAACGCGCCAGCGATGCAACAATTTCAAAATTTTATTTCACTGAATAGACTGGGGCCTGGAATTGTGGCGATATCCGGTAGCCATTTCGCGAAGGAGCACCACCATGCGAACCCTGCACACGTTTACGCGGCTCGCGGTCTTCGCAGCTGTCATCGCAGTGCTGCCAGGGCGTGACGCCGCTGCTACGTATGTATGCACGGTACAGAAAAGTCCCGATGGATTTGTCGCGCTGCGTGAGAAGCCATCAGAAGATGGTGAGCTAATCACCAAAGCTCAACCTGGCGACGCCATCGTCATCCAACAAAACTCCAATGGGGATTGGATCGAAGACGGCAAGTGGGTGAGCGTTTTTCATTATCCGGGAGAGGTCGTTCCGGAAGAATCGGACCCCGAATACAACAAAGGCAAAACGGGCTGGATGCATCGCAGCTTTGTCAGCGACTGCGGGTAGCAGCGCGCGCATACCTGCGGCGGCGAGAATCGCGCTGTCTACTGCTGCCAATTGATGAAACTTAACAGCGTCGCGAGCCCAACGGCGGCGCAAAATACCATCGGCTTGGCTTGCATATGACAGACTGAATTCCTAATTCAAAAAATGGGCACGCATATTTCGGAGCCGCTTTACTCGGGAGCCAAATGCCATGATGCCAAATGTACGGCGGACGCTGCGATCTTCAGCGATAATTGCTCTCGCCATCACCTCTTTTGCGCCGGTTGCCGTTGCCGCAAATTTGAAATCGGCCACCGTCACCGCGTGCAGTACGAACGGCCGGCACGGCTGTTACACCGCGCCTGTCCGCCAGACTCCACTCGGTCCCCAGATGCGTCTCAAGCACGGCACCTGGATCTGGTGCGAAGGCGATTGCCGCGACACGCTGCGCCGCGCGACGATTGACTTTTGGGACGATCAGCGCGACCGCGGCCGCTGAACAAATTCGCTGACAAAAAAAAGCGCGGCGGCTCTGGATACAGGGCCGCCGCGCCAAATGCGTTCGCGATAGCAGTGCGTCGACGTATTCGTCCGTGAACGGGCCGATGACAAACTGCTAACAGCATCAATGCGAAACTTGCCGCAACCGGATCGTACCGGCCTGATTTTTCGATCACGACGTCGGCGTAAATCGTCACTGACGGCCGCAAGCTGCTGCGCTTTTTTGTTAAAGCCAATTCCGCTCGCGATGAAAAATGCCGATCAAATTGCACAAACTTTATTGGCCCGCCGCTTGCGAATTGAACAATGATCCGTCCATGTTGGCCGCATGACACAGATGCCACCCGACGTAGAGCCCCTCCGCCCGTTTGACGCCCGCATGATCAAGGTCAGCGATCGGCATTGGATCTATGTTGAGGAGATCGGCACGCGCGGTGGACGGCCGATCGTGTTCCTACATGGCGGACCCGGCAGCGGCGCGCAGCTTGCCCATCGTACACTTTTCGATCCGGCGCGCGACCACGCATTTCTGTTTGATCAGCGCGGCGCCGGACGAAGTCATCCGTATTTGGAAACCGAGGACAACACGACGCAAAATCTCGTCGCCGATATCGAGGCGCTGCGCTCTCACTTTGGCGTCGAAAAATGGCTCGTCGTCGGTGGGTCCTGGGGATCAACGTTAGCGCTTGCCTATGCCGAGGCATATCCCGCGCGGGTGAGCGGTCTGGTGTTGCGGGCTATTTTTCTCGGGACGAGCAGCGAAGTTCAGTGGGCCTTCGTCGATGGACCGAAGACGTTTCGCCCCGAAGCGTTCGCAGCGTTTCGCGATTGGTTGCCGGCACGCGAACGTCGCGATCCGCTTGCGGCTTATGTTCGCCGCCTAACCGATGTCGCAGCGCCGGATCGTGCCGAAGCGGCGCACGTTTGGAATGCCTACGAGCGCATTCTCTCGGAGATCAACCCGGTCACGTCAACGATACCGAAAAGCTTTTCAAAAGATGCCCGCGTGCCGCCGACGCCGATCATCGAAGCGCACTACCTCGCGAATGATTTCTTTTTGGAACCGGGACAATTGCTCGCCAATGCGGATCGGCTCGCCGGCATTCCAGGCGCGATCATACAAGGTCGCTACGACTTGCTGTGCCCGCCGGCAAATGCCTATGCGCTGGCGGCCGCGTGGCCGGGCTCGCAGTTGCAAATCATAGACACCGCCGGTCACGCAATGACCGAACCAGGCGTCCTGGATGCGATGAGCGCCGCAATCACCGATCTTCAAAAATGATCGCGGCGCGCGTTATCAGTCGAGCTTGCAAAGCGTTGCCGAGCCGCGGCAGGACCAGCCGATGCCGGCCGCTTCGCACTTATAAGCGCGCGGACCGAACGAATAGCCGGGTGTGCCGTTGCCCGTGACCCAGGTGCCGTAGATGCCCCAATCGACCGCCTGCAACAACGCGGCATCGACCTGGAATTTTGCCAGACCTTCGGTCAGCGCATTGCCCTCCGCGGCCTTTTTGAAGCACGATTTGGCTTCCGCCGGCGCAGCATAGACGGCGGCCGTCGCCGCGACCGCTGCCAACATCGCTATCCGGGCTACTTTCATGACAACACCTCAATCCGCAATATGTTGATCCGTGAGGCCTCGTATGCCGAGTCGTAGCATCGCGCCAATCGAATTGTCATGCCCCGTCGATTATGTCCGGGAAGGACTTAATCCTGGCTCAAAACAGGGCAACCTTGACCAATAAACGCGCAATCGGGAGCATGAGCGCCATGGCAAAATCATCGACGCCGAAGGCAACCAAAAAGCCCGCGCCGAAATCGGCAGCATCATCCGGACCGGAGAATGCCCATACCGTCTTGCCGCATCTCGTTTGCGCGGGCGCAGCCAAAGCGATCGCGTTTTATACGAAGGCCTTTGGCGCCAAAGAGACGTTCCGGCTGGATCGCGCAGACGGCAAGGTCATGCATGCCTGCATCGTGATTGGCAGCTCACCGATCTTCCTGGTCGACGAATATCCCGAATGGCATTTGCTCGGACCGCTCGCGCGCAATGGCACGTCAGTGACGCTGCATCTCACCGTACCCGATGCCGATGCGGCGGCCGCGAAAGCCGTCGCTGCCGGCGCGACATTAACGATGCCGGTCGACGACATGTTCTGGGGAGATCGCTACGGAGTTGTGACCGATCCATTCGGACATCGCTGGTCCATTGCGCACAAAATCAAGACGATGACGCCCGGCGAAATTGCCGACGCCATGAGGAAAGAAGAGGATAGCTGGTAGCGCGAAGCGCCGCGTACTCCAGGCTAGCTCTTCGGCAAAACGACGAGCTCGCTCGTCATCGTTGGCCCGTGCGTCGCGCAGATGATGCGGAACACGCCCGCCTTGTCGGCCTTGAACGAAACGTTATGCACGTCTCCGCGCTTGAGCGTGAAGGCCTGATCGTAGCCTTCGATCGTCGTTGGATGGCTCGCGCCATTGATGCCGACAAACTGCAAAGTCACGTCATCGCCCTGATTGACCGTGATCTGCTGCGCCGACCAGAGATAGGCTGCGATCTCCCACCGGCCTTCGGCGTTTGGTTCTTTCAGAATGAGACCGCCGCCTTCGGGCAACGGCGTCTTTGGAAAGGCTTCCTTCTCGACCTGCGCGCCGCCTTTCGGTTCGATGGCAGCAACCGTGAAAATGCGGCTCGTCGTTTGAGCAGCAATCGCGGACGTCGCAACAAAGCCCGCGGCCACTGCCGCCGATACGATCATCAAGTCCTTGAATGCTGACATGCTCGCTCCTGTAAATTCCGATCCGTGCTTGTCATCGTTCCGCGTCCTGCGGTCACAGTCGATAGGGGATTTCACTGATTTCCTTGACTTAAACCGCGAACGCACCCATACACCCGTCATTGCTCTTCTATGGCGCTCGGGTCCTCGTGCCACATCAAGCGTTGCTAACCAACGCGCTCGACCCTGCATTCAAGACCAATCCGACCAAAAATAGGCCACCCCCGCAAGCGCCGGTGTGGGCCATGGGACGAGAACTCCGAGCCAGTGAGCCGGTCTCGAAGCCCTTGGGAAACTTTTTACTTTGACATCTCCGACATTCGAGACCTTCGGCTTTGCCGAACCTCTCGCTCGTGCCCTGACGCAAGTTGGGTACACCACGCCGACACCGATTCAGGTGCAGGCGCTTCCGCCGCAGCTTGAAGGCCGCGATCTCCTTGGCTTGGCTGAAACCGGCTCGGGCAAGACGGCGACGTTCGTGCTGCCGCTGCTGCAGGACATTGCCAAGAACCCTGTCGAACTCGGCTGGAAGCAGGTTCACACGATGATCCTCGCGCCGACGCGCGAACTCGCAGTTCAGATCGATCAGGAAGTCGCGTCGCTCTCGCGCAACATGAATATCCGCCGTGCCGTCATTCTCGGCGGCGTCAGCAAGGGTCCGCAGATCAACGCATTGAAGCGTGGCGTCCATGTCTGCGTCGCAACGCCGGGCCGCTTGCTCGATCACGTCAATATGCGCTCGTGCGATCTCTCGGGCGTCCACACGCTCGTACTCGACGAAGCCGACCGCATGTTCGACATGGGCTTCATCCGCGACATCAATAAGATCGTATCGCTGATCCCGATGAAGCGCCGCACGGCGCTGTTCTCAGCAACGATGCCACCGGAAATCAAGAAGTTCGCCTACGAAATTCTGCAAGACCCATTCCGCGTCGATCTCTCGACAAAGACGATGGTTGTCGATCGCATCGATCAGAAGGTGATGATCGTGCGATCGGCTGAAAAGCAGAGCCGTTTGCACACCATTCTTGCCGATCCAGCCTGCGAACGCGTCATCGTCTTCACGCGCACCAAGCGTGGCGCAGACCGTGTCGCCGAACGTCTTGGCATGGCCGGTATCAACGCCGCCGCGTTCCACGGAAACAAAGCGCAGAACGCACGTCAGCGTGCCTTGAACGATTTCATGGCTGGCCATACGCGCGTGCTGGTCGCGACCGACATCGCGGCGCGCGGCATCGACGTCAACAATATCACGCACGTCATCAACTTCGACATGCCGCTTGACCCCGAGACTTACGTGCACCGCGTTGGCCGTACCGCCCGCAAAGGCACCAGCGGCGTCGCGATCTCACTTTGTGATCCGTCCGAAAAGGCGGAAATCAAAGCTATCGAAAAGATGATGAAGCAGACGATCGAAGTCATCGGTGATGTTGGCGGCGAACACGTTCCGATGCCGGAGCGCCGTCCCCATCATACGCACGACGCGCCACGCCGCGAAGGCGCGCATCGCAAGGGTCCGTCGCAGCCGCGCTCACGCGCGCCGCGTGAAGGTGGGCGCTTCGATGAACAGCGTCGCGACGTCCACGCAGGCCGTGGCGACAGCGATCGCGGCCCACGCCGGTCGTTTGGCCGCCCGGACGACGCACACGCGCCGCGTACGGTCGAATCCGGCGGCTTTAATCCGGCGGCCCAGTTTGACCGCCCCGCACGCGGCGAGCGTCACGCACATCCGGAACGCAATCGCGACGAACGCGGCTTCCGCGGCGATCGTCCGGCACGCTCATTCGACAAGCCACGCGACTTCAAACCCCGCGACGGCGGTTTCCGCCCACGCGATGGCGAACGCAACGAACGTCCTCGCGGCGAAGGCCGCAATCGCGATGCTGGCGAAGGCCGTCCGTTTGAAGCACGCGGACCGAAGCCTGAGTGGAAACGTGATGGCGACAAGCCGCGCGGCGGCCGCCCGCGCTTTGATGGCCCACGCAGCGACAAGCCGCGTCACGAAGGTGGTCGCCATGAAGGTGTGCGTGCCGAACGTCACCACGGCGAACGTCAACACGGTGATCGTGCAGAGCGCGCGCATTCAGAAGCACGCGGTCCGCGCCCCGAATGGAAGCGTGACGGCGATGCGCCACGCGGCAATGGCCCCCGTCACGAGGGCGCCCGCCACGAAGGCTCGCGCAACGATGGCCACCGTTCCGACAAGCCACGTCACGAAGGCCCACGCTCGGAAGGCGCGCGCACCGATAGCGCACGCTCCGATCGCCCGCATCACGGCAAAGCACGTCATAGCGATAGCCAGCATCGCGGCGGCGGTAAGCCCAACGGCGAACGTAATTGGGACGGCCAGAAGCCGCCGAAGTTTCTCGGTCAACGCGGCGGCCGCAACAAGCCGGCCGCCTAATCCAGCACCCTGAAATTTCGAACAAACAAAAAGGCCGGGAAGCAAGCTTCCCGGCCTTTCTGACGCGAGCGCACCCGCAGGCGCTCAGCGCGAACTTAGTTTTTCGGGGCAGGTTCTGCCGGCGGCGCACCTGCATCTTCGTCAGGACCGGCATCGTTCACATCCGGGCCACCGCGGTCGCCGTGGCCGTGCTTACCGCCGTGACCCCAGCCACCGCCATGCGCCCAGCGCGGACCTTTGTGTCCCGGACCGCCAAACCCCGGCCCAAACTGGCGTGCCAACGGCCGCAAGACTTCCTTCTGTTCATCCGACAGCGACGCATAGAATGGTGTGAAGGCTGACGAGAACGCTTTCATGCGGTCGGCGCGCTCGGTCATGTTGGCGCTCATCTTGGCGAGACGCTCGGCCATGTCGGGACGCTTTTTCTCGGCGTTTTCGTCTTTCTTTTCGGCGCGGCGCTCGTCACGCTCCTTTTTCCGCTCTGCCATCTTGTCCTGACGCGCCTTCATGAACGCGCGTGCCTGATCTTCAAGCGGTGCCCAAAGCTTTTCTTGATCCGGCGTCAATTTGAGCGCGGCCTTGGCCATCGCAATTTTGCCTTCATCGAGGCGCGTGCGGGTTTCCGGGCTTACGTTGTTCCAGCCGCGATGGTCACCCTGCTTTGCGACGGCGACCGTCACGGGTACTGCAGCAACGGCTGCGAGCGCAATCCAGGCGCCGCGAGATACTTTCATCATTCGAGTTCTCCTTAATAGCCGGGCCACGCGGCGGCGCGGGGGGAGCGTCTGCCGTGGCCTTCGCAGAGAAGAACGACGCCGTGCGCGGCTTCCGTCGCGGCGCATTCGGCAATCCCGAAAAATCTTCAGATGACACCGTCGTGCGCCGCAACAGGCCCGACGAATGGCCTCCGGGCCACACTCGTGTCTTGAATCAGCAGCCAAAATGATCGCGCGCCTGCAGAAATTTGATGGCGGTCGTGTGGGTGCGCTAGAAATGCGGGCGGCGGGCGGCATCAGCCACGGCGGCATCGGCAATCGAAGTTATCGTCATTGGAACGGGGCAGGCATGAAACGATCAGTGCTGTGGCGATGGGTGGCAGGCGCCGCAATGATCGTACTGGCAGCGGGAAGTGCCTTCGCGGTCACGTCCGACGACGCCGCTAAAAAGGCAGCGATCGCAGCCGCACCGGGTAAAGCGCAAGATGATGTCTGGCCAAAGCCCGTCACCGAATTCCTTGCAGGCAATTACCTCGAGCGCGCCGACGTCGTGCTGACGCGCCGTTCCGGCGATCTCGCATCGACGATCATTCGGTGGGCAACGAACTCGGCGTTCTCGCACGCGGCGATGGTCTATACCGGCGCGCAGTTCGACCAGGGCATTTCAGGCACATTCGTCATCGAAGCCGGAACCAGCGGCGTCGACCTGACGAAGCTGAGCGACTACGCCGAAAACAAAAGCACGTTCGTCGCGATCCGGCGTTTCAATCGCGAGTGGTTCAATGCCGCCCGGCAGTCACGCGTCCGCGGCGTGCTGCTCGACAAAATCAAAGACACTTACGATTACTGGACGATCTGGCGGATCGCACGGAACTTGTGGTTCGGGGTGCAATCGAAAATCAGCACAAAGGAAAAGGCCGTCGAAGCCTATCATGACCGCGATTGGGAGCCGCCGAACGAATACATCTGCTCAGGCCTCGTCCAGATCGGCTTTGTGCAAGCGACGATCGAAGCGATCAAACGCGGCGAACTTTCGCCTGAAGTCTTGCGCGAGGTCGTATTCACGAAAAGCGCGGAAAGCCGCTTGCCGCAACCTGGCGACTGGAAGCTGCTTGGCGATGACGCGCGCGCAACCGCCGCGCTGTTTCAGGACGTCCTGAACGACGAGCTCTACGCGATCACGCCGGAAGACTTGGCGCAAACCGAGAAGCTTCAGTGGCTGTACTTGATAAAGGACGGGGTCGTGCACAAAGTCACGAGCTACGCCGACGTGTTGGCGCTTGTGAATTGAGCATCACGACGCACAAACGTTAGCGCGCGTCGCTCGGATCTGGCGTTTCAACAGCGCCTTCCGGTTCGACGGGATCGTTTGACGGCGTGTCGACGGTTTCGGGAGCGGCTTCCGCGGCGCCTTCGCTCGGCGCATCGGCATGCTCCGGCGTCGCCATCGACGGTACGAATTCTGATTGCGCTGGCGTATCGGCGCCGGGCGCCGCAGCGGCAGGCGCCGCATCAGAAACAACACCCAACGGGCGGCGGGACGTCGGCTCTGAGGGCTGCGCGTAAACAACGCGATCCTGCTTCGGCACGCATCCGGCGACGCAGATCACGAGATCTTCGTTCGGCCGTTTAGCGAGGACTTCACGGACAAAATTTGTTGCGCCCGAGAGCCAGTGCTCGTCACCGATGCCGTCTTCCGGCACAGTGTGCAAACGCTTGAAGTTTGCTTCAACTTCAGCGGCAGATGTGGGTTTCGTGGACGATGATGGCGCGTCAGCAACGGCGATCGGGATCAGTGTCCAGCTGATGACGGCTGACACAATAAGGCGACCGGAAACGCGAGCAGATTTACGAAGCATCACGTACTCTCACACGACTAAAACAATATCTCGGACACTGACGCGACATAGTGAACAAACCATTACGTTTATGCGTGTCGATCGAGGAAAATTTGCGCGAACGCCGATGCGGCCGACCTTCAGCGCACCTCGTATGGATTTTCAGAGACAATAATTCGGTCGTCGCACACGCTTCCCGCTGCCAGGCGCGGCCACTTAAATCGCGATGCGCTGATCGCGGGAAAGCGATTTTCGTGCGCCAGCCGTCATAGAATTCGGTTGCGGGTATATCGGTGATTTTGCGTGGCGCACGCTGACTTGTGACGCATACGCGCCGAATGACCGTGGCAGCGGCGCTCTCAAGGGCATGCCCATCACTAACTATTTCGTGTGCCGGAAGACAGCTTCGTCGTCGGTCGTCGCATTTAAAACGCGGACGTTGCGATAGTCGGTGCCGGGCGCCGCAAATGGTCGGGTAAGAGCTGCTTGACGTATCGCCTGGGGCGCTGCGGGCGTTGCGGCATCCGGCTCAACGAGCGGCTTCAGCGCCGCTTGAACCGCCGTTTTCGCACGCGCAGCGGCTTGCGGCTTTGTCGCGTTGGCCGAGGGCTTGGCTACAGCCGGCACTTTTGCCTGTGGCTCTGGCGTCTCGACGGTCAAACCGTAGTACGCAGCGATGCACGCGTTCGTGCGCTTCATTTTCGGGAGATCGGCGGCCGAGACATAGATGATGCTATCTGGGCCGCAAAGATACGCCTCGTCGGCAGAGGCCGGATGCGCAAAGACGCTGATCGCAAGGGCCGACAGTCCGGCGAACAGGAAATGGCTGACGGGCGAAGCAGCGGCCCGAGCAACGGCAGAATACATGACCCAACCTCGACACGACGGAAAGCTCCGATCGTCACGATATGGGACAGGTCTTTACAAACCGTTCACCCGATGCGCGGCGCCGCTATTTCGGCGCCGCCGCTGGATAGCGCCAGAACGTTCCGGCTGCTGTGTCAATTTTCAAAAGCGACGGCAATCTCTTGTCTGGCGGGCGTATTCCGTTGAGAAGCAGCGCACCGACATCGTCGAGCAGAACCCTATTTTCGGCATAGCCCGAGTGATTAAGCCCTAGGCCGTCCGTCGATACGGACGTCACGTCGATCGTGTCGACGCCGGTGACAATCAGCGGGCCAGATGCCGGCACGTCGCCTGCGCGCGGCACCCCCCCCCAGAAACGAGCGGAATATCCGAGCGCCCGGTCGTTTGATGCCGCATACAGCGTTACGCCTTTGGCGAAGTCGGTAATCTGACGCGCAATGTTCGCGAACTTATCGCGATCGACGTCTGGCGCTGCGAGAATAACCTGACTGATCACGACGCCGTCCGGCACGCTCGGCCGCATCCGCTCAAGCACGCGCAGTAGGATTTCATTGCCCATCGAATGCGCGATCAAGCTGATGTTCTTCGCGCCGCTTTCCTTGACAACCAGCGCCAGAAATTCGGCGAGGTGAGGTTCGGCCTGCTCGGCGCTTCCGCGGTCGTAGGTATAGCTTGCAACCTTGCCGCCCGACGGCCAGCTATAGACAAACGGCGCGCCGTCGAACTTCAGATCGTAGGCGATCTGCGCAGTGCGGTAGATCGCGGCGTCGAACGACGTATTGAAACCGTGCACGAAGACGAACGCGTGATCCTTGAAGTTCGTCGATTTCGCCAGGCGCTCCTTGATGTAGACGAGGAGCTGCTCTTTGCTGAGCGCTGCGATTTCCTGCATCGTGAAATGCTTGGCGGGATCTTCTTTCTCTTCATAAATTTTGTACTTGAAGTAGGGCAGTTCCACGACCCAAGGACGTTCGATATTCGGCACCTTGTGCGCCGTCGGAACGGACACCATCGCGCGCCCGAGCTGCAGTTTGTGACCGCGCTCGGTGCTGAACTGCAGACGTTGTGTGTTCGGCTCGACGACGCGGTCGGTACCGTAGAACACCGGCACGAGGTCGAACGGTTTTTCAGCTTCCGCAGCAGGTGGTGCCGCACTCGGTGCTGGCGCTGGCGCGCGAGCAGCGCCGGTGCGGCTACCCAATCCGCGTGACCCGATGCCATCATCATTGGCCCTGCCACCGCCGCCATTACCAATACCGCCGAGGCCGAGATCCCCACTGCCGCCGGGCGTTGCCGTTGGTTTCGGGACGCCGCCGACCGGAGGACTTGGTTCTGGGGCAGGTGCACCCGAACCGGCATTCATATCTGGTGGCGGACCACTGCCGCCGGCTGGGTCGGGCGGCGGCGACGCCGGCGCAGGAGCTGGCGGCGGGGGCGGCGGAGCGGCGGCGATGTCCTCATCGTCGTCCGGCGCACCGGCGCCAGGCTCGATATCACCGAGATCCGGACTTCCCGGCTCAGCCACCTCCGGCTCCGGTTCGATTTCGCGTGCGCCGGCGGATTTCTTTTTCGGTTTGGGAGCGGCACCCCCATTCACGGGCGGCGGGCTCCATTCAGTCTCCGGCGGCGCTTCGGTCTTGTATTCGCGCGGCTCTGGTGCGGGCGATCCCGCCGGCGCGCCCTCAGTGCGCTCTGATTTCGGAAGCTGTGCCGCGTCACCGCAGCCAGAAAGCGCAGCGCCAAGTGGCAACAGCGCGAAAATGCACAACGCGGAAATCGTGCGGCGTTTGAAAAAGGCTTGAGAAAAGATTGGCATTTTCGGCCCCTATTCCGTCTTTGGGGCCGTGCCCCGCAGGCGGTCAATTTATGGTCCCGCAACGGGCACAGCAATCTCGGTATCGTGCCAGCGAACAGCGGCGAAATCCCGGCTTGCAGATGCGCAGATTCCTGCTCATGGTCGCCGCATTCTATAGCGGCCAGATAAAACACAGCAATGTCAGCAACATCCCTGCCTGCGCACCGCATCTCCGTCGAAGATTACACGGCCGGTATCCCTGCGGGCGACCGCACATTACTTGCGCGCGCGATCACGCTCGTCGAAAGCACCAACCCCGAGCACCGACGCCTCGCGCAGTCCGTGTTGCAGCAGCTTCTGCCACTGACCGGCAACGCCGTCCGCCTCGGCATCACCGGCGTGCCGGGCGTCGGCAAATCGACGACCATCGACCAGCTTGGCATGAATTTAGTCGCCGACGGCAAGCTCGTCGCGGTCCTCGCGATCGATCCAACGTCAAAGCGCACTGGCGGCTCTATCCTTGGCGACAAGACACGCATGAGCGCGCTCGCCCAGGAGCAGAATGCATTTATTCGCCCGTCGCCGTCATCCGGTACGCTCGGCGGCGTCACGAAGAAGACCCGCGAGACAATGGCGCTTGTTGAAGCGGCCGGTTTTGATGTCGTGATCGTCGAGACTGTCGGCGTTGGCCAATCCGAGGTCGCCGTCGCGGACATGGTCGACTTCTTCCTGGTCTTGCTGCTCTCTGGCGCAGGCGACGATCTGCAGGGCATCAAGAAGGGCATTATCGAACTCGCCGACATGATCGCCATCAACAAGGCCGATGGCGACAACATCAAGCGGGCCGAAAGCGCGGCCGCAGAATATCGCGGCGCGTTGCAAATCTTCACACCGCATGGTGCGACGTGGTTCCCGCCCGTGGTTACGGTCTCGGGCCGGGACAACCGCGGGCTGCAAGACCTTTGGACCAAGATCGTAGAGCACCGCGAAAAAATGACGGCGACGGGTGAGTTCCAGGCGCGGCGTCAACTGCAGGCCGTGTCGTGGATGCGCGATATGCTCGAAGACCGGATGATGGCGGCGCTTAAAGCCAACCCGCAGGTGGCGGTCGAACTGGCGGGCATCGAGACGGCGGTCAGCAACGGCACGCTTCTGCCAACCCTCGCGGTTGATCGCATCATGGGTCTGATGGGTCTATAGGACGCCCGGCAAGCCAGCCGCAACGATGCTCAAAGCTTTGTTGCTGATCGCGGATTTGGCTTATCCACAGGCAACCTACGGGGCCGAGGAATAAAAACCGAGTTTCGCGCGTTGTACCCATAACTTCGGACTTCTGCTCTTTCGTTTTGCGTCCAAGGTGGAAGTCCGGATCACGTCTCGGAAGTTCTGCGTATCAGCACGAGACGACACAAGAAGGTGAGCCCAGCCTCCCCGCTGGCTGGACTCACCTTCTTTTTCATGCGCGCTATTGCGAGCGTAGATGTTCCAAATCCGCTCGCAACGCATAGATTTACGGCATGGCGCTATCAGGTGACGTCTCCTCGCGATCTTCGATCGTCTTGCTGACGGGTTTCGGGCCGTTCCCGGGTACGCCCGAGAATGTTTCCGCTGGGTTGGTCCGCGCCGTCAGCCGGCGGGCACAACGCCAGTTCTCGCCCCACCGCTTTCACACCAGCATACTGCCGACCGAATGGAGTGCGGCGCCGGAGCGCGTTGCTGCCCTCATCGCGCGGCTTCGTCCAAAGGTTGCGCTGCATTTCGGCGTGGCCAACGACGCCCAGGGATTTAGGATCGAAACGCGAGCGCAGAATGCCTGCCGCATGACAATCGACGCCGCAGGCCGTATGCCGCCGGCCGCACATCTGATCGCCGATGCTCCTGCTCAATACGAATGCTGGTTACCGCTCGACAAAATCGTACACCGGCTGACGGCACTGAACCTGCCGGTGTCAATGTCCGACGATGCGGGAGGCTATCTCTGCAACAGCGTGCTCTATCACACGCTGCACACCCAGCGGCAGCCGGATCCGCCGTTACTTGCGGGATTCATTCATATCCCGAGCGCGTTCGGCGCCTCGGGTTTGTCGTTCGACGACGCCGTGTCTGGCAGCCTTGAGATCATTAAGATTGCCCTCGACGAAGCCGGCGAAGACGCATTGACCAGCGGTTAACGGCGACGGTTTTGGCTCGGACCTTGCTTGGCGATGCGTTCGCCACAGGAGTCTCTGATGACCGTTAATCGTCGATCGATCCTTGCCGCCAGCTTCGGGCTCGGTGCCGCAGCCACCGCAACGTATGCCGCCGAGGCAGGCGCATCGGAAGCCACGCACTCAACGCTCGATCGCTTCGATACAATTCCTGGTCTTGTGGCCAATGCCGCGCACGATCAAACCGCCGTGTTGCAAGCGGCCATCGATCAGGCGTCGGCGAGCGATGTTCCCTTACACCTGCCGCCCGGCGTTTTCCGCGTCACCGACTTACGCTTGCGCGCAGCAACGCGCTTGATCGGCGCTGGCGGCGCAACGACGCTCCAGTTCGCAGCCGGCGACGCGTTCATCACCGGCGAAAACGCGCACGGCGCTAAACTCCGTGGGCTTGCCATCGACGGCGCGTTTCAAACATTCAATGCTGCGCGTGGCGAGGCACTGATCAACATTGCAAATTCGCGTGACATCGAAATCGACGGCGTCACCGTGCGCAACAGCGTGCAAGGTGGTATCGCGCTCACGGCAACGTCGGGTCAGGTTCGCAATTGCCGTATCGTCGATGCGCTCGATTTCGGATTGAAGAGCCTGGACGCTACCGGCCTCGATATTTCCGGCAACGCGATTGCGGCGTGCGGCAACAACGGCATTCTCGTTTGGCGCACGGAAAAGGGCGAAGACGGGAGCACGGTCACGAACAACCGAATCTCGAAAATCCGAAACAGCGCGGGCGGGACGGGACAATACGGCAACGGCATCAACGTCTTTCGCGCCGGCAGCGTCATCGTCGCGCAAAATCGCATCACCGACTGCACTTACACGGCCATCCGTGGCAACGCCGCCAACAACATTCAAATCCTCTCGAATAGCTGCGAACGCCTCGGCGAGGTCGCAATCTATTCGGAATTTGGGTTTGAAGGCGCGTTGATTGCCAACAACCTCATCGACTTTGCTGCGACCGGCATTTCGGTGACGAATTTCAACGAGGGCGGGCGCCTTGCGGTGATCCAGGGCAATCTGATCCGCAATCTGTTCCGACGCGAGCACGAGCTCGAAGACAAGCGTGGCGAAGGCATAGGCGTCGAAGCCGACGCGGTCGTATCCGGCAACACGATCGAAGGCGCAGCGAGCGTTGGTATCCAGATCGGCTGGGGTCCGTTCATGCGCGATGTCGCGGTTACCGGAAACGTGGTGCGGCGCTCGAAGATCGGCATCACAGTTACGGAAGCTCGCGAAGCAGGTTCATGCCTGATCGCCAACAATATGATTTCAAAAACCGCAGACGGGGCCATCCGCCGGATGACGCTCGGCGTCCCGTCTGGCGGTGATCTAGCACATGAAACTTCCGGCACCGAGCGCATAACGGTCACCGGCAACGTCGGGGTCTAGCATTTTCTGCGTTCGTAGAGGGGGCGGCCCCGGCCAGACCGGGGGGGGGATGGGGGTGTCTGGCCGGGAACCGTGATCTGGAGCACGGGGGCGTATCTCCAGCATGCAGACACCCTAACCCGAGGGAGATGAACTGAGGCTGAACGGCAACGCGACAATCTTAGACATCTCAAAATTTCTCAAAATTCCAAGCTTTTCAACGCATTTACTTTGCCGGTCGGCCCTCCGCATCGGCTGCAGCGTTAAGAATCACACTAGAGTTGCTGATCACGCTCGACTTTGATCAGGAATTCACTGATGCCGGCCAACGCCGCGTCTCGCAGTCACCCCGGCACCACAGACCTGCAAGGCGCGCCAGCCGCGCCGATGGCGCTCGCGCAGGCTAAGCTCGAAGACGTCTTCGGGTACAAGAATTTTCGCCTGCACCAGTTAAAGATCATCGAGACGTTGGTCAGCGGCCGCGATTGCCTTGCGCTTATGCCGACCGGCGGCGGCAAGTCACTCTGCTATCAAATTCCGGCCCTCGTGCGGACCGGCACCGGCATCGTCGTCTCGCCGCTGATCGCCTTGATGCAGGACCAGGTTGACGCGCTGCGCGACGTCGGCGTCAAGGCGGCGTTTCTCAATTCGACGCTCGACCGTGCGACGCAGGACGGCATCGAGCGTGAATTCGCGGCCGGTGCCTTAGACCTGCTTTACGTCGCGCCGGAACGCCTCGTGCAGGAGCGCACATTGTCATTGCTGTCGCGCAACGACATCGCGGTTTTTGCGATCGACGAGGCGCACTGCGTCGCGCAATGGGGCCATGACTTTCGCCCGGAATACCGGCAACTCAAAATTCTCGCCGAACGCTTCCCGCGCGTTCCACGCATCGCGCTTACGGCCACGGCGGACGAGCGCACGCGCCAGGAAATCATTACCGAACTTTCGCTTGAAGACGCCGATTGCTTTATCGCGTCCTTCGACCGGCCAAACATTCGCTACACGATTTCGGAAATGGGCTCGATGAGCGCCCGCGAGCGGCTGTGGCAGTTCCTCGAAGCCGAGCATCCGAACGACGCGGGTGTCGTCTATTGTCTGTCGCGCAAATCGGTCGAGGAAATCGCGGCCTGGCTGAACGGCAAAGGCCGCAAAGCGCTTGCCTATCACGCGGGTCTCGAAGCGCACGTCCGCGCCGGCGCGCAAACCAAGTTTCTGACCGACGATGGCTTGATCATCGTCGCGACCGTCGCGTTCGGCATGGGCATCGACAAGCCCGACGTGCGCTTCGTCGCGCATCTCAATCTGCCGAAATCCATCGAAGCTTATTATCAGGAAACTGGGCGCGCGGGCCGCGACGGCGAAGCCGCCAATGCCTGGATGGCGTACGGCATTCAAGACGTCGTCCAGCTGCGCCAATGGATTGCGCAGTCAGAAGGATCGGATGCGTTCAAGCATGTGCAGCGTCAGAAACTCGATGCGCTCGTCGGGCTCGCCGAGATGCCGGGTTGCCGCCGGCAAGCCTTGCTGGCCTACTTCGGCGAACGGCTCTCGACCCCGTGCGGGAATTGCGACAACTGCCTGAACCCTCCGCAGACCGAAGACGGCACCGTGCTCGCGCAAAAAGCATTGTCGGCGGTCTATCGCACCGGCCAGCGTTTTGGCGTGACGTATCTCTGCGACGTCCTGCTTGGCAAACCGGAAGAGCGGGTCGTGCGCAACAGCCACGATCAGCTGTCCGTGTTCGGCATCGGCAAAGACGTGAGCGCAACGGCCTGGAAGGGCCTCTTCCGGCAGCTCGTCGCGGCTGGCTACCTGAATGGCGACGACGAAGGCCATGGCACTCTGGCGCTCACCGAGCGCGCGCGTCCGCTGCTGCGTGGGGAAGATACGTTCTTGATGCGCGTCACCCGCGCATTGCCCGCCAAATCGAAACGTGCCGCGAAATCGGCGCCGAAAATCGCGGGCGAGAACCAGACGCTCTACGACGCGCTCAAAGCCGTGCGTCTCAAGCTCGCCTCAGCCGCCAAACTGCCACCGTACGTCATCGCGCAGGATCGCACGCTCATCGAACTTGCCGAAAAGCGGCCGCAGAAGGAGGACGCGCTGCACGAGATTACGGGCCTCGGCAGCAGCAAGATTGCGCGTTACGGCAAGGCGTTTCTCGATTGCATCGCGGGCTACAAGAAGCATCCGCTTCTGACCAACCGATTGTCATCGACGGTCAACCAGACGCTCGCCGCACATCTGCGCGGCCTCGATGCCGAAGCCATCGCAACCGAACGCGGCATCGAGGCGTCCACGGTTTACGGACATTTTGCCGAAGCGATTGAAGCTGGCCTGCTCGACGCAAAAGATGTCTTGCGCCTCGACGCGAGCGACATCGATGAAATCGAAAGCGCGTTCGAGGCGTGTCACACGTTAGAGACCGGCAAACTTGGCGCAGCGCATGCGCGCCTCGAAGGCCGTTATGACTACGGCATTCTGAAATGCATGCTGATGGCGGCGCAGCACAGCTGAGCGCTACGGCGCTTTCTCCATCGCGCGCGCAATGCGGTCGCGTACGCGCTCAAGCTCCGGCGTCCACGCTGCTGCGTTCGACGCCAGCAGGTTCGCCTCCGATTTTAAAATCACGCCGTCGTCGAGAATTTTGAGACCGTTGGCCCGCAACGTCTCGCCTGTCGTCGTGATATCGACGATAAGCTCGGCCGTTCCCGACGAACAGGTGCCTTCGGTCGCACCAAGGCTTTCGACGATGCGATAATCGCCGAACCCCTTTGACGCGAAAAACCGCCGCGTCAGATTGATGTACTTTGTTGCGACCCGCGGCCAGCGGCCGTGCGCGCGCCGGAACGGCAGACTTGCCGCTTCGAGATCGCCGATGGTCGCGACGTCGAGCCACCACGCCGGTACGGCGACAACGACGTCGGCATAACCGAACCCGAGCTTGCCGAGAAACTGCAGCCGCGTATCGGCATCCGACATGCTCTCGCGCACGAGATCTTCACCGGTAATGCCCATATGGACGCTGCCGCTCTTCAGCGCCGCCGCGATTTCCGAAGACGACACGTAGGCGACGTCGACGCCCGGCAATCCCTGGATCCCGCCGCGATACCCTCGCGCGTGCCCGACCTTCGATACGGTCAACCCGCCGCGCGCAAACATCTCTGTCGTCTGTTCCATCAACCGGCCTTTGGACGGTATCGCGAGCGTCAACTTGCTCATGCGGCACCTCTGCTCAAGACCGATAACAAACGCTCGGTGTGGATCGCGCCGCCGACTGCCGGCACGTCAACGCCAGCGCCCGCTGCGCGGATCAAGCCGTCGTAACGACCGCCGCCCGCGACAGGACTATCGGCATCGAGGCCAGGCGCCTGAACTTCAAAAACGAGGCCGGTATAGTATTCGAGGTTGCGGCCAAATTCGGCGGAGAACCGCACGCGATCGAGCGGGATTCCCGCGTTGGCGAGCAGCGCCAGACGCCGGTCATAGGTATCGAGCGCCGCGCCCGTGCCGCCTTTGGAGCCGGCGAGCAGTTTGCCAATCGTTTGCCCAGCGCCGAGCGCGGTGCCTTTGACGCGGACATACGAGTCGATCAGACGCGCCGACTTTGCATCGAGCGGTGTCGCCGACAGATCGGCCGCAACGTCGAGCAGGTGCTCAGCCATTTCCTCGACCGTGCGCGTGCCGATGACCTCGATGCCTTTGGCGTCGAGGTACGCTTGGATCGCATTCGCGGTTTGTGCGACGTCACCCGGTGTCAAAGCCGCCATCAGTTCGGCGGGCAGCGCGGCCGCACCGGGCGCTGTCGTCAAACGCTTGAGTTCGGCGCGAAATGCATCGGGCCGCCAGAAAGCGTCACTTAAGCGCTTTTGCCAGCGCTCCGGCATTTGCACGGCGTTGAGCACGGAGCGGAAAAGACCAAGGTCGCCGATCTGCAGCGTCCAGTTTTTGAGACCCGCCGCCTCCAACGCCTTCAAGATCAGCGCGATTGTTTCGGCTTCCGCACGTTCACCTTGAGTATCGCCGAAACACTCGATGCCTGCCTGGCGGAATTCGCGCGGGTGTGTCTCATCCGCGTCCTGGGGCTGAAAGCGAAACGCGGGCCCGTTGTAACAATACTTGGCCGATGTCGCGGGATCACCATTGCGTGCAATGTGCAAACGGCATGCGGGCACGGTCAAATCGGGCCGCAAGCAAAGCTCGGCGCCATCGGGATCGGTGAAAACGTAAGTGCGCGCGCGCAGGCTCTCGCCGATGACGTCGAGAAACACGTTCGCCGGTTGAATGATCGCAGGCGCGACGGCTTCGTGACCGGCCTTCGTGAAGACCGTCATGAGGACCTGGGCTTGTGCCTCAAGCAAAGCAAATTGTTGCGTCGGTTCAGCGGCCATCGATCAGGAACCTGCGTAACGATCGATGATCTTGCGGACTTCGTCGACAAGGTCGGCTTCGGGCACGGCGAGCTGCGCGGGGCGCGCGGCCTTCCATTCCTTGTTGTCCTTGATCGCGGCAGCGGCCTTCGCGCCTTCAATCAGGTCTTTCAGCGTAACTTCGCCCTTGGCGCGTTCATCCGAACCTTGAATGATGACGCACGGGCTGTTGCGCTTGTCGGCGTATTTCATCTGCGCCTTCATGCCGGACGAACCGAGATACATCTCGGCGCGGACGCCCGCGTCGCGCAGCGTCTTGACCATTTTCTGGTAGCTGGCGATCTCTGCTTTATCCATGACGAGAACGACGACCGGGCCGAGCGCCTGCGTGGTCTTTTCGCCGATGACGGCGAGCGCTGCCTGAAGCCGGGAAACGCCAATCGAGAACCCGGTTGCTGGAACTTTCTGCCCCGTGAACCGCGCGACGAGATCGTCATAACGACCGCCGCCGCCAACTGATCCGAAGCGCACGGGCTGGCCATCATCGCCTTTAACTTCGAACGTCAGCTCAGCTTCGAACACGGGGCCTGTGTAGTATTCGAGACCGCGTACAACCGATGGGTCGATGCGGATGCGATCGGCACCATACCCGGCAGCAGCAAATAACTTTCTCATTTCATCGAGTTCATTGAGTGCCTCGATAAAAATGGGCTGATCAGAAAAGAACTGTCGGCGGTTGAGAATATAAAGCTCATCCGGATGCCTAATTTCTGATTGCAGAACTAACCTGACTTCGTCTGGCCGGGAAAATTCGCCTTCGGTGGCTTTCAGAACTTGTTCTGCCTGGTGTTCAGACAATCCCGCGCCCTTTGTGAAATCTCCGCTCGCATCTTTTCGTCCGACCGTTAGCAGCAATTTGACCTCTGCTCTGTCGAACTTATCGCGCTTATCGATAGCGCGCATAACTGTAAGCCATTGAGCATTGTCGGCGATTTTCAGACCACCACGAACACCATCGAGCAGTTTGCGGCTGTTGACCTTGATCACATAGTCGCCGCGCTTGATGCCAAGCGCTTCTAGCGTATCGGCAGCCAACATGCACATCTCGGCATCCGCCGCGACGCTATCCGCACCGACCGTATCGGCATCGAACTGCATGAACTGCCGGAAGCGCCCCGGTCCCGGCTTCTCGTTGCGATAGACCGGGCCAAACGCATAGCGGCGGAACGGCTTCGGCAGCTTATCGAAATTCTGCGCGACGTAGCGCGCGAGCGGCGCCGTCAAATCGTAGCGCAGGCTCATCCACTGCTCGTCTTCGTCCTGGAATGAAAACACGCCCGCGTTTGGCCTATCTTGATCCGGCAAGAATTTACCCAGCGCGTCGGTGTATTCGATCGCAGGCGTTTCGAGCGCGTCGAAACCATAGCGTTCGTACACGCCACGGATCGTCTGCAGCATCTGATTGAGGGCCGTCAGCTCGGCGGATTCGATATCGCGAAACCCCTTCGCGACCCGCGCTTCGGGACGCCCGTCTTTCTTGTTCTGTGACATGACTTTTAGAGAGTTGCTGGGACACCAAGAGCGCCCCCGAATGGATGAAGCCGCCTTATAGCGGAACGGACACCGCCGCGAAAGCCGTCGTCAATGCCCGAACACGCGGCCAACAGACCGCGCAAATGCCTGCAACCGCTGACTTTTCCGGACACGTCCTTTGGCCCGGTGAAAGGCCGCGCGGGGTAGCGCCGCGAGGTCGCGGGCGATGATCAAATCGTAAAGCGGAACCTCATCGGCACCGAAGCCCGATTTGAACGGGTGGTCGTCACGTCCCAGATCGAACCGGCGAACACCGCGCTCAACGAAATAGCGCATGACTTCCGTCGTAATCAGCTGCTCCGGCGCCAGTTGGCTCCATGCGGTTCCGGCATCCGACATACGCAGGATCGTAAACGTGCCGTCGTGTTCGACGCCGAACAGCGTCGCGATCGTCTCACCGGCGGCATTGAGTGTGAACAGATGCGCCAGTCCCGCCTCACTGCCGTCGATCGCGATGCGTTCAAAAAACTGGTCTTGCGCAAGCTGCTTGATTTGCGCGTGCGTGTTCGTGTTTGCGAGCGGCTGTCCGCGCTGTTCTGAAAGTATCGAATAGGCATACGCGGTCTGCTCCGGCGTCTCGGCCCGCTGAAACTGCGGCGACGGCTTCTTGCGCCAAAGCACCCAGGATTTCGCCAAAGCGTCGCGATGCGTCCGGCCACGGCTGTCGATATAGTCGTCGACAGTCCCCGGAATGTGCACAACCGCCCCCTGCCGGCGCGACGGCGCGAGCCCCGACCGCGTCAGCAGCGGATTTGCGATCTGACCGATTTCGGCCGGCATATTTTCGAGACGCAGCAAATCGATGTTGCCGAGCGATTTGCGCACAATGCGCCACGCTCGCCTTATCGACCGCGACTTCTTCAGAAGCGCCGGCCCGAGAATTGGCCCGCCATAGTTCGACACGCCGAGATCGGCGAAATATGCAACGCGCAGCAGGCCTTTGCGCCGAACGAGCAGCGGCAGGATCAGCGCGACGTCTCCGGTATTGCGTTCCGTCGCGATGATAACGCGCGGAACCGCGCGATGCGCAGGCGCAAGCTCTTCGAAAAGAACAGTCAGCCAATTGAGCGACTGGAAGGCTGTCGATGTCAGCGCGCTTTGAGAAGCGACTGTTCCCTGCACAGCTTCGAGCGCCGCCAACGCCTCGTCAGCGCCTTCGAACACCTCGACCGTAAATCGGGGACCGCGCCACCAGCGCCGCCGACTCGTGGCCTGCGGTGCATCGAGCGCATCATGGGTGTTGAATGTGGCGATGCTCATGGGCAAACCGGCCCGCGCGCAAATATGCACGCTCCGCGCTCGCAGCCATCCCGCCCCGGCAAACCCTCAATTGGCATACGCAATACTCAACGCTCAACTGACGCACGACAGCCCCGCACTGGCCGACAATCGCGTTAACTCAAATATCGCCGTTAGCGATCACAGGTCAATGACGAACACGATTCATGCCGAATGCGTGCAGTGCAACAGATGTATGAATGCCGCTCAGCCCGGACCTGCAATGACGGCGGCCGCCGCGACCAGGAAGGCTGTTTCAAAGACCTGTTCGATAGCGCCTAGGATGTCGCCGGTATATCCGCCGATCAGTTTTTGCGCTTTGCGCGCGACGACCGCCGCCGCTAGCGCGGCGACGATCAATGAGACAGTTAACGTTGCGAAAGAGAGCAACAGAAATCCGGGAAGAATTCCAAGCGCGACCGCAATCGCCAGTTCGCGGCCGGTAATCTCCGTCGCGAGCGGTTTGGCTTTGGCGGCGTCGCGATCGCCAGCATAGTCCATAAGGCGCATCGCGATAACGCTCGCCAGTCGCGCCGCCGCATGCGCGGCAATGAATGCGAAGATCATTTGGATCGGTCCGATCTGCATCATCGCCGTGGCTTTGATCGCCAGCATTGTGACAAGCGCAATCGTGCCGTAGGTGCCGATGCGGCTATCCTTCATGATTTCGAGGCGCTGCTCGCGCGTCTGGCCGCCGCCGAGGCCGTCAGCGGTATCTGCCAGACCATCCTCGTGGAAAGCGCCGGTGACGGCAATCGCGGCTGCGAGCCCAAACAACATGGGCAGCGGCTGCGGCAAGAACGGCGTTGCGGCGACGATCACCGTTCCGCCGATAACGCCGACAAGCGCGCCAACGAGCGGAAAATACTTGGCCGAGCGATCGAGCCACGATGCGTCGAAATTTTCGAAAGGCTTGATCGCAATGCGCGTCAGGAATTGCACGGCAACGAGAAAATATCTGAATTCCTGCATCAGCATGGCGGGTGCTCGCCGGGCAGATCGGCCATGTCGCGCAGCAGGCCTTCGGCAGCCCGCACGATCGGGAGCGCGAGCGCAGCGCCGGTACCCTCACCAAGTCTCAGCCCAAGGTCGAGCAACGGCTGCACGTCGAGAAACTGCAGCAGCGCGCGATGTCCCGCCTCGGCGGAGCAGTGCGCGAATATGCAATGGTTCTTGATGTGCGGATCGATTGCGATTGCGGCCGCCGCAACCGCTGTCGCAATAAATCCATCGACGACTACGATGCAATCATCTTCGGCGGCGGCTTGGAATGCGCCGGCCATCATGGCCATCTCAAACCCTGCAAACTGCAACAGCGCATCGATCGCGCGGGCGCGAGCATCTACCGCAGCGATCGCGGCGCGTGCGGCGGCGGCGGCGAGAACGCGGCGCTTGTGGTCAAGTCCGCCTGGCGGCGCGCCAGCGCCGATGCCGACGAGCGTGTTCAGCGGAATGCCGCTGATCGCATGCGCGACGAGTGCCGCCGCGCTCGTGTTGCCAATGCCGACCTCGCCGAAGGCCAACAGCTTCGACCCTTTTCCCGTGATGCCATGGACGACATCACGGCCCGCGGCAAAGGCCTGATCGCACTGCTGCGTCGTCATAGCCGGCATGACGCGCGCGTTCGCGGTGCCGTCTGCAATGCGGCACGCAATCAGATTAGGATGCGCCTCCAGCGGGACACTCAACCCAGCGTCGACGAGCAGAACACCGGCATCAGCGGCGCGCGCGCACACGTTGATCCCCGCGCCGCCCGCCAGAATAAGCTTGGCAATTTCGGCCGTCACGCTCGAGGGATACGCAGAGATGCCCTCTGCCGTCAGTCCGTGATCGCCAGCAAATACGATTACCATGGCTGGGCCGAGGTCCGGCTTCAAACTGCCCGTCACGATTCCAATCTGGACAGCGAGCGTCTCTAACTGGCCTAGAGCGCCGACGGGCTTTGCTTTGCCGCGCAGGCTGGCTTCAATTCTGTCACGCAGTGCGGTGCGGCCAGCGCGCTGATCAAAAGCGAGTGTCATGCGCTGATGTAGTCGTCTGCGCTGCGCGGCGGCTGCGGTACGGCTGTCGAAAATTCAGCCAAACCTTCGAGGCCGCGCGGCACTGGCCCACCATGCGCCCAATCGAGCAGCTCGACCGTATGCACGACGGGATAATCGAGGCCAGATTGTAGCTGTTGAATGCAGCCGATATTGCCCGCAGCAACGATATCGGGCCGCAATTGGCGAATATGGCCCGTCTTACGATCGCGCAGATCCGTAGCGATCTTCGGCTGCAGAATATTGTAGACGCCGGCCGACCCACAGCAGAGATGGCTTTCCGGGATGTCGAGCACGCTGAAGCCCGCCTTCTTCAACAGAGTCTTCGGCTGCCAAGTGACGCGCTGCCCATGCTGTAACGAGCACGCTGCGTGATAGGCGACCTTCAGGCTCGTCCATCGCTTCGGCGCGCCGATATCATGCGTGCTCAGGAACTCGGTGATGTCCTTCGTACGCATCGAAACCTGTTTCGCGCGTTCGGCATAATCGGGATCGTTGCGCAGAAAGTGTGCGTAATCCTTGACGGTCGTCCCGCACCCCGAGGCATTGATAATGATCGCATCGACGTTGCCGCGCGCTATCTCCTTGGACCAGGCATCGATATTGCGCTTGGCCGAGGCGATCGCCTCTGCCTCCATGCCGATATGCTGGGTAAGCGCACCGCAGCACCCGGCACCCGCCGCGACGATGACATCGACGCCGCCGCGCGCCAAAATTCGGATGGTTGCGTCATTGATTTCCGGGCGCAGCACCTGCTGCGCGCATCCCGCAAGCATCACGACGCGCGCCGTCCGGACGGTTTTCGTTGCAGCCGTCCCAGCGCCCGAGAACCGGCCACGCTTGCCGGCGTCGTGCGGCGCCAGTTCGGCCATCGCGGCAAGCTCATTCATGCCGACACGCTTGAAGAATGGCGCGAGGCGTCGCCCCAACGGCGCGGCTTTCATCGCAAGTCGGAAGCGCGCCGGATACGGCACAATGGCCGCCAGCATGCGCCGCACGGCGCGCGACTTAAAACTGCGCTGACCAGTCTCTTCGATATGATTGCGCGCGATCTCGACGAGATGCATGTAGTCAACGCCGGATGGGCACGTCGTCATGCATGAAAAGCACGATAGGCAGCGATCGATATGCGTCGATATTTCCGGCTTGGAGTCGATACCCTTCTCCAGCATGTCCTTGATGGCGTAGATGCGTCCGCGCGGACTGTCGCGCTCATCTCCGAGCAGCACATAGGTTGGGCATGTCGCCGTGCACAGCCCGCAGTGCACGCAGCGGCGCAAAATGCGCTCCGCTTCCGCGGTTGCCGGGTTCTGCAGTTGCTCGGGCGTGAAATTGGTCTGCATGGTGCTTGATTTCAGGAAGCAAGTCTAACGTCGGCAACATAATCTCAAATATTGGCGTATTGCCGCCCTGGGTTGAGAATTCCCAATGGATCGAAAGCGGCCTTGATGCCGCGCGTCAAGCGCTCGACTTCGGGCTTCATCGGTTCGAAGACATCGACATTGGCGCGCACATCGGCCGTCGCCCGGATCAGCGTTGCATGGCCGCCCCGCACCGCGACGGCGCGCCGGACGTCGGCCGCACCGGCATCGGCCGCCGCCGGCACTTCGAGCCAAACGAGGCCGCCTGACCAGTCATAGAACGCTTCAGACGGCATGAACTTCTTGATCGCGGCGACGATCTCGGGCGCTTTAGTAGGTATCGTTGAGATGCGCCACAGGCTTGTGCTGTTGGAAAACGGCATAACCGACAACTGCCGCAACTCGCTCCAAATAGACCACGTATCGTCGACACCGAATTCGAGCGGCGTGCCGAACACTTTTAGCGCTTCCGTCAGCTTGTCCTTGCGATAGGCAATGGACGCGGAAAAGTTCTCGAGCCGGAGCAGCGTTAGAGACTGATCGAGCGCCTTCAACTTCGCGTGGTGCATGCGCACCGCCGCGCCTTTAGGGAGATGCACGGCTCCAGAAACTTCATATGGCGTGCCCATCGCCGTCGTCAAAGCTTCGATTGCAAGATCGTCCGGCAAATTCCGGTAGACAAGCGTCAGCATCGATTCAGGCAGCGGCACGACCTTGAAGGTCACTTCCGTCAGGACCGCGAGCGTGCCCCAGCTTCCCGTCATGCCACGCGCCACATCGAGGCCAGTGACATTTTTCATGACACGTCCGCCCGACTTGAAGAGTTCCGCGCGGCCATTCACGCCTTGGATGCCGAGCAGATGATCGCGCGCGCTACCCGTTGCCACGCGGCGGCTGCCTGAAAAATTCGTCGCGAAAACGCCGCCAATCGACAACCCGCCTGCGGGCGCGCCGGTCGTCGGTCCGATATCGATCGGTTCGAACGGCAGCATCTGGCCACGCGACGCCAGTTCCGCCTCGATTTCAAAAAGCGGCGTTCCTGCGCGAACCGACATCACGAGTTCTGTCGGCTCGTACAGGGTGACGCCGCGCATCGAAGCCGTCGAAACGACCACGCCCGCGTTACACGGGCGACCAGCATTGCGCAGCGCGCCGTGACCGACGATTTCCACCGGCACTTTCTGCGCGGCAAACTTTCCCAATACGGTCTGCAACTCCCACGCAGCCGCGGGACGCACAAGATCAGTCACGAAGGACTCCGGTCAATCATTGTCGTCGGCTAGGCCGCACGCGGCGGCGCGTCGGCCTGCTCGATATATGCGGCGCTTGCGTCGAGCGGGAAAACTTTTGCGGGGTTCAAGAGCCAGCGCGGATCGAAGACGCTTTTGATCCGCATCTGAACCGCGAGATCGACGGGCGAAAACTGCACCGACATCAGATCGCGCTTTTCGATGCCAACACCATGTTCGCCAGTCAGACAGCCACCAACCTCGACACAGAGTTTCAATATGTCCGCGCCGGCGGCTTCGGCTTTTTCGGCTTCGTCCGCCGCATTGGCATTATACAAAATAAGCGGATGTAGGTTGCCGTCACCCGCATGGAAGATGTTGGCAACCTTCAGGCCGTAGCCTGAGCAAATCTCGCCGATGCGCGCCAGCACCATCGGCAATTGCTTCAACGGGATCGTTCCGTCCATGCAGTAATAATCGGAAATGCGGCCGACGGCGCCGAACGCCGCTTTGCGCCCGGCCCAAATCCGCGCGCTTTGGTCGGAGTCGCTGCTGATGACAACCGTTTTTGGATCATAAGCACTCGCGATTGCGGCAATGCGGTTCAGCAACACGCCGATTTCATCATCGGAGCCTTCGACCTCGACGATCAAGAGCGCTTCGACATCGAGCGGATATCCGGCGGCGGCATACGCTTCGCAAACCTCGATTGCGGGCTTGTCCATGTATTCGATTGCGACCGGCACGATGCCTTGCGCGATGATGCCGGACACGCAAGCGCCGGCAGCTTCCGGCGTGGCAAACCCGATCAGCATCGGACGCGCGCCTTCGGCAGACTTCAGGATGCGTACGGTTGCTTCCGTGATGACGCCAAGTTGGCCTTCAGATCCAACAACGTAGCTCAGCAGATCGAAACCCGATGTATCGAGATATGCGCCGCCGATATCGACAATCGTCCCGTCGATCAGCACCATACGGACGCCGAGGACATTTTGCGTCGTCACGCCGTATTTCAGGCAATGCGCGCCGCCCGAGTTCATCGCGAGATTACCGGCGAGCGTGCACGCGAGCTGCGAGGATGGATCGGGCGCATAAAAGAAACCTTGCGCCGCCGCCCGTGCCGAAATCGCAAGATTTGTAATCCCGGATTCAACGCGGGCGTAGCGATTGGCAAAATCGATGTCGAGTACGCGGTTCATTTTTGAGACGCACAGCACGATTGCGTCTTCGGCTGGCAACGCACCACCGCACAACGACGTGCCGGCCCCGCGTGGGATCACTTTCAGGCTGTTGTCATAGCAGTAGCGAAGCACTTTCGAGACGTCTTCGGTACTGCGCGGCAAAACGACGAACAACGGCAGACGGCGATACGCCGTCAGCGCGTCGGTTTCGAAGGCGCGGCGGCCGTCTTCGTCCGCAATTAAGGCGTCTCGGCCGATCAGCCGCGCAATATCTTCGATGATCGAGGCGCGACGGCCAATGGTGGCCGCGTCAGGATCAGGCAACCTCAATGTTGTCATTGGACCTCCTCTCCAGAACACGGTTCGAAAATACTGCAGGCCGCCGCTGCGCAATCCCGGCGCAAACCTGCATTTTGAACGGAAACATGAGCTGCGCGCGAAACAGTCGCCATCCGGTGCTGACCCAGTTCAATCGATTTGCTATAACAGTTGTTCTTAGAGCGCAGTTAAAGCGAAGCACTTTCGTCTGGCACAACAAGATCAATGGGATTGGGCGATGAGTACCCCCAGACACGCGACGCCAAGAGACCCCAACGTGACTGCGATCAGCGATCTAGACATCTTTGCACGCGTTGCCCGCACCGGCAACATGTCCATGGCCGGCCGCGAAATGGGGCTATCGCCCGCCGTCGTGTCGAAGCGCATCAGTCTGCTTGAAGACCGGCTCGGCGCGCGGCTCTTCCAGCGCACCACGCGGCAACTGACGCTGACCGAGACCGGTGAAGGCTATTTCAAGCGCGTCGTCGATATTCTGAGCCTTGTCGAGGAGGCCGAGGATTATGTCAGCCGCCGCAATACCAAGCCGCGCGGCGTTCTGAAAATTTCGGCGCCGACATCTTTCAGCAGGTTGCATGTCAATCCACACCTGCCAGCGTTCTTCACGCGCTATCCCGACATCGAAATCGACATGCACCTGACCGATAACTTCGTCGATATCATTCGCGAAGGCTTCGATCTTGCCATTCGTATCGGGGAGCTCGAAGATTCATCCCTCGTTGCCAAAAAGCTTGCCAACGAGCATCGCGTAATTTGTGCCGCACCACGCTACATTGCGTCGGCAGGCATGCCGAAGACACTGGGCGATCTCGCGGCCCACAACTGCTTGCTCGCCGGCGCGCAAGATATGTGGCGGTTGGACGGCCCAGACGGGCCATGCGACGTCCGCGTTCGTGGCAACATGCGGTCGAATTCCGCCGACTTCATCCGTTCCGCACTAACGCAGGGCCTTGGTCTCGCGCTACGCGCAACCTGGGATATCGGCCCGGAACTCGAACGCGGAGAGTTGCAGATCATCATGCCGGACTATCGCGGCGCTTCGAAGAACGCGATCTATGCCGTGTACCCATGCCGCGAATTCATGCCGGCCAAGGTCAATGCGTTCATCGAATTTTTCGGCGAAGTGCTCGAGAAGAACCCCGCATGGACGAAATCCGGCGCCGGATCTGCCCCGGCCAACCAGCCACCCGCGGCCCACAACGAAACGCTGTCACAGAAACGCGCCGCAGGAAAATCGAGATAGGCAGCTCCTAGCGCCGGCTGCAGCGCTCCATACACGCCTGTAGCTGCGCATCGCACTGCGGGGACTGGTAAGATTTTCCGGCAATCCGGCACTGATTATGCGCCGCCCGGCATTGGGCCGCACACGCCTCAGGCTTGGCCAATTCGACCGCCGGTACGCCAACGGCGACAGCCCCAAAAATCGCAGCACTCGCGAGAATAAATTTCATTGAAAACGAGGCCTCCGCGCGGCACCCGCCGGCCCGCTTGCGACGACATCGCGGCCAAGCTTCGGCGCGGACGTCAGCGTGGCTCATGTCCTAGGGCAGCGCGCCTGAACAGAACCTGAACCGCGTCAGGCCAGTCTAGAACGCAAATTCCTCGAAGATATGGTCGATGTTACCGCGCCAACCGCCGTTGAACCGGTCGAGCAGCAGGTCAGACACGGTGCGGCCGGTGCCTGCAATAACATCAAGCGGCGCCAAATACAGGGTCTCATCCTGGTTCTTGGCATTAATGCGGGCACGGTTTTTAAGACCAAGACGCGAGATGCGCAGAACCTGCCGCGCGATTTCGCTAACACGTGTGTTCCGGAATGGCGTGTTGAGCGCCGACTTCGGAACGTCGTTACGCAACGCCTCGCGCTCGGGCGGCGTCCAGTCTTTGACAAGCTGCCAGGCTTGATCGAGCGCGGCGTCATCATAAAGCAAGCCCGTCCAAAACGCCGGCAGCGCAGTGATTGAATTCCAGCGACCACCATCGGCGCCGCGCATTTCGAGGAAGCGCTTCATGCGCACTTCGGGGAACAAGGTCGTCAGGTGATCCGACCAATCGTCCACGGTTGGGAATTGGCCCTCAAGGCCCTTGAGCTTGCCAGCCAGGAAATCGCGGAATGAGGCACCTGCAACGTCGATGTATTTGCCGCTGCGATAGACGAAGTACATCGGCACATCGAGCGCGTAATCGACGTAGCGCTCGTAGCCCATACCCGCCTCGAAGGCGAACGGCAGCATGCCCGTGCGGCGCTTATCGGTGTCACGCCAGACCTCCGAGCGCATCGACTGGAAGCCGTTGGGCTTGCCTTCGGTGAACGGCGACGACGCGAAGAGTGCAGTTGCGATCGGTTGCAAGGCAAGCGAAACACGCAGCTTCTTGACCATGTCGGCTTCGCTGGCGAAATCGAGGTTCACCTGCACCGTCGCAGTACGGTACATCATATCGAGACCGCGGCTGCCGACCATCGGCATGTAGCGCGTCATAACCTGATACCGTTGCTTCGGCATGTGCGGCACTTCATCGAGCCGCCACTTCGGCGAGAATCCGACGCCGAGAAATCCGATCTGGAGATCTTCGCCGACGTCGAGCACTTCCATCAGATGCGCTTGTGTCTCGTCGGCGGTCTCGTGAAGGGTTTCGAGCGGAGCGCCGGACAATTCGAACTGCCCGCCAGGCTCCAGGCTGATCGTGCCGCCCTTCTCGCCGTCGGGACGCTTCAAGGCGATGACATTGCTGCCCTCGGAAATCGCGACCCAGCCATAGCGGCGGATCAATTCTTTCATCAAGGCTTGAATGCCGGATCCGCCGGCGTACGGAACCGGCGCCAGGGACCCGGTTTGGAACACGAACTTCTCGTGCTCCGTGCCGATGCGCCATTGCGCTTTCGACTTTTCACCAGCCGCGATCCATCGCACGAGATCGTCGCGGCTCTCGATCGTTGGGCTCAGCGCGCCTTCTTCTCTCGTGGACATGCGCGCTTCGGCCCCGGCTACTTCTCAATTCGTTTTCGGCTGCTGCTGCTCAGCTCCCGGCTGCGTTGCCGAGCCTGAGCTATATGGCTGGCGGCGCCGATGACGGCAAGTGGGCGTTCAAGCGGCTAGCGCCAATCGCCCCGTGTTGCATTAACCAGTGCCAGGGCGGCAACCGCGGCGGTATCGGCGCGCATAATCCTCGGACCCAGCCAAATCGCGGTCACAAACGGCCGTGACAACAACAAATTGCGCTCCACGGGATCGAAGCCACCCTCGGGTCCGATCAAGACGGCCAACGGGCCGTGGCCGATGGCCGCCAGCGTATCGAGTGGCGCCTCGGCCGAGGCGCTCTCGTCACAGAATATAAGCGTGCGTCCGTCGCTCCACGCGTCGATAGCTTTGTCGAAGCGAACCGGCTCGCTCACGTCCGGGACATTCAGCACGCCGCACTGCTCTGCCGCTTCGATCACGTTGGCGCGCATACGCTCAAGATTAATGCGCTCGGCGATCGTGCGGTGCGTGATCACAGGCCGAAGCCGCGACACGCCCATTTCAACGGCCTTTTGGACCATATAGTCCAACCGCGACCGTTTCAGCGGCGCGAACAGATAGTCGATATCGCTGGCCGCTGTTTGCTCGCGCACCCGCTCGATAACCGCGAGCGTAGCGCCACGCTTTTTGACGTCCTTTAGGTCGGCGCGCCATTCGCCGTCGCGGCCGTTGAAGACCAACAGCGACGCGCCGGCCGTCAACCGCAGCACATGCAGCAGATAGTGAGCCTGGTCTTCCGACAAGACGATGTGCTGCCCCTCGGAGAGGCCGCTATCGACATACAAACGTTCCGAAGTCAGATCTCGTATTGCCATATCTCGACCGTATAAACGCCCGTGCCGCCCCCGCAAAGCCTGGATGCGGCACAGCTAAGGGTTGCCGTAGCCGCGGCCGCCGAATAGCGTCCTTGCATACGTTCACCGGAGCATATTTTTGGAAAGCGACCCGTCAGTTTCGCCAGATGTCACGCCACAGCATTCTGCTGCGCGGCCGGTTCAAGGCCAAGTTGCCGATGCGCCGCGCAGCAATTGGGTCGATCGCTATGCGCCGGCGTTCGTCCAACCTTATTTGCGGCTTGGCCGTTTCGACCGGCCGATTGGAACTTGGCTGCTGCTCTTTCCCTGCTGGTGGTCGGTGACGTTGGCGGAACTCGGGACCGGCAAGCCTTACCCTCGTCTCGACTACCTCGCATTGTTCGCGCTTGGTGCGCTCGCCATGCGTGCGGCGGGCTGCGCGTTCAACGATTTTGTCGATCGGGATATCGACGCAAAAGTGCAACGCACGGCATCAAGACCAATACCATCGGGGCAAGTCCCGCCAGCAGCGGCGCTGCTGTTCGTCGCCGTCATGGCGCTCGTCGGCCTTGCCGTTCTCGTGCAGTTCAACAACTTCACCGTTTACCTGGCGATTGCGTCGCTGGCGCTCGTGCTGGTGTATCCGTTCGCCAAGCGCTTTACGGCTTATCCGCAATTGCTTTTGGGGCTGGCCTTCAATTGGGGCGCCCTGGTCGGCTGGGCCTCAATCAAGGGCACGATCGGACTGCCAGCCGTCGTACTCTATGTCGGGTGCGTGCTGTGGACCGTCGGATATGACACGATTTATGCGCATCAGGACAAGGACGACGACGCGGAACTCGGCCTCGGCTCGACGGCGCTCAGATTTGGCGAAAACACGGTCTCGTACGTCGGCGTTCTCTACGGCTCAGCCGTCGTGCTCTGGTTGTTGGCTGGAGCGCTCGCGGGAACACACCTGATATATTTTCTCGCCGTGACTTTGGTCTTCCTGCAGATGTCCTGGCAGGTCGCAACACTCGACACGGCCGATCCCGCGAATTGCTTGCGGCGGTTCCGCTCGAACCGCGACGTTGGCTTCGCAGTTTTTCTCGGCCTCGTGCTCGATATGACGCTGTCGTGGTTTGCCGGGCTGAATTAGCGTTCGAGAGCCTGAAACAGCAGCGGCGCAGGAGGAGCCTCCCGCGCCGCGCCGTCATGCCTCACTGCAAACTTTTCGAGCTGCTGTTCCGTCCAGCCTTCAAATCAGATTACAAGTTTATCGTTCCGATCCGATTAAGAGAGAGCGTAAACAGCTCGTTGACCGAGCGTCCAAAATCGGGACAGGGGTGGACGATACCGCGATTTTGCAGTGTCATCCGGTACAGTAGATGATATCTCAACAGCGTTCGGCGTGCCCGTGGATGCAACGACCGTCGAAGCCGCAAGCCCTTTGGAGACACCGTGGCCAACAGCTCGTCAAACTCAAAAAAGTCGCAACTTCTTCACCTCGTTTTTGGTGGCGAGCTGACCGAACTCGATGGTCATGAGTTCCGGGATTTGAACCAGCTCGATATTGTCGGCGTTTTTCCGAACTACGAAACCGCATTCGTGGCCTGGAAGGCCGCCGCACAGCGCAGCGTCGACAACGCGATGATGCGATACGTGATCGTTCATTTGCATAAGCTTCTTGATCCGGAAGACGTCCATAGATCAGCCGGTTCGAAAGTCGCGACCTAGCCGTGAGCAGCGCCGCCGCACCGCCGCCAACGAAGAAATCTAGGCCGAACTTCCGGCTCGACGCTGCGTCGCGGGCGCTCCTCAAGCGCTTCATGGACGACTGGGTCTGGCCACGGTGGCGTGAGGTCGCAACGACACTCGTTTTGACCGCGTGCCTCGCGGCGACAACCGGCGGCTACCCGACCGTTATCAAGATGTCGTTCGATACATTGATGGAGGGGGACAAGGGCGGCACATTGTGGCTCGTGCTTGCAGCGATCATCGGCATCACAGCATTACGTTCTGTATTCTTGTACTTCCAAGCCGTCGCCACCAATCGTTTCGTCTTCCGCATCACGACAGATATGCAGAAGCAGGCGTTCGCACATTTGATTGCCGCAGATTTCGCGCGGCTGTCGCGGGACACACCCGGACGCCTTGTTTCCAAACTGACGAACGACGTCGGCTTTATCCAGACGGCGCTGATCTCGGGCTTGAACTCCGCGCTGCGCGACAGCCTTTCGGTGATCGCTCTCGTGATCGCCATGCTGTATCTCGACTGGAAGATGACGCTGATCGTACTCGGCGTCTATCCGCTCGCCGCGATCCCGGTCGCGATGATTAGCGATCGTTTGCGGCGCGTCGCCAAGCGCACGCAATCTGAACTCGGCGACATGACGTCTTTGCTGTCGGAAAACCTTTCCGGCGCACGCCTGATCAAATCTTTTCGCCTCGAAGACTATGCGTCATCGAAACTCGACAGCAGTTTCGATCAGGTCTTCACGCTCAAAATGAAGTCCGTGAAAACGCGCGCGCGTCTCGACCCGACGCTTGAAGCGCTTGGCGGCATGGCCGTCGCTGGCGTCGTCGCTTTCGCTTACCTGCGGATTTCGAGCGGCATCTCGACGGTCGGCGACTTTATGGGTTTTATCACGGCACTGCTCATGGCGGCCCAGCCAATCCGCGCGCTTGGCAACCTCGCAGGCCGGGTCCACGAAGGCCTCGCGGCTGCCGAAAGCGTCTACGGTATCATCGACGAAAAGGCTGCAATCACGGACAAGCCAGGGGCGAAACCGCTCACTATCAGCAACGGCGCAATCACGTTTAAGAATGTTGCCTTCGCCTATGAGCCGGGTGGGCGCGAACGCGCCGTCTACGATTTCAGCCTTGACGTCGGCGGCGGCGAGACCGTCGCTCTGGTCGGCCGCTCAGGCGCCGGAAAATCGACGATCGTCAACCTCGTGCCGCGCCTTTTCGACGTTATCGGCGGATCGATCGCGATCGACGGACAGGATGTCCGCGACGTGACAATCGCCTCTTTGCGCGATCAGGTTGCCATCGTCAGCCAGGAGATCACGTTGTTTGACGACACGATCGCCGCGAATATCGCGCTCGGAAAACTGACAGCGACGGACGATGAAATCGTCGCGGCGGCTAAGGCTGCGGCAGCTCACGACTTCATCATGGCGCAGCCGCAGGGATACCAGACCGTTATTGGCGACCGCGGCGGCCGGCTGTCGGGCGGCCAGCGCCAGCGACTCGCGCTGGCGCGCGCTATTCTGAAGGACGCGCCGATCCTTCTGCTCGACGAAGCGACAAGCGCACTCGATACAGAGAGCGAGCAGCTTGTGCAGGACGCGCTAGCAAAATTCACCCGCAATCGCACAACGCTCGTCATCGCGCACCGTCTGTCGACAGTGCAACGCGCCGACCTGATCTGCGTGATGGAGGGCGGTTTTATCGTCGAGCGCGGCACGCACGCCGAGCTGTTGGCGAAGAACGGATCTTATGCACGGCTCGCGGGCACGACCTACACGTCCGCGGGATCGCTCGCCAACTAGTCTCTATTCGCGTCCCAGTATCCCGTTCACGAGCCGGTTCGCCAATCCATTCGCGCGGAATGTCCGGTTTATTTCGGCTGGATCATATTTGGTTTCCATCCAATCCCAGAACGCGATCGGCGTCTCTTTGTTGTCGGCAAGATACCGCTCGAAAACGTAATCCAGTACGCCGGTATCGGCGTGGCGCACATGGCCGTAGCGCAACGATAGCTGTTTTTTGGCTTCGGCGATCGGCACGCCATGATACAAATGCAGGACAAGCACGCTCATCAGCCCGGCCCGGTCAGCGCCGGACTTGCAATGCAAGAGGATAGGGAATTCGACCGATTGCAGCGTGTCGCGCACGGCCCGGAACTCTTCCCGTTCCGGCGCGGCCCGCGACCGCAACGTCAAGTCGACGAGCTTCAATCCGTGCCGCTTGCAGGCCTGCTCTTCGAGCCAGCGCGTTCCGAATGACTGATCGCCGCGCAAGTTGATGACGGTCTTCACGCCGCGCTTGGCCATCCAGCGCAGATGGTGCGGCGCCGGCTGCGCCGAACGCCACGCATCGTTTGCAAACTTATGACGATTGGAAAAAATAGTCCGTGTGATGCCGTAATCTACAAGCAGCATTTCCGCGTAGCACAGCGCCGGCGCTGTATAACGCTTCAGCCACGACGGAGAACTGTGGATAGCATCGTGCAAAAACGCTCCGCTCCGGCGCCGCAGTCCCCGCTTTGCTTCTTTGAGAATGCCTGCCATTCGGGGGACTTGAAAAATCCTGTAACAAAATGAACGTAGAGCGAAACAATGCGCCGGACAGAAATCCTTAGATTCGCGGCGGAACGGGGTCAATTCGCCTGATGTTCAGCAGATTTGCACTGGCGCAATATTCCCTATAGGTACGTCGCGCAAGGGTATTACCCTGACCGTGCCCCCAAATCATCCCTTCTGCGACGTAAGGTTGAGCCACGCATGGCCGGAACGAAGATAGCGGTCACGCGATTTGGTGGCCGGGCGCTTGCCCGGTTGATCAGATACGTCGCCCGCTCGTCCGAATTCATCTACGAGCCTGCGGATTTGCGCACGCGGTTGCGGGCAACACACCCCTGCATTATCGCGGGCTGGCACGGGCAATTCATGCTGACCTGCCAATTGCACCCGGGGGACATCAAAGTTTCCGCGATGGTTGCGCGCCACGGCGACGCCGAGTTGATCGGCGAAGCGATGCGCCAGTTCAACACCGATTTGATCCGCGGTGCCGGCGCCGGCACACGCAAACGCGACCGCGGTGGTGCCGCCGCACTCCGCGGTGCGGTCAAAGCACTGACGAGCGACTCGTCACTTGTCATGACGGCCGACATTCCGCCGGGTCCAGCGCGCATCGCGGGTGCCGGCATAATCATGATCGCTAAGTTTTCGGGCTGTCCGATCGTGCCGGTCGCCGCAGCGTCGTCGCGCTTCACCTCGTTCGATACCTGGAGCCGAATGACGCTCAACCTTCCATACTCGAAGGTCGCATTCGTCGGCGGCGAGCCTATCCATGTGCCACGCGATGCCGACGATGCCATGATCGAGGAACTGCGGCGCAAGCTTGAAAGCGACTTGAATGCCGTGACGGCACGCGCTTACGAAATGGTCGGCGCCGATCTCGAACGCGCGACGCCGCTCTCACAGCTCGCTGCAATCACACCACCACCGCCATCGCTCGGATTGAAAGTTTACGCGGCGGGTCTCTCGGCGTTGCGTCCAGCCGTTCCGTTGTTGCTCAATATGCGCGAGCGGCAAGGCAAAGAAGACAAGGCCCGGCGCGGTGAACGGCTCGGATTTGCGAGCCGCCAGCGGCCGGATAAAACGCTTATTTGGGTCCACGCAGCGAGCGTCGGAGAAACCAATTCGGTACTGCCGCTGATCGAAGACCTTCTGAAAACTGACGCATCGGCGCATGTCTTATTGACGACCGGCACGACAACATCGGCTGCACTGGCTGCGCGACGCCTTCCTGAGCGCGCGTTTCATCAGTTTGTGCCGCTCGACGTTCCCCAATATACAGCACGCTTTCTCGACCACTGGCGGCCGGACTTGGCGATCTTTACCGAGTCCGACATTTGGCCGAACCTCATTCTTGCAACAGCCGCGCGCACCGTGCCGCTGGCGTTGATCAACGCCCGTATGTCACCCCGCAGCATGAAGCGCTGGCGCAAGAACGGACGTACCGGACGGCCGCTTTTTTCGCGTTTCAACGTCGTTCTCGCGCAAAACGACAGCGTTGCGCGGACGATCAAGGGACTTGGCGCGCCCAACGTCATCGTCGCCGGAAATTTGAAGGTCGATGCGCCCCCACCGCCGGTCGACGCTGACACGCTCGCGCGCCTCAAGGCCGCGACGGAAGACCGGCCAATTTTGCTCGCAGCCAGCACGCATCCCGGCGAAGAAGCGATCATCGCGGCAGCTTTCAGCGATATGGCAAAAGCTCTGCCGCAATTACTGGTCATCATCGTGCCGCGCCATCCGGATCGCGGGCCGGCGTTGGCGGCCGAGCTGGCTGGCCGCGGATTGATCACCGAACGCCGTAGCCTGACGCCGCTGCCGGCACGCGACACGCAGTTCTACATTGCCGACACGATCGGTGAGCTCGGGACGTTCTATGCGCTTGCACCAGCAGCGCTCGTCGGCGGCTCGCTTGTGGAACACGGCGGCCAAAACCCCATCGAAGCAATCCGTCATGGCGCGGCCGTCCTGACCGGACCGCATCATCACAACTTCCGCGAAATCTACGACGCGTTGATCGCGTCGGGTGGTGCTCGCGAAGTCAAATCAGCGGACGAGCTGGCGGCAACGGCGACCGACTTGCTGACCAACGCCGATGCAGCGGCCAAAGTCCGCGCCAACGCAGATGGTGCGCTCGGCAAGCTCGGTGGCGCGCTTGCAAAGACGGTCACCGCGTTGAAACCGTTTTTGACCGCGCGGGGGCGCTGACGTGTTCAATGCAGAGCCGTCATGGTGGTACCAAGCCGGCCAGCCGTGGCAGGCCCGCCTGCTTGCGCCGGTTGCGACCCTTTACGGCACCATCGCCGCCAGGCGCTTTGCGGCAACGATCCCGGAACGCGCGGCGAGGCCAGTGATCTGCGTCGGCAATTTTACCGCCGGCGGTACTGGCAAAACACCGATGTCGCTACTCGTCGCCGACTTGGTCGAAGAACACGGCGGCGCACCCTGGTTTTTGTCGCGCGGATACGGTGGCCGGCTCGACGGGCAGGAACGCGTCGACCTCGCGCGCCATACCGCCGCTGAAGTTGGCGACGAGCCTTTGCTGCTGGCCGCACGGGCGCCAACCGTCATTTCGCGCGACCGGAGGCTCGGCGCCGAATTCATCGCCCGTCAGGCGCCAGAGAATGCCGTCATTATCATGGATGACGGTTTGCAGAACCCGGCGATCGCCAAAGACCTGACGATCGCGCTGATTGATCGTGCCCGCGGCCTCGGCAACGGCCGCGTTATCCCAGCGGGTCCGCTCAGAGCGCCCATCGCCTTTCAACTCGCACATACCGGCGTCATCGTGATCAATGGCACGACGGGAAGCGGCGCATCTGCTGATCTCGCACGTTTGCCAGCGGCAGCCAGAATTCCCACGCTCTCAGCCGCGCCGCAGCCACGCGATGCAACGGCATGGCTTTCGGATGCTCCCGTCATCGCGTTCGCCGGAATTGCCAATCCGGGTCGCTTTTTCACGATGCTCGAACGCGCAGGCGCGAAGATCGTCGAACGCAGGGCGTTTGCCGATCACGAAACGTTGTCGAACGCCGAGGCTGACAGTTTGCTTAAATCAGCAGATGCTGCGCGGGCGACGCTTGTGACGACGGAGAAGGATTACGTCCGTCTGCGTGGCCTCGATGGCGCGCGGGTCGAGCTTTTCGGCCGCGTCGAGCCAGTCGCCATTCAACTTGCGATGTCGGAGAGCGACCGCGCCGTCCTGAGCGCGCGCATCGCGCAGTTCCTGCGGTAGCATTCGCAGCTAAGCGGATGCGGCGCCTCAGGTGCCGCGCGATATGTTGTGGGTTTCCAGATATCGCTTCAATGAAATGTCGGCAGACGCATAGGCTTCCTGCGCGTCTACACTCCAGTATTTCAAATCGGGAAGCGCGATTGGCTGGCCGGTGACGGCGCACTTCACAAAATCGCCGGGCGCCATAACTTCGAATTCGCCGTCAAGATAGCGGACCTTGGCTTCACTTTTGAGCCCGAAAAATTTTTCAATCCGGTTCATTATCGACCTTGAAAAGCGACCCGTCGGCGAGGGACCATGAAGCCCGCGAGATTGCCCTTTGCCGCGTCTGCGTCAAGGGCTTCGTGGTAATACATCGCAGCCGTTAAAAAAGCGAACCTTGCCCGCCGCGGCTTCCAGGCACCGGCTTCGGGCGTGGGCGCTTGACGCCGGGATCATTCGATTCCGCGGGCACGATACCGGCATCGCCTTTAACGTCAGCAAGGATGCGTGCGTCAGAAAACTCGATCGAAATCTCTGCGCCGGCCTGTAAAGCTGAAGCTCGGCGCACCATGCGGCCGTCGGCGTCCCGGACCAGAGCATAACCGCGTGCCAAAGCACTTTGGTAACTCAGCGACCGCAAGAGCTGTCCGGTGCCTTCAAGGCCGCGCCGGCGGACCGCCAACCGGTTAATGAAGGCTTGCTGCGCGCGCGCTTGCGTGGCCGCGAGCCGTTCACTGGCGCGGCCGACGCGCTGCATCAATGTTCCGGGCGTCAACCGCGACCCAATGCGTGCAAGCCTCATTCCGTGTGCGCGCGTGTTGGAGAGCAGTGCACGTCCCAGACGCTTATCGGCCTCGTCAAAACGCTGCCGCGGAAACGCGATGATATTTTCAAGCTTCGGCAGCCCTCGCGCGGCCGCTTTCAGGTGCGTCCGCGTTTCCGCGAGAAAGCGACGTACGGATCCGCGCTGCCGCGTACCGAGACTTTCCAATTGCGTGACGAGATCGCTGAACATCGGAACCGCCCACTCTGCCGCTTTGGTTGGGGTCGGGGCGCGCGCGTCAGCAACGAGGTCTATGAGTGTCCAATCGGTTTCGTGACCGACGGCAGAAATCAGCGGGATTTTGCTGTCGGCGGCCGCGCGCACGACCACGTCTTCATTGAAGCTCCAGAGATCTTCGAGACTTCCACCACCGCGCGCAACAATCAGCACGTCCGGACGCGGCACACGGCCACCCGCTTCGAGGGCGTTGAACCCGCGAATGGCGGCGGCCACTTCGGCGGCACTGCCTTCGCCTTGTACCCGCACGGGCCAAACGATGACGTGCGCTGGAAAACGCTCATTGAACCCGTGCAGCATGTCTCGAATAACGGCACCGGTCGGTGACGTTACAATCCCGACGACCTTTGGCAGAAACGGCCGCGGCTTTTTTCGGACATCATCAAATAATCCCTCAGCGGCAAATCTGCGCTTGCGCTCTTCAAGCAATGCCATGAGCGCGCCGGCACCCGCCGGTTCGAGCGCCTCGATGACGATCTGATATTTCGACGAACCTGGGAATGTCGTGATCTTGCCCTGGGCGATGACTTCCATGCCCTCTTCGGGCCGGAAGCGCAGGCGGCCGAACACACCTTTCCAGATGACGGCCTCGATTTTGGCCTTGTCGTCCTTCAGCGCGAAATAGCAATGTCCGGAGCTATGCGGCCCGCGATAGCCGGATATTTCACCCTTAAGCCGGACGTAACCAAAGCCGTCCTCCAGCGCGCGTTTTATGGCGCCCGATAGCTCGGACACCGAGAATTCCGGCGTATTGCCGCTCTGTGCTGTTAGGGGCTCGCTCACGACAGTCCGTTCTTGCCTCGCTGGCGTTCGATGCTACACAAAGCGCTGAATTGCAACAGGCATCCCCATGAACGTCCTATTGATCGGCTCCGGCGGCCGCGAGCACGCACTCGCGTGGTCTTTGAGTTCAAGCCCTCTTCTCAGCAAACTCTATTGCGCTCCGGGCAATGCTGGCATTGCGGCGTTGGCAGATTGCGTTGCGCTCGACGTCGGCAAACATGACGCCGTCATCGCGTTCTGCCGCGAACACGAAATTGGCTTCGTCGTCATCGGACCCGAAGCGCCGTTGGTTGCCGGCCTTGGCGATGCGCTTGGCGCGGCCGGTATCGCATACTTCGGCCCGACCAAAGCGGCTGCGCAATTGGAAGGCTCGAAAGGCTTCACCAAGGATCTCTGCCGCGAGTTCAACATTCCAACCGCCGCCTACGGCCGTTTCAAAGATGCGGCATCGGCAAAAAGTTACCTCGCGACGCAATCCGCACCGATTGTCGTCAAAGCGGATGGCCTCGCGGCTGGCAAAGGCGTCGTCATTGCGGAAACCTTGGAAGAGGCCGCCGCGGCGATCGACGCCTGCTTCTCGGGCGCTTTCGGCGCCGCAGGCGCGGAAGTCGTGATCGAAGAATTCATGCGCGGCGAAGAAGCGAGCTTTTTCGCGCTGTGCGACGGCTCGACGGCTCTCGCGTTGGCGACAGCGCAGGATCACAAGCGCGTCGGCGACGGCGACACCGGTCCGAACACCGGCGGCATGGGCGCCTATTCGACAGCGCCTGTGATGACGCCCGACATGATCGAACGCACGATGGCGGAGATCATTCGCCCGACAGTTGCTGGCATGGCGCAGCGTGGCACGCCCTTTACCGGCGTGCTGTTCGCAGGGCTGATGATTACAGCGGACGGTCCCAAGCTGATCGAATACAACGCCCGCTTCGGCGATCCGGAAACGCAAGTGCTCATGATGCGCTTGAGATCGGATTTGCTGCCCGCGCTGATCGCGACGTCGAACGGCACGCTCGACAAGATCACTTTGAAGTGGGCAGACGACGTCGCATTGACCGTCGTCATGGCCGCGCGCGGATATCCCGGCACGCCGCTCAAGGGCACCGAGATCAAAGGCTTGGCGGCTGCCGCCAAAATCGACGGCGTCGAGATTTTTCACGCTGGCACGCGCCGCGATGGCGATCGGCTGATCGCGGATGGCGGCCGCGTGCTGAACGTCACGGCACGCGGAAAAACCGTGGCAGAAGCACAAGCTCACGCCTACGCCGCCATTTCTCAGATCGACTGGCCGGAAGGTTTCTGCCGCCACGACATCGGCTGGCGCGCCATCGCGCGCTAACGTGACGGGGTGGCGGCTGGACGGCGGCTTCTGTCATCGCTAGCGTCGCGGCGGACTTCGGGACGTTGGCATCACGCGGGATTGCATCATGACGCGCAAGTCGGCTGGTACGGATGTGCGGATAGCGCCGCAATCTCAGCCCACCGCGCCGCCAACCGCACCCTTTGAAATCGGCCTGGCACTTGGCGGCGGCGGCGCACGCGGCCTCGCTCACATCGCCATGCTCGAAGCATTTGACGAACTGGGCATCAAGCCCGGCATTATTTCCGGCACATCGATCGGCGCGATTTTCGGCGCGGCCTACGCCTCAGGCATTAGCGGCAAGGAGCTCCGCACGCACACCAAGGATGTGCTGTCGCGGCGCTTTGGGCTGCTGCGCGATCTGTTTGCCGCACGTTCGCATTCGCTGCAACGGCTGCTTAATCCGTTTCAGTCGCGGACCTCCATTCTCGATCCGTTGGCCGTGCTCGACCTCGTCATGCCGAAGGCGATGCAGACCTCATTCGGCGACCTGCAAATTCCTTTGAAGATCGTCGCGTCCGATTTCTACGACCAGGAGCCGATTGTCTTCAATGATGGTCCGGTTCTGCCGGCGGTTGCCGCCAGCATGGCGTTGCCGGTGATCTTCCAGCCTGTGATGTTCGACGGTCGCGCAATGATTGATGGCGGACTGACAAACCCGCTGCCGTTCGATCTTCTGCTTCAGGATGCACGCATCATCGTCGCCATCGATGTCACCGGCGCACCCGTACCAGATCCCAAACGCTCTGCACCGACGGCGTTCGAAGCGCTGTTTGCCAGTGCCTTTCTGTTCGAAAGCTCGATCGTCAAAGAGAAGCTCAAGGCATCGCAACCCGATATCCTGATCAGCGCCGGCACGAGCAAATTTCAGGTATTGGACTTCCTAAAGGTCGACGAAATCCTGGCGGCCGCTGAACCGGCGAAGGAACGTCTCAAGCAGCAGCTTGATCGCATTCTATCGGTCGAGACACTGCCGCACGAGGCGCCCCAAGAGATTGTCGAAAGTCCGGAACCGAAGCGCCGGCGCGGGCTATTGCGGCGCCGCTCCAAGCAGGCGAGCGAGTAACTAGAGATTGCCGCGCAGTGCGCCGAAAAAGGCGCGCAACAGTTCCGTTGCTTCGGCCTCGCCGAGACCGGCATAAATCTCAGGAGCGTGATGGCATGTCGCTTGACTGAAAACGCGCGCGCCATGTTCGACGCCACCGCTTTTGGGATCGGTCGCGCCATAGTAGAGCCGCCGGATGCGCGCGAACGATATCGCGCCTGCGCACATCGGACACGGCTCTAGCGTGGCATAGAGATCGCAGCCCGTCAGCCGTTCATCGCCCAGCGCCGCGCAGGCCGCACGGATCGCCAGCACCTCGGCGTGCGCGGTCGGATCGTTCAATTCGCGCGTCCGGTTCCCGGCTCTGGCGAGCACATTGCCTGCCGATCCGACCACGACAGCGCCAACCGGCACTTCGCCGCGCGCTGCGGCGGCGCGTCCCTCAGCTAACGCCAACTCCATGTGGCTTCTGCCGTCGCCCGATGTCATAACCACGCCTTCAAACCAAGGATTCCTGACCGTCCGATGGCCAAGCCAACGAATACGTTTCGCGGCGCGCGCAAACCACAACGCAAACCGGCGGTATCGCCGCCTGCCGAGACGAAGGCGGGCAGACCGCAGCCGTCCCGGCAAAATGCGGCAACGCAGTCCAAAGCCGCCGCTCCGCCCGCCGATCGCCCCGGCGAGCCGATGCGGATCGCAAAAGCAATGGCGCGCGCGGGCCTGTGTTCGCGCCGTGAAGCTGAGCGCTGGATCGCAGATGGCCGCGTCAGCGTCAACGGCAAGCTTCTTAAAACGCCAGCCTGCGAAGTTGGACCGGCCGACAAGGTTATCGTCGACGGCCGCCCGCTGCCATCGGCCGAGCCCGTAAAGCTCTGGCGCTATCATAAGCCGCGCGGTGTCGTGACGACGCACGCCGATCCGCAAGGACGTCCGACCGTTTTTGAAAAAATGCCGCCTGAGATGGAGCGCGTGATCTCGATTGGCCGCCTCGATTTCAACACTGAAGGCCTGCTGCTGCTGACCAACGACGGCGGCCTCGCGCGATTTATGGAGCTTCCCGCCACCGGATGGGTGCGCCGCTATCGCGTCCGCGCAAAGGGCCGCGTGACGCCGCAAGATCTCGAAAACCTGAAAAAGGGCGTCGAGGTCGAAGGCGTGCAGTATGGTCCCGTCGAAGCGGCGATCGACAGTGTACAAGGCGCTAACATGTGGCTGACGATCGCCATCCGCGAGGGCAAAAATCGCGAGGTGCGCAAAATTCTCAGCCACCTCGGCCTTGAAGTGAACCGCCTGATCCGCACGTCATTCGGACCGTTCCAATTGCTCGATCTGGAGCCAGGCTCCGTCGAGCAGGTCAAGCGTCGCGTGCTTGCCGAACAGCTCGGCGTCAAGATGGCGCAAGAGCTTGGCCTCGCGGAAAGCCCTGACGACCGCAAAGCGCGCCATGCGCGCGGCAAGGCTGCGGCGACCAAGCGCGGCGAGTACGACGAATGAGAATAGTTGCCGGAAAATTTCGCGGGCGCGCGATTGCCGCGCCGTCTCATGAAGGATTGCGGCCGACGTCCGACCGCGTGCGCGAGAGCGTGTTCAATATCTTAGCGCATGGCATTCCCGGGTTTGAACTCACCGGTGCGCGCGTCATCGATCTGTTCGCCGGGACGGGTGCACTTGGCATCGAGGCGTTGTCGCGCGGCGCCGCCTACTGCCTGTTCGTCGAAGACGATGCGGATGCACGCGCGCTGATCCGCACGAATGTTGAATCGTTCGGGCTGACCGGTGAAACGCGCATCTTCCGGCGCGACGCAACCGACTTGGGCCCGGCCGGGAACATGGAAAGCTACGCCATCGCGTTCCTCGACCCACCTTATGGCAAGGGCCTCGCCGAAAAGGCGCTCGCCATCCTCGGTGATGGCAAATGGTTGCAACCCGGCGCGATCGTCGTCCTCGAAGAACGCGCCGGCGTGAGAATCGATTTTCCACCGCCATACAGCGTAATTGACGCAAGAAACTACGGTGAGACTGCTATCACGTTCTTGCGGTTTGAAGCCGGCGCGAACGCGGAATAAGTCCGGCGCGATAGCCGTGCACGCCGTAGTACAAGATGAAAAGATAACTCGGAATGGCAATCGCCGCGTAGGCAAACTGAAAGTCAACGTGTTGCTTCAGCACGGCAAAACCGTAGGGCAACAGCGCGCCACCCGCGATCGCCATAATCAAGAGTGCCGAACCCGTCTCGGTGTGCCGGCCAAGTCCGCGAATGGCGAGCGGAAAAATCGCCGGCCACATCATGGCGTTCGCAAAGCCGAGTGCCGCGATGAACGCGACCGACGTAAATCCGTCGGTCGTATAGGCGCCCGCGGTCAACGCAATTCCGATTGCCGCTGATAGCGCCAGATAAGCCTGTTGCGAGATGTACCGCGGGATGACGACTAAGCCAACGACGTAGCCGATCAACATCGCAAACAACGTGTATGACGTGAACAACCGCGTCTGACTAAGCGGCAAGCCGAAGCCTTCGCCATAAACGCCGATCGCATCGCCTGCCAAAACCTCAACGCCGACGTAGAGGAACAGACAGACGACACCGAGCCACAAGTGCGGCGAGGTCCAGATTGTGCGTTCGCGATCACCGTCCGACGCAACTTCGTTGACGGCATCGGGGGAGATGTCCGGCAATCGCGATCGGAGAAACCAGATACCCAACACAGCCAGCAGCGCTGCCATCGCCATGTACGGCCAGTATACCTGCGCTGCGAACGTATCAAGCAACTGGGCGCGCACGTCGGCATTCGGTGCAGCTCTGACGCGCGCTTCGAAATCATCGAGACCCGTCAGCACAAGCGCGCCAAAAACGATGGGCGCAAGAATACCTGCGAATTTATTGCAGATGCCCATGAACGCGATGCGCTGCGCCGCGCTATCGATCGGTCCCACGATGCTGATGTAAGGGTTCGACGCAGTCTGCAGCAGCGCCAGACCCGAGCCGATGATGAAAAGCCCCGCCAGCGCACCTGGATAATACCGGTCGACCGTGAATTCGCCGAATACGACGGCGCCGAGGGCCATCACGAGCAGCCCGAGCGTCATGCCGCGCTTCATGCCCGTACGGCGCAAAATGCCCGCCGACGGCAGCGCTAGGAAGAAATACGACAGATAGAACGCCATCGGCACGAGGAAGGCGTTCACGTCGTCCAGATCGAAGGCCAGCTTGACGAATGTGATAAGCGGTCCATTGAGCCAAGTAACAAACCCAAAAATGAAGAACAGCACGCCGATCGGGATTGCCGCCGACAGGCCCGAGCTTTTGCCGGCGCGCAGCACGACCGCTAGCGCTGCGACCGCTACAAACGCGAAAACAGCTATTGAAATCATAGTCATCTGCAGCCCATCCCCCGTACCGCGGTCGCAGCGTGGCCGAGACGCTAGTGGATAAACCCCGCATTTGCACGCCGCCACGCCCAGCACGCTAAATCCCCCTTTCGCGTCGCCAGAAAAGTACTATATTAGAATACTTCTAACTTATTGTGCGGCATCCCTTAACTTGACGGAGGTGGTCAACTTCGATCAAAATCACAGTTCATAAAGACAGTGCTGTGATAGTGCTGTCGCGAAGCGACTTTCCGATACTGGGGCCTTGAACCCCGTGCCATTGGAGACTGGTGTGATCATCTGTTCCTGCGCCGTTATCTCCGAGCGAGATATCGACTGTGCCGTCATTGAAATCATGAGTGCCGGCACGGCGCTGATCCCGACACCCGGCGTTGTCTTCCGGCACCTCAACAAAAAGATGAACTGCTGCACCTGCGCGCCCGTCGCGGTGTCGGCGATTTACAACGCGATGGACCGCTTGGCGGCCGATACGCGCGTGTGCCCGTTCGCGCTCGCCGACGCGCGCGCGAAACTGATTCGCATCGAAGAACGCCGCGCAATTCGTCAGCGCCGCGTTGAAACTGCGGCGTCGGCTTTGAGAACCTCTTCCGCTCAGCGTCGCATCGTCGCTTAAACGTCGCTTCAAAATTCCCGCTTCTAAATCGACGCACGCATGACGCTGGCGATCCGCGCCGCGATGGTTTACGTGTGTCGGAGTCGGGCATCGTTCTTGATCGATTGGCCATTGACAGTCACAACGATCAGAAGCGGAGCATACCCATGAAGGGCAACAAAGAAGTCATTGCGCGTCTCAACGAAGCCCTCAAGTTGGAACTCGGCGCTATCAATCAGTACTGGCTGCACTATCGCTTGCTCGCCAACTGGGGCTTCACAAAGCTCGCCAAAAAAGAGCGCAAAGAATCCATCGAAGAGATGGAGCACGCAGATAAACTGGTTGATCGCATCATCTTCCTCGACGGCCATCCGAACCTTCAGCACGTTGCACCGCTGATGATCGGCGAGAACCTCAAAGAAATTCTCGAATGCGATTTGAAGGGCGAGCATATCGCCCGTGACAGCTATTCGAAATCGCGCGACGTTTGCCGCGAACATGGCGATTACGTCACGATGAAGATCTTCGAAGAACTTCTGAAAGACGAGGAGGGCCACATCGACTTCCTCGAAACGCAGCTCGATCTCATCGCGCGCATCGGCATCGAGAACTATGGGCAGTTGCAGGCCGACAGCGCCGACGACGCTGAGGGGCATTGACTGGGAACGATGACCAGCTTGTTGCCGGACGCTCGTGCGACGGCTGCACGATGTGCTGCAAGCTGCTCGCTATCGACGTTCTCGACAAGCCCCGTGGCGCTTGGTGTTCGCACTGCGATCAAAAGCACGGCTGCACGATCTATGAAAGCCGCCCGGATGCGTGCCGCGGCTTTCATTGCGGCTACCTGCGGCTTCCACAGCTCGACGATCGGTGGAAGCCGTCGAAGGCCAAGTTTTTGATCAACTATGAGGCCCACGCCAGCCGGATCGTCATTCACGCCGATCCACAACGCGCTGATGCCTGGCGCGGCGATCCCTATATCAAAACGATCCGTTTATGGGCGGCAGCGAGCAGCCGCGAAGGTAGCTTCGTCCTTGTCTGGGCAGGATCAAAAGCGACAATCGTTTTGCCGGACCGTGAAATCGATCTCGGTCAGGTGCGCGAAGATCAACTGATCGTGCCGGTCGAACGGCGCACACCACGCGGCATCGAAGTGACATTCGAAGTCCGCGATCCGTAGCGGCTGAATTATCGGCGGCTGAACAGCCGCTCGATGTCGGAAAGTTTCAGCGACACATACGTCGGCCGGCCGTGGTTGCATTGGCCCGAGTATGGCGTCGCCTCCATGTCGCGCAACAGCGCGTTCATTTCGTCGGGCGTGAGCCTACGTCCCGAGCGCACACTGCCGTGGCACGCCATCCGCGACGCGATGGCTTCCAGGCGATCCTTGAGCGCACCGGTCATACCGCTATCGCGCAACTCCGATGCGATGTCTTTGACAAGGCCGTCGATGTCCGTGTCGCCAAGCAACGCCGGCACTTCACGAACCGCGACAGCGCCTTGGCCGAACGCTTCGAGCACGAGGCCGAACTCGGCCAGTTCCTCAGACCGTTCGGCAAGCAGATCCGCGTCGTCCGGATCGACGCTGATGATCGCGGGTATCAACAATCCTTGTGATGCGACCGATCCTGCAGCGAGCATCCGTTTCATACGCTCGTAGACCAGACGTTCGTGGGCAGCGTGCTGATCGACGATGACGAGCCCGTCACGCGTTTGCGCGACAATGTAATTTTCGTGCACCTGCGCGCGCACCGCGCCGAGCGGACGATCGAGCAGCGTATCGGATGGCGGCATCGCCGACGCGCGCGTATCGGCACTTGGGGCATCCAAGTGATCGATCGATGCCTGCAACTCTTCTGAAAAGCCGTTTGCCTGATAGCTTTCGTGCGCGTTTGGCGGAGACGCAATGGGTGCCGCCTGCGTCGGCAGAACATTCGCGGAAAATGTATCGAGCGTCATCGCGCCACCCTGTGCCGACGCCCGATGACCCGCCGCTTCAAGCGCCTGACGCAACGCACCGATCAGCATTCCGCGGACGCGTCCGGCATCGCGGAAGCGGACTTCGGCTTTTGTCGGATGCACGTTGACGTCGACATCGGCCGGTGCCACATCGACGAATAGGGCCAATAACGGCGACCGGCCGCGCGGGATCAGATCGCCATAGGCCGCTTTGACCGCGCCGATCAGCAGCTTGTCTCTGACCGGCCGCCCATTCACGAAAAGATACTGTTGAGACGCATCGGCCCGATGCAACGTCGGCAACCCTGCAAACCCCGTGACTCGCATCAGCCCTGTCGCACCACTTCCGCCGCCTTTGATCTCGAGTGCATCGGCCATGAAGTCCGCGCCCATGATCGCCCCAAGGCGCTCCAGCAATCCGGCGGCGGTCGCGCCACTCTTAGGCCAATGCACGGCCTTCCGGTCGTCAGCGGCGATCGTGAATCCAACGTTCGGGTGTGCCATTGCCAATCGCCGCACGATCTCAGTGACGGCCATCGTCTCAGCGCGCTCGGACTTCATGAACTTCAGGCGTGCTGGCGTCGCCGAGAAAAGATCGCGAACCTCAACGATTGTTCCGTCGTTGAGTGCCGCCGGCCGCAACGCACCCTTGGCGCCGCGCTCGACGACGAGCCCGTGACCGTTCGCGGCCTCGCGTATCTTTGATCTGACTTCCACGTGGGCGATCGATCCGATGGACGGCAACGCTTCGCCGCGAAAGCCGAACGACTTGATGTCGAAGAGGTCTTCTTCGGATAACTTCGATGTGGCATGCCGCTCGACGGAAAGCGCCAAATCATCGGGCGCCATGCCGTGGCCGTCGTCGGTTACGCGGATCAGCGACAAGCCGCCGTTGGTCACGACGATCTCGATATCGCGCGCGCCGGCGTCGATCGCGTTCTCGACCAGCTCCTTGACGACGCTCGCCGGACGCTCGATCACCTCACCCGCAGCAATGCGGTTGATCGTTTCTGGCGATAGCTGGCGAATTGCCAAGGCGTCACTCCGGCGGCTTACGCCCCGTTTGCGAGGCGCTCTTTGGTCAGGATTTTCGCGAGCTCGACGGCTGGCTGATCAAACGGATCTAGACCCAGCAATCGGCCTGCGAGAATCGTTTCGATCATAAAGTGCATCAGCAGCGCGCCGACGCTGAATTCGTCAAGTTGTGCAAGATCAAATGTGCGCACCGGCCGCCCTGCACGCGCCAGCGCCTCAGGAACGGCATGCGCCTGCGCTGCGATCACGTCGCCGACCGTACGGCCGGCCATAAACTCAGCACCCGCGAGCTTCGCGTAATCGGCGTCGATCGATGGTCCGCTACCCGCGCTCGCAGTACGCAACACGGTCATCATGTGGGTCCGCGGACCATCCATGAAGAGCTGCAGCTGGCTATGCTGGTCCAGCGGACCAAGGCACGCAACCGGACTTGTCCCTTCGCCGCCCTTGCCAAGGCTCTCGGCCCAGAGCTGAACATACCAAGCGGAAAACCGGGCAAGCTTGTCGGCATACGGCATCATGACGAGCGTCGATATTCCGCGCTCTTTACTCAGCGCAACTGCCGTTGCCGCGCCGACAGCTGGTGCAAACTCCGATGCCGAAGCAGACGTGAGCAACGCGCTCACGACGCTCTGCGCGCCGTTACGGATTGCATATGGATCGAGACCGCGCGCGATGGCCGGCATCAGCCCGACGTTCGTCAGACACGAAAACCGTCCACCGATCCCCGTATGATGCTCGAGCATTGGAATGTTGAGCGACGCAAAAAGCGCCCTTAGTCCATTGGCTTTGCCAGCGACATGCGGCTCGGTGATGCCAAGAAACAAGTGCGGGATGCGATCTCCAAGACCTGCAGCCTTGACGGCGGACAGCGCTGCAATCGCCTGCGCAATCGTTTCCGCCGTGCCGCCGGATTTCGACGTCACCACAAACCGCGTTGCCGCGAGATCGAACTTTGCCAAAGCACCAGCAAGTGTCCCGCCGTCGAGGTTGTCGTAGAACCGCGTGCGGGGACGACTGCGCTGTTCTGGGCTTGATCCGCCCGGAATGTTCCAGCCGGCCAATTGAGCGAGCGTCTGACCACCGAGACCAGAACCGCCGGTGCCGAAGAAAACGATTGTCGTCGCGCCTTCGGCGAGCTTCTGGAGAGCGGTTACCGCGACCGCGACGTCGGCCGTTTCTTCGGCGATCCGCAAGAGTGGCAAGCGGCCTGTTGCATAGTCGTCCTTCAGGGCCGCGACGTGCTGCTCGGATTTCAGCAGCCATGCATCAAGACCCGCGCGCGACAATCCGTGGCCGCCGATAGCGCCATCAAGACAACCGTCGATCGATTGCGTGTAAGCCAGGGGATTCGAAGACTGTTGACGTGACATATCGGGCGACATCGTTTTCCCTATCGATCCTCAATACATTGATGGCGGGGAGTTCAGTCCCCGCCACCGCTGCGCATCTGTCCAAATATCAGTCGGCCGCACTAGCCGGGATTTGCGGATTTGGCCGGCGCAGGTGCTTGGGTCGCGCCCGATCCAACGCCCGCTGCCGGTCCCGACGCAGGGGACGCGCCTTTGTCGAGGCCAACCGGCTTGCCGACGACCGTGACGATCATCTCGTCGGCCTTTAGCAGGCGTTTGGCGACGCGCTTGACGTCATCCATCGTGATCGCTTCGATAATCTTGTTGCGCTGATCGACGTAGTCGGTACCGAAGCCTTCTATCTGGAGGCCGAGCAACTGCGAGGCGATCTTCGAGTTGGTATCGAACCGCAATGCATACGAACCCGTTAGATAGTCCTTGGCGGCCGTCAGATCGTCGGGCGACGGGCCATTGTCGGCCATCTTCTTCAGTTCGGCGCGAATGATCGCAAGGCTTTCGGCCATCGACTCGTTCTTGGTCGCAACACTGCCTGACAGAATTGACGTGTGCTGGAACGGTTGAAGATAGCTGTAGACCGAATATGCAAGCCCGCGCTTCTCGCGCACTTCCTCCATCAGCTTGGCCGAGAACCCACCGCCGCCGAGGATGTGATTGACGACGAACGCCGCCATGAAATCCGGGTCCTTGCGCGCCATTGCGCCAAGGCCGAAGACCGCGACCGACTGCGGCACGTTCATCTCGACAATTTTCTGCTGGGCGGCGACCGGCATCGTCTTCTCGACGGGCGTCAAGTCAGCCGTTTCCGGCAAGCCGCCGAACACGTCATCAAGCATTTTGCCGAGGGCCACGGCATCAATATCGCCGACGACGACAACCTTCAGATTGCTCTTGGCGAAATTGCGCTTGTGAAACGCCGCGAGGTCTTCGCGCGTGATCTTAGAGACCGTTTCGACGGTGCCGTTCGACGGCCGCGCGTACGGATGACCCGCGAACGCCGTCGCAAACCATTCGCGGCCGGCAACCTTTTCCGGGTCTTTGTCGGCATAGGCCAGGTTTGCCAGCAACTGCTGGCGAATACGCTCAACCGCTTCGGCATCGAAGCGGGGCTGTTGAACAGCGAGCTTCAGGAGGTCGATCGCTTTATCGCGATTAACGGTGAGCGTTTCGAATGAACCGTAAAACGCGTCCTTGGCATCATCGTAGCTCATGCGCATGGCGATATCTTCCATGCGCTCTTGGAATTCGGATGATGTCAGATCGCCGGCACCTTCATCCATCATTGCCGTAATGAAGTTCGCGACACCGTCCTTGCCTGCGGGATCCTGGCTGTTTCCGCCGTCGAATCCAAACCGGAGCGCGATCAGAGGCACACTATGCTCTTCGACCAGCCATGCGTTGATTCCGCCGGGACTTTTAATCGTCTGAATGTTCATGGCATGGGCCGAGCGTGAAAGAGGAGGAGACGCAAGCATCGCAAGGCTTGCGGCTGCGATGAATGACACGGAACGCAGGGTTGTGCGCGCCGCACGGAAGCGCACGAGGAAACTTGCCATATCGACCATCACCGCACCACCTCTCCGGCAGGCGAAGCCTGCTGGCTCTGGGCAACGCCGCTCTTGTCGGGAATCAGATAACCGGTGACCGTCTTGCGGCTGTCGAGGTAATCGGCTGCGACTTTTTTAATGTCGTCGAGCGTGACCTTCGAAATTGCGTCAGGCCAACCTTCAATATCGGCGACGGTACGCCCGACGGCAAGGTTCCAGCCGTAACGGCGGGCCAGAGTTGCCTGGTTGTCGCTTTCGTAGACGTAATCGGCGAGATACGAGCTTTTTGCACGTTCAAGCTCTGCGGCCGTCACGCCGTTCTTAGCGACGTCGGCAAGAACCTCGTCGATGGCCGCCTCGACGTCCGGCAGCGGCACGCCATCCGCGGCAACCGCGTAAATGGAAATCGTTCCGCTATCGAGGCCGTGACCGCTGTAGTCGCCACGGGCGCTCGACGCCAGCTTCGATTCAACGACAAGCTTCTTGTAGATGCGGCTTGTCGATCCCGAACCGGCGATCTTCATCATCAGATCGAGTGCTTCGGCTTCGCCCGGCTTGGCGGTTGCATAGCTCGGCGTCACATAATCGCGGTTCAAGGAGTAATTGCCAGCGCGGGGGTCTTTCAGCTCAAGTCGGCGCGCAACGATCTGCGGAGGATCGCTTGGGCGGACGCGCTTGCCACCGACGTCTGGGTTGGCCGGCAGCTTGCCATAGGTTGCTTCCGCCATCGTCTTCACTTCGTCCGCCGTTACGTCGCCGGAGACAACAAGGATGGCGTTGTTTGGAGCGTAATAGCGCTTGTAATAGGCGAGCGCATCCTCACGCGAAAGCTTTGCAATCTCGTGATACCAGCCGATGATCGGCACGCCGTAAGGGTGATTGAGATAGAGCGCGGCGTTCATCTGCTCATTCAAGACAGACGAGGGATTGTTTTCAACGCGCGAGCGGCGCTCTTCCAGAATAACGTCCCGCTCGGTCAGCACTTCCTTTTCGTCGAGCCGCAGGTTGACCATGCGGTCGGCTTCCATTTCCATCATTTTCGGCAGACGGTCTTTAGAGACACGCTGGAAGTACGCCGTTGCATCATGTCCGGTGAATGCGTTGTCCTGTCCACCGAGGCGACCGACGATCTTAGAGAATTCGCCGACGGGAATTTTATCCGTCGATTTGAACATCAAGTGCTCAAGGAAGTGCGCGATGCCCGAGGTGCCGCGCTGCTCGTCGGCGGCGCCGACCTTGTACCAAACCATGTGCGTGATCACGGGCGCACGGTGATCGGGAATGACGATCACCTGCATGCCGTTGGCCAACATGAATTCGCTGGCGCGCGTGGCATTGGTCGCGGCATGGGCGTGCGGGTTAAGAGCGAGCATGGACAAAGCTACCATTAATGTTGCGAGGGTCGTAGCAAGGCTTAGGCGGAGCGATTTTGGCATCGGTCGTCCTTTGGTCGCGCTGCGATACGGAGCGAGCGTGCCGGTGATCCGCGGACAAAATGTTTGCACCACGCGGGCATCAACGGCCCCCATATCGAGCGGGCAATTGTGATTTCAAAGGCGGCAGGCCATCGTGGCTAGCGCTCTGAAACGCCCTCAGAAATCTGCGTTGGGACGGGTAAAGTCAAATGACAAGGTGGTCATGTCGATGCGCGAAATGGACCCGAAGTCAGCCAGTGTGAAGCCTTATTGAGCTTCTTCCTCGTCCTGGCCGGATTCGTTCCATTTTTTGACCGCGGTAAACACAGAGCCGCGGCATGGACCAAGCGGACCGGCGGCACTATCGGCGTCGTTATCGCCATGTGCTTTGGCCTGCTCGTAGTGCACCTTGCAGTACTCGGCCTGCTGGCGCTCAAGATCGGCCTTGGTCGTCTGCTTGGTCGCGTCGTAATCCTTAATTTCAGCGATTCCAGCGGCCTGCGTGGCGCCAGAGCTACCTGGCTCAGGCAGCTTATCGAGGCCCGGCGGCACGACCAGCGGAGACCGTTCGCGCAGCGTCGCTTCCTTCTTAACCGATCCAGTACTATTCATACCGACCGCGTCGAAGATTTTGCCATTGAGCTGGACGTCGTCCATACTGCAGCCGGCAAGCGCAACGATCGCCGCGGCCAAAGCCGCGCGAACTGCGCAATTTGCAAGCGATCTCAGCGACATAGCTTCCCCCGGCCGTCCCGGATAAAATATCCCAGCAAATTCAATAAGGTTGGTTTGCGGCGCGATTACGACTCGCTTCTGAACGAGTCATACAAGAGCCCGACGACCCCGGCAACGATGGCAACGTCCGCAATGTTGAAAACGTACCAATAGAACCCGAAGGCGTGCATCGAATAGAAGTCCGCGACGCCGCCGATCAACACCCGGTCGATGGCGTTACCGATCGCGCCGCCGATAATGAGTGCGACGCTCCACGTCATCAGCCGGCCGGTCGAGGCCTTGTTGATCCAGAACCACATCAGCACGCTAACGACGACCGCGAACGCCGCGAGGATATATTGCCCCTCTTGGCTGTCCTGGTTGAACATCGAATAGCTGATGCCGGTGTTTTTCACGAACACGAAATCGAGAAACGGCGTGACCGTGACGCGGCCCTTCGACTGAATGTCGTAGACGTAGAGCATCCAGAATTTGTTGGCTTGGTCGAGGATGACAGTCGCTAGCGCAACTAGCGCCGCCAGTGGCGCATGCCGGCTCCAGAACAACGAGGACTTTTCCGCGAGCTCCATCAGCTAACCGCCCGCGCATCGATTTCGCGCATCGCCGCAGCGTCGCGTGCGGAAAGGTCGGGATAAGCCTTGTCCGATCCGACGTCCTTCGTGATCCGCCACGAGCGTGCGCACTTCTTCCCCTCGGCCAGCGCCACAACAACACCGACACCGTCGACACCCGGCAGCGCGAACGCTCCCGCAGGCGCCGACTTGTCAGAAACCGTGATCGCCGACGTGATGCAGACCTCAGCCATATCGACGCCGTCGAGGCCGACCATCAGATCAGGGTCAGTGACGTAAACTTGCGGCGCGGCTTCGAGCGACGAACCGATCTTCTTTTCCGCTCGCGCGATTTCGAGCGCGCCGGTCACGACCGATCGCACTTCTTTCACGCGATCCCATTTCGCGGCGAGATTGTCGTCGCGCCAGGCTTTTGGAACCTTGGCGAACGGCGCGAGATGAACGCTCTCCTCGGCGTTTGGCCGGAACAGCATCCAGGCTTCTTCCGCCGTGAACGACAGGATCGGCGCAAGCCAACGGATCAGCGTGTCGCAGAGATGATCGACGACGGTCAGCGCGGCGCGACGCTTCAGGCTCGACGGCGCCTCGCAGTACAGCGCGTCCTTGCGAATGTCGAAATAGAACGCGGAGAGCTCAGTGTTCATGAACTGCGACAGCAAGCCGACGACCTTGCGGTAGTCGTATTCTTTGTAGGCGCGCTGAATTTCGCTATCCAGTTCCACGAGCCTATGCAGCATCAAGCGCTCGATCTCGAACGGCCCCATGTCCTTGAACTGAACCGTATCGGATTTCGCATCGAAGTGTGCGAGCGCACCCAGCATCCAGCGCAACGTGTTGCGCAGCTTGCGATAGGTTTCCGAGAACGTCTTCAGAATTTCCGGTCCGATGCGGAGATCGTCGGAATAATCCGATGCGGCAACCCACAGGCGCAGAATATCCGCGCCTGACTTTGCCATCACGTCTTGCGGCGCGACGACGTTGCCGAGTGATTTGGACATCTTCTGTCCCTTCTCGTCGAGCACGAAGCCGTGCGTCAGCACGACGTCGTACGGCGCATGTCCGCGCGTCCCGCAGCTCTCGAGCAGCGAAGAGTGGAACCAACCACGGTGCTGGTCCGAACCTTCGAGATACATGACCTTGTCTTGGCCGCCGTCGGCTTTGCGGGTCAGACCCTTGAGGCCCGGAAAAGCGACAGCGTCGTCGAGCGTGAAGGCGTGCGTGCAGCCGGAGTCGAACCAGACGTCGAGCACGTCTTTCACCTGTTCCCACTTCGGCAAGTCGGCATCGGGAACGAGGCCCTTGAGGAAGCGCTCTTTGGCGCCCTCTTCGAACCAGACATCAGCACCCTTTTCAGCGAACGCCATTTCGATGCGCGTCATCAGTTCGGCGGATCTCGCGGCGTGCGCGCCGCTGCCCGGCAACACTTCGTCCGTCTCGATGTTGCGGAACACTGCGATCGGAACGCCCCACGCGCGCTGGCGCGATACGACCCAATCGGGACGGTTGGCGATCATGCCGTTGATGCGGTTCTCACCGGCCGCCGGCACCCATTCCGCGCGCTTGATTTCATCGAGTGCAATCTCGCGCAGCGAGCGCCGGTCATTCCCTCTCCCCGTGGGGAGAGGGTTAGGGTGAGGGGGCGTGCTTTGGCTGACCGGTTCAGAGCGAACAGCCCCCTCACCGGCGCGTGCCGCGCCCGCCTCTCCCCGAGGGGAGAGGCTAACCTCGACATCCATGCCGATGAACCACTGCGGCGTGTTGCGGAAGATGACCGGCTTCTTTGAGCGCCACGAGTGCGGATACTGATGTTTCAAACGTCCGCGCGCGATGATGTTGCCGGCCTCTTGCAAAGCCTTGATCACGGCGTCGTTGGCATCGCCTTTGTCGCCGTTCTCTTTCAGTACGCGCTTACCTTCAAAGCCGGGCGCAGCTTTCGTCAGCACGCCGTCAGCATCGACGGTGAAGGGAATTTCGGTGTCGATGCGCTCTTCAACCGCCCGTTCTGACTCTAAATCATAATGGTCCGATACGATCGACTTGATCTTTGCCCTATTGCTCGTCCAGATGTTGTAGTCATCTGCGCCGTGGCCAGGCGCGGTGTGAACGAAGCCGGTCCCAATATCATCGGTCACGTGATCACCGTCGAGAAGAGGCACGAGGAAGTCGTATCCGATATCGCGCAGTGGATGACGACACAGCACCTTCCCGAGATAGCTCGTATCAATCTCGCAGAGTTTCTCAAATTCTGACACCTTCGCCACCTTCATAACGGCGTCTGCAAGTTTGTTCGCAAGGATGAAATAGTCACCAACTGCCGCCCAGTTGCCGTCCGCAGCTGCCGTCACTTTGAACAAGCCGTAGTCAATCTTTGACGAATACGAGATCGCACGGTTTCCCGGGATCGTCCAAGGCGTCGTCGTCCAAATCACAATCGATCGAGTTGGCGCTTCGATCACGGAGCGAAGCAAATCGGGATCAATTCCGCGAAATAACTGCACTGGAAGATCATCGAGCGGAAACTTCACCCAGATCATATCGGACTGATAGTCCTGGTACTCGACCTCGGCTTCTGCCAGCGCGGTTTTTTCGACGACGCTCCACATCACCGGCTTCGACCCACGATACAGCAACCCGCTTGCTGCAAACTTCATGATCTCGCGGGCGATGATGCTCTCAGCCCGATACGCCATCGTCGAATAGGGATTGTCCCAATCGCCGATCACGCCGAGACGCTTGAACTCCTCGCGCTGGACTGACAGCCAATGCTTCGCGAACTCGCGGCACTCACCGCGGAATGCGTTCATGGCTTTCGGATCGGAGAAGTTTGGCTTCTCCTTGCCCTTCGCGCGATATTGCTCCTCGATCTTCCATTCGATCGGAAGACCGTGACAGTCCCAGCCTGGAATGTAATTGGAATCGTGGCCGAGCATCTGCTGCGACTTGACCACGAGATCTTTCAGAATTTTGTTGAGCGCGTGCCCGATGTGGATGTTGCCGTTCGCATACGGCGGGCCATCGTGCAGCACGAACTTGACGCGACCCTTCGATTGCGCGCGGATCTTGTTGTACAGATCGATCGCGTCCCAGCGCTTCAGAAGTTTCGGTTCAAGCTCTGGCAACCCAGCGCGCATCGGAAACGGCGTCTCGGGCAAATACAGCGTCTTGCTCCAGTCGCGTCCGCCTTCAACCGCGCTACCGGCATCGGTCACCGGGCCGTCGCCCTTGGGGGCTTTTCCGCTCTTGTCCTTGGACATTCTCGATCAGTCTTTCATTGAAGGCGACTAAGGTCTGCCGCTTCTAGCAAGGCGGCGGGGCGGGCGCAAAGCGCATTCCCTCTCCCCATTTCTGCACTTCAATGGGGAGAGGGATAGGGTGAGGGGCAGCCGCGAGTTCGGTGCGTTTTTCTGCCCCTCACCCTAGCCCTCTCCCCGTTTTGACGGGGAGAGGGGACGCAGCCAACACCGACCGCACCTGAGCGACATCGATGTCCATCTGGTGGACAAGCTCTTCGGCGGTCGCAAATTTACGGTCATCGCGGATGAATCCGACGAATTCGACTTCCATCTGGTGACCGTAGAGGTCGCCATCGAAATCGAGCAGGAAGACTTCAAGCACCGGCATGCCGCCATCGAACGTCGGTCGGGTTCCGAGGTAGGCGGCCGCGTCATGCGCTGCTCCGTCGACGTGCGCACGCACAGCGTAAATGCCGTGCCCGAGTGCGGTGCCTTTCGGCAGAGGCAGGTTTGCCGTCGGATATCCAAGGCCCGTGCCGCGCTTCGCGCCACCGACAACTTTGCCCGCAACACGCCAGTTGTCGCCGAGCATGTGCGCGGCGCCACGCACATCGCCCTGCGCCAAGTGCAACCGCACCGCCGACGACGAAAAGACTTCGCCGGCTTCCGCGACCGGCGGCATGATCGTCACGCCAAACCCAAGCTCTTCGCCGAGCTGAGACATCAGCTCGGGATTGCCGCCGCGTTTGTACCCAAAATAGAAATCGTAGCCGATGACGACGTGCGCAACGCCAAGCCAGGCCACGAGCACGCGCTCAATAAACTCCTGCCCCGTCAAGCTCGCGAACTGCTGATCGAAGTGCTCGACGAATGCGACCTTGAGGCCGAGCTGCTCGAAGAGCGCCAGCTTGCGCGTCAGCGGCGTCAGGCGAAAATGCTGCTCGTTCGGCTGAAAGAATTCGCGCGGGTGCGGCTCGAACACCATGGCGCCGGAAGGTCGTCCAAGCTCCTTTGCTTTTCCGACAGCCGCACGCAAAAGCGCGCGATGGCCCAAATGGACGCCGTCAAAATTGCCGATGGCAACAACGGCCGAGCGTGCGGTGATCGGCACATGCGAATGGCCGTGAACGACTTGCATGGGTTCATGGCCTCTTTGCGTGGAAGCAGCGGCGGCGTCAGCCAAACAATTACTTCGGGCGGCCGGGTACCATAAGCACGGCTTCGCCCGTCAGTACCGGCTTGCCGGCAACCGTGCACACGCATTCGAATTTGGCACGGCGTTTTTCAGGAATGAGTTCGATCAATCGTACGATGCTTTCGACGCGATCATCGATCTTCACGGGGCCTTTGAAATTGAGCGTCTGTGAAACGTAGATTGCGCCTGGTCCCGGCAATTTCATGCCGAACAATGCCGAGATATATCCCGCTGACAGAATGCCGTGCGCGATACGCTCTTTGAAAACTGTTTTCGCGGCATAATCTGGATCGAGATGCACGGGGTTGTAATCGCCCGAAAGCGCTGCGTAGGCAACGATATCGGCTTCCGATACGACGCGGGACATCGATGCTTCCTGCCCGACTTCCAGGTCCTCAAAGTACTTTGTACGGCCGGCCGTCGCGAGCATTCGTGTCGCCCTCGTCACATTAAGCAGCGGGGCCGCTCCCCGCCTCATCACGCGCCGCGACACTAACCGCCTGAAAGACAGGCCGCAACCAGCCCTCGTCCTCTGCCGCTGCGGCGTTGTTTCCGCGAGCGCCACTGCAACCATAACCGCATAATTGAGCGGTTGCCTCAGGCGCCAAAGCAGCGCTATAAGGGCGCATTCCTTACTTTTTACCCACGACCATCCTTAGCGGCTCCGCCGCCAAGGCCCGGAGAAGAACTGGCTAACGGCCACCTGTCCAACAAAAAGCCGCCCGAGAAGGACACGTTATGAGCGACCGCCGCCCTTTGATGCCGAAAGCGACTGCCGTCTGGCTGGTCGAGAATACCGGTCTCGCGTTCGATCAGATCGCCGAGTTCTGCGGCCTGCATCCGCTCGAAGTGAAGGGCATTGCCGACGGCGACGTGGCGCAGGGTATCAAGGGTATGGACCCCGTTACCAACGGGCAGCTGACGCGAGAAGAGATCGCGCGCGCCGAGAAGGATTCGAGCTACCACCTGAAACTCGCTGAAAGCAAAGTCGAAATTCCGCAGGCCGCGCAAACGCGCAAAGGCCCGCGTTACACACCGGTATCGCGCCGTCACGACCGGCCAAATGCCGTACTCTGGCTTTTGCGCAATCACCCTGAGCTGAAAGACAGCCAGCTTATGCGCCTCGTCGGCACCACCAAGCCGACGATCGCTCAGATCCGCGATCGCACGCATTGGAACTCGGCGCAACTGACGCCACAAGACCCCGTGACGCTCGGACTTTGTTCGCAGGTCGACCTCGACGCCGAAGTCGCGAAGGCTGCCCGCCGCATCGATCGTGACCGCAAAGATGGCGGCAAGGGCGCGGAAAAGGCCGGCACGCTTATCCCGGCCGCCGAGACAACGGCACCGGCATCGACGAACACTGCCGAAATCCTGGCGCCGAAGGAAGCGGCCGCCGCACCTGAAGAGACGCCCGAGCAGGAGCAGGCCCGCGTGCTCGCCAAGCTCAAGGGCATGTCGGCCAAGGAAGATGACGCACCGTCCGACGAGTAACATTGGTCGCCGGCGTGTCTGCTTCGACGGAGATGACGCGCCAGCGGTCTGCGCATTTTTCGACCGCATGTACAGCCGCTCACCGCTCTGCAAGGCTGTGACGAAACACGCTGTTTCGACGAATAGCCCGTTGCTGGACGGTTGCGCATTCGCTAGCGTCGAACCCGGCTATTCCTTTGCGCGGACCTGGTGATGCTGTCGAACCCTTACGAACAAAACCTCAATAAAAATCCGGCCAACTATCAGGCCCTGACGCCACTGTCGTTCCTTGAGCGGACCGCGCTCGTATCACCAAATCATACCGCAATCATTCACGGCAACGCGCGCGTCACGTACTCCGAATTCTACGACCGCGCCCGCCGCCTCGGCTCGGCACTCGCCATGCGCTACATCGGCCCGGGCGATACAGTTTCGGTGATGCTCGCGAATACGCCGCCGATGCTCGAAGCCCACTACGGCGTCGCCATGACCGGCGCGGTGCTGCACACGATCAACACGCGGCTCGACGCGGCGATCATCGCGTTCCAACTGGATCACGCGAATACGAAAATTCTGATCACCGACCGCGAGTTCTCGCCGGTCATGAAAGAAGCTTTGGCGCTGTGTCAGGCCAAGCCGCTGATTATCGACTATAACGATCCCGAATTCCCGCAGACCGGCGAAGCGCTTTCGGGTCTCGACTACGAAGCTTTCGTCGCCAAGGGCGATCCGAATTTCAAATGGCGCTGGCCGGCGGACGAGTGGGAATCGATTTCGCTCAACTATACGTCCGGGACGACCGGCAATCCCAAGGGCGTCGTCTACCATCATCGTGGCGCGGCACTGATGTGCTACGCAAACACGATTGCCACCGGCATGACGCGCAACCCGGTGTATCTGTGGACATTGCCGATGTTCCACTGCAACGGCTGGTGCTTCCCGTGGTCGATCACGATGGTATCGGGGACGCACGTTTGCCTCCGTTGGGTGCGCGCGAAAGCGATGTACGACATGATCGTCGAGCATGGCGTGACGCACATCTCCGGCGCGCCGATCGTCATGGCGACGCTGCTGAATGCCAATGCCGACGAGAAGCGCGACATCCCGCAGGTCGTCGCCTTCAATCACGCTGCTGCTCCGCCGCCAGCTGCCGTTCTCTCCGCGATGACCGACGCAGGATTCAAGCTGACCCATCTCTACGGGCTGACGGAAACCTACGGTCCGGCGACCATCAACGAGTGGGACGCATCATGGGACGATCTTCCAAAAGATGATCGCAACGCCAAGAAAATTCGCCAAGGCGTGCGCTACGTCGCGCTCGAAGCGCTGACCATCATGGACCCGGAAACCATGACGCGCGTGCCGGCCGATGGCGAAACGCTCGGCGAGGTCATGTTCCGCGGCAACATCGTCATGAAGGGCTATCTGAAAAACGCGAAGGCCACCGACGAAGCCTTTGCCGGCGGCTGGTTCCACTCCGGCGACCTCGGCGTGCTGCATCCAGACGGCTACATCCAGTTGAAGGACCGCTCGAAGGACATCATCATTTCAGGCGGCGAGAACATCTCGTCGATCGAAGTCGAAGACGTGCTCTACAAACATCCTGACGTTGCCTTTTGCGCCGTCGTCGCAAAGCCGGATGAGAAATGGGGCGAGACGCCATGCGCTTTCATCGAGCTTCGCCCGGGTGCAAAAGCGAGTTCGGAAGACATCATGGAATGGTGCCGTCAAGGATTAGCGCGCTACAAAATTCCACGTCATGTCATTTTCGCCGAAGTTCCGAAAACGTCGACGGGCAAGATCCAAAAATTCAAGCTGCGCGACATGGCGAAAGACGCCTAAGAGCGCATCCTCGCCACGGTCACGCAGAGGCATCAAGAGATTTGCGTGACGATGCTGACCGCCATATCAGCGTCGATCCTCTGCACTCTATAGTTCATTCAACATAGATTTTACGAGCAGTTTGCCAGCATCCAAAATACCGCTGTGGCAAAGATATCGTAAGCGCTCTGTTATCCAGTTTGGCGGCACAGTTACTCGCGCAGTAATGCTCGGAGAAACTGATGTCGACGCCAGCAAAACGATTTTCCAGTGCCTGGACCGCGTGTACGCGGGCACGCAAATTCGACGACAGCGGAGCATCGGCGGTCGAGTTCGCCGTCGTCTTCCCGCTCTTCCTCGTCATCACGCTGGCCATTCTCGCTTACGGCATTTATTTCGGCGCGGCGCACAGCGTGCAGCAACTCGCCGCCAACGCCGCGCGATCGTCCATCCCTGGACTGAACGAAGCTGAGCGCACGCAACTCACAAAGAACTTTGTCAGCGCCAACGCCGGCAGCTATCCGCTGCTGATCGCCAGCAAGGTTTCCGTCACGACGGCGCCAGGAAATGCCACGCCTGACGACATGGTCGTGACGGTTAAATACGATTCCAGTTCCTTGCCGATTTGGGGCTTCAAAAACTTCTTCCCGCTGCCCTCGCCCATCATCGAACGTGTCGCTGTAATTCGCCGTGGAGGTCCACAATGATCAGCAGATTGAGCTTTGCGCCCGACAAATATCGTTCGTTCCTGCGCAACACGGACGCCAATATCGCGATAATGACGGGCTTCATATTGCCGGTCTTGCTGTCATCATCGGCGCTCGCGGTCGATCTGGCGTCGGCGTACCTGCAGCGGCGGACAGCACAGTCCGTCGTCGATCTCGCCGCAATGAATGCGGCCAATAATATGCACATTGCCGAAGCGGCAGCGCAGGCGACGCTCAACGCCAACACATTTGGCAAAACGAATTCCATCGTCGTCGTCAAAGGCCGCTATTCGCCCGATATTACGATCGCCCCCAACGCACGCTTCAAACCGGGCGCCCAGCCCTTCAATGCCGTCCAGGTGACGGTTTCGAAGGATGCGCGCCTCTATTTTGCGCGCACGTTTACGAAAGAGCGGTTCGAGATCAAAGTCGCGGCCTGCGCCGGCGCTGCAAACGAAGCAACGTTCTCTGTCGGCAGCCGGCTTGCGGCTCTCCGCGGCGGTCTCGCCAACACCATATTGAATAAGCTGCTCGGCACGACCGTCGAGTTGTCGCTTATGGATTACAACGCGCTTGCCAACAGCGAAGTGCGCATCGACGATCTGCTGAATACCATCAACGCCAAGCAAAACCTGCAAGCCGGGACGTTTAGCGAGGTGCTCGATCACTCGGTTGCGGTCAACGACCTCGTTAAGTCGGCAGCGACCATTGCGACGGCTGATGGCAATGACACGGCCGCTTTTGCACTGCGGGGTCTCGCCGGGACCGTCACACCATCGCTGAAGGTTCCGCTGAACAAACTCATAAATATTGGGCCGTACGGCATCGTCGCCACCGGCGACCGCACGCCAGGCCTCGGCGCAACCGTTTCTATGCTCGATATGCTGCGTGCGGCGGCGATGATCGCCAACGGCGAACGACAGGTTGCTGTCAATCTCGATCTCGGCGTTCCGGGGATCGCAAAGCTTTCGCTCGATCTCGCAATCGGAGAGCGGCCGCAGTATGCGCCGTGGGTATCCGTCGGCGAAACCGGGATTACCGTCTCGACGTCACAAACCAAGCTGCGCCTCGTCGCGGAGGTTCTCGGCAGCGGCGCGCTCAAGAGCACGGCGATCAAACTGCCGGTCTATCTGGAACTCGCAACGGCCGACGCTTCGCTGTCAGCAATCTCATGCATCGACAATGACAACAACAAATCCGCGACCGTTGCCGTCCGTCCCGGCGTCGCGCGGGCGGCGATCGCGGATGTCAATGATAGCGAGTTGCTTCACCCGGGCCTTTGGAAAACATTGCGCAAGGCCGACATTATCAAGACGCCGCTGTTGAAAGTTTCCGCCAAGGCTGTCGTCGAAGTCGGCAACGTGACGTCAACGGAGCTGGAATTTGACCAGCCGGACGTCGATGACAGAGTCATCAAGCGCGCCAACAGCAATCAGATGGCGCAGTCGATTGTCTCGTCGCTCGTTGAGCAGACGTCCTTCGACATCTCGGCGCTCGGCATAATCAACCTATCGCTGTTTACGCCCGACGTGATCCGCGCCGTGCTGGTTCCAGTTGCATCAACCCTCGACGGAGTCGTCAGCGAAATCCTCGATACCGTCGGTATTTCGCTTGGTGAGGCCGACGTCCGTGTTCACGGAATTCGCTGTGGCGGCTCCAATTTGACAGGCTAAACCGCGTGCTTGGATTGGGAATTTCCCGGCAAGCCGCAGGGCCCGCCAGCTTTGCATACCTGTGATGTCCGGCAGCGCTGGCGCGTCACATTGAACGAAATTCAGAAATTCGGTGACTGGGCCTGAAGAGTATGATGGATTACGATCCTGTTTCTCCAAGATTGCAATTCCATCAACCTCAGGTCTCATGATGCTGCGCCGATTGCTTGCCACAGGCCTTCTGCTTGTCACCCTCGCCGCGCCCGCGAGCGCTCAAAATGCGGCGCCGCCAGCCGTTGGCGTTACCGTCGCGCCGCCGCTGTCGAAGCGCATCAAGGCGTGGGACGAATACTCGGGCCGGTTTGAAGCTGTTGCGCGCGCTGACGTCCGCGCGCGCGTTGCCGGCTTCGTCGAGCAGATCCATTTCAAGGAAGGCTCGCTGGTCAAGGCTGGTGATCTGTTGTTCACGCTCGACAAGCGACCGTTTCAAATCGCTGTCGATAGCGCCAACGCCGAGGTGACCCGGCAGGAGGCGCAAGTCAAATTTGCCGAAGCCGATGTCGGACGCGCCGAGCCACTGGCAGCCACCAAAGTTTTGAGCGAGCAAGTTTTCGAACAGCGCAAGGCGACGCTCGCAAGCACGCAAGGTCAATTGCTCGCGGCCAAGGCCGCGCTTGAGTCGGCAAAGCTCAATCTCGAATGGGCCGAAGTCCGCGCACCGATCTCCGGCCGCATCTCAGACAAGAAAGTCTATCCGGGCAACCTTGTCGCCGGCGGCCAGGCCGACGCGACGCTTTTGGCGACGATTGTTTCGCTCGACCCCATTCACTTCGAATTCGAAGTCGCGGAAGCCGATTTCCTCCGCTATGCGCGCTTGAACCTCGCGGGCGAACGCCCGTCGTCTCGCGAAACTGGCAATCCTGTCCGCGTCAAACTTGCCGACGAAGACAAGTGGAATCGCGAAGGAAAGATGGATTTCGTCGACAACGCATTGAATGAGCGTTCGGGCACCATTCGCGGACGCGCAATCTTCGACAACAAAGACGGCCTGCTGACTCCCGGCGTGTTTGCGCGGTTGGCGCTGTTCGGTGGCGAGTTCAACGCATTCCTCGTGCCGGATTCGGCTATCGTCTCGGACCAGGCGAAAAAGATCGTCTTCACCGTCAACGCCGAGAACATCGTCACCGCGACGCCGGTCGTGCTTGGACAGATCAACGAAGGCCTGCGCGTCATCACCAGCGGGCTGAAGCCGGACGACCGTATCGTTATCGAAGGCATCGCCAATCCGGCCGTACGCCCGGGTGCGAAAGTCGATCCAAAGCCCGGCACCATCACAGAGCCGAAGCACTAAGCGACCGTCAAATACAACGTCGCCTCCGGGCGTTTGGAAATCAGACCCATGCGATTCTCGCACTTCTTCGTTGACCGGCCGATTTTCGCGACCGTGCTTTCGCTATTGATCGTGATCGTCGGCGCCATCGCTCAGATGGCGTTGCCGATCGCCGAATATCCCGAAATTGCGCCGCCGACCGTCAACGTCCGGGCAACGTATCCGGGCGCCTCCGCTAAAGTCGTGGCCGAAACGGTTGCAACGCCGCTTGAGCAGGAAATCAACGGCGTCGACAACATGCTCTATATTCAGTCGCAGTCGACCGGCGACGGACAGCTGTCGATCAACATCGTCTTCAAGCCCGGCACGAACGTCGATCAGGCCCAGGTTCTCGTGCAGAACCGTGTGGCCGTTGCCGAGCCCCGCCTGCCGGAAGACGTGCGCCGCGTCGGCGTCGTAGTGCGTAAAGCGTCGCCCGACCTGATGATGGTCGTGCATATGATCTCGCCCGACGGCTCGCGCGATCAGCAGTATGTCTCGAACTACGCGACGCTCTACGTCAAAGACGTGCTGACCCGCGTCGACGGCGTCGGCAACGTCAACGTATTCGGCGCGCGCGACTTCTCGATGCGCGTCTGGCTCGATCCCGCCAAGCTTGCAGCACGCAATTTGACGGCGAGCGATGTGGTCGCCGCGCTGCGCTCCGCCAACCTGCAGGTCGCCGCCGGCTCGATCAACCAGCCGCCGGCCGTCTCAGACAATGCCTTCCAGTTGCAGGTGACGACGCTCGGCCGACTGACGACAACGGACCAGTTCGAGGGCATCGTTGTCCGCGCCGAAGCCGACGGCTCGATCATTCGCTTGCGCGATGTCGCGCGCATCGAACTCGGCGCGCAGGACTATCTCGTCAATGCGTACCTGAATAACAAATTCGCGACCGGCATCGGTATCTATCAGCGCCCCGGCTCGAACGCCTTGTCGACGGCCGAAGCCATCAAAACGCAGATGGAAAACCTGAAAAAGGATTTCCCGCCGGGCGTCGACTACACGATCGTCTACAACCCGACCGACTTCATCCGCTCGTCGGTTTCGGCCGTTATCGCGACGCTGTTTGAAGCCGTCGCGCTCGTCGTTCTCGTCGTGATCCTGTTCCTGCAGACGTGGCGCGCCGCGGTTATCCCGATCGTCGCCATCCCCGTGTCGCTGATCGGTACGTTCGCGATCATGAGCGCGGTCGGCATCACGTTCAATACACTGTCACTCTTCGGGTTGGTTCTCGCCATCGGTATCGTCGTCGACGACGCCATCGTCGTCGTCGAGAACGTCGAGCGATGTTTGCGCGAGGACATGACGCCGAAAGAGGCCGCTCATAAAACAATGGATGAAGTGGGTAGTGCCGTTCTCGCGATTTCGCTCGTTCTGATCGCCGTGTTCATTCCAACCGCGTTCATCACCGGCTTGCAGGGGACGTTCTACCGCCAGTTTGCGATCACGATCGCAGCTGCGACGGCGATCTCCGCGTTCATATCGTTGACGCTATCGCCAGCGCTCGCCGCGCTTCTGTTGAAGCCGCATGAAAATCACGAGCATAAAACCGGTTTGATGCACACGCTCGGCGCGCCCGTGCGTGCGTTCTTCAACGGTTTCAATCGGATGTTTGACCGTCTATCGAGTGGCTACGGCTGGGTGACCGGCAAGCTGGTCCGGATGGGCACGATCATGCTGCTGCTTTACGCGGGCCTACTTGGCCTGACATGGCACCGCATTGAAGCGACACCTGCGGGCCTTATCCCACAGCTTGACCGCACCTATTTCATCATTGCTTTCCAGTTGCCACCCGGCTCGACACTGGCGCGCACGGACGCCGTCATTCGCAAAGCGAGCGACATCCTGCGCGAACGCAAAGGCGTCTACGCGACCGTCCAGTTCGTCGGCCTTGATGGTGCGACGTTCACGAACGCGCCCAACGCCGGCGTTATCTTCTTGCGTCTCACCGACTTCGAAGACCGCATCGCGCTTGGGCTAACCAAAGACGACATCCTCAGAGACGTGCGGACCGAAATGGCGAAGCTGACCGAAGCGTTCGCGCTCGTCATCGAGCCGCCGTCGGTTCCAGGCATCGGTACGGGCGGCGGCATCAAGGGTTACGTGCAGGATCGCGCCGGTCGCGGCTTGCAGGCGCTTGAAGGCGCGGCTGTCACTGCGATGATCGAAACCAACAAGACGCCGGGATTCGCGCAGGCGTTTACGCTGTACAACACGCGCACACCGCAGATCTTCGCTGACATCGATCGCGTCAAAGCAGAAAAGCTCGGCGTGCCGATCAGCCGTGTCTTCGATACGCTGGCGATCTATATGGGCTCGTCCTACGTCAACGATTTCAACCTGCTCGGACGCACGTTCCGCGTGACGGCGCAAGCTGACAATCCCTACCGGTTGGAAGTGAAAGACGTCGCGCAACTGAAAACGTCGAACGCCGAAGGCGTAATGGTGCCGCTTGGCGCAGTCGCGACTTTCAATAATACGACCGACGCCTACCGCGTGCCGCGCTATAACCTTTACCCGGCCGCCGAGTTGCAGGCCGCCATGGCGCCCGGCACGTCGACCGGCCAGGGCATCACCGCAATTGAGAATATCGCGGCGACCAAACTGCCAACCGGCTTCGGCTTTGAATGGACCGAGATCGCGCTCCAGCAAAAGCTTGGCGGCAATACGGCCCTCCTCGCATTCGGCCTCGCGGTTATCTTCGTCTTCCTGCTGCTTGCCGCGCTCTATGAAAGCTGGCTGCTGCCGCTCGCGGTTATTCTGATCGTACCGATGTGTATTCTCGCGGCAATGATCGGCATCAACATCCGTGGCTTCGATCGCAACATCTTGGTTGAAATCGGATTGGTGGTTCTTGTCGGCTTGGCGGCCAAGAACGCGATTTTGATCGTCGAGTTCGCCAAACAGGCTGAAGAAGAGCAAGGCATGAACCGCTTCGATGCCGCCGTCGAGGCTGCAAAGACCCGTCTGCGGCCAATTTTGATGACATCGCTCGCATTCATCCTCGGCGTCGTGCCGCTCGTGTTTGCGTCGGGCGCCGGCGCCGAAATGCGCCAGTCGCTCGGAACGGCAGTGTTCTCTGGCATGATCGGGGTAACGTTCTTCGGCTTGATCTTCACGCCGCTCTTCTATGTGCTCGTCCGGTCCGTATCGGAGCGCAGGGCGAGAAAGCGCGACGCAATTGATCCAGTGGCGCCGGCCTAACGTTGAAAGGGCTCGCACGACGAATTCGTGGCCGTTAAGGTCTTAGCGAGCGGCTATAATGCGCCGCTCGCTCAAAACGTATTAAAAGAAGAAAAGAAAACGCATCCCCCGATGACAGACACGAAAAAGCCAAGCCGCGCCGACGTCGAAGCCGCCGTCAAAACCATCATTCGTTGGACGGGCGACGATCCCACGCGCGATGGCCTGCATGAAACGCCTGCACGCGTCACACGCGCGTTCGAAGAGTTTTTCAAAGGCTACGACGAAGACCCCGAAGCAATCCTGCAAAAGACCTTCGAAGAGATCGAAGGTTACGATGAAATGATCGTGCTGCGCGGTATCCGCTTCGAAAGCCACTGCGAGCATCACATGGCGCCGATCATCGGCCGTGCCTGGGTCGGCTACATTCCGCGAGGCCGCGTGGTCGGCATTTCGAAGCTGGCGCGCGTCGTTGATGCATACGCCAAACGCCTGCAGATCCAGGAAAAGATGACGGCGCAGATCGCCAACACGATCCAGAACGTACTCGATCCTGATGGCGTTGCCGTGGTCATCAAGGCCGAGCACCACTGCATGACGACGCGCGGCGTGCATAAGCACGGCACCGACATGGTGACGAGCCGCATGCTTGGCGCATTCCGCGATAACGCCATGACGAGGCAGGAATTCCTGGCGCTCGTCACTGACAATCAGCTACGCGGATAAATGACGTCAGCAAGGTAAAGCCCGCTCGCGGGCGCGACGGTGCCGCACGCCGTTCGGTCTCGCGCGGCGAGCGCAGACGCCAGATCGGCCTTGCTCCATTTGTCTTCGCCGACGTGCTTCAGGCTGCCGACCATCGACCGCACCTGATTGTGCAGGAACGAGCGCGCGACGACCGTGCAGCGGATTTCGTCGCCAACTTTTTCGACGTCAAACTGGTCGAGCGTTTTGACCGGCGAGGCTGCTTGGCACTGCGTCGCGCGGAACGTCGTGAAATCATGGTGTCCGATAAATACACGCGCCGCGTCGGCCATGGCTTCGGCATCAATCTCCTTCAACAACCACCAGACTCGATCGCGGTCCAGCACCGGCGGTGCCCGGCGGCAGAGGATGCGGTAGAGATAGCGCCTCTGGATCGCACTGAAGCGCGCGTCGAACGTCTCGGCGACTTGGCTGCATGAGACGACGGCGACGGGATGCGGCTTCAAATGAAAATTGACCGCATCGCGCACGCGGCCCGGCTCCCAATCTTTTGCAAGATCGAAATGCGCGACCTGGTGCAGCGCGTGGACCCCGGCATCGGTTCGGCCGGCGCCGCGGATCGTAACCTCTTCTCCAGAGAATTTGAAAATGGCGTCCTCAATCACGCCTTGGATCGAGAGCGCGTCCGGCTGCCGCTGCCAGCCAACGAATGGCGTGCCGTCATATTCGACAACAAGGGCGTAGCGGGGCATCGTACGGCTCGGACAAAAAAACAGGAGCAGCGGCTATAGCCACTGCTCCGCATGAGAGCAATGCCGTCAGCCGGCGCGGCCGGGATTATCGATGGCCGCCGCCGTGATGGCGGTGCGGCATCGCACGACGCGCGCCGTAATGGCCGAGGCCGGATGGGCCTGCATAAAAACCTGGAACATAGTAGCCGAAGCGCCGCCGCGACGTCTCAACCGAAGCGCCGCCCTCATTGTAATTGTAATTGCGGATAACGCGGTTCTCGTAAACGCGCGTCTCGTTGAAACCGAGCGTCAGTGGCGTCGCGTTGTTCGGGTTGATGATGACGTGACGTTCCGGCGGCAAAGGACGGATGACCCGCACGCCCTCCTCAAGGCTTACGGTTGCGCCGTAAAAGGGACGCGACTCGATGCGCGTCGTGTACTGCGCGCTCGCCGACGTCACACCCAGCGCAAGAAATGCAAACGCGGCAAGCGAAACTGAAACAGGCTTGGAAATCATCGGCGCACGTCCTCTGAGGATCTTGAACGCTGCGACTTTAGACGCCGCGCGCGAGTTGCCCCAGCACTTTGTGCGTTAGCGTTAATGCGCGTGGCTTACGCGATGACCGTGCCCGCCGGAACTGCAAAACCGCGCAAGAACTCATCGGTCGACGCCGGGCGTTTCCCTGCGCGCTGAATTTCAATCAGGTGAACTGCACCGCGACCGCAGGCGATCGTGAGCTTGTCATCGAGGACCGTTCCCGATGCACCGGCTCCGGACGCCATGGCTGCGCGCAAGACTTTGATGCGTTCAAGCTTGCCGCCGTGTGCAATCTCGAACCACGCTCCTGGAAAGGGCGACAATCCGTGAATGTGTGCGACGACCTCGCGCGCATCGCGCGTGAAGTCGATCCGCGCTTCTGCTTTGTCGATCTTGGCGGCGTACGTCACGCCGTCGTTTGACTGCGGCGTCGCCGTAAGCGTTCCCGCTTCCAAACGTCCGAGCGCTTCGACCATCAACGCGGCACCTGCTTTTGAAAGCGTGTCGTGCAAAGCGGACGCCGTCGTCTCCGGCGTAATCGGGATCGCCCGCGTCAGGCAAACGGGTCCGATATCGAGGCCGCGTTCCATGCGCATGACCATTACCGCCGTCTCGGTGTCGCCCGACATAATCGCGCGTTGGATGGGTGCTGCGCCCCGCCAGCGCGGCAGTTTTGAAGCGTGGACGTTAAAGCAGCCGTGTCGCGGCGCCTGGAGGACGGCCTCCGGCAGTATCAAGCCATAGGCCACAACGACGGCCGCATCGGCGCCATGCGCTGCAAATGCAGCCTGATCGTCTTCAGATTTGAAATTGAGCGGCGTCAGAACGTGAAGACCGCGATCCAACGCGAAGCGATGCACAGGCGAGAGCTGTTCGGCCTGCCCACGGCCCGCCGGACGCGGCGGCTGGCTGTAGACGGCGACTACGTTGTGACCCGCCGCCAAAATTGCGTCGAGGACCGGCACCGAAAAGTCTGGCGTGCCCATGAAAACTATCCTGAGCGCCATGCATCCTCTCCGTGCCGCCGATTGCGCGACCGCGCGCCTCGCTTAGCGGGCCAGCTTCTTAAATTTGCGGATCACGATATCGCGCTTCAGACGCGACAGGAAATCGATGATCAGATGGCCATCGAGGTGATCGAGCTCGTGCTGTATGGCTGTCGCGAGCAGACCGTCTGCCGCCAGCTCCTGCTCTTTACCCTCGCGATCGATGTAACGCACGGTCAATGTTTCCGGGCGCTCGATTTCGACGCGGACGTCGGGGATCGACAGGCAGCCTTCTTCGTAGACTCGCGTCGTTTGACCCAGCGCAACGATTTCGGGGTTGACCATCGCAAGCGGCTTCTTGGGCTCGCCCTCATCGGCCGTATCGAGAACAACGATCCGGCGCGGAATGCCGACCTGGATCGCCGCGAGGCCGATGCCCGGCGCCGCGTACATGGTGTCGAGCATATCGTCCATCAGCTTGACGACAGCATCGTCGACCCGCTCCACGGGATCGGAAATCTTGCGCAGCACGGGGTCTGGCAGCGTAATGATGGGTAAGGTGGCCATGCCCATCACATATGGAAGCGGCGCGTCCGGGTCAACGCCGGTTTCACAGCCTGCGTCAGTCGCCCGCAAAGCGCGGCATGGGCGACCCTGCGCCAACCTCGGTAATCGGCCGTAAGCTCGCCGCACCGAATGAGAGTTTAACACAGGCATCGCAGACGAAATTTGCCGCGCTTCAGTGCAGTGTGCGTGACGGCGCGATCCACGTCGCCGCCGGCGCCTTTTCCAAAGCGCGCGTTTCCTGGTCAGGACGGTAGCCCTCGACGGTCCGCATCAGCACGGCCTGAATGGTATCGACATCTCGGATGGCAATCGCGGCGCGCAAAAGGTCAAGTTCGCGCTTCAATTCCGCCGGCGAGAGCGCGGGCTCGTCCGAGCGCAGGATGCGCGGATGCTCTGTGCCTTTGGTGGAGTCGCCAATCAGCAGCTCTTCGAAAAGCTTGTCTCCCGGCCGCAAGCCCGAATAGACGATCTCGATATCCCCTTCAGGATGCTGGTCGTCGCGCACATCGAGGCCGCTCAATCGGATCATCAAGCGCGCCAGCTCGACAATCTTCACAGGTTCACCCATGTCGAGCACGAAGACGTCGCCGCCCTTCGCCATAGCACCGGCTTGGATCACGAGTTCTGCGGCTTCAGGGATCGACATGAAATAGCGGATCACCTCCGGGTGAGTGACCGTCACCGGACCACCGGCTTTGATCTGACGCCGGAAACGGCCAACGACCGACCCGGAGCTGTCGAGCACGTTGCCAAAGCGTACCATCGTGAACACGGTCGATGGCTGTCCCGTCGCACGGGCCTGCAACACAAGTTCAGCCAATCGCTTGCTCGCGCCCATCACGTTCGTCGGACTAACGGCTTTGTCGGTCGAAATCAGCACGAACCGCTCGACGCCGTGAGCGATCGCCGCTTCCGCAACGATTTCGGTTCCGAAGATATTGTTGGTCAGCCCGACGCCCGGATTGCTTTCAACCATCGGCACATGCTTATAGGCCGCGGCATGATAAATCGTTGCGATCTGGAAATTTGAAATCGAGTCGGAAACGACCTGCGCGTCAAGGACGGAGCCAAGGATGGCAACGATCTTGGCGCGCTGCGATTCCGGCTGCTGCGCAGCAATTTCGCGAGCCTTCAACTCGATCTCATAGAGCGCCGGCTCAGACACGTCGAGCAGCACCACCGTCGCCGGATTTTGGCGCAGAACCTGCCGAACAAGTTCAGCGCCGACCGTACCGCCAGCACCTGTCACGAGAACATTCTTGTTGTGCGTGTCGCGGGCCAGCAGGTCGGCAACAGGCGGCACGCCATCGCGGCCAAGAAGATCGGCGACGTCGATCGGCCGCAAATCTGTCACCGAGACCTTGCCACTGGCGATGTCGGCGAGCGACGGCATGATCTGCACGTCAACCGACAGGTTCTGAAGCTCCTTCAGTACGGTGCGGCGCAGATGCCGTTCCGAAGACGGAATCGCGATCAGGACCTCTTTCACATCGTACCGTTCGATGATGCGGGTCAGGCGATCCGGCCGGAAAACTTTTATGCCGCCCAGATATTGGCCCCATAGGGTTGGCGAGACATCGCAGAACGCGACGACTTCGCGATCTGCCGTGTGCTCGAGGGCGCGAGACAATTCGATGCCGGACGTGCCTGCACCATAGATGATGACGTTGCGGCGCGGCATCTGGCCCTGGAAGACTTGGAGATTCAATCCGGACGTCACCAAGAAATACGCAATCATGTGCCGCGACATCATCACGGCCGCCGTCGATGCAAAACCATAAGTGAGGATGGCCGATCGCGGCACGCCGAGCTGGCCGGACATGAAGACGACGAGCGACCACACCAGAACTGCGATCGTGACGGCGCCGACAATGCGCGTATGCCCGCGCGACCCCAGATAGCGGGTCACCATCCGATAGAGGCCGGCATACGAAAACGAGACGATCGTAATCAACGGCCCGAATGACAGCAGCAACGCGAGCGCAACGGTCTCCGGCCAGAACAAGACGCCCATGCGCACCGACATCAGCACCCAAAGAATAGCGCTGAGCATAAGCAGATCGAGCACGACCAGAAGGCCGCGCTTCTTGTAGCGTGGCAAATCGAGCAGCCATTGCCGGAAATTTTGAGAGCTATTCTTCAACGACAACTTGCCTCGCACGATCACACAACGCCTCAGTAGGCTAATGCCCCACATCTACAGTACTATGATCGGCAAAAAACCGCTGTGCACGGACTAATACCTTGTCGCGGACGGCGAGCCTCGTATACGCGAGGTACCCTGGATTACTTAATGCCTCGGCGCGCCGCGGTCCAAGTTGTTTTCATCGTTCCGTAGCGTCGCGCCCAACGATCCGATCAGCCTATACCCAGTTGCAACAGCGGCTATTCCGAATACGACCCCGCCGATCATATTTCCGGCAAGAATACCCGAAGCGCCGCCTAATTTCGCGCCAACGATGACGAATGGAATTGTTCCCACAGTAGCTCTCGCCCAGTTGAACAACGTTGAATAGTGGGCGCGGCCCAGCGTGTTGAAGACAGCGTTCGCGACGAACAATGCACCGAAAAAAACAAAAAGCGGTGACAGCCAGCGGCAAAAATAAACGATGAGGTCCCGCGCGTCGCCATCGGCCTTGAAGGCACTCGCCAAGGGCTCTGCGAAGACCGCCATGACGATCCACGCCACGGCGGTAAATGCCGTCATCACGAACAGCGACACCGTGTAGACTTCGCGCATGCGCTCGACTTTGCGCGCGCCGAAGTTTTGGCCAAGAATAGGACCGACAGATCCTGAGAGCGCGTAGATCGCGCCAAACGCGACCGGAATGATGCGTCCGACGATCGCCCAGCCGGCGACGGCCCCATCGCCAAAAGCCGCCAAGGCCATCGTTACATATGCGTTGCCGGCAGGCGTCGCGATGTTCGTCAAGACGGCAGGCAGCGCGATATTCGAGAATGCCGGCGCGTCAGCCGCGAGCGTCGCCATCTTCGGCCGGCCCATCAAATCATGGACGCTGATGACGCCATAAAGACCGATGGCCATGACCGCGCAACGCGCGACGACCGATGCGAGGGCGGCCCCCATGATCCCCCAATCGAGATACAATATCAGGACCGCGTCGAGGATCGTGTTAACGACCGCGCCGTAGAGCGTGACGTTCATCGCGCGGCGCGCATCGCCGACCGAACGCAGCACCGACATCGACGTCATGCCAACGGCAAGCATCGGCAATGTCGGAATTAAAATCATCAGGTAGAGGGTTGCAAGACGATGCGCCTCGCCTGTTGCGCCGACGAGCGTCAAAAGCCACTCGATGGCGAACCATAGAATGATGCTCAGCAACGCCGAAACCAGAAACGTCAGGATGTGGGCGTGGACCGACAGCCGGCGCGCGCGCGCGCGCGTAAGCCGGCACCGAGCGCAGGCGACACCATCGCCATCGCCGCGATCGATAGGCCGATGCCGATCGAGGTCGAGAAAAACAGGATCGAGCTTGCGTAACCGACAGCCGCGACGACGGCCTGATCGTTGCTCAAAGATAAGAAATAGATATTCGCGAGATCGCCGACGAAGATCGCCATCAATCCGACCGCGCCAGCTCCGGTCATCACCAGAATGTGGCGCAGGATCGATCCCGTCACGAACTTCGGGGGCGCGATCTCGCGGCGGTACGCTACGGGGATTGGGTCGGGCGGCGGCGGAAGGTCGGTCATGCGTGGTCCTTCGATCGGACCGTGGTCGGGACGCTGGCAATTCCCATCATGAAGTCCCTATGCGCGCGACCTGACGCGCAGATTAAAGCTTGCGGCGCGCTTTGAATGCGGCCGCGAGCGTGCCTTCGTCGAGATAGTCGAGTTCGCCGCCGATCGGAACGCCCTGAGCGAGCTTCGAGACAGCAACTCCGCTTGCCGACAGTTGATCGGAGACATAGTGCGCTGTCGATTGGCCTTCGACCGTTGCGTTCAGTGCGAGCAGAACTTCTTTCACATCCCCCTCTGCCACACGAGACAAAAGACCGGCAATGTTGAGCTGATCGGGCCCGATGCCATCGAGCGGCGACAAGTGCCCGCCAAGCACATGATAGCGCGCCGAAATGATATTTGCGCGCTCCAAAGCCCAGATATCGCCGACCTCTTCGACGACGACGATCATGCTGCTGTCGCGGCGCGTGTCCTGACAGATGCTGCAGGGAGCAACGGTATCGAGGTTGCCGCATTGCGGACATTCGGCAATCTTGTCGACCGCCTGCTGCATCGCGTCAGCCAACGGCACCAGCAATTCGTTACGCCGTTTCAGAAGTGCGAGCACCGCCTTGCGCGCGGAGCGCGGACCAAGCCCCGGCATCCGCGCGAGCAACTGCACGAGACGTTCGATTTCCGGTCCTGCGATTTTCTTGGACATCGCCGCGCGCGCGAGAGAGAGATGGAGGCGTTAAAACAGCTTCATTCCGGGTGGCAGTGGAAGCCCGCCGGTCACTTCGGCCATTTTGGCCTGCATGGCGGCATCTGCTTTGACGCGAGCGTCATTCGCGGCAGCGACGATCAGGTCTTCGACGATTTCTGCATCATCAGGCTTCATCAGGCTCGGATCGATACGCACGCGCTTGACTTCGCCCTTGCCATCAAGCGTGACGCTGACGAGCCCGCCGCCCGACTGGCCATCGAATTCGGCACGCGTCAGTTCGTCCTGCATCTCTTTCATGCGGGCCTGCATTTCGCCGACCTTCTTCATCATGCCCATAATATCTTTCATGCGTGTCCTCTGCGGTCAGGGAAAACTTTTGCGGCGCCGTTTTTATTAGCCGGTTGCGCTTTCGTCGGCATCCGGCATTGCGGCAGGCGTCATCAGGCGGCGGATATCAGCGATCTTCGCGCCGGGAAATGCTTCGAGCACGGCGCGCACGGCCGGATGGGCTTTCAATTCTTCGAGCTCGGCGGCTTCACGCTCGCGGCGGACGACACCGACCGGTGTCGCGCCTTCCGTCTTCGAGAGGACGACAACCCAGCGCTTGCTTGTCCAGGCATTCAGTTTTTCGCGAAGCTCGTTGGCGATCTCCGGCGGCGCACCTGGCATGAGGAAAATATCGATCGAGCCTGCAAGCGCGTCGAACTTCACGAGGCTGACATGGTCTTCGAGATGAATTTTGAGTTTGGCATCGCGTTTGTCGCCGACGAGCGCAATGACGTCGTTGAACGTTCGCAAATCGCGCCCTGACCCAGTGACGGGCGGCGGCGCCGCAACATCCTCATCGAGGCCTCCGAATTCACCGCCGTCGTCGAGGCTGTCGAACAATTCTCCATCGTCCAAGCCCAATGCGGCGGCTGTCGCCGGCTGCGGTGCGACGTTCAGCGGACCACGCGTTTCAGACGGAGCCTCCACGCGCGGCGCACTGCCAGCAGGGATGCGCGCGCTGACGGTGCCGCCGCCGAGCGTGCGGATCAGTTCGTCCGGCGTCGGCAGGTCAGCGGTGTAGGCGAGCCGTATCAAAACCATTTCGGCAGCGGCGAGCGGATCTGGTGCACGCGCGGTTTCCTCGATGCCTTTGAGGAGCATCTGCCAGGCCCGAGAAAGATATGGCATCGAAAGCTGCGCGCTGAGCGCAGTGCCGCGACGCTTTTCTTCGACCGACAGCGCCTCGCCTGCCGGATCTTCGCCAACTGCCTTGATACGCGCGACGATGTGGACGGCTTCCGCGAGATCGGAGACGATCTGGGCCGCTTCCGCGCCGTCGTGATGCAAGCTTGCGAGCGACGCCAACGATGCCGCCGCATCACCTTTAAAAAGGTGTTCGGCGAGATCGAAAATCCGCGCACGATCGGCAAGGCCTAACATATCGCGGACTTTAAGCGCGGTCACATGGCCTTCACCCATCGCGATCGCCTGATCGAGGATCGACAGGCCATCGCGCACCGACCCTTCGGCCGCACGCGCGATCAATGTCAGCGCATCGTCATCGGCTTTGGCGTTTTCATTCTCGGCAATTTTCTTGAAATGCGCGGCGAGAACCGGCTGCTCGACGCGGCGCAGATCGAACCGCTGGCAGCGTGACAGAACCGTGACCGGAACCTTGCGAATTTCCGTCGTCGCGAAAATGAACCGAACGTGCGCTGGCGGCTCTTCCAAGGTTTTCAAAAGCGCGTTGAACGCGCCCTTCGACAACATGTGAACTTCGTCAATGATGAAGACTTTGGTGCGCGCGACGAGCGGCGTGTACTGCGCGCTTTCGATAATCTCGCGAATATTGTCGATGCCGGTATTCGACGCGGCGTCCATCTCGAAGACGTCGGGATGGCGTCCTTCCATGATGTCTTTGCAGTGAACGCCGAGGCTCGGCATATCGATCGTCGGCTTATCGATACCGGGCGCTTCATAGTTCAATGCGCGTGCGAGGATGCGGGCGGTCGTCGTCTTGCCGACGCCACGCACACCGGTCAGCATATAGCCTTGCGCGATGCGACCCGAGGCGAAGGCGTTGCGCAGCGTCGTGACCATCGCCGACTGGCCGATCAGATCGTCGAACGTCGCCGGGCGGTATTTGCGGGCCAGAACCACATAGGGTTTCGCGGCGGAACCGTCTGCCGCGCCGTCACCCTCGGTCGTTTTCTTTTTAGCCATGCTGTTGACTTAGCGCCCGTAGGTCATCCGGGCAAGCAAGTGCCAGGGCCGGCCCAATTGCATTCGATTTTTCAACAAAATACTGCTTCGGGCTGCCAAGCCCGTGAGCCCAACCGGGCGACGCGGCGCGCCGCGTCCTCGCGGAGGGCGCCGGATCGAGGCACGCGATCCGAATAGCGCCCGCGAGCGGTAGACGAGCGGTAGAAGAGACTGGCGAACGACCCGGATCCAAAATCGTTAGGGCTGCTTCCTTCCGGACCTGACCCGGTTGGCGACAGATTCGTCCGCCGCCAGCCTCCAGCACCATAATGGACGGTCCGGGCGCCTAGCACAACCCTTGCTGCAAATTTGGGCAGCGATGCCGCATGGATGACGAGACTGCGCCACGCGCCGATCGCTATTTCCATATTGTCAGATGGATATGGAACTTGGAGTCTACGAACATCGTTCCTATGTGTCGCTAAACGTCAGCAGCGCGAGGCGAATTGTAGACGCCACGCGTCAAAAATAAGCGCCTTTACCCGGGGGTTTTTGGCATGCCGACCACGTTCACACTCAACGGCAAGAAGACAACGATCGATGCCGATCCCGAGACGCCGTTACTGTGGGTCATTCGCGATGACTTGAAGTTGACGGGCACCAAATTCGGGTGTGGCGCGGCGCTTTGTGGCGCGTGCACCGTGCATCTCGATGGCGAAGCGGTGCGATCGTGCCAAATCCAGGCGAGAGACGTCGAAGGCCGTGACGTCACAACTATCGAAGGCGTAACCGGCAATGTCGCCGCCGCCGTACGGGCCGCCTGGATCAAGCTCGACGTTGCGCAATGCGGCTACTGCCAGTCCGGACAGGTTATGGCCGCGGTCGGACTGCTCTCTCAAATTTCCAAGCCGACCGATCAGGACATCGACAAGGCGATGGACGGCAACATCTGCCGTTGCTCGACCTATCACCGCATTCGAGCTGCTATCCACGAGGCGTCCACGACTTTGCCCGGCTAGGCTTGTAGTGCCGCCCGCTTTTGCATCGCTATCGAGAAGGCCGTTCCAATGGTGCCACACCCAATACGAGCAGTCCTGCCCTTCGCTATAGCCGGCATCGCCGTTGCACTCGCCGCGATGCTGCCCGTGACGACACCTGCGACCGTTGCAAAGGCTGAAACGGCAGTTGTTGCGGGCGATCTGTTCAAACCGATCGCAGATGTGCTGCGCCATCCGCGTTGCATGAATTGCCACCCGCGCGACGACCGCCCGCGCCAGGGCGACGACCGCCACCCTCATCTCCAGAATATCGTGCGTGGCGAAGACAACCTGGGCTTCACCAACGCGCGTTGCACCGCTTGCCATCGCGATGAGAACAATAAATTTAGCGGTGTGCCCGGCGCACCAAATTGGCATCTCGCGCCGGCATCGATGGGCTGGCAAGGATTGAACGATAGCGAACTGTGCACGACGCTGAAGGATCAAGACAAGAACGGCGGCAAGGATGTTGCTGCCCTCGTGAAACACATGGAAGACGACAAACTCGTGCTGTGGGGCTGGGCGCCGGGCGGCGATCGCTTGCCGGTCTCGAAACCGCACGCCGCTTTCGTCACAGAACTGAAGGCATGGGCGGCCGGTGGTGCGCCATGTCCAACGGCCAACTGATGACAGACCACTGAACATAAGCAGTGCGCGAGCCGCACGCCGAGATACAGACTGATTTGAACTTCGCCAGCGAGGGTCCGATGAACGCTCCAAGACTAACCGGAATTTTCGCGCTGCCAGGCGAGACGCCGCAAGCTTCGCGCCGTTCGTTCCTGAAGATCGCAGGCGGTGCCGGAGCTGGCCTCGTGCTCGGTATGGCAATTCCGTTGCGCGGCGTATCGACAGGTGCCATTGCTGCCGCAAGTGAGACGCTGCAGCCAAACCCGTTCCTGCAGGTCGCGCCGGACAACACCGTCACCGTCATCATCAAGCATCTCGACAAGGGCCAAGGCGCGGCGACTGGCCTTGCGACACTCGTCGCCGAAGAACTGGATGCGGACTGGTCGCAGATCAAAACCGAATTCGCGCCCGCCGATCCCGTGAAGTACAAGAACTTTGCGTTCGGCGTACAGGGCGTCGGCGGCTCGACTGGACTTTCCAATTCCTACGAGCAGTACCGCTTGGCGGGTGCCACCGCAAAAGCCATGATCGTTGCCGCGGCCGCGAAGGATTGGGGCGTTCCGGCGAACGAGATCACAGTCAAGGCCGGCGTCGTATCGCATGGCGACAAGCGCGCAACGTTCGGCGACTTGGCGTCGAAAGCCGCCGCCGAAAACGTGCCCGAAAAGCCCGCCCTCAAAGACTCGAAGGATTTTGTCTACATCGGCAAATCGTTCCCGCGCGTCGACGGCAAGGCAAAAACGACGGGCGCTGCAAAATTCACGATCGATCATCAGTTCGACGGCATGTTGATCGCGACGATCGCGCGTCCGCCGATGTTCGGCGCGACCGTCAAATCGTTCGACGCAAACGAGGCCGAAAAGATCAAGGGTATCGTGAAGGTCTTGCAAGTGCCGCAAGGCATCGCCGTGCTCGCGACCAGCACGTGGGCGGCGTTGCAGGCCCAGCGCGCGATCAAGGTGACGTGGGACGACAGCAAGGCCGAGAAGCGCTCAACGAGCGACATCGTCGCCGCGTACAAAGCCAAGCTCGACACGCCGGGTATTTCGGCGCGCAAGGACGGCGACGTTGAAGCGGGTTTCAAATCGGCGGCTAAAGTCGTCGAAGTCGATTTTGAGTTTCCATATCTGGCCCACGCGCCGATGGAGACGATGGATTGCGTCATCAAGTATGACGGCAAGTCCGCTGAAATCTGGACCGGGTCGCAGTTGCAGACCGTCGATCACGGTACCGCGTGCGCGGTGCTGGGATTGAAGCCCGAGGCCGTCCAAATCCATACGGTTTGGGCTGGCGGATCGTTCGGCCGCCGCGCCATCGCGGATTCTCATTACGTCCGCGAGGCCTGCGAGATCGCCAAATCTTACGGCAAGCCGGTTCCGATCAAAGTGATCTGGACGCGCGAAGACGATATCAAGGGCGGCTATTACCGCCCGATCTACGTCCACCGGATCAAGGCCGGCCTCGATAAAGATGGCAACATCGTCTCTTGGCTGCACCGTATCGTAGGTCAGTCGATCATTGCGGGGACGCCGTTCGAATCCGGCATGGTCAAGGATGGGATCGACGCGACGTCCGTCGAAGGCGCGTCAACCTTGCCCTACGCGATCCCGAATTTGCAGGTCGAACTGCATACGGAAAAAACCGGCGTGCCGGTGTTGTGGTGGCGATCCGTCGGCGCAACGCATACGGCGCACGCAACAGAACACATGATCGACATTCTCGCTAAGGAATCGGGCCGCGATCCGGTCGACTTCCGCCTTGCGATGTTGGCGAAGCATCCGCGCCACGCTGGCGTATTGAAACTCGCGGCCGAAAAGGCCGGGTGGCTAAGCGGCCAGCCCCCCGACGGCAAAATGCGCGGCATAGCGGTGCACGAGAGCTTTGCATCATACGTCGCCAACGCAGCCGAGGTATCGCTGCGTGACGATGGTTCGGTCAAGGTTGAGCGCGTCGTCTGCGCCATCGATTGCGGCATCGCCGTCAATCCCGATGTGGTCATCGCGCAGGTCGAGGGCGGCCTCGGCTATGGCCTAGGCGCGGCGCTGAAAGGCGCGATCACGATGAAAGGTGGTGTCGTCGAGCAATCGAACTTCGACGACTACGATGTGCTTCGCATTTCGGAAATGCCGAAGGTCGAAGTGTATATCGTGCCATCGGCGCAGCCGCCGACCGGCGTCGGCGAACCAGGAACGCCCGTCGTTGCGCCGGCAGTCGCCAACGCGCTGCTCGCGGGGACCAACGTGCGCACGAATGTGCTTCCAATGAACAAGCAGAAGTACAAGGGACAGTCGTAAGTGAATTCCCTCTCCCCGAGGGGCGAGGGTCAGGGTGAGGGGGCAGTTAGGCGCGGACCAAATCCACCCCCTCATCCGGCCTTCGGCCACCTTCTCCCCAAGGGGAGAAGGAAGTCCGCTAAATGCACCGGCCGCCGTCGACTTCGATGGCGACGCCGGTGATAAAGCTGCTCGCCGGGTCGGCAAGGAACAATGCCGCATTGGCGATGTCGGACGGCTTCGAAAAACGGCCGAGCGGGATGCCGCCGACGAACTTGGCGCGATTTTCGGGCGTGTCAGGCATACCCATGAACTGCTCGATCATTCCGGTTTCGCCGATGACGGGATTGATCGCATTCACGCGAATGTTTTTGGACGCCAGTTCCGCCGCCATCGACTTCGTCAGAATGACAGCCGCGCCTTTCGATCCGTTGTACCAGGTGAGCCCCGGACGCGGACGCACACCGGCTGTCGACGCCGTATTGATGATCACGCCACCGCCGCGCTTTTCCATTTCCGGCACGGCCGCAAGTGTCGCGAGATAGATCGATTTTACATTGACCGCATAGATGCGATCGAAGTCGTCTTCCGACACCGTCATCAGCGACTGGTTCTTGTGCGTATAGCCTGCGTTGTTGACGAGAATATCGAGACCGCCGAACGAAGCGACGGTATGCGCGACCATCGCCTCGACGTCGGTGCGTTTGGTAACGTCGCAATGGCATGCCAACGCGTGCTCGCCGATAGCGCGCGCAACATCAGCAGCACCGTCGCCGTTGAGGTCGGCGATGACAACCTTCGCGCCTTCAGCAGCGAAAAGCTCGGCAATGCCGCGCCCAAAGCCGGACGCCGCTCCGGTAACGACTGCGACTTTATCTTTGAGGCGCATCGGGGCCGCCCTCACATCTGAGAGCCGACGGATGCAAGCTCGGCAGCTTCCTTGCGATACGCACTCGCAGGGTACGTGCCGAGCACTTTGACCTCGGTCGAGAAGAACGACAACTCACGCATGGCAAGCTGTACGAGGTGTTCTTTCAAGTGCCCCTCAATGTCGGCGAAAAACATCGTCGCGTTGAAAGTGCCTTCGGTCTGGTAGCTTTCGAGCTTCGTCATATTGACGCCGTTGGTCGCGAACCCGCCGAGTGCCTTGTAGAGCGCTGCCGGAATGTTGCGGACGCGGAAAATGAAGGTCGTGATGACCGGGCCTTGATCGGCTTCCGCATCATCCGGCTCGGACGCAAGAACCACGAAGCGCGTCGTGTTGTGCGTCTCGTCCTCCATGTCGCTTTTGAGGATGTCGAGGCCGTAGATTTCGGCTGCGAGCCGCGAAGCGATCGCGGCCGTCTTCATGTCGTCCATCTCAGAGACCAGGCGTGCCGAGCCTGCGGTGTCCGCTTCCGGCACCGGCGCAATGCCAAGCTTGCGCAACGTATTGCGGCACTGGCCAAGCGCCTGCGTATGACTCATGACGCGCTTGATCTCGGAAAGTTGCGCGCCCTTTTTCGCCATCAATTGGTGGCGCACGCGAAGGAAGTGCTCGGCAACAATGTAAAGATCGGCGTCGGGCAAGAGATGATGGATATCTGCAACGCGACCCGCAACCGAGTTCTCGATCGGGATCATGGCGTACTCGGCGTCGCCCGCCTTGACAGCGGCAAGCGCATCTTCAAACGTCGGATAAGCGACAGCCTCGCCATTCGGAAACGCTTCGCGCGCAGCGAGGTGCGAGTTCGCACCCGGCTCGCCTTGGTATGCAATTTTTCCGGTGACGGTCTCGGGGCGCAGGGCCTGCGGCATGACTTCGGGATTCTCTTGGTTGTGGCGTGACGACGAGCAGATGGGAATTCGTGGCGGACGACTTATGCGCTGAGCACCTGCCGGGCACGCTCAAGATCGGCGGGAGTATCGACACCGAGCGGAACGGTGTCAACGACAGCGACGTCGATGCGCAGACCGTCTTCGAGCGCGCGCAATTGCTCAAGCTTTTCGCGCATTTCAAGTGGTGACGGCTTTAACGATACGAAGCGCGCGAGGCTGGCGCGGCGGTAAGCATAGATGCCGATGTGATGGTAAAGCGGTCCCTCGCCCGAGGGTGCGGTCGCGCGTGTGAAGTACAGCGCGCGCAGACGCGCGTCGGCGATTGGGGTGCCGACAACTTTGACGACGTTCGGATTGGTCCGCTCATCCGCGTCGCGGATTTCTGCGGCGAGCGTGGCGATGTCGGCCGGACCATCGAGAAGCGGCGCGACGCAAGCGCTGACCAGTGACGGATCGAGCGTCGGCAGATCGCCCTGCAGGTTGACGATGATGCCGGCTTGACCGGATGGATCTTTCGCGGTGACAGCTTCCCAGACGCGATCCGAGCCGGATGCATGATCGGCGCGCGTCATGACGGCATCGCCGCCCGCCGCGCGGACGGCATCGGCGATTTCGGCCGAGTCGGTTGCGACGATAACGTCGCCGGAGTTCGCTGCGACAGCACGCCGCCAGACGTGCACGATCATCGGCACGCCGTGAATATCAGCCAACGGCTTACCCGGCAGGCGCGTCGCCTGCATCCGCGCGGGTATGACAATCAAAGTTTTCAGCGGCAAAGTTTTCGGCGGCACGGCTCGGGCTTTCTGATCAGCAGCAGATCGGTGACAAACTGTCTCGCACGTCTGCCTGTAAAACGGCGCTTTGTAGCCTTGCAAGGGAAATGCGAGCTTATATACCCAAGCGGTGGCCGTTTCGCCCCGAGAGGCACGCTGATAAGGGTATCGCAATGGACAGTTTCGAAATGACCAAAATCGCTGGCGCGGTGCTGTCCGCGCTGCTGCTGATCGTTGGTACTAAGACGTTCATCGAATCGACATCGCACCGTAAGCTCGCGACGCCGGGTTACGAGTTGCCTGCCGCGGCAGAACCGGCAGCTGTTGCAGGCGCTGAAGGCGCCGCAGCGGAAGGCGCCGCTGCAGAAGGCGCCGCCCCTGCCGGCGGCGACATCGGCCCCGATGCGGTCGCTCTGCTGCCAAAAGCGAGCGCCGAGAACGGCAAAGCAATTTTCGCGAAATGCAAATCCTGCCACACGGCCGACAAGGGCAAGCCGAACGGCGTCGGCCCGAACCTCTTCGGCGTCGTCAATCGCGCAAAGGCCAAGGCGGATGGCTTCAAGTATTCCGAAGCCATGGTTGCTAAGTCCGGTGAATGGACCTTTGAGAACCTTTCCCACTTCATTGCCGACCCGAAATCTTACGTTGCAGGCACAAAGATGGTGTTCAAAGGCCTGCCGGCCGCTGCTGAACGGGCCGATTTAATCGCCTATCTGGCGACATTGGCAGACACGCCGGTTCCGCTGCCTAAATGACAGCAAGTTAACTCGCTCAAGGTGCTGATTTTTGCGACCCTGCCGGCCGTCCGGCGGGGTCGTTTTCATTCCGGCCGGCAAAAGATATCCCCCCGTCCCGCAGCGGTGTTAGGCTGCTTCCGTGAGGACGCGAGACTGACGTGATCGACAAAGGATGCGCATGACGATGGCAGGACATGGACTGAAAACCCGGATCGCGGCGATCACCGCACTGGTATTATCGTCCTTAACCACATCGGCGTTCGCAGCCGACCCCGTTTGCCATCATGCGCTGTCGCTGATCGGCGCGGCCAAGATGCCGGCGGATTTTAAGCACTTCGATTGGGTCAATCCCGACGCGCCGAAAGGCGGAACCGTACGCCAATACGCGGACGGCACGTTCGACACGCTGAATGCGTTTTCAGACAAGGGCGTCAAAGCTGCCGGCCTCGGCATGACGTCCGACACGTTGATGGCCGACAGCCCCGATGAGCCGTCGACGAACTACGGCCTGATCGCGGAATGCGTCAGCTATCCGGACGATATTTCTGCCGCGACCTTCAAATTGCGCCCTGAAGCCAAATTCCACGACGGTTCGCCGATCACGCCCGAAGACGTCGTCTTCTCAATGAACGAGATCAAACGCGTCAATGCGATGTACGCGTACTACTACAAGAACGTCATCAAGGCCGAAAAGACCGGCGACCACGAGGTGACGTTCACCTTCGACAGCAAGAACAATCGCGAGCTGCCGATGATCGTCGGCCAGCTGTCAGTCGTCTCAAAAGCCTACTGGGAAGGCACAGGCGCCAACGGCGAAAAGCGCGACCTCTCCAAGACGACGGTTGAAGTTCCGCTTGGCAACGGCGCCTACAAAATCAAGTCGTTCGAAACCAGCCGCAAGATTTCCTACGAGCGCGTGCCCGACTACTGGGCGAAAGACCTGCCGGTGATGCGCGGCCAATACAATATCGACAACATCGAGTTGACCTACTACCGCGATCGCACGCCGGCGTTCGAAGATTTCAAGGCTGGCCGCCTCGATTTCTGGGTGGAAAACCAGGCCGGCGCCTGGGCGACAAAATACGACTTTGACGCGCTGAAAAACGGTCTCGTCAAAAAGGAAGCGCTGCCCGTCAAGCGCGTCGCGCCGCTGCAGGCGTTCGTGTTCAATCTCCGGCGCAAGCAGTTCCAGGATGCGCGCGTGCGGCAAGCGTTCAATCTGCTGTTCAACTTCGAAGAGTCGAACAAGAAGCTTTTCTACGATCTTTATGTCCGCGTCGGCAGCTTTTTCGAGAACTCGGAGCTTGCCGCAAAGGGGCTACCCGAGGGCCAGGAGCTTGCGATCCTGAACGAGGTCAAGGACGGCGTTCCGCCGGAAGTCTTTACGACCGAGTGGAAAAATCCATCGAACGCGGCGCAGGGCGATTATCGCAAGAACCAGCAGGCGGCGATGAAGCTGTTCAACGCCGCGGGCTGGACGCTAGGCTCGGATCGCGTTCTGAAAAACGCCGCGGGCGAAGCGTTCGTCACCGAATTTTTGATCGATGGCGATACGTTCGAGCGGATCATTCTGCCGTACGTCAAAGATCTTGAAACGCTGGGCATCAAGGCGAGCGTACGCGTCGTCGATTCCTCGCAGTACAAGCAGCGCGAAGACCGGCGCGACTTCGACATTATCGTCGACAATTTCGCGCAATCGGAATCTCCCGGCAACGAACAGCGCCAATTCTGGGGATCGGAATCAGCCGACAAGGACGCCAGCCGCAATACGGCCGGCATCAAAAACCCCGCGATCGACAAGCTGATTGATAAAATCGTCTTTGCGAAGGATCGCGCCGAACTGGTCGCCGCAACGCGCGCGCTCGATCGCGTTCTGCTGTGGAATTTTTACGTCGTGCCGCAATGGCACTACCCATTTGAACGCTTCGCGTACTGGGACATATTCGGCCGTCCCGCAAAGCTGCCGTCGCAAACATCAGCGCCCATTCAGGTCTGGTGGATCGATGAGGGCAAGGCCAAGATGACGGACGCCGCACGCAAAAGATGACGGCAAAGAGAGAGCTGCAACGCATGATCCGGTGGACCGCCGCACTTTTCCTCAGCATGGCCGTGCTCACCGGTGGTGTTAGCGCGGAGCCGCGGCACGGCCTATCGGTATTTGGAGAGCTGAAGTACCCGGCCGACTTCAAGCACTTCGACTACGTCAATCCCGACGCGCCGAAAGGCGGCCGCCTCGTGACAATGGGCACGAGCGGCGCCAGCACCTTCGATAGCTTCAACGACTACATTCTGAAGGGCGACGCGGCGCACGGCCTTGAGTATCTGTTCGACAGCCTGATGGTCCGCGCGCAGGATGAGCCGGATGCCGTTTATGGGTTGATCGCAGAGACGGCCGAAGTTGCGGGCGACCACCTTTCGGCTACGTTTAAGCTGCGCCCCGAAGCGAAGTTTGCCGACGGCACACCGGTGACTGCCGACGATGTCGTATTTTCGTTTACGACCCTCAAAGAAAAAGGCAGGCCGGAATACAAACTGACTTTGCGCGACGTGGTCAAAGCGGAAGCCATCGACCCGGCGACGGTGCGCTACACGTTCCAGGGCGAGCTTATTCGCGACCTGCCGCTTGTGGTCGCGACGTTGCCGGTTCTGTCGAAAGCCTATTACGCAAAGGAAAATTTCGAGGAGACGACGCTCAAGCCGCCACTCGGCTCCGGTCCGTATGCGATTAAGGATTTCAGACCCGGGACGTACGTCGCCTATAAGCGCCGCGAGGACTATTGGGCGAAAGATTTGCCCGTCAACCGCGGCCGCTTCAACTTCGACGAGTTGCGCTACGACTATTACCGCGACCGCAACGTCGAACTCGAAGCAATCAAATCGGGCCAACTCGATCTGCGCGAAGAGTTCACAAGCGTGAATTGGGCGACGGGCTACGATATTCCAGCCGTACGCGCAGGCCGCCTGATCAAAGACACACTACCCGACGCACGCCCGTCAGGTGCGCAAGGCTATTTCCTCAATACGCGGCGCGACAAGTTCAAGGACGTGCGCGTACGCGAAGCGCTCGATCTCGCATTCGATTTCGAATGGTCGAACAAGAAGCTGTTCTACGGATTGTATAAGCGCACGGCGAGTTTCTTCGAAAACTCAGACATGATGGCGACCGGCAAGCCATCGGCCGAAGAGCTGGCCTTGCTCGAATCTTTCAAAGATAAGCTGCCGCCGGCGGTTTTCGATGAGCCGTACGTGCCACCCGTATCCGACGCCAGCGGCAACAACCGCGACAATCTCAAAAAGGCGCGCGAGTTGCTCATAGCTGCCGGATGGACGCCGGGCAACGATCGCTTTCTGCGCAACGCCAAAGGCGAGACGCTCGACATCGAATTCTTGATGTTCGAACCGATGTTCGAGCGCATCACCGGACCATACTCCGAGAATCTGAAGCGCATCGGCATCAACGCGACGCTGCGCATGGTCGATCCGGCGCAATACGAGCGGCGCATGAAATCGTTTGATTTCGATTCTTCGGTTCAGCGTTACGCGCTGCGTTTGACGCCGGGCATAGAGCTGAGAAGCTTCTGGGGTTCGGAGGCCGCGAAAATCGATGGATCGTTCAACCTCGCGGGCATCGCCGATCCGGTCGTCGACGCGCTGGCCGACAAGGTGATGGCTGCAAAATCGCGCACCGAACTCGTGACGGCGACGCGGGCGATCGACCGCGTGCTGCGCGCCGGACACTATTGGGTGCCGCATTGGTACAAGGCCTCGCACACCATCGCATTCTGGAATAAATTCTCGCGCCCGGCGAAGAAGCCACCCTATGATCCGGGCATCATCGATACTTGGTGGTATGACGCCGCCAAGGCCGAGGCGCTTGGCGCGCGACAGACGCCGGCGAACACGCAAGGAGCAGCGCAGCCCTGATGGCCACCTATCTGCTGAAGCGATTGCTGCTCGTCTTCCCAACGCTGTTCGGCATCATGCTGTTTTCGTTCGTTATCATTCAATTCGCGCCCGGCGGCCCCGTGGAGCGCATGATTGCGCAGCTGATGGGGAATGATTCCTCGATCATCAATCGCATGGGCGGCGGCGGCGGCGACGGCATGTCGGGCGGTGCGAGCGCGCAGCTCGGCCAAGGCGCGGCGGATTCCGTTGCATCGAAGTATCGTGGTGCGCAAGGGCTCGATCCCGAGTTCATCAAAAGCCTCGAAAAGCAGTTCGGCTTCGACAAGCCGGCGCACGAGCGCTTTTTCCTGATGATGAAGAATTATCTGACGTTCGACTTCGGCAAGAGTTATTTCCGCGACGTCTCGGTTCTGGACCTGATCAAGGAGAAGCTGCCCGTCTCGATTTCGCTCGGGCTTTGGATGACGCTGCTGACGTATCTGATTTCGATCCCGCTCGGTATTCGCAAGGCGGTGAATGACGGCACGCCGTTCGATAGCTGGACGAGTGCCGTTCTCGTCGTCGGCTATGCGATCCCAGGATTCCTATTTGCGGTTCTATTGCTGATCCTGTTCGCGGGATCGTCGTTCTTCCAGTGGTTCCCGTCGCGCGGTCTGTTCTCGGATAATTTCGATCAACTCTCCTGGTTCGGAAAGATCACCGACTACCTCTGGCATTTGACGCTGCCGCTGATCGCGATGGCGATCGGATCGTTCACGGCGATGACGTTTCTGACCAAAAACTCGTTTCTGGACGAAATCCGCAAGCAGTACGTGGTTGCAGCGCGCGCCAAGGGCTTGAATGAAAATCAGGTGCTCTACGGCCACGTCTTCCGCAACGCGATGCTGCTGATCATTGCAGGCTTTCCAGCGGCATTCATCAGCGCGTTCTTCTCAGGCGCACTGCTCATCGAGACGATCTTCTCTCTCGATGGACTGGGTCTGCTGGCATTTGAAAGCATCGAAAAGCGCGACTATCCGGTGGTCTTTGCGTCGCTCTATATTTTCTCTCTTGTCGGACTGATCGTCGGCATCATCAGCGACTACGTTTATACGCTCGTCGATCCGCGCATCGACTTCGAGACGCGGGAGGTATGACGATGGATCAGACCGCGCCGCCCGTCGCGCCCGCTCCTGCGCCGGTTAGACCGAAGCTGCCTCTTGGTGGATTTATACAGCGCTTCGCCGATCGTTTCGGCTGGAAGCTGTCGCCGGTGAACCAGCGGCGCCTTGCGCGCTTCAAGGCGCACAAGCTCGGCTATCGATCGTTTCTGATATTCATGGGTTTGTTTCTCGTCACGTTGTTTGCCGAGTTCATCGCCAACGACCGGCCGCTGATCGCGAGCTACAAGGGCGAAATCCTGTTCCCGGTGCTCGTCGATTATCCGGAAGAGAAGTTCGGCGGTTTCTTAGCGGTGACGGACTACAAGACGCCCGACATCCAAAAGGAAATACAGGACAACGGCTGGATGATCTGGCCGCCCATCCGTTATTCGTACGACACGATCAACAAGGATTATCCGGGCCGAGTCGGCACCGGCGATATTTGCCTCGGCTATCCCGCGCCGCCGCCATGGGCCTCGTCGATGACGCTCTGCGACGCGCCGGAAGATCAGGTCGCGCGCTACAAAGCCTTCGGCAACATGAACTGGCTCGGCCTCGACAATCAGGGCCGCGACGTGCTGGCGCGCGTGATCTACGGCTTCCGCGTCTCGGTTCTGTTCGGCATTCTGCTAACGGTGATCTCATCCGTCATCGGCGTGTTCGCCGGCGCGGTGCAGGGTTACTTCGGCGGCAAGACCGATTTGATCTTCCAGCGCATCCTCGAAATCTGGAACTCGATACCGGAACTGTTCGTGCTGCTGATCATCTCGTCGATGTTCATTCCAGGATTCTGGACGCTGCTTGGTATTCTTCTGATTTTCTCGTGGACGTCGCTCGTCGGTGTCGTGCGGGCGGAATTTCTGCGTGGCCGCAATCTCGAATACGTCCGCGCGGCGCGCGCGCTTGGTCTGTCCGACTGGCAGATCATGTACAAACATCTGCTTCCGAACGCGATGGTCGCGACGCTGACGTTCCTGCCGTTCAAGCTGTCGGGCGGCATTGCGGCGCTGACCGCGCTCGACTTCCTCGGCCTCGGCATGCCGCCTGGATCTGCGTCTCTCGGTGAGCTGCTATTGCAAGGGAAAAAGCATCTTGAAGCGCCGTGGCTCGGCATATCGGGCTTCGTCGCCGTGTCGATTATTTTAAGTCTCGCGATTTTCATGGGCGAAGCGGTGCGCGATGCGCTCGACCCGCGCAAGACGTTCAAGCAGGCGAAGTAAGATGAGCAGCACACCTCTCGTCGACGTCAAGAACCTGTCCGTCGAGTTCGGCGAAGGCGATAGCGCGGCGCGCGTCGTCAAGGGCGTCTCGTTCAATATCGCCAAGGGCGAAACGGTGGCGCTGGTCGGCGAGTCCGGCTCAGGGAAGACGGTTTCGGCGCTCTCTATTCTGAAGCTTCTGCCGGCGTCCGCGTCGCACCCGACCGGCGAAATCTGGTTTGAAGGCAAAGATCTCATCAAGGCCGACGAACGCCACATGCGGTCCGTGCGCGGCGACAAGATTTCGATCATCTTTCAAGAGCCGATGACGACGCTGAACCCGCTGCACACGATCGAGAAGCAGGTCGGCGAAATCATCAAGCTGCATCGCGACGTCAGCGACGAAGAGGTGCGCGCGCGCGTCATTGACCTGCTGACCAAGGTCGGCATTCGCGATCCCGAGAAGCGCCTCGACACCTATCCGCATCAGCTTTCAGGCGGCCAGCGCCAGCGCGTCATCATCGCGACGGCACTCGCGAATGAGCCGGACCTGCTGATCGCGGATGAGCCGACGACGGCGCTCGACGTCACAATCCAGGCCCAAATCCTCGAACTTCTGAAAAAGCTTCAGAAGGAGATGGGCATGGCGATGCTGCTAATCACGCACGATCTTGGGATCGTCAGGCGCATGGCCGATCGCGTCTACGTCATGAAGGACGGCGAGATCGTCGAGACGGGCACGGCGTCGGGCGTGTTCGAAACGCCGAAGCATGCCTACACCAAGCACCTCATCGAAGCCGAACCGAAGGGTGCGCCGCCCGAAACCGACCTCTCAGGCCCCGTCGTCGTCGAGACCAATGATTTGAAGGTTTGGTTTCCTGTGAAGCGCGGCCTCCTGCAGCGCACGGTCGATCACATCAAGGCGGTCGACGGCCTCAGCATGAAACTGCGCGCAGGCGAAACGCTCGGCGTCGTCGGTGAATCAGGCTCCGGCAAGACGACGCTCGGCCTCGCTCTGCTGCGGCTGATTTCGTCGGAAGGGCCGATCGCCTACGTCGGCAATCGCATCGACGGCTATACCAACAACCAGATGCGGCCGCTGCGCAAGGAGATGCAGATTGTCTTCCAAGACCCGTATGGCTCGCTGTCGCCGCGCCTGACGGTCGGGCAGATTATCGAAGAAGGTCTGACGATCCAGAACCCGGAACTCGATAATGACGCGCGGCGTGTTCGTGTCGGTGCGGCGTTGAAGGAAGTCGGCCTCGATCCAAACGCGCAGGACCGCTATCCGCACGAGTTTTCGGGCGGCCAACGCCAGCGTATCGCAATCGCGCGCGCGATGGTTCTGGAGCCGAAATTCGTCATGCTCGACGAGCCGACAAGCGCACTCGATATGAGCGTTCAGGCGCAGATCGTCGACCTTCTGCGCAATCTGCAGAAAAAGCGGCAGCTCGCGTATTTGTTTATCAGTCACGATCTGAAGGTCGTGCGCGCCTTGTGCAACTACGTCATCGTCATGCGCAACGGTAAGGTTGTCGAGGAAGGGCCCGCAGCCGAGATTTTCGACGCGCCGAAGGAAGATTATACGAAGGCGTTGCTGGCGGCGGCATTCGATATGAAAGTCGCGCATCGCGGCGTGCTCGCAAGCTGATTGGCGTCAGCGAAAGGAGATAGCGATTATGACCGTACTGCCGCTGACGCACTACCATGCGCCGCGGACGCGATCGCTCTCGATCCTCTGGCTGTTTGAAGAACTTGGCCAGCCGCCGCACGACCGTGTCGATTTGAATTTGGCCAAGGGCGACCACAAGACCAAGTGGTATATGGCGATCAATCCGATGGGCAAGGTTCCGGCGCTGCTGCACGGCGGCACGGTGATCACGGAAGCAGCCGCAATTGCGTTGTATCTCGCCGACCTTTACCCCGACGCCGGAGTGGCGCCGCAGCCCGGCGATACGGCGCGCGGAACGTACCTGCGCTGGATCGTCTTCAATCAGGCAGCCGTCGAACCGGCGGTGACAGACCTCGCGTTAAAACGCGAACCCGGTTCTCCTGCGATGATGTCTTACGGCACGTACGATGCGACGATCGACGCGCTCTCCGGCGCGCTGCTCGACGGGCCGTACATACTTGGCGACAAATTCTCGGCCGCCGACGTCATTGTCGGTTCCGGCGTGCGTTGGATGTTGATGTTCAAGCTGCTTCCGGAGCGTGACGAGTTCACGTCCTATGCCGAGCGCTTGACGGCCCGCCCAGCGCTGCAGCGGGCACTCGCGACGGACCGCGCGCTGTTGGCGTCGTTCCAAGCTTGAACGCAAAAATCTTGATCGCGACTCTCTGCCCTTCGTGGTATGCCGCGTGCACCTCCAACCGGACGACTTGAGCGGCGCGATGTTCCCCGACGACGTTTATCGATCGCACCTGAGCGACACGATTGCCGCGCTAGAGACGTGGGCTCAATCGATGGCGGATTGCGCAGCTATCGAAACGGAATTGCAGCCGTCATTCTGGAAGATGACGGTGGCGCCTTTGACGGCGGGACCCTGCCCATTCGAGCTGATGCTGCGCGCAGACCAGCGTTTCAACGCCCTCATCGGCGGCGAGGTTTACGAGGACAAGCCAGTCGATGCGTTCAGCTTTTTTCCGATGTTGGCGCGTGCCGTTGCCGACGGGCGCGTCGAGCGGATCAGCGTCAAGAATGCGCTGACAGGTGCGCTTGAGGCTCTCGAAACGCGCGTAACGCTTGAAGACGGATGGGCCTGGATTGGAGAACGTCGGTTGATCGCCTGGTCGCAGCGCAAGGGTGACGCCGCTCAAGTGCAGAGCGCGCATCGATTCCTGCCGTACCGCCGGAAATGAAACGGCTTAGCCCGAACTAAGCCGTTTTATCGCCGTGATGTCGCCGCCGCCTGCTTTGGCAATGCGCGCTGCAGCTTCCGGCAGAGGCTCGGTTACGACCATCATGTGATGGGCATTGGCGTGCACCAGCATGACGCCGTCCGTCATGATGCCAACATGGCCATTCCAAAAAATAAGGTCCCCGCGCTGTAGTTCGTCGAGATCAATTGTCACCGGTACCGGCAATGGCATGCCGAGTTCGTCACGCTGCATATCGCTATCGCGCGGCGCCGAAATATTGGCGGCGAGCAGCGATGTCTGCACGAGACCGGAACAATCGATGCCGATGCGCGTGCATCCACCCCAAAGATACGGCGTGCCGATAAAACGCTCAGCGATTTCGACGAAGTCGCGCGCTGGCTTGTCTATGGGGGCCAAGTGACGGGCAACGACGAACACGCCACCTTGCAACTGTAAGAAGCGTTCATCGCCATCGGCGACGGAAACAAGCGCGTTCATCGGCAAATGCAGCAGCGGCGGCGATTTGATGTCGGGGACCGCGTAGACGAACGTTCCTAGCGTCTGCACACGATGTGTCGGCGTCAACAACGGACCGCGGCGTACCGATATCGAAGGCAAGTAACCGACATATCCATCGCGCGCCAATTGCGCCCAGACCCAACCGTCGGCTTCGTCATAGACTGTCACCGCTTCACCAAACAACGCCTCGGTCTCGATACCGCGGGTGGCATCTGGCGCTTTGCGCAGCGGGACCGAGGGTTGCAGGATTTGCCCAAGCGTACCTTTGACGAAGCGCTCAGCTTCGACTTGGCCGTGCAGATATGCGGCGGCGAGATCGGGCCGATAGGCGTTGCGGCGCGGGTCGAGGAGCGGCGCCGTTTCAGCAGGCACGCTCGTCACCGATGCCGTTTCTTCCGGTACGCCGTCGTCGGTCATGCTGGTCAAGACGTCAATTCCCGTTGCAGATGGTCCATCACCGCGCGTGCGGTTTGCGGCTCGCCGCCTTTGGGTCCAAGCGGCCTTGACGCGGGCCGCCAACCATAAAGGTCAAAGTGGGCGAAACGCCGGGCGTTTTTGACAAAGCGGCGCAAAAACAGCGCCGCCGTGATCGCGCCCGCAAATGGCGTCTCCCAGACGTTGTTGATATCGGCAATCTCGGTTTCGAGATGCCGCTTATAGCCATCCCAAAGCGGCATGCGCCACACCGGATCACCGATGGCGGCCGATGTGACAGGCAAGGATGCGCCGAGCGCGTCGCAATCGGTGAAGAATGCCGGCAGATCAGGACCAAGCGCGGAGCGTGCGGCGCCCGTCAGCGTCGCGAACACGAAAATACTGTCTGGTGATTCGTCGTCAGCGAGCGACAGCGCATCGGCCAGCACCAGGCGTCCTTCGGCGTCGGTATTGCCGATCTCGACGCTCAAACCGGCGCGGCTTTGCAGAATGTCGCCTGGACGGAACGCATCGCCACCGATGGCGTTTTCAGCCGATGGAATAAGCACGCGCAGACGGCAATTGAGCTTCTGCCCCATGATCATGTGCGCGAGCGCAAGCGCGGTTGCAGCCCCCCCCATGTCTTTCTTCATGATCAGCATGGCACTCGGCGGCTTGATGTCGAGGCCGCCCGTGTCAAACGTTATGCCTTTACCGACGAGCGTGATTTTTGGCGCGTCTGGCGAGCCCCATGTCAAATCGATGAGACGCGGTGGCCGGGGACTGGCGCGCCCGACGGCGTGGATCATCGGATAATTCTGCGCGAGCAGATCGTCGCCGACGATCGAATGGACGGCTGCACCGTGGCGCGCGGCCAGCAGGCGGACAGCTTCTTCAAGTTCCTGCGGTCCCATATCGGAAGCAGGCGTGTTAATCAAATCGCGGCCGAACCAGACGGCTTCTGTCGTGTTGACGATGCGCGCAGCATTGGCCGCGTCAGAAATCCGTAATTTCGCTCGTGGTGCAGTTGCGTCGGGCGATTTGCGATAGCGGCCGAATTTATAAGCGCCGAGCCCCCACGCGATTGCCGCAAGCTCGCTGGCGCGTTCGCCGTCGGCAACCTTGTAGGTCGCGGCCGGCAGCGATTGCGCGAGTTGTCCGGCAAGCACATCGGACGGCCCGCTTGGATCACCTGACGCGCCATCGCCGAGACCTAACGCTACGCCGGCGATGGCACCATCGCTGGCCGGAATAGAAACTTGCTTCTTAGCGCTGCCTGAAAATTTCTGTGCCTTGAGCCAGGCACGCTGCGCCTCGCTGAGCGACGCGGCGGTCTCGCCCTGCTTGAGCAGCCAGATCGGCGTGTCGGAGCCATCGCCCGCGCCTTGCTCGAATACGTCCTCAGCCGACCACGCCGTTGTCTCGACCATCTGCCACATCCTCGCGGCACGCGCTGAGCGCCGCTTCTTTGATGCCAGGTTGCATCAGCGCTGCAAGTTCCGTTCAACAGTTAAGCGTTTATTGACCGCTGTCCCAGAGACTGACAGTCGCAGAGATTCGGCCGGATCCGTAGCGGATGCAGGCTTTAGGGAGAAATATTATGGCGCACCAGAAGCGCGGCTTTGGGCTCGCGACCGCCCGCGGACTGGCCCGTGGACTGGCCGGATTGACGGCCACTTTGATGCTCGGCGCCTGCGCCCAGTCGACGTCTGACCTCCTGCCGATGCAGATCGCTGACAAGCAGCAGAAGAGCGAAGACGACAAATCCGCGGTCCCGCAGAACGAGTTGCAGAAAGCGACGACGTACTGGGGCCAGGAATACGCAAAAAAGCCGTCCGACCTGAAATCGGCTTTAAACTACGCACGCAACTTGCGCGCCCTCGGCGAAAAGCAGAAGGCGCTTGAAGTGATGCAGCACGCCTCGTCGTTCCACGACGGCGACAAGGAGCTCGCCGGCGAATACGGCCGTTTGGCGCTCGACCTCGATCAGGTGAACGTCGCCGCACGGATGCTGGAACTCGCGGACGATCCGGCAAAACCCGACTGGAAGGTGATTTCGGCGCGCGGCACGGTGCTGGCCAAGCAGGGCCAGTACAAGCAAGCAATCCCGTACTATGAACGCGCATTGTCGCTCTCGCCGAACCAGCCGTCGGTGCTGAACAACCTTGCGATGGCGCATGCCATGGGCGGCGATCCAAAGCAGGCGGAAGAGTTGCTGCGCCAAGCATCCGCGACGCCGAACGTCGACGGCGCAAAGATGAAGCAAAACCTGGCCCTCGTGCTCGGTCTGCAGGGACGTTACGACGAAGCCAAATCGCTCTCCGCTGGTTCGCCGACCGCGCTTGCTGCCGCGCAGAACGTCGACATGGTGCGCAATATCGTCAAGCTCGATCCCAAGGCTGCGCCGGTTGCACCGGCGAGCGCGCTCGCGAAGGCACCGGCGGATTTCAAAACGCAGGTGTCTGAAGCCATCGCAACGGCCCCTGGCGCGTCGGCGGCGGCCCCGGCGGCATCGCCCGTCCGCACCATTGCAACGCTACGTCCTGCAACGGTCGACACGACGCCGGTATCGGCCGCCGGATGGCAGTCAGAAGTCGTCGCCGGCGTTGCAGCTCCAGATTTCAAAGGCTCGGCGCGCTAATCAGCCGAACACGAGGACTGAAATTCAAACACCGGCCGAAGGGCCGGTGTTTTTTTCGCTTTGAAAAGCGGCCCAGCTTCAATGGCATGAAGCAAAAAACCCCAGCCACCGAATGGCTGGGGTTTTGACGCGACACGAAACTTTGATTCTTGCGGCTACTGGGACGGCTCGGGACGAGACTCTGCGACCTTACGGCGACTCCATCGCCATGTAGCCAAGCGCGGCTGGTCCCAGAATGACGATGAACAGCACCGGCAAGAAGAACACGATCATCGGAACCGTCAACTTCGGCGGCAACGCGGCGGCCTTTGCCTCTGCCTCCGATTGACGAATTTCGCGGTTTTCCTTTGCCATCGTACGCAAGGCCGTACCGACCGGCGTACCATAGCGCTCTGCCTGGACGAGCGCCGTCGTCACCGACTTTACGCCCGGCAACCCCGTGCGCTTGGCGAGATTTTCATAGGCTTGGCGGCGATCCTGAAGGTACGACAGCTCGGCGGTCGTCAGCGTCATTTCTTCGGCGAGTTCGAGCGACTGGCGGGCGATTTCTTTGGCGACCTTGCCGAAGGCCGCTTCGACCGACATGCCCGACTGCACACAAATCAGAAGCATGTCGAGCGAGTCCGGCCAAGCCTGCTTGATCGACTGCTGGCGCTTGGCCGCAAGGTTGGAGATGAAGACGTTCGGCACATAGAAGCCGAGGAAACCCGCGCCAAGCGCGATCATGACCTTGATCAACGGCGGATAAGCAACGTCGCCGATGAAGAAGACATAGAATAACGTCGCGATGAACAGCACGACCGGCGCCGCAAGGCGGAAGAACATGAACGAGACGACGGGCGCCTGGCCACGCAGACCGGCGCGCTTGAGATTTTCGCGGAGCTCTTCGTTGTCGAATTTATCGCGCAGATCGAGTTCATCGACGATGCGCTGCATGAAGCCCTTGGGCGCCGTGCGCAGCTTGCCGCCCTTGGTGTCCTTCGCCAGGTCCGCAATACGCGCCGAACGCATCTTGGCGCGCTCGACCGCCATTTCCTTCATGCGCTGGTTCATCTTATCGCGCGCCAACATCGGCATCGCAACCGACAGAACGGTCGCGAACACGCAGACCGCGGCCATAACGGTCGCGATCAACTGCGGGTTCATGACGGTTTCGATAAAGCTTCCCATTGCACAACCGACTTAAAGGGTTCCGGGTAGACGCAGCGCACGAACGGCCAGTGGACGTTAGAAAGTGAGTAAAAGCGTCAGAATTTGAAGTTAATCATTTTGCGCATAACCAAGATACCGGTGAGCATCCAGCAGGCGCCGACGGCGATCATGAATTGCCCGGCCATCGTCGTGAACAGCGGCATGATGTAATCCGGCGACGTCAGGTAGACCATCGACATGACGCCCGGCGGCAGCGATCCGAGCACCATCGCCGAGGCTTTGGCTTCGGCGGACAGCGCCTTGATCTTCATCTGCATGCGCAGGCGATCGCGCAGAACACCCGAAAGGTTGCCGAGCGCTTCCGACAAGTTGCCACCGGCCTGCTGCTGAATGCCGATAACGATCGACAGGAAGCGGACTTCCGCGAGCGGCAGGCGATCGCACATGCGCTCCAGCGCTTCACTGAGCGGAACGCCCAGGCGCTGCTGCTCGACGACTTCGCGGAATTCACTCGCAATCGGTTCTGGGCTTTCGCGCGAAATAACCTGCAAGCACTCGTTCAGCGGCAGTCCCGACTTGACACCGCGTACAACGACGTCGATCGCGTTGGCGAGTTCACCCAAGAATTTCGCTTGGCGGCGTTTCACCATTTTGCTGAGAAACCAGCGTGGCAAACCCATCGCGCCGAGGAAGCCAGCAACAAGGCCGCCCATGATGGGGGCCTGCATGCCGATGTACACAACCGCAAAGCTGAGCACGCCCGAAATGGCGCTGGCGATATAGAAATCGCGCGGCGTCACCTGCAAACCTGCGCGCTGCAACTGCAAGCGCAGCGTGACCTTTTCCTTGGCCTTCGACCGCGTGTCGATTTCCTTCAAAGTGTCGGCAACCGACTTTTTACGGCTCGACTGCTGGTCGGTCCCGATCGTGCCGAGCTTGCGCGTCCGGTCGGTCACGCCCTGTACGCGTTTGTCTTTTTCGCGCTCGCCCGAAATATAAGGCATAATGAGCGCGTAGACGGCACCCGCGATCGCGAGTGCTACGAGCCCAACGAAGACCATCGGCGCTATCGACGCATCAAGCATTCTGCTCTCCGAGGGGGTTGCCGTTCGAGTCGGCGACTTCCGATTCAGCAAGCGCACGCGCCAGGCGGTCGGTTTCGCCGTAATATTCAGCGCGCTCCCAGAAGCGTGGACGCGCAATGCCGGTCGAGCGGTGGCGGCCGATAATCTTGCCGTTGGCGTCTTCACCGGTAATTTCGAAGACGATGATGTTCTGCAACGTCACAGTTTCTTCTTCCATGCCGAGCACTTCGGTAATGTGCGTGATTTTGCGCGAGCCGTCGCGCAGACGTGACGCCTGCACGATCACGTCGACCGAGCCGCAGATCATTTCGCGGATGGTTTTGACGGGCAGCTGGAAACCACCCTGCATGATCATGGATTCAAGACGGCTCAGCGCTTCGCGCGGCGAGTTGGCGTGGAGCGTACCCATCGAACCGTCGTGGCCCGTATTCATCGCCTGCAGGAGGTCGAAAGCCTCAGGGCCACGGACTTCGCCGACGATGATGCGTTCAGGCCGCATACGAAGGCAGTTCTTGATGAGATCCTTCATCTTGATCTCGCCTTCGCCTTCAAGGTTCGGCGGGCGGGTTTCAAGACGGACGACGTGCGGCTGCTGAAGCTGAAGTTCGGCTGAGTCTTCGCAGGTGATGATGCGCTCATCCATGTCGATCGAGCCAGTCAGACAGTTGAGCAAGGTCGTCTTGCCCGAACCCGTGCCGCCCGAGATGATCGTATTGCAGCGCACGCGGCCGATGACTTCGAGAACGACTTTCGCCTGCGGCGTGATCGAACCGAACTTGACGAGCTGCTCGAGCTTCAAACGATCCTTTTTGAACTTACGAATGGTCAGCGCGGGACCATCGATGGCGAGCGGCGGCGCGATGACGTTGACACGCGAACCGTCCGGCAGGCGCGCGTCGCATATCGGGCTCGATTCATCGACGCGGCGGCCAACCTGGCTGACGATGCGTTGGCAGATATTCATCAGCTGCTGATTGTCGGCGAAGCGAACGCCGGTCTTTTGAACCTTGCCGCCGACTTCGATGAACGTCGTCGCAGCACCGTTGACCATGATGTCGGCGATGTCGTCGCGCGCCAGCAGCGGCTCAAGCGGACCGTATCCGAGAACGTCGTTACAGATGTCTTCGAGCAGTTCTTCCTGCTCAGCAATCGACATGACGACGTTTTTGATCTGGATGATTTCGCTGACGATGTCGCGAATTTCTTCGCGCGCCGCCGAGCTATCGAGCTTGGCAAGCTGCGTCAGGTCGATCGTATCGATCAGCGCGTTGAAGACGGTCGTCTTAACGTCGTAATATTCTTCCGAATGCTTGCGCTGCGGTTCCGGTGCCGGTTCCGGTTTCGGCGGAGCCGCCGGCGCCTGTTGACGCGGCTGTGCAGCAGCCTTCATTTCAGCCGCTTGCGGCGCAGACGCGGCTGGCTGCGGCGCAATGCGCTTTGGGGGTGTAGGCTCGTTTGAACGCCTGCCGAACATGTGACGACTGCCTCTAGCGCTTGAGCTTCAACTTTTCGAGGAACGGCGCGAGGGCAGCCAAGCCCGACGCTGCCGGCTTATCGGCCTTCACGTCGCGGCGATGGGTCATCGCGAGCGCGATTTCGCGGAACCGTTCGGCGGCCTTCGCCTTCGGGTTCATTTCTTCGACCATCTGACCATTGTTGGCTGCCTGACTGAAGCTCTCGCAATCATAGTCGATGGTCGCGATGGCTTTGACGTCGAGCGCCTGCTCGAATTCCTTGAGCGTGATTTCCTGCCGCTTCGGAACGTTCGCCATGTTGAGCACGAGGTGCGGCTTGGCGTCGTTCTTGCGCGCGGTGCGCAACAAATCGACGATGTTCTTCGCGTTACGCAGGTTGGCGAGATCGGGCACCGCGGTGATGATGACTTCATCGGCCTGCAGCAGCACGCGCTTCGTCCACGGCGACCAGCCGTGCGGAAGATCGACAGCAACGTAGGGCACGTTCTGGCGCACGACGTCGATAACCATATCGCAGGATTCAGGCGAGATATCGTAGTCGCGATCGAGGACGACAGGTGCCGCAAAGATCGACAGATGTTCGGAGCACTTGGTCAACAAGCGATCGAGCAACTGGTCGTCCAGACGCTCCGGCGCCGCAAGCGCTTCGGCGATGCCCTGCACCGGATCCTGATTGAAATCGAGACCCGTTGTGCCGAACGCCAAATCGAGGTCGGCGATCGTCACGTTCGACTTCAAGACTTCCGACAGTGTCCAGGCGACGTTATGGCAGACGGTCGATGAACCGACGCCGCCCTTGGCGCCGATGAACGCGAAGACGTGACCGACCGGATCGGTATCGGGATTGTTGTAAAGATTCGAAATGCTTTCCATCAAGCCCATCGGGTCGATGGGCGCGACGAGATATTCGCTGACGCCGCGTTTCAGCAATTCGCGATACAGCAGAACATCGTTATAGCGGCCGATGATAATGACCTTGGTGCCGGGATCGCAGCTCTGCGCGAGCCGGTCGAGTTCCGGCAACAGCGCCGGACCGCTCAACGCGGTATCGACGATGATCAGGTTCGGCGTCGGGCTATCGACGTAGTGCGCGATGGCAGCCGCAATACCGCCCATGTGAACGCTCACGTGCGCCTTCGACAGGCGACGATCTTCGGCCGCATACTGCAGAACCTCGGCGCTGCGCTGGTCATCGCAGAACGCCTGGATCGAAATCCGCGGAATCGGCCGCGCACGTTCGGCGGCTTCGGCGTCGAAGCCAGCGTCGCCGTCCATAAACTCATCTTCAAACTGTGCAGACTGCGCCTGGTTTGACATGACTTCCCTCAACCTCACTCTGCGCCTTTAACGCGTAGGCGCTCGTCTTGAGACTTTTCTGATCCCGTGACTTTGCCGTTCGTCCAATTGTTCATGACGGTGTCGCGGCGGTCGGAGTAACGCTCGCCTTGCGTGCGCGGACCGAGCAGATCGGCCGGATTGGCGATCTGGGCTGCGAGATTGTGCTGATTGGCGCATCCGAAGTTCGGATGGCCGATATTGCGCGAATTGCGAGCAAGATTTTCAGACCAGTCGTTGCCGCAGTCCGGACCCTTGGCAATGTAGCGCATGTACGCGATGCGCACCGGCGGATGAGAGCTGCTCTCCTCGTGGTACGCTTCGACCGAGACGGACGCTTCCGAGAAGCCGCCATCGAACAGAAGTTCGCGAATATCTTCCGCGGCGGTGATCGCGGCAACTTCGTTGGCCGAACCGCTCGGCACCGATATGACGAGGCGGCTGTTGCCCGCGTCGCCGGCGCGATAACGGCTCGTGAAATCGATAACGTCAGCGCGCTGCGATGGCGTCAGCCCTTGCGAGCCGCGCGCGACGCGCAGATTCAGAACGGCTGGTTCCTGCGACACCATGATCGGATGGCGCTGTTCCGGATCGACGAGCGACCATCCCGCGACGCGCGCACCCTGTCCTTCGTCGTGCTTGCAGCCGGCAAGACCGAAGGCCGTGGCCGTCAGCAGCAAAGCGGTCGCAGCCTTTGCGAATGAAGCTTGGCGCGTCGTATGTTTTGCGAACGTCATGATACGTCTTCCTTCGCCAGAGCTATTCGACAATGAAACCGTAGTCGCCCTTGAGATCGCCGCCGATGGGCGCTTCGCCCTTGCCGTAGATCTTGTTCAAGTGACCAAGGAAGTTGGCTTTCATGTCCGTCGCGGCGTAAAGACCGTCGGCGGGTGTTACGAGTTCCTGGCGTGACGTCGGCTTGACGAGATATGGCGTCACGATGACAACGAGTTCCGTTTCCGCCTTGATGAAGTCACGGCTGCGGAACAGCGTGCCGAGGATTGGAATGTCCTTTGCGCCCGGAAGTCCGTCGATGTTCTGACGCGTATCGTCAGAGATGAGGCCCGCGAGGGCCAGCGTGCCACCCGACGGCAATTCGACCGTCGACTTTGCCTGGCGCTTTTTCAGCGCGGGGATCGAGATGCCGGAGAGCACGACAGCGCCTTGCGTCGTCAGTTCGCTGACTTCGGTTTCGATCTTCAGGCTGATGCGGCCTTCCGAGAGAACGATCGGCGTGAACGCAAGACCAACGCCGAATTCTTTGTACTGGACCGACAAAGCGCCGATGTTATCGACGACCGGCACAGGGTATTCACCACCCGCCAGAAACTTTGCAGGTTCGCCGGAGACCGCCGTCAGGTTCGGTTCAGCGAGCGTGCGGATCAGACCGTCGCGTTCGAGTGCGCGAACGGCCGCACCGATTTGACCACCACTGCCGCTCCAACCGCCGTTGATGCCGGAGTTGCCGTACGTGTTGCCGGCTGGTCCAGTATTGTAGGAACAGAGGACGCCAGCACTCGTGCAGCCCGCAGGGGTCGTGCTGGTCGGATCATATGGCATTGTGCCTTTGCCGAAGATCGGCAGCTTGCCAAGACCCGCAGCTGCCGTCAGCGGAAGTGCGTTTTCGGTCAGCAGTGTCGTCGAGAAATTGCCGGCATTGATGACGCCGCCGAGGTTGATACCCATCTGCTTCATCAGCGAACGCTGAACTTCGGCGACGGTTACCTTGAGCATCACCTGCTCTTCGGCTTCAACCGTCAGCATGTTGATGACGGTTTCCGTATCCGACTTTTCAAATTTCTTGACGGATGCGCCTTCGATCTGCTCCTTCGTCGAAACTTCATATTCCACGGTTGCGAACTGGCGGGCGATATTCGCGGCGCGTACGGAGTCCGTCGGATTCTTGACGCGGCCGGTCAGCACGACGGTCTGGTTGAGCATCTCGACCTTGATCATCGACCCTGCGATCGTGCGATTGAGAAGGCTTTCAAGTGCCGCGGTTTCGCGCTCGATGTACAGTTCCATCGTGGCGAACTGTTCGCCAGCCGTATCGAAGAAAAATGCGTTGGCTTCGCCGATCTTGCGTGCGAGCAGGAATACGCGATTGGAGCTCAGCACTACGGCATCAACAGCGCTCGGGTTCGACACCATGACGTCGCGAATGTCGCGCGGGAATTCGATCAAAACCGACTTGCCGAGGCCGATCTTCATGTTCTTGCGAACCGGAAAGCTATCGCTTTCGGATATCCGGATGAACGACTGGTGCGCGCCGGCTGCTGCGGCCTCGCGGCCTACTGACTGGTCACCGGGACCGTAGTTTGCCGGGCCCGCCGTGATCGATGTCGCGTACGATGCCGCGCCAATGAGCGCCACGATTGCTGCCGCGAAAGGACGGCGGAGCGCGCCAACTTTATTCAACATGGTTTTCTGCCTTATGACGACTACCGACATTTGGTACTCAGTTGACGCCGTACACACGGGACTTGGCCCCGTAACGCAGAACTCTCACGGCACTGCCGCTCTTTTTATTGAAGTCCATTCCACCTGATGCTTGCGGATCGCTCGAAAGATCGGCGACGCTGCGCAGCGATAGCGTGATTTCGCCCATCGCATTCGCGAGCGCCATCATCTCTGCCTGACGCGGGGTAAGCTCGAGCGTCGCGGTCGTCGCCGCGCCGTCGGCCGCCTTCTTGCCTTCCTTGGTTTCGATCTGCTGACCAATCGCAATGATGCGCACATTGCGGAACATCGTGTCGCTGACGATTTCTTCCGTGCCCGACTTGCCGCGCATGCGGCGGATCAGGATCACGTCAACGTGGTCGTTCGGAAGAATGAGACTGCCGGCCGCGGTCTTCGGATCGATCTTCGTCGAGATCGCACGCATGCCGCCTGGCAGGATCGCCGCGAGCACGCCGCCCTGTCCGGCCTTGATCAGCTTCTGCGGCGTGATTGGCTCGCCATTGAGGAGCGCGAAGCGCGCGACGGAACCGGAGAGTTCGCGCTTGCGCTTTTCGCCTGCGCCGTTTTCATTTGTGATATAGCCGCGCGATGCGGCTTCACGCGGCCACGATACCCAGCGGAAGTTTCCTTCGTTGACGATCTGGCCAACGGCGATATCGGCACCGGCAACGAGCACCGGAATGGAATCGACTTCCTGCTTCTGAACAATCGGAGCCTGCGGCTCAGGCATCATCGAGGTTGCGAAGTAACCTGCGAGAAGTGCGGCGCCACCGGCGACGGAAATTGCGATAAGCTGGGCCTTTTTCATCGCGCGCGCAGTCCCTTCGATACGAAAATTCGGAAATCTGAAGGATGACCATGCGGGATAAACGTCAATGTCAGGTTAATCGCCGTTTCAAAACGGAGCGTTTATGAGACAGGTTCTTTAGATCGTTAGCATTGCATAAAGCTGCGTCCCAGAACGCGAACGGGCGCATCGTGAGATGCACCCGCAAAGCTTTTCCAGTGATTGGTGCGCGACAAAAGGATTAGAGCTGCAGCGCCTGATAGAATGCCGTTGACGGATACATCAGAAGGCCCGACGCGGCGATCGCGATGCCGTAAGGAATGCCTGTGCCCTGCACATGCAAGCGCGCGGCCCAGCCAGGAACGGCATCAGCGGCAACGGGGATGAACTTACGATAGAACAAGACCGCAGCCGAAAGCAGACCTCCGAAAATCGTCATGTAAGCGATGAAGAAGACGGCGTGCTCTGGCCCCATCCAAAGGGCGCCCGCAGCCATCAACTTGGCGTCACCGCCGCCGAGCAGGCGCAACGAGAACATGACGAATCCAGCGGCCAATGCTGCGGCGCCGACGCCAGCGTGCATCAGAGCCGTTTCCATTGGCATGCGGATGTAGAGAGCCGCCAACACGAACGCGGCGATCAAAGCCACCGAGATCTTGTTGGGGATTTTCATCGTGAAGAGGTCGTTGGCGGCGGCGAAAGCCATTGCCATCGGAAAGGTCATAAGCAGAGCGTGCGCGATCACCGGCGGATCTCCTTCGGCAGTGCTGGTAAAGTATCGATCGCCGTAAAAAGCACGAACGCGGTTAAATCGGGCTTAATTACCGCCCGCCAGCCACGCCGCACTCGGCAGAGTTAGTTGGCGACGTTGCTGCCCAGTTCGCTGCCGACCTTGTTGAAGGTCGTGGACAGGCTGTTGCGTGCACTCGTCAGCCCCGCCACGATGCACAACGAAACGATACTGGCGATCAAAGCATATTCGATCGAAGTCGCACCCGACTCGTCGGACACGAACGACTTGCAGCGATTGCTCAAAGACAACATGAAGCGACCCATCAATATTTTAGACGCGCGGCTACGTCAGATAAAGTTCCGCCTGATAGGTTACGGTGCGAACCTTAACTTTGCGTGGCAACGAAGACGTCAGTAGCGATTTTGTTGGTCCAGCTGACCGATCAAACGGCTATCTGTCCCGGCTTGCCCAGCGAAGTGCCGTGAAAATGAAAACGCCCGGAGATCGTTTCTCCGGGCGCTTCATGCCAGCACTCACGCACTGGTAATCGTTGAACCGCCAGCTGAGCCGGCGTCCGGCTTAGTTGGCAGCCGAGCCAAGTTCAGACGAAACCTTCGAGAGGGTCGACTGGAGCTGGCCACGGACGCTCTGCAGGCCGACGATGATGCCGACGCCAACGATAGCGGCGATGAGGCCGTATTCGATAGCCGTTGCACCCGACTCGTCCTTCATGAAGCGCGAAAACATGTTCATAGGTACTCTCCCAAATTACACTGAGTTCTTCCGATCCGGTCCCTCGGGGGAGCACGTCCTCACCGCTGAACTATCGTGACTGTATCGCGCACAAATTAAGGCGAGGTAAAGAACGCAGTTTCTCGAATAAATACTTCCTACTGGAACATTAAATATTCAATCACACTTCAATACCGCAAGAATAATTGTAGTATAGTTTCTTTTATTACATGTATTTATTGCTTACTAATTTGTTTACCGGCCAATTTGGGCTGATTTTTTCGATTAATACTGTGTTTAACGAATAGGCCTGCACTACCTTGCTGACCGAGCTATTCAATCGACCCGGACCCGAAGCGGTCTACCTGCAAGTGCTCCGACCCGTCCTAACCTCTATAGGACTGGCTCGTGGACCACGGCGTCGCGAGCGCGAGTAGGTAGAAATACGCGACGCTCCATCACTCACAGCAAGCGCCGAGTCCGGCGCACACGCAGCATGTTAGAATTCAGAACGCGCGTTTGCAGTTCTTTCACCTTTTCCTGACTGAATAGCCGGCAAGCTTTCAAGAAGGACTCGAGAGAAATGCGGCTACGAGCTTTTTTTTCCGCGATGAGCGGCAGTTTCCTTAAAAATGCAGCGCTTATTTCGCTGGCCGCGATCGCAGCATCCGCCGCGCCGGGTGTTGCCTATGCCGGCGATCTGATCGTTCGCTATGATCAGTCGCAGCTGCTGCGCCTTCCGCGCCCGGCGAGCGAGATCATTATCGGAAATCCGTCGATTGCGGACGTATCGCTTCAGGGCGGCAACTTGCTTGTCGTGACGGGCAAGACGTTCGGCATCACCAATGTCATCGCGCTCGATTCAGACCGCAACGTCATCCAAGATCAGCGCGTCGTGGTCGAACGTGACGAGCATCGCGTCGTCAATCTGCATAAGGGCGCGACCCGCTTCACCTATTCGTGCTCGCCGAACTGCGAAACGAACCTGACCATTGGCGACGACAAGACATATTTCGAAACCGTACAGAAACATAACACGGACAAAACGCGCTTCTCGGAAGGCGCAGCAGACGCGTCCGCGGGCTCTGGCGGCGGCGCTCAGTAAGCAGACGGCGCGAAAAGCCACATCCAAGCGCACTATTATAAAGACAACGTCACGGGCCGCTGACTGCGGCCTGACCTGCGTCGCCGGCAATCGGAAGCATTTTCGCTTAAGCGGCGCTAAAGATGAGGCCCCGCTGCAAGATCATATTAACGCGCCGCACACCAACCCCTTCATTAAACATCTGATTAAATGTTTCGTTAATCGCTCACGTCCTATCTTGGGCCGAGAGCGAATGCCTGACGTAGGGATTGTGTTATGCGTGTGCCGGCTTGGAAGCAGGACCTGAAGAACAGACTATCTAAGCTGTTCCGCTTCAAAAAAAACGAGGACGGCGCGACCGCGATCGAATTTGCGATGGTGGCGGCACCCTTCTTCATTCTGGTGTTCGGGCTCATCGGCTTCGCGATGTACTTCTTCGTCATGAACTCGCTCGATAAGGGCATGGATCAGACGAGCCGTCTTGTTCGCACGGGTCAGGCGCAAAAATCGAACATGACCGTGAATGGCTTCAAGCAGGCCGTGTGCAACGGCGCTGGCGGCTGGATCAAGTGCAACAAGGTCGAGGTCTTCGTCCAGAAGTTCGCCGATTGGAATTCCGTTGCGCCGCAGGCGTGCTTGAACTCGTCGGGCGCGCAAGTGACGAACAGCGCATCAGGCAGCGATCCGATCGCAACGTATTCCGGCGCATCGAGCAACATCGTCGTCGTCACGACCTGCTACAAATGGGAATTCGCGCAGAGCATTCCGTACGTCAAACTCGGCAACATGAGTGACGGATCGATGATGATGCAGACGGCGACCGCATTCCGCACAGAGCCTTATACCGAATAATCGACGGGCGCGACCACGCTCCAACACAGACCAGCGACTGGAACGGCCATGACACTCACGATCCGCCAACGCATCAAGCTCCGCGTAGCGCTCTTCAAGAACTGCTGCGCAGGCGTGGCAGCCGTCGAATTCGCGTACCTACTTCCAGTTCTGATCATGATGACCTATGGCGTCATCGAAGCTTCGCGCGCGGTGATGATGCACAAGCGCTTCCAGCGTTCTGTTGCGATGGTCGGCGATTTGGTTGCCCGTGAAGAAACGATCGGTGACAGCGCATCGACGGCGAAGGCGCAGATGGACGGCATTATGAAAGCGGCCGAGCACATCATGCGGCCCTACGACATCTCGTCGTTGAAAGTCGGCGTAACCGCTGTTCAAGCGGACCCGAACAACGCCAGCATCACGAAAGTTGCCTGGTCGTATCCTTACAAGTCGTATCCGGTGCTCGCATGCAACGCGACCAAGGCGATGCCGGCGTCTGGCATGATCACAAAAGGCAACTCGGCGATCCTCGTAGAGGCAGAATACATCTACAAGCCGATCCTCACGAACCTGGTCCCCGGCTTCAAGCTGTCGATGCAGTGGAAGGATCAGATCGCGCATGCGCCGCGCAGCCGCTGCCCGGATTATGCCGGCAAGAACTGCACTTGCTAAACTCTGTTCGGGAATTCCCGGACTTCGGTATCCGTCACAAAGTCTGCTAAACTATTCGAACATCAGTCAATCGTTGCCCCTGCGGCCGCGATGACTGGTGTTCAGCTGTTTTTCGGTACTATCCGATTGACTAGAAACGTAATTTTGCCTGACGAATATTGTAATCAACGGCGCCACAATCCTTCAAATGACCGTTGCTTTTGGGTGCGAGCATCCGCCTAAAGACAATCTGTCTCTTATGCGGTTTGCAGTGCATCGTGTAACGGTATAAAAATACACCATCGGGTCAATAAGAAAAACTCATAGTAGTCGAGCGGGGAAACCACATGGCACGCCGGTCTGCACATTCTCCGGAAGAGTTACGGCAACGCATTCTCGAAGCCGCTCAGGGTATTATTGAACGCGATGGTTTGATCGGATTGTCGGCTCGCGAAATCGCGCGGGCTATCGGCTATTCTCCAGGAACGCTGTACAATATTTTTGAGAATCTCGACGATCTGCTGCTGACGTTGCAAACGCATATGCTCGCCGAACTCGTCGAAGTCATGCGTTCAGTTCCTGAAGAACAGACCCCACAGGAAACGATTGACGCGCTCGGTCGCGCCTACCTGGATTTCGCGCTTCGCAACAAGCTCATGTGGAATTTGCTGTTCACGCACTCGATGCCGTCGCAGATGCGCGCGCCAACCGCACTCGTCGACAACGTCAATAAGATCAGCGAAGTCGTCGAGAAGCCGATCGGCCAAATGTTGAAGTCGGCGAACAAAGCCGAGGTTGAGTTGGCAGCAAAGGCGCTTTGGGCCGGCGTGCATGGCGTAACGGCGATTGCAGTCACCGAAAAGGGCCCGACGCTCAATCCGGCGACGGCGCTCGTCTTCGTCCAGCATCTGGTTTCGACGTATACGCGCGGCCTGACGAGCAAGTAATCCCGGCAGACACAACCAATTACTGCTGCGGCGTTGGCGCAGGAGCCAGCGGCGCTTGCGGCACTGCCGCAGGCGCTTCGGTTGACGTCGGTTGCGTGATTTTCGCGGGCGTGATCGAGCCTGTCGTGACGGCACCCTGCTCACCGCCTGCACCTTGCGACGCCGAGCTGCGGTGGGTGGCGATAACACCGAACCACTTGTCTTTCGGCAGCATGCGCTGGTGCAGCCCGCTCCACAAACCTTCGGTACGCACACCGTCGACGAACATCTTCGTCGGCGGCGCGACGTAAATCGCGGCGGCCGCGGCGGCCGTCATCGCCAGAGACGCCGACGGATAGCGGCGATCAAAGATCTTGAGCGCGGTTCCGAAAGACGCCTTGATGCGCGTATCCATGACGTCGACCGAGTACATCTCGTCGAGCACCAAGTGTGTGATGTAGCCGATCATCATGAAGCCTGCTGCCAGCCACGCGACGCCTTCGGGCTTCTTCAGAACGTAGAAGAAGACGAGCGCCGTCGCGACCGAAGAGAAGACGCCGGCAATCAGCGAGTGCCAGATGCCGCGATGCACCGAAGTTCTGTGAAAGACATAGTGCAGGCCATAGCGGACCAGGACCAGTGTCCCGAGCCAGATGATCCAAAGCTCCGCGATCGAAAATTTGGTTGCAGCGTTGAACAACGCGGCAAAGGAAAAGAATATACCGAGACCGGCAAACATGGTTTTGCTGGCGCGCGAATCCTTGAGATCGATGTCAGGCAACACTGATCCGAGCACACCCGCTAGCGTCACAGCGACGAGATTTTCCGGTGCGACGACGTCGGCTGCCAGCGTCAGCGTCGCCAGCGCGCCCGATACGACGGTACCAACGGCAATATGCGTTGTGAAATTCGCCATGACGTAACAACCCCTACTGTGCGCCTTCGGCCGTCGAGACAGCCGATGCTGGCGCGCATTCTCAAAGCGGCATTGGGCACCTGATTCGGCCCCTGAGCGCGAGATCACCCGGTGGCGTTCGTGTGGATAAGGCCAGCCGTCCTGCCTCACAGCCGGCTTTACAGCCCGCCTTGCAGCATGACAGCCACGCACGCACCTAGGCTTTCCGGCTGCGCAATATTATGGCAACAGGGCGCGAACATGAAGGATCGGCCACCGATGCCCGCCGCAACGCCCGCTCAGACCAAAATCACGCGCCTCGCGGCAATCAATATCGCCGTGGCGGCGGCCGTCATGGGCATCAAGTACGCCGCCTATCTCGTGTCGGGATCGGTCGCCCTGTTTTCCGACGCGCTTGAAAGTATCGTCAACGTGATGACGGCCGCAGCGGCCCTGGTCGCCGTCCGCATCAGCACCATTCCCGCCGACGAGGAGCATCCCTTCGGTCATCACAAGGCGGAGTTTTTTGCGGCTATTTTCGAAGGCGCGATGATCATCATCGCGGCCGTTCTGATTTTGATGAAATCGTATGAGGCAATGACGGCCGGCGTTACGTTTCAGCAACCGGGTCTGGGCCTCGCGATCAATACGGGCGCCGCGATGATCAACGCAGCCTGGGCATATGTCCTGATCGACCGCGGCAAAGCCTGGCGCTCGACCGCGCTCGTGGCCGATGGATGGCATCTCGTCACTGACGTCATCACATCGGCCGGCGTCGTCGTGGCGCTGCTGCTGGCCATCGTGACGGGCTGGTATTGGCTGGACCCGGTCGTCGCCGGTGCGGTCGCGATCAACATTCTGTGGACCGGTTACAGGATCGCGCTGCAGTCGATGTCGAGCCTCATGGATCAGGCCGCAAGCCCGGAAATCGAAAACCAGATCCGCGCCGTTATCGCGCGCAATGGCGATGGCGCATTGCAGGCTCACGATATCCGCACGCGCCAAGCCGGCCGGGCGCTGTTCATCGAATTTCATCTGGTCGTGCCGGGCGCGATGACTGTCTACGACGCGCACATCATCTGCGACCGTCTGGAAGACGCGATCGAGGCCGAGATCGAGGGTTCGGAGGCGGTGATCCACGTCGAACCGGATCACAAGGTCAAACCGGGCATCGAAGGCGCGGTCGATCTCGATACTTGAACCTACCGGAATAGAGGCCGCTACAGGCGCTCCGCCCAGAGATCATAGTCGTCGGCGTCCGTGACTTTTGCCTGCACGATATCGCCTTGCTTTACGGACACGTCGCCATTGAGGAACACGCTGCCGTCGATTTCGGGAGCGTCCCACTTCGAGCGTCCAACGGCGCCATCGTCATCGACTTCATCAATCAGCACGTCGATGACGCGGCTAACCTTGGCGCCGAGCAAATCGGCGCTGACTTCCTTTTGCGTTTCCATGAAACGATGCCAGCGCTCTTCCTTGACCTCTTCGGGCACGGCGCCGGCCAAATCGTTTGCAACAGCACCCGCAACGGCTTCGTATTTGAAGCAGCCGGCGCGATTGATTTTGGCGTCCTTCAACCAGCCGAGCAACTGTTCGAAGTCGGCATCGGTCTCGCCCGGGAAGCCAACGATGAACGTTGAGCGGATTGCGAGGTCAGGACACACGTCGCGCCAGCGGCGGATGCGCTCGGCCGTCTTTTCCTGCGATGCCGGACGGCGCATCGCCTTCAGCACACTTGGCGACGCGTGCTGAAACGGAATGTCTAGATACGGCAGGATTTTGCCGTCCGCCATTAGCGGAATGACGTCATCGACGTGCGGATATGGATAGACGTAGTGCATCCGCACCCAAGCGCCGAGATCCCCCAGCGCACGCGACAAATCGAGAAACTTCGCTTTGAGCGGCGCGCCTTTCCACGGGCTCTCGGCGTATTTGATGTCGAGACCGTAGGCGCTGGTGTCCTGACTGATGACGAGCAGTTCTTTGACACCGGCCTTCACGAGGCGCTCGGCTTCATGCATGACGTGATTGGCCGGGCGGCTTGCGAGATCGCCGCGCAATGCCGGAATGATGCAGAAAGTACAGCGGTTGTTGCAGCCTTCCGAAATCTTCAAATAGGCGTAATGGCGCGGCGTCAGGTGCACGCCTTCCGGCGGCACGAGATCGACGAACGGATCGTGTAGCGGCGGCGCGGCATCATGCACGGCTTCGACGACCTGCTCGTACTGATGCGGCCCGGTAACCGCGAGCACGCCCGGATGCGCATCCCGGATACGGCCCTCTTCGACGCCAAAGCATCCCGTGACAATGACGCGGCCGTTCTGAGCCATCGCCTCGCCTATCGCGTCGAGGCTTTCCTGTTTTGCGGAATCGAGAAAGCCGCAGGTATTGACCACGACGACATCCGCCCCATCATAATTGGGGGCGATATCGTAGCCCTCGGAGCGGAGTTTGGTGATGATGCGTTCGCTGTCGACCAGCGCCTTTGGGCAGCCCAGCGAGACGAAGCCGACTTTCGGCACGGCTTTGACCAACGACGCCGCACCGGCAGCCGAACTGCCGGCGGCGGCGCGGCGCAGTTTCGGCGTGGCGTTGCTGGTGTCTTGGGCCGGAGATTTGCTCATTCGGCGCTTCTAGCTCTGGCCAGAGCGAAGCGCAATTGCGAGAGTGTAGCAGGCCATGAAGGATACCCTGTGACCAGCCTTTCCGGACAATCCAATGTTAACGCGGCGCTGCCACTGACGCTCAATGGCGCAGTGGCGGAATGGCTTGGTGCCGGCCGACAGGTCGCGGAAGCAATCGTGATCGAGGCGACGGGCGCGGCTCCGGTGCCGATCGGCGGGCGCATGATCATCGCTGGAGAAGAAGATTTTCAGGGCTCAGTTTCGGGAGGCTGCGTCGAAGCCGACGTCATCGCCGCTGCGCTGGACGTTATGGCCTTCGGCAAGCCGGACACGATGACGTTTGGCATCGGTGACGAGGTTGCATGGCGCTCCGGTCTTCCATGCGGCAGTACCATCCGCGTTTACATCAGACCACTCAACGATCACAACGCGACCCTTTTCACGGAAGCTTCCGCTGCCGTGAGCCGCGACCGGCAACCGCGCGTGATCGCGACGTCTCTGATCGATGGATCGAGTACGGCATATACCGACGGCGCCGGCGCGCCGGCCGGAGTCGCCGACGTCTTCAAATCAGGAACGAGCAAACTCGCTGTAACCAGCGCTGGCGAAACATTTCTCCACGCACTGACGCCGCCGCCGCGTATCGTCGTGATCGGCGCGACGCACATCGCGCAAGTGTTGCAGCAAATGGCGACGGCGATCGGCTACGATCTCGTTATCATCGATCCGCGGTCGGCATTCACGAGCACGACGCGTTTTGGTGCCCAAACCGCAATCACCGGATGGCCAGAATCCAACCTCTCGGCTTTCGCAAATGACAACTACACGGCCATCGTGACGCTCACGCATGTTGGCCACATCGACGACGATGCGCTGAAAATCGCGCTGCGCGCTAATTGCCGTTACATCGGTGCACTTGGATCACGCAGAACACACGCCGCGCGCGTTGATCGCCTCAAAGCTGCTGGTTTTAAGGATGCGGAACTCGCGCGCATTCAGGCGCCTGTCGGGCTCGACATCGGCGGTCGCGCGCCGGGCGAGATCGCGGTTTCAATTCTCGGACAGATCGTCGCCGCGTTTAACGGCAAACTCGGAACATGAAGATTGCAGCGGTCATCGTAGCGGCAGGCCGCGCGTCGCGCTTCGACGGCGGCAACAAGCTTCTTGCAGACCTCGATGGCCTGCCGCTGATACGGCATGCGGCGGGCGCCGTTGCGCAGTCTCGGGTGACAAGTGCCCTGCTGGTTGTGCCGCAAGACAGTGCGGCAATCGTTGAAGCTGCGGGTTATGGGCCGTGGACCGCCGTCATTAACGCGGATGCGATGGGTGGCTTATCAAGTTCTATCCGCACCGGCATATCAGCGCTTGATCCGTCCATCGACGGCGCGCTGTTTATTCTGGCCGACATGCCGTTCGTGACGGCAAAATTGATCGACCGGCTATGCGAAACCTTCGCCCAAAACGATGGCGTCAGAATCGTGTTTCCGGTGACGCGCGACGGCCGGCAAAGTAACCCGGTGCTCTGGCCGCGCGCGTTGTTCCCGGCGCTGTCGCAGCTTTCGGGCGACAAGGGTGGCAAAGCGCTCCTGAACGATCATGGCGACTTGCATGCACCCGTCCAACTCGACGACGACGCGGCAGCGTTCGATATCGATACGGTGGCCGATCTCGCCCTCGCGAACGCTTTGCGGTCCTAGCCCCAGCGCCGCAGATGATTATCGAACGCGATATCCTGCAGCTCAGCCTGTGAGATCGGCGCGGCGCCAGGGCGTTCGTGCCGTAGGACACCAAAGCCGGACGTCGTCGCGAACACTGCGTCGTGATCGCCGGCAATGCCGCAGACATCGCGGAAATCACTCGCGGCTTTGATGGCGCCTGACGCACTGTCGATGAAGACGATGCGTCCGGCCTTTGGCGCACTCGCGGCGATGACAGAACCATCGCGGCTCGCGGCAACTGACCCGACATAGCCTTTGAGATCGACGCGATTGCGCTCCGGAGGGTCGATCAAGGTAATGGCGCGATCGCGGCCGGCGCAACCGATCAACTGCGGCGTTTCGCTTGGACCACCCTCCCATTGCGCGCCGAACCAGACGGCACCATTGGCGTCGGCGACGATGTGGCGGATGGAAAGTTGCCGCAATGAGTCCGGTAAAACGTGCTTGGCGCGCAAGGCACCACTCGCAGCGTCAACGAACGTCAAGGACGGCTGCATGGCGTCGCGATTGAGATCGACCCGATCGAAATCAGGCACCGTGTCGAGGCCGCCGTTGGCGACTGCGAGCGTCTTGCCGTCGGACAGCAGAATGATCTCGTGCGGGCCAACGCCGTGACTCGGATGCTCGCCGATTTTTTTATAGTTCGACGCCACATCGTAGATACCGATGACACCGCGGGCGCCACGAATGTCGTTTTCTGAAACGTACAGCAACCGGCCATCCAGCGAAAATACGCCGTGACCGTAGAAATGCCTGTCGGCGGCAGCGGCAAACACAACCGGCGGCGCGTTCGTCATAGTCGTGAACGCAACGGCGAACGTCCCAGGCCGCCGCGCGAAGGCAACGGCGCGGCCGCTTGGCCCGTGGATCGCAATGTCGTGGCCGCGCGCCGACAGCGGAACGTCGCGCAGGATCGCACCATCAACCGACAACAGAAGCACGGAATACCGGCCGTCCGCATGCTTCGAAGCCGAAACAAACGCGATTGCTTCTCCGGCCGCGAATGCCGGAGCGGAGAACGGCCGCGCCGCCAGCATCGTCAAGGAGCCGATCAAAAGACTGCGACGGTCGATTGCCACGTTGATTGCCATATCAGTCGCCATCGAGCTCATTGAAGCCAACCGCGAGCGCCGCGGCCGGCGAAATTTCTCCGACCACGATCCTGCGCATCTGAATGAGCATGTCGAAGACTTTACGAACGGGCGCTGCAAAGGTTTTCGGGACGCCGGAAACAACGCCACCTGCACCATCGCTCTCGCGCAATGTCCGCCAAGCGCCGCCGGTCCAATTTTTTACCCAATCCTTGTCGTCATCGAGAAAAGCTTCGAGCGCCATCGCCTGATAGTACGCGTCGAGCGAGTTGATGCCCGCCCGGAAGTACAGCTTCGGCAAATTCGATCGAACGTACGGGCCATCGAACCCGCGCTTTTTGAGAACCTGCGGTTCGATTTCGGTCGTCGCGATCAGCTGAAACCCTGTCAGCATGGCTTTCACCAGCTCGCTGGCAGCGTCGCGCGGCTCCTTATAGGCATCGTTGTCCGAACCGGGCCGCAACATCTTGTCTTTCCAGCCGCCGCTTTTCGTCCAGTCGTTGTTGATCTCGGCTGTCAGTTGCACGACGTTGCGTGCGATTGCGATGGCCAGTTTGCAGCGGTATGCGGCAGGCTCGGCGGGACCGAGCGGAACTTCAGTATCCGTTATCAGCGCTTCAAGCGCCGGCAAACCTTGCACCGCAGCGCTTTGTTTTGGGATTGCTTCGAGCACGGCGGTATCGCTGGCGGCAATCAACTGGCGGAGTTGCCTGTTCATGATGCCGCGCGGATCGGGCCAGAACGATAAGCGTTCGCGCCGTGAACCCTCGATCAATGGGCCGAAGCGCAAGTAAGCAACGCCCGCATAGGCCAGGACCGTATTGCGAAAATCCGACAGCAACTCTTCGCGGCTGCCGTCGGCGCCTGTCCGACAAACCTGTTCGACCGCGTCAGGCAATTTGGCCGCTGTCGCTTCGAGCGCCGCGAAGTGCGGCAGCACATGCGTGTCAAGCGTTCGCTGCACGATGGCATAGTGGCTTTCCGCGTCCCGGGCGTAAGACGCCGGTATCAGCGCGGCCGACAGAGCGGTCGTCGAGATGGCCGCAACCGACAGCAACTGTGGCCAGGACTTGGACATTACGCGCATCGCGACATTCTCAGGTTATGGTTTCGCCGCACCGCCGACCGCCTCGGGACGGTCGAGGCTGTCCGAACCTTGAAGTTCGATCTTGAGATTGAGCGCCGCAACGACGGCTTCTATGGCACGTGCCTGTGCAATAAGCGCGTCGACGGCATCAAGTATCAATTTGTTTCCGACGTCGTTTCCTGCGGCCAGCATTTGGTCATAGGCCATTTCTCCGCTGTCCGCTTTGGCTTTGAGCGCCGACATTTTTTCGAGTGTCAGTGCCATCGCATCATCGGCACGCTTGGCCGCTTCGGGCGCTTTTTCGCGTGCGTAGGCCGCTATGCTCGGACCGCTGACGGGCGTGTCCCCGTCATACTTTCCGTTCCAGATATTCATGATGCCAACTTGATCGTAGTAATGGCTGTTCTGCGTGTTGTCGGAGAAGCAGTCGTGTTCTTCTTCGGTATCGTGCAGAATGACGCCGAGCTTCATGCGCTCGCCGGCCAGTTCGCCGTACGACAGCGAACCGATCCCAGTCAGGATGACCGTGAGCTGTCCGGCTTGATCTTGCGCAGCCAGGTGCTGACGCGCCTTCCCGCCAACTTTCCAGTTGCCGACCATTTCGTTCAGATCGTCGATGAGCAACTGCGACGCCACCTTCAGATAGGCGCGGCGGCGGTCACAGTTGCCGCCTGTGCAGGCCTTTAGATCGTAATCCGTCGCGGGGCGATTTCCGGCGCCCGGGCCGGTGCCATTCAAGTCCTGCCCCCAGAGCAGAAACTCTATGGCGTGATAGCCGCCGGCGACGTTCGTTTCGACGTCGAGGGCTTTATCGATTTTGCGCAGCAGCGCTTTGTCGATTTTGCTGGCGTTCAGCGGCACATCACCGAGCTTGATTTTCGGATTGGCAATGACGTTGGCGGTGTAGAGCTCGTTCTCATCGCTGCTATCGCCGTAAAAGCCGGGATCAACATAATCGATGAGGCCTTCATCAAGCGGCCAAGCGTTGACCTTGCCTTCCCAGTCATCAACGATTTTATTGCCGAAGCGATAGCCTTCGGTCTGCATGTACGGAATGCGCGCGGCTTTCCAGGCGGCCCGGGCGGCGTCGAGCGTTTGCGGCGACGGTGCAGCGAGCAGCGCATCGATCGCCGCGTCGAGCGCCTTGGCGCGCGCGGCGGCGTCACCAAAGACCGCTTCAGCGATACCAGCGTACGTCTTGACGATATCCGCAGGGGCGATCTCGGCGGCAACCGGCTGCGCCGCCGCCAGCAAGCAGGCCGCAACGAACGTCGATTTTGAAAACAAGGCCTTGGCCATTCGACGGGGTTCCTCCACAAGGCAATCGTGCCGCCGTCATACAGCGCGATTGAGTTTTGTCTACTTCGTCGGTATAGATTTAATGGCGCCTCGAGCGGCGACTGGTATACGGCAGGCGCGAAGGCGTTTATATCGAACGTCATGCCAGTTCGCTCGACAACTGTGACTTTGGCGCGCCATGTTTGTGACACGACGCACCAAAATCCTGTTCAGCTACTGGCGGATTTCGGCGCCAGGCTCTAAGCGCTATCCTCCAGTACCGCGCACACTGAAATCTTTCGCCTTGGCAGCCGTAACTTAGATTGCAACGCGGCTCGCCCGCATATTACAAATAGTTGATCCGTCGACCGACACGCCGAATTTACCAAGGACCGAGCTTCCCCAATGCGCTTGACCAAGCAAACCGGCCACGCGATCCGAATTCTGATCCATTGCGCAGAAGCCACCGAGCTGATCAAGACGGCTGAGATTTCCAGTCATCTGGATATTACCAAGCAGAATGTCTTCAAGATTGTCTTCATTCTGTCACGCGCCGGCTTCATCGCCGCGGTTCGCGGACCGAGCGGCGGCGTCAAGCTCGCCAAGCCGGCGTCGTCGATCAGGATCGGCGATGTGGTCCGCGCGATTGAAGTGACAGACGTCGAAATCGACGGCGAGACTGGCGCCGCGGTCGCGCCGCAGCGCGGCACCGGATCGATCAACCGGGTGTTCGATGATGCGATGTCGGCTTTCGTCTCCGTGCTGGATCAGCACACGCTCGCCGACCTTGTCCAGCAGCGCAAGACGACACAGTCAACGATGGCGCAGAAGAGCGCGACGCGGACGACCAAAATGGCGCGCGCTAAGAAGACAGCCGGCACACCGCGCCGATAACAGCGCAGTACCGATCCGTGGCTCGGCGCATCAGGTCATCGTAATCTGATATTCAGCGCGACCGAGATGCACTGTGCGCCGCGACCATTCCAGCACCGCGCCAGTCAGTCCGTACGCAACGCGCGACATCTGCATGACCGCTTGCCCCGGAACAATTTTCAATTGCGTGGCGAGCGCGCCGCTGGCGTGAACTGCTGAAACAGATTCCCGCACCTTTGCGATAGGCTCGCGGTAGTGCCGGCGGTAGATCGGAAAGAGAAACTGGCCAGCGGATGCGACATGATCCGGCAGCCCCGGAAAACGCTCGCGCGAGACGGCAACATGTTCGACACAGGCGATGTGACTGCCGCCCCACTCCGATTGCAGCCGATAGATCGGCGCGTCGAGCCGCAATTCGAGCATCCGCGCTTCTTCTTCTGAAGCCAGTCCGGCGGCGATCGACCATGCAACGGCTGGTGCCCGCACTTTTTTGCCGTCCGCAATGACGTTGCTGAAACGCTCGAGCTCCGTCTCGTTCGACGATTCGACGACGAATGTTCCTCGTCCTTGCCGCCGTTCGACGAGGTGCTCTCCTTCGAGCATTTCCAGCGCCTTGCGCATGGTGCCGATGCTGACACCGATATCGCGCGCCAGGATGACTTCGTTTGGCAGGGGCGATCGGGCGCTCCATTCGCCGGAACAAATTTTCAGACGCAGAATGCTTGCGACCTGCATATAAAGCGGGCCGGCAAAATGCGGCGACGGCGGTGTGGTCGGCGGCGTATAGCCGCCGGCGGCGGTCCGGACCTCTGGTTCGGGAAGTCTCGCGTCTCCTGATTTCACGACGGTGCTCATGACAAGGGTCCTCCGGCTGGCGACGCCGAGCAGCGGGCCAGGATTTCAAATGTCGTTACGTGAAATGGGCGATGAAAAAGAACGGAACAGATAAACGGATACTGAGCAACACTACCGGGCAACAGATACTGGGCGCAGTACGCGCGACGGCGTTTGGAGAATGAACGCTGTACTTCAAGTGATGTACACTGACAGTTGGCCATGACTCGGTGTCGGGCGTTTGCCGCGTTTGTGTCAGTTTATGTCAAGCGCGGACGATTGAGCGATGCGGCGCCACCAACGTATTATGACGTGCTCAGTGAGTGGCGAGGCGATGGCGAGAGAGACCGAGACTTCTAGAATACTGGGCGAAGCGCTGGCATCGTCGCGTTCGGCCGTTGTCGTAACCTCGCCAGCGCGAGTCATCACGGCGGCCAACCCTTCGGCATATGCCTTACTCGGATATGCACCGTCGCACCTTGTCGGGCAGCAGGTACGTGCGCTCTATGCAGCAGGCGACGACTACGCTGCTGCTATTCACGGTGATGCGTCGTTGGTCTCCGGCGCTGCTTTGCCCGTGACTTTGCGCGATCAGTCCGGCGCGTTGATCGACGCCGATGCCGTCATGCTGCCGGTACGCAATGCTGCCGGCGATATCGCGACGATCATAGAAATCTGGACGCCGGCTCCGCGCGAGGCTACGGCGGCCGCTGCCAAGCCAATGGCGGATCGCGGCGACATGCTGCGTTTTGCACGCGGCGCAGCGCACGACTTCAAAAATCTTTTGACAATCGTCGCCGGCAATTTGGGATTGGCGCGCGATGCAAGGAGTACCGGCCAGCGGCTTCGATTTTTCGACGATGCGGAACGCGCGGTCAGAGATGCGGTCCGCATCGCCGATCAAATGATTTCGTTTGCGCGCAACCAGCATGTGGCGCCTGAGGACATCGACGTCGCGCACATGATCGCGACCCTCGTACCGACGTGGTCGCATTCGGTTGCGTCCGGCGTCAGCCTGACGTGTCAGGTGAACGCCAGCCTTCCGCAGGTACTTGCCGATCGCAGCGGCCTTGAAAACGCACTGCTAAACCTCGTCATCAATGCGCGCGACGCCACCGCCGACAGCGGCGAAATCGAAATTTCCGCTGCCGTTACCGAGGCCGATTTCGGTAGCGGTGAAGCGAAGCGCCCCTACGTTGCGATCGCCGTGCGCGATACCGGCATTGGCATGACAAATCACGTCTGCGCGCGTGCGTTCGACCCGTTTTTCTCGACCAAGCCGGCGTCACATGGCAGAGGACTCGGGCTGGCGACGGTGTCGGGTTTTGCGCGGCAGGCCGATGGCCACGTCGCAATCGATAGCACGCTCGGTGTCGGCACAACGGTTACGATCTATCTGCCGCCGTCCGCGACCTGATGTGCTTGATCATGCGGCTGTCAGATGACCGGTAAAGCGATAGCCCGCGCCGCGCACTGTCTTGATGAAATCTGGCGCCGCCGCCTGGCGCTCGATTTTCCGGCGCAACCGGCTGACGGTGGTATCGACCGACCGCTCCAACGGCTCGGCATCGATGCCGCCGATTGCATCGATCAGAAAGTCGCGCGAAAGCACCCGCCCGGCATGGCGCACGAAAGCTTCGAGCAATCTGAATTCGGCCGTCGTCAAAGGACAGACGGTGCCGTTGCTGTCGCGCAATTCATGGCCTTCGAAATCGATGGTCCAGTCGCCGAAGGCCTGCCGGTCACGCTGCTCTGGCCGAGACGTTCTCGATATGCGATTGATCCGGCGCAGCACGGCCTTGACGCGAGCAACGACTTCGCGCGGATTGAACGGCTTGACGATGTAATCATCGGCGCCGACCTCCAATCCGACGATGCGGTCGATGTCCTCGGCTCGTGCGGTGACCATGATAATCGCGACGTCACTGACAGCGCGGATTTGACCGGCCAGCGCGAGACCATCTTCATCGCGCAAGGTCAAGTCGAGCGTCACCAGATCTATTGGCTGCACTGACAGAATTTTCAGTGCTGCCGTGCCAGTCGCTGCCTCGGCAACGGCATATCCTGCGCCTTCGAAAATGGTACGCAACAACCGGCGCATGTTGTCGTCGTCTTCGACGATACAAATGCGCGAACGCCGCGCCGACTGGCCGCCAGTTGTGCGCGCTGCTGCGCCATCCTGTCCTTGTGAGCTTGTGGGCAAGAACACACCAAACCGAGTCGTTGCGTTGCCTTGGCTATAGCGCGTTTTGACGTTCGCCGCCACGCATCGCCGACAGGTCTCGGATGTCAGGTTGCGGCCGTCAGGTTGCGGGTGTCAGGCAATTCGAAATGTTTCTCGCCAGGTTGCGCATGAGATCGAAATAAAGCTCTGGACCCGCCGTCAGCGTTGCTCCTTCCGGGTCGAGCGTGCCGGACCGCGCCGTCGTGCCGTCGGTCACGGCGGCGACGAGTTTTGGCTGAAATCCAGGCTCCGCGAATACGCAGGCCGCGCTCAACGACGCAATTTTCTTGCGCACCTCGGTCAACCGTTTCGCGCTCGGCTGTGCGTCGGGGGTCACTGTTACAGAACCCGCAGCCGGAATTTCAAAACGGGACTCGAAATACTGGGTGGCATCATGAAAGACGATAAATGGCTTGCCGCGCACGGGCGAAAGCTGCGCCTGAAGATCGCTGCTGAGCGCGTCGATTTTTGCCGTCACCTCCGCGGCGTTCTTGGCAAATAGCTCGGCATTTTGCGGATACGTTGCCGAGAGTTCGGCGGCGACCGCAGCCACGATGGCCTGCGCATTCTTCGGATCAAGCCAGATATGACCATCCTGCACGCCGTGACCACCGCCTTCGTGACCAGCGGCGTCATGATCGTGATCGTCGTGATCATGAGCATCATGGTCATGTTCGCCGCTGTGCGCGTGCGCTTCGAACGTCGCACCCGTGCGCTGAGGCAGCAGCGTCACGCCCTTCGCCTCGGCAAGCGACATCAATTTGACTTTCGACGGCAACGCTTCAACAACACGCCGTGTGAACGGCTCCAAGCTCTCCGAAATACGAATGAAAACGTCGGCCTGCTGGATCGCCTTCGCATTCGAGGGCTTCAAAGTGAATGTATGCGGTGACGCCGCGCCATCGACCAGCAGATGCGGCGTGCCAGCGCCTGCCATGATCGCAGTAACCAGGGAATGCACCGGCTTGATCGTGACGACGACGTTCGGTTCGGCGGCATGGACCGGAGCCGGCGCTGACATGGCCGATGCAGCGATAGCCGACGTTGCGATAGCAAAAAACCGAAGCACCCGATGCGCGGCGTGCGCAGCAAACTTTTCAAACATGAGCCCTCCAGCTGTCACCGATCGTATATTATAACAAACGGGGTTGCAAGCCGTCCCGATAGGGGCTTGTACGCGGCGGCTGGCTCCCGAGTGTGTCGTCGCTGCTCGAATGCGCGGACATGTTACGCGCCATTCAACGCGGGCCGCATTGACGCCATGTTAGAGCGGCTAGAACGGGGTGAACGGTTGATTTTCGAAGTCCGATCCCGACGTTCGGGTCGAGGCATTCGGTTGATTCGTGGATTGCGGAGGAATGATGAAGCGGGCACTTGCCGCCGCCAGCGTCGCCGGACTGTTGATGGTCTCGGCCGATGCGGCGCGCGCCCACCCCCACGTCTGGGTGACGTATGAGGCGACGATTGTTTACGACAAGGGCACCGTCACCGGCGTCGATCATATCTGGTCGTTCGACGACATGTATACCGCGATGGCGATCCAGGGCCTGGACAAGAATAACGACGGTGCCTACACGCGCGAAGAGTTGGCCGAGCTTGCCAAGGTCAATATGGAAGGCCTCAAGGACTTCAACTATTTCACGTTCGCCAAGTTGAACGGCACCGAACTGAAGTTCGCCGGCCCTGCCGATCCGTGGCTCGAATACACAAACGGTATTTTGCGATTGCACTTCCGCATGCCGCTTGAACAGCCTGTCCTCGCCGAAGCCGAAGGTTTGAATTTCTCGATCTACGATCCATCATTTTTCATCGCCTTCGAGCCTGAGAAAACCGACGCTTTGAAGCTCGCGTCAGCACCCGAAGGCTGCACGGCGACGTTTGTCGATCCGGCAGCCGATAAGAATGCCGAAGACGCAAAAAAGCTCGGTGAAGCGTTCTTCCAAGAACTCGGCGGCGAAAATTACGGCATGAGCCAAGCCAAATCCGTTTCCGTCACATGCAAAAAATCCTGAACGCGCCGATGCGAATTTTCTGGCGTGGTGTGTTTATACTGATGGCAGGCTTGATGCTGTCGTTGGGCGCCGTGACGGCTCATGCGCAGACGTCACCGCCCCCGTCGCCGCTTGGCATTCCGCTGCCCGCACAAAAGGACACGCCGGCCGCCACTGCGCCAGCGGCGGCACAAAGCCCCTCGCAAAGTGCCGGGCCATTAACGCGTATGTGGGACTGGCTGCTTGCGACGCAAAGCCAGCTCAATCGTGACATGGCGGCAGCCGTCCGCGGGTTGAAAAGCGAGAACCCGCTGCGCGCGGCGGCTGTGCTCATCGGCATCGCCTTCGCCTACGGCGTGCTGCACGCGGCCGGACCCGGCCACGGCAAATCCGTCATTTCGGCATATGTGTTGGCCAACCGGGAAACAGTGCGGCGCGGGATTGCGCTGTCGTTTCTGTCGGCCTTTGTGCAAGCGCTATCGGCGATTGTCTTCGTCGGCATCATGGTGCTGATCCTGCAGCAGACCAGCATTCAAATGCGCTCGACCGAAGCGACGATCGAAACCGTCAGCTGGGGCCTGGTTGCGGCCGTCGGCGCCTATCTGTTGTACCGGCAGATTGCGCCCTATTTTGCGTCTAAGCGCGTCGACGCGCACCATCATCATGACGGACACGCGCATGATCACGCGCACGGAGCCGACTGTGGATGCGGGCATAGCCACATGCCGGCGCCGCAGGATTTGCAAGGCGCCTGGAGCTGGCGCCGCGCGTTGCCGCTGGCGTTGTCGGTCGGCATCCGTCCGTGCTCGGGCGCCATTCTTCTGCTGATCTTCGCACTCAGCCAGGGGATGCTATGGGCCGGCGTCGTCGGAACATTTGCTATGGCACTTGGAACGGCAATAACCGTGTCGCTGCTCGCAACGCTTGCCGTCACGTCGCGCGACTGGGCTGCAAAAGCATCCGGTCCCGGCAGCGCGTGGGCGGACCGGCTGCTAACGGCCGCCGGATTTATCGGCGCGGGTCTCGTGTTCGTACTCGGCGCGGCGTTCTTTATCGGCTCGTTGAGGACTCCGGCACCTTTCTGAGCGGCGCAAACCGCCCCGAAATGAAACGCAAGTTAACCAGCTCTTAAAACTCGGCGCGCGGCCGACCGTGCTGTCCGCTAAAACTTGCCTCAAACGCGGCTCGATATCCGGCCGCACGAGAGCAGGATGCGCCGTCATGCGTTCGATTGCACGCCTACTGACTATCGCAACATTTCTGGCAGCGCCGATTGCCAGCGGCCGTGCAGGTGTCGATCCGGCGGCACCGTTGCCACCTGCGGGCAATCTGCAACTCGTCGTCATGGAAGCGCCAGGGTGCATCTACTGCACGATCTTCCGCCGCGACGTACTGCCGGCGTATGAAGTCTCAGAACGCGGCAAGGAAATGCCGGTACGGTTCCTTGATGTAAACGACGTCGAGCAGTCCGGCATTGGTCTCGATGCGCCGATCGATATCTTGCCGACCTTCGTCGTTATCAAAGACAACCACGAGGTCGGCCGCATCCCGGGCTACATGGGACCGGAAAACTTCTTCCACTCGATCAGCTATCTGTTGTCGTCATCGCAGTGATGTGAGCGCTGCGCCGCCGCATTAGATACGCTATAAGCTTCGAGGACCAACATCGGCCCGAGGCGAACCAACGTGATCGACCGCCGGAAATTCCTCGTGACGACGGGCGGCGCGGCAGCGACGATGCCGCTCGCTACGACTTCGCGTGCGGCGGCGTTTGATGCGGGCATCCAAATCGAAACTTTGCACCGGCTGAGCGGTCTGCACCCGGGATTCGCGTACGCCGCAGGACTGCCGGGGCACCTTGGCATGCCATTCCCACAACTGATGCGATGGCTTGTGACGGCTGACGCCAGAGCCGCCTTCTCAGATGTGCAAAATGCCTGCGACGTGACATGTGTCATTGTCGGAACGAGGCCGGCCGTCGCCAGCATAGGCGCCGTTGGTCCCTACGCGGCGATCGTGAAAGCGCTTGGCTGGAAGGCTGCCGCAGACACTGGAAATCTGCGCGACGCCGATGCTCGGCTGATCGCGCCATTTGGCGCGACGATGGCTTTGACAATGCCGCGCCGAACCTGGATGCGGCTGCCGGAGGATGACAAAGTCGCGATCACAACTGCTGCCACGCGCATGAGGCTCGCAGAAGTTGGCAAATGCGGTTCGGCAGCGGTCGCGACGCAAGCGTCCTTAACGCTCGATACCACCGCCATCGATCGCGTCTCGGAGGCTGTCGTCGCCGAACTTGCCAATTACGACGCACTGACGCGCCGGATTAATTCCCACTATTTCGCTTTCAAGGCCGCAGGATGCGAATTGCGTTCGAAAAACGCCGTTTGAGCGCAAGATTTGGTGCTGACCAGAGAAACTGAATCCGCGGCATTCGACACGCAATGTGCAAATTGAGTCGCACGATTGCCGGAGCTATGATGCATCCCAGGCTGGGGTGGCCAATCGGCAACGTGGAGATCAGCGATGAGCATCACTTACCACGACGACATCAAGCGCTATCAACCAGCCCCCGACGAGAAAGCCGTCGCGGCAATCGTCAAGCACCTCGGCATCGCACTCAAAAGCAACGACGCCTCGATGGTGTCGTGTTCAAGCAAAGACGAGCTGGCGCGCGTCCGTGAAAGCTGGCTGAAAAAGAAACTCGCGCTAACCGCGAGCGACGCCGATCTCGACAAAGCGATCGCCGCCGTCTGTGCGAAAATGAAGGGCGACAACAAGAAGCATCGCGTCACCTTCTATTATCTGTTGGCGGAGCAATTTGGTAAAATCGGCACATTGGCCGGGTGACGTACCCGGCTAGCCGCGACCGCACCGTCTGACCTAACCCATTGTGCCAGCGGGCATCGCGCGCCCAGCGCTCGTGCGCGCATCATTAATGTCTACAGCACAACAGTTCTTCCGTTTTCGACGGTGATCGACTAGTATTTGAACAGTTTTTACCAATTCGACGAGACACGCGCCATGAACGCGCCTTCACTAAACGAAATTCGCGGCGCTGTGACCCGGGACGTAACCGATGAAAAAATGGATCAAGTCCGCGAGATCCTGATCGGTGACGCACTACGGCGCATGGAAGCCCGCGTCGCATTTCTCGAAACCCGTTTGAACGACATCGAAGTCAGCGTTGCCCGGCAACTTGATGCGTTGGAAGCGCGCATCGACACGCTCGGCGGCTCTGCCGATGGACAACGTCGCGAAGCCTTCGACGCGCTTGCCAGCAGCGTCGCGAGCTTAAGCGATCAAATCCGCCGCATCGCACGCGAATAGCCGTCCTTCTTTCACACTCGTTTGTCGACGAGCGCCCGGGTCCCCATGTCTCAAAGCGTCGAGCGCTTAAAAGAACTTCTTTTCGATAACGAAACGACTGCGTTGCAGGACCTGTCGCGCCGCGTCGACGGACTTTCGCAATCGGAAAGCCAAGCCCGCGACGCACTGCAGCTCAAAATCGATGGCATCGCCGAACTCGATGCCCGCGCGCGCGATGAGCTGAAGAAAAGACTCGACGAGGTCTATAACCAAGCCGGCAACACCGAGCAGCTGACCAACTCGGTCACGCAAATCATCAGCGAGGTGCTTCGCCGCGCCGAAGTCGAACGCCACGCCGAGCTGTCGCAATCGCTTGCGCCGCTCCTCGTGTCGACGATCAAAACGGAACTGCGCAACAGCCAGGACCAGATGGTCGAAGCGCTCTACCCGATCACCGGGCGCCTAGTGAAAGCTTACGTTGCGAGCGCCATCCAAGACTTGACCGTGCAGATGAACCGCCGCGTCGAGCAGAACGCTCTCATGTTGCGGCTTCAATCGCTCGTGACCGGCCGCTCGGTCGGCGAGTTGGCGCTGGCCAATTCAAATGATTTCGCGGTGACCGAGTTGTTTCTGATCCGGCGCGGCAGTGGCGCACTTGTGGCGCACTGGCCGGATACCGGCGGCGCGGGACGCGCGCACGCGGTGAGCGGCGTGCTTGCCGCGGTCAACGAATTTGCCAACGAAGCGTTTTCTGCGACGGAGTCGAGCTTGCGTCACGTCGATCTCGGCAGCGAGATCGTCTATCTCCGCGCGTCACCCATATATCTGCTCGCCGCACGGTGCACGGGCCAGGCGCCTGAGGCCATCGCCCAGTCTGTCGACGACGCGTTGGTGACGGCGGTCGAGCGACAGTTGACGATCGACAGCACATCGGCGCCGGGCACCGACACAAAAGCCATATCCGCCTCGGAACTGGCCGATGTCGGACAGACTTTGTCGAGCGCGATCGCCGAACAAGTCAACGCACACCGCCGGGCAAGCTCCAAAGGAGCCGTGAAATTCCTCGCGGCAATTACACTGATACCCCTCGCCGGCTGGTTCGCCTGGAGCTGGTACGGCGACTATGTTGTCGCGCGGACGCGGCACGCCGCCGAGCGCGTCGTTGCGGCCGACCCGGCAATGCTTGGCTATCCGATCGGCATCTCGATCAGCGGTGCCGGAAAGACAGTCACGATCTCAGGGCTTACGCCATCGCATCAGGCAAAGCAACGCATCGTCAGCGGCATCAAAGGCGAGTTACCGGCATCGAGCGTTATCGACGAAATGAGCGTCGTCGCCGGCAGCGACCTCGTCGTTCCCGACGTCAAGCCGGAGCTGGAAAACGTCCGGCGCGAAATTGCGGCGACGCGCAGCGAAATCGAGCGCAACGAGCTGATGCGCACCAACAAGCGCGCGTCGAACCGGATCGATCAAGCCGTCGCTGATCTTCGCTCGGCTGTCGAGCAGAAGCCGGACGGCGTGTCGCCTGAGAGCCTGACACATATCGCAGATGAATTGACGGCGGCGCGATCCGAAATCGACGCCATTGGCAATTCCGGAGCGTTAGCCGATCTCACGCCTGTTTATTCAGCGTTGACGACGCGGCTCGGGACGTCGGCGGGCGGCATCTTGAAAGCCATCGGTGCACCGGCCGCGAGCGACATCAGCACGACCGCTACGGACGCCGGCCCCGACGCGGCGTTGGAACAGTTCTCGGCCCAGGCCGAGCGTGTTGCCGCCTTGGCGTCAACAATTGTGGCGGCGAAATTCCTGCGCCCACCACCCCCGCCGGCGGTGACAATTCCAGTGCCAACGCCGCCGCCAACGAAGGTCGTCGCGTATCAGCCGAGCCCGCGTGAGAAGCTCGAAGCGTTCGCCCGCGCGCACGCGATCTTCTTCAGCGCCGATCTCGATTACCGCGACGCCGACGCGAGCGGCCGGTGGTTGAACGACATCGCAAAACTAACGCAGGACGCGAAGGCAACGCTGCGCCTCGTTGGCTACACCGACGAGACCGGCGCGAGCGGCCGCAACATAGAGCTCGCTCAGCAACGTGCCGCGAAAGTGCGCGAGGAGTTGATTGCGCGCGGTATCGCCGCCGACCGGATTATCACCGTCGGCCGCGCCAGCGCTCTCGATTTGAGCGACGTCCGCGGAACCGGGACGCCGAACCGCCGCGTCGAATTCGAAATTGCCTTTGAGGGCGAAGTCCAACCATGACCGCACGCAAAGTGATGCTGCTCGGCGAGATCGGTGTCGGAAAATCATCGCTCGCCCGCAGGCTCGTCTTTGATAAGTTCGAGTTCGACTACAAACCGACGATCGGTGTCGATGTCTATCGCTTCGACATCGCCGCGACGCCGGCACGCGGCGCAATGTCGTTGATCCTGTGGGACACCGACGGCAATTTCGGCGACGCGATTTTCAAGCACATCTACATGAAGGAGGCCGCCGCCGCGATTATTGTCGGCGATATCGCGCGGGCGCCGACGCTCGATACGATGGTCAAGCTCGGCCAGGGGTTTGCCGAGTCCTTTCCCGGCCGCCACATCGGTTACATCGTCAATAAGTCTGACCTCGCAGCCGATCCAGACGCGGTACCTCTACCGTATGAGCTGACGCGCAAGGGGCAATCTTTCATGCGCACCAGCGCCAAATCCGGCGCGCTCGTCAAGGACGCGTTCATCGATGCCGCTGATTGCATCGCGCGGCGCGGTCTTTGACGCCGGACATCTGACCCGAGCCAGGACCAGCAGCGATGAGCGACGCCGAGTGGAAAGTACTGGAAGCCGGAAGCCTGCTCGCACAATTCGAATCCTTCGGACTGATCTGGCTCAACGACGATCTGAGCGTCGAGGATACTTTCGGTCCGCTCGTCAATTTTGTGACCGTCGGCAAACCGCTGACGGAGAGCTTGCTGCCGTTCATCGGGCTTGAAGCCGACATTCGCGCTCTACGCAACGATACCCGGCGCGTCTTGGAACTGCCGGCCGTCGCCGTAATGGCAATGTCAGAACACAAGCGCCGCTTGAATTTCACGATCTTCTGGAACGCCGGTCGCGACTGCGCGATGGCGCTCGCCTACAAGAGCGCTGCACAAACAGAACTCGAGGTCGAACTCAGCCGTCAGATCCGCGCGCGGCTCATGGCGGAAGCTGAAGTTGCAGCCACCGCGAAAGCGCTCGAACGCGCCAACGCCGACCTAGAGAGCTTTGCCGCAATTGTCTCGCACGATCTGAAAGCGCCGCTGCGCCATATGCGGCACATGACGGAACAGGCTTTCGACAAGGCAGCGCTCGATCAGACGCCGGTCATGCGAGACCTGTTGCGTGCGATCGAACAACAATCTCAACGTATGTCCGACATGTTGACGGCGCTGTTCGATTACTCGTCGCTCGGCCGCAAATATGAGGCGCTCGAGGTGATCGACACGAATGCGCTGATCCATGACATCAGAGCGTCGCTACCTCAGTCGGGCCACGACATCGTCATTGGCGGCACTTGGCCGGAGATCACGACGCTGCGCGCACCGCTGGACTTGGTTATTCGCAACCTGCTGTGCAACGCGATCCAGCACCACGACCGGAGCAGTGGAACGGTCACCGTGAGTTGTACCGAAAATCAGCGCGCCCTTGAGATACGCGTGTCGGACGACGGTCCGGGCATCGATCCACAACACCACGACGCGATTTTCCTGCCGTTCCGAACGATCGCGCAACCGGCCGATGGGTGTTCAACAGGGATGGGCCTCGCCGCTGTTAAGAAGACCGTTGAGACGGCGGGCGGCTCCGTCGAGGTGCTTTCCGCGCCAGCAAAACAGCGCGGGACGACGTTTTTGCTTCAGTGGCCTAAGATTATCCGAAGCTGACCTCAGTATTTTCCCGCGTTCGCCTGGGCCCGCCACAGATTGCCGCCACGCGTTTACTTGAATGTTGGCCGGTGAGTGTCTACACCGCAGCCAAGTGGCTTTTTCTATTACGGGCTCGATATCGCAACTATGGCGTCTTCATCCTCAGGTTCGGGCGGCGATTTTCTTGAGCGCAAAAGCGGCATGATGCGCGCGCGCGGCGCCCTGCCGAAGCTGGACGACATCGTCGTCGTCGACGACGAAGCAATCGACGCCGACCGCATGTTTGCAACCTTGCGCGTGATGTTTGGCTACGAATTCACCATGCGGCGGGCGGCCACGGCTGGCGCCGCAATCGACGCCGTCATCGCCGCCAAACCCGACATACTGTTTCTCGACGACATTCTGAAGCCGAGCGACGACGCGGCGCAAACGATCCCGTTTTTGCGGCGGGCAGGCTACGAGGGACCGATCGTCGTCATCAGCGGACAGGTAACGCGGACGCGCCGCGCCGTTCTGTTCGCCGCAGGCGCGACAGAGGTCATTCACAAGGACGACGTCGATAGCGTGCGCTTAACTGAAGCGCTGTATCGCGTTTTCGGAACCGGCGACGCGTGATCAGCGCTGCGCGTCGCATTGTGTAATCAAACGTGATCTCACACGCGCGACGTGCCGAAGCTACCGAGAAAAATCTGAAACTTCAAAACTCTGTCTGTTGAACGATCTTCAGTCGTCGGCTGAATGAGTGGCGTCGTGTTAGCCACAGCGGCATTTATCCCGTGGTTTTGTGACGCGAGCGGGTACCATTGCCCCAATTTTGCTCTTAGCCATGCTGCAATGCACATGCTTCATGAAGGTAGACGGGGTAAATCGATGGGTATCAAAATCAAGATGGCCGCAGCGTGCGCGGCCGGGATCGGAATGGCGGCGCCGGCCAGCGCCGAGGATTTCCAGTTGCCGCCGGAAGTGACACCGCAAATTCGCGCGGCGTGTGAATCGGACGTCCGGCGCTTGTGCATCGGCACCAATCCGACGGTTGCGAAGGTCAAGGTTTGCGTCTCGGCCAAATTCTCGCAGCTTGGCAACCGCTGCAAGTTGCAGCTCGCAATGGCTGGTTTGAAGCCATAGTCGACCGCGATATCGCCGCGCACGATCCGCCGCCCCGTCACCGGGCGGCGTTTTTTATTGCAGCGCGCCGTCGCAGAGATTTTCAACGACGCGATCGGCCGCCAAATCGCCGTACTCGGCCGGCGCACCCGCGCGATTGACCCAAAGCGTCTTGAAGCCAAAAGCCTTGGCGCCAGCACAATCCCAGCGGTTCGCCGAGACGAAATTTATATCGCTTGGCAAGCAGCCAAATGCGTCCGTTGCAAGCCGGTATACGGCTGGCGCGGGCTTGTACGTCCCCGCGCCGCGCACCGATAGCAGGTGGTCAAACAGTCCGCCGATCCCGGCATGGGCAACAAGTTCGTCGAGCATATCGGGGTCTGCGTTTGACAGAATAGCGAGACGCGCGCCGCGCGCCCTCGCGAACTTGAGACTGTCAGGGACTTCCAGGAAAGCCGCGAGGGCTCGATAGCTTTCGAGCAACTGCGGCGCAAGCGATGCCGCAAGCCCTGTCACGGCCAGCGCATAGGTCAGGCTTTGCTCTGTGATCGTGCGGAAGTCGGGCACACGCGCAGTGCCTCCGATACCGGCGTAGATCCAGGTGTATTCGAGCTGCTTGGCGCGCCAGGCGTCCGACAAGCGTTGCGCGTCCGGCCCCAGCGCCGCGGCGTGCGCCCGCGTTGCGGAGTGCACATCGAACAACGTGCCGAAGGCGTCAAAAACGAAAATGGATTGCATCGTGTCCTCCACCCATCAATGTGCGTTTTGCGAGACCTATTCGGCCGCGAGCTTCACCGGATTGGCAGCCGTCTCGGCGAGGTATGACATCGCCGCTGCAACGCCGCCCTTCTTATGCGGCACGCCAGCCAGATCGAAGCCCATTTCGACGCCGGTCAGCGCGCCCATGATCGTCAGCTCGTTCGTATCGCCGAGATGGCCGATGCGAAACGCCTTGCCGGCAATCTTGTTCAAGCCCGTGCCGAGCGACATGTTGAAGTTGTCGAGCACGATCTTGCGATAGGCGTCGGCGTTATGGCCTTCCGGCATGACGACGGTTGTCACGGCCGGCGAATAGTACTTCGAATCGCGGCACTGCAATTCGAGACCCCAGCCCACGACTGCGCGGCGCGTCGCCTCGGCGAGACGCTCGTGACGGGCTAATACATTTTCGAGACCTTCTTCGTTGATCATGTCGATTGCTTCGGCAAGACCGTAGAGCAGGCCGGTTGCCGGCGTGTACGGGAAAAATCCGGTCGCATTCATCGATAGCATGTCGTCCCAAGCGAAGTACGACTTCTTCAGCTTTGCGGTCTTGCTGGCTTCGATCGCCTTGGCGCTGATCGCCGTGAAGGCCAAACCCGGCGGGAGCATCATGCCCTTCTGCGATCCGGCAACGGTGACGTCGATGCCCCACTCGTCGTGGCGCAAATCGGCTGCCGCTATGCCGGAGATCGTGTCTACCATCAGAAGCGCGGGATGCTTTGCAGCGTCCATGGCTTTGCGGACTTCGTCGATCCGCGTGCGGCACCCGGTCGACGTCTCGTTGTGAACGACGCAGACGGCTTTGATCTTGTGCGCCTTGTCCTCGCGCAGACGCTGCTCGATAAGCGCGGCGTCGGCGCCGATACGCCAGTCGGTCGGAATGACATCGGTCTCAAGGCCAAGCTTGCTGGCCATGCCTTCCCATAGCACTGCGAACTGACCAGTCTCACACATCAGAACCTTGTCGCCGGGCGACAAGGTGTTCGTCAGACCAGCTTCCCACGCACCGGTTCCCGACGACGGAAAAATGATGACCTGACCCTGCGTCTTGAAAAGGCTCTTGATGCCAGCAAGCACGCGCTTGCCGAGCCTCTGGAATTCGAGACCGCGGTGATCGAGGATCTGACGCGACATGGCGGCCAGGATGCGCTCGGGAACCGGCGTCGGACCCGGAATCTGGAGAAAATGGCGGCCAGCGCGGCGAGGCTCGTGTGACATCGTCGTCCTCTCGTCAAGTCTAGAAGAAAATCCAAGCTGGTGTCCTAGTACGCTCTTAGCAGCCGCACAATCGCTCATTATGCCTAGCCACCAGGCATGTCGGACCTTATCCAAAGCCAACCCGGAAAGACTGGTCTTTAAGGACGCTCTGAGCACTCCGTCAACGCGGCAAAACCGGCAAATGTGCCCGGAATTTGGGCGTGGCCGCTTGCTATGACGGATGAACTGCCGCATCAGAGAAAGCGCTCAAAGCGCTTCGAAAACAGCTGCGGACGATCCATGTCAGAAACAGAACAACCATCGCTGGCACCGGCACAGCTAAGCGCCACCGACGCAGCAAGCGCCCTTGCCGCCGGCACGCTGACATCGGAAGAACTGGTGCAGTCCTGCCTGGACCGGATCGCCGAGCGCGATGCTGACGTTTTGGCATTCGCACACTTCGATGCCGATCTCGTGCGGGCCGAAGCCAAGGCCGCCGACGCAGCGCGCAAGCGCGGCGCAGCGATGGGTCCGCTCGCGGGCGTCCCGGTCGCGATCAAGGACATCATCGACACCGCCGATTACCCAACCGAAAACGGCACGCCGGTCTTTGCCGGACGTCAGCCCGATCAGGATGCCAGCGTCGTCGCACAACTGAAGGCGGCCGGGGCAATTATTTTCGGAAAGACGGTCACGACCGAACTCGCATTTTTCGGTCCGGGAAAAACCAAAAATCCGCGCGACCCGTCGCGCACGCCCGGTGGCTCATCTTCCGGCTCAGCGGCGGCGGTTGCCGATTTTCAAGTGCCAATGGCGCTCGGCACGCAAACGGCAGGATCGCTCATCCGGCCCGCGTCGTATTGCGGCGTCATTGGTTTTAAGCCGACGTTCGGCGCCGTGTCGCGCGTAGGCGTTCTCGCGCAATCGGAACCGCTCGACACCATCGGCGGATATGCGCGATCGGTCGGCGACATCGCCCTGATGATGCAAGCGATCAGCGGCTTCGACGCCGCAGACCCGGACATGGCGCAGGGCGCAACGTTCTCGAGCGAGCCGTTGACGAATCCAGTGCGGCCACCGCGCATTGCGTTTATCAAATCGCCGGCTTGGCCTCAGGCCGACGCCGCCGCCAAGCTCGCGATCGAAGCGTTCGCGGGCTCATTCGGCGCACTTGCAGAAATCGTCGAGGTGGAATTGCCAGCCGATTTCGACGGCAGTCTGAGACTGCAGCAAATCGTGCAGTTTTCCGACATCGCTAGGAATTACGGACCGATTGCCGACGGCAATCCGGATCGCGTTTCGGGCAAGCTGAAAGAGATCATCGCCGAAGGCCGGTCATTTTCCAAAGCCGATTATACGGCGGCACGCGCCGATCGCGAGCCGCTGTATGAAAGTCTGCAGCCGGTATTGAACGATTACGATGCGATCCTGACGCCGTCGGCACCCGGCGTCGCGCTCGAAGGCTTGGGCGCAACCGGCAGTCCGATGTTCAACGCGCTGTGGACCTATCTCGGCATGCCGTGCATCTCGCTGCCGCTTCTCGATATCGACGGCCTGCCGCTCGGCGTACAGCTTGTCGGCGCGCGCAATCGCGATCGCGATCTACTCGTCATCGCCAAGTGGATGGCGGACGCGGCACCGAGCGCGAGCGTGCCAAAAAGCTAACACGCCGTTAACGCAAATTTATCTTTTCTCAACCATGTTGCAGTCATCCGGCACAGCGACAACCCTTGATCGTGTCGGGAGTGTATCTGCGTATTGCGAGGGACTGGTCATGTTTGCGTTCAAAGCGCCGCGCGCGCTTATCGCGTCGGCAATCGCCGTCAGCGCGTCTGCGCTTTCCGCGCCGCTCACATCCTCCACGGCGCGTGCCGGTTTCCTTGCTCCGATCTGGAACGGTGCCTACATCGGCTTCCAGGGCGGCGCCAAGTGGGGCGATATCGACACCGACTTTTCGTCGAAGGTCCAGGCGACCGACATCACCGGCGGCGGCCATATCGGCTACAATCTGAGCCTCATCGGCGTGATGGTCGGCGTCGAAGCCGACGCCAACCTCGACAGCTCGAAATTCGGCTTCGACGTCACGGGCGGCGGCACTGGAACGTTCCAAGCGGATTGGAGCGGATCGCTGCGCGGCCGTGTCGGCATTCCGGTCGGACCTCTGCTGCTTTACGCGACAGCCGGTTACGCATGGACATCAGCCACGTTGAACGAGGTCACGTCCGGCAACGGTTCGTTCAGCGCAAGCCACACGTTCAACGGCGTCGTCTACGGACTAGGCGCGGAAACTTTCGTGCTGCCGAACATGTCGATCCGGCTGGAAGCGCTGCGTTACGATTATTCGGCGCAAGAAATTTCGATCTCCGGCGCGCAGAACGCGCTTGAGGAATTCGATCCGAGCGAAACGGTAGTGCGCGCCGGCTTGACGTTCCATTTGAACTGACATGTCGTATTGTGCGTTGGTATAACGTGGCCGTTCAAATGATCGTATCGCGTGAAGGACTGCCCGATGAGCGAAGACACCAGCGCGCCGTTTCCGAAGGTCGTCAGCTTTGCCGACCCCGGTCCTGAGACGCAGCGCTATCACCCGCTGCTCGAACGCATTCAGGAGGGCAACCCCGAGCAGACCGCGCAGAATTTTTTCACGAGCGCCGATGGACGTTTCAATTGCGGCGTCTGGACGTGCCAGCCGGGCAAGTGGCGCGTGGTTTTCTCCGAAAGCGAATTCGTGCACCTGCTCGAAGGCGTGATGGTCGTCGCAGGCGATGACGGATCGGAGCGCACCTTCCGCGCCGGCGATGCTTTTGTCTGCCCGGCGGGCTTCACGGGCACTTGGCATGTGCTTGAGACTGCGAAGAAGTATTACGCGTTTTACGAATAGTCGCTGCGAACGCATCGGCGCGAGTAAAGAAAGCGAACGTTCGTTCTATTGTTCAGCATACATATCGATTGTCAGCGCGACGCTTGCGTGGTAGTGTTTTCGTATGGTCGGAAAAGTAGGCGGATGAGCTATCGAGCGCTCAGCCGCCTTTTTGTTGTCGGCGGCTTGGATGTATCCCGCCTTCGCGGGGATTTGATAAGCCGGTGTTGCTTGATTCTCCCTCTCCCCTTGGGGAGAGGGTCGGGGTGAGGGGGCTGACAACTCATGCCCCGCAGTTACAGCCCACCCCTCACCGTCGCTACGCTCCTACCTCTCCCCAAGGGGAGAGGCGAAGTAAAAAAAAGCCGGTGATTGCGCACCGGCCTTTCGCAATTCAATCCACCAAACCGGTGTTACGCGAGCTTGAACGGCATGTCCTTGCCAGCGAAGTAAGCGTCGATGTTGTCGAGTGCTTCATAGCCCATCTGGTTGCGGGCTTCGACGGCAGCAGAACCGAGGTGCGGGAACAGGAACGTGTTCGGCAGATCGTAGTAGCCGTCGTTGATCTTCGGCTCGCCGGCGAAGACATCGAGGCCCGCGTAAGCCAGACGGCCCGACTTCAACGCCGCGATCATGTCGGCGTCGTTGACGAGATCGCCGCGTGCGGTGTTGACGACGATTGCGCCCTGCGGGAGCTTTTCGATCGTTGCCGTGTTGAAGAAGCCGCGCGTTTCCGGCGTCGACGGCGCGTTGATCGAGAAGAACTGCGAGACCTTCAAAAGGCTGTCGAGGCTGTCGTGATAGGTCGCGTTGTACTTGGCTTCGACTTCCGGCTTGGCGCGGTAGATGTCGTAGTAGTGAACTTCCATATCAAAGCCGCGTGCGCGCTGAGCGAGTGCCTGGCCGATCTTGCCGAAGCCATAGATGCCGAGCACCTTGTTATCGAGGCGCTGTCCGACAAGCTGCAGCGGCTGCCAGCCCGGCCATGAGCGCGTACGGATCATCTTTTCGCCTTCACCGGCACGGCGTGCGGAACCGAGCAGCAGTAGCATCGCGATTTCTGCGGTTGCGACGGTGACGCCGTGCGGAGCGTTGCCGACTTTAATGCCGCGCGCCTTACAGGCTTCGAGGTCGATGTGGTCGAAGCCAATCGAGAACGTCGAGATGCACTTGATGTTTTCAGGCACGCGATCGATGACGGCCTTCGGGCACTTTTCATTGAGGGTCAGCAAAATGGCGTCGACCGACTTTGCCGTTTCCAGCATTTCGTCGACCGTGATCTTCGGATTATCGCCGTGGGCGATGACATCGTAGGTTTCGCGGGCGCGCGCCATAACGGCGTCCGGCAGCGGCCAGGTGATCAGGATTTTCTTTTTGGACATTGTTTTCGGGCCTCCCGGGCATTCGACTTTGGTAGCGAATTCCGCTTTTGCCCGACGCTGCCGCGCCTGACAAGCCCGAAGCCGCCGGATCGGCAGGGGCTGCGGCATGAAACCCTTTTTTCACCATAACCGGCGCAAAGTTCGCGACTGCAGCGCGCCGGACGCCCGGCATCGCCGAAATGTCCGGCGGCGACTGCTGCATATGCCCGAAGGCTCCGCCGATGCGCTTTATCGTCATTACGTTCGCCCTGCTCGCTGGTCTCAAGGTCTGGACGCAGGACCGCTATTATCGTGCGGCGCTCAGCGACGCGCTGATCGAGGCCTACCGTGAGCGCGCGCAGGTGGTCTGCGGACAGGCGTCCGCAAAACATGGCGCGACCGGCCGCGAAATCTGGACAAAACCGGCAAGCACCGAAGTCACCGTCGGCGGCAAGGTCGCGACTGTCATGCTATGGGATTATGAGAATCCGATGTGGGGCGTGCGCTACCGCAACCCGCATCTGGTGTTGACGTCGGATGGCCCGCGCCGTCTGACGTGCAGCTATGACATGACGGCCGGCGTCGCGTTCGTGAAGGCGCTTTGACGGATTGCTCAGCGGCGGCGCGCGAGCATCGCGATCTGCGTCATGAACAGATGATCGAACTGGCCGCCTGTCATCTTTGACAGAATTTCCGTGCGCTGGCTGAAGGGCGTCACAGGACCAAGCTCTTCAACGTCGAAGCCCGCGTTTTCGGCGAGCATCGCAAAACTTTCGGGCGTGAACCAGCGCAAGTGCGTGCGGTCAAAGACGCCCTGATCGGTCAACTGGAAGCGGCCCATGATCAGTTCGCGGATGACGCGCCAATGGGCGATGTTCGGCGAGCTGGCCAGCAGCATGCCGCCCGGGCGAACGAAGCGCGAAAGCTTCTTCAAAACCGCTGCTGGGTCGATGAGATGTTCGAGGACTTCGGAAAAAATGATCGCGTCGAAGGTCGCCGGCTGCCAATCGAACGCGAGCGTTTCGACATTGCCGACGACGACATCGCTTAGGACGTCGCGGGCCTGTTCAGCGGCGGCTTCAAACAATTCGACGCCAACGTAGCGGCCACAGCAGCCTTCGCTCAATGCGAGTGCGCCGGTTGCGCCGGTTCCGCAGCCGACTTCCAGAATTTGCGCGGACGTATCGCGCGGCAACCGGTCGACGAAATCGGCCCGCACCATCGAGAAATAGCTCGCGGGTTTGACAGCATAAAACCCACTGAAACTGCCGGCCGTTTCTGCGTTTGTCGGCGCCACTGATTCGTCCTCGACGTTGCGACTGACCGACTTCTGTACCTGTGAAGAATAAAGACCAGCCTAATGCCGCCGCCGCGCGGCGCCCGGATAACACCTTCGCCGAAGATGACACGGTTTGCTTAACGTCAAATTTACCGTGCTCAGCGTTCAGTGGCAGGTGGAGCGTCCGCCACACCGGCGGGCGGTGTGTGCGTATGTGGTCGAGCTATGGTTCAGCGTTTGCTGCTCGATGTGAATTTTCGCGTGCTGGCGGCCATTCTGGCGTCGGCTGCGATAACGCCTGGCTGCACGAGCCCGGGTGAAATCGGCAGCCCGCAATTTGCGACGCGCCAAGGTCAAAACCCCGTGCCGCGCATCTATCGGCTTGGCGTCGGCGACAAAGTCAAAGTCACGGTTTTCGGCGAAGACAATTTGTCGGGACCATTCGAGGTCAATGCCGTCGGGCAAATCTCGATGCCGCTGATCGGCGAAATGCCGGCCAAAGGCATGGCGCTCCATGAGTTCCGCGAAGGCCTGACGCGCAAGCTTTCTGACGGCTATTTGAAGAACCCAAAAGTCAGCGTCGAAATGCTGAACTACCGGCCGATCTTCGTCCACGGCGAAGTCAAGAATGGCGGCGAGTTCGCATATAAAAACGGCATAAGCCTGCGCGATGCGATCGCAATGGCGGGTGGATACACGTACCGCGCAGATCAAAGCTATCTCTATGTGGGACGCGAAGGCGAGCCTGACGTCGCGGTCAAAACGCCGGCCGACGTGGCGATACTGCCCGGCGACAACATCCGTATTCCAGAGAGGTTCTTCTGATCCGGCCTGATGTCTGGCCGCGAAGAGCGTATTTGTCATGCGTCATGTGTCACTCGCCGGGAAAGCCCCTAGCGCTCAACGGCTCGCCCTCAAGTTGCGGCTCGCCGTCTCGGTGCTGGCGTTGTCGATCATGCTCGATGATCCGCGCGCGCTCGCGCTCGATCGCGACGGCGTCGATGGACTGAATACGGAAACGGTTGCAGCACGCGACAGGCTGCGCGTCTGGGACAACATCAAGCGTTATGGCGCCGAAACGGTCAAAGAACGCGATCGCGCCTACGTCAAGCCGGACGGCGTTCGATCCGGCAATTATCTCATTTTCCCCGAAGCCGGCGCGGCCGTCGTCTACGACGACAATATCTTCACGAGCGACATCGAAAAGCGTTCGGACTGGCGTTCGGAATTGACCGGCGGCGTCGCCTTCCAATCGCGTTTGCCGCGGCATGTGCTCGATTTTTCGCTCGATGGCAAAGTCGTCAACTACGCCGAGTATAGCGACCAGGACTATACGAACGTCCGCGGCAAGCTCGATGGCGCTCTGCATTTCGATGCAGCGCATACGTTGTCGGCGAGCTTCCTGTCGGCGATCGAGCACGAAGAGCGCGACGACCCGTCGTTCCCGCTGACGGCACGCGGGCCGGTCGAAATATTCCACAATCGCGCTTCGGTCGGCATCACGCGCGATGTCGGGCGGCTATACGGAACGATCTCGGCAACGGCAGAAAGCTGGGACTTCAAGGATACGACGGCCGTCAATGGTACGCCGCTCGACCAAGACGTCCGCGATACGGTGACGTATTCCTCGGCTCTCAGGTTCGGATACCGCTTCTCGCCGGGATATTCTTTCGTCGGCAAAGTGCGTGGGCTGCGCGACGAGAACGACGGCGTGCCGCTGAACGATCGCGATGCCTGGGGCTTTGAAGCCCTCGCTGGCCTGGCGTTCGAAACCAATCCGCTGCTGCGCTGGCGCATTCTCGGCGGCTACGGCGTGCGCGACTACGACGCCAGCGAACTGAGCAATCTGACGACGACGCTGATTGAAGCCGACGTCCAATGGTTGCCGACGCAACGGCTGACGATCTACGGCACGATATCGCGCCAGATTTTAGAAGCAGCCGATATCGCCGCGAGCGGCGTTGTACAATCGAGCGCGCGTATTCGCGCGGAATACGAGCTCTACCACAACCTCGTGCTGACGGGCGGCGTCGAGATGCGTCAGGACGATTTCCAAGGGACCAATCGCCAGGACGAGGTTTATTCGGTCCGCGCCGGGCTCGATTATTACTTCACTAAGAACTGGCTGTTCACCTTTGGGTACGAACATCAGATCCGTGATTCGTCTGATGACACGCTCGACATGAACCGGAACCGTTTCCGGGTCGGCGCGAAACTACGTTTTTAGGCTGGAATGAATGCAGCGGACTGAAAGACACTTCGACGAAGACGACGAGAGCGCCGGCGCCTTGAGCCTGGAGCGCGCGCTATCGGCTGTCCGCAAGCGCATGAAACTGGTCATCGCGATGCCGGTTGTAGCGGCCCTTCTGGTCGCGGCTGCGGTGACGATTATCCCGGACCGCTACGATGCGTCGGCCGTTGTTCAGATCGATCCGCGGCACAAATCGATCACGCAGCTCGACAGCGTCGTCTCCGACTTGAGGGGCGACAATTCGACGGTCGAGAGCGAACTCGAAATCATCAAATCGCGGCCGATCGTCTTGCAAGTCATCGAGACGCTCGATCTGCGCAACGATCCGGATTTCACCGCGCCCGGACTTGTAACGCAACTCCTGCTCTGGACCGGTATCGCCAAAGAGCAGCCGGCCTCCGAACGCTTGCCGCAGCGGCCGCGCGACCAACTCGCCGATATCATGCAGGTCGACACGCCTGGCGCATCGCGTCCCGAGATGGACGAGATTGCCGATGCCTTTTTGAAGAAGCTGAAAGTCTCGCGCGTGCGCAATACGCTGCTGATCGACGTCCGCTTCTCGGCGAGCGACGGCGCAAAGGCAGCCCGCATCGCCAACACGATCGCGGAAGTCTACCTCAAGGATCAGCTCGATTCCAAAACCCGCGCCGCCTCGACCGCCGGCAAGGTGCTCGAGGACAAGCTTGAGGAGATGCGCAAGAAAGTCTCGGACGCCGAGCGCCGCGTTGCGCAGTGGAAAGCTGAAAACAACGTCTTCGATGCGGAAGGCCAGCTGCTCGACGAGAAGCAGCTCGCGCGGTTGATGGAACAGACAGTTACGGCGCGCACGGCAACGACCGAGGCGCGCGCCAAGTACGAGCAAGGGCAGAAACTGGCGCGCAATGGCGATTCGGGTACCGCTCTCATCGAGGTCCTGCAGAGCCATACCGTGCGTCTTCTGAAAGAGCAGTACGCAAACGCGACCCGCCGCGCCGCGGAGCTGCGCACCAAATACGGCCCGAAGCATCCAGAGATGGCGAAGGTCAATGCCGAGGTGGCGGAGGCCAACGCGCAAGTGCGCGCCGAGATCGAGCGCCTCGTTGCGAACCTCAAGAACGAGGCGGAAGTCGCTGAAAGCCGGGAGCGGCAATTGCAGCTCAGCCTCAATCAACTCAAGGACCAGCAGGTCTTTTCCAAAGACGCGACCGTCGAACTCAATCAGCTCGAACGCGATGCGACAACATCGAAACAGCTTTACGAGGCGCTGCTAATGCGCTTCAAGCAAACGACGGAAACACAAGGCTTCCAATTGCCGGACGTGCGCATCATCGAAAAGGCCGATGCGCCACAGCATCCGGCGTCGCCGAAACGCAAACAGCTCGTCGTAATGGCGTTTCTTGGCGGGCTCGTGATGGCCCTTGGCCTCGCTGTGCTGCTCGAACTGATGGCACCCGGCATCAGCCGCCAGGACGACATCGAACGCGTCTTCGACACCGATCATTTGTCGTCGGTACCGTCACCGAACGCGGCCGATTCATTCGTCCCGCCGACCAAGGCCGTGCGGCTTGTCGTGGCGGAACCGCAAAGTCTCTATGCGGATGCGATCCGCAATGCGCGGCGCGAACTGGATTTGCGCCGCAACGGCACGGCACCGCGGTTGATCCTCGTGACATCGAGCGTTGCCGGCGAAGGCGCCGACATGATCGCGTCCAACCTCGCGCACAATTATGCGATGACCGGCGCGCGTCCCTTGTTGATCGATTGCGACTTCCGCCTGCAGCCGCTGACCCGCCTTCTCGCGGCGCAACGGCAGAGCGGGTTATTCGATCAGCTGACCTCGGCGCGACCGGTTGAATCCGCCATTCTGCGCGATGGCCTGACGGGCCTGCACTTCCTGCCGGCTGCCGGACCGGTGCACCTGCAGCGCTCGATCCCGGAGACGTTGACATCGACCGCGATGGCGTCTGCGCTGAACGAGCTGAAAGGCCAATTCGACACGATCGTCATGTCGGTGCCGCCGTTGATGCCGGTTATCGATGGCCGCATCCTGGCCGACTACGCCGATCAAATCGTGTTCGTCGTTGCGTGGCAGAAAACACCGAAGCAGCTCGCCAAGACGGCGATCAAAACGCTTGGCATCAACGACCGCAAACTTGCAGGCATCGTTCTGAACGACGTCGCACCCGCCGAACTCGACGAAACGCGCGGATGGCATGGCGGCCTGCTCGGCAATCGCGCCGGCAATGAAGGCCGCGGCCAGTACGCTGCCTGACCAGCGTAGCGCGCTGCTCACGACGTAAAGGCGTTCAATAAAAATTTAGAGAACCCGGTTACTCTTCGAAAAGCTCAGAGCCAGCCCACCGGCGCTCGGGCAACTGTTGCACGGTGTATGAGTCCGCTAAGCATGGTTTCGCAAACCTTAAATACCGCAACCACGCTGAACGAGCGGGCGCCGCAGACAGCGCGCAGGCTTTCGCGTCAGGTCACGGCCGACGCCGTTGCCATTGGCGACATTCTTTCGGTCGTCCTCGGCGGCCTTCTGCCGGCATTGATCTACGCTGTCGTCGGCAACGTCGCGCTCGACCAGCTGATCGTCTTGCAGTCAACGCTGCTTGCGGGATTTATCGCGCACCTCTGCCTGCGCTTCCGCGGCATGTACGACACGACGCATATGGATGCGTTTCCTCAGAAACCCTTGGAACTGTTTATTGCCGTCGCCTGCGGCCTCGCCGGCGTTCTTGGCATCGGATTGCCGCTGGTCTTGCGCAACATCGATACCGTTGTCTGGTATGCCGCATGGATGTCGGCCAGCTTCACGCTGATCCTCGCCAACCGCATCGCCGCGCGCGTATTGATCAAACGTCTTGCTGAAGCCGGACGATTTGATCAGCGCGTCGCCGTGTACGGAGCTGGCGTCATCGCCCGCCGCGTGCATGACTATTTGAAGGCGCCGCGTCTTGGCGTGTTTTTCTCGGGCGTCTACGACGACCGCGCCGGCGAAGACCGCATCAATCCAGAAGGCCTGACTGTCGCCGGAAAGCTCGACGAGTTGATCAGTGAATGCCGCGAAGGCCGCGTTGACGCGATTATTGTGGCGCTGCCGCAGTCGGCGGACATGCGCCTCGCTGAAATCGTCGGCAAGTTCGACAAGCTGCCCGTGTCGACCCACGTCGTGACACACATCACGTCCGATTTGCTGGACGCCGATATCGCCTACAACGTCTCGAACCTCGGCCCGGTCGGACTGCTTGACGTAAAAAAAAAACGCTAATCGACTGGGCGCCGATTACCAAACGCCTTGAAGACATCGTCATCGGCACGGCGATCTTGGCGCTCAGCGCGCCGCTGTGGATTGCGATTGGATGCGCGATCAAGCTTGAATCGCCCGGCCCCGTCTTCTTCCGCCAACGCCGCCGCGGCCGCTATCAAACGACGATCGAGATGCTCAAATTCCGCACCATGACGGTGATGGAGGACGGCGACGTTATTCGCCAAGCGGTGCCGGGCGACGCCAGAGTGACGCGCGTCGGCAGACTTCTGCGGCGGACGAGCCTCGATGAACTGCCGCAGGTGATCAATGTGCTCAAGGGCGAGATGTCGGTCGTCGGACCGCGTCCGCACGCGATCGCGCACGACGAAGAATTCTCGCGCATGCTGGAGATCTATCCAAACCGCCACCAGATGCGCCCCGGCATGACGGGCCTCGCGCAGGTGACCGGCCTTCGCGGATCAACCGCAGCGCCGGGTTCCATCGAAGCCCGTGTCGAAGCCGACATGACCTACATCGCCAACTGGTCGTTGTGGCTCGACATCAAAATTCTCTGCCAGACGGTGTGGGCCGTCATCGCCGGCAAGAACGCCGATTGAATCCTAGCGTCGCGTAATCGAGAGACAATGACGAAGGCCCTGACAGCAACGCCGAAACCGGTCATCTTTTTGATCGCTGCGTTCCTGTGTCCGACGGAATTCTCGCTGTATCTCGATGGATTGCGCATCCCGCCGCACCGCCTCGCACTGCTGATCCTGATGCCGATCGCGCTCGCGCGGCTGACGATGCAGCGAAATCTCAAAATCCGCGGATACGATTTCGCGTTCATCGCCTTCAGCATCTGGACGGTCGCCGTCTTCATGCACCATCAGGGGCAGAGCGACGGCCTCGTCTATGGCGGCTCGCTGGCGCTCGACGGGCTCGGCGCGTATCTCGTGGCGCGAACTTGGATCAGGGATGCCGCGCAGTTTCATGCCGTGTTGCGCACCATGTCATACGCGATCATCGCGGCCGCGGTGATTGCGCTGCCGGAGACGCTGTTCGGCCAGACTTTCACACACGATGCGCTGGCCGCAATCACCGGCTATGTCCATCCGACGGCGGTTGAGACGCGCTTGGGACTGACGCGCGCCTACGGCACCTTCGACCATCCGATCCACTACGGCACGTTCTGTGCGACGCTGCTCGCGCAATTCTGGTACGCATCGACGTCCGTCCGGCAAAAGCGCAAGCGCGCGGCGTTGCTGATCGGCGCAACGCTTCTCGGCCTGTCGTCGGCGCCGATCCTGTGCCTCGCTTTGCAGACCGCAATGCTGATCTGGGAGCGGCTGACGCGCGGCATTCCCAATCGCACGGCGCTGACGCTGTCCGTGCTCGTTGGATTGTATATCGGCGCCTCGCTCGTCATGACGCGCTCGCCGATCAATCTGATCGCGACCGGCATGACGCTCGATAGCTGGACCGGCTATTACCGGCTGCAGATCTGGGAGAACGGCCTGAATAACGTGTATGCCAATCCGTGGCTCGGGATCGGCTTGAACGATTGGGAGCGGCCGTGGTGGATGGTCTCGCCGACGGTCGACGCGTTCTGGCTCGTCGTCGCGATGCGCGAAGGCATTCCGGGCATCGCCATGCTCGTGCTCGGCGTGGCGCTGATCATGCGTGCCGTCGTCACGCGCGGCTTGCGCCACAGCGATATCGAAACGCGACGGCTAGCGCGCGGCTGGATCATGTCGATGATCGCGCTGGCATTGATTGGCTGCACGGTTCACTTCTGGAACGTGCTCTACGCCTTCTTCTTCTTCTTCATCGGGCTGGCCGGATGGATCGCTGATCCGGTGCGCGTGCGGGCGGCGGCGAGGCAATCGCGCAAGCGCGCGCAACGTGAGACGCGCATGCCATATCCTATTGTGCCCGTCCCGACGGCGGGCTTGCCGCAGCCGGCTTAGGCTTGTTGATCAAGCAACGCTGCGTTTTCCGGTCACGCTTGGCTTTTTCTGGCCCTTGACCTCGTAGACGAGATCAACGAGGCACTCCGCCAGATACGCGGCTTTGGCATCCCAGGTTTCGCTCGCCAACCGCTGCCGCGCAGGCAGCGGATCGTAAGGCGTGCTGAACGCGTCTCGAATGGCGGCCGCAAAATCCCGCGGGTTCTCGGCCGTTCGGACCAGATCGCGATAGCGATCGAGCGCGGGGAAGTCCTTCGTCACGATCGGACGGCCGACAGCCAGATATTCCTTCAGCTTGATCGGATTGCACGCCTTGATCCAGTCGCTGTCGTTCCACGGCATGATCAAGACATCCATCGCCGCCATGTAGCTGGCGATGATTTCATAGGGCTTGCGGCCGAGCAGCGTGACGTTTGGCAGGGTGCACCAATCCTCGGGCAGCGAGCAGCCGCCGACAAGCGCGAAATCGACGTCTTTCAGCCGGCTCGCGGTCGCGAGGAACAGCTTCGGCGAAAACGTGTGCGCGTCGATGCCGCCAATGAACCCGACGCGCGGCCGCTTCAAAACCGCAACGTCCGCTGGGCCGGGCGATTTACATTTTCCGGCCGCGACGAAGGTTTCGAGATCGACGCCGTGCGTGATCAACACCTGACGTTTTACGTCGGCCTGCTCCTCGGTCATCATCGCGGCATTGCAGTAGACGACGAGATCGGCGGCAGCCTTCAGGCGATCGATTTGCGCGCCGACCACGTCGGGGTCGGCCTCGGGAAATGCTTCGAAACGGTCGGTGCGCTGCATGACGACCGCCGCATGCGGGATCTCATCGATCAGCGATGCGCCGGCCGGGCAGTGAATCCACAGCAGCGGATTTTTGATCCCCGCACGTGCAGCGGCCATTTTAATCTGCGGTGCGAGCGCCCATCCCGAAAGCTTCTGGCCCGTCGGCCCCGGAACCATCGCCGGAGAAAACACCCAGAAATTGTTCTCGACCCGCACCATGCCGCGCGCGAGGCTTTTGAGCTTGCGCGCGAACTTGGCCGCAAACTGCGTTTTGTCTGCGATGGACGGCATGCGGACCGCAATCGAATTGACGAACAGAACCGGCCAGTCCTCCGCTAAGCGGCGCATCACCTGGAAATCGAAATGGCCGCGATTGTGATACCACCAGTCTTCGCCACCGATGCAGATGATGCCGTCGAACGGCATATCCGCGATATCCATGCGCTCAGCCCCATTGCCCGTCATCGTGCTCGCTCCGCGCACCTCGTACCTCGGACGAGTGTCGACGCTTCGCGTTAATCGTTCGTTAGTGTCTCGGGGCCGGCTGGACTTCATTAATGGAGAGTTAGTGGCGTTTCGGTAGGCTCGCGCCAGATTTGCACCAGAGATTCGGCGCCATGACGGCTGAGACTTCTGCGGAGTCAGCGATCGACATTTCGATCCTGATGGTCAGCTACAATACGCGCGCGATGACCGCGGCGGCGCTCTCGTCCGCCGTCGCCGCGACGCGCAGGGCGTCTTACGAGATCATCGCCGTCGACAATGCGTCCGAGGATGGATCGGCGGAGATGCTGATGGCGCATCCATCGCATCCAAAGGTCATTGCGTTGCCGGAAAATGCGGGCTTTGCCGAGGGCAACAATATCGCGGCGCGTTCCGCGCGCGGGCGGTATCTGTTGCTGCTCAATCCCGACACGGTCGTGCACGACGGCGCCATCGACGCGCTGTTGGCTTTCGCGCGCGCTAATCCTGAAGCACGGATCTGGGGCGGACGCACAGTGTTTGGCGATGGTGCGCTCAATCCGGCGTCGTGCTGGCACCGCATGACGCCGTGGAACATGGTCTGCCGTGCCAGCGGCCTGACGGCGATTTTTCCGAAATCCGAAATCTTTAACGGCGAGGCATTCGGCGGCTGGAAACGCGATTGCGAGCGTAGCGTCGATATCGTCTCGGGCTGCTTCCTGCTGATCGAGCGCGCACTCTGGGAGCAGCTCGGCGGATTCGATCCGGCATTTTTCATGTACGGCGAAGAAGCCGATCTGTGTCTCAGGGCTCGCGCATTCGGCGCAAGGCCGATGGTGACGCCATCGGCAACGATTCTGCACTACGGCGGCGCATCCGAGCGCACGCGCTCGGCGAAGATGGTGCGGCTGCTGGCGGCCAAGGCCCTGCTCATTCGGCGCCACTGGCATCCAGCGCTGCAACCGCTCGGATTGGTGCTCAATGCGGCGTGGCCCTTATCGCGCGCGCTTGCGACGGGCATCGCCGCGCCGCTTTCAAGCAATGACGTACTTAAGGAAACCGCGAAGACGTGGCGCGAAATCTGGTCGCTGCGGTCCGAATGGCAGGGCGGATATCCGGTGCCATCAGAGAAAGCCCAGATTCCGCCGCGCATCGTCCGCACGGATAACGCGCCATTGCAGCCGCGCTACACGATCGCGACGCTGGTGACCAAGCCCGCGGACTACGCAGCGATGCGCGCCTCTTTTGCGCTCGGCGGCTTCGACGATACGACGTGCGAATTTCTGCATATCGACAACAGCGGCGCCGAGCAGACCGATGCCTTTCGCGGCTTGAACGCGCTGCTCGACGCGGCTCGCGCCCCACACGTCATTCTCTGCCACCAGGACGTCCGGCTGCTGACCGACGATATCGACACGCTCGGCGCACGCCTCGCAAACCTCGATGCGCATGATCCCACGTGGGCCGTGGCCGGCAATGCCGGTGGCGTCGCACCGGGCCGCCTCGCGCTGCGCATCAGCGATCCGCACGGACGCAATCAATCGACCGGCGCATTTCCGGCGCGCGTCATGAGCCTGGACGAGAATTTTCTCGTCGTGCGCCGCACGGCGCGCGTCGGCTTTTCAGGTGACCTCAGCGGTTTCCATTTTTACGGCGCCGATATCTGCCTGCAGGCCGAGCAGAATGGCCGTCGCGCCTACGTCATCGATTTCCACCTCGAACATCTTTCCCCCGGCAAGAAGGACGCGAGCTTCGCAGCGGCGGAGCGCGCCTTCGTTGCAAAGTGGTCGCGCACGGTCAGCCCGCGCTGGATGCAGACGACGTGCACGCTCGTACATCTGACGAACAATCCTGTGCGCCGTATCATCGGCCGCCTCATCGACGCGCCGATCGCCAAGATCACGCGGCGCCTTGCGGCGCTCCGGTCGAAGAAATTGCCGGCCTGACCCTCATGACCCTCGCAAACGAAGAGACATCTCCCTCGCGCCGCCAAATCGCCGGCCAAGGCATGCTGCTGTTTTCCGGGTTCGGCGCGGCGCAGATGCTGTCATTTGTGCGCAATGCGCTCGTCGGCCACGCCTTATCCAAAGGCGACTTCGGCATCGCGGCCGCGATTACAATTACGCTGCAGATGGTCGAGACGCTGAGCGATCTCGGCAGCGACCGCATGATCATGCAGGCGCGGGACGGCGATACGCCGCGGTTTCTCGCGGCGTCGCATTTGCTGCTCGCGGTGCGCGGAGCTGTGCTGGCCGTCATCCAGTTCGTTGCCGCACCGTTTGTTGCGGCGGCGTTTGGCGCGGCGCACGCGGCCACCGCGTTCCAGATCGCGGCGCTCGTGCCACTGATCAAAGGCTTCATGCATCTCGATTTCCGCATCGCCCAGCGCAACTTCGACAATCGTCCGCAGCTGCTGGTCGATGTTCTGCCGCAAGCCGCCGCATTGCTCGCAACCTGGCCGCTGCTGATGATAGTGCGCGACTATAGCGCCGTTGTCGCTTTGTCGTGTGCGCAGGCGCTCGCTGCAACCCTGCTCTCGCACGTTCTGGCGCGGCGACCGTATCGACTTGCGGTCGATGCCGATATCTTTATCCGTCAACTTCAGTTCGGCTGGCCGATCCTTGCGAGCGCGTTGCCGCTTGTCGCCGTCTACCAGGGCGATCGCATGATCATCGCGCATTTCGCTGGCGTCGAACAACTCGCCAATTACACGGCGGCCTTCATGGTGACGATGGTGCCGGCGTTGATCGCGGCGAAGGTTGGCCACGCGCTGATGCTGCCTCTGTTTGCCGGAAGCGTGCGGCGCGGACAATCTTTGCAATCGAAGTTTCGCGTCGCCGGCGAAAGCGCCGTCGTCATGGCAGCGATTTATCTCGCGGGCTTTATCGTCTGCGGTGGCGCTGTCCTGCCGCTGATATTCGGCGCGCACTACGGTGATCTTGGCGCGGTCGTCGGCTGGCTTGCGGCGATGTGGGCCTTGCGCATGATTCAGTCGGCACCCGGCATGGCGTTGATGGCGCATGGCGAGACGAAGCCGTTTCTGATCGCTGGCGTCATTCGCGCGGCGGCATTGCCGGTTGTCGGGTACGCCGCCGCGAACGGAAGCCCCTTGATGACGCTCGCCGCGATCGGTTGCGCATTCGAAGCACTATCACTGGTCTATATCGCTGGCCGGTTGGAAGTGCTGGAGCGCGGGCTTGGCGTCATCCTGGCAAGCCGCACGGCCTTCATGGCACCAGCGGCATTGTTGGCTCTGCTTAGCGCGCAAGCGTCGCCGCCCGGGACGCTTTGTTTGGTTGCAACCGCAGCCGGCGTCGTCGCCGTTCTGGCGGCATCGGCGCTCGCGGTCATGCCGTCGCTCAATGCACTCGTGCGGCGCGCGATACGCAGCAAAACGCACGCATCGGCGATCTAGCTCGTAATCGAATTGGATCAGCTCGAAGCGGGACGCGGTGCGCTCGCGACACCGCGCGGCGCGGTAACGGCATGCGCCGTGCGGCCGGCGAGGGCCAGCTCGTAAGCCGCGAGCAACCGCGCACGTTCGTTTTCCCAGCGCAGCAGCGCTCTCGAGCGCGCAATACCTTCTTCGCCGAGCGCACCGCGCAAGTCTGCATCGTCGAGCAGGCGCGACATCTGGCTGGCAAGGGCATGCGGATCATTGTTGCCCGCGTAAAGTGCCGCGTCGCCAGACGCCTTGCGGGTTTCGCCAAGATCGAACGACACAAACGGAATACCGAGCGTCATATACTCGAAGACCTTATTCATCGAGATCTTGTCGTTGTAGGTGTTCTTCGGATCGGGAATGACACCGATGTCGAAAGTCGAAAACGCACTGAGCAGCGGTTCGCCAGACAGGAAGCCCGTGAACGTGACAAAATCCTTGAGGCCCTTGTCTGCCACCATCGCCTGAAGGCGCGGCAATTCAGTGCCCGACCCGACAATGACGCATTGCGTATCGGCGCGGCCCTGAAGGTTGACGATATCGTCCATCGCTTCGACGAGCAGATCGACGCCGTCCTGCGCACCCATGATGCCGACGTAGCCGACGAGATTCTTGCGGCCGTTCTTCAGCGCGGCGTTCGGCGCGATACGCTTGAAGCGCGCCATATCCGGCACCGAGCGGACGACGAAGACGCGATCGGCGCTCATGCCGCCGCGCTTGATGGCAATGTCCTTGAACGTCTCGTTGGTCGCAATCGCAACGTCGGCCGTTTTGAAGGTCAGCTTCTCCAGCCACGTCAAAAGCGTGTGGAAGCGGCCGCGCTTGTTGAACTTCGCTTCGAACAGTTCGGGATTGATGTCGTGATGATCGAAGATGAAGCGCTTACCGAAGAGATATTTCCAGAAGCCGCCAATCAGGAACAGAAGATCGGGCGGATTGCAAGCCTGCACCGCGTCGAAGCCGACTTGCCAATAGGCTTTGACGGAGAGCGCGAATTCCCACGTCAGCGCCCAGGAGTATTCAAGTGCGTAGCCGAGCGCGCCGTCGGCCTCATAGGGCAACGGATGGCGGAAAATGTTGATGCCTTCGAGCACCTCGTAGGGGGCTGTATAGTTGCCCCCTTTGGGACAAACAACTGAGACCGTGTAGCCGGCGTCGCGCAGTGTGCGCGCTTCCTGCCAGACGCGGCGGTCGAGTGGAACCGTCAGGTTCTCAACGATAATCAAAATCCCCGGCGCTTTTTGCACGCTTTTACTCCGCACCCACAGACGAACACGTCCGACTCCCACCAGACCGCCGAAGTGTGCCCGCGAGAAGTAAAAGAACGCTGGAGTATTTCTCTCCAATTGATGCGGGTGCCGTTTCAATTCGGGACAGCGTTGCGGCGATGCCGAACGCGCGTTCAGCGCCAGCCAGGCAAATCGCCAGCTGGCGCGAATTTTGCGGCGTGCTAAGAAGGGTTGAGAAAGTCTTAAGGTCTTCGCGCCGCGTTCGAGGTGACGACATGTTCGGAGTATTCAAGAAGGCGCCGCCCAAAAACGCTCGCGTGCAGCGCATCGACCTGGCGTCGGTCCGCGATACGCTTGCATACATCGAAAGCGACCTCGACACCGCGCCCGAGCTGCAGCGCGTGGCGGAGGCCGTACGCGCGGCGCTTGCCGAGATCGACCGCATTGAACTGACGAATGGCGCTGCCGTTCCGGCGGCAATCACCGACGCGCGCTTCGTGCCGATTGGCGTGTAACGCAACCACTGACCGGTCCAGTCTTTGAAACGAAAAACGGCGGACCATCGATCCGCCGTTTCGTATTTCTGGTTGCAGGCAGCGATCAGAACTTGATCTTGACGCCACCGTAAGCCGCGAATGGCATTGCCGGAGAAATGGTGCGCGGGTCGTTGAAGTTGGCGAAGCCGCCGCCAGGTCCCGGCAACGGGTTGCCGAGGTCCGGCACCTCGTCCGCTTCGAAGAATGTTCCGTAGAGACCGTACCTTTTATCGAAGACGTTCTTGATGAGACCGTAAACCTGGACGTTGTCGGTGATGTCGTATGAGGTGTGAAGATCGACGCGCGTATAGCCGGCGAGCTTCTTGACGAAATCTTCGTCGTCTTCTTCCAACTCTTCCGACACGTCGTTCGGATAGAGCGGCTGGCTGCTGGTCGCGATCAAGTCAGCGCCGAACTTCCATTTCGGCGTCAGCCAGTATTCGAAGCCGGCCTTGAAGCGATGACGCGGAATGCCGGGCAGACGGTCTCCGGATTCCAGGAATGCGCACTCGCCGCTCGGATCGTCGCAGGAATCCAATGTTGCATCGACGAAGGCGTAGCTCGCGTACGTGCTCCAGCGGGTTGCTTCATACGTCGCCGACAGTTCGACACCCTGGCGGAGCGTGTCACCAGCGTTCTGGAAGAATACGCGGCCGTCTTCCGTGACGGGCAGGATGTCATCAGACGCAAGCGTGCGGAACAGGCCCGCGCTCCAGCTGAAGCGATCGCCGTTGTTATAGCTCTGACCGCGGAAGCCGACTTCGGCGGTACGTCCGACGACCTGATTGAGCGGCGGATCGTCCGTCAGGAAGCCTTCGACGAGGCACGGCGCTTCCGGTTCGGCACAGCCAAGTTCCGCTGGCGTCGGCGCGCGGTTCGATTCCGAGTAGCCGCCGTAGACGGCCAGGCCGGGGAGAAGCTTGTAGTTCGCGCCGACCATCGGATTGAAGCGGTCATACCTGTTGGTGACGTTGAGGTCGTCAAACAGGCCGGTATTGTCCTGCATCTTGATGGTCGCGTGATTGTACCGGCCGCCGAATGTCAGCGTCAGCTGATCGGTCACATCGAGCGCGTTCGAGAAGTACAAACCGAAATAGGTGTTGTCGGTCGTCAGGTCGCGCGGACCGACTTCGCTTGGATCATCGAGATTGGCAGGGTCGGCATCCGTAATCGTGATGCCCGTGCCTTCAACAACGTATTTGTCGCCGATCGTGCCGAGTTCGCTCGACGTCGTATAGTTCGAGCGACCGCGGTCGTACGAGATGCCTGCGATAAACAGGTTCGGACGGTCGAATATCCGTGCGCGCTCTTGTGCTTCCAAAACGCCGCCCCAACTACGGCTGCTTGTATTCAGCCGGTCGATGGTGCCGAATGGCTCTTCAAACGCTGAGATGTTGATAGGGTCCAAACCAGGCGTGCTCGCATCGCGGAGGATGCCACCCATGCCTTCATTGCCGTCATCATCCGGCAAGCACAGGAAGTCGTCTGGATCCTCACCACCCGGGACGTTCGGATTACCCGCCGCGCATTCGTCGGCTTCGGTGACGTTGCCGTCGACCACGTTGTTTTTGTAACGGCGGTAATAGGCGGCACCTGCGAACGTCAACGTCTCAGTCGCCCGAACCTTACCCGACAACGTCGGCATCAGAACTTCGAGGTCTGTCGTCTGCGGCGTGGTGAACGTGTTGCTCCAATCGCGCTGCAGAAGTTCGATCGGCGCCGCGGCGCTCGCACCGAAGTTGTTCTTTGCCGCGGTCAGGCTGAAATGAATTTCGGCGTTGTCGCCCTTCAGGCCGAGGTCGCCGTAGAAGCGCTTGACTTCGCTGTCCGAGAAGTCACGAAAGCTGTCATCGGTGATCCCTTCACCAGCGACGTACAGGCCGACGCCGCCGCTCGACACACCGGCCTGGAGGCCGATTTGCGCGCGACCGAACGAGCCCGCCATGGCGTCGATCTCGCCGCCTTGATAGCTAAATCCGTCCTTCATCAGAATGCTTGCCGCGCCACCGAGCGCGTTGAGACCGAACGACGGGTTGTTACTCACGATTGACGTGCTGGCAATCGCGTTGCTCGGGATGACATCCCACTGGACGGTGTCACCGAAGGCTTCGTTGATACGGATACCGTTCTGGTAGACCGCGAGACCCTGCGAGCGGCCGCTGACCGGCGACGCGTCAAAGCCGCGGAAGGAAACTTCGGCGCGCATAGGATTGCCCGCAGCGTCCGAAATGATGACGCCCGGCACTTGCTGCTGGAGCGCCTGCTGAACCTGCATCGTCCCTTCGCGCTTGATGTCGTCATCGCTGACGGTCGTCGACGCGCTCGGAACCGTCGGCAGCGGCGTCTCGACATTCGCCGTGCCGGTGTCTGCCTCGACCGCAGACGTGGCGGCCGCTGCCGTGTTAGCCGGCGCTGACGCGGGTGCCGGCGCGGAGCTCGTCAGCGGCGATACGGCGACGGCCTTCTTCTTGTCGCGGGCTGCCTTTTGCACGGGCGTCTCTTGGACGACGTTTACGGCCGGGAGCTCTTCCGTCGCGGTAGGGGCTGCGGCGGGGGGCGGCGTTTGCGCTGCTGGAGGCGGGTTCGCTGCGCCCTGATCCTGCGCCATGGTTGACGAACTGAGCACTGGCAAACCAAGCGCCGCCACGGTTGCTGCTAAACGCAATCGCTTCATTTTGTTATTCTCCCCCGAGATAGCGAAAGGTCCCGAACCCATCAGCCTGCGAATCAGACCCGCCAGGAAAAACACCGGCCTTATTCCAGAAGAACTCTCGGCCGCCGGACGTCAAGGCATTGCACCTAGGGACTTTTTCCCGATCGCGCCGATCGCTGCAACAACGTGATGTTTTTACATCATGGCATAGTGGCTACGCCGAACGGCGCGCGCTCAAAAACAAAAGCGGCGCCTCAGTTTCCTGAAGCGCCGCTCTCGATCGTTGTTGCGACTGAAGGTCGTTCTGAACTTAGTCGAACTTGATCGTGAACCCACCCATCACCGAGCGCGCGATCGCCGGCTTCACGCCATCTTCGACACCGGCAAGGTATAACTCATTGGTCAAGTTCTGGCCCGTCGCCCAGAGCGTGACTTTGTCGGAGATGTTGTAGTTGGCACGGGCCGACAGTAGCCACTGGCCGTCGACACGGCCGGGAGAGATCTCAGCGCCTTGGCACTCTTCGTCAGCAGTGCCGACGCCTTCGCAAGCCGGACCGTCGAAGCCGAAGCCTCTCGTGTTTTCATCGTCGACGAACCAGCCGCCGCGATGGGTCGCGGTGAGGCTGACATTCCAGAGGTCTTTGTAGGCAACGCCAAGCGTCAGGTTGGCGTATTGCTTGAGCGCTTCCGGCACTTCGTTGCCGCGCGTGGCTGGGTTGCCGGCATTCGATATGATCTCGGAGTCCGTGTAGGTGTAGACCGCCTCGGCGAACAGGTTCCAGGCACCACCGACAAACGGACGGCTATCGATGCGGGAGCCGATCTCGAAGCCTGTGAACTGAACCTTGTCGATCGACGAGAACACGCGGTCGCCGCCGTCGCTCTGGAAGGCCTCGCCGAACTGATAATTGCTGATGCGGTTATGGAAGATGGCGGCGTCTAACCTGATTCCGCGCAGCGCCGTCGTCCGGTATCCGATCTGGAAATTATCTCCGATTTCGTCATCAACGCGGTATGGCGCAACGGCCGGATCGAAGTCTTCGAGCGCGTCGCGGATTTGATGCGGCGTGAGGCCCCGGTGATAGCTGCCGTAGACGGTTGAGCGTGGCGCGATTTCCCAAGCGAACGCAATTCCGGGCAGCACTTCGGTATGGCTCGATTTCAGCTCACCGAAATCGACGCCTTCGCCAAGGACGGCGCGGAACGACGTTTCGTAGTCCTCGAAGCGCAAGCCTGGCGTGACTGTCAGGGTTTTGGTGACGTGGATCGCGGTTTGAATGAAGGCCGCAAAGCTGTCCGATTCAAGATTTGCCTGGTTTTCGATTTCACCGCGATTTCCGAACGAGAGGACTTCGCCAGGGTCGCCTTCACGATCACGGTTACGGAATTTGCCGCGCTCGTAGCGCGCGCCGAACTGTAGATCGTGCGTCATTCCGCCGAAGAACGGCAGGTTCGCCATTTCGACGCGCGAGTCGACGCCGTAGTTCTGATAGCGGCGATCGCGTCCAGCCATTGCTAGATCGAGAGGGCCTGTCTGCGGATCAATTAATACAGCGTCGCTCTCGCCATCGACGACGGGACCCGTTGGACCATACTCGCCCGTCTGATCCGGGTAAAAGCGCGCACGATCATGATCGGCGCCGTACAGGCGCGTGCTGATCGTCGTGTTTTTGTCTAAGTAGTAATTGTGCGCGATCTGTAAGCGATAGTGGTCTCCGTTATACGTGCTGCGGTCGTGACCGCAGGTTGCTTCAAAGTTGCTCGGGTTAGGCTGACCCACACATGCGTCTCCGCCTTTGCGACGGCCGTTCGCAATGAAATCCGAGAAGTCGCCGCGCAGGAAGTTGTCTTCGTCGTAGTTGTCACGCTGGCGGAAGAAGCCGCCAGACACTGTCAAATCCTGATTGTCGCCCTTGACGCCGAGCGCACCGTAAAAGTCGTTGTAGCGCAGCACTTCGTTGTCCCACGCGCCGCCCATTTCCGATCCGGCATAGGACGCGACGACACCCCAGTTGCCGGCGTTCTGGCGGGTGTGGGTATAGCGGAAATTATTCCAATCCTTTTCGACATCCCATGTGCGGCCGATGCCGAACTTCAACACCGTTTCATTGGCTCCAAACGGCGATAGGTTGCGGTAGTTAACGATGCCGTGATTGTTGAGCGGGCCGTAATTGACAACGTACCCGCGCGTGACTTCGATGCTTTCAAGACGCTCGGTCGGCGGCGTGTAATGCGACGAGGAGTCGAGGTAGGGCGAGAAGTTGATCGGCTGGCCGTCTTCCAAGATCAGCACTTTGCGGGAACGGCGCGGCGCGGAACCGCGGATGCCGACGCCGCCGTGACGGCCAACGCCGTCGTCGTTGACGGTCACGACACCCGGAACGCGGGCAAGCGCTTCATGATTGCTCTGCGGACGCTGCTCTTCGATGCCCTCTGTCGTCACGCGCGTGCCTGCACCGGTGTAATTCTGCAAGTCGCCGGGCAACATCGTGCGGGCGTTGATCGGCGAGATGTTGCCGAATTCGGCGCGCTGCGCCGCGCCGGCACCTGCCGTTGCGCCGTAGGGCGAATTCGCCATGACTTGCGCCGGCTCCGAAATTTCGGCCGCGGCGAAGTCATCACTGACCGGCTCGTACTGTTGGACCGGCTGAGGCTGCGGCACCGGTTTCGGCTTGGCAGCCACCGTCTTGGGTTTCGGCTTAGGAGCGGCCTGCTGCACAGCCTGCGGCTTCGGCTGTTCCTGAATGACCTTCACTTCCGGAAGGTCGCCCTGTGCCGCAGGCGGCGCATCGGCCGGAGCGGCCCCCTGGTCCTGCCCGAAAGCGGGCGCCGAGACCATCATGAATCCGAGAGCCGCCATGCTTGCCGTGATGCTTACGCGCGCCATTCTATTCTCCCAAAGTTGTGACCGCATCGACGTTGTCCGTTGCCGCCCGCGCACACGGTCAATTGCCCTCGCGTGCCGTTGTTATTTTTTGAGAGAGCGCTGCAAACCCGGCTTGGTCAATTCCATGAACGAGGGGATTTTTTCCTGAAAAACATCAATTCTATCAGCGCGTTGCGCGTTTGCATCAATTCTGGGATTAGCGGGAAAACCATCGTTTTTTATTAGGAACGACGGAGGCGATTTTCAGGAATTGATCTCACTGCGTCGCGAGGCGAAAAATCTCCGTGGGGATGCGTTGATCGCTTGCGTCAAATGCGCCATATCACAACGGCCGGTAGCAAAATCTCTCGTCCGCCTGGATTAAGGCGCAGGAATGCAACTGGAATATCCGCGCCCGATAGGGTACGGAACGGCCCATTCTTGAAATTCAACGTACAGAAAGCCAGCGCGTGATTCTCAACCGATTTATCGCTCAATTGGCCGCAGCAGCAGCGGTCGTGCTGCCGGTCGCTGCACAAGGCGCCGCGCCCGCTGCCAACGCTGCCAACGCTGCCGGCGTATCTCTGGAACTCAATAAACTTGAGGCGACTGACAAGGGCTGCCGCGCGGTCGTCGTCGTCAACAATCAGTCCGACACGGCCTACCAAACGCTGAAGCTCGAGCTGGTCATGTTCGAAGGCGGCGTTTTTACCCGCCGTATCGCCGTCGATCTCGCGCCTGTCCGTCCGCAAAAGCGCTCGGTCAAGCTGTTCGAAATCGACAACATCGCCTGCGATAAAATCACCGAGCTTCTGATAAACGACGTGATGGATTGCAAAACCGACGCTGGTGCAGTTGATAGCTGTCTGCAGCGCCTCAGCGTCTCATCGCTGGCAAATGCGAAATTATCCAAGTAAGTGGTGACCGGTTTGGAAGACACAGCAGCAGTCGTCGGCCGTGATTTGTCGATCATGGGTCTGTTCGAGCATGCAGACATCGTCGTGAAGTCCATCATGATTGGGCTACTCGTGGCGTCAATCGTCTGCTGGGCCCTGATTTTCGAGAAGATGTTCCGCATCTGGCGCCTCAATCGCGAAGTCCGCGTGCTTGAGGATGCGTCGGCTTCGGGCCGTCTTGCGGCCAGTTCCAGAGACGGTCTGATTACGTCGGTCAATTCCGCGGCTCAGGTCGAGTGGACGGAGGGCGCGCGCAACGCCGCCAGCGGAGAAGTCCGCGACCGCCTCGAACAGGCGATGCGTGGCGCCATGAAGCGCGAATTAAAAGGCATCGAAAAAGGCTTGCCGTTCCTCGCGACGCTCGGTTCGGCGGCCCCGTTTATCGGGCTGTTCGGCACCGTCTGGGGCATCATGAATTCGTTCACGGCCATTGCCCAGTCAAAGGATACGAGCCTCGCGGTCGTCGCCCCCGGCATCGCCGAAGCGCTCTTTGCAACCGCCGTTGGACTGGCTGCCGCCATTCCGGCCGTGATCGCCTATAATCAGTTCACGGTTGCACTTGGCCGGGCTTCCGACAAAATCGGACCTGCACTGGCAGGATTGGCCCGCAGCCTCGCGCGTCGCGGCGTCGAAGCCAATCAGGTTTGAGGGCGTCGCGTTATGGGTATGTCTGTAGGCGGAGGCGGTAACGATGATGGCGACGGCTATAAGCCGTTAGCCGAAATCAACGTCACGCCGTTCGTCGATGTGATGCTCGTGCTGCTCATCATCTTCATGGTGGCGGCACCGCTGATGGTTCAAGGCGTTCCGGTCGATCTGCCGAAAACATCGGCCTCGAAGCTCGGCACCGTCAAAAAGCCTATGGTCGTTACGATGGCGGGTGACGGAAACTTGTACATCCGTGATGAGCAGGTCACGCGCGAGAGCTTGGTGTCGCGCCTGATGGCAATTAAATCGCAAGAGGGCGGCGAGGGCATCGTTTATGTTCGCGCCGACAAGAAGATCGCGTACGGCGAAGTCATGGAAATCCTGGGCCGCGTCGGGGAATCGGGCTTTGCGCGCGTTTCGCTTCTCTCCCAGCCATCTCCGTCCGCGCAAGCAACGACGCCGAACTGAACGAAGACCTACGCATTCGTAGTTTGAGGACCACGCCGACCGCCATGCAAATGTTGCGCGCCATTGCAGTTCTGCTGTCCCTTGCGGTCCACGGGTCGCTTGCGTATGCGCTCATCGTGAAGCCGCCGGTTGCCGTCAGCGACGCGTTTGACGCCGGCACGGGCGCGGATTCGATCATGGTCGAGCAGGGCATCGCCATCGAAGGCCTTGCGAAGCTCGGAGATGCTATCGAGACAATCGAGATGGCGGAAATTACGCCGATGGTTGCCGAAGCGCCGCCGCCTGTCGAAGAAGTCAAAGAAATCGACGAGTTGAAGGACACGATTACGTCGGAAGCCAGCGTCGTCGAAGACAATATCGTCAAGCAAGAAGAGCCGCCGCCGCCGGAAGAGAAGCCGCCGGTCACCGAGGTGACGCCGATCGAACAGCCGGAGCAGGTCGCCATAGTCGCCGAGCAGAGTTCGGGCGATGAAAAGCTCGGCAGCATCAACGCGACGGCGCGCACGCAGTACCTGGGCAAGCTGCGCGATATGCTCGAACGGTCCAAGATCAACCCGAGGTCGCGCCTTGCGGGCACCGTGTGGGTCAAATTCACGATCGGTCCCAACGGTGAGCTGATGTCGCGCGAAATCACGACGAGCTCGGGCTCGAAGGTGCTCGACGATGCAGCGGTGGCAGCGCTCGATCGCGCAGCACCCTTCCCAGCGATGCCGAATGATGTCGCCGACGAACCGCTGATCGTCTCGGTGCCGTTCAAATTCATCACCCGCTGATTCAAAGCCTGCAGCGCGCGCGGACATACGTTGTCCTTGCAAGCCGCTGCTGGGCGCCGTCACACGCACTTGCGTTGTAGATGATGCGTTGTAGATGCCGGCGGCTAGGGCGCCGCCGCGCCCTGCCGACCGTGGCACCAAGGCGGATATCATTGGCCGCCGCCGCGACGATCCGGGAACGGACAATCCGTAATTTGGACAGCCATTAACCTCAGCTTAGCACCTCCGCCGTAGCGTGTGATTTGTAAGACCTGGATTTTCACACGGCCCACCCATGCTCAACGGCGCCTTCGGCAATAAATCGAGCACGCTGATGACAGAGTACGCCTCGCTGCTTGGCGACGCGGTGCTCCGCCATCGCGCGCGTATCGCTGAGCAGTCCGCACGGGTCGAGGCGGAGCTTGCGAGCAAGATCAAATCCGAATTCATCGCCAACATGAGCCACGAGTTGAGGACACCCCTCAACACGATCATCGGCTTTTCGAAGCTGCTCACCGATCACAACCGCCGCAAACTGCCGGATGCCGACATCGTCGAGTACGCGACGCTGATCAATGACGCGGCCGGCCACCTGCTGTCGGTCATCAACGACATTCTCGACATCTCGAAGATCCAAAGCGGCAAGTACACGCTCGACAGCCGCGAAGTGTCGATCGAAGAAATCATCCAAGCGTGCACCAACTCGTTCCGGCTGATGGCGAGCGAGGCCGGTGTAACCCTTGCGCCGAAAATCGCTTTCGACTTGCCGATGGCGCGCGGCGACAGCATCAAGCTGCGCCAGATTTTCACGAACATCATCTCCAACGCCATCAAGTTTACCCCGCGCGGCGGCACCGTGACCATCGACGCCATGCGCGCCAATACGGGCGGCGTCACGGTGCTTGTGCGCGATACCGGCGTCGGCATGTCAGCCGATGAAGTCGCGATTGCACTGACGCCATTCGGCCAGGTCGACGGCGGCCGCACCCGCTGGCGCGAAGGCACCGGCCTCGGCTTGCCGATCGCCAAGGCACTGGTCGACCTTCATGGCGGCGAAATCGAAATTCGCTCGCGTAAAGGCGAAGGCACAGAAGTCGCCATCGTCCTGCCGTCGCGAAATACAGTTCTCACCGTTGCCACCAACGAACCTCAATCTGCACAATCCGCTAGGACACTCTGATGACTGCGCTTCCGCATTTGGCAAATCCCGACCAGAGCGCTGACGGCTCAATCGGCCGCATCGTGTCCGTCACAGGCTCGAAAGCCATCGTGCTGCTCGACGGGCAGACCAACGGCCGCGTCCGGTCGATCAACGACCGCCCGGAAATGGGAACGCTGCTCGCGATCGATACTGCCAACACGATCGTGCTCGCAATCGTCTCTGCGTTGAGCGTGCCGGTGCCGGCCCAGCGCGACGGCGACACCGAAATTTGGATTGCCGAGCTCGGCCTCGTCGGCGAGCTTTGGAAGAGCCCCGGCGCGCCGATTACCAGCGCGCGCTTTAATCGTGGCGTTACGATCTATCCGGCGCTCGGCGACCGCGTTCGCGTCGCGTCGAAACTCGAACTCGAGACGGCATTCGTCGGCGACGGCAGCTCGTGCGTCCGCGTCGGGACTATTCGCCAAGACAGCACGATCCCGGCGATGGTCCGCGTCGATGATTTGCTCGGCAAGCACTTTGCGATCCTCGGCACCACGGGCACGGGTAAATCGTGCACGACGGCGCTGATCCTGCGCTCGATCCTGCAAAAACATCCGGCCGCTCACATCGTGCTGCTCGATCCGCATAACGAATACGCGACCGCATTCAGCGAGTGGGCGGAAGTCATCTCGCCGCGCAACATGCAGCTGCCGTTCTGGCTGTTGAACTTCGAAGAAATCGTCGAAGTCCTGATCGGCGACTCCGAGCGCAAGGCCGAGATTGAAGTCCTCCAGGAACTCATTCCGATCGCCAAGAGCCGCTACAGTTCGGGCCGCAACGCGGAAAGCAACAAATTGCGCCGCGGCGTCATCGACAGCGGACGCTACACCGTCGATACGCCAGTACCCTACCGTATTTCGGACCTGACCAGCCTCATTGATGAGCGCATGGGCAAGCTCGAGAACAAGCGCGATTTGGCGCCGTACCGCCAGCTCAAGAACCATATCGAAACGATCTCGCAAGACGGCCGCTATGGCTTCATGTTCGGCTCCTTGACCGTCTACGATGGCATGACGCAGGTGCTGAGCCGCATTTTCCGCGTGCCAGTCAACGACAAGCCGATCACCATTCTGGAATTGACGGGTCTGCCGACGGAAATCGTCAACGTCGTCGTATCGGTGCTTTGCCGCATGACCTTCGACTTCGCCCTCTGGAGCGAAGGCCAGGTCCCCGTGACGCTCGTCTGCGAAGAAGCGCACCGCTACGTTCCGGCGAATGCCTCTATGGGCTTCGAGCCGTGCAAACGCGCGATCGCGAAAATCGCCAAGGAAGGCCGCAAATACGGTGCGTCGCTGTGCATCGTCACCCAGCGCCCCGCAGAAATCGACCCAACCATTCTGTCTCAGTGCAACACTGTGTTTGCGCTGCGCATGGCCAACGACAAGGACCAGGCGATCGTTCAGTCGGCTGTCTCCGACACCGGCTCCGGCCTCCTCGAATTCTTGCCATCGCTCGGCCAGCGCGAAGCCATCGCTTTCGGCGACGGCATGTCGTTGCCGGTTCGCATCAAATTCGACGAACTGCCGAAGAATTGTTTGCCGCGCTCCTCGACCGCGCGCTTCTCAGAGAAATGGCAGAAGTCCATGGGCGACGAAGGCTTCCTCGAACAGGTCGTCGATCGTTGGCGCATGTCGGGCATCGGCAGCGGCGGCGACATGAGCCAACAGCTCGCGATGATGGCCGACGCGATGGGACTGCCGCAAGGCGAGGACGACGAGTTCGTAGCGCCGCCTGTCGAAGCGCGCTTCGCGCCGCCGCCGGCTCCGTCTCAGAATTACCCGTCGCAAGCCGGGGTCGCGAGGCCATCGGCTCCGCTGCTGCGCAAAGATGCGGCGGCAGCGCCAAGCGCTGCCTACGCGCCGCGCAACGGTGGCACAGGCTCGCCGCCCAACGGCCTCGAGCGGCGTGCACCGTTGACGAACGGCCAATCGAACGGCGTGGCAAACGGCATGGCACAAAGCGCTGATGCAGGTGGCGCCAATTCGCTGCGCTCGTTGCGCGAACGATTGATGCGTCCGGCGCAGTAAGCAAAGCCGGCCCAGACCATGTTGAACGTCAGCGGGGCGACGGAGGCATACGCAACCGTCGCCGCAGCAGCGTGCTCGTCCCTGACACAAATTCGATGGGCAAAACTGTCATGCTCCGCCGCGGCACTAATCGCAATCGCGCGGGACGTGCTAGGGATGCTATAGCTTGAGCCAGTGCGGCCTGATCAGACGGCGAGGAATAGACGGCACATGAACGCGATCTTCCCTGTGATCCTGTCAGGTGGTTCGGGCACGCGGCTGTGGCCCCTCTCGCGCGCGATGTACCCGAAGCAATTCATCCGTTTCTTCACCGGGCAGACGACGACATTTCTCGGCGCCGCGATGGCGCGCCTCAGCGCTGACGCCGGTTTCGCGCCGCCCGTTCTGTTGTGCAACAACGATCACCGGTTTCTGGTGCGCGAGGAAATCGAGCGCGCCGGCATCAAGCCGCGCGCCATCATCCTCGAACCGGTCGGCCGCAACACGGCGCCTGCGATCGCCGTTGCGGCGCTCGCAGCGCTGCGCGAAAATCCCGGCGCCATTCTCGCCGTCATGCCATCCGATCATGTCGTCAAGGATGACGTCCGCTTTGTCGAAGGCGTCAAGCGCGCCGCCAAAGTTGCGGCGACCGGAAAGCTCGTGCTCTTCGGCATCAAGCCGACGGAGCCGCACACCGGATACGGCTACATCAAGCAAGGCAACCCCATCGAAGGCTTCAACGGCGGTGCTTTCGCCGTCGAAAAGTTTGCCGAAAAACCGGACAAATATACCGCCGAAACGTATCTCAAATCCGGCAACTATCTTTGGAACAGCGGCATCTTCGTTCTCAATGCGCGGACATACCTCGAAGAACTCGCACGCCTTGAGCCAGCAATTCTTGAGGCCGCGCGCAACGCACTCGCCCGCGCCAACGATGACCTCGGTTTCCTGCGCCTCGACAAAACGAGCTTCGCGCAATCGCCGAACATCTCGATCGACTATGCCGTTATGGAGAAGACGCTGACGGCAGCGGTGCTACCGCTCGATGTCGGCTGGAACGACGTCGGCTCGTGGACGTCGCTGTGGGATATCGCTCCGCGCGACGACAAGGGCAACTACATTCACGGCGAGGCCGTGCTCGAAGACACTACCGACTGCTACGTTCACTCGGAAAAATCGATTATTTCGACAATCGGCGTCCACGACCTCGTGATCGTCGATACGCCCGATGCGCTGCTGGTCGCCGACAAGAGCCGCACACAGGACGTGTCGAAAATCGTTGCGCGCCTCAAGCAATCGAACCGCAAGGAGCAGGAACAACACCTGCGCAACTATCGTCCTTGGGGCTATTTCGAAACCCTCAACATCGGGCCGCGTTTTCAAGTCAAGCTGCTGCACGTCAAGCCGGGCGGCAAGCTGTCCATGCAAATGCATCACCATCGCTCGGAGCACTGGATCGTTGTCCAGGGCACGGCCAAGATCGTGATCGGCGATATCGAGAAGCTCGTCCGCGAGAACGAGAGCGTCTACATTTTCGCGACGCAGTGGCACCGGCTGGAAAACCCCGGCAAGGTTCCTGTCGAAATCATCGAAGTGCAGATCGGCTCGTATCTCGGCGAGGACGACATCCTGCGGACCGACGATATCTATCACCGCACCGCTGAAGAAACGAAGTAGGCCGGCGTCCTACCCTCGCCGCACAGCAAACGAAGCCCGGGCGACGCCCTGGGCTTTTTTCATTTTTGCGCCTCTTACAGTCAGCCAAACGGCCGCTCTGCGCGTTAGATTGGCGCCGTCACATCAACAGAGGTGAGCCATGTTTGAAATGTCCGCACCGTGGTGGGAGTTCGTCGTCCGCGGGATCGCCGTCTACGCGTTTCTGATCGCCGCCCTGCGCCTCACCGGCAAACGCCAGGTTGGCCAATTGGCGCCGTTCGATCTAATCCTGCTGCTGATCCTCAGCAACGCCGTGCAGAATTCCATGAATGCCGGCGATAATTCGCTGATCGGCGGCTTGATCAGCGCCGCAACGCTGGTGGCGATCAACTGGCTGGTGTCGTACGTGAGTTACCGGATACCGGCTTTTGAAGCCGCAATCGACGGCATACCGCTTGTTCTGATCCGAGACGGCAAGACCGCAGAAAAAACACTCGAAGACGAACGGATTTCGCAAGCCGAGTTGATGACGGCATTGCGCGGCTCGGGCTGCTTCAAGATTTCCGACGTCAAACTGGCGATGCTTGAGACGAACGGCCGCGTGAGCGTCTGGACGAAAGACGATCAGCAAACCGCCTCGCGCTAAAACAGCTGCGGCGCGTCTTTCAAGAGCGGCTGCACTTTGTCCTTGTCGGAGAGAAGCGCCGTCTCGGCATTGACCGGCCAGGCGACGGCAAGCGTTGGATCATCAAAACGAATGCCGCGATCGTCGGCGGGTGAGTAGTAGTCGGTCACCTTGTAGATGACTTCCGTATCCGGTTCGAGCGTGCAGTAACCGTGGGCGAAGCCTTTCGGGACCCAAAGCTGCGCCCAGTTGTCGGCGGAGAGCACCGCGGCGACGTGCTGACCAAAGGTTGGAGAATCTTTCCGGATATCGACCGCCACATCGACGATTGCGCCGCGCGTCACGCGTATCAGTTTGTCCTGCGCTTTCGGCGGCAGTTGAAAATGCAGCCCACGCAGCGTGTTCTTGGCTGCAGAAAACGCGTGATTGTCCTGCACGAAATGCACGTCGATACCGGCTGCCTGCAAAACGCTTTCATTCCACGTTTCAGAGAAGAAACCGCGCGCGTCGCCGAATTTCTTCGGCGTGATCAGCTTCACGCCGGAGACCGAAAAGCTTTCGATGTTCATCGTTGCGGGTCACCTGGGCGCAGCGGGAAAATTCTGCCGGAAGACGTTGCCGGATCGCTTGAGCCGCTAGATGGCGTCGCCGGCATGGGCGGTTGAACCGCCGGGTCCGATGCATTCGCCTCAGCGGCGCCCGTCGGAACTAGACCTCCCTGCTGCGCTTGCGACATTTCCTGAAAGCGCTTCCAGGCAACCGGAACCATGGCAAGGTAGCCGATCGAGAGCACTGTCAGCGTCTCATACGGATAGGTGACGAGCATCGCGACACCGCCGATTGCGACGACGAACAGCGGCAAAACCCACTCGCGGCCGATGCGCTCGCCGAGCAGCTTGCCCGAGTAGGTAGGGATCGTCGACACCATCATGAAGGCGATGAAGAGCGTATAGACCAGCACGACCTTGAGCGCCCACGGCTCTTTCAGGATCGTGAGGCCGAGGTGGTGCATGTAAACCGGCAGCAGCACGACGATAGCCGCGGCCGGTGTCGGCATGCCGGTGAAATAGTTCGATTGCCAGCGTGGTTTGTCGTCATCGATCGCGGCGTTGAAACGCGCAAGGCGCAAGGCGGATGCGAGCGCGAATATCATCACGCAAATCCATCCCGCACTCTTGAGATCGCCGAGGCCCCAATTGAAAATCAGGAACGCCGGCGCCACGCCGAAGTTGACGAAGTCGGCGAGGCTGTCGAGTTCGGCGCCGAAGCGCGACGACGCTTTCAACAGGCGCGCGATACGGCCGTCAATCCCGTCGAGGCAGGCCGCGAAGACGATCGCGGCGAGTGCCAGATCATAACGGCCTTCGATGCCCATGCGGATCGACGTCAACCCGGCGCACAAGCCGAGCAGCGTGAAGAAGTTCGGCACCATCAGGCGGACAGGCACGCGCGAATGCCGGAACATCGGGCGGATACGCCGCCGCCGCGTTGCGACTTCCAATGGTGGGACTTCAGGGTCCATGATGACGCCCTTTCTTGATCAATCGCGGCGCGATTCCCGCTCGGGTTCATCTGCCTTCAAATCTGCGACAACGGTTTCGCCGCCAATCATGCGCTGACCGACGCTGACGAGCGCGGTCTTGCCGGGCGGCAGATAGATATCGGTCCGCGAACCGAAGCGGATCAACCCGAACCTTTGACCAGTGCCGACGGTATCGCCCTCATGCGAAAACGTCACGATACGGCGCGCGACGAGGCCGGCAATCTGCACGCAACCGATTTCGGTGCCGTCAGACTTTTGAATGACGATGGCGCGTCGCTCGTTTTCCTCACTCGCCTTATCAAGAGCGGCGTTGAGGAACGCGCCTGGAATATAGACCGACCGAATGATCCGGCCGGAGACCGGCGCGCGGTTGATGTGCACGTCGAAGACCGACAGGAATGTCGAGATGCGCACGCGCTCTTCCGGGCCGAAGCCCAATTCCGCAGGTGGCTTGACGAGATCGATACCGGAGACGCGGCCATCGGCTGCCGAGATCACGAGGCCGTCCCGCAACGGCGTTACGCGCGCGGGATCGCGGAAGAAATACACGATCCAAGCCGTCACGCCCGCGAGCAGCCAGCCGACCGGCGGGTACAGCAGAAAGAACAGCAGCGTCGCCGCCGCACCGATCGCGATGAACTTGTGCCCGTCCGCGTGCACGGGCGCCAACTGCTCGAAGATCGTCTCTAGTATCCCGTGACGTTCAGACACAAAACCCTCCGGTGTAAAACTTCAATGCGTTGCCGCAACCCCGTTCAAAGCGCTGCTATGGCAGTGGAACCGCAACGAAGCGCAAATCGCCCTTGCCGTCTTCGACGCGCAAGAGAACGGCCTTGCGGCCAGATTGACGAACCTTATCGACGCTTTTGGCAAGATCGTCAGGCTTTGCAAGTGTATCCTGTCCGGCCTCGACAAGAACGTCGCCTTCTTTGATGCCTTTCTGAGCAGCAGAACTTGAAACGTCCACATCCTGGACGATCAGACCGCTGATCTTGGTGTCGATGCCGTACTTCTTGCGCGCGTCGTCATCGAGGGCCGCAAGCGTCATGCCGAGGATCGACGCTGTCGTGATGACGGGTGTGTTTTTCTCGGGCTCTTTCTGATCGTCTTTGGCTGCGACCGGCGGCGCGTCGACATCCTCTTCGAGACGGCCGACAGCAACAGAAAGCGTTTTGCGCTTACCCTTGCGCAGTACGTCGACATCGACCGCGCGGCCGATCTCTGTCTGGGCGACCAGTTTCGGCAAGCCGCGCATGGTCGTCACGTCCTTGCCGTCGAACTTCAGAATAACGTCGCCGGATTCGAGACCGGCCTTCGCAGCCGGACTGTCTGGCGTCACGGCCGAGATCAGCGCACCGGTATTGGCCGGCACGCCGAGCGTCTCGGCGATGTCGTCCGTCACGGTTTGAATTTTGACGCCGAGCCACCCGCGCTGCGTGACGCCGAACTTCTTCAACTGACTGATGACGCTTGCGACCGTATCCGACGGCACAGCGAAGCCGATGCCGATCGAGCCGCCGGTCGGCGAGATGATCGCGGTGTTTACGCCGATCACTTCACCCTTCATGTTGAACAGCGGACCGCCAGAATTGCCCTTATTGATCGCTGCATCGGTCTGCAGATAGTCGTCATAAGGGCCAGAATTGATATCGCGGCTCTTGGCTGAAATGATGCCGACGCTGACCGATCCGCCGAGCCCAAACGGGTTGCCGATCGCGAGCACCCAATCGCCAACTTCGACTTCAGCCGATGATCCGAACTTGACCTCGACGAGCGGCTCCTTCGGCGTCACCTTCAGCAGCGCGAGATCGGCCTTGGTATCTTTGCCAAGCACCTTGTCGACCTTCAGCTTCGACCCGTCCGGGAAATTGATGAAGATTTCGTCGGCGCCGTCGATGACGTGATTGTTGGTGACGACAAGCCCTTCCTTGCCGTCGATCACGAAGCCCGAGCCGAGCGACGAAATTTTGCGGTCCGAACGCGGCACGCCACCGCGCTTGTTGAAAAAGTCTTCAAAGAAATCTTCAAACGGCGAGCCTTGCGGCACCTTCGGCAACGGAACGCCCTGCGGACCTTTGACGGTCTGCGACGTGGCGATATTGACGACCGCATTGCTCAGTCGCTTGGCGAGCGGCGCCACCGAGGGCGGCCCGATGGCAATCGTGCTTCCTGGCGGCGGTGTCGCGCTCGGCGCGGCGCCCGGTGCAGGAGGGCTTGGGTTCGGATCGAGCGCGAACGCCGTGCCAGCCAAAACGGGCCAAAGGACCAGCGCTGCAATAGCTGCCAGACCTTGTGTTCGACCGCCGGGCATCAAGCGCATGCAAGCAACTCCTAAATGGGCACCCGCCAGCTAAAACTGGCGGTTTTAATAAAGAACGCTAACGGCCGCGCATTCCGGCAGTCAACTTTGCCCATTGTAGCATGCAGCCAGATGGCGGGGATAAGTCGGTGCGATTTAAAGCCTGAAATAAAGTGCCGCGCCCTGGCGAAAGGGCGGACCGGCGAGAGCCGTTTTGGCGCGGATTACCCCCGCGCGAGCCAGACAAGCACGCAGCCCGCCGCTACGACGGCCCAGGCGACCATGCGCAACTGCTGCTCGGGGAGATTTGCCATGTCGTAAATCATCCGCCGGGCGGTGTCTGGCAGGAGAGCCCACAACAGGCCCTCCAGCACCAAAGCGATCCCAAGCCCGGCGATGAGATCCGTCATCGCGGCTGCGGCGGCGACGCGGCGCCACCGTTCGGGTTTTGGAAGTAGCGGAAGAAGTCGCTGTCGGGTGACAGCAGCATCCGCGTGTCGCCCGCTTTCATCGATGCTTCATAGGCCTGCATCGAACGATAGAACGAGAAGAATTCAGGATCACGTCCGAACGCTTCAGCGAAGATGGCGTTGCGGGCGCCTTCACCTTCACCGCGGATCGTATCCGATTTCCGCGTTGCCTCAGCCTTGATGATCGTCACTTCGCGATCGGCATTCGCGCGAATACGGTTGTTTTCTGCTTCGCCCTGGGCGCGCAGTTCGGTCGCTTCACGAACGCGGTCGGCCTTCATGCGATCGAAGACCTTGACGAGGTTTTCCTGCGGCAGGTCGGTGCGCTTGATGCGGACATCGACGACTTCGAGACCATAGTCGGCGCCCTCCTTGTTCACCTGCTTGGCGATTTCCTTCATCATGCTTTCGCGCTTGTCTTTGACGATTTCCTGCAACGTCGTCGAACCAACCACGCGGCGGATTTCAGACTCGATGAGTGGGCCAACAACGCTGCGCACCCGCTCTTCGCTGCGGATATTCTGATAGAACTTCAGCGGATCGGTGATGCGATAGCGCGCGTAGGCGTCGACGATCATACGCTGCTGGTCGGCAGCGGTGACTTCCTGTTCAGTCGTGTCGAGATCAAGAATGCGCTTGTCGAGATATTCGACGGTATCAACGAACGGCATTTTCCACTTAAGGCCGGGCGTCGTGATCGGCGGCTGCGGCTCACCGAAACGCAGGACAAGCACCTGCTCGTTCTGATGAACGATGAAGGCCGACGAATACAGCGCGAGCGCGCCAAGGCCCAAAAGGAATGCGATGAAGGCAAAAAAGGCGCGCATTATGGCTGCCCTCCGTCTGTCTTACGTTTCTGAAGTTGATCGAGCGGCAGGAACGGCACGACACCCTGGCCGCTGCCGCTCTTCTGATCCAGGATGATCTTATCGGCGCCCGAAAGCACGCGTTCCTGCATTTCAAGGAACAAACGCTGGCGCGTCACGTCGGGTGCTTTCTTGTATTCGTCGTAGACCTTAAGAAAACGAGACGCCTGGCCTGTCGCTTCCGCCACTGTTTGATCCTTGAAGCCTTCCGCTCCAGCAACGATACGGTCGGCTTCGCCCTTGGCGCGCGGGATGATTTGGTCGGCGTAGGTCTGCGCTTCCTTGACGAAACGCTCCTTGTCCTGGCCTGCCGCCGCGACGTCGCGAAACGCTGCGATAACCGGCGCCGGTGGATCGACTTCGCGTAATTGCACTTGGTCGATTTTGATGCCGGCTCGATAAGAATTGAGAATGTTCTGCATCAGGACTTGCGCATCCTGCTGCGCTTTTTGACGGCCGCCCGTAAGCAAAGGCTGCAGCGAGGACTGACCGACGACTTCGCGCATGGCGCTTTCCGCCACTTCACGCACCGTCGTTTCAGGCTGGGCGATGTTGAACAAATACTGCTCGACGCCGGTCTGCTTGGTCACCGGATCGTTTTCCGGGCTGATACGCCAGAACACGACAAAGCGGACATCGACGACGCTGCCATCGCCCGTCAGCATCAGGCCGCTGTCGGGACCGCCGGTGCCGCGCGATCCGCTGCCGACTTCGATCGTGCGCTGCTGCGTGACCTTCGGCAGGCGGACTTCTTCGATCGGATACGGCAAGCGCATGTGCAGGCCCGGGCCTTCCCAGCGCTCGAACTTGCCGAAGCGCAACACGATGCCCTGCTCGTCCGGGTTGACGCGGAAGAAGAAGCCGTAGAACGCGACCGCCGACAGCATCAGCATCGCCAGCAGGAAGATAAACGGCTTCGGCACGCCGTCCCCTATGCCGCTGCCCTGTCCACCGCCACCACCGCCGCCGCGCATGACGCGCTTCACACGATCCTGACCGCGCCGGAGAATTTCATCGAGATCGGGCGGTTCCTTGCCGCCGCCGCCCTGACCGCCGCCACCCCACGGGCCTTGCCCCCACGGGCCGCCGCCGTTGCCGCCGCCTTTTTTGCCGCCGCCTTGATTACTCCAGGGCATCGCTTGTGCGCCTCATTGGTTCGAAGATTTCAGCTGGTACGGTCGGCCGAGCGCCCGCTACGAGGAGCGGCACCATCTCGATTATCGGATGCAAGATGGCCTTAGGTTGCACTAGCACACCGCAGAATACGATAGGCGATGCTTATAGGGCAGGGGTCAATCACGCGCAAATTCTTGTATCGCAGCTCTGGTCAGGGCCGAATATGGCCACGCATTAGATTGGGCTCAGCACGGCGACTTTCAAGCCACCCGCGTGTCATTACGGACGCTCATTTGCAGTCAGCCTTAACGATGTTTTCGCTGTACGTGTCAGCCGGGCGGCAGAATGCGATCGTAGACGATAAGCGTCGACGCGAAATCGTCTCGCGGGCCTTGCGGAAGCGCCTCGCGCGACACTTCCCGCCACGTTTCCGCGTCAGGCGTTGCAAACGTCCGATCGCCGTCCGGCGACGCATGCACGCGCGTGAAATAGATGCGGTCCGCAACCGGCATCACAGCGTCGTAAATCGCAGCGCCGCCAATAACCATGATCTCATCCGAGCCGCGTGTGCGGGCCAAGACCCGTCCAAGCGTCAGCGCATCCGAAACCGATGTGCAGGCAGACACGCCCGGCACTTCAAAATGCGGATCACGCGTGACGACGATGTTGTCACGGCCATCAAGCGGCTTGCCGATGCTGTCGTAGGTGCGCCGCCCCATGATCATCGGATTTCCCATCGTCAAACGGCGGAATGTCTTCAGATCGGACGAAAGATGCCACGGCAATCCGCCATCGCGCCCGATGACACCGTTTTCCGCAACCGCAACGATGAGTGAAATGATCATTCCAAATTCCCGCAGACCGCGAAGGGTTATCAAATCTGTCCGTCATCCCCGCGAAGGCGGGGATCCATCCAAGTCACATGGGTGCACTGGCTCTATAGCAAGCCGCTCCGCGTCTGCGGGGCCAAATGCAATCTCGCCTGTTGCCGCGTCAAATAGATTTTTCCATTCCGGATTCATCTCTTCCACGAGCCTAAGCTTCCAAGCGCGATTCCAATGCTTCAGTTGCTTCTCGCGTGCGATGGCCTGTTCCATCGTTGCGAACATTTCATAGAATACGAGGTTTTTGATCGCGTACTTCTTAGAAAATCCATGAACCAGTCCGTGGGTGTGCTGCTGCATGCGTTGAGCCAAGCTGCTCGTCACGCCAATGTAAAGCGTTCCACGACACTGGCTCGCGACGATGTAGACGGTTGGCACTTTCATATGCCATTCGGTACCACAATTAAGCCTGGATGGATCCCCGCCTTCGCGGGGATGACGCCATTTTCTTCGGCTCAGTTCCGAGCCGACCGGCGGCATGTCCTTAAACCGCCACAGGCGCTTTGATGTGTGGCCAGGGGTCGTAGCCCTCAAGCGTGAAGTCTTCGAATTTGAAGTTGAACAGGGACTTCACATCCGGATTGATCTTCATCACCGGCAACGCCCGCGGCGTTCGCGACAACTGCTCGTCGGCCTGTTCAAGATGATTGGAATAGAGGTGCGCGTCACCGAACGTATGCACGAAGTCGCCGGGCTCGAACCCCGTCACTTGCGCCATCATCATCGTCAACAGCGCGTAGCTCGCGATATTGAACGGGACGCCAAGAAAAATATCGGCAGAACGCTGATAGAGCTGGCACGACAGCTTGCCGTCCGCGACATAAAACTGAAACAGACAGTGACATGGCGCCAGAGCCATCTGAGGGATATCGGCAGGGTTCCAAGCGGAAACAATCATGCGACGCGAATCCGGATCACGCTTGAGCGTCGCGAGCACGTCCGAAATCTGATCGATCGTTCGGCCATCAGGCGTCGCCCAGCTCCGCCATTGCTTGCCGTAAACAGGACCGAGATCGCCCTTCTCGTCGGCCCACTCATCCCAGATGCCAACGCCGTTGTCCTTGAGGTATTTGATATTCGTGTCGCCGGCGAGAAACCAGATCAGCTCATGAATGATCGACTTCACGTGCAGCTTCTTCGTCGTGACGAGCGGAAAGCCTTCCGACAGATCGAAGCGCATCTGATGGCCGAATATGCTGACCGTACCAGTGCCGGTACGATCCGTCTTTTGTGTACCGCCGACGCGCACACGATTCAAAAGGTCGAGATATTGATCCATGACCGCTTCTTAGCGCGATTCCCGAAATCAACCCATCTGCGTCAAACGCTCGGGCACGAGCATCATCACGGCAAGCACGCTGGCGTTGTAGGCCGCGTGACAAATGATCGGCGCAAGCAAACCACCGGTCTTTTCGCGCACCCAGGCGAGATAGAGTCCGATCAGCGCGATGCCGAATATACCGTACAGCGAGTATTGCGCGTGGACCGACGCCCAAACAATGGCCGTGATCGCTGCGGCCGCGACTTTGCCAAACGGCGACGTTCTGAGCACGCCGTACATCAGCCCGCGAAACAAGACCTCCTCGGCGATTGGCGCGCCGACGACGGCCGCCAGCGCGATCATCCACCAAACGTCCGTGCGCAGCATATCCGCCAGCAGCCGGACGTCACCCAATAGTGCGTTGCGGTCGAACGACAGCACCGCGCCAGCGTAGATGGCCGCGCCGACGATTAATACGGCGCTGAAGGTGAAGCTGGCCGCTAAAGCGCCGCCGGGCGCCGACAGCGCCAAAAAGGTCACACGCCCACCGCGAAAAAGGCGCGCCGCAACCGACGTCAACACCAGGGTCGCGAGTTGGAATGCCGCGAGAAAAACGGCCAGGCGCAATGCCTGAAACGTTTCGAGCGCACCGGCCGGCCGGGCCTGCGGGGTGTCGATCGCGACATGCCAGTCGACCACGCCGGCAGCGAGGCTGCCGACGCCCGTTGCTGCTGCCAGGATCGCGATCACGAGGCCCAGAACGCCTATGGTTTCAAGCCAACTCCTGCCCTGTTCGGGCGCATGTGGCAGCGGTTGAAGCGCTGATGGCGGAGACGTCTGGCCGGTCACGATTGCTCCGATGGCGGCTGCGCATGTATAGCCGAGACTGCCACGCGATCGTGCCATGGTGCTAGAGTGCACGGGTGGTTTGGCGCATGGCGACAGCGGCGCCTTAAGCCTGTCGCTCGGTCGCAGACGCGTTCCCCCGCGAAACGCTTTTTTTTGAGCACAATGAGCCCTATATTCAGCTTGCCGGATTCGTCCGGCTATGGCGATAAACGCGGTCGTAATAAGCGGTTCGGACCCGGGGGCGGTACCCGGCGCCTCCACCACTTTCCTTCGCGCCTTCCGACTCCCGTTCCGGGAGCCGGCCGGAAGGCGCGGAGATATTGGGGGCGAACTAGGATCGACGAACGTGTAAAGGATTTAGCTTTTGCCCGGCATGATACCACCGTCATCGGGTCACACAGAGTAGTTGCAAATGACAACTATGCTGAGGCTGCTCTCGCTGCTTAATGCAGTGCGAAATGCCTGAACCTAAGTCCTTACCCCTAGCCGGGTAAGGCGCGGTCCGGAGGGCACCGGTCAACAGAAGCCCTCCACTTATTTCCTGCGCGGCCGAAATCGGCCGTGAAGAACGATGCTGGGTCGCTACAGAGGCGCGAATGACGACGGGGCCGGAAATCGACTACGAGGCGTTACAGCAGGATGCGATGCGCGGCGTTGTACGCGCCGTCCTCAATCAAATCGTAAAATCCGGCCTTCCAGGCGAGCACCACTTCTACATTTCGTTCCTGACGCAATCGCCCGGCGTTATTCTGTCGAAACGTCTCAGAGAAAAATATCCGCACGAAATGACGATCGTGCTGCAGCACCGGTTCTGGGATTTGATCGTCTCGGAAGACCGTTTCGAAGTGAAGCTTACGTTTGACGGCATTCCTGAGCGCCTCGTTATTCCGTATCGCTCGATCAAGGTTTTCATCGATCCGAGCGTGCGGTTCGGCTTGCAGTTCGAAGATGCAAGCTCGGATCGCGAGGCACCAGCACCGCGCCGTTCGCTGACGATGGACGCGGCCTTCGATCAAGTCGGCGCAGCCCAGGCTGATAGTCCCCGCGCGACGCTCTCAAAAAAGCCGCGGACGCCGCGCAAACCGAAATCCGAGAAAGAGGCAACGCAACCTGCGGCCGCAACCGGCGCTTCGGCGGCACCTCAAGCGGTCGCCCCGCCATCGCTGCCGCAAGCACCGCAGCCCGAGCCAGCGTCGGCCGCTGCAACGCCGCGCGCCGCGGCTGACGCCGAACCGGACAAGCCGACCGTTATCGATGGCGGAGCGAAAATTTTGAGCCTCGATCAGTTCCGCAAAAAATAAAAGTCGCGCGGGCAAACCGGCGTTTCTGAAGTGTCTGCTTGTTGCGTTTACCGGCAATCGATCCGGTACGGCATTGTGCTCAAGGATCAGAGATTCCGAAATGCGCGCATTCGTTACGTCTCTCTTGGCTTGCTCACTCGCATTCGTCGCAAGCTTGGTCGCCTCGCAACCATCCGCGATCGCAGCACCGTCTACAGCGCCTTGGCCGCCGCCCAGTATCGTCGGCTTGTGGACCGGCGAAGGCAAACTCGCTTTTCGCGAAGGCAAATTCGAAACCGTCAAATGCCGAGTAACTTATTTCGCCGATGCCACGGCAGGATTGAAGCAGACGGTTCGCTGCGCCACGGCGGGTGCCAAAATCGAGGTCAAAAGCGAGATCGCCGAGATCGACGGCGCATTGACCGGCAAATGGGAAGAAACGATTTATAATCTCGCGGGCGATATTGCCGGCAAACAGACCGAGCGCGGTTTCCGCGTCGAGGTGCGCAGCGATACGCTGAGCGCCAATATGGACCTGATGCTCAAGGATCAGATGCAGGTCATCGAAATTCAGTTCTTGAATAGTACGCTGCTCGGCCTGTCGATTATCCTGACAAAAGGCGCACCGTCGGCTGCGGTCAACCGGTAGAACGTTCAACAACGGCTTGTGGAATTTTGCGTTCTTGCGGCCGCTTGAACGTCAGCTCGAGCTTTCCATCGGCCAGTTCCGAGCACTCGACAGCCGCGACGTACGGATCGCTGGCCTCAATGTTCGCCTCCATCCGGCACGTTTCGACGCTCTGCATCGGCTTTACGCTGATCGAGCTTTCGCCGTTCGGCATGGCAAGCGTGACGATCATCACGACAATTGAGGAATCCATGGGCGTTCTCCTCTTGCGGCTGCAGCAAGACTTCGGCCGTCATGGCCGAAGGGACGCATACATGTGGGCAAAACGCGCTTACGGCTGAGCCTGCGAGCTTAACTGACTCGTTTGCGACATCGCCAAAAAGATAACGGATGAATCGCGGCTTTATTCTGCGTAGGTGCGGTCTCTAGGTGCGGTCGGTATCGCGACACACATGATGTCATCCTAGGCCTTGTGCCAACCGCTTCCGCCCGCGTCTGCGGCCCGATGGATCCCAGGGACAAGCCCTGGGATGACAATAGAGGCAACCGGCGGCTTTCGGCCGCGTCCCCGATGCTCCGCGCTCGGCGGCTGGCTCGCGGAACGCGAGTCGCCGAGCGCCAACAAAAATCCCCGTCCCAAAAAGCTACGCACAAAAAAGCACCAACCGGAAACGATCCGTTTACCGTTCTAAGGCAGTCTACCTACTGTTGAGTAAGCGTCCGGTCGCCAAGTGTCCGATCCTGGATCACGGCAGGGTAGTCGCCCTAAAGACCGATCGTATCAGTCGAGTTGAGTTCGCGTTATCATGTCCAAGCGTGTTTTGATCGTCGATGACGATCCGGCCCAGCGTCGTATTCTCGAAGAGACGATCAAGCGTCTCGGCTTTGAGACCAAGACCTGCGGGTCTGGCGAGCAAGCCCTTCAAATTCTCGAAAGCGATGAGCGCGCCACGATTTCCCTCGTGCTGCTCGATATCGTTATGCCAGGCGTCGACGGCCTAGCCGTTCTCGATCGCGTCGGCAACAAGGCGGAAACGCCTCCGATCATCGTGCAAACCGCGCACGGTTCGATCGAGACAGCGATCAACGCCATGCGTGCCGGCGCCGTCGACTTCGTCGTCAAGCCGGCTTCGCCTGAACGCCTCGACGTGTCTATCAAGAGCGCACTGAAAATCGAAGCGCTCGCAGGCGAAATCAATCGCATCAAGAAGAAAGCCGAAGGCAATTTGTCGTTTGACGATCTCGTGATGCAAGGCGCTGCCATGCAACGCGTCATCACCCTCGGCAAGCGCGCGGCAGCCTCGAATATCCCGGTGCTGATCGAAGGCGAAAGCGGCGTCGGCAAGGAATTGATCGCACGCGCCATCCAGGGCGAAAGCGAACGCCAGGGGCGTCCGTTCATCACCGTCAACTGCGGCGCAATCCCGGAAAATCTCGTTGAGTCGATCTTGTTCGGTCACGAAAAGGGATCGTTCACGGGCGCCAGCGACAAGCGCATCGGCAAATTCCAGGAAGCCGACGGCGGCACGCTGTTCCTCGACGAAGTCGGCGAACTGCCACTTGATGCGCAGGTGAAACTGCTGCGCGCATTGCAGGAAGGCGAAATCGACCCTGTAGGCTCGAAAAAGCCCGTCAAGGTCAACTTCCGCCTGATCTCTGCGACCAACCGCGATATGATTCAGCAGGTCAAAGACGGCAAGTTCCGCGAAGACCTCTACTATCGTTTGAACGTCTTCCCGATCTTCATCCCGCCGCTGCGCGAACGCATCGAAGATGTGCCGCAGCTTGCACGTCACTTCGCCCAGCGCTTTGCCGCCGAAGAAGGCAAACGCATCGCCGGCTTCAGCGATAGCGCCATGCGGATGCTGCAGGCTTACACATGGCCGGGCAACGTGCGTCAGCTTGAAAACGCTGTCTTCCGTGCTGTCGTTCTGGCCGACGGCGCTGAGTTGACGGTTGCCGAGTTCCCGCAGATTGCGGCTCACGTCGGAGGCTTTGACGCAGAAATTCCAGCGGCACCGACGGCGCTGCAGAAGGCACCGGCGTACACCGGACCGGCCCTGCTCGGCGCTGAAAACACCGTGCCGGCCACGATCGAAATGCGACCGTCATCGGCAGGTTCTGCGCTTGGCATTCCGGCGATGGCAGAAGACGGCGAAATTCGCTCGCTCGAAGCGATGGAAGCCGACATGATCCGCCTGGCGCTCGGGCGCTATCGCGGCCACATGACGGAAGTCGCCAAGCGCTTGAACATCGGCCGCTCGACGCTCTATCGCAAAATGCAGGAGTACGGTCTCGAACCGCGCCCAAACTAAATTCAGAAATTGCATTGAAGGCAGCCGTAACTTGTACCGCGTATGCGGCTGCACTCAAATCCTGCGGGTCCGGTGGGACGGCCGCGGGCATGACGGGAGAGACCGTCCCACCACCATTTTCGCCGTCAAAGATACAACGCTCGCGTGAACTCCTGATACGATTCCTGCGGCGTTGGGAGCGGGTGCACCCCACCTCTCCAGCGAAGGCCCCGGCTGCATGCCGGGGCCTTTGTTCGTTTCTGGTCGTCCTATTCAGCGCCGCGTACGGCGTTCGCATACAAATGCGTTATCACCGGTCTCAACGCGCGACGTATTTCCCGGGCAGAGGCAAAGGAAGCTGTCGGCTGCTGTCGAGATCTGGCGCACCAGGCCGCCATCGCAACGCGGCTTGCCGGCGTCGGCTTGACTGACCTTCTGTTCCTGAACCGGCGTCGGCGCTGCCGGCTGTGCAATCGGCGTCGACGTCAGCGCAACGCGCCGTACCGGACTTGCCGCAGTTGGCTTTGATGCGATCGCAGCCGCCGGCATCGGCGTACACGCAACGTCGACATCGACGCGCAGTTCCGCGGTTTGCGTGAGCTGGTCGGCGTAGAAATCCGGATTGCGGAGAATGTCGTCCGACGGGGCGACGCGATCGTAGTTTGTCCACTTGAAAGCGAAACGACCGGTCGTGACTTGCCACGCGATCGTAACAAGCATGGCACGGCGGACGGTGCTGTTAGTGCGTTCTGCGACTGGCACAGCGTTGCAAAGCGCGATCGCGCGTTGGGCGACAGGACCGTCGAGAGAAACGGGCAGATTGTAGACGCTGTGCGCCGCCTGCGATGCACTTGGAACTGCATCGGACAGTGTATCGACTCCGTCCGGCTCAGTTGCTGCGGCGTCGGTCGTCAAAGCGAGACGCGACCGGACGATTTTAAAACTTCCGGCGTCGGTCGGCTCAGCCGACAGATCGAGTGCGGCGCGCACCGAGGATGTCTCAATGCGATCATATCTGCCGTCGCGTCCGGCGACTGTAATTTCGGGCCGTGCAGTATCCGCCGCCGACGTGGCGACCAGGGATAAAGTCAGACGGGTTGCTGTGGCGCCGTCGGACATCCCGGCAAATGCGGGACACGCCAGCCCGGTGACAGACAATGCCGTCGCGGCTACCGCGAAATTGAGGACTGATGTTCGCATGATCCGTTCTCCCGTACGCCGCGAGACGCTTCTGTCTGCACCATTTGATGATCTGTCGCCGCAAACGCGCTTCCGGTTCATGCTCGTTCCCAAGAAAAGCACTTATGCCTTCTGCGACGCGAAATTCGGCGTGCAGTCCAAATTGATTAACTTTGATGGGCTTAGATGGCTGTGATCGCAAAACGTGCTCGTGAGCACCGCTTTCGCGACGCCGGATAGCAACAGTTTTGCCATATCGCCGTGCGATCTAGAGCTCCAGGTGGCAGGGCGCTCGTTACAGTTACGGGAGCGGAGTATTGTGCTTCCACGTCATGCATAGGGTTTGCGTCATGCGTCGTCTAAGCCGGGCTGCCATCGCTGTCGCGCTCGCACTGTCCTGGTATCAGCCAGCATTGGCGACCGATCCCGACGATCAGCCGTGGGACGAAATCGACCGCGTGCTGCGCGAAGATCCGCAAAACGTCACGCCTGGAACCGAGGCTGCTGCGACCCAGCCGGACAATGCCGATCTTCCCGGCGGACCAGACCGCGATCCCGAGCCCGGTTTTGAGAATGACCGGCAACGCGATCTCGCGAAGGCCCCGCCCTGGGATCGCGTCGGCGAACCAGGCGGCGATCCCAGCGACGACCGGCTGGCACCGATCGAGCCGGAAGTGCTCGCCGCTCCGGAAAAGCCAATCGAGGTGCCTGCCGAAAAGCTGACAGAGCAACCCCCAACCGCGACGGCGCCTCCGGTTGAAGTGCCGGCGCAAACCGCGATGAAAGAAACGCCGGCGGACTCACCTGTCCCGCCATCGACGGAAACGACGGCAGCACCACCCGCAACGATCGCAGCCGATCAGCTCTACCTGCCCATCAGCCGCTATTTCGCAACCAAGGCCGTCGTTACATTGCGCGACTACGACGAGGCCGACCGGACCGCGCTCGCGCAATTCTATGACGCGCGCATGGGCCAGACATTTTGGGTCTCGCGCGCCGGCCTGACGCCGGCTGGCGACCAATTGCGCACCGAGCTTGCGAAAGCCGACGACTGGGGACTGTCGAGCAAAGACCTGCTGATCCCCAATCTCGATCGGGTCGCGAACGATACGGCCAGCGATGAAGACCGCACGGACGCTGAAATCAAGCTGTCGTTGGCCGCGCTTCGGTATGCGCGCCACGCGCGCGGTGGCCGCATCGCCAACCCGACGGAGCAGTTGTCGTCTTACATCGACCGCAAGCCGCAACTTCTGGAACCGGGACAAGTTATCGAGGCGCTGACGGCGGCACCCGACAAAGTTGCCTATCTGCACGCATTGCATCCTAAGCACCCGCAATTCGAACGCCTGCGCCAGAAGCTTTTCGCAGTGCGCGCTGGCGGCGAGCAGGATACGTTTGAGAAAATCCCGTCGACCGGGCCTAAAACGGCTGTCGGCAAATCACACCCGCAAATCGCGCTTATCCGCGAGCGCCTGAAAGTACCGTCACCCGTCTTGAAGCCCGATGGCGCGGCCGCTGACGACACCTATTACGACGCGGCACTGGCGCGCGCGGTAGTGCAGTTCAAGGAGAAGCACGAACTCGAGCCTTATACGCCGACCATCACGAACGAACTGCGCAAACAGCTGAACAGAGACGATCGGGTCAGCGAAGACATGCTGCTCGCGAACATGGAACAATGGCGCTGGATGCCGGACGATCTTGGCGTCAAGCATATCGAAGTCAACGTTCCTGGATTCACGGTGCGCGTCATCAAGGACAACGCCGTCATTCACGATGAGCGCATCGTCGCCGGGCGCTACGAGACGCAAACGCCGATTTTTTCGGACCGCATGAAAACACTCGTGTTCAATCCGTCTTGGATTGTGCCGCATTCGATCATGGTCAATGAGCTTCTTCCGAAGCTGCGCGCCGGCGGCAATCCGATTGCCCGTCAGGGCCTCGAAATCAAGCGTAACGATCGCTTGGTCGATGCGATGGACGTCAATTGGAACCGCTCGGACATCCGCCTCTATCATGTCTATCAGCCGCCCGGCCCGAGCAACGTGCTCGGCGTCGTGAAGTTCTTATTCCCGAACAAGCACGCGGTCTATCTGCACGACACGCCGAGCAAGAGCCTGTTCAATGCCCGCGTCAGAACATTCAGCCACGGTTGCGTCCGCGTCCGTAATCCCGTTCGCCTCGCTGAAGTCATCATGGAGCAGGACAAGGGGTGGGATGCGCGAAAGATCAAAGACCTGATCGCGCAGGGTCCGGGCGACAACGACGTCTCGCTCGACACGCCGATGCCGGTGCACATCATGTACTTCACGGCGTGGATCGATGACGACGGCACCGTCAAGACGTTTGACGACGTCTATGGCCACCAACAGCGCATCACGCTCGCTTTAGCCGGACGCTTTTCCGAGATCGTCAAAAATCGCGACCACCTGCTGCCGCCGGACGTCAGCAAAGTTCCGGTGGCGCGCAATCGGGGCGACTCGGGCGACGTGGGATGGTCGGAACGCCGCGATCCGCGCGTGACGTACCAGGCGGTTCCGCCGCCCAAGTACAAGAAAAACAAGTCAGTGGGCGACATCATTCAAGACGTATTCGGCGGCTTCTGATCTCTCGCAAGAAGCAGCCGATCGCGCACGATAGCATCGCGCCGAGCCACCCTGCCCTTTTGTCGCCAAGTCTCGCGCGCTTAATGACGCCATCAGATGGTTACGCGGTCTTAACGGTTAGGGGTTAACCCTTTTGATCCGTGACCCGCCCGGCTTTGTTCTAGCCGCGGCGCCGGGGTTTTGCGTAGGGACGGGGGGTTTTTGTGGCGCTGAGCCGCTCAAACATTGTTGTCGGCATTCTGTCGCTGCTTGCAGCGTCAAGCCTGTCGTCCGACCGCATCATAGCCGCGGCACCCAAGGGCGAGCGCCAGATCTCGTTCTATCACATCCATACCAAAGAAACGCTGACCGTGACCTTCAAGAAGGACGGCCAGTTCATTCCCGACGCGTTGAAGAAGATCGATTGGATCATGCGCGACTGGCGCAAGAACCAGGCGATCAAGATCGATCCAGAGACGATCGATCTCGCTTGGGAGATGCATCAGGAACTGGGATCGCGCGAACCGATCCAGATCATTTGCGGATTCCGTTCGTCTGAGACGAACAACATGCTGCGCCGGACGCGCGGCGGCCAAGCCAGCCAAAGTCAGCACATGACCGGCAAGGCGATCGACATCACGTTCCCGGATGTGCCGCTGAAGCGCATGCGGTATTCAGCACTCATCCGCGAACGCGGTGGCGTTGGATATTATCCGACGTCAGGCATTCCGTTCGTCCACATCGATACCGCACGCGTGCGCTCGTGGCCGCGTTTGCCGCGCTATGAATTGGCGCTGGTGTTTCCGGAAGGCCGCTCGAAGCATTTGCCGGCGACCGGCGGTCCGATCACGCCTTCCGATGTTCGCCTCGCCCAAAGCCAGCATCGCGATCTGGCAATGCAGGTTGCAGCCTGGAACGACACCCGCCGCGGTTTGACCGCGCCGACGCTGCTCGCCAGCGCCAAGCCGGCAGCGCCAGTTGCAAACCCGGCAGTCGCCGAAATGATCCGCGCGCCGAAGTTTGCAGTCGCGTCTTTGCCGGGTGGCACGACGCCCGCGGCCTTGCCATCGATAACGGCTGGGCCGCCGGCACGTAAAATCGAACTGAAGGCGGAGCGCTTTGCGGTTGCGGCTGAAGTCAGCCCTCCGGTCTTGAAGCGGCCAGCGCAAGCCAAGCAACAGGTTGCAAGCCTAGCGCCGGCTGCCACTGCGCCCAAACTCGCGCAACCTCCGAAACTCGTGGAACGCCCATCGCACTTCACGCCCTCGGCGGCCGATCGCGGCAAACTCAATTCGCTGTTCCAGCAGGCCGCAGCTCTGCCCGAGCCGCGCTTGATCAAGCCACCGCAATTGGCTGAGCGCCCGCAGAAGCAGCTCGCGGCCATCGCCGAGACTTTGGCACAGCCGGAACAACCGCTGCCGCGCTACGCTGGTCTGCAACTCGCGAGCCTGACGCCGGAAACGGATAGCACGAGCATCACCGACATGAGCCCAGACGGCATTGGCAACGGCTGGGTGCAGGCACCGGAGTTCGACGAAGATCACCCGGACGAACTCGCCTACCGCCCATTCCCGCTGGCGCCGCTGCTGACGGAAACGGCGTCTGCTCATGATCCGCAATTGATCGGATCTCTGCAGCATCCTGACGTCGCCGCGACCCTCGAAATGATCGACGATGTCGGCGCGATCGCTCCGATGAAGTTCCGCCCGGGCCGTCAGGTCGCGCAACTCATGTGGGCGCAGCAGTTCGAAGGCAAAGCGATCCATCTCGACGCGCTGATGGAAATCGAACGTGGCCGCCTGCCGGAAGGCCTCGAAAATCGTGCCGTCCAGACGACATCGCGTTGAGCGCCACGCGATCGACAGACTGCACGATCAGGCCGGCGTTGCGTCTTCAGCGCGCTTCAGTGTGATTTTTCCAGCTTCCGCCACCAACGCCGCAAGCGCGTTGAAGTCCGCTTGACGCGGGCTTGATTTGCGCCACGCTAAGCCGAGCGTGCGCGACGGTTGCGGTTCAGCAAACGGGATCACTTTCAAATCGCGGCTGCGGCTCTCGACGCCGACGCATATCTCCGGAAGCAGTGTGATCCCAAGACCCGCCGATACCATTTCGACAATCGTCGACAAGCTCGTCGCGCCAAACGTATTGACGGTGTCGACCTGCTGCAGCGAGCAGAACGTCAGCGCCTGATCGCGCAGGCAATGGCCTTCTTCAAGCAACAGCAGCCGGTCGCTCTCGATCAGCTCCTTCGTTGCGCGCACGCGCCCCGACAAGTTTTTTGATTGCGGCATCGCGAGCAAAAAGCGGTCTTCCAAAATCGGTCGCGTTTCGATGTCGGGATGCTTGACCGGCAACGCCAGCAACAGAACGTCGAGTTTGCCCTCGACCAATTCGTCGGTCAGGTGCTGCGTCTGGGTTTCGCGCAGGTGAAGCACGAGATCGGGATATGTCGCGCGCAGCATTGGCAGCAGCGGCGGCAAGAGATATGGCGCGACGGATGGGATCACACCGAAGCGCAGGGACCCAGACAAGACGCCGGTCGAATGTTGCGCGAAGTCAATGAGATCGCGCGCATCATTCAGTAGACGTTGTGCCCGGACGGCGATCTCGGCGCCCTTCGGCGTCAGCTTGATGCCCGACCGTGTCCTCTCGACGAGCGCGATGCCAAGCGATGCTTCCAGTTCCTGTATCTGCATCGACAACGCTGGTTGGGTGACCGCGCACGCATCAGCGGCCCGCCCGAAATGCTGCTCCCGCGCGAGGGCGTCGAAATATTTCAGCTGTTTCAGCGTGACGTGTGCCATCAGGTAAAATTATCATAGGTCGCTAGAAGCTCAATTAGAACTTATCAAAACTTTAGAATAGCGTGCGGCGCATCGTACAAAAGGAACCTAGTTGCATGTCTAAGCCGACCTTGACGACCACCGCCGGTGCGCCAATCGCCGACAACCAGAATTCTGCAACTGCCGGTCCGCGCGGGCCGGTTTTGATGCAAGACTATCAGCTTCTCGAAAAGCTCGCACATCAGAACCGCGAGCGCATCCCGGAACGCACCGTGCACGCTAAAGGCTGGGGTGCGTACGGCACGCTGACAATAACGCACGACATTACAAAGTACACCAAAGCCGCGCCATTCTCGGCCGTTGGCAAGAAGACCGAGATGCTGGCGCGCTTTTCGACCGTCGCCGGCGAGCTCGGCGCAGCCGACGCCGAGCGCGACGTGCGCGGCTTCGCCTTGAAGTTTTACACCGAGGAAGGCAACTGGGATCTCGTCGGCAACAACACGCCCGTGTTCTTTGTCCGCGATCCCTACAAGTTCCCGGACTTCATCCACACCCAGAAGCGCCACCCAAAGACCAATATGCGGTCGCCAACCGCCATGTGGGATTTCTGGTCGCTGTCGCCGGAAAGCTTGCATCAGGTCACGGTGCTGATGTCGGACCGCGGCCTGCCGACCGACGTGCGCCACATCAACGGCTACGGCTCACATACCTACTCGTTCATCAACGCCGCGAACGAGCGCTTCTGGGTCAAGTTCCACTTCAAGACGCTGCAAGGCCATAAGCACTGGACGAACGCAGAAGCCGCCCAAGTCGTCGGCAAATCACGCGAGACGACACAGGACGACCTCTTTCACGCGATTGAAAGCGGCGACTTCCCCAAGTGGAAGGTGCAGGTTCAGATCATGCCGGAAGCCGATGCAGGCAAGCATTGGTACAATCCATTCGATCTGACGAAGGTCTGGCCGCACGGTGACTATCCGCCGATGGACGTTGGCGTATTCGAATTAAACCGCACCGCCGACAATTATTTCGCAGAGATCGAGCAAGCCGCTTTTTCGCCGTCGAACATCATACCGGGCATCGGCTTCTCGCCGGACAAGATGCTGCAGGCGCGCATCTTCTCGTATGCCGACGCGCATCGCTACCGGTTAGGCACGAACTACGAGGCGTTGCCGGTCAACGCACCGAAATGTCCGGTCCATAACTATCACAAGGACGGTCCGATGCGGTTCTTCTCGAACAACGCACCGGCCAACGCCTACTATGAACCAAACTCTTTCGGCGGCCCTGCGGAAAACAAAGCGCTCGCCGAACCGCCGCTCAAGATTTCGGGCGACGCCGATCGCTTCAATCACCGCGACGGCAACGACGACTACAAGCAGCCGGGTGATCTGTATCGCCTGCTGTCGAAGGACGGGCAGGATCGCCTGTGCGACAACATCCGCGATGCGATGCAGGGCGTGCCCGTCGATATCGTCAAGCGTCAGGTCGCGCACTTCTACAAGGCTGATCCGGCATACGGCCGGGGCGTGGCGACCCGCATGGGCCTGTCCGACAAAGATTTCAATTTCGCGGATGCGGCGGAGTAGGAGGCACCACGTCCTACGCCGCCCATGATGGCCCGGACGGGCGCCGACCCGTCCGGGCCGTTCTTTCTCAGGAAACAAAAAACGCCGGTCGACGAGACCGGCGTTTTGCATTTCGCAATTCACCTGAGCGGCTATTCCGCAGCGACCATCGCGTCGGCATAAGCTTCGGCAGCGGCGCTGTTGTCGTTGAGCATACCGAGCGCATGCAAATAGACTTCAAGCACGCTCTCTTCTTCCTGACGCTCTTCCTGGCTCTTTTTGCGCAGGCGCACGACCTGGCGCAGAACCTTGACGTCGAAGCCGACGGCCTTCGCTTCCAGATACTTGTCGCGAATGTCGCTCGCAGTCTGCTTTTTCTCTTCCTCCAGCCGCTCGATCTGCTCGACCAGCTGGCGCAACTGCTTCTGCGTCGACGCCTGAAGCGTGCTCATACGTGAACTCCCTGATGCGTGAAAACCAGAGCCGAAGCTACGGTCCGCATCCGGCGCGAACAAGGCAATTGCATCAGCAATCCCCGAGCAATTCTCAGGGAGAAATCGATTTGCGTGCTTGACGTGTAAACGCGCAAAAGTGAGTCGCGCGCCCGACTAGTCTTTTGGCCGGTTGTTTTCGAACGCGGCAAGTTTATCGGCGCTCGCTTCCTTTTGGTGCTTCGCCTGCCATTGCGCATAGGGCTCGCCGTAGACGATCTCGCGGGCTTCGTCCTTCGAGAGAGTCAATCCCTTGTCTTTGGCCGCGTCCATCATCCAGTTCGACAGGCAGTTCCGGCAGAAGCCAGCAAGATTCATGAGATCAATATTCTGGACGTCCGAGCGTTCGCGCAGATGCGCGACGAGCCGCCGGTAGGCAGCAGCCTGTAGTTCCAACGTCGTCTGATCATCGAAGGTTTTCATCACCGCTCCAAAGGGCAGGCGTTCCCCTGCCCACTTGAGTAAACATCTGCGATTTAGATAGGCATTTAACGGCCGATCAGCAATTGGCCCTATCCTGCGGCCATCGCAACCTTGACGACCCCGCCGCCATTGCGCAAACCAGCGCTCTACTCATAAAGTTCTAGAAAATACTGGTGAGGAACGGCAATGGCGGATGCGGCTCAACGGGCGACATTGATGGCGCTTTACGAAGCCGCCTACACCACCGCGCATCCCTCTACATGTCTGCCGCCTTATCTCCCGCCCGTGCCGCCGAATGGCCGCATCATCATTATCGGCGGCGGCAAGGGCTCAGCGGCGATGGCGGTGGCAACCGAGCAGCACTATATCGCGCAAGGCCAGGGCGACAAAATCTCAGGCTTGATTTCGACGCGTCACGGCTTCGGCTTGCCGACGCAGATCATCAAAATTCTCGAAGCCGGACATCCGGTGCCGGACGCCAATTCGATCGAAGGCGCGAAGCAGGCGATCGCACTCGCCAAAAGCGCAGGTCCGGAAGACCTCGTGTTGTGCCTGCTCTCTGGCGGCGCATCCGCGATCTGGTCGGCGCCGGTCGACGGGGTTACATTCGAAGCCAAGCAGCAGTTGACCAAGCAGTTGCTGCGCTCGGGCGCGCCGATCTCCGAGATGAATTGCGTGCGCAAGCACCTCTCCCAGATCAAGGGCGGAAAACTCGCGGCCGCGGTCTACCCGGCGCGCCTGCTGACAGTTTCAATCTCTGACGTCCCGGGCGATCACCCCGACGAGATCGGCTCCGGCCCGACGGTTGCCGACCGCTCGACGCTTGCCGACGCCCGCGCCGTTCTCGAACGCTGGAATATTGCTCCGTCGCCGGAAATCGCCACGGCCCTGAACAACCCGGCGAACGAAACGCTGAAAGCCGGCGACACCAAGCTGTCATCGTCCGAATACAAAATCGTCGCCGCGCCGAAGGCGTCCATCGAGGCTGCCGCAAAAATTGCGCGTGACAAGGGCTACCGCGTCGACTTCCTCGGCGACAGTCTCGAAGGCGAGGCACGCGAGGTCGCGAAGTTCCACGCAGCTATGGCGCTCGACGCCAAACGCCGCGGCGAGAAGGTTGCCATCATGTCGGGCGGCGAATTGACCGTGACGGTCAAGGGCAACGGCTCCGGCGGCCCCAACCAGGAATACGCGCTCGGCCTTGCGATCGCATTGGACGGCGCGCCCGGCATTTCCGGACTTGCAGGTGATACTGACGGCATCGACGGCGGCGGCGGCAATGCCGGCGACCCGGCCGGCGCCATCGTATTCCCGGATACGATCAATCGCGCACTTGCGCAAAATCTCAATGCCGCCAAGTTCTTGGAGAACAACGATTCGACGGGTTTCTTCCGCCCGATCGGCGATCTCATTCTGTGCGGTCCGACACAGACGAACGTCAACGATTTCCGCGTTGTCCTCGTCGACCCTTGAGCGCACAGCCACCTCTGATTGCCGTCAGGCGCGATGCCCCGAGATCATTTCTCGGAGACGAAGCGTGACATATGATTGCGCGCATGGCCTGCGCGGAGCGGTTTTGGGCCTTACAGCATTTTTTGCACTGGGTATTTCTGACGTCCGTGCCGACCTCAAACTCTGCAATTCGACCGCTGGGCGTGTCGGCGTTGCGATCGGCTATCAGGACAACACCGGCTGGGCGACCGAAGGCTGGTGGAACATCGCCTCGCAGACCTGCGAAACGCTGCTCAAGGGCGCGCTGCCGAGCCGTTTCGTCTACGTTCATGCGATCGACTACGATCGGGGCGGCGAATGGGGCGGCAAAAACGAGATGTGCACCACCGACAAGTCGTTTGCGATCCGGGGGGTTCAGGATTGCCCGAAACGCGGATATAAGCGCACGGGCTTTTTTGAAGTGGACACCGGTGAGGCGAAGGAATGGACGATCCGTCTCACCGATCCTGAGGGTCAAGGAAAACAATAAATATGAGACGTAACCGGCGGGTCAAGATCGTCGCGACGCTTGGCCCCGCATCCGCCGCTCCCGAAATGGTCGAGCGGCTGTTTTTAGCGGGCGTCGATGTCTTCCGCATCAACATGAGCCACTCGAGCCACGACGGCTCGAAGACGCTTTATAATACCGTTCGTGCCTGCGCGGCGCGTCATCGCCACCCGATCGGCATTCTCGCCGACCTACAGGGCCCGAAGTTCCGCATCGGAGAATTCCAGGCCGGCCGCGTCAACGTTCCTGCAAAGTCGATCTTTCGCTTTGACCGCGCTGAGGTGCTCGGCGATTCAGAACGCGTGTTCCTGCCGCACACGCAGATTTTCGACGCCATCGAGCCGGGGCACAATCTGGTGCTCGACGACGGCAAACTCAGAATGCGCGTCATCGAAAAATCCGACGTGCAGATCGTAACGGAAGTGATCACCGGCGGCATGCTCGCGAGCCGCAAGGGCATCTCGATGCCCGATACGCTGCTGCCGATCTCGCCGCTGACCGAGAAGGACAAGCAAGACCTCTCGCACGCACTGAAACTCGGTGTCGATTGGGTGGCGCTATCCTTCGTGCAGCGCGCGGAAGACTTGCACGAAGTGCGCAAGCTGATCGGCGACAAGGCGGCGATCCTCTCGAAAATCGAAAAGCCGTCTGCCGTCACCGATCTCGAAGCAATCATCGCCGCGTCTGACGGTATCATGGTCGCGCGTGGCGACCTCGGCGTCGAACTCCCCGTCGAAAAGGTGCCGGGCATCCAGAAGCGCATCACGCGCATGGCGCGCGCCGCCGGCAAGCCTGTGATCGTCGCTACGCAGATGCTGGAGTCGATGATCTCGTCGCCCATGCCGACGCGCGCGGAAGTCTCGGATGTTGCGACTGCCGTGTTCGACGGCGCCGACGCGATCATGCTGTCGGCGGAAAGCGCTGTCGGCCAGTATCCGACCGAAGCCATCCAGATGATGGACAAGATTGCGATCGAGTGCGAGCACGACCCGGTCTACGAAGCCATCCTTTATGCGACCCAAACTGAGCCGCTACCGACGGGTGCCGACGCGATCGCGGCAGCGGCCTCGGCGATCGCCGACACGGTGCAGCTCGGCGCCATCGTTTGCTACACGGCGACCGGTTCAACCGTGCTGCGCGTTACGCGCGAACGCCCTGGCATTCCCGTTATCGGTTTGACGCCGGTTGAATCGACCGCACGGCGTCTGTCGCTCGTCTGGGGTGTGCAATCGATCCTGACAGGCGATCCTGAAAACTTGTCACATATGGTTCGCAAGGCCTGCCGCATCGCATTCGAAGAAGGGCTCGTCAAACCACGCGATGGGATTCTGATCACCGCCGGCGTACCACTTGGCTCGCCCGGCGCGACAAACATGATCCGTATCGCGTTCGTCGATGAGAGCGGTGCGCCGATCGCCGAGGACGTTTAATCCGTTGTCGGATAGAAAATCGGCCGACGGAATGGTGCGGCATTCGCGCAGTCCTCAACAAATTGCGAGGCTTATCGCCTGCGAGCTGACGGAACCATCACGATCACCCAGCGTTTCTGTGCCGAAGCGAATGCAATTCGCGCCGCTCAGGAGATTTGTCGTGAAATCAATCCTATTAGCAGCTATAACAGGCTTCGCCGTGTTGTCAGCAACGGCACCCGCGCCTGCAGAAGCACGCTCGACCGAGCGTTCAATCAAAAATCGTCTCGATCCAGATCGGATCACCGACAAGCGTGTCCATCGCCGCGACTACAACGATCGTCGCGCACACCGCCGAGACTACGGTGCGCGCCGTTATAGCTGGCGCGACGGCGATGACTATCGCTACCGCCGCTACGATGGATGGTCGCGGTATTCGTACCGCCCCTATGGTTGGCGTGATCGGGGTTGTGCATCAATAGGACCGGTTTGGTTCTGCTCATAAAAGTTTGTCAGAACTTCACTCAAGCAATTAAACACAGGCAATTCAACCCCGCCGCGCTTCGGTGCGGCGGGATGAATATCGTGTATCAACCTAGGGAGATTCTCGTGAAACTTACTCTTTTGTCCGCAGCAACTGCTGCGTTTGTCGCGCTGACGGCGACGTCGGCATCGGCTCTACCGGTTGCAAAGCCTGGCCAAGTAGGCGCTGAGAAAGCATCGATGAGCGAGCAGGTTCGCCGCCGCCCCGGTCACTACGGCCAGAACCGCTGGAAATCCAACCGTGGTTATCGCGCAAACCGCTACGATAGATATCGTGGTTGGAACCGCTATAACAGCCGCCCCTATAATTACCGCAGCCGCGGTTGCGCTGCGGTCGGCCCGGTCTGGTTCTGCAGGTAAGCTTTCGCAAGTCACATAAAGAAAGGCGCGCCACGTCACCGTGGCGCGCCTTTTTTGCTCATCGCATATTCGTGCAGTTGCCGACGGATTCATAGGATATGACCCTCAACATCGCCGTCAAAACCGCCGAAAGTAATACAGCCGAGCAGGGTGCCTGCGCTTTTTATGTTTTTAAGTGGTGGACGGGACAATCATGGTCAGCACACTGATTTGCCTCAAAAAATGCACCGCGCACTGAACGTCGATGGCTGGAGGCACAACATGGCGATGCTGCGACCGCCGTCGCACACAAACCATGCTGACTGTCCAAGACTGAACCGCGCAGCGACGAACTTAGATGCCCTGGCCTTCGAGCTCTTTTTTCAACGCGTCTAACGCTTCCTGTCCGCCTTCGATATTGGGGTGGATAAGGATCAGCTTTTCATACGCTGCGAGTGCAGCTTTCTTTTCCCCGAGCAGGACGAGGATCTTCGCCATTCCGTCGAGCGCGCGGAAATGGTTTGGCTCAAGTGCAAGTGCCCGGCGCAAATCGCCGAGCGCAGCATCGTAGTTCTCCATGCGGTAGTGGAGATAGGCGCGATGGCTCCACGCTTCCGCATAGTCGGGCGCGAGATCGACCGCAGCGTCGGCAAGAGGCAGCCCGCGCTCGGTTTCGTTTCTGGACAAGAAATTCTCAGCGCGATCGATCAGCAGATTGACGGTGTCGCCGCCAGTGTAGCGCCACAGCTTCTCTATCGCAGCGCCGATCTCGCCGCCTTGTCGTTTATCGGGCTCGGTCGCGAGAAACGCATAAAGCGATTCAAGGGTCTTCGGCACGTCGTCCGGCGACTTCGGGAACGGTAATCCCATCATGCCTGGCGGACCTTTTTCGGCGCGCTCGGCACCCGGCATCTGTGTAGAAGGCGTCCGCGGCTTCGTTGGCTTGTCAGCTTGGCTCTGGTCTTTATCCGGCGCCTGACCGGTCGCGCGTCCCGAAGGACCATTGCCGAACGTCGTACCCGGGCGCGTCAACGGGCCAAGCAGTTCTTCGAAATCCGGCGCCGAGCCGGGTGGCAACTCTTCAACCGAATTCGGTGCACTGTCGGTCGCAGGTGGCGCGGCCGGGGCCTGAGCAGCCGGATCCTGAGCAAACGCCGCAAACGCGATCAATGACGATGCGGCGGCCAATACAAATGAGGGTCGGACAGAGGTCATCATCCTCGGAACGCTATCCGAGGGCTTAAAACACGTCAAAGCGCGTTTCGTGAAATCTCAGTAAGTAAGCCGTAAGACAAGCGCGGCTTAGCCCTGGCGTGCCTTGAAACGGCGCTGCGTCTTGTTGATCACGTAGACGCGGCCCTTGCGGCGCACGACGCGGTTGTCGCGGTGGCGCGAGCGCAAGGATTTGAGGGAATTTCTAACTTTCATAACGACACCGGTTAAAAGATGGTGGGCACTACAGGGATCGAACCTGTGACCCCTACCATGTCAAGGTAGTGCTCTACCGCTGAGCTAAGTGCCCTTTAAGGGAAGAGTGGCTTCTAAGGGCTTTGCCAGTCCCGGGTCAAGCCCGAACAGACAGAAAAACCGGCCTTTTCAGCCAACCCCGTGCGGTTGGCGGTCGCAAGCACGCGGCCGCGTCATTCTGCCAGGAGGCGGTCGACCTCGCGCACCAGATCCTTAAGGTGAAACGGCTTTGAAAGAACGTGAGAATCTTTCGGTGGGGCATTGTCGCTGTTGAGCACCACAGCGGCAAACCCGGTGATGAACATAATCTTCAAATCAGGGTCGATTTCGGCTGCACGCCTCGCGAGTTCGATGCCGTCCATCTTCGGCATCACGATATCCGTCAACAGCAGTGTGAACGGCTCGTGCTTCAGGCGCTCATAAGCCTCTTCGCCGTTTTCGAAAGCCACAACGTCGTAGTTGGCTTTCTGCAATGCCTTGACGAGGAAGCCACGCATCGAGTCATCGTCTTCGGCAAGAAGGATGCGATGCAAAGGCACGCTTGATGGTTTTGCGGTCATGAACTGTCGCCTAAAAAATACCCGTGACGAACGAATAGCTGATTTTTGCTCGCAAGGAAACTTGACGCAACTTTGGTAAACGGACGATGAAGGTGTGGACAACACATCTCGCCCGGGCAGGCGCGGAAGACGCCTACCGACGTCATAGTGGAAAGCCCCGAATTTGCACCAAGAGACGGCGCGTAACACCGTGAAGTGTATGGACGCGCTGCACATACCCGGGCATTAGTAGCGACTGCGATTGCAATCCCCCCCGCAGCCTGAGACCGTAATGCCGCTCACTGACGCCAATCTCGTTCCGCAGGCCTTTTTCCCATCTTTCGAGGTGCTGCGGCCGGCTGAGCAGACGGCGGCATTCGTGTTCTCGTCGCCGCACTCGGGTCGCATCTATCCACCTGAATTCCTGGCGATATCGCGACTGGACCCGCAAACGCTGCGCAAATCTGAAGATTGGTTCGTCGATCAATTGTTCAGTGGTGTCGCGACGCTTGGCGCGCCGCTGTTGTCGGCGCGATTCCCGCGCGCCTATCTTGACCTCAACCGCGAACCTTACGAACTCGATCCCGAATTGGTCGACGAGGCCTTGCCGGAACACGCCAATACGCAATCGGTTCGGGTCGCTGGCGGTCTAGGCACCGTTGCGCGGATTGTTGCCGATGGCGAGGAGATCTACGCCGGCCCGCTCAGCCTGCGTGAAGTCATTGCCCGCATCGATCAGCTATACTTTCCGTTTCACAATCAGCTTGCCCGGCTGATCGAGGAAACCGCGCACAGCTTCGGCTATTCCATCCTGATCGATTGCCATTCCATGCCGTCGTCGCTGATGCCGCCAGGCGCAGGTGTCCGGCCCGATTTCATCATTGGCGACCGTTTTGGTGCGTCAGCCGATCCGCGGCTATCACAGCTCGTGCGCGAGACGCTGATGAGCTTTGGCTACGATGTGCAGATGAATCGCCCTTATGCGGGCGGCTATATCACCGAGCACCACGGGCGCCCGTCGCACGGCGTCCACGCGATCCAGATTGAAATCAATCGCGGCATCTACATGAACGAGACGACGCTTCAAGCGAAGCCCGGCTTCGACGGATTGAAGGCCGACTTGAATGACGTCGCAGCGGCACTGTTTGCAAAGGCGCCTGCTCTATTCGAACTCCGCTCGGCCGCGGAATAGAACCGCCCGCCCAACGTTGTCGTCGCGCGCCGCCGCACGGCAAAAGCCAAAAAAAAGGCCGTTCGACGCGCGAACGGCCCAAGTCTAGGGAGGAAACGCCCAAGGAGGGCACGACGCGGGCAGGGCCCGCAATGTCGCAACGCACAAATTATCGACGCGGTGCACCACATACAAATGCAATTTTCGCAGGTCTGAGCATCGTCAAACGCTGGCATAGATAACACTGTTCTGGAATGTGAGGGCGATTGGCGCTGCGCGGGTAAACCGCTGTTTCCTCATAAAGAAAGGCCGTCCAAAGGGACGGCCCAAGTCTAGGGAGGAAACGCCCAAGATGGGCAACGATTGCAGAGAGCATGTCAAAGCAACCGTCCACAAACGATGTGCTGCTTCGCACGAATCTGCAATCACAACGAGTGTTGCACGTCCTCATTAACAAAAGCATGTATCGTAGCCGCAACAACTTCGGTTACTCTGCAACACGTCTTTGCACACGGCTGTCCTTTGAAGTATCCAAAGCTCTGCTTGAGTAAAACTTCCCCAAATCTCTGAAATTGTGAGGATAGTTGTGGCACAACGGCCCAGCCGAAGCGCGTTTCCTGCCCTGTTGAAAATTGCGCACGAACTCGCTGACTTATCCGGCCCAGTCGTCCTCAAGCATTTCCGTTCAGCCGTGGCCATCGACAATAAGGCCGGCAAAGGCGCGTTTGACCCGGTGACCAAGGCCGATCGCGCCGCCGAGCGGGTCATCTCGCAGACGTTGCTCGCGCGATTCCCCGATCACGGCATCGTCGGCGAAGAGTACGGCACGCGCGAAGGCGCCGGACGCTACAATTGGGTGGTCGATCCGATCGACGGTACACGCGCGTTTATCATGGGCAGCCCGCTTTGGGGCACGCTCATCGGGCTGCTCGACAACGGCGCACCATCGCTCGGCATCATGGATCAGCCTTTTACCGGAGAGCGGTTCTGGTCAGGCGCGACGGCAAGCTACGTGCGCGTCGGCAAAGGACCAGCGCGCAAAATCAAAACCCGGTCGTGCGCCTCGCTTTCCACCGCAACGCTGACGTCGACGCATCCCGATCTGTTCGAAGGGCCGGCACAGCAAAAGACGCTCGCTGCACTCAAGGGCTCGGTTCAGATGACGCGCTACGGCGGCGATTGCTACGGCTACTGCCTTCTCGCAGCGGGCTATGTCGACCTGATCGTCGAAAGCGGATTGAAACCGTACGATATCGTCGCTCTGATCCCGATCATCGAACGCGCAGGTGGGACCATCACCACATGGGACGGCGGGCCGGCGACCAACGGCGGCAATGTCGTCGCGTCGGGGGATGTCCGCGTTCACGAGGCGGCCTTGAAGATGATTGCCAAGGCGTCCAACTGATCGCCGTCACGGCACCGACGACGGAATTTCTATGCCCATGTAGGCGTCGAACGCCGCCCAGAAGCGCTGCCGGATTTCATCATTTTCCTGCAGAATTTCGTGGCGCGATCCCGGCATCACGATATGGCCGCCGATCTTTAGATCAACAGCAAAATCTTCGATGGCTTGCGGTGACACGACCTGATCCGAGCCGGCTGCAAACATTAGCATTGGCACCGCCACGTACTTTGGATAGTCGGGCTTCTGCAGCATCGCGCAACTGCGCAAAGCGGACCGCAGCCAGCCGATTGTCGGCGACCCAAGTCCCAATTCCGGCGCCTGTTCCAGGATCGCTTTGTTGCGTGACCAGCGCACATAGTCGGACGTCAGCACGTTGCCGTCGAAGTCATGCGTTTCTTCCGGCTCGTCGGCGCCCCCTTTGACATACGCCGTCGCCAGACCGGCAAGACACGCGAGTTCGCTGTAGGCGCGCACCAGTCGGCGTGGATTGCGCAATTGCTGGTCGTGAATTTGGATCATCGGAGAAACGAGAATCATGCGCGAAAACACGCTCGTTGACTGCGCCCCACGCAGCAGCACGTTGCCGCCGAGCGAATGGCCGAGACCAATGAAAGGTGCTGGACACGACGGCACGACGACGTCGCGCATGAAGATCGCCGCATCGCGATCGTATTCGGTGAAGCCTATGACGTGGCCTTTGCGCGGATTAGCCAGCTTGCGCTCCGACCCGCCTTGGCCGCGCCAATCGAGAACAGCGACCGCATAGCCACGGCGGCGCAGATCGGCGACGACTTCAAAGTACTTCTCGATGTATTCGCCGCGCCCGGGAAATACGCAGACCGTGCCCTTCGTCGGGCCCCGCGTCGGTTCCCAGAGCGCGGCTCTGAGCTTGGTACCGTCGTAGCCGTCGAACATCAGCGTGACGGCGCCACTCGGAACTGGATTGATCGCAAGCGCTATGAGGCTCATGGCGCCCCGCTGTTTCTTGTCATGACGTCCTTTGCCGCCCCCGGCTTGCTGTCATCCGTACAAATTGCCGGCACGATATTTCGGCGGCCTTGAAACCGGATTTTGCGACCCTAACTTATTTTCTGCGTCCGCCAACTCATTGGGGGCGCAAAACACCACTGCCTGGCCCCTGAGGGGCAGGTTTCCACATGTCGCTTCTCGCAATGGAGGATATGTTATGCGACAGACTGATTTTACGCCGTTCTACCGCTCTGCCATCGGTTTCGACCGGCTGTTCCAGATGCTCGACCAAGCGTCGGGTTTCGACAGCGAAGGCAGCTACCCACCTTACAACATCGAAAAGACCGGTGAAAACGCCTACCGGATCACGCTTGCCGTCGCGGGCTTCAATGACGACGAACTCAAAGTCGAAGTCAAAGAGCAGACGCTGACAATCTCCGGCACTAAATCGACCGATGCCAAGGACAAATCCTACCTGCATCGCGGCATCGCAGCCCGCTCGTTCGAGCGCCGCTTCCAGCTTGCCGATCATGTCGACGTGACCGGTGCCGACAGTCAGAACGGCCTGCTTCACGTTGATCTCGTGCGCAATGTCCCGGAGCGCATGAAACCGCGGTCGATTGCGATCGGATCGCAGGGGACGGCCACGAAGCAGATTGAAGGCACGACGAGCGCGGTGAACTAATCGCGCTGAGTTAGCCAATCGTCACGCTGCGCCACCATAGCGGTGCGCAAATCTTCAGGCGGCCGCCCATTTGGGCTGGCCGCCTTTTTTTTCGACCGGCCCGAAGCCACCTTCGCCAACGGTCGAAAGCGGCGAAATTAAATTACACTATCAACGCCGCTGACATTCCCAAACATTCGTCGCTTTGCCGTCATTGTTCCCGCTTGTGCCGCAACTTGAAATATGTAAAATCCCCAAATAGGTCAACATTACTGTCCTTTGTTGGGCTCGCCTAGAGCTCGATCCAGAACGGCAGTTGGGGTGGTAGGCGAGACGGCGCTTGGCGGCATGGTATGCGGCAGCCGTCCGGCCCGGGAGATGCGCAAGTGCGTGGGTATACGTCGGGACTTTCAGCGCCACGGGCAACCGGTATGGCGCCCGTGGCGCCAACGGTAGTTGCGCCACTCGTCAACCACGCTAAGCTTTACAGTCCGCGCTTGGATGTCTTGCGATCCGCTGACGGCGCTGTTCGGATGCCGGGATGCCTGCTGAAAAGCAAAACGCGCAATACCGGCCGCGACGGTCAACACACAAGTTGACGGGTGGCAGTACTCGAATTTTGGCAGCGCGCGGCGCTTTCCGCCGCTGCTTCTATGTGAAATCTCATTAGCACGCGAATGGCCAAGCAAAGGCCTAGAGGTTTGAGAGAATGAGCGAAGGTTATCTTCCCCCCCTCGAAGACGAAGCCGGCGACAATCCGGCCCGGCCGTCCGCCCAGGGCATGTTCGATCCGGGCATCCAGCACGACGCGTGCGGCGTCGGCTTCATCGCGGACATGAAGGGAAGAAAATCGCATCGCATCGTCGAAGACGCGCTGCGCATTCTCGAAAATCTCGAACATCGCGGTGCCGTTGGCGCCGACCCGTTGTCCGGCGATGGCGCCGGTATCCTCATTCAAATTCCGCACGACTTTCTCGTCACGGAAACGAAAGCACTTGGCTTCACGCTGCCGGAGCCCGGCAAGTACGCGGTCGGCCATGTTTTCATGCCGTCGGATGAGCGTCTGCGTGCGCATTGCGAACGCGTGTGGGAACGCTGCCTGAAGGAAGAAGGATTGGTGCTGCTCGGCTGGCGTTCCGTGCCGGTCGACAACTCGTGCCTCTCCGACATGGTGCGCGGCGTCGAACCCGTACATCGTCAAGTCTTCATCGGGCGTCCCGCCGACGTCACTTCGCAGGATGACTTCGAACGCGGTCTCTATCTTGTCCGCAAGGTCGTCTCGAACGCGATCCATAACGCGTACAAGGGCCGCGACATCGGCCACTACACCGTGTCGCTATCTACGCGCACACTCGTCTACAAGGGCATGTTCCTGTCGTATCAGGTCAAGGCCTACTACAACGACTTGTCGGACACGCGGCTGACGTCGGCGCTCGCGCTCGTCCACCAGCGATTTTCGACGAATACCTTCCCGTCGTGGAAGCTCGCGCATCCCTATCGCATGGTCGCGCACAACGGCGAAATCAACACGCTGCGCGGCAACGTCAACTGGATGGCCGCGCGTCAGGCATCCGTGTCGTCGCCGCTGTTCGGTGACGACATCTCGAAGCTCTGGCCGATCTCATACGAAGGCCAGTCTGATACCGCGTGCTTCGACAACGCCCTCGAATTCCTGACGATGGGCGGGTATTCGCTGAGCCACGCCGCGATGATGCTGATCCCGGAAGCCTGGGCCGGCAACCCGACGATGGATAGCAATCGCCGCGCCTTTTACGAATATCATGCGTGCTTGATGGAGCCGTGGGACGGCCCGGCTGCCATGACGTTCACCGACGGCCGCCAGATCGGCGCGACGCTCGATCGCAACGGATTGCGGCCGGCGCGTTATCTCGTGACCAAGGACGACGTGGTGATCATGTCGTCGGAGTCGGGCGTGCTTCCGGTTGCCGAAGAAAACATCGTCAAGAAGTGGCGCCTTCAGCCCGGCAAGATGCTGCTCATCGACCTCGAAAAAGGTTGCATCATCTCGGACGAGGAACTGAAAGCCGAAATCGCCGCGAGCCATCCTTATGATGTCTGGTTGAAGCGGACGCAGATCAAGGTTTCCGACCTGCCGTTGCCCGCAAAGTCGGCCGCGGCAGCGAAGTCGAACGTCGGTCTGTTGGATTTGCAGCAAGCGTTCGGCTACACGCAGGAAAGCACCAAGTTTTTGATGACGCCGATGGCCGAAAGCGGCCAGGAAGCCGTCGGCTCGATGGGAACCGACACGCCAATCGCGGCGCTGTCGTCGAAGTCGAAGCTGCTTCACACCTACTTCAAGCAGAACTTCGCGCAGGTCACGAACCCGCCGATCGACTCGATCCGCGAAGAGATCGTGATGAGCCTCGTGTCGTTCATCGGGCCGCGTCCGAACCTGCTCGATCTCGAAGGCACGTCGAAAGAGAAGCGCCTCGAAGTCGATCAACCGATCCTGTCGAACGAAGATCTTGAGCGCATTCGCGGCATCGGCGCCGTCAAGGACAACAACTTCGCGTCCGTTACGATCGACATCACGTATCCGGCCGACAAGGGCGAAGCCGGCATGGGACCGGCGCTCGATTGCGTCTGCGCGGAAGCCGAGGAATACGTCCGCACGAACGAATACAATATCATCATTCTGTCCGACCGCGCGGCCGGCCCGGATCGCATTCCGATCCCGTCGCTGCTCGCGACGTCAGCTGTGCATCACCACTTGATCAAGCAGGGCCTACGGACGTCCGTCGGTCTCGTTGTTGAGACCGGTGAAGCGCACGAAGTGCATCAGTTCTGCACGCTCGCAGGATACGGTGCCGAAGCGATCAACCCTTATCTCGCCTTCGAAACGCTTTACACGATGTTGCCGGACCTGCCGGAAGGCACGACCAAGGACGACGTCAAGAAGCGCTTCATCAAGGCGATCGGCAAAGCCATCATGAAGGTGATGGCGAAGATGGGCATCTCGACCTATCAGTCGTACTGCGGCGCGCAGATTTTCGACGCCGTCGGTTTGCGGTCATCGTTCGTCAACAAGTACTTTACCGGCACGCACACGCAGGTCGAAGGCATCGGCTTGCGCGAAGTCGCTCGCGAAACGGTTGACCGCCACACGGCTGCGTTCGGTGACGTGCCCGTGCTCAGCAACGCGCTCGAAGTCGGCGGCGAATACGCCTTCCGCATTCGTGGCGAAGCCCACATGTGGCGCCCCGGCACGGTGGCCGATCTCCAGCACGCCGTCCGCGGCGGCGACAACAAGGACGCGATGAGCGGCAAGGTTCCGCAGAAGTATCGCGACTTCGCGAAGTCGATCAACGATCAGTCCGAACAACTCATGACGCTGCGCGGCATGTTCCGTCTGCGCTCGCCGGAAAGCTTCGGCCGCAAAGCCATCCCGCTCGAGGACGTCGAACCAGCAGCCTCGATCGTCAAGCGCTTCTCAACCGGCGCGATGAGCTACGGTTCGATCTCGCGCGAAGCCCACACCACGCTGGCCATCGCCATGAACCGTATCGGCGGCCGCTCGAACACCGGTGAAGGCGGCGAAGAGGCTGACCGCTTCAAGCCGATGTCGAACGGCGACAGCATGCGCTCGGCGATCAAGCAGGTTGCCTCGGGGCGCTTCGGCGTGACAACGGAATACCTCGCCAACTCCGACATGATGCAAATCAAGATGGCGCAGGGCGCAAAGCCCGGCGAAGGCGGTCAGTTGCCCGGCCACAAGGTCGACGCGACGATTGCTAAGGTCCGCCACTCGACACCGGGCGTCGGCCTGATCTCGCCACCGCCACATCACGACATCTACTCGATCGAAGATCTCGCGCAGCTCATTTATGACCTGAAGAACGTCAATCCGAAAGCTGACGTGTCGGTGAAGCTTGTTTCCGAAGTCGGCGTTGGCACAGTTGCTGCCGGCGTTGCCAAGGCGCGCGCCGACCACGTCACGATCTCGGGCTTTGAAGGCGGCACGGGCGCGTCGCCGCTCACCTCGATCAAACACGCAGGATCGCCTTGGGAAATCGGCCTTGCCGAAACGCACCAGACGCTCGTCGGCAACCGCTTGCGCGGCCGTATCGCCGTGCAAGTTGATGGTGGATTGCGCACCGGCCGCGACGTCGTCGTTGGCGCGCTGCTCGGCGCCGACGAGTTCGGCTTTGCAACGGCGCCGCTGATCGCGGCCGGATGCATTATGATGCGCAAGTGCCATCTCAACACGTGTCCAGTTGGCGTCGCGACACAAGACCCGCAGTTGCGCGCCAAGTTCACCGGCAAGCCAGAGCACGTCATCAACTACTTCTTCTACGTCGCCGAAGAAGTCCGCGAGATCATGGCGCAGCTTGGCTTCCGCACGTTCAGTGAAATGGTCGGCCAGTCGGACGTTCTCGATAAGGATCGCGCCATCGAACACTGGAAGGCGCGCGGCCTCGACTTCTCGAAACTGTTCCATAAGCCGGTTGCGCCGAAGGGCGTCGCAATCTTCCACAGTGAGCGCCAGGATCACGGGCTTGAGAAGGTTCTCGATGTTACGATGATCGAGCTTGCGAAGCCGGCGCTTGAAAACAAGAAGCCGGTGAAGGCTGAAGTTGCGATCACCAATGTCAACCGCTCGGCCGGCGCGATGTTGTCGGGCCAGGTCGCGAAGCGCTTCGGTCATGCTGGATTGCCGGAAGATACGATCTGGATGTCGCTCAAGGGTACGGCCGGTCAGGCGTTCGGCGCGTGGGTCGCGGCCGGCGTTACGCTCGATCTTTGCGGCGAAGGCAACGACTATGTCGGCAAGGGATTGTCGGGCGGCAAGATCATTGTGCGCCCTGATCCGAAATCCGGCATTAAGCCCGAAGACAGCATCATCGTTGGCAACACCGTGCTCTACGGCGCAATCAACGGCGAATGCTATTTCCGCGGCGTGGCCGGCGAACGCTTCGCCGTTCGCAACTCCGGCGCATCGGCGGTCGTCGAAGGCACTGGCGATCACGGCTGCGAATACATGACGGGCGGCGTTGTCGTCGTACTCGGTCCGACGGGGCGCAACTTCGCAGCCGGCATGTCCGGCGGCATTGCTTACGTCCTCGATGAGAAAGGCGACTTCGAGAGCCGTCTCAACAAGGAGATGGTGCAGCTGGAAGTGATCGACGCCGATCCCGGCTCGCTCAAGAAACTGACGAAGCAGAGCGGCGATGTCGCCGTTTCCCTGCAGACGGTCATGGGCGACATGCGCGAGCAGGACATCGAGCGCCTGCACGCATTGATCTCGCGTCACGCCCATTACACCAACTCTCAGACGGCGCAGAAAATCCTGAAGGACTTCCCGGCCTATCTGCCGAAGTTCCGCAAGGTCATGCCGACTGAATACCGCCGCGCTCTTGCCGATCTCGCGAAAGCAAAATTGGCCGGTGCAGACATCAGCGGTCCGGCCGCCAAGCAGTAATTCGCTTCACCGATTGTGGAATAATCGCCAGGGGCATAAGCGCCGTTGGCAGGGATAGCAAGAGACGACGATGGGCAAGCCGACGGGATTTCTCGAACTCGACCGCCAAGACCGGACCTATAAGCCGGTCGACGAGCGCCTGAAGCACTACAAGGAATTTGTGGTGCCGCTGGCCGAAGGCGAGGTCAAGAAACAGGCGAGCCGCTGCATGGATTGCGGCATCCCCTATTGCCACAACGGCTGCCCGGTCAATAACCAGATCCCGGACTGGAACGACCTCGTCTATCACAGCGACTGGAAAGAGGCGTCCGACAACCTGCACTCGACGAACAACTTCCCCGAAGTGACGGGACGCGTTTGCCCGGCGCCGTGCGAAGCAGCCTGCACGCTGAACATCGACGACAAGCCGGTCACGATCAAAACCATCGAATACTCGATTGCCGAACGCGCCTGGTCGGAAGGCTGGGTCCAACCGCAGCCGCCGGAAAAAAAGACCGGCAAGAAAGTTGCGATCATCGGCTCTGGCCCTGCGGGTCTTGCGGCCGCTCAGCAGCTCGCCCGCGCAGGCCATGACGTCCATGTGTACGAAAAGAGCCAGCGCCCCGGCGGTCTGCTGGTCTACGGCATTCCCGACTTCAAAATGGAAAAGGACATCATCGCGCGCCGCGTCAAGCAGATGGAAGCCGAAGGCGTGACGTTCCATTGCGGCGTGCACGTCGGTCAGGATTTGTCTGCAAAGTACTTGGAATCGAAGCACGACGCGGTGCTGCTCGCGACAGGCTCGGAACATCCGTTCGACTTTTTTGCCAAGTCACCTGGCCGCGACCTCGACGGCATCCATTACGCGATGGATTTCCTGCCGCAGCAGAACAAGCGGGTTGCCGGCGAAGCGCAGACACCAAAGACGCAGGAGCTTTCCGCGACCGGCAAGCATGTCGTCGTCATCGGCGGCGGCGACACCGGCAGCGACTGCATTGGCACGTCGTTCCGGCAGGGTGCCAAGAGCGTCACGCAGCTTGAAATCATGCCGATGCCGCCGGAAAAAGAGAACAAGGCGCTCAACTGGCCGAACTGGCCGATGAAGCTGCGCATTTCGTCCTCGCAGGCCGAAGGCGCGAAGACCGAATATTCGATCTCGACGACCGGCTTCTCGGGCGAAGGCGGCAAGGTCAAGAAGCTGCATTACACGCGCGTCAACGCCAACATGGCACCGATCAAAGGTACGGAAGGTACGCTCGACGCCGACCTCGTGCTGTTCGCGATGGGCTTCTCCGGTCCGATTGAAAACGATGTCGTCAAGGAATTAGCTTTGCCGGTCGTCGCCCGCGGCCGCTTCAAAGGTCTCGACGCCACCGACAAAGACTACAAGTTGCCAGTATCGTCGAAGCTGTTCTGCGCTGGCGACATTCGCCGCGGTCAGTCGCTTGTCGTCTGGGCGATCCGCGAAGGCCGGCAGGCGGCGCACGCCATCGACAAATACCTGATGGGCACGACGACGCTGCCGCGGTGAGGCGCGGCCCAGCCAAGCATGGCATGCCGCCGGTTGGCGCGCGCGATGCACGGCTGCTTATTCTTGGATCTCTGCCGGGTGATGAATCGATCCTGCAGCAGCAGTACTACGCGCATCCGCAAAATCAGTTCTGGCGCATTCTCTGCGCCGTCTTCGACGCACCGTTCACAACGGCCTACGCCGAGCGCCTTGCACTACTTGATAGGCAGCATATTGCCGTGTGGGATGTGGTACACAAGGCCACCCGCCCAGGCAGTCTCGACGCTGCGATCACTGCGCCGGTCGCCAATGACTTTCTGGCGTTCTTCACAGCGCACCCGCACATCAGGACAATCGCCTTCAACGGCCAAAAGGCAGCCGGTTTGTTCAAGTCATGCGTCGCCGATGCGGACGTTATCGCGCTGACAGTGCACATACCGAAATTCACGTTGCCGTCCACGAGCCCCGCAGCGGCGACGCTGAAACTGGATGAGAAAATCGAAAAATGGCGCGCGTTTCTGATGGCTGACGCGAACGGTCTCAGCCCGGCGGGGAAGTCGGCGACGCCTCAGGCGGCGCGACGCGCTGGCTCGACCGGTCTCCGCTAACCGGCCACGCAACGTCGTCGGCGCGGCCCGGCTTCGGTGGCAATCGCTCACCCTTCACGAGCAATCGAAAATACGGCGCTTGCGTCGGCGACATCCGGCCCTTGGCTTGCGTGCTGCTCGGGGCGATCGACGTCATCAGCGTCAGCCCGCCGGCGATCTGATCGACGAGCAAATCACCAGCCTGACCCGCGCTTTCGCGTCGTGCCATCAGTTGTACGACCGTTGCCGGGATCGCGGGCCGAACAATTTCAACGGTCGTCTGCTCTTCTCGGCCGTTGCTGCCGACAACCTTCAAAGTAATCTTGCTGTTGTCGGCTTTTTGATCGCCGGATGCGTCGGTGGTTGACGCTGGCGCAGTGCCATCAGCCTTTGATCCGCGCACGATCGGTGTCTCAGCAGTTGTGCCGGGAGCGCCCGCCGCAACGGGAGACGACGGCGCTGGCGCCTTATTGGCGTTATCCGGATTGATCTTCGCCTGTTCGGCTTCAGCGCCAAGCAACGGCACGTTGCGATTGCTCTTGGCCTGATTGAGATCGCGGCGCAGATCTTTCTCGACGAAGTGGGCAAGCTTGCGATTGCCGGCTTCGGTGAAATGCACGCCATCGCGCTCGCGCAGCACGCGGATTTTACCGGCGAGGTCGGGTCCATAAGCCGAGTACGCGCCATTTTCGTCGGCGAAAGCAGCGGCGGAATCGATGTACTTGAAGCCGTTCAAATATGCGCGCTCACGAATGGTCTCATTCATGACGAGCGCCTGCTCATTGGCTTCGACACGCGCCAGATTAGGCAACCCCACCCAATAGACGCCTGCGTTCTTGCGCTTGATCGCTTTCATCAGCCGGTCGATCCGGCGCGAATATTCCGCGACCCATTCCGGTGTCGCGACCGGAACACGGCGACCCTCGGCGTTGCGAAACGACACGCGATCGTCTTCACCCATCATCACGATCGCGATGTTCATCGGCTCAGTAGCAATCGATGCTTCGAAGGCTTTGGCCTTCGATTCAAAATCACCGCTCATGATCGCGTAAACAGGACGCAGCTTGCGCTGGATATTCAGCCGAGTGTCGGCACCCATCGATTCAGTGAGGCCTAATAAAATGCCATCTGCGAACGTGTCGCCGATCACGGTCACCTGATAGATATCACCATCCGGAAACGGGTTGAGAAACGTCACACCGGCATCGTCGTCCACGGCATGCGCGTCGCGCACAAAACTTCCGGCCAGCGGCACGGCCGCGAGCGCCGCGAGCACGGCTGCGGCACATAAAAAGCGAAACGGATGAGGGCCGATGCGCATGTCTGCCTTGTTGAAGATATTGCCTGACGGCAAATCACTGCGGCAATCTAATCGCTCTTAAACCGTGCTCCAAGCGCCAAACGCGATTAGCGCCCAACTGCTGCGTTGGCATTGGCGTTTGCGTGTGCCAGCACGCCGTCCGACGGCCAGCAATCGATCGTGATTCCATTCGCTTTTTGATAGAGGCCGATTTGCTTGCGCGTATTCGACCCGATCTTGCCGTCGATCTTGTCCATCGGATAGCCGAGCGCCTGCAGGCGCTGCTGCAGATCGTGGACAGTCAGCGTTTTCGGCTGCGCGAACGATTTCCACGGCGTTGCGAAATCGCCGCCACCGCGGATGCGGTCAGCCAGATGGCCAACGAACAACGCGTAGAGGTCAGACGTGTTGTAGAGGCGGATCACCTTGAAGTTTTCGGGCGCCAGGAATGCAGGTCCATAAGCGCCGGCCGGCATCATCAGATAAGCGACTTGCTGCAACTCGGCCGCCGAGAATGCTTTCTTTTTCGCTGGCGTATAGCCCATCGCAACCCATTCGGAGATCGGCCGCGCGTCCGGCGGGCCTTCCAGCGAGCAATTGGCTTTTGGGCCAGCGATCACCTCATATCCCCACATCTCACCGCGCACCCAGCCTTTGCCTTGTAGCTGGCGCGCGGCGGAGGCGAGCGCATCGGGGATCGAGCGCCAAAGATCGGTCTTTCCGTCACCGTCACCGTCTGCGGCGTGTTTGAAATACTCCGTTGGCATGAACTGCGTCAGACCCACGGCGCCGGCCCACGACGACTTCATGTCCGAGCGCGGCACGCCGACTTCGAGCATCTTCAAAGCGGCGATGAATTCCTGACGAAACATGTCCTTGCGGCGGCCTTTGTAGGCGAGCGTCGCGAGCACGCGGATCGCGTCGTGCGGCAGCGTGTACGTGCCATAAGCCGTCTCGCGGCCCCAGATCGCGACAAGAATATACGGGTCGACGCCGCTCGCCTTTTCAATACGGCGCAACGCGGCTTCATGATCTTTGAAAAAACGGGCGCCCTGCGCTGCCATCTTTTCCATGTACGGCTTCGAAATGTAGTCGGCTGCTGTTTTGGTGAATTCGGCCTGGCCCTTGTTGTCGACCTTCGGACGACCGGCCACTTCGAGATCAGGAAGTTTGTAATCGGGTTCGAGGCCCGCGATGGCCGCATCGAACGTCTTGCGCGACACACCTTGCTGCTCGGCTTCCGGCCAAACGCCTTGCAAGAACTTCTGAAAACCTTCGTCGGCGCGCGCGGCACTCGCTGCTGCGGCGATCGAACCGGCAATCAATGCCACCCCGAGCACCAGCCTCACGGTGTGAAAAATCAAGCGATTGACCAATGCGCGCTCCCGAATAGCAAAGCTTGCGGAACCTAAGCCCCGCTAACTGCCAAAGTCGTGGAAACGAGGGCTTTTTTGCGGCTCAGGACGCCGCTTTTAGCGCATCGACGCGTTTTTCCCAGGCGAGTGCCTGGGCGACGATCGTATCGAGGTCATCGTGCTCAGGCGTCCAGCCAAGTTCTGAGCGGATTTTGGCGGATGCAGCAACGATCGCCGCAGGATCGCCGGCGCGGCGCGGCGACAGCTTGACGTTGAAGTTTGCTCCCGACACGCGCTTCACGGCGGCGATGACTTCATGCACCGAAAAGCCCTTGGAGTAGCCGCAGTTGAAGATGTTCGATTGGCCGCCGTTGCGCAGATGCGCGAGCGCCGCCACGTGGGCACGCGCCAGATCCTTGACGTGGATATAGTCGCGGACACAGGTGCCATCCGGCGTCGGATAGTCGGTGCCGAACACCTCCATCTGCGCGCGCTTGCCGATGGCTGTTTCGCACGCGACTTTGATCAAGTGCGTCGCTTTCGGCGTCGACTGGCCCGAACGGCCCTGCGGATCGGCGCCTGCGACATTGAAGTAGCGCAGCGCGACAAATCGGAAATCGTGTGCGTTCGCGGTATCGGCGAGCATGATCTCTGTCATCAGCTTCGACGAGCCATACGGCGACATCGGCGCCGGAGACGCCGTCTCCGTCACGGGGTTTTCCTGCGGATTGCCGTAGACCGCAGCTGTCGACGAGAAGATGAACTGTTTGACGCCAGTCTCGACCGCGCACTGGATAAGGCCACGCGATTTCGCGGTGTTGTTTGAATAGTAGTACAGCGGATCGGCGACCGACTCCGGCACGACAATCGATCCGGCGAAATGAATGATCGCCGTGACGCCATTTGCCTGGATCGTTTTCTTGACGAGGTCGGTGTCTGCGATATCGCCAACGACAAGCGTGGCGGCCGGTGCGACGGCCCAGCGGAACCCGGTCGACAGGTTGTCGATGACGACGACGTTTTCGCCGGCGTCAACAAGTTCCAGGACCATATGGCTGCCGATATATCCGGCGCCGCCGGTGACGAGTACGCTCATAGTTGCAACACTGCTCCGAGTTCTATAGGCACGTCGCGCGCCCAGCCGTCAGACCCGCAACGAGCCATTGAATTGGCGCGCTTTGGGCACAATAAACCGTTAACCGCCACGGCGGCTTTGCGAAGGCAGATCGTTTTGAATGCCCTAGCACAGCAAAGTTTACGTCCGCTTGAAATCCACCCGGAGAACCGCATGTCCCGTTCGTCGAAGCCGATCCGCAAAGCAGTTTTCCCGGTCGCTGGCCTTGGCACCCGCTTTTTGCCCGCCACCAAAGCCATGCCGAAGGAGATGCTGACGGTGGTCGACCGCCCTGTGATCCAGCACGTCGTGGATGAAGCCCGAGCGGCGGGTATCGAGCATTTCATTTTCGTGACGGGACGCAACAAGGGCGTCATCGAAGATCATTTCGACAGCCAGTTCGAGCTTGAGCATACGCTATCCGAACGCGGCAAGAAAAATGAACTCACCAATCTGCTGAACGATCTTCCCGGCGCTGGCCAGACGAGCTTCACACGCCAGCAGGCGCCACTCGGCCTTGGCCATGCCGTCTGGTGCGCGCGCGATATCGTCGGCGACGAACCGTTCGCGCTGCTGCTGCCCGACATGCTGCATCACGCAGAAACGCCGTGCCTCGCCGACATGATGGCAGCCTATCAAACGCACGGCGGCAACCTGATCGCCGTCGCGCCAGTGCCTGACGACCAAACGCATCAGTATGGCATCGTCGGCGTAGACGATACGAAAGCGAAAGTGTCGGCCATCAGCAAGATGGTGGAAAAGCCGGCGCGCGGAACGGCACCGTCGAACCTGCACATCACGGGACGCTACATTCTGCAGCCAGAAATTTTCACACTGCTCGCCAACCAGACGCGCGGCGCGGGTGGCGAAATTCAGCTGACGGACTCCATGATCCAACTAATGGATAGCAAGACGCAGCCGTTCCATGCCGTTCGTTTCGACGGCAATATTTATGATTGCGGATCGAAGATCGGCTTCCTGACCGCGAACGTCGCGTACGCGCTGGCCCGCGATGGCCTTGGCAATGAATTGCGCGCCGAATTGGGCAAGCTGCTTTAGCTCAGCCGGTCTTTCGCAGCGTCAACGGCGCAGTCGCACGCCAACGTGGATTTCGTCGGCGTCATAGTCGCCGATGCTGTCGACGGCGTCGAATTTGCTGTGCACATACTTTCCGAAAAGAACTGCGTCGGGATTGACGAAGTATTCAACGCCAAGCGACGTCCGCACTTCGCTTTTGTCGATTACGCCGTCCTGCGAGTCCTGCGTCGTATAGGCTATGCCCGCCGATGCAATCAGGTAGCGGCGCAGGCTATGGCGCACGTCAACACCGGCACTTCGCGAGAATGCGCCACCGACATTTGCCGTCGTCGTTTCGCTGACGTCCGAGTTCGCGGTGAAAAGAATCGACGTCAATTCGGAGACGCGCCAGGTCGCGTTGGCGTCGAGGATCAAACCATCGACCGCGTTCAGGCTACTGTCGTTGGGTGTTTGCTCACCATAACCAAGGCTTACTTCGCCGCGCAGAATCTGGCTCGTGTTGCCGAAGGAGACGCCGACGCGGTAGCGCTCACCGTTCGAAGAGCGGCTGATCAAATCCGAAGCCGCGACGGTATCGTAATCGCGCTGATTGACGGCGACCTCGGTGAACACCGAGAACGTCGGCTTGAATTCCCAGATCGCGCGCGCCGCCTGTTCCGTCTGGCGGTAATTGCGGTCGCCTGTCGTGCCATCGCCGCTGTACTCGAACTCTGCGACGCTTCCGCGGAATTGCAGCGATAGCCGGTTGAATCGATGATTGAAGGCGGCCTCGGCACGCTCGGTCGACACGAGCGCGCGCGGCCCTGTCGTCAACGCGTTGAGCGCAGAGCGGCTTTCCGGCGCTTGCTGGTAGCTGACAACGCCCTGCAGGTTGGTGCGCCGCGTGATATCGAGACGGCCGCGCGCTTCTGCGAGGTAAGCCTCGTCGTTTTCGGTGCCATAGTCATCGAACCAACTGAACCCGCCGGTACCGCGCAATTCAAGTGCGTGGCGCGACCAATTCGAAACGAGACGGCCCGAGGGTTTGACGGCGATCGCCCCGTCCGAGCGCATGTTCGGCGAGCGGAATACGTTCGAATACCACGATCTCCCGAGATCGACTTCCGGGAACAGAACAAACGAGCCGATGCGAATGCCGATCGGATCGTACGGCTCGGCACGGAATAGCCGCGTCGTCGTGCGGTTGTCGCGGATCGGATCGATGTCTTCGATCTGGAACAACAGTGGATCGTGCCCTGCTGGCGGGCTCTCGAACACAGCGAGGTCTTCCTGTGGCCGTGTATCGACGAGCGAGGGATTGACGCCGTCTTCGGCCGGCAACGGCTCGCCAACGTCGACGATGCCGTCACGCAGCACCGGCGGCGCCTCTGCCGTTCCCATATCTCCGTCCTGCATGACAGGACGCTGACCGATGCGCGGAACGGGTTCGATACCGTCCGGATCGCCGGAAGTATCTGCCTGTTCGGCCGCGTCGTCGGGATAGATCGGCGGGCCCGTCACCCGCGACGCATAGGGTTCGCGCTGGTCGTCCGTTGACAAGGCCGGATCATTTGCTGGCGAACGTGCGGCGGATTGCGCATGCGCGGGCAGCGCCGTCGCTGCCGTCAGCAGCGTTACGCAAGCTCCAACCGTAAACCAGGCTATGCGCCGGTCGCCCATTTCTGCGGCGTTCCCATGAAATCAACCACACGAACGCAAACAGACACGAAAATTGACATTAGGAACGCTTGGTTAATAGGCATTTAAACCCCAGGCTTTACGCCCGGGCGGGTGGCGGCAGACGATCGTTTTTGGTAGATAGCAAAGCGAGATACACCGTGCTGACGACCGAAGGATTTCAGGGTTTGCAAAGGTCGATGCCCTATGACGCGTCACCACCGGGGCTCACGAGGCGTTTGACGTGCGAACCGCAATCATCGAAGGCTGAGATACCGCGAGCATGACGAAGAAAAAGTCCGGCTCGGGCCGCAAAGCTGTCGCGCTGCAGGCCGAGGCGAAGCCAAAGTCCAAGAAATCCGCGCGCAAAACATCGGCACTGGCGCTGACGTCAGCCGTGCGCACCCTGACGCTCGAAAGCGATGGCTTGGCGCAATTGGCAGCCGGACTTGAAGGCGCGCTCGCGGAGCCATTCGCCGATGCCGTCGATCGCCTGCGCAATGTCAGCGGCCGCGTCATCGTCACCGGCATCGGCAAGAGCGGCCACGTCGGGCAGAAAATCGCGGCCACATTCGCGTCGACAGGCACGCCCGCGTTCTTTGTCCATCCGACCGAGGCGTCCCACGGCGACCTGGGCATGGTGACGCGCAACGACCTGATCCTGGCGCTCTCGTGGTCGGGTGAAACGGTCGAACTGAAGCCGATCATCACCTACTCGCGCCGCTTCGCCGTACCGCTGGTCGCGGTGACGTCGCGCGCCGATTCAGCGCTCGGCCAAAATTCCGACGTCGTGCTGCTGCTGCCACGCGCGAAAGAGGCCTGCCCGCACGGATTGGCGCCGACGACGTCGACGACGATGCAATTGGCGCTCGGCGATAGCCTTGCGATCGCACTGCTCGAAGCGCGCGGCTTCACGGCGCACGACTTCAAGATTTTCCATCCCGGCGGATCGCTCGGTGCGAATCTCAAATACGTCGCCGACGTCATGCACAAAGGCGATCGCCTGCCGCTCGCGCCGACCGGGCTGCCGATGGCTGAAGCACTTGTCACGATGACCGAAAAGAGCCTCGGCTGCCTCGGCATCGTCGATAGGAAGGGCAACTTGAGCGGCGTCATTACCGACGGTGACTTGCGCCGTCACATGGGCGCCGGCCTTTTGAAGGCCAAGGTCGACGACATCATGACGGCCAAGCCGAAAACCATTCAGCCAACCATGCTGGCGTCGGCCGCACTGGAATTGATCAACGCGTCACGCATCACAGCGCTCTTCGTCGTCGACAAGGGCCGTCCGGTGGGCATTATTCACGTCCATGACCTGCTCCGGCTCGGCGTCGCCTGAGAACAGGCGGCGCTATTCGGCGTCACTTCTTGCAACGACAAGCACGATGCCGTTGACGCCGGTCACTTCGACTTCTGTGCCTTCAGCGGCGTCTTCCCCTTCAGCGGCCCAAATCGTATCACCGACCCGGACGCGGCCGCGGCCATTGCGAATTGCATCGGCGACGACGACCTTGCGGCCGATGTACTGCGCACCGCGCACGTTGAGGTCGGGCTCATCCGACTTGGCGTTCGTCCCGCTGCCTGACGACCGGCGAACCAGGAACACCGTCAGGATCGAGATGAGCGAGAACGCGATGAGCTGTAGTTGCCAGCTCATCGGCAGCAGCAACGCCAGGACGCCAACCGTCGCCGCAGCAGCGCCGAACCACATGAAGTGCACGCCCGGCACGACCGTTTCAAGCAGCAGCAGAACCACCATCGCGGCGAACCAGAGAGATGGTCCGTAGCCGGCAAGATTTTCGAAGTTCATCGCAATCCAACTCCTTTGGCCGCGCCTAAACGGGCGGAACGCTGCTCGACCGCGACTGCGTCCGCGGCGAAGCCGGGGCCGGCACGGTCGGAGCGCTGCCACCAAAGGTTTCCGTTGCGATCTGCGCCAGGCCACCGAGCGAGCCGATGATTGACGACGCCTCTAGCGGCATCATGACAACTTTCGCGTTCGGCGCAGCCGCGATGCCTTCCAGCGCTTTGACGTAGTTGTTGGCGACAAAGTAGTTGATGGCCTGCACATTGCCGTTCGCAATCGCATCGCTGACCATTTGCGTGGCCTTCGCTTCGGCCTCCGCCGCGCGCTCGCGGGCTTCAGCATCGCGGAAGGCTGCTTCCTTGCGGCCCTCGGCTTCGAGAACGCGTGCCTGCTTCTCACCTTCGGCCTTCAAAATGGCGGCCTGACGCAAGCCTTCCGATTCCAGAATTTGCGCGCGCTTTTCGCGTTCCGCCTTCATCTGCCGCGCCATGCTGTCAACGAGATCGCGTGGCGGCGCAATGTCTTTGATCTCGATACGCGTGACCTTAACACCCCAGGCTTCCGTCGCGTTATCGACCACCTGCAGAAGCTTGGTGTTGATGTGATCGCGATTGGAGAGAAGCTCGTCGAGGTCCATCGAACCCATCACGGTACGAACGTTCGTCATCGTCAGGTTCATGATCGAAGGTTCGAGCGCGTCGACCTCGTAGGCGGCCTTGGCGGCATTCAATATTTGGAAGAATGCGACGCCGTCGACGCGGACCATCGCGTTATCGCGGGTGATGACATCCTGGCTTGGAATGTCCATCACTTGCTCTTTCATGTTGATCTGATGCACGACGCGCTCGATCACGGGTACGAGAATGTGCAGCCCGGGCGTCAGTGTCTTGGTGTATCGGCCGAAATTTTCGACGGTATAATTATAGCCCTGGGGAACAATCTTGACGAGCTGGAGAACAACCCAGACGGCAAACGCTAAAAGCGCCAAAACGAAAATACCGAAGCCGCCAATATCCGGTCCCATGACCCGTATCTCCTGTAAGACGCATTGCGTGATTCAATTAAGATCGAATCGGCGCTTGATAAGGGGAGAGCACAGGATTTTTGTAAAGAAGTCGTTATTTTACGGTCTATTCCGGCAAGACGGTAGAATATTGAGCAATAAAATCAGAAAATGACCCCGTAATACCATTTCAACGCACTAATATCCGATCAAATCCACCCCATTAATTCGCGACGGACAATTGCCTGAATAACGTCTATGCCCTCCGGACTGTCGTTCAGCGCCGGAAGGTACGCGAATTTTTCTCCGCCATTATTCTCGAAAATGTGGCGGTTTTCGCCATCGAGCTCTTCGAGCGTCTCCAGGCAATCGGCGGAAAATCCCGGCGCGACCAGAACCAGCTTCTTGACGCCCTCGCGCGCCAGCCGCTCGACCGTCATATCCGTGTAGGGCTGCAGCCAGGGGTCGTTGCCGAAACGCGATTGAAACGTCGTCAGCCAGCGGTCAGGCGCGATGCCAAGTTTCTCGCGCAGCAAGCGCGACGTCTTTTGGCACTGGCAATGATACGGGTCGCCTTTCTGGAGGTATTTCTCCGGCATACCGTGGAACGTGGCGATGATTTTCTCCGGCTCGAAATCGAGCTTCGCGAGATTTGCCGTCATCGAACGCGCCAGCGCATCGATATAGACCGGATCGTCGTGGTAGCTCGGCGCGACGCGCACCGCTGGCTGCCAGCGCATTTTCATGAGGGCTCTAAATGCCTGATCGCACGCCGTTGCCGCCGTCGCCGCCGCGTATTGCGGATAGAGCGGAACGAGCAGAATGCGGTCGCAACCCTGCGCCTGAAGGGCCGCGATGCGGCTTTCGGTCGAGGGATTGGCATACCGCATCGCCCAATCGACCACGATCCTTGATTGGCCGGTGAAGCGCGCCGTCAATTGCTCGGCCTGACTGCGCGTGATTGTCTTGAGAGGCCCTTCGTCTTTGTCGTTGTTCCAGATCGTGGCGTAGTCCTTGCCTTTCTTGGAAGGCCGGACCGTCAGGATGATCAGATTGAGAATCGGCCACCACTTCCAGCGCGGCTCCTCGATAACGCGCTCATCGGAAAGAAATTCCTTGAGGTAGCGGCGCATCGGCCAATAGCTCGTACCGTCGGGCGTGCCGAGGTTGAGCAGCAATACGCCAATTCTGCCGTGAGGCGCCGCGGGATGGCCGGCTGGCCAGTGCGAACGGTCTGGTTCAATGCGTGTCGTCGGCCGGATTTCGGTCATTGCGGTCCCATCACGAAAAAAAGTGACGAGACCTTAGCGGATGACGGTGCCGGTTGCGACAGAACTATCCGGGCGTTTTGGCCGCAATCGTCGGCGATGATCCAGCCCCGGTTTCGTGTGGTGCCGCGCCGTTGGCTTTATCAGCGGTTTTTTCAATCGCTTTGTCCGGCGCGGGCTGGACGGAAACTTTCTTCACCGGCTCCTGATTGCGCCGCGCGGTCTGCACATACACCGTCAGCCGATCCATGAAGGCTTGTGGCGATTCCGCGTAGAGGCGCGCCGCATGCGGCTTCATCGCATCCCGCAAGTTCGCCTGACGGCGTTCGCATAATTCGATGATCGCTTTCGCGCTTGCCGCCGTAGTCTCATCGCCCGCGAGTTGCGACGCTGCCGTTTTGACCAGAACGAGATCGTGGTCATCGCCGAGAACTTGCGAAAGTTCACGCGATACCATCACGCGCGCCGCGAATTCTTCTGGCCATGCGCGCGACAGCAACGCCATGTGCCGCCAGTGCGCTTGCACGGTTTTACGCAAATCGTGAATCCGTTCGTCCGACGGCTGCTTGATCGCGCGCTTCAGCGCCCGCCGCCCGGCGGCATACGACGCGCCTGTTCCTTCGACGACCGCCGAGAGCCCGAAGCCCTTCAGGCGTAGCTTTCTGAGCTTCTTGCCTTCGGTCTTCAGCGCCTCACGCAACTCCTGTGCGCGGGCAGCGTCGAGCGCCGGCGCGACCGTCGCCTTGGCGTTATCGAGAGCGCTCCGCAAAGGCGCGAGGATCGCGACCGCGTCCGCGCCATAGCGCGATTCCAAAGACGCGACCGTCGCCTCGATCACGTCGTCGTCGCGGCGGCTGGAAAGAGCGCGGGCGATGTCGCGGAAAACGCGGTCGTGCTTGCGCGCCGCTTTGGCGCCGAGCGTCGGCGCTGCGGTCTTGAGAAGCGCCCGCAGCCGCTTGATGGCCTTGCGGGTCTCGTGGATTGCGCTCGCTGGAGCTGACGTTGCCGAAAGCTCCGCCTCGGCCTGCTTGACCTGCTCGCGGACGATGCGGCGGAAGCCGCTGTCGAATTTCTCTTCGAGCTTGAAGCGATAGGGCATTGGCGCCGCCGGGACGAAAAAATGAGCTGACAGAATGGAATTTACCACCAGACGAAAATCACACCCGACTGTCACAATCGATAGAGAACTGGCGTTTGGTTAACGCAGTCACACGCGCGCCGCAGCGCCTTCGCTCCAAGCGACCCACGTTCGAATGCGCTGTTCAGGTTCTGGGTCGGTCAGAAAATCTGTAATGACGGCAACGCTATCGGCGCCGGCTGCGGCGACGAGCGGCGCACGCTCCGGCGTAATTCCGCCGATCGCGACGAGGGGCAGGTCGCCAATTCTTGCCTTCCAAGACGACACCCGCTCAAGGCCCTGCGGCGCCCATTTCATGGCCTTGAGCTTGGTCTCATAGACCGGGCCAAGCGCGATGTAATCCGGCTGAACCGCGAGCGCCGTTGCCAGCTCAACCTCGTCGTGGGTCGAAACACCGAAGCGGACGTCCGCCGATTTAATGGCGGCGACGTCGGCCGCTGCCAGGTCTTCTTGACCAAGGTGAACGTAGTCGGCACCCGCCGCGATCGCCTCGCGCCAGTAGTCGTTGACGATCAGCTGCACGCCGTTGCGCGACGTGATTTCCAGCGCGCGATCGATTTCGCGTCTCACCACGTCGGAGGTTTGATCTTTGACGCGCAGTTGCACGCAGCCAATGCCAAGCGGCGCGATGCGATTCAGCCATACACAATCGGGAACGATCGGATAGAAGCGCGCGAGTCCAGCGCGACCTGCAATCATGATTTGCCGTCGAGATCGAAGAACGGCGTTCCGGCGACCGGCGTTGACGGCACCGCCATGTCGCGCACCGGCATGAGGCCGGCCTCGTAGCCCGCGCGGCCTGCTGAAACGGCAGCGGCGAATGCCGCAGCCATGCGAACAGGATCGGCCGCTTTCGCCACAGCCGTATTGAGCAACACCGCATCGTAGCCGAGCTCCATCGCCTCGGCCGCATGCGATGGCGCGCCGATGCCGGCATCGATGACCAGCGCGACGTCGGGGAAGTAAGCGCGCAGGCTTGCAAGCGCGCGGCGATTGGCGATGCCTTGGCCGCTGCCGATCGGCGCGCCCCACGGCATGATCACTTGGCACCCAACGCGCTGCAACCGCTCGGCAACCGACAGATCTTCGGTTGTGTAAGGAAACACCTTGAAGCCGTCACGGTTCAGCTCTGTTGCGGCATCGACAAGTCCGAAGACGTCTGGCTGCAAAGTATCGTCGTTGGCGATGACTTCGAGTTTGATCCAGTCGGTGCCGAAGACCTCGCGTGCCATCTGCGCTGTTGTGATCGCCTCACGCGCCGAACGGCAGCCAGCCGTATTCGGCAGCACTTTGACGCCGAGACTCTGGATCAGATCGAAAAATTTTTGCCCCGTGCCGCCGCCTGCAGTCTCGCGGCGCAATGAGACAGTGACCACCGACGCGCCGGAAGCTTCGACGGCAGCGGCGAGCACGGCCGGTGACGGATATCCGGCTGTGCCGAGCAGCATGCGCGACGTCACCGGCACGCCGTAAACGGAGAGCGTATCAGCGCGTTGAATGGGCTGCTCGTGAGCGTTCATTTCTGTTCCATTGGCGGCGTTCGCGTCAGCCGCCTGCCTTAGCCGCCGCGCCTTAGCCACCTTGCCGTGGCGACACGATCTCGACGCGATCGCCGTCTTTCAAATGCGTGGTAGCACGCTTGGCCGCCGGTACGAAATGGCCGTTGACCGCCGTTGCAATTTTGAGCGCAGTGAGCGCCTGGAGATCGACAAGATCGGCAACCGTGCGCGCCGAGGTCGCCGTCTCGGCGCCGTTCAACGTGATGCAGACTTCTGCCGTGGTTAAAGCGCTCATACGTCGATCTCGAATCCTATCCCGATATATAGGGCGGCCGCGTTATATTGGAAGCGTTATGGCGCCGTTATTGGGCGCCGTCGGTCGGCGTCATGAGCGCGTGTCGCGTACCGTCAGCAAAATAGGCGGCGACGGCTTCAGCCATGATCGGCGCCAGCAGGAAGCCGTGGCGGTACATGCCATTGACGCGGATTGTCCGGGCGCTTTCTTCAATCAGTATGCGCGGCGTATTATCGGCAAATGCGGGCCTGACGCCGGCGCCGAGATGACGGATCGACGCTTCCGCAAACCCCGGATGCAACGCGAACGCAGAGCCCAGCAATTCGAGCGCCGACCGGACCGTCACAGCGCCTTCGTCTTCGCGCTCGACCACCGTCGCACCGATCACATAGGCACCGCCGCCCTGCGGCACGACGTAGATCGGCTGACGCGGATGCAGCAGGCGTACCGGACGCGATAGGTTGACTTCCGGCGCGTGCACGACGATGCGTTCGCCACGCACGCCGCGAAGCCCGGGAATATCCGCAGCGGCCGCCATACCGCGGCAATCGATCAACGTATCGCCATCCTCGCGGGCATGGAATTGACCGAGCCTGACGTCCACGCCGGCGGCTTGCACCTTTGCCAACAAGGCTGCCAAAGCGATGCCCGCATCCATGTGCGCTTCGCCCGCAAAATAAAGGGCCGCATCGAACTTATCAGCCAGTTGCGGCTCGAGCGCTTCGAGCCGCGTCGCGTGCAAGAGCTGATGGTTCTCGGTCATGCGCTGAAAGCGCGTCAGCTCTGACCGGTCGCGCACGGCGGCGACGACGAGCGTGCCGTTTTCCATCATGCCCGAGTACGTCGCGCGCCACAGCGCCAAAGATTGACGGCCGAGATCGCGCACGATTTGCGGCGCCGATTCCGACTCGCATTCCGGCGCAATCATCGCGCCGCCCCATTGGCTCGAACTCTCAGTGAACGGCACGCTGCTGCGCTCGTACAAACGAACGCGATGGCCGCGCTTGGCAAGCGTCAAAGCCTGCCACAGCCCGACGATGCCTGCGCCTGCGATTGTGATTGAGTTACCCGCCACCGAACGTCCCGCGCCTTCCGAACCAGCCGCTACCCATCAATCGCCCAGCGCGACGCCTTCGCGCCGAGGATCGGCGCCACCTTCGAGCTTACCGTTTCGCCGCAAAATCGTGTGCACGCCTGACGTCATATACTCGGCATTGAGCGTGTGGCCATAACTCTTGAGTGCAATCGCCTTCAACACAAACGACACACTCGGCTCGAACGCCAGCGCGCCCCCGTCGCTGCCGAAATTGGGCAAGGCGGCGGCCTGCTGGGCGTCCATGCCCCAATCGAGCATGGCGATAAGCGTCTTGGTGACGAACATAATGATACGGCTGCCGCCCGGCGATCCCGTCACGCCTTCGAGCGCGCCGTTCGCGTCAAATATCAGCATCGGCGACATCGAACTGCGCGGGCGTTTGCCGCCAGCGACGGCGTTTGCAGCAACGACACCGTCGCGCCCTGCCGGGACAAGAGAAAAGTCGGTCAGCTCATTGTTCAGAAGGAAGCCGGCCGCCCAGAGATGCGATCCAAACGCACCTTCGATGGTCGTCGTCATTGCGACCGCATTGCCTTGATCGTCGACAACCGACAAATGGCTGGTGCCTGCGACCTCATACGTCGCATCGACGCCGAATGTCCGCTTGGCGATGCCCGGCGGCAATCCGGCTTCCGGCCTCTCCATCGCAGCATTGACGTTGATGAGTTTGCGCCGCTCGGCGAGGTAACCGTCGTCTAGAAGTCCGTCCGGCACGGCAACGAAATCCGGATCGGCGAGATAGCGATTGCGGTCCGCGTAGGCAAGTTTCTCGGCCTCCGCGATGACGTGAAGCGCCGACGCCCGCATGGCGTTATCGGCACCCGGCACTTCGCTGAACGGCTCGATGAGCTTCAGCGTCTGCGCAATCGTTATCGCGCCTGACGACGGGGGACCCATGCCGCAGAGTTTGCGCGCACGATACGCGAAGCATAGTGCGGCGCGCTCCTTGGCTTGATAGCCAGCGAGATCCGCCGCCGTCAGATCGCTCTTGGCAATCGGTGCTGCGGCGACAGCCGCAAGAATCGCATCCGCAATCGGCCCTTCGTAGAAGGCCTTCGACCCACCGCTCGCGATCGCGCGCAGCGTTGCCGCGTAATCGGGATTTTTGACGATCGTGCCAGCGGTTTTCGGCGTGCCATCGTCGTTGAAGAAATAGCGGCGCGCGTCGGGCGCAAACGCCTCGGCGCCTTCCCATTTCAGAAGATCGTGCAACCGCGACGGCAACGCGAAGCCGCTGTCGGCAAGCGTAATGGCCGGCGCAAACAGGTCCGCCCACGCTAATTTGCCGTGCTTGCCGTGCGCCAACTCCATCGCCCGGACGACACCCGGCACGCCGACACTGAGCCCCGAGCGGACGGCATCGGGAAAGTCCATCGGCTCGCCGTTGACGACAAAGCGATCCGGCTTCGCAGAGGCTGGCGCGGTTTCGCGGCCGTCGTACGTCGTGACGGAACGCGCCGCGTTCGCCCAATGCACAATGAACGCGCCACCGCCGAGGCCCGACGACTGCGGCTCGACGAGGCCGAGAACCAGTTGCGTCGCGATGGCCGCATCAACAGCGGAGCCGCCTTTGCGCAGCATGTCCCGGCCGGCTTCCGCCGCAAGCGGATGAGCGGCGACGACCATGTGCCGGTCTGCGGTGACCAGCGACTTGTCGGCGGTGCCGGTTGCGGCTTCCGGCTCGCGCTGCAGATCGCGGGCATCGGCAGCCAACGGCCAGGCTGCCAAAAGACCCACAACGATCAGGCGGCGCAGCATAGAATTCTCCAGGCACGGCGAAATCAGCCGCGTATAGTGTTCCGGCTATAGGGCACAGTTAGGTTTTGGCCAGCATTTTCTCCGCCAACTGGGGGACGAGACATGCGTTTTTCCGCTCATCGGTCAATCGCCAACACCGGATTGATCAGCGTCGGCCTCATCGCCGGTTTCGGTCTCGGATTTAGCCTGAGCCAGGCACGCGAGACGCTCGTCCCGTTCACACCGCTGCTCGCGACCAGCAAGACGGTCATGGACGAGACAATCACGTATCCGACGGCCGGTCCGGCAAAACTGACAGCCGGGATCGTCGCGATGGCGCCCGGGCAGGAAACCGGGTGGCACACGCACGGCGCCCCGCTGACCGGCATCGTGCTGGAAGGCGAACTGACCGTCGACTACGGCGACAAAGGCAAGCGCACCTACAGCCAGGGCCAATCGATTGCTGAAGCCATAGCAGTGCCCCACAACGGCCGGAACACCGGGGCGGGCGTCATGAAGCTGTTTGTGGTCTACATCGGGGCAGAGGGCGTGCCCAATGCAACGCCCGCGGCCGCGCCGCAGTAACAGCCGAGCCAACTCCGGAACGAAATGAGAATTGGGCAACCGGTCCGCAGGCGCAGCTACCGCCATGCGGCGGCTAGGTCTTCGCGGCTAGGTAGCGCTACGGAGTTGGGAACGACTCAACTGACGGGCAGTTTACCGGAAAGCCTAAGGCCTTGCGTCTGGCGCCCGAATTGGTGCTCGCAGCCGCGAGATCGTGACGCTACTGTGACTTTCATGCTCTGCCGATGAAAATGGGACTAGTGTATACCGAGCATTCACCTTTATTCGCGCAGGATGCAGCCATCTTCCTGTTCGATATTTTATTGACGAGCTAACTGGAGCATCCCCCGATGACCATGCGCCCGCTGCGCGGACTTGCTTTTGCAGCCGCATCCGTGTTGAGCGTCGTTGCTGCACCACAGACCGCAAGCGCCCAAGGATTGGTTGAATTCCTGTGGGGCGGTGGCGCCGATTGGGGCGGCGGCCGCCAGACGGTATCGTTCAATTCGCAGTATAAGCCGGGTCAGGTCATCGTCTCGTTCGGCGATCGCCGTCTGTATCTGATCACACAGCCCGGTACGGCCCTGAGCTATCCGATCGCCGTTCCGCGCGACCAGAGCCGTTGGCAGGGCACGACATTCGTTTCGCAGAAGCGCGTCAACCCTTCGTGGACTCCGACACCTGAAATGCGCCGCGAAAATCCGCGTCTGCCGAGCTGGGTACCCGGTGGCCATCCGATGAACCCGCTGGGTAACCGCGCGCTCTACCTCGGATCGAGCATGTACCGCATTCACGGCACCGACGCGCCGTGGACGATTGGCCAAGCCGTCTCCAAAGGCTGCGTCCGCATGTACAATGAAGACGTGCTCGAGATTTACAACCGCGTTCCTGTCGGCGCCCGCGTGACCGTGACCTGGCAGAAGTTCTCAGGCTCGGCCAGCGCATCGAGCGGCTATTCCAACGACGGCGTGCAGCCGAAGCGGAAGTATTATCGCCCTGTGAGCGCGAACAAACCGCTGCAAAAGGCAGCCGAGGTCCAGTAAGACGGGGCAAGGGTACAGCGCAGAGTTACAGGCAGGGTTAAGTTTGCTGAGGGCGGCTTCAGGGCCGCCCTTCGCCGTTTTGGAAGCGGCGCACACGGCTCAAGGCCCTCGCCGGGTGTGTCAAAAGCATCGGGCAAGGTCAAAATCCGCCGCTTCTGCATGTTGCATCAGCCGCCGAGACTTGACTTCGCGTGCTGATCTTCACAATCCTCGATTTGACTTTGGCCGAGTCTGCCCTAAAGCACGCTCACGCCCGGGCTGGCCGGCCGAAGTGTCTTGCAACAACAGAAGGAGTTACGACCATCCGCAAACCGATGCGCCCCGAGCCAGCGAGCCGGGAACAATCCGGGCCCCGCATAAACGACCAGATCCGGGCCCGAGAAGTACGACTGATCGACGAAAGCGGACAGAACGTCGGAGTCGTTTCAAAATTCGATGCCATCGCGCGTGCCGAAGAAGCCGGTCTCGACCTCGTCGAGATTTCGCCGGATGCCGAGCCGCCGGTCTGCAAAATCCTCGATTTCGGCAAGTACAAATTCCAAGAACAGAAGAAGGCTGCCGAAGCCCGCAAGAACCAAAAGATCGTCGAGTTGAAAGAGATCAAGATGCGCCCTGGCATCGACGATCACGACTACGACGTGAAGATGCGCGCCATTAAGCGCTTTTTCGAAGAAGGCGATAAGGTCAAGATCACGCTTCGCTTCCGCGGCCGTGAAATGGCGCACTCGCAGCTCGGCATGGCCGTGCTTCAGCGCGTCAAGCTCGACACAGAACCGATCGCGAAGGTCGAAAGTGAGCCGCGCTTCGAAGGCCGCCAGATGATCATGGTGCTGGCGCCGAAGTAGGCCCCAACACGGATCGGAAAAATTGAGCCGCGCGTTTCACCCGAAGCGCGCGGCTCTTCTTTGCCGCCGCGTCACTGTGGCGGCAATCCAACCAGTGCTCGCACGCGAACACAGGATACGTCCTTTCCCGTGAAGCGCCAAGCATGCCAAAAAAACTGATCCTCGTCCTCGGCGATCAACTGACCCCGAACGTGTCGAGCCTCGCCGCCAGTGATCCGGCGCGCGACGTCGTCTTGATGGTGGAAGTCGTCGAGGAAGCGACCTACGTCCGCCATCACAAGAAAAAGATCGCGTTGATCTTCTCGGCGATGCGCCATTTCGCTGAAGAGCTGCGCGCGGCAGGCTGGACTGTCGACTACCGGACGATCGCCGACACCGGGAAGACAGGCAGCTTTACGTCCGAGGTCGCGCGCGCAATCAAAAAGCATAAACCCAGCTCCGTCATTGTAACCGAGCCCGGCGAATACCGCGTCCGAGACATGTTCGAACGCTGGAAGACGATGCTCACCGTTCCGGTCGAAATCCTGCGCGACACGCGCTTCATCTGCGCCATTCCCGAATTCGCGGACTGGGCGCGCGACCGCAAACAGCTTCGCATGGAGTATTTCTACCGCGACATGCGCCGCAAGACCGGCTTGCTCATGGATGGGGACAAGCCCGAAGGCGGCAAGTGGAACTTCGACGCCGAAAATCGCAAGCCTGCGAAAACGGACCTCTTCATGCCGCGCCCGCATCGCGTAAAGCCGGACGCAACAACCGAAGCCGTGCTCGCAGACGTTCAATCCCGCTTCGCCAAGCACTTCGGCGATCTCGAACCGTTCTGGTTCGCCGTGACGCGCAAGGACGCCGAAAAAGCGCGCGATCACTTCATCACAGAAGCCTTGCCGCGCTTCGGCGATTTCCAGGATGCGATGCTCGAGGGCGAGCGGTTTCTCTATCACTCGGTCCTGTCGATCTACATCAACCTGGGATTGCTCGATCCGCTTGATGTCTGCCGGCGCGCGGAAGTTGCCTATCGCAAGGGCCGCGTGCCGCTCAACGCCGCCGAGGGTTTCATCCGCCAGATCATCGGCTGGCGCGAATATGTGCGCGGCATCTACTGGCTGCGCATGCCGGGCTACATCGATGAGAACCACTTCATGCACACGCGATCGGTGCCGGATTTCTACTGGACTGGCGATACGGACATGGCCTGTCTGAAGGCCGCTATTACGCAGACCAAAGAAGAGGCCTATGCCCACCACATCCAACGCCTCATGCTGACCGGCAATTTCGCCCTGCTCGCGGGCGTGTCGCCGCAAGCGCTGCACGAGTGGTATCTGATCGTCTACGCCGACGCCTACGAATGGGTCGAACTGCCGAACACACTCGGCATGAGCCAGTTTGCCGACGGCGGGCTGCTGGCGTCTAAGCCCTACGTCGCGTCAGGCGCGTATATCAACCGCATGTCGAACCACTGCAAAGGCTGCCGCTACGACGTCAAACAACGGACGGGCCCCGATGCCTGCCCGTTTAACGCGCTCTATTGGGATTTTCTCGCGCGCAATCGCGGAAAGCTCGAAGCCAATCCGCGCATGGTTCAGATGTATCGGACCTATGATCGTTTTTCGGATGCCGACCAAGCCGACATACGCGACAGCGCGCAGGCGACGCTGGCCACGTTAACATCGTCCGGTGATTGGCCGTGACTGACCTCGGCGCGACTTGCCTCGGCTAATCGGGAGGCCTAGCTTCGACCTGCCGTATGCAGCGCTTGCCGCGAGGTGCAGATGTCCGAATTACCGCTCGATTACAGCTTGCTTGCCCGCGTCGGCGCGAAATCCAAAACATTCGACGCCGGCGAGAAGGTCTTCCTCGAAGACGACCTCGGCACGGGCATGTACGTCGTCAAATCGGGCCGCGTCGATGTCGTCACCTACGGCGCGGTGTTGGAGAACGTGCGCGCCGGCGGCATCGTCGGGGAGATGGCTCTGATTGACGATGGCCCACGCAGTGCGGCTGCCATCGCCGCCGAGCCAACCGAGGTCATCGCCATCGACAAGGCAGCGTTTCTCGAACTTGTCCGCGCGCAACCCGAGTTCGCATTGCACGTCATGAGCGTTCTGACGAACCGCCTCCGCCGCATGAACAAGCAGCTCTGAAACGATCTCCCTCTCCCCTTGGGGAGAAGGCCGGGGTGAGGGGGCTTTAACGTCGAAACGAATCGACAGCCCCCTCATCCGGGCTTCGCCCACCTTCTCCCCAAGGGGAGAAGGGACAGCCCGGCGCTTGGCGGCCGGCTCCGCGAAGCGGAGTCGCCAAGCGCAAACAAAAACTCACCAGCCGGCCTGTAAGCCGGGTTCTGTCTGGAGGTTACCCTCCGCGACGGCCATTCATCTGGGTCGCCTGTTGCCAGACGCCTCAAGCAATCAACCCGGGTGGCGGGCCTGAAGATGGGCTCGACGCCGCGAATTTCTTCGCGCGTCTGGCCACCCCTATTTGATCTTGCTCCCGGTGGGGTTTGCCCTGCCGCTGACGTTGCCGCCCGCGCGGTGCGCTCTTACCGCACCGTTTCACCCTTACCCTGGGACAAGCCCAAGGCGGTTTGTTTTCTGTGGCACTTTCCCTGGGGTCGCCCCCGGCGGCCGTTAGCCGTCACCGTTCCTTCAAGGAGCCCGGACTTTCCTCCACCGGATCAGCTCTCGCGCTGGCAACCTTTAGGGTCACAAGCGCCATAACACTCCGGCAGCGGCCGTCCGGCCGGCTGGTGGCTGAGATAAGCGACCGCGCGCGCCAAACGTCAAGCGCTATCGCGAGATCGCGGTGTCGATAGTGCCGACAAGCTGAACGGGGCTAGCGGCCCTGGTGCTCGGCGACTTCTTTTTCGGAAACTTCGCCCGCAGCCATCAGCGCGTTGACGCAGCGCGGCGACAGTCCGTCGCCAACGGCGCGCATGCACTTGCGCACACCGGGGCTTCCGGGTGCATGCTGCTTGCAGTGTGCGAAGTAGTCCTTGGCGCAGGCAAGCTTCACGCGCGTGCTGAGCGCTTGTGCGTCCATCGCGGGCAGGCTGACCATTGCAGCCAGAGCCGACACAGACAGAACTGCCCAACGCACCTTGCAACGCTTGAGGACGTGAACAGACATCTGTGAAGTCATAGGTGTCTCCGAGGTTCTAACGAGACAAAGAGTAGCGCCGAAACATTTACGCAAAAGTTATCATGCTTCGCGCGATCTCGCGAACCAATTGCAAAAATTTTTTTTGAGCGTGTCGCACGCAATTGAGCGCGGCGCATCGCATCGCTCCGCACGCTGTAGAAGCGCGATCGCAGAACATAACTTTTGCCGTAAACATTGCCCGCAACATGCTTAACTTCGAAATGAGCATCAGCGTTCTGCGGGGACGCGCGCGCAGCAGCCCCGCTCGAAGTGCAACTGAGATGATCGCTGCTTGCATGAGCCTTGCCGTTGCGTGCACTGCATCGACGTCTTCTTTCGTGATCCCGTGTTGGCCGTTATGAGAACTCTGCGTTAGGCTCAAACGCTGACGCGAAACCGTTTCAAAGCAGACGGAGACAACAACAATGCGACTATTGATTTTGGGCGCGGGCGCAACAGGCGGTTACTACGGCGGCCGCCTCGTCAAGGCTGGCGCTGACGTGACGTTTCTCGTCCGTCCCGCGCGTGCCGAAGCCTTGCGGCGCGACGGCTTGCGCATCGAAAGCGGTAAGGGCGACGTCGCAACGCCGGTCGCAACGGTCACGCGCGATGCCATTTCCGCGCCCTACGACGCCGTACTCCTGAGCTGCAAGGCATACGACCTCGAAGCAGCGATCGGCGCCATCACGCCCGCTGTCGGTTCAAACACGCTGATACTGCCGCTTCTCAACGGCATGAAGCATATCGATGCGCTCGATACAGCCTTCGGCGCCGAGCGCGTGCTCGGCGGCACCTGCCACATTAGCGTGACGTTGACCCCCGACGGCGTTATACGCCACTTCAGCCCGTTCGATGCGCTGACACTTGGCCCGCGCTTCCCGGCACAAACCGGGCGCTGCAAAGAGCTACACGGCATTCTCGCCAGCGGCGGGTTTGAAGCGCGCTATAGCGATGCGATCATCCGGTCCATGTGGGAGAAATGGGTGCTTCTCGCGACGCTCGCCGGCATGACGTGCCTGATGCGCGGCAACATCGGCGAGATCGTCGCGACCAAAGGCGGCGCACAACAGATCAACGACTTTCTGGATGAATGCTGCGCGACGGCAAACGCCGCTGGCGCGGCACCGCGCGACGAGGCTGTCACCATGACGCGCGGTGTGCTGACGGACCCATCCTCGACGATGTCGGCGTCGATGCGGCGCGACCTGGAGCGCGGTGCACGCATTGAGGCCGATCACATTCTCGGCGATCTGCTCTCGAGGGCGGCAGCATCGGGCGTTCCGACGCCGTTGCTCGCCACGGCCTACCGGCATACGCAGATCTATCAGAACCGACTGCCGGAAAATACGTAATCAGGCGCAGTTGCGACTTCTTCCCGACCCGGCGGAATGCGGATAAGCTGCGTCCAAGAGAAACCATCGCCTTCAGGTGAGCCACAAAATGTTACGCCGTATCTTCGCTACGTTCCTGGTTGTACTGGCGCTTGCCGCGTCGGCGAGGGCCGCTGCGCCCTATGCCGACTTGTTCAACGGCGCGGAGATCAATTGGCGCGATCCGAAATCCGGTATCTATGAAGCATCGAAAACCGGCCAGCCTGTGATCATGGTGTTCCATGCGTCGTGGTGCACGGCATGCAAGCGTTATCGCGAAGTTTTTAAGGATGCGGGCATCGTTGCGGCATCGAAAGACTTCGTCATGATCCTGGTCGATGCGGAGCAGGAGAAAGAGATCAACGGCGCTTTCGCCCCCGACGGCGCGTACGTGCCGCGTACGCTGTTTATCGACTCCGATGGCAACGTCTCCGACACGCTTGTCGGCAAGGATCCGCAGTATCCGCACACGATCGACATTGAAAAGCCGGACGAACTGCTCGCGCTGATGAACAAAGCGCGCGCCTCTGGTTTCGGCAAAACACCGGCACCCGCTGGAGAACCTGCGCCTGCGACGCCGGAGGAGCGGACATAACTCAGGCAGCGGTTGCGTGGCGGTCTTCGACCCGCCATAAGCTCAAACATCGACCGCCCTCAAAATCGATCGGCCTTGCGGACGTGGTGGAACGGTAGACACACAGGACTTAAAATCCTGAGTTCGAAAGAGCGTGTGGGTTCGAGTCCCACCGTCCGCACCAATCCTACAATCTCATCAAAAACGTGCGTCGTGCAGTCTCGCGGGCGTTGACTTTGCTCGCTTCTTCAACTTGCAGGAACAATACAAAGTACAACGCGTTCGGCCGGATAGGGGTTTGTACTTAAAACCTAGGAGAACGCTGATGAAAAATATTCTTTCCATGTCAGCAGCCGCACTTTTACTCGCGAGTACTGCTGCAATTGCGCAGGCCCCGGGCAAGGGCGACGGCGGCCCACCGGCGGGTACCGCTGGCAATGCCGGCGGCGGCGCTGACACTCCGCGCGGCAATTCTGACAGCGCACCATCTGCGAGAGAAAACGCCCCCGACCAAGTCAAAGGCGACGGTTCGCCGGCCAGAGAGAACGCTCCTGGCCAGATGAAGGGCGAGCGCGAGTCCGCGCGCGACCAGGCACCTGGACAGAATAAGGATTCGAAATCGTCAGCTCGTGACGACAGTCCGCGGGACGATAATGCGGGTAGAGCAAATCGCGATGCTAAGGCCGACAAGGAGGATTCCAAGAAGGGCAACGCGAACACTGGCGCAAGCGACGGCTCGGCCGGGTCGTCCGCAAAGGGCCAGGGAAAGAACCTGGCCGAAATTCCAGCAGAAAAAAAATCGCAAGTTCGTAGCGCCTTTGGCAAACACCGCGTTGAGCCTGCGAAAGACCTGAACATTTCGGTTAATGTCGGCGTGGCCGTCCCACGTAGCGTGCGGCTCTATTCCGTGCCACAGGATATCGTCGTAATCTATCCGGCATACAGCAGCTATCGGTACTTCATCGTCGACGACACGATCTGCATCGTCGATCCGGTGACGTTCGAGATCGTCGAAGTCATCACCATTGCATAACGTCATTGCATGACGTCGGATGAAGCGCGCGAGAAATGGCGCGCTTCGTTTCCGCCGCACAGTCACCCGCCCGCCCTGCACGCGGCCCGCAATACGGCCGGCGCGCCGGAGAGAAAGATCGCCACTTGATCGCGGATCGTATCGTCGCGCTCCTGATGCGTTCGCACCTCGTAAATGAACATGCGAATGCCGAGATAGAAGAACGCCCCGTGTAACGTCCAGAAAGCCTCTTCCTCGCGTGCGGTCATCGGTACGTCAGCGAGTGAAGGCAATTTCAGGTCTGCGCGTAACTCGCCGCAAAGCGGCTTGATCAACTGATTGCGGACAAGTGCCACATAGCGCGCCGTCATTGGATGGCCCTTGAGGCCGGCAAACATGAAGATACGCATCCACTGCGCGTCAAAAATTCTGCCTGCGTACGCGGTATAAAAGTTCTGCAGCCTGTCCTTCAGCGGCTGCGAACGGTCCGTGATCTGCGTTTTCCAGTTCGCGTCCCAGCGCGCCAGAAATACATGATCGTAGACGCTTTCGATGAGCGCATCCTTCGACGGAAAATACCTGAAGATTGCCGAATGCGTAATGCCCATCGTCTTGGCGAGTTCGCGCGTCTGCCCTTCAAAGCCGTGCTCGGCAAAAAAGGCCGCCGCCGCTTCGACGATCTGACGTTCGCGTTCTGCTGCCGGCAAATGCCGCCGGATGCGCGGCGCGCTGTGCTTAAGCGTCGGAGCGCGCGGCTCAGCAGCAGACCGCGGCATTTGTGACCGTTTGGTCATTTCTCGATTGACTCCCAACGGCCCGCTTCCTATTTGTGACCACATGGTCACAAATACAGCGACCACGCATGGCTGTCGATGAAAAGCGTATGACAGCCCAGGAAATTCGGAGGATGCATGTCACGCGAAATCGAGAACTTTACTGCGAACTGGGACCAGGCATTCGCGGCAGGCGATTTCGCCAAGCTCAAGGGTTTATATGCCGACGCCGCGCGCGTCATTCCATCGGGCGGCAAGCCGGTCGCAGACCGCGATGCCATCGGCGCTTTTTTCGCCGGCATCCACGGCAATGGTTTGACGAAGCACCGCATCGATGTGCAATCGGTCACGGCGCGCGGCGATACCGTCATCGCATCCGGCGGATGGAGCCTGAGCGGCGCGAACGCAGCCGGCGAAGCGCAACAGTTCGGCGGCAACTGGGTCAACGTTCTCGGCCGCGAGGGCGACAACTGGAAAATACTGCTGCATACTTGGAACTAGCCTGAGGAGCTACGATGCCTCTCGACTCGTTTCCGCCACTGACACGACGGCAAGCGCTCGTTCTTACGGCGATCGCGAGTTCGACCTTTCTGCCAACGTTGGGATACGCCGGCGATACCCTCTCACAGGAGAAATTTCACATGCCGCTGATCAGAGTTGATCTGTATGAGGGACGCAGCGACGCCCAAATCGCTCAGCTGTTGGACACGATGCACGCCGTGATGGTCGAAGCGTTCAAGGTTCCGTTTCGCGACCGCTATCAGATCGTGAACGAGTACCGTCCATCGCGCATGATCATGGAAGATACCGGCCTTGATATTCCGCGGACAAAAGACTTCGTCATGATCCAGGTGACGACACGGCCGCGGTCGCGCGAGATGAAAGAAACCTTCTACCGGCGTATGGCCGAGGAGCTCGAGAAAGTCTGCGGCGTCAAGCCAAGCGACGTTATGATGAACTTCGTCACGTGTACGGACGAGGACTGGTCGTTCGGCTTCGGCCGCGCGCAGTTTCTAACCAAAGAGTTGTAACGGACCGCTACTGCGACGACGCCGTCACGACCGGCGTGCGTCGAGTGCAACCACGAAATCCGCGGCTTCGCTTTGATCGGCGCGCCCGCGGGTGACGGCCCAATGATCACCGAAGAAGCAGGCAATGCTGGAATCGGAGAAGTGCACCTGCGTCATCGCACCGGCACTTGCCCATTCCAAAAGCCGCTCCGGTTCACCCATGATCATGGCGCGCCACGGCATTTTGATTTGTAGTGCTTTAGCCTCGCGCCGGTCTTTCGTGTGCACGTCGTTCCTCACGTCGGTCTTCGGTAGCGCATGCGCAATGCAGCTTGTCGCCTATACGAAATTATGAACGCAGCCGTTACGCGACATTCCGTCGGTGCCGTGATCAATTCGCATGGTCGTTCGGACAATGAGCAAATTGGCGGGCGTGCCGCCGCGTGCCGATGTCAAGTTGCAGACGACGTTAGCCGTCGCCGGTTCCGGCAATGCGGCGCACATGGCCTTCTAGGCCGATATTTTTTTGAAGGTGTTTCAATTCCACAAATTGAAACACTTGCTACGATTTTATTTCCCGGCGCCGTCGCCGCGCGCTTTACGCTGGCGATAGAGCCGCCACCGCGCTTCGATTTTCGGCCATGTGCGTATGACCCAGCGCCGCACCGGCGGCACATCGACGGCGATTAACAGGATGCCGAGCGGCAGCATCCAGAAACCGAGCAGCGGCAAAAATGAAAAGAACCCGCCGATGATGAACAGAATGCCGAGTGGCAACCGAATCAGCATTCCCGACGGGCTCACGAGCCAAGATACGATGCTCGACAAGCGATCCGGCAACTTATCGTTGAGCCGCTCGATCAACCGGTCGAGTTTTCGCTTCTCGTGAAATTCCGGCGTCGGCATTGCTTACGTACCATTGAAATGCGCGCACTCCACCATCGGCACATGCCATCCCTATAGCACGAAATATGGCGGTCAAGAACGTGCGATGCCGGAGGAAGCCGTTTCCGGCGTCCAGCCATAGAGCCAATCGTAACGGCGCATCATCACGGTGCCCGGAACGCACGCAAGCACCGCATTGCGCGCGACGGCGGCGGCGCCCGACAAGTGATAGATCCGGCCATTTGTGAGCGACGCGTCAAAGACCTTTTGCACACGGCGCCGCCGCGCGGTTTCATACTCCGCGAGCCTCTCACTGATTGCGCCGCCGCGCGCCAGCGCGGCTGCGATAATGGCGGCATCTTCGATCGCCAGTGCGCCGCCTTGGGCAAAGAACGGCGTCAACGGATGAGCGGCGTCTCCGAGCAGCGCGACGGCTCCCTTCACCCATGGAAACTGCGGCGGCAGCATGTGCAGCCGCCACATGCGCCAATCGTCTGCAGCAGAGATCAGGTCGCCCAACAGCGCGGCAAATTTTAGAACGGAGAACTGCGTTGTTGCGCCCGATGCCGGACTGTCCCAACCGTCGTTCGATGTACTGCCATCGGTCACGACGATGATAGCCGTCTCGGCCCCCGACCGGACCGGGTAGTGAACGATATGTGCGCCGGGAGATAGCCAGACATGAACATCATTGGCTTCAAGATTAGAGGGCAGCGCGCGTCCCGCCACAACCGTCCGGTACGCATTGCGCCCTGCCGCGACGAGCGCATAGCGCCCCGCTACTTCGGCGCGGAGCTTTGACCACAAACCATCGGCGGCGATCAGCGCATCGGCGCGTTCGTTGGCGCCAATGTCAAAGCGAACGTCGACACTCGCCTCGTTATTGCTGAAGCCGGTAACTTGGCGGCCGCGCTGCAAGCTAATGCGCGCCTCGGCCTCGACCGCCACCGACAGCACGCGATGCAAGTCCTGTCGATGTAGCGTCAGATACGGCGCACCGTGACGCTCGCGTATCCACGCACCGAGCGGAAACCGCGCCAGAATGCGGCCCGTTTGAGCGTCGTGAATACTGAGCGCATCGGGCTCGGACGCAACGGCGCGGACGGCATCGAGCACACCGAACCTCGCCAGCACGCCAGTTGCATTCGGCCCGAGCTGAATACCCGCGCCCGCTTCTTTGGTATCACTGCGCTGCTCAAAAACGCTTGCCGTCATCCCGTGACGTGCGAGCGCCAGCGCGGTGCTCAATCCGCCGATGCCGGCGCCAGCAATTGCGATGTTCAAATTTGCGGATGTCATGCGGCACCATCACCCAGCGCTGGTGCACCGCTCGCTATCACGCCGCGTCGGAGACGAGGCTGCCCTTAGGATCGCTTTCGGTCTCAGCGAGGCGTGGATCATGGACGAACAGCGTCGAGCAATACGGGCACAGGATCTGACTATCCTGGCCCATGTCCAGATAGACGTGCGGATGGTCGAACGGCGCGCGTGCGCCCATGCAGTTGAATTCTTTGACGCCGATGAAAATGCGCTCAGCGCCTTTATCATTGGCAAAGTGGGGGATCAATCCGCCGGCCATATCGTGCCTCGTCCATGAGTCGCATTCGGTTGCGCGAAAGATACCGTTGATGGCGCCGCCGCGATAGGGGACAACACTCCCTCCATTCGCCGCAGGTCTTATCCCGGAAAATCATGGCCCAAATCAAACATTTCGACAGCGCCGGCGTCTCGATCGCCTACATCGACGAGCTGGCGCACACGGAAGCTCCTCCGCAGGCGTTGCCGGTGTTGCTGATCCACGGCTTTGCCTCCAACATTTCGATGAATTGGCTGCTACCCGGATGGGTCGAGACATTGCGGCAAGCCGGTTTTCGCGTCATCGCATACGACAACCGCGGACACGGCCAAAGCGAGAAGATCTACGATCTCGAAAAGTACGGCGCGCCGTTGATGGCGGATGATGCCGCGCGCCTGCTCGACCATCTCGGCGTCGCCCGTGCGCACGTCATGGGCTACTCAATGGGCGCGCGCATCGCGGCCTTTTTGACGCTGCAATACCCCGAACGCGTCGCGCGGCTGATTTTCGGCGGACTCGGCATCAACATGGTGCGCGGAATGGCGGGCACCGGCCCGATCGCACACGCGCTCGAAGCGCCGAGCATCGACGATGTGACCAATCCGACAGCGCGAACGTTCCGCGCCTTTGCCGAACAGACGAAAAGCGATTTGAAAGCGCTTGCGGCCTGCATCCGCTCGTCGCGCGAACCGCTTCCGGCCGAAAAGCTGGCGACAATCAAAAGCCCGGTGCTCGTCGCCGTCGGCGAGAACGACGTGATCGGCGGCAGCGCCGAAGCATTGGCCGCTGTCATTCCGGGCGCCCGTGGTTTCGTCATACCAGGCCGCGAGCACATGAAAGCCGTCGGCGACAAGGCCTACAAGACTGCCGTCATCGAATTCTTGACGCGTGCCTAACGGCGCAATGGCCGCTCTGGCGAATGACATCGCCGGCCGGGTGAGGGCAGACGGGGTGAATGCCATCCGGCGGGGCGATAATCTTCGCCAGAGCCATTGCAAATCTGCACACTGCCTGCTGCCATACGCGGTACAAAACGGCAGCCGGACTGACTTCGACGCGGTTACAGGCCATCAGTCCGCAGTGTGATGAAATAGGCCGACCCTTCTCCGAAAGATCTCGCCTACGCCCGCCTGAGCGAGCACCGGCTTCTTATCGCCTGCTCATGACACTCGTGTTGCATCTCCATGAACATGCCGTGGAAAATACGCGAGACCGCCGCCGGGCCGCCGCCAGCGCGTCGCAAATGAGCCGGAAATTCGCGCAACGAATACGGCGGGGTCTGAAGGGGTTAAGGCGATCGTAACCATACTGCCGGTATTCCTTCCTGATGGTATTGCGTCGTGTCCGCGTTTTGCTGCCCCTCAGCATCCTGATGGTTTCAGGATTTATGCTGTTGTCGGGCTGCGGCTCGTCGAGCAACGTCGATTTCGTCGCCAAATATGAGCCGTGGCGCAAAACCGAAGAGAACGCCTGCATCGCCTCGGGCGCGGTTCACAGAACCAATTTCATTCGCGCGCGATCGGCGCTCGGTGGCCCGAGCGTCTGCGGCACTGAAAATCCCTATGAGATGTCGGCAGCGCTTGGCGGCCGCATTTCCATGAAACCGCCGGCACTGTTGCGCTGTCCGATGATCCCGCAGGTCGAGCGCTGGCTCGCCGACGTCGTCGAACCCGCCGCCCGGCAGTACTACGGCCAGCGCGTTGCGGAAGTGACCGTTGCTGCGTCTTACGGATGCCGCGCCATGAACCACGTCAGCGGCGCACGCCTGTCAGAGCACGGCTATGCGAACGCGCTGGACATCTCGCGCTTCACGCTCGAAAGCGGCGAAGTGATTACCGTCAAGGGCGGCTGGTACGGTACCGAGCGCGAGCGCGTTTTCTTGCGCACAGTTCACAACGGCGCCTGCGAAAATTTCACGACCGTTCTCGGTCCGAACTATGACGCCAACCATCGCGATCATTTCCACATGGACCTCGCGCGCCACGGCCGCGACGGCTTGATGCGCATCTGTAAGTAATGGGCTTGCGTTCGCGCGATGCCGCAGAACGCGTGTCAATACCTGTGCGGCGTCCGCACCAGATCGTCCGGCATGGACTTCGGGACTTCCGGCGCAGCACGGTCTTGAATCTTCTGATTGGCGATCGCAGCATCGATATCGACCGGCGCGCATCGCGATGAGCGCATCATATCGTTCAAGTCTTCAGCCGCCTTGCGCTCGGCTTTTATCTTGCGTTCGAGATCGAGCACTTTGGCGTTCGGCTGGCGCGTGCCAAACATATCTTCCAAAGCCGACTTGACGCTGGTCGGAGGCGCCGCGGCCGACTTTGCGATCGCCGCCTGCGCGCCTTTGATGCTCGCAACCCGCTTTGCAATGTTCGACGAAATTTGCTGGCAGACGGGGTTGTTGGTACCGGCGCGCGCTTCGACCGTCGTTGTGTTCTGCCAGTCGGCCGGCTGCTTGCCCGCGGCCGTAACCGCCTCGGTTCCGAAGCACGTTGTCGCGACTGCGACGAGAAGTGGCAGGCAGCGCCTGCGCGATTTCCGGCACGCTTGCGGCGGACGTTGCGGCAAAGCGCCTTTGATGTGTGCGAAAGTCATTCGGTCCCACCGAAACACGCTGCGCGCTGGACCGGCGATCACCGATATTTCCAGCATGCAGACCAATGTAGGCCGTAAGACGCGGCTGGGGTGCGATTTCCGTCGGCAAAACTGCGGCCTTTTCTCATACCGCCAATCCGGCGCCGTTTGAAGCGGCGCCGCAATCAGCTAGAAGCAGCGCTATGTCATGGGAACGCGACCAACAACCCGGCGCTCGCCGGGGCTATCATCACGGCAACCTGCGCGAAGCGTTGATCAAGGCGGCGCTCAAGCTGATTGCCGAGAAAGGCCCGTCGGGCTTTTCATTTGCCGAGGCCGCGCGCGCCGCAGGCGTCAGCCCGGCAGCACCCTACCGCCATTATCGCGACCGGGACGCGCTTATGGCCGATGTCGCGAGCCGGGGTTTTGAAGCGTTCGAAGCGAAGCTCGCCAGCGCATGGAAGGACGGCGCGCCTGACCCGTTTACGGCCTTCGAACGTCTTGGCCGCGCCTATCTCGACTTTGCCCGGCGCGAGCCGGCGCAATTTTCCGCAATGTTCGAATCCGGACTGGCGTTCACGTCGTTCCCCGAGCTGCACTCGGCTGGCGACCGCGCTTTCAACGTGCTGCGCGATGCCTGCGCCGCGGTGATTGCAACGATGCCGGAAGCGAAACGGCCTCCCGTCATGATGATGGCGCTGCACATCTGGGCGCTGTCGCACGGCATCGCGTCGCTGTTTGCGCGCGGCGACGGTGCGCGCCGCCCGATCCCGATGCCTTCGGAAGACCTGCTCGACGCCGCCGTGCTGTTGTATTTCGACGGACTGGGCGTGCGGAAATCCTGACCGCTCCCTGCGCGGTCTGACGGCGCCGGACTAGGCTTAGTGCTTGTTCAGCAGCTTGATGCGGTCTGCGTAGGCGCCGCATAACGCTGAAAGCCTACGATAAAGCCGCCGCTGCCACGTTGTGCGGGCGTCAAATGCGGCTTGATCAAACACATCTTCAATCGCGTAAAAAATTCGGCCCATGGCAGATGCTCCCCAATGCCCGAAGAGCTCAATATGATTCGCGGCATTTTGATTATTACTGTTTCGTTGATATCCACAGTTGTTGATCAATCTTGAGGATAAGCTGTGCAGAATTTGCCACAACGCTCGGGTGCTGAACACAAGCCCTCAAATTGACTGCGCCGGCGAGCCGAAGGCTCAACTTTTATCAATACTTGCCGTCGTCGTTGGCGGAGCGCATCGCGTTCTTGCTATCGTGCCGAGATATTCGTTTCTTTGAGAAAGAGCTCGGCCTTCTTTGCCAGCGGCATCTTGGAAGTCCATCCCAAACCAAACCGGCCAAATTACCAACCCAACGACGCCTGCGGCGACATTCTGCGTGACCTTCCAGCCCTCTTCGCGAGCAAGTTCCGTTATTCTGTCGTTATTGATCTTTGCTTCCGCAATGATTTGTTCGCAGGTCAGCGTCTGATCCGTTGCTTGAACAATAGGTACGAGGTCTGGTGCCCGGCCCGCACAGCCAGCCGCACTTATCGCTACTGCGATTAGAAATGTTTTGCGCACGACATCACCCCCGCGGTCGAATTGCGAAGGCTAATCTCAGCCATGCGCATATCTCAATTCGCTGTTCGATCGCTCCAGTGGACAATTCCAGTTTTCCACTGCGGATACCGGCAGCAGCCGTCTCAGTTTCCGAAAATTCTTCCGGCATTGCGTAGCAAACGCAGGAAGCCGAAACGGGCGCAAACGGCCGACGACAGCTAAATTGGCCGCATGATGAAGCCAGACAACAAGCCCGCCATCCAAGCGCTAGTTGCCGAGCGCCGGTCTCTGCTCAACAGGATCG
>JAFWGI010000005.1 GCA_017512425.1 Hyphomicrobium sp.
CGATGACCTTCGAGTCCTTCATGCCGGCCAGATGTTGGATCGCGCCGGAAATCCCGACAGCGACATAGAGATCCGGCGCGACGACCTTTCCGGTCTGTCCGACTTGAAGATCATTCGGCACAAAGCCGGCATCGACTGCAGCGCGCGACGCACCCATCGCGGCGCCAAGACGATCGGCCAGCGGCTCGATATACTTCGTGAAGTTCTCGCCGTTGCCCATGCCGCGGCCGCCCGACACAATTATCTTCGCCGACGTCAGTTCTGGGCGATCGGACTTCGTCAATTCGGCGCTTTCGAATTTCGATGAGCCGTTGCCCGCAGGCACCGACACGCTTTCGATGGCCGCCGAGCCACCTTCAGCCGCTGCAGGAAATGCCGCCGTGCGCACCGTAATGACCTTCTTCGCTTCGCTCGACTGGACGGTCTGGATCGCGTTGCCCGCATAGATCGGACGCTCGAAGGTGTCGGGCGAGACGACCTTGGTGATGTCGGAAATTTGCATGACGTCGAGCTTGGCCGCGACGCGCGGAAGGATGTTTTTGCCCGATGCCGTCGCGGGCGCAACGATCGCCGTGTAGTTGCCAGCGAGGCTCACGACGAGTTCGGCAACTTCTTCGGCCAAGCCGTTCGCGAGATGCGGCGCGTCAGCGACCAAAACTTTCGATACGCCCGCAAGCTTGGCTGCGGCGTCAGCGGCCGCCTGGCAATTTGAGCCAGCGACGAGAATGTGCACGTCGCCGCCCAAGGCGGAGGCGGCAGCGAGCGCCTTGCCGGTTGCGGGCGAAAGCGCGGAATTGCTGTGCTCAGCGACAATCAATGACGACATTAGAGCACTCCGGCTTCAGTCTTGAGCTTCTGGACGAGTTCGGCGACATCCTTGACCTTGACCCCGGCCTTGCGCGTCGCGGGTTCAGCAGTCTTCAGAACCTTCAGGCGTGGTGCGATATCGACACCGAAATCCTCAGGCTTCTTGACGTCGAGAGGCTTCTTTTTGGCCTTCATGATATTCGGCAGTGACGGATAGCGCGGTTCGTTCAATCGGAGGTCCGTCGTGACGACGGCCGGGAGGTTGAGCTTCAACGTCTCAAGGCCACCATCGACTTCACGCGTCACCGAGACGGCGCCGGCTTCCGGTGCAACCTTCGACGCGAACGTGCCCTGCGGCCATCCCAAAAGGGCTGCGAGCATCTGGCCCGTCTGATTGCAATCGTCATCGATGGCCTGTTTGCCGAGAATGACCATGTCCGGCTTCTCGGCTTCAACGACGGCTTTTAGCAGCTTGGCAACGGCAAGCGGTTCAACGCTGGTGCCTTCGGCAACTTCGATCAGAATGCCGCGATCGGCGCCGATCGCTTGGGCGGTACGAATTGTTTCCTGGGATTTCGTCGATCCGATCGACACCACCACGACTTCGGTAGCAGTACCTTTTTCTTTGAGACGGACCGCTTCTTCGACGGCGATTTCGTCGAACGGGTTCATCGACATCTTGACGTTCGCGAGGTCGATACCCGAACCATCCGGCTTGACGCGAATTTTGACGTTGTAGTCCACAACTCGCTTAACCGGCACAACGATTTTCATGCCCTTCGCCGGATGACCCAGCGCTCCCAGACTGTTTTTTGTTCTGACACGTCTTCTCAGGGCGGCGGCCGGTTGTTGCGGCGCGGCAGCCCGGTGAGTCGACCCGTCCTCCGAAAGATTTCGGTGCCACCTCTGCGACTTTTCGCAGTTGCGAAGGGGAAAGCTACGGGTGACCTACGACTGTGTCAATCGGTGCGGGCGTCGCGGTCGCAGGGTTTAACGCTAATTTTTGAGCAGGCCGGACGCGGTCAAAATCGCATCACCGGCCAAACAGTTGCGTGCCCGGCCGGCGCATGACGACGACCAGCGCCGCCCCGGCGATCAGGCCGCCGATATGCGCCCACCAAGCCGTCGCGACCATCTCGTCCTCAGGTGGCATCATCGCCATGACGAACTGGAAAATGATCCAGGCGCCGAGCGCCCAGGCGGCGGTAATTTTGAGAGGGATGAATTTGGCAACGAGCACCCAGACGCCAACCTTGGGATGCAGCATCAAGTAGGCCGCGATAACGCCTGAGACCGCGCCGCTGGCACCGATCAGCGCGTCGCGGCTATCGGGGATCATGATGGCGTGGGCGAGCGCGGCGACAACCCCGCACGCGAGGTAAAACACCAGAAAGCGGCCATGCCCGAGCTCGTCCTCGACGTTGTCTCCGAACACCCACAGAAACAGCATATTGCCAAGCAAATGCATGACGTCGCCATGGAAGAACATGTAGGAGAGCAGCGTCACGCGTTCTGGAATAGCGAGCGCGTCCGATGACGGCGCGACGCCGCCGAAAAATCCGGCCTGGAAAAGTTCGCTTGGCACGACAGCAAAACTTGAAACGAACAGCCGGTCGCTGCCGCCGCCGATGGCATCGATCAAGAAGACCAGCACGTTGAGGACGATCAGCGAGACCGTGACATACTGAAAAGGAATTGTTTTTAGAGGATTATCATCACCAATCGGAACGAACACGGTGCAACAACCCTCATTTCATTTGCAAAGCATGCGGACGTGCTTGCGTCGCGGCGTTAGCGGTTCTTACCCGGCACCCAAAGCACGTCAGCCTTGCCGTGATCGTTGACGTAACGGCCAGCGACGAACAGGAAGTCCGACAACCGATTGATATATTTGAGCGCTGGCGCGCTGACGGGCTCGTTTGGCAACGCCGCCAATGCCACGATGTCCCGTTCCGCACGGCGCGACACCGTTCGCGCGACGTGCAGCGCTGCGGCCGCCGGCGTACCGCCTGGCAGGATGAACGATTTCAGCGGCGCGAGTGCGCCGTTCAACTGATCGATCTCGTTTTCGAGGCGCTTGACCTGGGCGTCCGACATGCGCAGCGGCTCATACGGAAGCTCTTCGCCGCGATCAGGCACGCAGAGGTCGGCGCCAAGATCGAACATGTCGTTCTGAATACGCAGCAGCATCGCATCCACGTCGGGATAGCTGCCCGCCAAGTGAATGCGCACCATACCGATCTGTGCGTTGGCTTCATCGACCGTGCCATAAGCCGCGATGCGAGGCGATGTCTTGTGCACCCGTTCGCCCGAGCCAAGAGCCGTCGTGCCCGCGTCGCCGGTTTTTGTGTAAATACGATTGAGAACGACCATAACAGCACCTTCGAGTGGCGGCGGTAGCCAAGACTAGTGAACGATCAGCGCATAAGCCACAATGATCGCTATGGCGAGAAACTGAAGGCCGACCCGCCAGCGCATAAGTTTTTGGCTCAAGTTCGGACTATCGCCCTTGAGCATGGATCTTAGACCTAGCAGCAGTACGATAAGCACGGCCACGACGGCAATTGTCGTGGCGTGGTAAAGGATCGTTTCCATAAAGGGTCCATATTGGCGGTGTTGGGCGTTGATGTTGCTTAAGGCGTTGTCAGATTGCGGGCAATCCCCTCGCCGTCAGCCTACGAATTCGCCACGCCGTGACCACAAACAAGCGCGACGCGCCGCCACCAACCTGCCGTCTTCGGCGCGCACTGCATTACGCAAATGATAATTGCCTGCGGCTCCAAAAGCCGTCATTTCTGGGCGTAGAATCGAACCAGTTGCGACCTGACCGCTTCGCCTTAGAACGGGGATTTTGCGGCAGCTGGGAACCGAAAGTGTGGAATTGCGGCTTCGAACCAAAACATCGCAGAACGTCTTCAGCGGGGCCCGGCGGATCGTCTTCGCCGGACCTATGCTGGCAGGCGCGCTTTTCGCAAGCCCACTCGCCGCGCAAACGCCTCCGCCGCAGACGCCGGAAGAGACAGAGCGGTCTCTGAACGAAAAGCGCAAAGCGCTGGAAGCGTCCGAGAGCAAAGCCAAGGCGCTGCAAATCGACGTCGCCGATCTTGACGCCGAACGCGAACGTCTGAATGCACGCTTGGTCGATACCGCCGCCCTGATCCAGAAAAGCGAAGCGCAACTGACGGCCATCGAAGGCCGCATGTCGGAATTGGAAGCGCAAGAAAAGATCGTTCGCGGTTCGCTTGGCCAACGCCACGGCCAGATCGCCAAGTTGCTCGTCGCGCTTCAGCGCATGGGCCGCAATCCGCCGCCCGTGCTCATTACGCGCCGCGAAGATGCACTCAAGATGGTTCGCAGCGCCATGCTTCTGTCGTCGGCATTCCCCGACCTCAGAAGCCAGGCGCTGGCCCTGTCCGAACGTCTCGATGAGCTCGTGCGCGTGATGACCGATATCCGCACCGAGGGCGAACGGCTGCAATCGGAAACCGACCGGCTGAATGAAGCCCGCACGCGCCTTGCTAGTCTGATGGAAGCCAAGAAACTGACGATCGCAGACCGGCAATCGGAATTGGTGGCGGTTCAGTCGGCATCGGCCGAAATATCGAAAAGCGTGACGGACTTGTCGGAGCTGATCAGCAAGCTCGACAAGACCATCACCGAAAAGACCGGCCTCGGCGCCTACGAAAACGAACTGAAGGCCAGCGGAAGCACAACGACGGTGGAACCGCCCGCGACCGCGTCCGCGGCGCCGTTCACAGTTGCGTCCGATGCTGCTCCCGCAGGGTCATCCGACAAAACGGCAACGGAAGCGGCGGCTGTGCCGGCCAGCGAGACAACCGAGACGAAGGTTGCCGTTCTCCAGCCCCCAAAATTGAAGCCGCATATTATCGAGCTTGCGCCATCGCAAGCCGCGCTGATGCCGGGCAGTCCCGGCCGCATCAAACCGGCGATCCCATTCGCGACGGCGCGCGCCAAATTGCCATTTCCCGCCCAAGGTCGCCGGATGATGAGTTTCGGCGAACGGACGCAATATGGCGGTCAATCCAAGGGGATGGTGCTTGAAACGCGAAGCGGCGGCCAAGTTGTCGCGCCATGCGACGGTTGGGTGCTTTACGCAGGCGAATTCCGCAGTTACGGGCAACTCTTGATCATCAATGCGGGCGACGGCTATCATGTCCTTTTGGCGGGCATGTCGCAGATCGACGTGCAGCCGGGCCAGTTTGTGTTGACCGCCGAACCCATCGGGACCATGAGCGGCCGACAAACGACGTCGCCGGGATCAACGCAATCGAACGCGCCGGTCCTCTACATCGAATTTCGCAAGGACGGACGCCCCATCGACCCAGATCCTTGGTGGATCCAAAGTCAGCAGAAGGTACAAGGATAATGCGCAAGACAGACTACGCTTTCTGGTCATTCCTGCTGATGACGGGCCTCGCAGGCGCGACGACGGTTTTGAATGTCACGCAGACCTATTCGGCGACCCCATCTCAAAACTCTGAACTCTATCGCCAGCTCGACCTGTTCGGCGACGTTCTTGAGCGTGTCCGCTCCGACTACGTCGAGAAGCCCGATGACACGCAACTGATCGAAAATGCGATCAACGGCATGCTGTCATCGCTCGATCCGCATTCGTCGTACATGAGCCCCAAGAATTTCCGCGACATGCAGGTGCAGACGCGCGGCGAATTCGGCGGCCTCGGCATCGAAGTCACGATGGAAAACGGCGTCATCAAGGTTGTCTCGCCGATCGACGATACGCCGGCCTCGAAGGCTGGTTTGATGGCGAACGACCTCATCACGCATCTCGACAACGAGCAGATCACCGGCCTGACGCTCGAGCAGGCCGTCGAAAAGATGCGCGGACCGGTCAACACACCGATCACGCTGACAATCGTGCGCAAGGGCCGCGACGACGCGTTCGACGTCAAAGTCACGCGCGACGTGATCCGTATCAATGCCGTCAAGTCGCGCGCTGAAGGCGACGTCGCTTACATCAAGGTATCGACCTTCAACGAGCAGACCCACACCAACATGGTCAAGGCGATCGAGCACCTGAACAAAGAGATCGGGTCGAACTTGAAGGGCTACATCATCGATTTGCGCAACAACCCGGGCGGTCTGCTCGATCAGGCGATTGCCGTTTCCGATGACTTCCTGGAGCGCGGCGCGATCGTGCTGACCAAAGGCCGCAATAACGAAGAAACGCAGCGCGCCAACGCCCGTCCAGGCGACATCACGAACGGCAAGAAGGTCGCCGTTCTCATCAACGGCGGCTCGGCATCGGCGTCGGAAATCGTCGCCGGCGCGTTGCAGGATCATAAACGCGCGACGGTCATCGGCACGCGCTCGTTCGGCAAGGGTTCGGTTCAGACGATTATCCCGCTCGGCGCCAACGGCGCGATCCGCCTGACGACGGCGCGCTACTTCACGCCGTCCAATCGCTCGATCCAAGCCAAGGGCATCGATCCGGACATCATGATCGAAGAAGTGATGCCGGACGATATCAAGGCCAAGATCGGTTCTGAAAAACCGCGCGGCGAAGCAAGTCTGCGCGGACACTTGAAGAACCCGGACGGCACGACGAAAGAAGAGCCGAAGGACGGCGCCGCAGCCAACAAGGACGGCGAAACGCCCAAGGAGAAGGAAGAGGTTTCCGGTTCGTCGTCGTACGTGCCGAAAGAGCCGGAGAAAGATACGCAGCTGCAGTACGCGCTGTCGTTCCTGCGCGGTACTGCCAAGGAGCCGGCGTCCGCTGCGACGACGCCTGCAACACCGGCACCAGCCACGACGCCAGAAAAGGCACCCGATGCTGGCACCACAACACCGCCACCAGCGACAACGCCGGACAACAAGCCGACGCCGAACTGATGCAGTGGCATTAGACGTTATTTCGAAAGGGCGCTGCGAAGCGCCCTTTCTCTTTTGTCGATCCTCAGAAACTTGGCGCTGGCCTCATTACAGTCTGCGCCATAAAGGTTGCGGATGAGCAAGAATTCCAAATCACCGATCGATCCTCTGAGCCTGCCGTATCGCCCGTGCGTCGGGCAGATGGTCATCAACCGCGATGGTCTTGTCTGGATCGGTTGCCGGGCGGACGCCAAAAACGACGCCGAAGGCCGCGGCGCTTGGTGGCAAATGCCACAGGGCGGCATCGATGACGGCGAAGATCCGGCCGCCGCTGCCATCCGCGAGCTGTATGAAGAAACCAACATTCGATCTGTGTCGCTGATCGCCGAGCATCCTCGGTGGGTGAATTATGATCTGCCGCCGGATCTGATCGGCAAAGCTTGGGGCGGACGATACCGCGGACAAAAACAGAAGTGGTTTGCGTTTCGCTTTACCGGCAACGACAGCGAAATCTCGATTGTTCCGCCGCCTGGTCATGACACCGAGTTTGTCGCTTGGCGGTGGGCTGCGGTTGACGAATTGCTCGATCTAATCGTGCCGTTCAAGCGTGAGGTCTATCGCGACGTACTTCGCGATTTCGCCAAGCTTGCGCAGCCCTTGCAACCGTCGCCGTGAACGCCCGATAGGTGACGCGCTGCGTCCTCAGTGACAGTCTAATGTCACAGAACTGCTATGTATTTTGTGTACAAGGGCCGAATCGAAGATTCTACTCGATCGACCTTTTCCACAGGCCTCACGCGCCATGAAGCACGCCCCCCACCGCACATCGGACCAAGCGTTCGCGCTGCCGATGCGGTCCTGTGTCGGCATCATGCTTCTGAACAATGACGGCAAGGTCTGGGTCGGCCGCCGCAAGCCGAAGTGGGCGGGCGACCACGCCGCGCATATTTGGCAAATGCCGCAAGGTGGCATCGAAAAGCACGAGCCGCCGCGCATCGCGGCCTTACGCGAACTGCGCGAAGAAACCGGCATCACCAGCGTCGAAGTCTTGGCCGAGCATCCAGAGTGGCTGAGCTACGAGCTGCCCAGCGACTTGCTCGGCATAGCGCTCAAAGGGCGTTACCGCGGACAGCTGCAAAAGTGGTTCGCGATGCGTTTCGTCGGCGACGATAGAGAGATCGATATCTCGGCGCGCGATGGCCTCAAAGCCGAATTTGAAAGCTGGCGTTGGGCGCCAGTCGACCTAGTGCCGAAGCTGATCGTGCCGTTCAAGCGCGGCGTCTATGAACAAGTAACCGGCGCCTTCGGGCATTTCGCAGTGGCGTGACATGACACAGTTTTGGGTAATGCGGGTTTACGGGCGCGGCACTCACCATCGGCGGTATTGGCCTCGCCGTGTTCATCAACGCCACTATCGCTGATAAAACATTGCTGCACGTCGCGGTGATGGGCATTTCGGCGATCGTAAGCGCCATCGGCATTGGCAATTACGAAGACGCAGCAAGCGGACCCCAAACAAGCATCAAAGCCTGCCAAAGAGGCCGCAACCGGCGGCGACAGACCGTTTGCGCCGACGCAGACCGCGCAATAGCGCATCGGCTTTTCTCATAGCGAAAAAAGCGAAAAAATAGAGGCCGGACATTCGTCCAGCCTCCAAGCGATCTCGTTTAGGGATCGAAAGTCTGCCGATCAGGCGGCCTTGGCCGACAAGCGGCGCAGTTCGTTGACCAGCGTATCCGCATTCATGCGCGCCGCATCATCCTTGGCGCTTGCGAGTTCGGCTTCGGCTGCGGCCAATTCCTTGGAAACGATTGCAGGCGTCAAATCATCGACGTCATAGGCCGACTGGGCCAGGATCGTCAGGCGGGTCGGATCGACTTCGGCAAAGCCGCTCTTGACGAGCACGCGGCGCTTAGTGCCGCCCGCCGTCACGTCGAGCACACCCGGACGTAGCGTCGTGATGAACGGCGCATGTCCAGCGAGGACTGCGAAGTCGCCGTCGGCACCCGGCACGACGACCTGCTCGGCATCGACCGACATCAGCACGCGCTCAGGTGAAACGAGTTCGAATTTGAATGTGCCTGCCATCGTGTCTCGCCCTTACATCGAGCAGTCACCGGCGATACGCCGATGACCGTCAAAAACATCAAACCGATTCTTCGTCCTCGCCGTCCGCGCCAGCTTTGGCACGGACGTCTTCCGGCGTTTGCAGCTTCGAGCCGCAGAACGGGCAGAAGAACAGCGGGTGATCGACAAGACCCGGCTCATCTTCTTCAAGATCGACCAGACCAACCGTCATATAGATGACGTCGTCGTTGCCAACCGTGATGAGCGGCTCGAAGTCGCCGCCCTCGAGTGCTTCTTTCAGTTCTTCGCAGCAGCTGCCGAAGTTCGTCGTGGCCTGAGCCATTCTTATTTTGTCTCCAAATGGCAGGCGACAGTGAAGCCGCTGCAGAACTTAAGCGGCTTCCGCGAGCTTTTCAGCCTTGGCGATCGCTTCGTCGATTGTGCCGACCATGTAGAATGCCGGCTCCGGCAGATGATCGTAGTCGCCATCGCAGAGACCCTTGAACGCCTTGATGGTGTCGGCGAGCGACACGAGCTTACCCGGCGAGCCGGTGAACACTTCAGCGACGTGGAACGGTTGTGACATGAAGCGTTCGATCTTACGGGCGCGTGCGACCGTGACCTTATCTTCTTCCGACAGTTCGTCCATGCCGAGAATTGCGATGATGTCCTGCAAGCTCTTGTACTTCTGCAAGATCGACTGAACGCGGCGGGCGACTTCGTAGTGCTCGTCGCCGACGATGCGTGGGTCGAGCATGCGCGACGTCGAGTCGAGCGGGTCAACGGCCGGGTAGATGCCCTTTTCAGCAATCGAGCGCGACAGAACGGTCGTCGCGTCCAAATGCGCGAACGACGTTGCCGGTGCGGGGTCGGTCAAGTCGTCGGCCGGAACGTAGATGGCCTGCACCGAGGTAATCGAGCCCTTCTGCGTCGTGGTGATGCGTTCCTGCAGCGCGCCCATGTCGGTCGCGAGCGTCGGCTGATAACCAACGGCCGAAGGAATACGGCCGAGGAGCGCCGACACTTCCGAACCCGCCTGCGTAAAGCGGAAGATGTTGTCGACGAAGAACAGCACGTCCTGGCCCTTGTCGCGGAAATCTTCAGCGACCGTCAGACCCGAAAGCGCAACGCGCATACGTGCGCCCGGCGGCTCGTTCATCTGGCCGTACACCAGCGCGCACTTGGAGCCTTTGGTCGAGCCGTTGTTCTTCTTCGGATCGACGTTGACGTTCGATTCGATCATTTCGTGATAGAGGTCGTTGCCTTCGCGCGTACGCTCGCCAACGCCTGCGAACACCGAGTAGCCACCGTGGGCTTTTGCGACGTTGTTGATCAATTCCATGATCAAAACCGTCTTACCGACGCCGGCGCCGCCGAACAGGCCGATCTTACCGCCCTTGGCATACGGCGCGAGCAGGTCGACGACCTTGATGCCCGTGACGAGGATCTGTGCTTCCGATGCCTGCTCAGCGAACGACGGCGATGCCTGATGGATCGCGCGGACGCCGTTGGTCTTGATCGGGCCAGCTTCGTCAACCGGCTCGCCGATGACGTTCATGATGCGGCCGAGCGTTTCGTCGCCGACCGGCACCGAGATTGCGTTGCCGGTATCCGTTACCGACTGACCGCGAACCAGACCTTCGGTCGAGTCCATGGCGATCGTGCGGACGGTGTTTTCGCCCAAGTGCTGCGCGACTTCGAGAACCAGGCGGTTGCCGCCATTGTCCGTTTCAAGCGCGTTCAAAATTGCCGGGAGATGATCGTCGAACTGAACGTCGACGACGGCGCCTGTAACCTGGCGAACCTTACCAACCTTGCTAGCCATTGCTTCGTTTCCTCGTGCGTTCGGGTCTGATTAGAGCGCTTCTGCGCCCGAAATGATTTCGATGAGTTCTTTGGTGATGTTCGCCTGGCGCTGGCGATTGTATTTGATCGTCAGCTTGTTGATCATGTCGCCGGCGTTGCGGGTGGCGTTGTCCATCGCGGACATGCGCGAACCCTGCTCGGACGCTGCATTCTCAAGAAGCCCGCGGAAAACCTGCGTCGAGACGTTGCGCTGCAGAAGATCGCCAAGAACTTCTTCTTCACTCGGCTCGTATTCGTGAACGGCTGACGGACCCTTCGCGACTTCGCCCTTGGCTTCCGGGATCTTCGCCGGGATCAGCTGCAGCGCCGTTGGCTTCTGCGCGATAACCGATTTGAATTCCGAGAAATACAGGGTCGCGACGTCGAACTCGCCGGCTTCGAACATCGCCAGCACCTTGTTGGCGATGCCTTGGGCGTGATCGAACGTGATCTGCTTGACGCCCTGGAATTCCGTGCGATCAACAAACGACTTGCCGAATTCGCGGCGAAGGCTGTCTGCCCCCTTGCGTCCGACGGTGTAGATTTTCACCGTCTTGCCGGCTGCGATCAGCTTCTGCGCGTCCTGACGCGCAAGCTTGGCAATGTTTGAATTGAAGCCGCCGCAAAGACCGCGCTCTGCGGTCATGACTATCAGCAGGTGCACTTGATCCTTGCCGTTGCCGACGAGCAGCGTAGGCGCGCTGTTCTTATCGGCGACCTTCGATGCAAGGTTGGCAAGCACGCCATCCATGCGCTCGGCATAGGGCCGCGCAGCCTGAGCGGCTTCCTGGGCGCGGCGCAATTTTGCGGCCGCAACCATCTGCATCGCTTTCGTGATTTTCCGCGTCGCCTTAACCGAGGCGATGCGGTTGCGCATGTCTTTTAAGCTCGCCATCGAGCGCTCTCCTTAAAGACGCTCGATTAAGCCGTGAACGACTTCGTGAACTTGTCGAGGAATTCGACGAGCTTCTTCTCGGTGTCGGCAGAGAGCGCCTTTTCCTTGGCGGTCGTGTCGAGGATCGACTTTTCAGCGCGCAAGCCACTGAGCAGGCTCTGCTCGAACTTGCCGACGGCCGAAACCGGAATGCCATCGAGATAACCGCGAGTACCCGCGAAGATCACCGCGACCTGTTCTTCCATCTTGAGCGGCGAGAACTGCGGCTGCTTCAAGAGTTCCGTCAGCCGTGCGCCGCGTGCAAGCAGCTTCTGCGTTGCAGCGTCGAGGTCCGAGCCGAACTGCGCGAAGGCCGCCATTTCGCGGTACTGCGCAAGCTCACCCTTGATCTTGCCGGCAACCTGCTTCATCGCCTTCGTCTGGGCTGACGAACCAACGCGCGACACCGACAGACCGACGTTCACGGCCGGACGGATACCCTGATAGAAGAGGTCTGATTCCAAGAAGATCTGACCGTCGGTGATCGAAATCACGTTCGTCGGAATGAACGCCGACACGTCGTTGCCCTGCGTTTCGATGACCGGCAGCGCCGTCAGCGAACCTTTGCCGGCTGCGTCGCCCATCTTGGCGGCGCGCTCGAGCAAACGAGAGTGGAGATAGAATACGTCGCCCGGATAAGCTTCGCGGCCCGGCGGACGGCGGAGCAGAAGCGACATCTGACGGTAAGCGACGGCCTGCTTCGAGAGGTCGTCATAAGCGATCACGGCGTGCATGCCGTTGTCTCGGAAGTATTCGCCCATCGTGCAGCCGGTGAACGGCGCGAGATACTGGAGCGGTGCCGGGTCGGACGCCGTTGCGGCGACGACGATCGAGTATTCAAGTGCGCCGCGCTCTTCAAGAACCTTGACGAACTGCGCGACCGTCGAGCGCTTCTGGCCGATGGCGACGTAGACGCAATACAGCTTAGCGGCTTCATCGTTACCCTGGTTGAGCGGCTTCTGGTTGAGGAAGGTGTCGAGAATGACGGCGGTCTTCCCGGTCTGGCGGTCGCCGATGACGAGTTCGCGCTGGCCGCGGCCAATCGGGATCAGAGAGTCTATCGCCTTGAGGCCCGTCGCCATCGGCTCGTGCACCGACTTGCGCGGCAGGATGCCCGGCGCCTTAACGTCGACGCGCATTTTCTTGTCCGACTTGATCGGACCCTTGCCGTCGATTGGATTGCCGAGGCCGTCGACCACGCGGCCGAGCAGGCCCTTGCCGACCGGAACTTCGACGATCGCGCCGGTGCGCTTGACGGTGTCGCCTTCCTTGATCGAACGGTCGTCGCCGAAAATAACGACGCCGACGTTGTCGGCTTCGAGGTTCAGCGCCATGCCGCGGATGCCGCCCGGGAACTCGACCATTTCACCGGCCTGGACATTGTCGAGACCGTACACGCGAGCAATACCGTCGCCGACCGACAGCACCTGACCGATTTCTGAGACCTGCGCTTCTTTGCCGAAATTCTTGATCTGATCCTTGAGGATCGACGAAATTTCTGCGGCCCGGATGTCCATGGAACTATGACCTCTTCCCTTGGTCGTTTCGTTTGAGGGCGGTTCGCCCCATCTCATTTGTTATGAAAAACGCTGCCGGGCATCGCCAAGCAGCGTTGAAGTTTCGTCTGTTAAGCGCCTGTCCCGCCGAGCTGGACCTTCAAGGTCTGGAGCTTTGTGCGGAGCGAGGAATCGATCATGCGGCTGCCGACCTTGACGATCAGGCCGCCGAGCAGGCTGGGATCAACCTTGGCGTTCAGCGTCACGTCCTTGCCGACGGTCGCTTTCAATGCCTGCTTAAGTTCAGCGGTCTGCGTCTCATTGAGCGCGACGGCGCTTGTCACTTCGGCGGCAACCTCGCCGCGCGCCTTAGCCGACAGCGCGCTGTAGGCCTTGATGATGTCTTCGATGGCGAACAGCCGGCGATTGCTGGCGATGAGCTTGAAGAAGTTGGCGGCGAGGCCACCAATGCCAGCCTTGCTGACGATCGCTTCGATCGCCCTGCTCTGATCTTCGGTCGAGATCACCGGCGAGCGCACCAGGCGCACCAGATCTTCGCTTTCGCCGAGAAGGCTCTGGAATTTCTTGAGATCGGCTTCAACGTCGGAAACTTGCGAAGCTTCTTTTGCGAGATCAAAAAGGGCCGACGCGTAGCGTCCTGCAACCCCTTCAACGACATTTTCGTTCGATGCCACGTCGCGTGCTCACGATGGCCCGTTTTTGGGCACGTTGGGGGCGGGGCTCAAATGGCCCAAGTGCGCCCGCTTTAAGGGAAATCGTCGATGGCGAAAAAGGGAAATCGAGCGGCCATATAGCCGCCATCCCCTTGAAAGCCGGGCTGTGCTTAACACGCGACCATGTGCGCATCAACGCCCGCGTAGGGGGCGCGTTGCCGCATTTGCAGACATTCGCTGCGCGCCTGCCGAAGCGGTTGCCGCGTTGCTGCCTTCGGTCACGAAACCGTCGCCAACGCCGATCCAAAGCTGAGTTCTGGCTGCGTCGTCCCCGACATGAACGAATGCTGCAAACGCTATTCAAACAGTGTTCAGCACGGTTCCCTTAAACGTCAGTACCAAGAGCGGCGGCGCATGCGCCCGTCGCGTTGGCCGAGAGGCCAATTCGGGACTTTAAGGGGCGAGGAGGCCCAATACAATGTCACTCAGAACCGTCATGACACCTGTACTCGCGTCTCTGATCGCCGCTGGCAGTCTGCTGCCGATGGCATCGACCGCGAGCGCCCGCAATTTCGACAGCGGAAAGGGCCAGTACAGCCAGGTTAAGCCAGCCGGTAAGCCCGGCTATAACAGTCGCTGGCGCGGACGCGAGTACGGCAATCCGTACGCTTACCGCGGTTATCGCCGTAACCGCGACCACACGGGCCGCAACGTCGCGATCGGTGCGTTCGCGACAATTCTCGGCATCGCGATCGCTTCCGAAGTCAATCGCGACCGTCGCGGCTACTAAGGCTTTCCAAGCCTGCGATCCTCCTGATCGAAGGACCGGCTCCGCTCTTCTGGGCGAGGCCGGTTTTCTTTTAAAGCGCGTCGCGCAAATAGACCGGCCAACGCCAGGGAACAACGAATACGATATCGAAGCCCTGCTCATGGTTCTGATAACGCGCGTTGCGCGCCATCCAAAGATGAGCGGCAGCCCTAACGCGATTGCGCAATTTGGGCGTTATCGACGCTTCACAGTCGCTGAGCGTCGCGCGCCGCTTGACCTCGACGAAGCCAATACGGCCGGATTTGAGCGTGATCAGGTCTATTTCACCCGCGCCCGTCGCAAAACGGCGGCTCAAAATCCGATGCCCGCGTGCGATCAGATAGGCGGCCGCGATACGTTCGGCAGATCGACCGCTGCGATAACGCTTCTGGCGTTCCGGCGCCGGCGGACGCTGCAGAGCCACCTTACGCTCCGTTTTTGATTTTAAGACCGAGATCATAGACCCGCGATTTCGGCACGCGGAGCGCATCGGCAACGGCTTTTGCGGCATCTTTCAAACTCATCGACTGCAATGCTGATTGCAGCTTGGCCGCGATATCGGCGTCGGTGGCCTCGACCGCGGTTGCTGGCCCGACGACAAGAACGATTTCGCCCTTAATATCGCGCACCTTGACATCAGCCGCGAGCACCTCAAGCGGTCCACGCGCCAGTTCTTCATGCAATTTCGTCAATTCGCGCGCCATGACGGAGTCGCGCACGCCGAGCACGTCCGACATATCGGCCAGCGTATCGGCAACGCGCTGTGGCGCCTCAAAGAAGATCAGCGTTCCTGGAATGGATTTGAGATCGCCCAAGCGCGCGCGCCGGGCCGCCTGCTTCGGCGGCAGGAAGCCTGCAAAAAAGAACGTATCCGTCGGCAACCCACTGGCGGCTACGGCCGTGATCACTGACGATGGCCCAGGAATGCAATGCACGGCGTGCCCTTCGGCGGCGCAATCGCGGACGAGCTTGAAACCGGGATCGGAAATCAGCGGCGTTCCGGCATCGGAAATCAACGCGATCCGTTTTCCAGCTTCGAGATCGCGCAAAACGCGGCGGCGCTCGCTATCTTCATTATGGTCATGAAGCGGCCGTGTCGTCGCGGAAATCGAAAAGTGCTGCAATAGCTTGGCCGAATGGCGCGTGTCTTCGCAATAGACGATGTCGGCACGCTGCAATACGGACAGTGCGCGCAACGTGATATCGGCCAGATTTCCGATCGGCGTCGCGACGACATACAGCCCCGCCGCCAGGTCCGCGGCAAGTAACCGCCCCATATCGCGCGAAACCGATTGGATCAGGAGCGGGCCGGTCGAGGCTGGAGCATCGCTGGCCTCATTGGACGCATTGTTAGGAGATTGTCGCAAAGTCACATCCTGGGTGCTGGAAACTTACCGTCGCCTGGATATGGCGCAGAGACAAGCACCTGCGACGTGGGCACAAGGCGGGCGGAAGGCGCGCGCAACGAAGTCTGTAGGATGGAAGAGGATTTTTAGCAGCAATTAGGCCGCAAGCGCCCGGCCAGACATCGGCGAGGAGTCGGCCGAGGTGCCATTGAACGCATGCACAGTCGCGCTACGGCTCCGCCGCCCTGGGATCGACATGACCGCCGACAATTCGTCGACCAATGTAATCAATCCGTATTGTGCCAGGTCGAGTTGCTGCGTTGCCGCCGACTGCATATCCGTTGCGATGCGTGCGCCGTCAACGGACCGGGCAAGAACCGCTGAAACTTTCGACCATTGATCGGCCAGCGTCATCGGTCGCGACGCATCTCGCAGCGTCTGCGGCGCAATTGCTGCGGTGTCCGCGGCGACCTTAGTCAGATTGTAGGAACGTTTAGCCAAAACGGCATTCAGCTGCCGGGCAACTTTCTGAGCGGAGGCCTGCAGACGCGCAGCAAAGCCTTCGGCGGAGTCGCTGATTGACGACATCCATCCGAAGCCGAAATCCGATGCTGACGATGCAATTGCCAATTGACGACCGCTTTCAATTCCCAATTCCACGATAATTGCGCTTATTCGCAATTCGAAACAAGATGCTAATTATAATTTGAAAGGAAAGACTTAATCTCCGTGCCGCCCAATTCGCGCTGATAGGCGGAACAAAACCCAAAAATTAGGGTGAACGGTATTTTCTGGCCGATATCAGCCGGTCAATTAATACTGTTGAATTGAATCAGCAGCCGAAGACGCCAGGGAATTGCCAGGAAATTGCTTGGCGTCAGAGTTTCGGCGCAGGCTTTGGAGTCGCGCCGCTGGCCGCGCGCACCGCCGCTGCCCGCCGGATCTTGCGCACGGCCGAGTTGCGCATGCGATGCGAGGCGCGCTGCGCGACGCGGTTCGTCACGGACTTCTTGCTCACGGCGACGATATTTGCGCGCGTCGCTGCAGCCGCGGGCGTTGCTGGCGGCCCCGCATATCTGAAGTGGCCGGTCATTTCATTGACGAACAGCGCGTCCTCGACTTGCGGCCCAAATCCTCGATTATGAACGATCATGGGTGCGCCGGACGGACCAGTTACGTTTGACACGATGGCGATGTGGTCATTGCTGCCGCTGTTTTGCGGGCGATGATACGTCACGACGTCGCCCGCCTGATAATCTTCAAAGAAATCCGTGATCGGCAGGCTCGCGCCGGACTTCTTGAAAAACCGGCGCAAGGCCTCGACCCGCCGGTGCGAAATATTCGTGTCGCCCGAGCCGACCTGAGATTCGTGCACGAGCTTCTGCAGATCGATGCCGAGCGCCCGATAGGCCCGTACGACGACGTCCGTGCAGACACCATACAGCGTTGCGACGTCACCGCCCGGATAACGAATGACCCGATACTTGTCGTCATAGACGACGAATTCGCGCGTTTGAGCTTCGCCGGCGCTGGCGAGCGCACTTCCGAACTGGTCTGCCGGCAAAGTTACAATCGCCTCGTTCTGTGGCGCTTCATCGGGAACGGCGCATGCGCGAACAAGCGGGACCGCTCCGAGATGCCCGACATCGCGCACGGCAACGTCATCAACCGGCATCGCGCTCAACGGTAGTGGCGCCGGATCGCGCTCTGCAACGGTTGGCGCAGCCGGAGTCGATAGTGTTTGAAGACCGTCTCCGGTGATCATCGCCAAGCGCGGCACGTCGCCAGCGCGCGTGCTGTCGCTGGCCGCGACCGCGTGCACCGATCCGCCCTGAAGCCGATAGGACGGAAATTGCTGCATCAAAGCCAGTGCTGCGACCGTTATCGCGATTGGAAGGGCAACCGACTCCCGCGCCTGCCATCGGGCGCGAGGCGGCGCGATTGCAGTGGCGGCTATTGTAGTCGCGGCTTCGGACGTTGGCGACGCAACCTCGGTGTGCTCGCGTTCGCCTTCCGTCTCGGCCAACGCGACGGCGTCGCACCGGAACGCTCCAGCGGCGTGCGCCGATACCGGCGCCGTCAGTTCGTCATTGCGCCGGCGGGGCGCGTACGCCTTGCCGCGCGGCGCGTAACGCGTTCCTCGTTGGCCCGGCTTTTCCACGCACACTCCGACGTCCGGCGATACCCCGGACCCACGCTACCCCAAATTGGTCGCCGGGAGATTACCTTTGTCCGCAAGGTGGACACAACGGCCGTAGTCGGAAAAAGCTAAACAGGAACCGCGTCTGCAACACCGATGACACGGCGGATATCGTCGGCCGACGCGCCGTCGGCCCTTAGCGCCCGCAACCCCATATCGCCATTGCTTTTAGAGAGCTTGCGCCCGTCGGACCAGCACACGAGGCGGTGGTGGCTGTAGCGTGGCTCGGGCAAATCGAGCAGGACTTGCAGCAGGCGCTGCAAATCGGTTGCCGCAAATAAATCGGTTCCGCGGGTCACTAGCGTCACACCCTGACGGGCATCGTCGACAACAACCGCCAAGTGATAGCTCGCCGGCACGTCTTTGCGGACAATCACGGCGTCGCCCCAGCGGCCCGGGTCGGCAAGGACTTGGCGGCTCGTACCGTCCGCTCCAATTTCTGCGAATGTCAAAGGCGCTTGTCCAAGCTTGCTTTGTGCGGCTACGAGCGCTGCCTCCATATCGAGGCGCATCGCCGGCGTCTCGCCCGCGGCGATGCGCGCAGCAACCGCTTCAGCTGGCGCATTTTTCCAAAGCCCAGGATAGAGCGCTGCGCCATCGGGATCGGTTCGCGCGGGTTCTGCTGCATCCGCAATTTCGGCGCGGCTCGCAAAGCACGGGTAGAGAAGCCCCTGTGCAATCAACCGGCCCGCAGCTTCGAGATAGTCAGGAAAAAAATGCGACTGCACGAGCACCGGCTTTTCCCAGTCGAGGCCGAGCCAGCCGAGGTCGTCGTAAATAGCATCTGTGAATTCGGTCCGCGCACGCGTCAGATCGATATCTTCGATCCTCAGCAAAAACCGGCCACCGGCACGGCGCGCGGTGTCATGCGCGATAATCGCGGACAGCGCGTGACCGGCGTGCAGATATCCGTTCGGCGAAGGCGCGAAGCGCGTAACGGTTTCAGTCAATCGCAAGCGCCTGAACGTCCTGCACCCGGCGTGTAGGTGCGCGCCACGGCTTCAACCACTCGATCATATATTTTGCCCTCGTTTGCCGGATACAGCATCGCCCAACTGGTGATCAGCTTGCCGCCGCACGTGAAGCTGACACGCTGGTAGAACGATTGGCCATTGTGCGTGCCAGATAGCACGAACCAACGCCTCCGGATCGGAGCGTAATCAATATCCGCGCCGGAATATTGTTCTTCCAGCAAAAACTTGCGGTATTGCTCAAGGGTGTCGTTGTCGCTGTTCTCGAACGCGCCGACGAGCAACTTGGCCTTGCCGTCCTTCGAGACCAGAACGCGGCCTTGGTCGGTCGTCGGCGGCGTTTTCTGCTCGAAAACCTGGCTCGGGTAGGCGATCGCGAAACCGTGGCGCTCGTTCTTCACCGTCGCCCATTCATCGAGCAGCGATCCGGCGTTTGCGCTGTTGATCGAAACAAAAGCTAGGAGGGCGCCGCCGAGCGCCGATAGGGGTGATCTCTCGCATGATCGGGTCATCGCGTAGCCGCCTCTCGCCAAGCCACAACAGACGACGAGGATTTTACGCCTCACACGCGCACGATTAAAGTGGCGATGCGGAGAAACTTATTGTGACCGGCAAAAGAAACATCACGCTTGCAAATCAAAAACAGCTGCAAAAAGCCGCTCAATCGCTGACTGCGCAATGCGTAATCATGCGCGAAATTTATGCGCAGACGGGCGCTCCACCGCTGCGCGAGTTTTCTGCAGACTTTGCCGGCCTCGCAAAGATCATCACGGGCCAGCAACTTTCGACTGCAAGTGCGGCTGCGATCTGGTCACGCGTCGCGGCAGCTATTCAGCCGTTTGATGCAGCCCACGTGCTCGCACGCGACGACACGGAATTCGCCGCGCTCGGTTTATCGCGCGCGAAAATTCGCACACTCAAGGCCGTCGCATCCGCAATCCACACAGACGGTTTCGATATCGCGGGCCTCGCGGACGAGCCGGACGCCGTTGTCATCGAGCGCCTGACGGCATTGCACGGTATCGGTCCTTGGACCGCCGACATCTACTTGTTGTTCGCGCTGCGCCGTGCCGATGCCTTTCCGGCAGGCGATCTGGCTTTACAGCTGGCGGCGCAGCGACTTTTGCGATTGGACGTCCGGCCGACGCCGGCGGCGCTCATCGAGATCGCAGAACGCTGGCGGCCCTGGCGGGGCGCCGCGGCGCGGCTTCTGTGGGCGGAATATGGTTTGTACCGGATCGAGCGAAAGCCCAGCGTCAAACGTGGACAAGCCGCCACACCGGCGCCGCGCGCACGCCCGGCAGCAATCAAAAAATCCAATAAATAAAAGCACATAAGATGATTTGTGAAGCCCAGCCCACAAAGCTTCACAGATGTGACATGCGCGGCTAGTATCCCCGCCGTTGGGTAAAGAATTTCGACGCGATTCGACGGCAAAAACGGCGAGGCGACATCGACAGTGAATGCTCACGTGACCATACCGGAAAAGTGTCCGGCTCTCGTTCTGAACGCCGACTTCCGGCCGCTCAGTTATTATCCGCTCTCGTTGTGGAGCTGGCAGGATACGGTCAAAGCGGTGTTTCTCGACCGCGTGAACATCGTCTCCGAATACGACACGTTCGTGCGCAGCCCGAGCTTCGAGCTGAGACTGCCAAGCGTCGTCTCATTGAAAAGCTATGTGCGGCCCGCGCTTTATCCGGCTTTCACACGATTCAACGTGTTTCTGCGCGACCGCTTCACCTGCCAGTATTGCGGTGACAAGAGCGAGTTGACGTTCGATCATCTGATCCCGCGCTCGCGCGGCGGCCTGACGCGATGGGACAACGTCGTGACGGCCTGCGCGCCGTGCAATCTCAAGAAGGGCGGACTGATGCCGCGCGACGCCAAAATGTGGCCCGCGCAGGAACCGATCAAGCCGACCGTATTCGAATTGCATCGCAACGGACGGCTATTCCCACCCAATTATCTGCACGAGAGCTGGGTCGACTATCTCTACTGGGATACTGAACTCGAACCCTAGCAGCTCACGCGGCTTTCGGCATGGCATGGGCGCAGATTTCACCTGCGATCATGTCGACGGCCTTATCCCAATTCACGTCATCCTGGCTCAATAAGCCGAAGCTCGCAAGCGCGTCGGCCGGCGTTCCGCCATCGCGGAATACGCGCGCGCATGTCTGACGACTGACCGCCAGGGCCTGATGCCACTGCATGGGGTTGAGGTGCGAAGGAACCGAAGGGGTTTTGAAAGTCATTTGGTCAGCTCCGTTTAAGACGCAGCACACACGCATTCGACATGTGTACGGTTACGCGTTGCATCAAGGGCGGCAGACACAAAGAACGTTTGTGACATCACTACGCGAGACCTTGCAATGTGATGGCTGCGATTGAGGGTAAGCTCTCTCACGCTCGATGTGCCTGCCAACTCGTTGGAGAGCCGCACGCTCTCCTGAATTCATTGTAATGATCGGGGAAATAAACAGGCGATTAACGCTACAAACCAAACACACGGCGACGCTACTACCTACGCAACTAACGCAACGAAACGCGTTCAGTTCGCCGGCTGGGACGTACTTGCTTTGCCGCGCGGCGACTTATCCACACGCACGTCGCGCAATACGCGCGATACACAAACACTCAGTGGACGCCACGAACTTGATTTTGCCGATGCCGTACGAACCTCACTTACGCGACTGAAACTCAACCGTTCCTGAAAGCCGACCCACTGACGCGGGATCGTAAGGAGGGCGAGCCGCCGAGACCTACGCTTTGACTTTTCTGTCAGGGCCGCTCGCCTACATTTTTGGAACGTCTCGATCAGCACCCGTTTCGGGGACTGGCCGTACACAAACGCAACATCACGCAACTCGTACGCAACAACGCAACGCTTACAAAAACTGACTTCGCGAAACCGAGCCGACTGCCGGGGTGGCGCTAACAACGCCTCGTGCAACTGAGAATTCGTACGCAGCACGCGACTTCCAAATGCCTCAGCCTACCCGTTGATCCGCTCCGGTTTGATCCGGTTGTGTTCCGCGAACGAAGAGAGAATAGCCGTCACATTCAGGCAACGCCAAGGCGCGATTCTGTTCTTGCCAAGATATTCGCTTGACAGTTGTTCATGCGCAATAAAATCAGTCTTGTACTGACATCGCCCAATTGTGGAGAAGTCGACAACGATCTGAAATTTCAGATCTTTGTGCGAGACGCCGCGGCTGCGAATGCGGCCTTGAGACTGAGCAACATCGCCAACAGCGACGCGACGACGTTCCATCCGGCGAATGACAGCCCGAACACGACGAGCGAAGGCTCATCGCACCGCACGACCTTGATGCCTTCCAGATCTTTGAGAAGCGATCCGGCGGATGTCGAGAGATCGCCGCCGCCGCCGCAAGCGTCCGGCCCTGGCCAGAATTTCCATTCCGCGCCCGCGTGATAGGTGCCAAGCCCGGCGTTGGCCAGAAACGCGAGGGCAACGATGAAAAACAGCGCCGCCGCCCAGCCCTTGGAGCCGCCGGACGCCAATACGATCGCCAGGAACAGCGCCGGGACCGCAAAATAATAGGCGTACCGCTCCCAAAGGCAGAGCATGCACGGCAGGTAGCCGCCGATGTACTGAAATCCAAGCGCCGTCAGGATCGAGCCGGCAGAGACCAGCAGCGCCAGACTGCCGTAGGTATAGGCCTGCCCCTTATCGACCGACGCTTCGAAAGCCATGGCTAGTCCTCAACGCACGCAACAGACGCTCAAACGAGATATTTGACCGCGACGAACCCGCCAACAAGCAGAACGACAAACAGCGTCGTGACGAGCGTCAGACGCTTTTCGATGAAGTCACGGATCGGCTCGCCAAAGAAATAGAGCAGACCGGCGACGAGATAGAAGCGCATCGCGCGGGCGATGATGCTCGCACCAATGAACGCCAGCAAATCCATCTTCGCGACGCCGGCTGCGATCGTCACGACCTTGTACGGGATCGGCGTCATACCTTTGATGATGACGGCCGGCACACCGTAGTCGTGCACGAATGCGATGAAGCTATCGAGCGCATTGGCCTTGCCATAAAACTCAAGGATCGGAATGCCCACTGCCTCGTAAAGGTAATAGCCGATGGCGTAGCCGAGCAATCCACCGAGCACCGACGTCACGGTCGCAATGGTCGCGTACCACCAGGCCTTTTGCCGGTTGGCCATGACCATCGGGATCAGCATCACGTCCGGCGGTATCGGGAAAAATGAGCTCTCGATGAAGGACACAACGCCGAGCGCCCAGGGTGCCTTCTCGTCGGCCGCCTTGCGCATCATCCAGTCGTAGGTTTTTCTCAGCATGGCGGCGTGCATATCGCGCGGCGCTAGCCTTGTCCATGTGACTTGTCCTTACAGCTGCGTGTCAGACTGTTCAGACGCTGGCGGTAAAGCTCTTTGACAGTTCGGAGACAACAGCGTTGAGAACGAACCTGCCTTTCGGCGTGGCGCGGATCAGTGATGGCGGCGGCGCATTGTGACCCGCGTCCGGCGGTAGACCCGGCCCGGCGCACATCGGGATCGAATCGAGTTCGTTGTTGCGCCAGTTGCCAGGCAGTTCCGGTTCGAACGTCGCGCCGTGGGCAACGTCGATCATGCCGAGCTCTTTCAGGTGGGCGATTGCGCCCTCTGAAGGCCGAACACCGCCGAGCTTGGCGAGCCGATCGAGATCGATCCCTTCGCGCAACCGCAAACCCATGAGCAGCATCTCGTCGGCCTGCTCGGACGCAGAGATCGGCGTCTCTTCGATCAGACCATGCCCCTGCGCTTCGACCAGATCAGCCCACGTTTCGGGATGGCGTTCGGCAACCGTCGCCGTGCGCTGGCTCTCGACGATGGTGCGCCCATGCGCGCCGGGGCCGATACCGGCGTATTCGCCATAGCGCCAATAGAGCAAGTTATGACGGCTTTCTTCGCCGGGCCGCGCGTGATTGGAAATCTCGTACGGCAGAAGTCCGCCCGCCGACGTAAGCTCTTGCGTGATTTCATATAGAGCCAGCGCGGCATCGGGATCGGGCACGATCAGCTTGCCGGCCGCGTGAAGTGCCGCATAAGGCGTATCCGGCTCTATCGTCAATTGATAAAGCGAGACGTGACTGTCCGCGAGATCGAGCGCTTCCTTCAGCTCGCTGCGCCAGGCGTCCGGTGTTTGCCCCGGGCGCGCATAAATCAGATCGAACGAATAGCGCTCAAACGTCGTGCGCGCGATTGCGAGCGCGGCTTTGGCGTCGGCGACAGAGTGGATGCGCCCGAGCCTTTTCAGATCTTCATCGCGCAATGATTGAAAGCCCATCGATACGCGATTGATTCCAGCAGCGCGATAGCCTGCGAAGCGCTGAGCCTCGACGCTTCCCGGATTGGCTTCTAGCGTTATCTCGGCGTCAGGCCTGACGCTCCAAAGTTCGCCAATACGATCGAGAATGGCGGCGACCGTTTCCGGCTTCATCAGAGACGGCGTGCCGCCGCCGAAAAATATCGATGCAACGGTGCGTTTGCCAATGCGTTGCGCCGTCGTGTCGAGTTCACGCAGATACGCCGCCAGAAAGCGATCCTCGTCCCAACCGGCAAAGCGGACGTGGCTGTTGAAATCACAATACGGGCATTTCTGCGCGCAGAACGGCCAGTGGATGTAAACACCGAAACCCGGATCGGCGCGCGTCAGGTCGTCAACGCTCATACAAACTCGCGGCCAGCAACACTTTGGCCATCATACGCCATTGCGGGTCTTTGGTCTCAGGCATATCGCCGAGGTACCCTTGCAACGCCGCGAAGTAATCGTCGAGCGACTTGGCTGACCAGGCTTTGCCGTTGGCTTGAAGATCGGCGCGAAGCCGCTGGACAAACTGAGCCAACTCCTCGCGCGTTGAAAGTGAGGCCGCGGCCGCGGTCAAGGCCTGCAGATCACGCCCTGCGATTTTGCCGGCGGTCGCCGTTGGCGCGATTTGATCCAGGCAGTCGCGCTTGAACGCAGCAAAGGCGCGCGTGCGATGCGAGCCTGCGTATTTCTCGGCCGGGTCCATTTCGCCGTAAGTCCGCGTTTCGCCGTCGGGGACAAACATTGGATCGTAGCCGAAACCGTTACCGCCGCGCGGCGGCCACACCAGATGGCCGTGGACTTTGCCTGTAAAGAAAGCGCAATCGCCATCGGGCCATGCGAGGCACAGCACCGATATGAAGTTTGCGCGCGGACCGGCGTCGGCTTTTCCCGGCGCTGGCCAACCGTTGCGCGCGGCGATCTCATCGCCAACTTTTTTCATCGCAAGGCCGAAGTCTTTCGACGGCCCAGCCCAATTCGCCGAATAGACTCCCGGCGCACCATCGAGCAGTTCGATTTCGAGGCCGGAATCATCAGCCAGCGACGGCAAGCCGGAGCCAGTCGCGGCGGCAATCGCTTTGATCCGCGCATTGCCCTCGAATGTTGTCTCGGTCTCGTCCGGTTCAGCGAGACCCAGTTCGCCCGCTGAAATCGCATTGAGGCCGTAGGGTGCGAGCAACTCGCTGATCTCCCAGACCTTGCCCTTGTTGTGGCTTGCCACCACCAGCTTCATGCCGCGAATGAGTTTTCGTGTCACAACGACGCCCACAAAAATATGAATGTTGCGATCAGACCGAGCGCCGAGCGAACGGCATGCAGCTTGCCCCAGCGCTCAATCAATGCGCGCGTTGTGCCATCTGCCGACGCGTTCGGCGTCTGCTCGAGCTGTTTATTGACGGGCATGATCACGAGGAGGGTGTACGGCCAATTGGCGACGAGCACGATCGCACCGAGCAGCCATAGTGCGCTTCCCGTTACCAGCCATTCGAGCAGTCCGAGCACGAACCCGACAACCGCGAGCGACGCCTGCATCATAAATCCGCGCGCGTAGCTCGGCTTCCACTCGGCCAGCAGCGATCGGTCATCAAGACCGAGACGCGCGGGCTGCTCCGCGATGTTGATATAGATTGCTGCGCCGGCGAACAACGCGGCAACCGCCAATGCCAAATTGCCAAACATACGCGGCTCCTTCCGACGGCGTTATCCGACGGTCAGCTTTTGCAGCTGCACGAGTTCGCCGATGCCCTTCTTGGCAAGTCCCATCAGCTGATCGAAGCGTTCCTGGCTGAACGGCGTGGTCTCGGCGGTGCCTTGCACCTCGACGATACCGCCCGAACCCGTCATGACGAAGTTCGCGTCAGCATCGGCATTGCTGTCTTCGGCGTAGTCGAGATCGAGCACCGGTTCGCCCTTGTATAAACCGCACGAGACGGCAGCGATGTGATCGCGCAGCACGCCGTCTTTGACCATGTCGCGCATCTTCATCCACTGGATGCAGTCGTAGAGCGCGACCCAGGCGCCGGTGATGGCCGCCGTGCGCGTTCCGCCATCGGCTTGAATGACGTCGCAGTCGACCGTGATCTGGCGTTCGCCGAGCTTCGGCAAATCGACGACGGCGCGCAGCGCGCGTCCGACGAGCCGCTGGATTTCCTGCGTGCGCCCGGATGGATGGCCGCTGGTCACTTCGCGGCGCGTACGGTCGTGGGTGGCGCGCGGCAGCATGGCGTATTCAGCGGTCACCCAGCCACGGCCCTGGCCCTTAAGCCACGGCGGAATGCGTTCTTCCAAGCTTGCCATACACAGCACATGCGTATCGCCGAATTTTATCAGGCACGACCCTTCGGCATGTTTCGAGACGGCCCGCTCAATTGAAACGCGGCGTAATTCATCGGGCTTTCTCTTGGAGGGGCGCATGGTGGTCCTAATTTTGGATGATTTCGGCGGCAACCCTAGAGAAGCGGGCCATCGCGTTCAACTCGTTAAACTTGATCACCGGAAAAGAAATTGCGGCATTTGACGTGCTGGCCGCTTCATTTCTAAGTTGACGCGGATCGACCCGCGCACAAAGTCCCCGAATGAGCGAATTCAAAAGTGAGTTGCAACAGCTGAACGAGCGGTCGCGAACCATTTTGCGCCGTATCGTCGAAAGCTATCTCGCAACCGGCGACCCCGTCGGGTCGCGCAATTTGGCACGCGCGCTGCCGATGGCGCTATCTCCGGCGTCGATCCGCAACGTGATGTCTGATCTCGAGCATTTGGGCCTGATCATATCGCCGCACACGTCCGCCGGGCGCCTGCCGACGCAGCTCGGTCTCAGAATGTTTGTCGATGGTCTTTTGGAAGTCGGCGACATCACGCAGGACGAGCGCCGCCAAATCGAAGCCCAGATAGCATTCCGTCGTGAAAAGTCCGTCGATCAGCTACTCGCCGAAGCGGGTGAAATGATTTCCGGGCTGTCGCATTGCGCAGGCGTGGTGCTCGCAGAAAAACAGGTCGCGCGCCTCAAGCACATCGAGTTCGTGCCGCTGGAGCCCGGCAAGGGCCTGGTCGTCCTGGTCGACGAAGATCAAAACGTCGAAAACCGCATCATTGCGCTGCCCGTTGGATTGCCGCCGTCGGCGCTGACGGAAGCATCGAACTATCTCAATACCCACATCCGTGGCCTGACACTGCCTGAGGCCCGCGCCGCGATCGAGAAAGCACTCCGCGACGCCAAAGCCGAACTCGATCAGTTGACGCAAAAGGTCATCACTGCCGGGCTTGCTGAATGGTCGGGATCAGCGGACGAGCGCAAGAGCCTGATTGTGCGCGGGCAAAGCAACTTGCTCAAAGACGTCAGCGCCGCCGACGACCTCGACCGCATCCGGCAGCTGTTCGATGATTTTGAATCGAAACGCGACCTCGTGCAGTTGCTCGGCGCGTCAGAAAACGCCGACGGCGTGCGCATTTTCATCGGCTCTGAGAACAAGCTGTTTTCGTTGTCGGGATCGTCGCTGGTCGTGGCGCCATTCCGGGACGAAACGCGCCGCGTCGTCGGCGTCCTGGGTGTCATCGGGCCTACGCGCCTGAACTATGCCCGGATCATCCCTATGGTTGACTATACGGCGAAACTCGTCGGCCGCTTGATCACGTGATCTCAATGCGGCCGTGCGGCGCAATGGCTTGATTTTTCGCGCCGCTAGGCCGATATCCGCGCCCTAATGTCGGTGCGCCGCGCCAGGCATCGTCACACCCTAAATTCTGACGAAAGAATTGAGAGCCAATGATCGACGACACCAAACCGGACGAACCGGCGCCCGCGCACCAGCCTGGGCCGCAGTCTGCGACCGGACCGACAGCAACGGGACCGGCCGCGCCTGCGCGGCCATCATCGGCACAGCCGGCGAGCGGCGAGCCGGAGGTGAGTGCTGCTCAGTTGAAAGATATGATCGCGGCGCTGCAGGCGGATCTCGATGCCAAGACGGCGGCCGTCGCTGAAAAGCACGATCTGTTCGTCCGCGCGGTTGCAGAGACGGAAAACGTGCGCCGCCGCCTCGAAAAAGAAAAAGAAGAAACGGCGAAGTACGCGATCACCAAATTTGCGAAAGACATCCTGACAGTTGGCGACAACTTCCAGCGCGCAATTTCGGCCGTGCCAAAAGAAGCGATCGACACCGATCCCGTCCTCAAGACCCTGCTTGAGGGCGTCGTCCTGGCGGAGCGTGATTTCCGCGGCGCGCTTGAGCGCCACGGCGTCAAAACCATCTCACCGGCCGGCCAGCCCTTCAATCCGCACCATCATCAAGCCGTCATGGAGCAGGAGAACGCCGACGTGCCGAACGGCACCGTTCTGCAGGTTTTCCAGACCGGCTACCTGATCGACGACAGGTGCTTGCGTCCCGCCATGGTTGTTGTCTCGCGCGGCGGCGGCAAAACGGCGAAACCCGACCCTGAAGCGACGCCGCCGGACATTCCTGATAATCCTGGCTGATCGAGCTTTGCGTTTGCGCTCGCCGGTCAAGACCGCGTTAATCTGTGCAATTGCATACCTGCGAACGACACCCGCAAGGATACCGGCTGCAATGCCCCGATTTAAACTTGATCACGGGACGGCGGCTTAGAGGCGTTGCACGCCGAAAGCCACTGCCTATATACCGGCTATAACCACTGTGACCTCTGGGGACCGGCCAGGGATGCCGTCAAACGACGCCCGTGGGATGCCAGCGATGGGTCCACCCGGTCTGCCGCAATTATAAGAAGGAATGCAATGATGGGTAAGGTTATCGGTATCGACCTCGGCACGACGAACTCGTGTGTCGCGGTCATGGACGGCGGCAAGCCGAAAGTTCTCGAAAACGCCGAAGGCGCGAATACGACGCCGTCGATCGTCGCGTTTACCGCTGACGATGAGCGTCTCGTCGGCCTGCCGGCCAAGCGTCAGGGCGTGACGAACCCGACCAACACGTTCTATGCGATCAAGCGATTGATCGGCCGCCGCTTCGACGATCCGGAAGTCCAGAAGGACTTGAAGCTGGCGCCATTCAAGATCGTCAAGGGTCCGACAGGCGACGCCTGGGTCGAAAGCCACGGCAAGCAATATTCGCCGCAGCAGATCTCGGCCTTCATTCTGCAGAAGATGAAAGAGAGCGCGGAAGCCAAGCTCGGCGAGAAGGTCGATCAGGCCGTTATCACCGTGCCTGCGTATTTCAACGACGCTCAGCGTCAGGCGACCAAGGATGCTGGCAAGATCGCCGGCCTTGAAGTGCTGCGCATCATCAACGAGCCGACGGCGGCAGCGCTCGCCTATGGTCTCGACAAGAAGAAAGAAGCTCGCACGATCGCGGTCTACGACCTCGGCGGCGGCACATTCGACGTGTCGATCCTCGAAATCGGCGACGGCGTGTTTGAAGTGAAGTCGACCAACGGCGACACCCACTTGGGCGGCGAAGACTTCGACAACGTGCTCGTCTCGTACCTGGCAGACGAATTCAAGAAAGAGCAGGGCATTGATCTGCGCGGCGACAAGCTCGCGCTGCAGCGCCTGAAGGAGGCTGCCGAAAAAGCGAAGATCGAATTGTCGAGCGCCCAGCAGACGGAAGTCAATCTGCCGTTCATCACGGCAGACGCTTCGGGTCCGAAGCATCTGACGATGAAGCTGACGCGCGCGAAGCTCGAAAGCCTCGTCGACAGCCTGATCACGCGCACCAAAGGCCCTTGCGAAAAGGCTCTGAAGGATGCCGGCTTGAAAGCTGCCGAGGTCGATGAAGTCGTTCTCGTCGGCGGTATGACGCGCATGCCGAAGGTGCAGGAACTCGTCAAACAGCTGTTCGGCAAGGATCCGCACAAGGGCGTCAACCCGGACGAAGTCGTCGCTGTCGGCGCCGCAATCCAGGGCGGCGTTCTGAAGGGCGAAGTCAAGGACGTGCTGCTGCTCGACGTGACTCCTCTGTCGCTCGGCATCGAAACGTTGGGCGGCGTCTTCACCCGTCTGATCGATCGCAACACGACGATCCCGACGAAGAAGAGCCAGACGTTCTCGACCGCAGAAGACAGCCAGAGCGCCGTGACCATCCGCGTGTTCCAGGGCGAACGCGAAATGGCTGCCGACAACAAGATCCTCGGCCAGTTCGACCTCGTCGGCATTCCGCCAGCACCGCGCGGCGTGCCGCAGATCGAAGTTACGTTCGACATCGACGCCAACGGCATCGTTCACGTCTCGGCCAAGGATAAGGCGACGAATAAGGAACAGTCGATCCGAATTCAGGCATCGGGTGGGCTGTCTGACGCCGACATCGAAAAGATGGTCAAGGAAGCCGAAGCCAACGCGGCCGACGACAAGCGCAAACGCGAACTCGTCGAAGCCCGCAACCAGGCCGAAGCGCTTGTTCATGGCACTGAAAAGTCGTTGACCGAAAACGCGTCGATCCCGGCGGTCGCTTCGATCAAGGGCGACGTCGATAGCGCGATCCAGGCCGTCAAGGACGCGATCGCAGGCGACGACGTCGAAGCCATCAAGTCGGCTGCGAATGCGCTGACCCAGATCGCGATGAAGATCGGCGAGGCCGTTTACACCGCAAAGGGCGGCGCAGCCGGCATGGACGGCGAAGAAGGCGCGCCTGAGAAGGCGGAAGGCGACGATGTCGTCGATGCCGACTTCGAAGAGGTCAAGGACGACAAGAAAAAGGCCGGCTGAGTAGAGCGCGGCAACAGATGATCTGGCGCCCCTGACGGCTTCCTGCTCTACATCATTCCAGAGCACGGTTTGCCGGATGGGGCGCCAGCATAACCACTGGTCTGCATTCCGTTACAATCCACACACGACCTGATCCACCTTGGTATCTTGGCCGCCACGAGGCCAACCCGACTGAGAACAGCGCATACATACATGGCCAAGCGCGACTATTATGAAGTTCTCGGCGTTCAGCGGAACGCTTCCGAACAGGATTTGAAGTCGGCCTACCGTCGGCTCGCCAAGGAATACCATCCCGACCGCAATGCCGGCGACAAGAACGCCGAGCACAAATTCAAAGAAGTCAACGAAGCCTACGAAGCGCTGAAAGATCAACAGAAGCGGGCTGCCTACGATCAATTCGGACATGCGGCTTTCGAGGGCGGCATGGGTGGTCCTGGCCGCGGCGGACCGGGCGGCTTCGGTCCCGACTTCGCGTCCTCGATGTCCGACATCTTCGATGATCTGTTCGGCGAGTTCATGGGCGGCCGCCGTGGCGGTCCGGGCCAGGGCGGCGGCCAACGGCGCGGCACGGGCCGCGAACGTGGCGCTGATCTGCGCTACAATCTCGAAATCACGCTCGGTGAAGCTTTTGCCGGCAAGACGGCTCAGATCCGCGTGCCCGCCAGCGTTTCCTGTGAAACTTGCTCAGGCACCGGCGCTAAGGCCGGCACGAAACCGAAAACCTGCGCGACGTGTGGCGGCATGGGCAAAGTCCGCGCCAGCCAGGGCTTCTTCACAATCGAGCGTCCATGCCCGGCTTGTCAGGGCCGCGGCGAGACGATCGACGACCCGTGCCCCGATTGCTCCGGCGCCGGCCGCATCACGAAAGAGCGTACGCTCTCGGTCAATATTCCAGCCGGTGTCGAGGACGGCACGCGCATCAGGCTTGCGAGCGAAGGCGAAGCAGGCTTGCGCGGCGGTCCGCCCGGCGACCTCTATATTTTTCTTTCGATCAAGCCGCACGAGTTCTTCCAGCGCGACGGCTCGGACCTATTTTGCAAAGTGCCGATCGCCATGACGACAGCCGCGCTCGGCGGCCAGATCGACGTACCGACGCTCGAAGGGCATACGACGCGCGTGAAGGTTCCCGAAGGCACCGAAAGCGGCAAACAGTTCCGCCTGAAAGGCAAGGGCATGCCGGTACTGCGCTCGAAGGTAACGGGCGATATGTACATTCAGGTCGAGGTTGAAACCCCAAAGAACCTGACACGGCGCCAGCGGGAACTGCTCGAAGAATTTGAAAAGTCGAGCCATAAGGAAACCAGTCCGGAGAGCGCAGGTTTCTTTAGCCGCGTGAAAGATTTCTTCGACGGCAAGGCCAACTGAATTTCCCCCCCCCCTCTCGTTCGAGAGGGCGGGCATGCACCATCATTGATAGGAACTCCCATCGCAATGTCAGCGTCGTCTCAGTCTGAACCGCGTCTCCTCTTCATCTCCGGCAGCTCTCGCGAAAAATCGTTCAACAAAAAGCTGGCGAAGCTCGGTGAAAACATCGCTGATGCCAATGGCATCAAGGGGACATTCGCCGATCTGGGTGACTACCCGATGCCGATCTATAATGGCGATATCGAAGTCAACGACGGCCCGCCTGACAACGCCCGGAAGCTAAAAGCACTGATGGAAGTGCACACGGGCATTTTCATCGCGAGCCCCGAATACAACGCATCGTTCTCGCCGCTGTTGAAGAATGCTATCGATTGGGTGAGCCACATCAAGGATGGCGGCCTTCAGGTTTACCGCACGCGCGTATTCGCGCTCGGCGCGGCATCACCCGGCGGCATGGGCGGATTGCGCGGCCTCGCGCAGTTGCGCCTCGTGCTCGAGAACGGCCTGAATGCGCTGGTGCTGCCAGATCAGTTCGTCGTACCGAAGGCGATGGAAGCATTCGATGACAACGGTCACCTGAAGAACAAGGAGAACCAGGAGACCTTTAAGGCGGTTATTCAGAAGCTCGCCCGTGCCGCGCACGTGCTGCACGGGTAGCCGCCCGCTGCTCCCTCTCCCCGTAAATTACGGGGAGAGGGTTGGGGTGAGGGGCAACGGCTTGTTCGGTTTTAGAGGCTGCCTCTCACCCTAGCCCTCTCCCCATGAAGTGCAGTATTGGGAGAGGGGACACTTGGGGCCGCACATCGCATGACTGAAGCAGCAAACGACAAACTCATCGTCGCACTCGACTTTGCCCGATACGACGACGCACGCCATTTGGTCGACGACCTAAGCGACAGCGTCAGCTTTTACAAAGTTGGCCTCGAATTGCTGTTCCACGACGGCCTCGCGCTCGCCTCCGAAATCAAGAATGACGGCAAGCGCGTTTTCCTCGACATGAAGTTTCTCGACATCGGCAATACCGTTGAAAAGGCCGTCGCCTCCGTCGCCGAACTCGGCTTCGATTTCCTCACCATCCACGGCACCGACACGAAGACGATGATAGCTGCCGTTAAAGGCCGCGGAAACGCGCCGTTGAAACTGCTGGCGGTCACCGTGCTGACAAGCCTCGATCAAGCCGACCTTGCCGACCAGGGCATCGTCATGACGCCGCAGGAACTCGTGCTGAAACGCGCGCGGCTTGCACGCGAGGCCGGCATCGACGGCGTCATCGCATCAGGCCAGGAAGCCGCTGCCATCCGCGCCGCGACAGGAAACAACTTCCTGATCGTGACACCCGGCATCCGCTTGCCGGGCGGTGATGCCGGTGACCAGACCCGCATCACCACGCCGGAAGATGCGCTGCGTGCTGGCGCCAATCATCTCGTCGTCGGCCGTCCGATCACTGCCGCGAGCGATCCGCGGCGTGCGGCGCAGACGGTGCTGGAACACATCGCGCGCGCCTGACGGCATTTGCGCGATCGGCGTTGCCACAGCATTGCCCCATGCGGACCACGCCACCTCCCCACTTCGCATTTACCTTTGGTTAACTGTACCGGGCCATAGCTGACGCTCGCCCGAAGTGTTTTGCGGAACGGGGTCTGCTGGAATGGAAGGTTTGAACGCGCGTTTGCGGCGCGCTGTCGATGCTGTTGTGCTGTGCGCAGCGCTTTTCTTCGCGACACCGGCGCTTGCAAATCCCGCCGCGCTGAAAGCGGCACCTCAAGACGTACAAGAGCTCCTCAAAACGCGAGCCATTGCGCCGTCGGCGCCGATCTACATTCGCGTCTTCAAGGAAGAGTCCGAGCTCGAAGTCTGGAAAGCGCGCAGCGACGGCCGCTACGTCGCGATCAAAACCTATCCGATCTGCACATGGTCCGGCACACTCGGCCCCAAGAAATCGCTCGGCGATCAGATGTCGCCGGAGGGCTTTTATGGCTTTACGGCCGACGGCTTGAAGCCGGACAGCAAATATCATCTCGCGTTCAACGTCGGCTATCCGAATGCACTGGACCGCGCGCTCGGCCGCACCGGCAATTTCATCATGGTCCACGGCCAGTGCGTCAGCATCGGGTGTTTCGCGATGACGAACGACTTGATCGAAGAAATTTATGCGCTTGCCCGCGACGCCATCGAGGGTGGCGCCGAACGCGTGCCCGTTCACATCTTTCCGTTTCGCATGACGGATGAAAACATGAAGCGCCATGCGGGTCACACAGCCGCTGAAAGCTGGCCCCCCCTTAAAGAAGCTTACGACGATTTTGCGCGTACGCAGGAGCCGCCGCGCATAGGCGTTTGTGGCAGCCGCTACGTCGTCAATCCGATGACGGCAATCACCGGTGCCGCTAAGGATGCCTGTCCAGCGCGGATCGGAAAACTGCTTGCGCCGCTCTCGCCGAAAAAGGCTCGCAAACTCGCGTTCCTAAGCACGCCATTATTTGCCGACGGCCCAAAGACCCGGTCGATCGACGATATCGCAGCCTGGAACGAACCGTCGCTGGTCGCGCCGACCGGCACGGCGTCGAGTGGCAAGCCGGCAAAAATCACCGGCAACTCGTCCGACAACGGTAGCCTGACGCCGTTCCTCGCGCAGTAGGCGCGCGCTGTTTCGGGAATGCGCACGGACCTGTTGCGGTTCGTCATGGCCGCGGTTATGCCACTCGGGCAACAATACCAAAGTCCGAGAGAGCATTATGGCCAAAGGATACGTTATCGCCCACGCAACCGTCACCAACCCCGAGAAGTGGGGCGAGTACGTTGCAAAATCGAAAATCGCGCTCGACAAGTTCGAAGGCAAGCCGATCGTCCGCGGCGGCAAGTGCCAGATCATGGAAGGTAACGGTACACTGCGCAACGTCGTGCTTGAATTCCCAAGCTACGATCACGCTGTCGGTTATGCGACGTCGCCGGAATACGCCGCGGCCAAGGCATTGCGGCAGGGCGCAGGCACGATCGACATCACCATCGTCGAAGGCGTGTGATTTTGTCCTTCTCCCCTTGGGGAGAAGGTGGCCGAAGGCCGGATGAGGGGGCGTTGAATTCACGCAATACCGAAGCCCCCTCACCCTGGCCCTCTCCCCAAGGGGAGAGGGAAAGGACGCAAGTTGCCTCACATTCCAACCAGCGATGCATCACGACCGGCATGGCACGCGTGCGTGCTCACGCTGTTCCCGGAGATGTTTCCGGGACCGCTTGGCACATCGCTCGCCGGTCAGGCGCTGAACGCAAAAATCTGGTCGCTCGACGCGATCCAGATTCGTGATTTCGGTATCGGCAAACACGCTCAAGTCGATGATACGCCGACCGGTGGCGGCGCAGGTATGGTGCTCCGCGCCGACGTGCTCGGCCCCGCGATCGATCACGCAAAAACGCTGAACCCTGCTGCGCCGCTCGTCTACATGTCGCCACGCGGCAAACCGCTGACGCAGGAACTGGCGCGCGCAATCGCAAGCGGCCCCGGCATCACCATCCTGTGCGGCCGTTTCGAAGGTATCGATGAGCGCGTTATCGAACACTACGCAATGACCGAGATTTCGATTGGCGACTATGTGCTCTCGGGCGGAGAATTGGCCGGTATGGTGCTGCTCGACAGCGTCATTCGCCTGCTCCCCGGCGTGATCGGCGCCGCCGAAAGCCTGACGCACGAAAGCTTCGAGCAGGGCCTTCTCGAATACCCGCATTACACCAAGCCGCGCGTATGGCAGGGCCGTCCGACGCCCGACATTTTGCTCTCCGGCGACCATAAGAAGATTGCGCAGTGGCGGCAGCAGCAGTCCGAAGCCATCACGGCCGCGCGGCGACCCGATCTGCTCGGCAAGACAACGCCGCCCGACGCAAAAGTGCCCAAAAAGCCATAGCAATCTCCCGGATGGCGATTTTCCTGCCCAAAATCTAACATCGCTCCGGCGATTCGCTTGCCAGCGCCGCCCTGACGTGCGGACATCGACCCATTGATTTCATGCGTGCGCGTTTCAACGACGGACATTGCAATGAGCTTGTGGCGCCTCGCTATCGTTTTGACCGTCGCTGTGCCTCTCGCAACGACAACGAAGGCGGATGATACGGCTGATCCGCTGACGACCGGCGCCATCACAGCAGAAAATTCCGCACCGACGGCCGTCCTCATCGAAGTCCGCGCGAAACTGGCCGAACGCCCGGCGATGACCGAGCCACTCGACACCAAAGACAAGGAAGCGCTCGACGGAGCGGCCATCGCAGAATTTTATGCGGCACGCGGCGGCAAGACGCTTTGGATGACCGACACTGCGGTTACATCAAAAGCCCGCGCGCTGATCGGAGAAATCAAGAACGCGGACGCCTATGGCTTGTCCGCGAAAGATTTCCGATTGCCGGACGTGCCTGAAAGCGACACGGCAACACTGACAACGGAAGCTGCGGCCAACGCCGAACTGCAATTGACGACGGCAGCGCTGAAGTACGTTCGCTTCGCGCGCGGCGGCCGCATCAGCGATCCGGCAGCGCAGCTTAACACCAACCTCGACCGCCGCCCGCAGTGGGTCGATCCCAAGATCGTCCTTGAACAATTGGCATCATCCGAGACGCCAGACGCAGTGCTTCGCGACTACCACCCCAAGCATCCGCAATTCGAGAAACTACGACAGCTCTACGTCAAATCGCTGCCGGCGAACCCCGGCGCGCCATTGAGCGCATCCGCCAAGCGGCTCCGCACCAACATGGAGATGTGGCGCTGGATGAATGAGGACATGGGCGACATGCATGTCTTCAACAACATCCCGGAATTCATGCAGTACGTCTACAAAGACGGCCAGATCGTCCGCTCCGAGAAAATCGTCGCCGGAATGCTCGACAAGCAGAGCTCGATTTTCTCGCGGCCTTTGAAGTACGTCGTTCTGCGTCCGCAATGGCGCGTTCCGGAAAGCATCAAGGTCAAGGAAATCTGGCCGAGCCTCATTCGCGGCGGCGGCTACATGCGTCAGTACGCGCTCGAACTTGAAACGAAAGACGGCCAGCGCGTTGACTGGCGCAGAATCGATTGGGTCAACACCGACATCCGCAATTACGAAGTCGTGCAACCGCCCGGCCCGAAGAGCGTGCTCGGACACGTCAAGTTCACGTTCCCGAGCCAACACACGATCTTCATGCACGACACGCCCGACAAATGGATGTTCCGTTCCAGTCAGCGCACGTTGAGCCACGGCTGTCTGCGCGTGCAGAAGCCGATGGAACTCGCTGAAATGGTGCTGATGGAGGACAAAGCCTGGGACAAAGATAAAGTTTCGGAGATCAGCCGATCAGGTCCGCTCAACAACGAGATCGTGATCGACAAGCGCATCCCGATCCACCTCGTCTATTTCACAGCGTGGGTCGGCGACGATGGCCGTCAGAAAATTTTCGCCGACATCTACGGCCATGAAAAACGCGTGACGCAAGCGCTCGACGGCGACTGGGACAAGATCAAAAAAGGCCGCGATCACTTGGCGCCCGTGCAACCGATCAACACGCAAGCGGTTGCCACGCGCGCGCCGCTGAAGATCAATAGGACGCTGCCGCGCTCGGCTCAGAAGGACGCGACGACGGGCGATATCTTCGGCAGCGCTCTTGGTTTGAGCAACTAGCGCCGCACTAGAATCTCGTGGTCAATTCGGTCAGCCATTCGGGTGACGCCGCAACCAGCGCCGTTTCAATCGCCTTGTCTAAGCCAGTCAAAATCGCAAGGCCAACGATTAACAGTAGCGCGCCGAGCACGGCTTTGCCGGCGCTTCCGGCTGACATCAGCTTTGAGCGCCATACCAACAACGTCTGGCGCGACAGCATACCGAGCAGCAGCAACGGCAGCGCCGCACCGATACCGAACGACGCCATGACGAGAGCCACCTGCGCAAGGTCTTTGCCTTGCGCAGCCAGTACGGATGCGGCGCCGAGAGTCGGCCCAACGCATGGACTCCAGACGGCACCCAGCAAAAGTCCAAGCGCGAATTGTCCGTTGAGACCAGACGTCGAGAACCCGCCAAAGCAATTATCGGTCCATGAACCGATCGGACTTGCGGCACCTGCGACAGCGAGCTGAAACCGCGGCACCATTAAAACGAATCCCGCAGCGATCAATAACACCGCCGCGACTTTGCGAAACAGCGCCGCGTCCGCGCCGATGCCAAATCCGATCGTCGCAACGAAGAGGCCGATCGCTACGAATGACATCGCAAGTCCTGCGGCCAACGCCGCCGGACCAAATCGATGCTCGCTGACAGCTGTCCCGAGCACGATCGGCAGAAGCGGCAACACGCATGGTGACAACAACGATAAGACACCTGCGATAAACGCTAAGATAAAGCTGCTCGTTGCCATGATGCCGCTGACCTATTTCAGCGTCGACTGCAGCAACGCCTCGATTGCGGCCTGCTTCGTCTCGCCGGCCGAGCGCCCGGTTTCTTTGGCGCCCTTAAAAGCAATCAGAGTGCTCTGCGTGCGCGCGCCGAACATGCGCAGCGCATCGGTCTGCGTATCGAAGTCGACCTCGTAAATCGTGATGTCCTTGTACGCGGCGTTGTCCTTTAAACCGTCGAGGACTTTGCGCTGTGCCCGGCACGTTGGGCACCACGGCGCATAGACGTCGACGAGGATCGCGTGTCCTGCTTCCTGAGACGCCTTAAACGCGGCGGCCTCGAATGGCTTCTTTTCAAGCGCCATCGCGCCGTGCGCAAAAGCAATCGTGAATGCACATGCCGCGACAGCGGTCTTCCATAGTGGCAACATCGTCATAGGCGCTCTCCGTATCGAGGATGCCGTCAGCATGACGACGGCGTTGCTTTAGCGTTCGCCAGCGAACGCATGTCCGTTACGCGCGGCGATAAAATGGTTTCAGCTCGCGTGTGCGCAATTGCCCGGAAACGCTATTCTCGCGAGCAAATGCAGCGGCTTGCACACGAAGCCTGGCGGCAAGGGCGGCGCGACACGCCGATTAATCATGGTTCTTCCGTCCTTGGGCGCGTATGGTTGCGTCAGACATCGTGATAGCGAGCGGGCGCATGGTCGGTGCGCATTTGATCCGCTGCACGTCGTCGATGGCGAAAAGCGATACCGAACCTTTCCGCCGCCCGGGCCGCACACGTTGCCCGATCACATGACGCCCAATGGGCAGAAAGCCGAACATGATAACCGCCGCCGTCGCGTCCAAACGCGGCATCAAACGCTATTGCCAAAGCGAGCCCTGCGGTTTGCCATTCTACGATCTCAATCGCGATCCCATCGCATGTCCCAACTGCGGCGAAGCCTATGTGCCCGCACCGATCGTCGCGATAAAGGCATCATCCGGCAAGCGCCCGCAGTATAAGTTGTTCAAACCGGTCGATCCCGTCGAGGAACCGGAAGAAAAGACTGAGGCCGCGGGCGACGACGCACTCGATGCCACGACCGATGACAGCGATGAGATCGAAAAGGTCGATACCTTGCTTGAGATGGACGAGGAAGACGACGCCTCGGACACCATCGATACCGGCAGCAAAAAGGGTGAAATTGAATAGGGGCGACAGGGCGCGTGGCGAATAGCGACGTCACGCGACCCGCTACCTACCGCCCCACTCGACAAGCGGGCCTATCTCGGGTAGGAAGCGGCCAACAAAAATCACCCAACAACGGGTTGCCCATCCGGGCTACATGAACGGTTCGGGGTCTTCTGACCGCCAAGCCGCTCCTCTGTGTTAATGAAAAACAACGTGGAATCAAACACATGAACATTATTGCGCAGATCGAGCGCGAGCAGATGGACGCGGTCCTCTCGAAGCGTGGCGTTCCGGAATTCGGCCCCGGCGATACCGTCAAAGTGATGGTCCGGGTCGTTGAATCTGCCGAAAAGGCAGATCCCAAGGACAAGAAGAAGGCAAAGGCCGGCGCTCCCGCCGCCGTCAACCGCCTGCAGGCCTACGAAGGCGTCGTGATCGCCCGCTCAGGCTCGGGCATCAACGAGAACTTCACGGTTCGCAAAATTTCCTACGGCGAAGGCGTCGAGCGCGTATTCCCGATCTATTCGCCGCACATCGCCGAAATCGAAGTCGTCCGCCGCGGCAAGGTGCGCCGCGCGAAACTTTATTACCTTCGTGGCCGCCGCGGTAAGGCCGCGCGCATCTTCGAAAACACGGGCGTCCGCGCACGCCGCCTCAACGCCGCTTGGAAAGGCTTCAAGAAGCCGAAGGGTGAGCCGGAAGATCTGCTGCAGATCAACGGCATCACAGCCGACGTCCAGGGCCGCCTGAAGCAGCTGAACCTATACCGTTTCGAACAGATCGCAACGCTGTCGGACGAGGATATGGCGAACGTCGACGAGGCACTGAACCTCAAGGGCGCCATCGAAAAGCAGGATTGGGTTGGTCAGGCACAGCGCCTGATGGCTGAATCGACCGCCAGCGAAGTCCCGGCCGACGAGGCCCAGGGCTAAACGCCATCGGCAGATCGAATATGAAAAGCGCCGGATGGATCATCCGGCGCTTTTGTTTTGGCGTGCATGACGGGGCTGAGATGCACGCCGCGAATGGGTTTTACCGGTCAGCTGTCTTTTGGATCGTGCGCCACCGGTTCCGAACCTTGCTGGAGCGCTTTGAGCTGGCGGTCTTCAATGCAATTCAACATCAGTTTGTAGCTCGGTTTACCGCCGCCCTCGATCGAGTCTTTGCAGGCCTTACGGTCTTCGGCGGGAACGGCCGCCCAGCGCAGCAGAAGCGAAGAGCGGTTCTGGCTTTCGATCCGCGGACACTGCGCGCCGAGGCTGGAGCTTGAGCAGATCTCGCCGATCTCCCAGCGCGGCGCCGAGTCGCCGGCGAACGCCGATCCTGCGGCCAAAATCATCGTCGTCCCAAGTAAGGTTGCCCGTACCAGCATGTGCGAACTCCGTGCGGATGGAAAATTCGGCATGGCAGCAGGGTACGTTAGGCAGCACGTTATAGCATTTCACTTCCTGGTGAGCGCGGCGTGATGCCGGCGCGATGCGAGGGGCACAAAAAAACGACGGCCTTTGCAAGCCGCCGTTTGCCAATTCAATATTTCCCGCGCGGTCAGCCAGGCGTGACGACAAATTCAATTCTGCGGTTTTGGGCACGGCCTTTTACGGTCGCGTTGTCGCCGACAGGCTTGTCTTCGCCTAAGCCAACGGCCTTCAGTTTCGACAGCGGCACACCGGCTCTGGTCAAATACATGATGACCGCCTTCGCGCGCAGGTCAGAAAGCGTCTGATTGCTTTTCGGACGGCCGGTATTGTCGGTATGGCCGCGCACTTCGATGACGACGCCGCCACAGTCCTTGGCGAGCTTGGCAATCTTGTCGAGCGACCCGTAGTTCTCCGGCGTCACGTCCCAGCGCTGGACGGCGAACGTCAAGCCGCCGAGTTGCGCCTCTGCGTTGAGCGCATCACGGCAGGCTTCGACAGCTTCCTGCGTTGCCGGAGTCACTTCGGGTGGGGACGCGACGGCCGCCGTGTAGTCGGGGTTCGCAGCAGCAGCAGCCGCCCACGGCTGGTTCGCGTCGGCTTTTTCAGCAACGCCATAGTATGAGCTCACGCCCTTGTCTCCGGTTGGCGCCGGCGCTGGTTCCGCTGGTTGTGTTTCGGTGGCAGCCGCCATTGGCTCTGCAGCGGCGGGTGGATCTGGTTGTTCAGCCGCCGGAGCTGTTGCTGCCGGTTGTTCGGCAGGCGCCGCAGCGACGACGGCCGCGGCTTCACCGGGCGTGTAATCGGGATTCGCCGACGCTGGCGCAGCCCAAGGCTGATCTTCATCGGGCATTTTGGCGAACCCGAAATATGATGTCTGGCCCGTTCCGCCGGTCGCTGCCGGCGCAGGCTGTTCGGCGGCGGTTTGCGCTTCTGCAGCCGCGGCCGGTTCCGGCGAAGGCTCGGGAGCAGGTTCAGCGACCGCCGATTCCGCCGCTGCCGCATAATCCGGATTCGCTGCAGCAGCGGCCGCCCACGGCTGATCGGCGTCGGGCTTGCTTGCAAGGCCGTAGTACGACGTAACGCCGACGCCGAGCGACGCCGGCGCTGCTTCGGGTTCGGCTTGTGCTTGTGCTTCCGCCGCCGGTGCCGGGGCATCGGGTTCTGCCGCGGGGGCCGCCGCGACGGCTGGGTCTTCCGCCGGGGCAGGTGCTGGCTCTGCCGCAGCTTCAGGTGCAGGTTCGGCGGCGGGCGTGGGCGTCTCGGCGGTGGCAGCGACAGGCGTTTCACCAGTGGCGTCGGCAGGCTCATAGTCGGGGTTCATGGTTGCAGCACCCGCCCATGCGGCGACAGCGGTGCCGTTGCTCGATCCTTCGCTCGATCCGTAAAAGTGTGTGACGCCGGCCACCGGTGCTGCGGCCGCCGCTGGCGGCTGCTGCTCCGTCGCCGCGGCTTGTTCCGCAGCAGCCTCTTGCTCAACCTGTGGCTCAACCTGTGCCTCTAACGGCGGCTCAGCAGGCTGGTCATCCGCCGGCGGCGTGACGCTCTTGGAGCGATCGGGCTGTGCGGCCTCAATAGCCTTCTCTGCAACTTCGGCAACTTTGGTTTTGGTGTCAGACGCTAGCTTCGCAACTTTTGCGCTGACGTCGGCGCCTTCAATGCCGACCGATTTGATATTCGCGACAACGGCACCACCTTCAGGTAGTCCGAGCGCGTGACGCACGGTCTGAGACAACCCGTGAATGCCTTTTTCTGACGCAACTCCGACCGCCACCAATCCGGCGATGACCGCGAACAGCACCACAGCGAAAATATGCTTCATCAGATAACGTCCTCCCGAAACGTGGCCTTTGACGTCTTCCGGTCAATTGGCGCGCAGCCTTTTTTGCACTAATTTGCTATAGAGACGAGATCATTCAAGTTTTGCGGCGCAAAAACACATGTCCAACGTTGAAGTAACCCGCTCGGCGAGCCGGGACGGAAAAATTCCATTGCATGGCCCCGAGGCCTTTGCGGGCATGCGCAAAGCTGGCCGCTTGGCCGCTCAGGCGCTTGATATGCTCGTGCCGCTCATACATCCAGGTATGCCGACCGACAAAATCGATAGCTTGCTGATGGAATACGCGTTGGGTCACGGCGCCGTTCCCGCGACCCTCAATTATCGCGGCTATCGCTACGCCAGCTGCACCTCGATTAACCATGTGGTCTGCCACGGCATGCCGAACGCGAAGCCATTGAAGGACGGCGACATCGTCAACATCGATGTGACCCTTATCGTCGACGGCTGGCATGGCGATACCAGCCGGATGTACGCCGTCGGCAACGTCAAGCGCCGTCCTGAACGCCTGATCGAGATCACGTACAAATCGCTGATGCTCGGCGTTGCAGCGGTGAGGCCCGGTGCCACGACCGGCGATATCGGCGCCGCGATACAGCGATATGCGGAAAGCGAAGGCTGCAGCGTGGTGCGCGATTTCTGCGGCCACGGTTTGGGCCGCGTCTTCCATGACCGGCCGAACATCCTGCATTACGGCGAGCCTGGCGAAGGCATCATTCTTGAACCCGGCATGCTGTTCACGATCGAGCCGATGATCAACCTCGGCAAGCCGCACGTGAAAATTCTGGCCGACGGCTGGACAGCGGTGACGCGCGATCGCGAACTCTCGGCACAGTTCGAACACACGGTCGGCGTGACCGAAACCGGCGTCGAGATTTTCACGGCATCGCCCAAGGGCTTCGACTGCCCGCCCTACAAAATCGATCAAGCCGCTTAAGGGTCAGCTATGCCGCGCGGTCGCGAGTCTGGCGCTGGAAAGACCGCTGCCGAAGAGCAAGGCGCTTTGTTCAGCGCCGAGCGCGTAGCCGACGACAAAGTCGGCCACCGTCAGCGCTTGCGTGACCGCTTCCGCAACGGCGGTGCGGTCGCAGTCCCCGATTACGAACTTCTCGAAATGATCCTGTTTCGCGTTTTCCCGCGCGGCGACACCAAACCGGTCGCCAAGCGCTTGCTGGCCAAATTCGGATCGTTTGCCGAGGTGGTCTCGGCACCTCCGGAGCGCTTGAAGGAAGTCGACGGCATCGGCGACCGCGCTGTCGACGAGTTGAAGTTGATCAAGGCCGCGGCGGAGCGGCTGACGCGCGGCGAGATCGTCAACAAGCCGGCGCTGTCATCCTGGACGGGCGTGCTCGACTATTTGCGCCTCGCGCAGGGGTTCGCAGAGCGCGAGCAATTCCGCATTCTGTTTCTCGATAAAAAGAATCATTTGATTGCTGACGAAGTGCAAGGGCATGGCACCGTCGATCACACGCCAGTGTACGTTCGCGAGGTCGTCAAGCGCGCGCTCGAACTTTCGGCATCTGCGATTATCCTCGTGCACAATCACCCGTCCGGCGATCCGGCACCGTCGCCCGCCGATGTCACGATGACCAAACAAATCATGGACGCCGCTCGGCCGCTCGGCGTCTCGGTCCACGATCACATCATCGTCGGCCGTCACGGCCACGCGAGTTTGAAAGCGTTGAAGCTGATGTGACGGCGTCACGATCGATCGATCGTGCTCGTGTGCTTGGTGTCGCGCATCATGGCGTAGACGGCCAACGACAGCGCGATAGCGCCAGTGACGTACCAGTAGAACGCCGTCTCGTGGCCGATGCTCTTGAGCCAGAGCGCAACATACTCCGCCGTGCCACCGAATAACGCGACTGTAAACGCGTAGGGCAGGCCGACGCCCAGCGCTCGGACGTGCGTCGGGAACAGCTCGGCTTTGACGACGGCGTTGATGGCCGTATAGCCGGATACGATCACGAGGCCCGCCAACACCAGCGTGAACGCGATATAGGGATCGCGCGTGTCCGCAATCATGGTCAGAAGCGGCACGGTGCACAGCGTGCCGAGCACGCCGAACGTCACAAGCACAGGCCGGCGCCCAACGACGTCCGAAATCGCGCCGACGACGGGCTGCAACAGCATGTAGACGAAGAGCGCGCAGGCCGCGATCAGCGTCGCGGTATCTTTCGCAAACCCTGACGTGTTGACGAGAAATTTCTGCATGTACGTCGTGAACGTATAGAACGCGATCGTACCGCCAAGCGTCAGGCCGACAACGATCGCGACTTCGCGGGGATGCTCAAGCAAGGCTTTCAGCGTGCCATCGCGCCGCCCGGATGAAACAAACGCTTCCGTCTCGTGCATATCGCGGCGCATGAGGTACGCGACGACGGCGAGACAAGCGCCGATGACGAACGGGATGCGCCAGCCCCAGTCCTCAAGCTGGTCATGGGTCAACACGAAGCGTTGCAGCACGACCAGCACGAGCATCGCCGTCAACTGCCCGCCGATCAACGTGACGTACTGGAAGCTCGAATAGAAACCGCGATGCCGCGACGTCGCCATTTCCGAAAGATATGTCGCGCTCGTTCCGTATTCGCCGCCGAGGCTCAACCCCTGCAACAGGCGCGCGAACAGCAAAAGGATGGGCGCCGCGATACCGATCGTTTCATACGTTGGCGTCACAGCGATGAGCGCCGATCCGAAACACATGAGCAGGACTGATGCGGTCAGCGCAACACGGCGTCCGTGCTGGTCGGCCATGCGCCCGAAAAGCCAGGCACCGACAGGACGCATCAAAAATCCGAACGCAAAGATCGCAGCCGTATTCAGAAGCTGAGCGGTCTGGTCGCCCTCGGGGAAGAACGCCTTGGCAAAATACAGCGAGAACGCTGCGTAGACATAGAAGTCATACCATTCCACGAGATTACCAGACGACCCGACCAGGATCGCGCGCACGCGCTGACCTGCGGTCAGATTTTTCGTCCCCGATGAAGCCGTCAAAAAATCCTCCCCCGAATGCCCGCGAACCCTAGCAGCCGCGCCGCTTTAGCGCAGCAAAAGGTTGTAACGGGATTGCGTTCCCAGCCATCATTGACGATGGCCCGACGACACCCCTAATAACGGGCTCTCGCAGTCACAGGAACGACCATCATGGCCACGCCACCACGCCACGCGCGCGTTTTGATTTTGGGATCAGGCCCGGCGGGCTACACCGCCGCGATTTACGCCGCGCGCGCCATGCTGAAGCCGTTGCTGATCCAGGGGTCGCAGCCGGGCGGCCAATTAACGATCACGACCGACGTCGAAAACTACCCGGGCTTCGCCGATCCGATCCAGGGTCCGTGGCTGATGGAGCAGATGCAGGCGCAGGCCGAGCACGTCGGCACCGACATCATCATGGACCACATCAACAAGGTCGATCTCAAGGCGCGCCCCATTCGCCTCGAAGGCGATAGCGGCGATGTCTATACGGCCGACACGTTGATCATCTGCACGGGCGCACAGGCGCGCTGGCTCGGTATTCCGTCGGAAGAAACCTTCAAAGGCCACGGCGTTTCGGCGTGCGCGACCTGCGACGGCTTTTTCTACAAGGGCAAGGAAGTCATGGTCATCGGCGGCGGCAACACCGCGGTCGAGGAAGCGCTGTTTCTGACGAACTTCGCCAAGCGCGTGACCATCGTCCATCGCCGCGATCATTTCCGCGCGGAAAGAATCCTGCAGGAACGCTTGTTCAAGAATCCGAAGATCGACGTCATCTGGGATTCGGCCGTCGAGGAAGTCATCGGGACGACGGCGCCGAAGTCGGTGACGGCCGTCCGCTTGAAAAACGTCAAGACTGGCGCGATCACCGAGCGTCCCGTCGATGGCTTCTTCGTCGCTATCGGCCACGCACCGGCGACGGAACTCTTCAAAGGCCAGTTGCCGACGACACCGTCGGGCTATCTGATCACTGCGCCGGATTCGACGGCGACGGCGATCCCGGGCGTGTTCGCAGCCGGCGACGTCAAGGACGAGGTCTTCCGCCAGGCGGTGACTGCGGCCGGTATGGGCTGCATGGCGGCGCTCGAGGCCGAACGCTATCTCGCGCAAGCCGGCCTTGCAGAGGCCGCCGAGTAGGCGCTCGCCGTTTTCCGCGATTTTTGACCTATATCAGCGATTGGGTTGCCTCGGCAACGACCACGAAGCGGCATCAATTCCGCGTATGGGCCGAAAAATCGCAGATTTGCGCGGGCCGCGCCCTTGCCGTGCGCTGAGCGCATAGCTACATTGTTGCAACGCGGCAAAGGCTCTGCTGTCCGATTGGACGACCTAGAGGCAAACTAATGGACTGGGACAAGCTCCGTATCTTCCACGCGGCGGCGGAGGCGGGCAGCTTCACGCACGCGGGCGAAGCGCTCCATATGAGCCAGTCGGCTGTCAGCCGTCAGATCTCGTCGCTCGAAGCCGATCTCAAGGTGACGCTGTTCCACCGTCACGCACGCGGCCTCATGCTGACCGAGCAGGGCGAACTGCTGAACCGCACTGTCGCTGAAGTCTTCTCAAAGCTCCAGACAGCCGAAACGCTTTTGTCCGACGCCGCAACCAAGCCCTCTGGCGAACTGCGCGTTACGGCGCCGATCGGCTTCGGCACAGTCTGGATGACCCAGCGCCTGCGCGAATTCGCCGACCTCTATCCGGAAATTCGCGTCGAGCTGATCCTCAACGACGAACAGGTCGATATCGGCATGCGCGCTGCCGACGTTGCGATCTGGACGCGGGAACCGGAACAGGCCGACCTGATCCGACGGCCGCTGTTTTCGAGCCGCGTCCGCGCCTTTGCCTCGGCCCAGTACATCCGCAAATTCGGTACGCCGCAGACGCTGGCGGAACTCGATAATCATAGGATTATCGTCTATTCCGGCCAGCCGGCACAGCACCTGCACGCCATGAGCTGGATCGAGAACGCGGGACGCGACGGTCGCGGCCCGCGCGATGCCGTGCTCAAAATCAATTCGGTTGTGGCGATCAAATACGCGATCCGTGCCGGTATCGGCATCGGCATGATTCCGGACTACATGACGGAAGCCGACAGTGACCTAGTGCCGGTGCTGGCCGAGATCGAGCAGCCGACGCTGCCCTTGATCTTCGCCTATCCCGAAGAGCTCAGAAACTCGAAAAAGGTCCAGCTCCTGAGGGACTTCCTAGTCTCACAAGCGCGCGAATGGAAATAGGCGACTTCGCATAGCTGCCGGCCAGCGCGCGCTGATCCATCGGTTAAGCGGTTCGTATACCTTCACATCAGGCGTGGTGCGGCTCGGGTTGTTTTGCCACCCCCGGACCAAACCGCCGTCTGGAACGTCTGTTCCTGACTTGGCCGGGCTGAGCGATCAGCCCGGTCCTTTGCCGGCATAAGCAAAAATTCTGGAGCCCGCGACGCTCCGTGATTTGCGAAACGCGTGTCCTGCCGCTATCTAACGGGCCTGAACCCGATATTCGGCGGCGCAAAGGCTTTTCGCGACATGGCAAAGACGCTCTACGACAAAATTTTCGACGATCATGTGGTTGAGCGCGCCGACGACGGCACCTGCCTTTTGTACATCGACCGCCACCTCGTCCATGAAGTCACCAGCCCGCAGGCGTTCGAAGGGCTGCGGATGTCGGGCCGCAAGGTTCGCGCGCCGGAAAAGACGCTCGCCGTGGTCGATCACAACGTGCCAACGACGGACCGTTCGCGCGGAATCGCGGATGAAGAAAGCCGGATCCAGGTCGAGACGCTCGCCCAGAATGCCAAGGACTTCGGCGTCGATTACTTCAACGAACTCGATAAGCGCCAGGGCATCGTCCACGTCGTCGGCCCGGAGCAGGGTTTCACGCTGCCCGGCACGACGATCGTTTGCGGCGATAGCCACACGTCGACGCACGGCGCGTTCGGCGCGCTTGCGCATGGCATCGGCACGTCTGAGGTCGAGCATGTGCTCGCGACCCAGACGCTGATCCAGAAGAAAGCCAAGAACATGCTGGTGCGTGTCGATGGCGTGGCACCGAAGGGCGTCGGCGCCAAGGATATCATCCTGGCCATCATCGGCGAGATCGGCACCGCTGGCGGCAACGGCTCGGTGATCGAATACGCCGGCGAAGCGATCCGCGCGTTGTCGATGGAAGGCCGCATGACGGTCTGCAACATGTCGATCGAAGGCGGCGCCCGCGCCGGCATGATCGCGCCGGACGAAAAAACCTACGCCTTCATCAAGGACCGCCCGCGCGCGCCGAAGGGTGCCGCCTGGGACATGGCGATGAAGTATTGGCAGACGCTGCACACCGATGACGGCGCACATTTCGATCGCACGGTTGTGCTCGATGCCGCCAAGCTGCCGCCGATCGTGTCGTGGGGCACGTCGCCGGAAGACGTCGTGTCGATTGCCGGCTCCGTGCCCGATCCTGCCGCTGTGTCGGATGAAAATAAGCGCGCCTCGATGGTCCGCGCGCTCGACTATATGGGCCTGACGCCCGGCACCAAGATGACCGACATTCCGCTCGACGTGATCTGGATCGGCTCGTGCACCAACGGCCGCATCGAAGATTTGCGCGCGGTCGCCAAGGTCGTTGACGGCAAGAAGATCGCTGGCAACCTCGCGTATGCGATGATTGTGCCGGGCTCTGGCCTCGTGAAGGAACAGGCCGAAGCCGAAGGTCTCGACGTGATCTTCAAGGCTGCTGGATTCGAATGGCGCGAGCCAGGCTGCTCGATGTGCCTCGGCATGAACCCGGACCAGTTGAAGCCGGGCCAGCGCTGCGCTTCGACCTCGAACCGCAACTTCGAAGGCCGCCAGGGCTACAAGGGCCGCACGCATCTCGTCTCGCCGATCATGGCGGCAGCCGCCGCGCTTGAAGGTCATTTTGTTGACGTCAGGACGTGGCAGTGATGTGAGGAAAAGCGATGCCGACCATCCTGCGCTGGAACGGGTATCGCTTCTATTTTTTCAGCAACGAAGGCCATGAGCCGCCGCATGTCCATATCGATAAGGCTGGCCGATCATGCAAGTTCTGGCTCAATCCCGTAACCCTAGCCATCAATCGCGGATATGCGGATCACGAAATCGGCGAGATTCGTGCTAAAGTGACTGAGTGCGAAGCCTCTTTTTTGGATGCCTGGAATGAGCATTTTGGCAATTGAAGCTGATAGCCGCGTCGCCGACGTCCAGGTGTCGTCGGATCGGCTTGCCGTGCTGCTCAAAGATGGCCGGGAGATTTCCGCGCCGCTCGACTGGTTTCCGAGGCTGAAGTCCGCGTCAGCTGCCGATAGGTCACTATGGGAACCGAGCGCTGCTGGGCATGGTATCCACTGGCCCAAAATAGATGAAGACTTGAGCGTTGAAGGTTTGTTGCGCGTAACCGGGCGCTAATTAAACTGACACGCCCGCCGAGCCTGTTCGCGGATGATGGCTTCGGCGCGTCGAGCGGCCGTACCCGATCGAAGCCGGAAACTAAGATGCTACTAAGTGCACTTACTTGCGGTGCTTGCATCCGGGCCAGCAGCAGGGGCGGCGTTTGCCGGCGAGAAGCTCCTCGTGGATGCGCGTGATTTTGCGGTCTCGCGTTTCCTGCTTCTTCGCCGACAAGATCCAGCAGATCCACTCGTTGCGCGCAAGCGGGGTCAGATCAATCCATGCGGCGAGCGCGTCGGCGTCCGACACCAAGAGCGCGCGCAAATCCTTCGGCAGTTCGTGCACTACACCGGCGGGGATTGCTTTCGGCATACCAATTGCTCTTGAAGCACGCAGCGCTGCTCAACAATAGCAATGCGCATCGCGATTAGCTACCGCACCCATTTCGCGAGTTCGCGAATGATGGCTTCGGCGCGTCGTGCGTCCGGGATGCCGGTCCAGTCGGCCGTCAGCGGTCGCGGATCGCCGTCTGAATCTTTCTCGATGCCGTAGCCGATCGACAGGTTGCCGAAACCATCTTTGAAATCGCGGCGCGTAATCGAATGGATGCGATCGAGCTTGAAGCTTTCCGCGCCCGCATCCTTCCCGCCGAAGACGCTGACGAGCCGCGCATCTGTGATTGCGTGTGCAGTGTTGTTCGTCTTCCGGATACCGAGAAACGGTGCCACGAGCAGGCCTGCCGCGAGCGCCACAAACGGCAGCGAGAAAAAGAACATGAACCAGGCGAGCGGCGCACTCATTTGGCGGCTCGCATCTTTTATCGGAACCAGACCGCTGAGCGCCCCCAGACTCAAGCCGAAGAACGTCAGCGCGATCATGCTCCAGAACACGCCGAAAAAGAAAATCGCGGCAAGCTTGCCACGCTCGTAACGCCAGTTCGGCTGTGTGACGAACAGCAAGCGCTCGCCGTGGCTCAACTCAGCGCTGAGCCTTTTTCGTAAGTCTGCCGGGAGATGTGCAATCGAAGTTCCCACGCGCTGAAAATTAGCGTGCGGCGATCAACCCGCAATGACAAAGCTGCCATCGCCGTCCGGCATTTTCGCCCGCGTGGTTAGAAAAGCGTTACGCCGCCTCGACGCGCGTCATGATCGGCGCGAGCGCTTGCCGCATACTCGCGATCTCGCGCGTATCGATCTGGAAGAACGCGTTCTGCATCCGCTGACGCTTGCGCGCCTGATCGAGGCTGCCACCGAGCAACGCGATTTTCATGTCGCCCGGCGGGTAAAACGCCGGTTCGCCGATCAATGCGAAGCCGAGCATATACTTATAAAAACGCACCCAATCGGGGCGCGTCGCGATCAGAAACGTCGAAACGTCCGCCGCCTCGGCTGCGATCAGGCTCGTACGCACGAGCGACGCATACAACGTCGTACGATACGACGTGTTGGCGATGTCGGTATCGATCGAGAACCGCGAAACTTCCATCAAGCTGCCGCGTGCTGCGCGCTTGATTGATTTCAACTCCGGATAATAATTCGAACACGGCAGTGGTTCGAGGCCATCCCAAGCGCGCGAAAAACAAAGACGCATCGCGCCGACAAGGCGGCCATCATCATAGGCGCCAATTTGAAGCGTTGTTGGCAACTCATCAAAAGCGTCCCGAAACTCCGCCTCGCCCTCGCAGGGAGATGCTTCAAGCAACTTTTCATAGGCACGACGGCGCAGCCGATATATCTCGCGGCGCTGCTGGTCGCCCGTCACGATGCGCAGCTCGAACGGAGAACTTTTCTGTTGCGCCGGCTTGAGAGTGGGAATTGCAGATGTCTGACGCGGCTCGAACGTAATGGATTGCGACATCGGCCATTCCTTATGGAGTTCGCTGGTCTTAGTAGCGATCATCGGACACAACGCATGACATAGGATTTTGGTTCGGCTTTGGCATGTGTCAAAGTTGCCGCATGGGGAATTAGGCAGTGCGGGGCAGGACAATTTTCCCGGCCGCCGGGGGACTGCGGTTTCAATTGCCGGATGACGGTGCTAGCAGTCGCTTCCCCAAAACGATGAGGACCGAGATGACGAGCGCAAGCAAAGATTGGCGGTTCGCGTCCGCTCCAAGCCTCGCCGATTTCGAGAATTTGGCACAGGAAGCGTGGAACACGTTGCCCGCGGAATTCCGCACCCTCGCCGGAGACGTCGTTATCCGCATACAAGATTTTGCGACCGACGAAATCCTCGACGAAATGGATATCGATGATCCGTACGATTTGACGGGCCTCTATCAAGGCGTCAGTCTTGACCGGCAGAGTGTGTCAGATGCGCCACGCGAGCCCGACATGGTGTTTCTTTATCGCCGCGCGATTTTGGACGAATGGGCGGCCGGCGATGAAGAATTGGGGCACTTGATTGCCCATGTGCTCATTCATGAGATCGGTCATCATTTCGGCTTTTCGGATGAGGATATGGAGGCCGTCGAGGCGGAAGTTGCGGCGTGAGCAGTATTTGTGGCGGCGTTGCACGCGACCTTAACCCGCGTCTGCTAGGACGCCGGCAGGACGCGCGGGCGGCGAGGACGGTTGTGCATGACGGCTTTTCACGCCATCTTGCATTTGCACGGGCACTTCAACGGTGGGGCGTTGGTTTTGTATTTGAGCGGCTTAGTTGTACGTCGGGCGTTGCATTGGCTCAGCCTCGGCTTGGCTGTTGCGCTGGTTGCCGAAACAAGCGCGCGGGTCGCACACGCTGAAGATTCGACCCCGACGCCGGAAGAATACGTCGGCCACGTTGGCGGCGACAGCCAACTTCTTCCGCCGGGCGAATTCCAACTCGATGGCCGCCGCCAGAGCTGCGGGCAGCGTCCGGTCGTCACCGACAACAAACTCGACGATTACGGCGCGGCGTACCCGGGGTTCCTGATCATGAACCCGCGTTTACTCGACAAGGTGTCAACGCCGGTTAAGCAATGGATCTTCGCCCACGAATGCGGGCATCAATTTCGCGGGCCTGATGAAGAGACCGCCGATTGTTTCGCCGTCCAGCGCGGCCGCCGTCAGGGCTGGCTAACGCCGGAAGGCCTTGAGGAAGTCTGTAACTTCATCTCGCCCGCCAAGGGCGACAGCATGCATTTCTCGGGCAGTCATCGCTGCGAATACATGCGCAAGTGCTACGCCGACCCGACGGTCCGTTAAGCGCGCCTGCAGAACACGGACCACCGTAGAAAAACTTATCCCCCTCAGATGGGTAGCTTTTACACTCGGGCTTGCCGTTGAAGCCACGAGTTGAAGCCATGCGCCTGCAAGACTACGCCCAGCACCTGATCAGCCTCGGCCAAACCATTTACCAATGGGCCGGCCATTTTTCCGAGCTCGACCGCACGCGGCGCGAGAAAGTGGCGCTCTATGCCGAGGAAATTGCCGCGACCTTGCAGCGGGCGGCCGCCGCCTTGGCTGCGCTCGAACAGGCCCCGGACGACCGCCCGGCGCTCCTGTCGGCAACCCGCGAATTGGGCCGGATCGGTGGGTATGTCGAGACGATCATGAGCGCGCTTCAACGACACCTTGACGGACGCAAGCGGGCTGGCGTTAAACGGCGCCTTGAACATTTACAACCCTTCGAACTCGAAGCCGCGCTGACCGAAAACGGCGCCTTCCGCCAGGCGCGGCGGCTGACGGCAGCGGAGGGGTATTTCAGGGCGCTCGCCGACGCGCTACGCGCATAATGGCATTCGACGGAGTGGATCAGAGCAGATGGACAAATTCACCGTTTTGAACGGCATCGCAGCGCCCTTACCCCTGCGCAATATCGACACCGACATGATCATTCCGAAGCAGTTCTTGAAGACGATCAAACGTACCGGCCTCGGCAAGTCGCTGTTTTTTGAAATGCGTTTTGATCCGGCGACCGGCAAAGAAATTCCGGATTTCGTCTTGAACAAACCGCAGTACCGCACGGCGCAGATTTTGGTCACGGGCGAAAACTTCGGGTGCGGCTCAAGCCGCGAGCACGCTCCGTGGGCGTTGCTCGATTTCGGCATTCGCTGCGTAATCGCGACCGACTTCGCCGACATCTTTTACAACAACTGCTTCCAGAACGGCATCCTGCCGATCCGGCTGCCGCAGGCCGATGTCGACAAGCTGATGGATGACGCATCGCGTGGCGCAAACGCGACGATCACGATCGATCTTGAGAAGCAGGAAATCCGTGGACCTGACGGCGGCGTGATCACGTTCGAACTCGATCCCTTCCGCAAGCATTGCTTGCTCAACGGTCTCGACAACATCGGTCTGACGCTCGAAAAGGATAAAGCGATCGGTACGTATGAAACGGCAACGGCTGCCAGCCGGCCGTGGCTCTGAGCGCGAGGACTTCAGACAATGGCAAAAGCCGTCCATTCCATGATCCGCGTGCTCGACGAAGCCCGCTCGGTGAAATTCTATGAAGCGTGTTTCGGCTTGAAGATCGCCGAGCGCCGCGAGTGGCCGGATTTTTCGCTGACGTACATGAGCAACCCTGAGATTGGATTCGAAGTCGAGCTGACCGTCAATAAAGGCCGGACCGAAGCCTACAATCTCGGCGATGGCTACGGGCACATCGCGTTCGTCGTCGACGATCTCGACGCTGAACACGCGCGGATCAAAGCCGCCGGCTACACGCCGAAAGACATCAAGACTATGACGCACGACGGCCAGCCGTTCGGCAAATTCTTTTTCATCGAAGACCCCGACGGATACAAAATCGAAGTGCTGCAAAAGGGCGGACGGTTTCAGTAATGGACGAAACCAAAATCGACGCCGCGATGATGGGCCGTCTCGCCAATGCGCTGACATTCATTTGCGGCGCCGATCACGCGGCGACGAAGGCGTTGAAGAAAGCTTCCGAGACAAGCGCCGACAAGGACGTCAAGGCCGCCCGCGCGCAATTCCTGAAGTTGAAGCACGGCGACCGCCAGGCTGCTCTGACGATGGTCAACGACTGAGACGGCCGCGGGTTAGAACTGCGCCGTCAGCCGCGCGCGCTGCAACGCCTCCCGCAAGGCTTCCGCGAATTCGGTGCGTTCGTCGTCATTCAGAAATTGCCCGAGGAGCCATGTCCGGCCCTGAGCAACGATGCGCAGCGACGTTCGCCCGTCGGGATGATCTGTTGCGAGCTGGACGCGCGCCCAGTACGGATTGATCTCGATTTTCTCGCTTCTGCCTTTTGCAGAGACGCGCGTCAGCGTCAGCACGGCCGGCGTTACATCGACGACTTCATAGGCGCGGCCGGAGCGATAGTTGGCCTTGAATGCCCAATAGACCAGTAGAACGTCGAGACCGAAAAATCCCATCACGGGCCACGCGCCGATCAGCCAAAACGCGACACCTGCGATGAAGCTGACGATGCCGATGCCCGACATCAGGATCAGAAATCCGCGCGGCGACAAAGACCGGTGTGGATGCAGAATGAACTGCGTCTGCGGTGTCGCTTGCACTGGTGACGAACTCTCTGTCATGTGACGTCTATTCCTCACAGCAGCACAGAGCTGCATGACTACGATCGGTTGCCAAACGCATGCCCCGCACACCGAAAGCCCGTCCGACGACCGATGGCCCGGGCGAGAGCATTCCGCCATCCCGCGGCAAAAACAAGGGCGTGCGGGCGGCAAATCCGCAGAAACCGGCAAAGACCCGCAAAGCAAAGGCAATGGACCCCGCGACAGTCCGGGAAATTTTTCGGCGCTTCGCTGCCGCCATGCCCGAACCCAAGGGCGAACTCGAACATTCGAACGCCTATACACTGCTCGTCGCCGTCGTGCTCTCGGCACAAGCGACCGACGCTGGCGTCAACAAGGCAACCCGGCCGCTGTTCGCGATCGCCGACACACCGAGTAACATGCTGGCCCTCGGCGAGGACACCGTACGCGAGTACGTCAAATCGATCGGGCTCTATCGCACCAAAGCAAAAAACGTCATCGCTCTATCGGCGCGGCTGATTGCGGACCATGGCGGAGAGGTGCCTGGAAATCGCGACATTCTGGAAACGCTGCCCGGCGTTGGCCGCAAAACCGCAAACGTCGTCATGAATATCGCGTTCGGCCATCCCACGATGGCGGTCGATACGCATGTCTTCCGCGTCGCCAATCGCATTGGCCTTAGTTTTGGCAAAACACCTTTGTCCGTTGAGGAAGACTTAATCCGATGTATTCCATCAGACTACGCAATGCACGCCCATCACTGGCTGATTTTGCATGGGCGATACCTCTGTAAAGCCCGAAAACCCGAGTGTTGGCGCTGTCTCGTCGCCGACCTCTGCCAGTTCACGCCGAAGACGCCGGCGCCGTCCGCCTAACAACACCTTAACGCCGCCGCTAAAATTTGAGGCTGCACTCAAACGCCGTTTTCAACTCGCTCGCGTAGCTTCCGCCTCGGGAACGGAGCGTACTTGGCAACAGGCGTGGGAATTATGGCAGTCATCAATGGTACAGCGGGCAACGATGTCATCACTGGCACGACCGCAAACGACGAAATTTACGGCGGCGCGGGCAATGACCGCATCAACGGCGGCGCAGGCGACGACATCATCTATGGCGGCGACGGCAACGATACGCTGACCGGCGACGCAGGAAACGATACGCTCTACGGCGGCAACGGCAACGATGGCTTCTTCGGCGGTGGCGGCAACGACACCATGTACGGAGAAGCTGGCGACGACGTCATGTACGGCGATGCCGGCAATGACGTCATCTACGGCGGCGACGGCAACGATCAGTTATTCGGCGGCACGGGCGACGACATTCTCGTCGGCGGCTCCGGCACCAACATCCTGAATGGCGGCGCCGGCAACGACACGTTCGTTCTCGAATTCACGTCTGAGACGATGACAGCCGCTATGCGCGCTGATCTCGCAACATTGAAGCAGTGGTTCGCAGATCAAGCAGCGGCGGCAGGCTCGGCGGCTGCCCTCGCAGCGCAGACATCTGGCCCGTCTCTGACGCTGAGCGCGCTCGGCGTGACGATCAGCAACATCGAACAGGTCAAGATTTTCCTCGACGGTGTCGAGAAGCCGCTTAGCTCATTCCTCAACGTCGCGCCGGTGGCCGAAGCAGATGTTTCGATCACGACCGATGAAGACGTACCGTTCTCCGGTCAGATTGCAGCGACGGATGCCGATGGCGACGCACTTGCCTATGCCGTGCAGAACGCTCCATCGCACGGCACGCTCACGCTGAACGCTTCGACAGGCGCTTACGTCTACACGCCGTCGGCGAACTTCCACGGCAGCGACAGCTTCAAGGTGACCGTCACTGATCCGTCTGGCCTCCAGGTTGTGCAGACGGTCGCGGTCGGCGTAACGTCTGTCAACGACGCGCCAACGGCCGCGGCGAACGTCTCGCTGACGACCGACGAAGATACGGTCGTCGCCGGCACTGTCGTCGCGACCGATCTCGACGGCGATACGCTTGCCTACGCGCTGCAGAACGCTCCGTCGCACGGCACGCTGACGCTCAACGCAAATACCGGCGCTTACGTTTACACGCCATCGGCAAATTTCCACGGCGCCGATAGCTTCCAGGTCGTTGTCACGGATCCGTCGGGTGCGTCGGTCGTTCAGACGATTTCCATCGGCGTCACGCCAATCAACGATGCGCCGACGGCCGCCGCGACTGCGTCAATCACGACCGATGAAGACGTGCCGGTATCGGGCCAGATCGTTGCAACTGACGTCGATGGCGATACGCTGGCTTATGCGGTGCAGAACGCTCCTTTGCACGGCACGCTGACGCTCAATGCGTCGACCGGCGCTTACGTCTATACACCGGCGGCCAACTATCATGGCGCCGATAGCTTCAAGGTCACCGTCACCGATCCGTCGGGCGCGCAAGTCGTGCAGACGGTTTCTGTTGGCGTAACCTCGGTCAGCGATGCACCGACCGCTGCAGCCAGCGTTGCGATCTCGACGAACGAAGACACCTCCGTCTCCGGCCAGGTCGTCGCGACCGACATCGATGGCGATACGCTCGGTTATGCGCTGGCTCAAGGCCCTTCACACGGCACGCTGACGCTCGATGCGTCGACCGGACAATACGTCTATACGCCGGGCGCGAACTTCAACGGCAGCGACAGCTTCCGCGTTGCGATCGCCGATCCGTCGGGCGCGTCGGTCGTGCAAACGGTTACGGTTGGCGTTGCGCCGGTCAATGACGCCGTTACGGTTGCGCAAGCCAACGTGTCGTTCACGACGCAAGAAGACAAAGCCGTCAGCGGTCAGGTCGTCGCGACTGACATCGATGGCGATACGCTTTCGTGGAGCATCGATACGGCGCCGAGCCACGGCACGGTTGCGCTCGATGCGGCGACAGGCAAATACATCTATACGCCCACCGCAAACTATTCCGGCACAGACGTTTTCCACGTTGCCGTCACCGATCCGTCGGGAACGCGCGCGCTGCAGCGCGTTGAGCTGACGATCAGCCCGGTTGCGGACCAGCCGACACTCGTTGTCGTCAACCCGGTTGTCGTGCCGCAAACGACGCCAGGCTCGCTCGGCCTGATCGGCGATCTGCTCGGCACGATCCTTGGCACCAAGGGTGACGACACGATCGACGCAGGCATCTGGGAGCACGTCACCGCTGCGCTCGAAATCGACGCGGCGCTCGTCGACCAGGACGGTTCCGAGACCCTAAGCATCCGCATCAAGGACGTGCCTGCGAACGGCGTGCTTTCTGCCGGCATCAAGAATGCCGACGGCAGTTGGTCCGTTACGAAAGACGATCTGCGCGGCCTGACGTTGACCGCTGAAACGCAAACGAACTTCACCGTCAAAGTCGAAGCCACCGCCACCGAAAGCAACGGCGCCAGCGCGACCAAAACGGCAACAATCGACGTCGTCATGAAGTCGGATGGCGTGAGCATCAACGGCGGCAACGGCAACGATACGATCTATGGCAGCACCGGCAACGACAAGCTGTCGGGCGGCAATGGCAACGACACGATCTACGGCGGCGAAGGCGCCGACAAGATCGTCGGCGGCAAAGGCAACGATCATATCTACGGCGGCGCCGGCAACGACTACCTGAACGGCAACTCCGGCGATGACACGTTCTATTGGGATGCCGGCAACGACGTCTATGCGGGCGGCAGCGGTTACGACACGCTGAGCTACGCAGGCGCGACGAGCGCGATCAATGCCGATCTCAGCAAGAAGATCATCTTCGGTGAAGCGTCTGGCACGGACTCGATCTACGGCAGCAATATGGAGAAGATCATCGGCACATCGTTCGCCGATATCTTCAAAGGGTCGAGCGGCGTCGACACCATCGACGGCGGCGCAGGCAATGACTGGATCCGTGGCCTTGGCGGCGCCGATATCCTGACCGGCGGCGCTGGCAACGACACGTTCTTCTGGGAGAAGACCGACGTCGGCAGCCGCATGGGCGTTGATCGCATCAAGGACTTCAGCGTTGGCGATATCCTGGATTTCACCAAACTCGTCAGCCTTGGCTCAAAGCAGCTCAGCGACATCGTCAAGGTTCAGGATACGTCGCAGGGATTGATCGTCTCGGCGAAGATCGGCAGCGCATTCGTGCAGGTTGCGTCTCTCGACGACGTGCACGGCAAAACCGCTGCGCAACTGTTCGCCGATGGTCAGTTGCTCGTCGGTTGAGCTTCGACGCCTGGCAAAACAAAACCGGGATGCGGTGAAGATCGCATCCCGGTTTTTTTATTTCGCTGTGTCGCGGCGCTCAGTTGCGCGACGCCTCAGGGTTGAATTTTCGGCAGAATATCCAGCATGCGTCGGCTGGACATGCCCATCGCCTTGAACGCCTTGACGGCCTCAAGATTGGTCGGCTTGCCGACTTGGACGACCGCGATCATGCCCATGCCGTAGTGCGGCAGGCACTTGAATACATAGATGCCGTCTTTGTCGGTCTTGAATTCGACGACGGTACTGTACGCGCCTTTGACGAACGGAACGCCTTCCGGCCAGATTTCCTTGACGCTTTCCGAGTTGTGGTTTTTGTCCGTCGGCTCGAATTTGATCGTGTCGCCCGGCTCCGCTTTTACGAAATCCGGTTCGAACACCATCGTCTGTCCGGCCTCGTTCTTGTTCATCATCTTGATGACGTGCTCAGCGGCGCCGGCTGAATTTCCATAGCCCCCCGATGTCACCAACAGCGCACCTAAAACGGCCACGACCACATGCCTGCTCATCAAAACGTTCCTCCGGGATTATTGTTTCGTGATGTATACTTTTCACGTCAACAATTGACAAGCGCCGGAACCGTTGAATCTTTACGAAATTAGTCAATAATTTTAGAATTCAGCTTGATCCATGCGCATCGCGAGGCCAGCCCGCGCCATGTGCGCTTTGGCTTCGCCGATGGTGTAGGTGCCGAAATGGAAGATCGACGCGGCGAGCACGGCGCTGGCGTGGCCCTTGCTGACGCCATCGACCAGATGGTCGAGGGTGCCGACGCCGCCCGACGCAATGACCGGCACCGGAACGGCGTCCGCAATGGCTCGAGTAAGTTCTAGGTCGAAGCCGGCCTTCGTGCCGTCGCGGTCCATCGAGGTGAGCAGGATTTCTCCGGCGCCCAGCGCGACGACCTCTTTCGCGAACTCAATAGCGTCGATGCCCGTGCGATTGCGTCCTCCGTGCGTGAAGATCTCCCATCTTGGTTGGACGCTCCGATGTTCCTCCGGAGAGGCGGCCGGAACGTCCAGGGTATCGACGCGCTTGGCATCTATCGCGACAACGATGCACTGCGCGCCGAACTTCTCCGACGCCTCTTTGACAAATTGCCGGTTGTTGACGGCGGCCGTGTTGATCGAGACCTTGTCGGCGCCGGCTTCGAGCAGCTTTCGTATATCCTCGACCGTGCGCACGCCACCGCCGACCGTCAACGGCATGAAGCAGCGCTCGGCAGTGCGCTCGACGATGTCGAAAATCGTATCGCGATTGTCCGAGCTGGCGGTGATATCGAGAAAGCAGAGCTCGTCAGCGCCCGCCGCGTCGTAGGCGGCTGCGGCTTCAACCGGATCGCCCGCGTCGATCAAGTCGACAAAATTGACGCCTTTGACAACGCGCCCATCCTTGACGTCGAGGCACGGAATGATGCGGACTTTGAGCATGGGCCTTCAAACCTCTGGCGGCGCACGAGATTGCGTTGAGGAGCGGCATACCACAGCTGCCACGTCCGGAGCGAGCAGGGTTGACGCGGCATTCGGAACCAACGGGGCATCCCCGCGTTGCTCGATCCGCTCAAATCTGATGGAGGCCTACTATGGCTACTACCGCAAACCCGGTCTTGTCGAAGCTGCATGAGCGCCTGAACCGCGCCGAGGAGCGCATCGCTCACATCCGTGGGTCAAGCGCAAGCGAGCTCGAAAATTTCGAGTCGACATTGGCGGACTTCGCCGACCGGCATCAGGCCATCCGCAGCCTGATCGACGAGACGGCGACGGAGACGGCCCTCGCAAAGGCCGACAAGGACACAAGCGACCTAGAGGCTGGCCTCGAACGCTGGTTCGCCGACATCGACCGCAAGTTCGCAGACGGTCCGCCGCGCGTGAACAGCGTCTCGATGTAGGCCAACCGCGTTAAAGCGAGACCCGTTATAGCGAGACCGGCGTTTGGTAGTAGCGATAGGCGTCGCCGGCCTTGGCGAGATTGCCGAGGCCCGGCCACGGGAAGTGATAGGTGATGAACGGGATACGATCCGTCGCGAGCATGTCCCAAACCTTCAAGCGGGTCGCAACGGCTTGCTTCGAGTCCGTGTCGTAACCGAATTCGATCTTCGGCTTCTCGACGAAGAGAATGTGGTGATGGGCGCAGTCGACCGTGATCGCGAGCGGCTTGGCGCTCGACGTCACCATGAACATTGTGTGCCCAACGGTGTGGCCCGGCGCGTCGATCGCCTGCAAGCCCGGAGCGATCTCTTGTCCGCCTTTGTGGAACGTCATCTTGTCTTTGTACGGCAACAACCGCGCCCGCGCGAATTCGATGAATGGCTTTATCTCACCAGAGAGCTGGGCTTCGTCGGTCCAGAACTTGAAATCGGACTCGTTCACAGAGACCTGCGCATTCGGAAAAACGAGCTTGCCGCCGGCGTCGATCATGCCGCCGCAGTGATCGGGATGGCAGTGGCTGAGCGCGATAAGGTCAATCGAAGCTGGATCGATGCCAGCGGCTTTCAAGTTCGCAGGAAGCCGCCCGGTGGTATCGCCGAACATCGTCGATGAGCCTGTGCCGGTATCGACGATGATCGTCTTGCCGCCGATTTTGAGCACCGGGATATTCTGCTGCAGCACCATGTTGTCAGCGGGGAGGAACGCGGCTTCGAGCCGTTGCGTCAGCTCTTCGGTTGTTGCTTCCTTGATCAGTTTACGGCCATCGCCCAAGCCGAGCACGCCGTCGGAGACGAGCGTCACCTGAACGTCGCCATGCTTGAAATTATAGAACGCCGGCGGATTTACGAGTACGGCAGCTTTGGCTGGCGCTTCGGCGAACGCGGCGTCTGGACCGGCAACACGCGCAGCAACTGCGCCTGCGATTCCGGCTCCAGCTGTTGCAAGCATTTGGCGACGAGACAATGCAAACGTGCTCATAATGGAAGCCTTTCCAAAATTATTCGCCGCGTTCGCGCAGCGCCGAGAACTTGATGTCGGGAAACTTCTCACCTTTGTATTTCAGCATCCATGCGGACTCTGCGAGGAAGACCAAAGCACCGTCGCGATCGGTCGCGATTTCACCGCGATGGGCATAAACGAACTTTTGCAGTTTCGCCGGATCGTCGGCGGAAATCCACCGCGCCAACTCAACCGGCGCGTTTTCAAACGAAACAGGCACGCCGTACTCTGCTTTGACGCGCGATTGTAGAACTTCGAATTGCAACACGCCGACGACACCGAGGATCTGCCGTCCGCCCGCGATTGGCGTAAAGACCTGGACGATGCCTTCTTCGGCGAGATCGTCGAGTGCGCGGTTAAGCTGCTTGGCTTTCATCGCGTCTTCGATGATCACGCGGCGCAGGAGTTCCGGCGCGAAGTTCGGAATGCCGGTGAACTTCAGGACTTCCTTCTCGGTCAGCGTGTCGCCAACGCGCAGCGTGCCGTGGTTCGGCAAGCCCATGATATCGCCGGCGAAGGCTTCGTCCGCCGTTTCACGGCCCTGACCGAAAAACAGCGTCGGCGACGAGACCGTCATGTATTTGCCGTCGCGAACGTGCAGCAGTTTCATGCCGCGCTTGAACTTGCCTGAACACAGCCGGACGAAGGCAATGCGGTCGCGGTGGTTCGGATCCATGTTGGCTTGCACCTTGAACACGAAACCCGTGACCTGATCCTCGCCCGGCTCAACCGTGCGCTGGACCGCGGCGCGCGGCAAAGGCCCGGGTGCCCAATTGCCAAGCGCGTCGAGCAACTGCTCGACACCAAAATTGCGCAGCGCGCTGCCGAAGAACACCGGCGACAAATGGCCCTCACGGAACGCCTGCAGATCGAACGACGACAACGCGCCTTGCGCCAGCTCGACGCCTTCGAGCGCGCGAGCCGCAATGTCATCATCAACGCCCGGCAGCGACGTGATGTCGGACAGCGACGTAATCGGCACGGCCCGGCCGAACGGCGCGTTACGCTCGCCTTCTTCTGGCAACAGCGCCTTCATGCCGGCTAGATCGATCACGCCGCGGAAATCCGGACCCATGCCGATCGGCCACGCCATCGGTACGAGATCGAGCGCGAGACCCGACGCGATGTCGTCGAGCAGCGTCAGCGGATCTTCGCCGGGCCGGTCGATTTTGTTGATAAAGGTGATGATCGGAATGTCGCGCAGGCGGCAGACTTCAAAAAGTTTCCGCGTCTGGCTTTCGATACCCTTCGCAGCGTCGATGACCATGACGGCCGCGTCGACCGCCGACAGCGTGCGATAGGTGTCTTCCGAAAAGTCCGAGTGGCCCGGCGTATCGAGCAGATTGTAATAGATGCCGTTGCGCTCGAACGTCATGACCGACGACGTAACCGAGATGCCGCGCTGCTGTTCGATCTGCATCCAATCCGAGCGCGTGCGGCGGCGCTCACCGCGCGCTTTGACGGCGCCGGCGAGCTGGATTGCGCCGCCGAACAGCAGCAGCTTTTCGGTCAGCGTCGTTTTACCGGCGTCGGGATGCGAGATGATCGCAAACGTGCGCCGGCGCAGAATCTCGGGATCAACGGGCTTGCTCGAGGCAACACCCGCCGCGGTTGTCATCGTGTTCAAAGTTCAAGCCCCAACGCGCTTCAAATGATCGGGCGCAACCCAGATTTGGTGATGCTCGGCGGTTTTACCGAATGCCTCGCCGACGTGTAGCTCGACGAGGTCGTCATCAAAACCCGCAATGGTGAATGTCTTGCCGACGCAGCCGCGAAACAGCGTCTGCAGCGGGACGTTGTCAGCCGGCAGGTCGGCGGGGATTTTCGTCAGTTTGACTTTATCGCCGATTTTCATGCGGCCTCCAGCAATGCGAGCGCTTCTTTCGGATTGATACGGCCGTCGTAGAGTGCGCGGCCGGTGATCGCGCCTTCGAGCATTTTGTATTCAGGCGCGAGCAGCGCTTTGATGTCGTCGATCGACGCAAGGCCACCGGACGCAATGACCGGAATGCGCGTTGAACGCGCGAGTTCGGCGGTCGATGGCAGGTTCAGCCCTTTCAAAACGCCATCGCGATCGATGTCGGTATAGATGATCGCCGCGACACCGGCGTCCTCGAAGCGCTTCGCAAGATCGATCGCCGTCAATTCAGACGTCTCAGCCCAACCTTCGACGGCAACCTTGCCGCCTTTGGCATCGATGCCGACGGCAACGCGACCTGGAAATTTTTTGCACGCCTCACGCACGAGAGCCGGATCGCGCACCGCGATTGTGCCGAGGATGACGCGGCGAATGCCTTTCGCCAGCCATTGTTCGATCGTCGCCAGATCGCGGATGCCGCCGCCGAGCTGCACCGGCATTGCGACCGACTTCAAAATCGCATCGACAGCGGCGGCGTTCACGGGCTTACCTGCGAATGCGCCGTTCAAATCGACGATGTGCAAATATTTGAAGCCTTGGCGCTCGAACTGCAGCGCCTGATCGGCAGGATCGTCGTTGAAGACCGTCGCCTGGTCCATTTCGCCGAGCTTGAGGCGAACGCACTGGCCGTCTTTCAAATCAATGGCAGGAAATAGGATCAATGGGGTCTCGCATTGGCGGTGTTTCGCCTTCTCCCCTTGGGGAGAAGGTGGCCGAAGGCCGGATGAGGGGGCTGACTTCGGAGTTCAATCCGAAGCCCCCTCACCCCGACCCTCTCCCCAAGGGGAGAGGGAGCCGACGCCATAAGTTTGCTCTTCTCGTGTGGGATGAATAGCGTATCGGCGGACACGTCAAGCTGAACGATCAGCGTCAGAAGTTCCCAATCGCAGTTCGAGCCCACTTCGATCCAGGTATCGCGTTCATGGCCACAGGATTTCTCGTCGAACCGCCGCCGGCAATAGCGCGCCGTCCGCTGACCGAGGCTGACGCCATCGACATCTGGATGGCGCGCTTTCTGCGCGTTCGGCCGAAAGACCTGATCCGCCGGTACGGATGCGACCCGCGCCGCCTTTATGAGATCTGGGAAGAAACGCGATTTCCGGGATCGCGCACGGCTGCGTTAGCGTTACTCGCCGAACGGTATCCGGGCGTCGCTGGCCGCTTCGATCCCGGCCCACACCGCAGGTTTTCGAACGAGCCCGACCCCCGCCAGATGTCGCTGTTTTAGCCCGGCCAAATTGCCCCGTAGCGGCCACATTTCGCCGGCGGCAACCCATACAACCCACGTGCAGAACGCCCGCCAGCAGCCAAATTCAGCGGCTTACGCTGGGCGTAGAACTGAATGAGAACATTAATGAAACATTCCCTGGACAGGGGCGCTGATTCGTGGCATGTTCTTCCTATGTTCACGAGGCCAACAAAGGCGCCTCAATCACGGGTCAAAGTTGCGTAACGACCCTCCCCGCTCAAGCCCTGGAGACCCCCGATGCGCACCTATTTGATCTCGTATGACCTCGCCAAGCCGAACCGCAACCAGCACGTCCTCGCCCAGATGATCATGGGCCTTGGCGACAAGTGGGCCCGCCCGCTCTCAAACACCTGGTATGTCGCCTCCGATCGCGACGAAGTCGAACTCGAAGCCGACCTGAAGGACATCCTGGCCGAAGACGACGGCCTCGTGATCCAGGCGGTCAAGCGCGACGCGGTTCTGACCAACACCTCGCTGCGCTGGTTCCGTCAGCGCCGTCCGGGCCTCGACCTGGTCGATGGCGGCAACGTCATCGCCTTCCCGGCACCGCCAGCTGCGGAACCAATCGAGCCGGAACTGCCTTTTGCGGAGGCCTGCTGATCACCGGCTGATCATTGGCAGCAAGAATTCAGGACTTTGAGCGGGGGTGGCCGCCGTCTCCCCCAGAGCCGTTCCCCCAAGCGGCCACCCCGCTCAAACCCAGACTGCAGAAAACGAAAGCCGCGGAGTTTTATTCCGCACAGGAGAGAGGGGCCTAGGCCTTCCGGCCCCTCTCTCTACTTTGAGTAGAAGTCGCGTTTCCGAGTTGCGTTCGTTGCGTCAGGCGTAAACCCCGCTCCCCCGCACATCCCCCCACGCTCCCCAAAGCCGGAACCGCCCTCATGAAAACCTTCCTTCTCCACCACACCCCGAAGACCGCCGCGCAGGACACCTGGGCCGTCTCGTTCTCGCTGCCCTATATTGCGTCGGAATACGCGCGCGCTGGCGAAGGCGTCTGGTACGTCAAGACGTGGCTCAGCGCCGATCAGATCGGCAAGCGGCTGGCGATCCTGTTTGACGATTCAAGCGAGCTGCGCATCCACGAAGTGAGCCGCAAGGAATCGAGCTTCAACGCGCGCCTGCAGTGGCTGCAAGGCCGCCTCGAAGACGATTCCGCCGACGAGATGCTGAATGCGCCCCGCGTCTTGTGGGAAGCGCTCAACGCCGCCGTTCAGTCTTTCATTTTTTCGCGCAGCGCGACGGATAGCGCCATCAAGCAGGCGGCCTAAGCTTCCGACATCCCGTTAAAGGACGTCAGGTCGTCACGGCTGCCAGTGCAAGAAATTCGCGAGCAGCTTGAGACCGAGCGTCTGGCTCTTCTCGGGGTGGAACTGCGTGCCGGCGATGTTCCCATCAGCAATCATCGCCGTCACCGGTCCGCCGTAGTCGGTTTCAGCAACGACGACTCGGCGGTCTTTCGCCGCCAAGTGGTATGAGTGCACGAAATAGGCATGCAGCCCGTTCGGCCCGGTCGCAATGTCTTTCAATAGGGCGTGCGGTGTTGCGACCGACAGCGTGTTCCAGCCCATGTGCGGGATTTTGAGCGTCGCATCCTGCGGCTCGATCGCACGCACATCTCCCTTGATCCAGCCGAGACCTTCGCTTGTCCCGTGCTCTAGCCCGCGCTCGGACAGCAGTTGCATGCCGACACATATGCCCAGAAACGGCCGGCCTTTTTTGCGGACGGCATCTTCGAGCGCCGGGATTAAATCCGGCACGGCGTCGAGGCCGCGCTTACAATCGGCATAAGCGCCGACACCCGGCAGCACGATACGATCTGCGCGCGCAACCTCGGCAACGGACGACGTGACGACGATCTCGGCGTTGGCGTCGCTTTCGCGCGCCGCGCGCTCGAAAGCTTTCGCCGCCGAGTGCAAGTTTCCAGATCCGTAGTCGATAATGACGACGCGCTGCATCGAAGTAGATTTAATCCGTTGTGATCGTCAGGCTTTATGGCCTGCGTTCTTCCACGGCGCCAGCCATGATCCGGGGCGCACGCTCGTCGCCGGTGCCGCACCCGCTGTCGCGATCATCGGCTGCGACGGTAGCCACTGCTCGAAGAAGCGGCGCTCGCATTCGGCCAACGACTTGCCGCTGACGGTGCCGAGCATCGTCCAGCCATCGCGCTCGAGCATATAGCGCTGCAGCGTCGAATGTTCGAAGCCGAGGAAAATCTGCAGCGCCATAACGAAGATCGAGATCGCACCTTCGCTGACGCCAAGTTTTGACAGCGCCGACGCCGCTGCGCCGACAAGAACCAGATACGCAACCAGCGGAATCCAAAGCTGGCTCATCGCAAACCCGAGCGGCGGAAAAATTGCCGTCGTCCAGGCAAAGCCATCCTTCACGAAGCGCAATTCGCTTGCGCGGTCGATCCGGTCCGCGCCGGCGTTCGGTGGCTCGTGGACGGTGTAAGTCTGCAATTGATGCAACTCCTGTGTCGTCGGCGCTTCTCCCCCAAGGGGACTTCCAAGTGGTCGCGCCCGGCTCCGCGGAGCGGAGTCGGAAGCGCCAAAGATTAAAGCGTGCCTTTGGTGGACGGGATACGCCCGGCTTGCCGTGGATCGAGCGTGATCGCGGCGCGCAACGCCCGCGCCAAACCCTTATAGCAGGTCTCGGCGATGTGGTGATTGTTCTCGCCGTAAAGGTTTTCGACGTGCAGCGTGATGCCGGCGTTCTGCGCGAACGCCTGGAACCACTCGCGGAATAATTCAGTGTCCATCTCGCCAACTTTATGGCGCGAGAACTCGACCTTCCAGATCAGGAACGGGCGGCCAGAAACGTCGAGCGCCACGCGCGTCAGCGTTTCGTCCATCGGCAGATGCACGTCGGCGTAGCGCACGATCCCGGCCTTGTCGCCGAGCGCTTTCGCAATCGCCTGGCCGACAACGATACCGGTGTCTTCGGCGGTGTGGTGGAAATCGATGTGCAGATCGCCCTTGGCCTTGAGCGTGATGTCGATCAGCGAGTGGCGCGCCAATTGCTCCAGCATGTGATCGAGGAAGCCGATGCCCGTCGCAACGTTGTAGGCGCCCGTGCCGTCCAGATCGACCGAGGCGGTGATCTCGGTTTCCTTGGTTGCGCGGGTGATCGAGGCTTGCCGTTTCACGTTAATTCTCCGTCGGGACGATTGCCGGGGCAGCCCCCAGGCTCTATCAGCGATTGCCTTAGCAGGTCGGGACGCGCCGGCAAGGCGGTACGATGCCAATTCTGGGCCAACCGGCCAGGATGGCGGCCAGACCTTGTATAAGCCCAGCAAACGCCTAAGTGACGGTTACCAAATGACCAATACGTCCCCCAATTCCTCAGAATCCTCGTGGCACGCGACCACGATATTGACCGTCCGCAAAGGCGGTCGTGTCGTCATCGCTGGTGACGGTCAGGTCAGCATCGGCCAGACGATCGTTAAATCGAACGCCCGCAAAGTCCGCCGCCTCGGCAAAGGTGACGTGATCGCAGGGTTCGCGGGGGCGACCGCCGACGCCTTCACGCTGTTCGAGCGGCTCGAAGCCAAGCTCGAACAATATCCCGGCCAATTAACCCGCGCGGCCGTCGAACTTGCCAAGGATTGGCGTACGGACCGCTACCTGCGCCGCCTCGAAGCCATGATGATCGTCGCCGACAAACAAGTGACGCTCGTGTTGACCGGCAACGGCGACGTGCTGGAACCTGAAAACTTCGTCATGGGCATTGGTTCCGGCGGCAATTATGCCCTCGCTGCGGCCCGCGCGCTGCTCGACCAGCCGCTCGACGCCGAACAAATCGCGCGCAAGGCAATGGCCATCGCTGGCGAAATATGCGTCTACACAAATTCGAACGTCGTCGTCGAAAGCCTCGACTCGCAGACCTGATCAGAAACCACCATGACCAACTTCTCACCCCGCGAAATCGTCTCCGAACTCGACCGCTATATCGTCGGCCAGCACGACGCCAAGCGCGCCGTCGCAATCGCACTTCGCAATCGCTGGCGCCGTCAGCAACTGACCGGCGATCTGCGCGAAGAGGTGCTGCCGAAAAACATTTTGATGATCGGCCCGACCGGCGTCGGCAAAACGGAAATCGCGCGCCGCCTAGCGAAGCTCGCCAACGCGCCATTTCTCAAAGTCGAGGCGACGAAGTTCACCGAAGTCGGCTACGTCGGCCGCGACGTAGAAAGCATCATTCGTGATCTCGTCCAGGTCGGCCTGCTGCTCGTGAAAGAGACAAAGCGCAAGGACGTGCGCGCCAAAGCCGAAAAGGCCGCCGAAGAGCGCGTTCTTGATGCGCTGGTCGGCGCGACGTCATCGCCTGCAACGCGCGAAAGCTTCCGCAAAAAGCTGCGCGCCAACGAGCTGAACGATAAAGAGATCGACATTCAGGTGGCGGACACCTTGCCGATGATGCCGGCCTTCGATATGCCGGGCGGCGCGTCGATGCAGACGATCAACATCGGCGAGATGCTTGGCAAGGCGCTCGGTCAGCGGACGAAGCCGCGCCGCGTCACGGTGCAGGATAGCTTCGATATTTTGATCGCCGAGGAAAGCGACAAACTGATCGACGACGACAAAATCGCGAGCGAGGCCATCGCAGCGGTCGAAAACAACGGCATCGTGTTCCTCGATGAAATCGACAAGATTTGCTCGCGTGGCGAAGGCTGCCGTGGCGGCGTCGACGTTTCGCGCGAAGGCGTTCAACGCGATCTGCTGCCGCTGATCGAAGGCACGACGGTCGCGACGAAGTACGGGCCCGTCAAAACCGATCACATTCTTTTCGTTGCGTCGGGCGCGTTTCATGTTTCGAAGCCCTCGGACCTGCTGCCCGAATTGCAGGGCCGCCTGCCGATCCGAGTCGAGCTCAAAGCACTGACCCGCGATGATTTCCGCCGCATCCTGACCGAGCCGGAAGCAAGCCTCATTAAGCAGTACATCGCGCTGATGCAGACCGAGGGATTGACGCTGAGCTTCTCCGACGGCGCCATCGACGCCATTGCAGACACGGCCGTTGGCGTCAACGAGACCATCGAGAACATCGGCGCACGGCGTTTGCAAACCGTGCTGGAACGCGTGCTCGACGAGATCTCGTTTGATGCGCCGGATCGCAGCGGCCAGACCGTCGAGGTCGACGCGGCATTCGTGAAGGCTCAAGTCGGCGCGCTCGCCAAGAATGCCGACCTGTCGCGGTTTATTCTTTAACGGCTGTGGTCCGTTGAGCCGGATGCGCGTCTAAGCCGCTATTCATCAGGCTGAATCGCCGCTAAAAGACGGCTTCGATCCCCGTGAGATAGCAACGATATGACGATCGCGCCCGAAGCTGCGCAAAACACATTGGACAAAATGCAGACGGCGAAGCCTTCGCTCGCGGGCATGACTCGTGACGGCCTCAAAGCCGCGCTTGCTGCGGCCGGTGTCCCTGAAAAGCAGTTGCGCATGCGCGCCGGCCAGTTGTGGGGCTGGATGTATGCGCACGGCTTCACGAATTTCGACCAGATGAGCGACGTCTCGAAAGAGCTGCGCCGGACGCTTGCCGATCTTTACACGCTCGACCGGCCGGAGATCGTCTCGGAGCAAATCTCGATCGACGGTACGCGCAAATGGCTTCTGCGGTTGCCGAAACGCGGGCATGAGGCGCGCGCGCCGGAAGTCGAGACCGTCTACATTCCGGAAAGCGATCGCGGCACGCTCTGCATATCGAGCCAGGTCGGCTGCACGCTGACCTGCTCGTTCTGCCATACGGGCACGCAAAAGCTGGTTCGCAATCTCGAAGCGCAAGAAATCGTCGCGCAGATAATGCTGGCGCGCGATCGCATCGGCGACTGGCCCAGTTCGGAAACGCCTGCCGACAGCCGCCTGCTGCCAAACGCCGAACGCAAGATCACCAACGTCGTGCTGATGGGCATGGGCGAACCGCTCTACAATTTCGACAATGTCAAAGCCGCGATGGAGGTTGCGTCCGACGACGCGGGCCTGTCTCTGTCGAAGCGGCGCATCACGCTCTCGACGTCGGGCGTCGTGCCGGAAATCCCGCGGTGGGGCGACGAATCCGGCACCATGCTCGCGATTTCGCTGCACGCCACGAACGATGCCTTGCGCGACGAACTCGTGCCGCTGAACAAGAAGTATCCGATCGCGGAATTGCTGGACGCCTGCCGGAATTATCCGGGGCTGTCGAACGCCAAGCGCATCACCTTCGAATACGTGATGTTGAAGGGTGTCAACGACAGCTTGGCGGATGCTCGCGCTCTTGTGCGCCTGCTGGCGGGCATTCCGGCGAAGATCAATCTCATTCCGTTCAATCCGTGGCCGAATACGAAATATGAGTGCTCGGATTGGCAAACGATCGAGCGCTTCGCCGACGTCGTCAACCGCGCCGGATACGCCAGCCCCGTGCGCACGCCGCGCGGCCGCGATATCCTTGCGGCATGCGGACAATTGCGTTCAGAAAGCGTGCGATTGCGGGCGTCCGAACGCACAAGCGCTCCGGATACGGCGACCTGAAGGCAAGGTCTTTGCCTCGCCGCCCCGTTAACGCTGCTTTTCCATTGAGCCGCCCGCAGTGCGATCTATAGACTGGCATTGCGCGCGCGTTGGGGGCGCGCGACTGTTGGGGCCGGGAGAGACAATCGCGATGATCGCAGCATTCGCTCGCGTGTTGGCCGGGTTCATTCTGGCGTGCCTGACGGCTGGTCTCGTGCAGGTGCTTTTCATCATGACGCCTGCGCAGCTTTTGCAATTGCCATCGCAAGCGTTCCAAGAACGCGCGGCCCAGGCGGGCGTGCTGTCGCTTTTGGCAGCGACGCATGCAGCGATATTTTCGATTGCCTTCGCGTTGATCGCAGCCGGCATCGGCGAATTGATGCGGGTGCGCGCGGCCGTCTACTACATCGCAACCGGCGCGATCATTGCCGCGCTCGGGTTCAGCGCCCAGTTGGCCAGCGAAGTGGCCGGTCAGCCAACGATATTTAACGGTTACGCATTTGTCGCGTTTATCACCGCCGGCGCGCTCGCAGGCTTCATCTACTGGCTCGTTGCCGGCCGCTATGCTGGCAGAAGCGCCGTCTCCGAAAGCACGGACGAATACGATGTGATCGCGAGCGATGAGACGACCACGGGCGCGCCACGGACTTGGCGCAATCGCCCGCGCATCGTGATCGAAGACCCCATTGCACCGGGTTCGGTCGCCAACAAAAAGGCGACGCTTGCCGAGCGCATCGCCGATCGCGAAGACAAGCGCGCAGCCGGGCGCGCAACGCCTGATCCAGCCGCCGCTAAGACGACTCCGCCCAAGGTTGCCGGCTCAACCGAAAAGCCATCAACATCTCAATAGCACCGAATATTCAAAGGGTTACGACCAAGCACAGCCGCCCGGACCGACTAAGTACAAAGCACCGATTGCTGCGCTGCACAAAATGCGTTAGCCTCCGTTTTTCACCGGAGATGTTGGCGATGTTCGATGTTGCCCTTCAAATGCGCTTTTGGCGCAACCTGTCCGACGCCATGACCCACGGCACGGAAGCAGCCTTTGCAGCCGCAGCCGTCTGGCAAAAAGAAATGCTGGCGGCAACGCAGCAGCCCTCGCGCACGCCGGCCATCTCTAAGCCTGCCGTCGCGCCTTTTCCCTTCTGGCCGATGGGCTTTGCAGGCAACGCTTCGACGCGGCGTTCGGCCAGCGGCTCGCCGATGGCCTGTTTCGCCCCTTGGGCCGCCATGTCTGACAGCAACGCCGCTTCAGTATTCGCGCAGTGGGCCAATTTCTACGGTGAAGCGATGACCGCGTTAGGCCCGAACGGACCCTACGCGCAAATGGCCAAAACCTTCGCGCCGTATTTTCCATGGCCGGTAATGACGTGGGCCTACATGCAAACACCGCTGACGGCGATGTTCATGTCGTCCGGCATGCCATACACCGTCGCAGCGCCGTCGGCGAAAGCGAGCACGTGCGCGATGGACGCTGCCGACGCGGCGCGCGAGCAAATGGAAAAGGTCTACTCTGCGTATCGTAGCGACGGTGGCCATGCAGCCGCGCAACTGGTGATGCTGCCTTGGACGCTTGCCAGCTCGTTCATGACAGCCGCGCAAACAAACGCGCCGTCGTCATCAAAGATACATTGATGGCGCGCGCGCAGCGCGGCAGAACATGACGATAATCTGACGAAACGCACGAAATCCCCCGCGGCATCCTTGGAACGACGAAGGTGTGTAACGGCCATGTCTGTCACACGATTTTAATGGCGATCTCGTAAGCCGCTTCTTCACTTGAGCGGCCGGGGGAACGCAACAATGCCGGTTACGGCGCAACGGCAGGCGGCCTTCAACGGCCGTCTCTCATTTACATCGTGGCCGATCTGCTGGCGCGTTGCGACGCTCCTCGCAGTGCAAATCGTATTCTCCATCGTCATCATCGCGCGTCCCGACATCGATACGCAATTGAGCGCCATGTTCTATCGCGCAGGCGCCGGATTTCCGTTGTCACATGACACGCGGCTTCGGACGCTGCGCTGGCTTGGCCGTGCGGTGCCGGTCACGTTGGCGATCTTTCTGAGTGTGCTGGTCATCTGGCGTCTCGCCCGCCGTCAGACGTTCGTGACGATCAGCGATCCCGTCCTGGCCTTCATGGCGGCATCGTTCGCGCTTGGGCCTGGCCTCGCCGTCAACGCTATACTGAAAGAATATTGGGGGCGTTCCCGACCGCTTGCGACCGAACTCTTCGGCGGTACGGCTGAATTCACTCCTGCGTGGTGGCCGTGGGGCGAATGTCGTACGAACTGTTCGTTCGTGTCCGGCGAGGCCTCGGCTGCCGCCGTGCTCATCGTCTTCACCGTGCTCTGCCCACAGCGCTACCGGTTGGCGATGCAGATCGCCGTGGTTATCTGGATGATTGCGATTTCGCTCAATCGCATGGCGTTCGGCGCGCATTATTTTTCCGACGTCGTGCTGGGCTGCCTCGTCACTCTGACGATTGTCTACGCGTTGAAGGCACTTCTCATTCGCGCCCCCGCCGAGGCGTAGCCACTGAGGCTCCGCGACGCCGGCCCGCCCCCTTGCGCGAGCGCGCTCATTTGATAAGAGTGCCGCGCTTTCCCGCGTTTCCCGTTGAAGGATCAATGCCATGGCCCAGCAGGGCAAAATCAAGAAGGTCGTGCTCGCCTATTCCGGCGGCCTCGACACCTCGATCATTCTCAAATGGCTGCAGGAAGAATACGGGTGCGAAGTCGTCACGTTCACCGCCGATCTCGGGCAGGGCGAAGAGCTCGAGCCGGCGCGCAAGAAGGCGCTGCTGCTTGGCATCAAGGAAGAGAACATCTTCATCGAAGATCTGCGCGAAGAGTTTGTCCGCGACTACGTCTTCCCGATGTTTCGCGCCAATGCGCAGTACGAAGGCGTGTACCTGCTCGGAACGTCGATCGCACGTCCGCTGATCTCCAAGAAGCAGATCGAGATCGCGCGCAAGGTCGGCGCTGACGCCGTCTGCCACGGCGCAACCGGCAAGGGCAACGATCAGGTCCGCTTCGAACTCGGCTATTACGCGCTCGAGCCCGGCATCAAGATCATCGCGCCGTGGCGCGAGTGGACGTTCAAGGGCCGCGAAGAACTTTTGAAGTTTGCCCGCGATCATCAGATCCCGGTTGCCAAGGACAAGGAAGGCGAAAGCCCGTTCTCGGTGGACGCCAACCTTCTGCACTCGTCGTCAGAAGGCAAAGTGCTCGAAGACCCGGCGAAGAAGGCGCCCGAGCTTGTCTATCAGCGCACGATTTCGCCGATGACCGCGCCCGATAAGGTCACGACGATCAAAATCGGATTCGCGAAGGGCGATGCCGTCTCGCTCGACGGCAAGAAACTGTCGCCGGCGACGCTTCTCAAAGCTCTCAACGATCTTGGCCGCGACAACGGCATCGGCCGCCTCGATCTCGTCGAGAACCGCTTCGTCGGCATGAAATCGCGTGGTGTCTACGAGACTCCGGGCGGCACCATCCTTCTTGCAGCGCATCGTGCGATGGAGAGCATCACGCTTGATCGCGGCGCAGCGCATCTCAAAGACGAGATTATGCCGCGCTACGCCGAGCTGATTTACAACGGCTTCTGGTTCTCGCCGGAACGCGAAATGCTGCAGGCGCTGATCGACAAGAGCCAGGACCACGTCGAAGGCGAAGTGACGCTCGAACTCTACAAGGGCAATACGATCGTGACGGGCCGCGAAAGCGCGAAGTCGCTTTATGCGCCGACACTCGTAACGTTCGAAGACGACAAGGGCGCCTACGATCAAAAAGACGCAGCTGGCTTCATCAAGCTGAATGCTTTGCGCCTCAGAACTCTTGGCGTGCGCAACAAGAGCACCTGAGCGCCGGGGACGTTACGAAAGCGCCGCAATTGACTGGCAAGCGTCCCCGATCTGTATCGGGGCCGCGAAGGGGGAAATTGCGTGAGGATCACAAGCACGCTTGTGACAATGGCCGTTATCTCGGCCAGCCTATTCGCGACGCCCGCCAGTGCCGCCTCGCTTGAAGACTCGTTCGAGAAGCTGCCGGACGAAGAGCGCGCGCGTCAGGTTTGCATTGTTCTTGGCATCGACAAAATCCGCAAAGACAAGCGCGTGGCCAAGGCCGACCGCGTCAAGACCAGCATCTTTTCGCAGGCGACATTCGCGAACAATACGGTGTCGACCAAGGGTGGCGCGGTCCGCAGCAACCAGCAGTGGTACCATCTCTCGTTCACATGCCACCTCGATAGTGATCTGAAGCACGCCAAGGATTTCACGTTCGAGGTCGGCGACAACGTTCCCGAAGCCGATTGGGAAGACCTTGGTCTCTGGAAATAGCTGAGGCGACCCTTACAATTAACCTGTTGCCGGGTGCTTCCACCAAAAGGCCGCAAAATAGGCTCTCTCCGCGTCGATCCTTTGCTATAAGCCGAGCCACAGGAACGATGCGAAATCCCGCCCAATGACCCGAAACTCCGTCAGCCGAACCTTATTGCGCCTTTACTGGCTGCTGTTTACGGTATTGGTGTTGTTGCTCGGTGCCAAGTTCGCGGACGACATTCCCGGCGTGCCCGAAAGCGTCGTCAATATTGCAAGCCAGCTCTATGAATTTACGCGCGACATGTCGCTGCTGATCGCGACCGGCGGCGTTGCCTACCTGTCGAACATTTTCCAGAAACGATCGAAGTTCGTCGAAAGCCTCGAAGAGGAATGGCGCAATATCGTGCGCACCAAATCGGCGTTGCTGACCTATTGCGAAAAACCTTACCTCGGCACGGATGACTACCTCGCGGCCTTCAGCCGGATCAGCGAAACCATCGACACGATGCGCATCGTCTATCGCAACGCTGGCGAAACCGACGGCCTTGTCGGTCTTTATCCGTACGCGCCGCTGCACGATATGCGCCGCGCACTGCTGACGCTCGATCCGCGCGTCAACACCGAGCCGTCACTCGAACAAAAGCAGCTTGCGAAGGACGCCATCCTGCAAGCCTTTTACGGGCTGCGCGAAGTGTTTCTCGAAGAACTGGATTTGGAAGAACCGCAGCATACGCTGCTGATATCGGGTGCGCGGCGCATGAAAGTGCCGGGCGCCGACGTTGCGGCGCAGATGCAGCAAGACGTGCAGCGCTACCGCTTAAATCGCGAAAAGTCGCCACGTCCCGATATTGATGCGATGCTGGCCGAGCTGCGCGAACGCGAAAAAGCCAACGGCAGCGATACGCCGAAGCAGTAATTATGCGCGCGGTGCAGACGTGAAAATCGGCGCCGGCTTCGCCGCCGTCACGCGCTTTGCCGTCTGCTGCGGCTCTTCGAGCGCGCGATAGGCGGCGTTTACGCGGCGCGCCATTGCGGCCAGATAATCGCGGACTTCATCCGGCAGTGCGACACTCGAATAAAGATCGGGGTGATACATCTTCGAGAACTTGAGATAGTTGCTGCGGATCTGTTCCCAGCTGCTGCCGGGCGCCAATCCGAGCACCGCATACGGATCGAAATCCTGATCATCCCGCAGACGCGCGCGAAGGCCGCCGGCCGCAGGAGGATTGACGAGGTTGATCGCGGCTATCGTCGATTTGGCGATTAATGTTTTGTTGCCGTCGTACGTTTCGAATTCCAGGAACTTTGTCTCGCCATTCAGCACCTCGTAGATCGAGCGCGCAGCGAGGATGACGAATTTACCTTTGAGCAGCGTGCCGTCAGCCAACGTGACTTCGGCCGGCACGGACATTTGCTGGAGGACGTTATCGATGCGATTGCGCTCGAACATGGCGGGACACGATCTCGTACAGAATTGACACGGCGCCGCGCGGGCGAGCGGCTCTGACCAAATCAGAGGCAATTTCCGTGCTAGCGGCGCAACGGGTGCGTTTACACCCCTATACGCCGCACCGGAGCGCAAGCCTTAACGCCTAGCCGCGCGCCTGCCGGTGTGCTACGTCCGGCCCAGATTTTGCGCCGCAATACGCCCGCAGTTCCTTGGCGGACGGCCGTTTGGCGCTTCCCAGCATCAGGCAAGACACATGAAACTCCGCAATATCGCGATCATCGCGCACGTCGACCATGGCAAAACGACCCTCGTCGACGAGCTTTTGAAGCAGTCCGGCGCGTTCCGCGAAAACCAGAAAGTGGCCGAGCGGGCCATGGACAGCAACGATCTTGAGCGCGAGCGCGGCATCACCATTCTGGCGAAGTGCACGAGCGTCGTGTGGAAGGACATCCGCATCAACATCGTCGACACGCCGGGTCACGCCGATTTCGGCGGCGAAGTCGAACGCATCATGAATATGGTCGACGGTGTCGTCGTGCTTGTCGACGCGTCTGAAGGCCCGCTGCCGCAGACCAAGTTCGTCGTGTCGAAAGCCTTGAAGCGCGGCCTTCGTCCTATTGTTGCGATCAACAAAATTGACCGTCCCGACGAACGGCACTTGGACGTTCTCAACGAAATTTTCGACCTGTTCGCGAACCTCGATGCGACCGACGAGCAACTCGACTTCCCCGTGCTCTACGGATCGGGGCGCAACGGCTGGATGGCACTGGCGCCAGAAGGTCCGCAGGTCGATCTCGCACCGCTGTTCGATCTCGTCGTCGCGCACGTACCGCCGCCGGCTGTCGACGACGGCCCGGTGACGATGCTCGCGACGACGCTTGAAGCCGACCCATTCCTAGGTCGCATCCTGACGGGCCGCATCACGTCGGGCACGCTGAAATCCAATATGGCTATGAAAGCGCTTCGTCACGATGGCACGCTGGTTGAAAACTTCCGCGCCACAAAGGTGCTCGCCTACCGCGGTCTTGAGCGCGTTCCGGTCGATGAAGCGAGCGCCGGCGAAATCGTCGCCGTTGCCGGCATGACGGACGCCACCGTTGCCGACACATTGTGTGACCCCGTTGTCGATAAGCCGTTACAGGCGCAGCCGATCGATCCGCCGACACTGTCGATGACGTTCCGCATCAACGACGGTCCGTTTGCCGGCCAGGAAGGCAGCAAGGTTCAAAGCCGCGTCATTCGCGATCGATTGATGCGCGAGGCCGAGCGTAACATCGCGATCAAAGTCTCTGACAGCGACGAAACCGACAGCTTCACCGTGTCGGGCCGCGGCGAACTTCAGCTCGCGATCCTAATCGAAAACATGCGCCGCGAAGGCTTCGAGCTGACCGTGTCGCGGCCGAAGGTCGTCATCAAGCAGGACGAAGAAACCGGCCAGAAGCTGGAGCCGATCGAAGAGACGATCATCGACATCGACGACGCGCATACCGGCGTCGTCGTGCAGAAGCTATCAGAACGCCGCGGCGATCTGATGGAAATGCGCCCGTCCGGTGGTGGCCGCACACGCATGGTGTTTCTGGTGCCGACGCGCGGTCTTCTCGGCTATCAGTCGGAACTGCTGTCGGACAGCCGCGGAACGGCCGTGATGAACCGTCTGTTCCATTCATACGCACCCTTCAAGGGCGACATTCAGGGTCGCCGCCAGGGCGTGCTGATCTCCAACGGCATGGGCGAAGCAACGGCGTACTCGATCTTCCATCTGCAGGATCGCGGCGTGTTCATGATCGGCGCCCAAGCCCGCGTGTATGAAGGCATGATCGTCGGCGAGCACTCGCGCGACAACGATCTGATCGTCAACGTCGTACAGGGCAAGAAGCTGACGAACGTCCGCGCGTCGGGCAAGGACGAAGCGCTCACGCTGGTGCCGCCGATGCGGCTGACGCTCGAAAAAGCGATGAGCTACATCACCGACGAAGAGCTCGTTGAGATCACGCCAGAGAGCATCCGTCTCCGCAAGCGTTGGCTCGATCCGAACGAGCGCAAGAAGCAGGAGCGCAAGCGTGAGGCCGAGCGCGAAGCTGGTGCGGCCTAAGGCTGTAATAACGTCATCATGTTGCAGTGCGACACATTCAACTCGGGAAAAAATCCCTAATTGTCATGCACATGAAGTGGGCACAGATTCCTGGCTACTAAAGTTCAATTCAGGAGATCTTCCCATGAAGCATTCCGTTTTCGCGGCCGCAGCTGCATTCGCGCTGCTCGCCACCCCGGCGTTCGCTGACTCGAAGCCGTCGGATGAAGAAGCCAAGAAGCTCACCGAAGCTGCTGCCGCGCTCGGTTTCTCGGGCGGTACGCTGGAAAAAGAAACGGAAGCAACCGGCGTTTACGAAATCGACGATGCGAAGTCGAAGGACGGCGGCCAGTACGACCTGAAGTTCGACAAGGACTTCAAGTTGCTCAGCATCACCCGCGACTAATTTCTGCCCGTCTTCGACTTTCAAACCGCGTGGTTCCGATCCCGGGCCATGCGGTTTTTTTGCGCGCGGCCGCCATCCGCGCCTGAGCCGACGTTTACAATTCGTCAATTGGTTGAAGCTACATTTACGAAATTGTTGTCCGGCCAAGTATAGGCCGGTGTGTCGAGTGGAGCGTCAGTTATGTCAGCCGGGTCGCGGAACGCGCATTTTGCCGTCACGACGGAACGTTCGGCGCATGCTCACGCCTTGCCGCCAGTGCTCCTCGGCCTACTTGCGCCGATGGTCATTTTTCTGCTGATTGATCCGCGCGCGATTGCCGACGCCAGCCTGATCGCGCACGTCTACATGGTCGCGATTTTCGTCATCGCGAGTATCGCGTATTTTATCAGCGTATTCGAAACGCCTGAGTCGACCGGACTACTTGCAGACCGGGCCAGCCGAATGATCACGGTCGAAAAAACCGGATTGCTGGCGCGCTCGAAACTCGAAATTCCATTCTCTGATGTCGCGAGCGTGCGCATGGATACGCGCTACGACGACGACGGCTACTATACATCCGTGCCGGTACTCATTCTGACGACGCGCGAAAACGTGCAGTTGCCGGCAGGTACAACCGAAGCCGACATCGCGACTCTGCGCGCGATGCTGCATCCCAATTCATAACCAGACGCATTTGAAGATTGACGCGCACCGCGGTCCGCTGTTTTGCGGCGGACTTGGCGTGGCCCTCTTTCCTGGAGAGGACCACGCCACGCGACAAAGATCTGTGCAGGAGGCACCGATCGCAGTCGTCTTGAACGCTAAATCACGTTTATTAATAAGATGCCGACAAATCGATAGAATTGCTGCGCAATTCTAACCCGGATCAGGCAGGGTTCGACGTTGCGCGCGCGGCATGGTGTGCTTGCGCTGGAATAATGGGCCAATGACAGCACTCGCACCTCGCCTCACATTGCCGGACGGCATCGTCGCAACAACCGAATTCGCGGCCGCGCGCGATTTCATAGCCGAGAGCAGCGGCAATCTTTTTGTCACGGGCCGCGCTGGAACCGGCAAATCGACATTGCTCAAGGCGCTGCGCGATGCCATCGGCGATACGATGGTCGTGCTCGCACCGACCGGCCTCGCGGCGATCAACGTCGGTGGCCAAACGATACATTCGTTTTTCGGATTTCCGCCACGGCTCATTCAGCGCGACGACATCCGCCGCAGCCGCAATGGCCGTCTCATGCGCAAGCTCGACTATCTCGTCATCGATGAAGTCTCGATGGTGCGCTCGGACCTGATGTGGGCCATCGATCAGTCGCTGCGCGTCAATCGCGGCCGGCCGCGCGAGCCGTTCGGCGGCGTGCGCGTCCTGATGTTCGGCGATCTGCATCAGCTGCCACCCGTCGTTCAGCAAGGAGAGATTGCGGCGCACCTCGAAGACGAACACGGCGGGCCGTTTTTCTTCTCAGTTCCGGCTCTGCGAGAGGGCACCGGCACCTATCGGCTCGAACTCGAACAGGTCTTCCGGCAAACTGATAATGACCTGATCGACGTGCTCAACGCCATCCGCGAAGGCAACGTTACGCGCGACGACCTCGCGATGCTCAATCGGCGCGTGCATCCAATCCGGACGCTGAGCGAAGGCGAGCCGTACGTCATCCTGACACCGACGAATGCGGCTGCGAAACGCATCAACACTGCGTACCTCGACGCGCTCAAGGGTGACGCTCAAAGGTTCGAAGCCGGTATAACCGGCGACTTCAACGAGAATGTGCAGCCCGCAGACCAGGCTCTCGAATTGAAAGTCGGTGCCAAGGTCATGCTCTTGCGCAACGACGCCGACCGCCGTTGGGTCAACGGCTCTGTCGCGCGGATTTCGCGGCTTGCGCCGAAGCAAGTGTGGATCGAAATCGCCGGCAAGGAATATGAAGTCGATCCGGTCTCGTGGGAGCATCGCCGCTACGCCTACGATCAGGCTGCGGAAAAGATCGTCGAAACGATTGCCGGGACATTCAAGCAGTTCCCGCTGCGTCTGGCGTGGGCTTTGACGATCCATAAGGCGCAAGGGCTGACCCTCGACCAAGTCTATGTCGATCTTGGCCGCGGCACCTTCGCCCACGGGCAGACCTACGTCGCGTTGTCGCGCTGCCGGACGCTGGAAGGATTGGCCCTCGCGCGCGCTTTGACACCCGGCGACATCCAGTTCGACCCTTCAGCAATGGGCTATCGCGACGCTTTTCCCGCTCTGAGCTAAACGACGTTAAACCCTGCCGTTACAACTATAATTCCTTCGCAGACGCGAACGGATCGACGGACGGCCATTAGCGTCGGCGGTGACAACAGCGAAAACTAGGGTTAAAACCCTTATGAAAATGCCCTGTGACGGCCGGACGCATCAGATTTTTCGGGTGCGGAGCAAAATTATATTGCACTGCACAACGACCTGCGCTACATAGATGACAGGTTACAGCCGCGGTCTGAATTTCCGTGGCAGCACGTTCCCAGTCCAATGAACAACATGCAGGAGACGAACATGAGCGACGCATTCACCAAGCAGGTTCAAGATTTCACGCGCCAGGCCCAGGAAATGTTTACGGCTGGCAAGGACGCCAAGGTTCCGGAAAATCTTTCGGCATTCGCTGAAGACGCTGTCGCCAAGTCGCGCCAAGCCTTCCACAAGGTCACCGCTGCTGCGAAGGACAACGCTAAGGTTGCTGAAGACGTCCTTTTGACGACCCAGGCTGGTGCAAAGTCGATCGGCGAAAAGATCGTCGCCAATACGCTCGCAAACACCGAAGCCGCATTCGAAGCAGCTCAGGCTATTGCCCGCGCCCGCACGTTCCCGGAAATTGCACGCCTCCAGGCCAACTACTTCCAGCAGCAGTTCGCAACCGTCGGCGCACAGTCGAAGGAACTCTTCGAACTGTCGAGCAAGGTTGCTAAGCAGACCTTCGACACCGTCGGTCAGGCAACTGCCAAGTCGTTCGAACAGCTCAAGACGCCTGCCTAAGGCACGCGTAAACTGATCTTGATTTCGAGAGGGCGCTCTGGGCAACCAGCGGCGCCCTTTTCGTTTGCGAAATTTACGTAATGCATCGGATGCATGATGCGTGCGGACGATTTAGCCGCTAAAGTCGATCCATGATCATTGAAAGTCCCTTGATCAAGGTCAGACGTGCCGTTGCGGGCGACATCGAGGCTCTCGATGCGATCTATCGCGAAAGCTGGCGCCATGCGTACACCGGAATTATTCCGGCGCTTCATCTCGACCGCATGATCCGCGGACGCGGCGCTGCGTGGTGGCGGAAAGCCATCATCCGCAATGAAGATATTCTCGTCATCGAAGCCGCCGGTGTCGTCGCCGGATACGCGACCTTCGGGCCGGCCCGCGCGGGCGGCGCGCAGCGGCGCGGCGAGATCTACGAAATCTACTTAAAGCCGGTCTATCAAGGCATCGGACTGGGTGAGCGGTTGTTTGAAGCCTGCCGCACAGCGCTCGATAATCGCAGCTATTCCGGCCTGATCGTCTGGGCGCTCGGCGACAACACCAGTGCAGCGGACTTCTATTGGCGCCGGGGTGGCCGCCCAGCGGGCACGTCCAAAGAGCCGTTCGGCCGCACGAAGCTGTCGAAAATCGCTTATTCTTGGCCGTGAATAACAATCGGGTTGGATGAAAGTAGTAGCAGCGGAACGCCACGTTGCCGGGCTACGATATTCACGCCAAACAAGCGGCGAACGGTCCCATCATCTGAGATACAGCGAGACATTGTCATGCGCGTCGACGCACTGAAGTCCGGCCATAACCCGCCTGACGATATCAACGTCATCATCGAAGTGCCGGTCGGCGGCGAGCCGATCAAATACGAAATGGACAAGGCGTCGGGTGCGCTGTTCGTCGACCGCTTCCTCTATACGCCGATGCGCTATCCTGGAAATTACGGCTTCGTGCCGCACACGTTGTCAGCGGACGGCGACCCTATCGACGTGCTGGTGTGCAATACGCGCGCGATCATTCCGGGCGGCGTCATCAACTGCCGGCCGGTCGGCGTGCTGGTCATGGAGGATGACGGTGGCGGCGACGAAAAGATCATCGCGGTACCGTCGTCAAAACTGACCAAGCGCTACGACAACGTCAAAACATATACCGATCTGCCGAAGATCACGCTTGAGCAGATCGAGCATTTCTTCGCGCATTACAAAGATCTCGAGCCGGGCAAGTGGGTCAAGATCGACCACTGGGGTCATGTCGACGAAGCCAAGGGACTGATCGAAGCCGCACTCAAGCGCGCGGCATCCCCGAAAGCGTAAACGCTGGCCAAATCAAGCTGCCGCTGACCGGCGATTTGCTCGGTCGACGGCAGCGGCAATTGATTGTTCACCGAGCCTGGATTTATTGACCCCCGGCCTTTCGCCGGGGGGAGAGCGTTGCTATACCGCCCGTGGACTGGCCGACACAGGCACTGACGCGGACCGGAGCAGACATGAAAATCGCGGTAATGGGCGCTGCTGGCCGTATGGGCCGCGAATTGCTGCGCGCGATCCACGCTGCATCTGGGTGCGAGATTTCAGGCGGCACGGAACCGGCCGGATCGAGCTTCATCGGTCAAGACCTCGGCGAACTTGCGGGCCTCGGCCATCTCGGCATCGCCGTCTCAGGCGACGCCAGCGCGGTCATCGCGCAATCCGACGCCATTCTCGATTTCACTAGTCCTGCGGCGACCGTTGCTTTCGCCAAATTGGCCGCGGCCGGCGGCAAGCTGCACGTGATCGGCACGACGGGTTGTGATGCGGCGGCCGAGGCGGCTATCAAAGACGCCGCGCGCACTGCGACCATCATTAAGGCCGGCAACATGAGCCTCGGCGTCAATCTATTGGCGGCGCTGACCAAGCGCGTCGCCGCCGCCCTCGATGAAGATTTCGATATCGAGATCGTCGAGATGCATCATCGGCTGAAGGTCGATGCGCCATCCGGCACGGCGTTGATGCTTGGGGAAGCGGCGGCCGCCGGCCGCGACGTCGGCCTTAAGGAAAAATCCGTACGCGTTCGCGACGGCCATACTGGCGCCCGCAAGTCAGGCGACATCGGTTTTGCAACGCTCCGCGGCGGTAGCGTCGTCGGCGAACACACCGTTATCTTCGCGGGCGACGGCGAACGCATTGAACTGACGCATCTCGCTCAAGACCGCGGCATTTTTGCGCGAGGAGCCGTCAAAGCCGCGATCTGGGGAAAAGGCCGCGCGCCCGGCCTCTATGCGATGACCGACGTGTTGGGTATTTGACACCGCAACGGGCAACCTCGTTGAGCCTTGGGATCAGCTAAAGCGACCATGAGCGACGCACTCACTGATAATGTTCTTGTTCTCGTTCGCCACGGCGAAAGTGAGTGGAATCGCCTCAATTTATTCACCGGCTGGCGCAACCCGGACCTCACCGAGAAAGGTCTGATCGAAGCCCGCGTCGCCGGTCGTATGATCCGCGACCATCGCATCAAGTTCGACATCGCTTTCACAAGTGGGTTGAAGCGCGCCCAGCATACCCTCGACATCATGCTCGCCGAAATGAACCAACCGGACGTGCCCATCGTTCGCGATGCGGCGTTGAACGAGCGCGACTACGGCGAACTTTCAGGCCTCAACAAGGACGAAGCCCGCAAGAAGTGGGGCGAGACGCAGGTCATGGAATGGCGGCGCTCGTATGATATTCCACCGCCCGGCGGCGAAAGCCTCAAGGATACGCTGGCGCGCGTGAAACCCTACTACGACAGCGTGATCTGGCCACAGATCGTCCAAGGCAAGAACGTCATTGTTGCCGCCCACGGTAATTCGCTGCGCGCAATGATGATGATCCTCGAAGGCCTGTCGGGCGACGAAATTCTCAAACGCGAATTTGCAACCGGCGCGCCGATCCTGTTCCGTCTCGGGGCTGACGGCCGCTCGATTGACCGCAAGGACCTGCTGCCTGCGCGCTCGCTTGCGGCACCACCTGAAGACCGCATCATCTGACGGCGCGGCGCTGAATTCTCTTATCGTATTGCGGAGGTGACGAATGGCTTGGGAACAGCTCGGCAGCGACGCCGACACCCTCAACAGCAAGCGCCGCGATAAGCTCATCGGCGTCTACATCGGCATCCTCGCCGTTATCCTCGCGGTCTGCGGCATGGGCGGTGGCAATGCGGCCAAGGAAAGCACGCTGCGCAACATCGAAGCGTCGAACACCTGGGGCTTCTTCCAAGCGAAGAATATCCGGCGCGCCGGCATTCGTTTGCAGGCCGATGAACTGGCTTTGCTGCTCGAAACCAATCCCACGATGCCCGAACCGGCGGCGAAGCACATTCAAGCCAAAATCGACGAATATCGCGCGCTTGATGTGAAGCTGACATCGGACAAGCAGAGCAACGAAGGGCTCGATGAGCTGTTCGGCAAGGGCAAGGCGCTCGAAGCCGCGCGCGACGTAGCGCTGCAACGTGATCCGTATTTCGACTACGGACAAGCGTTGCTGCAAATCGCCATCGTGCTGGCGTCGGTCGCCATTATTTCCGGCGGCAATCTGTTGCTGATCGCGAGCGGCTTCGTCGGCCTGCTCGGCACGATTGCGACGATCGGCGGCTTTACGCTCGCATTCCCGCTACCGTTCGCCGGTTAAGGCGCGACAATTGTCGTCTCTGCGACGCGCGTTGCGATGACGGCGCCGTCGCGCACGATCTCGACGCGGCCCTGATATCGGCCCGGCGGCCACGCGCGAATCGTGCGCTTCTTGCCGGCGAACGTCATATACGTCGCCTTGTTGCGATCGAGCGGCTCGGTCAGCTCTTCGGTGAAGCTGCCGCCAGGACCATCGATCACGACGCGCAGGCGGTCACCGCCCCGCAGGTTTATGAAACGTCCATAAAAGATCAACGCAGGCGCATCGGCTAAGGCCGGGACGACATTCGCGTGATCCTTCTCAAGACCATCAAGACTTGGCGGGCCGCCAGCAAAGCCGGCGCCGATGATCTCGCCGCTCTTGTAGGCGATTTTGGCGGAGACTTCCGGTTTCCACAGTCCAGCTGCCTTGGAGTCTTTGCGGCACGCGCCATCGACGGCATCGGGCAGAAACGGATCGATGACTTTCCCGTCGTGCCGGACGCTGAAATGCACGTGCGCGAAATCGGCTTTGCCCGAATAGCCGACGTCGCCAAGGCGATCGCCTTGCGTCACCGTCTGACCTTCCGCGACGCTGATCGAGCCTTGCTTCAGATGGCAGTATTGCGTTTCCCAGCCGTTGCCGTGGTCGAGCAGAACGCCGTTGCCGCATTCGCGGCCCTTGATGCCCCCGACCACTTTGTTGTCGCGCATGAAGATGTCGGCAACGCCGTCACGGCGGCCTTTGACGACGCCATTGGCGGCCGCCAGGACGGGCACTCCGGACGCTGTTGAGGCGGCCGAGAGCACGCGGAAGTCGACGCCCGAGTGGCCCTCGTAAGTTGCAGCACCACAGGCATAATCCCGAACGCCCGGACCGGGATCGAGATCGACGAAGTTCTGGATGAAGCACGTCGCTCGGGGATCGCACGCCAATGGCAACGCCAACTCGGGCCGGTCGGCTGCGTTTGCAGGCAGGCTGAGAAGACAAATCGAAATCGCGGTGGCCAGGCCGAATGCGGGAAAGCGTCTGCCAATCATTTCAAAATCCCGGTTTCGCGTGCGCCAAAGTGCCATTTTACCGCCGTCGCGCTTGCCCGTCTCGCGATTGAACGCTAGCACTCGCGGCCAACGATACCCGTTTTCCATTCCACCCGCACGACAAGAACCGGCAGGACACCCATGACCACGCACGCCCTCCTTTTGCTGCCAGGCGACGGCATCGGCATTGAAACGATTGCCGAAGTCGAACGCCTGATCGCGTTTTTCAATGCGCGCAGCAATGCCGGCAAGTTCGTGGTCGAGCGCGACCTGGTCGGCGGCTCGGCCTATGACGCGCACGGCGTCTCGATCACCGACGCAGCGATGGCAAAAGCCTTGAAAGCCGATGCCGTTATGTTCGGCGCCGTCGGCGGCCCGAAGTGGGATAAGGTTCCCTACGAGCATCGTCCCGAGGCTGGCTTGCTGCGCCTGCGCAAAGACCTCGATCTCTTCGCCAACCTTCGCCCAGCAATCTGCTATCCGGCGCTGGCTGACGCATCGAGCCTGAAGCGCGAACTGGTCGAAGGCCTCGACATTATGATTTTGCGCGAGCTGACGGGCGGGGTGTATTTCGGTGAGCCGAAGGAACTCGTGACGCTCGAGAACGGCGACCGGCGCGCCGTAGACACCCAGATTTACACCTCGCGCGAAATCGAGCGCATCGCGAAGGCCGCCTTCGATCTCGCCCGCAAACGCGGCAACAAAGTCCACTCGGCTGAAAAGCGCAACGTCATGAAGACCGGCGTGCTGTGGAACCAGGTCGTGACCGAAGTCCACAAATCGTATGCGCCCGATGTGACGCTCGAACACATCCTCGCTGACAACTGCGCGATGCAGCTCATTCGCAATCCGAAACAGTTCGACGTCATCGTCACCGACAACCTGTTTGGCGACGTACTCTCGGACGAAGCCGCGATGATGACGGGCTCTCTCGGCATGTTGCCGTCGGCGTCTCTCGGTGCCCCCGACGCTAAGACCGGCAAGCGCAAGGCGCTCTATGAGCCGGTGCACGGATCGGCACCCGACATCGCCGGCAAAGGCCTCGCCAACCCGATCGCCACAATCGCGTCGTTTGGCATGGCACTGCGCTATTCGTGCGATATGGGCAAGGAAGCCGATTTGATCGACAAGGCGATTTCTGCTGTTCTCGACAAGGGCTTGCGCACAGGAGACATCATGCAGCCGGGCATGACGCAGGTCGGCACCAGCGACATGGGCAAGGCCATCGAAGCCGAATTGCGGGCCCTGACGGTGTAAAACGGCCGGTTTAAAGGTGCTTAGAGCTGCAACCCTTGATACGCTCGTGACGGCGCGGACACTTCGCGCGCCGTCTGCATCGTGACAGACTGAGATCTGGGTGATTCGGGGAGTAGGGCCGTCGCCACGGTTTGGCTGCGACCAGCGCGCGGGGGCACGCACGACGATGACGACGTCAAACGAATTGCGCGCAGGATTGCTGGCCGTCGCCAAGCGCTCGGTCAGCATCATGACCGCTTGCAGCAACGAGGAAAGCACGAAGCTTTATCTGGTGCTGCCGTTCCTCGGCCTGCTCGGCTACGACTACGCCAATCCGTATGAGGTGTATCCGGAACATCTCGCCGACTTCGATCCGGCAACGCAGAACAAAGTCGATTTCGCAATTCTACGCGATGGCGCGCCCGTCATCGCGATTGAATGCAAACAGGTCGGTGCCGATCTGTCCGCGTCGCGCGGCCAACTGTGCCGCTACTTCAACGCGCTGCCGACGGTAAAGCTCGGCATTCTGACCAATGGCGTGCTGTTCGAATTCTTCGTCGACTCGGCCGCGCCGAACATCATGGACGACGAACCGTTCCTTACGATTGATTTGGAAACGATCGCGCGCTCGGGCGCGACTGACGAGATCGTCGAGACTCTCGTCTCCGCAACCAAAAATAACTATGACCCCGAGACGATCGCAGAAGCGGCCCACGTCCAGCTGGTCAAGAAGCGGCTAAGAACAGCTTTCATCGATGAGGCGAAAGGCCCGTCCGAAGAATTCTGCCGCTTTGCGCTTGAACGCATCGGCGTGAAGTCCGTGCGCAAGCAAGTCATTGAACGCTACTACGCGCCGATGATCAAAATTGCATTCGAAGAGAGCTTGATCGTGCCGGTCGTCGACCGGCTGCGTGCGCAATCCCTCGGCGACGTGCGGCAGAGTTCGATGGGTCTTCACCAACTCGGCCAGCGCATCGAAACGACAGAGCGCGAACTCGCGATCGTAGCTTATGTCCGGCGCCGGCTGTCGTATCTTGCGGAGAACGAAACTCAGTTCAATGCGATCGAGAACATTCGCTTCAAGGACTATGTTGGAAAACTGTCTGTATTTTACGACCGCGAGCGCAAAGGCCGCCTGTTCGACTATATCGAAGGCGCCGACGGCTATGACAAATTTATATTCCCCGACCCGATCGGCGAGATCGTAACAAACAACGTTCTTGAAATTGACACCGCCCTGAAGACTGTTTTTGCAACGCGCGTCCGTGAGATTGGCGGTCTCTCGCAGGGTCAAAAAATCTCTCGCAGCGCCTAACGCCAAGTGCCATATGTCTGACGTCGGACCGTCGCCAAAACGGTCCAAAGTCGGAGCACGCATGGCGAGCAATTTATCAACGATTGGCTTCGTGTTCAGCGAAGCGGAAATTTTCCGCGACGTCATGATGAAGTGCGCCAATCAATCGACAGTCCAGCTTGCGTGTAGCGCTGGTTCCTACGGCATCTGGCGGTCGCGGACCGGCGCGGAAATCTGGTTCCATCTCGGAAAATCGGATGACGGCACGACGGAGATTTTCGGGCTGACGCCATTTTTTGAAGGCCAGAGTGACGTCCTACTGAATATCACGAGCGCCGCTGCGCGCGACGGCGACAACGACTTTGAAGGCGCAATGCAAGGCTGGGTCAGCCCGGATGGCGCGACCGACGGCAGCTATCCGATCCTGTTCGATGCCGTCGACTTTGCAGCTCACGATAGTGCCGAATGGCCGGCGCAGCGCCGCGTGCGATTGACGGCGTTCGCTCGCGAACTCGAAGCGTTTGCGTCGGATGCCGCCTACTACGCGGCCCGCGGCAACGCCGGCGACGACGTCCCGCAACTGGCGGCACATGCCTACATACCCGTGGGCTTGTTTGCAGCCGAAGACGGCAGCGAAGCGCCGACCGGCGCGGCGGACGCGCCAAGCCCGCAGTCCTCGGCCGTGCTGACCGGCAAAGTGGTTGAGCATCGCACCTTCACAAATGAAATTAGTGGCCACGATTTCGTCTGGCTGCTCGTCGAGAGCTTAGAGGCGACATTCGATATCGTCGCGGACCCGGCGATCATTACCGGAGACATTGTCGAGGGCGGCACCATAGAGGCCGCTGTCGTCATGTTCGGACGCTTGCTGGACGAGGACGGCGTTGCGGCGGCCTAGCTGGCACGATCACGCCGGCGATCAAACGCTCTCGACATCCTGACAGGCTGACGCTTCGCCATTGACCGACCCCCGCGCCGTCCATTGCGGTGTCGCGCCACCGGGAGCTGCCTCTTCAGTCCGCGCCGCGAAAAAGAATTCGAAGCAGTTTGCCGATACGCGCGCGACGCGGAAGCAGCCGCCAGCCGGATCGGCATCATAGATCGTGCATAACGTGCCGGCCGTCACCGACCAGCGGCCGCCGATCGTCGCGCCGTCTTCCATGTACTGCAGACGACCGTCGCGGTCATAGCGCTCAGAGAACGCCCTGCCGCTGGCGTAGCGCCCGTCGATCGTTTTACCAGCCAGGGCGGACGCAATTTCGGCATCCTGCAACCAAACCGGCTCAGACTCGCCGATCGCGACCGCAGGCATAAAGGTCGCCATCGCACAAGCAACGATGAAAGTAGAAACGAGCCGCACGATCAACCCCGATATACCGTGTGCAGGTGTAAACCTTCCCAGTCAGATTGTAGATGTTGCCTGCTAAACATGGCGGAAATAGCGGCTCGCCAGTCGGGGTTCAGCGCGGGTTTGCCGCCGTTCAAACCCTTGAAACTCTGAGCCGAGGCCTATAAGTCTCGGCTCATTCCCGCAGTTTTGCGCGAGAACAAGCAACCGCGGCCGTTCACTTCGACGCCGCGCCGGAAGGACACGAATTATGGGCTACAAGGTCGCGATCGTCGGCGTTACGGGTAACGTCGGCCGTGAGATGTTGAATGTGCTGCACGAGCGCAAATTTCCAGTCGACGAACTGTACGCGCTGGCATCGCGCCGTTCGGTCGGAACGGAAGTCTCGTTCGGCGACAAAACCATCAAATGCCGCGATCTCGAAACGTTTGATTTCAAGGGTGTCGATATCTGTCTGATGTCGGCGGGATCGACCGTTTCCAAAGACTATTCTCCGCGCATCGGCGCGCAGGGTTGCGTCGTGATCGATAACTCCTCGTACTGGCGTTATGACCAGGACGTGCCGCTGGTCGTTCCGGAAGTGAACGCAGATGCGATCTCGGGCTTTGCCAAGAAGAACATCATCGCCAACCCGAACTGCTCGACCGCCCAGCTGGTTGTCGCGCTGAAGCCGCTTCACGATGCAGCGACGATTAAGCGCGTCGTCGTCTCGACCTATCAGTCCGTTTCCGGCACCGGCAAAGATGCGATGGACGAGTTGTGGTCGCAGACCAAAGGCAAGTATGTGCCGGGACAGGAAGTCGATCCGAAGAAGTTTCCGAAGCAGATCGCATTCAACTGCATTCCGCACATCGACGTCTTCATGGAGGACGGCTACACGAAAGAAGAGTGGAAGATGCTTGCGGAGACGAAGAAGATCCTCGATCCGAAGATCAAGCTGACGGCAACATGCGTCCGCGTGCCGGTGTTCGTCGGTCATTCGGAGGCCGTAACAATCGAATTCGCGAAGCCAATCTCGCCCGACGAAGCGCGAGAAATTCTGCGCAACGCGCCGGGCGTCTCGGTTGTCGATAAGCGCGAACCAGGTGGCTACATCACGCCGGTCGAAGCTGCTGGCGAATTTGACACATTCGTTTCGCGCATACGAGAGGACGCGACAGTGGAGAACGGGCTGTCATTGTGGATCGTATCCGACAATCTTCTGAAAGGCGCGGCACTCAACGCCGTACAGATCGCGGAAGCCCTGATCAGCCGCAAGATGCTGCCGAAGGCCGCGTAACGTCCGCACAGCCGGAAAATAGTGGATAAAGAAACAGGCGGCTCCGAAAGGGCCGCCTGACTTGTTTCGGAGATTTCGACTGCTGCGTTAGCGCTTGCTGCCGGTGACTTCCTTGGCCTGCAATCGTCCGAGCGCCTGCACGATGTTATTCAAGTCCTGCAAAAGTTTGTCCCGCTGCGCGCTCGGCAGGCTCGACAGAATTTTGTCGTCGACCTTACGGGCAAGCGGATCGACGGACTTGAGGACGCGCCAGCCTTCGTCCGTCAGCTTTACGGCATAAGCGCGAGCGTCTTCACGCGTGCGGCGACGCTGCAGCAGACCCTTCTTCAACATACGGCGAACGACATCGGCGAGTGTCGACCGATCGATTCCGGTACGTTCGACAAGGTGCGTTTGGCTCAGACCTTCGTTTTGCGAAACAGTGACCAGAACTGCAAACTGCCGGGGCGTGATGTCGCCTGATCCCAACTCCATTTGAAAAATCTCAGCGGCGCATTGGCCGGCGCGATGGAGAAGGTGGAGCGGCGATTTCTCCAAACGGTTAGCTGCAGTTTCACGAGCCATCGTCGTCAATCCTAAAATCAATATTTGATGTGCGCTTCTCGGAGCGACCCAGGCGCACTTATCAATTCACGAAATCGCATGAACACCGGAAGACTTCGGCAGCTCACATCGAATACCGTTTAGACTACAATCACAGAACACCGATCAGCGTCTAGTAAAAATGGGACGCGGTGCTAATGAAAGCTAAAATAAATTTGCGCTAACCTGCAGTATGCTGAGCATACGCATAGATATCGTTGGCACTTTACCTAACAGCTCAGAAACCATTACTTAGCGCAGTTCGTGACGTTTCAGAAGTCCGACTTGTGCAATCGCGAACGCCATCGTGATCGGCATGATGCCGAAAACCTTGAAACTCACCCAGAAATCCGTCGAGAAAAACCTCCAGACAATTTCGTTTAAGATCGCCAACGCCACGAAAAACAACGCCCAACGGAACGTCAGCTGCCGCCAACCCTCCTCGGTCAATCGGAAAACATCGTCAAAAACGATCTTGAGCAGCGACTTGCCGGCTGCCAACCCGGCAAAAAGAATTGCCGCAAACAAACCATTAACAATCGTCGGCTTGAGCTTGATGAACTGGTCGTCCTGCAACCAGAGCGTCAACCCACCGAATACGATAACGAAGAAACCCGAAACGAGCGGCATCGTCGGAATACGGCCGAGCACAGCGCGCGAAACAGCAAGCGCGATGACCGTCGCGACCATAAAGGCGCCGGTGCCTGCGAAAATGCCGTAGCGCGAATTGCCGATAAAAAACACCACGAGAGGTCCGAGCTCGACGAGCAGCTTGATGACTTGCTTGCGGTCAAACTCCTGTTCCGCAGGCGCACCGCTGTTTTGATCGTTGCTCGACATTCTTGCCTGCCTCTAATTACTCAGCCGGCTGCGGCAGCCGGTACTTCTGCATCATCCGTGTCAGGACCCACGCGTACAATCCCGTGATCGGCAGCACAATTGCAATCTTGAACAATATCCAAACGTTCACGCCATTCATATGGTGGCCGAGCAACGTGTAAATGTGATCTTCCTTATAGGTCAGCCGCACATACTCGTTGGCGACAGCGGTCAAAAGGAAGAAAAGCGCGAAGCTCCAAGTGAATTTGTTCCAACCTTCATCCGTATAATGGAAGGTCTTGTCGAAAACGTACTTGAAGAAGTTGCGCTTCATATACAGACCGGCAATCAGGAACAGTGCGAATAGCGCGTTGAAGATCGTCACTTTGATCTGCACCCACATAGCGTCGTGAGTGATCAGCGTCAGAGCGCCAAACACAATCGTGACCGTTGACGCGATCAGCGGGAAAATCGGCGGCCGACGGAACATCCAATACATGACGCCGATCGCGAGCACCGTGGTGATCACAAGCGCCCAGGTACCCGCGTTGATGCCATAAGCTGCGTTGACGACAAACATCGTCACGAGCGGGCCGAACTCGCTCAGGATGTTGACTGTCTGCTCCGCGTTAAACGGAAAGTAGGCAGGTTTTTTTTTCGTATCCATCAGAGCAGCGAATCCCAATTCTTTTTATCGTTCGGTCATGACGCCAAACATCCGGCAATAGTGTGTCAGCTATTCGCGATCGCTCGGGCAAAATCTTTGGCTTCGAAGGGCAGAAGGTCGTCGATCCCTTCGCCGACACCGATAGCATGCACCGGAAGAGCGAATTTTTCGGCAATAGCCACCAGAATGCCTCCCCGCGCCGTACCATCAAGCTTGGTCATGACAAGACCCGTAACTCCGGCCTTTTCACGAAACGCTTCTACCTGTCCAAGTGCGTTTTGGCCGGTCGTCGCGTCGAGGACCAGCACCACGTCGTGAGGTGCGGTCGAATCCAGTTTTTTCAAGACCCTAATGACTTTTTCCAGCTCTTCCATCAGCGCTTGCTTGTTTTGAAGACGGCCCGCTGTATCGAGTAAAAGCACATCGGCGCCAGTGTTTTGTGCCTCTTTGAGCGCGTCGAACGCCAGCCCGGACGAGTCAGACCCGACGGCCCGTGCGACAACCGGGCTCGATGTGCGCTGCCCCCAAACTTTGAGCTGGTCAATGGCCGCGGCGCGAAATGTGTCGCCCGCCGCCAGCACAACCACTTTGCCGTCGCATTTCAACTTCGCCGCGAGCTTGCCGATTGTCGTCGTCTTACCGGTGCCGTTGACGCCGACCATCATGATGACGTGCGGCTTGTGGCTGCCTGTCACTGACAACGGCTTGGCGACCGGCGAAAGGACGCGTTCGACTTCCTCGGACAAGATGGTGCGGACGTCGTCGGCCGAGATGCCTTTTTCGAATCGGCCCTTCGATATCGCGGCCGTTATACGCGTCGCCGTCGGCAGGCCAATGTCCGATTGAATGAGAAGGTCTTCGAGATCGTCAAGCGTCGCGGCATCAAGCTTACGCTTTGTGAAAATGCCGGTGATGCCATCGGAGAGTTTGGCTGATGTTTTTCCGAGGCCAGCTTTGAGTTTTTGGAACCACCCGAGCTTCGGCTCGACAACCGGTGTCGATCGCACTTCAGGAATGGCGGGGACTTCAGGAACAGCCGCTTCAACAGCCGCAACGGCGTCGGATGTTGCGATTTCTTCGACGGCGACTGGCGCGACGCTCGCCGCGCCTTTATCGTCGCTTGCAAGCTCGCTGCGTCCGTCCGCGATTTGCACCGCATCGTCCGACGGCACGGCATTTTGCGTATCGGCATCGATCGCAACGTCATCCGCCGGACGCGGCGTTTCCGCCTTGCTGCCGAACAGGCGTCCGAAAAGTCCCTTGCGTTTGCCGTCCTGCTCGCTCACGCGGCTACCTCACCAATCAAACGTTCACCTTCGCGCCGCAGTGCCCGCGCCTTGACGATAGCCCCTGCGGGCGGCGCACCGGCATTCCTCATATCCATTTCGACGAACTGCGGCGTCCGGCCAATGCCGCCGTTTTCCATCAAGACGTCGAGCGGAACGCCAATCTGGCCGTCGAGATACGACGTCAAGGTTACGCCGCCCTTGTGGCGCAAGCGCGCGGCTCGCTCCTTGATCTCTGGGCCGGCGACTTGTGGCATCATGGCAGCCGGCGTACCGACGCGCCGCGAGTATGGAAAAACGTGTAAAAACGTCAGACCGCAGGCGTCGACAATGCTGAGCGAATTCTCGAACATCTCCTCTGTTTCGGTCGGGAACCCGGCGATCAGGTCCGCGCCAAAGACGACGTCGGATCGAAGCTTGCGGACGGCATTGCAAAACTGCACGGCATCGCGGCGCAGATGACGGCGCTTCATGCGCTTCAGGATCATATCGTCGCCCGACTGCATCGACAGATGGAAATGCGGCATCAGCCGCGGTTCGTCGCCAATAGCTGCCAGCAGGTCCGCATCGCATTCGACCTGATCGATGGACGACAGCCGCAGCCGTTTCAGATCCGGGACATGCTTCAAAATTTGCCGCACGAGTTTGCCGAGCGTCATGCTGCCCGGCAGGTCGGGACCATATGAGGTGATATCGACCCCGGTCAGCACGACCTCCGGCACGCCGTTTTCGACGACGCGGCGAACTTGCGCGACGATATCGCCAGCGGCGACGGACCGCGACGGGCCGCGCGCATACGGGATGATGCAAAAAGTACAGCGATGATCGCAACCATTTTGTATCTGCAGGAATGCACGCGCTTTCGACTGCATGAAGTCGATCATGTGGGGCGCGGTTTCACGCACGCTCATGATGTCGTTGACGACAACGCGTTCGCCGCCCGCGATCGATAACTGCTTGAACGTGTCCGCTTTCAACTTGTCGTCGTTACCGATGACGTGATCGACACCGTCCATCGCCGCAAACCGTTCCGGCTCGATCTGTGCCGCGCACCCGGTCACGATGATGCGCGCGTTAGGGCGATCGCGCCGAAGCTTGCGAATGGTTTGGGTCGCCTTGCGCACAGCCTCGCCGGTCACGGCGCAGGTATTGACGATGATCGCGTCATCGAGGCCGGCATCGCGCGCGTGGCGGCGGATCACCTCAGACTCGAAAGCATTGAGCCGGCATCCAAGCGTGATGACTTCAGGGTCTGACATCAGGTCTGGCTTGCCGCGCGCGTTGTAAGTTAAGCCGGAATTCGCGAGAGTTTCGCGAGATCGAGAACGCCCTCGTATTCGAAAGCAACCGGCCCGGTCATCAGAATGCGATTCGTATCCATCCATTCGATGATGAGCGGCCCGCCCGGAAGCGTCACCGTCACTTTGCGATCCGTTAGCTTCTTGCGCGCCCCGGCGACGGCAGCGGCACAGGCCGCTGACCCGCAAGCGAGTGTCAGCCCAGCGCCGCGTTCCCAGGTCCGCAGCGTGATCGCATCGCGCGCCGTGACATGCGCAAGCGAGATATTCGCGCGCTCAGGAAAGATCGGATGGTTTTCGAGCATCGGGCCGAGCCGCGCGAGGTCGTAGGCCTCGACATCGTCGACCCAAAAGATCGCGTGTGGATTACCGACGTTGACGACGGACGGCGAATGCAGGGTCGGATTATCGATCGGCCCGATCTGCAGCTCGATCGCGCGCGTATCGCGGAATTCTTCCGCCGTCGGGATGTCCTGCCAGTTGAATCGCGGTTCGCCCATATCGACGGTGATCGACGACATATCGCGCACACTCGTGTCGAGCACGCCCGCGAGCGTTTCGACCTTGAACGCGGATTTGCCCAGAGCTTGTGCTAGCCACCAGCCGACGCACCGCATGCCATTGCCGCAGGCACCGGCTTCAGAACCGTCGGCGTTATAAATACGGACGTAAGATTGCGTACCGGCGGTTTTAGGTGCGTGCAGCACCATAAGCTGGTCAAACCGAGACGTCCGGTCGGCCGCGATCCGCGCGGCTTCGTCGGCCGAAAAGACCTTGGCGCTGGCGCGCAAATCGACAACGACGATCTCGTTGCCGAGCCCGTTCATTTTTACGAATGGTATAGTGGCGGTTGCTGTCATGCGCCCCATATATGGCGAGAACACCTGAAAACACAATTCGCTCCCTGCCGCATCCGTCCAGCCATCCGGCTCCTAACAGAGCCAAAATCCGAGAGAATGAAATGCGCCCACAAAGCATCTTCCTTGCGACGGCACTGACCGTCGCGACCGCCAGTTCCGCATTTGCCGTGCAAACGGCGGCGCCGGCAGCACCCAAGACGGACATCGTGGTGGAGGAAGTCGCGAAGGGGCTCAAAAACCCCTGGGGCATGCAGTTCTTGGGCGACGGCCGCTTTCTCGTGACCGAGCGCGGCGGCACCATGCGGGTCGTCGGCAAGGATGGTACTCTGTCGGAACCGGTCGGCGGATTGCCGCATGTCGTCCAGGGCGGCCAGGCTGGCTTGCTGGACGTTCTGCTGGCATCTGATTTCGCGACGTCAGGATTGATCTATTTCTCGTATTCAGAACCGCGCGGCGGATTTCGCAACGGCACCTCGGTCGTCCGCGCCAAGCTGACACTGACAGACACCGGCGGCGCGATCTCCGACGGCACCGTGATTTTCCGTCAGGAACCGGCATTCTCGGGCCGCCACCATTTCGGCTCGCGCCTTGCGTGGGCGAAGGACGGCACGCTTTTCATCACAACCGGAGAGCGCTCGAGCGAACGCGACAGTGCCCAGGACCTTGGCACGCATCTCGGCAAAGTCATTCGGATTAACGCCGACGGCACGGTTCCGAAAGACAATCCCTTCGTTGGACGCGACGATGTCCGGCCGGAAATCTGGAGCTACGGCCACCGCAACATGCAAGGCGCGTTCGTGCATCCCGAAACCGGACAGCTATGGACGACGGAGCACGGCGCCCAGGGCGGAGACGAATTGAACACGCCGATGGCGGGCAAAAATTACGGCTGGCCGGTCATTACCTGGGGCGTCGACTATGACGACTCGCCGATCGGAGAAGGCACATCGAAGGAGGGCATGGAGCAGCCGGTTTACTACTGGAAGCCTTCGATCGCGACGTCAGGCCTGGCGCTGTACACCGGCGACTTGTTCAAAGGATGGAAAGGCAACATTCTGGCAGGCGGCCTCGCGGCTGGCGTCGTCGAGCGCCTCGTGCTCGAAAACGGTCAGGTGACTGCCGCTGAGCCGCTTTTGGCAGATCGCGGCGACCGGGTGCGTGATGTGCGTCAAGGACCAGACGGTGCTATTTACGTATTGACGGACGAAAGCAATGGGAAGTTGTTGCGGCTATCACCAAAACCGTAGGGCCGCGCCGTCCATGCCGTACGTTCTTGGGCCGTGTGTTCTGGGGGGAGAGTTGAATGCGGCGTAGACACCTAGGCCCGTTCCACCGTGCACGGCCCTACATCGGCCGTCTGTCGACATTTGCCGCACGAACCGCACCCGACCGCCATCCGAGCCCCGGCGCGCTTTTCAGCACCGCCTATGCGACGTACCGGCCATGCCGCTGCAACAGCTGCATCGTTCTGACGCCAGCGGAGCGGGCTTACGAGCGGCGGGTCTTTCGGCTTGCCAAAGCTTGGAGCCGGATGCTCGCATCCGAACGTCGCCCCAAGGTCTAGGAACCTTACCGATTTATATGGTGCAACGTGACCGTTCTGCACCATTCCTACGAAAATGCGCGGCGCTTGCTTGCGCGCAAGCTTCGCGAGGTAGAAGACTCGCATGCTGATTTCGGAGCCGGGAAATCCACATGCATCGACCCTTCGGACGGATGATCAACGGCATAGCCGTCGTGGCGGCGCTCGCCGTCGTCGAACCGGGATCCGCGACGGCGGTTATCGCCGAAGGCGAAATCCATTCGGTGCAAATCGGCGTTTTGGCACACGACGTGCCGGATCTTTGGAGTGGTTTCCAGGTCGAGGCTGATGCCGCTGACATCAATATTGAAATACAGTTTTCGCGCTCGGTGCCGTTTCTCGGCGGCGTTATTCGCCCGGCGATCGGTGGTACGATCAACACCCGCGGCGACACCAGCCACGCCTACATCGATGCGCGCTGGCAGATTGAAGGCCCATCCAACTTGTTTTTCGGCTTAGGCCTTGGTGCCGCGATCCATGACGGCGAAATCGGCGGATCAGGCGCTGCGCTCGACGCAAAATGGCTTGGCTCGCGTGTGCTGTTCCATATCCCGGCGGAAGTCGGCGTGCATCTCGACGAGCACAACGATCTCTCGGTCTACTTCGAGCACACGTCGAATGCCAACACGCAAGACTACAACGAAGGCATGGACCGGATCGGCGTGCGTTACGGTTATCGTTTCTAAACGCCGAGGCGGCGCGTTGGCGCGTTATGCCGCCTCTGACTCGTCGTCGTCGCGCTGGTCTGCAAGCGCCGACAATTCCAGGGCTCCAATCTCTTTAAGCGCCTTGCCGGCGATGCCTTGCAGGTCTCCGTACATGCCGGCGGTCGCCGCAAGCACGCCCTCAATCTGCACCTGCCGCTTCGCCCAGAGCTTTGTCATTGCCTTGCGCTCTTTGTCGAGATCGCTCTGCATTTCATCGAACTTTTCGACGATTGCTTCGACACGCTGACGGAACCGCGGGCCGGTCAAATAATCGTAGACGAGCTCCATTTTGCTCTGCTGCCCTTCGCCAACGATGCGGGCCGTCGCAACGTCGATCAAAAGCTGACGCAGAACGATTGCGATTGGCACGGCGCATCTGAAGTCCGCGACCCACACGCCATCGACGAGATCGAATGTTTGCACGCCTTTTGGCAGTGCGGTCGATACGATCACCGCGAACTCTGCCTTAGCCCGGCGCTGATCTTCGCGTAGTTTCGTGATCCAGCCGTCGGTCCAATTCTTGGTCCGCTTCATTTCCCAAAGGATCGCGCCGCACGACTGCCCTGCAGTGCCAGTGACGCGCTGCACGAGATCGCCACCGAACTCGCCTTTTGGCACCGGCTCGATAGCATCCAGCGGAAAACGCGCGCGCAGCAAATTCTCGAGTTCGAGTTCTAAAACCTCGCCCTGCAACTGCTGCGAGCCCTGCTCGGCTTTGCGCTTCAATTCTTCGATCTTGTTCTGCATCGACGCGATGATCTGATCTTTTTCCGAGACGCGAAGCTTCATCGCCTCTTCGGCTTCGAGCTTGGCTTTCGCACGCTCGCTCTCAAGGCCTGCGCCGATCCCCTTCTGGATATTCAACTCCAATTCGCGCTTAGCGTCTTCCAGCGCGCGCTCTTTGCGTAGCAGCTCGGCCTGCGCCTTCTGAGCCTCGGCAAGTTTCTGGTCGCGGGCCGCGAGCAAGGCCTGCAGTTCGCCAACCTCTTGCGCCTTGGTCGCCAACTCGGCGGCGGCGAGACGCTTTGCCTTTTGGGCTTCTTCGCCCGCGATCCGCTCGCGCTCCGACACGAGCCGCTGCGCCACCGTTTCCTCGAGCGCGGCCGTCTGCGTGGCAAGCTTGGCTTGCTGATCGCGGACCGCGTTCTCGCGCGCAGCGATAGTGCGGTCCTTCTCGGCCAACTGCCGTTCGAACTCTTGCCGCGTCTTGCCGATCAGCGGCGCCGCCAAGGACTCCGTCAGCTTGATCTCGTGGTCGCACTTCGGACACGTGATGGTCGGCTCACTCACGACAGAACTCCCTAAAACGCCAATAGCCCGCGCATCATAACCGATTGTTCGTGTTTTGTATACATATGTTTTTATAATGTTCTTTATAGGCTGATTTCGCTATCGAATATGAGTCGGCGACCCCGCGCCGCTCGCCCTTGCAGGTTATCCCAGTCCCATCCCCAGATTGATGGATCACTCTGCCCGTCGTGCCTGGTTTTCCGAATTCATTGACTTCGGACACTCCTTCCCGCATACGGAGGCCATCCAGACGGCCCTGAATTCAGAGCCGCCGCCCTGCACATGAGGAAACTCGGGAGGCAGGGGGGTCAACATCCGGCAGCGCGTGGCGCTCCCGGGTGCACAACTGTTTGGGCTCACGGGCTGATCCGCGCGCTGCGGGCCTGCGAGCGGTTAAACTGCACTCGTAGCGCGCGGGCCCTCCGCCGGGGCGGCGCATAAGCGCCGGGCCGCGGTCGCGGCCTAGGAGTAAGCGCACTTATGTTTCAATCGCTGCAAGACCGCCTGTCAGGCGTCCTCGACAAGCTCACCCGGCGCGGCGCGCTGACGGAGAGCGATGTCGTCGAGGCGATGCGCGAAGTCCGCCGTGCGTTGCTCGAAGCCGACGTCGCGCTCGATGTCGTCAAGGACTTCACCGAGAAGGTCAAAGCCAAAGCCATCGGTTCGGAAGTGCTGCGCTCGGTGACGCCGGGCCAGATGGTCGTCAAGATCGTCAATGACGAGATGGTCGCGATGCTCGGCTCTGATGCCCAGCCGATCGATCTCCATGCGGCAGCGCCCGTCGGCATTCTGATGGTCGGCCTGCAGGGCTCGGGTAAGACGACGACGACGGCAAAGATCGCTTATCGCCTGACCAACCGGGACAAGAAAAAAGTCCTGATGGCGTCGCTCGATACGCGCCGTCCTGCGGCTCAAGAACAGCTGCGCGTTCTCGGCGAGCAGACGCACGTCGCGACGCTGCCGATCATCGCCGGACAAAACCCGCTGCAGATCGCGCGCCGCGCCGAAGACGCCGCCAAGCTCGGCGGCTATGACGTCATCATCTACGACACTGCGGGCCGCGTGACCGTCGACGAAGAGTTGATGGACGAAGTCCGCGACGTGAAACGCGCGATCAATCCGCATGAAACGCTGCTCGTCGCCGATGCACTGACGGGCCAAGACGCCGTCAACACGGCAAAAGCCTTCGATGGCCACATCGGCGTCACAGGTATCGTACTGACACGCGCCGATGGCGACGGCCGCGGTGGCGCGGCGCTCTCGATGCGCGCCGTAACCGGCAAGCCGATCAAGCTGATCGGTGTCGGCGAAAAGTGGGATGCGCTCGAAGATTTCCATCCGGGCCGCATTGCGGGCCGTATCCTCGGCATGGGCGACGTCGTCAGCCTCGTCGAAAAAGCGGCGCAGACGATCGACGTCGAAAAAGCCACGAAAATCGCCGAGAAAATGAAGAAGGGGTCGTTCGACCTCGAAGACCTCGGCGAACAGCTGCAGCAGATGCAGAAGCTCGGCGGCATGGGCGGCGTTCTCGGTATGATGCCCGGCGTCGCCAAGATCAAAGGCAAGATCAACGAAGCCGGACTCGACAAAAGCCTCGTTCATCAGCGCGCGATCATCGGCTCGATGACACCGCACGAGCGCCGCAACCCGAAAGTACTCGACGCGCGCCGTAAGCGACGCATCGCTGCCGGTTCCGGAACCAAAGTCGAAGAGATCAACAAGCTCATCAAGATGCACCGGCAGATGGCCGACATGATGAAGCAGATGGGCGGCAAAGGCGGCATGCTCAACAAGTTCCTCGGCCGCACGGGCGCAGGCCCGAGCGAAGCCGAGATGGCATCGATGCAGCAGGAACTCGCAAAACTCGATCCGAAGGCGCTCGAACAGTTGCCGGCGGACTTGCGCGACGTGCTGCCTTCGGGCAGCGGCGCAGCATTGCCGAAAGGATTGCCGGGCTTGGGAGCCGGGCTGAGTGGACTACCAAAGGGCCTGCCCGGATTGGGCGGTGGCCTGCCGAAATTTCCGGGCTTCCCCGGAAAGAAGAAGTGAAGACCGATACTGAAATTTAGACATCCACCTTTTCGAACAGACTGAACCAGGAGAACTGAAATGGCCGTCAAGATCCGCCTGTCGCGCGGTGGCGCAAAGAAGCGCCCTTACTACTACGTCGTCGTCGCCCACGGCACGAGCCCGCGCGACGGCCGCTACATCGAGCAAATCGGCACGTTCGATCCGATGCTCAAGAAGGACAATCCGGAGCGCGTGAAACTAAACGACGAGCGCATCAAGCACTGGCTGAGCGTCGGCGCACAGCCGACCGATCGCGTTGCGCGTCTGCTTGACGGCAAGGGTCTCGCCAAGCGCGAAGCTCAGAACAACCCGGAAAAGGCGAAGCCGAAGAAGAAGGCGCAAGAGCGTCTCGCCGCCGCCGCTGAAAAGGCCGCGAAGGCTGCCGAAGCCGCCGCTGCACCGGCTGACGCTTCGTAAGCATTCGTACATCGGCACGCATTTTAGAAGCCTTCAGGCGGCAACGCCTGGAGGCTTTGTTGCGTCAGCAAGGATTTCCGTGGCCCGGCTTTTGAATAAATCCTCAAGAGGACAGCGCAATTAACCGTTCTCAACGCCGCGGCATATTCCGCGGCGGCTTATCGATCCTTGTTTGAAGGATGGCTCGTATGTTTCGCAACGGCATTTACCGGATCGACTATCGCAACCCAAATGACATGGCGGCTGACGACGCACTTTTTGTCGTGCGCGACGGAAGCATCATCGGCGCCGATAGGCACGGCGGCGTCTATTCGGGGTCGCAATTCCGCGCTACCGGCGCGCTTGACGGTGTTCGCGTGCAAATGACGGCGCCACCTGGCGGCGAATTCGTTACCGGCGCGATCGCAGGTCCCGACGGCGCCGCCGTCGATATCGTGAGCAAGCTCGATCCGGCGCGCGATTTCCAGACGGCGACAATCAATGTCGAAGGCGGTTCGGTCGAGATCAGTGTGGCCTATCTCGGCCCACTGCCCGCGTGACTATAGGTTTTTGCTTTCGCTTGCCTGATGCGCCGCAACGAGGCATCAAGCAGTCATGACAGGCAACACGAAAGACCGCCGCATTCTGCTCGGCCAAATTACGGGTGCGCACGGCATTCGTGGCGACATCATCGTGCGGACGTTCACCGCCGAACCGGACGGCATCGCTGCGTATGGCGATTTGACCGATAAAGATGGTTTGCGGCCGCTGAGCCTCAAGATCGTACGCATCACCGACAAAGGCGTAGTCGTGCGTATCAAAGGCGTCACCGATCGCAATGGCGCCGAAGCTCTCAAGGGCCGCGAGCTCTACGTGTTGCGCTCGCAATTGCCCGAGAGTGATGACGCTGAGTACTACCACGCAGACCTGATTGGCCTGAACGCAATCACAAGCGATGGCGCGGCGTTCGGCAAAGTCGTCGCCGTGCAAAACTTCGGCGCCGGCGATCTTCTCGAAATCCGAACGCGCGACGGCCGCGACAGCGAATACATTCCATTCACCGACGCTTGCGTTCCCGTTGTCGATATCAAAGCGCAAACGGTGACCGTCGTGCCGCCAGTCATGACAGGCGAACCGGAACCGGCTAGCGAAGGCGAGCCCACCGAAGATGGCGGTGCAGACGACTAGATGCGCTCGCCGCGCATGAGCTTCGGCAATTCGCCCGCGAGGCCTGCGGCTTCCGTCATGATCATCTGCTTCAGTGCCGGCATCTGATCCACCAGCTGAAGGCCGGCACCACGCACGGCGCGCAGAACGGTGTTGTCGATGCTGAAGCTGCGATTGAGTCCGTCATAAGCCGCGGCCGACATCGTCGTGTCGAAGCGCCGCCAACGGGCATAACGCTCAAGCGCGGGATGATGGCCGAAATCCAAGCCGATCCGCGCCGCATCCGTCAACACTTCGATCAATGCGGCCACGTCGCGAAACGCAAGATTGACTCCTTGTCCCGCGACGGGATGCACGCCATGGGCGGCATCGCCGATTAATGCGAAGCGCGGCGCAACGAAGTCGCGTGCGATCTGCACGCCAAGCGGCCACGACTGCGGTTTGCCCACCAGCGATATCGTGCCAAATCGCCCGCCGATGCGATGGTCGAGCTCAGCGAGAAACCGCGTGTCATCCAACGCCAGCATTTGAGCAGCTTCTTCATCTGAAGCGCTCCAGGTTATGCAGGCGTGGTTGTCCGGCAGCGGCAATATCGCGAACGGTCCTCCTGGCAAGAAGTGCTGGATGGCGACGCCATCGTGGGGCAGCTCGAACGCAACGGTCGCGACGATGCCGCGCTGGCCGTAACGCCAGCCAGTCGTCTTGATGCCCGCAGCTTGGCGCAGCTTTGACTCGCGCCCATCGGCCGCGACGCAAAGCGCGGCAACGATCGAGCGCTGATCATTGAGGCCTATTTGCACTGCGGCCGCATCGGCGGCCACGTTGACGGCAGTCGCCGGAACGATCCAATCGATGGACGGCTTCGTCGCAAGCGCATCATAAAGGGCGCGATGAAGCAGCGGCGCCGGCACCATGAAGGCGGCCGGGTTGCCGTCGCTTGTCTCGGCCTCATACGTTAGTCGCGTCGGGCGGATGCCGTCGTCGCGCGCAGAATCCGAGATTTCGATTTTTGACATCGCTTGCGCAAATGGCGCAATCGCGTTCCAGACGCCGAGCGACGCGAGCACCGCTTTCGATCCGGCCCAGATCGTGAAGGCGCGGTTGTCGTTCTGCTGACTATCGCTACGCGCTGCGATGTCTGGCACGGCGCGATCAACAATCGCGATGCGCACCTCGTCGCCAAGGGCTTGCACGAGCCCCAACGCCAGCGCGAGGCCTGCGAAGCTGGCGCCGGATATCACGATGTCGTAGCGGCCATCTATCTGGGCCGCTGTCGGAACCGGTGATTGGGCACGTGTCGGGGCAGGGTGAAACGTCACATCTGTTGTCCTTCGGCCGGTGGCGGCTTCTGCTTGACAGTTTAGCCGGTGAACAGGTCCAGTGTCGCCGTCGAAGCGACGCAAAATTGAAATGCAGTTACGAGGCCCGCATGTCGATGCCGTCCGATCCACCGACGCTCACCCATGACGCCGCAAGCCCGGCGTTGCAAACTTTACTGCGAACGCTGACGCTCGAACGGCTTGGCGAAAACCTGTTCCGTGGACCGAGATCCAGCGAAGGCTGGCAGCGCGTTTACGGCGGTCAAGTGCTCGGACAAGCGCTCGCGGCGGCGGCGGCGACAGTCGGCTCAGATCGGCCTATTCATTCGCTGCATGGTTACTTCCTGCTCGGGGGCGATCCCGAACACGAAATCGTCTACGATATTGAACGCATTCGCGACGGCGGCAGTTTCACAACCCGGCGCGTCCGTGCCGTACAGCACGATCGCGCCATCTTCTCGATGAGTGCCTCGTTTCATAAACAGGAAAGCGGATACGATCACCAAACCGCAATGCCGGAGGTGCCGCGCCCGGAGACGCTGCCGCGCGCCAAGGATCTCGTGAGCCGCATGCTGGCGCATTTGCCGGAGAATATGCGGGCCTATTGGGATCGCGAGCACCCGATCGACGTCAGGATTGTCGATCCGAGCCGGTACACCAGCCGCGAGCCTCGCGCTGCCACGCAAGCGGTTTGGCTAAGGACCAACGGCCGCCTGCCCGACGTCCCGCACATCCATCAAGCCGTTCTTGCTTACGCTTCAGACTTCACGCTGCTCGATACGGCGCTGATCGCGCACGGCAAGCTGCTCTTCGACCGTGACATTCAGCTAGCGAGCCTCGACCATGCCATGTGGTTCCACAGGCCGTTCCGCGTTGACGACTGGTTGCTCTACGCCCAGGACAGCCCGTCCGCGTTCGGCGCGCGGGGCTATTGCCGCGGGTCAATTTACGATTCGGTCGGCCGCCTCGTCGCCTCCACGGTTCAAGAAGGGCTCATGCGCATGCGCGACACGGCGTTCGTGCTCAAATAATAAGCAAATCTCATTTGATGCATAAGTTTTAGCCTATACTTTGCCCCGGCTAACGCGCTTCTGAGCGGCGCGCGCAAATTTACGCATTTTAAATCAGTGACTTAAGCGGCGTGCATCGAGTTGGCACGCGTCTTGACTCTTCCCACGCGGAACCCGGCGCCTACCGTTTTTGCCGGGTTGTCTTTTGCGCATCCGGCGGTGGCCGGAATTCATAGGGAGAGGGGGCTAAAATGAAGCTCATCACTGCAGTGATTAAACCTTTCAAGCTCGAGGAAGTGCGGTCCGCACTCACCGACCTTGGTTTGCAGGGCATGACCGTAACCGAGGTCAAGGGTTACGGCCGCCAAAAGGGACACACGGAAATTTACCGCGGCGCTGAATACGCCGTCAGCTTCCTGCCAAAGATCAAGATCGAAGTCGTCGTCCCCGGCGCGCAGGTCGACAAAGCGCTCGCCGCCATTCAGCGCGCCGCCAAAACCGGCCAGATCGGCGATGGCAAAATCTTTGTCTCGTCGATCGAACACACGGTCCGCATCCGCACGGGGGAATCCGACGACGACGCACTCTAAGAGCGCCGCCGGCCAATACTCACTTTCGTCAAATCAGGGAGTTTACACATGACGTCACGACTTCTAGCGCGCTGCGCCATGGGCTTGGGGGCCCTCGGTGCTCTAGCGCTTACCATGCTGGCTGATCCGGCCATGGCGCTCGATACGGCGGCCGACCTTGCGTCGAAGCCTGCGGTTTCATTCCAGGTCGCGCAGGCGACCGAGACGCCGGCACCGGAAGCACCAGCTGCTGCGCCTGCCGCCGAACCTGCTCCTGCTGCGGCTCCTGCTGCGGCTCCTGCTGCAGCTCCCGCCGCACCGGCAGCACCTGCAGCCGCAGCACCCGCCGCAGAAGCGGCCCCGGCCGCCGCGCCTGCGCCGACGCCGGACAAGGGCGACGCGGCCTTCATGTTCCTCTGCGCGATCATCGTTCTTCTGATGACGGTCCCGGGCCTCGCACTTTTCTACGGCGGCCTGGTGCGCACCAAGAACATGCTGTCCATGTTCATGCAGGTGTTCGCGACGGTCTGCCTCGTGTCGCTGCTCTGGTTCTCGTATGGCTACTCGATGGCCTTCACGAACGGCGGCGGTATGAACGACTTCGTCGGCGGCTTCAGCAAGGCATTCCTTGCAGGCGTCGATTCGACAACTCTTGCCGGTACGTTCTCGAACGGCGTGTACATTCCAGAATACATCTACATCGTCTTCCAGATGACCTTCGCCTGCATCACCCCAGCGCTGATCCTCGGTGCTGTCGCTGAGCGCATGAAGTTTTCGGCGGTTCTTCTGTTCATGGCCCTGTGGGCCACGCTGATCTACTTCCCGATGGCCCACATGGTCTGGTACTGGGGCGGTCCGGATGCGTTCGGCAACGCTGCTAAGGCAGTCGCTGAAGCAACGGGCGAAGGTAAGGCTGCGGCTCAGGCTGCTCTCGACGGCGTACTCGCCGACGCGGGCCTTCTGTTCAAGTGGGGCGCGCTCGACTTCGCCGGTGGCACCGTCGTTCACATCAACGCCGGTATCGCAGGCCTTGCTGGTGCCTTCGTTCTCGGCAAGCGCGTTGGCTACGGCAAGGAACACATGCCGCCACACTCGCTGACGATGTGCATGATCGGCGCGGCGCTGCTGTGGTTCGGCTGGTTCGGCTTCAACGTCGGCTCGGGTCTCGAAGCCAACGGTTTTGCCGGCCTCATCATGATCAACACGTTCCTTGCTACAACTTCTGCAGCATTGTCGTGGATCATCATCGAATGGATCGTGAAGGGTAAGCCTTCGGCTCTCGGCCTCGTGTCGGGCGTCGTCGCCGGCCTCGTTGCGATCACGCCGGCTTGCGGCTTCGTCGGTGTCGGCGGCGCAATCGCCCTCGGCTTGATCGTCAGCCCGATCTGCTTCTTGTTCTGCTCAGGCATCAAGAGTGCACTCGGCTACGACGACAGCCTCGACGTCTTCGGCATCCACTGCGTTGGCGGCATCATCGGTGCTCTGGCGACCGGCATCCTGGTCGACCCGAACCTCGGTGGCGCTGGCATCCCGGACTACATCTCGAAGCCGGGTGAACTTGCAGTCGGTGCTTACGACATGGTTGCGCAGTTCACTGCGCAGGCCAAGGCCGTCGGCTTCACGCTGCTGTTCAGCGGCATCGGTTCGTTGATCCTGTTCAAGCTGGTCGACATCCTCGTCGGTCTGCGTCCTGGCACGGATCAGGAGCGCGAAGGCCTCGACATCACCGACCACGGCGAACGCGCCTACAACTACTAGGTTCGAGGGAGCCTTGTGCGGTCCCGTCCTTGCGATGGGGCCGCACATCACTCTTCACTTCTCCCGAGCACACGTCTTCCCCTAGATGTGCTCACGACTTCGCCCGGCCCACGAAGCCGGGCCATTTTTTTGAGCGCTCAGAAGGCGACGACGCGCGTACCGCGACGCGCGATGCGCAGCAGCTTGAGTAAATCGGCGGGCTGCAAAGCAATGCATCCTTCCGTCGGCTGATAGCCGGGGCGCGCGACGTGCATGAATATTGCGCTCCCCGCGCCGCGGCGGCGTGGCCTGATATTGTAATCAAGCACGACGATCAGATCGTAGAGCGCATCGGCCCGCCAAAGATGTTCGGCGCTCGTGGGATACGGGTGGCGAACAGCGCGATTGTAATTGCGGTCCCTTGGGTCATCGCACCAGCCGTCGTTTGAACGGATCGCGCGGACATCGAGGGCTGTCGAGGGCCGCGATCCGCGCGACGGATTGTAGTAAACCGAAAGCAGTCGCATCGCTGCGCGCGGCGTTGCACCGTCGCCTTCGCGTTTCAACGCGCTGATACCGCCGCGGCCGAGCGCGCAACGCATCCGGTAGGGTCCGTATACCAGAACGCCACTTGTGGCGCTGGCGCTCAGCCGTCTCACGATGAGTTGACGGGTATTGTGCAGCGCCCTTGTTGACATCTGAAAGCGGGAAATCCTCTTGTCTGATAGCCGGTGGAGCCTATGTTGCCAGAGTGCGGCATGCTAGACCGCACCGCGGCTGAAGAAACAAGAACAGCGCCAACCGACCACTAGCCATCCGGGAGCTACAATCCATGAGCACGGCCCGTAAGGTGCTTCTCGTCGATGACGACGAGGATCTGCGCACCTCACTCAAGGATCAGCTCGTACTGCATGATGAATTCGACGTTTCGGAAGCCAACACAGCCTCGAAAGGCATGGAGGCTGCGAAGTCTGGCCGTTTCGATCTCGTTGTCTTTGACGTCGGCCTGCCTGACATGGACGGCCGCGAAGCCGTAAAGATGCTCCGCAAAGGCGGATTTAAGACGCCGATCGTCATGCTGACAGGCAACACGTCGGACGCAGATCAGATTCTCGGTCTAGATGCGGGCGCAAACGATTACGTTCTGAAGCCCTTTAAATTCGCGGTCCTGCTCGCCCGCATTCGCGCGCAATTGCGCCAGCACGAGCAAAGTGAAGACGCGGTTTTCGCAATCGGGCCCTATACCTTCAAGCCGGCCTCTAAGCTGCTCGTCGACAGCGCCGGCGCGAAAATCCGTCTTACCGAGAAAGAGACATCAATCCTGAAGTATCTCTATCGCTCGGGCGACAAGGTCGTCTCGCGCGATACGCTGCTGCACGAAGTCTGGGGCTACAACGCCGGTGTCACCACGCACACACTCGAGACGCATATTTATCGCTTGCGTCAGAAAATCGAAAAAGACCCGTCAAATGCTGAGCTTTTGATCACTGAAAGCGGCGGTTACAAACTTGCGCCGTAAAATGCTGCGCGTATAGTTGTGCACTGTCGCTAAAGTTGTCCAAGCGTATCCCCAGGGTGTCCACACCCCGGGTAGACCGAGCCGCCACGATGTGGTGAGTACCACTTGGAACCCGTGCCGCCGTTCATCGCGTGCACTCCCAAGTTAGCGCCGCGTTTCGGCGCCAAGTCCCAGACGTTGTATCCGTCGCGTTCCAGTATCTCGTTCCCTGTACATTCGATGTGGAGTCGCGACCGATGGCTATGGATGCCCTCGTCAAACCGTTTTTGGCCTTGCCCTTGTTTCAGGGTTTGCAGCCATTGCAGTTGACGGAAATTGTACGCCGCGCAGACCGCATCATTTATCGCCCTGGCGACATCATCATCGCCGAAGATCAGATCGGCGAAGCGGCCATCATCATTGTCTCTGGCGACGCCGTGCGCATCAACACGCAAGAGCCGGGCGCAGCAGCCGAGGCTATCCCCGAAGGATCAATGATCAGCGAACTCGCAATGCTGGTCGAGACGATCCACACCGCGACGATACTCGCGCGAACAACGGTCAAAGCGCTGCGGATCACACGCGAAGAAATGCACGAAGCAATGGCCGACGACCCGAAGCTCGCCGACCATCTGACGCAAAAAATCACTGAACGCCTGCTAAAAACGGCGCATGAACTGCGTGCTGTCGATCGGGCGCTCGCTGATCTTGCCGCTTTTGAACTCGCGCCTGCGCATTTTACGAAACCGCAGATACCACAGCGCGATTACGCGCCGTTGCCGCTCCATTGACGCCACGCAGCCAGCGCTTGGGAATATTTATCAACCGCTGTGCAACCGTAAGCGGTCGCGGATCACTTGCTACACGTCGATGGAATAGATTCGATTTCAAGGGGCTGAAAAGGGTGCGCCCAGCTCCGGGGGGAGGAGCTGGGCGCTATTTGCGCTTGTCGCGCTCGGTATCGGGAGGGAAGCCGATACCAGAGATGGCGTCTTCGGTTAGACGGGGGGCACTACCGAATACAGGGTGACGCCACCTGCATAAGCAGTAGTTAAGCGCAGAAACGGTATTTTCAATAGGGGTTGCATGGACCGATCACGAAAACGTGATCAGTTATTCAACTTTATCCCCAGGCATGCACTTGCGTGCTACCAGTCCGCCACAGTCTGATTTGCGCCGCAACACGCTATTGCGGTGTGCTCAGGCGGTTTCCAAGCTGCTGAATCTTAAACATTTTTTCGTCGATTTTATCGGTCAATTCGACGTCCGAGACCTGGACGCGCGTATCCAGCCCCTGTGCGTCACTTGTTACCCATTCTTTCAATTCGAGAGCGGGTTTGGTGGCGAGAAAGATTTTAATGCGACCGGGCGTGTCGGGGCTTTTGTCCTGAATTGCCAATACGATGAGGTCTTCGGCCTGTTGAACTTCCATGATCCGGGCATCACGCAGCAAATCGACGTCCTTGCGTAGCAAAAGCCGGAACGGCGTTTGGTCAAGCGCAACACGATCTTCGTTGTTCAAGTCCAAATCTTGAATTGCCAAGTATTCGCCGTCCGAAATGATGATTTGCTTGGACGGCAACGCATAGTCGAATCTGAATTTGCCCGGCCGTTTCACAAAAAACTTGCCCTTGAGCTTCTTGTTGTCGGCGCCCGTCTGAACGAACGCGCCTTGTAGGCCGTTGAGCTTGGCGAAATAGCCGCTGACGGTCTTCACGAGCTCCGTCTGCTTTTCATCGAGAGCGATGCCCGTCGTGCCGTTTGCCGGCGCGACTTCCTGCGACCAGCCGCCGTCGGCCTTGCCTGCAGGCGCTTGAGCCGCCCCAGCAGCGGCTGCGGGTGGGGTAGCGGGGGGCGTGCCGGGCGCCGCCGCAGGGGCCGCTCCAGGCGCCGGAGCGGCAGCCGGGGCCGCTGCCTGAGCAGCGGCGGGTTTGGCATCTTGCGGCTTCGCGTCCTGGGCGAATGCTGCCGTCGATAGTCCGAGAAGTGCGAGCGAAATCAATCCACGGCCAAGCGCTGTCATCGTCAGTCCCATTCATCCCCCAAAGCCTGGCCATCCGAGGCTCGCTGCCCGGATCCGGGCGAAGCACCCCGTGTTTCGTCAAAAATTGCGACGAGAGAGGGGCATAATCTCGCGGTGAGGGCATAGTTCAGCCCGCACGGATGCGCAAGTTGCTGCGGTGCGCGGCGCACATGTCATCGCGCCACTTGTGTCCGATTAGGCCGCGTCGGCGTTGCCGTTTGCGGCCATCACGCCAGGCACCAGAATATCGCGCTTGCCGACGGCGTTCGCCGCCGAGACAAGGCCTTCGCGTTCCATGCGCTCGATGATGTCCGCGGCGCGATTGTAGCCGATCGACAGGCGCCGCTGGATGTAGCTCGTGGACGCCTTGCGATCGCGCAGCACAATTGCGACGGCCCGATCATAGAGATCGCCTTCGCTGACGTTGCGTTCGCCGCTCGCAATCGTCTCGGAGACAGTCACGTCGCCAATCCCATCGACGTAGTTTGGCGGACCTTGACGGCGCAGCGCGTCGGCAATGGCTTCAACCTCTTCATCCGATACGAACGCGCCGTGCACGCGAACGATCTGACCTGATCCGCCCGAGAACAGCATGTCGCCCTGTCCGAGCAACTGCTCTGCGCCCTGCTCATTCAAAATCGTGCGGCTGTCGATCTTGGACGTCACCTTGAACGAAATGCGCGTCGGGAAGTTGGCCTTGATCGTACCGGTGATCACATCGACCGACGGACGCTGGGTCGCCATGATCAAATGAATGCCGGCCGCACGCGCCATCTGCGCAAGTCGCTGCACGACGACTTCGACGTCCTTGCCCGCGACGCTCATCAAGTCCGCGAATTCATCAACGACGATGACGATGTGCGGCAGCGGTTCGAGATCCATCTTCTGTTTCTCGAAGACAGCCTGACCCGAACGATCGAAGCCCGTCTGCACCGTACGCGATAGCATTTCGCCGCGCTTCTTGGCATTGCGCACGCGATTGTTGAACATCTCGATGTTGCGCACCGACAGCGACGCCATGCGCTTGTAGCGCTCTTCCATTTCGCCGACCGCCCAGTTGAGTGCAGCGACGGCTTTGTGCGGATCGGTGACGACCGGCGTCAGCAGATGTGGAATGCCATTGTAAACCGACAGCTCAAGCATCTTCGGATCGATCAACAGCAAGCGGCAATCTTCAGGCGCGTGGCGATAGAGCAGCGACAACACCATCGCATTGACGCCGACCGACTTGCCCGATCCGGTCGTACCAGCGACGAGCAGATGCGGCATGCGCGCCAGGTCGGCGACAATCGGTTCGCCGCCGATCGACTTGCCGAGCGCAAGCGGCAACGCGTGCGCGCTGGTTTTGTAGACATCGGCTTCGAAAATTTCGCGCAGCAATACCGGCTCGCGCCGCACGTTCGGCAACTCAAGGCCGATGGCGTTGCGGCCCGGAACGACGGCGGCACGAACGCTCGCAACGCTCATCGAGCGCGCAATGTCGTCGGCAAGACCGATGACGCGCGACGACTTCGTGCCGCGCGCGGGTTCGAGTTCGTACAGCGTCACGACGGGACCCGGTTTGATGTCCTTGACTTCGCCTTTGACGCCGAAATCAGCAAGCACGTCTTCGAGCAGACGCGCGTTGCCGCGCATCGCCGTTTGCGTGAATTCGGGTCCGGGCTTTGCCGCGGTCGCGCGCTTCAACAAATTCAACGATGGCCGCTGCCAGCCGGGATCGGCCGCGCGGAACGGAAGGCCCGTTGCGAGATTGGTCGCAGCAGGCGGTACTTTGGCTTTAGCCGCAGCCGGCTGAGCTTTGCGCGGCGGCGGTTGTGCGTGGCCTTGAGCGTCGGTGCCGCCTGGCGCAAAACGCGCGGCGATTGCGCGGCTCGCCGCATCAGTCGATGCATCAAAGCCCGGCTCGCGCATCATCGGTTCGTCACCGCGGTTTGGGATCACGTTGAAATCGAACGATGCATAGGTGTCAGCGTTCGCACGGCCAAACGCATCCTGCGGCGGGACGGCGGCGAAGGTGTTGGCGTGGGCGTAGGTGCCAGCCGGCATCCGCATGTGCTGCGGTACGACGGCATCCATCGGGCCGCCGCGATCGTCGGCATTGCGTTGCCCGAACGGCCACCAACGGCGCGCCGCCTTCGGCGGACGCATGCCCTGCGTGTTGTCGAACGCGCCGGCGCCATTGTCGTCCGTGAAGTGATGATCATGCGCTGGCTGCTGGCGCGCATAGAGTGCGTCGCCATCCATCGCGGCATGCGCCACGCGCGTTGCGCCAGCCAAAATAGACCGTGTCGTTGCCTCGAGATCAAGCCCGATGCTTTTCGCAAAAGCCGTGACTGCACCGGCGAGCAACGTCACTGCGGCCGCAAGGCCTGCGCGATCCGTATTGATAAACGCGAACAGCCGCGACGTCAGATTATACAGGCCATCACCCAACACGCCGCCAAGACCATGATGCAGCGGCCAGGCAGCGGGATCCGGGAAAGCCGACAGCGCGCCGGCGACTGCGAGAATGGCGAGCGGATAAAATCCGGCCTTCGTTCGCGGCGTCGAGATGCGGCTGTCGCGCATCAATTCCAGCGTCCATATCACCGGCGCGACGAGCGCGATCACCGCCGAGAAGCCGAGCGTTTGCAAAAGCAGATCCGCGAGAATGGCGCCAAGCGGCCCCATCCAGTTTTGTGCGGCGGACGTCGTCGCGTGCGTCAGGCTCGGATCGGTGTACGACCACGACAGGAGGCTCAGCCAGACCACGCCAACAAACGCCAGGAGACAACCGCCTCCAAAGCGTGCAAGCCAGCCCAAAAGCCGGTCCTCCAGTGACTGCGGTAACAGCCGCTGCGGATCGATGCCTCGCGTATCGAGCGACATCAGCGCGAACGAACTCTCTCAACTCAGAACTGCAACCAAGCGTTCGAGCGCTTCCCGGATCGTCGCGGGGTCTTGAACCAGAGCTACGCGCACAAAATTGGCGCCGGGATTGGTTCCGTCACGACCGGTCTGGGCCAGGAAAGCCCCCGGTATGACCTTGACGCCCATACGTTTCCATAACGTTACTGTTGCGTCACTCCCGCCGCCAAACTGGCTCATATCGAGCCAAAGACAGAAGCCGCCATCAGGGCGCCGGTAGCCGTAGCGGTCGCCTAGAACGGCATCGGCTATTCCGAACTTTTCGCGGTACTGCGCGCGTGCCGCTTCGACATGGGCTTCATCGCGCCATGCTGCAGCGGAGGCGTGCTGCACCGGACCCGGCACCGTCGGCGCGCACATGTTACGGATTTCTGAATAGGCATCGAGAAAGGCAGGATCGCCCGCCGCAAAGCCGGACCGCAATCCTGGCAGGTTCGACCGCTTCGACAGCGAGTTGAAAACGACAAGGTTGCGGAAGCGCTCCGGCGCGCCGGCTGCCACCTCAAGACCACCCACCGGCGCCGCGCCCGTGTAAATTTCTGAGTAACACTCGTCGAGAAACAGCATGAAGTCGTGCGCACGGGCGAGCGTCAGCGCTTTCAGGATGTACGCGCGGCTCGCGACCGTGCCTTGCGGGTTCGACGGCGAATTGATGAACAGCGCGCACGTCCGCGCTAGCAGCGCCGTGTCACGCGCCAAGTCGTCAAGATCTGGAAGGAAGCCGGTCGCCGCAGTCGCATTGAGATAGACCGCTTCGGCGCCCACGCCGAGCGCACCCGCGACGTACGCCGAATAGTACGGGTTACACATCAGGATCGCAGGCCGGCCTTCAACCGCCTTGCGACCGACTGCCGGAATGCATGCGAAGAACAATCCTTCCCGCGATCCATTGAGCGCGACAATCTCTATAGCGGGATCGACCGCGCCGGTGAGTGCGTAGCGCCGCGACAGCCAACCCGAGATCGCGCCGCGCAGGTCGTCTGAGCCGCGGATCGGCGGATATTTGCCGTAGAGTGCCGCCGCCTCATCGAGTTTTGCGACGATGAAGTTCGGCATCGCTTCGCGCGGCTCGCCAATCGTCAACTCGATGGGCTTTGTATGGCCGGGCTCAATGCCATTGAGCAAGCGGCGCAGTTGCGTGAACGGCGATACGATCGCGCCGGACGTCAGAGAGTGCAGAGTGTGGTTCGTGATTGCCGTCATGTGGCGCCGCCCTGGTCGATTGCGCGGCTAGCGATACCGAGATTGCTGGCAGCCGTCTACGAAGCGGCGGCTTCGCAACAAAAATGGACCCACCAAGCTGGCAGGTCCATCTCAATTCCAAATCGGCTTGACGACGCTACGCGCGGCGCAAGACGCCGATCAGCACGAGTAGAATGACCGCGCCGATGGTCGCCGAGATGATCGACCCGACCAAATCACCACCTGTGAACAGACCAAGCTGCGGCAGCAGCCAGCCGCCGAGAAAAGCGCCAACGATACCGACGACGATATTGCCAACGAGTCCGAACCCATACCCTTTGACGATCAATCCGGCGAGAAAGCCAGCGATCGCACCGATGACGAGCAGAATGATGAGTGCTTCTAATCCCATAGTCCCCTCCTGTGTGTCTTTACGACTTCATCTCGAAGGTTTGGGCTGAGCGTTTGATCGGCATCGAGCGCATCGAGCCGGTCAAAAAAGGTGCTGCAGCGCCATTCCCCTAACGCCTAAGCGAAATGCACGATCACGTCACAAGTTCCGCAGCGAACCGAATCGCCGCTGCGATCACGATACGCCTGGCGGCGCGCGATACAACGAAAAAGCCGGTCCCTTTCGAGGACCGGCTTGCGAAACACATCTGAACGATGATCTGAGCGTTAGCCGACGCGGAAAACAGCGCCAGCAACGGAGCGTGCGCGCTCGCGAACGCGGCCGCCGTCGTTACCCGACTTGACGATCCACTGCCCGCGTGCGGTGCGGCCGGTGATCATGCCGACGTGATGCGGCCAGACGACAACGGCGCCGATTTGCGGACCGCTTGGGCGACCCCAGCCGCGCCAGTTGCGCGCGAGGTTCAAGTGTGGGCCGCCGCCCTTCTGCGTGCGCATCCACCAACCGCACCAGCGGCCAGGACGTGGACCAACGCCAGAATGGGCGCTGCGCGAAGAATAGCGCGAGCCGTCTTCACTACGATCGTAATAGCGGCGCGCGTCAGCGGACGTCACACCTGCAATTGACATCAGCATCAATGCCAGTGCCAGAAAAGCCAAACGCATGGCCATCGTCTCCTCACTCGTTTGAACAACGAGGCGCATCGAGACTGCGAATGCGTCGAAAAAAAGAGGACAAAACTGCGCGCGGCATATCGACCGCACCACATTCTTCAGGCGTTTAAAATATTTTCGCTTTGCGTAGAGTTACTTAGGAAGAAACCAGTCACAAATGCCAGTGAAATAAGCCAATTTTGACGGTTCAGTTTGCCGCACATGTGCTCCGAAAAATTCGCGGATTGGTTGTGGCGCGCAAGATGAACGCGCGTTTTTCGGGTCGGTCTCCCGCTACCGAAAAGGCGAATGACCGGAGCGCGGACGGCGCTTCCGGCCACAGCCGTTCTTGCGTAGCAGGACGCGTTAGACGCGCCCCATGCGAACGTCGTCTTCGGGATTGGCGCCGATCTTATGGATCGAAATATCCGCACCCTGACGTTCCTCGCCCGGCGACATCCGGAAGCCAAACGCCGTGTCGACGATCCAATAGATGGCCGTGCCGCAGAGAAAGCCGAAGGCAGCACCCGCGACCGAGCCAACGAGTTGCGAACCAAACGTCACGCCGCCCAGTCCGCCGAAAGCGTCAAGACCGAAGATCCCGCAGGCGATTCCGCCCCACAATCCGCACAGCCCGTGCAGCGCCCATACGCCGAGCACATCGTCGATCTGCCATTTGCCGGTTGAGATCGTGAACATCTTGACGAAGATCACGCCGGCGATCGCGCCGGTCACGAGCGCGCCGAGCGGATGCATGACGTCTGACCCGGCGCACACCGCAACAAGCCCAGCAAGCGCACCGTTATGCACGAAACCGGGGTCGTTGCGGCCGGCGAGCAACGCCGCAACGATGCCGCCGCACATTGCCAAAAGCGAGTTCACCGCGACGAGGCCGGAGATTGCTTTCAGGCTCTGCGCACTCATGACGTTGAAGCCGAACCAGCCGACGCACAGCATCCACGAGCCCATCGCGAGCCACGGGATCGACGACGGTGGCGGCGAAATCGGGCGCCCGCGGTCGTAGCGCCCTATGCGCGCGCCGAGCTGGCGGATTGCGCCGAGGGCGACCCAGCCGCCGAACGCGTGCACGACGATGGAACCAGCAAAGTCCTTCATCGGCGCGCCAAGCACACTCGTGAAGAACCCATCCTGCAAACCGAAATTCTTGTTCCAGATCGCGCCCTCGATCAGCGGATACGCCAATCCGACGAGCAGCGCCGTCGCCGCGCACTGCGGCACGAACCGTGCGCGTTCGGCAATGCCGCCTGAAACGATTGCCGGCACGGCCGCGGCGAACGTCGCGAGGAAGAAGAACTTGACCAGGTCGTAGCCTTGCGCCCCGCTGATCTCAGCGGCGGATGCAAAGAACGTCACGCCGTACGCGATCGCGTATCCGAGCAAGAAATAAGCGAGCGTCGAGATTGCAAAGTCGACCAGAATTTTGACGAGTGCGTTGACTTGGTTCTTGTGGCGAACGGTGCCGACTTCGAGAAACGCGAAGCCTCCGTGCATCGCGAACACGAGTATGGCACCCATGAGCAGAAAGAAGACATCTGCCCCTTGCGCTGCTTGATCCATTGCGGCTTCCCCGGTCTGTCGTTTTTTTAAGCAGCCGACGGCGATTAGACGATTTTGCCTAACCGGCGCGCAGGTGCTGCCTGTTATCACGGCAGGGAAAACAACAAATGGCCCCGCGGTCAACGCTGGGGCCATTCTTGATCGTCTCAGAAACTCGAAAACAAAGGCGTTGTGCATGACAAAACACGCTTTGCCCAATGTGTAGGCAAATGCGCAACTTCGATGCAGGTCAGCGTACGCGGCGCGGATTCATATACAGATCGGCTTCCTGGTAATGGACATCCGGCTGAATACGGCCCTTGCGAATATCGCGCGCCAGGGTTTTGACGTGGCGGCGCGCTTCCGGATTGAAAACGATCAGCCCGGCAAACAACTTCATGACCGTCATGATGCGCGGGTCGGCATGATCACCGCGGACACTGCCTTTCCAGCGCCCGCCAATGGTTAAAACCGCACCGTCGAGATAGCCGACCGTCTCGCCTGTCTGATCGATCAGGGAGTAATCGCCGCCCAAGTTGATGATATCGCGGCGTATGCGGTAAAACTTCGGAACGCTGCCGTCGAGGACGAAGAACGAAAAATATTCGGGGCAAAGCGGCCACTTGTTGGCCGAGCGCTCAAGCACGATCAGGGCGTCATCGGTACTCGTGTTGATCGAATACGTAGTGACCGGCAGGCCGCGGGCGCCAATGGTCTGCTGGATCGAGCGCCCGAGCATCATGTCCATGCTTGCGCGCCAGTTCAGCGTTTCCGAGAAAAGCTTGAAAACAAGGCGTTTGTCGGTTCCTGACGTGCCGTTCCAAAGCTCCTTGCGATAGCCAAGAACGCCGGTGCGCTCACCGTTCTCGTTGATCTCGGCGAAGACGTCCATGTCGGTTGTAAACTGCCGGGACTTGCCGCGATTGCGGTCGCGCTTCCAGAAGCCGAATTCGATCGAGTTGAATGGCGTGATCCAGACGTCGACCGTGAATTCCTTCCACGTCGCCTTGAGCGCATCGTTTGCAGCGCTTTTCGCTTTTTCGAGTTTGGTGACAGCGGCTTTCGCTTTGCTCGCCTCTTCGCGCACATCCGCACGCGCGTCGGCGGCGGCATCCGCCGCCGCATTGCGGGCTTCGACTTCGACAGGATCTTTTTTCGCAGCAGCCGACGACATGGTCGCTCCCTTGCAAAGCACTTGGCGCGGAGAATGCGCGTTGCGCATAAAACGAATCGAACGCAAGCCTAGCACTGCGTTGGTGCCAGGCCGTGAGAACGCCAAACTTTACAGTGGGAAACTCGAACGCGGCCAGCTTCAACCGTAAACGCGCGGCTGCCAACGCGGAAAAGTACGCGATGAACTTCAGCCGCGGCGGCTAAGCCGGCGAAGGCGGAACGCGAGCGGACGTCGCGCATTGTGCTTCATCGCCGCCATGAAGGCCGCCGACACCGCCAATAAACTACTCCAAAGCAATAGAGAATTTTCCATGACGAATCCTAAAAGACGTCAGTTTGTCAGCGCGGGTTGACTGCAGGCGTCGGAAACGGATCGAAGTCCGGCAACGGCGGAAGATCGGGCGGCATCGGCATGACATCCGGTGGGTTGTGAACCGGCTCGTCCGGATTCGGATTATGGGGATCGTGCGTCCCGCCTCCACCTGCATTCGGAATTTGAGTCTTCGCCATAACGGCACCTCGCGTAACGGACGACGTGAGGTGAACGCTGCCCGGCCCGGCAGGTTCCAACATGCGCACGGGAATGTCGGAGTTAGCGCGACCCGAAGATCGCCGAGCCGACGCGAACGTGCGTCGCGCCGAACGCGATTGCAGTTTCGTAGTCGCCGCTCATACCCATGCTGAGGTTCTGCAGACCTAACTCGCCAGCAAGTTTCGCCAGAAATGCGAAATGCACGGCCGGTTCTTCATCGACCGGCGGAATGCACATCAGCCCAGCAATAGTCATGCGAAGCTCATCGCGGCACATCGCAACGAAGGCTTTTGCGTCGGCCGGCATGACGCCCGCCTTCTGCGGCTCTTCGCCGGTATTCACCTGAACAAACAGGTCGAGATGCCTCTTCTGCTTGGCCATCTCGTCTGCGATTGCCTTGGCAATTTTCGGGCGATCAATCGTGTGAACGGCATCAAAAAGCGCAACGGCGTCCGCCGCCTTGTTCGACTGGAGCGGACCGATCAAATGCAACTTTAAATCAGGATAGGAAGCGCGCAGCTCCGGCCATTTGCCCTGCGCTTCCTGCACGCGGTTCTCACCGAAGACACGCTGACCTGCGTCAAGCGCCGGGCGGATATCGACCGTGTCGAATGTCTTGGAGACGGCTATCAACGCGACGTCAGCCGGCGCGCGGTGGGCCTTGTGGGCCGCGCCGGAAATTGCCGACCGCACGGCCGCCAACCGGTCCTCAATCGTATCGGTACTGATGTTCGTCGAACCGTGCGGCACGCGCAGCGTCTCCTTAAACCGCTTCCTCGATGCTCCTTTAACCCTGCCTCAGGCAAATCGCGAAGCTAAACGCACATCGTGAATAAGTGTCGCAATTCTCGTTTAATTCGCAGCACCTACATAAGCGCGCTAGGTTACGGACGACATCGACGACGACCAATAGAGGAGACCCCCCAATATGCTGAAGCTCGCTGACGCCCGCCGCATTATCGCCGCCGCCGAAAAGAAGGCCGTGGAAATCGGCCAGCCGATGAACATCGCGGTCGTCGACGAAGGCGCGAACCTGATCGCGCACGTCCGCATGGACAATGCCTGGATCGGGTCGATCGACATTTCCATCAACAAGGCGTTCACGTCGCGCGCGTTCAACATTTCGACCAAGGAACTCGCCGAAAACAGTCAGCCGGGCGACCAGTTCTTCGGCATCCACGCCTCGAACCATGATCGCGTCATGATCTTCGCCGGCGGCATCCCGTTGAAAGACAAGAGCGGCGTCGTCATCGGCGCAATCGGTGTCTCAGGCGGCAGCGGCGCGCAGGATCACGATGTTGCCGAAGCTGGCGCATCCGCGCACACCTGCTAAACGCTGCGCCGAGTTTGAACTGATCGCGGCGGGTCGGGTGCAAAGCCTGATCCGCCGCTATTTATTCTAGGACACCGCGCGATTGCATAGGCGTGCGGTCATAACTGGGGAACGTATTTGCGTCGGTCGTCAGCAGATCGAGATATGTCTTGTTCAAGAAGATCTTCTCTCGCCCGACCTTCTCGTCCCGTAAGACTCCGATGCGAACGAGCTCTTGCAGATAGGTCGACGCCGCTTGCCGCTTGGCAATGCCGTGCTCGACGACATTTGCGATTCGGCAATACGGCTGCGTTAACAGCAGATCGACCAGCTCGCGCGAATGAATTTTCGGCAGTGCCGCCTTTACATGCCTATTGGTTTCGTCGAGAAGTTCGCGCATTGCGCCGATCTTGCGTGCCGTCCATTGCGACGTCGTCTCGACGGCCGTCATCATGTAGATGAGCCAGTTTTCCCAATCACCGTGCGTCGTCACGCGTTCGAGCGCGCGATAATAGTCTGCGCGTGTTTCAAGGATGTAGCGACTGAGATAAAGGGTCGGCAGATCGAGCAGTCCCTCCTGAATAAGGTACGCGACATTCAAGATACGGCCTGTCCGTCCATTGCCGTCCGGAAACGGATGGATGGCTTCGAACTGATAGTGCAGCACCGCCATCTTGATGAGCGGGTCGAGGTCGCCACTGCGGTCATGGACGAACGCATCCCAGTTTGAGAGCAACTCGCGCAGCACAGCCTCGCCTTGTGGCGGCGTGTAGATGATTTCGCCCGTGTGCTTATTCTTGAGATTAACCGGTATCGCGCGGACATCGAGGTCGACGCCGGTGATCGTGCGGCAAATCTCGATGGCCGTGCGCGATGTCAGCGGGCGTTTCTTGATGAGTTCGAGCGCACCATAGAGCGCCCTGCGGTAGCGGACGCCTTCTTTTGCGCCGGGATCGCCATTTTCGCTTTCGAGTGCTGCCTCGCGAAACAGCGCGTCATTGGTCGTGACGATGTTTTCGATTTCGGAGCTGTCTTTGGCTTCGAGCAGCGGGATTGTGGTAATCAGCACACCGGGATCGGGGATGGTCTGTCCGGCAAGGCGCAGCTCCGAGAGGGCGCTGCGCGCTAGGCCCCACCGCTTCAAAACCTTATTGGTTTCGATCTCGGCCTTCGGAGGCAGCTTCGGCAGTTCGTTATAAGGTAATTTGGGGTCGAACATGGTTTGTCTCGGCTCACGTGTCGACATAATCTGTTTTTATCGACTCGTGAGGACATATACGTCGATCCGATCGACATCACCATACCGTAATGTCGATAAACGGTGAATTTATCGACATGCAATTGGCTACGTGTCGATTTCGGCGCCACTTCTCGACATACATGTCGACTAATCGCGATTTTATCGACATATGCTTTGCGAACTGTCGATCCATTCGACACGTCACCCCAGATATGTCGATGAACTCCATTTTTATAAACATGCAGGCGATGGCCGCGAGATTTGCAGCCTTGACCCTTCTTTACCTTTGAGGCTCTTTACGGCACGCCGAACGGTCGTTCTCGGCCAAACCGCCCGCAATTTCTTAACGCCCTGAAAGACATCGCCACCCATGGCCGCCGAACGTTACAACGCACCCGCACGCGAAAAGCACTGGCAGAAGGTCTGGGACAAGGGCCGGATTTTTGAGGCGAGCGACGACGAAAGCCGCCCGAAATGCTACGTCCTCGAGATGTTCCCGTACCCGTCGGGCCGCATCCACATGGGCCACGTCCGCAATTACGCGATGGGTGACGTCTTCGCGCGCTACAAGCGCGCCAAGGGCTTCAACGTGCTACATCCGATGGGCTGGGACGCCTTTGGCATGCCGGCCGAAAACGCCGCGATGGAACGCAAGGTCCATCCTGGCAAGTGGACCTATCAGAACATCGACACGATGCGCGGACAGCTCAAATCGATGGGCCTGTCGCTCGACTGGTCACGCGAGATCGCAACCTGTGCGCCGGAATACTACCAGCACCAGCAGAAGCTTTTTCTCGACTTCCTAAAAAAGGGCATCGCCTATCGCAAGTCGTCGAAGGTCAACTGGGACCCGGTCGATCACACGGTCTTGGCGAACGAGCAGGTGATCGACGGCCGCGGCTGGCGCTCGGGTGCGCTCGTTGAACAGCGCGAGCTGACGCAGTGGTTCTTCAAGATCACTGACTACGCCGAAGAACTTCTGCGCGACCTCGACACGCTGACCAACTGGCCCGAAAAAGTCCGGCTGATGCAGGCGAACTGGATCGGCCGCTCGGAAGGCATGCTGGTCCGTTGGGCGCTAGATGAAAAGACTGCACCACAAGGCGCGGGCGAACTCGAAGTCTACACGACGCGCCCGGACACGCTGTTCGGCGCGTCGTTCCTCGCCGTTGCCGCCGATCATCCGCTTGCGAAGGCGGCCTCGGAAAATAACGCCGAGCTCGCTGAATTCTGCGAAGAGTGCCGGCGCATGGGCACGTCCGTCGCCGATATTGAAGCTGCGGAAAAGCGCGGTTTCGATACCGGCATTCGCGCGACGCATCCGTTCGATCCGTCATGGCCGTTGCCGGTTTACGTCGCGAATTTCGTGCTGATGGATTACGGCACGGGCGCTATTTTCGGCTGCCCATCCGGCGACCAGCGCGACATGGATTTCGCACGCCGCTACGACTTGCCGGTCGTGCCAGTGATCCTGCCGCCAGGCGAAGACGCAGCGACGTTTACGTTGAAAAATAAGGCCTACGAAGACGACGGCGTGATGATCAATTCGCGCTTCCTCGACGGTAAATCGACGACGGAAGCTTTCGAAGAAGCAGCGTCGCGCCTCGAAAAACAGAAGCTTGCGGGCAAACCGCAGGGAACGCGCAAGGTCAATTTCCGCCTGCGCGACTGGGGTATCTCGCGTCAGCGCTATTGGGGCTGTCCGATCCCGATCGTTCACTGCAGCGATTGCGGCGTCGTGCCGGTCGCAGAAAAAGATTTGCCGATCAAACTTCCGGAAGACGCGACGTTCGACAAACCCGGCAACCCGCTCGACCGCCATCCGACGTGGAAAAATTGCTCCTGCCCGAAGTGCGGGAAAGCCGCCACGCGCGAAACCGACACGATGGATACGTTTGTCGACTCGTCCTGGTACTACGTCCGCTTTACCGCACCGAAGGCCGCAACGCCGGTTGACAAGAAGTCTGCGCAATACTGGTTGCCGGTTGATCAGTACATCGGTGGCATCGAGCACGCGATTTTGCATCTGCTCTATTCGCGCTTCTTCGCCCGCGCGATGTGCGACACCGGTCATTTGCAGTTCGCGACGAATACGCGCGAACCGTTTGCAGCGCTTTTTACGCAAGGCATGGTCACGCACGAAACCTACAAGTCGCAAGACGGCTACTGGCTGCTGCCGAACGAAGTGAAATTCGAAGGCGAGGGCGCGAGCCGCCATGCTGTCGAAGCCGCCTCCGGCCGACCGGTCACGATCGGCTCGATCGAAAAGATGTCGAAATCGAAGAAGAACCTCGTCGACCCGGATGACATCATCGCCCATTACGGCGCCGACTGCGCGCGCTGGTTCATGCTGTCGGATTCCCCGCCAGAACGCGACGTGATCTGGACGGAAGCTGGCGTCGCCGGTGCCGGGCGCTTCATCCAGCGCGTCTGGCGGATCGTCGAAGATATCGCCAACGCGTATCCGAGTGCCGATGAGCAAGCCAAGCCGGCGACCTTCGGCCCCGAGGCTGAAACCGTCCGCAAGGCGGCGCACAGGGCGATGGATCAGGTCGGCAAGGCGATCGAGGCGCTGCGCTTCAACGTCGCCGTTGCTCAGATCCACGAGTTCGCGAATGTGCTCCAGGCGGCGCTAACCAAGGCGGCCGACGGCAAGGCACCGCCAGGGCTGGATTGGGCTTCCCGCGAGGCCGCCCGTTTCCTGGTCACAATGATCGGCCCCATGATGCCGCATTTGTCTGAAGAATGCTGGGCGCGGCTCGGATACAACACGTTACTCGCGAACGAACCGTGGCCGGACATCGAAGCGGCCCTTCTCGTTGACGATCAAGTCACCATTGCCGTACAGGTGAATGGCAAGAGGCGGGACGAGTTGGTCATTTCGCGCTCCGCGGGCTCGCAAGAGGTCGAGGCAGCCGCATTGGCTCTCGAAGCCGTCAGCCGGGCGCTCGAAGGGCGGCCGGTTAAGAAAGTTATCGTGGTTCCGCAAAGGATCGTGAATGTCGTCGGCTGAAGTCTCAAGCGGACATCGATCTGTCACTCGGCCGCTCCGCGCGCTGAAACTGCTGCTGTGCGTCGCTGTTGCCGGACTTGCGGCAGCATGCTCCGACGCGTCGGGCTTCCGGCCACTGCATGCGTCGTCGGATTTCGGCGGTACCGGTGCCAACGAGAAGCTTGCCGCAGTCGACATTGCGCCAATCCCCGGTCGCGTTGGCCAGCGCATTCGCAACGAATTGATTTTCCAGGCAACGGGTGGTGGAGCGCCGCTGCCGCCTGAATACCGCCTAGAAATTGCGGTGCGTGAATCGGTAACGTCGACGCTCGTCAACATCGAAGGCAACGCATCGGGCCAAGTTTACAACGTCGATGCTGCTTATCGCCTGATCCGCATCGCCGACAAATCGGTGATCGCCGAAGGCCGCAGCTACGGCCGCGCCGGCTTCGAGCGCGTCACGTCGATTTTCGCCAACGTCCGTGCGCGTGAAAACGCAGAAAACCGTGCTGCCAAAACAGTCGGCGAAGAACTGCGCACGCGCCTCTTGGCGCATCTGTCCCGCCCCGCGTAACGCGGCCGCTCTATGGTTGCCATCAAAGCGCAGCAAGCCGCGGCATTCACAAAATCGCCGCCAGTGACGTTGTCTGCGGTTTTGTTCTTCGGGTCTGACCCGGGCCTCATTACGGAACGCTCGCAGCAGATCGCAGCGACGATCGCGGCGCGCGAGAACCCGCCGGGCGAAGTGATGCGCCTCGACGAAACGGATCTCGACGAGGATACGGGCCGCCTCGCCGTCGAGCTGCAAACACGGCCGATGTTCTCAGGCCGCAAAATCATTCGCGTGACGGCCGGGCGGCGCATCAACGCGGCGCTGCTCAAAGACATACTCGACGGCACGCCCCTCGAAGGCTTTCTCGTCGTCGAAGGCGGCAACCTGAAACCCGACGACGCCATGCGCGCACTTTTTGAAGGCCTTCCGAGCTTGGCCGCGGTTGCCTGCTATCCCGATTCCGCAGCCGACATCGACAGCCTGATCAACGACGTGCTAGCGGCGCATAAAATGCGCATAACCAATGATGCGCGAGCGCTGCTGCAATCGCGCCTCGGTGCGGATCGCGCGCTATCGCGCGGCGAAATCGAAAAGCTGGCGCTGTTCGCGCTCGGCAACGGCGAAATATCCGAGGACGACGTCGAGGCGATTGTCGGCGACGCCGCCGATCTTGCGCTTGAACGCATCGCTGAAGCCGCAGCCAGCGGCCGCGCCGTTGCCGCCGTCACCGACTATGGCCGCGCGATTGCGTCGGGTGAGAGCGCACAGGCAATCATCCTGATCATGCAGCGCTATTTCTTGAAGCTTCACCGGGTTCGTGGCGATCTCGATAGCGGCCGCAGCCTCGAAGACGCGCTGCGCGGCCTGCGGCCACCGCTGCATTTCAAGCAGCGCGACGTCTTCGCTGCGCAGATCAGAAACTGGTCTCGGACATCACTCGATTCTGCGCTTCAACGCATAAGCGAAACGGCGAAGGCGGCTCGGCTGTCGTCACAGCTTGAGGATACGCTGGCCGAACGCCTCGTCCTGGCGATCGCGGCTATGGCGGCACCCGCCGGCGCCGCGCGTGCGTCCCGGCGCCGCTGAGCGGCCAACTTGCCCGCAGACCGCCCACCCCTATAGTGCGCGCCGCAACCACGGGGGAACCAATGACGAGCACGACGGGCACGAAATACGGCGTCACCGGCATCGGAAACGCCATTGTCGATATCATAGGCCGCTGCGACGACGTTTACCTCGCCCAGGTCGGCGCCGCCAAAGGCAGCATGCGCCTCGTCGATGCCGACGACGTCAACAAGATCTATGCCGGCATGGGCCCAGCGGTTGAAATCTCGGGTGGCTCGGCTGCCAATACGATTGCCGGCGTCGCGTCGTTTGGTGGCCGCGCAGGCTTCATCGGATCGATCGCAGACGACGAATTTGGCCGCATCTTCTCGCACGATATTCGGTCGATCGGCGTGACGTTCACCAATGCACCGATCAAAGGCGGCATGCCGACGTCGCGGTCACTCATCCTCGTCACGCCAGACGGCGAGCGCACGATGAACACGTTCCTCGGAACATCAACGCAATTCGATGAAACGATGCTCGATCGCGCCCTCATTCGCGACAGCGCCATCCTTTATCTTGAAGGCTATCTGTTCGATCGCGAAGAAGCCAAGCGCGCATTTAAAGAAGCCGCGAAAGAAGCGAAAGCTGCAGGCCGTAGAGTCGCGCTGACGTTATCGGACGGCTTCTGCGTCGATCGCCATCGCGCCGAATTTCTGAGCTTCATTCGCGACGGCGTCGATATCGTCTTCGCCAATGAAAGCGAAATCAAATCGCTTTATGAAACGTCGAATTACGACGACGCTGTTGCGAGCGCGCGTAAGGACATCAAGCTTGCCGTTTTGACGCGCAGCGCCAAAGGCTCGCACATATTGACGGACGGCCGCGACATCGAAATTGCCGCAGCACCGATTGATAAAGTCGTCGATACGACGGGTGCCGGCGATCTTTATGCAGCGGGCTTTTTGTTTGGCGTCGCGCACGATCTTCCGCTCGAAACATCGGGCAAACTTGCGAGCTTGGCTGCAGCCGAAGTCATCAGTCATATCGGTGCAAGACCGGCCGTGCCACTCGATCGCTTAGCACGTGAGAAAGGTCTGCTGACCTAATTTAGAAATGGCCAATTCCAATTTCTGCGAATTGGCCATTTCAATATCTGAGAAATACCAATAGCGGATCGATAGCAGACTGAACATGGTTCAGTTGCAATAATAACACAGCCAATTCCGGCTCCAATTCGACCGGCTATTTAAATTCCCTGGAATTGCCAATTCATTTCGACCAATGTCATCTCAACGAATCGCTTCGTTCGAGGTTCGATGAATGGTTGAGACGAAGATCAAGCGCGGGCGCCCGATTGGGACCGGTATCGATGATAGCGACCGGATTGCGCGCCTTATTGAATTGCTCAGAACTCAGCCGGACTTGAAGCCGACAACGGCCATTCGTGTCATGGGCTTTTCCGACCCATCGACCATCCGTCGCCTTCGCGACAAATATAAAGCCGCACAAACGGTCTCGCCTGCAACGCCTATCAGCTCTGCTGCTGGCGCTGTCCGCACGCCTAAAAAACCGGACACTGTCCGGGTCGCAGGACCGCTCAACTAATCCGCTGAGCAACTGCCAAACTTCCAGCACTCTCCAAAAATATGATCAACTACCAGGGCCGCTGCCCCAAGCGGCCCATTTTTTTGGCCGCTTCCGACTCGCGTTCCGCGAGCCGGCCGGAAGCGACGTTGCATCATAACTTGCGCAAAGCGACCGATTGAACCTTGTGGTTCTTGGCTTTTTGCAAAATGAGGTGCGCGCGCCGGCGCGTCGGCAGAATATTTTCTTCGAGGTTTTTGAGGTTGACCGTGCGCCAGAGCGTAAGCGCCATCTGGCGCGCTTCCTCGGCGCTCACCGTCGCGTACTTGTGAAAATACGCGCCGGGATCGCGGAATGCGGTCGAGCGCAGACGCATGAAACGCGTCACATACCAGTGCTCGATCACGTCCGGCGCGGCATCGATATAAATCGAGAAATCGATGAAATCCGACACGAACGGAATAGCGCCGCCGCCCGGCGGCATTTCTGCGGCCTGCAGGATGTTCAATCCCTCGATAATCAGAATATCAGGCTGCTCGACGATCACTTCCTGGTTCGCAAGAATATCGTACTGGACGTGCGAATAAACCGGCGCTGTCACATGCGCGACGCCGGATTTCACGTCGCCAAGAAATTGCAGCAGCCGATCGGCGTCGAACGATTCCGGAAATCCCTTGCGGCCCATCAGGCCGCGCTTTTCGAGTTCGGCGTTCGGCAACAGGAAGCCGTCGGTTGTCAGCAGATCAACGCGTGGATGATCAGGCCAGCGCGCCAGCAGCGCCTTCAGAACACGTGCTGTCGTGCTTTTGCCGACGGCAACCGACCCCGCCACGCCAATGATAAATGGCACCTTTACGTCCTTGCGGCCGAGAAACTCCAGCGACACGGCATGGAGCTTTTGCTCGGCGGCGACGTACAAATTCAGCAAGCGCGAGAGCGGCAGATAAATCTGCTCGACGTCATCGACGGAGAGCTCTTCGATAACACCCGAGAGCTGTTCAAGCTCGCTCGGCTTCAACGTCATCGGCGTGTCGGCACGTAGCCGCGCCCACTCTTCACGCGTGAAATTGCGGTACGGTGAAAACGCGAGTTTCGCCGCAGCCGCCGCCCGTTGCGCCTTACGGGCCTTGACGGCACGCGCAACTTTGTTCGGCTTCACGCGCCACTCTCCTTTGGTCGCGATGCTTTCTCGTCGAGGCCGGACGTACCCATCCGTCCATCGAGAATTGCCATGACGTCGGCGAGCGGCACGCGGTTGACCTCAAGCAGCACGAGCAAATGATACAGCGTATCGGCGGCTTCCTGGGCGAGCGCATGCGGATCCTTCGTTACGCCCGCGATGACGGCCTCGACGGCTTCTTCGCCAAACTTCCTGGCGCAGCGCTCAGGGCCAGCGTCCAGCAGCTGCCGCGTGTACGAATTGTTGGCGCTGCCTTTGCGGCGCGACTGGATCACAGCCGCGAGCCGCGCAAGCGTGTCGTGTTCGCTCATGTTGTAGAGACCTGTCTAAACGCTTCGAGGCCGCCTGACCGGCTGATCAAGCGACCTTGATTGGGCGCACACCATCAAGACTGGATGCGCGCGTCAAGCATACCCTCAGGGTATTATCAATTTCCGCGCCGAAGCCGCGCGTTGGCGTGCAACGCCCGCTCAGCCGCCGCCGAGGCGCTGACGGATGTAATCGAGCTGATCGAAATTGCCGAACCGGATCAGCAGTTGGCCGCTTTCGCCAGACGCCCGCTTGATTTCGACTTTCAGGCCAAGAAGATCGCTCAGTTCCTTCTCGAAGGCTTTGGTGTCGGGGTCCTTGTCGCGCACCTTTTTGACAACGCCGACCTCCGGCTCGCCGCGGCCCTGAACGAGCGCTTCGACTTCGCGGACGTTCAGATGTTCGGACACGATCCGCTGCGCCAGGGTCTCGGCGTCGTCGCGGCCGATCAGAGCGCGCGCATGCCCAGCGGTCAGCGCACCATTCTGTACGAGCGTTTGTACGCCCGTCGGCAGCTTTAATAAGCGCAGGGTGTTCGCGACGTGACTGCGGCTTTTGCCGATGATCTCCGACAGCTGCTCCTGATTGTAGTCGAAGCGTTCGATCAGATCGCGATAGCCAGCGGCTTCTTCGATCGCATTCAAATCCTGCCGCTGAACGTTTTCGATGATCGCGAGTTCGAGCATCTCCTTGTCGGTCAGCTCGCGCACGATGACCGGCACCGTGTGGATGCCGGCCTTCAGCGACGCACGCCAGCGGCGCTCGCCGGCGACGATCTCGAACTCGCCCATCGCCTGCGCGCTCGGACGGACGATGATCGGCTGCACGAGACCTTTGGTTCGAATCGAATCCGCCAGCTCGGCCAGTTCCTCGTCGCGGAAATCCTTGCGCGGGTTAAGCGCGCTGGAACGCACCTGCGTAATCGGCACCATCCGCTGTTCGCCTTCCGGCGGCAGACGTCCGCCGTTCGGCGAGGGTTCACCAATCAGCGAGGCGAGGCCCCGGCCCAGGCGGCTTTTTGGCAAAGCGGAATTCATGGATTTCGCGTGTCCTTCGGATGCTTTTTGCTTTTCTACCAACGCGACATACTCTCAGACGTATTCAGGCTGCCTTGAACCTGCGCTCGCGCTCGATGATCTCGGTCGCCAAGCGGATGTAGGCTTGGCTGCCAGCGCAGTCGTAATCGTAGAGCAGGATTGGCTTGCCGTGCGACGGCGCCTCGGCGACGCGCGTATTGCGCGGAATAACGGTCTCGTAGACCTTCGGACCGAAGAACGCGCGAACGTTGTCGGCGACTTCGCGCGACAGCGACGTGCGCTGATCGTGCATCGTCAGCACGACTCCTTGAATTTCCAATTGCGGATTGAGCGTGGCGCGGATCTGGTCGATCGTATCCTTGAGCTGCGAAATCCCTTCGAGCGCGAAGAACTCGCACTGCACGGGAACCAGCACGGCGTGTGCCGCGCTCATCGCATTCAACGTCAAAACGTTGAGCGATGGCGGACAGTCGATCAGCACATATGAGAACGGCGCATCCTGGGGACGCGCGCGCTGTTGGCCAACAAGACCCGAAACGGCATCGCGCAATTTGAACGGCCGCGTGCCGTCGTTTGCCAGCGCCGCTTCCACGCCAACGAGATCGTTGTTCGCTGGCACGACGTAGAGCCCCGGAACCGCGGTTGCGAGGCTGGCATCGAGCATCGACGATTCGCCCGTCAGCACGTCATAGGACGTCCGCACGCGCGCTTCGGGTGAAATGCCAAGCCCGGTCGAAGCGTTGCCCTGGGGATCGAGGTCGAGCACCAGCACGCGCTCACCGACAGCGGCCAAAGCCGTTCCGAGATTGATGGCGGTCGTCGTTTTGCCGACGCCGCCCTTCTGATTCGCAATCGAGATGACGCGCGGACCATTCGATCCAGCAGGCCCACCCATTCCAGAAACATAGCCGGCCACGGGCCAAGCCCTCCGCTCTGAACGCTCCAACGCCAGACGCAAACTTACAAAAGAAAGCACGAGACAAGATCCCGCGACTCAAACCTTGGCACGCAAACCCGACATCTTGACGATGCGGCCTGCGTCGTCCGTCACGCTTGGAAGCAACTGATACTCGAAATCCCAAGCCTTGAGCGCCTCGTTCAATTCCGAGGCAACATCACGGCCCTTCAAGAACAACCCCATCGTTTCGCCGCTGAAATACGGCGCCACCCAGGACGCAAGCCGTGACAGCGGCGCTAATGCCCGCGCGGTCACGCATTGTACCTGCCCCACTTTAGCAGCTGTTTCAGGAAGTTCGATCCTGGCAGTGACGATCTCCACAGCAGTTCCGGTGGCGCGCGCCACTTCGCGCAGGAATGCGCACTTTCGGGTATCGCTTTCAATGAACGTGTGCCGTGTCCCGCCGCGTTCGCTGGCCATGATCGCCAGCACGAGGCCCGGAAACCCTGCGCCCGACCCAACATCGAGCCAATGGCCGCCTGCTAGAGGGGCGTGCGCGAAGAGCTGGGCGCTGTCGGCGAAATGCCGGTGCCAAACATCGTGGACCGTACTCGGCGCAACAAGGTTAATGGTCTTCTGCCAGCGCTTGAGCAACGCGGCGTAAGTCTCGAATTTTTCGACTGTTTCATGTGAAACGCCAAAAGCCGACTGAAATGCCTTGGCGCCATCGATCCGGGGGCCATCGATATGAATTGGCGGAGAAGCGGGCATCAGGCGGATTTGCGCTGGGTCTGCGCGGCCTTGAGCGCACCCAGCAGGGTCAGGATAGCCGCCGGCGTCATGCCCTCTATGCGGCCCGCCTGGGCGATCGTCGAGGGTTGCTGGCGCGCCAGCTTCAGGCGCAATTCGGCCGAAAGGCTCGGCAGTGCCGCATAGTCAAACCCGGCCGGAATAGCGATGGCCTCGTCACGGCGCACGGCCGCAACGTCCTCATCCTGTCGGCGAACGTAGGCGGCGTACTTGGCGTCGATTTCGAGCTGACACGCCGCCTGATTCGGTAGATTGCGCAATTCCGGCCAGATGGCCGCCAGGTGCCCCATGCCGACGTTCGGAAACGCCAGCAGCTCAAATGCCGTCCGGCGCCGGCCGTCGCGGTTGAGCGCCAATCCGTGCTTGACGGCTTCGGTCGGCGTAATATTGAGTTGGTTCAGCAAGTTAAGGCCATCGGCGAGGGCTGTCGCTTTGGCGGCATAGTCGACGGACCGGCGCGCGCCAATGACGCTAACCGCCTCCCCAACCGGCGTGAGGCGCTGATCGGCATTGTCAGCGCGGAGCTTCAGCCGGAACTCGGCGCGCGACGTGAACATGCGATAGGGTTCGGACACGCCGCGCGTAACGAGGTCGTCGATCATCACGCCGAGGTAGCCGTCGGTGCGCGAAACCGCGAAGTCGGCAGCCGCCCCGCCGGCGAGCCGCGCCGCGTTGATTCCGGCGGCCAGACCCTGGGCGCCCGCTTCTTCATACCCGGTGGTACCGTTGATCTGGCCGGCAAGGAACAGCCCCGGCAGGCGCTTGACTTCCAGCGCATGGGTCAGTTCGCGGGGATCGACGTAGTCGTATTCGATGGCATAGCCCGGGCGCCGGATCACAACGTTTTCCAGCCCCGGCATCGTCTTCAAGAACGCTGCCTGGACGTCAACCGGCAACGACGTCGAGACGCCATTCGGATAGATCGTGTCGTCGTCGAGACCTTCCGGTTCGAGGAAAATCTGGTGCGAAGCGCGGTCGGCAAAGCGCACGACCTTATCTTCGATCGACGGACAATAGCGCGGCCCAACGCTGCCGATCTGACCGGAATACATCGGCGAGCGGCCTAGATTAGCGCGGATAATGTCGTGCGTTGCGGCGGTCGTCCGCGTGATGCCGCAGGCGATCTGCGGCGTCGTAATCCGGTCGTTCAGGAACGAGAAGGGCACCGGCTCATCATCAGCCGCCTGCATTTCGAGGCCTGACCAGTCGATGCTTTTGCCGTCGAGGCGCGCCGGGGTTCCCGTCTTTAGGCGGCCGAGCGTCAGGCCCAGCGCATAAAGCCGGTCCGATAGCTTGAGAGCGGGTGCTTCGCCCGCGCGGCCTGCCGGGATCTGCTGTTCGCCCATATGGATCAGGCCGTTGAGGAACGTGCCCGTCGTCAGCACGACCGCGGCTGCGTCGAGCTGCTGACCAGCGCCTGCAATGACCCCCGCAACGCGATTGTCCGTCACGATCAGGTCTTCGACGCCGCCTTCCAGCACTGTCAGGTTAGCCGTTTCTGCGATGGCCGCCTGCATGGCCTGCCGGTAGAGCTTGCGGTCGGCCTGGGTTCTGGGGCCATGCACCGCCGGGCCCTTTGAGCGATTGAGCAGGCGGAATTGAATGCCGGCCTGGTCGGCGACCCGGCCCATCAGGCCGTCGAGGGCGTCGATTTCGCGGACCAGATGGCCCTTGCCGAGGCCGCCGATCGCCGGATTGCACGACATCTCGCCGATGGTGTCGGCGCGATGGGTCACCAGCGCGGTGCGCGCGCCCATGCGTGCGGCGGCCGCAGCGGCCTCGCATCCGGCGTGTCCGCCGCCGACAACAATGACATCGTACCGTGTGCTGGCCATGCGGCCTGCCTATCCTTCGGAGGGGCGAAACGACGTGGGCCCGGGAACTCAGGGGAAGGCCGGACCATATCCGAGACCCGTGACGACTTCCAGGCACAAGCCGTCGCGATTGGCCGGTAAAGCTACTTGCCGATGCAGAACCGCGAGAAGATCGTGCCGAGCACGTCCTCGACGTCGACGCGCCCGGTGATGCGTCCCAGCGCGTGCGCCGCGCGGCGGACATCCTCGGCGCGCAATTCCAGATCGTCGGCCGAGCCGATCAGGAAGTCTTGAAGGCTCTGCGAGGCCGACTCGACCAGCCCGCGATGCCGCGCCTGGGCAACGGCCGGCATCGCCGCCGGATCATCGGAACTTGTCATCGCGCGTTTGGCGCGGCGTGCGATCTCACCGGTCAGCTCGGCTAGGCCTGCGCCCGTCTTGGCCGAGATGGCCAGATCTGACCCGGCGCCCGCCGCCGACTCGAGATCGATTTTGGTGCGGACCGCAAGCAAAGTTTCACGTGAAATTTCGCTTGGCGGCGAATCGAGTCCGGTTTCGCTGAGCCAGACGTTGAGGTCGGCCGCGCGGGCCGCGGCGAGGGTTCGGCGGATGCCTTCCCGCTCTATTGCGCCCTCTGTCTCCCGGATGCCTGCGGTGTCGGTGACGATGACCGGATACCCTTCGAGATCGAGGCCGACTTCGATGACGTCGCGGGTCGTGCCCGCTTCCTCAGAAACGATCGCGGCGTCCCGCCGGGCGAGCGCGTTGAGCAGGCTCGATTTGCCGGCGTTCGGCGCGCCGACCAACACGACGCGAAAGCCGTCCCTTAGAATCTCCCCGCGATGCCCGTCGTTCAAGTGCCGCGCCAGGTCGTCAGCCAGCGGCTGAGCACGCTCGCGGGCGGCCTCGAACGACGACGCCGAGACATCGCCTTCGTCGGAGAAATCAATGGCGGCCTCGGTCAGCGCCGCGATTTCGATGAGGCGCGTACGCCAACCCTCATAAAGAGTCGAAAGCTGGCTGCCGGACTGCAGCGCGAAGTGGCGCTGGGCATCCGTTTCGGCGTCGACGAGGTCAGCAAGGCTTTCGACCTCGACGAGGTTCAGTTTGCCGTGATCGAACGCGCGGCGCGCAAACTCGCCGGGATCCGCCATCCGGCAATCGGGCACGGTCGCGAGCGCATCGAGCACAGCGCGAACGACCGCTCGGCCACCGTGCACCTGGAACTCGACCACGTCTTCGCCGGTTTCACTGTTCGGCCCGGCAAAAAACACGACGACCGCGCGATCAAGGAGGGCGTTCGTTGTCGGGTGGACGATGCGCCGGAAGGCTGCGCGGCGATCGCCAATTTCGGGCGAAGCCATGGTGTGCATCAACTCTCGAACGGCCGGGCCCGAAACGCGGATGACGGCGACGCCGGCTTTGCCGGGTCCGCTCGAGAGCGCAAAGATCGTCGTACCAACTGCCATGCGGTTCGCGTACCGGTAGACGTCAACAAGCGCAACCCAATCCAATGGGACCCTTAATGTCCGAAAATCGCCTCGTACAAGAGACCAGTCCGTATTTGCTTCAGCACAAAGACAACCCTGTGCACTGGTGGGCCTGGGGACCGCAGGCGCTGGCCGAAGCCAAGCGCACTGGCAAACCGATCCTGCTCTCCGTTGGCTACGCGGCTTGCCACTGGTGCCATGTGATGGCGCACGAAAGCTTCGAGGATAACGCGACGGCCGGCGTCATGAACGACCTCTTCGTCAATATCAAAGTCGATCGCGAAGAACGGCCCGACATCGATGCGATCTACATGGCGGCGCTGCATCGGCTCGGCGAACAGGGCGGCTGGCCGCTGACGATGTTTCTCGACAGCGACGCGCGTCCGTTTTGGGGCGGCACGTATTTTCCAAAACAACAAGGGTATGGCCGGCCGGCCTTCGTGCACGTTCTGCTGCGCATCGCCGAGGCATATCAAAATCAGCCTGAGCAAGTGCGTTCGAATGCCGAGCGCATCATGGAGTCTCTGAACGAACAAACTGGGCCGCGCCCCGAGTTCGAGGTCAGCGATGCAATCGTTCGCGAGCTCGTCTCGAAGCTCGCTGGCGCTGTCGATCAAGACCACGGGGGACTTTCGGGCGCGCCGAAATTTCCGCAGTGGAATATCTTCTGGCTGCTCTGGCGCGGTGCGATCCGTTTCGACGACTCGGCTGCACGCCAATCCGTTCTGACGACGCTGACGCACATTTGTCAGGGCGGGATCTACGATCATCTCGGCGGCGGGTTCGCACGTTATGCTGTCGACGAGCGTTGGCTCGTGCCGCACTTCGAGAAGATGCTCTACGACAATGCGCTACTGATCGACCTGCTGACAGAAGCCTGGCGCGAAACGCAGCACTCGCTTTATGCCGAGCGCATCAGCGAAACCGTCTATTGGTTGAAGCGCGAAATGATCGCCGAGGGCGGCGGGTTCGCGGCGTCCCTCGATGCCGACAGCGAAGGCGAAGAAGGCAAGTTCTACATCTGGTCAGATGGCGAGATCGCGGATGTGCTCGGCGAGGACGACGCCGTATTTTTCAATCACGTGTACGACGTCACGTTCGAGGGGAACTTCGAGGGTCACAACATTTTAAATCGGCTCAACAGCCTGGAGCGCTTGAGCGCAGCGGACGAACAGCGCCTCGCCGACATGCGCGCCAAACTATTCGAACGCCGCGCACCGCGCGTGCGCCCCGGTTGGGACGACAAGGTGCTCGCCGACTGGAACGGTCTGATGATCGCGGCTATGGCGCGCGCGTCGGTGGTGTTCGAGAAACCTGAGTGGCTCGAGCTGGCGCAAAATGCTTTCGCATTCGTCAGTGAAAAGATGTCGGCGTCGGATGGCGGTTCGGATGGCCGGCTCTGGCATGCCGCCCGCGCGGGCTCTGCTAAAGCGCCAGCGACGGCATCGGATTACGCCAACATGATTTGGGGCGCGTTGCGGCTCTACGAAGTAACGGGCAATGCCGGCTACCTCGCCAGCGCCGAGCGCTGGACGGCAACGCTTGATCGGCACTACTGGGATACGGAAGCGGGCGGATATTTCACATCTGCCGATGACACGAGCGACGTCGTCGTGCGCCTCAAATCGGCGTCCGACGATGCGGTGCCGAGCGCTAACACAATTCAGCTTTCGAATTTGATCACGCTTGCTGCGCTGACGGGCAACGCCGAATTCGACAAGCGCGCCCGCGACATGATCCTGGCGTTCAGCGGCGCCGTCGCAAGCCGCCCAATCGGACATTGCGGATTTCTGGCCGCGACGCTTGATATTGATGCGCTTATACAAGTCAAAATTCCGGCCGGCGATGATAGTCAGCTGCTGACACAGACGCTGCACAACCTGTCGTTGCCGGGCGCCGCCGAATTCGCCGCATCAGCGAACACTGTTCACACGAACGCAATGCGTGATAATGTTGCCTCCGCAAGTCGGGCCTCAGGCGCGGTTATTTGTATCGGCATGCGGTGTTTGGAACCGATTACCGAACCGATTGCCTTCGCGACGCGTCTTACTGAGACACGTTCTGCTCAACTGAAGTCTGCGGTTTGATCGTTTACCGTAATGATAGGTTTGATGAATCAAATTGCGGAATGACAATGTTTGTTGACGACCAGGATGCTTAGTTTGCGTCGTATTTGAGTCACTTGGAGACGAGTTGTAATGACCGCTGCACCGGCCGCAGTCCGGTTACACGCCGCCGCCGTTGAGACACCATCACGCGCGCCGCGTTATTCGGCTGCTGAAATTCAAAAGCTCAAAGAGCGCGATAACATCACGAACATTGGCCACCTCGGGCTTGTGTATGCGGTGATGGCTGTGACCATCATCGGCGCGGTGTGGTGCTACCACGCCGTGTTCACTGGCGCGATTTCTTGGCTCTGGACGATACCCGTCACGATCCTGGCGATTGTCTCGATGGGCGCGTCGCAACATCAGCTCGGCGGCGCGATCCACGAAGGCACGCACTACATGCTGTTCGCCGACAAGCGCGTCAGCGAACTCGCGTCCGACTGGCTCGCAGCATTTCCGATTTATACGTCGACCTATGCGTTCCGCCTGCATCACCTGGCGCATCATCAGTTCGTCAACGATCCAGAGCGCGACCCCAATTTCGATCAAGCGAAGGAAAGCGGCCATTGGCTAGACTTCCCGGTTGCGCATATCGACTTCTTGCGTGCCGTCGTCCGGCTGTTGTGGTTGCCGAACACGATCCGCTACATCGTGGCCCGCGCGAAATATAGCGCCATCGGCGTCGATACAAATCCATATGCCGACACGAAGCGCAACGGCTCACCGTGGGCAATCCGCAATGGCGTGCTGTTCGCGGTGCTATCGCCGGCGATCATCATTCCGCTTGTCGCCGCTGGACATCACCTGATTGCGCTCGCCACACTTGGCGTGATGTGGGTTGCGATCACGGCATACTATCTCGCAATCCCCGACGATCACTTCGCGCAGAGCAAGATCGATCCCGTCATTTCGCACCGCGCAACCGCGATCGGCCGCATGACGTGGCTCGGGATCGTCTATAGCTTGCTGACTTACGCCGAATACGCGACCGGCGCGCCAGCGTGGGGCTACTATGGCCTGCTCTGGATCTTGCCGCTGTTCACAACGTTCCCGCTGTTCATGATCCTTCGCGAGTGGCTTCAGCACGGAAACGCCGACCGCGGCCGCCTGACGAATTCGCGCGTGATCCTCGAACACAATCCGCTGACGCGCTATGCGGTCTATCCGTGGGGCATGGACTACCACCTGCCGCACCATCTTTTCGCGTCAGTGCCGCACTACAAACTGAAGCAACTGCATGACGTGCTGTTGCGCGATCCGGAGTATCGCGAAAAAGGCGTGATCGTCGAAGGATGGTCGAAGCCAAACGCCAGCGGGTTGCCAACGATCCTCGATGTTCTCGGCCCGGAATACGCCGGCACATCGACCGAGAAACATGTCGACGACGCAACGCTCGAAATGGCGAGCGTCAACGATAAGGCGGGCGTACAGCGCCACATCGATCAGTCGCGGAAAACCGAAACGCTGCACTGAGCTGATCAAAGCCATTGAACAAAAAAGGCCGCTTCGATGAAGCGGCCTTTTTCATTGCTTATCTCGTAGCTCGTTTACGTGTTCATCTGCTGGAAGAACTCGCCGTTGGTCTTGGTGGCGCGCAGCTTGTCGATGAGGAACTCGATGCCGTCCTGCGTACCCATCGGGTTGAGGATGCGGCGAAGAACGTACATCTTCTTGAGCTGATCTTTCGGCACCAGCAGGTCTTCCTTGCGCGTGCCGGACTTTGCGATGTCGATCGCCGGGAAGACGCGCTTGTCGGAAACTTTGCGGTCGAGCACGACTTCCGAGTTACCCGTGCCCTTGAATTCTTCGAAGATGACTTCGTCCATGCGGCTGCCGGTGTCGATCAGTGCCGTCGCGATGATAGTCAGCGATCCGCCTTCTTCGATATTGCGGGCCGCGCCGAAGAACCGCTTCGGACGCTGCAGCGCGTTGGAATCGACGCCGCCGGTCAAAACCTTGCCCGAGGACGGAACGACGGTGTTGTAAGCTCGGCCGAGACGTGTGATCGAGTCGAGCAGAATGACGACGTCGCGCTTGTGCTCAACCAAGCGCTTGGCTTTTTCGATGACCATTTCCGAGACTTGAACGTGGCGTGACGGCGGCTCGTCGAAGGTCGAGGAAATAACCTCGCCCTTCACCGAACGCTGCATGTCGGTGACTTCTTCCGGGCGCTCGTCGATCAAGAGAACGATCAGATAGCACTCTGGATGGTTCGCGGTGATCGAATGGGCGATGTTCTGCAACAGCACTGTTTTACCGGTGCGCGGCTGCGCGACGATCAACGCGCGCTGGCCCTTGCCGATCGGCGCCACGATATCGATGACGCGCGGCGACAGATCCTTGATCGTCGGATCTTCGATTTCGAGCTTCAGCCACTTGGTCGGGTAAAGCGGCGTCAGGTTGTCGAAGTGGCTCTTGTGCTTGGTCGCTTCCGGATCTTCGAAATTGATTTGCGATACCTTCAGCAAGGCGAAGTAGCGTTCACCGTCTTTGGGCGAGCGAATCTGGCCTTCAACGGTGTCGCCGGTGCGCAGCGCGAAGCGGCGGATTTGCGACGGCGAAACGTAGATGTCGTCGGGACCAGGCAGATAGTTAGCTTCCGGCGAGCGCAGGAAGCCGAAGCCGTCCTGAAGCACTTCGACGACGCCAGTCGCGGTGATTTCTGTTTCTTGCGCGGCGAGCTGTTTCAGCGTCGCGAACATCAACTCCTGCTTGCGCATGGTCGACGCGTTTTCAACGCCCGCTTCCTCGGCGAACGTGACAAGCTCTGCGGGGGATTTGCGCTTCAAATCCTCGAGCTTCATTTCCTTCATGAATTACTCCGGCGGATACCGCTTCTGTGGCGGATTAAAAAAGTTGTCGGTGCTGGGGTCGGTCGGGTCTTATTGGAAAGGATGGGATGCGCATGTCGCGGGCGGACAAAGCAGGGCGCTTTGCCATGTCGCCTAAGACCCAAGAGGCCAATTGCCCAAAATTCAGGGAAAGCCAGATGGAGCGGCCGAGCCGCCAAAGCCGCGATGCGGGTGTGGAACGGGCAAATCATACCACAGTTCCAAGCGGCGGCGCAACGGCTTCAGAACGGCTTCACGATCACCAGGATAACGATGAAAATCATCAAAACCGTCGGTATTTCGTTGACCAAACGCCAGTGGCGCGGCGGCTTTTCATTGCGGTCCTCGGCGAAGGCGCGCACGGAAGCCGAAAAATACCCGTGCGCCCACGACAGAACCAACACGAGGATCAATTTCGCGAGAAACCAGGGACTCGTGAAATAGGATGCCGTCCAGGCGAGCCACAGACCCAGGACCCAGGCGATAATCATCGCCGGGTTCATGATGATGGTCAGCAGGCGCCGTTCCATGACCTTGAACGTCTCGGATTGGACTGAGCCCTTCTCCGCGTCGCAATGATAAATAAAAAGCCGTGGCAGATAGAGCATTCCGGCCATCCACGAGATGACCGCGATGACGTGGATGGCTTTGATCCAGAGATAAGCGCCCTCGCCGAAAACCGCCGCAACGGCAACCGTGAGCGCGACCGTTATTGCCAACGCAATGGCAGCGCGTTTGCCGGGTGACGCGGGTTGTGGGGCGGCGTCCATTGCCATCGGCCGCTACCTGCTCCTGCGGACACGCTCGACAAGCTGCGCGACGTGCTCAGGTGCTGTCTCCGGCACGATGCCGTGGCCAAGATTGAAAACAAACCGGCGGCCGTGCATGGCATCGAGAATTTCATCAACGCGGCGATCGAGAGCTTCGCCGCCTGCAACGAGCAGCAACGGATCAAGATTGCCCTGCGCAACGACGCCGCGCGCCGCAACCATTTGCATAACTCCGAGCGGGCACGACGTATCGCAACTCACGCCGTCGACATTCGTCCCTTCAACGAAGTGCGCCAGCTGGCTTGCCGCGCCGCGCGGAAATCCGATTACAGGCACATGCGGGTAGGCCGACTTCAAAGCATTCACGATGCGCGCCGTCGGCAAAACAACCCATTGCTGGAACTGATTTTCAGCAAGACTGCCGGCCCAACTGTCGAATATCTGGATGACATCCGCGCCGGCCTTTATCTGCTCCGTCAAATATACAATCGACGCTTCCGTCAAAATATCGATCAGCTGCGCAAACCCGGCCGGATCGCGATATGCCCAGCCGCGCGCTTCGCCTTGATCGGTCGATCCCCGCCCTTCGACCATGTACGTCGCGACCGTCCACGGCGCGCCGCAAAATCCGATCAATGTCGTTTCGCGCGGCAAGTCTTGCCGTAACCGTGAAACCGTTTCGCAAACGCGACCAAATTTCTCCCCCGTGTTCGTTAGGCTGAGTCGGGCCAGGCCTGCAACCTCGCGAATAGGATCGAGCCGCGGACCTTCGCCTTCAGCGAACGTCACACGCTGTCCGAGTGCATCGGGCACGACCAGAATGTCGGAAAACAAAATAGACGCATCGAAACCGTAACGGCGGATCGGCTGCAGCGTCACTTCAGCGGCGAGCGATGGATTGTAGCAAAGATCGAGGAAACTTCCGGCCTCTTTGCGCGTTGCGCGGTACTCCGGCAGATACCGGCCCGCCTGCCGCATCAGCCATACCGGCGGAGGATTGATCGCTTCACCGGAGAACGGTTTTAAAAAGCGGCGCTCGGTCGATTTTGCAACGACGTCTTGCACAGCCGCACTCCCCTTCACTTAAACCTTTCAAAGATTTTGAAGGTTTTTTTTATGACTCTTAGGCCTTCGGAAAACGGGAATGCAGTAGCTGCCCACCGTTTGCACACATGTCGTCAACAGCGACGTGTATTGAGTTCTAGGTCTAGGCTGACGAGGCCCCACCCGGCAATAGAGCGGTAGTTGCTTTTTTCATCAACGGCTTGCGCCCGTTATGCCGATCCAACACGGCCGGGCTTCGTGTTAACAACGTCTGCAAAATGCCGACAGCAACTCAACGCTCCCCAGGGAGACGCGGATCACCCAAAAAACCGTTCGCTTTCCGTGAAATGTGGGTATCACCTAGGCGAACGCAGAAGTTGTTGTCTCAACCCTGATCCGAGGGCTGCCCGCGCGGGATAACCCAGGATTGGTCCACACCCTTGTCCGTCGCGCGCGAAAGCAAAAACCGCATGTCGTTGCCGAGCCTCTTTCATATGCATCTGGTGTCGGATTCGACCGGCGAAACGCTCGCGGCCATCGCCAAGGCGGCAGCTGTGCAATACCCGAACGTCCGTGCCATAGAGCACATGCATCCGCTCGTTAGGACGCAACGGCAACTGAAGCGGGTGCTCAGCGACATCCAGAACGAACCGGGCATCGTGCTGTACACCGTCGTCAACAAGTCGCTTGGCATCGAGCTCGAACAGCATTGCGCCGAATTGAAAATTCCGTGCCTGGCGGTGCTGCAGCCGATCATGCAGGTTTTCGAGAGTTATCTCGGCGCGCCGCAAACACCGACGGTTGCTGGCCAACATGTTCTCGACGCCGACTACTTCCGTCGCATCGACGCGATGAATTTCACGATGGCGCACGACGACGGCCGTCTGCCGGATAATCTCAACGATGCCGACATTTGTGTGCTCGGCATTTCGCGAACCTCGAAAACGCCGACGAGCCTTTATCTTGCGCAGCGCGGCTACAAGACGACGAACCTGCCGCTCGTGCCGCAAGTGCCGCTCCCGGAACAACTTCTGCAGCCGCACAAGGCCTTCGTCGTGTGTTTGATTGCGAATGTCGATCGCCTTGCCGAAGTGCGCCGCAACCGCGCGATTTTGATGGCCGACCGCGATCTTGAGAGCTACGTCGATCGCGAAGCCATTGCCGCCGAAATCGCGTACACGCGCAAAATCGCGGCGACATATGGCTGGCCGATTATCGATGTCACGCGCCGTTCGATCGAAGAGTCGGCGACGATGATTTTGAAGCTTCTGCAGGACCGTCGCGCTGGGGTTAAGCCGGATTCCGAGGCGACGAATGGCTGAGGCGCGGCGTTTGATTTTGGCATCTGGGAGTCGTGCGCGCAAAAACATGTTGAGCGCGGCTGGTCTTGGGTTCGACGTCGTTCCGGCCGATGTCGCCGAAGACGCGATCACGTCGGCGATGGTGTCCGAGAGCGATTGCGTCGAAGCTGCAGATATCGCTGGCGTGTTGGCTGCTGAAAAAGCCTTATCGGTTGCGCGCAAGCATCCAAACGCGCTGGTCATCGGTTCCGACCAGGTTTTGGCGGTCGGGCGCCGCATGTTTTCAAAAGCCGCTGATATTGCGGAGGCTCGTGAAACGTTGTCCGCGCTGCGCGGACGCGCTCACGAACTCGTCTCGGCCGTTGCACTCGGATTGGGCAACGACGTCGTTTGGCAAACGGTCGAATCGGCGCAACTGACGATGCGGCCGTTTTCGGATGATTTTCTTGACGCGTATCTAGGCCGTTACGGCGACCGTATCCTGGGGTCGGTCGGTTGCTATGAAATCGAAGGCGCCGGCACGCAACTGTTCGAACGCATCGAGGGAGATCATTTTACAATCATGGGCATGCCGCTGCTGCCGCTCTTGAACGAACTGCGCAAGCAGGGTGTGGTGCGTACATGAAGCGGGCTTGCGTCATCGGCTGGCCGATCGAGCACTCGCGCTCGCCGCTCATTCACGGCTATTGGCTCAAGAAATATGGCATTGCGGGCGATTATGCGAAGCTTGCCGTGCATCCCGCCGATGTCAAAAAATTTCTGAGATCGCTGGCGGCGAATGATCTTGCCGGATGCAACGTCACGGTGCCGCATAAAGAAGCTGCGTTCGCCATCGCCGATTTCAAGGATCCGTCGGCGATCGCAGTCGGTGCCGCCAATACGATCTGGCGAGACGGCGACAAGATCGGCTGTGCGAATACCGATACCTACGGGTTCATGACGCATTTGACGCGCGAGGCACCGCAATGGCTGAAGGCCGATAGGCCCGTCGCGATCCTTGGAGCGGGCGGTGCTGCGCGCGCGATTGCATACGGGTTTTTAGAGGCGGGCGTTTCCGATATCCGCGTCTTCAATCGCTCGCGCGACCGTGCCGAGGAACTTGCTGCGCATTTCGGATCGCGTGTCAGGGCAGACGACTGGGTCCAGTTCGAGACATCGGCAAATCCGTATTCCGTCGTCGTCAACACAACGACACTCGGCATGAAAAGCGCGAGCGACGTTGATTTCGATCTCAACCAACTGCCGGCCGACTGTGTTGTTGCCGACATTGTCTACGTTCCGCTCGAAACGGGTTTACTGCGGCGGGCCCGTGCGCGCGGCCTGCAAACGGTCGATGGCCTCGGCATGTTGTTGCATCAGGCCGTGCCGGGATTTGAAAAATGGTTCGGCGTCAAAACTGAAGTGACGGCAGAGCTGCGCGCCTTGATCGAAGCCGACATTCGGGGCGCATCGTGATGCGTATCATTGGTCTCACGGGATCGATCGGCATGGGCAAGTCGACGGCTGCGGCGCGGTTTCGCGATTCTGGTATCGCGGTTTTCGATGCTGATGCGGAGGTGCACCGCCTTTATGCCGGTCCGCTGGCATCCGCTATTGAAGCGGCGTTTCCAGGTTCGACGGTGAACGGCCAAGTCGATCGCGCGAAGCTCTCGGCGCAACTGCTTGCCGCGCCGCATCGCTTTAGAGACCTCGAGACCATCGTGCATCCGCGCGTGCGCAGCGAGCAACGCGCCTTCTTGAAACGCGAAGCCGATCGCGGCGCCGCAAATGCTGTGCTCGAAATTCCGCTGCTTTTCGAAGCCGGCATGAACGCCCTCGTCGATGCGACCGTCGTCGTCAGCGCCGGAGAAGATGTTCAGCGCGCGCGGGTGCTGGCGCGTCCTGGCATGACGCCGGAAAAGCTCGATGCGCTGCTCTCACGGCAAACGCCTGACGCCGAAAAGCGTGCTCTAGCCGATTTCGTTGTGGACACAAGCGGTACGATTGCGGCCTGCAACGCGCAAATCGATGTAATTGTCCGGCAGCTCGAAAAGGTCTCGGCCCGCGCTTATGCCGCGCATTGGTCGTGAGGCAACGCTCAAGGACAAAACTGCGTGCGCGAAGTCATTCTCGATACCGAAACGACGGGGCTCGATCCGCGCAAAGGCGATCGCCTGATTGAAATCGGGTGCATCGAGATGTTCAACCGCATTCCAACGGGCCGCGAATACCACTGCTTCATAAATCCGGAACGCGATGTGCCGGCGGAAGCGCAGGCGGTGCACGGGATCACGACGGATTTCCTCAAGGACAAGCCGCTCTTCCACAAAGTGGCGCGCGATTTTCTGAGCTTCATCGCCGACGATACGCTCGTCATCCATAACGCGCAGTTCGACGTCGGCTTTCTCAATTTTGAATTGGAACGCGCTGGCCAGAGCACGATTGCGATGGATCGCGTCGTCGACACGCTGGCGCTGGCACGCCGCAAGCATCCAGCGGGACCGAACAATCTCGACGCGCTGTGCAAGCGTTACGGCATCGACAACAGCAAGCGCACGAAGCACGGCGCGCTGGTCGATAGTTTGCTGCTCGCGGAAGTCTACGTCGAGCTGCTCGGCGAGCGTCAAGCAGCGCTTGTCCTACAGAGCAACGGCGTTGCTGCTCAACAGACCGCGCGGCGCGGCAAGACACAAGCCAAGCCGCGACCCGACGCTTTGCCGCCGCGTCTCAGCGCAGACGACGTCGCGCGCCACCGCGCCTTTATCGATGCACTCGATGCAAAGGCCGTCTGGCTCAAGTATTGGATTCAGAAGCAGGCGTGAAAAATCACGCGCTGGCGACGGGCGCTGCTTGCTTCTCTTTCTGGCGGCGCATGTAGAGGCTCGCGAAATCGATCGGATCGAGCATCAGCGGCGGGTAGCCGCCTTCGCGCGTCACGTCGGCCACGAGGCGGCGCAGGAACGGGAAAATCGTCGTCGGTCCCGAGATCAACAAGAACGGCTCCAATGCCTGGTCCGGCATGCTCTCGATCTTGAACAGCCCGGCGTAAACGGTTTCCAGCACATAGATCGTGCCAACGTTATTGGTTGCCGTCGCCTTGAACTCGATGGCGCTTTCAAAGACGTCGCCATCGACTCGCTCGGCATTGACGTTGACCTCGACCTTCAGGTTCGGCGAGTCGCCCGGCGACGCCATCAACTTGCGAACGATGGGGTTTTCGAAAGAGAGATCTTTGACGTATTGGCTCAGAATGCGGACTTGAACCGGCGGCTGAGGAGCCTGCTGAGTTGCGCCATTCGTACCATTCGCCGTCTCTGCCATGTCCGTCGTCCCGATAATCTTGCGTACGTCTTTGCCGGTCGCGCCAACGTCGCAGGTTTTGATTGAGCGCGGTCGCTATCATGGCGGCCCCTCATGCGCAATGCACAGGCCGTTGATCTAGGGCTATTTTGCCGAGCGGCGCAGCGGCTTGGCCGCAACGGCGCGGTTTTCGGCGACATCCCGCTCGCTGACGCGCTCGTACTCGCCTTCGATCGTCACGCCGTCGTCCATGGCGCCGTCGAACTTCTGAGAGCCAGCCGACGTTGGCTCGGCGCGGCCTCGGTCTTCGAAATGCTCGTCGTGTGTGGAGAATGTCGTCACCGCGAAGAACCGCGGCAGAACATGCGTGATCAAAGCGCCCCGAACCGCGGGGATCAGTAGCGTTAATCCAAGAACATCTGAAATCAGTCCAGGAAAGATCAGCAATAGACCAGCCGTCACTTGCAGCAACCCGTCGAGCAGGGGATTGAAGCCGCGGCCACCTGAATCGAGTTCCTGGCGCGCTTTCGTCAGCACGGCAAAGCCGGTCCGCTTGATGACGGCACTCCCGAGCAGCGCCGTCGCGATGACCAGAAGCGCCAACTTCCAAAATCCCAGAATCTGACCAGCCCGGATCAGCAGTCCGATTTCGAGGATCGGAAAGGCCAGGAAAGCGAGCACAGAAGCTAGTCTGATCGGGTGCACCATGTTCCATTACCGGGAAAGGCGGCACCTTAACCTTATGCGTGCTGCCCGCCAATCGCTGCTTTGGGCCGTCTCCCGTCTATTCTTTGTGCCGTTGCGTCGGCCGTGAGCCACGTTTTTTATCGGAGCAGCCGTGCAATGACGCATCAAATGACGTAAGGCTTCAATAAGCGCCGCAGAGCCCTTACATATGGGAGCTGAACCGCGGCGCATTGCTAGGCGTTGCACGGGCGGACGCCGCCGGAAAGTATCCAGGATGAATGGCCAGATCGATCTCATTACACTCATTTCGTTGATTGTCGCGGCAGTTGCGATTTTCAAGCTGCGCAGCGTGCTCGGCCATCGCACCGACGAGGATGACAATCGCGTGGAGCGTCTGAAAGCGCGCGAGCGCGAGGCGCAGAAGGCGCAGGGCGCGCCGGCGAGCGGCGACGTCATTACGCTGCCGCGCCGTCCGCGGGATGACGCAGCAGCCGTGCCGGCGGCCGAGCCAGAGGTTGATAGCGAAGCCCGGATCAGGGCGTATCCGGCTGTTGATCCAGCGGTTACGAATGGGCTTTTGGCTATCGCGAAACAAGACCCGGCTCTGGATCCGGATGCGTTCATCAAGGGCGCCGGCATGGCCTATGAGATGATCGTATCCGCGTTCGCATCCGGCGACCGCAAAATGTTGAAAGACCTGCTAACGCGCGAAGTTTACGATGGCTTCGTGTCGGCGATATCGGACCGCGAGCAGCGTGGTGAAAAGGTCGATCAGCAATTTGTCGGCATCAAGCGGGCGGATATCGTCGAAGCCGAGCTAAAGGGCGGTATGGCCTATTTGACGATCCGCTTCGTGAGCGAACTGCTGACCGCCATCTACGATAAGGATGGCACCGTGATCAGCGGCGATCCGCAGAAGATCGCCGACGTCACCGACATCTGGACTTTCAGCCGGGACGTCTCGTCGGCGCGTGCCCGCAGCAACCTCAATTGGCGTCTGGAAGAGACACAATCGCCAAATTAGGTCAGATTGGCGTCAGTCGGAGCTTCTACTTCTGTAGATGACAGGTCTACGAAGACCTGCGTTGAGGGGAAAAAGAAACAATCCTGAGGCACCGGGGGGCGCCTTTCGATGAGGATCGGCCGAACACGTTCCTGGCTTCTTCGGAGCGCAGGCGCCTGTAGCGCGGCGTTGATGGCCGTTGCGGCATTCGGCCCAGCCGTTTCGGCCGGATCGGCATTGTCGGCCATGACGCCGGGAAGCCGACCCGCTAAACAGGCGGCGACACTCTCCGGAGCACCCATGTCGAACCCGGCTCAAATCGCTCACACCTATGCGCCTTTATCTTTTGCCGATTTGCCGGGTTGGGCGTCCGACGATCACCTGGCGGCGTGGAAAGCATTTCTTGCGTCGTGCAAGCCGATCATCAAAGCAGCGCAATCGGAATCAAAAGCCGGGCCCCGGCCGACGCCGCTCGCGCTGCTCGATGTTTGCCAAACGGCGCTGCTGACGGCAGCGGCAGGTGCCAAACAGACGAAAGACGGCGCGCGGCGTTTTTTTGAAGCGCATTTTACGCCGCACAGCGTCGAGCACGCAGCCGCTGCAGGTCTTTTGACGGGCTACTACGAACCGCTCGTGCATGGCGCACGGCAGGCCGGTAATGGATACGAGACGCCGGTTTACAAGCGGCCCGCCGATCTCGTGAATGTCGTTGCAGAAAGTGAACGCGGCGCCAAGAGCGCCGGCTTCACCCACATGCGCAAGACGGACAACGGTCTTGTTCCGTATCTAACGCGCGCCGAAATCGAGCAGGGTGCGCTCAAGGGGCAAGGCCTTGAACTTCTGTATTTCCAGGACCCGGTCGATGTTTTCTTCATGCAGATCCAGGGATCGGCACGCATCGAACTCCCCGACGGCGAAAAGATCCGCATCACCTATGACGGCAAGAATGGCTACCCCTACACGTCCGTCGGCCGCGTGCTGATCGACGACGGCTCGTTCAAGCCTGAAAAAATGTCGCTCAAATCGCTGGCATCGTGGCTGAAGGCCGATCGCAAACGCGGCGAACAGGTGATGTGGCAGAACCAATCGTATGTCTTCTTCCGCGAACTCAAAGGTGCGGAAGCTGATGGCGCTATGGGTGTGCTCGGTATTCCGCTGCAAACCGGGCGCAGCCTCGCCGTCGATACCGCTTTTCATAATATCGGCCTGCCGATTTATGTAACGTCGCCCGCATTGACGCACGCGCACAAAAACAAAGATGGCGGCCCCGATGGGTTCGCGCGTCTGATGATCGCGCACGATGTCGGGTCGGCCATCAAAGGCCCAGAGCGCGGCGATATTTTCTTCGGGTCCGGCGACAATGCCGGCAAGATTGCAGGCGTGACCAAGCACCCGGGCCGGTTCTTTGCGCTTCTGCCAATCGGTATTGAGGGCCAACAAGTCGTCGCGGGTCAACGTCCGTGAAAAAGCCGGCCGGCAAGGGTGGCCGCAAACATCTCGACGGTGACGATCACGACGTCTGGAGCCACACGGCGCAATCCGTCGAGCCGTTGAAGAAAGCCAAGGGGCGGCATCATCCCGCGGCCGACCGGATGATAGAGGCCGCTCCACGCATTTTGACAAAGCCATCGATCGAACCGGCCAAGGCCAAGCACGCAACGAAGGTTCCGCCTGCGAAAGTTGTCCCGGCGCGGTCAGCTCCGCCGCCGATCGCCGATTTCGATCGCAAGAAAGCCCGTAAAATCCGGTCGGGCCAGGTCGATATCGAGGCTCGGATCGATCTCCACGGCATGCGCCAGGACGAGGCGCATGCTGCGTTGATCCGCTTTTTGCACCGTTGTCAATCAAAGGAGCAGCGCTGGGTGCTCGTGATCACGGGCAAAGGCAAGATCGCCGATCGCGATCCAGATGTGCCATTCGATATGACGGTGCGGCGCGAGCGCGGTGTTTTGAAACGCAACGTGCCGCGCTGGCTCGATGAGCCCGAACTGCGTCCGCTGGTCGTCAGCTATACGACCGCCGCGATCCAGCACGGCGGCGAAGGCGCGCTTTACATTCACCTCCGCAAGAGCCGTTAGAAAATTTAGCCGGACGGCGAGATGCGGGCCGGTTTATCGATGGCCGGCAGAAGATAATTCTTCAAAAGATACGCCATGCTGCGCGACCAAGATTCATCCGTATTGCTGCGGACATCGACGCTATGCTGGAAAATCATTTTTCCAGTCGCTACGTCGGCTAGGTAGACGTTCATGTTCATGATCAAGTTCGAAATCTTCTGAACGCGCACCCAGGCGATCGCCTCCGCGCCGAGCCGCTTGCCGTAATCAATTTCACAGCCGCCACACTCGGACACCTGCTGGCCCTTGGCGATGTCGGCCTGGACTTCAGCGGTCATCGGCACGAATTTGTATGTGCCCGTGTCTTCGAGCGCGGTCTTCAACTGCCGTTCAATGGCCGTCATCCGCGCGCGTTCAGCGGCACTGGTCGGTTGATAGCCCTCATTGTCATTCTGAAAAAAGACGCCGAGCGACGCGATGGGCTTCGGTGCGAGCGTCGCCGACTGAGCGGGGGGGCTGACAATTGCGAACGCGAACATCGCCGCGCATAGTCTTGCGATCAACATCATAGGCAAAATCTCCTCACAATGCCGCCTTGTGACGGCTGCGCTTCAAGGGCTCTGCGGTTTATATGGGGATGCCGGAGGCAAATGTCGCGTTTGCGGCGCGGCGACCTCAGGGGCCGCCTTCGCCAACCGGGCGGTCGGCGAAACGCGCGAGCGATTTGATGCGGTCGTACATGACGATAGCGCCCGCCATCGCGACGTTGACGCAGAAGCTCGTCGGTATTTTTACCGTGTAGTCGCAGCGCGCGATCAGCTCTGGCGACAGCGAGCCGGCCTCGGGTCCAAGAACATAGGCAGCCCGCAGCGGATGACGGAAGCTCGGCAGGTCGATGGCATCATCCAGCAATTCGACGCCGACGAGTTTGCAGCCCTCCGGCAGCGCCATGTCATCGAGCGACGACCAATTGTAGTGCGGCATATGAAGCTGGCTTTTTGACGTATCGGCGTGCGCTTCAAGCGCCCGGTAGGTTGCGCCAACTGTGAACGTGAAGCTTGCGCCGAAGCCATGTGCCGAGCGCATCAGATTGCCGAGGTTCAGCGATTTCGACATCCGTTCGGCGCCAATTGCGAAATACCCCTTCGGCAGCGGCGGCCAGGCGGTGCTGGTGCGCGGGGTTGGCGATGATTGTTTACGCGACATCGTTGCTTCGCTTCTCTACATGGTTGGCTGGTGCGGCCGCTGACGGTACACAGGCGATGCGCCGGGCGCGCGTGTATGCAAGCGGGGTTGTTACATGAAAGCAGCGATATGCAAGAGCCTCGAAGGGCCGCAGGGCCTCGTGATCGAGGATGTCGCTGATCCTGTTGCCGCGCCCGGCCAAGTGGTTGTCCGCGTCAAAGCGACCGGCCTTAACTTCGCCGACACGCTGATTACGCGCGGCAAATACCAGTTCAAGCCGGAATTGCCGTTTTCGCCGGGGGCCGAAATCGCCGGCGTGATCGACACGATCGGCGCGGGCGTCAACGGCTTTTCGGTTGGCCAGCGCGTCATGGCGTACGTGAACTGGGGCGGGGCTGCCGAGAAGATCAGTATCGACGAGACAGCCTTAGTCCCGATCCCCGACGATGTTTCCGACACGATCGCGGCAGGCATATCGGTGACATACGGCACGGCGATGCATGGCCTGCGCGATCGCGGTCGCTTGAAGCCCGATGAATCCGTCGTCGTCACGGGCGCCGCGGGCGGCGCCGGACAAGCGGCGATCGAACTCGCGGCATTGATGGGCGCGCGCGTCATTGCGGTCGCATCGTCTCCGGAAAAATTGAAGATCGCGCGCGACGCGGGCGCGCACGACGGTATCGAATTTCCAGGCAACGATTTGAAGGAAGCCGTGCGTGCGCTGACGGCAGGTCGCGGCGCGGATGTTGTCTACGACTGTATCGGCGGAGACGCGGCAGAGCCGCTCGTGCGCGCGCTCGCATGGCAGGGGCGTTTTCTCGTCGTCGGATTTGCGAGCGGCGATATTCCGAAAATTCCGATCAATCTCCTGCTGCTCAAAGGCGCGGCGATGTCGGGCGTGTTCTGGGGCGAAGCCGTACGCCGCGATAGCGCCGCGCATCGCGCCGGCATGGAGCAGGTTCTCGCTTGGGTTTCAGCAGGAAAATTAAAGCCGAAGACGCACGGCGTGTTTCCGCTCTCTGAGATCAAAGATGCGCTTGCGATTTTGGACCGCCGCGAAGCCCAGGGCAAAGTCATCATCGCGCTTTAGGAAGCCGCGATACGGCTACCATTCCGCGGCGCTATCGTCATCGATGTAGAGGCCGCCGCGCAACGGAAAGCGCTCTTCGATCGCGTATGGGCCGCCGCCAACGGACGGCTTCGACGACATCAGTACGGCTTGCGCGACAAAGAACGGCTCCGAGCGGTAACCGCTGTAGCGCGTCAGAAATCGCGCAACGGCGTCAGCATTTGAAGCGGTGAGCCGCGCGAGCGTGATGTGCGGTTTAAACTCACGCTTATCCGGCGGCAGTCCTGCATTGCGCGCAGCCTTTTCGTGCGCGCGTGCGAGTGTATCGAGTGCGGGACACGGCGCGACACCAGCCCAGACGGAACGCGGGTCATTCCCGCCGAACGCGCCGAGACCGCTGATCGTCAACTCGAAGGCATCGACATCGATGGATGCGAGATTGTCAGCGAATTCCCTCGCCATCAGGTTGTCAATGTCGCCCGCGAACCGCAGCGTCACATGATAGTCGCGTGGGTCTATCCAGCGCGCGCCTGGCAGCGGCTGATGCAGGCGATAAAGCTCCTCGCGCGTATCGTCGGGAATTTCGATGGCCGTGAACAGGCGCGGCATCCGATGCACCTCTATGCGAACCCAATGTTGAACTGCTCAGTTTTTGGCAGCGGCTTTGGTCGACTGAGCTTTTTGTACAAGCGCTTCGACATCCGGCAAAATGCGTTTGACGATTTCTGCGATGCCCTCGGCGGTCGGATGCAGGCCATCCGGTTGCGTCAGCTTGGCGTTCAGCGCAACGCCGTCCATGAAAAACGGATAAAGCGCGACGCCGTGTTTCGCGGCAAGATCAGGATAGATCGCATCAAACGCAGCGACGTACTCGGCGCCCCAGTTGCTCGGCGCCTTCATGCCGGCAAGAAGCACGGGGATGTTGCTCTGTTTTAGCGTTGTCAGCATTGAATCGATGTTCGCGCGCGCTTTTGCCGGATCGGAACCGCGCAGTGCGTCGTTGGCGCCGAGTTCAAGGATGACCGCGTCCGGAACCGGCTGCAGCGTCCAGGCCAGCCGGTCCAATCCGCCAGCGGTTGTATCTCCAGACACACCAGCATTGACGATCGAGACCTTGTGCCCCTTGGCCTCCAGCGCCATCTGTAGCTGGGCCGGAAATGACTGATTGGGTTGCAGCATGTATCCGGCGGTCAAACTATCTCCGAAGGCGACGATGGTAAGAGGCTGAGGCGACGGATCGGCACTGAGTGGCGCGTTTTGCATCAGAAGTGCGCCGGCGATCAGCAAAAGAGCCGTCCGAGGGGTCGCAAAAAGTGATCGGATTGTCGAGCGTGGAGCGAATACATTTGGATTGCGCCGTTTCATGGTTCCGCCTCAAGCATCGCTCACATGTTCTATGAGAGCTTTCAGGTAGAGACTGCAATGCCCTGCGGCAAGACCAGAGTGTTCATGCTGCGCGCAGCGATTTTCAAGACGTAGGAGCGACAGCAAACTTTGCCGAACAGCATCATTGAACTCAAAGATATTCGTTTGACCCTGACCAGCCGTGCGGGCCCGGTCGAAATTCTGCGCGATGTCTCGCTCGATATTGTGGCCGGGCAGTCGACGGCGATCGTCGGACCATCGGGGTCGGGCAAGACGTCGCTGCTCATGGTGATGGCTGGGCTTGAACAAGCGACAGGCGGCTTTGTTGTCGTCAACGGCCATAATATTTCGGGAATGAGCGAGGACGATCTCGCCGTATTGCGCGGCCAGGATATCGGCATCGTGTTTCAGTCGTTTCATCTCGTGCCGACGATGACGGCGCTGGAAAACGTCGCGCTGCCGCTTGAGCTCGCTGGGGTCGCGGACGCTTTCGTGACGGCGCGCGCGCTGCTCGATGATGTCGGACTTGGTTCGCGGGTCGATCACTTTCCGGCGCAATTGTCGGGCGGTGAGCAGCAGCGCGTCGCGATTGCACGCGCTTTAAGCCGCCGTCCGCCGCTGATCCTGGCCGACGAACCGACGGGCAATCTCGACGGCAAAACTGGCCAGCAGATCGTCGATATTCTATTCGGACTACGTGAACGTCTCGGCGCGACGCTCGTCCTCGTGACGCATGACGACAAGCTCGCGGCGATGACGGATCGCGTCATCCGCATGAGCGACGGGAAAATCGTTTCCGACGACGTTAAACGCCCAGCCATGCGCGCGGTGTCGACATGACGATCGCGACCGCTGACAGTGGCGTTGGCGCAGCGGATGGCGCGTCGTGGCAGAGAATTCTGAGTATCGGACTGCGCGAGCTGCGCGGCGGCGTCAAAGGCTTTCAAATTTTCGTCGCCTGCCTTGCGCTTGGCGTCATGGTGATTGCAGCCGTCGGCGCTCTGGGTGACGCATTGCGTGCCGGTCTCGTCAAGCAAGGTGAGACCATTCTGGGCGGCGATGTCGCGTTCGCGCGTATGCATATTCGCGCGACAGATGTTGAGCGAAAGACATTCGATGCGCTTGGTGTGGTCAGCGAAACGTCGACCATGCGGACGATGGCGCGCCGCCTCGATGCGTCCGAGCAGGCGCTCGTCGAACTGAAATCCGTCGACAGCACCTATCCCCTGGCTGGTGCGGTCACGATGGCTGATGGCAGTGATTTCAAAGCGGCCTTGCAGGGTTCGTCGGCGGTCGCAGATGGCATGCTGCTCGAACGCCTTGGCGTCAAAGTCGGCGATCGCATCAAGCTGGGCGAGGCCGAAATTGAAATCCGCGGCGTACTCGAGTCGGAGCCCGATGGCGTTGCCGACAGGCTGACATACGGTCCGCGCATGTTCGTGTCGCTCGCAACACTTGAAGCGACGCAGCTCGCGAAGCCCGGCACGCTGATCAAGTGGCGCTACGCGATTAAGATGCCGGCAGCGGCGCCGAGTGACGCCGAAGCGTTCAAGGCGCTTCGCCAGTCTGTGGCGCAGTCGATGCCGGAAGCCGGCTTTACCTCGAACGACCGGCACAATCCGTCACCGCAAGTGACGCGCGTGCTCGATAGGTTGCGGCAGTTTCTGATCCTGATCGGATTGGCATCGCTGCTGATCGGCGGCGTCGGCATCGCCAATTCGGTTGCGACGTTCATCGATAAGCGCGTCAAGGTCATCGCGATCCTGCGTAGCGTCGGCGCGAGCGGGCGGCAGATCTTCACGATCTTCCTCGTCCAGATACTGGCGATGAGCGCGGTCGGTATCGCCATAGGTTTAGCGCTCGGCATGGCGGTGCCGGCGATCGTCGATTATTTTTATGGCGACGCTCTGCCGATCCGCGCCGAGTTCAGTGTGTCGCCCAAGAGCTTGGGCATCGCGGCGGTCTATGGATTTTTGGTATCGCTGCTGTTTGCACTCTGGCCGCTCGGCCGTACCGAGCAAGTTCGTGCCAGTGTTCTCTTTCGCGACGCCGTGACGCCGCGCCACGGCTGGCCGCGTTCGGCAATCGTCGTAGCGCTCGCCGTCTTGGTTCTCGCGCTGTTTGGCTTAGCCTTGTTGACGTCCGAGCCGCGCTCGCTTGTTTTTTATGTTGCGGGCGGGCTGGTCTTGATGCTCGTCGTCTTCAGTCTGCTTGGTGGCGTGATCGCGCAAACCGCGCAGAAGGTGCCCCGGCCGTCGTGGCCGCCGCTGGCGCTTGCGATCCGAAATATCGGCGCTCCTGATGGGTTGACGCGATCGGTCGTGCTGTCGCTCGGCACCGGCCTGTCATTGCTTGTCGCGGTCGCGCTCGCAAACGCATCGCTGGTCGACGAATTGCGCGGGCGGCTGCCGGACAACTCGCCGGACTACTTTCTTCTCGACGTACCGAAACAGGAATTTGATGCGCTGGCGGCGCGTATTCGTGGAGCCGTGCCGAGCGCTGAGATCGTCGATGCGCCGATGCTGCGTGGGCGCCTAATCAAGCTCAAGGGGCAACCCGTTGAGGACTTGAAGGTGCCTTCCGACGCGCAGTGGGTTTTGAACGGCGACCGCGGTTTGAGTTACACGGCCACCGTTCCGGAGGGTTCGAAAGTCACAGAAGGAGACTGGTGGGCGCCGGACTACGCCGGCCCGCCGCTCGTGTCGTTCGACGTCGAACTCGCAAAGAAACTCGGCTTAGCCCTCGGCGATGTCGTCACGGTCAACGTGCTGGGTCGCAATATCGAAGCCAAGATCGACAACCTGCGCGAAGTCAAATGGGAGAGCCTGGCGATCAATTTCGTGATGGTGTTCACGCCAAATACGTTGCAATCGGCGCCGCATAATTTCCTGGCGACCGTTCGACTGCCGAAAGGAACGGATCGCCAAACCGAAGTGGCGCTTGTCCGCGATCTCGGAAAAACATTCCCGGCGGTCAGCACGATCCGCGTGCGCGACGCGATCGATCAGGTCAACGCCGTGTTTGCGAAAGTGATGGTCGCCGTTCAGGTCGCCGGCAGTGTGACGCTGCTCGCCGGCGCTCTAGTGCTCGCCGGCGCGCTCGCGACGGCGCAGCGGCGGCGGATTTTGGAAGCGGTTATTCTGAAAACGATCGGCGCGCGGCGACGGCAAATCCTGGCAGCACACGCGCTCGAATACGCACTTCTTGCAGCGATAGCGGCGCTCGTCGCAATCCTGCTCGGCTCGATCGTCGCTTGGATCGCTGTCACGCAAGTCATGGATCTCGAATTCGTCTTCTCCATGAACGCCGTTTTATTAACGCTGGCGGCCGCCGGGTTGTTAATCGCGATTTTCGGCGGCGTTGGGACGTGGTCGGTCCTGCGCGCGCGGCCTGTGCCGTGGCTGAGAACCGAGTAGAAATACCTATACGGGCGCACGCTCTGGGCCTCTTGAAATGCACGTCGAACATGAGCATCTGTTGGGCAGGCGGGAGAACTGTGCCCCGCGCATTGAGAGGATTTGGATACCTATGGCTGAAGTTTACAATCGTACCGCACCCTCGATCGGCAGCGCTCGTTCGGCTGGCGCGATCGATGAAGGCCTGCGGTCGTTTATGATCGGCACGTACAATTACATGGCGCTCGGCGTTGCAGCGACGGCTGCCGTCGTTATGTTGCTGATGGCCAATCCGGAGCTGATGGCGACCATCGCGATTGGTCCGATGAAGTGGGTTCTGTTCGCGGCCGTCCTTGGCCTCGGCTTCTTTGCAAACAAGTTGTTTTACGGCGGCAGCTCGGTCGTCGCGCATGGCGCCTTCTGGCTCTACTGCGCACTCTGGGGTGCAATGATCGCACCGATGGTTTTCGCATTCATGTCGAAGGGCATGATCGGCACCGTTGGGCAGGCGTTCTTCATCGCTGCCGCGACGTTCGCTGCAACGAGCTTGATCGGTTACACGACCAAGCGTGACATGACTGGCTGGAGCGGCTTTCTGAGCATGGCATCGATCGGTTTGATCGTCGTGATGCTTGCGAGCTTCTTCTTCATCAATGATCCGGGCACCAGCAAGATGGTGAGCGGTATCATCTCGGCTGTTGTCGTGCTGCTGTTCTCGGTCGTGACGGCGTTTGAAACGCAGGCGATCAAGTCGATGTACATCGAAGGGGTCCAGCAGGGTGGTGAAGAGTACCTCAACCGCTCGTCGATCTTCGGCGCGTTCATGCTGTACGGTAGCTTCGTCACGCTGTTCGTGCACATTCTGAACCTGCTCGGCATCATGAATAACGAGTAATCGCGCGCAAGCGTGTGTTAGCGAAAGGCCCCGGTTTCCGGGGCCTTTTTGCATTTCGGTATTAAGCTTAGATGCCTAGGTGCGAATGACTTCCGGGCGCTTGTCGAAGACGTCGAGGACGCGCGCCAAATCTTGGCCGCGCTTCATGATCAGCCCGCCGGCCGCCACGACGCTGTACGCACCTTGCTTGCGCGCCAGCTTCGGGTCCTTTTCTATTCTGTAGAGTGGGACTTCGCTGGCGCGTCGGAAAATAGAGAAGACGGCTTTGTCGCGCGTCAGGTCGATCGCGTAATCCCGCCACTCACCCGACGCCACCTTGCGTCCGTAGACGGCCAGGATCGCCATCAATTCCTGTCGGTTGAAAACGATCTGCGCTGCGGGTTCCGCTTGCACCGACGGTGCAATATCCGATGGGTAGCCCGAACGGCGCGGGCGAAAAAGTATCGGCTCAGAGTCGCTCAAGCGCGTCTCCCTGGTTCGCTCGATAAGAATGCCCTGACCACGACAGAAAGCAAGAGGTGCTGCGCAGCTCGGGCTCGATTATGGTCAGCGCAGCATCGAAATACCCTCAAGACAACAATAAGGGGTCCGGAAGTCACCGCGAAACGGCCGCAAACGAGCGGCACCTTGTACACCGTTGCCAGAGGCTCTGCGCAGCGAACCGGCTCTGGAAACTCAGCCCCCAGCCCCCGGGGCCAACTTTTAAGCGTAGGGCCTTCGGCAACGCTCCCTGTACAGTCTATGCAGTCCGAATTCCCCAGTTCGGAGTGTAAAAGTCTCCAAAGCCTATCTCCCAAATGTCCCGACCCTGTCGCAAGACAAGAAGGACCGGTCCCCCAGCCGGTCCTTCTCTGTTATTTTTGGAACAATTGCTGATTTCGTGAGCCGAAACAGTAACTTTGCCGTACATTGGTCATGAGGAGCTTTTCATGACCAAATCGATTTCCGCTCGAACTCGGCCTGCCTCCAGCCAACACCGACCAAAAACATCGACGACCGCGCGCAGTAAGCAGAACCCACTTCTGGCCCGCTGGTCGACCGCGTTCGGCGCGCCGCCGTTCGCGAAAATTGAAACGAAGCATTTCCGCACCGCGTTGAACGCCGCGTTCCGCGAGCACAAGGCCGAGATCGAGAAAATCGCGTCGAACACCGCCCGCTCGACGTTTGCAAATACTGTTTTGGCGCTTGAGAAAAGCGGCACGCTGCTGGCACGCGTGGGCGCTGTCTTCGGCAATCTCGAAGCATCGGATTCGACGCCGGAACTTCAAGATATCGCGCGCGAGATGTCGCCGCGCTTTGCGGCCCACGAGACGCAGATGCTGCTCGATGCGCGGCTGTTCCGCCGGATCGACGATCTCTATGAGCGGCGTGATGCGCTGAATCTCAATGACGAAGACAAGCGCGTTCTGGAGCGCCATCACCTGACGTTCGTGCGCGCAGGCGCCAGGCTGTCAGCGGCCGCGAAGTCACGTGTCAAGGCGATCAACGCCCGGCTCGCGAGCCTCGTGACGCAATTCATGCAGAACGTTTTGAAAGATGAGCAGTCTTGGCGTCTGGTGCTCGATGGCAAGCGTGACCTAGCTGGACTGCCCGAGTCGTTCGTCGATGCCGCAAAGCGCGCGGCCGATGACCAGGGTTTCAAGGGCAAAGCGCTCGTCACTCTTGCTAGGTCCAGCGTCGAGGGGTTCCTGACTTTCTCGAGTCGCCGCGATCTTCGTGAGCAGGCGTTCAAAGCGTGGATTGCACGCGGTGCAGGCGACGGCGATACCGACAATCGAAGTATCGTTTCGGAAGTCGTCGCTTTGCGCAGCGAATACGCGCAACTGATGGGCTTCAGGTCGTTCGCCGAGTTCAATCTCGAAGACACGATGGCTAAGAAGCCTGAAAACGTTCATGAATTAATGACTGCAGTCTGGTCGAAGGCTGTGAGCCGGGCCGCCGAAGAGCGCGATGCGCTGGCCGAGTACGCGCGGGCAGAGGGCGAGAACGTCGATATCGCGCCTTGGGACTGGCGGTACTTCGCCGAGAAGGTGCGCAAGGAGCGCTTCGACCTCGATGAGGCGGAGCTACGCCCCTACCTGCAGCTCGACAAAATGATTGCCGCCGCCTTCGACTGCGCGACGCGCTTGTTCGGTCTGCAATTCCGCGAAATCGAGAACTTCGCCGGCTATCACCCTGACGTTCGCGCCTGGGAGGTGCTCGATAAGTCAGGAGCGCACGCGGGCCTGTTTATCGGTGATTACTTTGCCCGGCCCTCCAAAAGGTCCGGTGCATGGATGTCGAGCTTCCGTACGCAGCACATGCTCGGCAAGGGACAGCATCCAATCATCATCAACGTCCTGAATTTTGCCAAAGGCGGTGATGGTGAACCGACCCTTTTGTCCTTTGACGACGCCAGGACTTTGTTCCACGAATTCGGCCACGGCCTGCACGGTTTGTTGTCGAATGTCACATACCCGTCGATCGCGGGCACAGCGGTCTCGACTGATTTCGTAGAATTACCATCGCAACTCTACGAACATTGGCTGTCGACGCCGCAGGTGTTGAGCCGGTTTGCCGTGCATTATCAAACCGGCGACGTCATGCCGAAAGAGCTACGCGAACGCCTGCAGGCGGCGCGGAACTTCAATCAGGGATTTGCGACGGTCGAATACACAGCTTCGGCGCTCGTCGACATGGCGCTCTATGCCTCCGACGCGTCGGACATCGGCGACATCGAAAAGTTCGAGGCTGAGACGCTGAAGAAAATCGGCATGCCGCCGGAGATCGTCATGCGGCACCGGTTGCCGCACTTTATGCATATTATCGGTGGCTACGCGGCCGGCTATTACAGCTATCTGTGGTCGGAAGTCATGGACGCCGATGCCTTCGCGGCTTTCGAGGAAACCGGCGACGTTTTCGATCCGGCAACGGCTGTGAAGCTGAAAGAGTTCATCTATTCGGCGGGAAACCGGCGTGATCCGCACGACGCCTACGTCGCATTTCGCGGCCGCGCGCCGAAGATCGACGGCCTTCTCAAAAAACGCGGGCTGGCGGCGTAAGTTTGATATCGGCGCCTGCCGGCGATCTCAGAACAAGCCGCCCCACGCCGCAGCGATGATCGGTCCGGCCTTGCCCTCCTGGATCAGCACGACCGACTTCTGCGTTTCTGCGAGCATGACGGCCGCGCGCGGAATTTGGATTTTCATCGCTTGGCCGCGCCACAGGCCGATGGGCGTCATTTCGCGGACGATGTTGGTATAGATAAGCTGCTTGCCGGCGTTTTCGCCCTTCTTGACGTCGACCGTCGCGACCGATTGCACAACGCCAAGCCAGATGGTTGCCTCTTTGACGGGTTTGCCAGGTGCTCCCTTGGCCGCACCGGCAGCAACGTTCAACGTATTGCGCTCCTGCCAGAACCAGAGCGGCACCCGGACAGCTTCTAGCTCGCGGTTGGTCTGGCTGATGGCGCTGGCGATATCCGATTTCTCAGCGCCGTTGACGTGGGTCATGCCATTGATCACGGCTTGAGGCGTGTAGATCGCGCCGTCACCGCGCGCTTTGGCATAAGCGCGCTGGCGATCACTGTTGCGCGACGAAGCGAGCGTGTCCTTCCATCCAAGATAGTCCCAGTAGTCGACGGGGAATGTGAGTGCGATGACTTCAGGGTCGGCCGCGAACGTCTGCAGCAGCGTGTCGGCAGGCGGGCATGACGAGCAGCCCTGGCTCGTGAAGAGTTCGATGACGGCGCGGGGTTTAACCTGATCGGCAGCAAGCGGCGCGGTTAGCTCTGTCTGAATGTCGAGGCCAGGCTCCTGCGCGCGCGCAACGGCCATCCACGACAGCGATGCGGCGACAGCCAGAATTCCAACTTTAACAAACGGCATAAGGCGCGGTCCTCTCGGCGACAGGCGCCATTCAACGGGTCTGCATGACATGTAGTGCGAAAACGATTTTGCAAATAGTGAAGGCTTGGTCACGAACGCTTGATAGCTTTGGGTATACGCCGCAACCGGCGTAAACCTTACGGCCAACCGGTGCGAAAGGTCGTTTCCTTTGACAGCTTAGGGTTAGCGTGCCGGCGCGTCTCGCACAGCAAAAAAGGGCTGCCCGCTGGACAGCCCTTTTTCGTTTTCATGTCCTGTCGTTCGATCAGGCGGCCAAATTGCGGAGCACGTACTGCAGGATGCCGCCGTTTTTGTAGTATTCGATCTCGTCCAGGGTATCGATACGGCAGAGCAATGGCACGTTGAACGTGCTGCCGTCCGGTCGCGTGATTTGGGCTTCCATCTTCTGGCGCGGTTTGACGTTGGTCAGGCCCGCGATCGCAACGGTCTCGTCGCCTTTAAGGCCGATGGTCTGCCACGACGTGCCGTCTTCGAACGTGAACGGCAGCACGCCCATGCCGACGAGGTTCGAACGATGAATGCGCTCGAACGACTGCGCGATGACCGCTTTGACGCCGAGGAGGTTGGTGCCTTTTGCCGCCCAGTCGCGCGACGAACCGTTGCCGTACTCGACACCTGCGAAGACAACCAAAGGCACATCTTCAAGCGCGTAGCTCTGGGCGGCATCGTAGATCGCCATGCGCTCACCCGACGGGTGGTGGATCGTAAACCCGCCTTCGACGACGTTCCCCGCATCATCTTTGACCATGTAGTTCTTGATGCGGATGTTGGCGAACGTGCCACGCATCATGACTTCATGGTTGCCGCGCCGTGTGCCGTACTGGTTGAAGTCGGCCGGTTTGACGCCGTTGTCGATCAGATACTTGCCGGCAGGCGATGCGGCTTTGATCGATCCCGCAGGCGAGATGTGGTCGGTCGTGATCTTGTCGCCAAACAGCGCCAGAATGCGCGCGTTCTTGATGTCGTCGATCGAGCGCGGCTTCGGCGAGATCGACGTGAAGTACGGCGGATTTTGCACATACGTCGATTGACCGTCCCAGCCATACGTCAAGCCCGCGCCGGACGCGATGCCCTGCCAGTTCGTATCGCCTTTGAAGACGTCCGCGTAACGCGACTTGAACATGTCGCGCGTGATGTTTTCAGCGACGAACTTCTGCACTTCGGCGGATGTCGGCCAGATGTCCTTGAGGTACACCGGCTTACCGTCTTTGCCGGTGCCGAGCGGTTCGGTCGTCAGGTCTTTTTGGACGGACCCTGCAAGCGCGTACGCGACGACGAGTGGCGGCGACGCCAGATAGTTCGCCTGCACATCCGGGCTGACGCGACCTTCGAAGTTGCGATTGCCAGACAAAACAGCAGCCGCGACGATGCCGTTTTCGTTGATCGACTTCGAGATCTCGGCCGGTAGCGGACCGGAGTTCCCGATGCATGTCGTGCAGCCGAAGCCGACGAGGTTGAAGCCGACGGCATCGAGGTATTTCTGCAGGCCGGCTTTCTCGAGATAGGCAGCGACAACCTGCGATCCTGGCGCAAGCGACGTCTTCACCCACGGTTTTGACGTGATGCCCTTTTCGATCGCGTTGCGCGCCAGAAGGCCGGCGGCGATCAAGACGCTCGGGTTTGATGTGTTCGTGCAGCTCGTGATCGCGGCGATGACAACGTCGCCGTGACCGATATCGAAGTCGCGGCTTTCGACCGCGGCACGCTTGGCGAGTTCACCGGGCTTTTTGTATTCGGACTCGAGCGCGGTTGCGAAACCGCTCTTGATACCGATCAGCGCGATGCGGCCCTCTGGGCGCTTCGGCCCGGCCATCGAAGGTTCGACCGATGCGAGGTCGAGCTGCAGCGTGTCGGTAAAGACCGGATCGGCTGCGTTCGCGATACGGAAGAGGCCTTGCGCCTTGCTGTAGGCATCGACGAGCGCGATGCGGTGCTCGTCGCGGCCAGAGATTTTCAGATAGTTCAGCGTTTCGCCGTCGACCGGGAAGAAGCCGCACGTCGCGCCATATTCCGGCGCCATGTTGGCGATGGTCGCGCGGTCGGCAAGCGTCATGTTGTCGAGGCCTGGGCCGAAGAATTCGACGAACTTGTTGACCACGCCCTTCTTGCGCAGCATCTGCGTGACGGTCAGCACGAGGTCGGTGGCGGTGACGCCTTCGTTGAGCTTGCCTGTCAGCTTGAAGCCGATGACTTCCGGAATGAGCATCGATTGCGGCTGGCCCAGCATCGCGGCTTCGGCTTCGATGCCGCCTACGCCCCAACCAAGCACAGCGAGGCCGTTGACCATCGTCGTGTGGCTGTCCGTTCCGACGACCGTGTCTGGATATGCGACCGTCGCGCCGTCGGTCATGGTGTTGGTCCAGACCGTCTGCGCCAGATATTCGAGATTGACCTGATGGCAAATACCGGTGCCAGGCGGCACGACGCGGAAATTCTCGAACGCGCCCTGGCCCCACTTCAGGAAGTTATAGCGCTCGCCGTTTCGTGCATATTCCAGCGCCACGTTCTGGCCGAGCGATTTTGGCGTACCGAATTCGTCGACAATGACCGAGTGGTCGATGACCAGATCGACGGGCACGAGCGGGTTGATCTTCTTCGGGTCGCCGCCAAGTTTCGTCATGCCATCGCGCATCGCCGCGAGATCGACGACAGCTGGAACGCCGGTAAAGTCCTGCATCAAAACGCGCGCGGGGCGGAAGCCGATTTCCTTTTCCGCTTTGCCGGTGTTCTGCAGCCAGTCGGCCATCGCCTGAATGTCCGCTTTCGTAACCGTGCGGCCGTCTTCGCTGCGCAGCAGGTTTTCGAGAAGGACTTTCATCGAGAACGGCAGCTTCGAGATGCCGGTCAGGCCGTTGGCCTCGGCGTCTGGCAGCGAATAGTAAACGTAAGGCTTGCCGTCGACGGTCAACGTCTTGCGGCATTTGAAACTGTCTCTGGAAACGGGCGTGAGAGCGCTCAAGGTCTAGCCTCCTCTAAGGAAAAGACGAAGAGCCGCGCCGCCGGAGTGCCGGCGGATCAAGGACAGTACGCAATGGGCAGGGCGCCCGGCGTGCCGCCTCGCTTTTGCGCTAGCGGAAGGTGTAACGAGACAACTATATAGCCTAGCCGGTCCATGTATCACACAGCCCCGGCACAATAAAATGATGCGCTTTATTGCCTCTCTCGTACAGCTCTTCGGTGACAAATTCTGTGCAGCTCATCGCTGAAAAATTGATCATCGAACGCGGTGGCCGAACGATCTTGAATGACGTGTCGTTTACGGCGGGCGCCGGCGCAACACTACTTTTGACGGGGGCGAACGGAGCCGGGAAAACAACGCTGTTGCGGGCTCTTGGCGGTTTTCTGCCACTCACTGGCGGGACTATTCGCGTGACGCCGGCCGACGACGAAACACCACGCGCCGAGCTGATTCATACGGTGGGGCATAGCAACGCCGTCAAAGTGCACCTGACGGTTCGCGAAAATGTCATGTTCTGGTCGCGGTTTCTCGGTGGCAGTGTGGCGGCTGAGGATCGCACCGATCGAGCGCTCGGCGCCTTCGCTCTACGCGATCTCGAAGACGTTCCGGCCAGCTACCTCTCCGCGGGCCAACGTCGCCGCCTGGGCCTTGCGCGCTTGCTGGCTGCCCCGCGTCCGATCTGGCTGCTTGATGAGCCGACCGTGTCGCTCGACGCGGCATCAACGGAACGGCTGGCGCGCGTCATCGATCAACACACGGCAACGGGTGGATTGGTCGTGGCGGCCACGCATCTGCCGCTCGGCTTAAACAACACGCGTGAGCTGCGCCTAGGCGTCGAGGGTGGGCGAGCGTGACACGTTTCTGGACACTCGTCCGCCGTGACTTGACGCTGGCCGTGCGCGAAGGCGGCGCGATCGGCACGGCGCTCGGCTTCTTTTTGCTTGTCGTCGCATTGATGCCGCTCGGGCTCGGACCAGACCTCAACCTGCTGGCGCGGATCGCGTCCGGCATTCTCTGGATCGCGCTTCTGCTGTCGGCTCTGCTGTCACTTGGGCGAATTTTTGAATCCGATTCGGACGACGGCGCACTTGAGGTTATGGCGACGTCATCCTTGCCGCTCGAACTCGTCGCTGCCGCTAAGGCAACAGCACATTGGATTTCGACCGGGATACCGCTCGCCCTTCTTGCACCTATGCTTGGACTGCTGCTCAATCTCGACATTGCGGCGTACCCGGCACTCATCGCCACGATGCTGGCGGGAACGCCAGCGGTAAGCTTTATCGGAGCTATTGGCGCAGCACTGACGCTCAAAGCCCGGCGCGGCGGCCTGCTCCTCGCGCTCGTTGTGCTGCCGCTTTACATCCCAACGTTGATTTTCGGCATTTCGGCCGTCAGCGCTGTCACGCTGCAAACCGGCGCCTTCGTTTCCTCGTTTTTAATACTCATAGCGCTGTCGCTTGGGAGTCTCGTTCTCGGACCGCTGGCGGCCGCAGCGGCGCTGCGCATTCAGATGCAATAGGTGGCGATAAAGTAAGGTTCTGCACTAACCATCCAACGCGCCGTTTTCTTGTGTCTCGACGGCAAAAAGGCTTACATCCCGCCCATGCAAACTTTGACGCAACGCCTCGCGAACCCGACCCGCTTCATGCAGCTTTCCGGCACGCTTCTGCCGATTGTTGCCGGCGCTGCGTCCGTTGCCATTCTCTACGGGCTGTACCTGGCGTTCTTCGTATCGCCGGCTGACTATCAGCAGGGTGAAACTGTTCGCATCATGTACATCCACGTACCAAGCGCGTGGCTCGCGATGATGGCCTACGCGCTTGTTGCGCTGTCGAGCTTCGGCTTGCTGGTCTTCCGCCATCCGCTGGCAGATGTGTCGGCCAAAGCCGCTGTGCCGATCGGTGCCGCCTTCACGTTTCTCGCATTGTTCACGGGCTCGCTTTGGGGAAAGCCGATGTGGGGAACCTATTGGGTTTGGGACGCGCGGCTAACGTCGGTGCTGGTTCTGTTTTTTCTGTATCTCGGCCTGATGGCGTTGCGCTCGTCGCTTGAGGACGAGAATCTCGCGGCGAAGCTGACGGCGGTGCTGGCGCTTGTCGGCGTGACGCTGTTGCCGATCATCAAGTTTTCCGTCGACTGGTGGAACACGCTGCATCAGCCGTCGACCGGCATGACATCGACCGTCGATCCGTCGATGCGCTGGCCGCTGCTGGTCATGGCGATCGGATTTTCGCTGCTTTTTTTTGCACTTCACATGAAGGCGATGCGTAACGAAGTTTTGCGGCGTAGGGTCAAGGCCTTACGTTTGGCTGACGTCGCGCGGCGCGATGCCGTCGCTGCGGAGTAAAATCATGGATCTTGGTCCGCACGCTGCCTTCATCTGGATATCGTACACCGCGGTTGTTGCCGTCGTCGGCGGTTTGATCGCGTGGCTGGTCGCCGACGGCCGCCGCCAACTGGCAGCCCTCAAGGCGCTTGAAGACCGTGGCGTCCGGCGCCGGTCGTCTGGCGACGCAGGTGGTGTCTGATGGCTGACAAGAAATCGTCGATGGTTCGGCTGCTGCCGGTGTTGATTTTTGCCGGCATTGCTGCGTTTTTCGGCCTCGCGCTGATGACGGCCGAGCCGTCACGGGTGCCGTCGACGCTGATCGGAAAACCGGTGCCGCAATCGGTATTTCCCGCGCTATCCGAGTTGACCGATGACGGCAAACCTGTTCCCGGTTTTTCGTCGACCGATCTTGCACGTGGCAAGCCGACCGTCGTCAACTACTGGGCATCGTGGTGTGCGCAATGCGTCGAAGAGCACCCTCTGCTCGACAAGCTTGCGGCCTCTTCGGGTGCGGACGTCTTCGGCGTGAATTACAAGGACACAGATGTGGCGGCCCGCCGCTACCTCGGCCGCTACGGCAATCCCTATGCTGCCGTCGGCACCGACGCGAATGGCCGTACGGCTATCGATTGGGGTGTCTACGGAATGCCAGAGACGTTCGTGATCGATGGCCAAGGGCGCATCGTCTACAAGCACATCGGGCCGATCTCTCCGGAATCGATTGAGAGCAAAATCTTACCCGCTATCGAAAAAGCAAAAGGCGCGGCCAAGGCATCCGAAACGCCAGCCGCGCCTTGATAGGTATTCTACGAACCCAGTGCATCACAGCGGAAAGAAAACGCCGCGCGAGTGATTGAGGATCGAGAGCTGCCCGGTCTTGATGTCGAAATGCGCGCCGTGCAGATTGAGACGTCCCTTGTCTTCGAGATCTTTGACGAACGGGAACGTTCTCAAATGCTTGATTGACGTTTTAATGCCTTCCTTTTCGAGCGCCATCTGCTGCTCGGAAGACGGCCGCATCTGATGTGATGCAAGCACTGAGATGCGCGCATCGTCCAGCATCGACATCCAGCGCGAAATGAACTGCGCTTCGGTTTGGATCGCGGCGCTTTGATCGAGTGCCGCTTTGATGCCGCCGCAGCCCGAATGACCCATGATCACGAGATGCTTGATGCGCAGATTCATGACCGCGTATTCGATCGCCGTGCTGACGCCGTGATAGCGGCCGCCCGTTTCATACGGCGGCACGAGGTTGGCGACGTTGCGCACAACGAACAATTCGCCCGGCATGGCGCTGAAAATCGTTTCCGGATCGACGCGGCTGTCGCAGCACGAAATGATCATCGTGTCTGGGTTCTGGCCATACGTCGCCAGCTCTTCGTACTGGTCGGCGTGTGGCGCAAAATGCCGGTGTTTGAACCGGCGGAACCGGTCGGTCAGACTTTCAGGAAAGCTGCTCATAGTGTCCTCGGCTGCGAAAGTTTGGCGAAAGTAGCGTGCTTGGCGTCCAGGCGTCCGACAACTGTGCTGAGCCGACGCCGCCGTCAAGTGCGCGACTTGGCTGTACGGCTGTGACATTGCGACAGGATCAGGTATCCGGCGATTGCCGACAAAATTGACCCCGTCAGCACGCCGATCCGGAGGTCGGCCGCGCGGCTTGGATCGGGGAAGGCCAGCGTGCCGATAAACAGGCTCATCGTGAATCCGATGCCGCCGATGACCGCGACACCAAAAAGCTGCGCATTGGTGGCGCCCTTCGGCATTTCCGACAGGCCAGATTTGATCGCTGTTCGCGCGAAGCCGTAGATTCCGAGGGCTTTGCCGGCGAACAGGCCGAGCGCAATGCCAAGCGGCACGGGCGCCAGCAAGTGCGCAGGCGTAATGCCAGCGAGGCTTACACCGGCATTGGCGAATGCGAACAACGGCACGATCGCGAAGCTCACGTAGGGGACAAGCGCGTGTTCCAATGTCTCAAGCGGCCTCGCTGTGCTGCCCCTTCCACCAGAAATCGGGATCATGAGCGCCGTCGCGACACCGGCAATGGTCGCGTGAACTCCGGATTTCAGGACGCAGAGCCATACGACCAGTCCTACGAGAATGTAGGGCCACACATTTGTAACGTTGGAGCGATTGAAACCCCAAAGCACGAGCAGGCCGACGGCGGCCAGCAAAAGCGACATCCATGAAAGATCGCTCGAATAGAATAAGGCGATAATTACGATGGCGCCGAGGTCGTCGGTGATCGCGAGTGCAAGCAGGAAAATCTTGAGCGACACCGGAACCCGGCTGCCGAGCAGCGCCAACACGCCAACGGCGAACGCGATATCGGTCGCGGCCGGAATTGCCCAGCCGCGCATTGCGGCCGCATCACCCCAGTTGATCGCCGAATAGATCATCGCCGGCACGATCATGCCGCCAAGTGCCGCGATAACCGGCAGAAGCGCCGTCTTGCGATTGGAGAGCGCGCCAATTGCCAGTTCGCGTTTAATCTCGAGGCCGACGACAAAAAAGAAAATCGCCATCAGGCCGTCGTTGATCCAGTGCAGCGCGTCCTTGCTCAGGACGAACGGTGGGTAGCCGATCGACAGCCTGGTATGCAGCGCGTCGCTATAGGCCGGTGCGAGCGGGGAATTGGCAACGATCATGGCAAGTAAAGCGGCTGCCATCAGTGCGAGACCGGCGGCAGCTTCGTTTCCGGCGCCGCCGGTATCCGGCAAATCTTGTTTCGACAATGCAATTCCCCGAATTTCAAAGGCTTCTTAGGAACTTTTAGGCTTTAGTTGTGTACGGCTGCAAATTCCAGATCACTCCTGTGCTGACTTGCGGCGACCAAGCGATCGGTCAATCGGGATGCCGCCGCCATCGCATCCGCATAGCAGGCACCGCGCAGAAGAGCTGCCAGCAGCGCACCAGCAAAGTAGTCGCCCGTCCCGTGGGGCGCAGCGGCGCGCCGCGCTACGGTTTCGACGGTCGCCTCACCGCCTGAAACAAGGACGTTTTCGAGGTGCTCGTCGCCAGCTGGGATCGACGTTGCAGCCACGTGAGGCACGCCGAGGCTTCGCGCCGCTGAAACCGCTGTTGTTCGATCGATGACATCGCGGCCGGAGAGCCACGCCAATTCAAAACGGTTCGGCGTTGTGATCGCAGCCAGCGGCACAAGCACATCGCGAACGGCGATCGCCGCGTCGTGGCTCACATACAGTCCCTCCGGATCGTCGCCGAGAACAGGATCGGCGAGATAAAGCACCATCGCGTTGGCAGCTTTTACCCGTTCGACGGCGCCGCGGGCGAAGCGAACATGGTCTGCACTCGGCAGGTATCCGGTGAAGATGGCGTCGATCGACGAAAGCCAGCCATTGGCGTCGAGTGCGTCGAGCATGGCATCAAGCGTTTCGCACGCGATTTGCGTTCCGGCGCAGGCAGCGAAGCCTGGGTGGTTCGACAGCAGAACCGTTGGCAGGGCGACGGTTTCTATTCCCGCCGCTGCGAAGGCTGGGAGCGCCGCCTGCAGACCGACCGTGCCCTTGGCGACAAACGATGAAATCACCAGCACGCGGCCCATCGAATTCTCCGTCAATTTCTCCGGCGCCCAAACCAGAGCGACAGAAGCGCTCTTGCCCAAAAGTTCACTTAGCAGCATAAATTGAACGTGCGATATTGCACCGCACAAAATTTGAAGCGCTGGAACCGCCCATGCTCAGACCCCGTCGCAGCGTCCTATACGTCCCTGGCGATAACGAGCGGGCGTTGGAAAAAACTCAAGCGCTGCCGGCAGATGCGATCATTATCGACCTTGAAGATTCGGTCGCGCCGTCCAACAAGGAACAGGCGCGCGTGCAGGCGACGGAGGCCATCCGGCGGGGCGGATTCGGGTCGCGCGAGATCATTCTGCGCGTCAACCCAATCGAGACGCCGTGGGGTATGGCGGACCTTCACGCAGCGCTGGCCGCAGAGCCGCACGCGATCCTCGTTCCGAAAGTCTCGCAGTCGGGCGATATCACCGGCACGGCAAAGGTCGTTAAAGCGTCCGGCGCCCCGTCGCATATCCGGTTGTGGGCGATGATCGAGACGCCGATGGGCATCATCAACGCGCGTGAAATCGCGGCCTGCGGGCCGGACCCGGACAACCGCCTATCGTGCTTCGTGCTTGGCACCAACGACCTCCTGAAGGAAAGCCGGGCGCGGGCGAGTAACAATCGATTTGCCGTCGTGCCGTGGCTGGCCATGACGCTTGTTGCAGCGCGCGCCTATGGTCTCGACGTCATCGATGGCGTCTACAACGACTTTAAGGATGACGCCGGATTTCGCGCCGAATGCGAACATGGCCGTACCCTTGGTATGGACGGAAAGACCCTGATTCACCCATCGCAAGTGGACCCATGCAACGAGGTCTTTTCGCCGACCGAAGACGAAGTCAGCTGGGCGCACAAGATCATTCACGCGTTTGAGCAGCCGGAAAATGCCCGCAAAGGCGTCTTGACCGTCGAGGGTCGCATGGTTGAGCGGCTGCACCTGGTGATGGCGCAACGCGTGGCGGCCATCGCCAAGGCAATCAATGCGCGATCGAAAACTGAAGAGCCCTGGTTCTAGCGCCGCGGAGGCAATTGTACCGCGGCGCGCCACCTTTGCCGCACCCGAAAGGGGTTGCGGTTCGACCCCAATGTCCCGGAATAAAGGCGTCGAAGTTGCCTGCGACCGGCGCGTTGGCCCCTGCGGCCGATGATGGTCTGTTGGCGCATCCCATTCCTGAGAGAGGCGGCCACCGAATGACCGGCACGAAGACGAACGCGGGCAATTTCTTCGAAGATTTCAGCTTCGGGCAAATTCTCAAACACGCCACCCCGCGTACCGTGACCGACGGCGACGTCGCGCTGTACACAGCGCTCTACGGCTCGCGATTTGCGGTACAATCGTCGGACGAGTTCGCAAAATCGCTTGGATATCCACGCGCGCCACTCGATGACATGCTGACGTTTCACGTCGTGTTCGGCAAAACGACGCCAGAAATTTCTCTGAATGCCATCGCCAACCTCGGGTATGCCGACTGCCGCTTCTTGAAGCCGGTCTTTCCGGGCGACACGCTGACGGCGGTTTCGGAAGTCATTGGTCTCAAAGAAAATTCTAATCGCGAAACCGGCACGGTCTATGTGCGCTCCACCGGGCGCAATCAGCACGGTGACGTCGTACTCGAGTATTGCCGTTGGGTGATGGTGCGCAAACGCGATAAGGCGTCGCCGGCGCCAGAAGCCGTCGTGCCGAAGTTGCCGGAACGCGTCGATCCGAAATATCTCGCTGCGGCCGTACCGCCGATCGACGTCGCAAAGTACGACTACGATCTCGCAGGCTCGCGCTATCGCTGGGGCGACTACGAGGTCGGCGAGAAAATCGATCATGTGGACGGCATGACGCTCGAAGAAGCCGAGCACCAGACCGCGACGCGCCTCTACCAGAACACCGCTAAAGTGCATTTCAACTTGCACACCGAATCCAAGGGGCGTTTCGGCAAGCGCATCGTGTATGGCGGTGTCGTCATTTCTCTCGTTCGAGCATTGTCGTACAACGGCCTCGGCAACGCCTTTCATCTGGCTGCCATCAACGGTGGCCGTCACGTGGCGCCGACATTTGCCGGCGACACGATCTACGCTTGGTCAGAAGTTATTGAAAAAGCAGAGATTCCAGGTCGCTCCGACGTTGGCGCTCTGCGCGTCCGCATGGTTGGCTTGAAGAATCGCGATTGCAGTATGCTGCCTCTCAAGACCGAAGCCGGCGAATATGCTGAAGGTGTCGTCATCGATCTCGACGTTTGGCTCGTATTACCGCGCTAAGCGATAGCGCGTAGCCCCTAGCCGTGAAGCTTTGGATGACTATAGTTCCGGCGCTGTCGTTGGGGAGCTTGCAATGAGCGTCGGTCGAGCACGATTTGTTTTTCCATCGGTAGCGGCCATTGCGATCGCGTGCGCGGGCCATGCCGTTGCGTTCGGTGAAACCGCGACAGCAACCCTCAAGGGCGCCGACGGTGGTGACGCTGGCACCGTGACCTTCACGGAAGGTTCGGCTGGCGTCCTTTTGAAGTTCGCGCTGAAAGGATTGCCGCCTGGCCCGCACGCAGCCCACATCGTCGAAAAAGGGATTTGCGAAGCGGACTTTTCCGGCGCAGGCGGTATTCACAACCCGCTCGGTGCGAAGCACGGTTTGCTGGCCGAGGATGGTCCGATGGCGGGCGATCTGCCGAACGTCTATGCGGCAGCCGATGGCACCGTTGCAGCTGAGCTTTTAAGTCCTGCGATATCACTCAGCACGGAAGCCGAAGACGGACTTTTCGATGCCGATGGCTCGGCGATCGTTATCCTGGAAAATGCCGACGATTACGAAACCGATCCCGACGGCGGCGCCGGCAAAAGGCTCGCGTGCGGCGTCATCTCGATCAAAAAATAACGCACAAAAAGAACGGCTTAAGGACTGCGGTGGCAGCGGCGAATGCCGCCGGCGGCATGATCCGTTGCCTGATCAATATCATTGGTCACACTTCCGAAACCAGTTTCGCATAATGGTTAACGTGGTAGTGTTTTTGTCTATTATTTAGTCATCGAACGCTGAGCGCGCGTCGAATCTCTGAGACATAAGCGCAGGACTGAGTGACGAAACGAGCTGCAGTGATAGGTGCAGGACTTGCGGGGCTGTCGTGCGCGCGCACGCTGCGCCGTGCCGGCTTTTTCGTCGAGGTGTTCGAGCAGGATCGGATCATCGGCGGGCGCTTGGCGACCACGCGCCTCGGGTCCGACACCTTCGATCATGGAGCGCAGTACCTGACTGCGCGCAGCCGCGAATTCAAAGCCTATCTCGATGAAGTATCGGGCCTCGGATACGCGGCACGATGGAATCCGCGCTCGCAGATCAATGGCGAAGCTGGCGGCGGCCAAATGAACCCGTGGTTTGTGGGGACGCCTGGTATGGCGTCAATCGTTCGTCCCTTGGCGGAAAGCGTCCGCATCCACACGGATCGCAAAGTCCACACCATCGACCGCAAAGACAAGGGCTGGCACGTCTGGTTCGACGACGAAACGTCGGTTGGACCGTTTCACGCCGTTGCCGTTACCGTCCCCGCAGCTCAAGCGCGCATGCTGCTCGGTCAAATCGATGAGATTTCGCAGCCTTTGTCGCGCGTGCGCATGATGCCGTGCTGGGCACTGATGGTGCGTCTCGAAGATAAAACGCTACCCGATCAGGATGTGTTTTCCGATATGTCGGAAGTCATCCGTTGGATTGCGCGCAACAATACGAAGCCATCGCGATCGTCGCGCGGCGAAAGCATCGTTATTCACGCGTCGCCGTCTTGGAGCCGCGAAGCCGAAGATGCCGAGCCCGAGACAATTGCCGAAGAACTATGGGGCGAAGTCAGCCATATTCTCGGTCTGCCGCCTGTGCGCCCGGTCCATATGACCGCGCATTTGTGGCGGCACGCATTGGTCGATCAATCGCTCGGCGAGACGTTCGTTTACGCGCGCGATTACAAGGTCGGCGTCGCTGGTGACTGGTGCCTCGGCAGGCTTGCCGAACATGCCTTCGAAAGCGGCAACCGCCTTGGCAAGGCAATCATTGAGTCGCTTAGCTGACACTTATCTGCGTCTGCCAGTCTGCTACCAACGTCTGATACGGTAATGTGGCAATTGGCGATTTGCGGTTCACCGTATGAGACGCTAAGAACCAATACCCACGCGACACGAGGATTGCCATATGGCTGATGCGCACTCTGGCCGGGGGGCGCGTGCAGCCCGTCCGCTCTCGCCCCACCTGCAAATCTATACGATGACGGTCAGCATGGCGTCGTCGATCATTCACCGGATCACGGGCGCTGCGCTCTACTTCGGGTCGGCGCTTCTTGCGTGGTGGTTGATTTCGGCGGCGATCAGCCCCGCGTATTTCGATTACGTCGCCAGTTGGTTTCAGACCTGGCCCGGCAAGTTCGTGATGCTCGGTTATACCTGGGCGCTGTTGCATCACATGATGGGCGGTCTGCGCCATTTCACCTGGGATTTGGGTTACGGCTACGAGCTTGCGACGATCGATAAGCTGTGTTGGGCATCGGCTGCGATCTCGCTCACAGCGACCGCGCTTGTTTGGTACTACGTCGCGACGAACTACGGGAGCGTCTGATCATGAATATGCGGACGCCGCTTAAAACCGCGCGCAATCTCGGCTCTGCTAAAGAAGGCGCAGATCATTTTTGGAAGCAGCGTGTGACGGGTGTCGCCAACGTTGCGCTCGGGCTGTTTCTCGTCTGGTTGATCGCATCGCTCGTCGGTGCTGATTATGCGACGGTGAAAGCCAAGCTCGCCAATCCGGTTATTGCGTTAGCGTTATTGGCGCTTGTCGTATCCGGTACGCTCCACATGCGGCTTGGCATGCAGACGATCATCGAGGACTACGTCCACGGCGAGGCGGCAAAAATCGTTTGCGTCATGCTGAATACGTTCTTTGCGACGGCTGTCGCGCTTGCGTGCACGTTCGCGGTCTTGAAAATAAGCTTCGGAGCCTAAACACATGGCGTCTGCGAATGGTAAGGCGAAAGCCAGCAGCACCGCACCTGCAGTCAACGGCACGGCGTACAAAGTCGTCGATCATACGTACGATGTGATCGTCGTCGGTGCTGGCGGCGCGGGCCTTCGCGCGACGCTCGGGTGTGCTGAAGCCGGCCTGAAGACGGCGTGCATTACAAAAGTTTTCCCGACACGTTCGCATACTGTTGCGGCTCAAGGAGGAGTCGCCGCGTCGCTTGGTAATATGGGTCCAGACAATTGGCGCTGGCATATGTTCGACACCGTCAAGGGATCGGACTGGCTGGGCGACCAGGACTCCATCGAATACCTCTGCCGCAACGCGCCGGCTGCCGTTTATGAGCTCGAACATTACGGCGTGCCGTTCTCGCGCACAGAGGACGGTAAGATTTATCAGCGACCCTTCGGCGGCATGACGACGGAATTCGGCGAAGGCCCACCCGCGCAGCGCACATGCGCCGCCGCCGACCGCACCGGTCACGCGATGCTGCACACGCTCTATGGCCAGTCGCTGCGGTACTCGGCTGAATTCTTCATCGAGTATTTCGCACTCGATCTGATGATGGATCAGGACGGCGCCTGCCGCGGTGTCGTCGCGATGTGCCTCGACGACGGCGCCATCCACCGCTTCCGCGCCAAGCGCACCATTCTCGCGACGGGCGGTTACGGCCGTGCATACTTCTCCTGCACGTCGGCGCACACCTGCACCGGCGACGGCAACGCGATGGTGCTTCGCGCCGGGCTTCCACTGCAGGACATGGAATTCGTGCAATTCCATCCAACTGGCATCTACGGGGCTGGCGTGCTGATCACCGAAGGTGCGCGTGGCGAAGGCGGCTATCTCACCAACTCCAAAGGCGAGCGCTTCATGGAGCGCTACGCGCCGCATGCCAAGGATTTGGCGTCACGTGACGTCGTCTCGCGCTCAATGACAATCGAAATTCGCGAAGGCCGCGGCGTTGGCGCTGAGAACGACCACATCTATCTGCATCTCGATCACTTGGACCCGAAGATCCTCGCGGAGCGCCTCCCGGGTATCACGGAGAACGCGAAGGTCTTCGCGGGCGTCGATTTGCGCCGTCAGCCGATACCGGTTCTGCCGACCGTCCATTACAACATGGGCGGTATCCCGACGAACTATCACGGCGAAGTTCTGACGCGCAAAGGCGATGATCCGGACGCGATCGTTCCTGGGTTGATGGCAATCGGCGAAGCGGCTTGCGTTTCGGTGCATGGCGCCAACCGGCTCGGATCGAATTCGCTGATCGATCTTGTCGTCTTCGGCCGTGCTGCTGCTCTCAGGTGCGCGGCGACGATCGAGAAGAACACGGCGCAGCCGGATTTACCGAAGTCAGCCGATGCGCTTGCCTTGTCGCGGCTCGACAAGTTCCGCTTCGCCAAGGGCGGCACACCGACAGCAGCGCTGCGTCTCAAAATGCAGAAGATCATGCAGACGAACTGCGCGGTTTTCCGCGACGGTCCGGTGCTTAAAGAGGGCGTCGAAAAGATTTCGAAGGTCTGGCAGGAGTCGGCGGATATCAACGTCACGGATCGCTCGCTGATTTGGAATTCCGATCTCATTGAGACACTAGAATTCGATAATTTGATTTCGCAAGCCGCTGTCACCGTTGTTGGTGCCGAAGCGCGTCAGGAAAGCCGCGGCGCACATGCCCGCGAGGATTTCCCAAAACGCGATGACGTCAAATGGATGAAGCACACGCTGGCTTTTGCCGATGATCGGAAAAAGACCGTGACGCTCGATGATCGTCCGGTGCACAAGAACACGCTCACGAATGAAATCAGCTACATCGAGCCAAAAGCGCGCGTGTACTGACGTCTGCGCACTGAGGGGGCGATGATGAGCGAGGATCTCTCGGCGGAAAGCGAATTGCCCTGGGGTAGCTACAGGCCAGGGACGGCGGCAAAAGCCATTCTGGCTCTGTCGCGTTACACGCCGCTCGGTCGCGGCTTCGCCAGAAAAACAATGGCGGCCCAATTGAAGGCGCTGCATTCCGGTCCGGTCGACGTTCAGTTGTGGGGGACACAAGTTCGCTTATTCCCCCATAACAACGTCTCGGAGTGGAAAATTTTGACCGGTTGACGGATCGCCGAAGCTCCGGCCTATGGTCGGCGGCAAACACAGGGAGACCGACGTTTGGCGCGGCCCGACAATGAACCGTTTGACGAAACCGACACGCGCATGCCGCCGGACCCATTTGCGGCGGTGCTGCCGGCGTTAGCTGCACTCGGTGCAATTTCGTCGATTGCCGCGATCAACTGGTCCGGCCAGGAAAAATCGGCGCGGACACGGTCGAAGCGAAAAACCGGCTCGAGCCTCCGCGATCTCGAAACCTGCTGCCTCGGTCTCGAAAGCATCTTTAAGCGCTTCCAACAGCACCCGAACGTGTTCGCCGGAGGCGGCGGGCAAGCATCGGCGCCGATGAAGTTTGGCGTTCACGGACGTCGTATCCGTGCCGACGCGCAACGTCTCTATCTGCGCCTGATGAATGATATCGCGACCCACATCGTTCTGGCCGCGCAAAATGCTTTCGACGTCATGACCGCGATCGAGGATGGCGATATCAATGCCCCGGAAGAGGTTTTCTTTGCATTTGGCGAGCAGCAGGAGCGCCTAAACACGCTGATCCAGACGCGGGCGTCGCTACGCTCTGCGGTCGACGGCGGCGCTGAGATTTCCGAGCGGCTCACGAGCCTCGTGCGCGAACTGCGCAAATATCAGCTGAAAACTCCTTAGTTGGCGGCGCGAAGCGCCAAAGAACCGCATCGCTGAACCTTGGTGGGCGTTGACAGAATTAGGCCTTCAAGGTTCTGTGAAGTCTCAGAATTTGCGCGATTGGGCGAAAGCAGACAATGGTTCAGCTGACACTTCCGAAGAATTCAAAAATCTCCGTCGGTAAAACCTGGAATAAGCCGGAAGGCGACGGCGACTGGAAAGAATTCAAAATTTATCGCTGGAATCCGGATGACGGCCTGAACCCGCGCCTCGATACGTTTTACGTTGATCGCTCTCAGTGCGGCCCGATGGTGCTCGATGCGCTGATTAAGATCAAAAGTGAAATCGATCCGACGTTGACGTTGCGCCGCTCGTGCCGCGAAGGCATCTGCGGATCGTGTGCCATGAACATCGACGGCACCAACACGCTCGCTTGCCTCAAGGGCATGGACGAGGTCGATGGCGCGGTGAAAGTTTATCCATTGCCGCACATGCAGGTGATTAAAGACCTCGTGCCGGATATGACGAATTTCTACGCTCAGCACCGGTCTATCGAGCCGTGGTTGAAGACCGACACCGCGACGCCGCCGACAGAATGGAAGCAGTCGCGCGGTGATCGAGAGAAGCTCGACGGGCTATACGAATGCATCTTGTGCGCATGCTGCTCGACTTCTTGCCCAAGCTACTGGTGGAACTCCGACCGCTATCTTGGCCCGGCGATCCTGCTGCAAGCCTATCGCTGGGTCATCGACAGCCGTGATGAGGCAACCGGCGAACGGCTGGATAATCTCGAAGATCCATTCCGTCTGTACCGCTGCCATACGATTATGAATTGCGCCAAAGCCTGCCCCAAAGGCTTGTCGCCGGCCAAAGCCATCGCCGAATTGAAGAAGCTTATGGTGGAACGCCGGGTATAGGCCGCGGTCGCGGACTTGCCCGATATCGGCTGTGCCGATGCAACAAACCAGCGCGTGACACGTTGGACAGCCAGCCCTTTCGTCGTGGCACTTTTCTCGTGGAACGTGGGCAGCTGCATGTTCGATCACCTGAGCTTGACCGTCTCAGATTTCGATAAGGCTTTGGCGTTTTATTCCGCCGCCTTGGCTCCGCTCGGCTATGGATGCGTGCAAATCATGGAACGCGGAGACCGCTCCGCTGGCTTTGGCCGTGGAAAAGCGCTGCAATTCTGGATTTCAGAAGGGGCGGATGCGAGTGGTCAGCTGCATTTTGCGTTTCAAGCCGAAGATCACAAAGCGGTCGATGCTTTTTATGCGGCCGCAATTGCGGCAGGCGGACGCTCTAACGGAGAGCCTGGCATTCGAGAGCGCCATCACGCCTCGTATTATGCCGCCTTCGTCCTCGACCCTGCAGGACATAACGTGGAAGTCGTATGCCATTTCCCCGGCAGGCTCGAAGATCAATTCGCCGATCCGGACGCAATCTCTGGCTGAATTCCAATAAAAATGGCCGGTGGCGCATCACGCTACCACCGGCCCATATTCAATCCGTAAAGCGCTGATAAAAGCGCTCTCCGCCACATCGGTTGCCTCGCTGCCAGACTGCCCAGTCTGAGGCGGCGAGGTCAGACTGATTTAGGCAGCTTTCTTCTTCTTCGCGACTGCCTTCTTGGCGGCCGGCTTACGGACGGTCTTCTTTGCGACTGCCTTCTTGGCGGCCGGCTTCTTACGCTTCGCTGCGGTCTTCGTTGCTGCTTTAGCCATTGGAATAGTCTCCCTCTAGAGTTCGAATCAGCTCGAACAATTTAACCATGCGCAAGTTCGAATGATTTGTTGATCGATAAGTTCGAATAGACGGCAAAAATCATGACTATTCATATCGCGCTGTTGCACGAATGCCGCAAAATATCTGTTTTTTAGGTGGCCAATTGCAATTGGCGTCGATTTGGCGGTGCGAAATGATCGCCAAATCGGACCTTCAATTCGTTAATTTGAATCGAAATGGCGTTGATCTGACGTGCGCGAAATTGAATTGCGCATTCAATTGGGCAATTCAAATATCAATCACGACATGCGGGATAGTCGCGTCTGCCAATCGAGCGCGGCTTGCATGAAAACCATGCGGTCATCGAGATATTCGCCGGCATAGGACGCGTAGTCGGCCCGCTTCGGTATAATTTCGGCAACGATCGAGCCATCTTCGATTTGCAAGTCCGCACCGTAATGGCGGGCAATCGCTTGCATTTTAAGATTGTCGCGCAGGCAGACGAGAATGAGGTGCTTCAATCCACGATTGCGGGCCGCGCGAATAATGCGTCCCATCAAGCGCGTGCCGATGCCTTGACCGCCGAATGGCCGTTCAACCGAAAAGGCGACTTCGGCCGTATGACCAAACGCCCTGCCGCTTTGGCGCAATTCTGCTATCGCGCGAATTTCGCCATCGCAAAAGTAGCCGAAGGTCAGGTTGCCGAGGTCCGCGCCGTGCAGCACGTAGCCGTGAATAAACTGATCGGAAACATCGTGCCCGAAGCGGCGGCGGCGCGCGTCGCCGTCGAGCCGCAGCAAGTGGCTTTCGATGAGATGCGTCTCGCTACGCAATACGCGCCGGATCGAGCCATGCGGCCGCTCCGGCACAGTGTCTTTGTCGTCCATCGTGTTTGCCCTCGTAGTCGTCAGCGCGCCGAGGCTGCGCCAACGTCTTCAATATGCACGAGAAATGGTGGGCGATTGTGGCCCGACAGCAGGCGAGAATGCATGGCTGGTGCGCATTTGGAGCGCTGATCGCAGGTTTCCGCATGGAAGCAGCACAGCGCAGGTCAGCGGTGACATTCCGCCGCGCGATGGCAGCCGGCCGGCGACGCGGCGCAGTACCGCGCCGGCCAGAAATGTGGTCAACAGCGGCATGGGCAATATCCTCCAACGCTACGATGAGCGCGTCGCATTAGGCGAGATCGAACCAGACGCGGCGCAACGCGCTGCGGCCAGCAGGCTGTGCGCACTCGATGCTGCATTGACATCAAGTGCGGCCGACACTGGTCCGTTGAAACGCTTCTTCGGCAAGGTGCCTGAGCCGCCGCGCGGTCTTTACATTTTCGGCGCTGTCGGCCGCGGCAAGACGATGCTCATGGACCTCTTCTACGAAGAGACCGCGTTCGAGCCCAAGCGGCGATCGCACTTCCACGAATTCATGGCCGATGTGCACGAACGCATCGGCGTTGCGCGCGCAACAATTCCGGGCGATCCTATTCCGCACGTGGCCAAGGAGATCGCGCGCGATGCGCGCCTTTTATGCTTCGACGAGTTTCACGTCACCGATATCGCAGATGCCATGATCCTGGGCCGCCTGTTTCAGGGGCTCTATTCCGCCGGCACGGTGATCGTCGCGACATCGAATGCGCACCCGGCGGCACTTTATAAAAATGGCCTCAACCGCCAGCTATTCTTGCCCTTCATCGACATGCTGCAGAGCCGGATGGAGGTCTTGGAGCTGCAGTCTGAAAAGGATTTCAGGCTCGACAAACTCGCCGGGGCGCAACTCTATTTCACGCCCAACGATGCGGCCGCCAAGCAAGCACTCGACGCGCATTGGGAGCGACTGACGGGGCATCATCCGGGAAAGCCGGTAACGCTCGACGTAAAGGGGCGCGCGGTGCGCGTGCCGATAGCGTCGATGGGCGTGGCACGCTTCAATTTCGCCGATCTTTGCGACGTGCCGCTCGGTGCGAATGACTATCTGCACATCGCACACGCTTTTCACACCATCATCATTGACGGCATTCCCGTCATGGACCCCAGCCGCCGGGACGTCGCGCGGCGCTTCATCAATATGATCGACGCTTTCTACGATACCCGCACCAGCTTGATCGCGTCTGCAGAAGCTGAGCCCGATGCGCTTTACCCCGCCGGCCACGGCGCCGATCTCTTTGAACGCACGGCATCGCGCCTGATGGAAATGCGCTCGGAAGGATACCTTCAGCGGCGTTCGGCGGCGGCCGTTTAGCGCCCGCGCGGCAGATGCCGTCCGTTGCTATCGGTGCGACTTTCGGCCGAGGAAATATGCTTGCGCTTGACTGCCCGAAGAATTTGACTAGGCAGCAGAGGACTGAAATTATCCCGCATCGCAACAACAGGCGCGTGGCGACATTCAAAGCTACCGCCCCAGGGGGACTAACGGCATGGCGCGCACGAAAATCGCACTCATCGGCTCGGGACAAATCGGCGGAACCCTCGCGCTGCTTGCGGGCCTGAAAGAGCTCGGCGACATCGTACTGACCGACGTGATCGAAGGTACGGCCAAAGGCAAGGCGCTCGATCTGGCGCAGACCGCCGCCGTCGAAGGCTATAACGCGAAACTTTCAGGCGCAGGTCCTGAAGGCTACGCCGCAATCGCTGGTGCGGACGTTTGCATCGTAACGGCCGGCGTGCCTCGCAAGCCCGGCATGAGCCGCGACGATCTCCTCGGCATCAATCTGAAGGTCATGGAGCAGGTCGGCACGGCCATTAAAACCCATGCGCCGAATGCGTTTGTCATCTGCATTACCAACCCGCTCGACGCGATGGTCTGGGCGCTGCAGAAGTTTTCGGGTCTCCCGGCCAACAAGGTTGTCGGCATGGCCGGCGTGCTCGACAGCGCGCGCTTTGCCTGTTTCCTCGCCGATGCAGCTGGCGTCTCGATCGAAGACGTCCGCGCCATGACGCTTGGCGGTCACGGCGACGATATGGTGCCGATGGTCCGCTATTCGACGATTGGCGGCGTACCGCTGCCCGACTGCGTGGCGCTCGGCATGTTCACCCAGGAAGCGCTCGACGCCATGATCAAGCGCACGCGCGGCGGCGGCGGCGAAATCGTCGCTCTGCTCGGCAACGGTTCGGCGTTCTATGCGCCGGCGGCGTCTGCGATCGCGATGGCGGAGAGCTACCTCAAAGACAAAAAGCGCATGTTGCCGTGCGCTGCGAACCTCACCGGTCAGTACGGCCAGAACAAGATGTACGTCGGCGTGCCGGTCATCATCGGTGCAGGTGGCGTTGAAAAGATCGTCGAGCTGTCGCTGAATGCCGACGAGCAGGCGATGTTCGATAAATCGGTCGCGTCCGTGAAGGGCCTCGTCGAAGCCTGCAAAACGATCCAACCGAGCTTGGCATAATCCTCAAGGACTAGAATCTCCATGAACATCCACGAATACCAAGCCAAGCAGCTCTATCGCGAGTACGGCATTGCAACGCCGAACGGCCATGAGGCGTTTTCAGTCGACGAGGCCGTTGCAGCAGCTAAGAAACTGCCGGGTCCAGTCTGGGTCGTGAAAGCGCAAATCCACGCCGGTGGCCGCGGCAAGGGGACGTTCAAGGAAAAGGAAGCCGGAGAAAAGGGCGGCGTCCGGCTTGCAAAGTCGATCGACGAAGTGAAGCAGTTCGCATCCGAAATGCTTGGCAAGACGCTTGTCACCGTGCAGACGGGCCCGGGCGGCCGCATCGTCAACCGGCTCTACGTCGAAGATGGTTCGCAGATCGATCGCGAGCTGTACCTCTCGGCTCTCGTCGATCGCGAAACGTCGCGCATCGCGTTCATCGTCAGCCAGGCTGGCGGTATGAACATCGAAGATGTCGCGCACGATACGCCGGAGAAAATCCACACCGTGCAAATCGATCCGGCAACGGGATATCAGCCGTTCCACGGCCGTAAGATTGCGTTCGCACTCGGCCTTAAGGGCGATCAAGTCAAAGAGTGCTCGAAGATCGTCGAGAACCTGACGCGCATGTTCATTGAAAAAGACATGAGCATGTTGGAAATCAACCCTCTGGTTGTCACCAAGGACGGCAAGCTGATCTGCCTCGACGGCAAGTTCGATTTCGACAGCAACGCGCTCTACCGCCACCCCGAAATCGTCGCGATGCGCGATCTCGGCGAAGAAGACCCGACGGAAATCGAAGCTTCGAAGTTCGACCTCGCCTTCATCAAGCTCGATGGCACGATCGGCTGCCTCGTCAACGGCGCCGGTCTCGCGATGGCGACGATGGATATCATCAAGCTCTATGGCGCCGAACCGGCCAACTTCCTTGACGTCGGCGGTGGTGCATCCAAGGAAAAGGTGCAGGAAGCCTTCAAGATCATCCTCGCCGATCCGAACGTGAAGGGCATTCTGGTCAACATTTTCGGTGGCATCATGCGTTGTGATATCATCGCCGAAGGCGTGATCGCAGCGGCCCGCGAAATGGCGATCACCGTGCCGCTGGTCGTCCGCCTCGAAGGCACCAACGTCGAACTCGGCAAGAAAATCCTGCGCGAATCAGGCCTGAAGGTCATTCCGGCCGACGATCTGGCCGACGCCGCCAAGAAGATCACGGATGAAGTGAAAGCCGCCGCCTAGGCGCGCATTCAATAGCGAATCGCTGATGGGCCTGCGACCGGAAACGATCGCGGGCCTATTTGTTTTCGCACTCAGGCGCCGGAAATAGAAACACCCCGGCCACTAGCGGGGAAGGGCCGGGGTGTCCGCCACAGCGGGTTCCACTTTTGGGGAGCGTTGCTGCCGTGACGGAGAATAACGCGCGTGCGCCGCAGTTATTCCAGTGCAGAGAAAAAAACGTTCGCACTCCTGTGACGCGCGAGATTTCACGGCAAGTTTGTTCCGCAAACTCCACAAATTTCGAGCCCCGTTCCACCTTCGTCGCCCTTGCTGCACTCCAAAATGCTGTTAAAAGGGTTGCGACAGCAGCGCGGGGATCCACGGGGCAGCAATGGCTATTCTAATCAATAAAAACACCAAAGTGATCTGTCAGGGCATTACCGGCAGCCAAGGCACATTTCACACGAAACAAGCCAAAGCCTATGGGACGCAAATCGTCGGCGGTGTAACGCCGGGCAAAGGCGGCTCTAAGCATCCTGACCCCGAACTTTCTGATGTGCCGCTATTCGATTCCGTCATTGACGCCGTCAAGAAGACAGGCGCCAACGCAACGTCGATTTACGTTCCGCCGCCGTTCGCGGCCGATGCCATCCTTGAAGCCATCGATGCTGAGGTTCCTCTGATCGTCTGCATCACCGAAGGCATCCCGGTGATCGATATGGTCAAGGTGAAGCGCGCGCTCGCCGGTTCAAAGTCGCGCCTCGTCGGTCCGAACTGCCCGGGCCTGCTGACGCCGAACCAGAGCAAAATCGGCATTATGCCGGGCAATATTTTCAAGCACGGTTCCGTCGGCATCGTCTCGCGTTCGGGCACGCTGACGTACGAAGCCGTCAAGCAGACAACGGATGTTGGTCTTGGCCAGACGACTGCGGTCGGCATCGGCGGAGACCCGGTCAAAGGCACCGAATTCATCGACGTGCTCGATCTCTTCCTCTCGGACGATGAAACCAAGTCGATCATCATGATTGGTGAGATAGGCGGATCGGCCGAAGAGGACGCCGCCGAATTCCTGCGTCGCGAAGCTGCAAAGGGCCGCAAAAAGCCGATGGCTGGCTTTATTGCGGGCGTTACGGCGCCGCCAGGTCGCCGCATGGGCCATGCCGGTGCCATCATTTCGGGTGGAAAAGGCAAGGCCGAAGACAAGCTGGCGGCCATGCAGGCGGCCGGCGTTGCGATCTCGCCGAGCCCAGCAGCGCTCGGCAAAACGTTGCTCGAGGTCTTGAGGGCGTAATATTTCAGCCCGACATAAGGCCTGCGTGAGACTTTGACGTATGACACCAGTGCCGACGCCGATTTCAAACTGCCGGACGAAAGTGCTGGAGCAAGAAAAGGTGAACCCGAATGTCCCGACAGGCGCTTAACGACGCATTTTTGCGAACGTCGTTCCTCAGCGCGGCGAACGCGCCGTACGTCGAAGAAATGCAGGCCGAGTACGAGCGTAATCCAGGCGCCGTCAGCGACGAGTGGCGTCGCTTCTTTGAAAGCATCAAGGAGCCCGCGCATTCGCCGGCCACCGCCAGCAACGGCGGCGCGTCGTGGGCGGCGCCCCTGTCGATGCTTCTCAACGACAATTCGGCAGACCGCGACCTCGTCGGTGCATTGACCGGTGATTACGGCGAGGCCGAGCGCACTATTCGCCAGCGCATCGAACAGCGCGCGCACGTCGCCGGGTTTGAGCTATCACCCGCAGCGTCATTGCGGGCAACGCAGGATTCGATCCGCGCTCTGATGCTGATCCGCGCCTACCGTGTCATGGGGCACCTCGCGGCGGATCTCGATCCGCTCGGTATCTCGGACCGTAGGGCGCATCGCGAGCTGATGCCGGAAACGTACGGGTTCACGGATGCCGATCTCGACCGGCCGATCTTTATCGATCGCGTCATGGGTCTGGAAACCGCAACGATGCGGCAGATTCTGGCGATCCTGCGCCGCACCTACTGCCGGCAGATTGGCGTCCAGTTCACGCACATCACTGATCCGGCGCAGAAGGGGTGGATTCAAGAGCGTATCGAGGGCGTCGAGAAGGACATCAGCTTCACCACAGAGGGCCGCAAAGCCATTCTGCGCAAGTTGATCGAAGCCGAAACATTCGAGAAATTCTGCGATCTCAAATACACCGGCACGAAGCGCTTCGGTCTCGACGGAAGCGAAGCGATCATTCCGGCGCTCGAACAGATCATCAAGCGCGGCGGGCATCTCGGCGTGCGCAATATCGTGCTCGGCATGGCGCATCGCGGCCGCTTGAACGTGCTCGCCAACGTTATGTCAAAGCCGTTGCGCGCAATCTTCAAGGAGTTCAAGGGCGGCTCGTTCAAGCCGGACGATGTCGAGGGCTCGGGTGACGTTAAATACCATCTCGGTGCATCGTCCGACCGTTCGTTCGACGGTAACAACGTCCACTTGTCGCTGACCGCGAACCCATCGCATCTCGAAATTGTCGACCCCGTCGTGCTTGGCAAAGTCCGCGCGAAGCAGGATCAATACGGTTGCGCGGCAGGCGAGCGCACGCCCGTTCTGCCGCTGCTCATCCACGGCGATGCCGCGTTTGCTGGCCAAGGTGTGGTGTCTGAATGTTTCGGCTTGTCGGGCCTTCGCGGTCACCGGACCGGGGGCTCGATCCATTTCGTGATCAACAACCAGATCGGCTTCACGACTGCGCCTCATCATTCGCGCTCGTCGCCATACTGCTCTGACGTTGCGCTGATGATCGAAGCGCCGATTTTCCACGTCAACGGCGACTACCCGGAAGCCGTTGTTCACGTTGCCAAGATTGCGACCGAGTTCCGTCAGCGCTTCCAGAAGCCCGTCGTGATCGACATGTTCTGCTATCGCCGGTTCGGTCACAACGAAACGGACGAACCGCTGTTTACGCAGCCGCAGATGTACAAGGCGATCAAAAAGCACGCCTCTGTCGTCGAAAAATATTCGTCATACCTCGTTGAAGAAGGTGTGATGACCGCCGCCGACGTCGCGGCAATGAAAGCCGACGTCCGGGCGACGCTCGATACTGAATTCTCGCACTCGGACGACTACAAGCCCAACAAAGCCGACTGGCTCGATGGGCGCTGGGCAGGTCTTGCGCGGGCGGACAGCGATGACTGGCGCGGAAATACGGGCGTTCCGGTTGAGAAACTTAAAGACATCGGCCGCCGCCTGACGTCCATTCCGAACGATTTCAACATTCACAAAACGATCGGCAAGCTGCTCGAAAAGCGCCGCGAGATGATCGACAGCGGCACCGGTATCGACTGGGCGATGGCCGAGCATCTCGCGTACGGCACGCTTGTGATGGAAGGCTTCCCCGTCCGGCTGTCAGGGCAGGACTGCGAGCGCGGAACGTTCTCGCAGCGGCACGCTGTGCTGATTGACCAGGAAACCGAACGGCGCTTCGCACCGCTGAAGCACATCGCGCCCAATCAGGCGCGCTTCGAGATCATCAACTCGATGCTGTCGGAAGAAGCCGTTCTTGGATTTGAGTACGGCTACTCGCTTGCCGAACCGAATGCGCTGACGCTCTGGGAAGCGCAGTTCGGCGACTTCGCAAACGGCGCGCAGGTTATCTTCGATCAGTTCTTGTCGTCGGGCGAGCGCAAATGGTTGCGCATGTCGGGTCTCGTTTGTCTGTTGCCGCACGGCTACGAGGGCCAGGGACCGGAGCATTCGTCGGCGCGCCTGGAGCGCTTCCTTCAGCTATCCGCCGAAGACAACTGGCAGGTTGCAAACTGCACGACACCGGCGAACTACTTCCATATCCTTCGCCGCCAGCTGCACCGCAAGTTCCGCAAGCCGCTGATTTTGATGACGCCGAAGTCGCTGCTCCGTCACAAGCGCGTCGTCTCGACGATCGAAGAACTCGGCCCGGATAGCTCGTTCCACAGGCTGCTCTGGGACGATGCGCAAATGGGCACCGCCTCTGTCACGCTGCGGGCAGACAATGAAATCCGCCGCGTGGTTATTTGCTCGGGCAAGGTCTATTATGATCTTCTGGACGCGCGCGATGCTGCCGGCCGTGACGACATCTACATCCTGCGCGTCGAGCAGCTCTATCCGTTCCCGGCGCGCGCGCTCATTCAGGAACTCGGACGATTCAAATTTGCTGAAATCGTTTGGTGTCAGGAAGAGCCGAAGAACATGGGGGCGTGGACATTCATGGACAGCAATATCGAATGGGTTCTGACGCATCTCGGCTACGTTCACCGCCGTCCGCGGTATGCCGGACGCGCCGCATCCGCATCGACGGCAACAGGACTGCTGTCGCAACATAACAAAGAGCAAGCCGCGCTCGTCACCGATGCGCTTGGCATCTAAAGTTTGAGGGCTGACATGAGCATCGAAATCCGCGTTCCGGTTCTCGGCGAGAGCATCACGGAAGCGACCGTCGGAAAATGGTTCAAGAAGACGGGCGACACAGTAACCGCCGAAGAGCCGATCGTTGAACTGGAAACCGACAAGGTGACGGTCGAAGTGCCGGCACCCGCATCCGGCGTGATGGGCGAAATCATCGTTGCGCAAGGGGCGACCGTTGCTGTCGGCTCGCTGCTCGCGGCTCTGCGTGAAGGCGCAGCTGGCGCCGCGCCGCAGGCGAAAGCACCGCAAGCACCGGCCGCTTCGCCCGCGCCAGCGGCCCAAAAGGCTCCATCAGCACCGCCGCCGCCAGCCGGGCCTTCGATGCCGCCAAGTCCGGCGGCGCGGAAGGTGCTGGCCGAATCTGGCTTCGACACGTCAGACGTAGCCGGCACCGGCAAGCGGGGTCAGATTCTGAAAGGCGATGTTTTTGCAGCAGCTGCAAACGGCGCGGCGCCGCAGAAGCACGTCATCGTTCCGGAAGCCGTCGCAGAGACTGTAACGCCGCTGAAGGCTGTGGCACCCGCCGCGCAAGCAGCCCCGGCGGCGTCGGCATTAGCATTGCGCGACGTGCGTCTGCCGTCGGCTGGCAACGACGCCGATCGCGAAGAGCGCGTGAAGATGACGAGACTGCGCCAGACCATCGCGCGGCGCTTGAAGGATGCGCAGAATACGGCCGCGATGCTTACGACGTTCAATGACGTCGACATGAGCGCGGTCATGTCGTTGCGTAGCCAGTACAAGGATATTTTCGAGAAGCGCCACGGCGTCAAACTCGGCTTTATGGGCCTGTTCGTGAAGGCTTGTATCCAGGCGCTGCGCGATATCCCGGCTGTCAATGCCGAGATCGACGGCGAGGATCTGGTCTTCAAGAATTATTATCACATTGGCGTCGCAGTCGGGACCGAGAAGGGCCTCGTCGTGCCGGTCGTACGAGATGCGGATCGCTTGAGCCTCGCGGAGATCGAGCAGAAGATCACCGACTACGGGAAGCGCGCCCGCGACGGCAAGCTCGGCATCGAGGAAATGCAGGGCGGCACGTTCACGATTTCGAACGGCGGCGTCTATGGCTCGATGATGTCAACGCCCATTCTGAATGCGCCGCAGGCCGGCATCCTCGGCATGCATCGCATCGAAGACCGGCCCGTCGTGCGGGGCGGTCAGGTTGTGGTTCGTCCCATGATGTATCTTGCCCTGTCTTACGATCATCGCATCGTCGACGGCAAAGAAGCCGTGACCTTCCTCGTTCGCGTCAAAGAGTGCCTTGAAGACCCGCAGCGGTTCATTCTGGAGCTTTGATTTTGGATAATCGATTGAGAGAGACGGCGGTGACGGTCGCCGTCTGGGCGTCGTCGCAACACGCAATCTCTGAAGTCTGGTTTGCAGGACCGCGTGTGGCGAGCGCGCAAGCTTCGCCCGATCCGCTTGAGATTGTCATCGTCATGGCCGACCATGCGCAGCAAGTCGAAGCCCGCAAGGCCGGCCGCCAAGTCTCAACGCTGACGTGGGAAGCCGATATCAAACGCGCTGTGCGCGGGCCTCATACGTTCAAGTTGCAGAATGCAGGCGTGGACGCCAGCGCTGCGCGCGCGATTCGTATTTTCTCGCGTCGCGCGGAAGTCGCGCCCGATATCGTCTGTCCGCCGCCGCGTTCTGAGCAGCCGCAGACGACCTTAAATTCAATTGGCGCAGATGCCCGCGGAGATATCGGTAATGTCCGGCCCCTATGATCTGATCGTTATCGGCTCCGGGCCGGGCGGCTACGTTTGCGCCATTCGCGCGTCACAGCTGGGCATGAAAGTTGCGATCGTCGAAAAGCGCAACACGCACGGCGGAACCTGTTTGAATGTCGGATGCATTCCCTCGAAGGCGCTGTTGCATGCGTCGCACGCGTTCGACGAGGCCAAGTCGCATTTTTCCAAAATGGGCATTTCGGTATCGCCGCAGCTCGATCTGGAGCAGATGCAGGCATTCAAGGCCGAAGGCGTCAAAGGTAACGTCGACGGCGTCGCGTTCCTGCTGAAGAAGAACAAGGTTGACCATTACCACGGCACGGGAAAAATTTTAGGTGCGGGTAAAGTCGGCGTCACGTTCATCAACGGCGAAACCGAGACGCTTGACGCCCGCTTCATCGTGATAGCGACAGGTTCAGACGTCGCGCAGTTGCCGGGCATTACAATCGACGAGACCGCGATCGTTTCATCCACGGGTGCTCTCGAACTTACGAGCGTGCCGCGCAAGCTGCTCGTTATCGGCGCTGGCGTTATCGGATTGGAACTCGGCTCTGTATGGCGCAGGCTTGGCGCGGACGTGACTATCGTCGAGTATCTCGACCGGATCTTGCCCGGCATGGATGCCGACGTCGCCAAATCATTCCAAAGGATTCTTGAAAAGCAGGGCTTCACGTTCCGCCTCGGCAGCAAGGTGACGAGCGCAACCGTCCAGGGCGACGGCGTTGCTGCAACCGTAGAACCAGCAGCCGGAGGCGCCGTCGAAACGCTCGGTGCCGATGTCGTGTTGGTGGCAATCGGGCGCGTTCCATATACGGACGGATTGGGACTCGTGGAGGCCGGCATCTCGCTCGACGGCCGCAAACGCATCGTCGTCGACACGCACTTCCAGACGTCCGTCATGGGCGTCTATGCGATCGGCGATGTTATCGCCGGACCGATGCTCGCGCATAAGGCCGAAGACGAAGGCGTCGCCGTTGCGGAAATTTTGAGCGGGCAGGCTGGGCACGTCAATTATGATGTCATCCCGAGCGTGATCTACACGAGCCCGGAAGTTGCGACTGTCGGCAAGACCGAAGAAGAGTTGAAAGCCGCGGGTATCGCCTACACGAGCGGCAAATTCCCGTTCCTTGCGAACGGCCGCGCGAAAGTAAACCGGACAACCGAAGGCTTTGTGAAGGTGCTCGCCGACTCGACGACGGACCGGGTTCTCGGCGTACACATCATCGGACCGAACGCCAGCGAACTGATCGCCGAAGCAGCCGTCATCATGGAGTTCGGCGGGTCAGCGGAGGATCTCGCGCGGACATGCCACGCCCATCCGACATTGTCGGAAGCGGTCAAAGAGGCGGCGCTGTCGGTCGCCACGCGCGCGATTCATATGTGACGCCAGGAGATCTAAGGCCTAGCGTGCGCGTATATAAGTAGAATACGCGCAGCGCTGACCGAGGATCCCGATATGAAACTGGTGGCCGCCTATTTCGCAACGCTAGCTGTCTTCGTTGTCGTTGACTTCATTTGGCTGGGTTTCGTCGCCCGCGATTTTTATCGCTCGTCGATTGGGCACCTGATGGCTGAGAACTTCAATATTCCGGCGGCGATTGTATTTTATCTCGTTTATCCGATCGGCGTCGTGATTTTCGCCGTCAGTCCTGGTCTCGACGCAGGCAACTTGGCCAAGGCCGCCATCCTCGGTTTGGCCTTCGGATTTTTTGCCTACGCGACGTACGATCTGACCAACCTTGCGACGCTACGCGACTGGCCGATCGGAATAACGCTGGCCGACATCGCCTGGGGATCGATTTTAACGGCCACCGCCGCAACGGCCGGTTTCGCGATCGCTTCGCGCGTCTAGGTCATCATTCGGCAGCCGTGACTTTATAACCATCGTCGCGCAGCAGCCGGACGAGCCCTTTGTCGCCCGGCAAATGCAGGCTGCCAACCGCGATGAACGCACCACCGTTTTCGAGCAGTGGCTTGGCGCCATCACGCATCTTTATGTTCCTTTCGGTGACGAGCACCTTCATGAACTCGTCATACGCCGACGGCGCAATGCCGGCCTTCTCCGCCAACACGAATTGAAACGGCATCGTCGCGGCAATTTTCCGCGCGAGATAGAGCTGCAAGATCGTTTCGATCATGTCGTCGGTTCGATCGGCGTAGGCGAGGCCAGCTTTCAAAATCAAAATCTGCTTATCGTTGGGTATGCTCGCCATCGCCGCAAGCTGGCTCTCGGCGGTCTCTAGTCCAACAACTTTTGTGCCGGCGGCGTTCGCGCGTGCCTCGATAATGCCGTCGAGCGGTTGCATTCCGGCCTCGATCTGCTGGCGGTTACAATCAGAAATCGCGAGCAGCATGCTGACGAGCCACGGCCGGAGGAGGACCGCCGCTTCCGCTGGCATGCCGGATTTTGTAATCAGCGTCTGAACCTTCGCATACTCGTCGGGCGTCAATTGCGTCTGCAGCGTCGTGCCGTCGCGGTAGGCCAGCAGTTCCGGAACTTTGGTCATTGCGGCCAACATGCCTTCATCCGACATGTCGGCAATCTCGACGGCGAGCGCCTTGGATTGCGCGAGCGCCGCCTCGACCGTTGCCGGAATCGCCGTTACGCGCTTGTCGGCGATATGGATGGTGCCGAACAAATACGATGCCGGAATGCCGTCCTTTTCGATTTTCCAGAACAGCGCTTCGCCGTTCTCGATTTTTGCAGCTTCGGCAATGATTTTGCCGTGCGCCGTCGGGTCTTTGATCGCAAGCTCAGCAACGATGTCATCACCACCGCATTGCTCGGGTGCTGACACCGCTGGTACGGGGTCGGCGGCAAGCGGGTTGGCAAGAACGACAAGCAGCGATGCGACTAGCGGGATCAGGCGAATACGGGCCATGCGGCGCAACCTTTGAGGTTCGTTAGAATGACGTTTCAGCTACGCCGTGCGGGCGCGAGGATGCGCCGCATCATAGACGCTCAGCAAGCGGGCCGTATCGACCTCCGTATAGATCTGCGTGGTCGATAGTGAGGCATGGCCGAGCAATTCCTGGATTTGGCGAAGATCGGCGCCCGCCGACAACAAATGCGTCGCAAATGAATGCCGTAAGGCATGCGGCGTTGCTGTGTCCGGCAGATCGAGGTCGTGCCGCAGCTTTTCCATCGCAAGCTGAATGAGACGCGGCGCTAACGGTCCGCCGCGCGCACCAAGGAACATCGGTTTATCGCGTTGCAACGGGTAAGGGCAAAGTTGGACGTAGCGTTCGATTGCGTCCGAAACAATCGCAATTGCTGGAACGATGCGTTCTTTGCCACCCTTGCCCGTTACGTGCATCACGTCACGGCCATCAATCGGTGCCGTCTGCAACGTCAGGCTCAATGCTTCGCTGATACGCAGCCCGCATCCATAGAGCAGTAGCAAAACGGCGGCGTCACGTGCTGCGATCCAATCTAATGCGCCAGGCATACCTGGCGTGACGACGGCCGCTGCCGCGTCGACGTTCAACGGCTTTGGCACCGAATGCGGAATCTTTGGCAACGCAATCGTCTGGATTGAGCGATTGTCGAGAACGTCTTCGCGTTCGAGCCAACGAAAAAACATGCGCAGTGCCGACAGCGTGCGCGACAACGAGCGCGACACGGCGCCAGACTTTCGGCGGCTTGCGAGGAACGCGCGGATTGTCTTTGCGTCGAGCCGGGCAAGATCGCCGAGGCACGGCGGGTGTTCGTTGTGCTTTTTGAGAAAACCGAGAAACTGCCGGACATCGCGCGCGTAGGCTTCCTGTGTGGCGGCGCTCTGACCGCGCTCACTCGTCAGGTGCGCAAGCCAAGCCGTCACCGCGTCGCGCAAATCGCTGCCGAGCGGCAACTCCGCGTCGTCGTTCAAAATGTCATCAAGGGTTTCGCCCACGCCGCTATTCTCAAAAACGCGCACACGCTTGCCCGCAACAGTTGAGCCGAACCTATTAACGATTCGTTAACGCGACGTTACAGCACTTTACCGGGGTTCAGAATGCCGTTGGGATCGAGCGCTGCTTTGATTGCGCGCATGATGTCGATTTCGACCGGAGACTTATGCCGGAGGAGCGCTGCGCGTTTCATCTGCCCGATGCCGTGTTCGGCGGAAATCGAACCATTCAATTCCGCGACAAGCCCGTGCACAGCGTCCGACATCGCATCCCAAAGCGTTAGAAAGCGCGCCTTGTCCATGTCGACAGGTTGGCTGACGTTGTAGTGCAGATTGCCGTCACCGAAATGCCCGAAGGGCACAGGCCGCGCGCCAGGACAAACGGCCTCGACGATGGCGGCCGCGCGAGTGAGAAACTCAGGGATACGCGCCACTGGAACGGAAATATCGTGCTTGATGCTACCGCCCGCACCTTTTTGCGCCTCCGAAAAGCTTTCGCGAAGGCGCCAGAAATCCCGTTGTTGTTGACCCGACGACGACAGTGCGGCGTCTGCTATTAGCACGGCATCAAGCGCCGAGTTCAGCAGCAGTTGCAAAGTTTCATTGACACGGCTGCCGTTGCCGCCTGACAGCTCGACGAGCGCATACCAAGGGCTTGGCACCGCGAGCGGATCGCGCTTATTCGGCATATACGCCAGCGCGAATTCCATCGCCCGCCGCGACCAGAACTCGAATGCGGTAAGGGCTGCACCCGCATGATCTTCCGCCAATCGGAAGAATTTCAGCGCTGCCTCCGGTGACGGCAACGCGACGATCGCCGTTGCCACATCGGCCGGTTGCGGCACCAGCCTGAGCGCCGCCGCCGTTATGACGCCGAGCGTGCCCTCCGACCCGATCATCAGATCGCGCAGATCGTATCCGGTGTTGTCCTTCTTAAGCGTTCTGAGGCCGTTCCAAATAAGGCCGTCTGCAAGAACGACTTCCAACCCGAGACAAAGATTGCGCGCGTTGCCGTAAGCCAGAACCGCCGTGCCGCCTGCATTCGTCGCGAGAACGCCGCCGATCTGCGCGCTGCCTTCGGATGCAAGGCTCAATGGAAACAGGCGGCCGGTGTTTTCCGCAGCGATTTGAGCGTCGCGCAGCGTGACGCCGGCTTCGACGATCATTGTGCCGCCATCGGCATCGATCGCGCGAACCGCCGTCATGCGCGCCAGCGACAGCACGATCTGATCGCCCGCCGCCGATGGGATTTGCCCGCCCACAAGTCCCGTATTGCCGCCTTGCGGCACGACGCCGATGCGATGGGCGCTGGCGAAACGCAGAATGCGCGCGACGTCGTCTGTCGACCCCGGCCGCACGACGGCCAGAGCTTTGCCAACGTAGCGGTCGCGCCATTCACGCAGGTATCCGGCCTGATCCTCGGGCGACGTCAAAACGTGCGCGTCGCCCACGATCGCGCGCAGCTGCGCGGCAACATCGTCTGGCAGCACACGCGTCGTCACCCTGTCCTCGCTTCTAGATTTTCTGACCGGTCTTTTTCCAGTCAGTAACGAACGTCGCGAGACCGGAATCGGTCAGCGGATGTTTGACGAGCGCCTTCAAAATCGATGGCGGGATCGTTGCAACGTCAGCGCCGATCATCGCAGCATCCTTGACGTGATTGACGGTGCGGATGGATGCCGCGAGGATATCCGTCGAGAGATCCGGATAGTTATCGTAAATCGCGCGGATTTCGCGGATCAGGTCCATTCCGTTCAGGCCGATATCGTCCAGTCGGCCGATGAAGGGAGAGACGAATGTTGCGCCGGCTTTCGCCGCAAGCAGCGCCTGATTGGCTGAGAAACACAGCGTCACGTTGACCATTGTGCCGTCACTGGTCAGCGCTTTGCACGCCTTGAGGCCGTCCATCGTCAGCGGTACTTTGATCGTGACGTTCTTTGCGATTTTGCGCAGAACCTCGGCTTCACGCATCATGCCATGATAGTCGGTTGCTGCGACCTCAGCCGAGACTGGACCCGGCACGACGGCGCAGACTTCGGCAATGATCTCTTTGAAATCGCGGCCGGCTTTGGCAATAAGCGAAGGATTGGTCGTCACGCCGTCCAGCAGACCTGTATCGGCCAATTCCTTGATCTCGGCCACATCTGCCGTGTCGACGAAGAATTTCATATCGTGCTCCTCAACGCCCTGGGGACCGGGCCAAACTCACGCGCGTTTGCCCCACGCTCGCCCTATCCATCGCCCTAGGCTACAGGCTAAAGCGAACGCCTTGATTCTGACCTGAACTTCTAGTCTGGCAGCGGCCCCTTTGGATAGTCTGTTCGCAGCTTTGGATAACGGCGCTGAAAATGCTGGCCCGGCGGCCGGCACGACCGTTCCTGTGCTGATGCCCGTCGCGCTCGACCAGACCTACGATTATCTGGTGCCGAAAGGCTTAGACCTCGCGCCGGGATCGTTCGTGCTCGTGCCGTTCGGCCCGCAAAGCCGTATTGGCATCGTCTGGGATGAGCCGCGTGGCGTGCAAAAGCCGGTCGATCCCAAAAAGTTAAAGCCGGTGACGACGAAGCTCGAAGCGCCGCCGTTGCCCGCAATCTCGCTACGTTTCGCTGAATGGATCGCGAAATATACCCTCGCGCCGCTTGGCATGGTCGCGCGCATGATGATGAGCGCTCCGGAAGCCTTCGAGCCAGCGAAGCCACGTTTCGGCGTCGGCATCGTCGATGGCGCGCCGCCGCCTTCCAAAATGACCGCGCCGCGCGCCAAAGCGCTCGACATCGCAGCCGACGGATTGGTGCGCGCGAAATCCGAGCTAGCGCATCTCGCTGGCTGCTCGACCGGCGTTATCGATGGCCTCGTTGCGGCCGGCAATCTCGTTGAGGTCGTCATCCCGGAACGCGGGTTCGCGCGTCCTGATCCACGCTACGCCGAAACGCAATTCACAGATGATCAAGCCCGCGGCGTCGATGTTCTGCGCAGCGCCGTCGCGGCGAATATGTTTTCGGCATCGTTGATCGACGGCGTCACGGGCTCCGGCAAAACCGAAGTCTATTTTGAAGCCGCGGCGAGCGCACTTGAGGCCGGTCAGCAAGTGCTGATCATGCTGCCGGAAATCGCGCTGACCAGTCAGTTCCTCGATCGCTTCCAAAAACGTTTCGGTGTCAAACCGGTCGAATGGCATTCGGCGCTGTCGCCTGCAGAGCGCGGCCAAATTTGGAAGGGCGTTGCGCGGGGCGATGTTCGTTGCGTTGTCGGCGCCCGTTCGGCGCTGTTTCTGCCCTATCCTGAACTCGGCCTCATCATCATCGATGAAGAGCACGACCAGGGCTATAAGCAGGATGACCGCGTGCACTATCAGGCGCGCGATATGTGCGTCGTGCGCGCCAATCTCGGCAAGTTTCCGGTGGTGCTCGCATCTGCGACGCCGTCGATCGAGACCTACGTCAACGCTGTCACGCAGCGCTATCGCCACATCGTTTTGCCGGGCCGTTTTTCAGGCGTCGAAATGCCCGGCGTCTCAGCGATCGACATGCGCCGCGAGCAGCCCGACAAAGGCAAATGGCTGGCGCCACGTCTTGTCGAGGCGATGGCCGAAACATTCGCGCAGGGGCGCCAATCGCTACTATTTCTCAACCGTCGCGGTTACGCACCGCTGACGCTCTGCCGGTCTTGCGGCCATCGCATCGAATGCCCGCAATGCTCAGCTTGGCTGGTCGAGCATCGCTTCAAGAAGCGCCTCAACTGTCATCACTGCGGCTTCGCGCTGTCGCTGCCTGAGAAGTGCCCGAAGTGCGCAGCGCCAGACAGCCTCGTAGCGTGCGGTCCGGGTGTTGAGCGCGTCGCGGAAGAAGTCGCGGAGCGGTTCCCGCAGGCCCGCCTTGCGTTGCTCTCGTCGGATCTGATCCCGGGGCTCAGCGAAATGCGCGAGATGATCCATAAAATCGAGCGTAACGAGGTCGATATCATCATCGGAACGCAGATCGTCGCGAAGGGGCATAACTTCCCCGATCTCGCGCTTGTCGGCATCGTCGATGGCGACCTAGGCCTTGCTCACGGCGCCGACCCGCGTGCCGGCGAGCGCACTTTCCAATTGCTGCATCAGGTCACCGGCCGTGCCGGCCGCACGCATTTTGTCGGCAAAGGTCTCGTTCAAACGCATCTGCCGGAGCATCCCGTCATTCAAGCGATCGTCGCCGGAGACCGCGAAGCGTTCCTGAATTACGAATTGAAAACGCGGCAGACCGGCGTGCTCCCGCCCTATGGACGGCTTGCAGCCATCGTCGTCTCAGCGCGTGACAAAGCACTCGCCGAGCGCACCGCACGCGACCTCCGCCGCCACGCGCCGCAATCGGACATGATCGCAGTGCTCGGTCCCGCTGAAGCGCCGATCGCTGTCGTGCGAGGCCGCTATCGCTGGCGGCTGCTTGTCCGGGCGCCGAAAGAGATCGATTTGCAGAGCTATTTGCGAGCCTGGGAGCAGTCATTGCCGAAATTCAAGGGCGATGTGCGCGTCCAGCTCGATATCGATCCCTACAACTTCCTTTAACGCGACGAATGCTGCGCTTAAACACTTCGCGCCAGCGCAGCTTCCGCTGACGCAGACCTATGCTAGTTTGCCGCCGCGTTAGCTTTCCGCTCCCATAAGTTGGACATCATGGCCCTTCGCATCGCCTGCCAAATGGACCCGATCGACCGCATCGATATTCGCGGCGACAGCACGTTTGCAATTTTGCTCGAAGCGCAAAAGCGCGGTCACGACATTTTCTACTACACGCCGCCGAACCTGGCGCTGCATGGTGACAAGCTGCTTGCGCGAGGGCATTCGCTGCGCGTCACCGATAAATATGGTGACCACTACGCGCTTTCCGATTTCCGCGTCGAAGACCTCGGACAGCGGCATTGCGTTCTGCTGCGGCAGGATCCGCCGTTCGACATGGCGTACATTACGACGACGCACCTGCTCGAACGCATTCACCCGACGACGCTCGTCGTCAACGATCCGATGCACGTTCGCAATGCGCCGGAAAAACTGTTCGTTCTTGATTTTCTCGATCTCATGCCGCCGACGCTCGTCACGCGACAGCTCGACGATGTCATCGCTTTCCGCGCGGAATACAAAGACATCATCGTCAAGCCGCTCTACGGTAACGGTGGCGCGGCCGTGTTCCGCATCAAGCCGGACGACAGCAATATTTCCTCACTCGTCGAGATGTTCCAGACCGTATTCCGCGAGCCCTTCATGGTGCAGGAATACCGGCCCGAGGTGAAGCTCGGCGACAAGCGCATTATTCTCGTCGATGGAGACGTGGCGGGCGCGATCAATCGCGTGCCGCAGGAGGGCGAAACGCGCTCGAACCTGCACGTTGGTGGCACGGCGGCAAAGATCGCGTTGACGCCGCGCGATCTCGAAATTTGCGAGCGCCTGAAGCCCGAATTGAAACGGCGTGGTCTGCTGTTCACCGGTATCGATGTCATCGGGCCCTACCTCACCGAGATCAACGTCACCTCGCCGACGGGCATTCGCCAGGTCAAAGCCTTCGGAGGCAACGACATCGCGGCGATGATCTGGGACGCGATCGACGCCAAAGTCGCCTGAGTTCGCACACGATGTTCACATAATGTTCTTGACGAATGGCCCGCGCTCCGACTAGCCTTCCCTGATCGGAGGGGCGCGGATGTACGGGCAGATCGCAACGTTGGCTTTCGTGGGCGTCGAAGCCCGGCTCATCGAGGTGCAGGTCCGCATCACGCCGGGTCAGGCGGCATTCTCCATCGTCGGGCTGCCCGATAAGGCCGTAGCGGAGAGCCGCGAGCGGGTCCGCAACGCCCTGCATGCGGTGGGGCTCGGTCTGCCGTTCAAGCACATCACGGTCAACCTTGCCCCGGCCGATTTGCCGAAAGAGGGCAGTCATTTCGATCTCGCCATAGCTCTTGCCATGATGTCGGCGATGGAAGCGATCGCGCCGGACACGATTGCCGGATATGCGGCCATCGGCGAGTTGGCGCTTGACGGATCGATACGCAGCGTGCCCGGCGCGTTACCGGCCGCCATCGGCGCTAATGCGGCCGGCAAAGGCTTGATCTGCCCGGCGGCAGTCGGTGCTGAGGCGGCCTGGGCGGGCGACGCCATCGACATTCTCGCTGCGCCGCATTTGCTCGCGCTGGTCAACCACTTCAAAGGCCATCAGGTCCTGTCGCGGCCAAAACCGAACGTCGCGACAGCTGCAGGCCCATTGCCCGATCTCAGCGACATCAAAGGCCAGGACGCGGCCAAGCGTGTGCTCGAAATCGCGGCGGCAGGCGGGCACAACCTGCTTATGATTGGCCCGCCGGGTTCCGGCAAATCGATGCTTGCCGCGCGCTTGCCGTCGATTTTGCCGCCACTCGCGCCGGAAGAAATTCTCGACGTTTCGATGGTCCACTCGCTCGCCGGCGAATTGATGGGCGGCAAGCTGACGACGGTCAGGCCGTTTCGCGCGCCGCATCATTCCGCAAGCATGGCAGCGCTCGTCGGTGGCGGATCGCGTCCGAAGCCGGGCGAAGTTTCACTCGCCCATCTTGGCGTGCTGTTTCTCGACGAACTGCCGGAATTCCAGCCGAACGTGCTCGATGCGCTGCGCCAGCCGCTCGAGGCCGGCGAAACGGTCATCGCCCGCGCTCAGCACCGCATCTCTTATCCGTCGCGGATACAGCTGATCGCGGCGATGAACCCGTGCAAATGCGGACACGCGGCACCCGGCGCCAGTTGCCAGCGCGGTCCGCGCTGTGCCGCCGATTATCAGGCGCGCGTTTCGGGTCCGTTGCTCGATCGCATCGATCTGCAGATTGACGTGCCTGCGGTGTCTGCCGCGGATCTCGTGTTGCCGCCGCCGCGCGAAGGCAGCAGGGAAGTTGCGGCGCGCGTCGCGGCAGCGCGTGAGCGGCAGTTGCGCAGATATCAATCGCTTGGCGCGCAGGGTGTCCGCACGAATGCTCAATGTGCCGGTGTGCTGCTTGAAAAAACTGCGACGCCTGATGACGCAGGCACCGCTTTGCTGCGGCAGGCGGCCGATACGCTCGCGCTCTCGGCGCGCGGGTTTCATCGCACGCTCAAGGTTGCCCGCACGATCGCCGACCTTGACGGGGTTGACGGCGTGCAACGCATTCACATCGTCGAGGCACTCAGCTATCGCGCCGAAACGCTGCGCCAAAACCGGGCAGCGTAACGATGAGAAGGGCGAATGGCCCGGAGTGCTGAGATGGTGTCGCTTAACTCATCTGCAATTATCAGTGCCGACTACGATCCAGAGTCGCAGGAGCTGTACGTCACTTTCGCGACCGGACATACGTACACTTACTTTTCAGTGCCAGCGTGGAAATTCGATGAGCTGATCGCTGCACCTTCAGCGGGATCGTATTTCAATGATCAGATTCGCGATCAACACGCGTCAAGTCGTTGATGCCCGGCTGATCTCTAAAAGGAAAAGGCCGGAGTTTCCTCCGGCCTCTCTAGTCCGCGCGGCTGCCTACCAGAGCCCGCGCGTTTCACTTGAGCGCTCCTCGCTCACCAGACCGCATTGCTTCATGCGGCATAGAAAAGCGCTCACGCGAATGCTGACTTAACACCAATCTGCATGGCAGCCGCCTGGGCGGCGTTGCGTAGCAGGCATGCAATTGTCATAGGACCGACGCCACCTGGCACCGGCGTAATCGCGCCAGCAACTTTGGCGCACTCGTCATAGGCGACGTCACCGACGAGCTTGGTCTTGCCATTTTCCGAAGGCACGCGGTTGATACCGACGTCGATGACAATGGCGCCTGGACGAATCCAGCTGCCTTTGACCATCTCGGGAATGCCAACAGCGGCGATCACGAGGTCGGCACACTTCACAATATCTTCGATGTTCTTGGTCCGCGAGTGCGCTATTGTCACTGTGCAGTTTTCGCGCAGGAGCAGTGCCGCAACCGGCTTGCCGACGATGTTGGAGCGGCCAATCACAACCGCATCCATACCGGAGAGGTTTGGACGGACCGATTTTGCAAGAATGATCGATCCTGTCGGCGTGCACGGCACGAGTGCGCGTTCACCGACCCACAGGCGGCCGACATTGACGGGGTGAAATCCGTCGACGTCCTTGTCCGGATTGATCGCGTTCAAAACTTTTTCGGAATTGATGTGCTTCGGCAGCGGCAATTGGACCAGGATGCCGTGGCATGCCGGATCGTTATTGAGCTTTTGGACGAGCGCGAGAACTTCGGCTTCGCTGGTCTCGGCAGGGAGCTTGTACTCCCACGAGTTCATGCCGACTTCGACGGTCTGCTGCGCCTTGTTCTTGACGTAGACCTTGCTGGCCGGATCTTCGCCGACGAGGACGACCGCAAGACCTGCCTTGACGCCGTGTTCCTTGACCAAGCGCGCGACTTCTGTCGCGACTTCCGCGCGGACGTCCGCCGCAATTTTCTTGCCGTCGATGATCTGCGCTTCCGCCATTGCTTGAGTTCCTCCGGGTCTTGTTTTTCTAGAGTCGGAATGCATCCGCTTTGGCCCGGAGCAGCCGATCCAATTCCTCAACATCACCGCTGACCGCAATCGACTTCAGGCGGGACTTACCGCCTGACGCCAAACGCACTGACCGTTTAGGCACCCGGAGCCACGCGCTGACGAGCGTCTCCAAGGCCGAATTGGCCGCGCCATCTTCAGGAATTGCGCGCACGCGCGCCTGAAAGGCTTGGGCCCCGGCGATGATTTGGAGCCCGTCGACGGCATCTTTGGAGGATTTCGGCGTTAAACGAAAGTACACAATGACGCCCGCGTCACCGCGCCGCCAAGGCGGTGTGATAGAAGGCGCAGACCCGTCCGCCGAGCTCACGCAAACGCCTTGGCAATATTAGGAATAATAACGCTTTGAACGAAGTAGCAGGCGAGTAGGAGGATGATCGGCGAGATATCGATGCCGCCCATATTCGGCATCATGTTGCGGATCGGCGCGAGCAGCGGTTCAGTGACAGCGTTCAATCCCTGCCAGATTGACCGCACCATCGGATTGTAAGCGTTAATCACGCCGAAGGCCATCAACCAACTTAAGATCACGCCGGCGATGATGACGTAGGTGTAGAGCTCGATCAGGTAGCTGATGAATCCGAGAAGTTCGATCATGGGGCCTCGAGCAAAAAGGTAAGAACGGCAGGCGCCATGTAGCCCTGCCCGACCGGGTGCTGCAAGAGTCCGTGAGGTGTCTTCTGCGTTAGAATTGTTACCGGCAGCGATCGACGACCGTAGACGATCCGAAGACAGCCGGGCGCAATTCTTGACAGCCCAAGGCCGTCGCACCAAATTCAAGGGCGGTGATCTCGGGGCCGTAGCTCAGCTGGGAGAGCGCGTCGTTCGCAATGACGAGGTCAGGGGTTCGATCCCCCTCGGCTCCACCATTCCTTCTTGCGCGCAGCCGCCAAGGAAGGCCTGCGCTTTGGTTTCTGTTCGATCTTTTCGATTTCACCTCAACCAATTTTCTGACGATTGCAGCCTGCAAAAACGAAACGCGGCCGCACCTCGGTTACGAACTCGAACGAGTCCGGGGGGTACAGCCGCGACGGGCTGCCGGGATACGCGAAACTTCATTCCCGGCGCCTCATGGACTAAACAGCAAAAAGATTGCCACAAAGGTAACGCGCGCTCGATTGCGATGCGATTGCCAGAAATTTTTCTAGCGCTGGGGATTTTTCAGAATGATGCCGGTCAGCGGCACGCTGATGAAGTGCGGCAAAAGCCGCAAAGCTAAAAATGCGAGCCGGTAGTGCAAGCCCGGCACGACAACTCGTTGACCATTCGTAAATCCGCGATAGGCGACAGCGGCAACGTCTTCTGGCGTAAGCGCGGGTAAGACGCGGCGGTAGATTGCCCGCTCGGCACCCATATTTTCGTGGAAACGCGTATCGACGGGACCGGGAGCGACCACGCAAATGTTGACGCCCCGGCCGCTGATTTCGGCCGCAACAGCCTCGCTGAGCGAGACGACATATGCTTTGCTCGCGTAATACGCCGCTTGATGCGGTCCAGGAACATATCCGCCGAGCGACGCTAAACTGATAACGCCACCCGAACCGCGTGCCAGCATCTGAGGCAAAACCGAATGCATCAGCCGCGTCAGCGCCGCGACGTTGAGTACGGTGAGGGCATCGAGATCGCTATCGGCATTCTCTGCAAATGGACCCGACACGCCAGTGGCGGCATTGTTGACGAGAACCTCGCAGTATAGCCCCGCGCGCCGCAGCGCTTCGTCGATGCGAGCGGCGGCGTCGGGTGCTGTCACGTCGAGCGCAACTGTGTGGCAACGGCCATTGTAGATGCCGTTGAGATCGGCCGCGGCCGCAGTCAGTGCCGGCGCGCCGCGTGCAATGATCAGCACATGGTGACCGTTCGCGACAAACGTTCGCGCAATTTCAAAGCCGATGCCGCGCGATCCGCCAGTCACGACGACTGCCGGCTGCTGCTCTGCGACGGCAGCACGCGCCTGCCTCCGCTCTGCCGTGTCGGAGTTATATCGATTCATCCACGCGCGCGCGGCGATGCCATAGAGCCGGAGCATTAGGCGTTCTCCGCGCGCATCGCTTCACCGAATTAGTTTGATTCGCGCGCCTGTTCTGACCCGGCTAGCGAACCATGCCAGAGATCGTACTGCAACTGCAAAGCCACCCAGTAACGTGCGCTGTGGCCAAGAGTTGCGCCGAGACGTTCGGCGAGCTGCTGTGTCACCGGCCCGCGTTCGGCAAGCACGAGTTCAAGCGACGGCAACGCGACGCCGATTTTGCTCGCAAGTTCGGCCGGCGAAAACCGATAATGCGGCATCATATCCTCGCGTAGAATTTCGCCGGGATGCGGCGGTGCGGAGTCGTTGACGTCGACGACGGGCTTAAGAACAGGATTTATCATGGCGCCGTTCGCAATGGTGGGCGGCCGGGCGCTGTTTCACCCGGCACAGGACGCGCCAGTATGACGATCGTCGCCGCTCCTTTTGGCGGCGCAGTCGTGACGTTTCAGGGGTAAATGGGTGAACGGCTTATGAAAGAACCTGATGCGCTACGGCGAGGCTATGCCTGCAGCAACTGAGGCTCGTGCGTCAGCGGCTTGCTATATCCGAACAGCTTCGACCACCGCAGATCGAGCTCAACCCTGGACGCTTCGTGCTGTACGCCAAAGCCATAGCGCTTGTCGAAACTGTCGCGGCGTGACCCGACGCCGAGTTTGCGCGCCTTGAATGCGTCGTTCCACGGACTGAACGCATACCACCAGATCGCGCCGAATTCCGGATTGCCGTCGACGAGGCCGGGCAGATGGCTGGCGTGACGGCCGGGCTGATACGCGCCGATCGCATAGCGATGATAGAGCCGGTTGCGCGTTGGAAAGTTCATGCCGGGAATATGCGCCGCCTTGAAGTCGAACGTCTTTTCCCACGCACCGCAATTTTTCTGATCCACGAGCGGAATATTGGAATCAAGGGCTACGGCAGGTTCTGTGTCGATCATGATCGCGCCCGGCATCCGCACGCCGGTCAGATCGTTTTTGAGCAGCAGCTGTTCGACTTTCGACAAATCCTGCGAGACAAGAAATTCCGTTGTGTTGAGCGCAATTTTCCAGGCGTCGCTAAAGCGCTGCTCGTGCTTCATGACTTCGAAGTCGCATAGCAGCGCTGAGAAGTGCGCGTTCTCGGATGGAATGATTTCCCAGTTTGGGACCAGCTCGCGGCAGATCGCGACCGAATCATCCGTCGAAGCGTAGTCGATCAGCACGCCGTGATCGAACATCTCGCGATGGTGTTTCAGCCACCATGGCAGCAGGTACGCTTCATTGTAGAAATGTGAAATGACAATTCTGCGCATGGCGGACCTCAATCGAATTCTTTGAGTTCGGGCAGACAGACCAGAAAGCGCGACGGCATATTCGGGCGCTGCGCACGGATTTTTGCAGCCAGGGGCTCTGCGAAATTCCACGCCCCAATCATGAAAAGCGTTTCGGCGGGTAGATCAGCAGCCGCTGCCATCGGCGCGATCGCGTGAGACGCACCCGGCACGAAGCGGCCAACTTTGAGAACCGCCTCATCGACAAAAACATCTGGCTTGATGCCGGCTGCCGTAATGAACGTCAGCGCTTTCGCTGCGACGCCGACGAGCGCGACCGGGTGACTGGCGCCTTGATGCGCAGCGATGCGATTCCGCGCTTTTGCCATAACGCTACGGGCTTGCGTGGCGAACGCCTGATAGGCCTGCGTGCTTGTCGGGCCATCGATATGGCGCGCCATGATGGCCGGCTCGGGATCGGGCCAAGCGACGGCGAACGGCGGTCCTCCGTCGAGCGCGAAGCGATGAAGCGGCTTTTCCGCGTGCCGCAGAATGCTGACCAGACTGCGCCCGTGAACTGAGAAAATTTGCGTTGCTTCGAGTGTCAACCCGCAGCTTTGCGCGAGACGGCGCATCGAAGCTGGCGTGAAGAACGAGTAGTGCTCGTGATAAATCGTGTCGAACTCGCCATTCATAAGCATGAAAGCCTGGCTTGTCTGAATGATCGCGGCGCCGTCCGGCGCAAGCATGTCTTTGACGCCTTGCATAAGCGCGCGCGGCTCTGGCGTGTGGGCACACACATTCATCGCGACGATCGCGTCGAACATGCCTTCGGGGCGTGTCTCAGGAAAAAAGCCCGTGCGGACGTCATGACCTTTGGAGGTTGCGACAGCCGTCAAGTTGGCCGCCGGATCAACGCCGCAAACCTGGAAGCCATCGTCGCGCAGGCGGTCGAGTAGCGATCCGTCATTGCAGGCGATCTCAAGAACGCGGCTGCCTTTCGGCAGTGCGTTCGAAAGTGCTTTTGAAAACCATGTGAAAAATGGGTTGAGGGCGCCGCCCGTGCCGCTGGCATAGAGATAGTTTTTAAACAGCAGTTCGGGCGCAACGAAATGCGTGAGCTGGCCGTGCGAGCAGTCTTCGCATGCCGCCAGGCCGAGTGGAAACGCGTCGTAAGATTCAGATGCGTCCGCCAGCAATGCGTTGGCGAGCGGCTGCGATCCGAGATCAAGATATGCGGCGGTCGGGCCGCCGCAAACGACGCAAGCCGGCGTTGTTGTGGGCCCGGTCACGAAGCCATCGCCATCGTGTCAAGCCGGTCTGACGCGGCTTTTAGCGCCGCCGTGAAATCGCGGCACCGATCGATAAGTGTCGTGCGCGGCGGCGCGCCGCAAATCGATTTGATCAACGCGCAATTCATTCGGAATGAGTACGTCTTGGTATCGGCGCGGCGGATCATCGGCACGTCATGGACTTGCGCGATCGTTGCGGCCAGCTCGCCGATTGTCAGATTATACGAACCTGCGTTGAGGATCGCCGGCAACGCGCCTTCGGCTTCGATGAGCGCCGTAACGTAGTACGCGAGATCATCGAGAAACAGAATGTTGCGCCAGGACTTCGGATTCGCAACGCTGACCGCGCGGTCGTTGATCGCTGCCCTATTCATGGCGTTGAATACCAATTCGCCGCGCAGTTGCGGGCTGTACCCGCAAACTGTGCCGAGCCGCAGACCGACGACATTTTCGGCAAAACAGCGGGCCAGAGCATCGAACGAAATCTTCGAGCAATCGTAAGGATTGACGGGGCTGAGCTTTGTTTCGGCTTCTGACAACTCAGGAGGCGGCGCATCGGCGCCGGCTTCAACTTCGGCCGAGTAGACGCTCGCCGTGCTGGCATAGATCAGGCGGGTGCGCGACGGCTTGCGGCGCGCGAGTTGCAGCAGGTCGAGACAGTTGTTGGCGACGGCGCCGTCGGGATCGGAAAGCGACATCGGTACGCTCGAATGCCCAGCAAACCACAAAATCACATCGAAATCGCGAAAGTCGCCGAAGCTCAATTCCTGATACCGGCAGCGCATGGCGAAGGGCACGCCGGTGATGCGCTGCAAATTCTGGTCGCAGATGACGACATCGTGGCCAGCGGCTTCGACAATCGGGCGCAGATAGGAGCCGACGTAACCGTGTCCGATCAATAGCACTTTCATGGCGTCTCTGGTCCGTGCGCGAGTTGCAACGGCGCGGAGTATCGGCAGGCAAGCTTGTGCAAGGCTGGGATGGAGTTGCATCAGGCGGGCGACAGCCCGACGCAAGTTCCGGATGCAACGGTCGCGCGCAAGCATTCGCGGACAAGCTACATGAACCGTCACGAGCGGCGCGCTCAGACCAGGCATTCCGGCACCCGGCCGACGCGACTGCTCAATCCGGCGGGTCAGCGCGAATTCGATTCCGCCGTGCAGTTGATGCAACAGGGTCGCTGGCCGGAGTCGGCGGCGGCGCACCGGCGCGTGCTCTCACACAACGCGCGGCATAGTCCTGCGCTGCACCATCTCGGCCTAATCGCATTCAAGTCGGGGCAAGTGCCGGAAGCAATCCAGGCGTTGCGTCTCGCCCTGAGCGTCGAGCCAAATTACGTCGAAGCGCGGCTTAATCTTGCTGTCATCCTGAAAATGCACGGCGACCTCTCGGAGGCGTTGATCGAGTGCCGCAAGGTTATCTGCGACGCGCCGAAGAATGCCGTCGCGCACGCCGAGCTTGGCAACGTTCTTAAAGACCTCGGACAACCGGCTGATGCGATCTCGGCCTATCGCCAGGCGCTGGCACATGGCTCTCACGCACTGCATGTGCACTCCAGTTTGGCGCTATGTCTCGCTGAGACGCAGCAAACCGAGGATGCCGTTGCTGTCTGCCGTAAAATCCTGATGCGCGATCCGGCACACGCCGTGGCATCGAAACTTCTGATCCGCGGGTTGGCGGCGCTCGGGCGCATGGCGGAAGTACGCACGGCCATCAGTGGCGCCAGCGGCAACGACGAAGAGCGCACGAGCCTCGTCGGCGACGCGGCGCTCGGGCTGCACAAAGCCGGACAAACCAGTGAAGCGATTGCGCTTATCCGCGACGGCATTCAGCACGCACCGAATCCGTCGGACCTCTATTTGCTGCTCGGATCGATTCTGAATGACTGCGGCCGCCTGTCCGAAGCCTTTGACGCGTTGAAAGATGGATTGGACCGTGATCCGTCGCGTGCCGACGGTTACGTCACCCTCGGCTTCGTACTTTTCGGTCAAGGCGCGCGCGACGGCGCCGTTACTGCACTAGAACATGCCTGCTCGCTCAAACCGGACATGGCAGCAGCACATTACGTCCTAGGCTCCGTCCTGCGCCTCATGGGCCGCTTTGAAGACGCGCGCGCCGCGCTGGAGCGCGCAATCGCGTGCGATCCGCGCGCGATCGATGCGCGCCTGGCGTTGAGCAATGTCCGTCGCTCGACGTGCGATTGGGACGGACTTGAAGCGCAGGAAGCCGAATGTCTGGCCGAAATTCGGGCCTCCGGCACATCAGTTACGCCATTTTTGTTGCTTGGCATGAATGTCAGCAACGACGACATGCGCGAAGCTGGAAAACGCTATACGCGCGACCTGGTCTCCAAGATTCCGGTGAGCGCGCTGGACCGCCCGTATCAAACCCTCGTGACGCGGCCGGAAAAAATCAAAATCGGCTATGTGTCGTCGGACTTCGGCCATCACGCAACGTCGATCCTGCTGGCCGAAGTGCTCGAAATGCACGATCGCGATCGCTTCGAAGTTATTGGCTACTGTCACAGCCCGGAAGACAACAGCGCGCTCCGTCACCGCGTGATCGCCGCGTTTGATGATTTTGTTCGTATCGCAGATGCCGGCCACTACGCCGTCGCCGACAGAATACGCGACGACGGCATCGAAATTCTCGTCGATCTCAAGGGCTATACGAGCGGCGCACGGCAAGAGATTTTCGCGCTGCGGCCCGCACCAATTCAGGTGAGTTATCTCGGGTATCCGGCAACGACGGGTGCGTCGTATCTCGATTACGTGCTCGCCGATAGCGTGGTCGCGCCGATGGCGCATCAACCGGATTACTCCGAGTGCATTGTCCACCTCGGCGCGTGCTACCAGCCGAACGATCGCCGCCGCATCATCGATCCTGCACCCGTGACACGTGCCGGCTGCGGTCTGCCTGACGAAGGCTTCGTCTTCTGTTCGTTCAACAACAACTTCAAACTCAATCGCCGGTTCTTCGCGGTCTGGATGGACCTATTGCAGCGTGTGCCGGGCAGCGTGCTCTGGTTGCTGCAAAAGACGCCCGAAGTCCGCACCAACCTCAAACGCGAAGCTTTCGCGCACGGGGTCGATCCCGATCGCATCATCTTTGCAGACCAATTGCCGAACGATCAGCATTTGGCACGTCACGCGGTCGCCGATCTGTTCCTCGATTCGCTTCCCTGCACGGCGCACACCACGGCCAGCGATGCGCTATGGGCCGGATTGCCGCTGCTCACGTGCATCGGACACTCATTCGCCGGACGTGTTGCCGCGAGCCTGTTGAACGCCGCCGGTATGCCCGATCTCATAACGAATTCTATTGAAGCCTATGCGGCGACGGCTCTGAGGCTCGCCCGCAATCCTGATGAGCTTTTGGAGATGAGAGCGCGGCTTGCCGAGAATCGCATGTCGTGCGCGCTCTTCGACACCCCGCTCTACGTGCGGTCGTTGGAAGCCGCTTACGCGCGCATGTCGGCCATGTACCGCAGTGGCGAACATCCAGTGAGCTTTGCAATCGACGCGCCGGATATTTGAGACGGAGACACGTATGAGCCCAGCACAATCGACGGCGATGAGCCTTGCGGATGATATCGCGCAGGATTTGACGGCCAAGGACATCGATCAACTGTTGGCGCGGGGCGCCTTCACCGAGGTCGTGCAGTGGTGTGGTCAGCGCATCGAAAGCCAGCCGCAGGATTTCATTCCGTATCTGAGCCTTGGGTGCCTTGCCGAAATCGCAGGCGACGATCAGCGCTCGGCTGAATATTTCGCTGAGGCCATCGTTCGCAACCCCGATTGCGGTTTGGCCTATGCGCATTTGGCGCGGGTGTTCCGCAAGCTCGGTCAACTTCCGCATGCTGTCCGCGCGCTTCAGGTCGCTATCGAAATGGGCGCAGCGGCCACAGACGCGCGTCTCGACATAGCCGACATGTTTTTCGAGATGGGCGATCAGGAGAACGCGAGCGCCGCGTATCAACGCGTGCTTGAGCGCCGTCCGGATTGCGGACGCAGCAAGGCGATGATGCGCCTGTTGCCGCAGGTTATACCGCAACAATCGCCAATCTGGGCCGCGCCAGCCGGATGGGAACGCGCCCATATAGCCATCGTCGCGCCGGAAGGCTATGCGCACTGGCAAGCCTTCACCGCGACGGCCGGCGCGTTTTCCCAGGCTCTGTCCGAACTCGGCATCGCCTGCAGTATCGGCTGCAATGAGTACGTGAAGGGCGCTCGAAATATTATCTTCGGTGCGCATCTGATTGCGACGGATGCCGCCGCGGCCGACGTGCCCGACGGCTCGATCATCTTCAATCTCGAACAACTGGCCGGATTCGGCGCGGACAAGCACGCGCGCTACACCGACTTGCTGCGCCGGTTTACGGTCTGGGATTACAGTCCGCGCAACATCGCTTGGCTGAACACGCGAATGGCGGGCGGCAAAGCTGTACATGTTGCGCTCGGCTTCACGTCGAATATGGTGAGCCACCTGCCAACGTCCGAACAGCCGACCGACGTGCTCTTTTACGGAAGTCTCAACCCCCGCCGCGCTGGCGTGATCGAGCGGTTGACCGCAAGCGGATTGGCCGTGAAGCACTTATTCAACGTCTACGGCGACGCGCTCGATGCCGAACTCGCACGCGCCAAGGTCGTGCTCAACATGCACTTTTACGAAGACAGTATTCATGAGATCGTGCGCACGTCGTACCTGCTGGCCAATCGCAAGGCTGTCGTGACCGAATGCAATCAGGGCACTGAAATGGCGTCGGGTTTGCGCGACGGGATGCGCGCCGTTCCCTATGACAGGCTGGCGGACGCCTGTATGGATCTGGTCAAGAATGACGAGGCGCGGCACCGCCTTGAAGTTGACGGCTTCGCGCTATTCTCACGCCGGCGCCAGTCCGACCTTCTCCGTGCGGCGATCGATATTTCGTGATGCTGAGTGAGCAATAGCAAGAAACGGAGCGCGCCGGGGCGATTGGCGGCTTAGGATAGCGGGGTCGAACAGTTTGAGACCGCTATGCGCAAACTCCTGATCATTCCGATTGTCGTCGTTTCTTCGGCGTCGTCCGCCGGCGACGCAGTCATGTTGGAGGCCGGCGCGTATGAAGTCCAAATGCGGCTGGAGCTGCCGCATGTTGAGACGATGAACGTCCAGAAAACCGCGCAGGTTTGCATCACCGATGGCGGCACGCGCGGCATCGTGGTGATGAGCGAAAACAACCCTCTGGCGCGTTGCCCGGCATCCAACATCAAGCAAACGGCTGACGAGCTCGTTTTCGATCTCATATGCGAGGGACACAATCAGGCCGTCGCGCAGGCGAAGTTCCAGTTGTTGCCGGATCGCTTCTCCGGCGCATTCGAAATGAAGATGGGCGGCAAGAACATGACGATGACCGAACGGCAGACGGGCCGCCGGATAGGCACCTGCGCCGATCGCCCGCGCTCTTGAGCGCTGGCCACGCAACCGTAATGTTCAGAGATTCTAGAAAAATGGTGCCGCTTGCGTGACTCGAACACGCGACCCCGTCATTACGAATGACGTGCTCTACCGGCTGAGCTAAAGCGGCTAACCTCGGTGCGGGAGACCCGCGCGAAGCGGGAGGGATACCCTCTCGGGATCGGAATTGCAAGCGCGTCCCAGTCACGCACTGAGCCACGTCCTAAGCGCTATGGCTGACCGCGCCGCGGCCTGGATGCGCGGCGCTTTCTGCCTAGTTCACCGCGCGGAACGGGCGGCGCGGCAGCGGCGAGACATTGTCGGCCTCCGGCTCGTCGAGGCCCGGATCATCGGGCGCGCGCGGCGTCACGAAAATCCGTGTGTCAGGGCGATTAGAAACCCTGCTGTCCGCTGGCTGCGGCTGAGATTTCTCCGGACGCTTGTCCTGAGCTGGAGCGGCGACCGGCGCTACGGGCTTGGCTTGCAATGGCGCTGCGTCGACCGCGTCTGCGACGATTGTCGCAGCTGCCGGCGTGACTGGTGCCTGAACTGCGTCGTCCTCAACATCGCGCGCAGCAGCGTTCTGAGCTGTCGGCTGCAGCGGTGTCGCGTCAACCGGCTGTGGCGCCGGCGTTGTTCGCACGGTGACCGCCTCGGCGTCGATAATCTCTGTGTCGTCATCCAAGGCGGACGACGTCACCGCGGACGATGCGTCGACTTCAGGGTCCGGGCCGCTCAGAGCCAACAATTCCTCGATCCTGCTGGCGACGAGATCGGCGCTTGCCGGATCGAGCGTCTCCGCCGGAACGCGCCATTGGAACGCATCGAGCCGGCCGTCGATCGGCGACACCGGTTCCCAGCGATTTGAGATGACGCCATCAGCGAACCATACCGGATCGCGGGCCGCATTGGCCGCGCGTGCGAGCCACTCGCGCACCTTGCCTTTGTCGCCGCTATCACCGGCCTCGATGCGTGCCATCAACGTGGCGACGCGCTGCGTCAGCCGATTGGCGAGCAATGGTTCGAGTGCGCTGCGTGCTTCGTCGAACAGGCGTGCTTCGATGGCTGTCGTGGCGATTGCGATCGGTCCCTCGATCGACTGCGGATTGAGCAAGGCCAACTGCCGGACGCGGTTGAGGCGATCGCGCGCACTGTCGCCGATGCGGGCGTACGCGTAGGCCGTCGCGATGTCGGGATGCGGCGACCGGGTCCACGCCTTTTGCAGGACTTTGGCAGCTTTGCCGGTATTTCCGCGCGATGCCAGAATACGCCCGGCAATCGCGGCAGCGGGAGCCAGATCGTTGGCGAGGGCGTGCGCTTCAAGCGCGTAGCCGAGCGCTTTGTCGGCGTCGTCGTCTTCGAGGTCTTGCGCCTGCGCCGTCAGAAGCACGGCGCGCTTGCGATCGATGCTGGCTTTCTCAAGGACGGCATTGCGCTTGGCGACGGCTAACGTATCGAGCGCCGCCGTCCAATCCTTTTGCTTGCACTGCATTTGGAAAAGCGATTCCGCGGACCATCCGAGCTTTGGATTTGTTTTCAATGCCCGGTTTGCAAATTGCGCGGCGGCTTCGGTTTCGCCTTCGCGCTCGGCTTCCAGATAAAGCCCGCGCAGACCCAGTTGCTCGGTTTCAGGCGACGCCAGCATGGCTTCATAAATGCGCCGTGTCGTTGCGCGGTCGCCGGCAAGCTGCGCCGCTTGAGCGCGCAGCAGATGCGTCAGCGGCTCATGCGGCAACGCCTTGCGCGCTTGAATGGCGTAGCGGCTCGCAAGTGCCTTATCGCCAGCGCCGACGGCGATCATGCCGCTGGAAAGGGCTTCAAGCCCGCGTTTCTGGCGGCGTCGAATGACGCGGTTGCCGAGGGCCGCCGGACTATTCCAGATCGCCCGCGCCATCGACCAGAGAAAAATCGCGGTCGCGATCGTCGCCGCCAGCAGCACGACAGCGCGGAAAAGCGATGTCTCGATATCGTAGCCCTGCCAGGCGATTTGCAGCGTTCCGGGACGATCTGCGAGCCATCCGAGACCGGACGCGATCAGCAAGATACTTAGGAGGTAGATGACGAGACGCACCATGATCGGCACCCTTGAACTGAACGTAAGGCTGAAAGCGGTTTGGCGTTTGCTAGTATGCGACGGACGTTATTGCGGCGTTACGGGCGCGGCATCAGGTGTCGCGCCAAGCGATGATTTCAACTGACCTTCGATGCTGGCCACGGCACGGTCGACACTGACGCGGGCCGCGACGCGATCGAGGAACGGCTTGGCCGATGCTTGCGCTTTCGGCGGCAGCTGCTGCGATTCCGTCAATGCCTCCTCGAAACGGCCGTCCTTCATAGCGTTTTCCATGCGGCCGACGATGGCTTCCGTCGATTTGTCGTCGGCGTCGTGGTTGGCTTTGCGCACGCGGACGACCGATTTAGCGCCGGCGATCAGGCGATCCATGACGCCACCCTCGGCTGGCTCCGTTTCAGCATCGATCGCGTCGTTCGCAACGGTACGGAAATCCTTGGCGAGTGTGGCAGGCGGCGGCACACCGTCGTTCTTGAACGCCTCAAGCGGCGCCAGATCGAATTTGCCGGACGATGCCTTCGCGACGGCAGCAAGCTCAGACGCATAGCCCTCGCCGCTATCGAGCGCGCGCTTCAGATTTTGCAATTCAAGCGACAGCAGGATGCGCTCTGAATTGCGCTTGCGTTCGTCTTCGGCCGTCTGCAGCGTGGTAACGCGCGCCTCGATGGCGGCCAGTTTGTCGCCAACCGGCTTGACGGCGGCGGCAACGTCATTCGGCTTCGCGGCCGTCGATTGCAGCGCCTGCAACTCCGATCGGACAGCTGTTGCTTCGTCCTGGTCGAGCTTGATCGTCGCGGTCAAACGTTCGTTTTCGACCTTTAGCGCGGCTATACGTTCGGCGGCGGCTTCGGCGTCCGCCTTCAGCGTTGCGACGTCGCGATCAATGCGCTGCGTTCCAGACATTGCGGCTTCGGCCGACGCCGCGACCGAGGCAACACGCGCGTCGACATCCTCGGCGACGCCCTTGCGCAACGCCGTCAATTGCGTCGCAAGCGCCGTTTCGAGATCCGAGACTTTGCCCGTCAACGCAGCGATCTGTTGAAGACGTCCGGCGTTAGGATCGTTGGCACCGGCATCCGTCAGCGCCTTGAGCCGCTCTTCGAGCGTTGCGATGCGCGTAATCTGCTCAGCGAATCCGCTGTCGCCCGCCGCTGACGCGAGCGCTGCTTTGGTTTCGGCGACAAGCCGGCTTTGGCTTTCGACGACCGCGGGAATACGTTCGGCAGATTTCTCAAGCGCCGCTAGACGTTCGGTGATCGCTGCCGTGTCGGCTTTGGCGGCTGACGCACTTTCGAGTTTCGACAAACGTTCGCTAAGTCCAGAAGACGTGTCGGAGGCCGTCGATCTCGGGCCGTCGATTCCGAATTGAGGCAGCGCCCATTGCGAACCCGCCAGCGCGAGCGCGCCGCCTGCGATGCCGGCTGCGAGATGGCTGAAGAGCCCGCCACGCTTTTTGACAACGACCGTCTCGGGTTTGGGCTGCGCTGAAGGCTGTGCTGCGGCCGAAGCGCTTGCCTGCTTTGGCGGCGCTGCGGTGGCCTTGCTGCCGGCGCTGGCCGCGCTGGCGGATGCACCGGTTTTGGATGTACCGATGTCCACGGTCGCGTACGCCGAGGGCGGCAACGGAAGGGGCGTTTCAGCGGAAGACGTATTATCGGATTTGGTCACGGTCGAACCTCGCGATGCGGCAGCCGCATACGATGCGCTAGTGTTGGAAACGGGTGTGATTTTGATCTCGGTCGCTTTGAGATCGAGCGTCGCGTAGGGGCGTTTACTGCCCGGTTGCCCGGCTCCGGTCCGCGCCCCTGGCGTGCCGGTTTCGGCGGCGAAAGGTTCCGCCGTCTGACCTGCGGAACGCCGGTCCTTCGTGTCGTCTGCCATGCGTACTAACGCCTCGAACTCAACTCAGGTCTTGGTCGCGTCTCAGGCCCCGGATCACGGGGGGTGGGGAAGGGCCCGAAGATAAGGCGAACGCGGCTGCGAAACGCCATAACGCGACGGGCGGCAACTTACCCGGTCTTGGCAGACCCTGCTAGTCGGTAAACCGCCGAAACAATTGCATCGGCATTGGGTTGTTCGGCGATGACCTTGGTCAGGCCGTCGATGCCCGAAAGCGCGCCCGCGACGGCGTCAGACAGGCAGATATGGGTGACGCCGGTCAAAGCGGGATGAAGCCGATCCTGTGCCGTCAGCCGGGCCCATATTGCGGCGCTTCTGGGCGACATCAGCACGACGGCGTCAATCTCGCGGGCCGCCAGGTCGGCGACCACCGGTGCCTGCAAAGTTTCGGCTGCAACTGACGCGTAGGCCGGCAAGACGTTGAGCTCTATTCCGCGCTCGCGGAGTGCGCCGGCCAAATCGAAGGCCAAATGGTCGCCTGCAAGATGAACGAGTTTTCCCGATGCAGCGCTCGGATGCGCCGAAACAATCGGGACGAGATCGGCACCCGTACCAGCGCCGGGTATCACGGTCTCGAAGCCGAGTTCGTGCGCGAGCTGCGCGGTTGCCGGGCCGACGGCAAAAATCGGCAGCGCGCGGGCGGTTTGCAACGCATCCGAGTGCGCAAGCGCCTTGAGCCCGTTGCGGCTTGTAGCGACGATGGCCGTTGCGCCCGCCAAGGCATCAGCCGCGATCGGGCGCAATTGGATATCAAGCAGCGGCGCAAGCGAGACGCGGCATCCGAGCGCCGCGATGCGGGCTTGCAGCACCGCCGCGTCGCGCTCTGGCCGGGTCAGCAGCACATGCATCAGGCGCCCGATTTGACGAGAGCGGCAGGGTCCGCATTCGCGAGGACGTCATTCGCCGCATTCGTTCCGATATCGAGCGCCGTCTCAGGCGGTCCGCTGAGCGACACCGCGTAACTGACTTTGCCGTCGGGCGATAAAACCTGCCCACGGAAATGCAGATTGCCGTCTGCGAGATGCGCATGCCCTGCAATCGGCGTACGGCACGAGCCTTCAAGCCGTGCCAGAAACGCGCGCTCCGCCGTCACCGCCAGCGCGGTCGCGGCATCGTTGAGCGGCGCCAGCAAATCGGCGGTCGCCTCGTCGCCTGCCCGTATCTCAAGTCCGATCGCACCCTGCGCGACAGCGGGGAGCATCTGATCGATCGCGATTGCCGCCGTTATCCGTTCCGACATGCCGAGGCGATTGAGGCCGGCGACGGCGAGAAACGTCGCTTCCGCCACGCCATCCTGAAGCTTCTTCAGGCGCGTCTGCACGTTGCCGCGAAATCCAACAACCGTCAGGTCCGGCCGGACGTTGAGAAGCTGCGCCTGCCGCCGTAGTGACGACGTGCCGACGACGGAGCCTTTCGGCACATCGTCGAGGCTCGTGTATTTCAGTGAGATGAATGCGTCGCGGACATCTTCGCGCGGCAGCACCGCGCCGATCGCCAAGCCCTCCGGCAGCGCCGTTTGCATATCCTTCATCGAATGCACGGCGACATCGATCTCGTTCGCAAGAAGAGCGTCTTCGATTTCTTTGGTGAACAGCCCTTTGCCGCCGATCTCCGATAGCGGCCGGTCGAGAACCTGATCGCCGACCGTCTTGATAACCGTGATTGTGATCGCGTCATGCGATAGCCCGTGCGCCTTGGCGAGCCGATCGCGCACTTCATGGGCCTGCGCCAGTGCCAACGGTGAGCCGCGCGTGCCGATGCGGACCGAGGTTGCTTGCAAGGGGGTTTCTCCAAATGCTAGGCGGGTGGGCCGGCCATTGTAGCGCGCGCAATCTCTGCGCCAATGGCAGACGGCAGCCGAACTGGCAAGACGGATCGCGTAGCTGGGCGCCGATCCCTTATTTTTATAGGTTATCGTGGGCCGTCCCGACGCCGTTAACATAGTCATCCTGGGCATTGAAACCAGCTGCGATGAAACCGCGGCGGCCGTCGTTGCGCGTGGTCCCGACGGCCGCGGTACCATCCTTTCGAACATCGTCCGTTCGCAGTTCGATCAGCACAAGCTGTACGGCGGCGTCGTCCCTGAGATTGCGGCCCGCGCGCATACCGAATGCCTCGATGACATCGTCGCGATGGCGTTGAGAGAGGCGGGCATTGAACTCGCCGAGATCGACGCCGTCGCCGCCGCATCCGGACCCGGTCTGATCGGCGGACTGATCGTCGGTGCGATCACCGGCAAGGCGCTGGCGCTTGCCGCCGGCAAGCCGTTCCTTGCAATCAATCACCTCGAAGGTCATGCGCTGACGGCGGGTCTGACGGACGCAATCGCCCCGCCGTATCTCATGCTGCTCGTTTCTGGTGGTCACACGCAAGTGCTGTGGGTCGCGGACGTTGGCCAGTACAATCGGCTCGCAACGACCATCGACGATGCCCTCGGCGAAGCCTTCGACAAGACGGCGAAGCTTTTAGGGCTGCCTATGCCGGGCGGTCCGGCCGTTGAGCAAGCCGCAGTCCGCGGCGATGGAACGCGGTTCAAGCTTCCCCGTCCGATGCTCGGTCGCGAAGACCCGCATTTCTCGTTTGCCGGATTGAAAACCGCTGTCCGCACAGCCGCGCAGAAATCCGCGCCACTCTCAGCGCAGGACGTTGCCGACCTCTGCGCGTCATTCCAGGATGCCGTCTGCGCCAGCGTTGCCGATCGCGTCGCCAAAGCGATGTCATCGGTCGAAGATAAATTCGCGGCCGGCGCTGAACGGCCGTTTGTCGTGGCGGGCGGCGTTGCGGCCAATCAGGCGTTGAAATCGGCGCTGCACGCCGTGGCGCAGCGACATGGCTTCACACTTTACGCGCCGCCGATCGCGCTCTGCACCGACAATGCGGCCATGATCGCGTGGGCGGGTGCGGAACGCTTAGCACGCAATCTCACCGACGGGCTCAATGCAGCCGTCAAGCCGCGCTGGCCACTCGACCCGGGTGCTGCTCCGGCGCAAGGTGCAGGCGTGAAGGCATAAGTCCAAACAGGGCTACTTCCACTGTCACGCGCGCGTGTTAAAAGCGCTTTCGATATTGGGGACAGGCGGCTGTGAAGTTTCATTCGGTCAGCGTCATTGGCGGAGGAGCGTGGGGCACGGCGCTCGCTCAAGCGCTTGCGGTCGGCGGGCAGAACGTGACGCTATGGGCGCGCGAAGCCGACGTCGTCGATGATATACAATCGCGCCGCGTCAATCGCGCGTTTCTTCCGGGTGTCGCGCTTGATGAAAAAATCCGTCCGACCGGCAATCTTTCCGACGTTGTTAAAGCCGACGCCATTCTGACCGTCTCGCCGGCGCAATTCGTGCGCCCGACAGCGCAGGCGCTCGCCCGCAATCTGACACCCGGAACGCCGCTCGTCATGTGCGCCAAGGGTATCGAGCAATCGACCGGCAAACTGATGGGTGATGTCATCGCTGAAGCGCTGCCGGAGGCGCAGTTCGCCGTCCTTTCGGGCCCGAGCTTTGCCGCCGATGTCGCGCGTGGGTTGCCCGCAGCACTGACGTTGGCATGCAGCAACGAGAGCGTGGGGCGCGCACTTGCCGAAGCCTTGTCGTCACGGCAAATGCGGCTCTATTGGTCGAGCGACGTCGTCGGTGCCGAACTTGGCGGCGCTTTGAAGAACGTTATGGCGATTGCTGCGGGCATCGTTGATGGGCGCGGACTTGGCGCTAGTGCGCACGCCGCCGTCGTCACGCGCGGCTTTGCCGAAATGCGCAGGCTGAGTGAAGCGATGGGTGCGCGCCCCGAAACGCTACTGGGCCTCTCCGGCCTCGGCGATCTGGTTCTGACGTGTGGAAGTCCGCAGTCGCGCAATATGTCGCTCGGCCGGGGACTCGGTGAAGGAAAGTCGCTCGCCAGCATTCTCGGTAGCCGCACGGCCGTGACCGAAGGCGTCTACACGGCGGCGGCCGTCGTCGCTCTCGCGCGGCAAAAGCATATCGAAATGCCGATTGCCGAAGCCGTGCACGCAATTATTGAAGAGCGCATCTCGGTTGAAGACGCGATCACGGCGCTGATGACGCGGCCGCTCAAGGCAGAGGATTGACCTTCGATTTGTCGACGCGCCAGACGCTGTAGAGCGTCTTGGGGTTCGGCATCGTCACACGCTGCAGAAAATCCGGCGCTTTGCCGTGGACTAGGTCAGCACGCAATGTGCCCTTCCACTCATCGCTATCGATAAACGGATCGTCGAGCCCCTTGCAGGTCATGACGTAGTCCACCTGCTCGCGTGCGATAATCTTGCGCGCCTCGTCTGGCGTACGCGCTGCAAAAATGTGGTGGTTGGCGATAATTGCGTCGGCGATGCGGTGATACGGTGCTGACAGCACGCTGTGCGGCGTCTCCGCGATCACATAGGCGCCAACGTCGATGTGCGCGGCGATGCGGCCGGCAGGTAGCGCATTCAATTCGCGGACCGCGCTATTGACCGCGCATTCTTCGGCATCGGCGGTCAGCGATTTCGATGGCGTCGTCACCGCGCTTCCGGTCGTCGCCGTCTGGATCAGGCTTGACGTTCCAAGCAATGTCGACTGACTGAGAAGTATTGCCGCCATGAATTGCAGCGACGGCGTGCGCACCGTCGCGTTACCGCGCAAAGTGCTGATCCAGCACGCGATCGGTACGAGCGCGATGAAGCTGGCGTACGCGATATATTTGTATTGCCAGCATGCGAACGCGATGAAGGCGATGACGGCGCACAGAAAGAATAGATCGGGCAAGCTGCGGGACGTGCGCAGGCGCGACGCCTGTGCCCAGATTCCCAACGCAAAGAACGATATCAGTCCGAGGGATTGTTCGATTTTTCCAGCCAACAGGTCGCGTGCGATGCTACGCGTTTCGGCAACGTAGTCGATCCAGATCGGTTTCAATTCCGCCGGCAGTTGTCCCATCGGCCCAGCCAGGCATTTGGGTTCAAGACCGCCATGAACGATGAGGCCAGCGATAGCCCCGGCGGCCGCGATCGCAATACGCGTTAGCGTTGCCCAGGGTGCGCCCGGCCGCACGGCGACGCAGAGCGCCGCACCGGCAATCGCGCTCAGAACGACAAGATTGAGAGAGATGGCATCGCACCGGATATCCATCCAGCGCGACGGCGGTATCGTCAAAAAGAAGCCAATCGCAAGCGCTGCCGCCATTGCGATGACGAACCCTTGCGCCGGACGCGCTTGCCGGCGATCGAATAGTCCGCAAAGCGCCGCAAGAACTGCAAGCGCGACGGCTGGCAACAAGGCTTCGTAGCCGATGACGAGCGCCAGGCCGGTCAGCCCACCGGCCAACGCCCACGCGTCGCGCGACTGGAAGTTAGCCCACATCAGCAGGGCGGCCGAAACGGTCGCTGCAACCATGACGTTGTGATGATCGATCCGCCCGACGGTGAACTGGTACAAACCGAGCGGCAGCAGAATGGCGAGTGCAAGCGCAATGCGCGCGGCTTGTTCACCGCTACGCGCCGAAACCGTGCGCTGAATGACATAGAGCAGCGGCGCCAGAACCATCAGCGGCCAGACGACGCGCGCGACGAGCTCGGCCGTCTCCACAGAGCTGAATAGCGATACGATTTTTATGATCGCCGCAAGTGGCAAATCGATCAGGCGCGACCAGTGCGAGAGCATCCCATCCGTTCCACCCATCGTCGCCGTTGTCGTGTCGAACCAAGGTGCGCCGGCCATGAATTCGCGCACCTGCACAAGGCGCGCGGCGTCGTCGGAATCGCCGAGGTACGCCGTCAGCCGCGGCCCTCGGAGCGCCAGTTGATGGATTGCGATCACGAGCAGCGCGGCGACGCTCCACAGCCAGCGCGGCATCACGGCAATGCGCCCAGCAAGTGAGCTGGCGGCGGTCGTGCTGGCAGCGGCGGTCATGGGTTCCCCGGCGAAACGGAAACGTCACCCTAGCTGCTTGCGATTGAAGGTCTGTAAATGCCGCGCCAACGCTTTGGTAACGAAAAATCCACCCTGATGTCAGTGTTTGTTTACCGATCCTGTCTAGGCTCCAGGTCACGGTGGCGCGCGTAGATCAACGCCCTGCCGGCTCGCGTTTTGGTGTGGCCGTCTTTATTACAGGCGTAGCGAATGTCTTACAGTGATGTCTATGTTATCGGCGCCGGTCCGTCCGGGCTGACGGCCTCGTATCTTCTCACAAAACAGGGCATCTCGACGACCGTGATCGAAGCCGATCCGGTGCACGTCGGCGGCATCAGCCGTACAGCGAATTACAAGGATTTCCTCTTCGACATCGGCGGCCATCGCTTCTTTTCGAAATCGAAAGAGGTTGTCGATCTGTGGAAAGAAATCCTGCCGCAGGATTTCATTTCGCGTCCGCGCCTCAGCCGAATCTACTACGACGGCAAATATTATTCGTATCCGCTGAAGGCGTTCGAAGCGCTCGGCAACCTCGGCGTCATCGAAAGCTCGATGTGCGTGTTGTCGTTCATGTACAAGCAGGCGTTCCCGAACGAAAAACCGGAAACGTTCCACGATTGGGTTGCAAACCAGTTCGGCGAGCGCTTGTTCTCGATTTTCTTCAAGACCTACACGGAAAAAGTGTGGGGCATGAGCTGCGATGAGATCTCGGCCGACTGGGCCGCGCAGCGCATCAAGGGTCTGGATCTCTGGACCGCGATGTCGAGCGCGTTGCGCAACTCCATCGCGCCGAAAGGCTACAAGGACGGCACCAAGGCCAACGACGGTCAGGTCATCAAGACGCTGATCGACAGTTTCGAGTACCCGCGCAAAGGTCCGGGCATGATGTGGGACGCAGCTGCCCGCAAAACCCGCGAGCAGGGCGGCACGATCCACATGGGCACACGCCTGATGGGTATGTCGTTCGACAAGGCGTCGGGCATTTGGACGATTACCGCGCACAAGGAAGACGGCGAAGTCCTGAGCTTCACGGCGAAGCACGTCATCTCGTCGGCGCCAATCCGCGAACTGGTCCACAGCTTCACGGAAAAGCCGGCCTGCGTCGCATCGGCCGAAAAACTGCGCTACCGCGACTTCATCACCGTCGCGGTCGTCGTCGACAAGCCGGACCTGTTCCCGGACAACTGGATCTACATCCACGAGCCGAGCGTAAAGGTCGGCCGCATTCAGAATTTCCGTTCGTGGTCGCCTGAAATGGTGCCGAACGAAAAGCTCGCCTGCCTTGGTCTCGAATATTTCTGCTTCGAAGGCGACGGCTTGTGGACGGCGTCGGATGAGGAACTCATCGCGCTTGCCAAGAAAGAGCTGGCCATCATCGGTCTTGCGACCGAAGACGAGTGCATTGACGGTTGCGTCGTGCGCCAGAAAAAAGCTTATCCGGTCTACGACGACGGCTACAAGCAGAACGTCGAAACGATCCGCGCCGAGCTTGCCGCCAACTATCCGACGCTGCATCTCGTCGGCCGTAACGGCATGCACAAGTACAACAACCAAGACCACGCGATGATGACGTCGATGCTGACCGTCAAGAACATCGTTGCCGGCGAAATGCTCTACGATATTTGGAACGTCAACGAAGACGCCGAGTATCACGAATCTGGCGACTCGGGTGCTGAAGAAGCTCTGAAGAGCGTTCGCATGGTGCCGCGCCGTGTGGGAACCGCAGCGTGACATTTACGGCCATCAAAGATCTGGTCGCCGATAACGCAGGCGAGCTGTGGCAGTTTGCAGGCTACGTCGCCGTCAGCGGCTGTGCCCTTGCGGTCGACATGAGCGTCTACTGGGCTTTGCTCAACATCGCCCACTATGCGTTTTTGGCGGCAGTCGGCGGATATATCTGCGGGGTGCTGTCGCATTACGCACTGTCGTCGCGCATCGTTTTCCGCGATCGCTTTGACAAGCGCGGCGTCGCTGAAGAGGCGCCGACGGTTGTCAAATTTTTCGCGGCTGGCGTTTCGGGATTGATCGTCACGGCGATCGTCGTCGGCGTGCTTGCCGACATTCTGGATTTCCACCCACTGATCGCGAAAATCGCGGCTGCCGGCTGCTCGTTCACGGTGGTGTTCTTGTGCATGCGCTTGTTCGTATTTAACGCCCGTCCGCGCGCTCGGCCGTCAATCACCACAGTACAAGCATAAGAGGTCGATCGTGTTCATCGCAAGTTATGGCCTGAAGAGCTTAATCCAGAAGGCTGCTATGGTGGCGCGTCTACCGCTCGGCTACGCGCAGGATCACCCGTACACCGGCCTCAAAGAGCGCGCGCACGAAGATACGCTCGATTACATCCTGTCGGCGATGCCGGAAGCGTTAGCGTTCGACACGCCGCGCGAACTGATGGCGCACGCCTTGTCGCGCGTGGCGGTCGATGGATTTTACGCCGAATTCGGTGTCAACGAAGGCGGCACGATCAGCTACATCGCCAAACAGACGCCGTCGAAAACCATCCACGGCTTTGACAGCTTCGAGGGTCTGCCAGAAGACTGGTCCGGCAATGCGATGGCCGCCGGATATTTCAATCGCAAAGGCCGCTTACCGAAGGTTCCGGCCAACGTGCAATTGCACCGTGGTTGGTTCAAAGACAGCGTGCCGGACTTCGCCGCCGCGCAAAGCGGACCGGCAGCGTTCCTCCACATCGACTGCGATCTCTATTCGTCGACCGCCGATATATTCGCGAGCCTCGGCGATCGTATCGTGCCAGGCACCGTTCTGATGTTCGACGAGTACTTCAACTACCCGAATTGGCAAGCCCATGAGCATAAGGCGTTCATGGAATTTCAAGCTTCGACTGGCAAAACTTTCAAGACCATCGGCTACTCGATCCAGCAGATCGCGGCCATCGCCGTTTGATCCGGAATTGAAGCCCAAGTTTCGTGTCGCGTCTTAAACCCCGTGCCCTTGTGGCGCGGGGTTTTTGTATTGCGCGCTTGAGAGCCGCGAGGTTTCGCGTTACGCCAAACGGGCAGCACCCACAGGACCCGACATGCCCGCCTATTGGCTTTTCAAATCGGAGCCCGACGCCTTCTCCTGGGATATGCTCGTTGCCAAAGGTGCCAAGGGTGAACCGTGGACGGGTGTTCGCAACTACCAAGCGCGCAACAACATGCGCGCCATGAAGATCGGCGACCTTGGGTTTTTCTATCATTCGAACGAAGGCAAGGACGTGGTCGGTATTTGCGAAGTGATCGGGCTTGCGCACCCCGACGCGACCGACGGTACCGGCGCGTGGGAATGCGTTGACGTCAAAGCCGTGCAGCCGTTTCCGAAATCCGTTTCGCTCGCCGACGTCAAAGCCAATCCGAAACTCGCGAAGATGGCGCTTGTTACGTCCATGCGGTTGTCCGTGCAGCCCGTGACAGCCGATGAATGGAAAGAGGTCTGCCGGATGGGTGGCGTGAAAGCCGTGAAACAGGCGCCAACCAAATCCACGAAGCGATGACCGCGGACGGCGCTCGCGCCCCGCTCAACGCTGAAACCATTGAAGCGTTTGTACGCGAGAACGCCCGCTTGATGACGCCGCCACTCGTGCCGGGCATCAAGCTTTACCTCGCGGAAGAGTCCGTTCCGATCTGGCAAAAAACGGAAGACGAACTCGGCGAAATGAACGTACCGCCGCCGTTCTGGGCGTTCGCGTGGGCAGGTGGGCAAGCGCTAGCACGCTACCTGCTCGACAATCCAAGCATTTGCGCTCGCCGCCGCGTCATCGATCTGGGTTCCGGCTCCGGCATGACCGCGATCGCCGCCGCCCAATGCGGCGCAGCATCCGTGCTGGCCGCTGACGTCGATCAGTTTGCGCTTGTAGCGTGCCGGCTGAACGCCGCCGCCAACGGTGTCGCTATCGACGTGACCGGCGACGACCTGCTATCGCGCCCGCCAGCGGTTGCGGACGTTATACTGATCGGAGATCTCTTCTACGAACGCGGTCTGGCCGAGCGGGTCACAGCCTATATCGACGCCGCCAAAAGCCAGGGCGCCGCCGTCTATATCGGCGATCCGCAACGCAGCTACTTCCCGCGCGACACGTTTACCTTGCTGGCCAGCTTCCAAGTCCCGGTCACGCGCGAACTCGAAGACAGCGAAATCAAAAAAACCGCAGTCTGGCGAGCGTGATAGGCGCCGGGCCAAAATCGGCCGCGTTGGTGCTCACCGCCGTACAATCTCACTAGACTTTGGACCTATGAACAAGTTGAGATGTCCGGACTGACCTCGCATAATAATCAGACGAAGGCCGCGGATCAGACGGCCGCCGGAGGAGCACGCTCAATGTCAGACAAGATTTATCCCGTCCCAGCACAATGGGCCGCGGGGGCACACATCAATGCAGCCTCGTACAAATCGATGTACGAGCAGTCAGTATCGGATCCAGCAAAGTTCTGGGGCGAGCAGGGCAAGCGTCTCGATTGGATCAAGCCATACACGAAGGTCAAGAACACGTCTTTCAACCCCGGGTCGGTCGATATCCGCTGGTTTGAAGACGGCACGCTTAACGTCTCGGCGAATTGCATCGATCGCCACTTGGCGAAGCGCGCGGATCAGGTCGCAATCATCTGGGAAGGCGACAATCCGAACGAAAGTGAGCAGATCACGTATCGTCAGTTGTCGGAGCGTGTCCAGCGCTTTGCAAACGTGCTCAAGAAGCATGGCGTCAAACGCGGTGATCGCGTCACCATTTACCTGCCGATGATCCCGGAAGCGGCTTATGCGATGCTCGCGTGCTCTCGCGTCGGCGCCATCCACTCGATCGTTTTCGGCGGCTTCTCACCGGACAGCTTGCAGAACCGTGTCGAGGATGCCGAGTCGAAGCTCGTCATCACGGCCGATGAAAGCATGCGCGGTGGCAAGGCTGTGCCGCTCAAGAAGAACGCCGACATTGCCTTGGAAAAATGCAAGGGCGACGAAAAAATGCTCGTTGTCCGCCGCACCGGCAATCCGATTCCTTGGAAAGAAGGCCGCGATTTCTGGTTGCACGAAGAGCTTCTTACGGTCGACGCCGAATGCCCGCCCGAAGCCATGAATGCCGAAGACCCGTTGTTCATCCTGTATACGTCGGGATCGACGGGCCGTCCGAAAGGCGTCGTCCACTCCACCGGCGGCTATCTGCTGTACGCGTCAATGACGCACCAGTACGTCTTCGACTACCACGACGGCGACGTCTACTGGTGCACGGCCGACGTCGGCTGGGTTACCGGCCACAGCTACATCGTCTACGGCCCGCTTGCCAACGGCGCGACGACGGTGATGTTTGAAGGCATTCCGACGTACCCGTCGGCTTCGCGCTTCTGGGACGTCGTCGATAAATGGAAGGTCACCATCTTCTATACCGCTCCAACGGCGATCCGCTCGCTGATGGGCTCTGGCGACGACCTCGTCAAAAAGAGCAGCCGCGCATCGTTGCGTCTGCTCGGATCGGTCGGCGAGCCGATCAATCCGGAAGCCTGGGAATGGTACTACCGGGTCGTCGGCGAGAGCCGCTGCCCGATCGTCGACACTTGGTGGCAGACCGAAACCGGCGGCATCTTGATCACGCCGCTGCCGGGTGCAACCGCGCTCAAGCCCGGATCGGCGACGTTGCCGTTTTTCGGCGTCCAGCCAGCATTGGTCGACGACAAGGGGCAGTTCCTCGAAGGCGAGGCGCAAGGCAACCTCGTCATTCTCGACAGCTGGCCAGGGCAATCGCGCACGATCTACAAGGATCACGAGCGGTTTGAGCAGACCTATTTCTCGGCCTACCCGGGCATGTATTTCACGGGTGACGGCTGTCGCCGCGACGCCGACGGCTACTACTGGATCACCGGTCGCGTCGATGACGTCATCAACGTGTCTGGTCACCGCATGGGAACTGCGGAAGTCGAAAGCGCGCTCGTTTCTCACGCCAAGGTCGCTGAAGCCGCCGTCGTCGGTTACCCGCACGATTTGAAGGGACAAGGCATTTATTGCTACGTCACTCTCAATTCAGGGCTTAGCGGTGACGATGCGCTGCGCAAGGAACTGGTCGCTCACGTCCGCAAGGAAATCGGGCCGATTGCGTCGCCCGATCTGATCCAGTTCTCGCCCGGTCTGCCGAAGACGCGGTCCGGCAAAATCATGCGCCGCATTCTTCGCAAGATCGCCGAGGACGATTTCGGCAGCTTGGGTGATACCTCGACGCTGGCCGATCCCTCCGTCGTCGACGACCTGATCGGCAATCGTCAGAACCGCCGCTGATCCAACGCACAAACAGAAAAACAAAAGGGCACGGCCAACGCCGTGCCCTTTTGCGTTTGGCCACACAGACTGCGCCTAGCTCGCGAGGCGCAGCGTATTGAGCTTCTTTGCGATATCCTTGAACGACTGCTTCAATTGAGCGCCGGTTTTCGCATCGAAGAAGTTCGACGTGCCGGACGCGCAGGCTTCAAGTTCGCTCAAAGCGCGCGCGTTCGTTAGATCGAAGCCAACCGTATAGATCGTGATGCCCTTGCCTTTAATACCGTCGCACAGCGATCGGAACTGGGCATACGATTCATCGCTTTGCGTCGCGGCCGAGGTGTTGCCGCCTGTCAGGTAGGACGTGTTGAACTCGCCATCCGACATGATGATCATGTGCTTCCGGATTTCTTTGTCTTCGTAGTCGCCGGGAGCGCTGCTGCCGAGAACACTCGCCCATTGCGGCGACAGCAGATACCAGCCCCAGGCCGATCCAATGTGCCCTGCGGTCGCGCCCGATGCCGAGTAGCTGTCGATCGTCGAGTTGACGATGTCTTTCTGGCTTTTGCCCTGCAGGCCCAGAACCGTTGCGCCGGGGCAAACGTAGTTGCCGTACGGCGTCGTCGGTACGTTCGGCAGTTTGTCGGCGCCGACAGGCGGCGCGTCTGTTGCAGCGTTCGACCCCTGGCGTTCAATCACGCAAGTGTCCTGATTGGCGCCAGCGGCGTTGGTGCACGTCCATCTGTAATTTGACTTGTAGCAGTTCGTCGCCGGCGGCACTTCCGTAACCGAGGGCGCCAGCGCGCCGGCGTTGACGGAGGCTGAATACGGCGCCAGCGCGATACGCACAGCGTCTTCATTCAATGCGCCGTTGTACAATTCATCGACGACGTCCTTCGCCGCCGCCTTCATATCGGCGAGCTTGTTGTTGGTGTTCATCGAACCCGTAATATCGAGCACCATCGCGAGTTCGATCTTTTTCATGTCGAACACGACCTTCGACGTGCGGATTACGTCGACATCGTCTTGAGGCGCGATAACGGGTGTGATCGTCGCCCCCAGCTTGGCCTTGCCGATGACTTCGACGGTATTCATCGACCGGTCGATTTTAACGGTTGGCGTGTCGAGCGACTTGGCTTTCACGCCCGTCATTGCCATGGCAGACGCGAAATTGGCAGCGACGACGGCTGCGATATCTTCGTCGTTGAGCGTCTCATCAGGCAGAAGTTTCGCACCGGCCAAAGCGGCTGCGTCAAGGGCGGCCTGCAATCGGTCCGTATAGTTGTAATATCTCGACGAATCGATTGCTAGGCCAATGAGGCCGAATAGTACGATACAGCTAATACCGAATAGAATGGATACGGAGCCGCGGTCGTCATCGCGAAACGTTGACACGATTGCACGCAGGCCGCGCATTTAAAAGACTCCACGCCATAGATATGAATTGCTGTGACGTTCAATATTTATAAAAAGCCATGCGAAATCGTTAGAATGGTCAGCAACAGGAGCATAATCGGAGCGACTGGTGAATGCGCTGTTTAGGTGCGCGCCTATATGGGAAATATCCCGAGAACGCATATTGCGCCGCCCCACGCTTTTGGCGGGTTAATTCCGAATAACGGTTCAGATCATCGGCCCGTTTGCAGATATAAAGAAATTAGGCGCCCCCGAATTGGAGGCGCCTTTGTATATCGATTTTTTTGTTTTATCGTGCCTGTTATTTGGAAATACGGAGTGACGATAGCTTATCCGCGAATTTGTCAAATGCCGCCGACAGTTCGTCCCCGTTGGCGGCATTGGCGTAATAGCCATCACCCTTGGTTGCGCAGGCCTTAAGCGTTTCTTGAGCATCTTTCGGCGCATCGAAGGCGACAGCGAACACCAGAACATCTTTGCCGGGGGCCTTCATCGCGTCGCACATCTTGACGGCCTGCGTTTTCGACCAGTTGGTTTTGTCGGCCTTGTCGCCGTGAAACGCCGTGTTGAAGCTACCGTCGGTCATCAACACGACGGCTTTAATCAGCTTGTCGTCGGCAACGCGCGCATAGGGGTCAGGCGCGCTGTCGCCGCCGAACGTGCCGCTCCACTTGTCTGACACGAGGTTCCACGCCCACTGGATTCCGAGGTGACCTGCGGTCCAGCCTTGCGCCTTGAAGCCATTGACCGAACGGATCAGTGCGTCGCGATCGTCCGAAAGCGGCTGCAGCGTCGCAGACGGGCATTCGAATGCATTCTTCGGCGTTGAGCCATCCGAATTGTCGATGTCGTCCTTGCCATCTTCCTTGACGAGGAACGGCTGTGCGATCGCAGCATCGTCATTGATGGCTGCTGCCTTGCGCTCGGTGACGCAGCCATCTTTGCTGCGGCTCTTGGTGACCGCGGCCGCGTAGGCGCCGACGTTAACGCCCGAGGAATACGGCGCCAAACCGATACGCACGCGGTGGCTTGCCGATTTCTGTTCCGGAATGAGACGTTCGGCGAACTGTTCGAAAGCTCCCTTAAGAGAGTCAATCTTGCGCTTGCCACCGCGGACTTCGTCCATCGAGCCGGTGATGTCCAGCGCCATGCCGACTTCGATATCCTTCTGCAGATACGTTGCCTCGGAAACGACAGGGATGCTCATTTCCGTAAATCCGCCGACGCGCGCCAAGGTCATCTTAACCTTCGATTGCACGTCGATGTCGATGGTGCCTTGTTCGCGATTGACCGTGATCGTCGGCGCGCCGATCGTTCCCATAGCCTTGGCCGGCTTGACGTTCTCGGTGAAATAGGTCGTCGCCAGGGTGACGATGTCGCTGTCCGACAAGTTGCCGTCGAGCAAGGCGCGCCCAGCGGCCAGTGACGCGGCGTCGACGGCGCTCGAAATCTTCGAGCGCATATCAATAGCGCGGCTGTAGTCGACGGCGATCGCGCCCATGAAGAACAGCATGAACGTCATCAGACCAAACAGCACCGCAACGGCGCCCCGGTCATCCGAGCTGAACTTCTTAACGATCAGCTTACAACGCGTCAGCATGTGTCTCTCCGTGAAACATCGGCAGGTGATGTTCACGGGATTTGCAACACGAGTGCCGCTGTGCGCCGTCCGGCTGGACCGCGACGCCACGGCTCAGCGCGTGGTATAGAAACCGTTAAGCGGAGTCTGAAGAGGAACGAACGGGCGCTGGCTTTCAGAAGTCGCTGGCGATGCCGCCTTTTTCCCAGTCGCCGAAGCGCACCGGATCGGGACCGTCGCGTCCGCCAACCTCTTTTACTGAAGAGGCCTGATCGGCTTGGCGCTGGCGGCGCTCTGCGGCTTCTGCGAGCGCGCGCTGCGCTTCAGGCGTTAAGACGCGCACCCGAGTGCACGCAGCCGGCGTACCGGCAGCTTTCGCCTCCGTCGTCGCATCATCACCAAGTGCCTTCGTCGTCATGTGCGCGTCCTTGCAATAGGCGCCGCGTGCGATAGCCGTTTTACCAAACCCCTTAACCCGGGCCGGTTGACGTCATATATATCAGCGTGAACCGGCGGGCCAAAGCCCAAGTGCCGCGCCCGGGGGAGATGTGACCGATGCCTATGAATTACGCCAAAACGGCTTTGTTGCTGGCTGCGCTGACGGCGATTTTCGTCGCGATGGGCGCGCTGGTTGGTGGCCGTTCGGGCCTCATGGTCGCGTTCGTCGTTGCGCTGGTCATGAATATCGTCAGTCTCTGGAAATCCGACACGATGGTCTTGAAGATGTTCAAGGCCCAGGAAGTCGATCGCTCGACTGCGCCGGACCTCGTCGATCTCGTCCATCAACTTGCACAACGTGCCGAGCTGCCGCCGCCGCGCGTCTACATCCTGAATAATCCGCAGCCTAACGCCTTCGCGACCGGCAGAAGTCCATCGCGCTCCGCCGTGGCTGTGTCGACGGGACTGATGGAAACGCTCGATCGGGAAGAACTCGCTGGCGTCATCGCGCACGAGCTTGCGCATATTAAAAACCGTGACACGCTGACGATGGCGGTCGCCGCAACGATCGGCGGCGCGGTCTCGATGTTTGCCCAGTACCTGCAAATCGGCGCGATCTTCGGCTCGGGCCGCAACGACGACCGCGGTATGGGCATGATCGGCACGCTTGCGGCCATGATCCTCGCGCCGCTGGCGGCGATGATGGTGCAAATGTCGATCAGCCGTTCGCGCGAATATGCCGCCGACCGCATGGGCGCGATGATCGTCGGCAATCCTCTGTGGCTGGCGTCCGCGCTGCAAAAGATCAACGCCAAAGCGCGGCAGATCATAAATCGGCGTGCCGAAGAAATACCTGCGGCGGCGCACATGTTCATCATCAATCCGCTGAACGGGCGCGGTATCGACAGCATGTTCTCAACGCATCCCAACGTTGACAACCGCATCGCTGAGCTCGAAGAGCTCGCACGCGAAATGGGCGTTGCCGGAACGCTCTCCGCCGATGCCGGTTCGCCATCGTCGTCAGAAGACGGCACAGACCCTGCCGCATCACCAGGCGAATCTGGCGCTCCGCGGGATGTTTGGATCGCTGGCCAAAGTCACGGCCGTCCGCGCCGGCCTTGGGGTTGATGCGTGAGTTCTGATTCAACGACGCCCACCAAGACACCTAAACCCAGAAAGCCTGGCCCGCTGCGCGAGAACCCGCGCCGCGGCAAGGATTTCAAATGGCAGACGGCGCCGGTACGCGCGCCCGCCGGTATGGTCGCGCGCGATGTCGCCGTGTCGGCGTTGTTTTCGGTATTTGTCGAAAAGCGCGCGTTCGACGATGTCTTCAACAAAGCCGCCGATGGCCGCCATCTGGAACCGCGCGACCGCGGATTTGCACGTCTTATTGCGGCGACTGTTCTGCGTCATCACGGCGAGCTGCGTGCCGTCATCGCCAATTGCCTCGAAAAGCCGTTACGCGAACGCCAGGGCCGTCTCGAACAAATCCTGCTCGCCGGCGCGGCTCAATTGCTGTTTCTCGATACACCGCCGCACGCCGCAATTTCGCTCGCCGTCGATCAATGCCGCGCCGACAGTGCCGCGAAACGCTTCGCATCACTGACCAACGCGGTTCTGCGGCGTGTCGCCAGAGAAGGCCGCGATCACCTCGCGACGCTCGATGCCATAACGCTCAATATCCCGCCGTGGTTGATCGCGCGATGGCAGGCGGCCTATGGCGATCAAACCGCGCGCGCCATTGCTTTGGCGTCGCTGTCGGAAGCAGCGCTCGATCTGACGGTTAAATCCGACGCAAAAGACTGGGCCGAACGCCTCGATGGCATTGCGTTGAAATCGGGCTCGGTTCGCCTCAAGTCCGCTGGCCGCATCGAAGATCTCGAAGGTTATGATGCGGGTCACTGGTGGGTCCAGGATGCGGCAGCGGCATTGCCCGCAAAACTCCTCGGTGACATCGCTGGTAAGGACGTCGCCGATCTCTGCGCTGCGCCGGGCGGAAAGACTGCGCAGCTTGCGGCGGCCGGTGCCCACGTCACGGCCGTCGACAAGTCGCCGGGTCGTCTCAACCGTCTCAAAGAAAATCTTTCCCGGCTCGGACTTGATGCGGAAACGTATGTAGCTGACGCCGCCGAATTCGCACCCGGGCGCCTGTTCGATGCGATCCTGATCGACGCGCCGTGCACGGCAACGGGAACCATCCGTCGCCATCCCGATATTCTGATCCTGAAGCGCGATGAAGACGTCGCGGCCCTCGCCGCGCTGCAGGCCCGCATCCTGAACGGCGCCGCCGCGTCTTTGAAGCCGGGCGGCACACTCGTCTATTGCACCTGTTCGTTTGAGCCCGAAGAAGGCAGCGCGCAAATCGATGATTTCCTCAAAGCCCATCCCGAGTTTCGCCGCGCACCGATCGACGCCGCGGCGCTCGGCCTCGATCCCGCGTGGATTTCGCCCGCCTGCGATCTCCGTACGCTGCCGTCGCACCTATCAGAACTGCCCGAAGGCATGACCGGCATGGATGGGTTTTTCGCGGCGAAATTGATACGCGCCGCACCTTGAGCGCGTGACCTCGCGGTCCTCTCAACAGCCAATCGTCTGCTCCAGCGGGCTATCGCCTTGTTTTGGCGCCACGGAGGGGGTAACCGGATTTTGGCGCTTCGCGGCGCCGAAGAGGACGAACGGCGGTTACGGGGAGCGCATGACCGGCCTAAGCCTGGCTGAACGGATCAAGATCCGCACGCTTTCCGCCGAGCAGGCCCGGCGCAGCGCTTTGACACGCGCGCTGTCTTCGCCGCTGTTGCGCTGGCGGTATGGCAGCGCCAGCGCCGACCAGATTCTCATCGTCCCGCAAGAACTCCGCGCCGCCGATCCGAGCTTCTGGTTTGAAGTCGAGAGCGATCACTTCGGCCTGGCGTCGGAAATCGCCGATCTCAAAGGCGCGTCGCCGTTTGGCATCGTGCCGCCGAGCGATGCCTGGGCGCGTGAGCTGCACGGCTTCGGTTGGTTGCGGCACTTAGCGGCCGCCGAGAGCGATGATGCGTCGGCTGCTGCACGTCAGTATGTCCTCGATTGGATCAAGATCAACCGAACGCCGCGCGGCATCGCCGCCGAGCCCGCCGTCATTGGCCGTCGCCTGATGTCGTGGATCGCGCACGCGAACATGCTGCTCGAAGGCACCGACGCAAAAACTTATACGACGATCATGTCGAGCGTCGGCGAACAGGTTCTCGTGCTCAACGCGACGTGGCGCAACGCGCCGGACGGCGTGCCGCGCATGGTCAGTCTGATCGCGCTCGTGCTCGCCGATCTCGCCGTCTCAGGTCACGATCGGCAAATCGCCGATGCCGAAGCGGCGTTGGTATCCGAACTGAAACGCCAAATTCTCGACGATGGCGGCCACGTCAGCCGCAACCCGAGCGTGCTCGCCGACCTCGTGCTTGATTTGCTGCCGCTCGGCCAGTGCTTCCAGGCGCGCGGCCGGCAAGCGCCGGAAGAAGTTGCCGACGTCTGCAAGAAAGCGCTGGCGTTTCTGCGCTTCATGCGCCTCGGTGACGGAATGCTGGCGCGCTTCAACGGCGTCAGCACGGGATCTCCGGCTGGTCTTGCAACCGTGCTCGGCTATTCGGCTGGCGAACTCGATGCGGTCGGCTCGGCGGATGCGTCAGGCTATGCCCGGCTCGAACGCGGCGAGACGGTCATTATTGCCGACACCGGAACGCCACCGGCGCTTGAGGTCGCGACCGAAGCGCAGGCCGGCGCACTCTCATTCGAGATGACGTCGCGTGCTCGGCTTATTTTCGTCAATGGCGGCTTTCCAGGCCCGGCGGATTCGACTTGGAATTCCGTCGCGCGCGCCACCGCCAGCCACAACACGTTGTGCCTCGCCGAAACGTCGTCGTCGCGCCTTGTACGCCACGCCAAACTCGAAAACATTGTCGGCGGATTGCCGATCCGCGGCCCGGACATGGTCGCAGCCCGCCTCAGCGATGAGGGCGGCAAAGCTGTGCTTGCCGGCAGCCACGATGGCTATGCGCAACGCTTCGGCCTGATGCACTTCCGCCGTATCGGCCTTTCGCAAAACGGCGATACCGTCGAAGGCATCGACCGCCTGGAGCCGCCGCAAGGCCGTCTTCGCCTCAAGGCCGATCTGCCGTATGCGATCCACTTCCACCTGCATCCGGATTGCCGCTGTGAGCGCCTGCCGCAGCGCGGAGCCTGCCGCATCCTGGTCAACGATGGCCAAGTCTGGACATTCACCGCCGAGGGCGCCGACCTCACCATCGAAGACGGCCTCTATTTCGTCGACAGCGCTGGTCCGCGGCCGAGCGTGCAGATCGTGCTGCGTGGCGCGACGTTTGGTGAATCGGAAATCCGCTGGCGCGCCGTCGGCACGTTCGCGACCGATGGCTTGCCGCCGCTTCCCACCAAAGGTTAGAGCGGCAGTTGCGCGCGTGCGCTTGGCGGCCATTTGCATCAGGGAATGATCGTGTTAACCGGCGTCACGCTGCTCAAAGCACGACGAGGGGTATCATGGCCGACCAGAAAATCCGCCGCGCACTGCTGTCGGTTTCCGTCAAGACCGGATTGATCGAGTTTGCGCGCGCGCTGCACGATCATGGCGTCGCCCTCGTGTCGACAGGCGGCACGTCGGCGGCCATCAAAGCGGCAGGTCTCCCGGTTACCGACGTCGCTGATCTGACCGGCTTTCCCGAAATGATGGATGGACGCGTCAAGACTTTGCACCCGAAAGTCCACGGCGGCCTGCTCGCCATTCGCGGCAACGCCGAACACGACAAGGCATCCTCGACGCACGGCATCGCGCCGATCGATCTGCTCGTCGTCAATCTTTATCCATTTGAAGAAACGGTCGCCAAGGGTGCGGCCTACGATGATTGCGTTGAGAATATCGACGTCGGTGGTCCTGCCATGATCCGCGGCGCCGCGAAAAATCACGAGTCGGTCACGGTCATCGTCGAAGGCGCTGACTACCAGCGCGTCCTCGATGCCATGTCGGCGAACGCAGGCGCCACGACGTTGGCCCTTCGCCGTGAACTCGCGGCCAAAGCCTTCGCGCGCACGGCGGCCTATGATGCGGCGATCAGCAATTGGTTCGCGGAGCAGAACAAGACAGAAGCACCAGAATGGCGCGCGTTCGGTGGCCGCCTCGGCCAAGCGCTGCGCTACGGCGAAAACCCGCATCAATCGGCGGCGATGTACATTTCCGATTGCCACCGCTTGGGTGTCGCAACCGCGCGCCAAGTGCAGGGCAAGGAACTCTCGTACAACAACATCAATGACACCGACGCCGCGTTCGAGCTTGTTTCGGAATTCGGCGCGCGTGTGCCAGCCGTCGCCATCATTAAGCACGCCAATCCGTGCGGCGTCGCCGAAGGTTCATCGCTGAAAGACGCCTACCTGAAAGCGCTTGCCTGCGACCCCGTCAGCGCGTTCGGCGGCATCATCGCGCTCAATCAGACGCTCGATGCCGACGCCGCAGAGGAAATCGGCAAAGTCTTCACCGAAGTCATCATTGCACCCGATGCGACGGCCGACGCCAAAGCGATTCTCGCCGCCAAGAAAAACCTGCGCCTGCTTCTGACCGGCGGTCTCGCCGATCCGTCAGCCACCGGTCTCACGGTCAAATCCATTGCGGGCGGACTGCTGGTGCAGTCACGCGATAGCGGCATCGTCGATACGCTCGATCTGAAAGTCGTCACCAAGCGCGCGCCGAGCCCGCAAGAAATGGCCGACCTCAAATTTGCGTTCCGCGTCGCCAAGCACGTCAAATCCAATGCCATCGTGTACGCGAAAAGCGGCGCAACGGTCGGCATCGGTGCCGGTCAAATGAGCCGGGTCGATTCAGCCCGCATCGCCGCATTGAAAGCCGGCGATGCCGCCAAAGTCGCGGGCTCAATCGAAGCCGCGACACGCGGCTCAGTCGTCGCGTCGGATGCCTTCTTCCCATTCGCCGACGGATTGATCACGGCGGCGAATGCTGGTGCCACGGCGGTCATTCAGCCTGGCGGGTCGATGCGCGACGACGAGGTCATCAAGGCTGCCGACGAGCGCGGGCTCGCAATGGTCTTCACCGGCATGCGCCACTTCCGGCACTGACGTTTAAGCGCCGCGACGGTCGGTCCTGACGAACAGCATCAGCAGCGCGCCGATGATCAGGAAGCCCAGCACTGCCGACATGCCGATCCGCTGACTTCCAGAGTACTGCGTGACGAACGCGACCAGGAATGGCGCGAGAAACGCCGTCACTTTGCCGGAGAACGCGAACAGTCCGAAAAATTGCGTCATCTTTTCTGCGGGTGCCAGGCGCGCCAGCAGCGAGCGGCTCGCGGCTTGAACGGGGGCGGCGACCAAGCCGACAATGATCGCGAACGCTAAGAATGTCTGCTCGCCAATTGACGAGAACGGCTTCGATCCGACAGCCTTTTCCGCAACTTCCGTCGTGAAGAGAATGTGCGTCTTGTCGACCGATAGAATGCCAATCGCGCCGATGAGCAAAACCAACAGCGCGCCGATGATGACGGCCTTCGGTCCGAGTTTGTCGTCGAGCCGTCCGCCGACAAGCGCGCCGAATGCGCCAACCAGCGTCAGCACGATGCCGAAAATGCCAAGCTCTAGCGGTCCCCATCCGAAGACCGACGCACCGTAGATGCCGCCGAACGTGAAGATCGCCGTCAAGCCATCGGTGTAGAGCATTCGCGCGATCAGAAAGATCAGCAGGCTCGGCATGCTGGGCAGCGATTTGATCGTGTCCCAGAGTTCCGCGCCGGCCGATCTCTGCGTCGCCAACGGCGCAACTGTTGCGCGCTTATCCGGCACAAAAAGAAAGAACGGAATGATGAAGAGCGCGAACCACAGCGCCGCAAACGGCCCGGTGATCCGGTCGCCCTGATGTTCCGCCGCATTCAGTTGCAGCAGAGGATCGAGGCCGAGCAGCGTCTTGGCCTCGCCCGGCAACGGCACGAGAAAACCTGCAACCAAGGCGAGGCTCGCCAATCCTCCGAAATATCCGACGGCCCAACCGGTCCCGGAGAGCCGTCCGAGTTCATCCTTCGGCACGAGACCGGTCATGATCGCGTTTGAAAATACGCCCATCAGTTCGGCGGCGAGGGTCGCGATGATGAAACCCGCGAGCACAAGCGCGATCGTTGTCATCGGTGCGCCCGGCGTCGCGAGCCAAAGCGTCGACAAGCCGGCGAGGAAGGTCATCGCGAGGCCCGCCATCCACGGTTTGCGGCGGCCGCGTCCGTCGGCGAGCGCGCCAAGAAACGGACTGACAATCGCGATCAGTAAACCGGCAACGGCTGCCGCATAGCCCCATAGCGACTGCCCGCAGGCAGCTCTCTCGCTACCTTCCGCGATCAGCGAGCCGCACGCCGAATTCTCAACCACCGCGTTGGCGAAGTACGGCGCAAACAGGAACGTCTGCACGAGCGTGTAATAGGGCTGCGCCGCCCAATCGAACAGCATCCATGAGGCGCGGGCGCGCAGCGGAGCGCGTTCGATCGTTTCGCCCGCCGCAGCGCTGGCTGATACATCTGCCGACATCGTGTGCTCCCCCAGTCTCTGCCCGCAGACCGTTTAGCACAAAATGCGTGTCAGCCGTCCAGAACGATCAGGCGGTTTGGAAGTTCATTGGGATCACGCGATCCCGGTGGGAAATGTGTCGAAAGGTGTTCGCCAGCGTGCTTGATCGCCTGCACGAAACCGTCTGCCGGACGGCCCGCCCCAATATCGTTGGTCAGGTTATCGACGATAATCTGCCATGTCCCCTCGGGCACGCGCGCATGGATACCGTAATCGGCGAGAACTTCGGCGTGACGTTCGGCGACGGATACAAAAATCAGAACGCCGGTTCGGCCCGTCGTCGTGTGCAGGCTTTGCGCGAGAAACTGTTCCGTTGCTCTGCGATGGGCATTGCCCTTGCGCACTGATCGCGGCACGAACGCGGCGCGCATGGATTTTGGCCAAAGTGCCGCGATCAACGCCAGGAACACGAGCAACTGGATCAGATAAATCCATTGCACCGGCATCCAGGTAAAATGGATCAGCGGCCACGGCACGATTAGAGCCGCTAACGCTGCCCATAGAAACGGAACGTACGTATATGAGCTGCTCGCTTCGGTAACGACGGCAACGATCTCGCCCGACGTGTTGCCCTCGGCTGCGGTGATCGCCGCCGAGATGCGCTCGCGCTCCTGATCCGAAAACAAGCTTTTCATCGTTGCTCTTTCCTACATTCCACGCGCGTCATTTTACCAATCACCCGATGCGCCGCCGCCACCGAAACCGCCGCCGCCACCCGACCAGCCGCCGCCACCTCCGCCGCCAGACCAGCCCCCGCCCCAATCGCTGGAGCCGCCGGGCAGGACGATGATCGACCGATCGCGAGCGCGCTGTCTGTCGCGCTCGTATTGGCGTCGTTGTTCGGGCGTCAGATTCTGTTCCCACTCGCGCTGCGCAATCGCCTGCTGCCGCATCTGCCACAGGATGAAGCCAACGATCAGCGCGAACACGAGGAGGTGGATATACGGCGTCAGTTCGTCTTCCGGCGTTCGCTTGACGATCGCGCGGCGCTTCACCTCTTCGGCGTCGCCGAGCAGCACGGCTTTGATGTCGCGCACGCCGTCGCGGATGCCGGCCGAAAAATCACCGCGTCTGAATTGCGTCAGGATGGCGTTCTGAACGATCAGCGTCGCCATCGTGTCGTTCAGCATCGGCTCCAGGCGGCGGCCGACCTCGATGCGCACCTTGCGCTCGTTCGGCGCGACGATCAGCACGACGCCGTTGTCTTTGTCTTTCTGGCCGATGCCCCACTTGCGCGCGAGGCCGATGCTGTAGTCTTCGATTGCGTAGCCGTCGAGCGACGGCACGGTCACGACCGCGACCTGATCGGTCGACGTCGCTTCGAGTGCCGCGAGTTCGGATTCGATCTGCGCCTTGTCGGCCGCGTTGATCAGGTTTGCGTTATCGACAATGCGCCCGGTCAGCTCGGGGTAGTTCGGCGCCGCGATCGCGAAAGCGACGCACAACGCGACAATCGCAAAAGCAGCCATGAGCAGCAGATAAAGCCTGCTGCCCAGACCGCTTTTGCCGAATGGCACTTTCAGCACGTCAACCAGCGCGTCACGCATGCGACGTCATCCTGACTGCAAGCACGTGGCTTGACGTTATTTCTTTTCGAAGTCGACTTTCGGGACCGTCTGCTCCGACGCCGGGATATCGAACGTCGCCATTTCCTTCGACGAAGGATACATGAACGACTTCCACCAGCGTCCCGGAATGGTCGTCAGCTCGGTATTGTAGACGCGAACGGCTTCGATGTAGTCGCGGCGTGCAATTGCGATGCGGTTTTCCGTGCCGGACAGTTCGCCCTGCAGCGCCAAGAAATTCTGGCCCGATTTGATGTCGGGATACTTCTCGGCAACCACCATCAAGCGTCCGAGCGCTCCACCAAGCGTATTCTGCGCATCCTGGAACTGCTTCATGACGGCCGGATTATTCAACACGTCCGCCGGTAGGTTGATCTGGGCCTGTGTTGCCTTGGCGCGCGCTTCGACGACGTCGGTCAGAACCGACTTCTCCTGCTCGGCGAAACCTTTGACGGTCGAGACGAGGTTATCGATGAGGTCCGTACGGCGCTTGTACTGGTTCAGCACTTCGCTCCAGTTGGCTTTCGCCTGCTGTTCGTAGGTCGGGATATTGTTGATGCCGCAGCCTGCAACCACAACGGCTGCAAACAGGGTCATCAGAAGTGCGACGGAGCGGGTGGTGATGGAAACCGTGTGAGCCATGACACGCACAATCCTTCTAAGACGGTCTTGGATCAGACCTGATGTCAGATCGGTGACGGGCGGCGGTTGGCATTGCCTCCGTTCCGACCGCAGACGCGAGCGCATCCGTCCGACGGTTCTTGTGGTATGGCGTTAACAAGCGGGACGCAAGAGCCAGAACTTAATGTCGTCGGCTGTACAACAGTTATCCGGTTTACCACACCAACGCCTCGTCCTTCAGAGGCTCAGCCCCATCAGGTAATCTGTTCACTGAGGGCGCCGGAAAGACATCCCCCAACCGTGAGGGCGGCGGCTTGTCCGCATTCCACAATCGGGCGCTTCCAAAATCAAATCCCGCAACCTCAGTGTTGCATCCAAGGAGGCGTAGACTATGCGTTTGGCAGCATCGGCCGTCGGCACGGCCATTGTCATCAGCGTTGCGACCATCGGCTCGGCGGAGGCCGGGCACTTCGGCTGTCATGGCCGCGCCGTCGAATGCTATGAGAAAGTCAAGTTGCCGGATGTCTACGCCACGCAAGCGCGCTCGGTCGTCGTTCGCCCTGGTTACAGCCAGGTCGTCACCACGCCGCCCGTCGTCGTCAATCGCGCGGAGAAAGTTCTCGTCAGTCCAGGCCGTTGGCACGAGCGTCACAGTCCGGCTGTCTACGGAACACGCGCCGAGCGCGTTCTCGTCGCGCCAGCCTCGCGCAGCTATTCTGAAATTCCAGCCGTCACGCGCCGCGTCGAACGCACAGTCGTCGTCCAGCCGGGCAGCGTTCGCTGGCAACATAGCCGCGGTCTCTTCGGCCGTGAGAAACTGTGCAAGGTCAGAACACCGGCTGTCGTCAAGACAGTCGCTCACGATGTTGTCGTCTCGCCCGCCCGCCGCGTTGCGCACGACACGCCTGCCATCTATCGCACAGTGCATCGTCCGGTCGTGATTCAGCAGGCTGGCGTCAGCCGCAGCTATCAGGCGCCGATGTATGCGAACGTCGTCCGCCCTGTCGTTATCCGGCCGGCAACGCAGCGCATCATCACGCATGCTCCGGTCGTCGGTGTCGTCCATGAACGCGTAAAAGTGCGCGACGGTGGCTATGGTTGGGCGCGCAGCGGCCGCGGCCTGTTCGACCACTAAATCGCCTGCCACCATGTTCTAAAGTTCCTGAGGGGCGCGCCACCGGTCGCGCCCTTTTGTTTTGCGGGCCAATTCCAGGGATAGAATGCGCAGATTAATTTTGCCACGATCGGGCGGAATGGTCCGAAGATATGCTTTAGTCCGAGCACATTCGAGACCGGAGGCACCGTTGTTTTCTGCGCGCCGATATTTGACCAGAGCTATTTTTCTCGCTGCGGCCGTTACCTCAGCCTTTGCTGCATCTGGGGCTGCATCGCTGCCGGCTCATGCCGAACCAGGCGCCGCTTGCACGGACGGTTCCGATATCGCGCTTCTCGCAAGCCCGGTTCAGCCGTGGAAAGGCGCTCCCCTGCGCGTCGTCGTCACCACCGAGGCCGCCCACAGCGGCGAACTTGTCCTGACGGCGCCCGACGGCTCCACTGCGGTGACATCTGCCGAACGCCGCGGCGGGCCACCGTATTTCTGGATCGCCGAAGTCGCGTCGCCGTTTGCCGGAAAATGGAAAGCGACGCTGACGCGCAGCGCGGCGGCCGCCAATTGCAAAAGCATCACGCGCGAGATCAACGTTCACGCCGGCCGCCCCAAATCCATCGGCGAAGCCAAAGGCTACGTCTGGCCGATCCGCGGGAGCTGGAACCGCGACACGGAGAACCTCTATTCGGCCTGGATCGAGAAGCTGTTCGACGCGCCGCTCGAAGAGCAACCCTCGTGGCCAGCGCTTCATGAAGTGCTGCGCGACCGCTCGCGCAACGTGCTGTTCAATCACTTGGGGCTTGGCGAAGACGAGAAGAAGCTCGTCATCAAGCCCGATTGCGCCGACCTTCCGTATTTCCTGCGCGCCTACTTCGCATTCAAGCTTGGATTGCCTTACGGCTACGCCTCGTGCACCCGCGGCGGTGGCGGCAAGCCGCCGAAGTGCCGGGCGTGGCGCAGCATTCGCGCGGCCGACGCGCCGCCGTCCGAAGAGGCAAAGCCGGCGCAATCGAAAGGTATCCTGTCCGATATCTTCGGCGCCGCTGATGCAGCACCGGGTAAAAGCGACGCGCCGAAGCCGCCGCAAGGGCTCGTCAACGCGTTCGGCTTTTATTTGCGCTCGACCGTCGCCAACGGCGTGCATTCGGGTTCAGGACGCACCACCGCCGACGATAACAGCACCGACTACTATCCCGTTTCACTGAGCGAGGCCGATCTGCGCCCAGGCACGGTATACGCCGATCCCTACGGGCATCTGCTCGTGCTGTCGAAGCGCGTGCCGCAGACAGATGGATCAGCTGGCGTGTTCCTCGCTGTCGACGGCCAGCCCGACGGCACGATCGCGCGCAAACGCTTCTGGCGCGGCAACTTTCTGTTCGCGCAAGACCCGGCGCTTGGCGGTCCGGGCTTCAAGCACTTTCGTCCGGTCGTCGCCGGAAAGGGCGGCGCGCTTCGGCGCTTGAGCAACGCCGAAATCGAAAAGCATGAGCACTACGGCAACTTCTCGCTCGACCAATCGAAGCTCAGCGTCGAGGACTTCTACGACCGGATGGACGACGTCATGTCGCCGGCGCCGCTCGACCCGCAGCGCGCATTGCTCGAAGCCGTAACCGCGCTTGAAGAGCAGGTGGTGGCGCGCGTGACCTCGGTCGAAAATGGCCGCAAGTATCTGGAGAAGGGCGGCAGCGACGTTGCCATGCCCGACGGCAACGCCATTTTCGAGACGACGGGCGCCTGGGAAGACTTCGCGACGCCGTCGCGCGATCTGCGTCTGCTGATCGCGATCGACGTCGTCCGCAATTTCCCGGAGCGCGTCGCGCGCCGCCCGGAACGGTATGCGATGCCGAAGGATAAATCCGCCGCCGACGTCAAAGCCGGACTCGAAAAGACGCTCGCGACTGAAATCGCCGCGCGCAAATTCTCCTACACGCGTACCGACGGCTCGCCCTGGACGCTGACGCTCAAAGACGTCATCGACCGCACGCCTGCGCTTGAAATGGCATACAACGTCAACGACTGCGCCGAACTGCGCTGGGGCGCGTCGAACGACAGCGACGAAGCAAAACCCTGTAAGAGCCGCGCATCGTCAGGCCAACGCGCGAAAATGGCCGATTACCGCAAGTGGTTCAGCGAGCGCCGCCGCCCACCACGCGGCTGACTATAGAAGTCTGCCGCCTCAGCGCGGCGGCTTCACGTCGATGCCAAGGCGTCGGTCAAATGTGCCGGTCGCGATCTCCCAAACCTTGAGATCGGACGCCATCGACGTCGTCACCGCGTACTTTCCGTCAGGGCTGATGTCGACCGAATGGCAAAGGTCATTAAACGGTCCGAAGTGCCGGACGAGCTTGCCCGTCGCCAAATCCCACAGCGCCGGATGCGATTGGCAGGTGATCAACTGCTTGCCGTCCGCCGTGAACGCAACATCGAAGACGCTGAACATTGGATGCACGATGATAGTTTGCGTCTCTTTCTTGTCGGCCGTCGTGTAGACGCGCACCGTGCCGCCGCTGACCACCGCGAGCTGTGCGCCATCGCGCGAGAATGCCAGTCCATCGGGATCAGACCGCCCGTCGATCGTGAATTCGGCAACGTTCTCACCGGAGCTTAGCTTCCAGAGATAACCCTGCTTCGGCCTGCCTTGGCCGTCGCCACGCGCCTCTTCGCCCGCCGCCGCTGTCGCAACGAGATCGGCCGCTTCCGATACCGCGACGGCCGTCGCCGTTTTGCCGTGACCAGCGAGTTTGTAGCGCGCCGTCTTGGCCGCGACGTCGATCGCATCGACGGTGTCGCTGTCGCCTGCGAGGAACAGCAATCCGTTGGCGGTCACAGCCATGCGCGGCGGAAAGAACGATTCTTTCGAGACCGAAAATGGCACCGTTCCTTGCGCTTCACCGCTTTCTGTCGCGTATAGCTGCACGGGCAGCCTGTCCTTGCCGGCCGCAATCGTCTTGCCGTCACCGACGAATACCGCGGAGCGCACGTAGCTGTACTCGTTGGTCCCGGCGGGCATGACGATGCGGCGAAGCATCTTGCCGCTCGCCGCGTCCCAGAGCCCGATCGAGCCATCGCGGCTCGCGCTCAAGATCGTTGTACCATCGGCACTATAATGCGCGTCGTAAATCCAGTCGGTGTGACTTTTGTCGCGCGATGCCTCGGCCGACTCGTGCCCGGGTTTTTCGGGCAGATCGATGCGCGGGCAGCGCGAGGCGACATCGGCGTCGAAAACGCGGCGATCCATGTCTTGCATGCCGGCGCTGACCTTGTCGCGGATCGCGGTGCTTTTGCAGATAAGCGTCCACGAAATGTCATCAGCTGACGCGCGTGACGCGAGCGCGGCCAACACGATCAGCATCAGGGCGATCATCGCTTTCATATTGACCCGTTCCGCTCCAGCCATTTCCAATCGAACGGCGATCGTATCAAATCGTGGATGGGCCAACCAGCAGAGCCACGACAGGTCATTAACAGGGTGGATAGTTTGTTAAGCGTGGATAAGTGTGCGTGCTTGCGCGTGCCACAGCGCCATTGTTGAATGCCGCGGTTTTTTTTAAGAACTGCATAGAGCGATTGGGGAGTGCGCGATGCGCGCCAGAATTTTGCGAGCGCTTGCCGCTGTCGCGTTTGCCGTTGCGGCAGCGGGATCGGCATACGCGCAAACGGTCAAGCAATACGCGCTCGAAGACCTCGGCGTTGCAGAGTCTGCGGCGCTCCCGGTTCCAAAACCGAACAACTCGATCGGCAGCTCGAAATCGAAATTCTTCTACAGCGCGATGGCGTCCGTGCAGGCGAGCGTCGAGACCATCGTTGCGTTTTACCGTCGCGAACTGCCGAAGCGCGACATGACGGAAGACGCCAGCGTCGCGCGCATTACCGCCAACGACGCAACGCTCAAGTTTGCGAGCAGGGAAGGCCCGGTGACGTTGAAGGTCACGCACAAGGACGGACGGTCGAATATAGAGGTCACCGTCAGCCAGAAAGCCAAAGCGGAAGCGTTCGGCATGATGCCGAAGGCCGGTTACGTCAAAATCCTGTTCGGCAACATCGAGGAAGCGCCCGGCGAGATCACGATCGGCGGTAAGACGTTCAAGGTCAAAGCCGGCGAACGCGCCGAAAACGCGAACACTAGTCCGTCGATCGAGATGAAGCCCGGCAAGCACGCCTTCACCGTCCAATTGCACGGCAGGCCGGCGCAGAAGGACGAGCATCAATTCAACGCGGGCGAGATCTGGAGCATCCTGATTGGGCCGGGCGGTGGTCTGCCGTTGCCGATGTATCAAAGCGGCGACTGATGTTGGTCCGCCGCACATGCAACGCGGCTGCACGATCGCCGCGCGCGAAAGTGGGCGGCCATCACCGCGACCCGCAAAAGCGAGTCTGTCGACAAAGGCACGATGATTTTGAAAATTGGAGCGGGCGAAGGGATTCGAACCCTCGACCCCGACCTTGGCAAGGTCGTGCTCTACCCCTGAGCTACACCCGCATCCATATGGGGTCAGCGCCTTGCGGCGCCGCGAGAGACGCCTTATGGCGCAAGTGCTCCGGCATTGCAAGAGGCGCTTTTGCGCCTTTTCGCCGGGCCTAGCGCGACGTATTTGGCAGTCATCGGCCGTTTTCGTAGGCCAACCCGCCAACCTTTGAAAATTGAGGCTGCAGCCTGTGCCAATGACCAGGATAGAAATCTTCGACCGGCTGGCGTCGCTTGGCATCGTGACGCGGACGCTCGAACATGACGCGACCTTCACGGTCGCGCAAAGCACGGCCATCGAGCAAGCGCTTCCGGGTGCGCACACCAAAAATCTGTTCCTCAAGAGCGATAAGGGGCGCCTCGTGCTCGTCGTCGCGAAAACATCGACGGCGGTCGATCTCAAGATGCTTGGCAAGACCCTTGGCGCTGGCCGCTTCTCGTTCGGCAAGCCCGATCTGCTTTTGGAGCTTCTCGGCGTGACCCCCGGGGCGGTCACCGCCTTCGCGATCGCCAACGATACGGCGGGCCAGGTCGAACTGGTCCTCGACGACGCGCTGATGACCCACGACAGCCTCAATTGTCATCCACTTGAGAACACCGCGACGACCAACATTGCGCGCGACGATCTTTTGCGGTTCATTCGTGAAACGGGCCACGAGCCCAGAATAATGACGCTCTCCGGCTCATAAAAATAAACCCGCCGGGCGCGATCGAAGGAGACGACAATGATCGATTTCGGCACACGCACGTCCGAACCCGGAGCGCCGGGGAATGCCGACATCATCAAGGATTCGACATCCGCAAACTTCGCAGCCGACGTCATCGACGCGTCTCGCGATGTCCCGGTTATCGTTGACTTCTGGGCGCCGTGGTGCGGACCGTGCAAACAACTGACGCCTGTTCTCGAGAAAGTCGTCCGCAGCTATGGCGGCAAAGTCCGCCTCGTCAAAATCAACGTCGATGAAAATCAGGCGATTGCCGCCCAGTTGCGCGTGCAATCTCTGCCGACCGTCTATGCCTTTCGTGACGGGCAGCCGCTCGATGGCTTCGTCGGCGGCCAGCCTGAGAAAAATCTGCAAGCCTTCGTCGACCGGCTTGTCGCCGACGACGCCGCCAACGATATCGATGCCGTTATCAAAACCGGCGAGGAGCTTCTCGATCAGGGCGACTTGCAAGGCGCCGCCGAAGTCTTCGCGGCCGTTCTGCAGGAAGACCGCGAGAACGCCGCCGCGCTCGTGGGCCTTGCAGGATGCTACTTCGCGACCGGCGACCTCGACCGCGCGCGCGCAACGATCAGCCTCGTTCCGCCCGACAAGCGCAACGCGCCACGCATTCAAAGCATCGAAGCCGCGCTCGATCTCGCAGCGAAGGCCGAGTCTGCCGGTGATCCATCCAATCTTCTGGCGGCAATCGATGCCAATCCCAACGATCATCAGGCGCGGTTCGACGCCGCCGTCGCGCTCGCTGCCAATGAGCGCCGCGCAGATGCGATTGAACACCTCCTCGAAATCGTGCGCCGGGACCGCAAATGGAACGAAGAGGCGGCGCGCAAACAGTTGCTGCAATTATTTGACGCCTGGGGCCCGAAAGAACCGCTGGTCGCCGAAGGCCGGCGTAGGCTATCGTCGCTGCTATTCAGCTGAAGCTGAGCTTCTCAGAGAGGCGCCGTGACCCTGACTGACCGCTATCGCAAACCGTCTGATCTGCCTCCTCGGATTCCAGTGTTTCCCTTGCGCGGCGCGATTCTGCTGCCGCGCGCAACGCTGCCCCTCAACGTCTTCGAGCCACGCTATCTCGCGATGGTCGACGACGTGATGTCGAGTGGCCGGGTCATCGGCGTCTTGCAGCCCGAGGGTCGCGACGACGATGACCCAGAAACCGAAAGCCCGATCGGCAACGACGCTGGGCTGCGCCGCGTCGGCTGCGCTGGCCGCGTGACGTCATACCAAGAGCTCGAAGACGGCCGCATCGTCATCACGTTGACCGGCATCGTCCGCTTCGAATGCATCGGTGAAGCCGAGACCGATACGCCCTACCGGATCATGAGCGTCAGCTACGATCGCTTCGCGCGTGATCTCACAGAGGGCCTCGGCGAAGAACTTGTCGATCGCCAGAACCTCTTGCGCGTTCTCAAGGCCTATCTCGAAGTCAATCGGCTGAAGACCGATTGGAACGCCATCCAGCGTGCGTCGAACGAGTTCCTGATCAACGCACTTTCCGTCATGTGCCCCTACGGCCCCGAAGAAAAGCAAGCGCTGCTCGAAGCCGCCGATCTGAAAACGCGCGCCGACGTTCTGATCGCGCTCGCCGAAATCGAGCTGGCGTCGAACGGCGGTACAGGCTCGACGCTGCAATAGGCGTATGCGCGATGGCGGACGATCAAAACCAAGACGCAACGCAACAGCCCTCAGTGGATCACACAACCGATCCGAAACTGCTGGAGTTGCTTGTCTGCCCGTTCACGCGCATGCCGCTGATCTATGACGCCGCCGGACAGGAGCTGATCAGCCGCGCTGCAGGCCTTGCGTTTCCAATCCGTCACGGCGTCCCGCTGATGACGGAAGATGCCGCGCGTCCGTTGACCGACGATGATCTGAAAAAGATCGCCAACCGCAGTTGACCATTCCGCTTGCGAATTAACTCTGTTCGCAACGCATTGCATCACCTCACGCGCGCACGTTGTGCTTAACCATATCGCTTTAGTTTTTGTAAAAGGCTGTGTGGTCACGTCGCTCTGGTGAACAAGAGTGTGGCCGGTGACACCTGAAGCATTCGAACGGCGATCCGGTCCGCGGACGCGGACGAAAACGCGCGCGCCGTCATTGGCCCGCAGCGTGGGCCAAGCCGTCAGAGCTGCCTGGCAGCCGTTTGCGGCAGCTATCGCGTATCTGTGTCACCGGATGCCGTCGCGCGCTGCCAACGCGCGCCTCGAATATCTGAAAGATGCGCGCTGGCAGTTGACCGAAACGCAAGCGCGCTTTCGTGAGCTGCTCGATAGCCAATCCGAGTTGATCTTGCGCCGCGATTGCGAGGATCGGGTCGTCTTTGCCAACGCCGCGTTTTGCAAAGCTTTCGGTGTTGCGCTCGATGATGTTCGTGGCCACGCGTTCTGGCCGCCGGTTCTCCAATCGCCGACCACGCAAGTCGATCTCGCCGGCCGCACGCGAAAAATCGAAAGCCTGAAGACCGTCGCCGGTGCGCGCTGGATCGAATGGGAGCAGCATCGCGTCGCGCCCGCCGATGACAGCAGCGACACGCAGTATGTCGGCCGCGACGTAACCGACGCGCTCAGCCTCGAAGCGGAGCTGCGCGACGCGCGCGACCAGGCGGATGCGGCCAATCGTGCGAAGTCACGCTTTCTTGCCGCAATGAGCCATGAAATTCGCACGCCGATGAATGGCATTCTTGGTATGGCGAGCCTGTTGCAGGAAACCAGCCTCAGCGATGAGCAGCAGTCGTATACGCGCGCGATCAACCAATCGGCGAAATCCTTGCTCGCGCTGATCGATGAAATTCTCGATTTTTCCAAGATCGAAGCTGGTAAACTGCAGCTTGTCACCGCGCCGTTCTCGCTGCGCGCCTGTATCGCGAGCGCTCTCGAATTGATGCAGCCGTACGCGGCACGGCGCGGCAATACCATCGGTCTCGCCGTTTCTGGCGATGTGCCGAATTTGGTTTTGGGCGACGCGGCGCGCGTTCGTCAGATCGTCCTCAATCTGGTGTCGAACGCGGGCAAGTTCACTGAGAATGGCTCAATCAGCGTTGATGTTCGCCGTAGTGGCGAGACGCGCTTCGAACTGCGCGTCACAGATACCGGCATCGGCTTCTCCGTCGAAACGATCAGCGTCCTGTTTCGCGAGTTCGAGCAGGCCGAAGATCTGCGCAGCGGACGGCAGAACGGAACCGGTCTCGGCCTTGCAATTTCAAAGCGCCTCGCACGTGCGATGGGCGGCGAAATCACGGCAGATGGTGCGCCCGGCCAAGGCGCAACATTCACGGTGACGTTTGAACTCGGCGTCGCAAGCGCGCTCGATTTTGATGGTTCTTCGGTGACCTCGCCGGCAAGTTCGAAACGCGGTATCCTGCGCCACACGGGGGCGCCGCGCGTGCTGCTTGCGGAAGACAACGAGATCAATGCGCTGCTCGCGCGCCGCGTCTGCGAACGCGCCGGTTGCAGCGTCACCGTCGTCAAGGACGGCGCCGCGGCTGTCGCTGCCGTCGAGCAGGCTGCAACGCAATCCGGCCAAGCGTTCGATCTCATACTGATGGACGTCTTCATGCCGCAATTGGATGGCCTTGAAGCGACGCGCGCCATCAAGGCACTTCTTCCCGAGTGTCCGCCGATTGTCGCGCTGACAGCGAACGCTTTCGCCGATGATCGCGACCGCTGTCTGGCAGCCGGCATGGACGACTATCTGGCGAAACCGTTCGATGTGGCGCAGTTGCAGGCCGTATTGCAGCACTGGCTTCCGCGGCACGATACGCGCCACGCGAGTTAACCACGCGCGACCTCGTCGCCGCAGTGCTGCGCGCGCTTTGCAAAACCGTCACGGAATCGTGCTAGGAACGCGCCCGGGGATTATTCAGGGGTGACCATATGATGTGGCAGCGGCAAGTTCTGCGCAGTCCGGCGACGCCTGTCCGCTTTCAACCCTGGCAATTGCTCAACCCCGCCGCACTCGACGCCCTGCCATTCAAGCGCGCGATCGAACCGAAGATTTACGGCCGCATCGGCAATCTCGAAGTCCGTCTTGCTCGCACCCGCGCCGAAATCCGATTGGCGCAGCGTTTGCGCTATCAAGTCTTTTACGAAGAAATGTGCGCCGTCCCGACGCGCCTTGCGCAGTTCCGCCGCCGCGACGAAGACCGCTACGATGCGATCTGCGATCACCTGTTGGTGGTCGATCTAGACTATTCGCGTAAGGCGTCCGCCATTGGCCGCGCCGCGTTGCCGAAAGTCGTTGGAACGTATCGCGTGCTGCGCCAGGACGTTGCCGATCGCGGACTTGGATTTTATACCTCCAGCGAATATGACATCGCGCCTCTGATCGCTGCGAAGTCGCCAAAGTACAAATTCATGGAACTCGGCCGCTCTTGCGTGCTGGCGCCGTATCGCAACAAGCGTTCGGTCGAACTGCTCTGGCACGGTTTGTGGACCTACATCCGCGAACACAAGGTCGACGTGATGATCGGTTGCGCAAGCTTTGAAGGGACCGATCCGAATGTGCACGCGGAGGCTTTGAGCTTCCTGCATCACAACGCGCTTGCTTCGCCGGAGTGGCGGTGCCGCGCGCACGACGGCCTGCACGTTTCGATGGACCTGATGCCGAAAGATCAGATCAATCCAAAACAGGCGCTGAAAGGCATTCCGCCGCTGATCAAGGGCTATCTGCGCCTCGGCGCCAGCGTCGGCGATGGCGCCGTCATCGACCGCCAGTTCGGCACGACTGACGTGTTGATTGTCTTGCCGGTCGAGAAGATCGATCCGCGCTACTTCGACTATTACGGCGCGCCGCAGGAAACCAAGAGCCGCGTCGCGGTCGACGCCTGAGGTTTCAAACCCGTCCGACGCCATAGGCGGCGAGCGCCGCCATGTTGACGACATCGACATCGGTCGCACCGAACGGGCAAATCTGTACCGAGTGCGATAGGCCGACGATGATCGGCCCGATGATCGTCGCGCCACCCAGTTCTTTGAGCATCTTGGTCGAGATCGAGGCTGCGTGGAACGCCGGCATGACGAGCACGTTCGCCGTGTCGGACAGGCGGCAGAACGGATAGTGCTTCATCAAATCTGGGTTGAGCGCGACGTCAGCCGCCATGTCGCCGTCGAACTCAAAATCAACCTGGCGCTCGGCCAGAATGCTGACAGCTTCGCGTACGACGTCGGAACGTTCGCCGCGCGGCTGTCCGAACGTCGAGTACGCCAGCAGCGCAACACGCGGCTCGACGCCGAAATTGCGCGCCGCTTGCGCGGCTTCCGTCGCGATGTTGGCGAGTTGCTCGGCGGTCGGCATGTCGTGAATGCTGGTGTCGGCGATCAGAACGGCGCGGCCGCGGTTGAGCGCCAGCGAGACACCGATCGTGTGACGGCCGGGCTTCGTATCGAGCACGCGGCGCACGTCGGCGTAGACGCTCGTCCAGTTGCGCGTCACCCCTGAGACCATTGCGTCGGCGTAACCGTGCACGACCATCAGTGCCGCAAAGATGTTGCGTTCGTTGGCGACGAGACGTTCGCAATCGCGGCGCAGGTAGCCGCGCCGCTGCAAACGCGCATAGAGATAATCGGCGAATTCCTGGACATGCGGCGATGATGTCGTGTCGATCAATTCATAGGCCGAGCGCAAAGGCATCCCGAGTTCGCGGAAGCGTTCGGTCACGACCTTCTTCGAGCCGATCAAAATCGGCTGTCCAAAGCCCTGCGCGTAATACGTGTTAGCGGCGCGGATGACGGCTGGGTCTTCGCCTTCCGAGAAGACGACGCGCTTTGGATCGTTGCGCACAGAATCGAATGTTGATTGCAGCCATCCGGCAACCGGATCGAGACGGCCCTTCAACCGCGAGACATAGGCGTCCATGTCGACAATCGGTTTGCGCGCGACGCCGGAATCCATCGCAGCCTTGGCGACGGCTGGCGGCACATGCGACATCAGCCGGGGATCGAACGGTGCCGGAATGATATAGCCCGGACCAAACTGCGGACGCTCGCCGTGAAAGGCGGCGGCGACTTGATCGGGTACTTCTTCACGCGCCAATCCGGCGATCGCTTCGGCGGCAGCAATCTTCATCGCATCGTTGATCGTCGTCGCCTGTACGTCGAGTGCGCCGCGGAAGATGAATGGAAAGCACAACACATTGTTGATCTGATTGGCGTAGTCCGAGCGGCCTGTCGCGGTGATCGCATCGCTACGAACCGACTTCACGTCTTCTGGCGTAATTTCAGGATCGGGATTGGCCATTGCGAAGATCAGCGGCTTCTCCGCCATGCTCGCGACCATGTCCTTCGACACGACGCCTGCTGCGGACAGGCCCAAGAAAACGTCAGCACCTTCCATGACTTCAGCGAGTGTGCGCGCCTTTGTCTTCTGCGCATACGGCTCCTTGTACGGGTCCATCAGCGTCTTGCGTCCGGCGTATACGACGCCTTCGATGTCGGCGATCGTGATGTTCTCGCGCTTCATGCCGATTTTGCAGAGCAGGTTCAGGCACGCGAGCGCTGCAGCGCCCGCACCGGCGCAAACCATGCGCACATTGGCGATATCTTTATCGACGACTTTCAGGCCGTTCAAAATGCCTGCGGCTACGACAATGGCGGTGCCATGCTGGTCGTCGTGGAAGACGGGGATGTCGAGCAGCGCTTTGAGCCGCTCCTCGATGACGAAGCAGTCCGGTGACTTGATGTCTTCGAGGTTCAATCCGCCAAATGATGGACCCAGATAGCGCACCGAATTGATGAAGGCTTCGACGTCTGGCGTGTCAACCAGAAGGTCGATGGAATCGATGTCGGCGAAGCGCTTGAAGAGAGCGGCTTTGCCTTCCATGACCGGCTTGGCAGCAAGCGCGCCGAGATTGCCGAGGCCGAGGATCGCGGTGCCGTTTGAGACGACGGCGACAAGATTGCCTTTGTTCGTGTACGCGTACGCATCGCTGGGATCTTGGGCGATCGCTCGCACTGGGATTGCAACGCCGGGAGAATATGCGAGCGACAAGTCGCGTTGCGTTGCCAGTGGCTTTGTCGGCGTGACTTCGAGCTTGCCGGGTTTGCCCATGGCGTGGAACTGCAGCGCCTCCTGGGCCGTGACACGCGCAGCGCGAAATTGGGTAGCCATTGGGGACCGTTGAACCGTTGCTATCGAAATGTTGCGTCGGGAATGATGGATTTTCCGGCAGGTCCGCGGCGCACGCGGCCGCAGGACCGTGGAACATGCGGTTACGATAGGTTGCGAGACGCGCCGCGGCAACCTAAGCATAACCCCGGCTTTGGTAGGGTTGTGGGCATCGCGTGTAGACCCCGCCTGCGGCATCGCAGCCTGACGATTGGGATCAACGCGCTAAGACGATGGTAAAGCACAGCGGACAGCCAAAGGGAAAGCCAGAGGTCAGCGTCTCGGACGCCGACGCGGAAGTGTCGCATGTCGCGGCCTCGCCGCGTGTTGTGCCGGACGCCACGCCGTCGATGGCGCAGTATCTCGAAATCAAGGCTGCTAACCCCGACAGTTTGCTCTGGTATCGCATGGGCGATTTCTACGAGCTGTTTTTCCGGGACGCAGTTCTGGCATCTGAGGCGCTATCGATTGTCCTGACGAAACGCGGCAAGCATCAGGGCGATGACATCCCGATGTGCGGCGTGCCGATCCACAGGGCGGATGAATATCTGCAGCGGCTGATCCGCAAGGGATTCCGCGTCGCCGTGTGCGAACAACTCGAAGACCCGGCGGAAGCGCGCAAGCGCGGTGCCAAGGCCGTCGTCAAACGCGACGTCGTCCGCCTCGTGACACCGGGCACAATTACCGAAGACGCGCTGCTTGAAGCCAAGTCGCGCAATTATTTGACGGCGCTGTTTGCCGGCGTGGCGAATGGCGCCGTGATCGATGTAGCAGAGCCTGTCGCGCTGGCTTCGATCGATATCTCGACCGGCGAGTTTGAATTGAGCGAAGTCTCTGCGAGTGATCTGGCGGGTGAACTCGTGCGTCTCGCTCCGGGCGAAATCATTCTGACGGATGCGGCCTTCGCCGATCCGCTGATCCGGCGTGCCGTTGATTTGTCGGGCGCTGCGGCCTCGCCCAATCCGGCGCAGTATTTCGACAGCGCTGCAGGCGCGCGCGATTTGAAGGCGCAGCTTGGGGTAAAGGAACTCGACGGTTTCGGCCATTTTACGCGCACAGAGTTGGCGGCGACTGGAGCTGTTTTGAAGTACATCGCGCTCACGCAGATGGGACAGCGCGCAACGCTGCGCCCGCCGCGGCGTACGACGGGTGCAACGGCGCTGACAATCGACGCCGCGACACGTTCGAGCCTTGAACTTGTCAGATCATCATCCGGTGACAGTTCATCGACGTTGCTCGCCGCAGTCGACCGCACGGTGACGGGTGCTGGCGCGCGCGAACTGCAGGCACGGCTTTCAAGCCCGCTCGCCGACGCCGATGCGATCAACGCGCGGCTCGATTGCCTGACGTTCATGATCGAGCGGCGGCGCACAATCGCTGACGTGCGCAAGATTTTACGGCAAACACCCGATATGGCGCGAGCGCTGCCGCGTCTCGGCTTCGGTCGCGGTGGTCCGCGCGATTTGGCTTCCATAGGCGCAGGATTGGACGCGGCGCGCGCATGCAGTGCGGCTTTGCAGGCGAGCGCCGGTGTCATCGGTTTACCGCCGCTGCTTAGCGATCTCGCGCGGCGGCTGACGGCAGCACCCGTTGCACTCGCGACCGCGCTCAAGGCCGCTATCATCGACGAGCCGCCGTATCTGCGCCGGGATGGCGACTTCGTCCGCCCAGGATACAATGCTGATCTCGACGCCGCGATTGCACTCCGCGACAACAGCCGCGACGTTCTCGCCCGGCTTGAAGCGCGCTACGTCGAAGAAACCGGTATCAAGCAGCTCAAGATCCGGCACAACAACATCCTTGGCTATTACGTCGAGGTCACGCAGCTCAACGCCAAGCCGTTGCAGACGCCGCCATTCGACACGATCTTCCGGCATCGCCAGTCGATGGCCAACGCGATGCGGTTCTCGACGGCTGAATTGCTCGAAGCCGAAGGCCAGATCGCGTCAGCTTCGGAGCGCGCGCTTCAGCTTGAGCAGGAGGTCTTCAACGACCTTGTGCATCAGATCGCCGAGGCACAAGGCGCCGTCGCGGACGCGGCCGCAGCGCTCGCCGAACTCGACGTCATCGCAGCACTTAGCGAACTCGCACTCGAACAGAACTACGTCCGCCCGGTGATCGACGCGAGCGACGCATTCGATATTCGCGGCGGACGCCATCCTGTCGTGCAGCAGGCTTTGGCGCGCAGCAACGCTGGCGCGTTCATCGACAACGATTGCGTGCTCGGCCGGGCGTCGGGTGACGGCGAGAATTCTGCGAGCGTTTTGCCCGACGCGCGCATCTGGCTCGTCACCGGCCCGAACATGGCTGGTAAATCGACTTTTCTGCGCCAGAACGCGCTGATCACGGTCATGGCGCAGACCGGTTCTTATGTGCCGGCAAAGTCGGCGCACATCGGAGTCGTCGACCGGCTATTCTCACGCGTCGGCGCATCGGACGATCTTGCGCGCGGGCGCTCGACCTTCATGGTCGAGATGGTCGAGACGGCTGCAATCCTCAATCAGGCAACAGCACGCTCGCTTGTCATTCTTGATGAAATCGGCCGCGGCACAGCGACGTTCGACGGCCTGTCGATCGCCTGGGCGACCGTCGAATATCTCCACGACGTCACAAAAGCGCGGGCGTTGTTCGCGACCCACTATCACGAATTAACGGCGCTTTCGAAAACGCTTGCCCGAGTCGCAAACGTTACGATGGACATCACCGACTGGCAGGACGAGATCGTGTTCCTGCACAAGGTCAAGGCCGGCGCGGCCAGCCGCTCCTACGGCATTCAGGTCGCCAAGCTCGCGGGCCTTCCCGACGTGGTCTTATCGCGCGCCCGCGATGTCCTCGCGCTGCTCGAAAAAAACGATCGCCGGTCAAAAGGCAACGGCGGCCTGCTCGACGATCTTCCGCTGTTCGCCGCCGCGCGTCCGAAATCATTTACCGGTCCGGCCCCCCAATCGGCTGTCGACGCTGCGCTCGCAGACATTCGGCCCGACGATTTGACGCCGAAAGCGGCACTTGAAAAACTCTATGCTCTGAAAGCCTTGAGCGACAGCACGCGAAAGAAGGACGCCTAGCCATTCCCGTTCTCAAAGCGCCGCCATTCTTCGATCCGACCGCGCTTCGGCAAGAGTTGACCTTTGCTTTCAACGCGAAGGGCGGCGCATCGGAGGCGCGTCCGTTTCTGATCGAGCGGCTGAAGGCACTCGTTGCTGATGCGCGGAGCTCGGCGCGCACCGCGCTCGAGATCGACGGCAACGGCCGCAAATGCGCTGAAAGCCTGTCGTACTTCCAAGACGAGTTGATCCGCCTGATCTACGACTGGACGATCGCGCATGTCTATCGCGCCACCAATCCATCGGACGCCGAGCGCATGGCGTTGGTGGCAACCGGCGGCTACGGCCGTGGCATGCTAGCGCCGGGATCCGATATCGATCTGTTGTTTCTATTGCCCTACAAGCAGACGCCGTGGGGCGAAAGCGTCGCCGAGTATATGCTCTACATCCTTTGGGATCTCGGCTTCAAAGTCGGCCACGCGACGCGCACGGTCGAGCAGTGCATCAAACTTGGCACCGCCGACATGACGATCCGTACCGCATTGCTGGATGCACGCCTGATCCAAGGCGACCGGCAGTTGTTTGCGGAATTTGAAGACCGCTTTAAAAACGATATCGTGTCGGGAACAGCGCGCGCCTTCATTGACGCCAAGATGTCGGAACGTGACGAGCGCACGCGCCGCGTCGGCGAAAGCCGCTACAAAGTCGAGCCGAACGTAAAAGATGGCAAAGGCGGTTTGCGCGATCTGCATACGCTCAATTGGCTCTCGAAGTATGTGTTCGGTCAGGAAGTCGGTACGGCGGCCGTGCTCGCGGGGCTATACACGGAAGAGGAAGTCAACACGTTCCGCCGCTGCGAGGATTTTTTGTGGAGTGTGCGGTGCTTCCTGCATTTCACGACCGGTCGGCCGGAAGAGGTTCTGTCGTTCGACGTACAGCCGATCATGGCGCAAAGCCTCGGCTACACGGCGCGCGGCGGATTGCGCGCGGTCGAACGCTTCATGAAGCACTACTTTCTCATCGCCAAGGACGTCGGAGATTTGACGACGATCCTTTGCGGCACGCTCGAAATTCATCAGTTGAAGTCGTCGCCCGGCTTGACGCGGTTCCTCAATCCGCTGAGTTGGCGCACGCGCCGCGACGTGCGCCAGAAAACAGATTTTCGCATCGACAACGATCGCTTGAACGTCGCAGACGGCGCGGTTTTCGAACGCGATCCGCTGAATCTGATCAGGCTGTTCACGCAGGCCGAACGCACTGGCGGCTTATTGCATCCCGACGCAGTCAGGCTGCTGCGCTCGTCGTTGCGTCTCGTCGACGACAAATTGCGCGCCGATCCGGAAGCCAACCGGCTGTTTCTTGAGTTGCTGACCGCCAGCGCCAAGCCGGACGCGATCCTGCGGCGGATGAATGAATCCGGCGTGCTCGGCAAGTTCATCCCCGAGTTCGGCCGCGTCGTCGCGATGATGCAGTTCAATATGTACCATCACTATACGGTCGATGAGCACCTGCTACGCACTGTCGGCAATCTCCTAGCAATCGAGTCCGGCCAACTGGCCGCCGAGCTGCCGCTCGCGACGTCGATTTTCAAATCGATCCAGAACCGCCGCGCGCTTTTTGTTGCGGCGTTTCTGCACGATATCGGCAAGGGGCGCAAAGAAGATCATTCCATCGTCGGTGCGCGCATTGCGCGTAAAATCTGTCCCCGCCTCGGGTTGACGCCCGCTGAAAGTGATCTTGTCGTCTGGCTGATCGAAGAGCATCTCACGATGAGCAACGTCGCGCATTCGCGCGATATCTCCGATCCCGAGACCGTGCGAAAATTCGCCGACGTCGTGCAAAGTCCGGAGCGCCTGAAGCTGCTGCTGCTGCTCACCTGCGCCGATATCCGCGCCGTCGGGCCGGGCGTTTGGAACGGTTGGAAAGGCCAACTGCTGCGCACGCTTTATCATGAGACCGAGCCGCTCGTCGCGGGTGGGCATACGCAGATGCGCCGCGACGACAGGATCGCCGAAGCGCAGGCCGCATTGCGCCAAAAGCTTGCCGATTGGCCGGCGGCAGAAATCGATCGCTTTATCGCACGGCATTATCAGAGCTATTGGTTGCGCACCGATACGGCAACGCAGGTCGAGCACGCAACGTTGCTCAGGGAAGCGCAAGGCGCCAAGACGAAACTTGCGACGCGCGTCAAGACCGACGCATTCACAGCCATTACAGAGTTGACGGTGTTTGCGCCAAACCACGCGCGCCTGCTCGCTTTGTTTGCCGGCGCTTGCGCGGCTGCAGGGTCGAACATTGTCGGCGCCCACATCACGACGACGCGCGACGGATACGCGCTCGATACATTCCTGCTGGCGCGCGAATTCACAGACGATGCCGACGAGTTGCGGCGCGCCAAGCGGATCGGCGAAACCATCGACAGGCTACTGCGCGGCAAGGATCGCCTGCAACAACTGCTGAGCAAAAAGCGGCCCTCGGCGCGCGCCGTCGAAGCGTTCGTGGTCGAGCCTGAAGTCATCATCAACAACGCGCTGTCGGAACGCCTGACGGTGCTTGAAGTCGCCGGTCGCGACCGGCCGGGGCTGCTCTACGATCTGACCGCCGCAATTTCCGATCTATCGCTCGATATCGCATCGGCGCACGTTACGACCTTCGGCGAAAAGGCGGTCGACGTCTTTTACGTGACCGATTTGACCGGAAAACAAATTGTCAGCGAAACGCGGCAAGCGGCGATCCGCGAACGGTTGACCAAAGTTCTCTTGCCGGCGACGGCGGCGGAGAAAGCCGATGCCTAAGTATCAGAGCGCTAACCAAACGCCTCCGTTCTTCACTGTCCGCCTTGCGTCGCTCGTCGAACCCCTTTAGGTCGCTTCTCTCATGAAGCTTTACAAAGCCTTCGCAACCGTCGGCGGATTGACGCTGCTGAGCCGAATTTTCGGCTTCGTGCGCGATATCCTGATCGCGGCCTCGCTCGGCACCGGCTGGGTCGCCGACGCGTTCGTCGTCGCCTTCCGATTCCCGAACCTGTTCCGCCGCCTGTTCGGCGAGGGCGCGTTCAACTCGGCGTTCGTGCCGATCTTTGCGAAGAAGTTCGAAGGCGAGGGCAAGGAATCCGCGCGTACATTCGCTGAAGAGGCGATGGCGGGCCTGCTCTTCGTTCTGCTGATCCTGACGATCATCGCTGAACTTGCGATGCCGTTTTTGATGTTTGCGCTCGCGCCTGGTTTCGACGCTGAACCGGAAAAGTTCGATCTCGCGGTGCTGCTGACGCGGATCACGATGCCATACCTTTTGTGCATGTCGCTCGTCGCGCTGATGTCGGGGGCGCTCAATTCGGTCGGCCGTTTCGCGGAGAGTTCGTCCGTCTCGATCGTCCTCAACGTCGTCATGGCGGTCGCGACCATCATCGCGCTCTGGCTTGGCTACAAGGCCGGTCCTGAAGCCGGTATTATTCAGGCGCTCGCCGTTTTTGCGGCTGGCATTTTGCAGCTCGCGCTTTTGATGTGGGGTATGAAGCGCGCAGGGTTGAGCCTCAGGCTGCGCTGGCCGAAGTGGACGGCTGACCTCCGCCGCCTTTGGCAGCTCGGCATTCCGGGCATCATTTCGGGCGGCGTTACGCAGCTGAATATCGCCATCGGTACGATGATCGCGACGATGCAACCGGGGGCCGTATCGCAGCTGTACTACGCTGACAGGCTCTACGAGCTTCCGCTCGCCATCGTCGGCATCGCGGTCGGGGTCGTGCTACTCCCGGACGTTGCGCGGCAGTTGCGCGCCGGTAACGTCGAAGGCGTGATGGACAGTCAAAATCGCAGTCTCGAATTCGCTATGCTGCTGACCATTCCAGCAGCGCTGGCGCTGGCAATCATTCCGACCGAAATCGTTGGCGTACTGTTCGAGCGCGGAGCGTTTACTGCCGCCGATACCGAGGCGACATCGATGGTGCTTGCCGTCTTCGCGCTCGGGCTTCCGGCATTCGTCTTGATCAAAGTGTTTTCGCCCGCTTACTTCGCCCGCGAAGACACCAAGACGCCGATGCGCTACGCGACGATCAGCCTGACGGCAAATACGCTCGGCTCGATCGCGCTCTTCTTCCTCTTCCGGTCGCTCGGATGGATGCCGCATCTCGGCATTGCGATTGCGACGGCGCTTGGTGGTTGGCTGAATGCGTATCTTCTTTGGTCGACGCTCCACGCGCAGGGGGCGTTCGTCGCCGATGCGCGGCTCCGCCGGAATTTGCCGTTGATTGCGCTCGCCAGCATTGCAATGGGAGCTGTGCTTTTCATAGCAGCGCATGTCTTCGGTCCAGAGCTGCGGTCAGGGCACGGCATCTTGGCAGATACGTTGGCGCTGACGGGTTTGGTTGTGCTTGGCATGGCCGTGTTCGCAGGGATGATCCTGGCGACGGGTGTCATGTCGCCCGCACAATTCAAGCGCTTTACGCGCCGCGGCGGCTCAGCCTAAGCCTCGGTCGCTACCAGCACGCTATTTCCTTGCCAGTGCCGCATACGCGCGCGATAAGCGCCGCAATACCCGACACGCCATTTCTCTAGAGATTGCTCATGAAACTCACGCCGCGCGTTTTTTCCGGCATGCAGCCGACCGGCAGCCTGCACCTTGGCAATTACCTCGGTGCGATGGTGAATTGGATCAAAATGCAGGACACGCATGAGTGCATCTATTGCGTCGTCGATCTGCACGCGATTACGGTTTGGCAGGAGCCGGCCGAATTGCGCACGGCGATCCGCCAGGTGACGGCCGCGTACATTGCCGCCGGGCTCGATCCGAAGAAGAGCATCCTGTTCAACCAGTCGCAGGTTTCCGCGCACGCCGAGCTTGGGTGGATCTTCAACTGCGTCGCGCGCCTTGGCTGGCTCAATCGTATGACGCAATTCAAGGAGAAGGCCGGCAAGGATCGTGAGCAGGCGTCCGTCGGTCTTTATGCGTATCCGAACCTGATGGCGGCTGACATCCTCGCCTACCGCGCGACGCATGTGCCCGTCGGCGACGATCAGAAGCAGCACCTCGAACTTGCGCGCGATATCGCGCAAAAGTTCAACAACGACTTTAAGAAGGAAATTATCGAAGCGGGCTTCGCAGACGGCATCTTCTTCCCGCAGCCCGATCCGGTCATCACTGGTCCGGCGACGCGCGTCATGAGCTTGCGCGACGGCACGAAGAAAATGTCGAAGTCGGACCCGTCCGACTTGTCGCGTATCAACTTGACCGACGATGCCGACACGGTCGCGCGCAAAATTCAAAAGGCCAAGACCGACGCCGACGGAATTCCAAGCGAGGCGAAAGGCCTCGAAGGCCGTCCCGAGGCCGACAATCTCGTCGGCATCTATGCAGCACTGACCGATCAGCCTGTGGCGGCGGTGTTGAGCGAGTTTGGCGGGCAGCAGTTCTCAGCCTTCAAAAAAGCGCTGGCCGAAGTCGCGACCGATAAGATGGGCCGCATTGGTGGCGAAGCGACCCGCCTGATGCAAGACCCCGCCGAGATTGATCGTATCCTGGCTGACGGCTCGGCCCGCGCGCGCACTATTGCGACGCCGATCCTCGATCAGGTCAAAGACATCGCCGGACTGTTGCGGTCATAAGAAAGCGATCGCCGATTGCAGGGAGTGCCGCTCGATGGCAGCATGCCGCTGATGAAACCGCGCCGCTCATTTGAAACCGGTCACCGCCGCAAGTTCCTGCTCGTCGTTGACGAGAGCGTGGAGGTGGAAAGCGCGCTTTATTACGCAGCGAGCCGTGTGCAACGCCAGAACGGTTCGTTGACGATGCTCTACATCATCGAACCTGGCGAATATCAGCATTGGGCGGGTGTACGTCAGGTGCAAGTCGAAGAAGAGACCGTCAAAGCCAAGGCGCTCTTTCGTTTGTTCCGGCGCAAGCTGCACCACGCCGGCTTCGAGGACATCGACGTCGAGGACGTCATTCGCGAAGGCAAGGCCGCCGAGGAGATCGTCAAACTGATCGCCGAGGACGAAGACATCGCTATTTTGGTTCTTGGAGCGTCCAACGACGCGCGCGGGCCGGGTCCTCTCGTTTCGTCGCTGGCCGCCGGCAAATCGGGCGGTGGATTTCCGGTTCCGGTAACGGTGGTTCCGGGGACGCTGTCGCTCGATGAAATCAAAGCTTTGGCCTGACCTGAAATTTTGTCGCAACTGCAGCGCACGTTCAGGCCAAATGCTGCTCGACAGCACGGACCCGAGAATCTATATTTAGAAGAATTCTAATTTATGCCAATCCGCAGGGTTGCGTCCGCCGCTGCAAGCGTTGAGGATGTCTGCGGGTTCGACCAGAAAGGACGGCCATGTTTATTCAAACCGAAGCGACGCCCAATCCGGCGACGTTGAAGTTCATTCCTGGGAAGCCGGTTCTCGAGGACGGCACCGCGGATTTCCGGTCTAGAAACGAAGCCAGCAAGTCACCGTTGGCGACGCGGCTCTTTGATATCGATGGCGTCAACGGCGTGTTCCTCGGCGCTGATTTCATTTCCGTGACGAAAGGCGAGATCGAGTGGCAGCACCTCAAGCCGATGGTGCTCGGCGCGATCATGGAACACTACGTTGCGGGCGGCTCAACGGCGACCGACGAAGGCGCCAACGACGAAGACGAAGGCTCGTTCGATCCGGCCGATGCGGAGACCGTCGCGACGATTAAAGAGCTTCTCGAAACGCGTGTTCGTCCCGCGGTTGCGCAAGACGGCGGCGACATAACGTTTTCCGGTTTCCGCGACGGGACTGTCTATCTGCACATGCGCGGCGCGTGTGCCGGATGCCCGAGTTCGACGGCAACGCTGCGGCACGGTATTGAAAATCTGCTGAAGCACTTCTGTCCCGACGTGCAAGCCGTCCAGGCGGTTTAATCGCTCAATCAAATCTGTAATAACCCCGCAAAGCCGGGGTTATTTTTTGCGTCCTGCTATTCTGGAGATGGAAATGACTGCCGCACTTTCGAATGACGCGCTGAATCAGCTTTTTCTGACGGCAAGAACGCACAACAAGTGGCAGCCGCGCGATGTCTCGGACGATCTTCTACGGCAGCTCGTCAACCTGATGAAAATGGCGCCGACAAGCGTCAACTGTTCGCCGGTCCGGATCACGTTCGTCAAATCACCGGACGCCAAAGCGCGGCTAAAACCATTTCTGATGGAGGGCAACGTCGAGAAGACGATGCTAGCGCCGGCGACTGCGATCATCGCGACAGACTACCGCTTCTACGATTACTTGCCGAAGCTCTATCCTCACACCGACGCCAAATCCTGGTTCACCGGCAACAACGAGTTTGCTGACACGTCTGCGTTTCGCAATGGCACGCTGCAGGGCGGCTATTTCATCCTCGCGGCGCGCAGCGTCGGCTTGGATTGCGGACCGATGTCCGGTTTCGACAACGCTGGCGTCGATGCCGAGTTCTTCAAAGGCACGGAATTCAGATCGAACTTCCTATGCAACCTTGGATACGGCGATCCGGCCGGCCTGCATCCGCGTTCACCACGTTTTACCTTCGACGAGATCGCGCGGATCGTCTAACGATGCTTTTGGAATGAACCTACTCGCTTTTGATACCTGCTTCGATCAGTGCTCCGTCGCGGCCGGCCGCAGACTGAGAAGCCTCACTCCATCGATCGCTTACGCCGCGACGCCGATGGCGACCGGTCACGCCGAGCAGCTGATGCCGATGATCGAGATGGTTATGGCCGAGAGCGGCATGGCGTTCAGCGAACTCGAACGTATCGTCGTCACGACCGGGCCTGGGACATTCACCGGTGCGCGCATCGCCGTCTCGGCTGCGCGCGCGCTCGCGCTTGCGACAGGGGCAGCCGTCGTCCCGGTATCGAGCCTGCAGTTAATGGCGATGAACCCGGTGGTCGCAACCGGCGGCGCCAGCAGGCTTGCGATTGCAACGGATGCCCGGCGCGGCGAGGTCTATTTTCAAACGTTCGATCCGCGCTCATCGCAGCCGCTGTCTGCATCGGAGGTTCTCGTCGTGGGCGAAGCGGTAGCAAGGTTAGCAGGACTAAACACCGTTATTGCCGGGTCGGGCGCTGCGGCTGTCGCCGAAAGTGCAGAGAATTCCGGCCATTCGGTGCGCGCGATATGTCCTGATCTTCTTCCCGAAGCAATTGATATGCTGTTCCTGTCTTCGGAATGGCCGGTGGCGGATCGGGTTTCTCCTCTTTACCTCCGTCCGCCCGACGCCAAGCCGCCCGCACCTAGTCCTTTCGCCGGGACAAACGTTGGACGCCGCGCATGACTTCGAACGTCACCCCGTTCCGCAACATCAAGCACGTCAGTATGCTGTGGGCGGCACCTGAGCGTTCGGCAGAAATCGCGGCGCTACATAAGCGGCTGTTTTATCCGGCGTGGGACGAAGCGGCTGTTAACGCACTGCTTGAACACCCGGCCTCGACATCGCTTGTCGCGATTGCGGGTGATCCAAAGACCATAGCAGGTTTCATTATTGGACAGCTTGCAGCCGACGAAGCCGAAATTTTGTCGATCGGCGTCGCGCCGGACTGGCAGCGCACCGGCCTCGGTAAAATGCTCGTTGAGGGATTGATTCGCGCGGTTCGCCGCGGCGAGGCCAGGCGCCTGTTTCTGGAAGTCGCTGCCGACAATGCCGGCGCGCTGCGACTGTATAAATCGCTGAATTTCACCGAGACCGGACGGCGTAAGGCCTACTACGAGCGCGCCAATGGACCGTCCGTGGATGCGTTACTGTTCGCACTCGATCTTTAACGTTTAACAACGTAGTTGGCCCGGGTGGACGGCGTGGATGCCGTTGCCTATATATCGGCTTTCTCGGTCCACGGCCCCGGTTTATGGTCATTCATGCCTGCGACGCACGCAGATAAAGCCAATGGCATCGAAGAGCGATGCGCTGAATATGGGCTGCGCATGACCGGTCAGCGCCGTGTCATCGCACGCGTACTTGCGACGGCCAACGACCATCCCGACGTCGAGGAGCTTCACCGGCGCGCACACGCTGTTGACGCAAAAATTTCGCTGTCGACGGTCTATCGCACGATCAAGCTTTTCGCGGCCAAAGGCATTATCGAGCGGCACGATTTCGGGCATGGACGCGGCCGTTATGAAGAAGCCTCGCGTGCCCATCACGATCACCTCGTCGACGTCGAGAGCGGACGCGTGATCGAATTTTCGAACCAGGCGATCGAAGCGTTGCAGGAGCGCATTGCCCGCGAGCTCGGTTTTGAACTCGTCGGCCATAGGCTCGAACTGTACGGCGTGCCGCTGGCGAAGAAAAAATCGTCGTCTCGCAAGACCTGAAGAGAGGCTGCGCACGTTATGGGAGTGTTGCGCGGCTCGGCGGTTCTAACCGGTTTCTTTGCGCTGACGGTTCCGTTGATGCCGGTGCAAGCCGTTCTCTTACGGATTTCGCCGAAAGCCGCGCGCCGCTTTCCGCACTGGTATCATCGCCAAGTATGCCGTCTGCTGGGAATTACGCTGCATATCGACGGCGCAGTTATCGGCGACGCGCCCGTGCTGCTTGTCGCCAATCACACGTCATGGCTCGACATACCGGTGCTGTCAGCGGTGGCGCCGGTTTCCTTCGTCGCCAAAAAGGAAGTCGGCGGATGGCCGTTCGTATCATCGCTCGCGCGCCTGCAACGCACCGTTTTCATCGATCGGACACGGCGGCAATCGGCTGGCGACTCGGCGGATGAAATTTCCGAACGCTTGCTCGCAGGCGATACGATCGTCTTGTTTGCGGAAGGCACATCGAGCGACGGCAATCGCGTTCTTCCGTTCAAGTCGTCGCTGTTTGCCGCCGTGAAGGGCAGCGGGACGACGGGTGCACCGAGTCGCGCCGTCGTCCAAACCGTTGCGGTCGTCTACACGCATTTGCATGGCATCCCGATCGAGCGCGCGGACCGGCCGAAGATCGGCTGGTACGGCGACATGGAAATGCAAAGACATGCCTGGGGCGTGCTGAAATCGGGCCCGCTCGGCGTCACCATTCGCGTCGGTCCTCCGGTGCCGCTGGAGGCTTTCACCGGCCGTAAAGACCTGGCTTTGACCAGCGAGCGGGCGGTGCGCCGCGATGTCATAGGTGTACTGCGCGGGCGGCCCGGCGACCCCGATATTGTGCCGGTCGAACCCGATGAAGATCGCCGCCGCCAAAGGTGGCCGACGGCAACGATCAGCAATGAAAAGTGGACATAACCAAGCCCGGCTGTAGTAGGTAGCGCAGTACGCAATTGACGGAAAACCGACCCTTGACCGAACTGACGGCACACTCATCAGAGCAAGACGCAGAGAGCGGCGCCGAGCGTGCTGCCGCGCGCGTTCGCGATGGCGCGACGAAGGCGTTCTATCTCAAAACATTCGGCTGCCAGATGAACGTCTACGACAGCGAAAGTATGATGGACGCGCTGGCCGCCGACGGCTACGTCGCGACCGATGCGATCGAAGCCGCAGATCTCGTCATTCTCAATACGTGCCACATTCGCGAGAAGGCTGCCGAGAAGGTCTATTCCGATCTCGGCCGAATTCGAGACATCAAGAGCGAGCGTCGCAAGGCGGGCAAAGGCACGGTGATCACGGTTGCCGGATGCGTTGCGCAAGCCGAAGGCGCAGAGATCGTCCGCCGTCAGCCGGCCGTCGACCTCGTCGTTGGTCCGCAAAGCTATCACAAGCTCGGCGATCTGATTTCTCGCGCTGCAGCGTCGAAGACGTCGATTATCGAAACCGAATTCGCGACGCCCGAAAAATTTGAGACGCTGCCGGATAAGCCACGCAAAGCCGGTTCACCGTCGGCGTTTCTAACGGTGCAGGAAGGTTGCGATAAATTCTGCACGTTCTGCGTCGTGCCCTATACGCGCGGTCAGGAGTTCTCTCGCCCCGTCGCGCAGATTTTATCGGAGGCGCGACGGTTGACCGACGGCGGTGCGTGCGAAATCACGCTGCTCGGCCAGAACGTCAACGCCTATCACGGCGCGGCGTCGGATGGCGCGCAGCTATCGCTCGCAGGCCTTGTCACGGAGCTTGCAAAAATCGATGGCCTGCAGCGCATCCGCTACATGACCAGCCATCCGCGCGACATGGACGACGACTTGATTGCGGCGCATCGCGATATTCCGCAGATGATGCCCTACCTGCATTTGCCCGTGCAGTCCGGGTCAGACGCTGTGCTCGCCGCGATGAATCGCAAACATACCGCGCGTGAGTATATCGATCTGATCGCCCGCGTGCGCGCGGCGCGGCCTGATATCGCGCTGTCGAGCGATTTCATCGTCGGGTTTCCGGGTGAAACCGACGCCGATTTCGAAGCGACGATGGCCTTGGTCCGCGAGGTTCAATTCGCGCAGTCGTTTTCGTTCAAATACAGCACCCGTTCGGGAACGCCGGCCGCGGCTTTGGAAAACCAAGTTCCTGAGGACGTCAAAAGCCATCGCCTGCTGACGCTGCAGGCTTTGCTGGAGAATCAACAGGTTGCGTTTAACGCGGCGGCGGTTGGGCGAACGCTGCCGGTGCTGTTCGAACGGACCGGGCGGGAGCCTGGCACTCTGGTTGGGCGGACGCCGTATTTGCAGCTGATCCACGCCGATGGGTCACCGTCCCTGGTCGGTAAAACCGTACCGGTCACCGTGACGGCGTATCGCCAAATGAGCCTGACCGGCTCTGTGGATACGGTCATTGCGGCTGCATAATTGCGCTCTACGCAATCGCCAAGTTGCTGTGTAGACTGTGCGCGTGCCACTGCCGCAGGCGGCAGCGCATGGTAGCGTGAGGTCCGAAAGGCGCCGATTCGCTTTTGGCTTGTGTTTGAGTTGGCCAAGGGCCGGCCTATATGAGGAGTGTTGCGATTTGGCAGGTTTCCGCGGGTCTCCCGCACCTTCTTCGCGCCGGCCCGTCAAGGCCGTTGCCGAAGCCGCCAGGGTTGTCGTTCCCTTTGAAGACAACCGGGTACTGACCCAACTGCTCGGCGAATACGACAGCCATCTCGCACTGATTGAAGACCGCCTTGGAATAAACGCCCACGCGCACGGCAACGTCATCATATTGACGGGGCCGCCCGTCGCTTGCGCGATGGCCCGGGACGTTCTCGAAAAACTCTACGTTCGCATCTCGAAGGGCGAAAGCGTCGGCGCCGGCGATTTTGACGGCCTCATCCGTCATGCGCGCGCAGAGGACACCGTGTCCGACGGCCAAGCGCAGGTCGCAACGCGCCGCCGCGTCGTCAAGGCACGTACGCCGACGCAGAGCACCTACATCCGCGCCATCGATAAGCACGATCTCGTATTTGGCCTTGGACCGGCTGGCACGGGTAAAACGTACATCGCTGTGGCGTTTGCCGCGCATTGCCTTGAAAAAGGTGTCGTCGAACGCATCATCCTTTCACGCCCTGCCGTCGAAGCCGGTGAGCGTCTCGGCTTTCTGCCGGGCGACATGCGCGATAAGGTCGACCCGTATCTGCGCCCGCTCTATGATGCGCTTTACGACGTCCTCCCGCCTGAAAAGGTCGAGCGCGATCTTGAAACGGGCGTCATCGAAATCGCTCCGCTTGCGTTCATGCGCGGCCGCACGCTATCGAATGCGTTCGTCATTCTCGACGAAGCGCAGAACACGTCGAGCATGCAGATGAAAATGTTTCTGACGCGCCTCGGCGAAGGTTCGAAAATGGTCATCACGGGTGATCCGACGCAGATCGATCTTCCGCCCGGCATGAAGTCGGGTCTCGAAGAAGCAGTGCATTTGCTTGATGGCGTCGAAGGTATTGAGGCCGTCCGCTTCAACGTCGCTGACGTCGTCCGCCGCGACCTCGTCGCAAAAATCGTCTCGGCCTATGACAACGCCAAGTAACAGCCGTGCAGCCAGCGCTTCGGGGCCGGTAAGTGCCGATCTAGCCGTCGATCTCGTGGTCGACGACGAGGACCGATGGTGCGGCCTCGCTGACGCCGAAGCGGCGGTTCAAGCCGCAGCAGACGTTATTGCCGGCTGGCCAGGGCTTCTCAAAGCGCCGTCGACTGTGTCGATTGCTCTCTCTAGTGACGCCGCCGTTGCGGCACTGAACAGCCAGTATCGCGGGAAGGCCAAGCCGACAAACGTACTCTCGTTTCCGGCAGGCCGCGGTGCGCCGGAACATTTTCTCGGCGACATCATTTTGGCTGAAGAGACCGTGGCGCAGGAGGCGGTCCAGCAAGGCACGCCGCTTGTTCATCACGTCCAGCATCTCGTCGTGCACGGCTTGCTGCATTTGCTCGGCTACGACCACGAAGTGCCAGCCGATGCAGAGCGCATGGAAGCACTTGAAATCAGCATTCTTGCCAAACTTGATATTGCGAGCCCGTATACGGGCGAGCTTGTGATGCCAAAGGAGTGATCGAGGATTTTCTCGTGATCAGACCATGACCGACCAATCGAACGACAAGCCTGCCGCCGATGCGACGATCGCCGCAACCGAAGAGCAAAGGCTGCAAAGCGCGCAAGGGTGGCTGCAAGCGATGCGCGTTAAGCTGGGACTCAGTGGTCCGCAAACACTGCGCGATACCATCGAAGGCGCGCTGAAGGCACCCGATCCAACGGCGACGTTTACCGAAGCCGAACGCAAGATGCTCGAGCGGCTGCTGCGGTTCGGCACGAGCCGCGTGGCTGCCGTCATGGTGCCGCGCGCCGATATCATTTCGCTCGATGAAAACGAGCCGCTGTCGGAACTGCTGCGCACGTTCAATGAGGCAGGCGTATCGCGCATTCCGTTGTATCGCGAAAATCTCGACGATCCGCGCGGCATGATCCACGTCAAGGACGTCTTTGGGTGGCTGATGGCCGAGGCGACAGGTCGTCATGTCAAAAGCGATAAGCCCGAAAAGTTTGAGAAGTCGGAAAAGATCGACAAGCTCGCGCAGAATGGGAACGGCGGCGCGAACGAAATCCCTATGCCGGACCGCCTCGATCTTTCGCATGTCGACCTGACGCGTCCGATCACGACCGCGAAAATCCGCAGGCAAGTGCTTTATGTACCGCCGTCAATGCCGGCCGCCGATCTGCTTATTCGCATGCAGACGACACGCATTCATATGGCGCTGATCGTCGATGAATACGGTGGGACCGATGGCCTTGTGACGATCGAAGACCTCGTCGAGCAGATCGTCGGCGACATCGAAGACGAGCACGACGAGGACGAAGAAACCAACATCGTCGCCGATCCGAAACTTGGTTTGACCGCGATCGCGCGCACGCCGATTTCGGAACTCGAAGAGCATATCAAGATCAAGCTCGTCGAAGACGAGGATGAGACCGATGTCGATACGATCGGCGGTCTCGTGTTCTCGATCCTCGGCCGCGTTCCGGCGCGCGGCGAGCTGATCCACCATGCGTCTGGTGTCGAATTTGAAGTGCTCGACGCCGATCCGCGCCGCGTGAAGAAGGTCAAAATTCATTTGCCGCGGCCGCAAGCCGTGCGTCCGCAATCCGATAGCGCGGAAACGTGAGCGCAGGCATGGCAGCTTTGCCCGCTGTGACGCGGCTTCAACAAGCGACTGGCGCTCTCTCAGGATGGCCGCGAGCGGCGGTAGCCGTCCTCGCGGGTAGCCTATCCGTGTTGGCATTCGCACCGTTCTACGCGTCACCGGTTTTGTTTCTGACGTTGCCGGTGTTTGTCTGGCTCATCGATCGTAGCGCGACGCCGCGCGATGCCGGGAGTGCCGGCTGGTTCTTCGGCCTCGGCTACTTCTTCTTCAATCTCGTCTGGATCGGCGAAGCGTTTCTCGTCGAAGCCGATAAGTTCGCGTGGCTGCTGCCGTTCGCGGTGACGTTGCTTCCGGCGGGGCTCGCGCTCTTCTGGGGCTGGGCGGCGGCACTCATGCGCCGGTTCTGGAGCGCCGGATTTGCGCGCGTTTTGATCTTCGCGATCGTCCTCAGTGTCGCCGAATGGCTGCGCGGCCATATCTTCACGGGCCTGCCTTGGAACGTGCCTGGTTACGCGCTGACGGCGCCACTGGAACTGATGCAGAGCGCGGGCGTCTTCGGCATCTACGGCTTGACGCTGATCGCGTTGGTTGTCTTCGCTGCGCCGCTCGTGCTGCTTGCCGACGAAAAATCGGGCGGCGAAACGCCTTGGCTTTTGGCGTCCGCGATTGCGGTTGTCCCGCTTGCGCTGCTGTTCGCATACGGCACGTATAAGCTCAGTGCGCCGCAAGAGCTTGTTGGCGGCGTTAAACTGCGCATCGTCCAGCCAAGCGTTCTGCAAACCGAGAAGTGGCGCCCCGAATTTCAGCGCCGGATATTCGACGATCATCTGGCGCTATCAAAATCCAACGCCCAGGGCGTCGCCGACGATCTGACCGGCGTCACGCACGTCATATGGCCGGAAGCGGCAATGCCGTTCTTTCCGCTCGAAGCGCCAAAGGCGCTCGAAGAGATCGGGGCGATGCTGCCCGGCGGCGTGACGTTGATAACGGGCGCGCTGCGCCGCGATCCGGCCGGATCGAACACGCCACAGACAAAAGTCTTCAACAGCGTTTTGGCGTTCAATGACGCAGCAGAGCTCACCGCTGCGTTCGATAAAATCCATCTCGTGCCGTTCGGCGAGTACCTGCCGGCCGAAAAGATGCTGACGGCATTCGGTTTGAAGAAGCTGACCGCAGGGCGCGGCGCGTTCCAGAGCGGCCCCGCACCGCGTCAACTGATGGCGGTCGCCGGCTTGCCGCCGATTGCAGCGCTCGTCTGCTATGAGGTGCTGTTCCCGAACGAGATCGTTCAAGCCGGTGCGCGTCCGGGATTGCTGCTCAACGTCACCAATGATGGCTGGTTTGGGAACTCGACGGGGCCGCGCCAGCACTTCCACCAATCGCGTGTCCGCGCCGTCGAGCAGGGCGTGCCACTGATCCGCGCTGCCAACAACGGCATTTCGGCCGTCGTCGATGCCAATGGACGTATCATCGCCGAACTCGGCATGAATGTGCGCGGCGTGATCGACAGTGCTTTGCCGGCAGCGGGGCCATTGCCACCGTATGGCCGCTACGGCGATTTGATTTTTGCAGCGATGCTTCTGATCGCCGCCGCCATTGCGGCCCTCGGCCGCCGAACCTTACCCCGGCGTTAATTACAAATCGATGATATCGCGTCTTGGGTCAGTACCTTCGGTTGACGCGCGGGTAAACTGCACCTAGGAAGTGTGGGCGCTGGGGGAGTCAAAATTGGGTTCTGAACGGTGATGAGTAACGAGCACGCGATCGACGAGTTGGGTAGCGATGAGCTGCCGCGGGGCTCGCGCCGCGCCAACCCGATGGATGTGCATGTCGGCACGCGGGTGCGTCTGCGCCGCATGCTGCTCGGTATGAGTCAGGAAAAGCTTGGCGAGCATTTGGGTCTGACGTTCCAGCAAGTTCAGAAATACGAAAAGGGCGTCAACCGCATCGGCGCCAGCCGACTATTCGAGCTTGCAAAGGTTTTAGGCGTGCCGGTGCAGTTCTTCTACGATGAAGCACCGTCCGCCACCCACGGCACGCTCGAACCCGCCATGGGCTTCGCCGAGCAACCGGGCGAAAGTTATGTTGTCGAGTTTCTCAGCAGCCGCGACGGCATGGAGCTGAATAAGGCGTTCGGCCGTATCAAGGACCCCAAGGTACGGCGCACGATCGTCGATTTGGTGCGCTCGCTGGCGCCCGACGAAGACAGCCAATAATTGCCTGCACGCCGCCGCTTTCGCGGATGTCTAAAACGACTTGTTGGCCAGCCGTTTCGGCCCGCCGTCGCGACGCCGCGCGTCCTTGACCGGCTTCGCAAAGACTGCAACAAACCCGCCTGATTTCGGCCTGCAACCGCACATCGCAGGCTTGTCCACGTTCGCGAAAAAGGTCGCGTGACGTCCAACACACGGGGGCCACCTTGGCACGCAAGTCGTTTTTGTTCACCAGCGAGTCCGTTTCCGAAGGCCATCCCGATAAGGTCTGCGATCGCATCTCCGACGAAGTGGTCGATCTGTTCTATCGCGAAAGCACGGCCGCGAAGCTCGACCTGTGGGCTGTCCGCGCCGCGTGCGAAACGATGGCGACGACGCAGCGCGTGGTGATTGCAGGCGAATACTCGAATACGCCGGCAAGCGTCACGGTACAGAAAATTCAGGAAGTCGCCCGCGCCGCAATCAAGGACATCGGCTACGAGCAGGACGGTTTCCACTGGGCCAACGCCAACATCGAAGTGCTGCTCCACGGCCAGTCGGCCGACATTGCAGCCGGCGTTGACGCCAAGCAGCCGACCAACGCCGAAGAAGGCGCTGGCGACCAGGGCATTATGTTCGGTTATGCCTGCACCGACACGCCGGAATTGATGCCGGCGCCGATCTACTATTCTCACAAAATTCTGCAGAACCTCGCGATCGATCGCAAAGCCAAGAAGGGCGATGCGGCGAAGCTTGGCCCCGATTCCAAGAGCCAGGTGACGGTGCGCTACGAAGACGGCAAGCCGGTCGGCGTAACGCAGATCGTCGTTTCGCATCAGCACATCGTCAAGGACTTGTCGTCGAAGCAGGTCCGCGACATCGTCGAGCCTTACGTTCGCGCGGCCCTGCCGGACGGCTGGATCAGCAAAGATACGCAGTGGCACATCAATCCGACCGGCGCATTTTACATTGGCGGCCCTGATGGCGACTGCGGTCTGACGGGCCGCAAGATCATCGTCGATACCTACGGTGGCGCGGCTCCGCATGGCGGTGGCGCGTTCTCGGGCAAAGACCCGACGAAGGTTGATCGCTCGGCCGCTTATGCGTCGCGCTATCTTGCAAAGAACGTCGTCGCGGCTGGCCTCGCCGAGCGCTGCACGATCCAACTTTCATACGCGATTGGCGTCGCCCGTCCGCTGTCGATCTACGTCGATACCTACGGCACGGGTAAGGTCGAAGAAGCCGCGATCGAAAAAGCACTGGCCGAGGTTATGGACCTGACGCCGCGCGGAATTCGCTCGCATCTCGATCTCAATAAGCCGATCTACGCGCGCACCGCCGCTTACGGCCACTTCGGCCGTCCAGCCGACGCTGACGGCGGCTTCTCGTGGGAGAAGACCGACCTTGCAGCCAAAATCAAGGCTGCCGTCTAACGTTTGTCTGCGAGACTATCGAGACTATAATGTTGAAGACGGCCGCTGCTTGCGGCCGTTTTTGTATGTTGCGATTGTTGAACATGAAGCCCGGCGAACCGACAAACGAACTGCGCTCCTACGGCCGCCGCAAGGGCCGCAAGGCGACGCCGCGGCAAGCGACGCTGCTGCGCGACCTTCTCCCGCGTGTCGCAGTGGACTTGACCGCGCCTTCCGGCCGGCTCCCCGCAGGGGAGTCGGGAGGCGCACGAAAAAAGCTCTTCCTGGAAATTGGGTTTGGCGGCGGTGAGCATCTCGTCTGGCAGGCCGAGCACAATCCGGACGCGATGCTGATGGGCTGCGAGCCGTTCGAGGATGGCGTCATCAAAGTGCTCGACGTCATCGATCGCGCGCGCATCGATAATGTCCGGCTGCATATGGGCGATGCGCGCGACGTGCTGCGCTGGCTGCCGGAGGCCTCGATCGATCGCGCCTTTATCCTGTTCCCGGACCCTTGGCCGAAGCGCAAACATCAAAAGCGCCGACTGCTGAACGGCGGTACGCTGGCGTTGCTCGCGCGCGTTCTGAAACCCGGCGCAGAGCTGCGCTTTGGTACCGATATCGGCGACTACGCGCGCTCGGCGCTTGAAGCCTTCCAGCGCGAAAAGCGTTTTCAATGGCTGGCGGAAACACCGGCCGATTGGCGCGCCCGGCCGGCAGATTGGCCAGAAACGCGCTATGAGGCCAAGGCCCATCGCGAAGGCCGCCGCTGCTATTATTTCCGCTTCAGGCGCGCGTAACCCGGTAGCGGCCAGCTAAAGCGATTAACGACTTAGGGCGCGCCTCCCACGTGAGACCCTTGCGTTCTGGCCAGAAATCGCCTATCTCCACGCCATCCTAATAAAAAACGAAAGCCTTCGAGTGGACCCGCCGGGCCCGCTCTAAACGCTCTTTGATTTGAATGCCAGGTTTGAATTCCGCAATGACGGCCGCTGACGCGCAAAATTCTGAAGTATCGAGCGAACGGTTTCTGCATGAGACCGGCCTAGCTGCCGAGTTCGCGCATATCGCCGAGCCGGTTCTTGAAGGCCTCGGCTTTCGCCTCGTGCGCGTCAACGTCTCCGGCGCAACAGAGCGCATCGTGCAGATCATGGCCGAGCGGCCGGATGGCTCGATGACTGTCGATGATTGCGAAATGATCTCGAAAGGTTTGTCGCCCGTCATCGACGTTGCCGATCCTTTGTCGGGCAAGTACCGCCTTGAGATTTCGTCGCCTGGCATCGACCGTCCGCTCGTCCGCCCGAGCGATTTCGAAGACTGGGCAGGCCACGAAGCTAAGATCGAATTGAAAGAACCGGTCGACGGCCGCAAGCGCTTCAAGGGCGTACTCGAAGGCTTTGAGGATGGCGAAGTGCGCATGGCGGCCGAAGCCGGGTCGCTCGGTGTCCAGAATCTTGGCTTCCCGATCGCGCTCGTTGCAGAAGCCCGCTTGGTGCTGACCGACGATTTGATCCGCGATGCGCTGACCCGCGCGAAGCAACGTCACGCTGCGGGTGTACTCAATCCCGGCGACGGCGCCGAACTCGACGAAGACGACCTCGATACAAACGACACGCCACAAACGAAAGACTCGGAGGACTGACCTATGGCGACCGCCGGCATTAGTGCCAACCGCCTCGAGCTGCTGCAAATCGCAGACTCTGTCGCGCGCGAAAAGACGATCGATAAAAAGATCGTCATCGAAGCCATGGAAGAAGCAATCCAGAAAGCGGCCAAGGCCCGCTACGGCGCTGAAAACGATATTCGCTGCGAAATCGATCCGAAGACGGGTGAATCGAAGCTGACCCGCGTGCTCGCGGTTGTCGACGAGGTCGAAAACGATTCAACGCAGGTCAATCTGGCGGACGCTCAAAAGCGCAACCCGGATGCCAAAGTCGGCGATTTGATCGCTGAAACGTTGCCGCCGTTGGAATTCGGCCGTGTCGCCGCGCAGAACGCTAAGCAGGTCATCGTGCAGAAGGTGCGCGAGGCCGAGCGTGACCGCCAGTTCGCCGAATTCAAGGATCGCATCGGCGATATTTCAAACGGCACCGTCAAGCGCGTCGAATATGGCAACGTGATCGTCGATCTCGGCCGCGCCGAAGGCATTATTCGCCGCGATGAAATGATCCCGCGCGAAAACGTCCGCCTCGGCGATCGTATCCGCGCTTTCATCTACGACGTCCGGCGCGAACAGCGTGGCCCGCAAATCTTTCTGACGCGCGCCCGCTCGGAATTCATGGCCAAGCTCTTCGCAGCCGAAGTGCCGGAAATCTATGATGGCGTTGTTGAAATCAAGTCGGTCGCGCGCGATCCCGGTTCGCGCGCCAAGATCGCGGTGATCTCGAAAGATTCCTCCATCGATCCGGTTGGCGCATGCGTTGGTATGCGCGGCGCCCGCGTGCAAGCGGTCGTCAACGAACTGCAGGGCGAGAAGGTCGACATCATCGAGTGGAATCCCGACGCGGCGAGCTTCATCGTCAACGCGTTGGCGCCAGCCGAAGTGACCAAGGTCGTTCTCGACGAAGACAGCAATCGCATCGAAGTCGTCGTGCCGGAAGCACAGTTGTCGCTCGCCATCGGCCGTCGTGGCCAGAACGTGCGTCTCGCGTCGCAGCTGACAGGATGGGATATCGACATCATGACGGAAGCCGAGGAATCGGAGCGCCGTCAAAAGGAATTTGCCGAACGCACGCAGCTCCTCATGGATGCGCTCGACGTCGACGAAGTCATCGCGCAGTTGCTCGTCACCGAAGGCTTCGCGTCGATCGAAGAAGTCGCATTTGTCGATCCGTCCGAAATTGCCCATATCGAAGGCTTCGACGCCGATACGGCCGAACAGATCCAGACGCGCGCGAAAGAATACCTGGAGAGCCAGGAAGCCGAACGCGACGCAAAGCGCCGCGAACTCGGCGTTGCCGACGAACTTGCCGAAGTTCCCGGCATGACGACCGCGATGATGGTCGCGCTCGGCGAAAACGGCGTCAAAACCGTCGAAGACTTCGCCGACTGCGCCACCGATGAACTGGTGGGCTGGACCGAACGCAAAAAGGAAAAGGACGCCGAGCCTGTCCGCCATAAGGGCTTCCTCGACGGTTTCGAACTGTCCCGCGCGGACGTCGAAGGCATGATCATGTCGGCGCGCGTTCAGGCCGGGTGGATAACCGCCGAAGATTTGGAAGGGCCGGCCGAAGAGGCCGAAGATGCGACGGATGGTGGCGAAGACGCCACCTCCCAGAGCTAATTGAGATGATCGGCGAGGCAAACGAGGTCGCGTGGCAGAAACCCGGCAGACACGGCGCAAACTTGATCCCGATAGCCTCGCGGCTGACGGGATGCAGCGCATGTGCGCCGTCACGCGCGTCGAAGCCTCACCGGATACGCTGATCCGCTTCGTTAGAGCGCCATCCGGCGAACTGACGCCCGACCTAGGGCATCGGCTGCCCGGCCGCGGCGTTTGGGTCGACGGCTCGCGAAAAACGCTAGAAAAGGCAATAAAAACAAAAGCCTTTGCGCGCAGTTTGCACGCCGACGTAACGGTTCCGGCTGATCTTTTGCATCGCTTGGACGAGATGCTCGTGCGGCGTGCAACGGAGGCTCTCGCGCTCGCCAACAAGGCTGGAGCGGTGATTTGCGGCTTCCAGCAGGTCGATGCTGCGCTCGAAAAAGACGGCGTAGGCGTCCTCGTGCATGGCTCAGATGCCGCACAGGATGGCCGCGGCAAGCTGGATCGTAAATTTCGGGCGATTCAGGGTGAAAACGGCAGGAAAGCCGAGATTATCGACAATTTGACAAGTGCAGAAATCAGCTTGGCCATTGGCCGCCCAAGTGTGGTACATGCTGCGCTCATACCCGGAGGACTGGCGAAGCGGTTTCAGAGGGAGGCGGAGCGCGTTCAGCGCTTTCGCTCACCCTCGACCCCCGATCAGGTAGTTGCCCAGTCATTTGAAACGAATGCCCAAAGCGAAGGTTGAACGGACAAACGCATGACGGACCAGAACGACCAAACCGACAAGACTCTGCGAGCAGTGGCGCGCAAACCGCTCACACTGCAGAAGACGGTCGAGTCTGGCCATGTGAAACAGAACTTCAGCCACGGCCGCAATAAAATGGTTGTGGTGGAAAAAAAGAAGACGCGTAAGCTCGGCGGCGATCCGGTCGTTGAAGCACCAGTCGCGCCTGTTGCTGTCGCTCCAAAACCGAAACCCGCCGCAGCACCGCGCCCAGGCGAAGCGCAGTCCGGCACTGAAGTGCGGGGCGGTGGACAAGCGCGCATCCTGTCGAAAGAAGAGCAGGCTGCGCGTGCGAGCGCGCTGGCCGCTGCGCGCGCCGAAGATCATGCGCGCCCTGCAGAATCTGAACCGGTTCGTTTCGAGCCGGTCCGTCCGCCCGAAGTTGCAACGCCCGAGCCGGAAGCGCCGGCCGCAAGCCAACCTGCCGCGACGGCACCTGCAGCGACACCCGCGCCGGCCGCAACACCGCGTTCTCAAGCAGCACCAGCGCCGTCTTCGCCTGCGCCGTCGGCGCGTCCGCCGTTCAATCGTGACGACCGTGGCCCACGTGACGGCGCGCGCCCGCCGCGCGACGATCGCGATGGCGGCCGTCCCGGTTTTGCCCGTCCAGGCGGCGGCGCCCGTCCGTCCGGCGGCCCAGCATTCATGCCGCGTGCTTCTGGTCGTCCGCAGGAAATCGTGCTTCCAGGATTGACCCGTGGCGGCCCCGCTGCCGCCGAGGCCGTCGTCGAAAAGCCATCACGTCCGGCGCGTCCGGTTATCGCCAAGCCCGTCACCGAGGATGACGATTCGCGCAAACGCGGACCGGGCGGCGTTAAAGTTGCTCGTCCGGCGCCGAAGGTCGTCGACGACGGCCGTCAGCGCACGAAAATTTCGATCAATAACTTCGATCGCGAAGCCCAGCAGCGTTCGCTCGCCTCTCTCAAGCGTAAGCGCGAGAAGGAAAAGCTTAAAGCGATGGGCATTCCGCAGGCGCGCGAAAAGATCTCGCGCGAAGTCATCATTCCTGAAGTCATTACGATTCAGGAGTTGTCGAACCGTATGGCCGAGCGTGCCGTCGATCTCATCAAGTATTTGATGAAGGAAGGCGCGATGCATAAAATTACCGACGTCATCGACGTCGATACGGCGGAGCTGATCGTCCAAGAGTTCGGCCACACCGCGAAGCGCGTCTCGGAAGCTGACGTCGAAGAAGGCTTCATCGGCAAGGACGATCACGCCGAAGACAACGCGATGGAGCCCCGCGCTCCGGTTGTTACCATCATGGGCCATGTCGATCACGGCAAGACATCACTGCTTGACGCCATCCGATCGGCCAACGTTGTTGCGGGCGAAGCTGGCGGCATCACGCAGCACATCGGCGCATACCAGGTGCAGGCACCGAACGGCGATAAGATCACGTTTATCGATACGCCCGGCCACGAAGCGTTCACCGCCATGCGCGCGCGCGGCGCCAAGGTCACGGATATCGTCGTGCTTGTCGTTGCGGCCGATGACGGCGTCATGCCGCAAACGGTCGAAGCCATCAATCACGCGAAGGCCGCCGGCGTTCCGATGATCGTCGCGATCAACAAGATCGATAAGCCGCAGGCCGATCCGAAGCGCGTGCAAACGGATCTTCTGCAGCACGAGATCGTCGTTGAAAGCATGGGCGGCGATACGCTTGAGGTGCCGGTTTCGGCTTTGAAGCGCACCAATCTCGACAAGCTGCTCGAAGCGATCCACCTGCAGGCCGAAATTCTCGACCTCAAATCGAACCCCAATCGTTCGGCGGAAGGCATCGTCATCGAAGCCAAGCTCGAGCGCGGCCGCGGCCCGGTTGGTACAGTTCTCGTTCAGCGCGGTACGTTGAAGGTCGGCGATATCATCGTGGCTGGTATGGCGTGGGGCCGCGTTCGCGCGCTGCTCGACGACAAGGGCGCGCACATCGTCAAGGCGGGGCCGTCGCAGCCGGCGGAAGTTCTCGGCTTCGACAGCGCGCCGGAAGCCGGCGATCAGTTCGCCGTCGTCGAAAGCGAAGCGCGTGCCCGCGAAATTACCGACTACCGCGTCCGCAAACGTCGCGAGACGCTTGGTTCGGCCGGCACGCCGCGCACGCTTGAACAGATGATGCAGACGCTCAAGGACGCCGCCGGTCAGAAGGAATTCAACCTGCTGATCAAGGGCGACGTGCAGGGCTCTGTCGAAGCCATCATCGGCTCGCTCAAGAAACTCGGCACCGACGAAGTCATCGCGCGCATCGTCCACACGGGCGTCGGTGGCATTACGGAGTCGGATGTTGCGCTGGCGTCGGCGTCGAAGGCTGTTGTCATCGGCTTCAACGTTCGCGCCAACGAACAGGCGAAACGCGCTGCCGACACGCAGGGCATCGAGATCCGCTACTACAACATCATCTACGATCTGGTGGACGATGTGAAAGCGGCGATGTCGGGCCTTCTCGCGCCGACGAAGCGCGAAGTGTTCCTCGGTTACGCGACGATCAAGCAGGTCTTCAACATCACGAAGGTCGGCAAGGTTGCTGGTTGCCAGGTCACCGAAGGCAAAGTCGAGCGTGGCGCGAAGGTGCGTCTGCTGCGCGACAACGTCGTCATTCACGAAGGTTCGCTCGCAATCCTCAAGCGCTTCAAGGACGACGTGAAGGAAGTCGCCGTCGGTCAGGAATGCGGTATGTCGTTCGCGAACTATCAGGACATTCGTGAAGGCGACCAGATCGAGTGCTTCCAAGTCGAAACGATCGCAAGAAGTCTCTAATTGCTCACGCAAGCTGAGCCGCGCGGCTGGAGTCGCCGCGCGGGCTTGCTCCGCGAGGGCGCGGCTCACCGCGGCCCTCGTTGAGCGCTACGCCCTTGGGGCCGACGTCGAATGCAATGAACTTTAAGGAGCCGCGCGCGGTCCAATCCCGCGGCGGAGTAGGAATGACACGAAAGAAAGCCTCGTCCGGCGGCAAAGGCCCGTCGCAGCGCATGTTGCGCGTTGGCGAATTGATCCGCCACAAAGTCTCGGAAATGCTGATCCGCGGTGACATACACGACGATGTCATCGCTAGTCACTCGATTACTATTCCAGAAGTGCGCATCTCGCCTGATCTCAAAATCGCGACGGTCTACGTCATGCCGCTCGGCGGCAAGGACATCAAGCCGGTGATCGAGGCGCTCACACGCAACAAGAAATACATTCGCGCCGAAGTCGCGTCGGCGCTCAATCTCCGCTACGCGCCCGATATCAAGTTCCGCGAAGACGAAACGTTCGAAGAAGCAACGCGCATCGACCGCCTCTTGGATAGCCCCAAAGTGCGCCAGGACGTGGAGAAGAAATAAGCGATGTCACGCCGCAAAAAGGGCAACCCGGTTCACGGCTGGGTCATTCTCGACAAACCGCTCAACATGACGTCGACGCAGGCCGTCGGGGCCGTGCGCCGTTCGTTCAACGCGCAGAAGGCGGGCCACGCCGGTACGCTCGATCCGCTCGCAACCGGTATTCTTCCGATTGCGCTTGGCGAAGCGACAAAGACCGTGCCGTTCGCGGTCGATGGCGAGAAAGCCTATCGTTTCACTGTGCGCTGGGGCGCGGAGACGACGACGGACGACACCGAAGGAACCGTAACGCAATCGAGCGACCGGCGCCCGTCGCGCGCTGAGATCGAGGCGCTGCTGCCGCAGTTTCACGGCAGCATCAGCCAGGTACCGCCGGCGTTCTCAGCGATCAAGATTGCCGGGGAACGCGCATACGATCTGGCGCGCGACGGTGAAGATGTCGTACTCGAAGCGCGCACCGTAACGATCGACCGGCTTGCGCTTGTCGATCATCCCGATGAGTCGACCAGCGTCTTCGAAGCCGAATGCGGTAAAGGCACTTATGTGCGCGCGCTCGCGCGTGACATGGGCCGTCTGCTCGGGTGTTACGGTCACGTTATCGCGCTACGCCGCACACGCGTCGGACCGTTCGACGAAGGCAATTCGGTGACGCTCGATGCGATCCAGTCCGCTGCTCAGATGGTCGACACAACCGCTATTGCGGATTGCTTAGCGCCCGTCGAAATGGCGCTCGCTGCACTTCCAGAATTGCTGGTCTCGCAAACCGACGCTGCGAGCTTGGCCCGCGGTCAATCGATCCTTATTCGCGGGCGGGACGCACCAATCTTGGCTGGACCGGCGTTTGCAACGTCGAAGGGGCGCCTCATCGCACTCGGCGAATTGGATAAAGGTGCGTTGCATCCGACGCGGGTTTTCAACCTCGGGTGATTTTTCTTTTCCCCGTCGGCCGCCGTTTACGAATGTCACGAAACCATGATCCGGTTTTTCTTGCGCTCGTCACATTTTAAGACTACAGAAGCGTCCATCGACTTGGCCGGACGACAGGGCCGCTACGCCTTTGCACTGCTGGGCGCACGCTGAGAGCTTCCCCTCCCATATCGAGAACCGGGTTTATGGTTGTGCTTCGGCACGGCTTGAAGCCCACGTGCAAACTAGCCTTGAAAGGGCAATGACTATGACTCCAGGTACCGTGAAGTTCTACAACGATCAGAAGGGCTACGGCTTCATCGCTCCGGCTGACGGCGGCAAGGACGTATTCGTCCACGCAACCGCTCTGGAACGCGCTGGCATGCGCAGCCTGTCGGAAGGCCAGAAGGTCCTTTTCGACACGCAGGAAGACCGTCGCTCGGGCAAGATCGCTGTCGGTAACATCCAGGCCGCTTAAGTTGGTATTCGCGACTTCCGGCCGGCTCCGCGGAGCGGAGTCGGAAGGCGCAACCAAAAGAGAGCCGCTCTCGCAAGAGGGCGGCTTTTTTGTTTACGGCACCCCGCGAGAATTTCTAATGTCTGAAGCGGGAAATCGGGGAGGACGTACATGCGCGGCTATCAGCTCGGCGAACTATTCGGTATCGCGATGATCTTGGCATCGACCGCGGTTCAGCTTTTCTACCTTGAGCCGTTGAAGCGCGAGATTGACTGGCGCCTTATTGCGTTCAGCATTCAGCAGACCGGCCAGATTCAAACGAAGGCCGCTTTCGACAACCGCATCGCGGTGCTCCAGGCGATCAAGGCCGCGCCAGAACTTATTACGGAAGCGGAAACAGAGCGCGGTACCGCGATCCAACGCTTCAAGAACGCCGACGCTGAAGTGGCGGACTATCTTTTCGAAAAAGGGAATGTCGAAAATTACATTCAATGGATGGTCGTCGGTCTGTTCTCGCTCGGCACTGTGTTGACCGGCTATGGCCGCGCGATGGAAATGCGAAACAAAGACAAGACCAATTGACGTCCTGGGCAACCGCAGCGACGCCCAGGCGAGTATTAAATTATTGTTTTTAATATATAAAATAGACAGCAATTGCCGCTCGCCTTTGCAGGCGTTTCGTGTATAAAGACGCCATCCGCGCGGCCCGCAACCGGTCCGCGCGGTATTCGTTTGCGACCCTGCTGGACGACATCCCGGCCGAGGCCGCTTTTCTGAAACTCCATTTTGAAAGGAGATCACGATGTCGGAAGTTGCACCTCATCGCAAAGAGGCGAAGACGGCTGTCATCAAGGCCAGCGCCACCAAGGCGAACGACACCGGTTCGCCGGAAGTTCAGATCGCCGTGCTCACGCACCGCATCAACGAGCTGACCGACCACTTCAAGCTGCACAAAAAAGACAATCATTCGCGCCGCGGCTTGCTGAAGATGGTGTCTCAGCGCCGTCAGTTGCTCGATTACGTCAAGAGCAAGGACAACGCGCGCTATCAGAAGATCATCGAAAAGCACGGCATCCGCCGTTAAGCGGACGCTGAACGCGCGAGGCAGGCAGATGGCCGCCCTACCGCTCGAAACGACACTTTGAAGCCGTGCGCTGCCGCCAATTTTGGCGTTGGCGCACGAGGCGTTGGTGCATCGCTGATGATCACCTCACGCATCCGTCCGTGGACAAGAGAAAAAGCAAAAACGAAAGACCGAAAACATGTTCGATATTCATCGCGTGGAAATTGACTGGGGTGGTCGCAAGCTGAAGCTTGAAACCGGCCACATGGCGCGTCAGGCAGACGCGGCCGTCCTCGCCCAATACGGCGAAACCACTGTACTCGCGACCGTCGTCGGCGCCCGCTCCGTCAAGCCCGGCATCGACTTCTTCCCGTTGACCGTCAATTACCAGGAGCGCACCTACGCTGCCGGCAAAATTCCAGGCGGATACTTCAAGCGCGAAGGCCGTCCGACTGAAAAGGAAACGCTCACCTCGCGTTTGATCGACCGTCCGATCCGTCCGCTCTTCGTCGATGGCTTCAAGAACGAAACGCAAGTTGTCGTGACCGTGCTGTCGCACGATCTCGAAAACGATCCTGACATTCTTGGAATGGTCGCAGCGTCCGCCGCGTTGACGTTGTCAGGTCTGCCGTTCCTCGGCCCGATCGCCGGCGCTCGCGTTGGCGTCATCAACGGCGAATTCGTGCTGAACCCGATGGTCGACGAGATGAAGGAAAGCGCGCTCGATCTCGTCGTCGCCGGCACGCACGACGCCGTCATGATGGTCGAATCGGAAGCGAAAGAACTTTCCGAAGAGCAGATGCTCGGCGCCGTCATGTTCGGCCACAAGCACATGCAGCCGGTCATCCAGGCGATCATCAAGCTTGCTGAAAAAGCAGCGAAAGAGCCGTGGGACATCAAGCTGCCCGAGAAGGACAAGTACAAGGCGCAGGTTACCGCGATCGCTGAAGCCAAGCTCAAGGAAGCCTTCTCAACGAAAGAAAAAGGCAAGCGCCAGGATCTCGTTGGCGAAGCCAAGAAGGCTGTGTTTGCGGGCATCGCGATCCCGGCCGACGACCCAAACGAAAAGGTGCTGCTGACCGACGCGTTCAAGACGCTCGAAATGGACATCATGCGCGGCGACGTCTTGAAGACGAAGCACCGCATCGATGGTCGCGATCTCAAAACCGTTCGCCCGATCCTTTCGGAAGTGCACGTTCTGCCGCGCACGCACGGCTCGGCGCTGTTCACACGCGGCGAAACGCAGGCGCTCGTCGTCGCGACGCTCGGCACCGGCGAAGACGAGCAGTACGTCGACAGCCTCGAAGGCACGAAGAAAGAGAACTTCCTGCTGCACTATAACTTCCCGCCGTACTCGGTCGGTGAAGTCGGCCGCATGGGTTCGCCTGGCCGCCGCGAAATCGGTCACGGCAAGCTCGCCTGGCGCGCGATCCGTCCGATGTTGCCGGTGAAGGAAGACTTCCCGTACACGCTGCGCGTCGTGTCGGAAATCACCGAGTCGAACGGCTCGTCGTCGATGGCCACCGTCTGCGGCACCTCGCTCGCGCTCATGGATGCTGGCGTTCCGTTGAAGTCGCCGGTTGCGGGTATCGCGATGGGCCTGATCAAGGAAGGCAGCGACTACGCTGTTCTGTCCGACATCCTCGGCGACGAAGACCACCTCGGCGACATGGACTTCAAGGTTGCGGGCACGGCTAACGGCGTGACCGCGCTGCAGATGGACATCAAGATCACCGGCATCACCGAAGAGATCATGAAGGTTGCTCTTGAGCAGGCTCAGGCTGGCCGTCTGCATATCCTTGGCGAAATGGCGAAGGCCCTGACGGGCGCGCGCGAGGAGCTCGGCGAACACGCGCCGCGCATCGAAACGATCAAGATCCCGACCGACAAGATCCGCGAAGTCATCGGTTCTGGCGGTTCTGTGATCCGCGAAATCGTCGCGGAATCGGGTGCCAAGATTGACATCAGTGACGACGGCACGGTGAAGATCGCGTCGTCGAACCGCGAGAGCATCGAAAAGGCGCTCGCGCGCATCAAGGGCATCACGCAGGAGCCGGAAGTCGGCACGATCTACAAAGGCAAGATCGTGAAGATCATGGAGTTCGGCGCGTTCGTGAACTTCTTCGGCGCGAAGGACGGTCTCGTCCACATTTCGCAGCTTTCCAACGGCCGTCCGGCAACCGTCGGCGAAGTCGTTAAGGAAGGACAGGAAGTCTACGTCAAGCTCTTGGGCTTCGACGATCGCGGCAAGACGCGTCTGTCGATGAAGATCGTCGATCAGGCAACCGGCCAAGAAATTCCGCGCGCTGAAGGCGAGCCAGAAGAAGTCTTCGAAAGCCGTCCGCCGCGCCGCGAAGGTGGCCGTCCGGGCGGTGGCCGCGGTCCCCGCCGCTAAAAGAAAGTTCGCGCATCCGGCCGGCTCGCGAAACGCGAGTCGGATGCGCGCAGCAAAAAAAGCCGCTGGATCATGCGATCCAGCGGCTGTCGCGCTTTAAGACGCGATGGCGTCTTAGAAGTACTTGCAAGTTCTATAGCCGAGCCAGTTCGTCGTGCAGCGTGCCGTCGTGCACTGAACGCGGCCGACGCCCTTGACGTGCTTGTGCGAGCCGTTGAGACCGCGACGGCACTGGCGATGCCAGCCGTGTGTTTTCTCGACGTGCGACTGTGCCGAAGCGGTGTCCTTCAGCAGGTTGAGGTTCGGCATCGGTGCTGCGGTCGCGGATAGCGATGCGGCCATCAAACCGGCAGCGGCGAGGGCCGCGGCGAGCGTCAGTTTTGCAGTCATCTGGTGCGTACTCCCTGATAAAATGAAGCGCGCGGAGGCCGGGCCGTCCGCTCAAGTCTCGTTACGCGCCGAACCTATCGCACCGAGTAAGCCACCGCCAAGGCATCAATCGCAGCCCTGGTCGTATTACGAATGAGCTGTGGCGCGCGCTCACGCGTGCGGCGCCAGAAGCATTGCCGCTGCCATAATTGCCATGCCCAAATCTTCAACAAGTGTGACGGTCGACATCGGCAATTTAAAAACGGTTCCAAGGCACGCGCAGACGATGCGCCGCTCATTCGCGAGTGCAGCAATGACGCCGAGGCTCGAAAAGCCCATCAGCAACAATGTGGCGACGTTGGTGGTATCGGGCGCCACCCTGAACAAATACGCAAGGCCAAGCGCCAGCTCCAGAAACGGATAAACGTAGCCATACGCATGCCAGCGTTTTGCGAGCAGATCATAACCCGCATAGGCGTCCGCGAAGCCGCGAAGGTCGAGAAACTTGAATGCCGAAAAGACCAGAAAGAACCCGGCCATGAAGTTCATCATCCACTGACGCCAGTCGATGCCATTTGCGGATGCCGTCGTGCCGGCGAACGACGCAATAGCGATATAGCCGACGATGAGCAGTAATGGACGATACGTTGCGAGCCACGATGTAGCGCCGTCGGTTGATGTCGGCTCTTGCGCTGGTGCAGCGGCACCAGGCTCTGGTGACAGTGTATAGGGGCCAGCTTTCGCGACGGCTGATCGCAGCGTGGCGAGGTTCGTCGTCGAGGCATCCGTCAGGGTCACGCGCGGAGGGTTCAGCGTGACCGAAACGCCACCCGCAAACGGCTGCAGCGCGTTGGTGATTTTCGAAACGCACGCGCCGCAATGCATGCCTTTGATTTGAAAAGTCTGATCCATGCCGGTCACCCGAGAGCCTCTCTATCGACATGTGGCGCGTTCCGCTTTCCGTAACAAGTGCGGCGTCACACCTTCGCGAACGGCGCGACGTCCGGCCAGAAAACGCGCGCCTTGGCGCTGACGTCAGCGGCATCACCCGTCGTCAGAAGCGTCAGCCGTCCGCCTTCGTTGCCTGCAAGATAATGCGGCCGGCGCACGAGGTAATCCTCGAAACTGTCAGCGACGACGTCAGGCTGCGAGAGGATGCGGGTGAACGGCGGCAGATGACGGCGGAAGAGATGCTCGACGAGCGGAAAATGCGTACAGCCCAAAATCGCGCGATGCGGCGGCATGTTCTGAGTCTGGGCCAGCATCGCCGCACAGCCTTCTTCAACGAGCGCCTCTAGCTCGGTTTCGGGCAGCTTGTTCTCGATCGCGCCCGCCAGCTCGGAACAGATCTGCTGCACGATCGTCACCTTCGGGCAGCGCTTGTGGATCTCTTCCGGATAGACGCCGGACGTGACGGTGCGCGTGGTGCCGAATACCGCGATCGTGTCGGTGTTATACTTCTGCGGATATTGGGGTGATGTCACCGCCCACGGCGTTTGCGTTGCCGCTTCGACGGTCGGCGCTACGATCCCGAGCACGTTGTGCGTGCCGGCCCATTTGCTGGCTGGCAGCCATTGTTGTTGCAGGCGGCGGAGCGCGACGGCGGTGGCGGTATTGCATCCAAGTAGCGCCAGCCTGGCGCCGCGATTAAAAAGGTCTTCGACGCAGTCGCGCGTGAAGTCGACAATCTCATCTGACGGACGATTGCCGTACGGCACGTGCGCGTGATCGGCCAGATAGACGAAATCGGCATGCCGAAAGCGCTGCGTGAGTTCACGCAGAACCGTCAGGCCGCCGAGGCCAGAATCAAAGACGCCGATCATGGCCCCCCGCTTTCATGGCCCCCCGCTTTTCATAGGTCGAGTGTTTGCGACGGCCGAACGGCGTCGTCAACGGGGTCGCGCGAGGCTCGAAAAAGACGATCCGTGAAAGCGGCAGCTTTATTCCGCCGCTTCCGACGGTGAGGCTCCCGACGCCTTACCTTCGGCGTCGATCTCTTTGAGGTTCTGGAGCGTCGGCATCGACACGGTATTGTAACCGCAGTCGACGAAGTGGACTTCGCCTGTGACCGCGCCTGACATCGGCGACAATAAATAGAGCGCCGAGCCGCCGACATCATCGAGCGTCGGGGTCTTCTTCAGCGGCGAGTTTTCGCGCTGGAAGTTGAAGATCACGCGTGCGTCCGACACGCCAGCACCCGACAACGTGCGCATTGGACCGGCCGACAGCGCGTTGACGCGAATACCCTGCGGACCGAGGTCGGCAGCGAGATAACGGACGGAAGCTTCTAGCGCCGCTTTGGCAACGCCCATGACGTTGTACGACGGTACCCACCGCGTGGCGCCGCCATACGACAACGTAATCATCGAGCCGCCGTTCGGCATCAATTCGGCTGCGCGCTTGGCAATTTCGGTGAACGAGAAGCACGAGATAACCATCGAGTTGATGAAGTTCTCGCGCGTGGTATCGGCGTAGCGGCCACCCAGTTCCTTCGGGTCCGAGTAGGCAAGCGCGTGGACGACGAAATCGAGGCCGCCCCACTCTTCCTTGATGCGCGCGAAGACATTGTCGACGCTCGGCAGATCGAGGACGTTGCATTCTTCGATGATCTTCGAACCGAGCGACTGCGCCAACGGCAATGCGCGGCGGCCAAACGCTCCACCCTGATACGTGAATGCCAGTTCTGCGCCCTGGCCTGCGAGAATGCGAGCAATACCCCACGCGATCGAGCGGTCATTGGCGACGCCCATCACGAGGCCGCGCTTACCCGCCAGTAGCGGACCGGGCTTTGTGAGGTCGAAGTCAGTCATTGGGAGCCTCTTTTTGTCACCAAAATTTCGTCCGTGAACTTGAAACCAACCGGCCCCAGGCTTGTAAAGTCGCATTACTCAGGCACCGTCTGTCGTTACGCAAAACCTGAAACCGCCGAACGGGCGCTATCAGTCAGTCGTTTAATCCATTAGGCATCGTGGCGGCGGAACACCAATGTCGCATTCGTGCCGCCGAAACCGAAGCTGTTCGACATCACACAGTTAAGCTCAGCGTTGTCGATCCGCTGTCTCACGATCGGCATGTCTGCAAATGCCGGGTCGATTTCCTCGATGTTTGCGCTTTCGCAAATAAAACCATTATTCATCATCAACAGCGAGAAGATCGCTTCCTGGACGCCGATGGCGCCGAGCGAGTGGCCGGTTAACGATTTCGTCGCAGCAATAGCCGGCATTTCGCCGCCGAACACCTTACGAATAGCGTCGATTTCCTTGGCGTCGCCGACCGGCGTGCCGGTGCCGTGCGGGTTGATGTAATCGATCTTCGGCACACCTTTGCCGTCAAGGCCTTTGAGCGCGAGCTGCATGCAGCGCGCTGCGCCTTCGCCGGATGGTGCGACCATGTCGTAACCATCCGACGTCGCACCGTAGCCAGCGATCTCGCCGTAGATTTTGGCCCCGCGCGCTTTCGCGTGTTCGAGTTCTTCCAGAACGACGACTCCGGCACCGCCCGCGATCACGAAACCGTCGCGGTTCTTATCGTAGGCGCGGCTAGCCTTCTGCGGTGTCGCGTTGAAGCCGGTCGACATGGCGCCCATCGCGTCGAAGAGGTTCGACAACGTCCAGTCGAGTTCTTCGCAGCCGCCGGCAAACATAACGTCCTGCTTGCCCCATTGGATCAGTTCGGCGGCGTTGCCGATGCAGTGTGCGCTCGTCGCGCATGCAGACGAGATCGAATAGTTCACGCCCTTGATCTGAAACGCGGTTGCGAGTGCCGCCGATGGCCCCGAACACATTGCCTTGGGTACTTCAAATGGGCCGATCTTTTTTGGACCGCCGGACTTGATCGTCGTCTCCGCCGCTTCAACGATCGCGCGAGTCGATGGTCCACCAGAACCGAGGATGACGCCGGTGCGCTCGTTGACGACGTCGCCAGCCTCTAAGCCTGCATCGCGGATCGCCTGATCCATTGCGATCCAGTTCCAGGCGACGCCGGGATTCATGAAACGCTTTGGCTTGCGCGGAACGATCGATTCCCACTCGATCGCCGGCTCGCCGTGAACTTGGCATTTGAAGCCGAGTTCAGCGTACTTTTCAGCGCGCGAGATGCCCGATTTGGCTTCGCGCAACGAGGCGACGACTTCCTGCGTATTGTTTCCAATCGAAGAAACAATGCCCATGCCGGTGACGACAACGCGCCTCATGCGCTTCCGGTCCCTTATGCTGGCGGCTCGCACAAGATGCGCGAAGCGGCGTCAAATGAGTTTGATCAGGCTTCCGACGACTTCAGAAGGACGCGCAGATCTTTGGCGGTGTAGATCACTTCGCCATCGGCTTTCAAAATGCCATCGGCTTCGGCAAGCTTCAACTTGCGGGCGATGACGCGCTTGATGTCGATGACGTATTCGAGATTTTTGACGTCCGGCGTAACTTCGCGCGTAAACTTGACTTCGCCCACACCCGACGCGCGGCCTTGGCCCGTCAGACCGAGCCAGCCGAGATAGAATCCGGTCAGCTGCCAGAGCGCATCAAGACCGAGGCATCCTGGCATAACGGGATCGCCTTGGAAGTGACAATCGAAAAACCAATTCAGCCGCTCGTTGCCGGCGACCTTCAATTCTGCGACCACGAGGCCTTTGCCGTGCGCGCCGCCGGTCTCCGAAATCTGGCTGATCCGGTCGAACATCAGCATTGGTGGCAGCGGCAACTGGGCGTTGCCCGGGCCGAAGAGCTCGCCGCGGCCACAAGTCAGCAGGTCGTTGAAATCATAGCTTGAACGGCGTTCCGCCATTTTGGCCCTCGCAAAGTGACTTTCATACCATTCTGCCGGTTTGCCGCCAGGCGGCCGAAGGGTCCTTAAAGGTGGGGGCTAGGTATCACAGACACTAGGCCAGCGAAAGCCGCGTGAGCCGGAAGCGGCGTTATCACTGTGCGTGAAAATCGCGCGGAAACGAGGGATAAGGCGCCGTTGCGGGCGGTAGCGGCGCAGGTTATGGTGGTCGTACCCGTCTTGTCGCAGGCAGTGTGAATTGCCTGTGCGCTGCGGTTCCGTGTTTCGACTGAATTTCTGACATTAGCCGAGTGAATCCCCCCACGATGACGACCGAGACAGACAACGACGGACATTCAAGCCTGGAGCATGCGACGCGCGCGCCGGTTGCCGACATCATCAAAACGTCGGGACTTCGCCCAACGCGCCAACGCCTTGCGCTCGGTGGTCTTTTGTTCGGCGGCGCGGATCGTCACGTCACGGCGGAGCAGCTGCACGCGGAAGTGGTGGCGCTCGGTGAACACGTTTCACTCGCGACGGTCTATAATACCTTGCACCAGTTCTGCCGTGCCGGTCTCGTGCGCGAACTCGCGATCGATGGGTCGAAGGCGTACTTCGATACAAACACGTCGAACCACAATCACTTCCTGCTCGAAGAGAGCGGCCAGCTTATGGACATTCCGGGCGACAGCATCGAAGTGGCGGGCGTTCCAACACCGCCCGAAGGCATGGAGATCACGCATATCGACGTGATCGTGCGCCTCGCGAAAAAATAGCTGCAGCTAGCTATTTGATCGTCTCGCCGTCGTAGACGCCCCAGAGCTTTTTCTGCTCGACGTAACCTCTGTATTGTTCAATCGAGACGCGACACCAGCGGCCGTCGCAGCTGCTGAGATTTGCGATGACGCCGGCCTCGACGTTGGCGACGATGTTGGCGCTGGCGCTATCGCTTGCGTAAACCGGTACGATCGGCGGCGCCTTGCTGGCTTTGCGTTCCCACGGCAGGACCAGCGCGGTGCGGCGACCTGATAAAAACGCCTGCAAAACCCATCCTTCTGCGCCATCGGCGTCGCGCACTTGCCGCCAGCCTTCGAACTCCTTGATGACTTCGAGCGGTAGGCCGGCCCGGCGGTAGACCCATCCGGTCGGATAATCCGTGCCCGGGCCGTTTCGCATATTCACGCGGTCCGATTTCAAACTGACGAAGCGCGGGATCGGCAATCCGCTGCCGGCGGGTACCGCCGTATCGCCGGATGGCTGCGCCGCGGCGAGGTTAGAGGCGCCCGCCAACAGACACGCAAGCCCCGCGCAGATGGCGGCGCGTTTCAGGTGACCCGTGTTCGTCATGCGTGTCCGGTGCACTTTGTGCTGGATTTTCATGCTTCGATTGATCGGCACCTAGAACCGCGCCTCGAGAATTGGTCTTTTGGACGCTGAGTGTAAACAGCACTTTGTCATTGCAAGGGCCATCTGTTAGACACGGGGCGATCTTCTCAAAACTCGCGCAGGCGAGCCCCGAATTCGGGCTAAACCCGTTACGGAATCAAAATGCCGACCACTCCTAAAAAGCCCCTAGTCATCGTCACGCGCAAGCTTCCTGACGTTGTTGAAACGCGGATGTGCGAACTTTTCGAAACGCGCCTCAACGACGATGACAAGCCGATGTCGCAGGCGCAATTGATTGCCGCCGTCAAAACCGCCGATGTGCTCGTGCCGACCGTCACCGATAAAATCGACCGGGCTGTGCTGACACAGGCCGGACCGCAATTGCGGTTGATCGCCAACTTCGGCACGGGCGTCGACAACGTTGATCTTGATACGGCCCGCAACCGCGGCATTCTCGTCACCAACACGCCGGGTGTTCTGACGGAAGATACCGCCGACATGACGATGGCGCTGATCCTCGCCGTGCCACGCCGTGTGGCGGAAGGTGCCGCGTATATGCGCGACCCCACCAACAAATGGACCGGATGGTCGCCGACGTGGATGCTCGGTCATCGCATTTACGGCAAGCGTCTCGGCATCGTCGGCATGGGCCGCATTGGCCAGGCCGTTGCGCGCCGCGCCAAGGCATTCGGTTTGCAGATTCACTACCACAATCGCCGCCGCGTCTCGTCCGCTGTCGAGCAGGAGCTTGAGGCAACATACTGGGAAAGCCTCGACCAGATGCTGACCCGCGTCGATATCGTGTCGGTCAACTGCCCGCACACACCTGCGACGTATCACTTGCTTTCGGCACGGCGGCTCAAACTGTTGAAGCCATCGGCCTACGTCGTCAACACCGCACGCGGTGAAGTGATCGACGAAAATGAGCTGGCGCGTCTGTTGGAAGCGGGCGCAATCGCTGGCGCTGGTCTCGACGTGTTCGAGCATGAGCCGGCCGTCAATCCGCGACTGCTCGCGTCGGATCGCGTTGTTGCCCTGCCGCACATGAGTTCTGCGACAATCGAAGGCCGCATCGACATGGGCGAGAAGGTGATCATCAATATCAAAGCATTCGCTGACGGCCATGCGCCGCCCGACCGCGTTCATCCGGCAATGCTGTAACCCAATGAAGGCCAGTCGAGAGACTGGCCTTTTTCTTTCCAGGATCATCACGACAAAAATCGCCGCGCCGGCGTCATTGCCATCCTTCCTGGTTGATGGCTGGCACCGGCGCGGCGGCTGGAAAAACAATCGCGGTCAATATGAGTTTGTTGTCGCGTGAAACACCGCTCGGGTTCAGTTTCGCGCGGAACAGCTGAGCATTATTCGGCTGCGCACGCCGGATTGGCCGTTGCGCTGTGACTGCTGAGATCTTTTAGTGTCGCGTTCGTGCCGGTCAGCGGGTTCTGCTCATCCCAGCTGATCTCGATCGTATCGAAACGGCTCGCCAACGCGTCGTAAATCAGCAGACGCCCGGCGAGACTGTCGCCAATTCCGAGAATTTCTTTGACCGTCTCGGTCGCCTGCAATGTGCCGATGACGCCGGCGACAGGACCGAGGACGCCGACCTCCGAGCAGTTCGCAACGAGGCCAGCAGGCGGCGCTTCCGGAAAAAGGCACCGGAGCGTTGGATACGGTGCGCCGTCAGCACGCGTTTCGTGCGGTTTGAAAATCGAAACGTAGCCGTCGAGCGCGCCAAGCGCCGCATAGGCGAGCGGCTTCTTTGCGAAGTAGCACGCGTCTGAGACGAGGTAGCGCGTCGCGAAGTTATCCGAGCCGTCGGCCACGATATCGAAGCGCGATATGATCTCAATCGCATTGCTCGCGGTCAGCCGCTCGGGGAACGTTTCAATCGTAACGTGCGGATTGATCTGCCTGATCGTCTCGGCCGCGCTCTGGACTTTCAAATGACCGGCCGCCGCCGTCGTATGCACGACCTGGCGCTGCAGATTGTCGATCGACACCGTATCGTTGTCGATGATGCCCAACGTGCCGACGCCAGCCGCCGCAAGATACAAAAGAACCGGTGAACCAAGGCCGCCTGCGCCAATCACGAGCACGCGCGCGGCCTTGAGTTTCTGCTGACCGGGGGCGCCGACGTCGCGCAGAACCAGATGACGCTTGTAGCGCTCCGCTTCGTCTACCGTCAGTTTCGCCATCCCGGTCGCGCCTTTGCGCTCAGCTTCGTGCTTGTGGGTCGAGGAACAGTTCGCTCGAATAATAGCGCTCGGCCGACGATGGCGCGAACGTTACAATGGTCTTGCCCGCCATCTCAGGCTTCTGTGCCACCGTCAAAGCGGCGGCAACGTTGGCGCCGGTCGAGATGCCGCCCGGAATGCCTTCAACGCGCGCCACCATGCGCGACGTTTCAAACGCCATATCGCTTGGCACGGTGATGACTTCATCGATCAGGTCGCGTTGCAACACGTCCGGGATAAAGCCGGCCCCGATGCCCTGGATTTTGTGCGGGCCGCGTTGCTGACCAGAGAGGATCGCACTTGTCGATGGTTCCACGGCGAAGATTTTGATACCAGGAATGCGCTTCTTCAGGACGCGGCCGCAGCCCGTCAGAGTGCCACCGGTGCCGACGCCGATAACCAGCGCATCAACTTTGCCGCCGGTATCGTTGTAGATTTCTTCTGCCGTCGTCAGTTCGTGAACGAGCGGATTGGCGGGGTTTTCAAACTGGCCTGGAATGACAGCATCAGGCAGCGTTTTCGCCAATTCTTCGGCCCGCGCGACGGCGGCCGGCATGCCGCCCGGTCCAGGCGTCAGTTCGAGTTCAGCGCCGAGATGCGCCAGAATTTTACGGCGCTCGATCGACATCGTTTCCGGCATGACGAGGATCAAGCGGTAACCGCGCGTTGCGGCCACGAATGCGAGACCGATGCCCGTGTTGCCGGATGTCGGCTCAATCAAAACGCTCTTGCCTGGCGTGATCTTGCCTTGGGCTTCGAGCGTGTCGATCATCGAGACGCCGATGCGATCTTTGACCGACGACAGCGGATTGAAGAACTCGAGCTTCAACAAAATATCGGCCGAGACGTTGGCCGCTTTCGTAACCTTGCCCAAGCGTACGAGCGGCGTATGGCCGATGGTCTCGGCGATGCTGTCGTACACGCGGCCTCGACCCCAGGATTTTGTCGCGGCAAGTGTTTTGATCGTCTGGCTCGTCATGTTCGGTTCCGATTGTTTGGGCTAAGCGTCGCCGCCGTTGTGGCAGGTTCGCAGTGCGTGCTCAAGTGCGATGCAGCGAAAAAACGCTACTGTTGTCAGCGTTTTGACGCCGTTGTTCGCTTTGGTTTTCGTGCCCTTTGAGTGACCGTTTTCGCGTTCTTGCGGTTTGACGCAACGGCCGTTCTTTTCGGCACGCTGCGCTTGGTTTTGCGTGCTGATTTGGGTTCCGGTTTGGCGACTTTTGTTGCCGCGACCCCCGTCGAGCCAAAGCCGCCCGCGCCGCGTTGCGTTTCTGTCAGAAAAGCGGACTCGACGATCTTCGCCCGCATAACAGGCATCAGCACGAGTTGCGCAATTCGGTCTCCGCGCTGGATTGCGAATGGCTGATCGCCGTGGTTGATCAAGATGACGGACACCTCGCCGCGATAGTCGGCGTCGATCGTGCCGGGGCTGTTCAATACGGTCACGCCGAACTTTACGGCGAGGCCAGATCTGGGGCGAACCTGTGCTTCCATGCCAGACGGCAGCTCAAACACGAGCCCCGTCGGAACGAGCGCGCGGCCGCCACGCTTCAAGATCACCGGCGCGTCTGCGGCGACAGCGGCGAGCAAATCCATGCCGGCCGCATCCGAGGTTTGATAGGCCGGCAGCGGCAAGCCTTCAGCATGCTGCAAGCGGCGGATTTTTACGGCGGCAGGAGACGATTTTTCCTTCATTCTGCGGCTGCCGATTTTTGCGCTAATTGCGCGGCGATCCGCGCCATCAAGCGATCCGCGACGTCGGCTTTCGTCATTTCAGGCCAACTCTCGACGCCATCGCGCGTGACGATGTGAACCGTATTTCGCTCGCCGCCCATGATGCCTGTTTCCGGTGAGACGTCGTTGGCGATGATCCAATCGCAGCCTTTTGATTTCAATTTCTTCTGGGCGTGCGCAACCACTGTCTCGGTTTCGGCGGCAAAGCCGATGACAAGTTCTGGGCGGCCTTTTACGCGCTGACCGATCGTTTTGAGGATGTCCGCATTCTCGATGAGTTTCAGTGCGGGCGGCTCATTGCCAGCCGACTTCTTCAACTTTTCCGCGCGTGGCTTTGCGGCGCGCCAATCTGCGACGGCAGCAGCGAAAATAGCGATATCTGCGGGCAGCGCTTGCGTCACCGCTTCCAGCATCTCAGCAGCCGTGACGACCCGGATTATTTTAACGCCATGCGGATCGGCGAGCGTTACCGGGCCTGAAATCAACGTGACGTCCGCGCCGAGCTTTTGAGCGGCGATCGCTAATGCATAACCTTGTTTGCCCGACGATCGGTTTGCGAGGTAGCGCACGGGATCGATAGGCTCATGCGTCGGGCCGCTTGTGATCAAGACGTGGCGTCCGTGAAGCGGCTGCGCGGCTGAAATCCGCTGCGGCGTAATAATGCTTTCTATTTTTGCAACAAGCTCCGGCACTTCAACGAGGCGTCCCGTGCCGGCTTCACCGCGCTCTGCCATTTCGCCGACAGCGGGGCCAATGAATTCGATCCCGTCGGCTTTCAGTTGCGCGACATTGCGTTGCGTCGCCTTGTTTGACCACATGCGCGGGTTCATTGCGGGCGCAACGAGCACGGGTTTATCCGTCGCGAGCAGGACCGAAGTCGCCAGGTCGTTCGCCAGGCCATTGGCCATTTTCGCGATAAGATCCGCCGTCGCGGGCGCGACGACGATCAAATCGCAGTCGCGTGCCAAACGGATGTGCCCGATCTCGCGCTCGTCATCGAGATTGAAGAGATCGGTGAAAACGCGCTCGTTCGAAATCGCGCCGACTGCTAGCGGCGTCACAAACTGTTCGGCCGATTTCGTCATGACGGTACGCACGGTGCAGCCGCGCTCGCGCAGCCGGCGGATCAGGTCGAGGCTTTTGTAAGCCGCGATGCCGCCGCTGATAATCAGAAGAATGCGCTGTTTACTTTGTACCACGGCACTGCCTTGCGACTGTCAACTCGCGGGAAGTTTAGCACATCTCGGGCCAGACGCAGTTAAACGCACGAACCAACTAGAACGTTAACAATTGGCTTGCGTGCCGGCCGGCGCTCCGATGCCACAGGCCTGTTTCAGCCTCAATCGGCCTATATGCCGACCGGAAGCCGTACGCAAAATGGGAAAAAGAGCGATGCGCAACTTTGGAATATTAACTGCAGCTGTTTTGGTGCTAGCCGGGATCGCGACAGCGTCGGCGCACGAAGCGACGAACAAGGGCGTGACAGTCGCGCATCCTTGGACCCGGGCGACACCCGGCGGAGCGACCGTCGGTGCGGCGTTTCTTGAAATCAAAACCGACAAGGGTACCACCGACAAACTGATCTCTGCGTCGTCGCCGGCGGCCGGCCGCGTCGAGATTCACACGCACATCATGGACGGCGACGTCATGAAAATGCGCCGGGTCGAGGCCATCGATCTTAAGGACGGCGAGTCGCACATTTTGAAGCCGATGGGCGACCACATCATGCTGTTCGATCTCAAACAGCCGTTGAAAGAAGGCGAGCTGGTTAAGCTGGAGCTGACTTTCGAGAAGGCTGGCACGATCGCACTCGATGCGACCGTCGAACCGGCTGGCGCGCTTGGTCCGCACGGGATGGATCATCAACCCGGCAACGAAGGGCACGACCACGGCGATGCAAAATCAGGCCATGATCATCACGATCATAAGTGATCGTGGGGCCGTCCCGCCGAGATAACGCAAACTGCCGCAAAACGATGCATGTTTATGTTTTGGGCTGCAAAAAAGTCTCGTCGGGAGCGTCAAAAAGTTCTGCGTTGACTTGACGCACGGGTTGTCTTGGGTCATGGTGCCCACGCTTCGGCGCAAGGGCCAGATCGAAGCCGACAGAAAACGAATAAAGGTCCAAGTCTAGGGACGAAAAGAACGGGGTGGCGCGGGATACCGCACCGCCCCTTTCTCATTTTTGGCGCGCGTGAACCGCGCCCGTTTGCGTGCTTTCCGCGCACACCTCATCTACGGACGACCGTGCTGCGTGCGAGCGCCACATATGGTGCTTTTACCCGCCTTGATCGCAACGCCTTCCCGCGCGAAGACACCTCGGATATTTACCCTAGCGCGTATGATGCGCTGCCGAGGCTAAGCCGATGTCAGGAAGCGACGTAGAAAGTGCGAGCCGTCCATCGCGTCGCCTGCTCGGATTGAGCTTGATGACGTGGGCGTTGCTGGCGCTCGGTCTTCCGTTGACCGCGCTCACGCTCAACGCTGTCAAGATTGCGGGCTTTCCGCTCGGCTTCTGGACGACCGCTGTATTCGTGCTGCTGGCGCTGGCGGCTCTTGCCCTGTTTTTCGCAATTCGCGCTGGCGGCGAGGCGCGTGCCGAGGGCCTCTCCCCATCGCTGCGTTTGGCGGGCGAAGCGATCGGATCAGCGGGTGTTGTCGGAGCCGTTGGCGCGATTGCTGCGCTTGGTTACGACGGGCTTGCATTCCCACTCGGCATGGCGGCCGGCCTCGCCCTGCTCGCGATCGCGATCGCACCGAGATTTTCGCTCTATCCCGTGAGCACGATCACCGGATTTTTCATGGCCCGTTATGGTGGCCGGTGGCCGCGGCGCTTGGCGCTCGTCGTAGCTGCCATCGGTTCGGTAGCGTTGCTGGCGGCCGATCTCAGAGGCGGCGCGCTCGCCGTGCAAGGGGCATTTCTGACCGACTATCCGACCGGTGTCGCCGTAACCGCGGTGCTGTTGGCGCTCGTGTGGCTTATGTCGGCGCTTTTGAACGTCTCGTCCGGGCGTGGCGTCATCTTCGCGGCGTTGCTCGTCCTGGTCTTTATCCCGGTGTTCGCCTATCCGGTGGTTCAAGGCCGATGGCCTCTGCCGCTTTTTGTTTACGGCTATGGCCTCGAAGACTTGGCGGCACTCGAGCAAAACCTGATCATCAACAAGCTCGCGGATGTGCGCTCGTTGCGCCCAATGACGGCGCCGTTTCTGCAGCTGTCGATGACGAACTTCCTCGGTGTTGTCGTTGCGCTCGCTTTGGGGCTTGCCGCGTTGCCGTATTTGCTTGGCCGCCATATCTCGCGAGCAACGGCTGCACCCGGAGCCGCGCCGCGGCGCGCCGCATTGGCGACCGTCTGGGTCGTTTGGTTTCTGCTGGCGCTTGCGGCGTTCGCTGTTTTCGCGCGCATCAGCGTTGCACAGGAGCTTTCAAAAGGCATTGAGACGGCGGCCGTACCGGCTACGTTGCTGGAAGCAAGCGGCCGCGGTTGGGTCTCACTGTGTGGGATTACGTCGGACGACGGTAGCGAAGTTGCGGCGGCATGTGCGAAGGCCAGCGGAAATCGCGGATTTTTGCGGCTTCAGGACGTGGCCTTCACAAGCGATGGCTTCGCACTTGCAGCGCCGTCAATTTCGGGGCTGCCGGCATTCGCCATTTGGCCGTTCTGGCTAGCGGCTGCGATCGCGGCGATCGTTACCGGGAATGCGATCATCTCGGCCCTGCTCGCCGCAGACGGCGAAGGGCGTAGACGCGGATCCGTCGATGCGTCAGCGCTCGACGCGCGATCGGTGGTCCTGGCGACGGCACTGCTGCTTGCCGCGCTGGCCGTTGCGATGCTGGGTACTATGGAAATCCCATGGCTGTTTTCGGAAGGGCTGGCCATCATCGCGGCCGGATTGTTTCCTGCGGTGGCGCTCGGATTGTTCTGGCGCCGGATGTCGGCGTCGGGCGCGGTCGCGGCGATGGTCGCAGGGCTTGCCGTGACGGGTGCCTACATCGTCGGTGCAAGGTATTTCCCAGTCCTCATGTTCGAGTGGACCGGTTTCCTGTCGGACGCCGCGCCGGGCGCGGTGCGCAAATTCGCGCAATTGCAGGCCGACTATGCTGCAGCCGCGACCGAAGAGGCACGATCCGCCGCCTGGTGGGCGCTGTGGCGGCACGCCGGCGGCATCGCCAACTGGTGGGGCCTAAAACCGGCAGCAGCCGTCCTCCTCGGGCTACCGGCCGGCATTCTTGCTGGCGTCGTGTTCGCACTCGTCCGGCCGCAGCGCGATGCCGAAAGCACTTCGCCGGCGTCGGAAGCCGCATCAATTTGATTTCGGCATTCAGCCTGGCTTGAGGTCGTCAAACTAGGTTATCGATTGAACGACAATCGTCGCCAGGCAACGGCGCGATTTTTGCCGAGGGGCGCGAGCGCGGACACATGACCACGACGACAACGGACATGTTCGACATCGTTGTCGTCGGCGGCGGCATCAACGGAGCCGGTATCGCCGCCGACGCTGCCGGCCGCGGTTTGAAAGTCCTGTTGGCCGATGCCAGCGATCTTGGCGGAGCAACGTCGTCGGCGTCTTCGAAGCTGATCCACGGCGGTCTGCGCTACCTCGAACAGTATGAGTTTCGGCTTGTGCGGGAAGCGCTTGGTGAGCGAGAGGTGCTGCTCAAGGCTGCCCCACATATCGTCTGGCCGTTGGAGTTTGTGCTCCCGCATGTGCCGGGGATGCGGCCCCGGCCCGTGTTGCGGGCAGGGCTGTTTCTCTACGACCATCTCAGCCAGCGGCGATCGCTCGGTGGCAGTCGTGCGCTCGACTTGACAGCCTCAAGTGCCGGGCGGCCGCTGAATCAGGATCTGCATCACGGCTTCACTTATTGGGATTGCTGGGTGGACGACGCGCGGCTTGTGATCGCTAACGCAATCGCCGCTCGCGAACGGGGCGCAACCGTCTTGCCGCGCACGGCAGTCACGGGCCTGGCTGTTGCTGGTGACGCATGGCGGGTGACGCTGGGCAGCGGCGCTGACAAGCGCGTTGTACCCGCGCGTGTCGTCGTCAACGCGGCGGGTCCGTGGGTCGATCAGGTTGCCGGGCTTGTGGAAGGCAGCGCCTCGAACGGCTCTTTGCCCGCCATTCGCCTCGTCAAAGGCAGCCATATCGTCGTGCCGCGCATTCCAGGCGCGGACACCGCGTATATTTTCCAGAACACCGATGGGCGAGTCGTGTTTGCGCTGCCCTATGAGGGTGCATTCACGCTGATAGGGACGACCGATCGGCCGTATGACGGTGATCCACGCGCTGTTTCTTCAGATGCGTCTGACGATGCCTATCTGCTTGATGTCGCGAACCGCTACTTCTCGATCCCGCTTGCTGCCGGCGATATCATTTGGCGCTTTTCCGGCGTCCGGCCGTTGGACGACGACGGCAGCGCCAATCCGTCGAAGGTCAGCCGCGACTACCGCCTGCAGCTCGATACTGGCGCCGGACCGCCACTGCTGCATGTCATTGGCGGCAAGATAACGACTTACCGCAGGCTGGCGGAAGCGGCGCTCGATCTTCTGAAGCCGCATCTTGGGATGGGTCCGGCTTGGACGGGGCATGCGCCGTTGCCGGGCGGTGAAATCGGGGCGCAACCATATGACCAATGGTTCGAAGACCTCGTGCGCCGGCGCCGCGGCATTGCGCGCGATGACCTGCATCGCCTTGCCCGCCGCTACGGCAGCCGTATCGACCAGCTGCTCGGTGACGCGCGCAGCGTCAGCGATCTTGGAGCCGACCTTGGCGGTGGATTGCGTGCCCGCGAGGTCGCCTATCTCAAGGTCAACGAGTGGGCGTCAACGGCGTCTGACGTCGTCTGGCGGCGTACAAAGGCGGCGCTCCACGTGCCTGCCGCTGATCGCCAACGGCTGGAATCAGCCGTCGCGGCGATGTTAGATAATACGCCTACGTCGTAATTCGGCGATTACGAAGACTATCGCGTTACTTTGCAGTATCCCTCAAGCATTGAGTAGAAGTTGCGTCGGGGCGCCGCACTTCATTCGAGATAAATTATGCGGGTTTCTTGCTGCGCGGCTGAAAATGTTTGGTCGGGCCGTCGAATACTATTGATGTTAAGTATCAATATATATTGGCGGTTGCTCGCGTAAGTAAAAACTACCTAGTCCTCTTCACGGTTAACCATCTTCATCAATTGTGAGTCGTCTTTTCAAATGTTGGCGTGTAGGCGGTCGAATGTTCAAGTGGTTAACACGGGGTTAAGGCGGATGCCGGGTCGTGCGGGGCACGCGCTAGGGACGCCTGCGTAGGGAGTTTGTAGTATGTTTGTATCGCGTATCTCGCAGACGGTTCGCGCTGTCGCGCTCGGCGCCGTTGCATTGGCGCTTGCTGCTATCTCGGGCGTCGCCGTTTCGACAGCCGCTCATGCCGACGCTGTTCCGTTCTGGGAGCAGGCTGACATCGACGCCAAGAAGGCCAAGTCGCGCAAAGCGTATGGTTATAAGCCGTCGAAGTCGAAGGCTTACGGCTCAAAGTCCGGCAAGAAGAAATATTACGCCAAGAAGAGCTCCAAGAAGCTTGGCGGCTACGCATCGGCTACCGAGCCGGCGAAGAAAAAGAGCAAGGGCGTCCGCGTCGCCGCGCTGGGCAACAGCTATTATCCGGAACAGAACGCAGCTCCGGCAAAGAGCCTGTCGGGTGGCGGCGTGCGTTGGGTCGCGTCGGCTGGCTGCCTGAATGGGTCGCTGAAGTCGGTCATCTACTCGGTCGCCGCGAACTACGGACCGGTGACCGTAAACTCGACGTGCCGCAGCTCAGGTCATAACCGCCGGGTAGGCGGTGCGCCGAAGTCGAAGCATCTTTCGGGCAACGCTGTCGATTTCCGCGTCCGCGGTAATGTCGGCGCCGTCTACGCTTACCTCCGAAGCAGCGGCAGTGTCGGCGGCCTGAAGCACTACGGCGGTGGATTGTTCCACATCGACTCGGGCGAACGACGGAGCTGGTAAGTGACAGCCGCCGGCAATCCTCCGGCGGCTTTTCCTTCACGGACTTATTAGAAAGCAGCTTAGAATAGCAGCGCGCAGGCCGGCGGTTGACGAAAGTCAGTTCGAGCCGCCTGCGCGTCCTGCTGCGACCGCGCGATGCAGCAGCAGCACCGGTATCAGTCCGATCAGCACGATCGCGACGGCGCCGACGGCAGCTTCTTCGAATTGCTCGGCAGCCGTCAGGGCGTACATCCGCGTTGCCAGCGTCTCAAAATTAAATGGCCTGAGCAGCAGCGTCGCCGGAAGCTCTTTCATTGCGTCGACGAAGACGAGCAGCGCGGCTGCACCAAGTGCCGGTTTGAGCATCGGCAGGTGGATCATGCGGAGCGCGGCAGAACGCCGTGTGCCTAGCGTTTTCGCGGCTGCATCTATGTTTGGCGAAATGCGCTCCAGCCCCGCCTCAATGCTCGATATGGCGACCGCCAGGAAACGGATAACCAGGGCTGCCGTCACCGCGAATAGCGAACCCGACAGCAGCAGGCCTGTTGAAATTGAAAACGTACTGCGCATCCAGGCGTCGAGCCCGTTGTCGAAGGCTGCGAGTGGCACCAGCAGGCCGATAGCGAGAACCGTGCCGGGCAACGCATAGCCAAAGCCCGACATGCGGACCGCGAGAAGGGTCGCTGCCGTTCGGTGCAGCCGCGCGGCGTAGGTGAACAAGAGCGCGAGCGCAACCGCGACGCCGCTCGCCGTCGCCGACAGCATCAGGCTATTGCCCGCAGCCGTTAAAAAGCCTGCGCTGTCGAAAACCGAGATGCGGCCTAGGGCACGCCATATCAAAACGGCGAACGGCAGGACAAAGCCGAGCAAAACCGGCAACGCGACAAATGCCAGCGCGGCATAGGCGCGAGCGCCAGCCAGCGTTTCGAAGGGAATCGCGCGGTAACGGCCGGTCGTGTGATGAAATTCGGCATCGCCGCGGGCAATGCGCTCGCCGATCAAAAGCACGGCAATCATGACGAGCATCACCAACGCCAATTGCGCAGCACCAGGAAGATTGGAGCGCTGCATCCACGTTGCATAAATGCTGGCCGACAGCGTTTCGACACCGAGGTATTGCACGGCGCCGAGATCGTTCAGGCATTCCATCATGACAAGCAAAACGCCGGCTGCGAGCGCTGGCCGCGCCATTGGCAGCGCAACCTTCCAGAATGCGCCGGATGAGGTTTGACCGAGCGTGCGCGCGACTTCCAGCGCACAAACCGATTGCTGGACAAAGCTCGCGCGTGCCGAGAGGTAGACGTATGGATAGAGCGCCAAAGCGAAGATGATGATGGCGCCGCCCAAGGAGCGTATGTCGGGTATCGCCGTGGCGAACGCGCTATGCGGACCAAAAGCTGCACGCAGGCTCAACTGAACCGGCCCTGCAAAATCGAGCAGATCTACGTAAGCGTACGAAACGATATAGATCGGCATCGCCAGCGGTAGCACAAGGAGCCGGTCGGCTAGGTCTCGCCCCGGAAAGCGAAACATCGTGACCAGCCACGCCGTCGCCGTGCCGATGGCAAGCGCAAGCGCACTGGCGCCGGCGAGTAGCAGCACCGTATTTTTCAGCGCACTCGGCAGGACGGTCGCCAACAAATGCGGCCAACTGCTCTCAGTGGCCGATAGAGCGATCCAAACAATTGCGAGGATCGGCAGCGCGAGCAAAGCGGCTGCCGCAACGGCGGTCCACGCCCAGCGGTCGTGACCGACGGTATCGCGGAGTTTCGGCAAGCCAGCCTTGAGGATCGCGGTCGCGCTGCTCATGGCTGGCTTGGGTTCCGCTGAAGTTCCGGTCCTACATCAACCGGGATTTGCCGACGCGCAAGGCGCACGTTGCCGGGCAAACGGATTCTGCGGAAAGGATTTGGTTTACCGAACGCAAACCGCCCGCGAACTTCTGCGCGCCGGTTAGAGCATCGCCGATGTCGTCGCTGCCGATCAACGCCGTCGTCGACGCGCGAAGGGCATCGCGGGCATTGTGTTGGCAGGCGGCGATCATCGAGATCGCGAGGCATTCGTCACGGCAGAAACCGCTACAACCCGGCGCTTGAACGCGAATGTTACGCTCGGACGTCGCCGAGACCGCGCGCACGAACTGCGATAGGTCGAGCAGCAACAGCTTTGCGTGGTCATTGCCGAGGGTGCTGGAAAACGTATTCCAGGCCTCTTCCCAGGAACCGATTTCGCCGGTGGTGAAGCCGGTTAGCCAGCAGCGGAAGCCGACACCAACGAGACGCTCTGGCGCGCGTGACTGAAGTGGAATGACGTTGTTCGCAGCCGTCTGTGTGGCGCGGATAACGAGGGGTGCATTTGTGGCCATATGGACCTCGAGACGAAAAAGGTGGAGCGGACGGCGTCACTGCCGCCGCAAATCATGGGTTTAGGAATTGGGGCCGGCGTCGAACCGCACGCGGTCGACCATTTCAGAGGCCTTCTTGCGGAACTCCGCGATCTTTGACAGCGGAAGCGGATCTGCGTTCAGCGGTCCCCAAGACTCGACCATGTCCGACGCCTTGACGCCTGCGACGACCGGATATTCGCCGTTTGCCTCGGCATAAAGCTGCTGAGCTTCAGGTGAAACGAGGAATTCCATCAGCGCTTTGGCGTTCGCTGCATTTGGTGCATTCGCCGCAAGCGCCATGCCCGACGCGTTGATGTGCGTGCCGCGATCTGCAGCGTTCGGGAAAAGCATGTGCACGGCGTCAGCCCAGGGCTTCTGCTCCGGGTTTTTCTGCATCGCGACCATGTAATAGCTGTTGCCGATCGCGAGATCGCAAAGTCCGGCCTGGACGTCGCGAACCTGTTCGCGGTCGCCGCCAGCGGGCTTGCGCGCGAGATTATTCTTGACGCCGGTCAGCCATGCCTCGGCTTTTTCTTCGCCGAGATGCGCGATCATCGAGGCAATCAGCGCCACGTTGTAGGTGTGCTGACCCGACCGCGCGCAGATTTTGCCGCGCCATTTCGGATCGGCGAGCTCTTCGTAGGTGATCGCGGTCTGTGGAACGCGATCCTTGGACGCGTAGACGATGCGCGCGCGGCGCGTCAGAGCAAACCAATGTCCCTCTGGCTCGCGCAATGCGGCGGGGACGGCCTTGTCGATCACATCGGACTTGAGCTGAGCGGTAACGCCTGCCGTAACGGCCTGCATGAGCAGACCGGATTCGTTGGTCAGCAGTACGTCGGCGGCGCTGTTCTTGCCTTCCGCCGTCATGCGCTCGATCAAGCCTGTCGTCGCAAATACGACGTTCGTCTTGATGCCCGTTTTAGCGGTGAACGCCTGCAGCAGAGGATCGATGAGCTTCGGCTCACGATACGAATAAATATTCACCTCACCATCTGCGATGGCAGGTGTCACAAGAGCCGAAAATGAAAGGGCGAGGGCGATGCGCGCGACGGCGCCAGAGAGACGAAGCATCTTTTACTCCAATAAGCGAGGTTCAAGGCCTCGGTATCGGTCAGCGATCGATTAATCGAACGCACGGTTCCATTGAACGCGTCGCGATGAGTTAGCGCGATGATCGAGAGAAGGTCAATCGCAACTTCGTCTCGTGCAAGACATTAGAATTATTATAAATATTTAGATCGTATGACGAATGCGCCGGTGCGTTCGATGGCGGCTCGCAATCGCGATCACAGGGCGCTGCTTGCGAGGTCTTTCGCGAATGCCAGCATGACGATTGTGCCGCGACCGGGCATGGTATCGATTTCGAACTCCGCACCGTTTTCGGCCGCAAGCCGGCGCACGAGCCTCAGACCGATGCCCTGGCCGCCGCCGGCACGCGCCGTCAGTTCATTGGCGCCATCATCATACGAGCGCGCGAGTGTCGCCTCATCGATCCCCTCGCCCGTGTCGCGAACCACTATGAAGACGGCGCCGTCATTCAAGTAGCCGGTGACGACCCGGACCTCGCCGCCAGGCGGCGTAAACTTCAAGGCGTTCGTCAGCAGGTTCAAAAGAATTTGCCGTACCGCAGTCGCGTTGGCACGAATGAGCGTCAGTCGCGGTTCGGCATCAAGCGTCAGCGTAAGCCGGCGCTGTCCAGCAAGCGGCTGCAATGACGAGACCGTGTCGCGCGCCAGCTCCGTCAAATCGCACGGTTTGAAGGCGTCATGCTGCCGGTCAGATCCGCCCGAAGGGTATGCCAGCATGTCTTGGATGACGGCCAACGCATGCGTCGCGCTCGAATGAATATCGGCTGCATATCCCAAGTACTTGTGATTGCCCATCACGCCAAGACGCTCGTCGCGCATGATTTCCGCCGCTGCAGCAATGGCGGTCAATGGCGTTTTCAATTCGTGCGCAAGTTTTGCGATATCGCCAGCCGCCAATGACAGTTTTGATCCTGTATCAATGTTTGGGGCGCTTAAGCTGGCATCGTTTGCGCGTAGCTCGGCGGCTGGCGTTGGCGCGGGTGGTTGCTCTGGCTCGGCGCGCGGCGGCTTTTCCGGCGCGTATTGAGATGTCGAAGCGCTATCAATATCGGCTGCAGAACCAATGTCCGGTCTCGCGGCCCTTTGTGCCTCCCGAATGCGCCGGGCGATTTCTTTCAGCGTTTCGCTATCGTCGCGCTCAATTCTCGGCGGCGGGTCGTCATTGGCGGCAATCGTTTCAGCGGGCAACGGTGGCGCAGTGCGCGGTGCAGGTGTGCTATTGATTTGCGACTGATCACTCGGCGGTTGAAAGATGATCGTGACGTGCGTTGCAATGGCGACCGCGTCGGTGAGATCGGCGTCGGCTCGTGCGATATGGCACGGCAATGTAACGGCGCGGCCGTTTCGCCAGAATATCAGCGCGCGCTGCGCCGGACTAATTAAGCCATCCTTGGCAAGGGCGCGTACCGCAGATATCGCGGGCATGGCGCTGTCCATCGCATAGGGCAACGGTATCGCGCGGGTAAGGCCGAGCGCTGAAAGACCGCCAGCATTTGCCGCGACGATTTCCGAGGTCAAACAATTGATGACGACGGCAGGCAGCGGCTCCGCAATCAGCCGGGCGGCATAAGCTCGGCCGCGATCAGCCACCGGCGTCAGCGAAGGTTCGGCCATCATGATAAAATCGCTAATGTTCGTCGTGCGTTAGCGTGATGCGTTCGGGACTTATAGCCGATTTGCCCCACATGCGGCAGATTCCGCGCCTTTTTTTAGGCACAACACCCGGTTCCCTACACAGAAATCGCACGGCAACACGTCGGCAGCTACGTACCTCGGAGGCGCGGGCACGGCTCTTTTGGAAATTTGGGAATAACGGGCCGGCTGGCACGTTGTTGGTTCAAGCTGGCGGGGGGAAGCGCCTGTGTCGAATGACATCCGGGACCGGATGGTGGAGCTGCTGCCGCGATTGCGGCGGTTTGCTTACGCGCTAACGGGAAGCTTGGACAAGGCGGATGACCTTGTCCAGGACACCTGCGCGCGTGCGCTGGCGAACGCGGATCAATGGCAGCCCGGAACGCGGTTGGATAGTTGGATGTATCGTATCGCACAAAATCTTTGGTTCGATCGTTTGCGGTCGCAGAAGGTGCGCGGCGAGGTCGTCGACATCGATGGCGCGCTGGAAATCGCCGGTAGCGATGGACGAGACGTGACGGACAGCCGGTTGACCCTGCAGGCCGTCGCCACAAGCATTTCGCGTCTTCCGGCTGATCAGCAGCTGGTCATTGCGCACGTCTGCATCGACGGATTGTCGTACAAGGAAGCGGCCGACGCGCTCGGCATACCCTTAGGAACGGTGATGAGCCGTTTGGCGCGCGCGCGCACGGCTTTGCATGAAGCTCTGACCGGCGGTGGCGATATTGCTGCGGCCGCAGCCAAAGGAGGAACGCCATGAGCGGTATCTCCGATGAAATGTTGATGGCCTACGTTGACGGCGAATTGGATGGCAGTGCGCGGACCGCCGTTGAAACTTATCTCGCCAGCGTTCCAGAAGGCGTTGAGCGGTTACGCGTGTTTGAAGCGACGGGACGAGGGCTCAGCAGTCTGTTCGATCAGCCGATGCGTGAACCCGTGCCGCAACGTTTGCTCGATGCGGTCAATGCACCCGCCGATGTCGTGGCGTTTGATCGGTCAAAACGTGCGCGCCAGCGGCCAATTGCGATGACGTGGCCAACAGCGCTCGCGGCATCACTGACAATTCTCGCGGCCGGCGGCAGCGCCTACTGGCTTGCAAGCCAGTCCGGATCAAAACTGGAAGATAATCTTGGCGTTGAAATTGCGAGCAATGGTGACCGTCTCGCGTCGCGGCAGGTTGCCTCTGTTCTGGATACTGCCGCATCGGGAACGACGACAGCAGCCATGATCGATAGCCAGAGCGCTCGGATCAAGCCGGTCTACACATTCGCGACAGCAAGCAGCGGCTTCTGCCGCCAATTTATGATCTCGGCGCAAGATGCAACGGCTTTTGGATCAGTTGCGTGCAAATCGCCGGATGGCCGCTGGCGCATCGAAGCGTATGAAGCATTGGACCCAAACCGCTCCACAGCGGCTGGCAAAATCGCACCGGCTTCGGGTACTGCCGGACCGAATTCGGTTGAAGATGCCGTCGATCGGTTGATTGACGGTGACGTCCTGAGTCTCGAAGCCGAGCGCGCCGTTATCGAGCGCGGATGGCAGGCACGGAGCGATCGCGAATAGACGGACAATATCAAAGCGGACCGCCACGGACCGCGATGACGAGACTTTCTTTTGTTCCGAAGCTGGCCATCCCGCTGGCGGGCATGGGGCGAAAGAAAGTCTCTTTTTCTACTGCTGAGCGCCGCCAAGACTTAGCCAAGGCAGCTCTTCATTGTGCTCGACGTTTTTCGCGGGCGCTGATGACGGCGCAAACAAGCTGAAGAACGGCGCTGGCTCATCGGTCAACGCGTCGGTCGTCGGCTGCGGGGCGGATGCGATTTGGCCGCCAGTGCAGGACTGAGGTGCCATCAGCAGGCCACGACCATACACTGGGTCCACGCCGGCTTCTCCCAGGTCACGGAACGTAAGCGACTGCAAAGCGGCCGATGGCTTTTGACCGGCGCGCGGGTAAATCGCCGCCAGCGACGCCGTCACATACGGCGTAGCGAACGACGTGCCGGAATGATAGCCATTTTGCGATCCGGGTAGTGCCGTCCAAATCGCAACGCCAGGCGCGGCGACATCGACATATGTACCGCGGTTGGCGTAGCGGTAATTCTGCAAGTTTTTGTTGACCGCGGTAACGGCGATGACGTCGTCGTAGGCAGCCGGATAGCTTGGCCCGGCGTTATTCGGACCTTCGTTCCCCGCGGCGGCGACGAGCAAGATTCCGTTCGCCGAGAGCTTTGCGACCGCCTCTTCGATGAGTGCGTCCGGCGGACCGGACAGGCTCATGTTGATAATTTTAACGCCGCTAGCTTCGAGCCAATTGAAGGCGCGCAGCATGCTGAGCGTATCGCTTGCCGGTCCCTTGTCTTCACCAGCGTAAAAGATGTCGGCGACATAAAATGATGCGTCCGGAATGAGCCCGGGCGTTGAGCTTTTATCATCGCCCGCGAGAAGGGCGGCGACACCGGTGCCATGCCAATCGGGCCCCGGCTTGTCTTTCGGCCCAAAATGACGAACTTCGATTTGTTTGCGCTTGAACGTCGGATGGCTGATGTCGACCGATGTATCTATAATACCGACTTTCAAACCCGACGCGCATTTGCGCAGCTCGGGTTTCCAGCCGATGACGTTCTGGGCGAAACAGCGATCCGCGCCGCACGTCTGCGCTGTCGTAGCCGAAGGCGTCGCAGGCACGCCCGATGGTGTGGGTGAGAGACCGCCAGCGGCTGTTTTATAGATGCGGTATTTGACGTTTGGCGCAAAGCTGGCACCTGGCAACTGTGTCCTCAGCAGTGCTTGTGCATCGCTCGGTGACATGCCCTGTGGCGGCAGAAGACGTGTCACCGACATGTTGAGTGCGGCGAGACTTGTCGCGGGTGTTGCTGTAAATCCCAGCGATTTCGCGCGAGCGACTGTTGCGGCCGTTGCGTTGACCGCCAAAACTTCCGGCAGCGGTACATCGAGGAATTCGATTTTTCCTGGCGCGCCGCCGGTGGGCTTGCCACCTACGGTTTTAGTAACGGGCTTGGCAGCCTGCGTAACCGCTCGAATAGTTTTCTCAGCTGCTGATTTTTGTGCCTGGGCATCCGTCGCAGCGGCCTTCGCCTTCTCGGCAGTCGCTGCGGCCGCAGCCGTGACGGCTTTCGGAGGTGTTACGACCACGGCCGGCGCTTGAACTTTCGGCGCCGACAGTTGCTCAAGCCATTTCGCTACCGTTCTTGGAGGTTCCGTTGACGGGTTGACGACCGCCCGCGTGTTAGCCGATTGCGCGTTCGTATTGGACTTATTGTAGCTATTCGATGTCGAGGATGAGCCCGAGCCTTTATCGCTGCTGCTCGATACAGAGCTTGTGCTTGAGCTGCCGCTGGAAAAGCCGATGTTCTTTCCGCTGGCTGCTTTTGCCTGCTCGGCTTGAAGTTCCCTAACCCGCTGCTCTTGCTCGCGCGCTTCGCGTTCGCGGCGCCTTTCTTCCTGGCGATGCTCGTGCGCCATTTGCTTCATGAACTGTTCGGCGTCTTGATCGCGCGCCTGCGAGGGCGACGGGAAAACAGCGACCGCGAAAAGGACGACAAGCATCGCGCGGCCGACGCCGCCGCACAATCGATGCTTTTTGGCTTTAAAAGGCATGCGAATACAAACCGCCGCGTTGTCGTTCATAAAGAGCAGCCACGAAATGAATAAGCTCGGCACCAATAATTTCGTTTACTACGGTTCGCTTTCACCAACCAGATGCGACGCAAGAATTGCGGAAGTCCAATGAGAAGACGTGTGCATTGTGTAACGCTGACATGTGCTCGGCTTGCATAGAATTCCGCATGCGGTTTTCGGATAGAGCGTTGCCGGGTTTTTAAAGTCACCGGCGCGCAATGATCCGAAGGAATGCTGGGGATGGCAGCAGCGCGCGAGCAAAGTTTGTAAAATCCTTGCAGCGATGCGGATTGATCATTGATTGCCAGTCGTAATTCCGGTCACCGTTGGCCTATGAGGTGCGGCGACGCGGAGCGAATTTGGCTATCGGATAGCAGTTGCAGGTGGCTTGCGAAGGCTTCTATAAGGAGACCCCGGCGCGCTGCCGGGCAGATCACTTGCGCTATCGATATATTTTGGCTAAACAGCCGGAATTCCATCGTAAATCGTAGAAGTGACTGCGGCTGCCGCCTTAGTTCAGCTGGTTAGAACGCTGGTTTGTGGAACCAGAGGTCCCCCGTTCGATCCGGGGAGGCGGTACCAATACTTCCAGCCGGTCGCGGCCTGTAGCCTCAGTAGAAGAAATTGAGATTATGACGCTTGTGCCATTGCGCCGGGCGCCGCCGAGAGCCGTATGGCAATCATGCTGGAGAGGGCCGCAAAGCCCAGCAGGCCGATGAACCACACCTGCCATAACCCGTAACTCGCAAACAGCATGACCGTTGTAGCTGCCGCCGTGGCGTACATGTACGGCCGTTGGTGCGGCTGGAGCTTGGACAAGCTGGTCATGATCGACAGTCCTGCTGCCAGAAACAGGCCAGTACCGACCGCACCGAGTTCGTACCAAATCTGTAGATATGCGTTGTGCGGATGTATGGCCCGATACGGCTTTAGTTTCGACGGGATCTTTCTGCCATCCTGGAGATAGGGCAATTCTGCCATGCCTGGAATTTTTGGCTTGCTCGTCGCCGCCATGTCGAAACCGTGACCAAGGATCGGCGCGTCGAGTGTCAGCCGCGCAAATTCGTTCCAGATCAGAATTCGGTACTGTGCTGTACGTTGCAGCCAAGTCGCATTTTGAAGATCTTGGCTTTGGGCAAAAATTGATGCGGGTATGACCAGCAAACACGCCGCGGCCCATCCTGCGAGCACGAGCTTGTGCGATACACGGTCTGAAATGTAGGCCAGCCCGAAAACCACAAACCACATGACGAGTGCTAGTTTCGACGTCTCGTGCGGAGATGTTGCGACGGCCAGTACCGTGGCCATGACAATTGCAGCCGCGAATATCGTGCGCCAGGGCTTTATAAATCCCGCCGATATTGCGAGCAGCGCAGGACCAAGCAACAGTGTAACAGGCGCAATCGATCGCGTGACTTCGCCCGTATCAAATTTAATAAAAGCGTGTACTGCCGTAGGTAGAATCGCGGTGTCGGCATCGCCGTTCGTCACGTTGCGCAGAAATAGATAGAGCAGCCCGACGCCGAATCCGATCCACAGCGACTCAGCCAATCGGGCGGCGCTGGCTGGTGGCTCTAACGATAGCGCGCGGACAGCAACGAGAGCTGTCAATCCAATCATCGTGATTGTCGCGAGCTTGATGGCCGCGTCGGATGGGAGTTCCGTCCAGGATAAGGCGATCGTTGCATAAGCGAGAAACGCCGCGATCGGGAGTGTTGTGCCGCTTGGCCGTAGCAAAGCCAGAGACAACTTGCCTCGCGCTGCCAGCGTTGCCATCAACAAAGCTATGAAGATGACGCCCATGTACGCCATCGTTTTCGCGCTGATGAGGCTAGCCGTTACGACCACCATAAATACGGAGGCGACGACAATGTCCCAAGACGGGCCTGAGCGCGGAAACACCGCGGACCGCGGCTGCGGAAGTCTCATATTTGTGGTCTCAGGGATCGCTACTCCCGCACTTGCTTTAGCTGATCGAGCGAGGCGTTGCGCGCCGATAGACATGCACGATGCATTAACAGCGCCGCGCATTGATCACAAGCTTCGCTCAGTTGAAACAGATTTTGAATGATATTCAAGACAGGCCATCGGCGTCTTGAACAATGCTGCGACTACCAACGCAAAACGACGGCGCCGCCTGTCAAACCAGCACCCGCGGCGGTCATCAGCACAATATCACCGCAGCTGATCGGAAAATCCGCAGACGTTGCCGACAACGTGAGCGGGATTGTCGCGGCAGAACTGTTGCCAAACTCCGCGATCGTCGAACGCATCTTGGACGAGGAAATTTTCAGCTTGTCGGCAACGGCGCGCATCATGCGCGTGTTTGCCTGATGCGGTATAAAATGATCGACGTCAGAGGCTGTCAGGCCAGCGCGCTGAAGCGCCGTTTCAGCAGCCGACGTCATCATCGCGACGGCCTTGCTAAAAACCGCTTTGCCGTCCTCCAAAACCATGAGCGTTTCCTGCGGATCGGTCGCCGCATTAAACGGCTTGCGGCTGCCGCCCGCTGGAATTTGGATCATCGAATAAGCGCTGCCGTCGGCCATCAGGTGCGCGCCGAGAATTCCGGACGTCGTACCTTGCGCGGGCTCGATCACGACGGCGCCGGCAGCGTCGGCAAATAGGCTGCTTGTGTTGCGGTCAGCGTTGTTGATCCGGCGCGACAGGATGTTTGCGGCGATGACGATGACGGGCGCCTGCTGCGCCGTGACGAACGCGGATCCGACGGTCAATGCGTAGATAAAACCACCGCACGCACCGGCAAGATCAACGCCACCTGCTTTTGCGAGATTCAATCGATGCGCGACGAGCGGCGCCGACGGCGGCAATAAATGATCAGGCGTCGACGTCGCCAGCAGCACCATTGCGACGTCGCTGCGCGCGGTGCCAGCTCTGGCGAGAGCCGCTTCTCCGGCTACAACCGCCAGGTCGGATAGGGCTTCATCATCCGCCGCATAGCGCCGTGCTTCGATGCCCGTACGCTTTGCAATCCATCCGTCCGCAAGCCCGAGGCGTCGTTCGATTTCAGCACTCGTTACGCGGCGACTGGGTGCGGCATGTCCAAAGCCTGCAATTCTCACGGCAGACATCATGGCGCGACCTCGCCGATGGCATCCGAAATTGCAGCAAAGACGTTGCGCAGTTCCGCTTCGGTCGTGCAGTAGGGCGGCATGACGTAGACAGTCCCGCCCAACGGCCTGATCAGAGCGCCGCGCTTACGGCAGGCGTCGCGCAGCGGCAGTGCAATGTCGGATAGATACCCGTCTCTTTGGGCCGCAAGGTCGAACGCGGCGATTGTGCCGATGCTGCGCGCGTTTGAGATACGCGTGTCGCTGCGAAGGCGCTCTACTGCCACCGATTGCAAATCGGCAAGCTCAGCAATACGACGCAAAACCGGCTCCTCCGCCCAGATGTCGAGATTTGCCGATGCCGCCGCGCAGGCGATTGGGTTGGCAGTGTACGAGCTCGAATGAAAAAACATATGCGCGCGATCTGTCGACTTGTGCGCGTCGAAAATGCGTGACGTGCTGAGCGTTGCCGCCAGAGGAATCGAACCGCCGGTTAGGCCTTTCGCTAGACATAGGATGTCGGGAGCGATTTCTGCTTGCTCACAGGCGAACATGCGGCCCGTTCTGCCGAAGCCGGTCATAACTTCGTCAGCGATGAACAACACGTCGTGGTGCCGGCAAATGCGATGCATCGCCGCGAGCGTTTCGGCGCTGTAGATAAGCATGCCGCCTGCGCCAAGGATCAGCGGTTCAAAAATGAATGCTGCGACGTTGCCGCCTCGACAAGCCGTCTCAAGCGCGTCGAGTGTCGCCTGTTCCCGGCCTTCATACGGGAAAGGAATGCGGCCGACATCAAAAAGCAGCGGCGCATAGGTAGCGTTAAATACGCCGCGCGCGCCTGCCGACATCGTGCCAACAGTATCGCCGTGATAGGCGTGTTCCAGCGCCAGAATCCCAGTCCGCGTTTTGCCGATATTGCGCCAATAGCCGAGCGCCATCTTGAGCGCGACTTCGACCGACGTCGATCCGCTATCGGAAAAGAAAACGTGCTGCAGGCCCGCGGGTGCAATGCCGACAAGCTTACGCGCGACATCCTCGGCGGGCTCATGTGTCATGCCGGCAAAGATGACTTGATCGAGCACGGCGGCTTGCGACTGCATCGCGGCGACGATTTTCGGATGGCAGTGGCCGTGCGTCACGACCCACCAGGACGAGATGGCGTCGAACAGTCGTTGGCCGTCGTTCGTTTCGATCCAGGCGCCTGCTGCCAATACGACGGACGGCATACGCGTTTCAATGCCGTGCTGCGTGAACGGATGCCAGACGGGTGACGAGAGTTCCGTCATGGGCCAGCCTCGCTGAGGCCAAGAATGTCGCTGACGGGGAAGGCCGCAGTAAACGCTTTTTGCAAAGCCTCAGCGGTCAACGGGTCGAGGTACGGCAAACGTCCGAGCGTCTTGACGCCGCCGAATGCGGAGATGGTCTTTTGGCTATCGCTGTTCTCATAGCCGATCAACGCGACGCCGAGAATGGGAATGCCGCGATGCTTCAATGCCTGGATCGACAGCAACGAATGATTGATCGTGCCGAGCCGCGTTGATGCGCACAGTATGACCGGCAATTTCCAACGCGATATGACGTCGATCTGCAGATCGCGGCGTGTGAGAGGCACTGCCAATCCACCGGCCAATTCAATGATCAGTGGCCGCGATGTTGCAGGCGGCAGAAGACTTTTGACGTCAATCTCAATGCCGTCGATGTCGGCGGCGCGGTGCGGTGATGCCGGCGTCTTCAGCCGATATGCTTCGGCGAGAATTCGGCTGCTGTCCAAATTTGTCAAGCGCTTGACGCATTGCGCATCGGTCTCGCCGTCAAGTCCGGCCTGAATGGGTTTCCAGTAGCAGCCATCGAGCGCTGCGGTCAGCCCGGCGGCGAATATCGTTTTGCCGATGTCGGTATCGGTGCCCGCGATGACGACTTGGAAGCTCACGTGCGCGCCTCCAATTCAGCGAGGGCCGCGAGCAGTGCGCGCGTTTCATCATCGCTGGCATTCAATGTCAGTGACAAACGCAAGCGCGATGTACCTTCAGGTACTGTCGGTGGGCGGATCGCACGAATGTCGAAGCCGCGGTCTTGGAGGCTCTGCGCTAAAGTCAGCGCGGCCGTGTCGCTACCGACGATAATGGGCTGAATATGCGAGCCGGATGGCGCTTGGCGGCCGTGCTTTGCGAGAAGTTGGCTAACGAGCGCGACACGATTTTTCAGATCAGTGCGGCGTTGCGGCTCGCTTTCGATAAGACGCAGTGCTGCGCGGACCGTCGCGGCCATCAACGGTGACGGCGCAGTGGCGTAGATAAATGGCCGCGCGCGGTTGACAAGAAAATTGCGCGTTGAATGCGGCGCCAGAACCAATGCGCCCATGACGCCGAGCGCCTTGCCGCAGGTATGAAGCGAAATGACATTGGCCCGCCCTTCGAGGTGGGCGCCGAGTCCGCGGCCGTCGCCATAAACACCGGTCGCATGTGCCTCGTCGACGATCAGAACCCCGTCGTTGCTGTCGGCAATCGCCACAAGGTCATCGAGCGGCGCCATATCGCCGTCCATGCTGTACAGCGATTCAACGGCGATCCATGCCGTGCCGGTTCCGCCGCAGGCGCGCCATACCTTGATCGCGTCGGCAAAGGAATCGGGATCGTTGTGACGAGCAGCAACCGAATTCGTTTTCGATAGCCGCATCCCATCGTGCGCGCTCGCGTGGATCAGTTCGTCATAGACGATCAGGTCGCCGCGCGCGGGAAGCGTCGAGAAAATCGCGGTATTGGCTGTGAAGCCGCCGCCAAAGAACAGCGCTGTTTCCGCCCGGAAAAATTGTGCCGCTTCAGCTTCGAGGGCTTCATGCTCGGGATCGTTGCCGCGGAGCAACCGTGATCCGCCTGAGCCGGGCGCAACGCCGCGATCAAGCGCGTCGCGCACTGCGTCGCGTAACGCCGGTGCATGCGCAAGACCGAGATAGTCGTTCGACGCGAAATCAATGCCCCGGCGCGGTTCGAGCGCCCTGAGACGCCCGCGCCTGGTCAGCGCGTCGAGCGCGCGATCATGAGTGGCGGGCATCCATAAGTCCCGCAGCTGCTGCGGGCTCGCGCTCACACGATTGGGGGGCTTCGAGCTCAAGCGGCTTCAAGCCAAGTTTCGCGAACAGCTTGCTGTCCAGGTCTTCGCCTGGGTTCTCGGCTGTCAGCAACGTATCGCCGACAAAAATTGAGTTGGCACCGGCGAAGAAGCACAGCGCCTGTGTTTCGTCGCTCATTTCTGTTCGGCCGGCGGAGAGCCGCACGAACGACTTCGGCATCATGATGCGAGCGACTGCGATCGTGCGGACAAAATCGATGGCGTCGATCTTTTCGGCGTTTTCGAGCGGCGTGCCGGCAATCGCGATCAGCATGTTGATCGGCACGCTTTCCGGATGCTCATCGAGATTGGCGAGTGTCATCAGCATGTCGACGCGATCCTGCGGACCTTCGCCCATGCCGACGATGCCGCCAGAGCAAACCTTCATGCCGGATTCGCGAACGCGGGCGAGCGTGTCCAGGCGGTCTGCGTAGGTGCGCGTCGTGATAACCTTCGAATAGTAGGCTTCCGACGTATCGACGTTGTGATTGTAGTAATCGAGCCCCGCCTTGCTGAGCCGCGCGATGTCGTCATCGGATAACATGCCAAGGGTCATGCAGGTTTCCATGCCGAGCGCTTTGACACCTTCGACCATGGCGACGACCGCGTCCATGTCGCGCGATTTGGGGCTGCGCCAGGCCGCACCCATGCAATAGCGCGTCGCGCCTGCTGCTTTGGCCTTCTCCGCTTCGCTGATCACCCGCTGTACCTCCATCAGCTTGGAGGCCTTCAACTTCGTCTGATGATGCGCCGACTGGCTGCAATAGCCGCAGTCCTCAGCGCAGCCGCCGGTCTTGATCGACAGCAGGCGGCTCATCTGGATGGCGTTGGCATCGAAATTCTGGCGATGAACGGTTTGAGCGCGGAACAGCAAATCCATGAACGGCAGCTCGTACAGCGCCAACGCGTCGCTGCGTGTCCAGTCATGGCGCAATACGCTGCCATGTGCGGGCGCTGTGCGATTGCCTGGGTCGAGCTTAGTGACGTTCGAAGCCATTGCGGGTGCGATCTCCGGTTCGCGCTGCCCCGGCTTGCGACTGTCTCGCTTTCCGGGGCGCTTTCGAACTAGATGTTTGCACCGCTTCAAGGCGTCTCGGCAACCGCCAATTTGCCTCGCTGGGAGGCCTTACACCGCCAGGATTAACCAGCGATCTTGACGGGCCGGTCAAACGGCAATTTTGCCGCCACCTTTGCGGGTAATTGCCACTACAGACGGCCTCGGCGGCATGCCGTCTTTGAAATCCGGCCATCGGGTGGACGGGTTCTCGAAGGTTGCAGGTGGCGCGTTGGGATCGTCCTCGTCCGCCTCGCCCGGATGCTGAACAGCGACAAAGAACGTCTCGAGGTCTGGCGTAAAACACGGTCCGCACATTTCAGCGCCGACGGGCACGCGGAAGAATAATTTTGACGTGCCGCGTGCGGCGCCCTCGGTCTCCACCGCCCAAATGCCGTCGTTGCGTCCGGTCCGAAAACCGGAATTGCCATCTGTCGCGACCCAGAGGCGGCCAAGGGCATCGACGGCACAGTTGTCCGGCATGCCGAACCAGCCGTTGGCTGTCGTCAGCGGATTGAAGGTTGCTCCAACCGCCGCGATCGCGGGATCGCCGCACTTGACGAGGATTTCCCAGGAAAACGTCAGCGCAGCGTGATCGCCATCGTCGGGCGTAATCTCGACGATGTGGCCAAACTTATTTTCCGGCCGCGGATTGGCGGCGTCGACTTGATCGGCACTGCGCTTGTTGTTGTTGGTCAACATCACATAGACCTTGTTGGTCTTTGGATTGACTTCGATGTCTTCAGGGCGGTCCATCTTTGTCGCGCCGAGCATATCGCTGGCCTGCCGTGCAAAAATCACCACCGCTCCTTGGTCAGCAAAGCCGAGTTGCGGTGTCAGCGGTCCCTGGCCGTGAACGAGCGGCAGCCATTGACCACGACCGTCGGCTGAGAAGCGCGCGGCATACAGCGTGCCGTGATCGAGAATGTCCTTGTTGGCCTTAGGATCAGCGAGGTCGACCTTTGCGTCGGTAACGAATTTGTAGACGTAATCGAAGCGCTCATCGTCGCCTTGATAAACGACGAAGCGGCCGTCTTTGTTGATCGTATTGCCGGCGCCTTCGTGTTTGAATCGCCCGAGGGCGGTACGCTTGACTGGGATCGACGCCGGATCAAATGGGTCGATTTCGACGACCCAGCCGAAGCGGTGCGCTTCGTTCGGCTCCTTCGCAATGTCGAAGCGCGGCTCAAACTTACCCCAGGCAAAAGCCTGCTGCGGAATGCCGTAGCGCTTCATCGCGGCAGCATCTGGATGCGCGTCCAGCGCGTCCTTGTTCCAGAAATAGCCGTTGATGTTTTCTTCGCACGTCAGCCACGTACCCCAGGGCGTCGTCGCGCCGGCGCAGTTGTTGAGCATGCCGAAGACGTGCGCGCCGCTCGTGTCCGCGCTCGTCTTCATTTTCGCGTGACCTGCGGCTGGCCCCGAAATGCGCATTTCAGTTTTAGCGGTAATCCGGCGCGCGTATTTGCTGTCTTCAACGACGTGCCATTTGCCGCCGTCGCGCTTGATCTCGATGACTGAGCCGCCGTGCGCCATCATTTCAATCGCGACATGATCGGCTGTCGTTGCTGCGAAATTTGCTTGCCTGTCCTGGCGGCCAAGGCCCGGGAACATCAGCTCTTCAATGGTGTACTCGTGATTGACGACTAGGAGGCCGTGATCGCTTTTGCCGTCGATGGGCAGATAACCGATGAAGTCGTTGTTGTAACCGAACTGCTCGGCTTGCGTGTCGCCGCTCTGCTTCTGAGGATCGAATTCTGGAGCGCCTGGCTTCAAGCGATCGCCCCAACGGATCAGCACGTCGGCGTCGTAACCCTCAGCAACGTGATGGGTCGTGTCTGATCCTGCCTCGACTTCATGGAAATCGAAGGCGCGCGTTGCATGCTCGCGTTTGGTTGCGGGATCGGCGATAGCGTTCGTCTTTGGCAACAGCGTTTGCACGACGGCCACTGCGAGCAATCCTCGTCCGAGATCGCGGCGCGATAGGCGTTGAGCGATGATCTCGCCCATCGTTGCGTTATCGGTCGCGTTGGACCCGTGGTCTTCTTCAACCATTAAATGCGTCGAAGTCGATGGCGGACGCTGCATGTCTCGATCTTTCGAATGCTTGATGCCTTGATCTGCCCGAATATACGCGCCGCTGCGACAGTCGCATGACGCTTGGCAAATGCGTGCCGCATCTTTGGGCATAAGATTTCGTGAACACGCTCGCCCAAAAGCCATCGAATTCTGATGGCTTTCGCACATTCTATTCGTTGACGCGGGCGTAACCTATACGCGCTTTAAACGTTGAATGCCTGCAGCATTCAATTCAAAACAAGTGTGATACTAGTCAAAAATTTTTCGAATCCAGAGCCGGAATGCGTCCGGCTACAGTGCAGTTTTCGCGCGTGACGCGCTATTGTTTGTGTGAGTACCTGTGATGCGTGCAAGCGCCGCGACAATGCTACTCTTGGAAGCGCTCGAAGCGCAGGAGGTGCTGAAGTTGCGCGGCTTCACGACGTCGATCGGCGACGCGAACGCGGTCGTTATCGAACGCTGGGGTCATATGCGCGGCCTATGGCGCGTTCACAACGGCCAGTATTTCTGGACTGGAGCCGCCTCGTCGCAGCCAACGCACGCCGTCGCAAACGTCGAAGGCGCGGTTGCATACACTTTGGGCGTCATCGCCGCTAGCTGATGCAGCGAGAACTCGGTGGCTGCGGCAAATTGCCAGCCTCCGGCTTTCCGGTCGGCTAGTCGCCCAGTGCGCGTGTGACGTTGAAAGCGCGGTCGTGTGTCAGAGACGGAATCCGGCGGCGGACGTCATCCAGGATCGACACATCAATGTCGGCGACGACAACGCCCGGGTCAGATCCGGCCTCTGCCAGAATTTGTCCCCACGGCGAAATGATCAGACTGTGGCCGAAGGTTTCGCGACCGTTTTCGTGCAGGCCGCCCTGTGCCGCGGCAAACACGAAGGACTGTGCTTCGATCGCCCGCGCGCGCAACAAGGTGTGCCAATGAGCCTCGCCGGTAATTCGGGTGAAGGCAGCAGGCGCAGCGATGTAACGAGCGCCGTCCTTAGCCAGCGCGCGATGCAATGCCGGAAATCTGAGATCGTAACAGATCGTCAGTCCAATCGGTCCCCACGGCAAGTCGGCGATGACAGCCTGGTCTCCGGGCGCATAGCTTTCGCTTTCGCGGTAGACATGACCATTGCCGAGATCGACGTCGAACATATGAATTTTGTCGTAACGCGCAGCGAGGCGGCCGGTCGGATCGATGAGGTACGAGCGATTGGCAAACCGGTCATCGTCGAGCTTCACCGCCATAGAGCCGATGTGCAGCCAGCGGCCCAAATCGCGGGCCAAATCTGCGAAAGTCGCGAGTGCTGCGTTGTTTTTCTCAGGCTGAATTTCCGCAAGAAGCCGCGGCCGCTCCAATTCCATGAGCGTTGTAACTTCCGGTGTCTGTATGTAGTCGGCGCCTTCGCTGGCAGCCCTGCGAACGAGGTCGGTTGCGTCGCGAACGTTCCGCGCCACGTCGCGGCCAGAGCACATTTGAACAAGGCCAGCTCGAAACGCCGGAGCGGCGGCGAGATTGGCTGACGCCGTCGCCATTAGTGAGACGAACTCTTTTCCGCGAGCAGGTTATCGAGTTTGCCAGAGCGTTCCAGCGCGTGAAGATCATCGCAGCCGCCGACGTGCATTTCGCCGATCCATATCTGGGGAACCGTGTTTCGGCCGCCAGCCTTCTCACGCAAATCCGCGCGCAAATCTGCGCGACCCGTCAGGTCGACCTCTTCGAACGCTGCACCCTTCCGGCGCAGGAGATCTTTTGCCATGTGGCAGTAGCAGCAGTTGCCGGCGGTGTAGACCTTGACGTTAGGCATTTTCCAAAAAGCCGTCCCTGGTGGGCTATTTGCGACGCACTTCGTAAAAGTAACAATTCTCAGCCGATGTGCAAGATTACGAGCAGGGAAAACGGCGGACAATTCCTCTGCTTTTGCAACGGATAGCCGCTGAAATTGGCTATATTTCGGTGACGAGCGCCAAGACTAGCACATCGACGCGCTGAGCACCCGCCGCTTTGAGCACTTTCGCGGCTGCGGATGCTGTGGCGCCGGTTGTCATGACGTCGTCGACGAGCAGGATCGCGCGGCCGGCAATTTGCGGTGCGTAGAAACTGTTGACGGCGAAGGCACCGGCGACGTTGCGTTCGCGTTGCAGCCGCGTGAGCCCGACCTGATGTGCGGTGGCGCGGACGCGGGTCAACGCCGTCGGTAACAACGGCTTGCCGGAGCGTTGCGCAATTTCATTGGCGAGAATCTGCGCTTGGTTAAAACGGCGCGACAACAGACGCGTGCGCGCGAGTGGCACCGGCACGATAAAGTCGGCCTGTTCAATGATGATCGGATCGCATTGGGTCAACCACCTGCCGAACAGCCGCTTGGCGTGGTGCGTATCGCGAAATTTGAAGTCGTGGATCATTTCGCGCATCAAGCCATCGTAACGGGCAACGGCGCGTGCTCTGTCGAAAACCGGTGGGTGCGCTGCCGCTGCCGCCGAGATCATCGTCTCTCCGATGTCGTAGGGCATCGGGATACCGAGCCTGTCGCAGATCGGCGGACGAATGAAATCGATGCGCCGCCAGCATTGTGCGCAGAGCGTATCGTGATCGGGCAGCCGCGTTTGGCAACTGAGGCACAGCGGCGGCAGGATGACGTCGAGCGCGGCGCGGCCCGCACGCGCTATGCGGCGGGTAAGGCGCCGGACGCCTCCCGGAGCCGTCGTGGGATCGATGTCGGCGGATATCGCGTCGGGGGTGGTCATTCTGCGAGCTTATCGAAGAAACTTTGCGGTTGCGAGCCGAAGGTCTGTCCGCCAGAAAAGCGCGATGACCGGCGCCCCGCAAATTTTTGATAGCAATCTCATCCGCCGCAGGCGCGATCGCTTTGCGCTTGGCGCGTCCGCTCATGACTTTCTTTTGCAGCGGGTTTCTGAAGATTTTTCGGAACGGTTGGCGATCGTGCGGCGGACGTTTGCGACGGCGGTCAATGCGGGTGCCTATCACGGCGTTGTATCGCGCGTGCTGCGGCAAGCGGCAGGCGTCACATCAATGATCGATCTTGAAACGTCGACAGAGCTGCTCGCCCAGTGCGATGGGCCGTGCACACTATCCGACTCGGAAATTTTGCCGCTGGCCCCAGAAAGCGTCGATTTGATCGTCTCAGGTCTCGCATGGCAGCTCGTCAACGATGTTCCTGGTGTTCTTGCTCAGGTGCGCCGAGCGTTGAAGCCGGACGGATTGCTTCTTGCGTCTGTGCTCGGCGGCGCAACGCTGAATGAGTTGCGCGAGGCCTGGTTGCTTGCCGAAACCGAAGTCTCGGGCGGCGCGTCGCCGCGGGTCGCGCCTTTTGCGGACATTCGCGATCTCGGTGCTCTGTTGCAGCGTGCTGGATTTGCGCTGCCCGTTGCGGATGGCGATACATTCACGGTGACATACGAGACGCCGCTCGCTTTGATGCGCGAGCTTAAAGCGATGGCGGCGTCAAACATGCTCGTTGAACGCCGACGTACACCGGTGACGCGCGGATTGTTATTGCGGGCCGCTGAGATTTACAAAGAGCGTTTTGCGCTAGCCGATGGCCGCGTTCCGGCGACATTCGAGATCATCACGTTGACGGCGTGGGCGCCGCACGAAAGCCAGCAGCAGCCATTGCAGCCTGGATCAGCGAAAACGCGACTGGCTGATGCGCTTGGTGCGACTGAGCGCAGCGCTGGCGAACGCGTCGGAATTATTCCAACAGATCGCGAAGCCAAGGAATAAGTGGTAAATCTGCGGGGGGCATTTCGTAACGCGACAGATGCATGGCGCGCACCCATTCGATCGTTTGGCCCTCGCGCGGCGATATTTCGCCGTCCCACGTTCTGCAAATGTATAGCGGCATGAGCAGGTGGAATGTCTCGTAAGCGTGACTGGCAAAATTAAACGGTGCCATACACGTCAGGCAGACATCGATACCGAGTTCTTCCTGCAGTTCGCGTTGCAAAGCGCGCTCAGGCGTTTCGCCCGGTTCGATTTTACCGCCAGGAAACTCCCAGAGACCGGCCATCGATTTGCCGGCCGGACGTTGCGCGAGCAAAACGCGGTTATCCGCATCGATAAGTGCAATCGCAGCGACGAGAACCAGAGGCTTCATGCGCGCCGCGTCATCAGATAGGTCGCTTCTTCGAGCCGTGTGACGCCGCGGTTTGCCAAATGGTCGGCTTTCGGCAAACCGTCTCGAACGTCGAGAATTTCGACATCGAAATCACGCTCAAAGAGCGACCTTACGCGCGTCTGTGGTATCGCGAACGGCGGGCCTGACATTTCATTTTCGTTGTAGTCGAGCCCGACCAGCAAGATGTGTCTGCCGGCCGGCAGAAGTTCGGCGAGCTTGGCGACATATTTCGGTTGCAGTTCGGGCGGCATCGCAACGAGCGCCGCGCGGTCATAGATAGCGCTGACCGCCGGCAGCAGCTCGGTATTGAGCGCGAAGAAGTCGCCGCACCAGATCGCGTTGCGCCCGGATGATTTGACGGTGAAGCCGCTAACGTTGCGGACGTCCGCTTCGACGCCGCGTTCTGCGAAGAATTCGTCGACGGCGCGTTCCGAAAGCTCGGCACCCACAACGTCGTAGCCCTGGTCTGCGAGCCAAACCATATCGAGCGTCTTGCCGCACAGCGGAACGAGCACGGTTTCGCCGTTACCGACGCCAAGCCGCGCCCAATTCTTCTCGAGCGCCGGCTGAACTTTCTGCTGATGAAAGCCAATTTCGCCTTTTTGCCAGCGCTCAAGCCAGAAATTCGGGTCCATGCGGGAGTTTAGCTCCGATAATCGGCATTGATCGAGATGTACTCGTGGGTGAGGTCACATGTCCAAACCCTTGCCGCGGCCTTGCCAACGCCGACATCTGCGCGAATGACGATGTCGCGGTTTTTCATGTACGCAGCAACCGTTTTCTCGTCGTACTCGACAGCCCGCTCGCCGTCGCGCGCAACGCAATGCGGTCCGAACCAGATCGTCAATTTATCGCGATCGGCCGCTTCGCCGGACTTGCCAATCGCCATGACCACGCGACCCCAGTTTGGGTCTTCGCCAGCAATGGCAGCCTTCAAGATCGGCGAGTTTGCGCACGCGCGGGCGATCGTTCTCGCAGCCAGCCAAGACTTGGCGCCTTCGATTTCAAAGGTCACAAACTTCGATAGTCCCTCGCCGTCTTTCGCAACCTGGATCGCGAGATCGCACATGAGATCGCGCAGCGCGAGCGAGAAGCCTTGCAGTTTTTTGGATTTGGCGTTCCCAGCTGGCTTCTGGCCACGCGCGGCGGCCGCGCCCGTTGCGAATGCAAGGCATGTGTCGCTCGTCGACGTGTCGCCGTCGATGGTCATGCAGTTAAACGTCGTATCGGCGTGCTGTGCGACGAGGTCTTGCAATGCGTCGGCTTCAATCGCGGCGTCGGTAAAGATGAAGCATAGCATCGTCGCCATATCCGGAGCGATCATGCCGGCGCCTTTGCAGAAACCGTTGATCGTCACTTCGACGTCACCGATCAGCGCCTTGCGGGTTGCGAGTTTCGGGTACGTGTCGGTCGTCAGAATTGCGCGGGCGGCAGCTTCAAAGGCGTCGGCTTTGGCATTCGCGGCTAGGCCTTCGAGCAGGCTCGCGAACTTGTTGGCATCCAGCGGCTCGCCGATGACGCCGGTTGATGCAACATAGACATCATGCGGTTTGCAGTCGGCGGCCTTGGCGGCGTGTTCAATCGTCAGGTCAACGGCGTCGCGGCCTTTTTGACCCGTGAAGGCATTGGCATTGCCGGAATTGACGACGAGAATTCGCGCCGAACCTTTTTTCAAATGCTTGCGGCAGGCGAGAACCGGCGCCGACGCTGTTTTCGATTGCGTGAGGACGCCGGCAGCGGTCGTGCCATCGTCCATGATTGCGACGAGTAGATCCGTGCGGCCTTTGTAGCGGATGCCGGCCTCTGCGGTCGCAAAGCGCACGCCTTCGATAGGTGGCAATGACGCGAGAGTCGTTGGGGCAAACGGCGATATGGCGGTGGCTTTGGCCATGAATGTGGCTCCGGAAATGGAATGATCCACGCCTGAAAACAGATCGGGCCGCTCAAATCAAGCGGCCCGCTGAATTATGACAGTTCGTAGCTTGTTTGGCTTACTTCTTTTCGTCGGGCTTTGCTTCAGCAGGCTTGTCGCCTGCGGGCGCCGCCGTGTTCGGTGCGGCTTCGAGCTGTTTGTTGCGCTCATCGATTGCAGCTTTCAACGCCGGATCGACAAGCTCAATTTTAGATTTTGCGCGAAGTGCGACGGCCGACTGCTGCGCCTTCTGCAGCAACTGCGACTGGATAATGCGGTCCTTGACGATGTCGAATGCCGGCGGCTGCTTGAAGCGCTTGTCTTCGATCTTGATCAAGTGCCAGCCGAACTGCGTCTTTACCGGGTCGGAGACGTCGCCTTTATTCAGCTTGAAAACAACCTCTTCAAACTGCGGCACCATTTGACCGTGGCTGAAATAGCCGAGGTTGCCGCCGTCTTCTTTCGAGCCGGTGTCTTTGGTGTGTTCTTTTGCAAGCGCTGCGAAGTCGCCGCCAGCCTTGATCTTTTCCTTCAGCTCTTTGGCCTTCTCTTCCGATTCAACCAGGATGTGGCGTGCCGAAACTTCTTCCTCGGGCTTAATTTTTGCCACCTGCTCGTCGTAAATTTTACGAGCGTCCGCGTCGCTTACAGACGACTTGATCACTTTCTCGAAGTAGAGCTCGCGCAAGGCGCGGCGCTTCAAGTACTTGAGGCGGTTTTCGAACTCGGCCCCTTGACCAAGCTTGTCGGCGTCAGCAGCCTCGGCAAACAACTGGTTGTCGATCAGGAATTCGAGCAGCGACATACGCTTCTGCGTTTCCGGCATCGTACCCATGTCGGCGCCAATCTCGCTGTCGGCAATCGCCAGATCGGATTCGGTGACCGGCTGACCGTTGACGGTTGCAACAACCTTGTCTTCGGCCGACGCCGGAAAGGTCGCGGCTGGCAGAGCGGCGCTGGCCAGCGCAAGAGACAAGACGGCCTGGGCAAGTCGGATCTTCACAATAGGCTCCTATTTGCGGAAAAACGTTGCATGTGAGGCGCGGCGGGCCTGTATGGACCCATGCGGCGTGCGAGGTCGGGCATCACCCGTCCAGCCGGTCCGTTCGCCGCGGCTTTTGCCAGGAAATTCCGTGCCTGGGTAGTCCTCGGCCAGCCTAAAGCCAAGTTAATATTTGGAGAGGGCATGGGGGCCAGCGCTCATTGCCTCAGAGGCGGCGCAAACCCCATGTTCCATGAGGCAATACATTGACATTCAAGGGGGGCAGTTCTTATGTCTCCGGCCCAGAGGCATCGTGCTGAGGCATATGCCGCCCATGCCGCGTACTGACACTGAAACACAACACTAATCGCGGCCTGTCCGCGCGTGGCGAACATCCTTCGCTGCGCATTTTTAATGAGCCATACAGGCACCAATCAACACGGACGGCAGAGCGCGCTGCGTCGCCGTCCCATTCAGGACGTTTAGAACATGCTATCGCTCGGCGGTCTCGCATCAAAAATTTTCGGCTCTTCAAACGACCGTCGCGTCAAAATTTTCCGGCCCAATGCCGCGGCGATCAACGCGCTCGAGCCTGAAGTCGAAAAACTCTCCGATGAAGAGCTGCGCGGCCGCACCGAGACGTTCCGGCAGCAGTTGAAAGATGGTGCGTCGCTCGACGACATCATGGTGCCTGCATTCGCAACGGTCCGCGAGGCGGCGCGGCGTACGCTCGGCCAGCGGCACTTCGATGTGCAGCTGATCGGCGGTATGGTCTTGCATCAGGGCGACATCGCCGAGATGAAGACCGGCGAAGGTAAAACGCTTGTCGCGACCTTGCCCGTTTATTTGAACGCGCTTGCCGGCAAAGGCGTTCATGTCGTGACGGTCAACGACTATCTCGCCAAACGCGATAGCGAATGGATGGGACAGGTCTACCGCTTCCTCGGCTTGACGGTTGGCGTCATCATTCATGACATGTCGGATGAAGCACGCAAAGAAGCCTACGCCTGTGACGTTACCTACGCGACGAATAACGAACTTGGCTTCGATTACCTGCGCGACAACATGAAGATGCGCCAGGACGATATGGTCCAGCGCGGCCATGCCTACGCGATCGTCGACGAAGTCGACTCGATCCTGATCGACGAAGCCCGTACGCCACTGATCATTTCGGGTCCGCTCGAAGATCGCGCCGATCTCTATCAGTCCGTCGATGAGTTTATGAAGGCGCTGGAGCCGGCTGACTTCGAACTCGATGAAAAGCAGCGTCAGGTGTCTCTGACCGATGCCGGTAACGAGAAGATGGAGAAGCTCCTCAACGCCGCCGGCGTGATGAAGGGCTCGCTGTACGACATCGATAACGTGACGCTGGTCCACCACGTCAATCAGGCGCTGAAGGCGCACAAGCTATTCCAGCGTGACAAAGATTACATCGTCAAGGGTGGCCAGGTCGTCATCATCGACGAGTTTACGGGCCGCATGATGCCGGGACGCCGGTATTCGGAAGGCCTCCACCAGGCGCTCGAGGCCAAGGAACACGTCGAGATCCAGCCCGAGAACCAGACGCTCGCATCGATCACGTTCCAGAACTACTTCCGCCTGTACAAGAAGCTCGCAGGCATGACGGGTACGGCGCTGACCGAAGCCAGCGAGTTCATGGATATCTACGGGCTCGACGTCATCGAAGTGCCGACGAACATGGGCGTTAGCCGCGTCGATGAAGACGACGAAATCTATCGCACGCAAAAGGAAAAGCTCGCCGCCATCGTGATTTCGATTGCGGACGCCAAGAGCCGCAATCAGCCGATCCTCGTCGGCACGACATCGATCGAGAAATCAGAACAGCTTTCGGAAATGCTGAAGGATGCGTCCTACATCCGAGGTCTCGGCAAATCGCTGGTCGATCAAGCCGCAGCTTTGAAGCCTGGCAAGGAAGAGGATCTTCGCAAGCATTTTACCGAAACGGGAGAGTCGTTGATCAAGCTTGCCGACAGCGCGAAGGGCAAGGCCGATCCGATCGCGCATCAGGTGTTGAACGCGCGCTATCATGAACAGGAAGCCAGCATCGTCGCGCAGGCAGGCGTGCCCGGCGCTGTCACGATTGCAACCAACATGGCCGGTCGTGGTACAGACATTCAGCTCGGTGGCAACGCCGAGTATCGCCTGAAGGATTGGGTGGCCGAGAAAACCGAAGCCGGTTCGCCGCCGTCTGACGACGACAAGAAGAAGCAGCGCGAGGCCATCATTGCCGACATCGCCGTCAAAAAGCAGCAGGCGCTTGAAGCCGGTGGCTTGTACGTTCTGGCGACCGAGCGCCATGAAAGCCGCCGTATCGACAATCAGTTGCGTGGCCGTTCTGGCCGCCAGGGCGACCCGGGCCGCTCGAAGTTCTATCTCGCACTCGACGACGACCTCATGCGCATCTTCGGCTCGGAGCGCATGGACAAGGTTCTGCAGACGCTTGGTCTCAAAGAAGGCGAAGCGATCACGCATCCTTGGATGAATAAGTCGCTGGAGACGGCGCAGAAAAAAGTCGAGCAGCGTAACTTCGATATCCGTAAGCAGATCCTGAAATACGACGACGTCATGAATGACCAGCGCAAGGTCATCTTCGAGCAGCGCCTCGATATCATGGGCCAGGAGGACGTGTCGGAAGTCGTCAACGACTTGCGTCATCAGCTGATCAACGAAATCGTCACGCAGCACATTCCACCGACCGCTTACGCGGAGCAGTGGAATACCGAGGGTCTGAAGCAGCAGGTTGGCGAAATCTTCGGACTTGATCTTCCGATCGCCGATTGGGCAGCGGAAGAAGGTATCGCGGACGAAGAGATCCGTGAGCGCCTCGTGAACGCGACCAACGCGCAGGCGGAAGCGAAAGCCAAGGAACTCGGGCCGGAACTCTACGGCCAGATCGAAAAGATGGTGCTGCTACAGACGCTCGACCACCTCTGGCGCGAGCATCTCGTAACGCTTGAGCACTTGCGTCAGGTTATCGGCTTCCGCGCTTACGGCCAACGCGATCCACTGAACGAATACAAGAGCGAAGCCTTCGTGTTGTTTGAAAACATGCTCGGCAAATTGCGTGAGAATGTGACCGGCCAGTTGATGCACGTCGAACTGGCGCCGCCGGAAGACCAGCCGGCGTTGCAGCCGGTCGAATTGCCGCCGATGGAAGCGCACCACATCAACGCGACGACCGGTTACGACGAATTCGATCCGGAGCTTGCGGCAGCCGACGCAGCGATTGCGGGCGCACGTGCACGCCGCATGGCACCGCCGGAACCGGAAAAGCGCGCGCCACTGCAGGTGCGTAAATCGGATGCTGGGATTGATCCTAACGATTCTGCGACATGGGGCCGTGTCGCGCGCAATGCTCCGTGCCCATGCGGATCGGGCAAGAAGTACAAGCACTGTCACGGCAAGATGGATTGACGCGACGCTGCGCGCGTTCCGTTTCTAGCGACCTAAACAAAAAGCCCGGCGCTGTGATGCGCCGGGCTTTTTGTTTGCGAGGATCGCCGAGTTCAGTGGCCGTCTTTGCTCGTGTCGCTGGACGGACTGTGTCCACCGGCGATGCGATCCGACAGCGCCAGTAGCACACTCGAGATGACAAAGACGATGTGGATGACGACAAGCCAAAAGATTACGCGCTCGTTCTCGGGCGTGACGGACTTCAGCGACATGAACTGCTTCAAAAGTTGCACGGCCGAAATCGCGACAATGGACGAGAGCATTTTGAGTTTCAGCGCGCTGAAATCAATCGTTCCCATCCACTCGGGCCAGTCCCTATGCGAGCTGTGATCAATCTTGGAGACGAAATTCTCATACCCTGAGAAAATCACGATGATCAGCAGTGACCCAGTCAGCGCGAGATCGACCAGTGTCAGAATGCCGAGAATAGTATCGGACTCGGTCAGCGTGAACGCGTGCAGCGCTAGATGTCCAAGCTCCATGACGAACTTGATCAGCAGCACAAACAGCGACAACGCCAAGCCGAAGTAGAACGGCGCCAGCAACCAGCGGGAGGCAAACAGCATCTGTTCCAGCGTGTGCTCAAATTTGCCTGCTGGAGAATTTCGGTCGGCCATGCCTGTGCGCTCCGGTGATGGATGAGGTTTCGATAGCCTCTAACGCATGAACGCGCGATCCAGCAAGACGCTAGGACGCAATGCCCTACGGGCTTGATGTTCGAAGTTTCTGCACTAGCACGCTGAACCCGCGCTGGGCATCAGCCCGGTGGTCGCGCCGCGGCTTCCGTCAAAGCCCGGTCGAGCGCCGAGGGCTGCGATGCGGACCCGTTGATTTTTCTGAGGTCGGGCGGTGGGAGATCGCGCAGCCATTCGTCCTGTTCGCGGATGCCGCTGAGGGTCGGCGGACACGCCTGCAGCCCGCCAGCTTGCGTTGCGTGCTCGACCGGCTGAATTTGATACCGTCCCTCGCAGACGTTGACTGCGAATAGCTTGTGCGTCTTTTCGAATGCGTCGTAGCCCTGCTTCAGGTTTGCCCAGAATCCAGCCCACGGGCTTTCGGCATGTTCCTTCATCCGTTCATCGGTCATGCGGAACGGGAACACGTGCACTGGCACATACTGTTGACCGCTCTCGATAGCAGCGGTCGTCAGGTTATGAATTTCATCCATGACGGGATTGGTCATGGCAAAGCAGCCGACCGACGAGCAGCCGCCGTGAATCAAGATGTTGTCGCCGGTGCGCGCCATCGATTGGTCGAAGATATTCGGAAAGCCTAGATTGAGAGAACGCGGCCAGCGTCCAACGTGGCGCGACAATGCGCGGTCGACCGCATAGAAGCCCTCAGGCGCCTGCTTGTCACCGTCACGCATTTTAGGCCCGAGCGAACCGGACCAGTGGCAAATTGGGTAGGTTGCAAATAGCGCGAAAACGCCGTCCTCTTCCTTCCAAATCTCAAGTTCAGATTCACTTTTGAAAACGCGAATGAGAATTGGCGTCGTCAGCGACATGCCCTTGCCGCGCAGGCGATCGTTGAAGTCGGCGATGTTCGGCGTGTTCGGAAGCGGCAACAGTCCGGCTGCGGCGGCGCGCTGGCGTTCAACGCGGTCGGCGGCCACGTCTTTCAATTCGATGACGAGCGCCGACGCTGGCATTACGGCATGCAGAACAAGCGCGCCCGCTGCTATGAACGCGCGCTGAAGTCCGCTTTGCCATATCCATGCGCGCCGCATGCGTCGCCGTTCCCTTCGCGTCTTGCCGGCCGGATCATAAGGTCTTGACCAGCGAATTCGAAGCACCTTTGACCGCTTCGATGACGAAGACATAACACGCTGAATTTGTTCAGCTCTTGTCCGAATTTTGCCTGCAGTTGTTTTCAATACCGCCGTCGCCGTTCGGATACACCCCGGCCGGAGAAAAGCGATAGCCGCGATCGCAGACAGTTACGCGCGGCGGCAGCGCACTCGCTTCGAACAGATCATTGCCGGCTTTGAGCGACGACCAGAAGGCGTGGTTTGGATGCGTTTCGTAGGTCTTCAAGGCGTCGCCGCTAAGGCGAAACGGATAGATCTGGACCTGGAATCGGCGCTGGCCGCCCGAAAACGCAGCTGTAACGAGCCGCCAGATTTCGCCCATCTGCGCGTCTGTCATCGCAAAGCACCCGATGGACGCGCAGGCCCCGTGGACCATGATTAGCGAGCCGGTGCGGCCGAGCCCGGCGTCGAAGACATTCGGATAGCCGACGTTGAATGACCGGTAGTACTGGCTATTCGGATTGAGCGCCTTAGCGTCGACCGAATAGAATCCTTCCGGCGCCTGGCCGTCGCCTTCTCGCAGCTTGGGGCCGAGCGTGCCGGACCAACGGCAAATCGGATAGGTCACGAAGCGCTGGAAGACGCCATCGCCTTTCATCCAGAGTTCTAGCTCGAACTCCTTCTTGAAAATGCGAATGAGGATCGGCGCACCTTCCTTGAGGCCGCGCTCCGTCAGCCGCGCGTCTAAACGCGTCGTGTCCGGCGCGCCAGGCAGCGGAAAGCCCGCCGTTGCCATCGCAAGACGCTCGGCGCGCTCGATCGCAATGACTTCCTCGTCGCTCAGAACAAATTTCAGATGCGGCAGCGCGAGGTATGCCGCAACCGCGAGCAAAGCGAGAAACGTCAGAAAGCTCAGAAACCGCAGCAACCGCTGTTTGCGCCTCGGCTTTGTTGGCGGAGCACTGTCGGGGCTGCCCGGCCTCACTGCGCGGCGCCAGATGTCACTGAAGCGGGGATGGTACCTGTCGTACCAGCATTCTGGGCGGCCTTGGCGGCATTGATTTCGGCCAGCGACGGCTCGACCTCGGTGCTGACCAAGCCTTTCAGCTTATTGCCCGTTGCGACCGTTTCGGGAGCTTCCGGCAGGGGTGTGAACGCTGCCATGACCGGGCGCTGCATGATCGGGCAGGCGCCATCCGGATCTGGACGGCTCTGCGGGATCGCGTTGACGACGTAGCGTTGTTCGCAGACGGCTATGCTTGGCGGCACGCGATACTTTTCAAAATGATCGTAGCCCTGTTTCAGTGTTTTCCAGAAGCCGTACCACTTATGCGTCTTCATTTGCGCCATGCGCGCATCCGTCATGCGGAACGGGAAGGCATGCAACGGAAAGCTCGGATGTCCGGCTTTAAGGGACTCGCGCGTGACGCCGTAAATTTCTTCCATCAAGGCATCCGTCATGGCGTAGCACCCGGCCGACCGGCATTTGCCGTGGACCATGACGGAATCGCCGGTTCGGCCAAGGGAGCGGTCGTAACTGTTCGGATAGCCGAGGTTGAACGATAGATAGAACTGCGAGTTCGGGTTCATCAGCGTCGGCGTTATGGTGTAGAAACCTTCAGGCGCCTGTCTATCGCCCCGCTTCAGCTTGGGTCCGAGCTCGCCAGACCAATTGCAGATTGGGTACGTCTTGAAGTGGTAGAAGTGACCGTCGTCGCGCTGCTTCCAAATTTCAAGTTCGGATTCTTCTTTGAAGACGCGCACGAAGACCGGTGATCCCGGCTGCATGCCTTTCGTCGCCAGAAGATCGAGCGTCTCTTTGCCGAGTGGCACTTCCGACGGCGCCGGGATGACAGGCGCATTTGAGCATGCCGCAAGCAAAAGCCCGGCGCACAATGCCGCTCCGAATGTCCGCCATCCCCGCCCCATGCAACCCGTTCCGTCTTTCGGTTGCCGCGCTACTGGCGGCTGACTTCATTCGAGACGCAAACGCTAAGCCTTGGACTTGTCTTTCGTTTTTGCGGCTGCCGCGAGGCTCGTGTCAAGCCAGCAAAGGCCAACATTACGGCCTGAGCACGGCTTAAATCGCACTCTAGCGGCCAATTTTCAGGAACCGCTCGTGGCGTTGCTTGCGGACATCTTCCGGAGACTTGCCCTCGAACTCGGCAAGCGCGCGCGCAATCGCGTTTCCGGTCGAGATGATCACACTGTCGCGGTCGCGGTGCGCGCCACCGACCGGCTCCTTAATGATGACGTCGATGACGCCAAGCTGATCGAGGTCTTGCGCCGTGATCTTCATGTTGGTCGCAGCTTCTTCTTTCTTGTTGGCATCGCGCCAGATGATCGACGCCGCGCCTTCCGGCGAAATCACGGAGTAGATCGCGTGCTCGAGCATCAGGATACGGTTCGCCGTCGCAATCGCGATGGCGCCGCCCGAGCCTCCTTCGCCAACGACCACCGCAACGATCGGCACGCCGAGTTTCAAGCAGCAGTCTGTTGAGCGGGCGATGGCTTCTGCTTGTCCGCGCTCTTCGGCGCCGATACCGGGATATGCGCCGGGCGTGTCAACGAATGTGATGACCGGAAGGTTGAAGCGATCGGCCATTTCCATCAGACGGACGGCCTTGCGATAGCCTTCCGGCTTCGCCATGCCGAAATTGTGCTTGAGGCGGCTTTCGGTATCCGACCCTTTTTCGTGGCCCATGATCATTACGGGACGGCCGCGGAACCGGCCGACGCCGGCGACGATGGCTTCGTCTTCGGCGAAATAGCGATCGCCAGCGAGCGGCGTAAAGTCTTCGATCAGGCTCGCGACGAATTCGAGGCAGTGCGGACGCTCAGGATGACGCGCAATCAGCGTCTTCTGCCACGGCGTCAACTTGTTGTACGTGTCGATCAGAAGCGTCTTCGCCTTCTGCTCGAGCTTCGTGATCTCGTCGGCGATCTGTGGACCCTTGCCGTCCTTGTACAGCGCTTTCAACTCGACGATCTTGTTTTCGAGTTCCAAAATCGGCTTCTCGAAGTCGAGGTATGTGCGAAGGGCAGTGGCAGCGCTCACGGGCGTAGGCCTTTCGAAATTTCGATTGTCGGAGTGTTTCGGCGGCCGCGGGTGTTATCTGACAAACCGGAGCCCTAACATGGCGTGTTTTTCGCGTCTTAGGCCGCGCGGTGTCAAGGCGACACGCGCTGTTGTGCTCAACCGGGATGCGCGCTTGCCGTTAATGATTGCCGCCAGACAGCCTTTTAAACCAAGGGGCTGCCGCAAACAGCAGCCCTGCGGCGATTGCGACCAGGACGGCCTGCGTTAGAAACGCATGCGCGAGTGCCGCCGGTTCGGTGCTCGAAAAGCCGCCTGCGAGCACGCCAGCGAGCTTATTTCCGAACGCGGTTGCCAAGAACCAGAGGCCGAGAACCAAACCCGTCATGCGTGCGGGCGCAAGTTTTGTCATGGTCGAAAGTCCAACCGGGCTCAGCAGCAACTCGCCGGTGGTCTGCAACGCAAATAGCCCGATGAGCCAGAGTGGTGACACTTTGCCGGAGGCTGCAAGGGTAGCGGCCGGTACCATCAAAATGAACGACGCCGAGAGGAACAGCAGTCCGATAGCAAATTTGACGGCCGACGATGGCTGGCGTGCGCCGAGGCGCATCCATAATGCTGCGAAAAGGGGCGCCAACAGAATGACAAATATCGGATTGATCGACTGGAACCACGCCGATGGGAATGGCACGCCGGCAATGTCGGTGCGCGTCAATTGATCTGCAAAGAGCGCGATGGTCGTGCCGGCCTGTTCGAAAATCGCCCAGAAGATCATAGAAGCGATGAACAGTATGCCGATGGCCGCGAGCCTCTGAGCGTCTTCTGACGATTGCCGCGCCGCGTATACGATACCCGCCAAGGGTAGAACGAGAAACAGCCAGCGCAGCCACGTCAGGTCTGGATGATCCGATGCGACAGCCAAGGCAAGCAGCGCGACCGTACCGGCAATGACGTAGGCGCTTTGCCGCCAAAACGCGCTAGCATCGCCGGAGCCGTTGCGATCGTACCCGTGGTCGGTGTCGGGGAGTGCTGCCGACGTGCGCGCGAACGTCAGCATCGCGATCGTCATGCCGACGCCGGCTGCCGCAAAGCCCCAATGCCAACTTTTGGCGGGATCGAAGCCGTTGTCGGCCAGAAGCGCCTTGAACCACACGCTCTGCGCCAGAAAGCCCGTCACGAGTGGCGCAATGAAGCCACCTATGTTGATGCCCATATAGAAAATCGAGAACCCGGCGTCGCGGCGTGTGTCTCCCGGCGCGTACAGCGCACCGACCAATGCCGAGATGTTCGGCTTGAACAAGCCTGTCCCGACGGCAATTAGCGCAAGGCCGATGTAGAAACTTTCGATGCTCGGGACCGCCAGAGCGTAATGACCGAGTGCGATTGTCCATCCGCCGGCGAGGACCGCGCGCTTTGCGCCGAGCAGGCGATCGGCGATAAAACCGCCCGGGATCGCCAGCATGTAAACGGCCATCGTGTAGTTGCCATAGATGCGTGCAGCATCAGCAGTTGCGAGCCCCATACCGCCGCCCGCGATTGGCGCGACCATGAACAGCGTCAGCAGCGCGCGCATGCCGTAGTATGAGAAGCGCTCCCACAGCTCCGTAAAAAAGAGCGGCGCCAAGCCCGGCGCTTGGCCGGCAAAGAGCCCGCGTGATCTGCTGGCAACCGGATTTGTAGTGTTCATAGGCGGCAGCATGTCGGTATCGCCACGTGCTGTCAAAGCTCCGCTATTGCGACAGGGCTTCGTAACGCTGTGCTGAGTGTGCCAGTGCGGCACAGACCGGTAACGCGGCCTTAAGCAACATCAGCAGGGCCGCACCGCGAGATTGGTGCCGGATCGAAATCTTTACGATGCCCTCAAGCCTCGTCGCTAGGGTGGCGCAAGAGCTCTTTAAGACATGGTTTGTGCGCCAATGCATGTAATGTCACCCGTATCTATGCCGCCAGCGGCCGTTCGCGCGGTCCCGGCAAATACTCAGCGGTCGCCGCTATTGCAGCACCTCGTTCGGCTATTTGTCGATCGCCGCATGAGCGTGTCGCGGCCGAAGGTGCTGTTCACGGTGGCGTTCTTCGACGGAGTTTCGATCGTGCTGTCGAGCATGGCGGCTGCGTGGCTCCTCGCTGCGTCTGACGCTGGCTCGATGATGGCGTTGGTTCGCGCGGCACTGGTCGCCGTGCTGACGATCTCGGCGCTTCATGTGAAATGGTCCTATTCGATTTCCGCATTGCGCAGTGCTTCCGGGCAGCTGGGCAAAGTGTTCATTGCGCTACTGACGGTCTTTTTGACGTTGACCGGCGCCGCCTACATGGCGGGGCGTGTTGCGCCGTCGCCGGATTTTGTCGTCGTGTGGCTGGTGCTGTCGTTTGCGTGTCTCGGACTTATCCGCGTCGCCGCCGCAGGCGTTGTGCGCGCGTTGACGGAAGCCGGAATGCTGGTGCGCAAGACCATCATCGTCGGTGGCGGCAAAGAGGCCGACGATGTTATCGCCGCTTTGCATCGCGATGGCGCGGCGCAACTCCAGATCCTTGGCGTTTTCGATGATCGCGCAGACGAGCGCGTCTCGGAAAGCACGGCTGCGCTCGCGCGGCTTGGCACATTCGAAGATCTTGAAAACTTCTGCCGCGATCAAGCCGTCGATCTGCTGATCGTCACGGTCCCGACGCGCGCCGAAGACCGACTTCTGCAAATCTTGAACAAACTGTTCGTGCTGCAAGTCGATATACGGATATCTGCATTGAATGCGCGGCTCCGGTTGAACTCGAATGCCTACAACTACATCGGCAAAGTGCCGATGCTTGCTGTGATGGACCGTCCGCTGACCGATTGGGACCGCGCGCTAAAGAACCTCGAAGACCGGGTGCTTGGCGCGCTGCTACTGCTATTGGTGACGCCCATTATGGCGATTGCCGCTCTTGCTATTCGACTCGACAGCAAGGGGCCAATTTTCTTCAAGCAGAAGCGGTACGGCTTCAATAACGAGCTGATTGAAGTCTTCAAGTTCCGCTCGATGTACACCGATCTCGCTGACGCCACGGCCAGTAAACTGGTGACCCGCGATGACCCGCGCGTCACGCCTGTGGGCCGGTTCATTCGGCGCACGAGCATCGACGAGCTGCCGCAGTTGTTCAATGTCATTCTCGGCAACATGTCGCTTGTCGGTCCGCGTCCGCACGCAACGCAGGCGAAGGCTGGGCAAGATCTCTATCAGGACGTCGTGCAGGGTTATTACGCGCGTCATCGCGTCAAGCCGGGTGTTACGGGATGGGCGCAGATCAACGGCTGGCGCGGCGAGACCGATACGCACGACAAGATCCAGAGCCGCGTCGAGTACGATCTCTATTATATCGATAACTGGTCGGTGCTGCTCGATCTCTACGTCATCGCGCTGACGCCATTCTCGCTGCTATCGGCCAAAAATGCATACTAGAGCCATCAATTTTTCCCCGGTCGGCGATTGGGTGGTCAGCAGGAGTATGCTGGCGCACATCGCCGTTGCGGCGGCGATGGTGACGAGTGCCATCGTTTTTTCGGAGCCGGCTATTGCAGACGCGCTGATGGGCGGCGTGATCATCGCCGTGCCGGTTCTGGGCGCCGTGAAATTCGGGCGCGTGGCTGTTGTCAACTTTGCGTTTTGGATTGCGCTTGTCGCGCTCGGCCTCGCGGCAACAGCATTCTCGCCGACATTCGAGGCGGCGCTGAAGCATCAGCTGGTGACGTTGTTTCTAGCTGCCGGCGCTTTTGTGCTTGCCGGTTACATCGCTGCCGATCCGCTGCCGCGCGTGACGCTTGTCTTCTGGTGCTACACGGTCGCCTGCCTGCTGGCGACGCTTGCGGCCATCGCCGGGTATTTCAGCCTTGTGCCGTCCGCCTACGATCTCTTTACGAACTACGGTCGCGCCCGCGGAACGTTCAAAGACCCGAACGTGTATGGCGCGGCGCTTGGTCCTGCGGTCACATTCGCGGCGTGGATCATGCTGCGCGAGCCGGCAAAGCGCGCGGCAATCGCGGCATTCGTCGTGCTGCCGATGGTTGTCGGGCTCCTGCTGTGTTTCTCGCGCGGTGCATGGCTGTCCGTCATATTCTCGCTCGCAGTTCTCGGCGCGGTGACATTGGTGACGTCGCGCCGAAGTTCGGATTTTCACCGCCTAGGCACGGTCGGCATTATCGGCGTGGTGACGGCGGCGCTTGCGCTATTTGCCGTGATGCAAGTCGAGCAGGTGCGTAGTCTTCTCGATCAGCGTGCTTCGCTCGATCAGAGCTATGACGTCGGGCCGGAAGGGCGGTTCGGCGGACAGGAAAAGGCGCGCGCGCTTATTCTTGAGAACCCGCTTGGCATCGGCACGCACACGTTTCGTGAAAAGTATCACCACGAAGAACCGCACAACGTTTACCTGACGCAGTTCCTCAATGCCGGATGGCTGGGTGGGCTGATTTATGCCGTTTCGGTTATGACGACGCTGATCGTCGGACTACGCGCGTCGCTCATGAATGGCGTGTTGCAGGGCGGCTTCCTGGTCGCAACGGCGGCGTTTGCAGGATTGGCATTTGAAGGCTTCGTGATCGACACCGATCACTGGCGTCACTTTTTCATACTGATGGCGTGCATCTGGGGATTGGCGGACGCCGCGCCGCCCATTATCGATCCGTCGCGGCGGCGCGACGATCCATTGACCGCTGCGTAGAGAGCTGGTGCCTATGCGCCGCGATCGCCGGAGATGACCTTGCCCATCCATTCGTCGATCGTCGTCGTGCCGATTTTCTCGACGGTTTCGCGCTCGCTTGGACGGACGACATCTTGCAGCGCGTCGATGCGCTTCCACTCGCAGAATGGTGTCTCGGATTCGACGCCCGGTGCGTAGCGCGACGATTCTGTCTTCTGATACCGGTGAACGTACCGCGGGCAGTTCATCCACGTCTCGTGAACGGTGACTTTGACTGCCAGTTCCGCATCCTTGAAGTGTGCGAGCTCTGGGCCCGCTACGATGACTTCGGCACGGCCCTGCAGGCGCAAGCGGAACGGCTTTTCGAAATCGATAAACAGCATGCCGATCTCGGGGTTGGCCGTTATGTTACCGATCGAGAAATACATGCCGTTGCCGTCATAGCTCGGAAAAATAAGCGTCGTCGCGTCGAGAACTTTGACGAAGCCCGGCGTGCCGCCTTTGTAAGATACGGTCGGACGGCCTTTGTGATCGACGCTCGTTAGAAAGAACATGTCGCGGCTTTCGATGAAAGCTTTGCCCATCTCATCGACTTCCGGCTTCACAGCAATGGCCTCGATCCGATCGGCAAGTGTGCGCGTATCGAACGCCATCTGCATCGCGCGGTGGCTTTCTCCGTAGAGGCGGCTCATGTGAAGCTCCATTCTGATCTCAGTTGAGCGAAACTTATCAGCGTCCTCGGCAACTGTCCGTTATTTCTTTGCCAGAGGGTGGTGGTCGTTGACGAGTTTCTTCAAGCGTTCCTGCAGGACATGCGTATAGATTTCTGTCGTCGAAATATCGGCATGGCCTAGCAGTTGCTGCACGGCGCGCAGATCGGCGCCGCGATCCAGGAGATGACTCGCGAAGGCGTGACGCAACACGTGCGGCGAGACGCGTTCTGGATCGATCCCGGCGATGTCCGCGATTTCCTTCAAGTCGAGCGCAAATCCTTGCCGGGTAACGTGGCCTTCCGCAGCCTTTGATGCGAAGAGCCAAGGCGAATTATCGAAGCGGCCGGAGACCGCGAGATAGCGGTCTAAGGCTTGCCGGGCGGCCGGATTAAGCGGCACCATCCGCTCACGTCCGCCTTTGCCTTTGATCGTCAGCACGCGCGGATCGCCGCGCAAGACGCTCCGCGGCAGCGAAACCAATTCGCTGACACGCATGCCGGTAGCGTAGAGAATTTCGAGCAAGCACAGAAATCGCAGCGCGCGAAACAGTTCGCGGCCTTCAACAGCCTCGGTACGGCTCGCCGCCGCCGCGATAAGCCGGTCGACTTCCGCGATGCTCAGAACTTTAGGCAGCGCGCGCGCTTTCTTCGGTCCGGACAGGCCAGCGGCTGGATCGTTTGCGACAATGCCTTCACTGGCGAGGAATTTATAGAACTGCCTGATAGAGGAAAGCCGACGGGCGCGGGACGATGACGCTAGTCCCTCGTCTGTCAGCGTTTGCAGGTAGGCTTGTACATCTTTGCTGTCCGAGGTTGCAGCGTTGCGCCCGCGCGTATCGAGAAAAGACAGAAATTGGTCGAGGTCACGGCTGTAAGCGTCGATGGTGTTTTGCGCCGCGCCGCGCTCCGCCGCGATCATTTCAAGAAAGTTTTTCAGATGCGCGGTATCGAGCGACATGGCGCAATCAGTCTACGGTTGTGTGCGGCCACGCGCCGAGCAGAGCTTCGACGCCGAGACGGCGCGCGTCGGGTTCAAGGCCGGCACGTTTTAATGCACGAATGCTATCACCAAGCGCAATCATGTGTGCGCCTTCGGCGCCGTCAGGCCCAAGCGATTTCATGGCCAACAGCACAGTGCGGCCAAACTCCTTCTTGGCTGCGGCGTCTTGAAGTTGCGAAAGAACGCCGGTTTCCGGCAGATATCCCGAATTCGGTTGCGGCGTGCGGCTCGCGGCTTCCCAGAGCGGGATAGGCACGTTGTAGGAAAGTGCGTCGAGGACGGTTGCAAGGCGATGCAGGTCATCGGGTTTGATACGCCCGTTGCGCGCTAAGGAATCGAGCGCTGAAAGACTGTCGCCGCGCTGCGCGTAATTCGGGTCGGCGATATCGGCGAGCGCAAGCCAGTGTGCAATGGAGCCGCCAGGTCGGCCGGGTTCGTTGGCCGCAGTCACCCAACGTCGCGCTAGGTCGAATTGCCCGGACGCGATGCCGATTTCGGCGCCGGTCTCCGCAAACCAACCGATTTCAGGCTGCGGGGAAAGCGATGCCGCGGTGGGAGCAAGCATGGTCAAGCTTTGAAAATGCAGATCAGCCGTCCTGCAGTCTGCGATGAACGCGCGCATAAATCGCGTTTTCTTCATCGGCGTGCGTTCGTCTTCCGCGGCTTTGAAAAGCGCCGCGCGCCGGAACGGTCCTTTGACCGTGCCGCCTTGCAACAATGCGTCGGCGTTTTCCGTGCCTGCGTTGGCGCGATAAATCGCAGCCAGCATCTCAGGCGCAAGTGCGTTGAGCGATGCCGCTTTCTCGGCCGCTGCCAATCCGAGATTGACCGGCGTTGCCGCGTCCGACGAGAGAGCGACGAGCAGCGCCGGCTCACCTTTGGCAAGAACGTCTGCATGCGCAACGGTCGTGACGCGCGTCGCTAAACGATAGTCCAACAACGACAGCGGAGCCTTGATTGCAATTTTCGGCTTGGCACCGATGGATATCGCGTCAAGCGCCTCAAGCCCAGGCGAGGCCTCAAGGCCTTCTTCGCGCGCAAGTTCGGCTGCAAGCCCTGCACTCGCGGTATCATCGCGCAGCGCGGCGCAATATCCAGACAGCAGCACGGCTTGTGCTTTCAGCCTTTTCGGCAGCTGTGATTTTGCGCCGGCTGACTTGTCGGTCGTCGCGCACGCCTTGTCGGCATCGTCCGATGCAAGATCGTTGCGGGCCGCGAGCGTTGCGAGCAATGCGTCGTCACCGACCGGCAATTTCGCGAGTTCAGCCGCTGCATCTTTTGCGAGGCCCGAGCGGTACAAGACTTCAAGCCGCAAGGCCGTGAATCGCGCATCCGCGGCGGCGCCTTGGGCTGGTGTGATGCCCGCCGTAATCAGGCGCTTCCAAAGCTGATGCAGCGCCGGAGAGCGGGACGGAATTTCGATCTGGCTGATCAATGTCTCGACTTGGTCGGTCGTTAGCCCGCGCCAAAGCTCGAACGGAAGGCCTGACCCGTCGTTCGCCATAACGGGCGCGAGGTCATTTTTTTCGACCGGCACCGGAAGCGCGTCGCGTACGACCGCGTCGCGCGGCTCCGATTGGCCAGCCATTGACACGGTCGTCGCTATGATCGGCGCCGCGACGGTGATCATCGCTATTAGAATATAACGGAAAAGTTTCCCGGCAGATCGGCAATCCATCGGATGCGAACAAGGCAGGATGTGAGGCATCGGGCGCATCGCGACCTTGATACGAGAGGGTTATTGTGGTTTGCGGATGGTGACGCCGTGAACCGGCTTGGAGATGGTCTGTTGTTCCGGCTCGAAACGGGTTGCGAGCACATAGAGTCCGGACATCGTGACGCCGGCCAGCGTTGCGAGTATGAATAAGAACCGGAAGAGGCTAGGCATAGATTTGACCTTGGTCGTCGCCGCCGTTTCGTGACGAGCTATAGAGGCGCCAATATGTCGTGGCAACGCCGTCGAGGCCCTTAGCCGGTCCGTTTTAACGCGGCTGGCTATCGATTAGCCGTAACACAGAAATTCAAGCGATCGCGTTTGCGGATGCCCTCAGATCATGGCATGTCGTCGCTTGACGGCAGCAGCGACGACGGGAGCTGGCCGTTGCACCGCCGCGCCGAACCCGAGAATCGCATGACGGAGATGGAAGCCATCGATACGATCAAGGCCCGCCTCGGGCGGCGGTCGATCGTGCTCGTCGGCCTGATGGGGTGTGGGAAATCGTCGATCGGAAAGCGGCTCGCTGCGCGCCTCGGACTACCGTTCCTTGATGCGGACGAAGAGATTGAGCGCGCGGCCGCAAAATCGATCAACGAGATTTTCTCCGATCATGGTGAGCAGCATTTCCGCGATGGCGAACGCCGCGTGATTGCGCGCTTGCTCGAAAACGGTCCGATGATCCTTGCGACGGGCGGAGGTGCGTATATGCATCCCGCGACACGCGAAAATATTCGCGAGCACGGCATTTCGGTTTGGCTGCGCGCCGATTTGCCCGTGTTGATGCGCCGTGTATCAAAACGCGATACGCGACCGTTGCTTCGAACCGGCAATCCGGAAGCGACGATGCGCAATCTCATCGAGACGCGGTACCCCGTCTATGCGGAAGCCGATCTGACGGTTGAAAGCCGCGACGAGGCGCATGAAGTCATCGTCACCGAAATCGTGCATCGCATCCTGTCCATGACGACGCCTCAGGCGGCCCCGAGCGGCGCGCTGAAAGTTGGTTCTCCTGCCATGTCCAATGCCACATCCCAAGGTTCTGTCGTCGCCGCGCGCTCCGTCGGCGTCGAACTGGCAAATCGGTCCTACGATGTCTTGATCGGACCGACTTTGCTGCCCGACGCAGGACGTTTGATCAAAGAGCGGCTCGGCGCGGTCAAATGCGGGATTGTCACGGATGAGAACGTCGCTTCGCATCACCTCGCAACGCTCGAAGAAAGCCTGAAGGCAGAGGGGATGCTGGCAGGCTCGATTATTCTGAAGCCGGGCGAGGCGACGAAAAGCTTTCGCGAGCTCGCGCCGCTGTGCGAGCGTCTGTTGGAGCTCGGATTAGAGCGCGGCGATATCGTCGTACCGTTCGGCGGCGGCGTTATCGGTGATTTGGCAGGGTTTGCGGCCGGGATATTGCGGCGCGGCGTCAGGTTTGTTCAAATCCCGACGTCGCTGTTGGCGCAGGTCGACAGCTCAGTTGGTGGCAAAACCGGCATCAACACGCCGCAAGGCAAAAACCTGATCGGCGTGTTTCACCAGCCAAATCTCGTCATCGCTGATACCAACGTCCTGGCGACGTTGGCCGCGCGTGAAGTTCGCGCAGGGTATGCCGAAGTCGCAAAATACGGTCTGCTCGGCGACGCAAAGTTCTTTGAATGGCTTGAAGCAAACTGGCGCGGTGTCTTCGGCAACAGCGGTCCCGATCTAACGCACGCGATCGAAACGAGCGTCAAAGCCAAGGCCGCGATCGTGGCGCGCGACGAACACGAAACCGGCGATCGCGCGTTGCTCAATCTGGGACACACGTTCGGCCATGCGCTTGAAGCCTGGACCGAGTATTCCGATCGTCTGTTGCACGGCGAGGGCGTCGCCATCGGCATGTGCCTCGCATTCCGGCTGTCGGAACATCTCGGATTGTCGCCGAAGGGCACCGCCGAGCGTGTTACACGGCATTTGAAGGCTGTTGGTCTGCCCGTGCATATCAACGACATACCGGGCGAAAAGGCTGATCCCGATGCTCTGATGCGTTCGATGGCACAGGACAAGAAAGTGCAGCGCGGACGTTTAACGTTCATCCTCGTGCGCGGCATCGGAGAAGCGTTCGTGACGCGCGACGTCGATCCGGCTGAGGTGCGCGCGTTCCTCGCACGCGAAATCGGCGCTTAGTGTCAACGTCCGCTTTATGCTAGACTGTGGCGTCGTAGCAAAGCAGGGCTTTGACTTCACCCGATGACGCTTGCCATAGCCGCTAGCCTTTTTGCCATTCTGGTGCTCATTGTGGCATCTGCAATCATCAACGGCAGCGAAACGGCGCTCACGGCTGCGTCTCGCGCGAGGCTGCACGCGCTCGACGAAGCGGGTAACGCGCGCGCTAAGCTGGTCAATAAATTACTTGCCGCGCCTGAAAAGCTGATTGGCGCGACGCTTATCGGCAATACGCTCGTGACGGTGCTGGCGGCCGCGATCGCGTCTAATCTCGCCGTCCAATTTTACGGACAGGCCGGTCTCGCATTTGCAACGGCGATCATGACGTTTTTGATCGTCGTCTTCGCGGCCGTTCTGTCCAAGTCGATTGCGCTTGCGTACCCCGACCGGCTGGCGCTGATCGTTGCGCCGATGATGGGCGCGCTGATCACGATCATGGGGCCACTGACCCGGGCCAGCGAGTTCGTCGTCCGGCAAGTCTTGCGTCTCACGCCCGGCAAGGCCGACGACAAGGCAAACATTCTTGCAGCCCACGAAGAAATCCGCGGCGCGATCGATCTTCAAACGAAGGAAGGCGCTGTCGCCAAAGTTGACGCGAATATGCTCGGTGGCGTGCTCGACCTCCGGGATTTGCAGGTTGCCGACATCATGGTTCACCGCACCAAGATGGAAATGATCTGCGCCGACGATCCGCCCGCAAAAGTGCTCGACGAACTTCTGAAGTCGCAATACACGCGCGCGCCGGTTTGGCGCGAAGAGACCGAAAATATCGTCGGCGTCTTGCACACGAAGGATCTGTTGACGGCGCTCAGCCGCTCGAATTGGGATCCGTCAAAGCTCGATGTCATGAGCTTTGCGACCGAGCCGTGGTTCATTCCCGACACGACGACGCTGAAGGATCAGCTCAACCAGTTCTTAAAAAAGAAAGCGCAGATGGCGCTGGTGGTTGATGAGTACGGCGAGGTGCAGGGGCTGATCACGCTCGAAGACATCCTGGAGGAGATCGTCGGGCAGATTGCCGATGAGCACGATACGAACGAGACGTTCGTTCGTCCGCAACCCGACGGCACGGTCAATGTCGATGGCACCGTCGCAATCCGCGATCTCAACCGTCAGATGGATTGGGAATTACCCGACGACGAAGCAACGACGATCGCAGGGCTTGTCATTCACGAGGCGCAGACAATCCCAGAGCCCGGCCAGCAATTTACGTTCCACGGATACAGGTTCGAAATTCTGCGCAAGTCGCGCAATAAAATTACGGCGTTGCGGATCAAACCGGTGCCGAAGCCCGTTGGTGTTGCTGTCGAACAGCCAACGCCAGCTGGCTAACCTTCAAAAATGTCAACTTGGCATACGTTCGCCCGGAGCGAACGTCGATAAGGCGAGCGCATGAATGCGGCGTCCGACATCCTCACCTAAAATGTCGTTGACCATGCGGTGACGGTCGACGCGCGATTTTCCGGCGAATGCTTCGGAGACGATCAGAATACGGAAATGGCTTTCGCCTGTGCCGGGCGATGATCTGTGACCGGCGTGCATCTCGGATTCATTGATGATGTCAAGCCGAATAGGCTCCAGCGCGAACATCAATTTTTCTCTAAGCCGGGCTTCAGCGGACATCGTTTAGCCTCGCGATTTCCTGATACTGTATGCGTGTGCGTGCGTGCAATGCGGTGTTAAGCCTTCACACGTCACCTACGCAATGGCTATCGAGTTGCGCCGCTCTGGTTTATAGTCGCCGGCTCGCAGCGACCGGCACTTGCAAGGCGCCGTCTTCCACCGCAGTTTGGTACCATGAAGCTGAATTCAAAATTGTTCGACAGTATCCGCGTATCAGGAAAAAAGGACGCAACACCGCGCCGCGAGAACGCGCCGCCATGCCAGTGGAAGGGGTGCGATAAGCCCGGCCCGCATCGCGCGCCGCAGGGCCGTGGCCGCGACGGCATGTTCTACAATTTTTGTATCGATCACGTCCGGCAGTATAACGCTAGCTACAACTACTTCGACGGCATGAGCGACGTCGAAGTCGACGAGTTTCGCAAGGATGCGCTAACGGGTCACAGGCCGACGTGGAAAGCCGGCGCCAATGCCTGGGCGCACGGTACGCGTGATGGTGCTCGCAGCGAAGAAGCCGCACAGCGCGTCGGGCCGCAGGCGACCCGCGGACCCCGCGTTTACCGCTCATCTCGAGCCGCGACGTCACCGGAATACCGGCGTCAATTGAAGCCGTTGGAGCGCAAATCGCTGCGGACGCTCGACCTCAAGGACGAGGCGACGAAGGATGAGATCAAGACCAAGTTCAAGGAACTGGTCAAATTGCATCATCCGGACGCCAACGGCGGGGACAGCCGTTCCGAGGAAAAGTTGCGCGAGATCATCCAAGCCTATAACTATTTGAAGCAGGCTGGATTGGTCTGACGGACCGCACAATTCAGCACGCCAACACCGGGTGCGCTTCGCCGTGTCCCGCAACGCGATATCGAATCTGGGACTAAAGATTTCATGCGCACGCAAACGCCCGCCACGCCCGGCGCGCAAACTCTTATGCCGGATATGACGCTTTCCGTTCGGCAGGTTTTCGGCATCGACAGCGATCTCGAAGTTCCGGCTTATTCGAAGGCCGACGAGCATGTGCCGGATCTCGATCCGGACTACTTGTTCAATCGCGACGTGACGCTCGCAATTCTGGCGGGCTTCAAACACAACCGCCGCGTCATGATCCAGGGCTATCACGGCACGGGTAAGTCGACGCACATCGAACAGGTTGCGGCGCGGCTCAACTGGCCGTGCGTGCGCGTCAACCTCGACAGCCACGTTTCGCGTATCGATCTGGTCGGCAAAGACGCGATCGTGCTGAAAGACGGCAAGCAGGTCACCGAGTTCAAGGAAGGCATTCTGCCGTGGGCGCTGCAGAACAACGTTGCGCTTGTATTCGACGAGTACGACGCCGGCCGCCCGGACGTGATGTTCGTCATTCAGCGTGTTCTCGAAGTGTCAGGTAAACTGACGCTGCTCGATCAATCGAAGGTTATCCGTCCGCATTCGGCGTTTCGTCTGTTCGCGACGACCAACACGATCGGTCTCGGTGATACTTCGGGCCTCTATCACGGCACGCAGCAGATCAACCAGGGCCAGATGGACCGTTGGTCGATCGTCGCGACGCTCAACTATCTCCCGCACGACGACGAAGCCAAGATCGTGCTGTCGAAGGTCAAGGCCTTCAACAAGACCGACGCTAAGCGCAAGCAGGTGTCGCATATGGTCCGCGTCGCCGATCTGACGCGCTCGGCGTTTATCAATGGCGATCTCTCGACCGTGATGAGTCCGCGTACGGTGATGACGTGGGCCGAGAACGCGGAAATCTTCGGCGATATCGGCTTTGCTTTCCGCGTGACGTTCCTGAACAAGTGCGACGAACTCGAGAAGCCGTTGGTTGCGGAGTTTTATCAGCGCTGCTTCAGCGAAGAACTGCCGGAGAGCACGGCTAACGTCGCACTGAGCTGAACTCGGCCGCATAGTGAAATTTTTGCCGTCAGAATTCTACGCTGATCGCATTGAGGAAACGCTGCCATGACCAACCAGACTTTGCTGCTTGCCCGTCTGCTTCTGGCAGCGCTTTTCATTATTGCGGGCTTCGGCAAATTCACCGGCATTGGGGGCTTCGCTGGCATGCTCGCGGGCAAGGGCTTTCCGGCGCCGTTGATCATGGCCTACGCGGTCGCAGCGCTTGAACTGCTCGGCGGTCTCGCCATTGCAGCGGGTGTGCTTACGCGGCCAGTTAGCTTGGCGCTCGCCGCGTTCTGCGTCGCGACCGCTTTCATCGGCCACATGGGCGACTCGACGGCAATGCTGAAGAATTTCGCACTCGCAGGCGGCTTCCTCGCGCTCTATGCGGCCGGCCCGGGCTCGCTCGCGGTCCAGCGCGATAGCTGAGTATACAATCGTGGCGTTGCCTCCGAACAAGCGCAAGGAAGCGCCGAGCGAACCGCTAAAGCGTGTTCTCGCGCCGGCAATGCGCGCGATTTCGGGAGAGGCGGAGCTGGACGTCAGTTACGGCGCGCTGCGTCCTGAGGTGACAGGCAATTCGGCGCAACTGACCGAACCGCCGCGCGCGCCAAGCGCAAAGGATATCGCCGTTTTGCGCGGGTGGGCGGATAGTCTCGCTCTTAACGTCGGATGTCACGACGCCAAAATCCATCGCCGCCTCGCGCCGCCACCCGGACCGGCACGCGCCGTCTTCGAGGCAGCTGAAAATGCCCGCGTCGAAGCGCTGGGCGCCATTCGCATGCCGGGCATGGCGAAGAACATCACGGCCAAGATCGAGGACTATTACGGGCACGGCCGCTTCAAGCACGTCAAAGATCGGGCCGAAGCCCCGCTCGAAGAAGCGATGAACTTGCTTGTGCGCGAGCGTCTTACCGGTCTGGCGCCGCCGGACTCGTGCAAGGGGCTTATCGACGTCTGGCGGCCGATCATCGAGTCGCGCGGCTCCAAACTTTTGAAGCGCCTGGAAACCATGTCGGACAACCAGGAGCAATTCGCGCGGCAGATCCGCGATCTCCTGAAAATTCTCCACATGGCCGACGATCTCGATCGTCAGGAACCCGATCGCAGCGAAGACGAAAGCGAAGAGAACGTTGGTGAAGGCGGCGCTGACGAGAGCGAACAGCCGCAAGACGAAGGCTCGGATGGTCAGGACAAGCCGGAAGACGAGCAGCAATCGGATGGCGAACTCTCCGACACCGAAGAGATGACGGACGCCGGCGAAGTCGACGAAAGCGATATGGACGACAGCGCGATCGATGAAGACGATGCGCCGTCGCCTTGGCGGCCAAACACCAACGTTCTCGAAAATCCGGAAGCATTCGGCTACAAAGTTTTTTCGCGCGCCTACGACGAGGAAGTCGCAGCCGAAGACTTGTCGTCGTCTGAAGAACTGGAACGGTTGCGCGCGTTCCTCGACAAGGAGTTGAAGCAGCTCGCCGCTGTCGTGTCACGGCTCGCAAACAAGCTGCAGCGCAAACTTTTGGCGCAACAGAATCGCGGATGGGATTTCGATCTCGATGAAGGCGTGCTCGATGCGGCGCGACTGACGCGCATCATCACCGACCCGATGCGCGCGCTGTCCTTCAAGCGCGAGCGCGATACAAATTTCCGCGACACGGTCGTGACGCTGCTGCTCGACAATTCAGGCTCGATGCGCGGCCGGCCCATCATGGTCGCTGCGTGCTGCGCAGATATCCTTGCGCGCACGCTTGAGCGCTGCGGCGTCAAGGTCGAAATCCTCGGCTTCACGACGAAGGCTTGGAAGGGCGGGCAATCGCGCGAGGAATGGCTTGCAGCGGGTAAACCGCCCGGTCCCGGACGGCTCAACGACCTCCGTCATATTGTTTACAAGAAAGCCGATGCACCTATGCGGCGGTCGAAGAATGCGCTGGCGTTAATGATGCGGGAAGGCTTGCTCAAAGAAAATATCGATGGCGAGGCGCTGGCTTGGGCGCACGCGCGCATCGTCAATCGCCCGGAGCAGCGCCGCATTCTCATGATGATTTCGGATGGTGCGCCGGTGGATGACTCAACACTGTCCGTGAATTCCGGACACTATCTCGAACAGCATTTGCGCCAGGTCATCCATGAGATCGAGACGAAGTCGCCGGTCGAACTGATCGCCATTGGCATCGGTCATGATGTGACGCGATATTATCGCCGCGCTGTCACGATCACGGACGCGTCAGAGCTTGCGGGTGCGATCACAGAACAGCTCGTCGAGCTGTTTGAGGAAAAGGCAGAAGTGCCGGCACGGCGTCCCAGCAGCGGCCGCGTGCACTAATGACCTCCTTGCGATCGCACATCGCTGCGATTGCTTTGTGCCTCACGATGGCTGGCGCAACCGCGAGCGCGGTATGCGCTGACGCGAAGCCTGATCCACGGGCATTGGCACCAACGAATATTATTGTCGATGCGCATCCGCTCGGCTCTTTTCATCGCGCGCGCCACGACCAAACCCAATTCGGTCATCTCGAATTTCTGGGTGGTCTTGTTCTCTCGTCACCGGACTCGAAGTATTTTGGCGGCTGGTCAGGGTTGGCGATGGATGCCAACGGCCGGGATTTTGCGGCTGTGTCCGACAGTGGCGTTTGGCTGGTTGCAACGCTTGACCGGAACGGCAATGCGCCGTCGGCCGTCAAGAATGCGCGGCTTGGGCCGCTGCTTGGCCTTGACGGGCTTCCTCTGAAACGCAGCCGTGACCGCGATGCCGAAGCCGTCGCTTTGCTCAGCGGTTCAGCGCGCAACGGCAGCGTTCTTATCGCCTTCGAGCAGAACAGCCGGCTTGCGCGGCACGAGATCAGCGGCGGAGAATTTTCGCGCGCGCTCGCGCTCATGGAGAAGCCGCGCGGCAGTACGAATATGCGTCGTAACAATGGTTTCGAAGCCATGACTGTCATGGCCGGTGGACCGCATAAGGGTCAAGCCGTCGCCATCTCGGAGCGGCTGTACGATGCCTGGCGCAATCACACTGGTTGGATCTGGACGCCTCGTGCCGTTGAGCCGTTCAATATCACCAACATCGGCGACTTTGATGTCACCGATATCGCGAGCCTTGATGACGGCACGCTGTTTGTTTTGGAGCGCCGTTTCAGGTGGATCGAAGGCGTTAAAATGCGCATTCGACGGATTGCAGCGGATGATCTGCAGCCCGGCCGAACGATTGCCGGCGAGACGCTGTTCGAAGCCGACGGCGACTACGAAATCGATAACATGGAAGGCATCGCCGCGACACGTGGCGCAAACGGGCAGATCATTCTGACCGTGCTGTCGGATGATAATTTCAATCACACCTTGCAGCGGACACTGCTTCTGCAGTTCGCCGTCAGCGACGTTACGGCAGCAAAAACCCGGCCGTAGCGCATCGCTCCAGCCGGGCTAAAATTGCAAATTCTAAATTCGCGGACGACTTAAGCGGCCTTCGGAGCCGCCTGCGCCTTCAGGATTTCGCGCTTCAACTTCAGGCAGTCTGCCGAAAGCTGATCGTTCTTTGCCTTGACCAAATACGCATCGAGGCCGCCGCGGTGCTCAACCGTCTTCAGCGCGCGTGCCGATACACGCAGGCGAACCTTCTTGCCGAGCACGTCGCTCATCAAGGTGACGTTGCACAGGTTCGGGCGGAACTTGCGCTTCGTTTTGTTTTCTGCGTGGCTCTTGCGCTGTCCCGACAGCGGCAACGTGCCCATGAGATCGCAACGCCTCGTCATAACTGTCTCCTTCGCCGCCGCGCGCCTCTGACAGCGCCGGGGTCAACCGCTTCAACGGTTTTGCTAAAAAAATGTGCCCCGGAGGCGTCGGCCAGCGGGGTCTTGCCTTGCGTATAATAGAGGTCGCTTGAGGCCGTCAAGCGCTAGTCCCGCCGCAGACGGCAAAGCACTGACAATTCACGTATAGTCGCGGCAAAACGGTGCGCATGGCCCGTGATTGCCTCACGTCAGCTTTTTAATCGGAGCCGCATAATCGACGCAAACCCGGTTTACTCAGAAAAACTTCAGTTCAGGTGGACGGGTTGGCATTTAATTATGATTTTTCAGTCGTTTAAGGCGTTCTGTCGCCGGCTCGCGGCCGGGATCGTCGTGGCCGGCGCACTGGCGCCGGTGCCGTCTCACGCTGCCGATACATCTTGGCCGGCGAGCGTTGCGGCCAAGTACAAGCTTTATTTTGGCGGGTTCGAGGTCGGAAGCTATCGCTTTAAGTCGACATCGAATGGCGAAACTTACGAAACGACTGGAAGCGCCGACGTCTCGGCGCTCTTCGGTGCCTTCAAATGGAAGGGCGGCATCGAAAGCAGCGGGACGCTCGGGCCGAAAGCACCGGCGCCGTCAGCATATAAGCTGTCTTTCAAGACGAAATCGAAGTCAGGTTCGGTCACGCTCGGTTTCGACAAAACAGGTGTCAAAACAGTTGCGCTTGAACCCTCCAAGCCGCCGCATCCCGATGCGGTGCCGGTCAAGCCGGAGCATTTGAAATCGGTCTTCGATCCAATGTCGTCTATCCTGGCGATGACGCACGCAAGCGGCGGGAATCCGTGCGACCGTACGATTCCGATCTTTGACGGAAAAGTGCGGTTCAATCTGGTGATGTCGGCGAAGGGCGAACAGAACATCAAGGAAGAAAAACCGAGCGGTCAGCCAAAGGCGCTCAAGGTCTGCAAGGTGAAATACGTTCCCGTCGCCGGTCATAAGCCGAAAGATTTCGCCAAGCCGTGGGTCGACTACGACAGTATGGAAATAACACTTCGCCCAATTCCGTCGGCGAACGTCTATGTGCCGTACACCGTGACGATCCCGACGACGATCGGCTCTGCCGTGATGTCCGCAGAGAGCGTCAATATCACGTCGTCTGATCATACCCAGATTGCGCTGACCCAGTAAAACGCGCTTGCCCCCTTAGTGGCTGCGCTTCAGTAGCCAGCATGCATCAATTCTAAACTGGAATGGGCCGGCAATAAGCCCTTGATCTCACGCCCGGCCTCTGCAATGCCAAGGTCCGAGCCAGAGTTAGAGGGCAGTACCGCATGGCCAGTGATTTCGAAGCCCGCATCCGCAACGTGACTGCGGTGCTAGGGCCAACGAATACCGGCAAAACGCACCTCGCGATTGAGCGTATGCTTGGCCACGAAAGCGGCATGATCGGTTTGCCGCTTCGTCTGCTTGCGCGCGAAGTCTACGACAAAATCAAAGCGCGCGTTGGTGCCGATGCTGTAGCGCTGATCACCGGCGAAGAAAAAATCAAGCCTGACAAAGCGCGCTATTGGGTATCGACCGTCGAGGCGATGCCGCGCGATGTGCAAGTCGAATTCTTGGCGATCGACGAAATTCAATTGTGCGGCGATCCTGAGCGTGGGCACGTTTTCACGGACCGGTTACTGCACGCACGCGGAAAATCCGAAACGCTGCTGCTTGGCGCGCAGACGATGCGCGAAGCCATCAATGACTTGATACCCGGCGCCAACTTCATCTCCCGGCCGCGCTTATCAAAGCTGACGTACAACGGCGAAAAGAAGATCACCCGCCTGCCAGCGCGGTCGGCGATCGTCGCGTTCTCGACGCAAGACGTCTATGCGATCGCCGAATTGATCCGCCGCCAGCGTGGTGGTGCTGCGGTCGTTCTTGGTGCGCTGTCGCCGCGCACGCGCAATGCGCAAGTGGCGCTCTATCAGTCGGGCGATGTCGAATTCATCGTCGCAACCGACGCGATCGGCATGGGGCTCAATCTCGACGTCGATCACGTCGCATTCTCAGCGACAAGAAAATTCGATGGCCAGAACCATCGCAATCTGACACCGGGCGAAATCGGGCAGATTGCCGGGCGCGCCGGGCGCTACATGAATGACGGTACGTTCGGCGTCACCGGCGGCGCTGATGCACTCGATGCCGATCTCGTCGAGCGTCTCGAAAATCATGATTTCGAGAGCGTACGCCTGCTGCAGTGGCGCAATCGCAATCTCGATTTCGGCACTCTCGACCGCCTCTATGATAGTTTGAAACAGTTCCCGCGCGAGGCGCGGTTGACGCGCGCGCGCACGGCAGACGACCTAGCGGCGCTCGAGGCTGCGATGGCCGATCGCGAAGTCACGGCGCTCGCGACGACGCCTGCCGCAGTTGCAAAACTATGGGATGTCTGCCAAGTCCCGGACTACCGGAAAATCTCCGGCCAGACCCATAACGAGCTGGTCGGCACGCTTTACAAGTATGTGGCGCAAGGCTCGGGGCGTATCCCGGAGGATTGGTTTGCGAAGCAGGTCGCTTTGGCAGACCGGACCGATGGCGATATAGATACGCTTGCAACGCGGATCGCTCACATCCGGACGTGGACGTTCGTCGCCAACCGGCCCGACTGGTTGAATGACCCTGGTCACTGGCAACAACGCACGCGCGCCATCGAAGATAGTCTTTCCGACGCAATGCATGAGCGTTTGACACAACGCTTCGTGGACCGGCGGACCAGCGCACTGATGAAGGGTATGAGAGACAAAGACGAACTCAACGCCGATATCGCCGAAGACGGCGCGATCACCGTCGAAAATCATTTCGTCGGGCGGCTCAAAGGTTTCCGCTTCACGCTGGACACGGCTGACGACGGCATTCACGGCAAGGCAACGCGCCAGGCTGCAACCCAAGTCTTAACCCGCGAGCTCGGCATGCGCGCGCGTCGCGTCGCGGCAGCACCGAATGATGCCTTCAAACTGACCCGCGATGCGCGCGTGCTTTGGCGTGACGATGAAGTCGCACGCCTCGAAGCTGCCGACGATCCGCTCGCGCCGGCGGTTACGCTGCTCGTCGATGAGCATCTCGGTGAAGCTGATCGCGAGAAGGTCTTGCTGCGATTGCAGACGTGGCTGAAAGATACGATTGCAGCCAAACTCAAGCCGCTGGTTGAATTGTCGGCTGCGACAGACCTGCAGGGCTTGGCGCGCGGCATCGCGTTTCGATTGAAGGAAAACTTCGGCGTATTGCGCCGTGAAACCGTCGCCGATGAAATCAACGCACTCGATCAGGCGGCACGTGCCGATTTGCGCAAGTACGGTGTGCGTTTCGGCGCGTTCAATATTTTCTTCCCGATGATGTTGAAGCCGGCTGCGGCAGAACTTGCAGCAACGCTCTGGCTGCTGAAAAATCCTGTCGCGGCATCGGCGGATGGCAGCTTGGCGCCGGCACCGCAGTTGCCACGTCCCGGGCTGACGTCCGTTGAGGCCGATCCTACAACGCCTGAAGCGCTCTATCGCGCGAACGGTTTTCACGTGTGTGGGCCACGCGCAGTACGTCTCGATATCCTTGAGCGTCTTGCCGATTTGATCCGTCCGCTGCTCGCGTTCCGCAGCAAGCCCGACGTTGTTGCGACACCACCGAAGGGCGCAACTGGCGACGGCGGTTTCCGTGCGACGGACGACATGATGTCGATCCTCGGGTCCTCGGCTGATGAACTCGGCAATGTCCTGAAAGCGCTTGGGTTCAGTTCAGATCGTCGCCCGCTTCCGAAGGTCGAGAAGCAGCCAGACGCAACAAGCGGCGCACCCGCTTCTGACGCCGTTCCTGCCGAGTCTACTCCCGCTGATGTTACGACGGCGAGCGACGCTGCGCCGGTCGTCGCCGTTGACGTTGGTGGCGACACACCAGCGACGGAAACAGTTTCTGCGACGACGGCTGACGCTCCAGTGGTTGCGCCTGTCGCTGAGGCGATCGAAGAGAAGTTCGAAGAGATCTGGCGTCCGCGCCGTCATCCCCGTCCCGAACGTGGATCCGGCCGCGACGACAAACGCCGCGAGCATCGCGGTCAACGCCATCGCGGCAACCAGCCTGCAGCTCAACCGGCTGCTGCGAACGCGGCAGCTCCGCAAGGCGACGCTGCGACAGCGAGTGGAGAAGCATCCGCGCCGCGCGAAAACGAGCGCCAACATGGGCGCCGTGATCATCGTCGCGATCGCACGGGCGGTGAGGGCGCAAAACCCGATCACGGCCGTAATGCCCGCCCACAAGGCAAGCCCGGCGACCAGCGTGGCGATCGTCCGCGCGACGGCCAACGTAGTGATCGCGGTCAGCATTCAGGACGGCCCCGCGACGGCGGCCGGCGCGAGGATAGCCGCCGTCAAGCGGAGGTTATTTCGGCAGCGCCGCCAAAGCGCGCCGGTGCGGATCCGGATTCGCCGTTTGCAAAACTCGCGGCCCTCAAGGCCAGCATGGACAAGCGTGGTGAAGGGCCAGGATCGCGTTGAAGCGCATCAGTGATCGTTGAACGGGGCGCATATGACCAAAGCGCCGGAAGCCGAACCGGGACAGAGCCAACGGCTCGATCAATGGCTGTGGTTTGCGCGGATCACGAAGTCGCGGACGTTGGCGCAGTCCCTGATCGAACGCGGCAAGGTGCGCGTCAACAAACAGAAGGTGGAACGCAGCAGTTATGGATTGAAGGCCGGCGATACGATTACGTTTTCGTCCGGACCACGCGTCAGGGTCTTTACCGTCAAAGCATTTGGAGCTCGCCGTGGGCCGGCCGTAGAGGCGCAGGCGCTCTATGAGGAATTGACACCCGCTGCGGATGGGACCAAATCAACGGTAAAGGAAAACGCTGATACATCGCATGCGCTGGCATCCGGCATTCGGCCGGAAGGCGCGGGCCGTCCAACGAAGCGCGAGCGGCGTCAGACGGAGCGGCTCAAAGATCGTTTTCGAGATTGTTGAGTGCCGCGGCCGGCACGCAGCGGCAGACTGATAAGGCAAGGGCTGGCCAAGGACTCGCATGACCTACGTCGTCAATGATAAGTGCATCAAGTGCAAATACACCGATTGCGTTGAGGTCTGCCCGGTCGACTGCTTCTACGAGGGCGAGAACATGCTCGTCATCCATCCTGATGAGTGCATCGATTGCGGCGTGTGCGAACCGGAATGCCCAGTGGACGCGATCAAGCCCGATACCGAGCCTGGGGTTGAGCGCTGGCTAGACGTCAACCGTAAGTTCGCAGACAGCTGGCCCAATATCACGGCGAAAAAGCCCGCAATGGAAGGCGCTGAGGAGCATAAGGACGAAACTGGTAAATTCGAAAAATATTTCTCTTCTGAGCCAGGAAGTGGCGACTGAAGGCAACGTTTTCTAATGCAGCGCCTGCGGCATCGATTTCGATGTCGCCAAATCGATGTTTTGTCTCCGCAACTTAAGACTCTTTCTTAAGGCAAGCGAGACTGTGTCAGCCCGTCTCCCTTCAGTTTTCGTCAAGACTGTGTTAGGGTGGCATTGTGATGGCATTAATTGAGTACAAATCCAAAACGGCCGTGAACAAAGAGGGCGTGCCTTGCTCTGACGGGCAGCCCTACCAATATCAATACACTCGACGTGGGGCGTCGCTGGGCCAAGTCAGAGCCGGTCAGGATTTGCAGAGTTAGGCCAATCGAACGCGCGGGAGCGGCTTTCCAGGTAATGGCGAGCATGGTCCGGTGCGTGTTTGTCGGCGGTCCAGTTGGATGTTCCAAGAGGATCGAAAAGACCGGTTGAGTATGAACCGGCCAGGCATGTCAGCAGAAGTGCTGCCAGCCTTGTACGTTGGAGTGAGAATTGAAATGGCTCAGAAGAAGAAAGTCGTTGCCCCCGCTAAGTCTGCCGCAAAGACGGTCGCCCGCAAGGCTACGGTCGCGAAGACTGCCGCCCCCGCTAAAGCATCTAAGCCAATTGTTAAAGCCAAGGTTACCGCTCCGGTCAAGCCTGTTGCCGCGCCTGTAAAGGCGAAGGCCTCCCAGACTGTTGCTGCTGCTAAGGTCGACGTCGCGAAGAAACCGGCAGCGCCGCTGAAGCCGGCCGCCAAGGTCGAGGCTGCGCCGAAGAAGACGATTTCTGCTGCCGCTGCCGCCGCTGTCTTGAATGCCGGTAAAGCTGCCGCTGGCGCCGCACATCGCGCCGTTCCAGCCGCTGTTCAGAAGCCTGTCGGCCAGAAGCTGACGGCGCCGGTTGCTGCCGCGGCGTCGCCGAAGGCGATCGCTGAAAAGACGGCTGCGGCTCGTCAGATGCTCGCAGTGCAGAAAAAGCCGGTCAATCAGCGTCACGGCTTCAAGGCAAACGAATTCGTCGTCTATCCGGCGCATGGCGTCGGCCGCATCGTCGGGATTGAAGAACAGGAAATTGCGGGCATGTCGCTCGAACTGTTCGTGATCACGTTCGATAAAGAGAAGCTGACCTTGCGTGTGCCGACCGGCAAACTTGCAAGCGTCGGTATGCGCAAGCTGGCCGACGATGGCGTCGTCAAGAAAGCGATGGACACGCTGAAAGGCCGCGCACGCGTCAAGCGCACGATGTGGAGCCGCCGCGCGCAGGAGTATGTCGCAAAGATCAACTCGGGTGATCTCGTTTCGATCGCTGAAGTCGTGCGCGATCTCTATCGTTCGGAAGCGCAGCCGGAGCAGTCGTACTCGGAGCGTCAGCTCTATGAGGACGCGCTTGATCGTATGGCGCGCGAACTCGCAGCGGTCGAGAAGCTCGACGAGCGTGGCGCGATGCAGCGCATCACGGACGTTCTGTCGAAGAGCGCCAAGAGCCGCCGCCTTGCTGCCGATGGCGGCGACGCGGTTGTCGAAGCGGCCTGATAGAAATTTGCGCTGAGATTCGGCGCACTTAAAGATCGACAGCGCCCGGCTGATCCAGAGATGGCTCAGCCGGGCGTTCTTGTTCGAGCGGCGCGTTGTGAGGCTCGGTCTCGGCATCGGGGTCAACGGCGATGTTCGGCGAAGGCGCATCCGAAGTGTTCGGCGTGCTTGCAGGCTCTGCGGCTTTCGGCAAATTGCCGCGCGAAATCTGCGGCGATGGTGGTTCAGCATCCAAGACTTCGATTTGATCGGGGTGCTGGATGTCGATCAGCGGACCGTTGCGACGCTCGATCCAACCCCTGACGGCGACACGCTTGTCCTTGAGGCCGGCGAGCGTCCGCGCAAATTCAGGATGCGTTACAAGCACGTCTTTCGAAATGCGTGCCGTAAAATCCGATTTCCAGTCGGTGCCGAAATTCAAATATGTCGCCGCCTTCGTCGGGCTGACAGCGGCAACGACGCCGGTGACGATTTCGAAACGGCTGCGCCGTTGCATCAATAGTCCAGTCATGCGCGCGGACTTCATGCGATAGACGGCCATACTCCACAGGCCAAGGTGCTTGCTGCGCGCGGCGCGTTCGTGCGCAAGAAGTTCGGATGAGCAATCGAACAGGCCCGGTAAGCCGTAGGCCCGCGCAGCGCCGGCCGCGAGCAGTTCGCCTTGAACCCACTTTTCCTGTGCGCCGCGACCGACAAAGACATGCGCGAGATGGCGGCCGTATCGGTCCGCTCGTCGATTGCTGAATGCGAGCTTGACCGAGCGGCCAAGAACCAGCGCGGTCAGCACGCGAATGCTTTCCGTTTCGATTGGCCAAGCGCCAATGGCTGCGCCGGCATCTGATGCGCGTGGCGCGAGTGCACCAATAAGCCGGACTTCGCGGCCGTCATCGAGTGCCAGGGTTTCGCCATCGATGATGCGCGCCACCGTGTGGTAGCCACCTGACTGCAGCGTGCAAGACTTTGGCGAATCGGCGATGGGCGCCGGATCGCCATCGGCCGCACAAGACGGTTCTGCCAGCATCGCCGTTATCGTGGCGCATAGCCAGTAAGCGCGCCATGACGTTCGTCGACCCACCGCAGACTCCGCAAGCGTTTCTCCGGTTTACGCAGACGAGCCGGAGGACACGGCGATGACAGCACGCGTCACGCGCGGTGCCAAGGCCTGCGGGCGATGACCTGCTAAAAGATTTTGAAGTTATCAAAATGGAGTTGCAGCGGGTGAACGTCCTTCAAGCGCACCGAGCCACCATCGTCGAAGTCGATGACGGTGTCTTTTCCCGATTTGTAAATGTTGTCCCAAAGATCGCCGACGCTCGTGAAACCTTTGCCCCTCAAGTCGAGCACGTCACCATCACACCAGAACCAGGATCCAGGTTCGAAGTCTTTGATCTGGTCACGGCCCGTCACGCCTTTGAAAACAAAAGTATCACTGCCGCCTTTGCCAATGAAAATTTCGTCGGCTGCAGTACTTTTTAGGACGTCGTCTCGGTTTGTGCCTTTAATCGTCTTTGGCGCTATCTCGGCCGGTAGGACCGTGATGGTGACTTTTGCCGTTGCTGTGCCGCCGTGACCATCGGAAATCGTATACTTGAATGACGCCTCGCCGGTCGACGTCGCCTTGAACGAGACGCTGTCGTCGCTGTTGCGCGTGACCGTACCGCGCTGCGCGTTCGATACCGATTGAATGGCCAGAGTATCGCCATCGACGTCAATGTCGTTGCTCAACAGTGCGCTACTGGCAATTTTAATAGTCTGACCGGCTTTGACGCTGAAGCCGCTGTCAGCGTTTGCAACGGGTTTGTCATTGACCGCTGCTATCGAGAACGCAACCTGCTTCTCAACGGCGGCGTTGTGGCCATCGCTGACCGTGACAGTGAATTGCTCGTTGCCGTTGGCATTGGCATTCGGCGTGTAGACGAATGTGCCGTCTGCTTTCATCGCAACGGCCCCTTTCGTTGGGCCGCTGCCTGCTTTGATACCAAACGTCAGAGCGTCGCCGTCCGCGTCGGTTGCTGTAATTTTTCCAGTCGCGGACTTGTCTTCGCGTACGTTACCGATTGCCGCGCTGACGATGACTGGCGCTCGGTTTTGAACTTCTGGTTGCGACATCGCAATTTCGAATGCCGCGCGCGACGTCCCGCCGTTGCCATCGCTGATCGTGTAGTCGAACGTTACGGTGCCGTTGCCCGACATGCGCGTTACGACGACGTTTCCGTTGCCGTCGAGCGTTGCCGTGCCGCCAACAACGTTCGATAGACTGGTGATCGTCAGTGCATCACCATTCGCGTCGCTGTCATTATCGAGAAGCGCTGCAACCGGAATGCTGACCGTCAAGCCGCGCGAGTAACCGAAATGATCGTCGCGCGCGATCGGCGCGATGTTGCGCGTTATAATCGCAGCGGCTGCCGCCGCCTGCAGGTCGCTCGACGACCATGCCGGCGCACCAGACATGAACTCTATGCCTTCGATCGGTGGCGTGCTGCCGGCAAAGTAGTCCTTGATCGTCAACGCGCCGCCGTCCGCAAATTGCAGGATGAGGTTCGCAGGCTGGTCGGGGTTGCGAATGAACGTGATATCCGATGGCTTAAGCTCGCCTGCGAGCACGATCACGTCCCGGTCATCAGCGCCCGTTCCAGTCTCGATGATCGTGTCGCGGCCATCGCCGAGTTCGTAGACGTAGCCGTCGCTGCCGTCTCCGCCGATGAGCGTGTCGTCACCGCCGTTGCCGGCCAACGTGTCGTCGCCAGCGCCGCCGTCGAGGATGTTGTTTTGGTCGTTGCCAACAAGCGTGTTGCGTAGCGCGTTACCGGTGCCGCGGCTCGCGGAGCCCGTCAGCGTCAAGTGTTCGACCTCATCTCCGAGAACATAGTCGATCGATGAAAAGACTTTATCGAAGCCGCCGCGCGCCGTTTCGATAACCTGATCGCCGATATTGTCGACGATATAGACGTCGTTTCCGCGCCCGCCGGTCATGATATCTGCGCCAAGCGCGCCGTCGAGCAGGTCGCCGCCGTCGCTTCCAGTGAGGTTGTCGTCGCCGGCATATCCGTAAATCTGGTATGGTCCGCCGATGTCCGCGACGATGACGTCGTCGCCCGGCGTGCCTTCGGTGTCAGGCGTCGCTAGGCCGCGCGCGGCGACTGTGCTCGCAGCCAGTTCGCGCGGCAGATGGCTGTCAGGACGCGATGGCAGTGCTGCGATAAACCTATCGCCTGATGTCGCGTTGTCGACGGCGGATTGAAAGCCTGGGTAGTCGCCAAGCGACCCCGCGTTGGCAAATTCCACATCGTCAAAAAGGATCGGGAAGGTTATTCCGAGAACACCTTCACTCCAATTCATGACGCGGATGATTGTCTCGGTGTCTTCCTCCGTGACGACCATCGTGATGGTTGGGCCCGGTGGCTCGTTCGGCCCATAGTCAATCGTCTCGGTTTCAACGTGGCCCTGCAGGATCGTGATAACGAGATCGCTGCCTTCCATCGCGTAGGCGACGCTGCCGACGAACTCGATATTGCCTTGAACCTGATTTTCGTCGGGCGGCCCCCAAAAGAAGAATGAGGGCGTGAAGGCATCGGTGATCTTGAAAACCCCGCCGCTCAACTGGAGCAGTGGCGAGTCCTCGTAGTCGCCCCGCGACTCTTTGAAAAAGTTGTACGGAACGTAAAGCTTGTCGCTGCTATCGGCGTCTTCGATAACGAATTCAACGCGACCGTTGCCGGACGACATTGCCGATAGGACAAAGCTGTCGGCGCCGTCACCACCGCGCGCAAGCGTGCGGCCTTCACTTGAGACGATCGTGTCGTCGCCTGACCCGCCGTCGATTTCGATGTCGTAGCCTTCCGGGCTCTGGCCCGAAAAAGCCGTCGAAAGACGGGCGTCGATGATGTCATCGCCATCCGACCCTTCTACGCCGAGAAGGTCGGGGCCGGCGTAAATCAGATCGTCTCCGGTCGATGCCGTAATCCATTCGACGGAACGCAGCCAGTAGCCGGCGTCGAGGCCTTCGTTGCTCTGTGTCTGCACTGAAATGTAATCGCCGCCGGCGACGTTGATCAGAAGCGGTGTGTTCGTGTCGCTGAAGCCGAGCTGGTCGCCGCGTCCGCCACTTTGACCTTTAAGATCGAGACCGAGTGGGCGTTCCAATAAATTCACGCCCGGACCGGCCGTGACAACGTCACTGGAATTGTCCCAGAAAATTTGCTCGATCGAAAACCACTGGTCAGAGCCGCCGCTGAACGTGGAAAAGAAGTCGGCAATCTTGTGCTCGACAGAGTGCGCCATAACTTCAATGTGGACCGCACCGACGCCCGTATAGTCGATCGTATCTAGGCCGTCGTTGATATAGGCCATGCGCGGCTGGCCACCGTGATGGATGTTCTGCCCGAACGACCAAATGATCGTGTCATCACCTGCGCCGCCGTAAAGTTTGTCCAGCCAAAATCCATTCGTCGATCCTCGAAGGGTATCGTCGCCGTCGCCGGTTGCTATCGTTGTGAAGCTGCTGGACGTCGCGATGTCGTCATTGCCGGACGTTCCGAGAATGGTCTCAGGTCCGGGTGACAATCGCATAGAGAACGGCAACAGGTTATTGAGATTGATGCCCACCGACCACAACGCCGAAGCGATCAGCGAGGTTGAGTTTATCGTCGGGGACGCAGAGAACGGCAGCGATCCGGGGATATAGGGAAATTTCTGATCCTCGATGTCTCCGGCATACCCAGCCATGCTATTCCACAGCGAGGCTGCGTTCGGCCCGGAGACGATGATGCGAGAACCGCGTTGCTCTGGCGTACCAATGAGGTCCGTCAGCTCGTCCCGACTGGCGCCATTGGCAACTGCAAGAGACGTCGTGCCGTTTTCGCCACTGGCACCGAGCGTTGCCGACAGCAAAGGCCCGTCCTGGATGCCCTCGAGTACGAACCAATAGTCCTGGCTGTCGATTGGATCGGTTTCGTCCTGATAAACGAGTTGGAGATGGTCAAAACGCAATAGCCCAAGGAAGTAGCTTTGTACCGGTACGGCTTCGACTCGAATCGTCCCCATCTGCCCTCACAAATAAAAAAACGATATTCAATAATCAGAGCGCTGAATGGCAGTAAGCGTTGTATTCGCGCTGAGATTGAAGCGTCTGCAAATGCCGGTCCAACTCCCGCCGGCACGTGCACAGGAAATGGTCGGAAATAACCGGCGGTAGCCGGTCTGAACGATGACCATCTCTGGTATACATAAGGAGACATATTTGCAATCGAAGATTGCGATGATTGCGTCCACCCGAAATTCCGACCAACCGTTTTGCGTGTTCGATCAGGGAGCGGCTGGCGCGCGCGACGCAGAGGCGTTCGGTCGCTTGACGGGTGACCAGCCGCACCGCATAGCTCAATACGCGAGGCTGGCGTGCTTCGACGCGGCGCCTGGCAGCAAAATGCGCGTAAACGGCCCCGTAGCTCAGCTGGATAGAGCAACGGTTTCCTAAACCGTAGGTCGCAGGTTCAAATCCTGCCGGGGTCGCCAGCTTGGCCCGATTGATGCGTTGGCGATGAGCCGGAGCGGTCTGCGGCTTCAGACGGTTTGACTTAAGGATCGACGCTTACATGGCGGCCAAAATTGAGGTGGCAATCGTCGACCAAAATCCGGTCGTGCGCGCAGGCCTCGAAGCACTTGTAATCAAAGATGGCCGTTTTGGCGTGGCCGGCGTCTTTTCAACGGGTGCTGCGCTGATCGATGTCATGCTCAAGCGGCCGCTCGAAATCGCAATCGTCGGCTGGGCATTGCCTGACATGCAAGGCGCTGATCTTCTTGAGCGCATTAAACGGGAAAAACTCAAGACACGGGTGATCGTCTATACAGGCGAGCGCAGTAGCGACGTGCTGCGGCAGGCGATCAAGGGCGGTGCCTGGGGCTTCGTCTCGAAGATGGAAGAGCCACCTGTTTTGCTCGAAGCTGTCGTTGCGGTCGCGCGTGGCAGGTTGTCACTACCGTATGTCGATATCGATTTGCTCAACCACGATCCTCTCGACGGATTGACTGCACGCGAGCGCGAACTGCTTGCAGCACTCGCCAATGGGTGGACCAATTTGCAAATCGCGGCGCGGACCGGAATTACGCGCAACACCGTGAAATATCACCTCAAGAATCTCTACGATAAGCTTGGCGTGTCCAATCGCGCGATGGCGGTTGCTCTCTTCATGTCGGCGACGCGCTCCGGCGGTTAATCAATTTCCCGCACTGCACCATAAGATAATGGGTAGCCGTCACTACCCACCAGAACCGTTTTTCCCCCCCATGCGGGTGTTGTAAGACAACGGCCTCTGATCGAATGAGAGCGGGTTAAATTTATCCTTATATCGGGACTGCGACCGATCTGAGGATGATCTCACAACCATGCCAATGCTGAGCCGTGCGCTGTGCACGGCCGGGCTCGATATCAACGAGAAACGCAGCGCGGAGAGAACGCCATGACCGTTACGCCTCACCTCTTTATTCCCGGCCCGACGACGATCCCTGACCGGGTTCGTATGTCGATGAACTTGCCCATGGAAGACATGCGCAATCCGGAGTTCCCGAAGTTCACTTTGCCGATCTTTGAAGATCTCAAGAAGGTCTTCAAAATGAAGGACGGGCGCGTTTTCATTTTCCCGTCGTCGGGTACGGGCGCATGGGAATCCGCGATCACCAATACACTCGCTGTCGGCGACAAGGTTCTTATGTCGCGCTTCGGTCAGTTCTCGCTGCTCTGGGTCGACATGGCTGAGCGCATGGGCCTCAACGTCGTTCTTTGCGACGAGGAGTGGGGCACGGGTGTTCCGCTCGAAAAGTACGCCGACATTCTCGCGAAAGACACCGCGCACGAAATCAAGGCGGTCTTCGCGACGCATAACGAAACAGCAACCGGCGTTTCGTCCGACATCGCAGGTGTTCGCAAGGCGCTCGACGCCGCGAAACATCCGGCGTTGCTGTTCGTCGACGGCGTGTCGTCGGTCGGCTCGCTCGACATGCAGATGGGCAACTGGGGTGTCGATTGCTGCGTCTCGGGTTCGCAGAAGGGCTTCATGCTTCCGACGGGCCTCGGCATCCTCGCCGTTAGTCAGAAAGCACTCGACGCGAATAAGACGCTCAACGGCCGCATGAACCGTTGCTTCTTCTCGTTCGAAGACATGATCAAGACGAACGATCTCGGATACTTCCCGTATACGCCGGCGACGCAATTGATCCGCGGCCTGCGCACGTCGCTCGACATCATGAAGGAAGAAGGCCTCGAAAACATCTTCGCGCGCCACAAGCGTCTGGCGACGGGTGTTCGCGCTGCCGTCGATGCCTGGGGTCTGAAGCTTTGCGCCAAGGCACCCGTCTGGCATTCGGATACGGTTTCGGCGATCGAAGTGCCGGATGGCATCGACGCCAACAACGTCCTGAAGACCGCGTTCTATCGTTACAACACGTCGCTCGGAACCGGTCTCAACAAGCTCAATGGCAAGGTGTTCCGCATCGGACATCTTGGCGCGCTCGACGAATTCATGGTCGGCGGCGTTCTGTTCGCTGTTGAAATGACGCTTAAGGATGTCGGCGTGCCGATCAAGCTTGGCTCGGGCACGGGCGCAGCCGCTGAATACTTCAGCAAGACCGCGACCAAGTCGGCCGCCGCACCGGCGACAAAAGCCGCCTGATACGACGCGTGGGCGCCTGGCTCTTGCAGCCCGGCGCCCCACGACTTTTCGGCAATCGCATTTCGACGCTTGGGCCTGTAACGCCAGGTCTCTATTCGCAATTAAACCTCACGTACCTTAGGGAAGGTTTCGCCTCATGAGCTATACGCTTTACCCCACTCGCAAGCAGCGCCTGCAGCGTTCGTATCTCGCCGTTCCGGGTTCTAACCCGACGATGATCGATCGCGCGCTGAAGAGCGCCGCCGACTATGTGTTCCTCGATTGCGAAGACGCCGTCGCGCCGCCGGAAAAGGAACAGGCCCGCAAGAACATCATTCAGGCTCTGAACGATCTTGACTGGAAGGGCGCCGGCAAGAGCGTCTCAGTTCGCATCAACGGCCTCGACACGCATTACATGTATCGCGACGTTGTCGATATCTGCGAACAGGCTGGTTCGAAGCTCGACACCATCCTGATCCCGAAGGTCGGTGTTCCGGCTGACGTGTACACGGTCGAGACGATCGTTTCGCAGATCGAAGTGGCCAAGGGCCTGCCGCACAAGATCGGCATGGAAGCATTGATCGAAACGCCGCTCGGCATGGCCAATGTTGAAGCCATTGCCTCGGCCAACAGCCGTCTCGAGTCGATGCACTTCGGCGTCGCTGACTATTCCGCATTCAATAAAGCCCGCACCGTTGTGATCGGTGGCTTGAACCCCGACTATCCGGGCGACCAGTGGCACTTCCCGCTGTCGCGTATGACGGTCGCTTGCCGCGCATTCGGTCTTCGTCCGATCGACGGTCCGTTCGGCGGCATCGATGATCCGGAAGGCTACAAGGCCGCCGCCCGCCGCGGCGCGGCATTGGGCATGGAAGGCAAGTGGGCCATCCATCCCTCGCAGATCGAACTCGCCAACGAGATCTATTCGCCGACGGCCGCCGAAGTTTCGCGCGCTGAACGCATTCTCGTCGCGCTTAAGGAAGCAGAGGCACAGGGCAAGGGCGCAGCCTCGCTCGATGGCAAGATGATCGACGCAGCATCTGAAAAGATGGCGAACAACCTCCTTGCGACGGCTGCAGCCATCAAGAAGGGCGAAGAAGCCCGCAAAGCTGCTGGCGGTTGATTTCGAGAAGAACCCTTAAACCTCATAGTATCTGGGAGGTCCGAACATGGACATTCATGAGTACCAGGCGAAAGAGCTTCTCTCGAAGTTCGGTGTGCCGATCCCGCGCGGCGGTCTCGCCTATAGCCCTGAACAGGCAACCTATCGCGCCGGTGAACTCGGCGGCACGGTCGTCGTGAAAGCGCAGATCCATTCTGGTGCACGCGGCAAGGCCGGCGGCATCAAGGTTTGCAAGACGGAAAGCGAAATCGAGTCTGCAGCCGAGTTTCTTCTCGGCCGCAAGCTCGTCACCCACCAGACCGGCCCGAGCGGCAAACTCGTGTCGCGCCTCTACATCGAAGAAGCAACCAACATCGATCGCGAAATCTATCTCGGTTTCGTGATGGACCGCGCGTCCGAACGCGTGATGGTCATCGCGTCGGCTGCGGGCGGCATGGACATCGAGGAAATCTCGGCCAAGCAGCCCGATACGATCATCCGCATCAGCGTTGACCCGGCCGTCGGCATGCAGCAGTTCCAGGCGCGCGAAATCGCGTTCGGGCTGGGTGTCGATCCGGAAATCGTCAACAAGCTCGTTCCGGCGATCATGGGCTGCTACCGCGCATTCCGCGATCTCGACGCGATGATGGTTGAAATCAACCCGCTCGTCATCACCAAGGAAAAGCAGGTTGTTGCGCTCGACGCTAAGATGTCGTTCGACGAAAACGCACTTTTCCGCCGCCCGCACATTGCTGAATTGCGCGACAAGAGCCAGGAAGATCCGCGTGAAACCTACGCGTCGGATCGTGGCCTTGCCTACGTCGGTCTCGATGGCGACATCGGCTGCATCGTCAACGGTGCCGGTCTTGCGATGGCAACCCTCGATATGATCAAGCTTGCTGGTGGCGAACCTGCAAACTTCCTCGATATCGGCGGCGGTGCATCGCCTGAGCGCGTGACGAAGTCGTTCCGTGCGGTTCTTCGCGACAAGAACGTCAAGGCGATCCTCGTCAACGTGTTCGCCGGTATCAACCGTTGCGACTGGGTTGCCAAAGGTGTCGTCGACGCCATCAAGGAACTCAATATCACCATGCCGGTCGTCGTCCGCTTGTCGGGCACGAATGCCGAAGAAGGCCGCCGCATTATCGATCAAAGCGGCCTGACGGTTATCAGTGCTGAAACGCTCGCCGACGCGGCTAAGAAGTCCGTCGCCGCAGCCAAATCCGCGTAAGTGGGAGGACAACAAAAATGGCGATTTTCATTAACGAAAAGACACCGATCCTCATCCAGGGTTTCACGGGCCGCATCGGCACGTTCCACGCTCAGGAAATGATCGACTACGGCACCAACGTCATCGGCGGTGTGACGCCCGGCAAAGGCGGCACGACGCATCTTGGACGCCCGGTATTCAACACCGTCAAGGGCGCAGTCGATGAAGCCGGCGCAGAAGCATCCATCGTATTCGTGCCGCCGCCATTCGCGGCCGACGCGATCATGGAAGCAGCCGACGCTGGCATCAAATACTGCGTCTGCATCACGGACGGTATTCCGGCTCAGGATATGATCCGCGTGAAGCGCTACATGCGCCGCTACAAAAAAGAGAACCGCATGGTTCTGACGGGTCCGAACTGCGCTGGCACGATTTCGCCGGGCAAGGCGATGCTCGGCATTATGCCGGGGCACATCTATCTGCCGGGCCGCGTCGGCATCGTCGGCCGTTCGGGTACGCTTGGCTATGAAGCAGCCGAGCAGATGAAGGCACTTGGCATCGGCGTTTCGACGTCCGTTGGCATCGGCGGCGACCCGATCAACGGTTCTTCGCACCGCGACGTCATCGAGCACTTCGAGCAAGATCCGGACACCGATGCGATCCTGATGATCGGTGAAATCGGCGGACCGCAGGAAGCCGAAGCCGGCCTCTGGCACAAAGAAAACGGCAAGAAGCCGCTCGTCGCCTACATCGCAGGTCTCTCGGCACCGAAGGGCCGCCGTATGGGCCACGCTGGCGCTATCGTCTCGGCGTTCGGCGAGTCTGCGTCCGAGAAGGTCGACATCCTTCAGAGCTGCGGCGTGACGATCGCGCCGACACCATCTGAAATGGGCTCCACGATCGCTCAGGTGTTGAGCAAGTTGAAAAAGGTGGCTTAAGCCGCTCACGGGGCCGGGAGCATGAGCTTCCGGCCTCCAACGTCACCTTAGAGACGTGACGCGCGATATCATCCTTACACCCCGAAGAGCGTGAAGGGTCTGGCCATGCAGGAAACGGCAAAGGCAGTGCAATCGATGAAGCTTGATGAAGCGGCCCTGATCGACGAACTGAAGCGTCTACGCGCGCAGATTCCCGACAATCCATCGCTCAATCCCATTTTGAATGTCGCCTTTGATCTGTCTCGCAACCTAGAAGCTGGCGACGTTTCGTTCGACGACGTCAAAGGGCTTGCAGGGCGATTGATGGATCGCGCCTGCGTGCGCCGCGCCAAGAAGCTGCGCGAAAAAGTCGGGTATGTTGATCAAGCGACGACGCTTAAAGATTTCACGTCTGCCATCGAGCGCAGCGCGAATGAAGCTGGCGGTTCGATCCAGGCCTTCGCAGAGCGCTGGGCGCGGCCGCGGACGGGCATTGTTCTGACGGCGCATCCAACGTTCGGACTTTCGGATGCGCTCTACAAGCGCATGCTCGAAATCGCCGTATCGGATTCCCCGACGGATTCAGTTGAGATTGGCATGCCGCATCGCCCTGAGCCGGTGCTGTCATTGCAGCACGAGCACAAGTGCGCTCAGGAAGCGATCCACAATTTGCGTAATGCTTATGAAGAGCTGTTGCACGGCTTCTTCAGCGTCGCATCCCAAAAGTTCGGCGACGCCGCCTACAAGATTCGTCCGAAATTGACGACGTTCGCGTCGTGGATCGGCTACGACCTCGATGGCCGCACCGACATCGCATGGACGTTCTCATTCCTCGTGCGTCTGCAGGAAAAGCGTGCGTCTCTTGTTGACGTCCGCGAGCGTTTCGTCGTTCTCAAGCACCGCTTGGACGAGAGCGATAATGCACAGCGGGTCGCGCGGCAGATCGTCGGCAAACTCGATCTCGCCATCGCGGCGGTCGACGAGCAGATTAAAGCGCTCGAAGGCGTCGCCGGCGATCCAGTCGCGCTCGCTAAAGCCGCCAACACGATTACAAAGTCCGATGGTTACAACCTGTTATCGGTCGAACCATTGATGACGTTGTTCAACACGCTCATCGATGCGGTTGAGACGCCGCAAATGAAGCGTGCCGTCGCGGCGCTTTCGGGCCTCGTTGACGCAACCGGTCTCGGAACAGCGCACATCCATCTGCGCATCAATGCGCTGCAGCTCAACAACGCGTTCCGCGCTTACGTGCACGAGCCGTGGACGCGCGATCTGACCGAAAGTCAATCGCTTGCTCGTATCGTCGATATGATCAAGAACTGCCCGCGTGAATCGGTGAACTTTGAGACGCTGGATCTCGAAACCGCAACCGCCATTCGGCAATTTGCGCTCACAGCCCAGATTCACAAGCATATCGATAAAGAAACACCAATCCGCTTCCTGATTGCGGAGTGCGAAAGCCCGGCAACGGTGCTGATCGCGGTGTTCTTCGCAAAGTTGTTCGGCGTCGATCACATCACCGACATATCGCCGCTGTTCGAAACGCCGTCGGGCCTCGAAAATGGCTCGCGCATCATGGAGCGCTTGGTCGAAGAAGACGCTTATCGCGACTACATCAAGGGTCGCAAACGGATGAGCATCCAGACCGGCTTCTCGGATGCCGGCCGCTTCATTGGACAGATTTCGGCGACGCTCGCGATCGAGCGCTATTACCACGGGCTCGCGGCAATGGTGCAGAAGGCGAATCTTCCAGAAGTCGAGACGCTGATCTTCTCGACGCATGGCGAGTCGATGGGGCGCGGCGCACACCCAGGCAATCTGCCGACGCGCCTGCACTATGTCTTCTCTGACGAAGCACGGCGCCGCTTCTCGGACGCCAACTTGCCGGTCAAGCATGAAACGAGCTTCCAGGGCGGCGACGGCTATATGTTCTTCGGCCATCGTGCGCTGACGACGCGCGCGCTCGCGACCGTTATTCTAGACGGTGAAGCACCGGCGCCGGACAATGATCCGTTTTACACCGAGCAGAATTTCTCGCTCGACTTCTTCCTGAGATTGCGGGCGTTCCAGCAGGATCTGTTTGCGCATCGCGGCTATCGCGCTGTGCTCGGTGCGTTCGGGCCTAACTTGCTGTTCAAGACAGGTTCGCGTCCTGTGAAGCGGCAGGGCGATCATGCATCCGACCGTGGTAACCCGGCACGTATGCGCGCCATTCCGAACAACGCCATTCTGCAGCAGTTCGGATACATCGCCAACGTCGTCGCCGGTCTTGGCACGGCGGTCGGAAACGATCGCGACCGGTTCAGCAAACTTGCGAAATCATCGCGCCGCCTGCAAACCCTGCTCGGCATGATTGCCTACGGCAAGACCGTTTCAAGCTTGAACGCGATGGGCGCCAACGCGACTGTATTTGATGCCGGCTTCTGGGCGTCACGCGCGTCGTGGGGCCGCGAGCAAGCCCTGCAGAGCGCATTCCGTACGCTTGCCACGTACCTGCTGCCGGATGACCGCCAGGGTTCGATCAACGAACTCGTGCATCACCTGCGTCTCGACGCCATTGATCTGCACGGCATTCTTGAAGATCAAAACATCGAAGGCGGCAAGGTGCCGGACGCCAATCGTCTGGAACTCGATCTGTTGCAGGCGATCCGCCTCGCGCTGATCATGCGGATTTTCATTCTTGCCGCTCAGCTGCCGCGGTTCGCGCCGCAAGACGGGCTGTCGCACGGGCAAGTTCTCGAAATGGCATTGAACCTCGAAATTCCAGACGTCGTCGGCATCATGCGCAAGGCGTTCCCGCACGGCACGAAAGCGTCGGCAGAGGCGAACGGTGCCCGTTTCGACGAGCAGGCGAGCTATCGTCCGCGCGGCATCGACGATTACGGCCGGTTGGAAACCGAAATTCTTGAGCCGATGGAGCGCTCTTACGAGTTCGTTCGAGAGATCGGCTCGGGTATTTCGCACCACTTCGGCGCGTTCGGCTGATCGCGTTTCCAGAACGAAATTTCAAATGCCCGCAGCATCGTCTGCGGGCGTGTGCGTTTGCAGCCGTCAGCTAGCGAACGAATCCTGGGCGTGAAGGACGAAGACTTCGCCTTCACTGGTTTCTGTGTCGAGCCACAGAAATGGAAGGTCAGGCCGTGCCTCTTCCAACGCGTAACGCGCCTCGCCGATCTCAACGACCAGCGCCCCATTTTCCGAAAGGTAACGCGGTGCCGCATCGAGAATGCGTTTAACGAGGTCGAGCCCGTCGGCACCACCGGCATGCGCCATGACTGGTTCTGCTCGATACTCCGGCGGAAAACGCGCAACAGCGTCGGCCGTGACATAGGGCGGATTGGCTATGATGAGATCGTAGGCCGCCGGCGCTATTGACTCAAAAAGATCAGACCGGATCAGCGATATGCGCTGCTGCAAGCCGTAGTCGGCGACATTGCGTTGCGCAACGTCCAGCGCATCGGCCGATAAGTCGCTGGCGTCGATCGTCGCGAATGGAAATGCTTCGGCTGCGAGTATCGCGAGACAACCAGAGCCGGTGCACAATTCGAGGATGCGTTCGACGGCTTCCGGATCGGCAGCGGCGGCATTGAGGCTATTGTCGCAAATCAACTCGCCGATGAACGATCGCGGCACGATCACGCGCTCATCGACGTAGAAGCGCCGGCCTTGAATCCATGCGCTGTTCGTCAAGTACGACGCCGGTTTGCGGCTCGTTATGCGTGTATCGAAGAGGGCGAGAATGCGCGACCGCTCGGACGGCGTCAGGCGGCAGTCCAGCCAAGGATCAAGAACATCGACGGGCAAATTCAACGTCGTCAGCAGCAGAAATGCAGCTTCATCCATCGCATTCGCGGTGCCATGGCCGTAAACGAGTTCCGCTTCCGAGAATTGGCTAACGCCGAAGCGCAGCCAATCGCGGACGGTGATAAGGTTGTCTAGAATGGCGTCGCGATCCGTCATCGGCATGGTTTCGAACACCTTCCTTTGAGCGTCCGGCAGGAGAGCCAACCGGATATTGGCGCGCAAAGTCATAGCTGTGAGTGCAGCGTTAACGCAACCAGCGGAAGCGCTTGCACGTTGCCTGCCCTAGCGGCAGGTTGCGCCTCGTAACCCCCCTTTGGTTGAGTGGAATGACGCGGATCCCTTTTGGCGCACTCATCGCATTGGCGCTCGCCAGCGCCTTTTTGGCGACGTGGCCGTTCCGCGGAGATTTGGCGCAAAGCGTTGCGGTGACGACCATGACGCGACCACTCGCGCACGCAACGTCATGGCGATTTGTTCCGGGCGCTGTCGACGTGACTGAATTGGAGGCTGATCGGTCCAATGTTTTGGTGATCGGCGATCAGACGATCAGCGGCCGCGATCTGACTGAGCATGACATTGCTGCGATCAAAAACAGAGTTTGGACAGGTTCGAGATTGCTTCTGGCTTACATCGACATCACGGACGTCGGGCCGGCATCGTCGATTTGGGATCAGGCGTGGGGCTTGTCTCGACCGGCGTGGTCTGACGGCGATAGCTGCGACGTTGCAAACGGTATGCGCGTGAAGTTCTGGGACGCGGATTGGAAGGCTTTGATTTTTCGCAGAGCAGGTTCCCTCTTAGACCGCGCGATCGCGCAGGGGTTCGACGGCGTTTATGCCGGGGGACTGACAAGCTTCGCGCACTTTAACGAGCCAATTGAGACGTTGAATTCGGAAGCTGTGCGGTTCATGGCGGAACTGGCAGCGGTGGCGCGCAAAAAGAAGCAAGGCGTCGTCATCATGTCCGACGGCAATGCCGCGCTTCTCGCTCAGGCGGATTTCCGCGCGGCTGTCGACGGCGTCGGCATCGACGGTTTGCTTTACGGACGCGATGGTCAGGCGCGACGGCCGGTTCTCGACATATGGAGCGCATACAGTGCATTGCGTCCGCTTCAAGCAGACGGCAAGCCGGTGTTCGCCGTCGAGCACGTGATCAGCGGCGATATTATCGACCAGGCCACACGAGAGTTGCGCCGGCGCGGGATTGTTCCAGGATTTGAGCCATCAGTGCCGGCGCGCGGCGATCATTGCGCGCACTAGCGTCGGCACCTGCGACCAAGCAAAAGAAAAGCCGCGCTCCGTCATCGAAGCGCGGCTTAGAATTTTCGTTATAGACGCTGTATTAGGCGCTCTGCAGTTCCTTGAATGAAATCAAGCGCTGACGGCTTTCGTCCCAGAGCTTCAGGCTTGCGCACTTCAAGCTGTCGCGGATCGTTAGGCGATTGATGTCTTTCAATTCCGGGCTGTCGTTCAGGCACGAAACCAAACGGTAGTTCGGGATCATGCTGTTGAGATGATGGATGTGGTGCAGACCGATGTTGCCCGTGAACCAGTTCAAGACCTTGGGCAAATCGTAGAACGACGAGCCGAGCAGAGCCGCGACCTGGAAATCCCAACCTTCGGCCTTTTCCCAGTGCGTTTCTTCGAACTGATGTTGAATGAAGAACAGCCAGCCACCGGCAGCCGATGCGATATGCACGATCGGCAGTACGACGAACAGCGTGTTGGCTAGGCCGAATGCGTAAATGAAGGGCGCGTAAAAGACGGCAAGCCCGAGATTGAGTCCCATCACGCTCTTCCAGGCGTCACGCGGCGGCAATGCGTGGAACCACGGCAAGCGCTGCAGGATCATGAAATAGGCTGGAACGCCGAGGCCGAAGAGGAAGAGCGGGTTGCGGTACAGGCGGTAGCGCAATTTCCCGAGCTTCGAAAGCGCCTGATATTCTGTAACCGTCAGCGTATCGATATCACCTGCGCCGCGTCGATCGAGATTGCCCGAGGCTGCGTGATGATGCGCGTGCTCGCGCTTCCAGAGCCCATAGGGCGCCATCGTCAGTACGCTCATGCAGCGGCCAACGAATTCGTTGAGCGGGCGCGAGCCGAAAAACGACCCATGACCGCAGTCATGCTGAATGATGAAAACGCGAACGAGCAATCCCCCGGCCGGTATCGCCATCAGAAGCGTTGCCCAGTATGCCGTTTCAACCGTCGCGAACATTGCCGCGACGAGGATCGCCAGCGGTACGAGCGTCGATACCAGTTGCGATACAGCGAGACGCGGGATGGCGCCGCGATACTTGTTGCAGTGGGCCGCGAGCCGGCGAACTTTCTGCCTTGTCGTCTCCGTCAGGGGCGCCACCGTACCGTCGGCGCGAAAGACGTTCGTGGTGTTGCCAGCCAATGCGCTCGCCTCGGCAAGTTCTGGCTGGTTGAGGATAAGATTCAAGGTCGTATCTCCAAGGATGAGCACGATAGCGTGCCATGCAACGCTGCGGCGTTACCATATTCGCCGGTTTCGCGCGACCCGCTCCCACCACGAAGATGTGGGAAGCGCGAACCCATTTTTGTTGGGACTGACATGACGCAGACAAGAGCCGTGTCACGCAGGCCGTATCTCAATCCAAAAAACGTCAGCAGAAAGACCGGCATCACCAGCCCGAGACGCAGACTAAACGTAAGACGGGGCCTTCAGCAGGCCCCGTCCTAAATCAGACGTATGACGTTCTTGTTGACGGCATTCTCAATGCTGTCCCCAAACTTCAACGATCGCCGAACCTTTGCCGCGTGCGGACGCGTCGAAGAAACGCGAGCGATACTTGGCTTCGATACGATCGATGGCCTGACGGCGGTCGCCTTTGAGATCAACCGGGCCGTAGGTGCCACCGGCATCAACTCGAGTGCGCACCGGAATGGTGTCGTCCGAACCGTCAGTGTAGATAACTTTTACTTCGTTCAGCGTGATGGCGCGGTCACGCACCGTCACGCGCATCCGGCGGAAGCCACCTTCGTTGCGTCCGACCGGGATGACGTCCTTATCGAAGCCGACGAAACCGGCGGTCTGTGCGCCAAGCAGCACCCAACCTTGGTTATACTTGCGGCCTTCGCCCTGCGGACCGAGCCAGTTGGCTGCGTATTGGCCGAACACTTCGATGCGGGCCTGACCGCTGAAGCTCGGACGCGAACGGTAGACCATTTGGATTTCTTTGATGAAGCGATTGCCCTTCAAGTCGATCCAGTTGGTGCGTGAATTCTTTGGAATGTCGGCGTTCACGGCGAGCGCGTCGGTTTCGCCGTTGGCGTAAACGACCTTGATTTCATTGATGTGGATATCGTTGTCGAGCACGCGCAGGCGGATGCGATCGAACTTGCCGATTTCGTTGCCGACGCGGATGACGTCGCGATCGACGCCGAAGCCTACGTATTGCGCGCCAAACAGAATGTCACCGCCACTGATGGCCGAGCCAGGAGCAACCGTTGTCGGTTGGCTCGTCGTTGGGCGCACGGGGAGCGTGCTTGCGACCGGACGATCATCACCGCGTGATGGCGGAGGAGCGCTTGGGCGGCCACCACCGCGTTCCATCCGGCGGCCTTCGGAGTCCTGCACGCCCAGAATCTGCAAGCGGCCGCGACCTTCGCCCGGCGTCTGCGTGATGTTGACCTGATCCACGAAATAGCTGTCTTCGGTCGGATTGATCAGGCGGCTGCGCTCGCCCTGCCACATGTCGATCTGGCGGTCTTCGTTGTGCACGGATCCATCGGCGTAGACGATTTGCACGCGCTGCAAATCGAACAACCGGCCTTGAGCGTTACGGACGCGAATGGCCTTGTAGCCACCCTTCGCCTTGCTGACGTCGATCGAGTACCTATCTAAGCTAAGATCGATGTCCTGCTCGGAGATAACGACAAGCTGTTCGCCGTCGTAGTACCTATTCTTCCGGGCCTCGGCGCTCACAAAAACGCCGGTGGCCAAAATGACGCCGAGCGCCATCACTAGCCTTCGAAACATGGAAAACTCCCCTGACTATTTTTACGCACGACGACCCGTGCCGGAAGACGTGCGCCAATCTAGCGATATCAAACGAAAAAGGCAGTCGGTTGGTCGGCGTAAGGCGCTTCCCGCCGGTCTATGGTGCTCATCTGCAACACAAACTTCCGGTCGGCCGGCATGAAGGTTGACCGCTAAAAACGCGGAGTTTTTCGGCGTTTTCCGGCGACCCGGCCCTGGTGCAGTTCGGCAAAACCGTGGCAACTTATGGCCCGCGGCCTTGCTGCATTTTGAGGTTGAAAACTTTGACCGAGACGCTGCCGGAAACGCACCAACGATTTCTGAGCGCAGCCCAAAGCTTTCTGCCTGGACGCGTCTCGACAAGCCTCGCCATCCGCGAACAGCACGCCAATGCGCTGACCTTGCTCGAAACCCAGTTGCCGGACTTGGTCGTCTGGCCGGAAACAACGGACGAAGTCGCGCGACTGGTCGCACTCGCATCTGAACTCAGTGTACCGCTGATTGCCTTCGGTGGCGGCACGTCGCTCGAAGGGCATTTGAACGCGCCGTTCGGCGGCGTTTCTCTCGACATGTCGCGCATGAATGCCGTGCTGGCCATCCGTCCCGAAGACATGGATTGCACGTCAGGCCGGTGTGACGTTAGATCAACTTCGCTCGGAATTGCGCGCCACGGGGTTGTTTTTTGCCGTCGATCCTGGTGCCGGACAGGCGACGCTCGGCGGCATGGCGGCAACGCGCGCGTCCGGCACGACGACGCTCCGCTATGGCTCAATGCGCGAGAACGTCATCTCGATGACGGCGGTTTTGGCATCAGGCGAAATCATTCGCACAGCGCGCCGCGCGCGCAAATCGTCTGCAGGGTATGACTTGACGAGGTTGCTGATTGGCTCCGAAGGCACGCTTGCAGTCATAACTGAATTGACGCTGCGTCTGCACGGCATCCCGGAGACGATCGTCGCCGCCGTTGCCGGCTTCTCAACGTTGGAAGGCGCGTGCCGCACGGCCATCCAAGCCATTCAGTCCGGACTGTGCGTCGCGCGTGTGGAGTTGCTGGATGAGTAGCAAATCCAATGCGTCAATGCGGCCGCGAAATTGGAGATGACCGTTCAACCGACGCTGTTTGTCGAGTTTCATGGCTCCGCATCCGCTTGCCAGGCCTGAGCTGGCCGAACTGGAGGGCGGATCCGGCGTTGCGTCAGCAACGGGAGATGAGGACCGCCGCAAACTTTGGCGCGCGCGGCATGATGCGTTTTGGTCCGTCAAATCGATGTGGCCGGGTCGCGAAATGGTCGTGACTGACATTGCCGTGCCGTTGTCGCATCTGGCGGCGTGCGTCGGGGAGACTGCGCGGGATATCGAGGCAAGTGAACTGAAGGCGACGCTGCTCGGTCACGTCGGTGATGGCAATTTTCACGTGATCATTGCGATCGACAACAATGATCAGGCCGAACTTCAGCGTCTCGAAGGGTTTATGGAGCGGTTGGTTGCTCGCGCCCATTCCGTCGATGGCACCGCGAGCGGCGAGCACGGCGTCGGCCAGCGCAAACGCGACTACATGGACGCCGAGTATGGCTCAGCAGTAGCGATCATGAGGCACATCAAGCATGCCCTCGATCCGCTTGCGATCCTCAACCCGGGGAAGATCATTTGAGCGCCGTTTAAAAAGTTAACTCATTGTATATGTTGGCATGTTTAAACATCTATACGACCGCCTACCGGCATAGTTGAAAGGCTTGTTAACGCTGTCGTGCGACAACGGGTGGACGGTGTGGGCGGCGACGGTGACGACACCATGTTTGGTTCGTCGTCCGTCGGCGGCAAAGTCGATATGACGAAATTCAAAATATCGGAAGATACGACCGCCAAGGTTACCTTCAACTATGAAGAGGCTGGCTATCAGAACGCTCTTGGCGTCTACAAGATCGGTCCGGACGGCACGATTTCCGGCGTTCAGATCCTGTTCGCCAACGCTTCCCTCCAGGGCTCTGGCGGCGACTTGATTGCCGGCGTCAGCTCGGTCGATCTGGCCGTCAAGTCCGGCGAAAAACTTGGCTTCTTTGTCGTTCCCGACGGTTTCAACCAGCGCGGCATGGCTGAACTTCTGTCCGACGCGACCGCGACGTTCAAGTTTGTCGATGCCAATGGCAAAGCTGGCAACGTCAACGCCGGTGGCGAGTTGAAGCTGGTGCAGACAAACAAGTCCGGCGTCGACATCGTCATCAAGTCAGCCTACGGCACCACGGTGTTCCACAGCGTCGATAGCGGTTCGTCGGGCCTCGATGGCGATGGCTTCAAACATGTCGCGGGTACCGTCAACAACATCGACGGCACCGTGAAAATCGGCTTCGAAGACCTTCGGCGGTGGAGACCAAGACTTCGACGATGCCGTCTTCACGGTCTCGCTTGGCACGACCAACACGGCGCTTCTTGCAAAAGAAGCGACGAAGGCAACGCGCGCCACGGACAACGACGAGATGATCGGCGGTTCCGGCAACGACAAGATGTTTGGCATGGCCGATAACGACAAAATGTCGGGTGGCGATGGCGACGATCAGATGTGGGGCAATTCCGGCGACGACGTTATGGATGGCGGCGCCGGTAATGACTACATCTCGGGTGGCCAGGGCAACGACATCATTTCGGATGGCGATGGCGACGATATCGTGCTCGGCAATTCGGGCGACGATATCTTTATCGCTGGCCTCGGTGACGACAGCTATGACGGCGGTTCGGGTTTTGACACGATCGATTTCTCGAACGCTTCAAACAAGATGTTCGTCGATCTCAACAACCATATCGCGACCGGTATGGGCAACGACACGATCAAGGGTGTCGAAGCTGTGATCGGTTCGCGTTTTGATGACACGCTGATCGGCGACAAGAACGCTAACGTGTTCTACGGCGGCGACGGCAACGACTCGTTCCGTGGACGCGGCGGCGCAGACACGTTTACGGGTGGCGCAGGCAGAGATGTCTACAACTGGGCGATCAAAGATGTGGATGCCGTCGATCACATCACCGACTTCAGCAAGGAAGATCAGTTGAACCTGCGCGACCTGCTGAAAGGCCAGCAGTTTGCGTCATCGGTGAAGGAGAAATCCTTAAAGCTTCGTAAATTGCGAAAGCTTTCTGCGGATGGTTTCACCATTCATACACCAATCCTTCAACATACCTACCTATGGTGGCGCCTTGGGCCGCCGCCTTCTGTGAAGACGACGCGGCGCCAGACCGCTTTTCGTTTCCGATGTGCACAATCTGTCGTGCACGTCACGGCTAAGGACCCGTCATGAGCTCGCCGTCAATGAATTCGATCATCTTCAACGTCGCCGGTGGTGCGGTGTTGCTGACCGTCGGCGCTTACATGTTGTCGTCGTATTTTCTGAAGCCAGCCGTCGTTCCGTGCGCGGGCCGCTATCCGGCGGGCTTCCAACTTACGTTCGACGGATCAGACGGCAAGCCGATGACGCCGATCGATCTGCAAGCGCGTTCGGGGTCGCGCGAGTGGGGCCTTTTGCAGAACGCGAACGTGGTGCCTGGTGATGCAGGATCGAAGGACAGCGTTCTCAACGTAAAGCTGGCGGCGACCGATGCGGACAGCGGCGGGACCGAAAATGGCGTTGGGTTCACTTGGGAGCCGCACGAGATCGCCGGCGCCAAATCGGCGTGCCTCAGCTACCGCGTTTTCATGCCAGCCGACTTCGCGTTCAAAGAGAGCGGTATTCTGCCGGGATTGTTCGGTGCTTCGGACGTTTCGCAAATCGACGAACTCCAACCGGCGGACAGTTTTGCATTGCGCGTTGGCTGGGGACAGGCTGGCGACGCCGGAATGGACGTGCGTATCCCGACATCATCTGGATTTTGGGAGACGCCGCCGCGCAAAACCAACTGGCCGTTGGGCCGCTGGGTAACCGTCGAGCAAGAGGTGCAGCTCAACACGCCAGGTAAAGATGACGGCGTCGTGCGACTCTGGATCGACGGCGCGTTAACGATTGATCGCGGCGGCATGCCACTGCGCAACAGCGCACAGTCGGAGCTCTCGGGCGTCGTCGCAGACGTTGGATATGCCCGCACAATAGGCGCTCCAGCGGACGTCCGCGTCTCGCCGTTTGTCTTGCAGTGGCAATAAGTTAACAACCCGCCGCGTTAACGATTGGGCAGCGGTAACCAACGCTGCTGACTAAAGAGGCACACTGCCTGCGAATTTGAATTCGGTCTCTTGGCGATCCTTGCCAAGCCAAAAACCCTGATGTGTATTGAAAGCGTAGAACTCAGCGCCGTCCCACTTACCCCCAAGTGGCGCAAGTTCTATTTTTGCCCGCGGTCTCCCCCGGCCGCGGGCCTTTCCCTTCCAAAACTTTTTAATGTGATCGCGCAGCATGCCGACGCGCGCGTGATTTACGATCGGTCGGACGATGTAAAGCCGGCGGCTTGCGCTTCTTCCTCGCTGCAGAACCAGCGGTCACCGCGTTCCGTGCGCACGCGATTCTCATATCCGTCGGACCACGGCATCGTATAGACGCGGCTTGAAGCGCGCACGCGGCCCTTGATCGGACAGCCATCTGGCGCGGCGCGCTTAGCGTCTTCCCAGATATCCTTGCGCCATTCGTCCGGATGCTTCGCTTCACCCTGCCAGAGACCGACTTTGGCAGCGCGTGCTTCCGATTCTGTCGATCCATACGTCGCAAAAAATCCAGACGCTGCGAAAACGTGCCCGTTGCGCACGAGAGCTTCAGCGATGTCGGCTTCATTGGCCGTGCAGTTCGCTACCGTAACGCTCCGACCATTGCCTTCGAGTGGCGTGCACGTCACCGTGCGGCGGCGCGCGATGCGCTCTAACGCTGAGCGTGCTGACGCTCCGCAGTTCCAGGTCCGGCCATCGTTCGTCGGACAACGCTGAGCGGCGGCCGGCGACTCAATGCCGGCAAGCCGTATCTGGCTGCCATTGATCCGCAGCGTATCGCCGGAGAGAACGGTTGCGCGTCCCGTGATCGTTCCGGACGCGGCTTCGGCGGTCGAAGCTGCTGCGGTCCCGCGTGTTTCGCGGGTATCCGAAACGGCAGCCGCGGTTGGTTCAAATTTCGCGGGCGTCAACGCGCTTTCGCTGTTGAGCATCGGTCCAATCATGAAAATCAGCGCGAGGACGAGAGCAGCGCCGCCGACCATGTTGGCATTGAACGGCAGTTTAAAGCCGACGTCTGGATTGATCGACCCATTGATCGCGCTGTCGCGGCCACGCGGGCGGTTGCGCATAGCGCCAGCATCTTGTTCTGGCCGCGTCAGTTTCGGCAGAGATACTTTCGGTAGGGAAATTTGAGGCCACGGCAACGCGGCGAGTCGCACTTTGAGAGCGGCGGCACCACGGCACGTTGCGTGCCACACCGTTGCCGACGCCGCGACGATCGCGCGCCATGCCGCGACGGATGCTGTCGCGATGACTTGCCATAACGCGCGCGCTGCTGCGGCGATCAATTGACTGGTTGTCTGCGTGACGGTTTCGACGCCCGCGCGTCCTGCGGCCACGCCACGGTCAGCGGTATCCTTGACCTTGTTGATCGCAGCGGCGCGAACGTCGTCAATTTTGCGCTGGCGGTCGGCACGGCGAATCAGCACGGTCGTGCGCACATATTCCTGCCATTCGAAGCCTTCGCTTCGTCTGCGCCAGCCGAACATGCCGCTCTCCCCGTTGCCCAACGCGATTCGTGATTCTGGCGACAGTCCGCACGAAAGATGGCGGAGCTTTGGCCAATACCGTGGTTTTGCTTGCTTTCAACAGCCGGACGCGCCCGTGGACGTCAGTGATACCCCTCGTCGTGGCGGACTTTTCCGCGGAACGTCCAGTAAACGAAGACCGTATATCCGAGAATGACAGGCAGCATCAGCAGCGTGCCAACCAGCATGAACATCTGGGAACTCGGTGCGGCGGCTGCGTCCCAAACTGTGAGTGACGCCGGCACCAGATACGGCACGTTGGAAATGACAAGGCCGATGAGGCCGAGCAGGAATAACGCGATCGCGCCGACGAACGGTTGGAACTGCTTTTTCTCTTCGAGTCCGGTCCAGCATTTCCATGCGGCCAACGCCGTCAACACGGGAATGGGCGATAACAGCAGGAAGTTCGGCATCGTGAACCAGCGCTCGGCAACACGATCCATCGCGAGTGGCGTCCACAAGCTGATAATTGCGCCCGCAACGAGGACCATGATCAGCGCTGTGCGGGCTTTTTCGCGCGCAAATTCTTGGAGCGGCCCTTCTGTTTTGTAGATGAGCCACGTCGCGCCGAGGAGAGCGTATCCAGCAACAAGAGCGAACCCGCAGAAGAGCGCGAACGGCGTCAGCCAATCGAGAGCGCCGCCCGAGAACTGCCCGTCGGTAACCGTAATACCTTCCAGCAATCCGCCAAGCACGACGCCCTGAGCGAACGAGGCGACGATAGACCCCCAGGTGAAAGCATGATCCCAGAATTCATGCTTTGGTTTCGACACCCAACGAAACTCAAATGCGACGCCGCGAAACACGAGCGCCAAAAGCATGACGATGATCGGCAGATAAAGCCCCGACATGATGATGCCGTAAGCCTTCGGAAAAGCGACGAACAACCCGCCGCCGCCAAGCACCAGCCACGTTTCGTTGCCATCCCAGAATGGCGCAACCGTATTCATCATGACGTCGCGGCGTTCCTCCTCGGGTGCGAACGGGAAAAGAATGCCGAGCCCGAGGTCGAAGCCATCGAGGATGACGTAAAGCGTCACAGCGATTGCAAGGATCGCGGCCCAAACCAGCGGCAGCCAATATGAGATATCTTCCATGACCCTACTCCGCTGTTCCGATGGCGTCGCGTGCCGCGCCTTGGGCGGCAGATAGTGGGCGCGACGGCAGTGCATCAGGAGCTTCGGCCGCCTTGCCGGCTGGCCCCTTCTCGATCAGCTTATTGATGTACAGAATGCCCATCGAGAACACGCTCGTGTAAACGAGCACGAAGAGAATGAGACTTGTCAGGACGGCCCAGAACGACACCGGCGAGACGGCGTCGACAGTTTTGAGAATGCCGTAGATGACGTAAGGCTGGCGACCAGTCTCCGTGACCCACCATCCGGCCAAAATCGCGATGAAGCCGAGCGGCCATGCGTAGGTCAGCGGCGTCAAATACCAGGACGTCTCGAAGACCTTCTTGCGCCACCATAGAAATGCGCCGACGAAGCCGATTGCGATCATCAGCATTCCGATGCCGACCATGACGCGGAACGCGAAGAATACCGGTTTGACGGGCGGTCGTTCCTCGGCCTTGAAGTCCTTCAAACCTTTGAACAGCCCGTTGATGTCATGGGTAATGATGAAGCTCGCCAGATTTGGGATGGCGATTTCAAAATGATTGGTCTCGGCTTTCTCGTCTGGCCAGGCAAACAGCACAAGATCGGCCGGTTTCGAACCATCCCAATGCGCTTCCATCGCCGCGACCTTGGCCGGCTGATGCTGCGCGGTATTGAGGCCGTGGGCATCGCCGATGACCAGCTGTAGGGGCGCGAGTACGGCAACCATGCCAAGGCCCATGCGCACCATGGTTTTGGCTTCTTCGATGAACCGGCCTTGCGTCAGATAGCGTGCACCGACGGAGAGCACGACCAGCGACGTCGTCAGGTAGGCGGCCGTGAACATATGGGCGAAGCGATACGGGAAGCTCGGATTGAATACGATGGCCATCCAATCGACGGGATAAGCCACGCCGTCGCGCATCTCGTGCCCCGTCGGCGTGTGCATCCAGCTATTGGCCGACAAAATCCAGAAGGCGGACATCGAGGTACCGACGGCGACCAGCACAGCGGCTGTGACGTGCAAATTCGGCGGCACCTTTTGCCAGCCGAAGAGCATGATGCCGAGGAATGTCGCTTCGAGGAAAAACGCCGTCAGCACCTCATAGCCGAGAAGCGGTCCCATGACGTTGCCGGCGACTTCCGAGAAGCGGCTCCAATTGGTGCCAAACTGATACGAAAGCACGATGCCGGAGACGACGCCCATCGCGAACGACACCGCGAAGATCTTCGTCCAGAAGCGGGCGAGGCGATGGAATTTCTCTTCTCCCGTCAGACGCCAGCGGACCAGCAATGTTGCGATAAACGCCGCCAATCCGATCGTGAAGCTTGGGAAGATGATGTGGAACGCGACGGTGAAGGCAAATTGAATGCGCGCCAGCAAGACGGCGTCCATGTCCATACGTCAGTCTCCCCTGATGCCCGAGTTGTCCCGGTGCCCCTGAATTGCGAGCATCATGGACCGATCCGGCCGCATCGTCGAGGATTGACGGCGTGAAATGTCGTCGCTGGACGTTGGAGCTAGTCGTGCCGCGCCAATTGCGCTTCCGGCATCGGCCAGAGCCGCACGATACCATCGAGCCCGCCGGTCAGCAGGACGCGCCCATCGCCGGAAAATGCGACGGACTTGGAACCGCTGCCGGCGTCTTTGAGTGGCCCATAAATGCGCGAGCGTTTGAGTCCACGCACGCGAACGCTGCCGTCTTCGGCGGCGGACGCCATGACTTCGCCACTTGGCGCGAGCGCAATGGATGTCACGCGCGTGGAATGTGCAGTAATCGTACGTAGCGTTCGGCCCGTCGATGCCGACCAGAGCTTGATCGAGCCGTCGCGCCGCCCACCGGCGATTGTTGCGCCGTCATTCGAAAATGCCAGCGTTGTGACACCGTCGGAGCCGCCGCGCAAAGACCGGCGAACGGTGCGGCGTTCGACATTCCAAACTTTCACAGAACTGTCACCGCTGCTGGACGCAAGCCACCGTCCGGCGGTGTCGGCGGCGAGTGCCTGGACCGCACTGGTATGCGATTGCAGCAACGCGTCCGGCGCCGATGCCATTCCGGTCTGCCAAAGCGCAATTGTTGTATCCTGTCCCGCAGCGGCAATGAGGTCTTCGGAACCGGCAAAGGCGGCCGCCCAAATACTCGCATCGGTACGCTTGAAGGCGTAGAGCTGCACGCGTTTATCGAGATCGTGGACCGCGACAGTGCCATCGGCGTGGGCGGTGACGGCACGATTGTTACGAACGGCGAGCGACGTCGCGATTCCGGCATCGAGTGAAATCGTGCCGTTCAACTGTCGCGTTTCGGCATTCCAGATTTTCAGCAGGCGGTCATTTCCTGTTGTGACGATCAAACGCCCGTCACCGCTCAGCGCTATGCCGTCTATGGCACCGTCGTGAGCTTTGAATTCGCCGCCAAGCGCAATTGCGCGTTCGGCGAGGGATGATGTGATGCCACCTGTTGTAATCGTCGATGGCAATGGTTGCGCGACGCGTGCCAGCTGGTCCTGGAACAGGTATCCGGCGCTGACGAACGCAACAGCCATGATGACTTTGGTTTTGATTTCGCGGCTGAGCGAGCGTGAACGTTTGACCGATGGTGCGGGCCGCGCTTTCTTGCGTCCCGACGGATTGCGGGCGGGAAGTGCCGGCGGCAGCGGCGCCTCAGCGGCGACTGGCGCGGCCTTCGCTACAGCTTTCGCTGGCGGCTTCTTTGCTGGTGGTGCCGAGACTTTAGCGACGGGCTTCGCAGGCGGCGGTTCAGCAGCCTTTGGAATAGCCTTAGCAGGCGGCGGAACCTTCAATCCATCGACGAAATCGAGCAGCCGTCCGGCCGGTCCCGGCGCGTCGGGTGGCGGCGGAACGGCGGTCTGGACAACGGCTGCCTCGGCCATAGCGGCTTGCCGCGCCTTTCCGGCGGTCTTCTTGATTTCCGTGCGCTCACGCAGGCGCGCAATCATGCCCTGCTTTTCCGGCACGGGCGCCAGCAGCAGGCTGCGCCATTCCGCAACCGATTGCGGACGGCCATCGATCGAGAGCGCGAGGCCGCGCTGGATAGCATCGAGGAACGGGGCGCGATAGGCGCCCAACGCTGCGTCACGCGCCGGCACCATTTCGTCGTTGAGCATGCGCGACGGCGAATCCGGCGGACGCTTGCCGGTCACCGCATGATACAGCGTCGCCGCCAGCGCGTAGATATCGGTCCACGGTCCCTGCTGTTTGCTCGTCTCAGCATACTGCTCGTAAGGGCTGTAGCCGGGCTTCACCAGGGCCGAGACTGTCTTCGTCTTTGAATGGGCCGCGATGTCGCTGCGCGCTGCGCCGAAATCGATCAGCACCGGATCGCCCGACTTGCGGATGATGATGTTGTCGGGCGCGATATCGCGATGCAGGAATTCGGCCTTGTGAATAATCTGCAGCGCATCGAGCAGCGGCGAGATGATCGCGTCAAGTTCCTTCTGGCGCGGTGCGCGATTGAGGCTTTTCAGCCAGTTCTTGAGGCTTTGGCCTTCCTCAAAATGCAGCACCATGTAGGCCGTGTTGTTGGCCCGGAACGTCCGGTAGACGCGGACAATGTTGCTGTGATTGAACTTGGCGAGCGTCTGCGCTTCCTCGATGAAGCGTTCAAGGCCCCAAGTGTAATCGCCGGTGCAGTTCTCTGAGCGTGGCGTTGCCGAGCCCTGGCTATCACGCGCCGCGAAATCAGACGGGAAATACTCTTTGATGCTGACTTTGCGTGACAACGCCGGTTCGTCGGCGAGATAGGTCACGCCGAAGCCGCCCGCGCCGAGCACGCGGTCGATTTTGTAGTCACCTGCCAGCTCTGTGCCACCCGGTAGGGCGATCAGATTTGTCATGGTCCCCGGTTCCGCGTCACCAAACCCGCTCAATTTGGCGAAGCACGTCGTCTTATCGTCGTAACGCTCGGCCTCAGCGCCCGACTTCGCTTCTTGATGACACCCGTTGTCACTGCTTCGGAGATTTGACGCAAGAATGTGGCGCGCTAAAGGGCGATGAACGGTGGATGAACAAATCCTCAATGCGTCTCTTTCCGGCCTTTTTGCCGCCGCCATCGAGATTGCAAATCTCAACAAGCGGGATTCGAAAGCGGGATTTGGGCAGTGACGTTGGCAAATTGTTGCCGCCAACCGCGATGAGGACCGGTCTCATGTTTATGCAACGTACAACATCCCCTTTGGCGATTTGTGGCGGCGTGGCCGCGGCGCTGTTTTTTTTCACGGCGGCATCGCTACTGCCATCGGTCGATATCGTCTCGGCATTTCAAAGCACGAGCCATTTCGCGCAGGCTGCGATCGCGCGCGGCTATGATCTGGCACCCGCTTTGATGCTTGGACTGGCGTTGCTGGCTGTCGTGCCAATGATCGCAATCATATCGCCGATCGTCTTTCATTTGAGCCAACCGGAAGCCGCGACCCGCTGCTACCACCCGAGCGCGAGCGATGACGCAGACGACATTCTTGGAAATGTGACGACGCGATCGGCGATTGCGTACCTGGAAGTTGTCGGTGTCACCGGCAAACGGTTTGCTATTGAGCGGGACATGCTGCGCATTGGCCGCGAGGACGACAACGATGTCCGCATACCAAGCAGGAATGTGCATCGTTATCATGCCGCAATTTATCGTCAGCACCTGGATGATTGGCACATCGCCGATCTTTCCGGGTTCAGCGGCAACGGTATTCGCGTCAACGGCAAGCCGTGCCGTGACGCGCTGCTGACGGATGGCGACATCATAGAACTTGGGCCGGGACGGCTGCGATTTCGCACGGTTCACGGCTGATTGAGCACGCGGCACGGAATTTGAGAAGTGCCTAAGCGAGGAGACTGATTATGATTGAAGAGCGGGGAGAGAAGGTTGTGAGCGATGACGCCAAGGCCAAGGCGGCCGGATTTCTCGGCTCACTAAAGGATGCGCTGCTGGCGGCCGGCCGCGATGAGATGCCGTCGTCGCCAGCACGTATGGCGGCGCAAAGCATTCCAATCACGCCGATTGCACCCGCCGCCGAACGCGCCACTGAGGCGGACGTCAAGGCGCAAGCGCCGCAGCAAAGCCCGAGCGCTGAAGAAGCTGCCCGGCTCGCGCGCGCCGCGCCGGCACCTCGTCCGCCGGAAAAAATTTCTGCACCCGGCGCGGCACTTGAGCGGGACGCCATTCCGACGACGCGCGTCGTCAGAGCCGAGGTGCCGAAGCCGAAGGCAGAACCGGACGCGGAGCGGACGCAGCTCGTGCGCGGCCGCAAACCCATCGAGCGTGGTGTTTTCGCGCAAGATCCGGTTGTCGGCTTTCTTATCGTCGTCGGTGGGCCTGGGCTTGGCTCATTCCGTCCGATTTTTGAAGGAAACAACACCGTCGGACGCGCGGCGAGCAATCGCGTCCCTCTGGATTTCGGCGATGACGCCATCTCATCGGAGGCGCAAGCCTACATTCGCTACGATTCCAACGATCGGTCGTTCCTGTTCGTCCCAAACCTTGCTAAGACGAACGTCGTTTCCGTGAATGAGAAGAAGCCCACGGGCGCCGTCGAGCTGAAGCCCATGGACGTCATCACGCTCGGACGTACGCAAGTTGCGTTCGTGCCATTCTGCGGAAGCGAGTTCGATTGGTCCGAGATTGCTGAAGCCTGACATTGATGATCCGTTACGAGTGTGCGGTGGCCGCAACCCGCGGCGCCCGCGACTATCAAGAAGACAGCGCTGCCTTCTGGCCGGGCGGCGACACAACTATTGATGTGCCGGTCGAAAATGCCGTGCAGGATACGGGCTTCGCGGTTCTTGCCGACGGCATGGGCGGCCACACGGGCGGCGCGCTCGCCAGCCGGATCGTTTGCGAGACATTTCTGCAGTCCGCCGCGGTAGCCGATCTGCCGTCGCGCGACCGGCTTCTGGCATCACTAGAAGCTGCCAACGCAGCGCTCGCGGCCAAAGTTGATGAAAGCCCGATGATGGCCGGCATGGGATCGACGCTGATCGGCGCGTCATTCAGCGGTGAAGGTGTCGCCTGGGTCAGCGTCGGCGACAGCCCAATGTATTTTTTCCGGCGCGGCGACGTCGTGCAGTTGAATGAAGATCATTCGCTCGCGCCGGAACTGGATCGGCTTGTCGCCGCCGGAAAGCTTTCGGCCGAGGACGCACGCCGCGATTCCCGGCGCCACATGCTGCGCTCGGCCGTGACGGGCGACGATATCGATCTTATCGACCTGCCACACGCGCCGATCGCACTCGAACCAGGCGACTTCGTACTACTCGCGAGCGACGGTATTGCGACGCTCGATGTTGCTGAAATCAGCCGCATCATTCAAGGCTACGCGCGCGATGGTGCGACGGCGGTCGCAACGGCTCTTATTCGCGCAATCGATGCTGTTCGAGAACCGCACCAGGACAATGCCACCGTGCTCGTCGTCAAGGTTGCTGCAGCCGGCTGAGTTCTTCCAGTTCGATCGACGACGTCGCGAGGTTGCGGATGCGCGTTGCAACTTGCGGAAATTGCGCTTCGATACGGTCGAAATCGTATTTGTGCAGTTTCAAGACGCGGCAGCGAGAAGCCGTGTAGACGTTGCCCGCGTGCACCGTATTGCCGAGCATGGCGGCAGCGCCAATGACTAAGAAGGCGGCAGCGCTTTGTCTTGGGCGTTGCGCGCATTTCCTAAGCGTTGTGTGCTTATCGCGGATGTCCCCGCGACTTTGTGCGCTGCATGCCAGATTTTTGGCCGCAGGTGCTTGGCGGCGGTCCGCCGAAAGTCCAATATCAAATTTCCGTTTCTGTTTTGCCGCCTGTAAACATTAAAAAAAGTTAGAGAGGAATCGCCCCGTGGCCGTGAAGTCCGACATCGAAGTTGCACGCGAAGCCAAAATGAAGCCGATTGCCGAGGTGGCTGCCAAGGTCGGCGTCCCGGCAGAAGCGCTCGTTCCGTACGGTTGGACCAAGGCCAAGGTCTCGTTTGATTTCATCAACAAGATTCAAGGCAATCCAGACGGCAAAGTCATTCTCGTGACGGCGATCAGTCCGACGCCGGCCGGAGAAGGCAAGACGACGACAACCGTCGGGTTGAGCGACGGCTTGAACCACATTGGCAAGAAGGCGATTGCCGCGCTGCGCGAGCCGTCGCTCGGCCCGTGCTTTGGCGTCAAAGGCGGTGCGGCCGGCGGCGGGTACGCCCAGGTCGTGCCGATGGAAGATATCAACCTGCATTTCACGGGCGATTTCCACGCCATCACCAGCGCGCATAACCTGCTCGCGGCGATGCTCGACAACCACATCTACTGGGGCAATAGTCTCGGCATTGACCAGCGTCGCATCGGCTTTAAGCGTGTGCTCGACATGAACGATCGCGCGCTGCGCTCCATCGTGAATTCCCTTGGCGGTGTCTCGAACGGCTTTCCGCGCGAAGACGGCTTCGACATCACGGTCGCATCCGAAGTCATGGCCATCCTGTGCTTGTCAAAGGACCTGAAGGATCTCGAGAACCGCCTCGGCAACATCATCGTCGCCTACACGCGCGATAAGAAGCCTGTGCGCTGCCGCGATATCAAGGCTGACGGCGCCATGACGGTGCTGTTGAAGGACGCGCTGCAGCCGAACATGGTGCAGACGCTCGAAAACAATCCAGTCTTCATCCACGGTGGTCCGTTCGCCAACATCGCGCACGGATGTAACTCGGTGCTCGCAACGCGCACGGCGATGAAGCTCGCCGATTACGTCGTCACCGAAGCCGGCTTCGGCGCCGATCTTGGTGCCGAGAAGTTCTTCGACATCAAGTGCCGCAAGGCCGGCATCGCGCCGTCGGCTGTCGTCATCGTGGCAACGGTTCGCGCGCTCAAGATGCACGGCGGCGTTGCGAAGGACGATCTCAAGGCTGAGAACGCCGCAGCGGTTGCGAAGGGTTGCGACAACCTCAAGCGCCACATCGAGAACGTCAATAAGTTCGGCGTTCCGGCTGTCGTCGCGGTCAACAAGTTCATCACCGACACCGATGCTGAAATCGCCGAAGTTCAAAAGGCCGCCGAAAGCATGGGCACGAAAGCATTCCTGTGCACGCACTGGTCGGACGGCGGTAAGGGTACGGAAGCGCTTGCGCATCACGTCGTCGGCGTGATTGCCGAGGGCAAAGCGAACTTCAAGCCGCTCTACCCGGACGACATGAAGCTGCGCGACAAGGTCAAAACCATTGCGACCGAAATTTATCGCGCTGCAGACATCTCGTGCGATTCAAGTGTTGAGACGCAGTTCAAGGATCTCGAAGCCGCGGGCTTCGGCCATCTGCCGGTGTGCATGGCGAAGACTCAGTATTCGTTCTCGACGGATGCGTCGAAGCGCGGCGCCCCCACCGGCCACATCGTTCCGGTCCGCGAACTGCGGCTGTCGGCCGGCGCCGAGTTCGTCGTCGTCGTTACCGGCGAGATCATGACCATGCCGGGTCTGCCGAAGGTTCCGAGCGCCGACTCAATCCGGCTCGATGACAATGGCCTGATCCAGGGACTGTTCTGATCCAGTCCCACCAGGACTGCATTGGAGTTGCGCGGGGCGGTCCATTCTCAGGACCGCCCCGTCTCTGTTATATGCCGCCGCCTCGCGTCCGCGCCGGAAATTTTTATGCGCCTTCTGCCTATTCTAGCCGCCAGTTGTTTCGTCTCGTCGATGTCGATGCGGATTATCGATCCGGTCGTGCCCGACGTCGCGCGCGATCTTGCCGTGTCGCCGGAAGCAGTCGCGCTGCTGGCATCTGCGTTCACGTTCCCCTATGCGCTGGGTCAACCCGTGCTCGGTGCGCTGGGCGACGCGCTCGGAAAATCGAAAGTCATCAAAGTCACGCTTGCCGTGCTCGTCGTCTGCCTGGCGATTGCAGCGGCCGCGCCAAGCCTCGACGCGCTGTTTGTCGCCCGCATCATCGGCGGTGCGGCGGGTGGCGGCATCATTCCGCTCGCGTTTGCAATGGTCGGCGATCGCTTCGAGATGGCCGACCGGCAATGGGCGCTGTCGCGTGTGCTGTCAGCCATCATCGCTGGACAGCTGACCGGCGCGCTTGGATCAGGTCTGATCGCAAGCGCATTTGGATGGCGGGTGTCGATGCTGGCTGGCACCGCGCTATCGCTGGCCGCTCTGATCGTCACGCTTTGGCAGCTGCATCCGCGGCAGAAAGCCGATCGGCCGCCGTTTCGCATGACGCAAATGTCGGACGGGTACGTTCACGTCTTCCGCAATCCGAAGACCGTCGTCTGCTTCAGCGCGGTGTTCGTTGAAGGGATCGTCCTGTTCGGCCTCTTCCCGTACATCGCGCTGCTGCTCGAAGCGCGAAATGCGGGTGGCCTGCGGGAAGCGGGCTTTGTGCTGGCCGGATTTGCGATCGGCGGATTTGCCTACATCGCGCTCGTGCGGCTCATGTTGAACCGGCTCGGTATCTACAAGCTGATCTGGGGCGGCGCGGCGGTCGCCGGTGCCGGCTTCGCAGCGCTTGCGTTATCGCTGTCGTGGCCGCTTGAAATGGCGATCATGGCGGTGATCGGTCTCGGATTTTACATGATCCATAACTCGCTACAGACGCAGGCAACCGAGTTGGCGCCGTCCAATCGGGCGTCGGCCGTCGCCGCGCACGCATTCTTTTTCTTTCTTGGGCAGGCTGTTGGTCCGCTGGTCTATCGCCTCGGCTTCGATCACGCCGGGATCGAGGCGACTTTGATCGGTGCTGGCGTACTGTTAGCGTTGACCGGCGTTGCGACGGCCATCGGTCTCAAAGCGCGCTCAGACCCGCCACAGTTCATTTGATCGGTGCCTTGAACACGAAAAACGCGCCGGCGCAGATCAGCGCAAAGCCGATGCCGTGGTTGATCGTCAACCTTTCGCCGAGATACCAAACCGAGAAGACGGCGAAGACGCACAGCGTGATTACTTCCTGCATGGTTTTGAGTTCCGCTGTCGTATAGACGGCCGATCCCCAGCGGTTGGCGGGGACCGCGAGGCAGTACTCGAACAGCGCAATGCCCCAACTCGCCAGGATCGCGATTCCGAGTGGTGACGCTGTGTGCTTAAGATGCCCGTACCAGGCGAATGTCATGAAGACGTTCGAGACGAGCAGCAGAAAGATCGGCGTCAAATGGGCGAGGGTCATGTTTGTGAGCGGCATGGGTCTCGACGGTCCTGTTGTGGTGAAGGCGACAGACGGCCGGCGTCTGGCGGGCGGGCTTGGGCAGAGCCTGCTGAATTTATTTCCGGACTGCGCTATTCCTAGGCAACTTGCCTAGCTTTCGAGCGTTTATCCGGTCACGATGCGTCCGTTATCGCCGATTTTGGGGACCAACGCGAGTTGGCCTGAGGTTTGCGATGCCGGACGTGTCTCTGTGCTACGGAGGGGTGTTTGACAGCTTCGTTCGACGAAATGAATGGTTTTGGCGATGGGCTCCGGGCGCCCTACAAAGCATTTGCAGAATGGCTCGGCGTCCAGCATCTCGAAACGCTGTCCCTCAAAACCGCCGAAGCTGAAACGTTGTTCCGCCGCTCCGGCATTACGTTTGCCGTGTATGGCGGCGCGGATACGACCGAGCGCCTCATCCCTTTCGATATCCTGCCGCGCATTATCGCGGCTGCTGAGTGGCGCCGGCTTGAGACGGGCATTGAGCAACGCGTCAAGGCGCTCAACGCCTTCATGTATGACATCTATCATCGCCAAGAGATCATCAAGGCGGGCGTCGTTCCGGAAGAGCTGATCGTCCAGAACAAGGCGTTCGTGCCCGAGATGATCGGCGTCGACCCGCCGCGCGGCATCTACAGTCACATCATCGGCGTCGATATCGTCCGGACGGGCGAAGACGAATTCATGGTTCTCGAAGATAACACGCGCACGCCGTCGGGCGTCTCGTACATGCTCGAGAACCGCGAGACGATGCTGCATCTCTTCCCGGACCTGTTTGCGCGCAACCGCGTGCGCCCGGTCGAAGATTACGCCGACAGCCTTTTGAAGACGCTTGAAAGCGTCGCGCCCGAGAACTGTGCTGGCGATCCCGTCATCGCGGTTCTGACGCCAGGCCCATTCAACAGCGCATATTTCGAACACTCGTTCCTCGCCGACCAGATGGGCGTCGAACTGGTCGAAGGTCACGACCTCGTTGTCGTCGACGGCGAGCTACGCATGAAAACAACGGAGGGATTGAAACGTGTTGATGTTCTTTATCGCCGTGTCGATGACGACTTCCTCGATCCTCTTGTATTCCGTCCGGACTCGATGCTCGGCGTGCCGGGCGTCTTCGACGCGTACCGCTCGGGACGCGTAACGATCGTCAACGCGCCTGGTGCCGGCATCGCTGACGATAAGGCGATCTACAGCTACATTCCGGAGATCATCGAGTTCTACACGGGCCGCAAGCCGATCCTCGCCAACGTCGAAACCTACAATTGCCGCGACGAAGACGATCTCAAGTATGTCCTCGATCATCTTCCGGAGTTGGTGGTCAAGGAAGTCCACGGGTCTGGCGGTTACGGCATGCTTGTCGGGCCGTCAGCGTCGAAGCAGCAGATCGAAGACTTCCGCGCAAAATTGAAGGCCAATCCATCGAACTACATTGCGCAGCCGACGCTGGCGCTGTCGACGTGTCCGACGCTATGCGAGGGTCTCGTCTCGCCGCGGCACCTCGATCTGCGGCCGTTCGTGCTTGTGGGTGACCAGGTCCGCTTGGTGCCGGGTGGGCTGACACGCGTTGCCCTCAAGCGCGGGTCTCTGGTCGTCAATTCGTCCCAGGGCGGCGGCACCAAGGACACCTGGGTGCTGCAGGACTAGCCCGCATACTGAATCCGCGACGACCTTAGACGTGACGGCCGCAATGCCAATCAACGAAAAGACAAAGACGAAGGCCGGGGAATAACACCGCAATGCTCGGACGTGCTGCAAACGACCTTTACTGGCTGGCGCGATACATCGAGCGCGCCGAGAATATGGCGCGGCTGATCGAGGTCGGCTATCGCATCGTGCTTCTGCCGCGCGCAGGTGAAGGCTATCACCAGGAATGGCAATCGACGCTCGAAAGCGCCGGTTGCCTCGGCGGATATACCGCCCGCCACGGCGAACTCGATACGCCGAAAGTCATCGACTACATGCTGTTCGACACGACCAATCCGTCGAGCATTGCGACGTGCTTGGCGAGCGCCCGCCATAACGGCCGGGCACAGCGCACAGCGCTGACGCGCGATATGTGGGAGAGCTTGAATAGCGCATGGCTTGAATTTTCAGCCATCAAGCCGGGCAGCGTAACGTCGAACTCGCTGCCAGAGCTGCTCGATTGGATACGCTCGCGTTCGGCGCTGTATCGCGGCTCGCTGATGAACACGATCCTGCGCAACGACACCTACTACTTTAGTCAGCTCGGCACCTTTATCGAGCGCGCTGACAGCACGTCGCGCATTCTCGACGTGAAATATTATCACTTGCTGCCGTCGACCGAGATGGTCGGCAGCGGCACCGACAATTTCCAGTGGACCTCAATTTTGCGGTCGGTTTCAGCGCATCGCAGCTATCGTTGGGTCTTCAAGGACTCGTACAAACCTTGGAAAATCGCTGACTACCTGATGCTCAACCGGCAAATGCCGCGCTCGCTGCGCTCATGCTATGATGAGCTGAACATTGCGCTCAACGATCTCGGAATTCTATACGGCCAGCGCCATCAGTGCCACGCGACGGCCGCTGCGACGCGCGACCTGCTGATCGAGGGCGATATCAAACGAATCTTCCAGACTGGATTGCATGAATTCGTACAGGATTTCATCGGCCGAAATAACAAACTCGGCAATGAGATTTCGCAGGCCTATCACTTTACCGGCTGATCACGACTGACAAAGAAAAAAGACCCATGCGTATCTCAATCGGTCATGTCTCGCGCTATACATACGCCGAACCGGTGACATACTCGATACAGACCCTGCGTCTGACGCCGCCGAATTTTCAGGGGCAGCGTGTTATTGAATGGCTGATCCAGGCCCCCGGCATGCCGTCGGCGCAAAAGTTTCGAGATAGCTTCGGAAATACCTGCCATCAGGTCTCCTACCCCGGTGCGCATGACGAAAGCGTTGTGCTGGCCAAAGGCGTCGTCGAGACCGAAGATCGCGCTGGTCTCGTGCAAGGGTTGTTTGAGACGACGCCGATCCGCGTCTTCAAACGCGTGACCGAGAAGACGACCGCAAGCGACGCCATCATCGATCTTGCGAAATCGAACTGCGGCACGCCGAACATCAACGGCTTTCATCGGCTGATGAATGCGATCCGAGATGCGGTCGAATACCAGACGGGCACGACGCACCAGCATACCAGCGCCGCTGCGGCGTTTGAGGCTGGCCGTGGTGTTTGCCAGGATCACGCCCACGTTCTGATCGCAGCGGCTCGCGCGCTCGGTGTGCCGGCCCGCTATGTCAGTGGCTATCTCGTCTCCGGCGACGATCAGCCGGCCGAAGCGCATCACGCCTGGGCCGAAGTCTGGATCGACGGTCTCGGATGGGTCGGGTTCGACGCAGCAAACCGCCTCTGTCCGACCGACCACTACGTTCGCCTCGCGACGGGACTCGACGCCGATTCTGCGGCGCCGATCCGCGGGACACGGCTCGGCGGCGGCAGCAACGAACTGCTCGACGTCATCGTCGAAGTTCAGCAGCAGATGAGCACACAGCAATAGTAGGCTCGACGCGCGCCGCGTTTACGTTTACCTGCCGAAGCCGGTTTATACTACGTGCTGACAAGCAGGAGACGATCAATGACCTACGGCGTAGCGATGCGGCTTGAGCGTGGCTTGGTGTTTGCCGCCGATACGCGCACCAATGCCGGCGTCGACAACATCGCCTCGTACCGCAAACTCAATTTCTGGCGTCAGCCGGGCGAGCGCGTACTCGTGCTGCTGAGCGCGGGCAATCTTGCCGTCACGCAAGTCGTCGTCAGCCTTTTGAACGAGCAGTTGACCGACAAAAGCACCGAGTCGACGCATCTCTACAATGCGCCGAACATGTATCGCGCCGCTCGCGTCGTCGGCGATGCTGTACGCGAAGCGCGCCGTGTCGACGGTCCGGCGCTGGAAGCCAGCAAGTCTGGCTTTTATGCTTCCTTTATTTTCGGCGGTCAGATCGGCAGCGAGCGGCCACGGTTGTTTCAGGTGTACTCGGAAGGCAACTTCATCGAGGCGACGGATGACACGCCGTTTTTGCAGATCGGGGAACATAAATACGGAAAGCCGATTTTGGACCGGGTCGCGCGCGCCGACATGCGTCTTGGTGAGGCGGCAAAGCTGATGCTGCTGTCGTTCGATTCAACGCTGCGCTCAAACCTGTCCGTCGGCTTGCCTCTCGACCTTTTGATTTATGAGCGCGATAGCCTCGACGTGCAGCGCGAGAAGCGCATCAGTGCGGACGACGAGTATTTCAAGAAACTCTCGCAGGCGTGGTCCGACGCGTTGCGTCAGGCCTTTTCCAAAATAGAGGAATTCAAGGTTTAGGCTGGTCTTCGATGCAAGTTCTGACCACCCGTTTTCGGAAAACCGCTGATCGCAGACCTAAGTAGCTGATCACCATGCCTGCAAGCGTTGGTATAATCATAGCTAGTAACGGCTCTGTGGTTGGCCACATGAGCAAGATTGCGGCGTACAGGACGTAGTTGGTTGCCGACGCCGATGCAGCAACGCTTACGAACTTTGAAAATTGAGAAAAACTTGCCGGTTCGCGCGATCCGAATGTCAGTCGACGGTGCGCGAAATAGCCAACAACGATCGCACAACCGATCGCGATAATGCGCCCAGAAAACGGTCCAAGCCCGAAGCCGCGCGTCATGGCGAGAAGAACTGTGGCATCGGTTCCGGTTGCGAGAACGCCGGAAGCTAGGAAACCCGCGCCGTGTTTGACACCGCTGTACGGCGCTGGCTCGGTCATCTAGGGGTGGCCTCAGTTGCAGTCGGCTGCTCCGCTGAAACGCCGAGTTCCTCGCGCACCAGAAACAGCGGCCGGGCTTTGACTTCTTCGTAGACGCGGCCGAGGTATTCGCCGATCACGCCGAGGAAAATCAACTGTACGCCGGCGAAGAATAGCACGGCCGTCAGGAGCGTTGGGTAGCCGGGTACTTCATCGCCGAAGAGCAGCGTCTTGGCGATGATCCAGATCATGTAGACAAACGCGACCAGCGACACGAATACGCCGGTCACCGACGACAGCCGCAATGGCACTGTCGAAAACGACGCCAAGCCGTCGAACGCAAGCTTTGCAAGTTTCAACGGAAGCCACCGCGAGCCTTCGCCGGACGGCCGCGGCGGAAATTCAAACGGCACGCCGACGGCGGGATAGCCGATCCACGCGAACAACCCGTTATTGTAACGCACGCGCTCGCCGATGCGATTGATAGCCGAGACCGCGCGGCGGCTGAGCAAGCGGAAATCGCACGAGTTCTGCTGCAGCTCGGTGCCGGACAAAATATGAAACACGCGATAGAACGCACGTGCGCCCTCGCGGCGCCAGGCGCTGTCGGCACTGCGGTCGATACGCTGGCCATAGACGACGTCGTGGCCTTCACGCCATTTTTCGATGAAGGCTGGGATGGTTTCCGGCGGATGCTGCAGATCACTGTCCATGATAACGACGGCGTCGGCGCGTGCGTATTTCAGACCTGCCGCGACGGCGATCTCCTTACCGAAGTTACGGCTGAGCGCAATCGCGCCGATGCGATCGTCATTAGCGTTCAGTTGTCTTAGTTTGATCAGTGTGCCGTCCGTCGAACCGTCGTCAACGAAGATGATCGACCAGGCAAGCCCGCTGGATTCAAGTGCAGGTCGCAGCCGCGCCAAAAGCGCATCGATACCGGCGGCTTCGTTAAGAACAGGAATAACGACGGCGAGCGTACCGGCGCTTTGGCGATCTTCAGCAGCTAGAGTTTGGCCGTCAGTGTCGGATGCGGCAAGGCTCATCGTCATAAACAGTGTCCGGGTCTGAGCGGCTGGCACGATGCGCAAAGCTTATGCAGGCCGAATTGGGGTGCGTCCAGATCGACATGCGCGGGTGGTGACCATTGCAGCAGCGGCGCGGATAAGCTAGCGAGTTTCCAAGGCTTTAAGGAGGCGCAACGTGAAAATCTGCATTATCGGCGCTGGCTATGTCGGGCTTGTGTCGGCCGCCTGCTTTTCCGAATTTGGCTGGATGGTGACGTGCGTCGACAAAGACCCTGAGCGCCTCACCGAGCTTAACGCCGGACGTTCGCCAATCTATGAGCCCGGCCTCGATGATCTGATGCAGCGAAACATGCGCGCCGGCCGCCTGGTCTTTACGAGTGAGGCGGGGCCAGCGGTCAGCGAAGCGGATGTTGTTTTTCTCGCTGTCGGAACGCCGATGCGGCGCGGCGATGGCTACGCCGACCTTTCGTATGTGTTCGAGGCCGTCGCGGACATCGCTCCGCATCTCAAGGGCTTCACCGTCATCACGACCAAGTCGACCGTGCCGGTCTCGACAAGCCGCGAAATCGAAAAGCGTTTGAAAGATATCCGTCCGGACGCCGACGTCGCGATCTGCTCGAACCCAGAGTTCCTGCGCGAAGGATCTGCGATTCAAGATTTCACGCATCCCGATCGCGTTCTCGTTGGCACGGACAGCGCTAAGGCCCGTGATGTAATGGAGCGTCTCTATAAGCCGCTCGCGTTGCGCGGCTCGCCGGTCATGTTCGTCGCGCGGGAAAGCGCGGAGCTCGCGAAATATGCCGCCAACGCGTTTCTTGCGATGAAGATCAGCTTCATCAACGAGATCGCGGATTTGTGCGAAGAGGTGGGCGCCGACGTACAGGAGGTCGCGTCTGCAATCGGCAAAGACCGGCGCATCGGCGACAAGTTCCTGCATCCCGGCCCAGGATACGGCGGCTCATGCTTTCCGAAGGACGTCTCGGCGCTCATTCGCACGGCGCGCGAGAACAAGGCGCCGGTGTCGCTGATCGAGCAGGTCGAGCGCGTCAATCACGAGCGCAAGATTGCGATGGCGGGACGCATCGAAGCCGCTTGCGGTGGCGCGTTGCGTGGCAAAACGGTTGCCATACTCGGTGTCACGTTCAAACCGAATACGGACGACATGCGCGACGCGCCGAGCCTCGTTATCGTGCCGATGCTGCAAGAGCGTGGCGCGACCGTGAGGGCGTTCGATCCGCAGGGCCGCAAGCATGCCGAACCGATGATGCCGGGCGTCGTCTGGGCAGAGAACGCTCTTGCCGCACTCGACGGTGCCGACGTCATGGTTGTCGTGACGGAGTGGAACGAATTCCGCGCGCTCGATTTGAAGAAGGCGCGTCAGCGGATGGTAGGCGGCGCGATCGTCGATCTGCGCAACATCTTTCAGCCCTCGGCCGCGATCGACGCAGGCTTCACTTATGATGGTGTCGGCCGCGGCTCGATTGGCTGATTGCCGCCAGGATGCTCAGCGTTCCTTGAAGGCTTTGGCGAACTGATCTTCAAGCGGTTTGACGAAATACGACAGCGCCGAGCGTTCCGACGTTCGGATGTGCACTTCGGCCGGCATGCCGGGCAACAGTTGAAGTGCACCGAGGCGCTTCATTTCACCGTCGTCGATTTTGAGGCGCGCGGTGTAGTACTGCAAATTGTTTTGCGGCTCGCGCGTGACTTCCGCGGAGATCGAGGCAATCGTCGCGTCGAGGCTCGGTGTCGTGCGTTGGTTGAACGCCGGGAATCGCACGAGGGCAAATTTGTGCGATCGGACTTGATCAATATCCTGCGGCGCAATCTTGGCTTCGACAATCAGCTTGTCGTCTTGCGGAACGATGACCATCAGCGGCTCGGCCGTGTTGATGACGCCGCCGACCGTAAACACCGACATCTGATCGACGATGCCGTCCGACGGGCTTCTGATATCGATGCGCTTCAACTGATCAAGCGCTGCTGTCCTGCGCTCGGACAGTTCGACAAGTTTTCCCTGCGTCTCGCGCAATTCTTTGATGACTTCCGACTTTGCCTCACTGTCGATCGACAGACGCTGCATTTCGATTTCCGCGATGCGATCGATGTTTTGCCCGGCGGCCGCCGAAAGCTGCGCCATCTCGCCTTCGATGCGGGCTTGCTCACGCCGCATGGCCGTCATTTTTTCGGTGCGCACGAGTTGCTGGCGTTCAAGGCCTTCAAGGCCATCGAGTTCTTTTTTGATCAGCGCAATTTCGCGCGCCTTGGCTTCGGCTTGCGCGGTGTTGCCGGCCGATTCCTGCCGCAGACCCGTGATCCGCTCGCCGAGCTGCTGCTTCTGCGTTGTGTGGGTTGTTCTCCGTGCTTCGAACAGAACCTGCTCGCCCTTCAGAATTTCAGTGATGTTGGGTTCGGCATTGCGGGCGAGAAGCTCATCGGGGAATGTGACGAGCGATGCGTCGTCGCGCTCTGCGATCAAGCGCGCGAGGCGGCCGTGCAGTTCGTCGATTTGTTTGGTCACAAGCTGCAGGCTTGCGCGCGTCACGGTTTCATCGAGACGGACGAGAACATCTCCGGCTTTGACGGCGTCGCCATTACGCACGAGGATTTCATTGATGACGCCACCGGTCGGATGCTGGACCTTCTTGATGTTGCCCGCGACCACCACAGTTCCCGGCGCAAGTACAGCGCCTGCCAGATCGGTGTAAGCCGCCCATCCGCCAATGCCGCCGAACAAGGCGACGATCGTCGCGAAGCCGGCAAAGACATAGCGTTTCACGGACACGACGTCGCGGCCGACGGGAGCGGTCGCGCACGCCGAAGAGGGTTTCATGGCAACGGATTGTGTCGTTGAGGGTGTGGCCAAAGTAGCGGTCATGCGCTGTCCTTTGATTGGCCAGCGAGTGCTGCACGCGGCAGCGCTTCAGGCGCCGCCTGTTGCGGAACTTGCTGCAAGGTGCTGCGCAGAACTTCGTCTTTCGGGCCGAACGCACGCGCTTGGCCGTTGGCCATCACGAGAACCTTGTTGCAGGCCGCGAGTGCCGATGGCCGGTGTGCGATGACAATCGCAATGCCGCCGCGCTGGCGCACGGACATGATCGCGTCTGTCAGCGCCGTGTCGCCTGCAGCATCGAGGCTGGCGTTCGGCTCATCGAGAACGACAAGAAATGGATCACGAAAGAGTGCGCGCGCCAAGGCAACACGCTGGCGTTCGCCGCCCGAAAGCATCTTGCCGTTTTCACCCATGCGGGTTTGGTAGCCGTCAGGCAGGCGGACGATCAAATCGTGCGAACCAGCGGCTTTCGCAGCAGCGACGATGGCGTCACTTGAGGCACTGGCGTCGAGCCGCGCGATATTGTCGGCGACTGAGCCTTCGAACAGTTCGACTTCCTGCGGCATGTAGCCGATATGGCGGCCAAGGCGCTCGGGCGTCCATTGATCGAGTGACGCCCCATCGAGGCGAACCGCGCTTGCCGGTGTCATCGGTTCCCAGACGCCAACAAGGGCGCGTGCAAGCGTTGATTTTCCCGATCCGCTCGGACCGATAACGCCAAGTGCATCGCCGCGATCAAGCGCAAAGCTGATGCTCTTGACGATCGGTTCGCGTTGACCAGGCGGGGCAACGACGAGTTGTTCGACGTTGAGCGTGCTTTGCGGCGGCGGCAGTTCGATGACGTCGCTGTCGGCGTCGCCGGCAGCCGTAAGAAGTTCGCCGAGCCGTTTGGCGCTGATACGCGCCGATACGAAGCTCTTCCAATGACTGATTGCGCTTTCGATCGGCGCCAGCGCCCGCGAGACGGTGATCGATGCCGCGATGATCGCGCCTGGAGACAGCTCATTGTGGATGACGAGGTAAGCGCCAAGCCCGAGCACCGCAGACTGCAGCAACATGCGGATGACCTTGGTGACGTTGCCAATGCCGCCGGCGGCGTCAGATGCTTTAAGTTGATGCGCAAGATACTCGTCGTTGAGGGTTTGGTAACGCGCCTGGATATGGCGCGCCATGCCCATCGCGTGGATCGATTCCGCATTCCGGCGCGCCGTTTCAGCAAGCGCCATGCGTTGCCCGCCCGCTTGACCTGCGGCCTTGAGCGGCTTCGAGCTGCGGTATTCGGTGATGATCGTCAGCGCGACCAGCGCGATCGCGCCGGCTGCGGCAACCATCGCAAGCGTCGGATGTAGAATGTAGACAAACGCCAGATAGATCGGAATCCACGGCAGATCGAACAGCGCCGTCAATCCCATGCCGGACATGAAATTTCGCACGGCATCGAGATCGCGCAGCGGTTGCATGCCGTCGCCGCCACCGCGGGTTTTCAACGGCAGGATTTGCACGGCGGCGAAGACACGCGGCGTCAGCGATTTGTCGATGCGGGTTCCGACGCGGCTCATGATGCGCGCGCGAATGAATTCGAGCAGGCCATTGATCGCGTAGAGGCCGAACATCAGCAGCGATATGCCGACAAGTGTCGGGATCGACTGCGACGGCAGAACGCGGTCGTAGACCTGGAGCATGTAGAACGAGCCGGCAAGCGCGAGCACGTTGACGACGCCCGAGAAGACGGCAACCGTCAACAAAATCGGACTGTACCGCCAAAGCAAGGCGCCGACCGGGTGTGATTGCCGGCGGCTCGCCGGTTGCATCTTGCGTGTCATTCGTCCCGTGTCATCTGGCCCGCATTATCTGGCGTGCTCGCTGTGCGTCCGGGCCACCATCCAAGCCCCTGCGGGCGGCCGAACTACGGTATCGTACGCGGTATCGGTTAGGTTTTTGTTTGCTTCGGCGCGCGCGGTTTGCGCTCGATGCGCCCGACCGCCATTCGGCCATCGGGCAGGCGTGCGCGCAGCTTGGCCGACTTGCCGGCAAACGTCGTTTCGGCGAGCCGTCTGACCAATTCGTTAATGACCTCGCCATTTCCGACCATATCGACGACCCAGGGCTGGTCGCCGCTCTGCCAGTCAGAGGCTTCGAGCGTCAGGTAGGGGCCCTGGCATTGTGTGAGCCGCTCATCGACCTCGGGTGAGACAAACGCCCACCAGGCCGCCGCGACCTGATCTGACGCTCCGGCAGACGCAGGTGGCCGTCCAAGAATGGCGAGTTGTCCGAGTGCGATGGCGGGTGCGACGAGCGCCTGCGTCTGTTGCAGGGTCATTTCGCTATGGCGCGGCGACGCGATCAGAAGCGCGACGATGCGGCCGAAGGCTGCGGCACGCGCGTCGGCCGCCGCGCGGTCGTCTTGGGTAGGCGTTGTCTTTGCGTTTTCGATTGCGGGTGAAGCGGGTGAACTCACAAAGGTTATCTCCCGAGCGCGCTAAGGCATCGTCCCGGATTTACCATCCCGGTCGATGGACGAATATGCGAATTCGCGTTGCAGAACGTCGTTGTTTTCGTCGTGCTGGATAACGGCAGGTGTTGCACCGCGCCATTTTGCGACGGCTGAACAACTGCAAAGTGCGCTCGCTTCTGCGACCAAAGTCGGAGTAGAGTGAAGCGCGGGCTGGTCCAGCGGACCAATACGTCAAAAAAGCCGAACAACGCCTGCCTCGAGACGCTGTGAGTGACCGGACAATGGGTGCCAAGACGACCACGCTGACGACGTTCCTCGACAACTGGGCTTTGGGCGGCGCGACACGCGGGGGAATTGCCAAAACGATCTTGGCGCTCGCCACCAGCAGTATCGAAGTTTCAGAACTCGTTTCCAGGGGACGCTTGGCTGGCAGCCTCAGTCAGGTGACGGCCCGCGCCGGCGAGTTCGACGAGCAGAAGGAAATCGACATCCGCGCCAATCAGTCGATCCTCGCAGCTTTGAAGGACACGCCCGTTGCGGCGCTGGCGTCGGAAGAAGCGCCCGAGCCGTTTGTCTTGAACGATAAGGCGCCGCTTTTGGTCGCGACCGATCCGCTCGATGGATCGTCGAACGTCGACGCCAATGTTTCGTTCGGCATGATCTTCTCGATCCTGCCGCGGCATCCGTCATCGACGGGGGAAGCCGCATTCCTGCGGCCAGGCTCGCATCAGTTGGCGGCTGGTATTATCGTCTATGGTCCGACGACCGTGATGGCGTTGACCGTCGGTAACGGCACGAACATTTTCACGCTCGATCGTGACACCAAGGAATTCATTCTGACGCAGCCGAAAATTTCGGTGCCGCCTGAGACGGCCGAATATGCGATCAACGCGTCTAACGCGCGCTTCTGGGATGAGCCGATCCGCATTTACGTGCACGATTGCGAAAACGGCGCCGATGGTCCGCGCGGTCAGAATTACAACATGCGCTGGACGGGATCGCCGGTCGCCGACATTTTCCGTATCCTATCGCGCGGCGGCATCTATCTCTACCCGGGCGACAGCCGGCCAGGATTTCATCAGGGCCGAATCCGGCTGATCTATGAAGCCAATCCGATCGCGTGGATCGTCGAACAGGCGGGCGGCCGTGCAACGACCGGGCATGAGCGTCTTCTGGATGTTGTGCCGACGTCGCTGCATCAAAAAACGCCGTTGATCTGCGGCTCACGCGACGAAGTCGATCGTGTCAGCCGCCTCTACACCGGCGTTGGCTTCAAAGGAGAGCAATCGCCGCTGTTCGGCCGTCGCGGTCTGTTCCGCGCGATGACATAACGACGACACGCACTCCGCTCCGTCTTTCGCGATAAAGGTCCCTAGTCCCTCCCGATGTCCATCAAGCATCCCATCATTTCCGTCACCGGTTCGTCCGGCGCAGGCACGACGTCGGTCAAGCACACCTTCGAACACATTTTCCGTCGCGAGGAAGTCAACGCCGCGTTCGTGCAGGGGGACGCGTTTCACCGCTACGCCCGCGTCGACATGGAACGCGCCATGTCCGACGCGGCCCAGAAAGGCAATCCGAACTTCAGTCATTTCGGTCCCGAAGCGAACCTCTTCGAAGACCTCGAAACTTTATTTCGTACCTACGCCGCAAGCGGTACCGGCAAGGTGCGCGAGTACATTCACGATCACGTCGAATCGCACGCGGCCAAGACGCCCGTCGGGACGTTCACCGAATGGAAAGACATCGAAACCGGAACTGACCTGTTGCTGTACGAGGGTCTGCACGGCGCCGTCGTCAGCGAAAGCGTCAACGTCGCGCGCTATGCCGATCTGAAGATCGGCGTCGTGCCGGTCATCAATCTGGAATGGATTCAAAAGATCGAGCGCGATCGCTGCACGCGTGGCTATACGACGGAAGAAGTCACCAACGCGATCCTGCGGCGGATGCCGGACTATGTGAACTACATCTGCCCGCAGTTCGCCGAGACCGACATCAATTTCCAGCGCGTGCCGACGGTCGACACCTCGAACCCGTTCATGGCGCGTTGGATACCGACGCCGGATGAGTCGATGGTCATCATTCGCTTCAAAGACCCGCGCGGCATTGATTTCGCGTACCTTTTGTCGATGATCCACGATAGCTTCATGTCGCACGCGAATTCGATCGTGATTCCCGGCGGAAAGCTCGATCTCGCGATGCAGCTGATCCTGACGCCGCTGATCCTGCAACTTGTCGAACGCGGCCGGCGTTCGGCTTAGCCTTTTAAAGCTGGCGGCAGGCGGCTTTTGCGCGCCGGCCGAATCCAGCTAGTGTCCGCCAGCTTTATTCGAGAGAGCCGAGGATTTTCGTGGCCCGCCCCATCACCATTGCACCGTCTATTCTGTCGGCTGACTTCGGACGTCTGGCTGAGGAAATTCAATCGATCGATGCGGCGGGTGCCGATTGGATCCACTGCGATGTCATGGACGGTCATTTCGTTCCGAACATCACGTTCGGTCCGCCGGTGATCAAGGCTGTACGCGGCGCGTCTAAGAAAATTTTCGACGTCCATTTGATGATCGCGCCAGCCGACCCCTATCTCGCGGCATTCGCTGATGCCGGTGCCGACATCATTACGGTCCACGCGGAAGCCGGTCCGCATCTCGATCGCTCGCTGCAGGCGATCCGCGCGCTCGGCAAGAAAGCCGGCGTCTCGATCAATCCGGGCACGCCCGAGAGTGTGATCGAATACGTTCTCGACCGGCTCGATTTGATTTTGCTGATGACCGTCAATCCCGGGTTCGGCGGCCAGGCGTTTATTCCGGCCGTCGTCGACAAGATCCGCCGTGTCAAAGGGCTCGTCGGTGATCGGCCTATCGACATTGAAGTTGATGGCGGTGTGACGCCTGAGACGGCTGGCGTCGTCGCGAAGGCTGGCGCAAATGTGCTGGTTGCCGGATCGGCGGTTTTCAAAGGCGGCACGCAACAGAGCTACGGCACCAACATTTCCGCTATTCGCAAAGCCGCAGAGGTTGCGCGCTAAATTTTATAGAATGCGCGGTACCAGGCGACGAAACGGTGCAGGCCAACGTCGAGTGGTGTGCTCGGTTTGAATCCGACGGCGTCCGTCAATGCATCGACGTCAGCCGACGTTGCGGGGACATCGCCGGGCTGTGCCGGCAAAAGATTGCGGATCGCCTTTTTGCCGGTCGCGTCTTCTATCGTTTCAATGAAGGCCGCGAGCGACACTGGCTGATTGTTTCCGATATTGAAAAGGCGGTACGGCGCCGATGACGTGTCTGCGCGCGGTTTTTCACTCGACCAATCGGGATCGGGGGACGCCGTGACATCCAGCGTTCTGATGACGCCTTCGACGACATCGTCGATAAACGTAAAATCGCGTGCGTGATTGCCGTGATTGTAGACGTCAATCGGTTTGCCTTCGAGAATGTTCTTGGTGAACTTGAAGGGCGCCATATCCGGCCGCCCCCACGGACCGTAGACGGTGAAGAAGCGAAGGCCCGTCAGAGGAATGCGATAGAGATGCGCGTAGGTGTGCGCCAGCATCTCGTTTGATTTCTTCGTAGCGGCGTAGAGGCTCAACGGATGATCGGCGCCATCGCGCTCGTGGAATGGCATGCGCGTGTTGGCGCCATAGACCGAACTCGATGACGCAAATACACTGTGCGCGATTGCGTGATGACGGCAGCCTTCGAGGATATTCAGGAAGCCCTGAATGTTGGAATCGATGTAGGCTTGCGGGTTCTCGATCGAGTACCGGACGCCAGCTTGCGCCGCGAGATGCATGACGCGGTCGAAGTTTTCGAGTCCAAAGAGGGCCGCAACCGCGTCGCGCTCAGCGATGTCGATTTTATGAAATGAGAAACCCTTGCGGCCTTCCAATTCGGAGAGGCGCGCTTTCTTCAGTTCGACATCGTAGTAGTCGTTGAGATTGTCGATGCCGACGACAGTATCGCCGCGGTCGAGCAGGGCGCGCGCGGTATGAAAGCCGATGAATCCGGCGGCGCCAGTGACCAAAACTTTCATGCCGTATCCACGAATTGCGCGGGAGGGTTGCGAAGCGTCTAGGCTGCGCATAACAGACAATTCAAGGCCATGCCAGAGCGGGCTTGTAGCACGGTGGACGGTGGCGCGCAGCGCCGAGAGATTGGCCCCGAAAATTTGGCCCGGAGATTGGAATGCAATTTGCGACCCCGCTGCCGATCGATGCGGTGCTCGATGACATCGGGCGGGTACTTGTTGAACGCGGTATTGCAGTCCTCGTCGCGCCTCCGGGCGCAGGAAAGACGACGCGCGTCCCGCTCGCGCTGATGGACGCAGCGTGGACCGCGGCCGGAAAAATTCTCGTTCTAGAGCCGCGGCGCATTGCGGCGCGCGCAGCGGCCGAGCGCATGGCAGCGACGCTTAGCGAAGGGCTCGGTCAAAGCATCGGGCTGAGAGCGCGGCTCTCGTCGAAGACCGGACCGAAGGCACGCGTTGAAGTCGTGACCGAGGGCGTCTTCACGCGGATGATTTTGGACGACCCGGAGTTAGCGGGAGTCAGCGCTGTGCTTTTCGACGAGTTTCACGAACGCTCGCTTGATGCCGACCTCGGCTTGGCGCTGGCGTTGGAAGCGCGCGACGGCTTGCGGCCGGATTTACGGTTGCTCGTCATGTCGGCAACGCTCGACGGCGCGCGCGTGGCAAAGCTGCTCGGGGATGCGCCCGTCATCCAAAGCCAAGGCCGCGCCTATCCGGTCGAAGCGCGCTATCTCGGGCGGTCGCCGGCGCGCATCGAGGACGACGTGACCGATGCCATACTGCGCGCATTGAAAGCTGAAACGGGATCGGTCTTGGCGTTCCTGCCCGGGCAAGGCGAGATTGTTCGCACTGCCGAGCGCTTGGCCGAGCGGATCAGCGATTCCGCGATCGACATCGCGCCGCTCTACGGCGCGCTCGGACCACAGGCGCAGGATCTGGCGATCGAACCGGCGCGCGCCGGCTGTCGCAAAGTCGTGCTGGCGACGTCGATTGCTGAAACCTCGATCACGATCGAGGGCGTGCGTGTGATCGTCGATAGCGGATTGCAACGCGTGCCGCGCTTTGAGCCGGATGTCGGCGTGACACGGCTTGTGACGGTGCGTGTCGCGCGCGCGGCCGCCGATCAGCGCATGGGCCGCGCGGGGCGAACCGAGCCCGGTATCTGCTACCGGCTGTGGAGCGAGCCTGAAACGCAAGGCTTGGTCCCCTTTGCCGAACCGGAAATCAAATCGGCGGATTTGTCGGGGCTGGTTCTCGATTGCGCGGAATGGGGCACGAGCGATCCGGCGACGCTCGCTTGGCTCGATCCACCGTCGCCTGGCGTCGTCAAAGCGGCACAGGAGGAGCTGCGCACCATCGGCGCGCTCGATGCCGAGGGACGGATTACGGAGGAAGGCCGCCGCTTGCGGGCGCTGCCGCTGCCGGCGCGCTTGGCTCGGATGGTGCTCGCTGCGGCGCGGATTGGCGAAGCGGCTGCGGCTGCGGAAATCGCAGCGGTGCTCGTCGAGCGAGGTATCGGCGGCAACGATGCCGATCTCGATACGCGACTGCAAAACTTTCGGCGCGATCGCTCGCGGCGTTCGGACGATCTGCGGCGCTTGGCGCGCGGATGGGCAGAGCGGGCTGCTGGCGGCTCGATTGCAAAGCGCGGCGCGCCGCAATCGACCGCGGCGTTGCTGGCTTTGGCGTATCCAGATCGGATCGCGAAGGCGCGCGGCGCAACCGGGCAATTTCTTCTCGCCAACGGCCGCGCCGGGCAAGTCGATGTGGCGAGCCTGTTAGCGCGGGCGCCGTATCTTGTGGTCGCAGAAATGCAGGGGCGCGCGGCGGCAACGCGCATTCTACTCGCGGCGACTTTGGACGAAGCCGAGTTAGCTGAGGTTGCCGGGGACCGCATTGTCTTTCGCGACGAAGTGCAATTCGATTCCAACGCAATGGCCGTTCGCGCGCGGCGCGTCAGCCGTCTCGATGCGATTGTTTTATCGAGTGAGCAGCGCGCGGTTGCGGCTGGCAGCGACGTTTCGGTTGTGCTGGCAGAAGGACTTCGACGCGCGGGCATTGAAAAGCTGCCGTGGACGAAAGCGCAGTTGCAAGTTCGCCAGCGCGTCGCTTTTTTGCGGGCGGCTGGCGCTGAGGATCTGCCGGATCTTTCCGATGCAGCATTGAACGCACGCGTCGGCGCATGGTTGCAGCCGTATCTCACGGGGAAAACCAAGCTCGCCGAAATATGTGCGGATGATCTCGGGAATGCGCTCGATGGGCTGTTGCCGTGGAATGCGCGCCAGCGTCTCGATGCCGATGCGCCGACGCACTTCACCGCGCCGACGGGGAACAGTTTTGCGCTCGACTACGATGGCGCCGGTGCGCCTGCGTTGCACGTTCGCGTGCAGGAATTGTTCGGCCTCAAAGCGCATCCAACAATCGCGAACGGCCGGCTGCCGCTGACGCTGTATCTGCTCTCTCCCGCGCACCGGCCGTTGCAGATCACGCGCGACCTGCCGGGGTTCTGGGCGGGATCGTGGGCGGCGGTTCGCGCCGATATGCGCGGGCAATATCCGCGTCACGTCTGGCCGGACGACCCGGCGAACGCGCTGCCGACGGCGCGCGCCAAGCCGCGCGGAACATGAACGAGTTATCCCCGCGCATTAATGCTGATCCTAAATCAGGCTGACAAATGCGGGCGAAGTTATCCCCCTGCTTCAGGCGGCGCATATCGTGATCCAACGCGAGGGAGGCTCGCAAAGGATGCCGACGAATGGCCGATACGCCGAATTTGAACTTACCCTACATGCTCGCGGCGCAAGCCCAGAAGCATGTCACGCACAACGAAGCGCTGCGCATGCTGGATGCTATCGTGCAGTTGACCGTGCTCGACCGGCATCTCGCGACGCCGCCTGGATCGCCGGCCGATGGCGACCGGTACATCGTCGCTGCATCGCCGGCAGGCGCATGGTCGGGGCAGGCGGGCAAAATCGCAGCCTTCCAGGATGCGGCGTGGGCCTTCTATGCGCCGGACGAAGGTTGGCTGACGTGGATTGCGGACGAGAACGTCGTTGCGGTTTTCGATGGCGCGGCGTGGGTGCCGTTGCCCAGCGGCGGTGGCGGAACGTCCGATCATGGGCTGCTGACCGGGCTCGCGGACGACGATCACCCGCAGTATCTCACCAACGCCCGTGGAGACGCACGTTATACGCCAATTGCGCCAACTCTGCTCGGCATCAACGCGACAGCCGATACGACCAATCGGCTCGCCGTCGCGAGCGCTGCGTCGCTGTTCAATCACGCGGGTAGCGGCCATCAGGTGAAGATCAACAAGAACGCAGCCGCGAATACTGCGAGCTTTCTGTTCCAGACGGGATTCTCCGGCCGCGCCGAGTTCGGAACGACGGGCGATGATGATTTCCATCTAAAAGTCAGCCCGGACGGCTCGGCATTTTTCGAAGCAATGGTCATCGACCGGGCGACCGGCAAAGTCACGATGCCGGCAACGCAGCGCGTGACGGTGCAGGCGTTTGCGGCTTCGGGGACGTGGACGCGGCCGGCCGGCTGCACGGGTGTGCGCGTCCGAGCGATTGGCGGCGGCGGTGGTGGAGCCGGTGCTACGGCCGCGGCCAGTCAGTGCTGCGCTGGAGGCGGCGGCGGCGCTGGCAGCTACTCCGAGGGAATCTTCGATGTGACGTCAACAGCGAGCGTTGCCGTTACGGTCGGCGCAGCCGGAGCCGCTGGCGGCGCGGCGAACGCGAACGGCGGGGCCGGTGGTAGTTCAAGCTTCGGCGCTTTGCTGACGGCGCCTGGCGGCACGGGTGGCGGCGGCATGACGTCGGGCACAACGGCGTTTATCGCGCGCGGCGGTCCCGCATCGGCTGCTGGAGCGGGCGGCAGCATCCTTTGCAAAGGCGGTGGCGGCGGAAATAGCTTCCGGCTTGATGTCACGAATTTCGTGTCGGGTTTCGGTGCGTCGGGACCATATGGTGGCAGCCCACGGGGAACGAACCTTACCGGCGCGGGCGAAGCAGGCGCGTCGCCTGGAACGGGCGGGGCGGGTGCCGGATCAAACTCGGCGACGGGTTATGCCGGCGGCGCAGGTGCGGCCGGTCTCGTGATCGTCGAGGAGTTCTATTGATGCGCAGCTTTGCAGCCCATCTCCGAGCAGCAAGTGTGAAGCGTCGCTTATCGCGTCGGGCTGACAAGTTAACAAACAGGGTTAACGCCATCTCAATGGATTGCTGCCACCGTTCGACATGGTGGTGCGAGCGCGCTGAGACAGGCGGCTTGGTGCATCGAACGCCATAGACGTGTCCCTCTGGGTCCGCCGGGGCTAAGTGCGTTCAGATGAAAATCGTTGTCACAGGTGGCGCTGGATTTGTCGGCTCAGCGGTTTGCCGATTCCTGGTGAACAAACTCGGCGTCGAAGTCGTCAATATCGACTGCCTGACCAACGCGTCGAATTTGCAGGCCCTGGAGCCGGTCGCGGCCAACCCCAAATATTCGTTCCTATCAGGTCAACGTCTGCGACCAGCAAGCGGTCAGCGATATCCTGCGTCTCGAACGTCCCGACGCAATCATGCATCTGGCGGCAGAAAGCCATGTCGATCGCTCGATCAAAGGTCCGGCGGCCTTCATCGAGACAAACATCACCGGAACGTACGCGATGCTTGAGGCAGCGCGCAGCTATTGGTCCGATCTATCCTTGCGCCAGAAGGAAGCCTTTCGCTTCCTGCACATCTCGACGGATGAAGTCTTCGGCGAACTCGGCGACGATGGATTGTTCTCAGAGACGAGCGCTTATAATCCGTCGTCGCCGTACTCGGCGAGCAAGGCAGCGTCTGATCATCTCGTCATGGCATGGCATCGGACATACGGCCTGCCGGTGGTGCTATCGAACTGCTCGAACACCTACGGGCCGTATCAATTCCCCGAGAAACTGATCCCACTGATGATCACCAACGCGCTGCTCGGGCGCGATCTGCCGATCTATGGCATGGGCATAAACGTTCGCGATTGGCTGCATGTCGATGATCACGCGCGGGCTTTGTATACGATTCTGACCAGGGGCGTGCCTGGCGCGCGTTACGCGGTCGGTGGCCGCAACGAGAAAAGCAATCTCGAAATCGTGCACGGCATTTGCGCATTGCTCGACGATTGCGCGCCGCGCGACGATGGTCTTTCGCATGCCGCGTCCATTTCATTCGTCGAGGACCGTCCGGGACACGACTACCGCTATGCCATCGACCCATCGAAAATCGAGCGCGATCTTGGGTGGACGCCCGAAGAAACATTCGAGGCCGGATTAAAGAAGACGGTCGACTGGTATATGACGAACGAGATGTGGTGGCTGCCGCTGCGTCTCAAGGCGTATGCCGGGGAACGTCTCGGCATCGTCAAGAAAAGAGCGGCGGCGTAGCGCGGGGCGACGCAGATGAGCGCGCATCCCATTGCCGTCACAGGTGCCAGCGGACAAGTCGCGCGGGCTTTGCAACGTGCCGGCGCGCGGCGTGCGAGCAATCTCGTTGTCGCTGGACGCCCGGTTATCGATGTTGCGTCGCATGCGAGCGTCAAGCGGGTGCTTGACGGCATAGCGCCGGGCATCGTGATCAACGCCGCAGCTTACAACGCGGTCGATGATGCCGAACGCGACGAAGCCGCAGCGTTCCGCATCAATCGCGATGGGCCGCACTATCTCGCCAAATGGTGCGCAGCCAACGGCGTGCCCCTGATCCATATCTCGACCGGTCACGTGTTCGACGGCTCAAATCCGCTGCCATATCGCGAGACCGATGCTTGTTGTCCGGCGAATGCTTTTGGCCGCAGCAAAGCGGCCGGTGAAGACGCCATTCGAGACGTCCTCGCGCATCATGTCATCGTGCGCACGGGATGGGTCTACAGTACCGATGGCCGGAACTTTCTGAAGTCGATGTTACAGTCGGCGCGTGAGCGCGAGATTATCGATGTCATTGCCGATCAGTACGGCACGCCGACGTCGGCCGACGATATCGCGGCAGCGCTGCTGGATATCTGTGACGTGCTTTTGCGTGACGACGGCTGCCGGCTCTATGGCACCTATCACCTCGCCGCGACCGGCGAGACGACGTGGTACGGCTTTGCAAAACAGATTTATTCAGTTGTCGCGTACGAGGCTCGTAAAGCGCCGCGCGTCGAACCGATTTTGACGGAGCGATCTTCGGCGCCAGCGAACCGGCCGAAGCATGCCGTGCTCGACACGACTAAAATGCGCAACGCATTTGGTCTCGTTCTGCCGCCGTGGCAGCACAGCGTTGCAGCTTGCGTGCGCCAGATGTTGGCGAAAGAAAGCGGTTTCAAAGCAAATCAGCCAGATGAGATTCGCGAGCGGCGCGTCGCGTCTACGACCAAAGTCGCATAAGGCGACGCCATATCGGTCTGTTTGAAGATTTTACGTTGTTCAAATTACGAAATACTTTGGTCGCGGCGTCGCGCGGCAAATTCGAAGATTCACGACGGTAACTAATTCTTATAATCGACGCGGTGATTTCAAATGCAAGCGCATCGGCCGCAGCGGACGAGCGCTATGCTAAGTACGCTTTTGGGCGTTATTGAAGAGTGTACTACTTGCGGCGCAGCCGGAGAGATAACCGGCGCTCGAGCTGGCTGGTTAAACAGCCAGCGGACTAGGGAGATAAAATTTGCCAGGGCTATCCCGCGTTCTGATCGTCGACGATCATCCGCTATTCCTCGAAGCATTGCAGCGCGCGATCGCGTCGGCGTTTCCGAATGCGTCGACCGTCGAGGCGACCTCGATCGAGCTTGCGAAATCAGAGCTTCAGAAGCGCGGGTCGTTCGACATCGTCCTGCTCGATCTCGCTTTGCCTGGGACGCGCGGCTTTGACGGACTTCTGGAATTGCGGACGCTGACGCCGAAAACGCCGATTGTCGTCGTGTCGGCGCTCGAAGACCCGCGCATCATCCATGACGTCATGAGCTATGGTGCTGCAGGATTCATTTCGAAGTCAGCGAGCCGCGAAGAAATCGGCGCATCGCTGAAAGAAGTCATGGAAGGCACGCTGACGCTGCCGAAGGGTTATCGCGCGCCCGACGCGGCGCCGGTTGCCGGAACGCGCCAGGATTTTGCGGCGCGCCTGCAATCGCTGACGCCGAAGCAGCTCAGTGTTCTAAAAATGCTCCGCCAGGGTTTGCTCAATAAGCAAATCGCACATGAGCTGCAGATCGAAGAGACGACGGTGAAAGCCCACGTCTCGGAAATCTTGCGAAAGCTCAACGTTGCGTCGCGCACGCAAGCCGTCATCGAAGCGCAGAAGATCGATTTCGACAGTATCCTCGACGCGCCGCCTGGGCCGCCGCCAGCGTAGGCCGGATTACGGCTGTACGAGCAAATGCTGCATCAGCGCCCGCAGTTCAGCCGGCTTGACGGGCTTATAGAGTAGTTCGCAACCGGCACGGGCGGCGCCCGTCGCGGTCGATTCACGGCGATCGGCGGTGATCACGATGGCCGGAATTTGCGCACCGGTTGCCTGCCTGATCCGGGCGATGGCTTCAAGCCCGGTGACGCCGTTGTCGAGCTGATAATCGGCGAGGATTAACGCCGGTTTGAAGGTGCTTTCGGTTAGGACTTCGCCGATATCGTCGAGGTCACGCGCGAGGCGAACGTCCGCGCCCCAGCGAGCCAGAAGCGTCTGCATCGCGGCGAGCACATCGAGATCATTGTCGATAACGATCAGCGGCCGGCCTGCGAGGCTGGTCATCGAAATCGGCGGAAAGGCTTTCTGTTCGACGTCGAGCGGTGCGACGGCGCTTGGCGCGAGAATGGAGAAGCACGAGCCGCGGCCGACGCGCGACTTGAGCCGCACGGGATGCTCGAGCGCATCCGACATGCGTTTGACGATCGACAGACCCAAGCCAAATCCTGGCGCGCCTGCGCGGTCGTTCGCGGAGCCGCGGTGAAACTCTTCGAAGATGCGGTCGCGTTCGGCGGCGGCGATGCCCGGCCCGGTATCCCAAACCTCAATCGACACTTTGCCACCGCGTCTCCGGGCTGCGAGCAGCACGCCGCCGCGGTCGGTGTAGCGCGTGGCGTTGGCGAGCAAGTTTTGCAGCATCCGGCGCAGCATCATCGGATCGGTCAAAACGCCGAGCGGTGTCGGCCTCCAGCGCAAATACAGGCCTTTTTTGCGCGCGATCGGGTCGCCGGAGACCGTCAGGCGTTCAAAGACGTCATTCAAGGCGACCGGCTGCAGCTTCGGTATGAACGCGCCTGCTTCGAGCTTCGACAGATCGAGGATCGAGGCGAGCAGGTCTTCGATGGTCGTCAATGCCGAAGCGATATTCGTCGTAAGCCGCCTAGCGTCGGGCGTCTCCTGCACGTCGGCCAGTTCCGATAACGTCAGCCGCGCGGCATGTAGCGGCTGCAGGAGGTCGTGTCCAACGGCCGTGAAAAAGCGTGTCTTGAAACGGTTGGCGCGTTCGCTCGCGTCGCGGGCATGCGAAAGATCGGCGTTGGCGAGTTCCAATCGCGACAGCGCGTGGTGGAGCTCATCGGTTCGGTGACGAATTTTCGCTTCGAGGCTAATGGCGGTTTGAAACAGCGAAAATGCGTTCGCCTGCTGATCCATCGAACGTTCGACGCGCTGCATCAGGGCGTGGTTGATCTTCGCCAGCTTGCGCACTTCCTGCGCGAGCGGATCGTCGCCCTCTGGCGGATTGCTGCCGGGCGGCGTGTAGTTCATTCGTGCACCTCGGGTTTGCCGAAGGCGATACCTGTCAATGTCTGGTTCAAATGCATGGCGTTGAACTGCTCACCGTAAGTGTGAAAACCGGCCACACCGTAACGATCGTACAATTCCTCGACCTTGTGGCGGACCTGACGGCTCTCCGAATCCAAACGACGCAGGATGCAGTCAAATCCGAGCACGAAATCCATGCCGCCCAATCGGCGGTCGAGCGCTTCCAAGGTGTCTTGCGTGGACTTTATCATATCGCGCGCCCGGGCGACTGTGAAAACCAGACCTTCGTCGATGGCACAAAAGAACGATAGGCTGCCATCGGGGTTCATATTGCGGATGGATCGGCAGTAATAGTCGCCACCGACTTTGACGACGAGCGGATAGGAAGCAAAAGAAAACGGCCCGAGTTCGTTCGGCATGAGGCCTATGGCGGCGGCATATTCGCGCGATGCCGGCTCCGCGTTCAATTCGTAGACGATGCGATTTTCGGCATCAGCAGAGGTCACGACCAGCTTCGTCGCGGTCGGTTCGAAGTTTTGTGTTTTGAAAACCGCGAATGGTGCTTCGCTCGCGATAACGAACAAAAGCGCTCCGCCGCGGACCGGCGCGTTGCGATGAATGAGCGTCGTGCGCTGAAACGCGAGGCCGTCGCCAGCGGAACCGCCGATCAGTTCGATGTCGTCGAGCGCCCAATGAATGGCCGCGATCAACGCTTCCTCTTTGTTGGAAAGACCATCGATCAAGGCGAGCGCGAAGACGTTGTCGCGGACGGTGCGGCCCGAACCGAGGATCATCTGCGTTTTCAAGCGCCGCGCGATTTCGGACGCGCGTTCGACGCCGGCCTGGTCGGCGCCGGGGATGACTTCGCTCAACACGCGGAATCCAACTTCAGGAAATGCGATCATCACGATGCCGCCTTGCATCATGCCAAGGGGGCCGACTTCGCCGGCCGTGCTGCAGCCTGAAACGGGCGTGTCAGGAAATGCCAAATTCAGCTCGCCGAGCAGTACGCCGGTATCGTGTTCGCTCGAAAAGAAGACGATGACGTGCTGGTAGGTCTCGCCACGCAGTTCGCTAAAACATGCGTGCACGGCGTCGCGCGCCGACGGCAACGCGCTTGCTGCAACCCGGATGCCGCAAGCGGCCTTCCGCGATTTGGCTGGAATAGACAACCCGACGTCTCCCGCGAGTGCGCTGCTCTTGAGGCGGCGGCACATGTCTGCTTGTTGGCGCGACCCTGCCATACGGCTGGCTTCGAACGCAACGCGCGCAACGCCGAATTAGCAGGATTTCGCGTGAGCGCCGTTAACGGGCGTCGACCAAGCCTGAATCGATCAAGCGGCGGTGGAAGCCCAGAATCTCATCCTGCTTGACGCAAGTGAAATACCGCCCATCGCAAAGCTTCAGGAGACGCATGCGCTCCTGATAGGCCGGCGACAGCGGCATGCCGGCGGCTTCGAGCAGAACCGTGCCTAGATACGGGACTTCAAGCGTCTCGACGCTCGGCATCGGCGGCGGTTGATAGTTAAGCCCCTCGATCGTGTAGTAGGTATCGTAGCCGGGGCTTTCGGGTGTCAGCTTGATGTCTTCGGCCGTCAGCTTGTCGTCGAAACCGAGCAGCATACGCGTCGCGACCGGTTGATGATCGCCATATTGGACAATGAGGAAGTGCTCATCTGGAAAGCGGGCGAGAAGATCTGCGCGGAAGGCATCGTAGTCCATCTTCGCCATAGCAAGGCGGCGGAGATATTCATTCATTTCGGGATCGGTTCCAGCGCCGCCGCCCGGCACGTTGACCTCGGGCTCATACGGGCTGCGATAGGGCAGGTGCGTTGCCGACGTGATGATGTAGGTGAAGGTTGGTGCGCGCGACGATGCCATGTGCTGTTCGAAATGCTTCAGCACATTGCCGTAATAGAATTTGTCGCGTTCGTTGTAGCGCTTCGCGCCTTGCGCCTTGAAATCGAAAATTTCGGGCATGCCGGCGGCGGCATAGAAGCGGCCATTCGACACGAAGTCTTTTGGAACCGGGTAGAAAACGGAGTTGCGATAGCCGCAGCGCGCCAGGCTTTGCGGCAGCGTGTCGTGGACTTTGCCCTGCATGAGCGATTGCACAAACGTCCGCATGCCGCCGAACGAATACGTCGAGACGCCGGCAAGGACCGAGAACTCGGTCAGCCATGAGGCGCCGCCATAGGTTTCGACGCGCAGCCGGTGCAGTTTACCGTCGAACGATTTGAAAAACGGATCGAGCGACGTGTCGTATTTGAGCGTTGGGAAGAACGACGGCGGAACGACGCTCTCCTGATGAATTAGAATGATGTGCGGCGGCTTCTGCTCGGCGACGCACGACATGGGTACTTTGAACAATGGCTTCGGCTGGCTTGGCAGCGCTTCGAGAAGCTGGCCGCGCCACAGCGTCTCGAGCGTTTCCGACCAGGACGCATAGAACGACGACAGATACAGGTTGTCCCAGAAGAAGAGCGTGTTGCGGCGCTCACCCTTGGCGCCGCCGGCCCACACTGTGAGCGCAACGCTGATGACGAGCACAATGGCGCTGAGGTGACGGGGAATGCGCGATGAGTCGCGATTGTAAAGGACGTAGCCGAGCAGCCCTGTGGCCAGGAACGATAACGCGATCGCGATCAGATGGACGCGATGATCGACCCAGAGATATTTGAGTGTCGAGAGCGACGTCAGATAGAACACGACGTCGTAGGCGTGCAGCACCATTTCGATGTAATGGCGTTTGACGTCGGAGGCGACGACGATCATCGTGACCGCGGCAGCGACGACGGCAATCGAAAACAGAATGCGGCGCGTTAATAAAGTGAGCGCAGCGGTGATGCTGGTTGTGATCGCGCTGGCAAAAATGATGGTCTCGCGCCAGCCTTCATAGCGCCAGTGATAATAGGCAAGCGCTGCCGCGATGACAGTCGTTGCAACGGCAACGGTGGTCGTGGAAAACAGACCGCCCGCCGTGAAAACACTGTAGGTCCGCCGGGTGCGCGCGTCTGAAAGGGGTTCGCTGGTCATCTACGTTGTAAGTCTGAAGCCTTGTGCGGCGAGGCAGCCGGCTGCGGGTGTTATGCTGCGCGCGGGTATGGCGAAAGCAGACGTTTGTAAGTGCATGCCAGTTGCGGCAGGTCAATGGCGGCTGCGTCGCCTTGGCGACAGAATTTCGGGCGTCCTTAAAACCTGTGCCATAGGCCGTTTGGCAATGCGGGCGAACGCCTAGGTTTGAACGCGAAGCAGACCGTCGATCGAGGCTTACGCAGTGTTCGCTGCACTGCAAGAAAACCGCGCATTTGCAGTGCAAGCGCGACAAGCGCCGCAAATGCGACATTGCAAGCAATTTTCGGCAGACCTTACGTCGCGTTGCGCACGGGGGCGTCGGGGCTAATCTTCCCCACCATGTTTCCAATTCATTGCATCTTTGGCGAGTTCCAATCCCGATGACGCTGCAAGCCATCATCATTCGGGCGGACGGCGCATTTGCTGAAACCGAGGAGCTGCGGCGCCAGGCGTTTATTGCGGCGTTTGCAGAAGCAGGCTTCGATTGGACGATCGATCGCACGGCTTTTGGCGAGTCACGCCGGCTTGGGAGTCTCAAGAATCGCATGGCGCATTTCGTGCGCCAGTATATGAAGCGCGGAGGCGAGACGCTTGACGTCGAGCCGCTCGTATCGGCGATGCACCGGCGCGCGTGTAAGGTCTTTCAGAAGCTGATTGCCGACGGTGCGCTCGATCCCCGCGCGGGTATCCGTGAGCTAGTCGTGACGGCACGTCAGGACGACGTCAAACTCGCGCTGACCGGTACGATGAAACGCGAGGATGCCGATAGGATGCTGATTCACGCTTTCGGCTCGCGTGGCCCGGAGATGTTCGATTGCATATCGCTTGTGAGCGATGCCGACGCCCCGGTCACTGACGAAGAACTTTATCTGCAAACATTGACCAAGCTCGATGTCGAGCGCGACCATTGTCTCGTGATCGAAGCGACGTTGCGGGGTGCGACGGCCGCCGCTGCTGTAGGGCTGCCGGTCATCACGACGCGCAGCGCGTTTTGCAACGAATGTCCGAGCGCCGGCGATAGCGCCGGTTTCTTTGAAGATCTCCCGAGCGTTGTGCTGCGTACAGGCGAACGCCGGTTTCACAGTTGCAGCGCTGATGAGCGCGCGGGACTTTTGTCGGCACTGCAAGTGCTGCATTGCGGCTCTGACGGAGCCGGGACATCGACCACTGGGGTTGCTACCATGCGCGTTTCCGACATTCTGAAAAGCAAAGGCTCGGCCGTCAAAACGGTTGAAGCGACGGCAACGATACGGGCGCTGGCTCAGGCGCTCAAAACCGAGAGCGTCGGCGCCATGGTCGTCAAGACGCAGGCGGGCGGCGTTGCGGGTATTATCTCGGAGCGCGACTTGGCGCGTGGATTGGCGCAGTACGGCGGCGACATGGCATCGCTGCCGGTTTCAGCGTTGATGACGGCGACGGTTATCACCTGCGCGACAGAGGACACGGTCGCGACCGTGGCGAAGGTCATGACGCAACGACGCATCCGTCATCTGCCGGTCGTTGTCGATGGCAAGCTGTCGGGGTTGATCAGTATCGGTGACGTGCTGAAATACCGGCTCGATGAAGTGCAGCTCGAAGCCAACGTCCTTCGCGATTTCGCTTTGGCGCGGAAATAGTACGTGATGCTCATTCGGGACGTCCGAGACGTCGAATTTTGAAGTTAAAATTTTGCCGGCGTTCCAGCGAAGACAAAGCCGCTCGATCGCGCGGAGACCGAATTACGGACTGCTGTCGGCGTTGCCGCTGCCAGCGTGACCTTGGCAGCTGTTTCAGCGTTTGCGGTGTGGCCACTAGCCAGTGGTGACGTCAGTTGCGAAGCAGCTTCGGTTTGCGGCTGCGAGCCGCTCGGCAGCGCCACGACCGCAGCTGCCCCAATCGCATAAACTGCAATCGCGTAGTAGAACACTTCTGAATGCTGCGTCGTCATGCGGTTCTCAAAGGCTACGCGATGCCGGTCTCACGATCGCAAAATCATCGCCGGGTCCAGATCAGCTGGCACGTGGATCGGCCCCAGCGGGTTCAAATCGGATACCGCGAACGCGTGGCGCACCTGCGCGAACCCGCCGTGCGAATAAGCAACGGGAAAGCGGGCCTCGCATTGCGGTTCAACTTGCGTATCGACGGTCTCAAGCCGCGCGAGTTCAATCTGTTCCGTCATCGCTGCTTCCTATTTGGTTTCCGTATGGGGCGGAATATCGTCGAAACGCCGCACCCCAACCATTCGTTCCAAGCGCTTAGCCAGCGACCCCTACGGAGTATTACGCGGCGGCTGTATGCGCCGCTAAACCCTGCTCAGAGGCGGAAAAATCATGAAAGTGCGCATCGTACCCGCCACCAGGGCGTGGCACGATGCGCAAGACGGGGAAGGACATTGAATCGAAGATTCCCCGAGTGTGGGCGACAGCGCGTGATCACCCGGCGCTGGCATGGCCCTCATGCCAAATGCGAGCCTATGACGTGCTGTTGCCGCGGACCCCAATGGCTCAGGGCAGGTCAGTCTGGGCCGCGGACGCGTTAACAGTCAATCGCAGCTTGCCCCATAAGTAGTGGTACTTAGTGCGTGCGGCTTCGCTCAGGACGCGAACTCAGGCAGAACAGCGCCCAATGGCACTGATGGAAACGACACCGCAGACGAAGTCGCTGCAGCCACTGTTGATCCTGCTGACCTACACGCTCGTGTATTTGGCGCTCGATCACGTCAGCTACCTGAAACCGTACGGCACATTCGGCGTCACACCTTGGAACCCGCAGTCCGGATTGAGCGTGGCGCTCATTTATCTCGCGGGGCCAGCGTATGCGCCGGCCGTGCTGGCATCAGCGGCTGCTGCCGATTATTTGCTGCGCGGAGGGCCGCTTCCCTGGTTCATGGAGCTTGCGACGTCGCTGGCGCTCGGCGCCGTCTATGTCGCCGCCGGCGTCGCGCTGCGGGGCATGAAGGACTTCGACTCCCGGCTCAGCGCTTCCCGCGACATCATGATTTTGATCGGCATTGCCGGCACGACGGCCGCCGTATCAACCGTTCTCTACACGCTTGTCATTTCGCTTGGTGGTGAACTTGGGCGCGGCGAATTCGGGTACGTGGCCTGGCGCGGCTTCATTGGCGACTTTATCGGTATTCTCGTCGTCGTACCGGCGATCTTCGTGTTGTTCGTCATGCGCCCGCTGCCGCGTATCGATCGCGACTGGATACTGCAATTGGCGGCGATCATTGCCGCGTTGATTTTGATTTTCGGTTATCGCGAAGCAACGGCGTTTCAGCTCTTCTACCTGCTTTTCCTGCCGTTGTTGTGGGTTGCCATGCGCTACGGCACTGCCGGCGCTGCCGTGGCGCTGGCAGTTATACAAGTCGGTCTGGTGATCGGCTCGGAAGTGCGTTTCGGTAACGATCCAGGCCTCGCCGCCATGCAGACGCTGATGATCGCGCTGGCGGTCACCGGCCTGATCGTCGGCGCAATCGTTTCGGAGCGGCAAACGGCGTCGGCCCGCATTCGCGATCAGCAAGCAGCGTTGAGTAGTGCGCTGCGTGTGCGCGCGGCTGGAGAAATTGCGGCCGCCATCGGCCACGAGATCAACCAGCCGCTGACGGCGATCAAGACATACGCCTCAGTCGCATCGAATGCCGTGCGCACGGGCAATGAATCGCTTGCGCGCGAAGCGCTCGACAAACTGACCGTGCAGAGCGATCGCGCAGCGCGTGTCATCAAGAGTATTCGCGACCTGTTGCGGCAAGGAAGCTGCGAGCCGGCGCCGCTCGACATCGATGCGATGTTCAAAGAGTTCGTCGATCTGTTCGGCAATGATCTGGCGGCCAAGGGGGTATCCCTAACCGCGTCAATACCGGATGATTTTCCAACCGTCATGGCTGACAGAGTGCAGTTAACGCAGGCATTGCACAACTTGGTCACGAACAGTTGCGACGCGATTCTGGATGTCAGACCTTATGGTCACATTTCGATGGTTGTGACCTGCCCAAGCAACGATCGCTTCTCGATCGCCGTTCTTGATGACGGCCCCGGATTTCCGCTGGGCTTTAATACGCTGGAGCCGAACCTATTTGTAACTACGAAGCCCGAGGGGTCCGGCATCGGCCTCAGCATCGCTCGCACCATTGCGGAAGCACATGGCGGGCGGCTTGAAATTGATACGTCAATGCGCGGCGCATGCGTCAGGATGATCTTACCGAAAACGAGAGCGACCGATGAGCCATACAGTTTCAATTATTGATGACGATCCGGCAGTCCTGGATGCGTTGACGATGCTGATGCAAAGCCACGGCCTGACCGTGGCGCGTTTCGAGAGCGCCCAGGCGTTTCTCGAAGCTGGACAGCAGCCGGGCTGCGTCGTCTCGGACGTGCGTATGCCGGAGATGACGGGGATCGAGCTGCTGCGCAACATGAAGCAGGATGGCGACGACCGGCCGGTCATTCTGATTACCGGTCACGGCGACATCGAAATGGCCGTGCACGCCATCAAGCTTGGCGCGCGGGAATTCATCGAAAAGCCATTCGACAACGCGAAGCTTCTCGATTGCGTGGTCGATGCTTTGGAAGCCACGTCGACGACCCAACTCGAATCGCAGGAACGCAAGGAGCTGGCGGATCGTTTCGCTTTGCTGACGGAGCGCCAGCGCGAGACGATGCGCTGTTTGATCCGCGGTATGGCGAACAAGCAGATTGCCGCCGAGCTCGGTATCAGTCCGCGCACGGTCGAAATTCATCGCACGTGGGTTATGAATAAGATGGCCGCGAAAACTTTGGCCGATCTTGTTCGGATGGGCCTCGCGCTTGGATTGCGCTAGCGCCTGCCTCTAGCGTCTGGCTTTGGCGCGCAGCGCGACGCCGTCGATGAATGCGGTCACTGCGGCGTCAAAAGCGGTATCTGGGTTGAGCTTCTTAAACGCCGGTATGAACGCTTGCGTCGCCGGATAGCCGAGCGGATCGAGTGCGCGCATCTCCGCTTCTTCCATGTCATTGAGCGGCAGCAAGAGCCCCTCGATTTCGGCCTGCGCAAAGCCGAGTACGAAAGCGTAAAATGCAAGGCCGAGGCCTGCCGCGGCAGCGTCCGGAAGGCCGGTTTTGCGCATCGCGCGGTAGACGACCTCGCTCGAGGCATGATCGGCAGGGCCGGTTGCGTTGAAGCGGAAGTGCAAATGGAAGACGCGGGGGTGGCGGCGCGCCAACGCCCGGTAACCATTGGCGACCTTGCGCAAATCGGCGCGCCAGTCATCCGACGGCATCGGCAGATCGACGGTTTCGAGCGCGCGATCGGCGATCTGCCTAAGAAGTTCATCTTTCGAGTGAAAATGGTGCAGCACGGTCATAGGGTCGACGCCGGCGATCGCGCCGAGTTTTCGGATCGAAAATCCGGCTTCGCCTTCACTCGACAGCAGCGCAAAGGCGGCTTCCAGGAGGGCATTTCGGTCAACGCCCTTCGGCCCGCGGAGGCTGCGCGCGCGAGGTTTGGATTTCTTGACCGCTTTGCTTGACAATTCTACACCGTAGCCCATAACTTCTGCGCTGTAGCCTTTCATTTAGTACACCCACGCCTAACAATTGTGCAAGTGCGCATAGCTGTTGACCGCTGGAATTTACTGGTGAATGGTCAGTATCTTGGAGGATTTGACGCGTGAACGGTTTTCAACCGATTGCGGGCCGTCATGAGCAACACGCTTTAGTCTCTGCAAAGGGCGAGCGGGGAATTGCTTGCATCAGTGCATGCGCGCACCACGCCTCCATGATCTCTGGCCCAAATCGCAAATCGCAACTGCTTGAACAGTGCGCGCGCATTGGTTTCACGCCGCCCAGCCTCTCCATGCTCGACGATGTTTTTCTTTCGTTTGACGTGCTGGAGGTTTCGCCATGGCTCAAGAATCCGCGTCTCAACAGTTTGCCCAGCTAAAAGATCTGGACGCGCTTCATCATCTTCATCCCTTCACGACACACTCGTCGCTGAGAAGCGGTGGCGCGCGCGTCATCGTGCGCGGGGAAGGGCCGTACATCTACGATAGCGAAGGCAAGCGCGTGCTCGATGGGATGTCGGGTCTGTGGACGACGGCCGTCGGCTATGGCCGTGAAGAACTGGCCAAAGCGGCCTATGACCAGATGCTCGAATTGCCGTTCTACAATACGTTCTTTCGCACGACGCATCCGCCCGTCGTCGAGCTCTCGCGCAAGCTTGCGGAAATGGCGCAGGCGCCGCTCAACAATATTTTCTACGGTTCGTCGGGTTCGGAATCGAACGACACGGCGATCCGTCTGATCCGCCATTACTGGGCACTCAAGGGAGAGCCGAAGCGGCGCATCATCATCAGTCGTAAGAACGCCTATCACGGCTCGACGATTGCTGCGGGGTCGATGGGCGGCATGTCCCACGTCCACGCGCACAGCTATCCGGTCTACGACGGCTTCCGCCATATCATGGACCCGTATTGGTATGGCGAGGGCGAAGACGGCGAGAGCCTCGAAGACTTCGGTCTGCGTGCGGCGCGCGTGCTCGAAGATGAAATCCTGGCGATTGGTCCTGAGAATGTTGCAGCGTTCGCAGGCGAGCCGGTCCAGGGCGCCGGTGGCGTCAAGATTGCGCCGAAGACCTATTGGCCGGAGATCCAGCGGATCGTTGACAAGTACGGCATCCTGCTCCTCGCCGACGAAGTGATCACCGGTTTCGGCCGCATGGGGACATGGTTCGGTTCGGATTATTACGACATTCGTCCCGATATCATCACGTTCGCGAAAGCGGCGACGTCGGGCTACATGCCGCTGAGCGGCATCTTCGTGCACGATAAAATCGTCGACGCGCTGATGGCGCACAACGATGACTTCAATCATGGTTACACGTTCTCCGGTCATCCGGTTGCGTGCGCGGTCGCGTTGAAGAACATCGAAATCATGGAGCGCGAACGCCTCGTCGAGCGCGTCAATGAATTCGCAGCGCCCGCACTCGCGAAAATGCTGGCGAAGTTCAAGGATCATCCGCTCGTCGGCGAAGTTCGCTCCGTCGGGATGCTGGGTGCGATCGAGCTCGTTGCCGATAAGCGCAAGCGCCGTCGCTTCGCGGAGCCGGGCCGCGTCGGCTTGATGTGCCGCAATCACTTCTTCCAGAACGGCTTCATCATGCGCGCGGTCTACGACACGATGGTCACCGCGCCGCCGCTGATCTGCACGCAGGCGCACTTCGACGAAGCCGAAGCCGTCATTCGCAAATCGCTCGATCAAACGCTCAACGACGTCGCCGGAGAGATCGCGGCATGAGCCGTCCAATTGTTATTATACCCGCCTGCACGAAGGACATCGGCGGCCTCGATTTCGACGCGGTCGGCCGGAAATACACGGCCGCCGTTGCCGAAGTTGCCGAATGTCAGCCGCTGCTCGTGCCGGTTGGCCCGGGACTATCGGATATCGGCGCGCTGCTCGATGTCGCCGACGGCGTCATGTTGACCGGCTCGTTGTCAAACGTCGAGCCGGTGCACTACGGCACCGAGAAAATGCTGCGTCCGGAAACGATGGACCGGGCGCGCGACGCGATCACGTTGCCGCTCGCGCGTGCTGCGATTGAAAAGCAGGTGCCGCTGATCGCGATTTGCCGCGGCTTCCAAGAGCTGAACGTCGCGCTCGGCGGGACGCTGCATCAAGCCGTGCATGACGTCGAGGGTCTGTTGGATCATCGCGAACGCGAAGGCGTCGATATGGATGAGAAGTTCGGCCCGGTGCATCCGATTACGCTCAAGGGCAAGTTGCGCGATTGGATTGGCCACGACGAGATCATGGTCAACTCACTCCATAATCAAGGAATCAACAAGCTCTCGGACAAGCTGACGGCTGAAGCGTTCGCCAAGGACGGCGTCGTCGAAGCGGTTCGCTACAAGGGCGAGCATCCGTTCGTGTTGGGCGTGCAATGGCATCCGGAATGGCGGGCGAAGTCAAACCCTGCCTCGGTCTCGATCTTTCGCCAATTCGGCGCAGCCGCTGGGGTAAAATAAAAAAATGACTGAGCAGCTGCTGACCGTCGCTGACGCCAAAGCATTTCTGGAAAAGAATCCGACCGTTCAGTGGATCGATCTGTTCCTGTTCGATCTCAACGGCGTGCCGCGCGGCAAGCGCTTGCGCCGTGGCGATCTTTTGGGCGTAGCAGAAGGCGGCATTATGCTACCGGCTTCGGTGTTCATCATGGACCCGCGCGGCAATTGCGTCGAAGAGACCGGCCGTCTTTGGGAGACCGGCGATCCCGATCGTCCCAGCCGCATTCTCGCAGGCACACTTGTGCCGGTGCCGGTCAATGGCACCACCCACGCGCAGGCCGTCATTTCTCTCGAAGGCAATGACGAGCTCGACCCGCGCGGCGTGCTGGCAAAGCAGGTCGAGCGCTTCACGAGCAAAGGCCAGACGCCGGTCTGCGCCGTCGAGCTTGAGTTCTACGTCACGCGGAAATGTCCGAACGGCGGCTTCTCGCTTGTGCCACCCGCTGGATTGTCGGACGACCCTGAGCGTCCGATGACATTCCAGTTCGAAGAGATGGACACGCTCGGACCGTTCATCGACGATATCTACCGCATCGGAGAGGCGCAGGGTCTTCCGGTTGACGCCGTGATGCAGGAATCCGGTCCTGGGCAATTCGAAATCAATTTGAAGCACCGCGCCGATCCGCTGCAGGCGACGTTGGATGGATTGCTGTTAAAGCGCGCCGTCAAGGCGGCGGCGCTCGCAAACAATCTCAACGCGACCTTCATGGCGAAGCCGCACCACGACTGGTCGGGGTCGGGCATGCACATTCACGTCAGCATCATCGATAAGGACGGCAAGAATCTCTTCGCGGGCGATCCGATCTCGCCGATGTTCCGCAATGCCATCGGCGGCTTGAAAGAGACGATGGGCGACTTCATGGCGATCTGGGCGCAGTCTGCCAATGCCTATCGCCGTTATGTGCCAAAATCCTACGTTTCGATGGCGCCGCACTGGGGCTATAATAATCGCACGGTCGCGCTGCGCATTCCCGGCGGCAGCCCGAAAGCAACGCGCATCGAGCATCGCGTCGCGGGCGCCGATGCCAATCCGTATCTCGTCGTCGCGGCCATCCTTGCTGGCATGCACCACGGCATCGCCAACAAAATCGATCCTGGCCCCGCGGCAGAAGGCAATGCCGAGGCGATCGCTGCGACGCCGTTGCCGACGGCTTGGAACTTGGCGCTCGATAAATTCTCGCAATCGCCCGTCGTGCGCGATGCGTTTGGCGCTGGCATGCAGGACGTGTTTACGCGCTTGAAGCAAACCGAGCGCGCCGAATTCGAACGTATCGTCACGTCACTCGATCATCTTTGGTATGCACAAGTCGCTTAAGGACACTGCCAATGACATCGCTGGCTCATTTCGAAGCGATCGCCGGAGCCTTGGAGCTTCCGGGCAAGGCCGTCATCAATGGCAAGCTCGTTGCCGCGCGTTCGGGCAAGACGTTCGATAACGTCACGCCGCGCAACGGCACGATCATCAACGCGGTTGCCGAATGCGATGGTGCCGACGTCGAGGATGCGGTTTCCGCTGCGCGCCGTGCTTTTGAAGAAGGCAGCTGGCGCAAGCTGCACTACAGCCGCAAGAAGCGCATGATGTTCGCGCTTGCTGATCTGATGGAGAAGCACGCCGAAACCTTCGCAGTTTTGGAAAGCCTCGATGTCGGCAAGCCAATCGACAATTCGTTGAAGTCGGACGTGCCAGGCTCGATCAAGACGCTGCGCTACTACGCTGAAGCGCTCGACAAGGTTTACGGCGAGGTCGGTCCGGAAACCAACGATCGCATTTCATTTGCCGTCCATGAGCCGCTCGGCGTCATCGGCATTATCGTGCCGTGGAATTTCCCGCTGCTCATGACGATGTGGAAAGTCGCCCCCGCTATTGCGATGGGCAATTCTGTCGTCATCAAGCCGGCCGAACAATCGCCGCTGACGGCGCTGTTTCTCGGGCAGCTCGCGCTTGAAGCTGGGTTCCCGCCCGGCGTCATCAACGTCGTGCCGGGGTTTGGACAGACGGCGGGTAAGGCGCTCGCGCTGCATAACGACGTCGATATGATCGCGTTCACCGGCTCGGGCAACGTCGGCAAGCTGCTGATGCAGTATTCCGGGCAGAGCAACCTGAAGCGCGTCAGCTTAGAACTCGGCGGCAAGTCTCCGCAGATCGTGTTTGCCGATTGCCCGGACTTAAATGCGGCCGCCGAGCACGCGGCCTGGGGCATTTTCTATAATCAGGGCGAAGTCTGCACGGCCGGTTCGCGATTGCTTGTCGAAGAAAGCATCGCCGAAGCCTTCACCGAACGGCTGCTGGACGTCGCGAAGACGATCAAGCCCGGCGATCCGCTTGAGCCGCGGACGCAGTTCGGCGCGATGGTCTCATCCGAGCAGATGCAGACGGCGCTGCGTTACATCGACAAAGCCAAGAAAGAAGGCGCAGACCTACGCCTCGGCGGAAAACGGGCACGCGAAGAAACCGGCGGCTTCTACGTCGAGCCGACGGTGTTCGCTGGCGTCACGCCAGACGCAACGCTGTCGCGCGAAGAAGTCTTCGGGCCGGTGCTTGCGATCACGAAATTCAAAACGTCCGACGAAGCTTTGAAGCTCGCCAACGATACGGTCTACGGTCTCGCGGCAGGGCTTTGGACGCGCGACGTCAGCCTTGCGCATCGCGCCGCGCGCGAATTGAAAGCCGGGCTCGTCTGGGTCAACGGCTGGGACAGCTGCGATATCACGATGCCGTTTGGCGGCTTCAAGCAGTCGGGCTTCGGCCGCGATCGCTCGCTGCACGCCCTCCACAAGTATGCCGACCTGAAAGCCATCTCGATCACGCTACGATAAAGGAAGACACATGGCCCCCGCGCCGGCGAAGTATCCGACGTCCGCTCTGATCGATGGGCAATGGATCGGTTCGTCCGCAACATTCGCCGTACTTAATCCGGCAACCGGCGCCGAAATCGCGCAAGTTCCGAACCTCGGAGCAAAAGAAACAAAAGCCGCTATCGATGCTGCGAGCGGCGCGTTGCCGGCGTGGTCGGCGAAAACGGCTAAAGAACGCGCGAATATCCTGAAGCGCTGGTTCGAGCTCGTTACCGCCGATACCGAAGCGCTCGCGCAATTGATGACGGCCGAGCAAGGCAAGCCGCTGACCGAAGCGCGCGGTGAAGTTGCTTACGGCGCGTCGTTCATCGAGTGGTTCGCGGAAGAGGCCAAGCGCGCCTACGGCAAGACAATCCCGACAACGGTTGCGTCGCGCCGTTACGTCACGATCAAGCAGCCGATTGGCGTCGTCGCCGCTATCGCGCCGTGGAATTTCCCAATTGCGATGATCACGCGCAAGGTGGCGCCGGCGCTTGCTGCAGGCTGCACTGTCGTCGTCAAGCCGTCGGAAGATACGCCGCTCTGCGCGCTCGCAATCGCAAAGCTCGCGCTTGATGCTGGCGTCCCGCCGGGCGTCTTCAATGTCGTGACAACGATGGACGCGCCGGCCGTCGGCAAAGTGATGACGGACGACGGCCGCGTGCGGAAACTGACATTCACGGGTTCGACAGCGGTCGGGAAGGCGCTCTACCGGCAGTCGGCCGATACCGTGAAGAAGCTCACGCTCGAACTCGGCGGTAACGCGCCGCTTGTGATTTTCGACGACGCAAATCTGGAACAGGCCGTCGCCGGCGCGATGGCCTCGAAGTATCGCAATGCTGGTCAGACGTGCGTGTGCGCCAACCGCATCCTCGTGCAGTCGGGCATCTACGATCGCTTTGCGGCGGCTCTGGTTGATGCGGTCGCGAAGCTGCACGTCGCGCCCGGCACGGACGCGAAAAGCACCATCGGACCGCTGATCAATGCCGATGCCGTAGCCAAGGTCGAGACGTTGTCGAAAGACGCGGTTGCCAAGGGTGCAAAAGTTCTGACGGGCGGCGCACGCAGCAAAGCCGGGCCGTTGTTCTACGAGCCGACCGTGATCAGCGGCGTGACCGCGAACATGGACATCGTGCGCGAAGAAATTTTTGGACCGGTTGCAGCGTTGATGCGCTTTGAAACCGAAGCCGAGGCCATCGCGCTTGCCAACGACACGCCATTCGGTCTCGCGGCCTATTTGTTCAGCCAGAATTTGAGCCGCGCCTGGCGCGTCGCAGAAAAGCTCGATGCCGGCATGATCGGCGTCAATGAAGGTGTTTTTTCGAACGAGGTTGTGCCGTTCGGCGGCGTCAAAGAATCGGGCCTGGGCCGCGAAGGCGCAGCCGAAGGTCTCGAAGAATATCTCGAAACGAAATTCATCTGTCTCGGCGCAATCGATGCCTGACGGTGAGCAGTGGTGGTGGTGAAGTTGGCTGGCTTTTTGCCGTAACCGGAGTGGAGCGCACGATGACCGACACGTCGAGGAAGGGTTTGTTTGGGAGCGCTTCGCGCAGATCGTTTTTGAGTGGCGTCGGCGCCGCGGCCGTCGGCCTGACATTCTCGGGCGGCAAGCTCGGCAAGGCGCTTGCGGCGGAAGAAAAGAAGCTCAACTTCTACAATTGGGATACATATATCGGCGAGACGACGCTCGACACGTTCCAAGCCGCATCCGGCATTGACGTCAACATGAGCCTGTTTGCGACCAACGACGAACTGTTTGCAAAGCTGCGCGCCGGCAATCCCGGTTACGACGTCATCGTTCCGGGCAGCGAGTTTGTTGAGCGCATGATCACGGCCGATCTGCTGACGCCGCTCGAGCATTCGAAAATTCCGAACATCAAAAACGTATCGAAAGAATTCATCGACGACGCGCCCTACGATCCGGGTCGCAAGTTCTCGTTGCCGTACACGTGGCTTGTCATCGGCATTGGCTATCGCAAGTCGAAAGTGAAAGAAGTGCCGGATAGCTGGAAGTACGTGCTCGATTCTGACCAGTACAAGGGCCGCATCGCGGTCTTTTCCGACGCCAGCGAACTCTATCGCCACGGCTTCAAGTATCTCGGACATTCGGCGAACGCCGGTACGCCGGATCTGGTCAAGCAGGTCGAGGCTATGCTGATCAAGCAGAAACCAAACATCAAAGCCTTTCACGAAGATAACGGCCAGGATCTGCTGCTGTCGGGCGAAGTCGACGTCGTGATGGAGTACAATGGCGACATCGCGCAGATCATGGCGGAAGACGACGACATCGCGTTCGTCGTGCCGAAAGAGGGCAGCCTGAAGCAGTCGGATACGCTGTGCATTCCGAAGGGGGCTCCTCATCCCGAAAACGCGCACGCGTTCATCAATCATCTGCTCGACGCCAAGGTCGGCGCAGAAATTTTCCATACGATCAAGTTCCCGTCTCCGAACGCGGCGGCGACGGCGATCATGGACGATGCCTACAAGAACAATCCGGCGATCTTCCCGCCGGCCGACGTTCTCGCGAAGTGCGAGTACCCGCGCTACGCGGGCGAAGAAATGACGCGGCTGTTGGATGAATCGCTGACGCGTCTCAGAGCTGATTGATGCGCGACGCAACCTAGTGGCTGAAGGGCTCGGTCAATGCTCAATCGCGATGGCCAATCGAGATCAACGTTCTGGGCCACGGTGCTGCCACCCACGCTGTGGGTGGCAGTGTTTTTCCTCGTGCCGCTCGGCATAGTCTGGCTTTACAGCTTCGGCCAGAACGAAGGTCTGACCGGCATTTCACTCACCGGAACGTTCGCGAATTATGTGCGCGCATTCGATCCGCTCTACCTGCAAATCTTCGCCAAATCGATTTTTGTCGCCGGTCTGACGACGCTTCTCTGCCTGATTATCGGTTTCCCCGTGGCGCTTGCGATCGTGTTTGCGGACGAAAAATCGCGAACTTGGCTGCTGATGCTCGTCATGCTGCCGTTCTGGACGAACCTGCTGATCAGGACGTACGCGCTGATCGCGGTATTACGCACCGAAGGCTTCGCGAACTTCACGCTCGAGTGGCTGTGGAACAACGCGAGCGGCGTTATGACGTTTGCGGGGCTGGCGCCGCTCGGCGATTTCCAGCCGCTGCAGTTGCTCTACAACAATTTCGCGGTGGTCGTCGGCCTCGTCTACGTCCATCTGCCGTTCATGGTGCTGCCGCTGTACGCGGCGCTGGATCGTCTCGACAAATCGCTGATGGAAGCGAGCCTCGACCTCGGCGCGGGTCATCTGCGCACACTCTTTTCAATTGTCGTGCCGCTTGCCATGCCGGGTATCGTCTCGGGCGTGATTATTACGTTCGTGCCCGCGCTTGGCGCGTATCTGACGCCAGACCTGCTCGGTGGCCCGGATAGTCAGATGATCGCCAACGTTATCGAGCGGCAATTCAAACGCGCCAATGACTGGCCGTTCGGTGCCGCACTGTCGTTCCTTCTGATGTATGCAACCTTCATCGCCATTGCCATGCGCAGTTATCTGACGCGCGGCAAGGCGGTTGACGCCCACGGGATCTGAGATATGGCCGATCGTCCCGCACCGCTTGAATACAACCGCACATGGCCGATGCGGCTGTGGCTCGGCGGCGTTTTCTTCTTCCTGTACGCGCCCTTGATCGCACTGATGGCATTTTCTTTCAACGACAGCAAACGAACGATTGTCTGGCGCGGGTTCACGTTCGATCACTACAAGAAACTGTTCAATAATAACGAGCTGATGCTGGCGTTCGCCAACTCGCTGACGATCGCGTTTATCACGACGCTCATTTCGGTTGTGCTCGGGGCGTTGGCGGCAGTGATGCTGTGGCGATTCCGGTTCCGGTTCAAAGGCGCGATTGAAGGCGCGCTCGCGCTGCCGATTGTCGTGCCGGAAATCTGCATGGGCGTCGCCATGCTGGTCTTCTTCGCGCGCGTGATGCCCTGGCCGAACGACCTGATATGGCCATTCAGCCTCGGCGCCATCATTATCGCGCACGTCTCATTCTGCTTCCCGTTCGTCACGATGGTCGTGCGCGCGCGTCTCGCGAGCTTCAACAAGGAACAGGAAGAGGCTGCGCGCGATTTGGGTGCCTCCGACTGGGAAGCCTTTCGCGACGTGCTGCTGCCGCACATGAAGCCGGCTCTGATTGCTGGCGCACTGCTCTCGTTCACGCTGTCGCTGGATGACTTCGTGATTACATTCTTCACCTCCGGACCGAACACCGTGACGTTCCCGGTCAAGGTCTACTCGATGGTGCGTTTCTCCGTGACGCCGGAAGTCAATGCCGCGTCGACCATGTTGATTGTTCTGACTGTCGTACTCATGGCGCTGATGATGCTCGGTCAGCGTAAATCGACGACTGCAAAGTGAGGATTGCGCCGTGGATGTGATGTCTGAAAAATCTGCGAAGTCTCTGGTCAAACCAATCATCAGCTTCCGCAACGTCGTGAAGAAATTCGGTTCGATGGTGGCGGTTGACAATGTCAGTCTCGATATCGAGCCGGGAGAGTTCTTCGCGCTGCTCGGTCCATCGGGTTGCGGAAAGACGACTCTGCTGCGCATGCTTGCGGGCTTCGAAGTGCCGACAGACGGGCAGGTCTTGATCGACGGGCAGGATATGGGCGCGACGTCGCCGAACCAGCGGCCCGTCAACATGGTGTTTCAGTCTTACGCGGTGTTTCCGCACATGACGGTTGCGAAGAATGTCGGTTACGGATTGAAGATCGACGGCGTGCCGGCGCAGGATATCGAAACGCGCGTGCAGGAAGCGCTCGAGCTTGTGCAGCTCGGGCATCTGGCGGGCCGCATGCCGGACCAGTTGTCGGGCGGGCAGCGCCAGCGCGTTGCGCTCGCACGGGCCTTGATCAAGAAACCGAAGGTCTTGCTGCTCGATGAGCCGTTGTCGGCACTCGACGCAAAGTTGCGCGAAGCCATGCGCTTCGAACTCTCGCAATTACAGCAGAAAGTCGGCATCACCTTCATTATGGTGACGCACGACCAGGACGAAGCGCTGGCGATCGCGTCGCGGATCGCCGTCATGCACAAGGGCGGCATTAGCCAGCTCGGCACGCCGTCAGACTTATATGAATTTCCGGCCTCACGGTTTGTCGCCGACTTCATCGGCTCGGTGAATATGTTCGAGGGGACGTTGCTGAAAGACGAGCCGGACGAAGCGCTGATCGGATGCCCGGAGCTTGCGCCGCACGCGATCCATCTGCCGCATTCGGCGCCGGGCAACGTCAACGCACCGGTCTGGGTTGCGATCCGTCCTGAAAAAATGAATTTGCACAAAAATTCTGACGAGCCGCCACCGGTGCGCGATTGTCCCGCCGCGCATAACGTCTGCAAGGGTGTGATCAAGGAAATTTCGTATCTCGGCGATACGTCGATTTTCCATGTGCAACTCGCGAATGGACGGTTAGTTCGCGTGTCGCGCCCGAACCGATCACGATACGATCAAGACAACTACGGCTGGGGAGAGACTGTTTGGGTTAGTTGGTCCGGCTCCAGTCCTGTCGTGTTGCTGTCGTGAGCAACTCGCTAAAACAGCAACAAAAGAGCGACGCAAACGCGCCTATGGCCACGCCTTATACATACGCATCGCCGCCAAGCTTTTCTTGGAGCGATCCGCTGTTGTTCGAGGCCGCATTGTCGGACGATGAGCGCCAGCTTGCCGATGCCGCGCGTAAATTCTGCGACGATCGCTTGCAGCCGCGCGTGCTGTCTGACTATCGCAACGAAGCGTTCGATCGAGAGATCATGCGCGATCTTGGCGGTATGGGATTTCTCGGCCCGACGATACCCGAGGAATACGGTGGCGCAGGGGTCAACGCGGCGTGCTACGGCCTGATCGCGCGCGAAATCGAGCGCGTCGATTCCGGATATCGCTCGGCGATGAGCGTGCAATCGAGCCTCGTGATGTTTCCGATCCTCGCATTCGGCAGTGAGGCGCAGCGGCGAAAGTATCTCCCGCGCCTCGTGACCGGCGAATGGATCGGCTGTTTCGGATTGACGGAACCCGACCACGGCTCGGATGCGGCTGCGATGGCAACGCGCGCGCGGACGGTTGCGGGCGGCTATGAATTGAGCGGCACGAAAACGTGGATCACAAATGCGCCGCTTGCCGATGTCTTCGTGGTGTGGGCGCGGACCGATGACGGCAGCATCCGCGGCTTCATTCTCGAGCGCGGGATGGCGGGCCTCAGCACGCCGAAAATCGAGGGCAAGCTTTCGCTGCGGGCGTCGGTCACTGGTCAGATCGTGATGGAGAGCGTCAACGTTCCGGCCGAGAATATGCTGCCCGGCGTTCAGGGTATTAAAGGCCCGCTCGGCTGCTTAAACAACGCGCGGTTTGGTATTGCCTGGGGTGCGCTCGGTGCGGCAGAGTTCTGCTGGCACGCTGCGCGGCAGTATGTGCTCGATCGAAAGCAGTTTGGTAAGCCGCTTGCGGCCAATCAGTTGATCCAAAAAAAACTCGCCGACATGCAAACCGAAATCACGCTGGCGTTGCATGCCTGTCTGCACGCGTCGCGCCTTAAAGATCGTAACCAGCTCGCGCCGGAAGCTGTGTCGCTGTTGAAGCGCAACAATTGCGGCAAGGCGCTCGATATCGCGCGTACCGCCCGTGATATGCACGGCGGCAATGGCATATCGGACGAGTATCACGTCATCCGGCACATGATGAATCTCGAAGCCGTGAATACTTACGAAGGTACACACGACATCCACGCACTCATACTGGGCCGCGCGCAGACCGGCATCCAGGCATTTTCCTGAAGGAGACGACGCATGGCGACCTCAGCTGAACTTCAAGCGCGCCGGGTTGCTGCCGTGCCGCGCGGCGTCGGCAACGTCACGCAGATATTTGCGAAGCGCGCAAAGAACGCAGAGCTATGGAGTGAAGAGGGCAAACGCTTCATCGATTTCGGCGCGGGGATCGCGGTCGTCAATACAGGCCATCAGCATCCGAAAATCGTCGCGGCAATTGAGGAGCAGCTGAAATCGTTCAGCCATGTCTGCTTTCAAGTTACGCCGTATGAGAACTACGTCACGCTCGCCGAGCGTCTGAACAAAATCGCGCCCGTTGCCGGCCCGGCGAAAACGATGCTCGTTTCGACCGGCGCCGAAGCTGTCGAGAACGCCATCAAGGTCGCGCGCGCATTCACAGGGCGTGCAGGCATTATTTCATTTGGCGGCGGGTTTCACGGCCGGACCCACATGGGCATGGCGCTGACCGGAAAAGTCGTGCCTTACAAGAAGGGATTTGGACCGTTTCCGCCGGAAATCTATCACGCCGTTTTCCCGAACGCCTACCACGGGGTCTCGAACGAGCAGAGCCTTCAAAGCATCCAGCATATTTTCAAATACTCGATCGACCCGTCGAACGTCGCAGCGATCATCATCGAGCCGGTGCAGGGCGAAGGCGGCTTCAACATCGCGCCGGTCGAGTTCTTGAAGTCGCTGCGCGCACTGTGCGACGAGCACGGCATCATGCTGATTGCGGATGAGATCCAAACCGGTTTCGCGCGCACAGGAAAAATGTTCGCGTTCGAGCACGCCGGTATCAAGGCGGACGTCGTGACGCTTGCGAAAGGTTTGGCGGGCGGATTGCCGCTCGCGGCTATCGTCGGCCGCGCCGATGTGATGGATGCGTCGAACCCTGGCGGGCTTGGCGGAACCTACGCGGGCAATCCAATCGCCTGCGCCGCAGCGCACGCCGTGCTCGACGTCATCGACGAAGAAAAACTTTGCGAGCGCTCACGGGCGATCGGCGAGATTATTCTGCGCAGGCTTGGACAATTGAAGGAACGCTCGAACCTCAACTGCATCGGCGACATTCGCGGCCTCGGCGCCATGTGCGCGCTCGAACTCGTCAAGGATATAGCGAGTGGTGAGCCGGACGCCGGGTTGACGTCGGCGCTGTTGAAGACCGCGAGCGACAAAGGCTTGATTCTGCTGTCCTGCGGGACATACGCCAACGTCATTCGTTTTCTCGTACCGCTGACAGCGAGCGATGCGCTCGTCGAAGAAGGTATGGATATATTCGCCGATAGTCTGGTCGAGGCCGTAAGCCGCGCCTCATGACCCACACCAACAAACGATACACGCGGGAGTGCCGTTATGAACGTCCAGCACAAGACCAATGACCTATCAGCGTTCTGGATGCCTTTCACGGCCAACCAGCAGTTCAAAAAGAATCCGCGCATCTTCGTTGGCGCGGACCGCATGCACTACATCACCGACGACGGCCGGCGCGTGCTCGATGGTACGTCCGGCCTGTGGTGCGTGAATGCCGGCCACTGCCGTCCGAAGATCGTCGAAGCCATTCAGAAGCAGGCGGCGACGCTGGATTTCGCCGGCACATTCCAGATGGGGCATGCGAAGGCGTTCGAATGCGCGTCGCGACTGGTCAACATCGCGCCGAAGGGGTTCGATCATGTGTTTTTCACGAACTCGGGTTCGGAGTCTGTCGAAACGGCGCTCAAAATGGCGCTGGCGTATCACCGCGCCAAAGGCAACGCGACGAAGGTTCGTCTGATCGGACGCGAGCGCGGCTATCATGGCGTCAACTTCGGCGGCATGTCGGTCGGTGGTATTTCGAACAATCGCAAAATGTTCGGCGCGCTGGTCAGCGGCGTCGATCATTTGCGGCATACGCATGATCTTTCACGAAATGCGTTTACGCGCGGCGAGCCGCAGCACGGTGCTGAACTGGCAGATGATCTCGAACGCTTGGTCGCCTTGCACGACGCGTCAACAATTGCGGCATGCATTGTCGAGCCTGTGGCGTGCTCGACCGGCGTGCTCATTCCGCCGAAGGGTTATCTCAAGCGTCTGGCCGCTATCTGCGCGAAGCACGATATCCTGCTGATTTTCGACGAAGTCATCACCGCGTTCGGCCGCCTCGGCACGCCATTTGGCGCAGACTATTTCGATATCTCGCCGGACATCATCACGACGGCCAAGGGCGTGACGAACGGCGTCATTCCGATGGGCGCCGTTTTCGTAACGTCGAAAATCCACGACGCGTTCATGACCGGCCCCGAGAGCATGATCGACTTCTTCCACGGCTACACCTACTCGGGCCACCCGATGGCGTGTGCGGCCTCGATCGGCACGCTCGACACCTACCAGGAGGAAGGCCTGCTGACGCGGGCTGCGGACATCGCACCCTACTGGGAAGAACAGCTGCATGCACTGAAGGGGATGCCACACGTCATCGATATCCGAAATATCGGTCTGATCGGAGCGATCGAGTTTGAGCCGGAGCCGGGCGCGCCGGGCAAGCGCGCTTACGAGCGGTTCGTAAAGGCGTTTGAAAGCAATCTGCTTGTGCGTCAGACCGGAGATATTATTGCGATATCGCCGCCGCTGATCATCTCGAAATCGGAGATCGACCAATTGTTCGAGATTCTGAAGAAAGTTTTGAAACCCACAAACTGAGCTGCGCAGCCAAGCGCGCCAACGAGAGATCGACGACATGCAATCTATCGAGACGATCCCGAACGCGATCGGCGGGCGCAAGGTCGCGTCAGCGTCGAAGCGTAGTTCGCCGGTTTTCAATCCCGCGACGGGCGAGCAGACAGCTATGCTGCCGCTGTCGGAGTTAAGCGAAATCAACGCGGCTGTCGCTGCTGCCAAAAAGGCGGCGATCGAATGGGGCGTGACGCCGCCGTTAAAGCGCGTCAAGCCGATGTTCAAGTTCAAGGAGCTGCTTGAGCGTCACGCTGATGACATGGCGCGCGCGATTTCGAAAGAACACGGCAAGACCCACGCCGACGCACTCGGCGAACTGGCGCGCGGCATCGACGTCGTCGATTTTGCGTGCGGCATCCCGCATTTGCTGAAGGGCGAATATAGCCGCAACGTCGGGCCTGAAATCGACAGCTGGTCTGACCGCCAGCCGCTCGGCGTTGTCGCCGGTATCACGCCGTTCAACTTTCCGGCGATGGTGCCGATGTGGATGTATCCGGTCGCGATTGCGTGCGGAAACACATTCATCCTCAAGCCATCGGAACGCGATCCGTCCGCTGTCATGCTGGCGTGGGAGCTGTTCCAGGAAGCCGGCTTCCCAGACGGTGTGCTCAACGTCGTCCACGGCGATAAATCGGCCGTCGATGCGATCCTTGATCATCCAGACATTGCGGCCGTCAGTTTCGTCGGCTCGACGCCGATCGCTGAATACGTCTACGCGCGCGGCACGCAATCGGGAAAGCGCGTCCAAGCGCTCGGTGGCGCGAAGAATCACATGATCATCATGCCGGATGCCGATCTCGATCAGGCGGTCGATGCGCTGATGGGTGCTGGCTACGGATCGGCAGGCGAACGCTGCATGGCGATCTCGGTCGCGGTCCCGGTTGGCGAAGAGACAGCCGACCGCTTGGTCGCCGCGCTTGCACCGAAAGTCCGCAATCTCAAAATCGGCCCGTCGACAGATGCCGACGCGGAAATGGGTCCGGTTATTACCGGCGACGCCAAGCGGCGCATCTCTGGGCTGATCGATCTCGGCGTCAAGGAAGGTGCCGAACTCGTCGTCGATGGGCGCGGCTTCCAATTGCAGGGATATGAAAACGGTTACTTCCTCGGCGGCACGCTGTTCGACCGCGTGACCAAGAGGATGGATATCTACAAGCAAGAAATCTTCGGGCCGGTTTTGTCTGTCGTTCGCACCGGCAGTTACGACGAAGCCGCACAGCTCATCAACGATCACGTGTACGGTAACGGCACTGCGATCTTTACGCGCGACGGCGATACCGCGCGCGCCTTTGCCGACAAAATTCAAGTTGGCATGGTTGGTATCAACGTCCCGATCCCGGTGCCGGTCGCTTATCATTCGTTTGGGGGCTGGAAGCGCTCGCTGTTCGGCGACCACTCGGTTTACGGTCCCGAAGGCGTGCGGTTCTACACGCGCCTGAAAACGATAACGGCCCGCTGGCCGACGGGCATTCGCAGCGGCGCGCAGTTTAATTTCCCAACGACGAAGTAGAATAAAAAAACTCCGGTCCGCAGGGGGATGCGAACCGGAGCAGGAGCGACCTCACTGAGGGACTGTGGCACGGGGGTGTGGCACAGGGAGGTCCGGGAACACCAATCAATCATTCGGCAGCGACGGGAAACCCACGCGTGCCCTGCAAGTTGTCGAAGCCGAGCGATGCCGCAACGGACGAATGCATAATCCGGCCGTCGCGGACGTTGAGGCCCGCGGCGAGATGGGGATCGCGGTCGAACGCGGCGAGTCCCTTGTCGGCAAGCTTCATGACGAACGGCAGCGTCGCATTGTTGAGCGCCTGGGCCGACGTCACTGGCACTGCGCCTGGCATGTTCGCGACGCAATAGTGAATGATGCCGTCGACTTCGAACGTCGGTTCAGCGTGCGTCGTCGGCCGCGAGGTTTCAAAGCATCCGCCCTGGTCGATCGAAACGTCGACCAGCACCGCACCGCGCCGCATGTCTTTGAGCATCGCGCGCGTGACGAGCTTCGGTGCGCTGGCTCCGGGGATCAACGCCGCGCCGACGACGACGTCGGCATTCAGCACTTCGGTTTCGACGATTTCGAGCGTCGACGCGAGCGTGCGCACGCGGCCTTCAAACAATTCATCGAGCTGACGCAGCCGCGCCAGCGATTTGTCTATAATCGCAACATCGGCACCGAGGCCCGCTGCCATGCGCGCGGCATGCGTGCCGACGACACCACCGCCAAGGACGACAACCTTTGCCGGGCGAACGCCCGGAACGCCGCCCATCAATACGCCGCGCCCGCCGGTCGGACGGCGTAGCGCGAGGGCTGCAGCTTCGATCGACAAACGTCCGGCGACTTCGCTCATCGGTGCGAGCAGCGGCAAGCCGCCGTTCGGATCGGTGACGGTTTCGTATGCGATCGCCGCGCAGCCCGACTGCATGAGGCCGCGCGCCTGCTCGGGATCGGGTGCCAGGTGCAGATAGGTGAACAGGATCTGATCGGCGCGGAGCTGCGTGTACTCGCTGCGCTGCGGCTCCTCGACCTTGACGATCATCTCGGCATCGCGAAACACGGCCGCCGCATCCGGTACGATGCGCGCACCGGCTTTTTCGTACGTCGCGTCGTCGGCGAAGATGCCAATGCCTGCGCCCGACTGCACGATGACGTCGTGACCCTTGGCGGTCAGTTCGCGCACCGAGCCGGGCACGAGTCCGACGCGGAACTCATTGCTCTTGATCTCTGTTGGAACGCCGATCCGCATGGTGGTCTCCTGTGGAGAAGCCGAATTGGAAAGCCTTCTAGTTTCTACGGTGTAGAATAACGCCGTTCGAAGATTGAAACGCTGCAATTTTTGTTGAAAATTCCGATAGAAATGAGAATATTAGGCTCAATATGGCTATTTAACGCAGAAAATAAGCGCAAATGGCAGTAGATTCGCTGGATAAGGCCATTTTGGCCGCCCTGGTCGACGATGGGCGGCAGTCGCAGGTCAACCTGGCCGAGCGCATTCCGCTATCGCCAACCGCTATCGCGCGACGCATTAAAGCGATGGAAGAAAGCGGCGTCATCGAGGGCTATCAGGCCAAGATCAGCCGCAAGGAACTTGGCCTGCACATGACGGTGTTCGTGCAGATTGCGCTCAAGAGCCAGAACGAAGACTTGCTTGTTCAGTTCGAGAAGGCGGCAGCGGCGGCGGCGTCAGTCGTGTCGTGCCATTTGATGTCGGGCGAAGACGATTACCTGCTGACGGTGCTTGCGCGCGATCTCGCGGATTTCGAGCGTATCCACAAGGAGCAGCTATCGCGGTTGCCAGGTGTCACGCGATTGAAATCGAGTTTCGCGCTGCGTGAAGTTGTGAGCCGCCCGTTGCCCACGGCTATCCTCGATCGCGCACCGCGCTGACCGCTACAGCAAGTCTTTAAGGCGGTAATATAACATGCCGAGCGCGAGCATCTGATTGCCGACCCACCGCGGCACAGGCAATCGAATATGCCGGATTTTATCGAACAGATCGAATTTCTCCATGGTGCCGCCGATGGCATCGGCAACGATCTCGGCTGCGAGATGCGTCGTGTTTACGCCGTGCCCGCAGTAGCCCTGCAGGTAATAGACGTTGGGCTCCAATCTGCCGATCGCTGGGACGCGCGTCAGCACGATATCGATGCGTCCCCCCCAGGCGAAGTCGATGTTTTTCGATTTGAGCTGCGGAAATATTTCGACCAGCCGCGGCTGCAGTGCGGCCCCTAAATCTTTCGGGTCGCGGTTTGAATAATTGCAACGTCCGCCGAACAGCATGCGCCGGTCGCCGGAAAGGCGGAAATAGTCGAGCACGATGTTGCTGTCGGCGACGGCGAGGTTTTGCGGATTGATCTCGGCAACTTCGGCCTCTGTTAGGGGCTCCGTCGCGATAATGTAACTGCCCGTCGGGAACGTCAGACCGTTCAACCGCCCGCGCTGGAACGCATGATCGGTGCTGCCCGCGAGAATGATAGATTTGGCATCGATCCGACCACGCGCCGTGATGACGTGTGGCTTTGCGCCGCCGTGAATTTCGAGCACTTCGCTGTCTTCGAAAATCTTGACGCCGATGCTGGCCGCGGCGCGCGCTTCGCCCATGCAGAGATTGAGCGGATGCAGATGCCCGCTGCGCCGGTCGATGAACCCGCCGTGGTAGAGATCGGTACCAAGTACGCTGCGGATGGCCGACGGCTCGACGATTTCGAGCCCTTCGCCATCGCCTTCCGCGATACGCTCGTCGACGTAATCGCGCAGCCCTTGCATGTGGCGCGGGCGGGCTGCGGCTTCCATCCATCCATAACGAACGTCGCAGTCGATGCCGTACTTGGCGATGCGTTCGGTGATGATGTCATGGCCGCGATAGCGAATGTCGCGCAGCAGCCGAACGCCGTCGGCACCGAGTTGCGCTTTGACGTTATGTTCACCGCTGATGCCGGCGATCATCTGTCCGCCGTTGCGCCCCGAGGCACCCCATCCGACGCGATTAGCTTCGACAACAGCAACGGAATAGCCGCGTTCGGCCAACGTCAATGCCGACGAGATGCCGGAAAAGCCGCCCCCGACGACGCAGACGTCGACGACATGATTGCCTTCAAGACGCGGATATGTGGTCGAATCGTTGACCGTCGCAGCGTAGTAAGACCTGACGTGTGCAAGTGCCATGCAGTGAAAGTGCCTACGCTGCGCCTTGATCGACGGCACGCGTTTCGCGTTCGCGCATCGCGGACTGCCGCTTGGTCATGTACGAGGCGACCAGAACGCCGATCGTGACGAAGCCGATCATCACCGTCGAGATCGCATTGATTTCCGGCGTCACACCCAAGCGCACCTGGCTGTAGATTTTGATCGGCAGCGTCGTTGCGCCGGGGCCAGTGGTAAAGCTCGCGATCACGAGGTCGTCAAGTGACAGCGTAAAAGCAAGCAGCCAAGCCGAAATGACGGCCGGCGCGATGATCGGCAGTGTCACCTCGAAGAACGTCCGAACCGGCGGCGCGCCAAGGTCCATCGCTGCTTCCTCAACCGATTTGTCGAAGTCGTGCAGGCGTGATTGGACGACGACGGCCGCAAAGCACATCGCGAACGTCGCGTGCGCAATCGTGACCGTCCAATAGCCGCGATCGAAGCCAAGCGCCACGAACAGCAACAGCAGCGACAATCCGGTGATCACTTCCGGCATGACGAGCGGCGCGAAGACGAGACCCGAGAACAACGTGCGCCCGCGGAATCGGCCCATGCGCACGAGTACGATCGCGGCGAGTGTACCGAGGATCGTCGCGACGGTGGCGGAGACCAGCGCAACGCGCAGCGTCACCCAAGCCGCATCAAGCAGCGCATCGTTCTGCAGTAGGCCAGAGTACCACTTGGTAGACCAGCCGCCCCAGACCGTGACGAGCTTCGAGTCGTTGAACGAATAGATCACGAGCAACAGGATTGGGATGTAAAGAAACGCAAACCCGAGCACGATTGACGTGACGTTGAACCATGAGAAGCGAGAGTTCATCGGCCGGCCTCCGCTTGGTTTTGCTGCATGCGCTGGAAGAGCACGATAGGCAAGATCAGCACGATCAACAGTACGACGGCGACGGCAGACGAGACCGGCCAGTCGCGGTTGTTGAAGAACTCGCTCCACAGCGTCTTGCCGATCATCAGCGTATCCGATCCGCCGAGCAGGTCGGGGATCACGAATTCGCCGACGGCCGGGATGAACACCAGCAGACAACCCGCAAAGATGCCGGGCAGCGACAGCGGGAACGTAACTTGCCAGAAGGCTTTCCAAGGTGGCGAGCCTAGGTCTTCGGCGGCTTCAAGCAAGGAAGGCTTGATTTTCTCAAGGCTCGAATACAGTGGCAGGATCATGAACGGCAGGTACGAGTAGACGATGCCGATGTAAACGGCGGTATTGGTGTTGAGAATTGTCAGCGGTTCGCTGATCAACCCCATGTTCATCAGGAAGAGGTTGAGCAGGCCTTCCTTCTTCAGAATGCCCATCCAGGCGTAGACGCGGATGAGGAAAGATGTCCAGAACGGCAGGATCACGAGCATCATCAGCGTCGGCTGCCAGTCTTTTGGTGCGCGCGCCATGCCGTAAGCGATCGGATAAGCCACAAGCAGCGTGATTAACGTTGCGATCGCTGCGATGCGGACGCTGGACCAGTAGGCATCGACGTACAGCGGATCGTTGACGATGAACGAGTAGTTTTCGAAATCGAGTTCCGAGAAGAAGGTCTTGATCGCCTCCCAGCCGCCAGACAGATCAAGCGTAGGCGTGTACGGCGGGATCGCCGTCGCGATATCCGACAGCGAAATCTTGAAGACGATAAAGAACGGCACGAGGAAGAACAGCAGCAGCCAGATATATGGCGCTCCAATCACATACCAACGGCGCATTTTCGCGTACTCCCTTCGGACGTCCGGCAATCAGTATGCTGCGACTACTTCGTGAGGATCATGCCGGCGTCGTATGGCCATTCGAGCCAAACGTCGTCATCCCATTTGATATTGTGTTCGACCGTTTGCGCAGCGTTGGCGCGCAGTGCCGTCACTTGCTGACCGGAGGCGACCTTAACGTGATAGTGCGAAATCGAACCGAGGTATCCGACATCGACGACCTTGCCGGGTATCGCGTTGCAGGCTTCCGTCGGCTTGGTTTGGAAAATGCGGACCTTTTCGGGCCGCATCGCCAGCCAAACCTGCTGGCCGATCGTCAGGCCGGCGCTGCCTTGGGCGGTGAAGCTGTCGTTGCCTGACGGCCAGTCGATCGTGACGTCGTTGCCGTCGATGGCGGAGACTTTGCCTTCGAATATATTCACGTCGCCGATGAAGTTCGCGACGTAGCGCGAACCGGGGAATTCGTAGATTTCGCCCGGAGTCGCGATGTGTGCGAGCTCGCCGTGGTTCATGACGGCAATGCGGCTGGCGACCGTCATCGCCTCTTCCTGATCGTGCGTGACGATGACGAAGGTCGTGCCGGTCGTTTCCTGAATGCGCATAAGTTCGAACTGCGCCTGCTGGCGAAGCCGCTTGTCGAGGGCGCCGAGCGGCTCGTCGAGCAGCATGATGCGCGGCTTCTTCGCGATCGCGCGGGCAAGCGCGACGCGCTGCTGCTGTCCGCCGGACAATTGGTGCGGCTTGCGCTGTGCAAATTTGCCAAGCTCGAGCAGTGCCATTGCCTCGGCAACGCGCGCCTCGATCGCCGATTTCTCCATGCCGTCCTGGCGTAGGCCAAAGCCGATGTTGCGTTCAACCGTCATGTGCGGGAAGAGCGCGTAAGACTGGAACATCATGTTGACGTCGGTGCGCTCGTAAGGCGCCAAGTCAGTGATGTCCTTGCCGTTGACGAAGATGCGGCCTTCCGTTGGCTTCTCGAAGCCGGCGAGCATGCGCAGGAGCGTACTTTTCCCGCAGCCAGACGGTCCAAGCAGCGCGAAGAATTCGCGTTCGTAGATGTCGAGCGTACAGTCCTTGATGGCGACGAAATCGCCAAAGCGTTTTGTGACGTTTTCGAAGCGCACGATCGGGTTTTTGGCCGGGTCTTTCCACGGCGCGAAGTTCGATTGCGGCGCAGGCGTTCGGCTGGCTGGCGTGTACGCAGCCGGTTTTGCTGCGGCTTCCGCTACGGATGCGTTTCCGGCCATCACTCACTCCTCGCTTCTGTGCGCAAAATTTGCTGTTGGTCTTGGCAAGAAAAAGCGCCGGGGATGTCCCCGGCGCTTCCTGTTTTCGTTATTTGCCCGTGATCACTTTGGTCCAGAGCCGGGTAACGGTGCGCTGCGTTTTAGCGTCGTAGCTGGTCTTGACGAACAGCCGCTTCATCGTCTCTTCGCTCGGGTAGATAGACGGGTTGTTCTTGATCGTTTCGTCGAGGAACTCCTGCGACGCCTTATTGCCGTTCGCATAGCTGACATAGTTCGAGGCTTTCGCGATGACTTCCGGCTTCATCATGTAATTCAGGAACTCGTGTGCTTCTGCAACGTGCTTGCTGTCCGCCGGAATTGCCATTTGGTCGAACCACATTTGCGCGCCTTCCTTCGGAAGACCGAACGCAATGACCTGACCGTTCTTGGCTTCTTCGGCGCGGCTCTTGGCTTGCAGGATGTCGCCCGAATACCCGACCGCTAGACAGATGTCGCCGTTAGCAAGAGCGTTGATGTATTCCGAAGAATGGAACTTGAGAATGTTCGGGCGGATCGATTCCATCAGCGCCGCGGCTTTCTGCAGGTCTTCCGGATTTTTGCTGTTCGGATCGAGTTTCAAATAGTTGAGCGCGGCGGGAAGAATATCGTCAGCGGCGTCGAGAACGTGCACGCCGCAATCCTTGAACTTCGCCAGGACTTCCGGCTTGAAGAACAGGTCCCAAGAATCGACGGGTGCGTCCGGCATTCGCTCTTTGATCTTGGCTTCGTTATAGCCGATCGCCGTCGTGCCCCACATGTAGTTGACGGAATACTCGTTGCCCGGATCGTAGATCGCTACGCGCTCGCTGATATCGCTCCACATGTTGGAGATATTCGGCAGCTTTGATTTATCGAGCTTTTGAAAGACCTTCGCGCCGATCTGGCGCGACAGGAACGGGCCTGTTGGAACAACGACGTCGTAGCCTGTGCCACCCGCAAGCAGCTTCGTTTCAAGGACTTCGTTGCTGTCGAACACGTCGTATACGACTTTGATTCCGGTTTCCTTGGTAAAGTCTTCCAGGATCGACTCGTCGATGTAATCCGACCAGTTGAAGACGCGCACTTCGCGGTCTTTTGCCAGTGCTGCATGTCCGATAGCGACCGCAGCGACCGCGATGCCTGTCGCTAGAATTCTGCGGGCTATATGATGTCCGGTCATTCGAGAAACCTCCCTGGCGCACACTCGGTTCGAGGCTCGGCGTGACGGCCGTCATAAGGTTTATGAGCCGGTCACTGTTGCCTAACCTTATCCATTGTGATCATAATTTCTCCCGCGTACAAGGGATGATGTTTAGCGTTCAGTGATCAGAAACGCGGCAGGCTGATCTTGCCTTGGTTACTGGATGCGCACTTTCAAATGGAACTCTAGGTGTCTCATGACCGCTGAGCCGGTAACCACTTCAACAGGCGCAACTGGTGAAGCGGAGGGGTACGGTTTTGGATCGACACCTGAGGGTTTGCGCGATTGGTTGCGCGAGCACCGCATTCAGGAAATCGATTGTGCGGTGCCGGATATCGCTGGCGTTGCGCGCGGGAAAACGATGCCCGCGGAGAAGTTCGTCAAGCTTGATGCAGTGCACCTTCCGATATCGATCTTCCATCAGACGATCACCGGCGACTATGTCGGCTTCGAAGAGGACGGTCAGGCGCTTTATGCTGAAAGCGATCTGATGATGGTTCCGGATTTGAGCACGATCCGGCCGGCGCCCTGGGCGTCAAGTCCAACGGCGCAAGTCATCCACGACGCGACTTGGCAAAATGGAGCGCCGGTCGAGGTCGCACCAAGAAATGTTCTAAAGCACGTCCTGGAACTCTATGCCAAGGAAGGCTGGACACCGGTCGTTGCGCCGGAACTCGAATTTTATCTGACGAAAACGAACTCCGATCCGGACTATCCGTTGGAGCCGCCGATTGGCCGTTCGGGCCGGCCGGGCGCAGGCCGACAGGCCTACAGCCTGGGTGCAGTCGACGAATACGATAAGATCGTCGACGACATCTATGAATTTGCAGAATTGCAGTACCTGAAGATTGACACGATCATTCAGGAAGGCGGGGCGGCGCAGCTCGAAATCAATTTGCTGCACGGCGATGCCTTGCATCTTGCCGATCAGGTCTTCTTGTTCAAGCGCACGATCCGCGAAGCCGCTTTCCGGCAAAACTGTTACGCAACGTTCATGGCGAAGCCGCTGGCGAATGAGCCGGGCAGTGCCATGCATATTCATCAAAGCATCGTCGATTCAAAGACCGGCAAGAATATCTTCACGACCAAGGACGGCACGGCGAGCAAGTTGTTTTATAGCTTCCTTGCAGGCCAGCAGCGCTATCTGCCGGCAGCCATGTGCCTGTTCGCCCCGTATGTGAATTCGTATCGCCGTCTCGTTCCGAACGGTGCGGCGCCGATCAATGTCGAATGGGGGCACGACAACCGCTCGGCCGGACTGCGCGTGCCGATTTCGCCGGACGCTGCCCGTCGCGTCGAAAACCGCCTGCCGGGATCGGATTCCAATCCGTACATCGCGCTGGCGGCAAGTCTCGCCTGCGGATACCTTGGCATGAAGCACAGGCTGGATCCCCGCCCTGCCGTCGTCGGGAATGCGTACCGCAACGATCATCAGCTACCACGCGGCCTGCTCGAGGCACTGATCGCTTTTGAAGAGTGCGCCGACCTGCAAGAAGTTCTCGGTAGCCGCTTTTCACATGTGTACTTGGCTTTGAAGCGTTCAGAATTCGAAGAATTCATGCGGGTCATCAGCCCGTGGGAGCGCGAGCACTTGTTGCTGAGCGTCTAGCCCAACGCATCTGAATGACCGCGTGTCGCACGTAGAAAATGGCGGGCAATGGCCCGTTGAGGTCGCGTGTCACAAAACTGCAATGTGACGCGGGCAGGCATTCACCCGATCGACACGTTGAGGCCGGGAATGGAACATATCAAATTGGGCAGCGAGCAAGGCCGCCCTGAGGACGGCGTCCGCAGTGCCGTCGCGACCCATTTCCGCAACATCCTGGTATGGCCGGTGCATCTCGTGGCAACGGGAAACGGCAGCGCGTCGCACGATCATGCCGGCGTCTTTGCCAAGCTCGGTTCGGACAATCCCTGGAAGGAATTGGAAGACGAGTTCACCGGGGATCCGGAGGAGTTCCAGGAACGGCACTATCATGAGTTTGTAACGTTCCTGCCGCCGGCTCAGAGGTTTCTGTATGGGCAGGGCATCGGCCGCAAGATCGACGGCACCAGCGGGGAAAGCCCGATCAAGGTCATGCGTCGTTGTGATATCGCGTCCGTGCGTCTGGTTTTGAAGCCCGGCGACGCGCCGATCACACTCAGAATCGCGCATATCGATTTGTACTTTTTCTACGACATCGACATCGCGATCCTGGTGATTGAAGTCGCGGCCGACAATCTGCCCCTTGTGACCGCGCAAGACATCATGCTGCGTTTTGGGCGCGCGTATCCGGCGTGGTGGGACAAGGCTGGGAATCCCGGCCACTGTCCAGCGGAAGTCACCTGGATTTCGCAATCGGGCGAGGTTCTAGCGACGTCGGATTATCAGGAGCGGCGAAAATTCTTGAGTCACGTCGGTCAGCATCGCGCCCCGCGTGTTGCTTCCCACCTCGAATATTTGTTGAAGCCTCTCGTGCCGCACTACACGGATGCGACGGGGACGTTGCGCTACCGCCAGCTCGAATACTACCGCATGCCGCAAATGGCTTTTATTGCGCTCGATGATCCGGACCTTTTGCAGCGTGGCGATTATGTTCGCTTAGCGTTGGCTAACGGTCCTGGCGACGGTTCACCACTGCCGTTCACCGAGCGCTACTTGACCGACTTCGAACATAAATTCTGCTACGATCGCTATTTCGAACGGCGATCCTGCCGGGACTGGCCAGCCACGCGCTACATGTCGTGCGGCCATGCGCTGGTCGTCACCGGAGACGCCGACAATGAGTTGTTCATGGACGAGACTCACGGTGTTCTCAGCAGCTTCCGGCATCAGCACTTTCTGATTTTCTTGATCGCGCATTTCCATAAGGCCGCGCTGTTGATGTATTCGGACCGGCTGGCGGAAGCGGTCGCCCGGCTTGATGTTGCCAATCGTGAAGCGTTGCGCAGCTTCCGCGCAGAAACGCGGCTGGCGCTGGAAAATTTCCTGCGCTTTACCCATCGCTATTGGTTTCACGCCGTCAGCAACCAAAGCGACGCGCACGATTTGTTCGCACTCTGCCGCAATCACCTCGAGATTGACGATCTTTACGAGCACATTCGTCAAGAGGTCGAAGCGATGAGCCAGTACCTCGAAAACGAGGCGACGCGGAAGCAGCAGGAAAGCATGGCACGGCTGACAGTCGTGACCACGCTCGGACTAATCGGCACGGTTGCGACGGGGTTCCTGGGTATGAACCTGTTCGATCATGCCGGACTCGAAACTTGGACGCGCATCGGAATATTCGCGCTCGTCTTCCTTCCGACACTCATTTTGACGTACGTCACGGTTGCTCGGTCGCAAAGAATTTCTGAATGCCTGGATGCGATTTCGAACGAGACGATGAGCGTTAAAGGCAAGTTGAAGTCGATTGCCGCAATTTTCTGGCGGGTATGAGCGCCTATTGCAGGCTCATGACACGCGACTTTCGCAAACGGTGGCCATGCTGGCGCCAGAGACACACGAATAACAGGACGCCATATGACGGACCAGAGCAAGAAGAGCGCTGCTGAAAAACGCATCGCAGACGAGTTGATCGATAGCCTTGACGAAGAGCTGGAGATCGAACTCGAAGATGATCGCGTGGCGCGCATGCTGGAAGGCATGGACGAAAGCAGCGTCATCGATTCCCCTGACCGGCAATTCTATTTCAGGGAGTTGTTCCGGCTACAGCGAGAACTGGTGAAGCTGCAGGACTGGGTCGCGCACAACAAGATCAAGGTTGCCGTCATTTTCGAAGGCCGCGATGCGGCCGGTAAGGGCGGAGCAATTAAGCGCATCACACAGCGGCTCAATCCGCGCGTCTGCCGCGTCGTCGCGCTGCCGGCGCCGAGCGAACGCGAGAAATCGCAATGGTATTTCCAACGCTATGTTCCGCATCTGCCCGCCGCGGGTGAAATCGTGCTGTTCGACCGCAGCTGGTACAACCGGTCAGGTGTCGAGCGCGTGATGGGGTTCTGTTCTGAATCCGACGTCGAAGAGTTTTTCCGGTCGGTTCCGGAATTCGAAAAGATGCTGGTCCGCTCTGGCATCGTGCTCATCAAGTACTGGTTCTCGATCACCGATGAAGAGCAGCATTTCCGGTTCCAGATGCGCATTCAGGATCCGCTGAAGCAGTGGAAGCTATCACCGATGGATCTGGAATCGCGGCGGCGCTGGGAGCAATACACAAAAGCCAAGGAAGATATGCTGGAGCGGACGCATATCCCTGAAGCACCGTGGTGGATCGTTGAAGCGGTCGATAAGAAAAAGGCGCGCCTCAACTGTATCCATCATCTTTTGAGCCAGTTGCCATACAAAGACGTCGTACGGGAAACCGTGCAACTGCCCGCGCGCGTCCGCAATCCGGATTACTTCCGCGATCCGGTGCCGGACGACATGTACGTGCCGGACGTTTATTGAAACGGTGCTAGGTGCGGAGCGCGTCGTTGACGCTTGCGGGAGCGGCAAGCGTGACGGCGACGTCGTACTGTTCGCCGAACTCAGTCGTTACGCCAATGACAAAGTCGAGCGCATCGCCGTCGATGGCGTTCGGCAGTTGAATGGTCCAAATATGCGAGGACAGGGCAGGCGCGACCCACGGCTTGCTCAATGCCTTGTCGCGGGCATAGCTCTCAACAATGTACGGATCGGCGATTGCCGTGCGTTCAAGCGCAACGGGCGCGTCACCGAAAACGGCCGACCGGCAGGTCACGCTCGTTTTCGGACCGCCATCAAAGACATCGACCACGATGTGCGGTGAGGCCTGTAATTCGTTGGGTGCCTGCCCGGCGAGGCTGGCGACCATTGCGCGCAAAGTCTGGCCATGTGCGCAAGGTGACGTAACAAGCCTTGTCGTGTAACGGTTGCCGTCGACGGACAGGATATGAACGCCCTTCGGCGTCCCGTCGCGGCTATCGGAAATCGGCACGCCGCGAACGTCAGCCCGTCCGCTCCACCAAGCTCCTGACGCAGCCGTCAGCACATGATGATGATGCTGCGTGTCGCCGGTGAAGCCATGTTCGACGCCGAGATAGTGATGCTCCGTCGTGTGCGAATGACCGGCGAAGGAAACGGCGTGGGGCCGCGATGCGAGCAGCGACATGAGGGCATGACGATCGGCGGTCGTATCCGAGACGCTGTCTGGATTGTCGAAGCTAACCAGCGGAATATGCATTGAGACAACAATGAGGTTGTCAGCCGGTGTGTGCTTCAAAACGTTGGCGACGAACTGCAATTGGTCCGCACCAATCAGCCCTTTGTATCCGCGCCCGTCGCGGCGCGGCGCGCCTTTTCCATCGTATGAAATGTTATTGAGCAATATGAACGTTGCGCCCGCGTAGTTTAGCGCCATGTTCGTGCCGCCGAAGGCTTGCTTCCAGGCATCGAACGCATGTGCGTTCGACGGGCTGTCGAGGTTCATGTCGTGATTCCCGGGGCAATGGTACCACGGGATGCCTGTGGCGCGAGTCATTGCCAAATGATCCGCGAACAGGGAGAGATCGTCGCCCATGACGTCGCCGTGGTGGATTGCAAAGGCCGGCGTGGTCGCGGCGATGCAGTCGGTGAGTTCAGCTCGGGCGTAGTTCAATTCGTCAGCGTTGGCCGCTTGCGTATCCGCAACGAGCATCACATCGAAGCGTTGCGATTCTGGCGTGCGCAAGAGCTTGAAATCGATCGAGGCCGGGATCTTGCCGGTCTCAGAGATGTGCGGTCTTGCGATATCGAGCGCGTCCGGCGTGCCGTTCGGGCAATGGAGATAGCAACCCGCGTGGCCGCGTTCTGTGGCGGTATGGCATTGCACGACCGACCAATGCGCGGGTTTGATAATGAAAACGCTGTCGCCACATTTGACGGGGAGAGTCCAAGCGCCATTCTCAGCCGTCAACGTAACGTCCCGGCCGTTGGAAACCATTATGCCGGCGATGCCGCGGCGCAATGCGCTTTCCGAAATGCCACCAGAGACATCTTCGTAGACAATGCCGCAGGCGATTTCGCTGTCTTCGACAAGCGAAGCTTGAACGCGCCTGCCGCTCGCAACAAGCGCGGATGCCGCAGCCGTCATCGACAGAAGTGCGTCCCGGCGGGTGAAGTGTGATTGCAGCCGTTCAGTCATCGCGTCCCAGTTGCCGCAACGTGGAGTGAAGCAAGCAATGGAGGAGCGGGTACGTCTGATTCACGACGCGGCCACTACAGCGGCATGACGGTTGGATGAATCGATTTCAAGAGCGCGCCGTTAATGACGTCGCGGGCGCACTGTCATGCGGGCGTCGCTAATTCTTCACGCAACCATCATCGAATCCTGACAGCCTAGAGATTGGCTTTGCCGCGAGGCTTATGGAACGATGGACACGTTTGCCGCTCTTGCTCTGGCGTTTTGTGTACTCGCGACGCTCACGCATCTGGTCACGTCAGCGATGCTGGTGCTGAGATACAGACGAGGTTCCGGCGGCAAAGAGCTTTGCGATCGTACGGCCGGTAAATTGCCGCCAATTTCGATTATTCGGCCGGTTTGCGGCGTTGACTATTTCGATGCGGTTACGCTCCGCTCGACGTTCGCGCTCGATCATCCAGATTACGAAATTCTGTTCTGTGCCTCGCGCGCCGATGATGCGGCGGTGCCGCTCGTCAGGGCGCTTATCGCAGAACATCCTCAGGCTCGCGCCAGATTGCTGATTGGCGATGATCGGCCAACGGCCAATCCCAAGCTCAATAACGTTGTCAAAGGCTGGCACGCCGCTCAGTCGCAGTGGATCGTAATTGCCGACAGCAATGTTTTGATGCCGAGAGACTATATTGCCGAGATGCTGCAGACTTGGGATGCGCAGACCGGATTGGTTTGCTCGCCCCCCGTCGGCAGTCACCCGCACGGTTTTGGCGCCGAAGTCGAATGTGCGTTTCTGAACGGCTATCAGGCGCGATGGCAGTGCGCGGCCGACACAATCGGATTTGGATTCGCGCAAGGTAAGTCGATGCTGTGGCGCCGAGATCTTCTCGATGCCGCCGGTGGGATTATTGCGCTCGGCTCCGAAATAGCCGAAGACGCCGCAGCGACTAAGATTGTCCGCGCACGCGGATTGAATGTGCGTCTCGTTGACAGGCCGTTCGCCCAACCTCTCGGTCCGAGACAGGTCGCGGCAGTATGGAACCGGCAAGTGCGCTGGGCACGCTTGCGCCGCGCAACGTTTGCGCCATTCTATGTGCCAGAACTCTTGACGGGCAGCGCATTGCCGATCGCGGCCGGCATTTGTGCGGCCGACGCTGCTGGGTTTGATCCATCGTTGGTCTGCGCGGGCCTCATCGCGGTGTGGTACGGCGCAGAGACGATCGTGACGCGTGCTGCCGGCTGGCATATGAGCGCGATGTCACCGCTTGCGTGGTTCACGCGCGATTTGCTTCTGCCAGTGCTGTGGGCGCAAGGATGGACGGGTAATACGTTCACATGGCGCGGAAATGCGATGACTGTCGCTTCCAATAAGACAGCGTTGAGTTCCGCCGCCGCTCAATAAAATCAATACTTTTTGCGTATGTATCGCGCCGCCCGTTGGGTCGCCGGAGCTTTGTCGTGTGCGGCGGCCGGGAACAGTTTCGGGCAAGTCACTGCGCTTAAACTTCGTGAATAACAAGAATTCTACGTTCGATGTTCTGCATACTTCAGTCATCTATATTTTTGGCAAACCCAATCTTTGAAACGACGGCGCGCTTAGGCACTACCAAAGTCGCATGCGCCTAATTTTTAGATGGTCGTGCACAACGCAAGGGCAACCAATGTTTTCTTTTTCCAAGAAATCTGACGCGCGCAGCCAATCCACGGCGCCGGTCGATCTAGAAGCAGCGAAGGCCGAAGCTGCCGCCGCTGAAGCGCAACGTGCGCGTCTCAGGGAACTGGAGGCGAAAGTCGCGGCCATCAACCGCTCGCAAGCGGTGATCATGTTCAAGCTGGACGGAACGATCGTCTCAGCGAACGAAAATTTTCTCGGCGCCGTTGGTTACACAGAGCGCGAGATCGTCGGGCGGCATCACAGCATCTTCGTCGATCGCGACTATGGCCAGAGCGTTGAATACCGGCACTTCTGGGAGCGGCTCAATCGCGGCGAATTCGTCTCAGAGAAGTTTCAGCGGGTTTCAAAGTCCGGCAAGCAGATATGGATTCAGGCGTCGTACAATCCACTGCTGGACGAAACCGGCAAGCCTTTCATGGTCATCAAGTTCGCAACCGATATCACAGCGCTCGAAGAAGAACGCCGCCAGTCAGAGCAACATCGTGCCGCGAAAAGCGCAGAGCAAGCGCAGATCGTCGGGATGCTTGGTGCTGGGCTGAAGCAGATTGCCGACGGCAACCTCGCCCACCGTCTCACCGAAACTGTCGCCGCGGATTACGAGCAACTGAAAACCGATTTCAATTCGGCAATAGAAAAGCTGCAAGCGAAAGTTGGCCACGCGCTTGAAGCCGTCATGACCAGCGCGGAGACCATTCGCAACGGCACGGCAGATATGAGCCTCGCCGCCGATGACCTCTCACGGCGCACCGAACAGCAAGCCGCCGCGCTCGAGGAAACGACATCGGCGATCGCATCGATTTCCGATACCGTGATTAAGACCGCAGAAGGCGCTAAGGTTGCGCGCTCGACGGTATCGACTGCCCGCGAAGAAGCGCAACACAGCGGCGAAATCGTAGGCAAAGCCGTGGATGCGATGCGTCTGATCGAGGAATCGTCGCAGAAAGTGGCGCAGATCATCAGCGTCATCGACGAGATCGCCTTCCAGACGAACTTGCTTGCATTGAATGCCGGCGTCGAAGCGGCACGCGCTGGTGACGCCGGACGCGGTTTCGCGGTCGTCGCGAGCGAGGTGCGGTCACTTGCTCAACGCGCTGCCGAAGCTGCCAAAGAAATCAAGATGCTGATCGCTCGCAGTTCAGAGCATGTCACGGTCGGCTCAAAACTCGTCAGCGATACGGGGACGGCACTCACGCGCATCGTCCAGCGCGTCAATGAGATCAACAGTTTGATCGAAGAAATCGCAACTTCAGCGCACGAACAGGCGACGGGTATCAATCAGGTCAATACGGCGCTGCGTGATATGGATCAATCGACGCAACAGAACGCGGCCATGGTCGAAGAAAGTACTGCTGCTATTCACGCGCTAGCTGCAGAAGCCGACACGATGGCGACAGAGATGGCGAAGTTCGAGATCGGAGGACAGCCAGCCGGCTCAGGACATAGGCCGCAGCAACGCCAAACGGCAGCGCATCGACCGATGTATGCGCAAAAGGCAGTAAGCTCTGTGCGGCCCGCTCGACCGGCAAAAGCAGTCGCGAATGGCGGCTGGGAAGAGTTCTGATTAGCAACGCGCTGGCACTTAGACTTTGGCGCGATAACCGAGGCCGCGAACCGTCTCTATGCGGCCGCGTCCGATTTTTGAGCGCAGGTGGTGGATGTGAACCTCGACGGCATTACTGTCGACTTCCTCCTGCCAACCATAGAGCAATCGTTCGAGATCGGCTTTCGATTGGATGACGCCGGGGCGTTCGACGAGCGCCATCATCAGCGCAAATTCGCGCCGTGACAAATTGATCGGCGCGCCGTCCGCGACAACGGTTTGTCGCTGAGGATCAATTTCCAAACCCTGCCATTGAATGGCGGGCGTCGCACGGCCAACGGCGCGCCGTCGCAATGCGCGAAGCCGGGCCGCGACTTCGTCGAGATCGAACGGTTTGCCGAGGTAGTCGTCGGCGCCTTCATCCAGCCCGCGAACCCGATCTGCGACCGTATCGCGTGCCGTCAGCAGAAGCACAGGAACAGCGTCATCGCGTCGGCGCAGTTCTCGCAGCACGTCGAATCCCGAGCCGTCGGGTAGCATGACGTCGAGGACAACGGCGTCAAAAGGCGTGGTTGCAAGTGCCGCCAGCGCATCGGCGCATGTATCGACCGCTTCAGCAGAAATGCCATGAAGACTGAGGCCGACCGTTAAGCCGTCCCGCAGAAGAGCATCGTCTTCGACGACCAGAATGCGCATGAACGACCTCTCGCACGACGGCCCGTTTAAGCTGGAACCGTGCCGAAAATCCAGAGAAAACAGCCTTAAGCTTGACTTAAGGTGCGCGGTGTCCCGTGATCGGAAGATTGAGAGGCCGCGGAAAATGTTCGCATTGTCATGACATCGATGACGGCACGACTTTATGGACTTCTTTTGGTGGCGACGAGCATCGTCTGGCTGTCTGGTATGGCGTGGATTTATTCCGGCAGCCGCAAGGAACTCGAACGCGTGCTCGATGCGCGCTTGGAAGAAGCCACCATTATGGTCGGCTCTCTGATCTCGAGTGCCGATGTGAAAGTGACGACCGGCGTCTCGGGAATACGCGTCGCGAAACAATCGACGCCAGTACAAACGATCGAGTCGAAGTTCAAGTTGGCATGCCAAGTCTGGTCGATCGATGGGCAACTCGTTGGCAAGTCGAGCGAAGCGCCGGTGACGCAGCTGACCCACGTCACGAGCGGATATTCCGATCAGACGATCGACGATACGCGCTGGCGCGTCTACGCGCGGGAAGATCGCGCGCGCGGCTTTCGTGTCCTCGTCGGTGACAGCATCGCGCATCGTGAGCGCCTGGTGCGCGAATTGATCTGGGGGTTGGCTGGTCCCGGTCTTGTCGTGCTGTTCGTGCTCAGTGGACTGATTTGGCTTGCGATCCGTCGAGGCTTGGCGCCGTTGCGACGCTTGAGCGATGCCGTCGGCGGGCGCAACGCCGATGATTTAAGCCCGCTCGACATCGGCCGCAGTCCTGCAGAAGTGCGCCCTGTCGTCGATGGATTGAACGATTTGTTTCAGAAGGTCGTAGCGGCGCGCGAGCATGAACGCAGCGTCACCGCCTATGCGGCACACGAATTGCGCACGCCGTTGGCCGGTCTTCGCACGCAGGTTCAAATCGCGCTCGCAGCACCAGATACAGCGACGCGGGAAGCGGCATTAAAGAAGGCGATGACGGCGGCCGACCGCACGACGCGGATGGCGAAACAATTGCTCGCGTTGGCCCAGCTTGATGCGGCCGAAGCACAAGCGCCGCAAGAATGGATCGACGCAGGCGCGCGCTTGAAGGCGATTTGCGATGAGCTCAAATCGCAAAACAATCCGGCGCCCGCGGTGATTGATGACGCGCTCTTTGGCTGCAAGATCATGGCGAACCCGGACGCGTTCCACGTCGCGGCGCGTAATTTGATGGAGAATGCTATTCAGCATACGTCCGGCACCGCGCCTGTTCTGTGGGCGCTGTCGAATGCGGGCGACGAGACGGTCATTACGCTCGATGACAATGGCCCCGGCATTCCTCCTGAAGAACTCGACAAGGTCACGCAGCGCTTTTTCCGCGGCCGTCATAAGAGTTCGGTCGGCAGCGGGCTTGGATTGTCGATTGCAGAGACGGCTTTGCTGAAGGACGGAATGTCGCTGAGGCTGCTCAATCGGGGTGCAGGGAATGGGCTGCAAGCACAAATCGTAATTGCAGCGAAGCGCGTATTGTCTGCGACGCGACCCAAAATGCAGTCCAGGAATGCAGAAATCGCAACGATCGGTTGATCAAAGTGACGCGTCCGGCACCACTGCCGGCCGGTCATAAGCTTCCCTTAAGATTGCCGGTCTGTGTGTCGGACAGCGCCTTGCTTGGTGGGGATACAAAGGTCGAATGTGGATTGTCCGTTACGCAATTAATCACCGTCACAGTATCGGCGTCCTGGCCATTCTGCTTTTGCTGCTTGGCGGCCTGTCGGCGCGCCGCATGTCGACGGACATCCTTCCCGCGGTCAACATCCCCGCGATCAATCTGATCTGGACGTATCAGGGCCTAAATCCGCAGGAAATGGCCAGCAAGCTCACATCCTTCAGTGAGCTCGCGATTATGAACAACGTCGACAATCTGCGCGAAGTACGTTCTGAGACGATCAACGGCGTTGCGATTGTTCGTATTAGTTTTCAACCCGGCACCAACGTCACAACGGCGTTTACGCAGGTGACGTCGGTTAGTCAGACGATCCTTCGGCGTATGCCGCCGGGGACCAACCCGCCACTGATCGTGCCGTATGTGCCATCTAGCGTTCCGATCATTCAGCTCGTTTTGGCATCCGATACTCTGACCGACGGCGCGCTGTTCGATTACGCAAGGCTTCAACTGCGTGCTCAGATTCAATCCATTCGTGGGTTGCGTCTGTCGCTGCCCTATGGCGGCGCGTCGCGTCAGGTGATGATCGATTTAAAGCCTGAAGCGCTGCAGGCTTACGGCATTTCGCCGAGCGATATTGCGCGGGCGTCGTCAACGCAAAATTTGACGTTGCCGTCGGGCACGTTGCGCGTTGATACGCGCGAGATTGCCATAATGACCAATGCGAGCCCAGAAACAGTGGCGGCGTTTGCCGATCTGCCGCTGCGTTCGGTTGATGGCCGCGTCATCAAAGTTTCCGACGTGGCAAGCGTTCGCGATGGACAGGCCGTGCAGACCAACATCGCGCGCCTCGATGGTCAGAACGCCGTCATCGTTTCTATCCTGAAGCTCGGCGATGCGTCGACGCTCGATATCATCCGTCAGATCCGCGAACGGCTGCCGGAGCTGCGCGCTGCGGCGCCAGAGGGCATTACGATTGCGCCGGTATTCGATCAGTCGGTGTTCGTCGAAAGCGCGATCAACAGCGTTATGGTTGAAGCTGTTATCGTCGGTCTTCTCGTTGCCCTTGTCGTGTTGATTTTCCTCGGCAGCTGGCGGTCTTCGGTGATCGTACTGATTTCGATCCCGCTTGCCTTGCTAGCGTCTATCGCGGGGCTATCGCTTTCGGGAAGCACATTCAACTTGATGACGCTCGGCGGTTTGATGCTCGCAATCGGCATTCTGGTCGACAATGCGCTCGTCGAGGTCGAGAACATCAACCGCAATCTTGATCTCGGTCACGGTCTGCGCGAGTCGGTCATGAAGAGCGCGAGCGAAGTCGCGTTCCCGGAGTTCGTCTCGACGCTTGCAATCTGTATCGTCTTCTCGCCGCTGTTCATGTTGACGGGCACGGCGGCGTTTGTCTTCGTGCCGTTGGCCCTGGCGGTCGTCTTTGCGATGGCGGCATCGTATGTGCTTTCGCGTACGCTTGTGCCAACGCTCGCCACACTCCTGTTGTCGCCGGTCGCTCATGAACATGCGCCGGGGAACTGGTTTTCGCGTGGCGTTGACCGTTTTCTCGGATTTCTCGAGATGCTCGTGGCCGGCTTTGCAAAGCTGCAGTTGCGCTGGAAGCTGATCCCAATCCTAGGACTGGTCTTTGCGCTTTCTCTTGGCGCAGTTGCCGCGACGAAACTCGGCCGCGAATTCTTTCCCGAGACGGATGCCGGCATGATCCGGATTTATGCGCGAGCGCAAGCCGGAACGCGCCTCGAAGAGACCGCCCGGACCTTCGCAGACGTCCAGCGGGAGATACGCACGATTATTCCGGCAGCCGAGGTTGGCTTCATCGCCGAAAATATCGGCAGCCCTGAGCCGGTCAACCTCGCGTGGGTTGAGAGCGGTGTCATCGGTTCGTTCGATGGCGAGATTCTCGTGCAGCTGGCGGAAGATCACGCGCCGACCGCAAGCTACGTCGCGCGCATCCGGCAGATGTTCAGAGAAAAGTTCCCCGGCCTGACGATCTATTTCCGGCCAGCGGATGCCACCTCGCAAACGCTCGCGGGCGCCGCGCAAACCTCGATGGAAGTGCGCTTGATCGGACGCGACGGCTTAGGCAATGCTGAGATCGCGCGCGAGTTGATGGCCCGGATGCGAACCATTCCCGGCGCAGTTGATGTCGCCTTAAAGCAGGTGCGCGATTTGCCGTCGTACTATCTGGAGATTGATCGTGTTCGCGCGCTGCAGATTGGCGTTACGCCGCAGGACGCGGCGACCGCGCTGCTTGCAGCGTTGGGCGCGTCGGGAACGGTTTCTCCGAGCTACTGGGCAGATCCCGTGCAAGGCGCGTCCTACACCGTTCAAGTCGTGGCGCCGCCTGTCAACCTGACGTCGCTGGAGCAGTTGCTGAATACGCCAGTTCGACCGTCTGCCGGCGGCGATCTTGTGTCGCTTCGGTCATTCGCATCGCTGCAATTGCGGAACATACCGGCAAACATCGATCGCACCACGTTGCAACCGACGACCACGATCCTGGCGAATGTGCAGGATCGCGATCTCGGGAGCGTCTATCGCGACGTTATGGCGGTGGTTGAAAGTCTTAAGCCGCGCCTCAAGCCCGGAAATCGCTTCGACATCGCAGGCCAGGCACAGTCGATGGATAGTGCATATTCCGAGATGCTTGGCGGCTTGTTGATGGCGTCGGTGTTCGTGTACCTCGTCATGGTCGTCAATTTCCAATCCTGGATCATGCCGCTCATTGCGATGGGTGGATTGCCGGTCGCCATTTCGGGTGCGCTGTTTGCGCTATTCGTAACCGGCACGCCGTTGTCAGTGCCGGCGCTCACGGGACTGATCATGGTCATCGGCGTATCAACGGCGAATAGCGTGCTTGTAACAAGCTTTGCGCGCGATCGACTGTTGGAGGGCATTGTGCCATCCGAGGCGGCGGTGGAGGCCGCGCAGACACGGCTTCGTCCAGTCTTGATGACGGCAACGGCGATGATTGTTGGCATTTTGCCGATGGCCATCGGACATGGTGAGGGTGGCGAGCAAAATGCTCCGCTCGGCCGGGCCGTCGTCGGCGGATTGATATTCGGCACCTGCGCGACGTTGACCCTCGTTCCATTCCTGTTTGCAACGCTTGCAAGGCAACGTCGAGGGAATTCGGCGCGAGAAGAGACTGCACCGACGTCCTCGTCTCTTGCAGCCGCAGAATGACTACGGAGAATTAGATGAAACGCCTCGCCCTTGTTTGCTTCGCTACTGTCGCCGCCGGAGCGGCTGCCGTCGCCGGATTATCGTACTGGCGCGGAACGAATGTTCTCGCCGATGCGATGCAAAGTGCCGGGCTTTATTCTCCGGTGTTCGCGACTGAAGCGAAAAGCAACAAGCTTGCTTCCGTGCGTGTCGTGCGGCCCGAAAAGACACCTGGCGGATCGACGCTCACCTTGTCCGGACGTACCGCTCCTGCCGAGCAGGCGCTGATCTCATCGCGTGCAACGGGCGTCGTTGCTGAGCGTCGCGCGGATATTGGAGACCGGGTCAAGGCCGGTGACGTATTGCTAACGATCGATGCACCGGAAGTGGAGCAGGAGCTGCAGCGCGCGAAGGCTGCGGTCGATCAGAACAAGGCGCGGCTTGAACTGGCACGCGTCAACCTTGGGCGTGCCGAAAACCTCGTCGGCAACGGCCACATCGCTGTTCAGACGGTTGATGAGCGCCGCGCCAACAAGATGATTGCTGAAGCAGACCTACAAGCCGCGATGGCCGAAGTGAAACGTCTGGAAGACGTGCGCGGCTTTCAAACCGTGCGTGCGCCGTTCGACGGTACAATCGTGGCGCGTCAAGTCGAACGCGGTGACAAGGTGTCCGCCGAGGGTGGTCAGCAAGGTACATATCTACTGCGGCTCGCGTCGCTAACGACGCTGAAAATTGAAATCGACGTTCCGCAGTCTTCAGCACTTCTTGTTCAACCCGGTGCAGAAGCCAAGGTCACATTCGCGGAACTGCCAGGTGAAAAGCGCGTCGCGCGCGTCATTCGGTCGGCCGGTTTGATCGAGCAAGCGTCGAACACGATGCGCGCAGAACTGTTGATGCCGAATGAAGACGGGCGCATCCCTGCAGGTCTCAATGGTCAGGTCGTCATAGAAATTCCGCAGCAGGCTGGGGCTGTCACGGTGCCGACCAACACGCTGCTGACCCGGGACGGCAAACAGATGGTTGCGCTGGTCGATAACGACAGCCGGGTCGTGCTGAAGGCCGTAAGTGTGGCGCGCGACCTCGGTGAGCGGATCGTCATCACCGCCGGTTTGACTGTAGACGACCGCGTCATCGTCAGCCCGAATGCGCTTCTGCGTCCGGGCGATCAGGTTGAGGTCACAGCGCCGACCGCACTCAAGGCCGTTCAGAAGTAAGCGGCCGTCAATTTGTGGCGGTCATTCTGTATCGTCGCTTCGATTTACGAGAACGTTGGCGACGCGGGTGAACGGCTCCATGAGGCGCTTCTTGATCTCGGAGCTAAGGCCGACGCGGTCAATTGCAATTGACATACAATTGAGCCACGCGTCGCGCGCTTTCGGGCCAATGGCGACGTGCTCGTGCATGTAGCGGACGTCCGAGTGACCGTGATGCGTCACATAAAGCCTCGGTCCGCCAAGAAATCCTGACATGAAGTCGAACTGCTCGATGCGCGAATGTGCGACGCCGTGGCCGCGCCGATGCAAGATGTGCAGTACGCTGCCTGCGTCTTCGAATTCGACGATATCGTAGAACGTCTCGATGAGGTCGCGCAGACCTTTTTCACCGCCGATCAAATCATAGAGCGACGTTTCAGAAGTCCCCGCTGCGCCCGGTTCGCCGCGAACAATCCCGGGTTGTTGTCGTGTTTTGCTTGGTCTGTCGGAATGTGATGTGTTGCTGGCCATGTGAGCGGACCCAGTCTTATGCGCATTTCTGATCTAGCGCAGAATGCGCCTGCCTAAATACAAAAGTGGCCGGAAACCTATGCGGTCTCCGGCCAAGTGGAGGTGTGCGAAACCGGGGAATCAGCCGCGCACAGGTGGATGGGTTCTGAAGCGCATGGGGTCGTAAAACGGCATGCGCACAACAGTCGCTGGGAGTGTCTTATCGCCGTCCTTGATCTCGACGGCTGTGCCAAGGGCAGTGTGTGATGGAACGATCTGCGCCATAGCCAAAGACTTCATCAGGTGTTGGCTGAAGCAGGTGCTGGTCACGACGCCAACTTCCTTGCCGCCGGCGTAGATTTTTGCGCCTGGAGTCGCAGCGTCAGCAGAATCGACTTCCAATCCGGTGATGAAGGACCGCTCTTTTCCTTTGCTGGCCGCGAGTGCCGCCTTGCCGCGGAAGTCCGGCTTGCTGAGATCGACGGTCCAGTCAGCGCGAACTTCCCACGGTGTCGTATCGCCGTGCGGCATATCGAACGGGAAGAACAGAAGGCCGGATTCGACGCGAACGGTATCGAGGCAGGTCCAGGACGCCGGAACGACGCCTTTCGATTTGCCGGCTTCGAGGATCGCATCCCAGATAAACCCAGCGTCGGCGCGGCTTGTGAAGACTTCATAGCCGCGCTCGCCAGAGTAGCCGCCGCGTGCAAGCGTGACCGGCTTGCCGAACAACGTCGTCTTGACGTGCTTGAAGTAGCCGAGGCCCGCCAAATCAGCAGGCGTGTGCGGTGCCAGCACTTCAAGCGCGACCGGACCCTGCAGCGAGATGATGTGAACGTCATTGTCCGGTTCAACTTTGACGTTGAACTTCGGCGCGTACTCTCTCAGGGCTTCGTCGAAGACGCCGCCGCCGTGCGAGATGCGGTAGTCATTCGGGCCATTGATGTAGACGAGCACGTCGTCGATCAGCGCGCCGGCGTCGTTGACGGTATTTGAGATATGTGAATCGCCGGGTTCCGCCTTGGAAACGTCTGTGGTCAGCAGATAGTTCAAGAATTTCAGAGCGTCTGGGCCGGTGACATTGACGATACGCAGTCCCGTGACCTCAATCAGGCCGGCGCGGTAACGGGTCGCCGCGACTTCATCATAGGCATTCGTCGAATAGTTTTGCGGGATTGGCAGCGAGTTCCAAGATTGTGCAAGATCCGACCCGAGCGCGCGGTGGCGGCTTTCGAGCGCGGTGGTCCGGGTATTGGTCGACATCGACGTCTCCTCTAGTTTCGTTTGCTTGTTGGTGTGTTCTGTAATTTTCGGGGTTTGTCCGGTTATCAATCCGGACCGCCACCCGGCGATGTCGGCTGACCGTCGTCGTACTTTGACAGCCATTCGAGCGTGGTATCGCGATAGCGCGTGATGCCTTTGTAATCGACGAGCTCCTGCGGCAACGAGCCGAGGACGCGATGCATGCGGCGGCCCCACTTCGGCACAGTGACCAGCTCACGCATTTTGATCAGGTAGCCGCGGATCGAGAACAGGATCGCGTTCGAGCGCGGCAAGCGCCATAGGGCTTGCAGTTCAACGCGAAGATGGACTTTGTCGCCGACGTTTTCCGGCGTGACTGTTGTGCGATCCTTGCCCCACTTATTGTAGTTTTCCGGACTGGTATCGAGGCGCGGATTGATCGTCATGGTCCAGTTCAACCGCCGAACGGGCTGGCCGAGTTGCAGATTGAGTAGGAACTTCAACGCGCGATCGAAGACCTTCATGTCGTGCGCGAGCGGAACCGGTCCGTGCCATTCCATGAAGTTCATTCCGACGTCGAAATCCAACGACCAGTCGGCTTGCGTCGTGATAACGCCCGCATCCATCCAGAGTTGACCGTCGCGCTGATCCTGAATCGAGAAGTCGCCCTGGCATTGGCGGCCCATGTATTCCATTGGCTCGTAGGGAAGTGTCGAAGGATCGCCAAACGTGAACTTCTGGTCGATGCCGAGAGGCTTATTGACCCAGTGCCAGCGGTCGCCTTCGGTCGTCAGCGAAAACCATTGCGGGTAATCGCGCGCCATCGACGTCATGAGGAGTTCGAGAAAATCCCACTGCGCCAGCATCATGTGCGGCAGCGCCTGACACCGCAGGGGATCTTCTTTGAGAACTAGCGCCCGGTCATGCATTTCCGAGACGTAGTGCTCGTTGATGTCGATCGGGAACTCATAGACCGACCCTTTTGGGCCGGTCGAGTGCGGCTCGATATTGACCGAATACATGTACTTGTCTTCCCAAAACGGGAAGGGAAAGCGCCTGATCGACTCAGGGCTGTTGTAGAAGGTGAAGTCGTCACGAAAAGACAACTTCCTGAATTCTTGATTCATGACGAGCTCCATACCGCCGTGGCAACTGTGCAATCACAGATCGAGTGTGATGCGTGATCCTTTGATGCGGGAAACGCAGATCATCATCTTGCGCCCTTCCTGCTTTTCTTCATCTGTCAGGTAGTGGTCGTAATGTAGAATGCTGCCGTCGCATGAGACGACGCCGGTCTCGCATTGTCCGCAAGCGCCGCCGCGGCACAGGTAAGGCGGTTCGAGGCCCGCGGATTCAAGTGCCTGCAAAACGCTTTCGTCTTCTTGGACACGGATTGTCTTGCCGGTTTTTGCGAGTTCGACATCGAACGGCAGGCCACCGCGTGGCGCCGTGAAGTGTTCGGCATGCAAATGCTGGCTTGGCCAGCCCGCCTCTTTGGCGAGTCGCAAGACATCTTCGATCATTGCGTCTGGACCGCAAACGTAGAGATGCGTTCCAAGCGGTTGTTGACCGAGAAGGTTTGCAAGGTCGATCCGTTGCGCGGATACGGTCTGATAGTGGTGAAACTTTCGTCCGAGCTTTTGCTTCATTTCGTCGACATACGCGCCTGAACTCGGCGTGCGCGTCGAATAGTGCAACTCGAACGGCGCGCCGATCAATGACAACTGCTCGGCCATTGCCATGATCGGCGTGATTCCGATGCCACCGGCGATCAGCAGGTGCTTGCGCGCGCGCAGATCGAGGGCAAAAAGGTTCGACGGATGACTAATGGTAACAAAGGCGCCTTCATACAACTTGTCGTGGACGAAAAGCGATCCGCCGTGTGAGTTATGAGTTTTAAGAACGCTGATTTCGTAGCCCGTCGTGTCGTTCAATTTTCCCATAAGCGAGTAAGGGTTTTTGATGGTCTTAGAGCCGTCACGCATCGTCACGACCGTGTGCGCGCCAGCCGAATAGGTGGGCAAAGGTGCGCCATCGACAGGTACAAAACGAATCCGCTTGATACGTTCGGCGACGGTCTCGACCCGCGCGACTCGGACAGGAATTTCAGTGCCGCTCACTTGAAGGCCTCCACGATTTCCGGCAATTGGCCCGCAACTTCGGCATCGACGCAAACGCCCTGGAATGCCGCAAGGCGGCGGGAATAGTGATCGCGCACGAGGAGATTCGTTGCGCAGTGCGCGCACTTGACGACGTTGGTCGTCACGCCTTCAGTGAAGCCTTTGCAGTGGACGCACTGGACGCGCCGCGCGGCGGTGCCGCGATGTTCCGTCAACACTGCTCCCGGGTCCATGCCGAAAGACTGCGATAGTTGCACGGCGAGACCGATCAGCGTCTCGCTGCCGGATGCGTAAATGCGCGTCCCCATGCGGGCGACATTCAGCACGCCGCTTAGCCGCGTCATCGCTGTGTCGATTGTCGGCATGGCGTGCACGACTTCGACCGGCAGCGAATTCAATTTTTCGATGAATGCCGCACTGTTCGGCACAGTCGCGGCATAAACGATTGTCACGCGGCCCTTCATGTCGGCGCCGCTGTTGGCGAAGAGATCGAGAATGGCTTGCGCGCCGTCGCCGTCGGCCACAAGAACATGATGGTTCGCGTAGCTATCGGCCGAAAGACCTGGATATCTCGGTCTGCTTTTTATGCCCTCGACAAGCATGCGTAAGTCTCCGTCCGAAGTATTGAGTCAGGCGTTAGGTCTGGGCGGCAGGTTGTGACGCCGCCGCCCAGAGAGATGTTATCCTGGCAACTGGAAGAACCAGTTTGCTGTGAGTACGACTGCAATTCCGGCTAGAAGCGTAAGGTATGGAAGGATGCCGGCTTTGCGTGTCGCGAGGTCGGCTTGAGTCAAGTTCAAATCTTCCAGCATGTTTGGCGGGAATTTGCCGCCATCCTGCACGTAGTGCCGGTACAAGAAGACCGGGATGATCAAGCCGGCGGCAATCAAGCCGGCCCAGAGCGCAACCGGGTTCCAAACCTTCGCACCGGCACCGAGAAAGACAGCGTTGACGAACGCGAACAACGTGCCGAGTGCCAGCAGAATTGTCGGCGCCTTGAACGGACGCGCGATGTGTCCGTTGTCGATGCGGTGAATCCAGCCCGAGTTAAGGTTGAGGAAGTTGAAGATGATGTAGCAGCAGTTCGATACGGCGAGGATGAAGAAGAAGCTCGTCGCATCGGCAGCGGCAATCGCAAGCAGTCCGACGTTGAACAGCAAGTCGGTCCACATCGCCGCCGTCGGCGCACCGTGTTCGTTGACGCGCGAAAGATAGCGAGGCAGCCATCCGTCGACAGATCCTTGATACAGAGTGCGCGATGAGCCTGCCATGGCAGTCATGATTGCCAGAATGAGCGCGAGGATCATCAACATCACCATGATGTTCGTGATGATGCCAGATCCACCGACCATCTTGCCCATTGCCGCGGCAACGCCGGAACCGTCAACGATTGTTGGTTCAAGCATACCGTTCAAGCCAAGGACGCCTTGGAACGTGAACGGCACGAGCGAATAGAGCACCAGGCAGAGGAGACCCGAGTAGAAGATCGCGCGGAATGTATCTGTTTTGGGATCCTTGAACTCGCTTGTGTAGCAGATCGCGGTCTCGAACGCGTACGTCGACCATGCGGCGATAAACATGCCGCCGAGCACGAGCGTCCAGCCACCAATGTTCCATTCGCCGTTAACAGGCACGTAAGCCTCTTTCAGCGGAACGAGCGGCGAATAGTTTTCCCAGTTGATCTGACCAGTCATAATCGGAGCGATGCCAACGATCAGCATCGGTACGATCACGAGCAATCCAATGTACTTCTGTACGTTGGCGGTGCCGAGAATTCCGCGATGCTGGATCGCGAACGTCAGCAACATCAAGATCACGCCGATGAAGAAGACAGCGTTGAGCGAGAACGACACCGGACCGATCGTGCCGTGTGCGAGTGTCCAAGTGCGGAACCAAGGTGTCAGCGCCGCAACGCCGTCCTGCGCGAGGAGGGCGGCAATAGCATCAGCCGAGGTCTTGCCGGCATTCGCAGCAAGCCATTCGGCGATCCGCGGACTATCGGCAGCGATAGAGTTTGCATTGGCCTGAACCCAGGCGGCAACTTCAGCGGATTCGGCACCGGGGATCGGTCCTAGCGCATTCAGAATGTAAGCGGCGGCGATCGAACAGCCGAGAGACAGCACCGGCGTCCATGCAAGCCAGTTGCACCAGACTGAGAGCGGCGCGATCATCTTCGAGTAGCGTACCCATGCCGATGCACCATAGACAGAAGCGCCGCCAGACTTATTCGGAAAGAGGCCCGCGATTTCGGCGTATGTGAACGATTGGATGAAGCCCATAATCATACTGGCTATCCAAACGAGAAAGGCGACATTGCCGGTCGTGCCAGCGATGCCGCCAATGGAAAAGAGAACCAGTGCGGGGACGCCACTCGCGACCCAAAACGCACCTGTCCAATTGATTGTTCGATGAAGACTTGCGGGCTCATTTCCCGCGATTGGTGTTGCAACACTCATTTTTTCCGTCCCCGGTCAAATTTTTTGTTCATGGCAAAATGCCGTGTTGTGGACCGGACGTCCGTTGACTGCAGATCAAGTGGCTCACGCGCATAACGACACCCACCAATAGCCAACCAAAAACACCCAAAATCCACCATTATTGACGCTGCGACATACAGTCTACGCGCGAGCCGTCCGCCGTCAACGAAAAAATGTTTATCAGCAGGAAACTTTTTAGGCACAACGCCTAAAACAGGGGCAGTTTTCACTCTTGGAATTGAATCTACGACAATTTCTTTGCAATGGTTGGGTATGGTTGCAAATGGCTGATTGTTCGCTAGTCTTGGCGGCGGATCGATTTCGTATGGCGACGGGATCGCCGCAAATGCGATCGCCGTCGCCTGGCGTCGTCTGAATGAACGGGGGTCGAATGAAAAAAAATGGAACGATCGAGGCTGCGCAATTGCCGCCTTGGGAGCGCGACGCGAATGATCATCCCGTCGTGAAGCAGTCCGTCAAAGCGATCGCCGCGGAGCTGTATGAGCGCATTGCGACGGGACGCTACTCATTCGGCACGCGTTTGCCGGCCGAGCGCGAACTAGCGGAAGAATTTGGTCAGTCGAGAACAGCTGTTCGCCATGCACTCGATTTTCTAGAGAGCTTCAAAGTTGTTGCGCGCCGGACGGGCTCAGGTGCGTTTGTCTGTGTTCGCATTTCGCTGACCGCGCCTGCCGCGCCGTTGGAGGACGCTGGAACAATAAATGTCACGGCGATCGCAGAGGCGATTTCGCCGTTCGAAATGAATGTTGCGCAATCGATCATTGAGCCTGAAATCGCGCGCCTCGCGACAATATCAATGTCGATCCGCGATCTCGCGGCGCTGCGCGGCGTGCTCGACGAGCTTGATGGCATCGTGACCGACGCGGCGCGCTTCGCCGATTTGGAAAAGCAATTCATGATGACGCTTTGTCAAGGCACGCGCAACACCGCAATCATCGCTATGTACCGGGTGTTGAACGAGGTACGCAGACAGCCAAATTGGTGTGCCGACAAACGTCGTGCATTGACGCCGGATCGCATTCGGCAAACGCAGCATGCATTGCGCTCGCTATATGCAGCTCTCGAACGGCGCAATGTCGATAGCGCCGTTGAATTCATGCGCCACTACATCGCGTCATCCCAGGAAGACATGATCTATGTGGCGCAATAGTACGAGTATTGACGCCGGCAGATCGAAAGAAACCCACATCTCATGATTGCGCGATCGAAAAACTCGCTGACGTCGGCGTTGTCTTTAGCGATGACAGATCACTCGCTCGAATCTTCAACTGTTCTAAAAATCGGGTTTCTAGCGCCGCTTTCTGGCAAACTCAGTTCATGGGCAGAGCCGGGTCTTAATGGCAGCTTGATCTGGCGGGATCGCGTCAACGCCGCAGGCGGCATCAAGGTCGGCATGCGGCGCTATATGGTCGACCTCGTGCCGTTCGACACAAAATTTCAGCCCGAGCTTGCGCTCGCAGGCGTCAAGAAGCTTATCAACGAAGACGACGTGAAATTCATCCTTATGGTTGGTGGCAACGATTTCACCGAACAAGTCCGCCGCGTTGTCAATCAGCACCGTATGCTGGTCGCAACGCTTCTGCCGAGTGACCTGACGCCCGATGCGCCGACGCTCGTTGCGCCGAGTGAAGTGCATCCGATTTACAATGTCACGGGCGTTGATTGGTTGAAGCGCAATGATCCCGGTCTCAAGACCGTGGCGATGTGCACGCAGAACGATTTGCACGGGCTACCATCGATCGCGACCTACAGGGCGGCGTTTGAAGTGGCTGGGATCGATCTCGTCGCGGAACATATGTTTCCGGTTGAGACGACAGATTTTGGCGCGATCGTCGAGCGATTGCTGACGCACGACCCCGACATCTTGTGTTGGGATACCGCTTATGAGCCGTTTCTCCATGCGCTTACTAAGGAAGCCTACAAGCGCGGGTTCAAGGGCCGGTTGCTGTCGTGCACCTGCGACAACTATCAGGACCTTGTGGCCCAAACGAGCGTCGAGTTCATGGAAGGCTTTGTTTTTCAGTTCCCGGATTTCGACGATCCGAAACTCGGCGACTCCCGGATCAATTTTGAAGATGCCAACGCGTTCTATGCAGAATTCTGTCAGCGATTTCCAAATAACTGGAGCGCCGTGTCCTGGGAGTATGCGTCAACATTGGAGCTATGGCGCATGGCCGTGCAACGCGCGCGGACGTTTGAACCGTTTGCTGTTCTGGCGATGATGAAGTTTGGCGGCGTAGGTCACCACGCATTCGGCGAGGCCATGTGGTGGGGCGACGAGTTGTTCGGCATCGACAACGCCCTCGTCGGTCATTGGCCGGTTGTGATGATCCAGGATGGTAAAGCGCACATTCAGGAGTTCTCCTCGATCCTCCAGTGGTGGGATCGACACAAGGCCGTGTTGATCCGCCACATGCGCGACCTCAACTTGATGTGGGACCAGAGAACGCTCGCGCCATTCACGCCGGGCCTGCAGGCTTAGCAGTGCTTAGGCCGCGGCGCCGCCCGTATCGTTGCGTTTCTTCATAAGCTCAGCAGAACTTGTTGGTTCGTCGCCAGCAGCCACCCCATTAACGTCATCATCAGTTCAAACCGACTGATGAGGATCTCCAATGTCTTTCAATAGCTTCTCGCGCCGCAAAGCGCTTTGGCTGGGCGCGTCGCTGACGGCTGCGGCACTTGCGGGTGCGGCCCACGCCGCCGACGTCACGCTGCTTAATGTTTCCTATGACCCGACGCGCGAGCTTTATCAGGACTACAACGCCGCATTTGCCAAGCATTGGAAGGCGGAGACCGGCGACAACGTCACGATCAAGCAGTCGCACGGCGGTTCGGGCAAGCAAGCCCGCGCAGTCATCGACGGCCTGGAGGCCGACGTTGTGACGCTCGCGCTCGCAGGCGACGTCGATCAGCTGCACAAGAATGGCAATCTGATCCCGGCCGATTGGAACAAGCGTCTGAAGGACAACTCGGCGCCGTATACATCGACAATTGTCTTTCTGGTTCGCAAAGGCAACCCGAAGGGCATTAAGGATTGGGCTGATCTCGGCAAGGAAGGCGTTGAAGTCGTAACGCCGAATCCGAAGACGTCGGGTGGTGCGCGCTGGAACTATCTTGCTGCCTGGGGCTATGCCCTGAAGGAGCCGGGCGGCGACGAAGCCAAGGCGAAAGATCTCGTTACGAAAATCTACAAGAACACCAAGGTTCTCGATTCCGGTGCGCGTGGTTCGCTGACGACGTTCACGGAGCGTGGCATCGGCGACGTGCTGATCTCGTGGGAAAATGAAGCCTATCTCGCAACGAAGGAACTCGGTCCGGATAAGTTTGAGATCGTCACGCCGACAGTGTCGATTCTCGCTGAGCCGTCCGTGTCCGTTGTGGACAAGGTTGTCGACAAGCGCGGAACCCGCAAAGTCGCTGAAGGCTACTTGAACTATCTCTATTCGCCAGAAGGCCAGGACATCGCCGGCAAACACTACTACCGCCCGCGCGATCCGAAGGCTGCAGAGAAGTACAAGGCGCAGTTCTCTGATGTGAAGCTGTTCACGATCGAAGACGTGTTCGGTGGATGGGGCAAGGCGGCCGAGATTCACTTCAAGGACGGCGGCGTGTTCGATCAGATCTACGGAAGCAAGAGCTAATCCGTCTGTCTGCGCCCCTCCCTCCCGGACCGCGACGTTCGGGAGGGGCAATTTTTTCTCTGAATCAGATTTGCCGGAGGAGGCGATATGAAACGGAATTCGATGCGTTCAACGCTCCGCTGGCCGGATATTTTTACAGCCTATGCCGCCGATGCGGATGTGCAGCGTTTTCAACGAATGTGTCCACGATCAAAGCCCTGCTGTCTCTCCTGAGATAGTGCGCAACGCCCGCGGCCTGGTCGCCGCTTTTCAAACGCTTTGACGAGGACAGACATCATGACGACAACCCTTATCATTCCCGGCTTGCGATCGAGTGGTCCTGCTCACTGGCAAACGTGGATCGAACGGCATGTGCCGAACGCCGTACGTGTGCGGCAGGCCGATTGGTCGACGGCAAATCTTGCAGAATGGTCGAGCCGCATACGGCGCGCGATCAGTCAGGCCTCGGAGCCGATCATAATTGTTGCCCATAGCTTCGGCGTGCTCGCGGCGGTTCAAGCGGCCAGCGATCACGACCATCGCATTGCGGGCGCTCTGCTCGTCGCACCGGCTGACCCGGAACGGTTCGGCGTGTCGGAAATGTTGCCGGCCGGGCCGCTCAATTTTCCAGCGATTGTCGTCGGAAGCACCAATGACCCTTGGATGAGCTTTGATCAAGTCACGCACTGGGCAGACAAGTGGGGTGCCGATTTGATCAATCTCGGCGCAGCCGGGCACATCAACGCTGATGCCGGCTACGGTCCGTGGCCGGAAGGGCTTGCTTTAGTCGATCAATTGCAGCGCTCGGCTGAAGTCAGGGCCGCGCAGGCGTTTGACGCCAGACACCGCTCGCGCGTCCCGCGACTCATCTCATCCCTGAACACGGGGCGGTCACGGCGCATCCGCGAACTGCGCGGCGCAGATACGCTCAGCTTGAATCGTGCTGCGGTGCTGCTGGAGCGTGCTGGCTGGCGCGTTGAGCCGCCGACGGAGCATACGCCTGTGTCGGGGTCGCAACGCCAATATAGCGGAAGCAAACAGAGAGGTGCGAGATCGCTTGAAAGTACGAACTGAATCAAGAAATACTATTGTTATCAACATGTTATGACGGATATTTGGTCCGCGAAAACAGACGGGGGTCTGACAGATGAGACGGCGTAATGACTTGAGGGGACGTAGATGGGCGGTCGCGGCGGCTGCAGTTGTTTTAGGCGGGGGCATGGTGCCTGCGTCTGCAGCCGACCTTGGCGGCGATTGCTGCGCCGACCTTGAGGAGCGGATCGCCGAGCTCGAAGCGACAACGGCGCGCAAGGGCAATCGCAAGGTCAAGCTCGAAGTGTCGGGCCTTGTCAATGAGGCCTTGCTGTTCTGGGACGATGGTGACCGCAGCGACGTTTATGTTGGAACGAACGATGCCGCGCGCACACGCTTCCGTTTCAAGGGCGAGGGCAAGATCACCGACGATTTGAAGGCTGGTTATCTGCTTGAAATCGGCGTTCGCGCAAATCGTCTTAATCGCACGGACCAGTTTAACGACAACGGCATCACCAACAATACAACGGGCGGTGAATCGGCAAACGTGCTCGATGTTCGTCATTCGACCTGGTTCTTGTCGAGCAAGACGTACGGCAAGCTTTACGTCGGCAAGACGGATCAGGCGACTGAGCGCATCACCGAGGTCAATACCGTCAATACTTCGCACTTTTTGAAGCACTACGGTCGTTGGAACGGCTCGCTGGTTCTTCGTTTGAAGAACGGATCGACGGGCACCGGAGCATACGAAGGCTATGCGATCCGCGCTGGCCAAGATCCTACGCGTCAGAATGGTGCGACGTCCGCCAATTTCAGGACGTGGGGCAATATTCTGCCGCAGAGCGGACAATCGGGTGAAGGTGTCCCTGGCGAAGGTGATCGTTGGAATCTCGTTCGTGTAGAGACACCCGAATTCGAAGGCGTGCTCAAAGGCTTCTCAGTTTCGGCGGCCTGGGGCGAAGATGACTTCTGGGATGCTGCCGTTCGTTACACTGGCGAGCAGGCTGGCTTCAAGTTTGCTGGCGGCATCGGCTATGGCGACTACGCAGGGACGGGTTCGCTCAACGATCGTGGTTGCGCGATCGATGCCTCAGGTAGCGGCACGGCCCAGAACGTAGGTGGCAAGGCAGATTGCCAAACGCTTGGCTTGTCAGGGTCGATCCAGCATGTCGAAACGGGCCTGTTCGTTTCGGGCGCTTACGGTATCAAATGGGATCGTAATCGTCAGGATACGTTCGACCTCAACGTCGCAGGCGCACAGGCGATCGATGACGAAGACTCGTTCTACTACGTCCAGGCCGGTATCGAGCGCAAATTCAATTCGCTCGGTAAAACGACGATCTATGGCGAGTACGAGCACTACGATACCGGGGCCGGCATTTCCGGCAGTGGTCTGACGGCAACAGGACGTCCTGCGTCGTTCAACCAAAACAACGGTTTCGCTCGCGCGACAGGTTTTCTTGCTGGAGCCGACATCGACGTTTGGGGCTTTGGTATCAACCAGCAGGTGGACTCGGCCGCTTTGGATTTATACCTCGGTTACCGTTACTCGGAAGCCGATCTGCTCGTCACCAACAATGGGTCACGCTCCGGCGGAGCTGCTACGACATATGAGGTCGAGGGCGTTCACCTGGTCATGACTGGCGCTCAAATTAAATTCTGACCTTCTCGTCAGAAGACTTGGAGAGAAAGGGATCCGGAAGGGTCCCTTTCTTTTTTGGCATAAGCTCTGCAGTTTTTCTTGGTTCGGCGTGCGCGCGCCGACGACTATCGTGGTCGCATCAGCCAACAATCCTGGTGGACCATGCTACAGATGACGAAAACGAGCGGGCGGACAGATTCAGCTGCCAGCGGCCTGCATATTGCGGCAAAGGTCCCAGATAGCCCGCCCGACGTCGGCACGAATTTGCGGCGTCTCAGGCACGCCCAGGGCTATTCGTTAGAGACGCTTGCCAAGCGGTCCGGCGTCAGCCGCGCTATGCTTGGCCAGATCGAGACTGGCAAGAGTGTGCCGACGATCACGTTGATCTGGAAGGTGTCCAAAGCGCTGGGAATCCCGGCGACGGCTTTGATCGCACAAACAACCGAGCCGCGTTCAACGGTGCTGACGAAAGAAACGATTCGCACAATCGCGTCCAATAACGGCGGGTTTCTACAGCGCGCATTCTCCCATCCCGAAACAGATCAGCCCTTTGATTTTAGTGAGTTCGAAATTGCCGGCGGACACCGCGAAGTCGTCCCTGTTTACCCTTGGGGGGCACGTGCGACGTTATTGGTCACGGCCGGACTGGTGGAAATTGAGCTGAACAGTGGTGCGAGCACGCGGCTCAATACCGGTGACGCAATCCTGTATCAGGCCGACAGTGCGCACGCTCTTTTCAATCCATTGCCCGAAAGAGCAACAGGATTTCTGATTTTCGCTCCGTCGCGCAAGAGCGTCGGATAGGCGACGCTTAGCGTCGGCGGCGATATCTGAAACGCGTCTAACCTTTGCAAAAGTTCTTGGTTCGCCGATTGCGCGCTCCGCCATACCAACACGACGAACATAACATTTGGAGTTGAGCAATGCCGACCATCGTCAGCAGCGCGTCTAAGGCCGTTTCATTGGCAGGCTTGGCTGCATCGATCGCCTACGTTCTATCGCTCGCGCTGTTCGTTTAGCTCTGGCTTATTGGGGGAATTTTTATGTACGCCAGAGAAACACGCGTGCTGCCAGGCTTCGGTCTGTCGCTGGGTTACACGCTGATCTACCTGTCGCTCATCGTCCTAATTCCGATTTCAGCGGTCTTTATCAAGACCTTCGAGATGACCTTAGACGAATTCTGGGCGGCGGTTGCGTCGCCGCGTGTCGTCGCCTCCTACAAACTGACATTCGGCGCGTCGCTGCTTGCCGCCGCAATCAACGTCGTCTTTGGCTCGCTGCTGGCCTGGGCAATTACCCGCTACACGTTTCCCGGCCGCAAGCTTGTCGATGCGCTCATCGACTTGCCGTTTGCTTTGCCGACGGCCGTAGCGGGCATCGCGCTGACTGCAATTTATGCCAAGAACGGTTGGCTTGGACAATTTCTTGAACCGCTTGGGATCAAGATCGCGTTCGGCCCACCCGGCGTCCTTGTCGCGCTCGTGTTCATCGGGCTGCCGTTTGTTGTCCGAACGATACAGCCCGTCCTCGAAGACCTCGATGCCGAGTATGAAGAGGCAGCGGCAAGCCTTGGCGCGTCGCGGTGGCAAGCCGTTACCCGGATCGTCGCGCCCGCATTGCTGCCGCCGCTTTTGACGGGCTTTGCCCTCGCGTTCGCACGCGCGGTTGGCGAGTATGGCTCCGTCATCTTCATTGCGGGCAACATTCCGATGGTGTCGGAAATCACGCCGCTCATGATCATCACGAAACTCGAACAATACGACTACAGGGGAGCGACCGCGATCGCGTCGGTCATGCTCGTGATATCCTTCCTTCTCCTGCTGATCGTCAATGGTCTCCAGTCTTGGAGTTCTAAACGCACGGGGAGAACGGTCTGATGTCAGCAGTCGCAATTGCAGCCTCTCCGCAGTCTGGCGGAGCGAGCCGGTTTGAGCGCAATGCCGCTACGCGAGACGCACCGTGGGTCAAAGCTCTCGTCATCGGCGTAGGCTTGACGTTCTTTCTGATCTTCCTGCTTCTCCCTTTGATTGCGGTGTTTCTCGAAGCGTTTCGCAAAGGCGTCGACACCTATTTCGCGTCGCTCGTCGAACCTGATGCACTGTCGGCCATTCGATTGACGTTGCTTGCGGCCGCGATCGCCGTGCCGCTCAATCTCGTATTCGGCATCTCAGCCGCCTGGGCGATCGCGAAATTCAACTTTCCTGGAAAGCAATTTCTGATCACGTTGATCGATTTGCCATTCTCGGTATCGCCGGTCGTTGCAGGGCTCATTTACGTGCTCGTGTTTGGTCTGCAGGGCTGGTTCGGCGAATGGCTGCACGTGCACGATATCAAGATTGTTTTTGCGGTCCCTGCGATCGTTCTAGCGACCGTCTTCGTGACGTTTCCGTTCATTGCGCGCGAACTTATTCCGCTGATGCAAGCGCAGGGCCGAGACGAAGAGGAAGCGGCCATTTCTCTTGGCGCATCCGGTCTTCAGACGTTTTGGCGTGTCACGATCCCAAACGTAAAATGGGCGCTGCTATATGGAGTTATCCTAACGAATGCGCGCGCTATGGGAGAATTTGGCGCCGTGTCGGTCGTGTCGGGTCATATTCGAGGTGAGACAAACACGATGCCGCTTCACGTCGAAATCCTTTATAACGAGTATCAGTTCGCAGCCGCTTTTGCCGTCGCATCGCTGCTGGCCTTGCTTGCGCTCGTAACTCTCGCTCTTAAAACTTATGTGGAATGGCGCGTCGCGCATCCAAGCACCTCGGAGACAGTGTGATGAGCATCGAAGTTCGTAACATCAATAAGCGCTTCGGAAACTTCACAGCGCTCGATGACGTCAGCCTGACATTTCCCGACGGAGAATTGGTCGCGCTGCTTGGACCGTCCGGTTGCGGCAAGACGACTTTGCTGCGGGTCATCGCCGGCTTGGAGCGTGCTGATAGCGGGCAGATTTTGCTCGATGGCGAAGACTCAACGGATCGCGATGTTCGCCAGCGCAAGGTCGGATTCGTATTCCAGCACTACGCGCTGTTCAAACACATGACGGTCTACGAAAATATTGCCTTCGGTTTGCGCGTGCGTCCGCGGTCAACGCGTCCGAGCGAAGCTGAAATTCGCAAGAAGGTGGCGCGCCTGCTTGAGCTCATTCAGCTCGGATGGGTTGCGGACCGGTTCCCGACGCAGCTCTCGGGTGGTCAACGTCAGCGCATCGCCCTGGCGCGCGCGCTTGCTGTCGAGCCGCGCGTCCTGCTACTCGACGAACCGTTCGGCGCGCTCGATGCCAAGGTGCGCAAGGAGTTGCGCCGTTGGCTCCGCCAGTTGCACGACGAGTTGCACGTATCGTCGATCTTCGTGACTCACGATCAGGAAGAGGCGCTCGAAGTTTCCGACAAGGTCATTCTGATCAATAAGGGCCGAGTGGAACAGCTCGGCACGCCGTGGCAAATCTATAACGAACCGGCAACGGCCTTTGCCTATGGCTTCATCGGCAACGTCAACGAATTCCGTGGCCGAGTCGACGGCGGGTACGTGCACGTCGGCGACGATCGGATTTCTCTAGGACATTCAAATTTTGCAAACGGACAGGACGTCGTTGCGTTCGTGCGGCCGCATGAAACCGAGATTAATCCGGACGTGCACAACGGCGAAGGTATCACGGCGAAGGTCCACCGAATCCAGGGCAAAGGCCCTGTGACCAGGATCGAGCTGGTCGCTAACGGCGAAGCGCGAAAAGGTAAAAATGAGTTCTTTGAAGTGGAATTGCCGGGATCGGAGCTCGCTACACTTGGCATCACAGCCGGTCAGCATGTAAAGCTGACGAGCAAGCGTATCAGCGTCTTTGATCATCAGAATGGCACCGGAAAACCGTGAATTTCCAACAACTCAGGATTATTCGAGAAACGGTCCGGCGAAATTTCAATCTTACCGAAGTTGCCAATGCGCTTTACACATCGCAGTCCGGTGTGTCGAAGCACATCAAGGATTTGGAAGATGAATTGGGCGTAGAACTGTTTATCCGCAAGGGTAAACGGTTGCTCGGCTTGACGGAACCAGGCCAGGAACTCGTTGGGATCGTCGAGCGCATTCTGCTCGATACTCAAAATATCAAGAAGCTCGGTGCGCAATTTTCAAGCCGCGATCAAGGTCAGTTGAGCGTTGCGACGACGCATACGCAGGCTCGCTACGCGCTGCCGAAGGTCGTGACAGAGTTCAAAAAGCAATTTCCGAAAGTGCACCTCGTTCTTCACGAGGCAAGCCCGACGGAAATCGCGTCGATGTTGCTCGACGGTCAAGCCGACATCGGGATTGCAACCGAGGCGCTGCAGGATGTCGCTGAGCTTGCGACGTTTCCATACTACTCCTGGCATCACGGTGTCGTCGTCCCGATCGGTCACGAATTGGAACGCGCGCCAAAGCTCACGCTCGCGCAAATCGCCGAATATCCGATCATTACGTATCACCAGGGCTTTACCGGCCGCGGGCGTATTGATGAAGCGTTTGCAAAAGCCAAACTCGAACCGGATATCGTCATGGTCGCGCTCGACGCCGACGTCATCAAAGCCTACGTGGAACTCGGATTGGGCGTTGGGATTGTTGCGTCGATGGCGTTTGACGCCGTGCGCGATCCGAGCTTGCGCCTGCTGGATGCGACGCACTTGTTTGCCAACAATACGTCGCGCATTGCCATTCGGCGCGGCACGTATCTGCGCGGATTTGCGCATCGTTTTGTCGAGCTGTGTGCGCCGGAGTTGACGGAAGCCAAAGTCCGCGCAGGTCTCGAAGCCGTTCCTTCGATTTAACACGCGCGGTCGCGGACGCGTGGCGAACTTATCGGTTCGCCAATGTCAGAGTTTCGCCGTCATCGCGGCGCGTGCGAATACCGTTTCGAAGCGTATTCAGATTGCGAATGCGCAGCGTGATCGTGCAGGTAAAGCCGCCAGCGGTGAATGTGCGATCGACTGACGAGTCCGGCAGCGTGCGTTCGATCAAAAGCGTTCCGAAGCCTGTCCTCTCCGGTTGATTGACTTTCGGGCCGCCGGTTTCTTTCCACGTCAGGATGAGATTGGATTCAGCGTCTGTCTCATGATCGAGTTTCCAACGGACCGCGATACGGCCGGTGTCGTTTGACCAGGCGCCGTATTTTAAGCCGTTCGTGCCGAGTTCGTGGATGACAAGCGCGAGCGGCGTCGCAACTTCGGTCGGAAGGAAAAACTCAGGCCCGTCGGTCTCAAGCCGTTTCGGGCCGGGAGGCACAATCGGTTCAAGTGTCTTGCTGACGAGAGTGCTCAAGTCAGTTCCTTGAAAGTGACTGCTTAGGATCAGATCTTGAGCGGTACCCATCGCCATCAAGCGGCTTCGCAAAGCCTCGGCAAAACGCTCGATGTCGGTCTCGCGACGGCTGCCCTGAGCGACGAGCGCTGCAATGAGCGCGAATGTATTCTTATTGCGGTGCTTAAGCTCATCATTGAGATTTTTGAGGCGCTGCTCCGCCATCGCGGTCAAATAGAGTTGCGTTTCCGCACGATCTTGTAACTTCAAGAAGCGTTCGACAGTGCGATTCAGCAGGTGCGTGATCGCTATTATCATTGCGCCGATGAAAGCAAACAGCAGTGATGCGACAATCGCTTCTTGGATTTGATCGGGCGTTCGCGTCGGCAGCAAGAGATACCATGCGGCGCCGACGGAAAGCCCAAGCGTCAACACCCCTGGCCCAAGTCCGCTTACAAGCGTCGCAAGCAAAACGGCGATGAAGAACGTGAAATATGGGAGGCCAGGCGGCAAAACCTCCGAGAGTGCTAACCGGGCGCCGAGATTGATTGCGAAGATGGCAATCGCAGCCGCATACGCCAAACCGGGCTGTTTCCGGATCTTTGGCAGCGCTTCCAGCCAACGTTCGAGCCGGGCCATAGCGATCTTCATGAGCGTCCGCTGCCGCAATTTTTCTGCGATTGACGTGCTGGCTTAATTGGCATTGCCCACCGTGTACCGTGAAAGCAATGCGCCTAAGAGAGGCAATTCCGCGCGAATGCTAGTCGCGATTTGCAAAAATAGCATGTGGGATTTGCTGGCAAATCGAAATCTCTTCGCATCAGTCCACATGCGTAAACCATGTGCGTGTCGCGCCTGCCGCTGGCTTGACAGCGGCGCGCGGGGGCCACTAGTTGCGTCCCGTCTGTCGTTGTGACTGTCTGCGCCATTTCTCTGGAGAAGACCAATGAAGCTAGTACGTTTTGGTGCGCCTGGCGTAGAGAAGCCGGGCATCGTCGATGCTGACGGAAAAATTCGCGATCTCGCGGGGCATGTTACGGATTTCGCGGGCGCGGCTCTTGATCCCGCAGCGCTCGCCAAACTGCGCTCGCTCGACACCGCCAACTTGCCGCTGGCGCCAGCCGGCGTGCGTATCGGGCCGCCAATTGCTGGTACGCGCAACTTTGTCGCGATCGGATTGAATTATGCCGATCACGCGAAGGAAACCGGCCAGGAGCTTCCTGCAGAGCCGATCCTTTTCAACAAGGCACCGACATCAATCTGCGGCCCGAACGACGACATCATCTATCCTAAAAATTCTGACCGCATGGATTGGGAATGCGAAATTGCTTTCGTGATCGGTAAGCGCGCACGTTACGTCGATGAGGCTGACGCACTGAGCTACATCTCCGGTTACACAATTTGCAACGACGTTTCGGAACGGCGCTGGCAGGTGAAACGCAATGGTCAGTGGGTCAAAGGTAAATCGGCGGAGACGTTCGGTCCACTCGGCCCGTGGCTGGTTACAACAGACGAATTGTCCGATCCCCACAATCTCGCGATGTCGCTCGACGTCAATGGCAATCGCAAGCAGACCGGCTCAACGTCGACCATGATCTTTTCAATCCCGAAACTTCTGGCTTACGTCACGGAATTCATGGTGCTCGAAGCTGGCGATGTCATCACGACGGGCACCCCGCCGGGAGTCGGCTCGGCCAGGAAGCCGCCCGAATATCTGAAAGCTGGCGACAAGCTCGTTTTGAAAATTGAGGGCCTCGGCGAGCAGAATGCAACCGTCGTGCCGTTTACGAACTAACGCGTATGCACCGCCAACGAAAAGCCAGCCACTGAAGGCCGGCCTTCTTGTTCGTAGGCGAAGCTAGACGTCGTTGCTACCGTCAGTATCGCGCCGCGCGCCATACTTATTCATGAAGTTCGGCATGTCCTTATTGTAGCCCGCGGTGATACGTTGGCGAATTTCATTCCAAGACTGCGGATTCGAAAGATTGAGCGATCCCAAGCCCTCGCGGACGTACTTCAGTTGGTCCTTGAGCATCTGCTCGCCGGGCTGAAGGCCGTCATCTGCCTGCGCGGCACGTTCGATTTCCTCGATGAGATAGTCCACCAGATGCGTTTCCGGGAACAGCATATAAAGCAGCAAATCCTCGCGAACATTGTCTTCGATCACATCAAGAACCTGACGCTTGCGCGCATCGCCAGAAATTTCGCTGAGCAGATTTGAATAGACGCTGCTGAGGTCGCGATCCTGCGCATTCTGGAATTCGCGCAGCATATGTCCGAGCAGTAAATTCTTTTTGCTGTGTGCGTCGAGCGCCTTCCAAGCTTCACGCATGGCCGTGCGCGCTTCTTCGGATTTCAATCTTTGATCGACGGTTGCCGATGTCAGTCCGATCGCTGCCAGGAACTCGTCGCGATAGGCGCGGGCCAGATCCTGCTGTTCCTCGGCACTCAACGGCTGCTGGCGCGGAAGCTGCCGCGCAGGACGTTCAAGCTCCGGTCGACGCGGCTCGCTCGCCAGTGGCGTTGCCGCATCGCGCAATGCGCCGCCGTCGATGGCCGGACGTGCCTGAATGCCTTCGAAACGATAGCGCTCCGGAAGATAGCTTGCGCTTTCAGGAGCGGTCGCGCGGATCGTCAGCAAGACCTCATACAGCCGCGGACTGATATAATAGCGGTCGTCAAGTTTGATGTCGGGTGCCACCGCCTTGATCGTCGCGCCGGCGTTCATAACGCGGCGTACCACGCGATTGTCATAGTCGTTGGTGATGTCGGACAACGTCACCATAGACGTGAAACCTTCAGTTTCTCGTATCGGCTCGAGCGTATGAAGAACGATCTCCGAATGCTCGCGCGGATGCGGCGCCAACGCTGCGTTGACCAGCTGATCGAGGCGGGCACGATCTTTGGCAGTTGAGTCTGTCTTGAAGTGCTTGTCGCAAACCGTCGACAGGTATTCGCGCAGCTCGCTACGCACGCGATAGCGCTCAGGATTGATGCTGACCGTTTCGACGGCGCCGATGTCGGCGCCCGCGGTCAAGACCATGCGTACGCGATCTGCTGCGGATCGCTCCATCATACTGAGGTCAGCCATCGCCGAGAAACCGTCAGTGTTGGTCATAGGCCTGAGCGTATTCAGCGTCACCCAGGCGGTTTCGTAAGGATGTGGGCCGAGGGCTGCGTTGATCGTCGACTCCAATTGCGCGCCGGATCGTGCCTTGGACGTCGGAACGTCCGATAGCGGCGAACGAACGGCGTTGGCGCCAAACAAGCCGGACATGAAAATCAGGCCGTCAAGGCCGATCGCGATGGCGAGCGCCAAATAGGCAAGGCGGTTGCCGTCCTGAAATGCGTTCCACGTGACAACGAAGCGGTGAGCCTTGTCGTCGCGCGAGAGTTCAATGAAGTTGATCTTGGCGCGCAGCTCGTCGGTTTCTTTGCTCGGCAACGCGCTGTCGGCAAGACACTTGCGAGCAAATCCGAACAAGGCATCAGCGCCCTGATTGGCATTGAGTTTATCGCCGCCGAGACAGGCTGCTTCGAATGTCGCCGCACCGGCCTGCAATGCGAATAAACCTGCGGCCGCATCAGCCGTCGTTTTCGGATCGCAATCCATGCCTTCGATCATCGATTGCGTGCTGGGCGTTGCTGCGAGCGCGCCGGTAATGTCGCCGCAAAGCCTCTGCACCGACGTCAGCTTTTCAATCGTCGGACCGGCGCGAAACTCTGCAATGGCTTGCTCAAACGATGGCAAGAGCCGCGTCGGATCGAGTTTTGGTCCGCCATCCGCTTTCGCGCTTTCTTCAGCGAGGCCGATGCGCTGTTCGGCTGTCTCGGCTTCACCTTTGAGCTTAGCAAGGTCGCCGTCGATCATCGCCAACTCGCGGTCGATCGTCGACAGCCGCGTTTCCGTCGCGTTCAAGCGTTTCTGCGCGTCTTTGAAGCGCTCTTCGGCTATCTTTACCGAAGCCTGCAGTAAGCCGAGTTCGCTCATGCGCTGACGATAAAGCGGCCCGCGGCCTTGCTTGCCTGAGCCTTCCACGCCCTTGTCTTCCGCAAGTGCTTCGACGCGCTTGGCATCCGCTGCGCGCTGCTTTTCGTCGACGTCGGCTTTCTTTTCGGCAAATTCGGTCGCAAGCGCGGGACGTTCTGCCGCGAGGCGTCCTTTTTCTTCCGTCAGTGAGACCTTGCGGTTTGCAAGGCCGGCCTGGCCCGACTGCGCCGACGCCATGCGTTCCTGCTGCTCTTTGACGGCGGTGCGCCGCGTCTCAATCTGCTCGTTGATGTATTGCTTGATAACGCCTTCCGATGCGCCAGCGGCCTTGCCGATGCCATTCAACTGCTGCTCGTAATTCGCCCAGGCTTCGGTCTTGAACAGGGCGTCGGCTTCCGCGGTGCGTTTCGTGGACACGGCTTGCTCAATGTCGGCAACGATGCCCGATACTTGGTTCTGCGCGCGCAGTTCCGCGGCGCGGACGCGCTCGGACTGCGGGAAGATCGATGTGAAAAAGCTGTCGAACGAAAAGAAGACGCTGGTCGTCATACAGGCGAGAAACATGATCCACAGCATCGAGTTGCGGACGATGACGCGCGTGCCTTGAATGTATGGTTTGACGACATCGCTCGCCGCGTAGAGCGCGAACAGTGCAACGAGCAGAAGCCCGGTGCCGAACATCAAAAATTTATCGCCGGTTTGCGACCAGGACAAATCGCCGGTCGTGGCATTGCGGATGTCGGATTGGCCGGTCCACTGCATCAGCAGCACCATTGCCGCGATAAACAGCAGCAGACCAATAACGGCGCCAAGAACATTCTGCGTCGAGCGATTGATATGGTTAGAGCCGGTGGACTGCGAGGTCATATTCATGCCCGTCGCAAAGCTCTCGCCGATAAGCCAGGCGACGATCAGCATGATCCCCTGAATGCCGAAAGTGATCATGGCCGACGCAAACGGCTCGTTGGTGAAATTGGTCATGCCTTCCCAGGTGCGCCAACCGGCGGCAAGGGAGAGAACAAGGCCCGTGGTCGCCAACAAGCCGAGCTGCCAATTTTCGAAAACGGTCTCTTCGATAACCGCGAAAATGCGCTTGACCACGCGGGTGCGGAGCAACAACGCCAGGACACAAAGCGCCAATAGTGACTTGGCAAGCGGCTGGGCATAGGGCACCAGCCCGTCGACAAGAAGTTTCAAGTCCATCCCGCTTACGTCCTTAGCTGGAGCAGCCGCGCGTTAACGGCGATTTTGTCAGTTGATACAATGCGCTCTAGAACTGGCTGTTTGGCGGCAAGATTAAGACGAAAAAAGCCGTCAGCCATGAAATTCTTTTAAGAATGCGCTGCCAAGCGTGCGCGGCCTTCAGATAGATAGGTGGAAATCGGCTCATTGCGAGTGGCAGCGTGGTATGTGCCGACGAACTGTTATAGTGTTCACTTCTAGGGTAGGTTTGCCGGCCGATCGAAGGCAACGCCGCTCGCCGTGCGACAGGTACTTTCGGCGCCCAGAAGCGCAAACGATCACAGGTATTAGATGGCACCACAGACGCTCGATGAGCAACGCATCAAAGACCGGGTACAGTCGTCTGTCGATCGCGCAAGCACAATTTTCGCCGAAAAAAACATTCGCTTCACGGATCTGCGGCGCAAGGTCTTTGAAGAGATCGCCGCGACGACGGCGAGCGTCGGCGCCTATGAAGTTCTCGACCGGCTTGCGAAGAAAGGCACGCGACTGGCACCGATCTCGGTCTATCGCGCGCTCGACGCGCTGCTTGAGGCCGGTGTCGTGCATCGGCTCGAAAGCAAAAACGCCTACTTTGCATGCGGCCGGCTGCACCATCCGAGGACCGGCCGCCGGCCGATGTTCTTGAGCTGCGAGAAGTGCGGTTCAGTTATTGAAACCGACGGCGAAGACATATTCAAATCGATCGACTCCGCCGCTCGCAACGCCGATTTTGAACCGCGTGTGAAGTTCGTTGAGGTGTCCGGCACTTGCAAGGACTGCGCAGCGAAGCGGCAAGACTAGTCCGTAGCCGACCTCGATTGTCGGCTGCACGGGATCCAGGAGACGGCTGATTGTCGAATACGAAATTGCACGTGAGCGATGAGCATCGGCATGACCATGCGCACGATCATGATCACGCGCACGACGACGCATGCGGTTGTGGCCACACTCACAGCCGGCAGCTCGACAACCATGCGCTCGTCTCGGCTCGCGGATTGGCGTTTTCGCGGCACGGCCGTACGATCTTGTCGGGCATCGATCTCGATGTTCGCCCTGGCGAAATCGTCACTCTGATCGGGCCCAACGGCGCGGGAAAGACGACGCTCGTCAAGTTGGTCTTAGGGATTGAGAGCCCCGATTCCGGCACTGTATTGATGCCGCCATCGACGCGCATTGGGTACGTGCCGCAGCGTTTCGACGTGCAGCGCGCGATCCCGATGACTGTCGCGCACTTTCTAGCGCTCGGGCAGAATGCGGCGCCCGGAGCGATCACGGCAGCGCTGAAGGACGTCGGTGCTGAGCGCACCGCCAATCAGCAGCTGTCGCAATTGTCCGGCGGCGAAACGCAGCGCGTTCTGATCGCGCGCGCGCTGCTGCGCAATCCAAACCTTCTCGTTCTCGACGAGCCCGCCCGCGGCGTCGACTACGTCGGTGAGGCTGATTTGTATGATTTGATCGGGCGGATCAGAGACGAGCGTAAGCTCGGCGTGTTGTTGATTTCACACGATCTCCATGTCGTCATGGCAAAAAGCGACCGCGTGATTTGCCTGAATGGGCACGTCTGCTGTTCCGGTCAGCCGGAAACCGTCGCACAGCATGCCGAATATGCGCGGCTCTTCGGTCCGCAAGCGGCGAGTGCGCTTGGTGTCTACCTGCACCACCACGACCACGCGCACGACCTCTCAGGTGCGCCAAAACCGATGCGCGCTGGCGACCAAGACAATCGGGGCCGTTGAGTGTTCGAGCTTCCTCAGCCGTTTTTTCTAAATGCCTTGGCGGCGGGCGCTGCCCTTGCGATCGTCGCCGCACCGCTTGGATGCATCATCGTCTGGCGACGGATGGCCTATGTTGGGGAGACTCTGGCGCAGTCGAGCTTGCTTGGCGTCGCGCTCGGCTTGTCGCTCGGCATCGATCTGACGCTCGCGGTTGTGATCGCCGCCGTCGCCACCGCCGCCATCCTCATCGGGTTCGGCCGGCAAAAACTGCTGGCGCTCGATAGCGTGCTTGGCCTGATGCACCACGCGGCGCTGGCGCTTGGCGTCGTCGCGATTGCGGTGTTGAAAGGCCCATCGATCGATTTGATGAGTTATTTGTTCGGCGACGTTTTTGCGGTTACGACAATCGACCTTTTGTGGGTCTACATCGGCGGAGCTGTGATCCTGGCGTTAACGCTACAACTCTGGCGGCCGCTTGTACGGCTCTCACTGCACGAGGATTTGGCGACCGCTGAAGGCATCCATCCGTCCATACCCCGCGCCATTTTCGATATCCTGCTGGCTATCACGATCGCGGTTGCGATGAAAATCGTCGGCATTCTGCTGGTTATGGCATTTTTGATCGTCCCTGCGGTCGCGGCGCGGCCGCTCGCTACGACGCCTGAGCGGATGGCCATCATCGCGGCTGTTATCGGCGTCGCCAGCGTCTTTGTCGGCCTTGGGTTGTCGTTGTATACGGACGCGCCGGGCGGACCGAGCATCGTTCTTGCTATGTGCGCAGCCGCTATTCTGTCACTCTTGGTGATGGGCCGGCGAGCTGGGTAAATGGCTATCACGCCTGAATTTGGAGAAGCATCGTAATGCCGGCCGGGGAGACAAGCACGCTGCAGCCACGGCACCAGACGGTCGCCGTAAGCGTTGGCGGCGTGACTGTTGGCGGCGGCGCGCCGGTTGTCGTGCAATCGATGACGAATACCGACACTGCCGACGTCGATGCGACGGTCAAGCAGGTGGCGGATTTGGCGCGCGCGGGATCGGAACTGGTCCGGATTACGGTTGACCGCGATGAGGCGGCTAAAGCTGTACCGCATATCCGCGACCGGCTCGTCAAAATGGGCGTCACGGTTCCGCTGATCGGCGACTTTCACTACATCGGGCATACGTTGCTTGGCGAAAACCCGGCATGCGCAGAGGCGCTGGCGAAGTATCGCATTAATCCAGGCAACGTCGGTTTCAAGGATAAGCGTGATCGGCAATTTGGAGCGATTATCGATATCGCGTTACGTTACGACAAGCCTGTGCGCATCGGCGTCAATTGGGGTTCGCTCGACGGCGAGCTTTTGACCCACTTGATGGACGAGAACGCCAAGTCCGCCGCACCTGCATCAGCGCGCGCCGTGATGCATGAAGCGATGGTGCAGTCGGCGTTGCTGTCGGCTGGCCGCGCGGAAGAGATGGGCCTCGGCGCCGATAAAATCATCATTTCCGGAAAGGTGTCGGCCGTACAGGATTTGATCGCCGTCTATCGCATCTTGGCAGCGCGCAGCCGTTACGCCTTGCACCTCGGTCTGACCGAAGCCGGTATGGGATCGAAAGGCATCGTCGCGTCGTCCGTCGCGATTGGCGTTCTACTGCAGCAGGGTATCGGCGACACCATACGCTTTTCGTTGACGCCGGAGCCGGGTGGCGATCGCTCGAACGAGGTTCGTGCTGCGCAGGAACTGTTGCAGTCGATGGGTTTGCGGTCGTTCATTCCGATTGTTGCCGCGTGCCCCGGATGCGGTCGCACGACATCGACGGTGTTTCAGGAGCTGGCTCGCGACATTCAGGATATGATCCGCGACCGCATGCCGGAATGGAAGACGCGCTATCCGGGCGTGGAAGCGCTGAATTTCGCGGTCATGGGCTGCATCGTCAACGGTCCCGGCGAGAGCAAGCACGCCGACGTCGGCATTTCGTTGCCGGGGACAGGCGAAAGCCCGGCGGCGCCGGTGTTCATTGACGGCAAAAAAGCGATGACCCTACGCGGGCCCAACATCGCTGCGGACTTCAAGGCGCTCGTTGAAGACTACATTGAAAAACGATTTGGCACGTCGGCCTCGGCGAACTAAGCCGGCCACTGAACGTCACAGCAGTTCGATTGGCTGCGCGCGGACAATCACTTCAGTCTGGCGGAATGTCACTTCAAGTTCTTCGCGGAATGCCGCCCACCACTGCCGGTCGAGATTAGCATCCATCACTTCAATGACGACGACGTCGTCGTGCTGGGTTTTGCCGCTCGCTTCCCAGCGGCCTTCGGCGGGTGCGCGCGTGAAACTCGTGATGCCGCCGAACTTTTTCGACAGCGTCCAGTACAATTCTTCAAATGGATGGGGTCCGAACGGCCGTCCGTCATTGTCGCGCACAGGCAGAAGTATCTGAACTAAATGCATGCGTTACACCTCGGGACGCACGTATTCGCTTCGAACATTGCGCAACGCCACGAGCACAGGCGAGTGGAATTCGCGGCGGTAGATGACCAACGTAATTGCAAGGGTCGCCGAGAGAAACAGCAACGGATGAATGAGCCACGCCATCAATGGAATTGAGAAGTAGTAGGCGCGGATTCCGCTGTTGTAGGTCTCGCCAGCCATCGAGGCGACGTTCGAGCCGGCTTCCGTATATTGTGCTCGAAGCTCAGCGTTGACTGACAAATCCGGCATCGCGCCCACCATGATAGACAGAACGTTATATTGCCATGCGGACCACGTGAATTTGAAGAATGCGTATACGAATAGCAGGATCATGATGAGCACTTTGATTTCCGCGAGGCGCGCATCGGCCGCCGACGCGTAAGGCAAGTGTGCGGTAACTTCGGCGAGCCGCGAGGCGGTACCAAGCAGTGCTGCAAGGCCGCCGAGAATGAAGACGGTCGTAGATGCGAAAAAGAGCGCGCCGCGCAATAGGTTTCCAAGCAGCGCGGCGTCCGCCACGTGATTTTCGCGCGCGCACATCCGGCCAATCCATGCGCGACGAAACATGCGAACGGCGGAGATTAGGCTCGGTCGGCGGCGCGCGATGAGGCTGGCCAGAGGCCCATAACCGAACCAGCACAGCAAGAATGTCGCCAGCGCAACGAGATCGGTGAACGGCAGATTGAAATCGATCATCGGCTAAACCCGTTAAGTGACAAGATCAGACTGTCCGATTCAACGTCCTCGGCGGCCCATGAAAAGGGCCGCGCCTCTGAGCGCGTCGGCTTCAGGCCCAAAAATCGAAAGTGCATTGACGGCGCTCGCGACCGTGTCATCGAGCTGTTTCCGTGCTGCGGTAACCCCGAGGAGCGATACGAGCGTTGCTTTGCCAGCGGCGGCATCCTTGCCGGTCGCTTTGCCGACATTTTCAGTAGATCCTTCAGCGTCGAGAAGATCGTCGCTGATCTGGAACGCGACGCCCAATGCCTCGCCGTAGGCCAGCATTGCATTGCGTTGACGAGGTGATGCCTCGCCTATGATCGCTCCCATATCGCATGCTGCCCTGATCAGCGCGCCAGTTTTCAGGCTTTGCAACCGCGTAATGTCAGAAATCGCAGACGGCGCGGCGCTTGCTTCAGAAGCGGCCAAATCGAGCATCTGTCCGCCGACCATGCCGCACGCGCCTGATGCCGTAGCGAGGGTCAGGACGAGCGCAGCGCGGACATCGGCGTTCTTGTGTGCTGACGGCGCACTGACAAGTTCGAAAGCGAGAGCTTGCAGCGCGTCGCCGACGAGAATTGCGCTCCATTCGCCATAGGCCTTCCAAACTGTAGGCTGACCTCGCCGCAGCTCGTCGTTGTCCATTGCGGGAAGGTCATCGTGGGCGAGCGAATAGCAGTGGATGCATTCAATCGCCGCGGCGGCATCCACGGCGTCGTCTGGGGCTATGCCGAAAACGGCAGCAGTTTCCAGGACCAGAAATGGGCGGAAGCGCTTGCCGCCGCCGAGCACCGCATGGCGCATGGCCTCGATTAACCGTGGCGGGCCGCCGCGGTCGATTTCGCGCGCCAGTATGTCACTTAGCCGGGGCTCGACCGTGGCGGCCGCGTCGCGTAGGGCAGAGTCAAACTGTTGCAACGCGTCGCCTCCCCGCCGAATATGCTGGAAATGCCATACAACATGTCCATTGTTCGGGACTAAGTGTCAGCGCCATACCTTAATCGCAGCGACTATCAAAGCATGGACCGCGAAAACGACAACAGCCCGGGCGGGCGTGACCAGCCTAACGCCACCCCAGCTGAGGGCGTTGTCGCGCCTGTTCCGCCGCCAAGGCCCGCGGTGCCGGCCGCCTATTGGCAGACGTTAGCCGTGTCAGAGGTGGCTCCAGCCGAACCGCTGATGCGCGATCCGTTGCCGGCGCATGACCTGACGCTGCCGTTGCCAATGGTGCCGTCGCAATATGGCTTGGAAGACATTGCGCAAGACATGGCGCCCGTCGAGCCGCCGAGGCTTCGGCCCTCGGTGGCTGCAACCCTGCCGCCGCCACGCATCGATGTCTTGGACGTGCCTCAGCCGGTTCTGCGGGTAACGACCGACGCGCCAGCTCCAATCGACGCGTCGCGATTGACGTTGGCGCCCGAAGCACATGTTCCGCGCGTCGGTGCCGTCTCGTTTGGGCGCGATCCCGTACCTGTGGTTCTGGATCGCGGTGACGGACCGATAACGCGGTTTTCAGCGGTCTCCGCGGTGCTGCCGTCCCCTGCTCAAACACGGCTCGATGCCGCCTCGCCGATAAAAAGCGTGCCGGCCGCGCCTTCCAGAATAGAGCCCGTGTTCGCGCCACAGACGACGAAACAGGAAAGCAATGAACGCGCTGTCGCGCCCGACGCCACGGTGTCACGCGCTCCAGAACGCAGTGTCGGCAGTTACCTTCGAACGGCTGCCAAGTATGCCGTTTATGCCGCAGTTGCGTGGCTCGGACTGATCGCCTTCCTTATTTTTGCCTACCGTTTCGTCAATCCGCCGATGTCATCGTTGATGTTGCAGCAGTGGATTTCCGGCCAGGCGATCGCTCAGACCTGGGCCGATATCGACGAAATCTCGCCGCAAGTGGTGCGCGCGGTATTGCTCTCCGAAGACGGCCGTTTCTGCGATCATACCGGCGTCGATTTCGATGCCATGCAGGACGCGATCGAGCGTGCTGGCGACGGCGCTCCGCGTGGCGCGAGTACAATTTCTATGCAGGTTGTGAAGAACCTGTTCCTTTGGCCGTCGAAAAGCTACATCCGTAAAGCCATCGAAATTCCCCTCACCTGGGCGATGGAACTCGTTTGGCCGAAACGCCGGATCATGGAGATCTATCTGAACATCGCTGAGTGGGGACCGGGGATTTTTGGTGTCGAGGCCGCTTCACAGTTCCACTTCCAGAAATCCGCCCGGAGGCTCAATGAGCGGGAGGCGGCACAATTGGCGGTATCGTTGCCCAACCCATACATGCGTGATGCCGGCGACCCCGGCCCCAAAACGCGCCGCTTGGCCGGTGATATCCAGTCCAGAATGCGGAATGCCTACGCCAGCCAGACATCCTGCGTGTTAAGGGCCGGTGCCGGGCGCTAAAGGGCGCAAAGACGCATCCCGAGGGGCTCAAAAGGGCCGTATAGGGGACTGGCGCGGCCGTTTGATCCGGCGTATAAGCCGCCGCAATGCTGTCCAACGTCGGCCATTCGGTCTACTGGACGAGCGCAATAATCTTAGGACTGAGGCGCCACAAGCCGCACAATAGCGCGGCTTTTCCGTTTTACGGGCCCGGCGCCGCTTTTGGAGCAGGTATTATGGCAGTTCCGCGCAGTAAGATGTCGCCCATGAAGCGTGGGCAGCGCCGGTCGCACGACGCATTGACGGCGCCGACGTACGTCGAAGACAAGGATAGCGGCGAGCGCCGCCGTCCGCACCATATCGACCTGAAGTCTGGCAAGTATCGTGGCCGCCAGATTCTCGATCCGAAGACCGACGCCTAAGTCACCTTCCCGGCACAATGACGGCGCTTCTCTCCTGCATCGATTGCTGGGGCATCGCGCTCGCTTGGCAAAACGGGTCCCGCGTGGCACTAAGGTGCCGCCGACGGGCGCGCCGAATAAAGGCGCGCCGCGGCATGGGGCAGGATCACCTGCGGCGCTATCAGCCGACTAATCAAAGGCTTGGCGTTTCTGGGTTTAAAAGGAGACGACCATGTCGATCAGAGCCATCCCGCTCTTAGTGTTCGCTTTCATTCTCTACAACATCATCGTGCTGAGCATGGGCGTCGAAGGCCTCAATCAGCCGATCCTCGACAAGCTGCGGCTGCTGAGCGGCGGCGAATGGACGTTCACAATCGGCGACTTCGTCCTGCTGGTCACACTGTTCTTGCTGTTCATCGAAATCGTTAAGTCGACCTTCACGACGACATCGACGCTGATCGATCACGCGCTGTCGATGGTTGTGTTCATCGCGGTTGGCATGGAATTCCTTATGGTGCAGCAGGCTGCCACATCGGTGTTCTTTTTGATTCTGATCGCATCGCTGATCGACGTGATCGCCGGTTACACGATCGGCATCCGCGTGGCGCGCCGTGACCTCAACATCGGCGCTGACCAATAAGCGCACTTTCAGATTGGAATGACTTAGATCGGCCAGCCATCGCGCTGGCCGTTCTCTTTTGGGCGGCCGACGTCGAGTCGGCGGACCTTTAAACGTTATTAGGGAATCGCCTCTAGATTCTAGTAACGATTCTTAAAATGCGCCGATCCGGCATGTGCAGGCGTTCGCATCGCGTGCGCTAAATCGAGGACCAATGGTTCCCCCCGTGCCGAATTACTCAGATGCAGGCGCGCCCGCCGGCACAGCGCATGACGCAGGGTCGCCTCCTAGGGCGGTCAGCGACCCGCTGACGGAGTCGGAAGGGCTCGACCTGGTTGGCGTTTTCTCGTTGATCGACGAGTCGGCCTACGTTTGGGATTTGACGACGGATCGCATCACCTGGGAACGCAACGCCGTCGCGATGCTTGGCGTGGCTGACGCTTTAACGATTTCAACGGGCGCCGCGTTTCAAACGCTCGTCTCGCCCGAACACGCCAGCCGGCGTCCGGAACTCTTAGCGGCTGCGGCCAAAGCCGATCCCAACGGGCGCGGATTTGCCTATCGCATTCAGTACGCAATCCGGCCAAAGGGTGCGCGCAGCGAGGGATTTCTACGGCTCGAGGATCAGGGAAGAATCTGGTTTTCGCCCGAAGGCAAATTGCTCGATGCGCGCGGCGTCGTCCGAATCATCAACGAGCGCTACCTTGAGGAACAGCGTCTTCTGTTTCGCAGTGACAGCGATGAGCTGACCGGCCAGCTCAATCGCATTCGCCTCATGGAAGCGACGTCGGCGGTGATCGACAAAGCGGCCATCGATCAGCAGCCGTGCGCGTTTCTCATTGCTGCCGTCAACAACATGGCGGTGATCAACGAGACGTTCGGGTTCGACGTCGGCGACGAAGTGATCGCTGCGGTGGGCCGGACGATTAAAGACAAACTGCGCAGCGGTGACATCATCGGGCGCTTCTCGTCGAATAAGTTTGGCATCATCATCCAAGACTGTGGGCCTGGTGCGCTAAGAATTGCTGCCGAACGTTTCATGAAGGCGGTTCGCGATTGCCACATCAAAACGTCGGCGAGCCAGATTTCCGCGACGATTTCGGTGGGCGGGTTGGTCATTCCAAATCAAGCGCAGAGCGTGCAGCAGGCGCTGAATTTTGCGCTGCATGCGTTGGAGCGTGCCAAGTCTAAGCGCTTCGATTGCTTTATGGCCTATGAGCCGACGCCCGGCGCAGAGACAATGCGGCGTAGGAACATCTCGATTGCCGATCAAGTCGTCGAAGCGATCGATGAAGACCGAATGCGTCTTGTGCTTCAGCCGATGGTCAATGCAAAGACCGGCAAGGCAGACATTTATGAGTGTCTGCTGCGCATGGAAAAGCCGGACGGACGGCTCATTTCCGCGGGTGAGTTCATTCCGGTTGCCGAGCAGCTCGGACTATCTCGCCTGATCGACCGGCGGACGCTTGAATTGTCGGTGGGGCTGCTCAAACGCCATCCTGATCTCAATTTGTCGCTCAACGTCTCAGGGCTGACCTGTACCGATCACGAATGGCTGCTGACGCTTCAGCGCGTAACCGGATCGCGGCGCGACGTGCTGAGCCGAATGATCATCGAAATCACAGAAACAGTTGCGATCCAAGATCTCGACCAATCGATCAACTTCGTCGACACCTTGAAAGACCTGGGTTGCCGCGTCGCGATCGACGATTTCGGCGCTGGATACACTTCGTTCAAGAATTTGAAGCTCTTGAATGTCGACATGGTCAAGATCGACGGGACGTTCGTCAAAAATATCGCCGACGACACCAGTGATCAGATTTTCATAAAAACGATGATCGAACTCGCGCGGACATTCGGGCTCGATACGGTCGCGGAGTGGGTTGGCGACGAGCGTTCGGTTCGTCACCTCGTCGATGCGGGTATAACTTACCTGCAAGGCTTCTATTACGGTTTGCCGATCGACGCCGCGGATTACGCGTCAGCGCCAGTGCGTCCGCAGCCGGCGCCGCACATTCTCTAAGGACGAAATTAGCGCGTCTGCGACAGCTTCTCGATTTTCTGCTGCATGGCCGACAGCTGAGCTTTTAGATCCGACAGCTCGTCGCGTGGCGCTTCTGTGGGCTTGCCCGATTTTGCGGCATCCGCGCGAGCGGCTTCCGGGCTGCCCGGCATCGGCGTCATCGCCGGCATCACAGGCTTCGGGCCGCCGGCTGCAGCGCCAAACGACGCCCACATCGACATCGCCTGCTCGAACATCGCCATGTTCTGCTTGGCTTGCGATTGATAAAATTCGAAAGCTGCGGCTGGGTTCGTGAACGCCGTTGCGAACTGTTCGCGGAAACGCGACTGTTCTTTGACGAGATGCTCTAGGCTGAACTGCAGATAGCTCGGCACCATGCGTGCTATACTATCGTCGTAGAAGCGGATCAGCTGGCGCAGGAACGGAATGGGAAGCAATGCCTGCCCGCCCTCGCGTCCTTCCTGTTCGACGATGATCTGCGTCAGAACGGTGTGCGTGAGGTCGTCACCATTCTTCGCGTCGTAGACAACGAAATCGCGATCGCCGCGAACCATCTTGGCCAAGTCTTCGAGCGTCACATAGGTGCTCGTCTCGGTATTATAGAGCCGCCGGTTCGCATATTTCTTGATGACGACGGCTTCGCGTTTGGCGGCTTGTGGTTCTGCAGGATTGAGCATCGCGTATTGGTTCTCTAGCGAACAGCGTTGATCGGTACTTGCTGCACTGCGGCAGCGTACCACACCGCGCGGGGAGACGGCTAGACGTTTCTGCCACCCTTTTGAGCAGGCCGAAGCAACTCGAACGAGCAGGATAGGCAAGAGGTCGCAATTGTCCTCGACTTAGCCGCGCTGCAAAGTACTTTTACACCGAGATACATCGCCGGACTTACCAAGCGAGGTAATAACCGGCGTTATCTGCCGCCTTTGACAACCAAGTGCCCAGGGAGGGGCCTCAATGAGCCAGGATGATACGACGATCGTTATTGCAAGTGCCGCCCGTACGCCCGTCGGATCTTTCAATGGTTCGCTCGCAAGCCTACCCGCCCACAAGCTCGGTGAAGTTGCCATCCGCGCCGCTCTGGCGCGTGCAAACGTTGCTCCGGGCGACGTTTCAGAAGTCATTCTAGGTCAGGTTTTGACGGCAGCGCAGGGCCAGGGTCCGGCGCGTCAGGCGTCGGTTGCCGCCGGCATTCCAGTCGATGCGCCGGCCTGGAGCATCAATCAGATTTGCGGTTCGGGTTTGCGCGCGGTCGCACTTGGCATGCAGCAGATCGCGACCGGATCTGCATCTATCGTCGTCGCCGGTGGCCAAGAAAGCATGAGCCAGTCGGCACACGCCGCGCACATGCGCGACGGTACGAAGATGGGCGACGTCAAGTTCACAGATACGATGGTGAAGGATGGCCTCTGGGACGCCTTCAATAATTACCACATGGGCACGACGGCTGAGAACGTCGCGCGCCAATGGCAGATCACGCGCGACGAGCAGGACAAGTTCGCAGTCGCTTCGCAGAACAAGGCTGAAGCCGCGCGCAAGGCCGGCAAGTTCAAAGACGAAATCGCGCCGGTCACCATCAAGGGCAAGAAGGGCGATGTCGTCGTCGACACCGACGAATACATCAAGGACGGCGTGACGCTCGATTCGATTGCGAAGCTGCGCCCGGCGTTCGATCCGAAGGAAGGTACCGTTACGGCTGCCAACGCATCAGGCATCAATGACGGTGCGGCCGTGGTCGTTTTGATGACTCAGGCGGAAGCCAAGAAGCGCGGTATCAAGCCGCTTGCCCGCGTTGTTTCGTGGGCAACGACCGGCGTCGATCCGTCGATCATGGGAACAGGCCCTATTTCGGCATCGAAGAAAGCGCTGGAAAAGGCCGGATGGACGCACGCTGACCTCGATCTGATCGAAGCCAACGAAGCATTCGCTGCGCAGGCAATCGCGGTCAACAAGGGTCTCGGTTGGGACACGGAAAAGGTCAATGTCAACGGTGGCGCGATTGCAATCGGCCACCCGATCGGTGCGTCGGGCGCGCGTGTCCTGAACACGCTGCTTTTCGAAATGCAGCGCCGTGACGCGAAGAAGGGTCTCGCAACGCTGTGCATCGGCGGCGGAATGGGCGTCGCGCTCTGCGTCGCGCGCGACTAGAACCAGAACCCTCTCCTGATCGATCCGGCCAGGAGAGGGTCTCAATCAATCGCAATCACAATTCAAAAAATCTAAAATTCTAGGGAGAGACTATCATGGCACGAGTTGCCCTCGTCACCGGCGGCACACGCGGTATCGGTCACGCTATTTCGCTTGCATTGAAGTCAGCAGGATATCGCGTTGCTGCCAGCTACGCTGGTAACGATGCCGCTGCGCAGGCGTTCCAGGCGGAAACCGGCATTCCGGTTTACAAGTTTGACGTCGCGAGCTTTGAAGCGAGTGAAGCAGCGGTCAAGCGCATCGAAAAGGATCTGGGACCGATCGACGTTCTCGTGAATAACGCCGGGATCACGCGCGATACCATGTTCCACAAAATGACGAAGCAGCATTGGGACGAAGTGATCGGCACCAACCTCAATGGTCTGTTCAACGTCACGCGTCAGGTTTGGGAAGGCATGCGCGCGCGCAAGTTTGGCCGCATCATCAACATCTCGTCGATCAACGGCCAGAAGGGTCAGATGGGCCAGGTGAACTATTCGGCATCTAAAGCTGGCGACATTGGCTTCACCAAAGCGCTGGCTCAGGAAGGCGCACGTGCAGGGATTACCGTCAACGTCATCTGCCCGGGCTACATCGCGACGGAAATGGTCAAGGCTGTTCCCGCAGACGTCATGGAAAAGAGCATCCTGCCGCAGATCCCAGTTGGCCGCCTCGGCGAGCCGTCCGAAATCGCGCGCTCCGTCGTGTTCCTAGCAGCGGATGATGCAGGCTTCATCACCGGTTCGACGCTGACGGCGAACGGCGGCCAGTACTTCGCTTAATTGGTTGGCGCGTCCGACTCCGTGGCGCGGAGCCGGCCGAATACGCCCTGAGAAATAAAAAGCGCGGTGGATACACATCCACCGCGCTTTTCTGTTTGACTAAGAAGCGCCCACCCTCCTGAACAGGAGACAGTGGGTGGGCGCCGGAAGAGCAGCAGCAAAGTGGACAGGCGCCGCTGCGCTAGGGAACTTAATTCGCGGCCGGATGTGCGGCGGGGACGTGGATCCCGACAATAACGGTTTTGCCATCCTTGACGGCAGCACCCGTCCAACGGCCATGCGCGTCTTGCTCAAGGGTCGAAACGTTGGTGTAGCCCTGGCTCAGCAGATGCTTGCGGGCCTGCGCTTCGGCTGTCACCTGAGCCAGCTGAAATTTGCCGACTTCTGCGGAGTCGCCCGCCGGCGCCTTAGCGTCTTCAGCGAATGCAGGCACCGACATGGCGAGTGCCGCCGACGCGATCATCAAGCTACGGATCATTCTATCTCTCCTCGTACACTCTTCGGGGCAATGACGAAGCGAACGCCCCGCCGTGATGGTTGAGAGATAGAGCGCGTATACTCACGTTGCCACACACGTTGCCGTGGCGATGGCCTTGCCCTAAGTGAGTTTTTGTGAGGGCAACGCGCGTTGCCTTGCCTGCGGCGCGCAGGGAAAGCTTATAAAATGCGGTGCTGTCGAATAACGTGTGCTCGCGTTTCCGTGAGCATCTGTGCGCACGGCAAAGCGCGCGCACACATTAAAATTTGATCACCTCGGCTTGTTAGCAACAGCGGCTGATTTTTCCGCCTGATGTGCCGTATCGGTTTGCCTGACGTTCCACGAAAAAAGCCTCGTAGCTCATGATCGGTTCGCCAGGGTGTGCGTGCTTTCTATGTGCAACATATGTGTCGTAGTCGGGTAAACCGACCATCAATCGGGCGGTGCGTGCGCAATTCTTCAACGCTCGAGAAACAAATAGTGGCGTGGAGATGGGCATAGCGATCACTCCGCAGCTGCTGTTCTGAGCGCAACAGTTTCCTGCGCAGTGATATGCGGCGTTCCGTAGGCTTTGATGATTGCGGCCAACGCGAAGCCGAGCATCGTCAAAACCAGCGCAATGAGCAGCGTTGCAACGGTCGCATTGACGTAGTCATTGAAAACGATGCGGCTCATGTCGGCGATGTCCTTCGCCGGCGCCAAAACCTTGCCGTCGGCCAAAGCGAGCGAATACTTTTCGGCGTGTGCTAAAAAGCCGATCGCAGGATTCTCATGGAAGATTTTCTGCCATCCTGCAGTCAGCGTGCAGATTGCGACCCACGACGCGGGTACGATTGTCACCCAGGCATAGCGTTCAAGCTTCATTTTAAAGAGCACCACCGTGCACAGTATCAGCGCAATGCAGGCGAGCATCTGATTGGCGATACCGAACAATGGCCATAGCGTGTTGATGCCGCCAAGCGGATCGACCACGCCTTGGTAGAGGAAGTAGCCCCAGCCCGTGACGGCGATCGTCGTTGCAACGATGTTGGCGGTCCATGACTTGGTATCTTTGAAGCGCGGTGAGAACGAGCCGATGAGGTCTTGTATCATGAAGCGCGCGACGCGCGTTCCAGCGTCGATCGTCGTCAAGATGAAGAGAGCTTCAAAGAGGATCGCGAAATGATACCAGAACGCCATCATGGCTTTGCCGCCCATGGCGCTCGACAGGATTTCCGCCATCCCGACAGCAAGCGTCGGCGCGCCGCCGGTGCGCGAGAGGATCGTCGCTTCACCAACGTCAGTCGCCGCTTGAGAGAGCATTTCGGGAGTGACGCTGAAGCCCCAGCCTGCGATGGCGGCGGCCGCCGCTTCTGGCGTCGTGCCGATTAACGCAGCCGGGGCATTCATTGCGAAATAGATGCCGGGTTCCAGCGAACACGCGGCGATCAGCGCCATGATCGCGACGAAGCTCTCCATCAACATTGCGCCGTAGCCGATGAAGCGCGCGTTGATTTCATTGTCGAGCATCTTGGGCGTCGTGCCTGATGAGACCAGCGAGTGGAATCCTGAGATCGCGCCGCATGCGATTGTGATGAACAGGAATGGAAACAGCGTGCCCGCGAACACCGGGCCGGTGCCGTCGATAAACTTCGTGACGGCAGGCATTTTCAGATCAGGGCTGACGAACATAATGCCCAATGCCAGACCGAGGATCGTCCCGATTTTCAAGAATGTTGAGAGATAATCGCGGGGCGCGAGCAAAATCCAAACCGGCATCACCGACGCAACAAAGCCGTAGGCAATCAGCATCCAGGATAGCTCGACGCCTGTGAATGTGAACATCGGTCCGAGCACGGGATCGTTTGCAACGTGCTCGCCGTAGACGATGGACAACATCAACAGAGCGAAGCCGATGATCGACATTTCGCCGATGCGTCCAGGCCGAAGGTAGCGCCCGTAAACACCCATGAGGACAGCGATCGGAATCGTTGCGGCGACCGTGAATGTTCCCCAAGGACTCTGTGCCAACGCTTTCACGACGACGAGCGCCAGAACGGCCAGAAGAATGACCATGATCAGCAGCACGCCGACCATCGCGATCGTTCCAGCGGCTTTGCCCAGTTCAGCACGAATCATATCGCCGAGGGACCGGCCGTCGCGCCGGGTCGAGGCCCACAGCACAATGAAGTCTTGGACAGCGCCAGCAAAGACGACGCCGATTAGCAGCCATAGTGTTCCTGGCAAATAGCCCATCTGTGCTGCGAGTACGGGCCCAACAAGCGGGCCCGCACCTGCGATAGCTGCGAAGTGATGGCCGAACAGGACGTTCTTGTCGGTTGGGCAGTAGTCAAGGCCATCGTTGAAGCGCTGGGCAGGTGTCGCGCGGCTCGAGTCAAGCTTCAGTACGTGGCGCGCGAGGAATAGAGAGTAGAACCGATAGGCGAGAAGGTAGACGCAGGATGCCGCTGCCACGAGCCAGACGGCATTGATGGTTTCTCCGCGGGACAAAGCAACGATGCCAAGCGAGGCGGCGCCGAGTACCGCAATGGCGGCCCAGCCCAAATTGTTTTTGAGATTTGTCATAGCCCACTCGTCCCCGCCCTAGCGTTCTGATTTTGCGGGACCATACTGAGTTCGGTCGCCGCCGTCACCAAGGCGCCGCGCTGGGGCAGTGAGATTTAATAATCTCGGCAATCGGGAAGTGGCGAATGAGCAGGCGGCTCGACGCGGCGCGTTGCTAAAAAGTTGAAGGCGAGCCGGATTTTGGCGGCCGTAGCCTGGTCCGCGCGGTCAGGCGACTTCGCGCAGCTGCGTATGCTGCGCTTCAAATTCGACAAATTTTATATTTGCGAGGTAGCGGCGCGCATTCTCGATTTCCGCGCGGACGATCACCAGCGGATGCGGCGTCAATTCGGTTTGCTCGGACGGCACCAGTTCCAGCACGCGTAGCGCTTGTCTCAGATTTTCGAGGACTTGATCAACAGGCGAGCGATTGAAATTCGCCAACGTGCGGTCGACGGTGCGCGGTAGGCTCTTGGACATGGTCCGTTTCCCCTTAGGAGACTGGTCCTGAAAAACTCAGATCGTCATGATCGTTAATCGAAAAGCTCAATGGTTCACCTTGTGTTAGGCTGACATGCAAGCCGCTTTGCGCTCCAGCGTTCGCATCCCTCCGACGAACCGAAATATGTCCAGCCTGATGCAAGGATCGCCCGCCAAGGTATGGGTTGGGGTTTTGTTTGCACCTCTATCGGGACGTTTCATCATGGCGAGACAAGTCGAAAGGCGCGAATTCGGCCGCCGGCAAACCGGCAGCACTGGATGGATCCGCATTCCGGGCCGGCCCAAATTGTCGTGCCGTATCGTCAACGAAACGCCCAAAGGTGCGCTGCTCGAATTGCAGGTTCCGGCATGGCTGCCATTCCAATTCGAGTTGGTCGTTGATGCCGATAAAGTCGTGCACACGTGTGAAATCCGGCACTCGCGCCCAGATCGCCTCGGTGTTTATTACATCAATCCAGTGGAGCAGCCGGCGCAAGGGACGAAGCCGATCGATGCGCGCCGCACGGTCAACGACATGGACGCGTGGATGGGTCAAGCGCCCGGCAAGAAATAGAAAATGGTCAATCCGCACATCGAGAAGCGCAAGTTTGGACGCCGCTCGGCATTCAAACCGGCCGTGATCGTCACAGATGATGGCCGGAGAATCGCTGGCGTCGTCATTGATATCTCGGAGGGCGGCGCGCGCTTTCAGACTGCCGATCCATCGCTTGTGCCAAAGCAATTCGTTCTTGAAATTGCCGGCGACGATTTTTGCGTAAGAAGCGAACTCGTGCACCGCTTAGCGGACGCGGTTGGTATCCAGTTCATCGCGTCACCGCGAAAAATATCCTGGGGCCCGGCGGAGCGCCGACTTTTTCCTTAAGGACAGCTTTCAGACCAACATCTACGATGGCTGCTTATATCGCTTAAATTAAAACTGCAGATGCCAGGACAGCGATCAGAATAATGGCGCCGCCAATGATCGCTCCGATAATGATTTTTCGCCGTTGATTGGCCTGTTTCGTATCAACGGTCGATTGCGGGACGGTGGCTGCACCTTGAGAAATTTTTGCTGCTTTACCGCCAGACGTTGACCGCGAAGTCTTCACCGAAAGGGCGAGCGCGATTTCTGCGTTCGCGTATTGGATTGGCGCAGGTACCGGCTGTGCAATTGCGGCCGGCTGTTCGGGAAGCCGTGCTGGTACCGCCGCTTCCGCGATCGCTTCGCGGTACGCGCGCGGCGCCACTGCAGTCTCGCGGAGCACTGTCGCCGCGACCGCAAGGGCGCCATTTGCAGCGCTGCCAGGTGGCAAAATCGGTGGATTATTCCAGATACGACCTAGCGCTGACCGCTGATTTTGGTTGCCGGTCGCGCCTTGGATTGGCTGTTGTGAGGTGGTCGCCTGTTGATTGGATGTTTGCGCGGTGGGCGGCGGCCCGCCAGCAACGCGCGTGCCCCGTTCAAGCTTGAGCATCACGGCGGCTTCAAGCAGCCGTTGAATGGCGACCGAGTTTATCATTCACAGCGGCCTCGACGTCATTTCGGTGCCGACAACAACGGCAGCTGTTGCGCTAACGCCGCAAAAATATTGCTCACCGCTGCGTCGCTGCCGGATTGCTTCAAGGCATCGTAGAGCTGCGGTACGACGGCAACGGCACGGTCGAGATCGGGATCGGCGCCCGGCTTATATCCGCCGATCATACGCAAGTCGCGCGTATCCTCATATAGCTGGATGCATCCGGTGAGTTCGGATGCGAGACGGGCTTGTGCCGGTGTTCTGATTTTTGACGCCAATCGCGAAATCGAGGCCAGCGGATCGATGGCTGGAAACCGGCCCTGCGCCGCTATAGATCGTTCGAGGACGATATGGCCATCAAGAATGCCGCGCGTCGCATCCGCGATCGGATCGTTGTGATCGTCACCGTCTACGAGCACGGACAAAATCGCAGTGATGGCGCCGCTACCCGGTCCGCCAGTTCCTGCGCGTTCCAGAAGCTTGGCGAGCGCGCTAAAAACGCTGGGTGGATATCCTCGCGCGACAGGTGGCTCCTGCGCGGCAAGTGCCAATTCGCGCATCGCGTGCGCGTAACGCGTGATTGAATCGACGACCAGCAGCACTTGCTTGCCTTGATCGCGGAAATACTCGGCAATACACATGGCGGTGTTTGGAGCCATGCGGCGCATCATCGGGCTTTCATCGGCTGTGGCAACCACCGCGATACAGCGCGAACGGCCCTCACCGAGCGTATCTTCGAGGAAGTCCTGGACCTCTCGGCCGCGTTCGCCCACGAGCGCCAAGACTGCTATGTCGAACGACGGCGCGCGGCTTAGCATGGACAGGAGCGTCGATTTGCCGACGCCAGAGCCCGCAAAAATGCCCATGCGCTGGCCGGCGCAAAGCGGTGTGAAAAGATCAACGGCTTTGACGCCCGTCGTCAGTGGCCGGCTAAGCGGCTGGCGCGTCAACGGCGGCGGCGAATTGCGATTGAGTGGCAGCGCTTCGGGCCCGGGCTGCAGTGGCGCGCCATCGTCGATCGGCGTCCCGACAGAATTGATAACGCGGCCCTGCCACGACAGATCCGGCGCTATCTTCAAAGGGCCATCCATTACGGTGGCGCGGGCTCGCATGCGAACAGCTGCCGTCGCGTCGAGCATCGTGACGTTAATCGCGCCTGCGTCGATGCTTGCAACTTCGCCGAGAAATTGGGTGTGGTCGGCTTCAATCGTTACCATATCGCCGATTGATACGAACTCTGACAGTCCGGCGACCGTCACGCAGCCGGGTATCATACGGCTGACAAAACCTTGGATTTTGTGCGCGGGGCCAAGAACAGCGGCGCGCATCAGCATTTTCTCGAGCTTTTGCAAATTCTGACTTTCCCGGCGCTGCTGTGTGCCGGCATCCGTATCGGTCAGGGTCAGCATGTCATGCACGGTGCAAAATCGCTTTGCTGCTGCTCGCGGCGGGCGCCTCGATGGTCTACAAGTTAAGCGCCAGACAACGCACGGATAGCATCCTGCAACGATGTCTCGCTTTCGCGGATGACGTTGCTTACGGACTCGAAGCTGCGTTGGACAGCGATCAGATGCGACATTTCAAGGACCGGATTGACGTTCGACTTCTCGGTAAAGCCCTGAACGACGCCGTTGGAGTTGAAATCGAGTTCGGGCTGCGGCTCGCGATCTGGCTTTACGGCCGCACCTTCCACGCGCGTAAGAACGGCATTTTTATCGATGCGGAACAGCCCAATCGCGCCAATCTGGACTCCGTTTTGCATAATCGTACCGTCCTTGCCAATCATCGGCGGGCCGGCGTTGGGGTCGACCTGCAGCGGCGAACCGCTGACATCGAGAATTGGCCTACCTGATAAATTCGTGATTTCGCCCGATGGAAGCATTTGCATCCGGCCATCGCGTGTATAGGCCGTTCCCGCCTCGGTTTGGATCGCGAAGAACGATTTCCCGCGAACGGCGATATCGAGCGGGTTTCCTGTCTGCGTCAGCTCTCCGTTGGCAAGCGACAGCCGCGTTTCGCCACGCGACACAAAGCTAACCGGTTCCGCGCGGGCCTGCGCAGCAATCTGTTCAAACGTCATTTCTTCGGCGCGGAAACCACTTGTCGTTGCGTTGGCGACGTTGTTGGCAATCGTCTCCATGCGCCGCTGTAATGCGATTTGCGCCGAAAGCGTGACGTAGATGTTGGATTGCATACCTTCAGAAGCTCCGGTGAATTTTGCAGGCCGTCGGAATGCCAACGTTGATCGTCACCTACTGGTAGAGTTGCAGTCAAACGCGCTTGAGTTCGCGGCGGCGCTTGCCGCATCACGGCGCTTGTCGACGAGGCGCGTCCGTTAAAGTTGAAGCGCCAATCTCGCCGGTTTGGCTTGTGGCTGGCTGACGTCGCGCTTGGGGCACACCTGGCGGAGAAGCCGCTCTGCGGCGTGATTTAGCGGCCAACAGCCAGTTCCGCGCAAGGCAAAGCGGCGCACTCTAGATGCTGGATCGCCACGCCTACCCGGAGCATCATTGTGACAATTATAGTCGGCCTCGTCGTCACCATGGTCTGCATGCTGGGCGGCTTCGCGGCCATGGGCGGCCATGTCGAAGTCATTTGGCAGCCGTGGGAATACGTTATCATCTGCGGTGCATCGCTCGGGACGTTCATCGTGGCCAATCCGATGAAGACGATCAAAGACTGCGGTACGGCCATCGGCGAGGCGTTCAAGAACAGCGCGCCGAAGCATGCTGAATACGTCGAATTGCTGGCGTTACTGTTTTTCATGATGCGCGAATTGCGCAACCGGTCACGCGCCGACATGGAAACCATTATCGACAATCCGAAGGAATCCGACGTCTTCAAGTCGTCGCCGACGGTCCTGGCGAACGAGGATCTTACGACGTTCATCTGCGACTATTTCCGTCTCATCGTGATGGGAAATGCGCGCACCCATGAAATCGAAGCGTTGATGGACGAGGAAATCGATACCGTTCGTCACGACAAGATGAAGGCCCAACATGCGCTGGTTACGGTCGGCGACGGTCTTCCGGCGCTCGGCATTGTGGCTGCGGTGCTCGGCGTCGTCAAAGCGATGGGTGCGATCGATCAGGCTCCGGAAATACTTGGTGCGCTGATTGCGTCGGCGCTTGTTGGCACGTTCGCCGGCATTTTCTTATCATATGCCGTCGTGTCGCCAATCGCGACCAAGGTTAAGTTGGTGCGCGATAAGAAGATGCGGCTCTACGTTATCGTCAAGCAGACAGTCCTCGCGTTCATGAACGGCGCTATGCCGCAAGTCGCAATTGAGCACGGCCGCAAGACAATTTCAGCTTACGAACGCCCGGATATCAATGAGGTCGAAGAAGCGACGATGGGCGTCGGCGGCGGTCAATCAAGTGCGACCAAGAAAGAGGCCGCGTGATCCGTGCACCCACAACCGATACCGTCGCCAACCGAATTGATACGAAATCTGGAACTCGCGATTGCCGCAGAGCAAAATCGGCCGGAGCGCTTGCCCGGCCTCGTCGCGGTCTTCAATCGGCTTCCTGACGTCAGCGTCGTCAATCTTGAGAATCTTTCGGCTTTAAAGCCGGAAATTTCGCTCGCGGAGATATCCGTCGGACGTTTTTCGGACTTGGCGGAAGCGCCCGACGGAACTGTTTATGGCATTCTCCGCGCCGAACGTTGGAACGGCTACGTCTATTTTCTAGCTGACGCGCAGGCAGCTCTCGCCTTTATCGAAGCCGCGACAGGCTTTGACGGAGATGTCAGATCCGGCATCGCTCCGCGTGGATTGACGATGCTGGAGCGCAGCATCGTATCCCTGCTGTACATGCGCCTGTCGCGTTCCTTGGCCGAGGCATTCTCGGCATTTGTCGACGTGACCTTCGAAGTCACGGCAATTGGCGACCGTGACTTGTTGATTACCGGCCTGCCGGCAAGCGCACCGACGATGGTTGCCCGCCTCAAGGTTGCGTTTGCTGGAACTGAAGGTTTCATTCGAATTGTCATCCCGCAGAAATTGCTGGAGCCGGTGCGGATGGAGCTGGAAGTCACGCCAGCGCCGCCTGCCGAAGACCTGCCCGTAGATGGCGATCCCGATTGGGCGCGGCAACTGACCGACGAAATCGCGCGCGCGTTCATTTTGACCAACGCGATCCTCGATGAGCGGCAGATTACGCTCAATGAACTGGCCAACCTCAGGGTCGGGTCAACGATCAGCCTTGCGACGACCTCAATATCACGCGCTCGTCTCGAAATTGACGAGCGGCCTTTGTTCTGGTGCGAGGTTGGAAAGAATCATCAACAGATGGCGCTGCGTATCGAGACAGAATTCGAGAGCGCCGACGATGAGGTCGAAGAGTTCTGAGCATCAGCGTCCATGTGGCCAGTCAAACAAACGGCAAAGCAACGAGAGAGCGATAAGAGGCGAAGATGGCCATGAGCGGCGAACAGGCAGACGGCGACGGGGGGGCGGGTCTCGCAGAATTCGCTATCGAACTTTCGCAAAGTTTGGATGAGCTGAACACGTTGCCGACGGAGATCGATTCGGCACCATTTGCCGCGCCGGACGCCGGCATGCCGGCTGACACGTTTTTCGCGCCGCCGCCGTCCGCAGCTGGACAGCGCAGCGATGTCGATAACATCATCATGGATATCCCGGTCACGCTGAAGGTCGTGCTTGGCACCGCCAAGATGCCCGTTGCTGCGATTTCGAAAATGGCGCGGGGTACGGTGATCAAGCTCGATAACAAGGTCGGCGATCCTGTTGATATCTATGTCAATGGCCGCTTCCTCGCGCAGGGACAGGTCGTCGTTCTTGATGAAGGTTCGTCGCGCTTCGGCGTGACGCTGACCCAGGTCGGTGGCCATCCAAACTCAAAGCGATAGTCCGCGAAGTCCATGACAGCGAAGTTTGCTTTACCTGGTGCGAGGCACAGCCGGTCTCTGACGGGAGCGGAGAAGGTAGGCATTTTGCTGCTCGCGCTCGGACAAGAACGAGCATCCGAGCTGCTGAAGAAAATGGATTCCGAAGAGCTCAACATAATTATGCGTTCGGCGGACATGATGCCGAACGCGTCAGCCGCGGAACTCGAGTCTATAATCGGGGAGTTCGAGGGGCGACTGGAAGCTGGCGTTCAATTTGTCGGCAAATCCGATGATATCAAGCAAATCGTTGCTCAGGTCATCACTGAGAATAGGTCTGCCGCAGATGCCGCGCGCGGAGGTGTCCCGCAGCAAGAATTCTGGCCGCGACTCTCGGATCTAGAGAATGATGTGCTGTTACCGTATTTGACGAAACAGCATCCACAAATCGCGGCATTTATTTTGTATCGCTTGGGCAGTGAGCGCACGGCCAGCCTTCTCAAAATTTGCGATGCGCCAACGCGAAATGAACTTGTTGGCCGTTTGCTTGGCATCAAAGATGTGTCGTCTCTTGTGGTTGAAACCATTGAAACGGCAATAAGCAACGAGCTTTTCGAGTCTGATGAGGGTGCTTCCACGCAGCGCACGGCGATGGCGAGCATTCTCAGCAACTTTGAGTACTCGCAGACCAATGAGGTTCTTGATCACATCGCGGGCTTCCGACCGAAAGATGCCGCCGCAATCAAGAAGATGATCTTCAAGTTTACCGATCTCGACAAGCTACCGCCAAAAGCACTAACGGCGATCATGGACGGTGTGCCTGTCGAGCGTATCGTCGTGTCGTTGGCTGGCATGCAGAACGTATTCGTATCGACGGTGCTGGCCACGCTGTCGCCGCGCGCACGACGCATGGCCGAAGCCGAACTCAGGAACGGGGTCAATCCATCGCCTGCCGATCTGGCAACGTCGCGCCGCGCCATTGTCGAGGCGGTGCTGAAACTCGTCGCTGACGGAACACTGGATTTGTCGACGATCGTTTCGCCAGAACCTCCGCCGGTATGACCGCTAACTGGCTAAAGGTGGCTCGTGTCTGAAGCGCCAGATAAAGAGAGTAAAACCGAGCTTGCGACCGACAAAAAGCTCGAGGATGCGCGTCAGAAGGGCAATGTTCCGGTCTCGCGAGAGCCGGCCAATCTCGCATTTCTTTTAACCGGCCTTGTCGTGTTCGGCATATTGCTTGAGCTGTCGATACGGCGGTTATCGCCGACGCTGGCGATCTTGCTGCAAGAGGCCGGTCAAGCGCGGCTCGATAACGAAGCCGACGCAATCGCCTTCGTTCGGGCTGTGGGAGTGGATGTGCTGATCGGGGTCGCGCCGATGCTGCTCGCGTTTGCGCTGGCCGACGTGCTCGCTTCGGTGCTTCAGAATGCGCCATTTCCTGTGGCATCACGAATAGCCCCACAATTCTCGCGGCTTTCGCTTGCGCAAGGTCTTTCGCGCCTCTTCGGCATGGCGGGCCTGATGGAGATGGGCAAGACCCTGTTCCGATTTCTGGCGTTCCTCGCCTGCGGTCTGATGTTATTGCAATTCGTACGCGTGGAAGTTCAGAATTCCGCGTTGATGGACCCGTTGCAGTCCCTGTTCCTCGCGCGCGATGCGACGGTTGCGGTGCTTTTTGCGCTGTTAGTCGCCTCGGTTCTGCTTTTGATGCTCGACTTACCGATGACGCAGATTTTCTGGCGTCGGGAATTGAAGATGACCAAGCAGGAAGTCAAAGACGAACATAAGGACATGGACGGCGATCCGCATATCAAGGCGCGCCGCCGCGCGATCGCGCGCAGCCGATTGCGGCGCATGAACCTTGCCGCCGTTCCGAAGGCAACCGTCGTCATTGCGAATCCGACGCACTTTGCCGTGGCGCTGCAATACATCCGGGACGAGGGCGGTGCGCCTAAGGTCGTCGCCAAGGGGCAGGATCTGATAGCGCTCGAAATTCGGCGTATAGCAGAAGAAAATTCGGTTCCGGTGATCGAGGATAAGCTCCTCGCAAGGTCACTGTATGCAAAAGTAGATGTGGATCAGATGATACCTGTCGAATTCTATCGGATTGTAGCCGAGATTCTGATCCGGCTTCAGGCGCGCCGGAAGCCCTCTCCAGTGCGCGCATAATGTGAGGTAGATATGCAACCGGCCCGGATCGCTCATTCGGTAGAGCGAGAGAAGATTGTTGCAGAGTGCGTCCGCGACGTTGCGGCTGACCTGCGCCTGATTGAGCTTTCCGACCTTGTTGCGCATTTGAAGACCATGCAAATCGCAAGCGTGGCCATGTTGGTGCAGTCATCCGTCGAGTTATCGTTCAAGCGCGATACGTTGCAGTTTGCGCACTCTGGCAACGTGCAGCTCAGTTGGGATACGCAGCCGCAAATCTATCTCGATATGGAATTCCACCACATGGACGTCCATGTCTATTTTCAACTGATTCTGGAGGCGAGACGCGCCGCCATCGAAATTTCCTTCATCTCGTTCGATCGTCCATCACCCGATCCAGAGATCAATACACGGCGGATGCACGATGCGTTCTTGGATGCTCGCGCCAATAAGCATGCCGACGCGGGTGAGTCGGTGATCTAACGCCGCTCAGCTTGCGGGAACGCCATTTAGGCAAGCTCGACGCAAGCAAGTCAGTCCAGCATTTGGCTTACGAGCATGCTTGGAGCGCACCAATGTCATCGATGGCCCTGTTTAATCTGGCGATGCGCCAGAACGAATGGTTGTCGCAACGCCAATCGGTGATTGCGGGAAACATCGCAAATGCCAATACGCCGAATTTCAAGGCGCGCGACATCGAGAAATTCGACGCTGTGATGGATGGCATGTCGTCGCTGACGGCAACGAATTCTGTCCATTTCACATCATCCGGACTGCAGCCTGGGAGGGCTGCAACGATACCTGGAAAGTCCGGTGAAGTGCTCCAGTCCGGCAACAACGTCAGTCTTGAGGAGGAATTCCTGAAGACAGGCGCAGTCATGAAGCAGTTCACGCTCAACAATCAGGTCGTGAAGGCGTTCAATCGAATGCTGTTCGCGGCAGCGAAGGCTTAGTGCGATGTTCGATGCACTCCAGGCGACGGTCAAGGCGGCTGCTGCTGGCTTAACGGCGCAGTCGACGCGGATGCGTGTCGCATCCGAGAATTTGGCGAACGCCCAATCGACGGGAGACACGCCGGGCTCTAATCCCTATCAGCGCAAGCTCGTCAACTTCCGCGGCATGCTGGATGAAATGAGCGGCGCAGACCTCGTGACTGTCGATCGCATCACCAGAGACAACGCGCCGTTTCGCACGGAATACAAGCCTGGTCATCCGGCTGCAGACGACAAAGGGTACGTCAAGTTACCCAACGTCGACATGCTCGTCGAAACTGCGGACATGCGCGAAGCGTCGCGCTCGTATACCGCCAATCTTCAAGTCATCAAACAGGCCCGTGAAATGGTCTCGATGACGATTGATCTGATGAAGGTGTCCTGATGATCAATCCACTGTCACCCGGACTTAGCCAAAGCCTGATCCGCGGACAGATTGATGGCGGCGCAGCTACGGGGGTAACGGCTCCGCAGCAGGCTGACGTCTCCGGCGGCTTTGGCAACATGATGTCGTCGATGATCAAGGACACCATCAAAACGGTGCAGGCTGGCGAAGCGACCGCAATCGCCGGCATGCAGAACAAGGTGCCGCTGCAGAAGGTCGTAGAGGCCGTGATGCAGGCCGAGCAGTCGCTGCAAACCGCCGTCGCAGTCCGTGACAAGGTCGTCGGCGCCTATCTCGAAATCAGCAGAATGCAAGTTTAGGGAATTGTAGGATGCGATCTCTTTCGATAGCTGCGACAGGCATGGCGGCTCAACAAACAAACGTTGAAGTCATCGCGAACAATGTCGCCAATATAAACACGACTGGCTTTAAGAGGTCGCGTGCTGAATTCACCGATTTGCTTTATCAGACCGAGCGCACCGCCGGCACGCCGAACCGTGGCGGGGAAAACGGTGTACCGGAAGGCTCCGCCATCGGATTAGGCGTCCGGCCAGCCGCAATTCGCAATCTGCACATGCAGGGAACTCTGGCGCGTACTTCAAACAAATTCGACCTTGCTCTCAATGGCCGCGGATGGTTTCAGGTCGCAGGTGAAGGCGGTGAAACGCTCTACACCCGCGCCGGTGCCTTCAATTTGAACGCACAAAGCCAGCTCGTGACGGCGGATGGCAATCTGATCGAACCGCAAATCACAATTCCTGAGAACGTCGCTGAGGTGGTCGTCAACCAGTCCGGCGTTGTCTTCGTGCGCACCGCAGGCGTCAGCGCCATGCAGCAGGTCGGGCAACTAACTCTCGCGAATTTTGCAAATGAAGCCGGTCTCGATCCGCTTGGCGGCAACCTGTTTCGCGAAACTGCGGCTTCAGGCTCACCTGTAATCGGTATTCCGGGGGAGCCAGGTTATGCGGCGATTCAACAAGGGTATCTCGAAAACTCGAACGTCGATCCAGTGAAGGAAATCACCGAATTGATTTCGGCGCAGCGCGCCTACGAAATGAATTCCAAGGTCATTCAGGCTTCGGACGACATGTACAGTGTCATTGCGAAGGGTATTCGCTAATGGCAGCCGCGGGGCGCATTCGGCTCGTTATCATTAGCGCTGCAATTTTTGCGGCGAGCGTATTGTCGACGCCGGCGGCCTTTGCCGAGGGCGGCCCGGCTTCAATTTTTGTTCTACGGCACATCGTCTATCCGGGTGACGTCATAACGGAAGAGTCGCTCGTGGAACGAAAGCTGGCGAACGGCGCAAAGCCTGCGTTCGGCGGCGCACTTTCCGATATCGCGGGCAAGGTTGCGCGCCGCACGCTCGTACCAGGTCAACCAATTCCTGCGTCAGCTCTTCGTCAGCAGGACGAAGTCGTTCAGGGCCGATCCTATTCGATCATCTATCAGTCCGGTGCGCTGACGATTTCTGGCGAAGCTATTCCCATGAAGTCAGGGGCGATCGGCGAGATGGTACCGGTTCGCAATCAGGAAACTGGCGTCGTCGTGCAAGCGCTCGTGCAAGCGGGCGGGAAGCTTCTGGTGCAGAGCCGATGAAATTCTGGCAAGGCGTAATTGTAGCGCTTCTCATTCTCGCGACGCCGGCAACGGCGGCGACGCGTATTAAAGATATCGCGGACGTCAAGGGCGTTCGCGGCAATCAGCTCGTTGGATACGGACTGGTCATCGGCCTCAATGGCACGGGTGACACTCTGCGCAGCGCGCCATTCACGCAGCAATCAATTCAGTCCATGCTCGACCGTATGGGCGTGAACATTCGCAATGGCCAACCGCGGACGCGCAACGTCGCGGCCGTGATGGTGACGGCCGAGTTGCCGGCGTTTGCCAGCAAAGGCCAGCGTATCGACGTGACGGTCTCATCGCTTGGTGATGCCAAGTCTCTGGCAGGTGGAACGCTCGTCATGACGTCGCTGTCGGGCGCGAACGAAACGATCTATGCGGTTGCGCAAGGACCGGTTGCGGTTTCAGGGGTCGCCGCAACGGGCGCCGCGCAATCAATTACGCAAGGCGTGCCGACCAGCGGTCGGATTTCAAACGGTGCATTCATAGAACGTGATGCGCCCGGCAATTTTGCCGAAGACGGTGAGCTGGAATTGCAACTGCGCAATCCGGATTTTCGTACCGCGATCCGTATCGTCGATGTGATCAACAGCTATGGCCAGGCGCGCTTTGGCATGCGGCTTGCGCGAGAGAAGGATTTTCGCAGCGTCGAGCTGAGAAAGCCCAAAGACTTGGCGACCGCACGGTTGTTTGCTGAAGTCGGCGATCTTTTCGTCGAGCCGGATCAGACTGCCCGTGTCGTTCTGGATGAGCGCACGGGTACAATAGTAATTGGCAAAGACGTTCGCATTTCTACCGTCGCTGTTTCGCACGGAACGATCACCGTAAAAATAGCCGAGTCGGCCATGGTTTCGCAGCCCGAACCGTTCTCGAACGGTGAAACCGTTGTCGTGCCGCAGACGGCAGTGGATGTTTCGGAAGCTGGCGGCAGCGTTAGCCCGCTTCAAGGCGCGAGCTTGCAGGAATTGGTCACAGCGCTCAATCGCATGGGGCTGAAGCCGCAAGGCATCATTGCCATTCTACAGGCCATAAAGGCGGCAGGAGCTTTACACGCCGAATTGGTGGTCCAATGATGATCGGCATCGGACGAATTACTCCTGTTGCGAAGCGCGCGGCACTCTTGGTGTTCGCCGTGGCATTTGCTGCTTCGCTCGAAATGCGCGCTTACGCGGCCGGCGGTGGCCACGGCGATGCGAAATCGCAGAAAAAGGCCGAACCGGAAGTCGAGCCGCCGATCCCAAAAAGCGAAGCGATCGATAAGTTGCCGCCGGCAGATCAATACTGCGCCCGCGTTGGCGACATTGCGGCGACGTCGCAGTTTGCAAAGCAACGGCAGGTATTGGCGAAGGCCCAAGAGGACGTCGAACAGCGCATCAAAATGCTTACGGAGAAGTCCGAAGAGTTCAAGGCCTGGACTCAACGGCGCGAAGAATTTCTGAAAAAAGCGACGGAAAGTCTGTTGGCGATCTACGGAAAAATGAAGCCGGAAGTCGCTGCAACTCAGCTCGTTGCGATGAATCAGATGACGGCTGCGGCAATTGTCGCGAAGCTGCCCCCGAAAGCCGCCGGCGCCATTCTCGCGGAAATGGACCCGCAGCATGCAGCGCGGGTTTCATCAATTCTGGCGGGCGCGATTGAAATCGAAAACAAGCCGGCTGCAACAGCCGCGGCTGGGACACCGTAGTATGTGCAAACGGTTCATCCTGTCGATCGTTATGACGCTCGCACTTTGCGGGTGCAGCGAACAGATAATACACGAGATCGGACGGGAGCCGATGCTGACACCCGTTGGCAGCGGGCTGATGCCGGATCGTATGCAGCGGCTAGATCTGCCGGTTTTGGAAGAGCGGCCCCAGGCCCAGAATACATCATGGCGGGACAATGCCTCTGATCTGTTTCGCGATTCACGGGCCGTGCAACCAGGCGACGTCGTGACTGTAAAGGTGCTTATCAAGGACAAGGCCTCCCTCGACAACACGCTAGAGCGCTCGCGCGACTCCAAGGCAGGGCTAAACGCCGACCTCGGATACGACTTCAATTTTGGCGGGCCGGTTGGTGCGGGTTCGACCAAGATCGATGGGTCTCTCGGGCGAACCACCAAGACCGACTCCAAGGGAGCAATCGAACGATCAGAGGTTATTGACCTCCTCGTTGCTGCCGTCGTCAGCGAAGTATTGCCAAACGGCAACTTGGTGATCAGCGGTACGCAGGAAGTGCGCGTGAACTATGAGGTTCGTGTGCTCAGCGTTGCCGGCGTCATTCGTCCGCGCGACATAGCTGCCGACAATACGATTTCATACGACAAGATCGCAGAAGCAAGGGTGTCCTACGGCGGCCGCGGACGGGTGACGGAAATTCAACAACCCGCCTACGGACATCAGGTCCTAGATATCATTTCACCGTTCTGAACTGATCGGACAAGCAGCAACCGATGGCCAAAAGCCCGACCAGTACTACAACGAAAGGCGGCGATGCTGGGCAACCTAGTCTAGTCGTCGCACTGCTTATCGTTACCCTTATCGCTAGTGGCGCTGGGGCTGGTTTCGCGTTCGCGTTTTTGCGGCCATCGACGGTCGAAGCCGTCGTGCCGAAGCTCGAGCCGGTTGAAGCTCATGAGCCTGCGACGACCAGCAAAGTTCAAACCAATCGCTTCCCGGCTGACGCAGTTGAAGTTGCTCTCGATCCGATCGTAACCGGGCTCGGTCCGAACGCCGACCGGAAAATGCGCCTCGAAGCGTCTATCATAATGACGAAAGAAGGAGCCACGTCGACGACGCTCCGAACTGAGGTAGTCGAAGATATCGTTGTCTTCTTGAATAGTATTAAAGCCGAAGAAATTTCCGGCGCGCGGGGACTTCAAAATTTGCGCGAAGATCTTGATGATCGTGCACGGATCAGGGGACGTGGAACCGTGCTCGGAATGCTGATCAGCGGATTCGTACTCGAATGAGGTATCTGCTCGCCGCCATAGCGATAGGCTTGAGTGCGCTCTTTCTTTTTCCGGACGTAGCGGCTGCCCAGCAAATCGATCTTGGCGCGCTATTGCCGCAAGGCGACGCGTCAGTATCCGGCCGGATCATCCAGGTGATGGCGTTCGTTACCGTCATGTCGGTAGCGCCTGGATTGCTCATAATGGTGACGTCGTTCACGCGGTTCCTGATTGCGTTCTCATTTCTGCGCGCGGGGCTCGGTCTACAGACGACGCCAAGCAACCTGGTGCTGATCAGCCTCGCGATGTTTATGACGATGTTCGTCATGTCGCCAACATTCGAGCAGTCGTGGACGAAGGGCGTTAAGCCGCTGATCGAGAACACTGTGACCTTGGAAGAAGGCTATGCGCAAACCACGACGCCGTTTCGTGCTTTTATGCGCCAGAACGTCCGCGATAAGGATTTGGCAACCTTTCAAGCGATCTCAGCGGAGAAAAATCCTGGATCGGAACCTTATGCCGAGACGGATTTCCGCGTTCTGATACCCGCATTCATGGTCTCTGAACTGCGTCGCGGTTTTGAAATTGGCTTCTTGATCGCGCTGCCGTTTCTGATCATCGACCTTGTTGTTGCAACCGTAATGATGGCAATGGGCATGATGATGATGCCGCCGACGGTCTTGTCGCTCCCACTCAAAGCATTATTTTTTGTATTAATTGACGGTTGGTCGCTTCTCGTCGGTACGCTCGTCAGATCATTCAATTAGGAAATTCGTTTGTGACTTCGCGCGCGCGTGGCTCATTTTTTGGCCCGCAAGCGAACGGTCGTCGCTGATAGAATGCCGCTTACCGCATCGATCGTTTTAGATGCAATTTTCTACAAATTAGCGAGCGGTTAACTATTTGCGTGTAACAAGGACCAAGATGACAGAGTGGTGCCCAAAGCTGGCCCACAGGCATGTTTGCCGCCCTGTCATGCCGGCAATTCCGGCATGTCCTACTTCAAGTGCAATCTTGTAAGCGTAAAGGACAAGGGACATGGTTATGAGCAGCATTAACACTAACTACGCAGCTATGACGGCGCTGCAGAATTTGCAGTCGACCAGCAAGGACATGCTGCAGACTCAGAGCCGCATCTCTACGGGCTTCAAGGTCGCCTCGGCACAAGATAACGCAGCTTACTGGTCGATCGCCACGACGATGCGCTCGGATAACAAAGCGCTCTCGACGGTTCAGGAAGCTCTCGGTCTCGGCAAAGCAACTGTTAACGTTGCCTACGCCGCCACGGAAAGCGCCATCGACGTTGCAACCGAAATCAAAACGAAGCTCGTTGCTGCACGTCAGCCGGGCGTGGATCGCACCAAGATCCAGTCGGAACTCAAGGAACTGCAGAACCAGCTGAAGAGCATTGCTGATTCGTCGAGCTTCTCTGGCGAAAACTGGCTCTCGGTTGACTCGTCTGCATCGGGCTACAACGCAACTAAGTCGGTTGTGTCGTCGTTCACCCGCTCGGCCGCTGGCACCGTTTCGGTTGGCACGCTGTCGATCAACACCGGCACCACCAAGTTGTACGATGCTTCCGCATCGGCCGCTGGTATCCTCGACGCTTCTCGCGACAGCACCGGCGCAATCGCCTCCACGGGCGCTTCGGTTGCTTCGATGGACATCTCGACCCTGACGGACAGCGCGACCGACCTCGCAACGCTCGATGGCTACATCAAGGCTGCAGATACGGCGATTAAGGAAATGACGTCGGCTGCTACCAGCCTCGGCGCTACGCAGAAGCGCATCAGCACGCAGAGCGACTTCGTGAACGCACTCAAGAACGCGATCACGGAAGGCATCTCGTCGCTCGTCGACGCTGACATGAACGAAGAGTCGACTAAGCTGTCGGCCCTCCAGGTCAAGCAGCAGTTGGGCGTCCAGGCGCTCAGCATCGCCAACCAGTCGAGCCAGACGATCCTCTCGCTCTTCCGCGGTTAAGCCAAATAGATCCGGCGCCGTAAGGCGCCGGATCATTTTTCTCCTCACTGATCCCAAGTCCTATCCGACCCGAACTCGCCCGGTGGCGAGACATTGGCCACGCCGTTTACGCTCCCAATGACCCCACCGGCGTGGCCAATTTCCAGTCACTTCTACACAAGGTTGCCGGCCTATCTTCCACGTGATGTGGCAGTGGCTAGGTGGTTCAAGTGGACTGGAGTCAATTCAACAATTCGCTGCAAAGTCTCAAAGCACTCGGTGGCGCCAAGTTGGGCGCACTGGCTGCTGTTTTCGTGCTTGTTGCCGGCTTCATATTTAGCGCGAGTTACTTTGCGACCCGGTCAAGCTATGAAACGCTATATGTGGGGTTGACCCAGCAAGACATCAGCCGCATGGGCGTGGTGCTGTCTGAAGCAGGCATTCCATTCGAATCAAGCATTGATGGCACCAAACTTCTTGTTCCACTCGGGCAAGCCGCTGAGGCGCGCGCGCGTCTTGCGGAAAAGGGGCTGCCTGGAAGTGCGACGGCCGGATACGAGCTCTTCGACAAGCTCGGTGCGCTCGGACTGACGACGTTTATGCAGCAGGTGACGAAAGTCCGCGCGCTCGAGGGGGAATTGTCGCGCACCATTCAGAACCTGCGCGGAATTAAAGCCGCACGCGTTCATATCGTTCTGCCGGAAACTGGAACATTCCGGTATACGAAGCAGCTGCCTGCCGCATCGGTGGTTATCAAGACCGAGATGCAGGGCGATGCCAGCTCTGCACTCGCTATCCGCCACTTGGTAGCGTCATCCATTCCGGAGATGTTGGCGACACAGGTGAGCGTGATCAGCACGGACGGCACGGTGCTTGCAGCCGGCTCCGACGGCGCGTCCGAATTGCCGTCCAAGTCGGTTGAGCTTGAGCGTACGCTCGCTCGGCAGACACAGGACAATATCCGCCGGACCCTTGTGCCATATCTTGGCCTCGACAACTTCGAGGTCAGTGCCAACGTTCGGGTCAATGTCGATAAACGACAGACAAGCGAAACCAATTTTGATCCAGATAAACGCGTCGAGCGCTCGGTCCGCGTGGTCAAAGAAAACCAAACCGCGCAGGAAGCATCGAATCGGACAGCCGTTACAACCGAGCAGAACGTTCCAAGAGAGGCTGGCGGCACATCCGATAACGACCAGAACAAGCGCGCGCAGGACCGCAAGGAAGAAACGACAAACTATGAAGTCGGCACCAAGTCGACGTCGGTGACGAGCGAAGGCTACAGAATCGAGAACCTGTCGATTGCCGTCGTCGTCAACAAGAAAAAAATCGCCGAAGCACTGGGCAAGGAGCCGACGGAAGAAGAGCTTTCGAAGGAAATCGCCGAGCTTGAGCGGTTATCGCGTTCGGCTGCTGGTATCGATGAGCAGCGTGGCGACAAGTTCACGATATCCGCCGTCAACTTCACCCCGGCATCTGGCCTGATGGAAGCGGACGCTGGCGCCAGCGTGGCCTCGCTTGCGTTTGGTCTTGCAGGAACACTGGTCAAGTCGCTCACAATCCTTGGTGTGTGCGCGATGATCATTTGGGCGGGTTTCAAGCCTCTGACGCGCGCATTGCTGACGTCGCCAAGCGCATCAGAAAACGTTCTTGCGCTTGAATCGACTGGCGGCACGGCATTCAAGCCGACGGAATCGCTCGAAATGCCGGAAATGAGCTCCGCATTTTCGAATTCCTTCGACAATCCTTTCGGCGCCGCTGAAATCGACAATATGGGGATGGAAGAAGGCTTTAGAAGCCGCAGCCTTCCCGATCCGAAGAAGCGCCTCGAAGAAATTTTTCTGGCCGATGAGGACCGCTCCACCGCCGTCATTCGTGACTGGGTGAGGAGTAGCACATGAGGTCGGCCGCGAATTGCGCGTTTTCCAAACTCGAGGATTTTTCCAGAGAACCGGAAGACACGAGCGAACGCTACCAGCGCGAACTCGAAAACCGCGTCGCTGAAGCCTTGGAACAAGGTTATCAGCGCGGACATGAGGCCGGGCGCAACGAAGCGGAAGCGGCATCGAACGCGCGTATCGAGGATCTGACGGCGTCTTTCAAGACCGATATGGAATTGCGTCAATCAGATTGGCAAAGCCAAACGGGCAGCGCTCTTGCTGACGCACTGCAGGCCCAAATGGACAGCATCTCCGAGATGCTAGAGCGCCATGTTGCGAGCTTGATGAAGCCGCTCATTAAACAGGTTCTATATGAAAGCGCGCTTCAGCAATTTCACCAGGCGCTAGACAGCGTTCTGGAGAAGGGCGTCGCGGTTGAGATTCGAGGATCGAGCGATCTCGTGCGCGGTGCAGAGGCGCGGCTCGCATCAACGTCGAGGGCTGTCACGTTCGTGACCTCAGATGAGGCCGCAATCGAAATCAAATGTGATGAGACGACACTCTCGGCGAACTTCGCGGATTGGTCCCGCAAGATCGAGGAGAGCGTTGCATGAGTGATGGCCAGCAAGACGTCGCCGCACAGCAGCCGCTTGTAATTGTTCGCCGCCGACGCGGAAATAGCGAAGAGGCGCACCACGGCGGTGTGTGGAAAATCGCGTATGCCGACTTCATGACTGCCATGATGGCGTTTTTTCTTGTCATGTGGCTGGTCAACGCTGCCGACAAAAAGACGATTGTTCAGGTTGCGGCCTATTTCAACCCGGTGCGGTTGACAGAACGTTCGCCATCGACGAAGGGCGTTTCGGATCCGACAAGCGCCGATCACAAAAAGCAGGTCAAGAAAGACGCCCTAAGCGAAGCAGCAGAAACGCAAGAGCCAGGCGCCGAGCATACCGAAGAACGCGACGGAAAGCCGAATTCCGAGGACAACGAAGAGAAATCGGAAAAGCCGGCTCCGGGCCAGAGCAAATCGGTCGGTCAATCGGAGAAGGATGAAGCACTTTTCTCCGATCCGATGGGCGTTCTCGATAAGCTCGCGAGCAAAGCGGCCCTTCCAGAAGAATCGGACAACAAGACCAGCGCGCCCGAAGCAGCGCTGCGAGATCCTTTCGATCCCGCGCATCGCGCAACGACGATGCCTCTGAAGCCCGAAATTTCGAAGGTTGCGAAGATCCCGAGCAATCCGCCGGGCTTGGAGGCCGCGAACGGTGCGAAATCGAATGTCGATGCGAAGAAACCTACAGATGACACGAAGCCGGCTAGCGGTGCAGCCGGCGCGGTCGACGTTGAAACCCAGGTAGAAGCAGAGGCGAAGGCAAAAGTTGTCGGAGAAGACATCAAGCGGGCGCTATTGGCGCTCGGCGCCAACATCCCAAATGTAGATGTTAGGGCAACGCCGGAAGGCGTTTTAATCAGTTTGACGGATAGCGCCCAGTTCGGAATGTTCGCTGTTGGATCTGCAGAGCCACGTCCGGAATTGGTCGTCGCGGTTCAGCGCGTTGCTGAAATCGTAAATGGACAGCCGGGAAAAATTGTCGTCCGTGGACATACTGATGGGCGCGCCTATCGGTCCGGAACGTACGACAACTGGCGGCTGTCTGCAGCAAGGGCGCAGATTTCGTATCACATGCTCGTACGCGGCGGTGTCGACGCCCAACGCGTCGTCGCAATAGAAGGCCGCGCTGACCGCGATCTCAAAATTCCGGAGGACCCGACGGCCGCGCAGAACCGCCGCATCGATATTCTAATCAAGGCGGGCAAGCCGTGAATCGCAAAATGATCATCGCAGCGATTGGTGTTCTGGCGCTGGCATTCACCGGCGCCGCAACGTTTCTCGCCTGGCGGGCTGGCATCATCAAATTTGGGCATTCGCCGACGGCGACATCGACAGTGTCCGGTCCGGAGCAAGACGATCAGTCGCCGCCGCGCGATGGCATGACGTCGGTGAGGAAGCTGTTCCGGTATCAGGATCAAGTCGCCAAGGGTGATGTCACCGCGATTCGCAGTCAGAATGAGATGATCGACACAATCGCGGATGAATTTAGAACGTTCAAGCGCAAGGATTGGGCCGAGCCGAGAAACGTGCAGGCGATGATGGCATACGTTCTGAGCGGCGGAAAAACCGAGGTCGTCGAGAAGTTCTTGTCGTTGCAACTTGCGTCGCAAGAACAAGAGCAGCTTGCAAAGGGTGTCCTGTCCTTTGCGTTGCGTCGCCCGAAAACGGCGATAAAGCAAATTGGCGATCTTGAAACCCGCGCATTGGAGCGTCCGCTCGTGAGCGTCGTGTCTCTGGCACTGGCATCGCTGCATGCGAGCGAGAATAGCGAGCGAAGCATCGCGTTGTTTGACGATGCGAGACTGCATGCACCCAGCACAGCGGTTGAAGAATCGGCGCTCCGTAGAGAAGTGCCATTGCTCTTGAAAGCTCAGGAGATCGAGCGCGCGGATGCCTTGATCGCGCGATACATCAGGGTCTTTGGACAATCACCGTTTTCGTCGCGCTTCTATGCCGATCTTGCGACGGCATTTGCGGCACTTGAAGAGACGAAAGCTGCAACGGCGATGTCGGCGATCGATGGCGCTTTGAGTGATGAGCCGGAAGGAAGTAAGACGGGATTTTTCCTCGGCGTATCTCGTGCTGCGCTGATTGCTGGCAAAATCCAGCTTGCAAAAACTGCCGCCGATATCGTCGCAAAAGGTTCGCCTGAGGGGACCGCAAGCACGGAGAAGGCGAGACTCTACGCCGCTGCCGCCGTGGCTGCGACGGAGAGTGCCGACAGCGTGCTGCCGGAACTCGAAGATGTCGAGGACGCAAGTCTCGACGATGAGGAGAAGTCTCTCCGGGCTGCGGCCGAGATGATTGCGCGGTCTGTCGTCGAAGCTGGATCGGTCAAGGCCGGAACAGCATCGCGTGGCGACATGAGCGCAGGCCCTGTTACGGCTGTCTCGTCGGCTGGAATTTCAGCCGTTGTTCAGAAAGCCGATAACGCTCTGAAAGAAGCCGATCGTCTCATTTCATCAGTGAAAGAGTGAGCGCTGCTTATGAAACCTCTGCCGACTAATGAAATTGCGACGTCATTTGCGCCGGCGAGACCGGGCACTCCACGAGCTTTCGACAAAGCGAAAGGCGAGAGCGACGCGAAAATCCGTTCTCCTGATGCTCGAAGTGACCGAGAGGTGAAACACGCAAGCCGGACATCGGCCAAAGACGCCGATAAGCCAATTGACGACGGAGAGCAGACCCAAACAGCAACAACGTTCGATGAGGTCGTCAACGACATTGTTGACGGCAAAGTTGAAACGTCAGGTGCCACTATGGAGCTGGCATCAACGCAGGTATCTGCGTTGTCAACAGAGCTTGCTGCTCTCCTTCAAGGTATTCCCGCGCCAAGCCGCGCCGATACAGCAGCCGCAAACTCCGCTGATGCCAATCCGACGACGGCAGCGCCGGAAGCTGCCGCGCAGACAATCGGTGACGCCGACGATGAAATGACAAGACTTGCGGAGCAACTGGCGGCACGCGCGGTCGCCCGCAACAGGGTAGCCGCGCCGGCAAACGATTCTATCGTTCGGCCAGCTCTTGCCGTCGCCGACACTGGCCATGGCGCAGCCCCCGTTTCTGTCGCGGCTCTGCAAGAAAAAACTGGCTTCGACGGTGCCGTCAAAGTAACGGCCAACAATCAAAAGTGGTTTCAGACTGTGGCGCCGGCTCTCACCGGCGTTTCAAATTCGATGACGCGTGCCGATGGACGAAGCTTTAGCGTCGAGCCGGCCAGCTCAGGAAATAGTATTGGAGAGGTCGTATCCTCAGATCGCGCATCGCCGCTGCTCGAAAACTCAATAGAGGGCAAACCGTCGCTCAGTGATCAAAGTTTTGCTCCTAATGACCGCAACGATTCGTCTTCGCGCGATAGCACTAGAAGAGGTCAAGCTGCTGCCATTTCCGGCGTCGGGAGTCCTGCGCTAGGAAAAGATGTTAGTGCGATGGCAGCGCCTTATCAGCAAATTCGCGCCGCTGTCGCTGAAGCTATCGTCGGCGCTAACTCGGCACAGCGGACGGACTACGTTTCTCTATATGCCGATCGGCCAACCTCGTCGACTTTGATGCTCAAGACGCTCGAAATTTCTCTTGAGCCGCCGGATCTCGGCCGCGTGAACGTCAAGATGAATCTGGCGTCGCGGGATTTGAAGCTTGAGATTGAGGCGTCGAAGGCATCAACAGCGGAGATGCTTTCGAATGATCAGGCATCCTTAAAACTAGAGCTGCTGAATGATAACGCTGACCTCTCGAGCGTGCTCGTGTCAGTCACGAGCGCAGTTTCGGATGCTGGGCCGGCACGCGGCGCGGGGAATGGAGATCAGCAATTCGCCGGAAACGCCAGAACCGCTAACGACAACACTTTCGCTTCGACGACAGGTGGCGGGCGCGATGATAGACAGCAACCGCAGCAGTCAGCGCATGAGGAAAATAGCGGTGCACGAACGCGGGGTGGCGTGAATGCGGATACCGCTGGAACGAGCGCGACCGGCAAAGCGCTCTACATTTGAGATTGGACTTTGAGATGCGGCCGCCACCTACAGATGCCGGACTTCAGGGACCCTTTCTCTTATCGACGGATACTATCAACGACGAAGTTGTTGAAGGCCGGTCCGGTGCCTACGCGCTCGGCTACATCGATAACTTCGGGCGATTTTGCATAACCTATGTTGGCAGCTCCCCGTCCGATCTCAATGCACGTCTCAAAGACCACATTGGTACGGCGCAGTATTTCAAATTCCGTCATCTGCCAACGGATCGGGTCGCTTTCGAAAAAGAGTGCGAGCTCTTTCACGACTTCAGACCGTCAGGCAATTTTCTCCACCCGACGCGACCTGACGGCAGTAATTGGACGTGTCCGCGTTGTCGGACGGTTGCTCTGACGCGCTGAGGATACGCAGCGCGTCGGCGAGAGCCTGATGGTAGCCGGCATGCCAGTAGGCAGCTTCGGCCGTGTCGGTGTCGAGGTGACGATGCGCTTGCAAGTGACGCGCTGCAGACTGATCGAGCCAAGTTGCGACGCTTGTCATGCGGTTCGATATTTCTGCAAGTTGAAGATCGTGCTTCATACGCTATCTCGCTTGGTTTCCGCACCGAGTTACCTATCTCGTGGAAAACACCTTAGCGCAGCTGCGTCATTTATTCGGCAATGCAAAGCCAACAATTTTATCGATAGGCACCTTCGCGGAGGTCATGAAAGCCTAAATGGCCGTTAACGGATAGGCGTCGCAAAGCGCATTTGCGATCATCATGCGTTCGGTCGCGTTCGCCTGAAGTGCCATTGGAAATCGGTCGGGATGGTTGAATCTCGCGAAGTTCCGCCGGATCGCTCTAATTTGGTAAGCGGTCAGGCCAGGCCTTAGTCCGAGTTCGCTGAAAATGCTTTCTGCGTCGACCGGCAGCTCGCTCGGCAAAACTTCGGGATCGGGCGCAAATGCGTCGGCCATATACGGAAGGACGCGATCGGTGGCTTCCGTCGGTGCGGCGTTCTCCGGACCAATTGACCACAAAGCTGCGCCATGAAGAGTGGTGGATGCCGGTCGCGGAAAATGGCTTTCCTCGGCGCCGTCGCCCTGCAGCAACTCTTCTACGAGCCTCTCGAAGACTGGCTTCTGATGAACGCGGTATCTCGTCAAGGCCGGCAATCCCGAAAGCCCGCAGGCTTTTCGTTTGTGTGGGTCTTTGATGGTGCCACATCATGCTTGCGGCACGCTGGCCAGTCGCAACTACAATGCCCGCGATTTCTGCTGTAACCGCAGGGCAGCGCCGTAGTAGGCCTCGCCCATATCATCGAATGTCAGCAACGCTTCGACGTCGCCAATTTCAGATCCGAGCGCCACGCCAACATTATTCTGCCCGAGCCATGACACACGGCCCTTGATCGTCGTGCCATCGAGCAACGTGATTGCGACGGCGTCGCCGATATTCGGAATCGTGCCGTTAGCGATTTTGAGTCGTGCGCCGGTTGGCGAGAGGTCAACGAGATCGCAAATCTCCCGTCCGTACTTGTAGTGAACTGCAACATGCTGGGTTGCAGACTGACGTTCGTGCTTGCGGCGTTCCTTCGGACTGCTGCTTGGATTCGGAGCAGGTTCCGGTTGCTCAAGGATATCTTCGACGTCTGCTGACCGGTGCGGCCACGGCTTGCGGGCTTTACTCATACAACTCAAGCTCTCTCTGCGCTTCGTCGCGCGGCCAGCATGACACTGGGCGACCCAGTGCGACTTGAACAGCTCAATACACTCGCCTCTTTTATAGCCAATCGGCGTGTATTTAGCGTGAATTGGCATTTGCGGCTTTAGGAAATTGGCGGCGCATATTCCGCTGATGTAATTCCATCACGGTCGTGTCTAAACAGTATGAGTCAGCAGACGTCGACAGCGCCGAGAGCCGCTCAGGAAATCAATAAACGCAGCAAATACGGGCAAATCAAAACATGCATCCTCTATAAGATATGTTATAATAGTTAGGTTTCTCAATGCGTTAGGTGTAAATATCGGTTAATAAAGCGGGTGAATCGCTGTATTTGATTTGCAAGGGAATCAATACCGGCGGGGGCCTCAATTCATGTTCTTTATTGTCGACGATCGGCCTTTGGTGTCGAGCGGGCAAATTTCGTGTTTTGAGCGCGAGGGCGTCTCTGCCGCGGCCGCAACGGCCACGGAATTCGCAGAATGGTTTGGCGCGGTTGGCGATGAGGATATCGCGGCGATAGAAGGTTTCTTAATTGGCCTTTGCGACAGCCGGAAAGCACTGACGCAGACCATTCGCAGCCGCTCTAAGGCGCCGATTATCGGCATCATTGACGGCCGCGTGCTCAACGATGTCCTCGAATGCTTCTCCGCTGGCGTCGACGACGTCGTGGTGAAGCCCTGCCACGTTCGCGAAATTCTCGCGCGAATCAACGCTATCGGCCGCCGTCATAAGGACGCTGAAGAATCGATCGAAGTTGGTGGCATCAAGGTCTTCTTTGATGGCCGCGAACCTCTCGTTGGTGGGACGGTGCTGTCGCTTCCGCGGCGCGAGCGCCGCATTCTGGAATATCTTGTCACCAGCCGTACGACGCGCGTGACGAAGGCGCAGATATTTAATCGCGTCTATGGCCTCTTCAATGAAGGTATCCAGGAGAGTGTCATTGAAAGCCACATCAGCCGTCTGCGCAAGCGTCTGCGCGAGCGGCTGGGTCACGACCCGATCGATTCACAGCGCTATCTTGGCTACCGCTTGAGCGAAAGCCTGATGGAAGACCAGTCTCCGCACTACGGCGAAACTATGACCAGCTCCGCGCAAGGCCGGAGTGCTCTGATAGACGCTGGTGTGGCCTCAATTGAAGGGACTGGTCATGGGACTTTACGGAGTTATGACGACGAGCGTGTCGGGTATGGCTGCACAGGCTGATCGTATGGGTACGGTCGCGGACAACATCGCGAACGTCAATACGACCGGTTACAAGAGAGCAAGCACTGAATTCGCGACGCTCGTGCCTGAAGCTCGTGTCATCGAATATACTCCTGGTTCTGTTCAAACGGTTATTCGCCGCGGCATCACCGAGCAAGGCGGTCTATCTTATACAAAGTCGGCGACGGACCTTGCCATCAATGGCAACGGGTTCTTCATGGTGCAAAGTGCAAACGGTGCCCCTTACATGACGAGGGCCGGTAGCTTTGTGCCGAACAGCGCTGGCGAACTCGTCAATGCCGCCGGTTATAAATTGCTCGGCTACAATCTGGCGGACGGCGACCTGTCGTCGATCGTCAACAGCGCGGCTGGTCTCACTGTCGTTGGCACTGCAAACCTGGGCTTGAGGGCAACGCCGTCAACTGCTGCAACGATGCAATTCAACTTGCCATCGAATGCCGCTGTGACTGCAGGCGCAAACTTGCCGTCGGCGAACGCCGCGACCGCATCGTACGAGGGCAAGACGTCACTCGTGACGTATGACAACCTCGGCAACGAAGTCATTCTTGATCTTTATACGGCGAAGTCTGCGTCAGGCACCTGGCAGGTGTCGGCGTACAATCGGGCGGACGCTGGCCCGTCGGGTTCGTTCCCATATTCGTCGGCGGCGCTTGCAACGACGACCCTCAGCTTTGACAATACAACCGGTCAGCTGACGTCGTCGAGCGCAACGACGCAGACTGTGGCTATTCCGAACGGCGGATCGCTCGTCATAGACTTTACGAAGTCGACGCAGCTTGCTGCCGACTACATCGTCCAGGCCGCTACAGTGAACGGCAACCCGCCGGCCAAGGTCTCGAGCCTCGAGATTTCCAAAGCTGGCGTCGTGACGGCAATTTATGAAAACGGTACGCGCGTTCCGGCGTTCAAGATTCCGCTCGTCAATGTTGCGAGCCCAAACAATTTGACCGTTTTGAGTGGCAACGTATTCAGTCCGAATTCGGAATCTGGTGATCTCCAAATCGGAATCGCGGGTACGGCCTCGCTCGGCAATATCGTGTCGGGTGCTCTTGAGCGGCCGACCGTCGATTTGGCAACCGAGCTGACGACAATGGTCGAAGCGCAGCGCAGCTACACAGCAAATTCCAAGGTCTTCCAGACAGGCTCGGAACTGCTGGACGTGCTGGTCAACCTCAAACGATAGTTTGGTAACCGCGAAGGGCACCTCGGGTGGCACTCTCTGTTGGACTTGATGCTGCACGATCTAGTTTGGCGGCGACGGCCGAGCAAATTTCGATCGTGTCGCGCAATGTCAGCCGGGTAGGGCTGCCTGATGCCGTTCGCAAGAATACGTCGATCGTCACGACGAACGGCGGTTCGGTCACGGTTTCGCGGATCGGCCGCGACAGTGACGCACTGCTGCTGGAGAAATTTCTTTCATCAAATTCGTCATCGCAAACAGGTCAAGCGCTGACGGAGGCTCTCAGCCGCTTGCAGGCGACAGTTAATGATGTCGATCAGCAGCGCTCACCCGCCGCCCTGATCAGTAAGCTCTCGGCGGCACTACAGCGATACTCGGCATCCCCGCAGGACGTCAGCAGTGCAACTGCTGTCGTGTCGGCCGCCAAGGATTTAGCGTATTCGCTGAACTCAGCATCGGCAACAGTCACCGAAGTTCGGCGTCAAGCCGATTCGGACATTGCGCAGTCCGTTAGCGGCATAAATGAAATGCTCGCCTCCTTTGGCGAGCTGAACCGTGAGATTGTAGACGGCACACGCTCGGGCCGAGATGTCACCGACGCACTCGATGCGCGCGACAAAATTCTAAAAAACCTTTCGAACGAAATCGGCATTCGTACGATCACCCGCGACGATGGCGACATGGCCATCTTCACCGAAAGCGGTGTGACGATGTTCGATAAGATCGCTCGGCCGGTGACGTTCAACGCCAACCCGCTTCTTGGTTCCGGCCAGCTCGGTTCTCCGGTTTATGTCGACGGCGTTCCGGTTAGTGGTACGCCGCAGGTTATGGCGGTGCGCAGCGGACGTATCGCGGGGCTCGTTTCGGTTCGCGATGATGTCGCTCCGGCATATGAAACAAAGCTTGATGAGATAGCGCGCGGATTGATCGAGAGTTTTGCCGAGTACGATCAGTCGACGACACCGACATTGCCGCCGGCAGCCGGCCTGTTTACTTATCCCGGTGCGCCCGCCGTTCCTGCACCGGGAACAGTAATAAATGGGTTGAGCGCGACGATCAACATCAATGTCAATGTTGATCCGTCTGTCGGTGGACAGCCATCGCGGCTCCGGGATGGAGGAATCTCGTCGCCAGGCAATCCCGCCTATACCTACAATACGGCGGGCGGGTCGTCTTTCGTTGATCGCATCCAACAACTGATCACTGAACTCGGTGCGCCACGTGCGTTCGATCCGGCTGCAGGGCTTGGCTCATCGTCATCGATCGGATCGTTTGCAACAGCAGCCGCTTCGACGCTTCAAGCACAGCGGCAATCGGCGGACTCAAACGCGAGTTATTTGAAAGTTGTCAGCGATCGCGCTGCGTCGGCACTCTCTCAGAAGACGGGCGTTAATCTCGACGAAGAGATGGCCAATATGCTTGATCTGGAGCGTTCTTACCAGGCGTCAGCGCGCTTGATGTCGGCGATTGATGCCCTCGTCGGCACGCTGCTGGATGCGGTGAGGTAGGTCGATGAATATACCTGCATTTTCGTCGACTGGCTCACTTTCGGATGAAACGCGCGTTTCGATCATGCGTCTGCAAGCGCGATTAATCGAGGCACAGAAGGAACTTGGCAGCGGCCGGTATGCTGATGTTGGCCTGACGCTTGGCGCCAGCACGGGCAAGGTCATCACGTTTCGCCAGGAGCTGACCGTCACGCAATCCATCATCGACTCTAATGGCGTCGCCTCTACCCGGCTAAAGGGATCGCAAGTCGCATTGCAGTCGATGTCGGACCTAGCCCAGGAATTCTTGAACAGCCTCGTCAATACAAAAACGTCGACTGGCGTGGCGGATACGACAGCGCAAAAGGCAAAAGCGGCTTTGCGATCGTTTGTCGACACAGGGAACGCAACGATCGACGGCCAATATTTGTTCTCGGGTGTGAATTCCGATGTGCGTCCCTTCGATGACTACTACGCCGCTTTACCGTCCAGCAACAAGCAAGCATTTGACGCCGCTTTCCTGGCGAAATTCGGCATAGCGCAGAACGATGCCGCCGTTGCAAATATCTCGGCTGCTGACATGACGGCTTTCGTCGCCAACGAGGCGGCTTCGCAGTTCGGCGACCCGGCTTGGACAAGCAATTGGTCGTCAGCGTCGGACAAGAATATCAAGAGCCGCATTTCGCGCATGGAGATGGCAGAGACGAGCGTGAATGCAAACAATCCAGCCTTCAGGAGTATCGCGTCGGCGATGGTTCTCGTGGCCGAGTCAGGTTTTGCAAACCTGAACGACTCTACGCGGCAAGTCATTATCGACAAAGCGATTGCTCAACTTGGCGAAGGCATCACGGGCATCGCGAAATTGCAATCGTCTCTTGGGATTGCCGAGGAGCGTATTGCATCGTCGAACGAAGTTATGACGCTTCAGAAGACTCTTATTACGTCGTCGATCGATAATCTGGAAGGTGTCGATCCGACGGAGCTATCTACGCGCATGGCCAATCTGATGACGCAAATCGAAACCGCGTACGCCATCACAAGTCGTCTGAATAATCTCAGTCTATTGAATTACCTGAACCGCTAAAGCGATAGCACAACAGCGCCAAACAATAGGAAGAGCGCGATGTATAAGTTCGCCTACGAAGAGACGATCGAATCCTCAGGCGCATCGGCTCGTGATGCGGAGCGGCAAGCGCTTGAGCATTCGCTTAATCTTTTACGGATTGCTGCACAGAGTTCTGCGACGCCAGCGCAAAAGTATGAGGCTCTGACGTTCGTTAACAGCCTGTGGAGTTTTCTACTCGAGGACTTGGCGAAACCCGACAACGCTTTGCCGGCGGGGCTTCGCGCAAGCTTGATATCGATAGGATTCTGGATGCTGCGCGAGTCGGAAGCGATTGGCGACGGCAAGTCGAAAAACCTCAGTGGATTGGTTGAGGTGACCCAGATGATTTCGGAAGGTTTGCAATGAGCCAAGGCCTAAAGATTACGCTGAAGGGCGGCGAGCGTATCTACATTAACGGTGCCGTGCTCAAGATGGACCGTAAAGTCGGCATCGAGCTTTTGAACGATGCCACGTTTTTGCTCGAACAGCACATTCTGCAACCGGAAGCGGCGACGACGCCGCTTCGCCAGCTGTACTTCATGGTTCAGATGATGTTGATCGATCCGGCGCTGCACGCGAAGGCGCGCGATATGGCATCGGAAACGATCGTCGCCTTGAAAGATACGACGAGCAATGAAGACATCCGCAACGGCTTGACGGACGTTACGCGCATGCTCGCTGCTGACCGGACGCTTGAGGCTCTGAAGCGCATTCGAGCGCTCTATCCGACGGAAGCCGCGTGCATGAAAACCGACAATGATATTGAGAAGCTTCAGAAGGAAGTGGCCTGATGGCTGTTGGAGCGACTGGATCTGCAACGACGACGCAAACGGCGGCTAACGACAGCGTTTCGGCGACAAAGCCGACGCTCGGCTACGACGACTTTCTCAAGCTTCTGTTGGCGCAGATGCAGAACCAGGATCCGCTAAAGCCGATAGATTCGACGGAATATGTTTCGCAGCTCGCCACGTTCTCGAATGTCGAACAGGGGATCAAGCAAAACGCAAAGCTTGACCAGATTTTGATCACTTCGAACCTATCGCAAGCCGGCAATGCGATTGGAAAAGTGGTCACGTCAGCAGATGGAACGATTTCCGGTGTCGTTCGGAGTGTCCGCATCGACGATTTGGGCGCGACTGCGCTGCTCGCCAACGGTAAAGAGATAGAGCTTACTTCGGGCGTCACGATCAGCCAACAATGACAGAAACTGACGCAATAGGCATTTTGCAACAGGCCGTCTGGATAACGATCATTGCGGCGGGGCCTATGGTCGTCGCCGCTATGATCGTCGGTACGCTCATTGCAGTTCTTCAGGCGCTGACACAGGTGCAAGAGATGACGCTGACGTTCATTCCGAAAATGATCGTCAGCATGTTCGTGTTCGCGATGACCGCGCCATACGTTGGCAACATGCTCAAGATTTTCGTTGACCAGATATACGGTCACATCAGCACCGGCTTTGGTTGATCCATTGTTGTCCGCAGGTTGCGAACCTCGGCGCAAGGTTCGAGCCACAGATTGATTGCGGAAAATAAGGATCCTTCGGAACATGGCTTCGGGTAAAACTACGACGGTTGCCGATCCACTTGGCATGCTGCGCCAGGATGCCGGTCTCGCCATCGGCGTCATCGTCATCCTGACGATCATGTTCCTGCCGATGCCGGCAATACTGATCGACGCCGGACTTGCGGTGTCGATTGCGCTATCCGTCTTGATCCTATTGATCGCATTGTGGATCAATAAGCCACTCGAATTCTCTGCCTTCCCGTCCGTGCTATTGATCGCGACGCTGTTGCGTCTGGCGCTGAACATCGCAACCACGCGACTTATTCTTTCGCATGGAGCCGAGGGCCCTGACGCAGCTGGTCACGTCATTGCCGGCTTCGCGCAGTTCGTTATGGCCGATGACTTTCTGATCGGCGTGGTCGTCTTCATCATTTTGCTAACGGTCAATTTCCTCGTCATCACAAAGGGCGCGACGCGTATCGCGGAAGTTGGCGCGAGGTTCACGCTCGATTCTATGCCTGGCAAGCAGATGGCGATCGATGCGGACTTGGCCGCAGGCTCGATCAATGAACAGGAGGCCGTGCGCCGCCGCCGCGACCTCGAAGAAGAAACGCAGTTTTTTGGAGCTATGGACGGTGCTTCGAAATTTGTGCGCGGCGATGCTATTGCTGGTCTGATCATCACCGCCGTCAACTGCTTCGGCGGGATAATGATTGGCATGGCGCGCCATGACATGTCGTTCTCGCATGCCGTGGACACATTCACGAAGCTGGCTGTTGGCGACGGCCTAGTGACGCAGATACCGGCTCTCATCGTGTCGCTGGCAGCCGGCTTGCTCGTTTCAAAGGGCGCCACGCGCGGCTCGTCGGAAGAAGTCCTCGTCAGCCAGTTCAGCAATTATCCGCAGGCGTTGACGCTGTCGGGTGGCGTGGTGGCGCTCATGGCGCTGGCTCCAGGATTGCCGCTTATCCCATTCGCGATCGTTGCTGCCGTGCTTGGCTATGTTGGGTTAGTGGTTTCGAAAAAGCAGGCGGGTGCGGCTGCCGCCGCGGCGGAAACAAAAGACCAGACGCAAGAGTTGACGCCTGAGCAAAATCTCAATCAGAGCATCAAGGAACAGCTGAAAACATCGGAAGTTGAAATCTGCTTCGGTAAGCAGATATCGAACACGCTGATGAAGCCAAATTCTGATCTTGGCCAGCGCGTAGCCAAAATGCGCAAGAAGTTTGCCAAGCAGTATGGGTTCGTAGTTCCGGAAATCCGCCTGACGGAAGATCTATCTATTCCGCCGAAAAGCTACGTCATTAAAACTCACGGCACGATCGTCGCGAAAAGTGAACTGCGGCTCGGTGATGTTCTTGTTGTCATTGGCGATGGGCCAAAGCCCGAGACGCCAAGCGATGAGACACGCGAGCCGGCGTTTGGCATGCGCGCGGTTTGGGTGCCAGACATGTTCTCAAGCACGTTGAAGCGCGATGGATTTGTTCCGATCGATAACACCTCAGTGCTGCTAACGCACCTGGCAGAGGTCATGCGCAACAATCTCGCGCAGCTGCTATCTTACAAGGATTTCCGCCTTCTGCTCGACCGGCTCGATCCGGAATACAAGCGTTTGCTTGATGAAATTTGTCCGTCGCAGATTTCGTTCTCTGGTCTGCAGAGCGTATTGAAGCTCCTGCTGTCAGAGTGCATCTCGATCCGCAATCTCCACCTCATTCTCGAAGCAATCGCCGAAATTGCGCCGTTCTCGCGAAAGGCGGAGCAGATTGCCGAGCACGTCCGTCTCAGGCTCGCGCCGCAAATTTGCGGCGACCTGTCGGACGGCAGCACCTTAAAAGTCGTACGCCTTGGCAATAAGTGGGAGGTTGCCTTCCATCAGGCATTGAAGCGTGACGCAAAGGGCGAGGTCATTGAGTTCGACATTGATCCGCGCCTGATCGAGCAATTCAGCGCCGACGTGAAAGCTGTAATTCGTCCGCTTATGGATCAAGGCCATCAGTTCGCGCTTGTCGCTGCGGCGGATACGCGATCCTACGTGAGGATGGTCACGGAGCGCTTGTTCTCGAACATGGCGGTGCTGTCGCATCTAGAGATCAGCCGAGGAACACAAGTGCAGGCGATCGGGTCCTTGTCTTAGGGATGATCAATCAGGAAACGCTGCTGCTCGTCATTCTTGTTTTCTGCCGGATAGGCGGTTGCTTTTTGCTTTTGCCCGGCATTTCGAGTGAGCGTATCCCGGCACAGGCGCGCCTGTTTTTTGCCTTGGCCATTTCGTTGGCAATCGCGCCGCTCGTCATGGGGCAATTGCAGCCAGTCGTGAAGCCGAACGCAGAGACGATGCTGTTTTACATCGTGACAGAAACACTCGTCGGCATGCTTCTCGGCTTTTTCGTGCGGATTTTCTTCTTGGCGCTGGAGTTCGGCGCGATCGCAGCAGCCAACTTTGTCGGTTATGGATCGGTCTTTACGCCGTCGATCGAAGCGGCTGAATCGACGACGCCGCTCGCCATGATCATAACACTGCCCGCCACGGCGCTATTTTTCATCATGGACATGCACATCCTGATTTTGGATTTGTTGCAACGGTCCTACACGATGTTTCCGCCCGTACAACCTTTCGACTTTGAGCCCACAATGCTGGCGTTGACCGCAACGCTTGGGACGGCATTCAGGCTCGCGATGCAGGTCTGCGCCCCACTCATCGTCTTCTCGCTCAGCATCAATCTGCTACTCGGCTTCTTGAATAAAATGGTCCCGCAAATTCCTGCCTACTACATATCGATGCCGTTCCTGCTCCTCGGTGGGCTTCTCGTGTTTTACTTCCTCGTTGGCGCCATCCTTCTGAATTTCCAGATGAGCTTGTCAAACCACATCATGGAGTTCATGGGACGTGGCTAGGGATGTTCAAAGAACAAAGCGCATAGCGAATGTTTTGGGCTTGCTCGAGCGCGCCGGGCGTCGCGATCTCGCAGAAGCAACGCGCCGAGCCGACGACGCGAAGCTAGTCCACGACGAGGTGCTGGCGAGCCTTGTTGCTGATGAATTCCTCAGCGGGCCATTTGTTGATCTGGTCGCTCGGCGGCTGCCGCGGCTCGCGGTGCAAGTTGAAGTGACCGGGCAGCAAAAGGCTGCAGCTCTGCGCGTCTGGCAGGGACGTCAAATGCGGGTCGTGGCGTCGGAGCGGCTTGTCGCTGAAGCAAAGATCGACGCTGACCGTGACCGGGAGGGAAGTGAGCTTGAATCACTGCTGGAAATTCTCAACGGTCGGCCAGTGCAAGGCTCGGGTAAGTCGCGTGCGTGAAGATTGAAGCACAGATTGCTTCTGAGTAGCTAACGGCCCGGACCCATGCCCTCGACTGTTTCACAAAATCCGATCGCAATTGCCGAATCGGCAAGGGTGGCCAAAGACGCCGCTGCGTCGTCGCGCGTTGATGCCGACCGCCAAAAGGCCGGCAAAGATTTCGAAGCGATGTTCCTGCGCCAAACGCTTGAGAGCATACTGCCCGACGGCGACAACGCCGTTTTCGGCGGCGGTACTGCTGGCGGCATGTGGCGCTCAATGCTGGCGGATCGGGTTTCTGGCGTGCTCGCAGAACGAGGCGCCTTAGGTATCGCTGAAATGCTCACAAAAACCAAGGAAGCTCAGTGATGTCCCTTGCTTCGCAGGCAAATCCCGCTCTTAGAGCCTCCGGTCAACGCGGCGTTCCGATGCCGCCGGCGATCCAGGCTTCTCTGCGCGATGTTGGTCGAGCGCAAGCGGCCGCGGTTAGTGCCGCGCCGTTTGGTCATGCTTTGGCGATCATTAGAAAGCTACAGATTTGTCTCGATGAAGAGACGGCAATCCTGACTGCGTCGGGCGTTCCTGATCTCGACAGCTTCAATCAGCGCAAAGGCCAAGGTCTGATGGAGTTGAATCGGGCATTAAGCGGATTTGGGACTGTTCAGCGCAATAGCGAAGTTGAGACTGAGCTTGCAAAGCTGAAGGGTAAAATTGACGAGAATATGAGGCACCTGCGCCTCCACATCTCTGCGGTCAATGAAATCACGGGCATGTTGACCGATGCCATCCAAAGAGAAGAATCCGACGGAACCTATTCGCCGTCGATCCGGGCTCAGTGGAAATAAGCATGATCAAGATGCTCATTTTAGGCGTCTGGGCATCGCTTATGTCACTAGGCGCCGCGTTTGGTGTGATGACGTGGCAGAACGCCAAGCCTCAAGAGGATGTGGCGCCACCTCCGCCGGCCGCAACGCTGCTTAGAACACGAACGATTAGCGTGCCGATGCTGCTCGAAGGTCAAGTTCGAGGTTACGTCGTGTCACGTTTCGAGTTTACGGCCGACACAGCCAAGCTTTCGTCGTCCGGTGCGACGCCTGAAAGTCTGGTCGCGGACGAGGCCTTCAAGTTGATCTACAGCCGTAGTGCAACAGACGTTCAAATTGCCAAAAAGCACGATCTTCAAGCTTTGACCAAATCGATCGGCGATGGCGTCAATCAACGGATTGGAAGCGCGCTTATCAAAGACGTTCTAATAGAAAGCTGGAGTTATCTCTCCAAAGAAGATCTGGAAAAACTCAATGCGAAATAGCACAGCCGAATTCGAGAATTATATGGCCATCGCAGCGCTTGGTTTGCGTGGACGCACATCCAAGCAGGGACGGAAGTACCGCCGGTTCGGAACGCGCGGACAGCCGAATGCCAAAGATAAGATCGGCAATCTTGGCATATTTTTCGGCATTAGCGTTTTCACGTCGGTGGTCTTCGTGGCCGGATTAATGCCCGGCACGGTAGACGCGCCTCTGCTTTGGACGCACGCGTTCATTGCATTGACGTTGGCGCAATTTGCGATGCTCGCAGGCGCAACCTTAAAGGCGAGTTCGCGACGTAACGATACTGACGACGCGGCAGGCGATGAAACACTGGCACTGGCGATGGCAAACGTCGATGCAACTGAAAACACATCTTCGTTCAGCAATGACGCTAGGCCGTCGCTGCCGCCGATCGCACTCGCATCTGGGTCTTTGGGTGAAAAAACATACGTGGCGTTCTCAGACGGTTCCATCGAAATCGATACGATGCTCGGTCGCCGGCGTTTCGCAGATCTGAGTGCAGCAAGAGAATTTGTCGGCGCATAGCTGCAAGCACTAACGGCGCAGACGACTAGAGAATCAAGAAAAGGCGCACCGAGAAGCGCCTTTTCCTTATTTTACCGTCCGTTACCTTCGCTACTAGGCGGCGGACTCGATCGCGCGCTTGATGACTTCAGAAGCACGTTGTTCATTAGATTGGTTGGCATCGCGCGATGCCGTCGCTCCGTCCTTATCAAGATGGCTCATAGATAGGACCGACAGGATATTTGCAAGTGTCAGAGCAGCATCGCGACGAAGCTGCGGTGCACTGCGATCAATGATCGAATCGGAAATCTGGCCGCTAGGAAATGTCTGCGGCGCCGATGATTTTGCGATTTCCGACGCAGCCTGCCTGATAATTTCAGCTTGTGCGGCGGCGCGCTCCGGTATGCGCGGAGACGATGCGAGCATCTCGGTTGGATCGCGCGCAGCCAAGAGATTTGGCTTTGACTGGCCAGAATCCGAATTGAACCAAGCCATCTCTGCATCGCGACGTGCTTGAAGGCCAGAAAGAACCTCGCCTCCCGCCTTATTATACTGCTGGAAAAGGGATTTGGCCGTCTCGATGTCGCCAGAACGAATGGCGTTGCCGAGACCTGATTTTGTCCAGGCCGTTCCGGCATTGTAGGTCAACGATGTCAAAGCCGCCTTTGAGCCGTCGTCAAGATTGGGCGCAAACCGATCAACGATATCATACGCCGCTTTGATTTCGGCTTTGAAGCGGCGGTCTGCTTCGGCGCGATCAATGATCTCGCCCTCGTGCAGGGCCTTTGTGCCGTAGCCGTTGCTCGACTGGGCGTAGTCCCATTCCGCCCGAGGCGTAAAACCTTCGAAGCTCTTGATGGCATCGAGATATTTGACGTCGATCATTGGGCGACCATAGCCACACAAGCTTGCGCCATGCTTGAGCGGGCCTGACACGCGCGGCGCAGGCAGCTCGTTAAGAAAAGATTTACGTTTGTTGAGCTGCGCAGGTTGGTCTTGGGCGTTGCGTTTGCGAAAAACGTCGCTCGTGCAGCTCCCAACCGATATCGCGAACAGTTTATTAATTGAGCAGCGATAGTTTTATCAATTGGACAGGCTGATCGCGATCAGAGGCATGCTGCCATTTTCCTGCCGCGCCACGTATTTGTGGCATGACCTTGCACACTCACGTCCGGACAGATGGCGCCGAATACCGAATTGACGGTGGCGCGTCGAACGCATGTGAGACGACGATTGCCTGTTGGGTCGCATATGTCGGTAATGGTTCCAAGTCCGCGTATCGAGAAAGTCGCGCAGAAGCTGAAATCGAAAGCGCCTCTTCCGTATGCAGATACGACGTGGGGCACCGATGCGTATCTCAATGCTTTGGATCGGCTGGGAAGCGTATCAATTACTGACGTGGACGGGCGCATTATCTACGTCAATCAAGACTTTATGCGCATCAGCAAGTACAGCCGTAACGACGTCATCGGCAAGACCCATCACATCTTGAACTCGCAGCACCATTCGCGCGAGTATTACCAGGACCTCTACACGACCATCGGCGCTGGCCAAGTCTGGCGCGCACCGATCCGTAATCGCGCCAAAGATGGCAGCCTTTACTGGATGGACCAAATGATCGTGCCTCTGCGCGATTTCGTCAACGAAACCGCGGGCTATCTGTCATTCGGCATCGACATTACACAGGCCGTCGGAACGCACATTGCGCTCGAAAACTATTCAAAACGATTGCAAGCGGTTCTCGAGCAGTTTCCTGGCGGTATTGCAGTATACGACGAAAATCTCAACATGGTGCTTTGCAATGAGCTGCAGAAGCAGCTGCTCGAGTATCCGGCGGAAATGTTCACGGCGGGAATGCCGAGCCTCGAATCCATTCTTCGTCTAAACGCGACGCGCGGCGAATACGGCGAAGGTGATATTGATGCTCTTGTAGATGCGCGCCTTACGCTCGCGCGTCGTCAAGAACAGCATATCTACGAGCGCCGCAGACCGAACGGTTTGCATCTGGAAGTCCGTGGAACACCTCTTGCCGGCGGCGGATTTGTCTCCACGCATTTCGATATCACTGATCGTAAACGGGATCAGGAAACGATTTCACGGCTCGCGCGCCACGACGCTCTAACGGGGCTGCCGAACCGCATCTTGATGCAAGATCGCATGGACAAAGGTCTCGAGCGCGTGCAACGCGGCGATACACTGTCGCTGCTTTGCCTTGACCTTGATCATTTCAAGCCGGTCAATGATCTGCTAGGCCATCCGGTTGGTGACAAGCTGCTTGTTGCCGTCGCACGCCGACTTGAAAATTGCGTACGCAAAATGGATACGGTCGCCAGGCTCGGCGGCGACGAATTCGCCATTATTCTTGTCGGCACCCGCAGCGCCGAAGACGTCGCAATTGTTGCGCAGCGCATCATCGATGAAGTGTCTCTGCCCTATCGGATCGACGATAATACGATCTCGATCGGTACGAGCGTTGGCATATCACTCGCACCGGACGACGCCGGCGACACGGCTCAGCTGATGAAAAACGCCGACCTCGCGCTTTACCGTGCAAAGGGCGCGGGCCGTGGAAAATTTGCGTTCTTTGAAAAATCGATGCACGAGCGCGTGCGCAACCGGCACATCATCGAGATGGGCCTTCGAGATGCGCTCGCCAACAATGATTTCCAAGTTCACTATCAGCCAATCGTCAAATGCGATGATCGCAAGGTTGTCAGTTGCGAGGCTCTCATCCGCTGGTCGCATCCCGAGCATGGCTTGATTTCGGCGGCCGATTTTATTCCTGTCGCAGAAGAGACAGGGTTGATCGGAAAAATCGGCGAATGGGTGTTGCAAGCGGCTTGCCGCGATGCTGCGCACTGGCCCGCCGACATCACGGTCGCAGTAAACATTTCTGCAGCGCAGTTCCGCGGTGGCGATATCGTCAAGATGGTCAAGAAGGCCTTGAACGGCCTAGATCCATCTCGCCTCGTTCTTGAGATCACTGAATCGCTTTTGATGCGCAACACGCAAGCAATCTCAAATACGCTTGCGGAACTACGGGCGCTTGGCGTGCAGTTCGCCTTGGACGACTTTGGCACGGGCTACTCGTCTCTCAGCTACCTGCAGAGCTTTCCGTTCGACAAGCTCAAGATCGATAGAAGCTTCGTTTCGAGCCAGGCCGACAAAGCGCGATCTGCAACATTGCGGAGTGCCATTTTCCAACTTGGCGCAAATCTCGGGATGACGACGGTCGCCGAAGGCGTCGAAACAGAAGAACAATTTGCGCAGCTTAAAGCCGAGAAGTGTGTGTTGGCGCAGGGCTATCTGTTCTCCAAAGCCATTCCGGTGGATGAGTTGAAAGCATACTTCCAAAAATAGGAGCCGATCGCGGCTCGCAGAATTCGAGACGATGTCACCGCAGACGTCAATACAGGGGTTCGATAGAGATGTTCAGCACGGCACTCAAGATTTCGGATGCGAAGCCGAAGCGTACCGAACCGCGGAGCTTGCCAACCGGTGACCTCGCGGGTGGCCCGTTGTTCGAGGCGCTTGTTTGCGAAATCCACTGGGCAGCGCTGCAAATCGGCGGCATTACATGTATCATGAACGCTTGCATGGAACGCGGAATGGCGATCATTCCAAATTCGTGCCGCAATCAATTCCCCGTTGAGCCGCCGGTCGTTTTTGCAGCTTTGAGCGTCTGGGATGATTTCGGGATCGCGAAAACTCTTGGAACGAGAATCGAGCTTCTCTACAAGCAGCTTGCGCATGCTCGGTCATCGACTGAACCCTTCATCGGTTCTCAGTATGCCGGCGCGCTCAATCTGCTGCCCTTGCAGACGGTCGCCCAATTGACTGCGTTATGGCGGGGCCTCGCCGCTGATGCGAATGACGTCGTCAATACGCTGGAGCCGGAAGTGCGCTGGCGCATTGGCGGGCTCTATTCCGAAAATTCGATCATGCTCAACCGTTTTCTGAAAGACGCTGTGCAGGGTAAGAATGATTGCGTCGACGTGCAGGGCGAGGTCATTCTGCCGGTGCTTCCGCAACGCCGCAAAGCGCAACGATTTGCGCTGCAGCAGCCATGCAAGATTGCAGTCCGCGGCAAGATCCTCGCGGCCTTCGGAAATGACGTCTCTATGTACGGCATGGGGCTCGCGTGTGAATTTCCGTTCAAGCTCAAAGAGCCGATCTTCATCGAGACGAAGACCGGCCGACGCTTTAAGGGTGTGGTTGCATGGTCGAACGGTACACGCCTTGGCGTGCAGTTCGATGCCGCGCTGGAGCGCACTGATCCGCTGATTTCTAGTCAGTAAGGCTAGCGGCGACTTGCCAAAAGAGCATCACTTTTGGCGAGCGGCTGATCAAGCTGCAAGCCGAAGCGTCCGTCTTCGCTCCATTTGATGGTGCCGGAAACTTGCCGGCCGTCGTCGAGGATGACGGTCGTGTGCTGTCCGCTTTCGGCGTTACCGGTCAGGCCAAGTCCGACGGTCGATGCATCTAAGATCGAAACGTCGAAGTAGTTATCGCCGGTTGAAGCTTTGGCCGTTTTCTGTATGGCAACCCGCGTTGCGTTACGGCGTTCTGCCCACCCCGGTATTTCTAATTGTCCTTCGGCTGTCAGACAGGGTGCGCCGCCGCCGATACAGTTTTTCAGGAAGCCCAAAACCAGCATTCTGTTGTCGGCTTGCTCTGTGCCAAGTGGACCTGCGTTCAAGTTCGTCAAAACCTTGAGAAGATTCGTCGATGTCCGGCGCCAGGCGTCGGCCAGAATTTCGATGTCGCCAAGTTTCGGTGCAGCATCTTGGTTGAACTTGCCGCTCAAATGTTTCGTCAGCATTTGCGCGAACGACAGGCGTGCTTCAAAGTCTTGTAGTTGGTCGGCTACCTGATCAACATCGTCAAAGTCGGAAAGCTGATCAAGCTTCGACGCGGCTTCAAACGCGTGCTTCGGGCAAAAGTCAGTGATAACGGCCGCGAGTGAATGATTTTCAGACCCATTTTCGAGCGCGTTGGCAGCGCTTGCCATGACGCACACGAGCACTGCCAAATGCTGCAATTCGTTCTGCAACCGTAGGAGGGCAGGAGACGTTGGCATCACGGCTGCCGAGCGATAATTGCGCGATGCATACGATGGGGCTTGATGTTCCCATGCGCTCAAATCGTTGACGATAACAGAAAATTCGTCCACTGCAAAATCCTGTAATATGCTGAGGCTCAGACGTCGATCGACGCGTCAGCTCAATCGCGATAGGGCTTCCCTAAGATTGGTGACGAACATCACGCCGAGGTGATACGCCGATTTGTGGCGCACGACACATTCAGACTGGAACCATTTTTCAGGGATAATCAGAGTGAATGTGTTCGGCAGGATTGTCGGACCGTCGAACGCGATCAGAGCGCCGTTTGGCGATACGTTCTGAATTCTGCAGGGAATGCCAGTCGCGCCAGGGAATTTGATGATTGCCTGCAGCGCGACGTCCTGGCGGAAATCGCGGCGTCGCTCAACCGGTTCGGTCAGATGCGATTTGAGCAGTTCCATTGGCAACCCTTTCGGTAAGGCCAGTGTTGGTCGCGTACCCGCCTGACGGAGCACCGTCGGCGTTTTGAGCGTCACCAGACTTACGAATATTATGGCGGCGAAGATCGCGCGCGCGTCAGACCGGATTGGCACCGGCACGACCCTGACGACGTCATGTCACTGAGGTCTGCGGCGTTAGCCGGCACGGACCTTAGCAGGGCGTAAGCCGAATAATGCCAAAGCCGCCAAAAAAAACAGTGAACGAATAGCCATCAATTGCTGGCAATTCTCCCTGCATACATTTTTTACGGCCTATCAACTTCGACTTTGTACCGCGCGCCATCGAGATGTGCCGCCCGGATGCACATGAACATGGGCCGGCCCTTTGCATCGACAGCCGTGCGCTCGATGCGCAGGAGAGGGGCATCTGTCTCGACCCTCAGATTTTGTGCCAATCCAGGTGTAGCGGCTTCCACGCTAATGCTCTCAATGAACCGGGTCGCCTGACGTTCGAGCGTTTGCAAGGATTGCTGCAAACCGTCGGCGTCGTTGCGATCGCGAACAAAGCTCGTGTTTTCAGGAATAACGTACTCGTCCAAAATCATCCCACGGCGGTCAATCGTGCTAACAACTTTGACCCGATAGACTGTGGAACGCGGGGCGATATCGAGTGATGTGCAGTCGCTCGTGGACGCTTCAGAACTTGCGGTAGAGATCACACGGATGATCCTTTCCGCAGACATCTTCCCGTTTATCGTCCAGCCGGACTGCTGCGCGCCGGCCACGCCATCGAAGTCGCGTACGAAAGTACCAAGACCCTGCTTTCGAACAATAAACTTGGCGTCTTCGAGGACGTCGAGCGCCTTGCGCATGGTTCCGACACTGACGCTATATTCCCGAGCCAGGTCAACTTCCGTCGGCAAATTTTTGCCATCACGCCATTCGCGCGCCAGGATACGTTCGCGCATCAGCAGCTGAATCTGATTGTAAAGTGGGCCAGCAAGCTTTGGCTGCGCTGGCGACGTTTGTTGAGCGGCATGACCCTGCATGGCAGCGTTGATCCTATAGGTAATTGCCGAGCGATTAGTGCGCGTGACGAGATCGATGTGTGCGTTGCGAGAAGCGCTTTCCGGCGGCAAAACATTCGTCATTTAGAAATCAAATCATTATTGACGTACTATTGGAGAACCGCGTGTCACGAGCCACTAGGCGAGTACCCAGGTAAGATGCCGGCGGGTCATCATTGCTGCTCGAATGCAACGGCGAAGTGTTTTTCATCAGCTTCTGATCGCAGCTTGTGCAAAAACGACCACCGGAATGTCGTGTCTTTTCAGGTCGGCTCCGATACAAATTGTAACAAATTGATGCTGTGGGACTCAGGCGCCAAGCCTTAGCTTTTGCCCACATTATGGATGCGTGCCGCGTTGGTAGCTGAAGCGTAGAAGCCTAGCTCGACGCCGCATTGTCATGACCAGCCTTCTCATCGCTCCTGTTTCCGCATTCGTTTCGCAAAAACGAAGTCGTTCAGCTGTGCGTCCGATCGATCTGCACGCATTTTTTCTGACGGCCCAGGCGGCGCAGAATGCAGACCAGCTGAAGGGCGTGATGCTGCGCACGCTTGCTGCGGTTGGTATCGAATTCTTGCAATTGTCAACTTATAGACGATCGCGTTTTGCGACTGTGATCTGGTCTGAGCTTGTCGAAGGGGCAGCAGACGCTGAAACCCCGCGCGTGTCGGATTCGATCTGCTGCCATGCAATGACGTCAGGGGTGCCGGAACTTTGGAACTGCAACGCCCGCGATGTTGGCGAGGCAGACGACGGTGGATGGCGTAACGCATTGCTCGCGAATGGAATTCGAGGTGGCGTTACGACCGCAATCCATTCACCGAACGATTGGTGCTACATCTTTCATTTTGGTGCGCAGCAAGACGTTGGTTTGAATGTTGGTAGCGCAGATTTTTGTGTCTTCAGCACGCTTGGCTTTATTGCATCACAGCGTTTAGCCGCATGGCGGCAGCAAGCGCGCGCGACGCTGGCAGATTCGCCGTTGTCTTTGCGGGAACTTGAAGTGATCCGTTGGTGTAAAGAAGGGAAATCGTATCCAGAAATTGCTCAGATACTTGGTATTTCCACTAAGACCGTCGAATTTCACATCTCCAACGCGATGCGAAAACTTGGCGTCAATCAGAAGGTATCGGCAATCTTAGAAGCCGTGCGCCGCGGACTGATAGATATTTGACCACAATTAGCGGCACACGAGTGCGTGACGACTTGCAATTCTTTTAGTCATCGTCTATCGCCTTTGCTATATTAATTGGACGGTGGGCTGCGCCATCCGTCGACTAGGCCAACGGCGGCTGTAACTTTAAATTTTTTGTGATGACGAGAGCTGCCGTGGTCATTCCACGACTGCTGCGCGGGTATTGCAAGCTCGGACTTGCATCTCAACGCCAGCTTCGACACTCCAAATTTTGGGGCTGTCTTTTTGCCCCAATAGCCCCAGTGACGATGTAAGAGGCGGTAGGAATGGAGACAGGTCACGTTCTGATTGTGGATGATGATCCGGCGATCCGGGGCGCGCTTAGAGAGATACTTGAAAGCTCAAATTTCCGTGTCAGCGAGGCTGGTAACGGTTCGGAAATGCGCCGGTCGATCAGCGACAACAAGATTGACTTGATCACGCTTGATATCGGATTGCCGGGTGTTTCTGGCATCGACTTGGCGCGTGAAATTCGCGTCAACAGCAATATTCCCCTGATTATGGTCACAGCATTGTCGGATGAGATTGATCGGATCGTCGGCCTCGAAGTTGGTGCCGATGATTATGTCGTCAAGCCGTTCAATGTCCGCGAAGTTCTTGCGCGCGTTAGAGCTGTCCTGCGCCGCTCACGCAGCACGCATGCCGGCGCCGCTCCGTCTGATGAAATTTTCGAATTTGAAGGTTTGACTTTGAATGCTCAAACCCGCGTGCTGTCAAATCACGAAGGTAAGGAAATTCCGCTGACATCGACGGAATTTTCATTGCTGGAGTTTCTGCTGCGAAACGCAGGTAAGCCGTGTTCGCGTGACGATATTACAAGTCATCTAAAAGGCTACGAGTGGTCGCCGCAGGATCGGTCGTTAGATACACTGGTCGCTAGATTGCGTCGCAAGATCGAAGTTGATGTCCATGAACCCAAACTGCTGCGCAGCGTCCGCGGCGTCGGTTACATCATGACGGTTAGCCGCCGCACGACTTGATGAGCCGGAAACGTCGCAGCCGTCAGGGTTTTGCAAAAGTATCTGCAATGACGCGTTGCAGCTCGTCGAGTGGATATGGCTTTTTCAGAATGTCCTTGGCGAGATTGTCGCCGTCTGGCTCGTCTTCAGCATAGCCAGAGGTAAATAGCACTTTGATATGCGGGCGGGAGTTCGCAATTGTGCGAGCAAGATCTTGACCAGATCCGCCGCCGGGCAAAACGATATCTGTGAACACGAGGTCTATATCGTCATGATCTGTAACTGCTTCTAGGGCCTCGGTGGCGTCGGTTGCTGTCAAAACGCTATAGCCAAGCGATCTCAGATAGGCCGTCACAGCTTCAAGTACCGCCTGATTGTCTTCAACGACGAGGATGCGCAAGCGCTGCTTATGAGATGGTCCTGCGCTCCGCGTGTCATCGGATGGCGCGAAGTTTTCGTTTTCGTAGATCGGCAAGTGTATGATGACGGTGGTGCCCTCGCCTTCGGCGCTCAATAGCGTCATGTGTCCCTGCGATTGCTTGACGAAATCGCTGACTGCCGCAAGCCCTAGCCCTGACCCTGAATCCTTGGTCGTGTAGAATGGCTCGGTCGCTTGCGCGAGAACGTCCGGAGTCATGCCTGATCCGGTATCGCGAACGGATAGCATCACGTATCTGCCAGGCGGTGGTCGACCGTCCTTGGCGTCATCGATATCAACGTTACTTGTGACGATATTTAGCAAGCCGCCTTCTGGCATCGCATCACGCGAATTGATGGTCAGGTTGATCAGCATATTCTCAACTTCGCTGGAATCGACGTTTGTCAAACGCAGATCGCAGGCGAGCGATAGGTTCAAAGTGCTGCGTTCCCCGAGGCCAACGCGAAGAATATCGTAGAGTCCGCGGATCACGGAATTCAGGTTCAAAGGCGTCGCGTTCAGACGCCGCTTGTGCGCCATGCCGGTTAGCCGTTGATTGAGCTTGGCGCCCATGTTCGTTGCGAGCAACGCCGCCTGAACCTTGCGCTTCATGTCGCGTGTGTGAACCGACATATCGATGAGCTGCAAGTTGACTGAGATTACCGTCAGAAGATTATTGAAGTCATGCGCAATGCCGGCCGTCAGGCGGCCGAGTGATTCAAGGCGCTTCGATTCTTCCAGCGCTTTATCCCGCTCACGTTCCAGTTTTATATCACGCACGACGGCAATGTATCCGACGGGACGTTGATTTTCGTCCTTCAGAATTGCGCCACTAATGACGCCTGGAAAAACCTCGCCATTCTTCCGGCTGAAGTCGACCTCCTCGGCTTTCATAATGTCTTTGCGCTGGCAGGCTTCGAGATGAAGTCCAACCGTTTCCCAATCCGATTGCGTCGCATAAAGCCGGCGCGTCGGCTGGCCAATGAGTTCGCTCGGCTCGTATCCAAAAATACGCTGCACGCCAGGGTTCACCGATCGAATGACACGTTTCAAATCGGTCTCGATCATCGCATCCGGCGCACCCTCGAAGATACTTTTGAAGAGGTTGCGCTGGCGCTGTGTTTCCTTTTCCGATGCCGCGAGCGTTGCGAGCAGTTGCGCCTGAAGGCGCTCGGCATTCTTTCGCGCTGAGATGTCGATGATCGATACCACGGCAGATCCGCAGTACTCACTCTGCGGGTCAAGAACAGGCGCTGCGTTTACGAGGATCCAAACAATGTTTTCGGGGTTGCTGGCGTCACCATCCGACGATGGCTTCACGACGCCCATGACAACGCCTTCGCAAGGTTGCCCGGTTGCAAGCGCTCGCACCACCGGAAATTCGTCCGGCGGAAATTGAGAGCCGTCCTCTCGGAGCGCCGACCAAGCCGGAAAGGTGGCTTTTTTTGCGACTAGGTCCGCAAAGGATATGCCGAGAATGCGCTCGGCCGACGGATTGCACGACAGAACACGGCCATCTTTGCTGAAAGCCATGACGCCTTCGCGCAACGTCGACACCGTAGTGATATGCAAGCGTTGCGTTTCAATAAGTGCGGATCGCGCATGGTGCAGTTGTGAAATATCAAGCGCATAAGCAATGCGGGTGGTCGGGCTGCCGTCATTGTTTTTCAAAACGGTCATTTCCATCAGCACTGGAAATGACGTTCCATCTTTGCGAACGTGAACTGTTTCGTAGACCGTGTGACCATTGCTATCGACGGCTTTGAGCTGTTCGGCGGCAGAGCTCCATCGGTCAGCCGGATATAGGATCCATATAGGGTTGCCCTCGAGTTCGTCTGGCCGATAGCCACGCTGTTCTGCGAAAGCGCGATTGACTGATAGAAACGTATCATCTGAAGCTCGAATTTGTGCCAAGCCAAACCCGGATGCTTCGAAGAGAGTCAACCAACGGCTGGCGACATCTTCGACTTGCTTGTTTTCTGTGACGTCGAGTACGCAGCCGATAATCCGGGTAGCTTTCAGCTCACCGTCGGATTGTTCGAAAACTGTAGCGGAGCGGCTAACAACCCAGCGTTCGCTGCCATCCGGACGAACAACTCGATATTTTGTCAGCAGGTATCCGCTGCCACCACGGTCATGAGCCGCGTGCATTTCACGATCAACGCGTTCGCGATCTTCAGGGTGGACGGACGCGATCATCTGATCGCGCGATAATTCCATTGCCGGCGGCCAGCCTCCGATCTCTCGAAACCGATCTGATACGAAGATTTTCCGGCGCCGCAGATCGTGGTCAAAAACGCCGAGCTTTGCAGCGTCAATGGCAATTGCTAACCGTTGCTGGCTCAGCGAAACATTCTGTTCAGAGCGTTTGCGTTCGGTGATGTCGAAGATGACGCCATGCCAAAGTTGTGTGCCGTCGGGCTGCAATTTTGGCGTACTGAGTTCCTCAATCCATACCTCGCCCTTTACAGGGTGATCGATACGATACTCAGCCTGTAAGTGCTTCTGCGCGCGCGCAGCCGCTGAAATTGCTTCGCGCAATTTTGGAATATCGGCCGAATAAACGCGTTGGAAGCAGCCTTGTGCGCCTTGCCACGCCGTATTGGGAGCAATTCCGCATACCTCTTCGAAATTCGCAGATGCGAAAATTAATTGAGACGTGCCGTCCAAATTCTGACGATAGGTACAAAGCGCGCCCGGCAAGGCCTCGGCCAAACTCGACTGATATTCTTCAAGTCGTAAGTTATCCGGCTGTGCCGGAGCTTTCGCAAGCAGCGCGCGCCCGTTCGATGGCAGCAAAGCGAATACCATTGAATAAATAAGTGCAGCGCACAACAGCAATGCCGCAGCCACTGTCAGGTGCGGCGCAATCCAGTTCGCCAGTGCAGCATCAAGCGTGATGTGCATCGCAAATCCAAAAAGCTGCCCGGTCGCGTGCAAAAAATTGAATACCGGTGTCGGATCGTGCATTTCGATGTCAAAGAACCTTGCGTGATCCAGAAAGACATTGTCGGTATTCGGTTTGTTCAAAACGAGCAAAAGCGATATGAATGATTACACTGCACTTGTTTGGAAATGTCACGATAGGATTTAGTCGGTCACTCTTTGAAAGAGAGCTTGTGATCAAGACCGCACACCTTGATATGTCGATCTCTAAATTTTTTTTGAATCGTATCTTTTTAAAACAACGTATACGTCAAGACGATAGCGCGCAGAGGCGTCGCACGCATAAGGTTGGCGAAGGAACTCGTCGCACGTCAATGTCATAAGCCATAGATAAAATATGTTTATGAGCGTTTTTACGAGGCGTTGCGCTACGTCGTGGTCGATTTCACGTCATGTCGGACTCGATCGTATCCTACGGCGGTCAATCGCTACCATTCGCAATTCAGGACGTTATTTGGCGCTCGTTGCCACCGTATGATCCAGCTCGACGCGATTGCGACCCTTGCGCTTGGCTTCATAAAGCTTCTGATCGGCCCTATCGATTAGTTCATCGACCGTCTCATCTTCTCGGATCTCGGCAACGCCAAACGAGGCCGTGACACGGCCGATGCGCTGCTTCGAATTCGCTCCGATCCAGTTCGTTTCGACGACGGTCCGGCGGAGCGATTCAGCGACGGATGAGGCGCTGCCGAGCGGTGTTTTTGGCAGAATAAGCGCAAATTCTTCACCGCCATAGCGCGCAGCGACGTCGGTACTGCGAATGCCCCTGGAAAGAAGGGTTGCAAACGTCTTTAGCACGGCGTCGCCAGCCAGATGGCCATGCTTGTCGTTGACCGCTTTGAAATGATCGAGATCAGCCATAACAAGACAGAGTGGAGTGTGTTCGCGATGGCATGCAGCAACGTGCTCGGATAGACTATCCTGAAATCGGCGTCTGTTCGGCAGATTGGTCAGTCCATCGACTGTCGCAAGTGTTTCAGCTTTGTGCAGGCTTGCCTGCAGCTGTGCCGATTCTGACTTTGCTTCCACAAGGCGGGCACGGAGCTCGTCGGCGTTCTGGCGCGCGGTCGCGTTGTTTGCGATCAACAGCTTGATCACTTCCTGAACCTGCTCAACGGTACTAGCGCCGGCCAAATTTGTTTGAGCCGTCGAAAAAACGGTCTCTTGATCCGAGGTTGTATCGAGGTAACGGCTGACATAGCCGACCAGTTCGGCCAACTGCCGGTCGACGTGGTCTCGGACGTGCTCAATGTCTTCCGGACCGGCAGAAATCGGGGTTGCGACCAACGTTGCATGCCGGCTATCGCTAGCGGTCGTTGAGCTGGCCGACGTACTCCGTTGTTCCGCAGCAAGCCGGAATCCAACGGCGAGAACGATGGCAGCCAAGGCTGCCATTACGATCAACGTCAGAATTATATTCCAGTGTTCTGAAGGCGCAGCAGGCGCAGTCGCTGCTGGAACTTGCGGCACGCCGTTTGATATTCCGGCCTCATGCCATACGTTCTGCCAAGCCATTGCGACCGCGATCCCGATCACGAACGTTAGAAAGCAAAGACCTGATTGACGCCAGTAACCACGAAAGCTGGTTGTCATAGAAGGATCCTCATATGAGGCCAATTGCGTGCGAATGGTTCGCGCTGTCGGATCGCCCCGTGGCGCACTCCGTTCGTCCGATTTTAACGCACCTTCACTCCAATTGAGCTCGGCGACTGCCCGTCAAAGACGGTGCGAGGCCCGTCTTAGGCGACTTGAGAAAGTTCGTCGCCAAACAATTCGAAGCAATCTGCCTCATCGTCAGTTGAAATAACGTCTCGTGTCCCGCGCAATCTTGCCGACAGCTCGGCGAGCTTAATCGGCGCTGCGGCCAAGTCAGTATCGATCGCCCACTCGGGATGCGCGGCGAGGCGGATGTTGTCCAAGAAATCGGCGATACCGCCAATGTTCTGACGCAAAAAGTCCAGCTTCTGCAGATCATAGATCGAGTTTGAAGGCCCCAACGCGCCAGCATGAACCAGGTCGCCAATGAGAACTTCGAGTTCGTTGACGACAGATGTTAGGTCGCGCATTTCGACAACGGCACGGTCAAGCAGTCGTGCGACTGGTTCTTGATTGGCCAGCGCCGAATTCAATATTACGCTCGTCGTACTCATAACATCGCCCCACACGCAGCAACGCGCTTAAAAAAGCTCCAACTCGCCGGCATTCTGCACCACAGGTATTGCTATCTTCTTTTGAACCTGAGTTTTTGTTGCGCGATCTGAAAGCAAAACTTGGCGAGCGCGGCCGGAAACGGGCCAGTACTGGATACGGCGGCCGAGATCCCCCCCGGTATCGCCTCCCACGAACGTAATGCGTTCATTTTTTAAAAAACGCCGCGCAAATTCAATATTGTGCTGTCCGACATCCGACAGGCCTTTCACCGTTCTGGCGCCGCCGAACAGTTTGGCTTCGAGCCGCTCACGGGCCGCGCCGGCTTTCAATAATCCGTTAACGAGAAGTTCCATCAGATGCACGCCCATGCGTTCATCTGGTGCGCCTGCTGTCTGAGACTTGCCCGGCAATAGAAAGTGATTGATGCCACCAACACCGGTAATCGGATCGCGAACGCAGGCAGCCACGCACGAGCCAAGGATGGTCGTGACGATAATGTTCGGATCATCGCTGACGAAATACTCGCCCTGGATGATGTGAACGCGGCGTTCTGCACTTGACGTGACGGTCATGCCAACTTTCCGACAACCTGCTCCAGGCAGGCTTTCAGCGCCGGCACCGTAAATGGCTTGGCCAGGAAGTTATTGAGGCCAAACTTCTTGCCCTCTTCGATCAAAGCGCGATCGCCTTTGCCAGTCACGAGGATGAAGCCGATTTTGCTTGTAGACTGGTTCTGCCGAAGCGCCTTTAAGAGCTGCATGCCATCGATCTTCGGCATGTTGTAATCCGAGATCACGAGGTGGCATGGGGACGTCGACATAATCTTCAACGCCTCTTCGCCATCCTTGGCGACGAGAACATTCTTCAAGCCAATCTGATCGAGCGCATCGGTCAACAGAGCGCGGCTGACCGATGTGTCATCGACCACCATCAATTTCAGGGCCGCCATCGCCGGCATATCTGCTCTCCTATTGTTTCTTGGATGCTGACGTGGATTCGAGAATAGCTGACGCCATCGCTTCAAGGCTTACTTGGGCGCTCACGGCCCCGATTTCAAACGCGACACGCGGCATTCCATAGACAACGCATGAGGATTCGTTCTGACCGTATGTTTTCGCGCCGGCCTTGCGCATATTTAAAAGACCTGCGGCGCCATCTTTGCCCATGCCCGTCAGAATGGCGCCAACGGCGTGGCGGCCACAAATTTGCGCCACGGAATTGAACAGTACATCTACCGATGGACAATGGCCATTGACGCGTTCACCGGCGCGTAGCCGGCACGACAATGTTTTGCCTTTTACGATTTCCAAATGCCGGTCGCCGCCAGGCGCCAAGTATATTGTGCCCTGCTTTAAAGGTGCGCCGTCGCTTGCCTCGCGCACTTCGGCTGCGCAAAGGCGGTCGAGGCGCTGCGCGAACGTCTTCGTGAAATTCACCGGCATGTGCTGCGTAATAACGGTCGGCGGGCAATTCTTAGGAAATTGCGAAATGACGGCCATGAGCGCTTCGACGCCGCCTGTTGACGCGCCTAAAGCCACAACGCGGCCGTCGCTGTTATAGATCGATGTTGAATTGAGTGCAGGTAACGTGCGCGGTTCGGTAAGGGGCTTTACCTGCGCGTGAGCTGCGATTTTGATCTTACTCGCAAGGCCTTCGAATTTGTGCGGGTTGTCGGAGCTCGGCTTTTCGAGATAGTCAACGGCACCCATTTCGAGCGCTTGAAGGGTCGCTTCGGCGCCTTGCTTTGTCAGCGTCGATACCATGATAACCGGCATCGGCCGCAGGCGCATGATCTTTTCAAGAAACTCCAACCCGTTCATGTTGGGCATCTCGACGTCGAGCGTGACGACATCCGGGTTGAGTTGCTTGATCGCCTGCCGCGCGACAAACGGGTCTTCGGCTTCGCCAATGACTTCAATGCCAGGATCGCGCGCCAAGGTGGCTTTGATCATGCTGCGCATTGTTGCGGAGTCGTCGACGACGAGCACACGAATGGCTTTCATCGAGCCGCTCCTTTTAACAACTGAAATGTCGTAATTCCGTCGGCCCTAAATTGCGGTACGGCTGGGCCTGAAAGCCGCTCGGAATGGCCGATGTAAAGCGTGCCGCTCGGCGACAGCAGCGTTGCAAAACGTTGCCAAAGCTTTGCTTGGGTCGGTTGATCGAAGTAAATCACGACGTTACGGCAGAAGATGATCTGGAACGGGCCCTGCATCGGCCAGCGCTCCATCAAATTCAGATCCCGAAACGTGATCAGCGCTTTTGCAGTCTCGGACACAGAAAATTGGTTCTCGCCGTCGACTACAACCGGCGTGATCCAGCGCTTGCGGACATCGGCCGGTATGTCCTGCAATTCCTCGGCGCGATACAAACCCTTGCGTCCGTGATTGACGACGTCGGAACTCAGATCCGTTGCAAGGATTTTGATATCTAGTTTTGGCGCATCCGGGATCACGCTCAGAATGGAAAGAGCGACCGAGTACGGCTCCTGCCCACTTGAGCAAGCGGCCGACCAGATGCGGATACGCTCGCCACGCTTCGCGGCATCACCGAGCGGACCGCGGAAGAGTTTTTGCAAGTGTTCGAAGTGGTGAATTTCGCGATAGAATTTCGTGACGTTGGTCGTCAGCGCCGACAGCATCCGGTCGCGCTCGCCGTCGTCATTGGCAACAGTGTCGCGGTACTCGGCGAAGGTCTTCAGTCCGCGAGCGCGCAAGCGTTTGGCCAATCGTGAATAAACGAGACTTGCCTTCGACTCGGAGAGTTCGATGCCGGACGTGTCTTTGACGAACTTCGCGATTTCCCGGAAGTCCGCTTTAGAAAACGCGAACTCGCCAGAAACGGCGATGGCATCGTCTGCCCGTTGTGCTCTGGCGGACGCAGTCATTAAGCGGCTACTTTCTCTGCGGTCGGGATGATGCTGTTCAGAAGAACGAGGCTGATCATCCGGCCGTCGAGCGCATAAATACCGCCGACCATCGATTTTACATTATCGGATGCGATTTCCGGTGTCGGTTGCCACGATGCGCCGGTCGTCGTGAAAATGTCGGAAACGGCGTCAACGAGCAGTCCAACAACTTGCTTGCTGATCTGGACGACAATGATGACGCTGCGCGGTGTTGGTTCAGTTTCCGGCAGGCCAAAGCGGCTCGCGAGATCGACGATCGGCAGCACGGCGCCGCGCAGATTGATGACACCACGCACGTAGTCGGGTGTGTGCGGCAACGGCGTTGCAGCCGTCCAGCCGCGAATTTCGCGAACGCACATGATATCAACGCAGAATTCCTGCGATCCCACGCGGAAGGCAACAAATTCGCGATTGTCGTTCGTTCCGGGTAATGAAGACTCGGTCATTTAAGTTATCCCCCTGTCCCATAGCGGAGTTCTGGTGCGAGTTGATCAACGTCGGACGCTTTGACGAGAGAATCGACATCAAGAATAAGTGCAACGCGGCCGTCACCAAGAATGGTCGCCGCGGCAATGCCGCTGACGTTGCCGTAATTTGTCTCAAGGCTTTTGATGACGACCTGACGCTGATCCTGAATTGAGTCGACCAGAAGCGCGCTGCGAGAGCCGTTTTCTGTTTCGATCAAGATTGCAACGCCGGCGCTTGGATTGAGCGTCGTGCGCCGGAAGCCGAGCTTCACGCCGACGTCGATCAGCGGCACGAAGGTGCTTCGGATTGCCATTACGCGACCGTCAGCGCCAAGGCAGTGTACATCCTGCTCTTTCGGCTTCAGAGTTTCCACGATTGCGGTCAACGGAAGTACAAGCGTCTGGCCATTGACGCAGACGACCATGCCGTCGAGGACAGCAAGCGTTAGTGGCAAGCTGAGTGAGAATGTTGAGCCTTTGCCCGGTCGTGACGTAATTGAAATGCGACCGCCAAGCGCCTGGATCGATCGCTTGACGACGTCCATGCCGACACCGCGGCCGGAGATGTTTGAAATGGAATTTGCCGTCGAGAAGCCGGGCAGGAATAGCAGATTGTCGATCTCGCTGTCGGTCAACTGTACGTCGGCGGGTATCAAACCCTTTTTGATCGCGGATTCACGCACCTTGGCACGATTGATACCGGCGCCGTCGTCACTAACTTCAATGACAATGCGGCCCGAGCGGTGTGCTGCCGTCAGTCTTACGACGCCTTCAGCTGGTTTTCCTGCGGCAACGCGGGCTTCCGGCGTTTCTAAGCCGTGGTCGACAGCGTTGCGGATCATATGTGTGAGCGGATCGGCAAGGCGCTCAACGACGGTCTTATCGACTTCAGTCGCGTCACCTTCCGTTTTAAAGCGGACTTCCTTTCCGGTCGCGTCTGACACCTCGCGCACAATTCGGCCCATGCGCTGGAAGAGCGGCTTGACCGGTTGGGCGCTGATCCCCATTACGCCTTCCTGAATTTCGCGTGTCAGCTGCTCAAGCTCTTCGAGACCCACGGCGATCGGGGACGAATTGGAGATGTTCGATTCGGCGACGCGCTGAGACAGCATCGCCTGGTTGATTACGAGTTCGCCGACGAGGTTGATCAATCGGTCGACGCGATCGAACTCAACGCGGATCGTCGCGAGCGCCGCCGGTTTGGCGTCCGTTTTCGCAGCAGTTTGCTGCGGCGGGGCTGCTGCGGGAAATGGGACGACTGGCGCTGTAGCTTCTTCGCGAATGACGGGCGCTGCTTCTACGACGGCACTGGGTGCTTCCACGCTTTCGATAACTTCGGCAACTTCGACCGGCGCATCGGTGCTTGCGGAGAATTTAAATGGCTCAGGAAGGTCAGGCAGGCTGAAGCTAGACGGCTGCTCGATCGAAATATCAGCATCGGTGTCGACGAACTCAAATACGCTTGCGACGGCGTCGGCATTCTCTGTCGTATCAAGCGCGATAGTCCATGAAATATAGGCGCCAGCGGGATCGATATCGTCCAACGACGGAATGTCGGACGTGTCGCATGCGATCTGCGTTGTGCCCATCCGGCTCAATTCGCGAAGCACGAGTATCGTCTCGTTGGCGTTGCCGTAGAGCTCGGGTTTGGGACGGAAGCCAATATTGAAAGTGGATGTGAGTGGCTCAATCGCAATGCCGTCCGACGGAGTGTCGCCGAAGTCGATCAGTGCCGGCTGAAAGTCGATGCTGCCGAAATCGTCTTCGTCTTCGGCGCCATCCGCTGATGCGGTCAAAGCCAATAGCTCGTCGGCGCTCGCCTGCCAGGTGTCGGGTTCGATTGCAACATCGTCGCGAGACGCGTCGACGAGATCAGAAAGAATATCGGCAGCGCGCAGGAGCACCTTCATGACGTCTCCGCCAGCGGCAAGTTTGCCGCTGCGGATATGATCAAGCGCTGTTTCAAATTTGTGAGCAAACTGCACGAGGGCTTCGAGCTTGAATGCACCCGCTCCGCCTTTGATCGAGTGCACCGCGCGGAAAACCGCGTTGATGGTGTCCGAATCCGCTTCGCCCTCGCTCATGACGAGCAAGCCGGATTCCATCTCAGTCAACTGCTCAGAACATTCCTGGAAGAATGTCTGACGAATTGTATCCATCACGTCCATTGCCGGTCTCCGGAATAGGCTTAGGCAGACACGCGTCGGATGGCGGCAACCAGCTTTTCTGGCTCGAATGGTTTGACGATCCATCCGGTTGCGCCAGCGGCCTTGGCGCGCAGTTTCTTTGCCTGATCGCTTTCCGTTGTCAGGACGAGCACAGGAATATTGCGATAGCGCTGCTCCTTGCGAACGGCTTCGATAACGCCGAAGCCATCCATGCGCGGCATGTTGATGTCGGTCACGATGACATCTGGATTGGAGCCGCTGAGAACTTCCATGCCATGAACGCCATCCTCTGCCTGCAAGACATTGAAGCCGGCGTCGGTCAATGCCATGCGAAGCATATCGCGCATGGTGCGTGAGTCATCGATTGTCAGCACCGTCTTGGTCATTGCAAAGATCCTGAAATTGATAAATCGGAATGCGATAGTCCGAGCAATTGCGCAGCGTCGATAAGTTCGGCGGACGCGTTCTTGATTTCGAGAACATGTCCGTCAGCTTGCCAAGTGCGGGTTGCCGAAAGCAGGATCTGCAGGCCTTGAGCGCCGACACGGCGTACAGCACTAGCATCCACCGTCAAAGCGCCGCCGCGATGGCGCTTGAAGCCATCAAGGACACTTGCAGCCGCGGCAGAGTCAAATCGTTCCGGCAATTGGAAGGGTGCAGCAATAGCAATAACCTCTGTTGCCGCTACGACGTCGGCAACATGACGTTTTTTAGGTGCTGCCTTTTTGGATTTGGCGGACGATTTCGTTTTCGCCGCTGACTTGCTGGTCGGCTTGCGACGAGGCTTGGCCACGACTTTGCTGTTCGCAGCCTTGCTCTTTGCGGCAGCGGGTTTAGATTTTCGCGCGGCCATCAGAATTCCTCCCAGCCGGCATCATCAGAAGCGCTGACGGCCATTGGCCGGCCCGTTGTTCCAGTCGCCGCCATCGGACGCTTGGCGACCTGACGCGGCGCGCGCGATTTCTGGCTATTTACTTCGCGCCGCGTCGTCATCTGAACAACGCCGTCGTTGCCGGTCTTGAAGCGGCTGACGAGGCGGGCGAGCTCCTCTGTTTGCTCGGCCAGCGTCTGCGTTGCGGCGGTTGCTTCTTCGACCATCGCTGCGTTCTGCTGCGTCACCTGATCCATGTCGTTGACAGCGGTATTCACCTGCCGCAGACCCTGAGCCTGCTCATTGACGCTGATCGAAATCTCAGTGACGATCTGTGTGATCTCGCCAACCTGCCGCACGATGCGTGAAAGCGCGTCGCCGGTTTCGCCGACCAAACGCACGCCTTGCGAAACTTGCGTTGTCGACGCGGAAATCAGCCCCTTGATTTCTTTTGCGGCCTCGGCCGAACGCTGTGCCAGCGCGCGAACTTCGGACGCCACGACCGCGAATCCGCGACCGGCATCACCGGCGCGCGCAGCCTCAACACCAGCGTTCAAGGCCAACAAGTTGGTCTGGAATGCGATCTCGTCGATCACACCGATAATCTGGCTGATCTGCTTCGACGACGTCTCGATGGCCGTCATGGCATCGATCGCTTTGCGTACGACTTCGCCGCTATGTTCGGCATCGGTCTTAGCCACCGCAACGGTTTCGCGAGCGTGGTTTGCGCCGGCTGCCGTCTTGTTGACTGTCTCCGAAATCTGCTTCACCGCGGCCGCAGTTTCTTCAAGGCTCGCGGCCTGATGCTCAGTGCGGCGTGAAAGGTCGTCGGACGCCGAGGAAATCTCGTCTGTGCCTTGCTTGATGCCGCTGGCGCCAGATTTGACGAGCGAGATCGTGCTCTTCAATTCGTTGACGGCGTCATTGAAGTCGGACTTCAGCTGATAGTATTCCGGCGAAACATCGATGCTGATTGCGGCTTCGAGATTGCCTGCTGCCAGTTCCGACAAAGATGATCCAAGAGCCGTTACAACTTTGCTGATCGCTTGCGCAGCTTCGTGTTTCTCTACTTCGGCTTTGGCGAGCTTGCTGCTGACAACATTTATTTGAGCAACGATCGGCGCGTATTCGTCGATCACCTTCTCCGTAATTTCGTGCGTAAAGTCGCCGCTGGAAATGCGCTCGCAGCCACGCATGAACGCATCCATGAAGATCTCATGCTGCTTCGCATAGTGATCGTTCATTTCGTTCTGATCGCGCATTTGCTTCTCGGTTTCGGCTTTCTGCCCTAGGCGCTTGACAACGCCTTCTTTGATGCGAACCAATGCAGCGGCGATCCAGCCATTTTCGTTCTTGTTGTCGGCAAATGGTACGTCGACCGAGGGATCGTCGTGGCTGATTTTCTCCATCGCATCGATCAGCTTGGCGAGCCGGTCAGTCTGCGAGCGCGCCAGCAGCGACACGAGCGACAGCGCGAGACCGACGATCAGCGTGATCACGAAGATCAGCTTCCAGAAGGCGAGAGCATGGTTGTTAATCCGAGCCTGAAGCTCGCTTTCCAATTCAACCGCGACGGCCGAGAATAACCCGTTCTCAAAGCCCTTGACGGCAGCAACGGCTTTTTCGAGCTCGGAGAGCATCGTGGCAGACGGCTGACCTTCGATCAGGGCTTCGGTTGCAGCGCTCTGGCTATCGATGTTTTTCAAATAGGGTTCGAATGAGCTCGCCAAACGCTGCGAGGGGTCATTCAATGCCGCCTGCGTAAGACTTTTGCGAAGCGCTTTCAGTTCTTTAACGAAGAACGTTGCCGCGAAAGCGACGCCAGTGTCATGCAGGCCGCGCGCGATCGATGCCTTTAATGTTTCGCCGGCGATGCTTAGTCTCGGCAAATCGTAGTTGGTGACGAACATCAGGAAGAATGTGCGCGCTTCCGGATCAAGAATTAGTCCAGACGTTTTGGACGACGCATCAAGCAATTTAGCTGCCGCAGCAGTTTTTGCGATGCCGGCTTCGGCCGATTTGAATTCAGCGACGGCTGACTGGAAATCAACGGCGTGGCGGACGCGGGCTTCGCTGACGTCAGGTCCCGACGACGGCAATGCAGCGGATGCGCCATTATTCTCGAGCGCTGCCCAGGTCTGCTTGGCGAAAGCCACGCCGGCAAGTTCATCCTGCGCAATGCTCGTTGCGTCGCGGCTGCTGACGTTGAGTTCGTAGGCCTGATATGCAATCGGCAGGCAGAGAATTGACGCCATAAGGGCCATTCGCTTCCCGAAAGTCCAATGGCTGGCGATATGGTTCAGCATGTCGGTGTCCTGGTTGAGAGGCGGCGATTAGAACTTGACGGGATTTGGCTTGCGCGAATCTGATGATCGCAGCGTATCGGCGGCCAATAACGGCGGAATTCGTCAGATACGGACGGTTGTGCATTGCCGAAGGCCGAAACGGCCGTCGTCATCTAAAAGCCGACAAAAGCTTAGGTGCACTTCCTTGGGCTAATTCGAAGCCGTCCGCAGCGGAATTGCGATCGAAATTGGACATGTCCTGCTGGATTGTCAGATACATGTCGGGCGACCGACTTTGCTGGGTGGCAGCATGCCTTTGATCGAATCGCGACCAACCAGATAATATGAAGATTATTGGGCACTTCTCATTATTTGATTAACGCTATTTTGAAATGGAGAATTATTCTTTTTCGGTATCGTTCAGAAAAATACCCAGTCTAAAGTTCGGCCAATAACGCATAAATACCAGCCGCCTATATAATGTACGAAGGCGGCGGTTCTTAAAGTCATTTTAAGCGCCCATGGAATTTAATTGTTTGCTCCTGCCCGCCAACTGAATGAAGTTTTGTGTCAAAACGTCGTTTAATTGTAATTCGATCTGTCTTTTACGGAATTTTGAAAAGTAGGGAGCAGAGTGCGTTACAGGAACTTGGCTTGCGGGATATTGCATCAGCGAGCACAAGGCGGGACATGACGGCCCGGAGCGGTAATTAGCGCTTACTTGGCATTGAAATATTGTAATTGCGGCCGCCTTCCGCAGGACTCTTCGGAGGAATTGTCGTGATCAAACCTTCACCTGCCGCTTGGCAGCAGGGCTTTGCCTATGCGTTGACGTTTTTGGTTGGCGGCCTTGTCGCCAAAACGTTGCCCCTCCCAAGTTTAAGTTCTGGCATTTCAGTAGATCCCAGCTGGTCGCCGGCCGTTTCGTTTGAAGCATTGCCGACATTCAGCCCCGGCGCGGTCAATCTCGATTTCGCGATGATCGCAGCAGGCGTCGCTTTGCTGATCGCGACGGTCGCATTGTCGACCAAAGCCTTCACAAAGACGGCTGCCGCTGAAGCAACGGCGACATCTTCGGCGGTCGCCTCCGAACCGGTCAAGCTGGTTCCTGTCGCAACGCAAAACGTTGATGCGGTAAGGGATGGTCTGGAAAAGCAGCTCTCGCAGTTGCTGCAGACGGTCAGCAAGTATCTTGAGTCGTCATCGGCCCAGTCCGAGCAATTTGCGGCGATCCAGGAACGCCTGGCATCTGCCGACACCGTCGAAAAGCTGCAGGCGGTCGTCGAAGTGCTGATGACGAACAGTCTGCAAGGCCAGCGCGACGCAGAAGAATTGAGAACCAATTTGAAGGACGCGCAGACGCAAACGGTCGCGCTACAGACGAAGCTCGTCAAAGCGGAGAAGCTTGCGTCGCTGGATGCGCTGACCTCTTTGCCGAACCGCCGTTCCTTCGAGGCCTTCCTGGAAAAGGCGGTTGAAGAATCGCATAGCGATTACACACCTCTATGTGTGATCATGGCGGACATCGACCATTTCAAACGGATCAATGACAAGTTCGGTCATCCGACAGGCGACGCTGTCCTGAAGCAATTCGCTCGCATTCTGTCGTCGAGCGTTCGCCCGACGGATATGGTTGCCCGCTACGGCGGTGAAGAGTTCGTGCTGATTTTGAAGAAGACGCCCATGGGTAACGCAGTACAGGTTGCGGAGCGCATCCGCGGGAATATCCTCGTTTCGAAGTGGAACGATCCGAATACGAACGTCGACATCGGCGCGCTGACGGCGTCGTTCGGTATTGCCGAGATCAACGATCACGAGACGGCGAAGGGTATTGTCGAGCGCGCCGATCAACGCCTCTATGTTGCGAAGAACAATGGCCGCAACCGCGTCGAGATTTGCAAGCCGAACCAGTAAGCGTTGCAATGCGATCTTATGGGCCGCGCGCGATCAACGCATTGCGTGCGGCTCGACTGTTTCCCGCAAACGGAAGCCTGCTCTGACGGTTGCACTCTCCGCCGTCGCTTACACGTCAAATGCCCTGGCCAACCGCCACAACTCGTCTTCGCGCCTGACAAGGCCACAGCCTTCAGCATGATCGATTTCTGGTACGAGGATCGTTGGTGATGACGCCGCGTGGAAAGCGGGTCTCGAGATAAGTTAAAAAGCGCGAGAAGGGGTTGGTGGAGCCAAGCGGGATCGAACCGCTGACCTCTTGCATGCCATGCAAGCGCTCTCCCAGCTGAGCTATGGCCCCGAACCAATTGGGATCACGGGCAGCTCGCCGCCCGCGCATCAGGCCTGATAAGTGGTTCAGGCCGAAAACTCAAGAACGTTCGATCAACAATCCGCAGTTCGCGCCTGCGGCATTGTTTGTGGCTTAGACTTCTTCTTCGCCTTCGCCGGCTGGTCCGCCGATGATGTTCGACATGTCGCCACCTTCTTCCTCTTCTTCTTCGAGGAAGGTTTCGTCGCCGTCGGCCACCGCAGAATCATCGCCCTCGACGTCGGCGAGTGCTTCTTCGCCCTCAACCACCGGCAATTCGCCATCGGCCTCCTCGGCGATCGGCGCCTTCTTGATCTTGTTGCGCGCCGCCTTTTCTTCGGCTTGCAGTGCCGCGAGCGCTGCCGGCGACGACGCGATCACATATTTCGTGCCGCAGTGTGGGCAAAGGATCGGCGTCTTTTCGAGATCGTAAAAGCGCTCGTCGCAGCTCTGACAGGTGCGCTTCGTCCCGCGCGCTTGCTTAGTCGCCATTTGATGGGCCTCGGTGAACAATCGAAAAAGGAAGGCGCCGGTCTGCCATAGCTCCTGGTGCCTGTCAAAACCAAATCGTCCATCGGCCGGGCCTGCGGCAAGGGTGCCTCCGGACCTGGACAGGAGCGGCGTTGACAGGGGCCGCCCGGGGCGTCTCTATCGCCGAATTCATTGTTTTCGCCGGGCACGGGTGCCAATCGCCCGTTTCGACCCAAATCTACCACGAAAGCCATTACGCCTGTGCATCATTCCGCTCCTAAACCACTAACCGCGCCGCGCGCGCCCGCACTGAATGGACGCCTAAGGGTGCCGGGCGACAAGTCGATTTCGCACCGTGCCCTGATCTTTGGCGCGCTGGCGACCGGCACCACGCGGATCAGGGGGCTGCTCGAAGCCGAAGACGTCATCAACACCGCAAAAGCGGTGACGGCGCTGGGCGCTCCCGCTGCCAAGTCTGGTGATGTCTGGGAAGTCAAAGGCCGCGGCGTCGGCGGTTTGCAACAGCCCGATGCGCCGCTGGACTTCGGTAATTCCGGCACGGGCACGCGATTGATGATGGGCGTCATCGCGGGCCATCCGATGACCGTGACGATGACAGGCGATGCGTCGCTGTCGAAGCGTCCGATGCGCCGTGTGCTCGGGCCGCTCAAACAGATGGGACTCGAAATACTCGACGACGGCAAAGAAACTTTGCCGCTGGCGATGCGCGGGACGCGGGATCTCGTGCCGATGTCGTACACGTTGCCGGTGCCGTCGGCTCAGGTGAAGAGTGCAATCCTTATCGCCGGCCTCCACGCTGCCGGCGAAACAACGGTCATCGAAAAGGAAGCAACGCGCGACCACACGGAACGGATGCTGCGCTTCTTCGGCGCCGATGTCGCGACACGTCCACACGACGGACAGACACACATCACGGTCAAAGGCGGCGCAGAGATGCATGGCCGCGACGTCACCGTTCCGGGCGACCCGTCGTCGGCTGCGTTTCTGGCGTGCGCGGCGCTGATCGTGCCGGGTTCCGACATCACGATCGAAGGCGTGCTCGTCAACGACACGCGAACGGGGTTGTATACAACGTTGCAGGAGATGGGTGGCGACGTGACGCTGCTCAATCTGCGCGAGGAAGGCGGCGAGCCGATTGCCGATATCCGCGTGCGGGCGTCGCACCTCAAAGGCGTGCACGTTCCGGCGGAGCGCGCGCCGTCGATGATCGACGAGTATCCGGTGCTCGCCGCCGTCGCAGGATTTGCCGTTGGCGAAACGCGCATGGACGGCCTTGCCGAACTCAAAGTCAAGGAGAGCGACCGCCTCGCAGCGACCGCCGCCGGATTGCACGCCAATGGTATCGCGGCCCGCGTCGAGGGGGACAGTTTGATCGTGACGGGCACCGGCCGCGTTCCCGGTGGCGGTACGGTCGCGACGCATCTCGACCACCGCATCGCGATGGCGTTCCTCACGATCGGCCTCGCGAGTGACAAGCCGGTCACCGTCGACGATACCGCGATGATCGCGACCAGCTTCCCCGAATTCCGCGGTTTGATGGAACAGCTCGGCGCGCGGTACACGGAGGCGGCATAATGCTGAATTTCGTGACGTTCATGGAATGCGTGAACGCGCCGAACAGCACCTGCCTGACGTCGCCCGGCGTTCTCGCGCCCGTTTTTCTCACGCTTATGCTCGTCGCCGTTGGCGCGTTAGTGGCGCGCCGCGACCGTAAGCGGTTTCGCGAATTGCGCGCGCAGGGCATTTGGGCGTCGTTTATCATACTCGCCTATAGCGTTGTTGTGCTCGCGTACTTCTTTCTGTTTGCGCCCGACGCGGTGCTTGGCGTCGAGCAATCGCAAATCGGCAATATGTTGTGGATTAGCGCGATTTTCGCCTACGGTATGGGCGTCGCGACGTTAGTCGGGATGCTCGGATTTGCGTTTGGAGGATGGCTGGTCAAACGCAAGCGCACGCCGGCGACAGCGCAGCGCCTGGTCGTTGCGATCGACGGACCGGCGGCATCGGGTAAGGGCACCGTCGCAAAACGGATCGCGCAGCATTTCGGATTGCCGTGCCTCGACACGGGGCTGTTGTATCGTGCCGTGGCGCGCGATGTGGTCGCGAAGGGCGGCGCGCTCGACGATGCGAACGCGGCTGCGGCAGCGGCGCGCGCGCTCGATGCGGCGACGCTGGACGATCCGAATTTGCGCGGCCCGGCGGCGGGCGATGCAGCGTCGATCGTCGCGAAAATGCCGGCCGTGCGCGCCGCATTGCTCGATTATCAGCGGCGCTTTGCGAGCGACCGGCGCGGCGCGGTGCTCGATGGCCGCGACATCGGCACTGTCATTTGCCCCGACGCCGACGTCAAAATTTTCGTCACCGCGTCGGCCGAAGAGCGCGCCCGGCGGCGCCATCGCGAGCACGACGCACGCGGCGAAGCGATCACGTATGAGGACGTGCTCGCCGACATTCGGCGCCGTGACGCGCGCGATTCCGGCCGCGAGATCGCGCCGCTCGAAGCAGCAGCAGACGCGATCACCATCGATACGACGACGCTTGACGCCGACGCCGCGTTCGCCGCTGCGCGCGACGTCATCGTCGCGAAAATCGCGAGCAACCCGGCCGCCAAAAAACAATAATCCGCCGGGGAGTTTTGAGGCTCCCGGGCGGACCAGTACCTTGCGGTACCTGAGGGATGCTGGTGCATCCGTCTGTGTATGAAACGCGCCTTCTGCGCGATGGTTCCGTTTTTTCTTTGCGATTGGCGACTCCGCTTCGCGGAGCCGGCCGCAAGGCGCGGAGCAGCGGGTTAGGCGCGGAGTGCCGCGATGGCGGGATGATTGACGCGCTCTTCCCAATAAAGCGCGGCGAGCGCGTCGAGGATGCAGTCCGGCAATAGTGCCGTCGTGTCGACCGGCGGCAAAGTTCTGATCGGTGGGAATTTCATGTCTGAAAGTCTCCCAAGTGTGATTACGCACTACAACGCACCGGCATTTTTCCCGTTCCAAATCGCGGTGTCGCACTTTTGATGGTCGCTTCCGACTCGCATTCTGCGAGCCGGCCGGAAGCGACGGACGGGCAACAGCAAACGCGAACGGCGGCCGGCTCCGCGGAGCGGAGTCGCCGTGAGCAACCAGAAAGAAAGGACGGGGCGGCGTGGCCTCGCGCTCTTTGGTAATTGTGGGATGCGGACCAGTGCCGCCCCGCGTCATGCCAACCCTCCGCCTCGGCGACGGCCCTTTGTCCGGCGCCTCTCGTATGAGCTGCGGATCGCATCGCTGCGCTCCCTGAGCCGTCGAACCCGCCATCCGCCCCCGCATACCCAAATTCGAGAAGGCGTTTCACCGCGCCGGCCATCCTCGGACGGCTGTCGCGCGGCAGGCAGCGAACCCCCGGCATACCGATTTCTCCGGGCGACCCTGCATGCTCTCAGTCCACTCATGGCTCGCGGCACGAGCTCATGCCTTCCAAGCGTGGTGAGATGGCCGAAAGCTTGAGCGCGGATAAATCGGAATACAAGTTACCGGCGCTGAAAGTTTGCGCGCGGCGTTAAGCGGGGGGATAAGTTGTTCACCAAAACAAGCCGTCATCCTCGAAGCCGCGCGTTCACTTGCGCGCGGGTTCGGGGATCCAGCATCATGAGTGCCGAAGGCCCGAAAGTTTTTTTTGCGATAGAGGACTTTGCGCTGGATCCCCGAACGGGATCGCAAAGACGCTCACCCGTTCGAGGATGACGAACTGGCTGATTACGGATTACGGATTGCGCCGCTGCGTGCGCTTGCACCAAAGCTCCGCGCCTTCCGGCCGGCTACGCGAAGCGGAGTCGGAAGGCGCAAACGACTTGTCATCCTAGGCCTTGTGCCTAGGATCCATCGCTCAGCATTCGCCGCAAGCGACATGGGCCCGAATGATGCAGACATGCTGCGTCTACATTCTCGCAAGTAAGGCGTATGGCACGCTCTACATCGGCGTGACGCGGTGCCTTGTGGGGCGTGTGCTCCAACATCGCGACGAATTTGTCGACGGGTTCACTAAGCGCTATGGCGTGAAATCGCTGGTCAACTATGAAGCGTTGGATGACATCCGCGTTGCGATACAGCGCGAGAAGTCACTGAAGCGCTGGCCGCGCGCCTGGAAAATCAATTTGATCGAACGCGACAATCCGACGTGGAGCGATCTGTTTCCCGGGCTGAATATCGTGGCAAAGCCCGCAAGCGACGAAGCGAGCGGATGAATGGATCCTAGGCACAAGGCCTAGGATGACAGCGGTGGGTGGTTGCGCGGCGTGGAGCCAAGTTGAGAGGTTGACGATGGCGAGGGACGTGCCACAGCAGACGCTGACGGCGGCAGGCTCTCCCACAGGGGCACTCCCAAGTGGTCGTCCGGAGGAGAGTCGCCGTGAGCAATGAAAAAATTGGACGGATCATCGCGAGTGACGCGGCGCGGGCAACGCTTGCCGTGCTGAAAGAGCGCCACGGCGCGATCATTCTGCATGTGTCCGGCGGATGGTCGAAGGCGCCGATCGTGCTGCCCGTTGGCGAATTGCGGCTTGGTCCGCGCGATATTCTTTTGGGCGAAGTCGACGGCGTCGCGATCTATGAAATGCAGATCACGCCCGATGGTTTTGAAAGCGGTGGCGACTACACGCTCGACGTCGTCGCCGGCGTGCCGGTCGGGTTTTCACTCGTGCCGGACGGTGGTGTTGTGTTCAAGGTGGAGAGGGTGGTGGGGTAAGGTTAGGCTTCGCCGAAAGAGTTGCGGATTATTTGGAAGAATAAGATCGAACGACCGTTTGCAAAATTCCCTGAATTTCGACGGCATCCGCGCCGTAAATCTGAGACTTGTGTTTTTTGCTGTGGGGGATCAGTTCTATTCGTCTTCCGCCGTCGATCCGTTTAAATTCTTTGAGCGTCGCTTCGTCATTTACTAGTGCGACAACAATCTGGCCATTTTTTGCTGTATTTGCTGGCTTTATCACGACCAAGTCACCATCGAGTATGCCGCTGTCCGACATCGACTCTCCTTCAACTCGAAGCACGAAGCAGTCTGGTTGAAGGACCAGCGCCCCGACATCAATCGACTCGGCATCTTCGATGGCTTCTATAGGCTTACCAGCTGCAATTTTTCCTCTGAAGGGCAGTTGATTCGGCGCTAGTCGCGTACGCCAACCTTTGCTGCGCTTGTCCAAGAATCCTTTGTTCTCAATCGACGAAACATAGCGATGGATGGTGCCGACCGAGTTTACACCGCATCCCTCTCCTATCTCCATTAGCGTTGGAGACCGCCCTTCGTTCTCTCTGAGATACTCACCAATAAAATTCAGTATGCGCTGTTCAAGTTCGGTGAGCACTTGACTTTCTCCAAAAATACTCCAATCTCTTTTTTAGAGAAATTTTGGCGAGTGTCGATCTGCAAGTCAAGCATTGATGGAGGATGATATGGCTAAGTCGAAAACACCAGGAAGCAGTGTAGGTAAAGATGGGGGTATTTACCAGGAGGTTGGACCTAAAGGTGGTGCCAAACCTAATTTTGCGACAGTGCCAGACGATCACAAACTGCCGCCGACGACGCAGCCCGGAAGTAAGTGGAAACCGGTTCACATCACCCCCACCGGTGATCGCTAAGGTTGGCCGTGAAAACTCTCAGTGCATTCATCTCGTACTCGCACATGGACGAGCACGCGCTTGAGCGTTTAACAAAACATCTTGTGATGTTGAGAAGGGATGGGGCGATCGACGAATGGTTTGATCAGAAGATCGGTGCTGGTGGTGAAATCGATTCTGAGATTTCGGAAAATCTTGAGAAATGTGATCTTTTTATAGCTTTGATTAGTGTTGACTTTCTGAGCTCGAATTATTGCTACGACCGAGAATTAAAGCGGGCTCTTGAGCGGCATGATCAAGGCACCATGAGGGTGCTCCCTATTATCGTGCAGCCTTGTGAGTGGAAAGCGTCTCCGCTCGCTCGACTGAAGGTTCTTCCCAAAGACGGCAAAGCAGTAGCGGACTGGACTAACGAGAATACGGCGTGGCTGGATGTCGTTGGGCAAATTCGCCGGATCGCGGAGGAACTGAGCAATGGTCGCAGTGAACCTCAAATCGCTATTAGCGCCAAGCCGATTGCGACGGCCAAATATCGCGTGAAGCGCGATTTCGATGAGATAGATAAACTTGAATTTCGTGATCGGGCATTTTCTGAAATGCTAGATTATTTTCTGAAAGCTTCCGAAGAAATTGGAGGCATCGAGCATGTGAAGTCAAAATTTTCGCGTATGAGCGATACGTCATTCACCTGTACTGTGGTGAATAAATCCAGAGATCGTGGCGTCGCTCACATCACCGTCCACGCTGCGTCGCAGCGACATTCCTTTGGTGATATTTCTTATTGTTTTCAGGAACGCGCCGCGCCGGGCAATGCCAATGGATGGTTTCAGATCGAGGCGGATGACTATGAGCTACATCTCAAGCAACACGCATTTGTTCGCGATGAGAAAGCGAAGTTTTCATCGATCGAAGCCGCAGAAGTTCTTTGGAGGGAACTAATCGAAAAGGCGGGCATATCCTATGAGTGAAACCGTCAGTTTTCGCTGCAATAATTGTGGCTACCGGTTTGAAACGCAGGTTCTCACTGAGCGCGAAAAGCGCGAAGCGGCAGATGAGCGTCGGTCGACTTCGGCAGTGCACTGCCCAAAATGCTATCGAACAGATGTCCGCAGAGGTTGGGAGTAAAGCAGAGCAGCCCTCTTGCGAACCCCTTGCCACCTCCCCCCAAAACCCCTATAGAACCGGCATTCGACGCCACTGTCGGATGATTTAGGAGACAATCGGCCGGTTGGCCCGCGCGATACGTGCGAGCCGAACTCTAACCGGCAGGGCTGCGGCCCATCACGGTGGCATCACGCAATTCCATAAATCCCGGTCTTTGCTGGTCCTGGTCCGCCGCGCGCGCGTGGCGCTCAAGCCTGTTGGCCGTGAGGGAATATCCGCCGTTTCGAATACAGCTTCTGGCTTGGATGGATCCCCGCCTTCGCGGGGATGACGTTCGTGTTGGGGGATTCGAGTGGCGCACCACTGAAATGCAGAGAATAGAAACCGTTTGCGCGTGAGCGCGAACCGCAACAGGCGCAATGCTCGGTTGCTTCCGGCCGGCTCCCCGCAGGGGAGTCGGAAGCGACAAACAAAAGAGCAAAGCACCACAAAGAAAGAGACTGAATGTCTACAGCAACTGCAACCAATAAAGACTATTCCCCGAGCCACGATGATTTCGCGGCGCTCCTCGCGGAAAGCCTCGCGAAGGACGACCTGTTCGAAGGCAGCGTCGTCAAGGGCAAGGTCGTGTCCATCGTCAAGGACATGGCCGTCATCGACGTCGGCCTGAAGATGGAAGGCCGCGTCGCGGTCAAGGAATTCTCTTCTCCCGGCAAGCCCGACATCCAGGTCGGCGATACGGTCGAAGTTTACCTGGAGCGCGTCGAGAATGCGCTCGGTGAAGCGGTCCTCTCGCGCGACAAGGCACGCCGCGAAGAAAGCTGGACGCGCCTCGAGCGTCTGCACGAGAAGGGCGAGAAGGTCACGGGCGTGATCTTCAATAAGGTCAAGGGCGGCTTCACGGTTGATCTCGACGGCGCCGTCGCGTTCCTTCCGGGTTCGCAGGTCGACATCCGCCCGGTGCGCGATATCGGACCGCTGATGCATCAGCAGCAGCCGTTCCAGATTTTGAAGATGGATCGCCGCCGCGGCAATATCGTTGTCTCGCGCCGTTCGGTTCTCGAAGAAAGCCGTGCAGAACAGCGTACGGAAATCGTCGCCAAGCTCGCGGAAAACCAGGTCATCGACGGTCTCGTCAAGAACATCACCGATTACGGTGCGTTCATTGATCTCGGCGGCATCGACGGCTTGCTGCACGTGACCGACATGGCATGGCGCCGCGTCAATCATCCGTCTGAAATCCTCAACGTCGGCGATACGGTGAAGGTGCAGATCATCCGCATCAACCCGGAAACGCAGCGTATCTCGCTCGGCATGAAGCAGTTGCAGTCGGATCCGTGGTCGGCGATCGCTGAGAAGTATCCGGTCGGCGCGAAGATCAAGGGCACGGTCACGAACATCGCCGACTACGGCGCGTTCGTTGAGCTTGAGCCGGGCGTCGAAGGCTTGATCCACGTCTCGGAAATGAGCTGGACCAAGAAGAACACGCACCCGGGCAAGATCGTTTCGACGAGCCAGCAGGTCGAAGTGCAGGTTCTCGAAGTCGATCCGCAGAAGCGCCGCATCTCGCTTGGTCTCAAGCAGACGCAGGATAACCCGTGGGATTCGTTCCTCACGCAGCATCCGAAGGGTTCGACGGTTGAAGGCCCGATCCGCAACATCACCGAATTCGGTCTGTTCATCGGTCTCGACAACGGCGTCGACGGCATGGTGCATCTGTCTGACTTGGACTGGCAGAAGGCCGGCGACGAAGCCATCAAGGACTACAAGAAGGGCGACACCGTTAAGGCCGTCGTTCTCGACGTTGACGGTTCGAAGGAGCGCATCTCGCTTGGCATCAAGCAGCTCTCGGGCGATCCGGTCGACGCACTTGGCAAGTTCAAGAAGGGCGACACCGTCACCTGCACCGTCACCGCGGTCCAGGACGGCGGCGTCGAAGTCAAGGTTGCCGACAGCGATCTGACGGCGTTCATCAAGCGCTCGGATCTGTCGCGCGATCGCGCCGAGCAGCGCCCTGAGCGCTTCAACGTCGGCGACAAGGTCGATGCGGCCGTGTTGACCGTCGACAAGGCGGCGCGCCGTCTGACCGTTTCGGTCAAGGCGCTCGAAATCGCGGAAGAGAAGCAGGCGGTTGCGCAGTTCGGGTCGTCGGACTCGGGCGCATCGCTCGGCGACATCTTCAAGGCCGCGATCAAGAAGCGCGAGACGAACGACGACGCGGAGTAAGCTTCGCTCGGACGGACGACGGACAAACGAAAAAAACGCGCGGCAGGGAAACCTGTCGCGCGTTTTTTTTGTGTTTCAGTTGATGACGGTGATGCCTCCTCTCCCCGTCCTCTATCGGGAGAGGGGGAGTGGCGCGGCGACGGAGGCGATGGAGAAGTACCGTCTCCCCATCCTCTATGGGGAAAGGGTTAGGGTGAGAGGCAGCGGCGTGCTCCGCGCCTGGGTTCTGCCCCACACCCCAGCCCACTCCCCGCAAGCGGGGAGAGGGGGGCGGTCTTCACGGTGGGGCGGGGCGGCAACAGTTGGCCCAATGCGCACGGGTTAAAAGCTTGTCGGGCTTGTTCACATTTGGCCTGAAGGCTATCCAGCGTAGCAGCGATCAAACGGTGGCGAACGCTCATGGAACATTTGCGCACGACGTGTTTGTTTTTGGCGGCTTGTGTTGCGCTGGCTTCGAGCCCGGCCCAGGCGCAGTTCTACAGCGATTCCGTCGCCGAACACGATGCGCAGATGAAAGCCGCCGAACAAGCCGAGCGCGCCGCGCGCCGGGCTGCGGAAGGGCCGGTCGTCTATCCGAAGTATATGGACGGCGGCGAGAAGCCGGACATCGCGCCGGTGGCGCCGCCAATCGTGTTTTTCGACCGCAGCGAAGAAGTCGGCTCGATCATTGTCGATACGCAGTCGCGCAAGCTGTACTTCGTGCTGCCGGGCAAGAAGGCTTACGAATATCCGATCTCGGTCGGCCGCGAGGGGTTCACTTGGACCGGCTCGCAAAAGATCAGCCGCATCGCATCCTGGCCGTCGTGGACGCCGCCGCCCGAAATGCACCAGCGCGTTCCAGGGCTGCCGCTCACGGTTTCGGGCGGGCTTAAGAACCCGCAAGGCGCGCGCGCGCTTTATCTCGGCAGTACCGTCTATCGTATCCACGGCACCAACAACGACCGCACAGTTGGGCGTGCAAACTCGTCGGGCTGTTTCCGTCTGACGAACGAGCACGTCGTGCATCTCGCGTCGATTGCGAAGGTCGGGACGAAGGTCAGCGTGCTGCAGGCTTACTCGGGCGGCGTGAGTGAAAACGCGCCGCTGTCATCGCTGTTCGATTGGTTCGGCTCCGATCCCGAACCGGCGAAGCCTGTTAAAGCCAAAAAGCCGGTCGCGAAGAAGAAACCAGCCGCGACGACGACGGCCGCGACGGCGACGCCACCTGCCGCAACTGCGCCAGCCGCTGCAACGCCGCCGCCTGCCGCAGCGCCAGCAGCTTCTGCTGCTGCGACTTCACCCGCGCCTTCGGCGGCAGCGGCGACAACGGCCGCCCCGAAGGTCGCCGCGGAGTAGGCGCTCCGCCGATCTGCCTCTGCGCAAGCATCACGCACATCGATAGACGCGATGTGCGGTGATCGCAGCGTGCTCACAAACCGGCCTCGCAAGTGAGCAATTTGTAACTGGCCGGTCGTCGATACCGATTATACCTTCAATCAGTGTTGGCGGCCGCGCCATCGGATGCAAGCCGGGAGGACTTTGCATGTCGAACATTTTGCTCAATCGTCGAAGTTTTGTTGCCGCAAGTGGAGCAGCAGTTGCGCTTGGCGCCTCAGGTCTCCGACTGCCCGCCTTCGCGCAGAGCCTCGCACCAACCCCGTCGATGCGCGGTGGTTCTAACAACTACCTGCCAGGCGCTGCGATCGTCGAACGCATCGGCGGCGGAGGCTTCTGGATGAGCGGTACGGTGCGTCGTGCCGGCGATGGGGCGCCGCTTGCGGGCCAACGCATTCAAATCTGGGCGCATACGACGGAAGGCCACGAAAGAGACCCGCATAGCCACGGCGCAACGCTCACCGATAAAGACGGCCGGTTTCGACTTGAGATGCCGCAGATCGTTCCGGCATTCGGTCAGGCCCACGGTCACCTCGCGTATGACAGCGGCGCGTTCGAAACCGTCTTCCTTCGTCCCCTCATGTCGAGTGCCAAGGACACGAGCCTTGAAGCACACTTCGTCCTCAAGCCCGTTTGAACGACTTTATGCCACGGCGCATGAGACGGGTCAGGGCGGGCTTAATTTGGGCCGCCGTCGTGACCGCCGTTGCGGTGCCGATCGGAGCCGCAGCGTTGAGCCCGCTGCTCGCGTGGCGCGATTCCATCTATATCGTCGCTTGCATCGCGGGTGTCGCCGGCCTGGTGCTGATGCTGTTTCAGCCGCTGCTGATTGGCGGGTACCTGCCGGGGTATTCGCCGTACCGGGCGCGGCGTGTCCATCGTTGGATCGGCACGCTGTTGTTCGCTGCTGTGATCATACACGTCGCGGGGCTTTGGATCACGAGTCCGCCGGACGTGATCGATGCACTCCTTTTCACATCACCGACGCCCTTCTCGGCCTGGGGCGTCGTCGCGATGTGGGCGATCTTCGCGGTGACCATCATGGTCGCATTCCGCAAGTGGTTGGGTTTGCGGCCGCGGACGTGGCGTAAAGCGCATACGCTTCTCGCGGCGACGATTGTCGCGAGCACGGTCATCCATAGCCTGCTCATTGAGGGCACCATGGAAATCGTGTCGAAGGTGGCCTTGTGCGCGCTGGTCGTTCTGGCGACCGTCAAAGTGATCGCCGACAAGCGCGTCTGGCAAAGCAAATCGCGCCCGAGAGATATTTAATGTCGGCACCCGCTGCCTCGGCGGCAGTGCTTGGTATAGCTACAGGGCAGCGGTCAACAAGCGCGAGACGTCGGGAGACGCGCGCTCTGTCGTCATCTAATTGCACGTTTTGCAGCCAGGCGACCCGCTATCGCCAGCGCGCCGCTGACCCGCAATCGATACTTAAGCATGTCATCGCTCACACCAAACATGTCACATGCTTTGTTTTTGAGGCCTCGAAGAGCTATCAATTTCGCCGCCTCGTCCGGCAGTAACAATACACCACCCAAAAAGTGAGCCTCTTCCTCCTGCGCACTATCGCGCGTTCTTTCCCCTTGGTCGGTCAACGGCGGCGCAAATTCGTGCCCTAGAAAGCAATGTGCTAGCTCGTGACATATGTTGCTGTTTTGTCTGAAAGGGTGATGTGCATCGTTGTGCACTATAGCTCTCCGATGAGCACATGGAATTGTCACCGCAGAGAAGGAAGATCGATCAACTTGCAAGAATTCTCTGGCATCGACTGGTAGCTTGCTCAGTTCTATCAAGTCGATGTCAAAGAGACGACAGATCGCTGCCGGCTTAATGGGATCGTTTGCTGCAAGCGACAACTTCTCTCGCACCCGCGCCGAGATCCGATTTGCCTCCGCCTTAAACCCCCGACGCAAACCCACCGTCAGCCACTCCGCAGTTTGTTATACGTCTCGATCACTATGCTTTCGATTAGCTTGGCATTAGCCTTCGATAATTTGGGATCGGCCCGTAGCAACGCAGTTATTTTTGCTAACGGCTCGGCTTCCGTCTTCCGAGCGCTCGGTATGAACATCTCCGCTTTGAGATGTGACCAACTAAGTAGAGCGGCTAAGCCGTCGACGTCGGGTTTCGCGCCCTGGTTCATCCGCGACAGCGTCGAAGCATTTACGTTTGCCTCGCTGGCAACGTCCTTCCAAGTCATCTGACGACTCAGTCGAACGGAGTTCAGCGCCGCGTAGAACGCTTCGTTGTCAAAACGATCGCTCATGTCCCCTCCATTGCGATCACGCAATCAATTGCGATATTGCAATTTCTGCGACTCGGTGTTATTTACGCAATCGGTTGCGAATTAGCAATTGAGATTGTTGATGGGGCATATTTTGTCTGCGCGACGGTGCAAAGGATAAATCCGATGATCTATGCGATCAATTACGACCTAAAAAAACCCGGCCAGGATTACGCGGATCTTTACAAGGCAATCGAGGAATGTGGTGTTTGCTGGCACTATCTTGGCTCCACTTGGCTCGTCGACACGCTGCTCGATGCTGAGGGGGTTTGGCAGAGGCTCCAGCCACACGTCGACAAGACCGACCGCGTTCTGGTCATTGGAGTGACACGCGATTACCAGGGTTGGCTTTCGCAGGAAGCCTGGGATTGGATCAACTCTCGATCCGCAAAACTCGCTGCATAAAATGAGGTCGTTCATGCGCATTCAAGGTGCAGTCATTCGCGAGCAGGGTCAGACCTTTGCCATCGTCGTGGTCAAGCCGCATGTAGTGCAATCGAGCGCGGTGGCCGCCGATGCTATCCGTCGCTTCGCGCCCGTTTTCGGCGTCCCCATCCTTTTGATGTCGCAGGACACCCGAGGACGTCCGACGTTTTATGGGCGGCCGGATATAGCCCGTTTCATGGCGTCGGTGCCGCTTCATGCGGTTCCCTGGCGAGAGTACACTGTTAACTAAGTACGGTTTGTCGGAGCGACAGTTCGTTCGCTGGTCCGCGAAAGCTCTTGCCGTTTGGCGCGCCCGTGCGAACACAAAATCACGAATTTTAGAGGTTAGCGGCGTTGCGCTCGAATACGTCATGCCGACGAAGGTCGGCACCCACGACATCCAGCGAGCAGAAAGATGTGGCGGACGGTTCAGAGCCAACATCAGAATGAACACGTGTAGTACTTTTCGTAGGGTCCGGCCGGAGTTTATGCCCGCCTTAGCGGGTGCCGGGCTGACGTCTTTTCGGTTGGTTCGCAGAACGCCAGCGGGCAGCGCACCCGCTCGGCAACTGCTGCCTGGATGGGTCCCGTCGGCCCAGCAACCCAAAACTCACGAAATTTAGACGCTAGCGGCGGGTCGGCGTTGCTGGCGGCCCAAACCTTGCCTAACGTGATGTGTTAGAATTCGAAATCCCGACGCCGCACGCAGCATTTGCGGGCGTTTTAACTCTCCCCGGACCGCTCAAAGAGGCCCTCATGCTCGAAACTGAAACTGTGCTCGACCGTCGCCGTTTGCGCCGCTCCGTCTCATTCTGGCGCGCCGCCGGGATCGCGGGCGTGGCACTCGCGCTCGGCGCGCTGGCATTCGGCGGCGACAAACTCGCGACGCTCTCCGGCCAGAAGCAGATCGCCCGCATCGCCATCGAAGGCGCGATCAGCGAAAATCGCGATCAGCTCAAGATGCTGAAGGACATCGCCAAGGCCGATCACGTCTCAGGCGTGCTGCTCTACGTGAACAGCCCCGGCGGCACGACGACGGGCGGCGAAGCGCTCTACGAAGGCTTGCGCGAAATCTCGAAAAACAAGCCGGTTGTCGCGCAATTTGGCACCGTCGCGGCGTCTGCCGGATATATCGTCGGTCTTGCCACCGATCACATCGTGGCGCGCGGCAACACGATTACCGGCTCTGTCGGCGTCATCGTGCAGTGGCCGGAATTCGTCGAACTGCTGGGCAAGGTCGGCGTCAAGGTCAACGAGGTTAAGAGCGGTCCGTTGAAAGCTTCGCCGTCGCCGTTCGAGCCGCTCGACGAGGGCGGCCGCAAGGTCGCCGAAGGTATGGTCAACGACGGCTTCAAGTGGTTCCTGTCGCTCGTCGAGGAACGCCGCGGCATCAAGCCGGCTGACGTTCCGGGCCTCGTCGACGGCCGCATTTTCTCTGGCCGTGAGGCGCTCGCCGTGAAGCTGGTCGATCAGATCGGCGGCGAGGACGAGGCGGTCGCTTGGCTGAAAGACGTCAAGAAAATCGACGCCAACGCCACTGTCGTCGACTGGAAACCAACGTCGTCATCGAGCCCGTTTGGCCTGGGCGCGCTCGCTGGACGGGCGTTTGCGGCCGTTTTCGGCCAGCAGGCGGGACAACTGGTGCAGGCGTTCTTCGCCGACAGCCGTATTTCAACCCTTGGTCTTGACGGCCTCGTTTCTGTTTGGCATCCTTCTGAAAAATAAAGAAAATTGATCGCTAGCTGGGGAGCGAGACGTGATCAAATCAGAACTGGTGCAGAAAATTGCCACGACCAATCCACATCTCTATCATCGAGATGTGGAGCGTATCGTGAATGTCATTTTCGACGAGATTGTCGATGCGCTCGCGCGCGGCGATCGGGTCGAGCTTCGCGGCTTCGGTGCCTTCACCGTCAAGCATCGCGCAGCCCGGCAGGGCCGCAATCCGCGGACGGGAACGACAGTGTCTGTCGCCGAAAAATTCGTGCCGTTCTTCAAGACTGGCAAGGAATTGCGCGACAAACTGAACAAAGTCAAAAGCCAGCACTGACCGTCTCGCGCTAAGGCGCTATAGATGGGCTGGCATTCGGACGAGACGCATTGCGCGCCAGCGATCGCCATCGCATTGGGCCAATGTGTGATCTCGTTGATCAAAGCATGAGGTGATCCGTGTTGCGGCGTATGCTTTCGGTTCTGATCGCGTTTCCTCTCGGTGCTGTGCTCGTCGCGATTGCGATTTCCAATCGTCATCCGGTGCAACTGATCCTCGATCCGTTCCGCCCCGAGACGCCGGCGTTTTCGATCGAGCTTCCATTCTACGCGTATCTGCTGGGCGCGCTTGTCGTAGGCGTGATCCTCGGCGGCATCGCGACGTGGATGGGACAAAGCCGTTGGCGCAAGACGGCGCGCACACAAGGTCATCGCGCACAGCGCTTCCAGGCCGAAGCCGATCGCTTGGCGCGCGAGCGCGACGCAAATATCGCCTCGGCGAAATCGCTCGCGATTGCAGGCCGCTGATGATCAACGTTTGCAGGAACGCGGTGCCAGCATGGATGGTGTGACGCTGTTGGGTGCCGGTTCCGTCACGGCCATGCTGTTGTTCTACGCCTTTGAAGACGAAAGCCTGTGGCTGGTGCTCGGCTTCGCGATCTCGTGCGCGTTGCTGGCGGTCTACGGCTTCATGCTTGGCAACTGGCCGATGGCAATCGTCGGCGCGGTCTGGTCTTTGATCGCGCTGAAGCGCTGGCAAAAGCGCCGCCTTGCGGGCAAACCCGCCGCGTGAAACGGTAGGCAATGACCGTCCAAGTCAAAATTTGTGGGATATCGACCGAGGCAGCGCTCGACGCGGCGATCGGCGGCGGTGCGGATTACGTTGGTCTTGTCAGCTATCCGAAAAGTCCGCGTCACGTCGAACCGCCGTTGGCGCAACGGCTCGCGGCGCACGCGCGTTCGAAGCGCGCAGACATCCAGGTCGTTGCGCTTGTGGTTGATGCGGACGATCGCACGCTGCGCACTTTGAACGAGAGCGTCAAGCCGGACATCATTCAACTGCACGGCAGCGAGACGCCGGAACGCGTTGGCGTCATCGCGGCGATGACGGGGCGGGCGATCTGGAAAGCCGTCAGCGTTAGCTCGCGCGACGGCGTTGTTGCGGCCGGCGCCTATCTCAGGCCGGGGTGCGCCGATCTCATACTTTTTGATGCCAAGCCGTCGGACGCGGCAGGTGCGCTGCCGGGCGGCAACGGTCTCGCGTTCGATTGGAGAATGCTGGATGCTTGGTCTCGGCCGTTCGTGCTTGCGGGCGGCCTGACGCCGGGCAACGTCGCGGCGGCAATCGAATTGACGGGGGCTCCAATCGTCGATGTTTCGTCAGGCGTCGAAAGCGCGCCGGGCGTCAAAGACCCCGAGTTGATCCGCCGCTTCCTAGACGCGGCAAAGACCGCTAAGCAGCGTTAGCATTCCCTCTCCCCATTCCTCTGCGCTTGGAATGGGGCTTGGAATGGGGAGAGGGTTAGGGTGAGGGGCAGCGTCTTGCACCGTTGTTGCGGCTGCCCCTCACCCTAGCCCTCTCCCCGTGAAGGACGGGGAGAGGGGATAAACATTAAGGACCGTTCTATATGGCCACGACAACGCAGAAATCCGGTGAGGCCAAGCTCAACAGCTATATGGGCGGCCCGGATGAAAAAGGATTCTTCGGATTGTTCGGCGGCCGCTTCGTCGCTGAAACGCTGATGCCGCTGATCCTCGATCTCGAACGCGCCTACGACGCCGCAAAGGCCGATCCGACATTCCAGGCCGAGATCGATCACCTCAACCTGCATTACGCCGGCCGTCCAAGCCCGCTCTATCACGCCGACCGCATGACGAAAGAACTCGGCGGCGCGAAAATCTACTTCAAGCGCGACGAGCTCAATCACACGGGTTCGCACAAGATCAACAACTGCCTCGGGCAGATCTTGCTCGCGATGCGCATGGGCAAGACGCGTATCATCGCGGAGACGGGCGCAGGCCAGCACGGCGTTGCCGTTGCGACGGTTTGCGCGAAGTACGGCCTGCCATGCGAAATTTATATGGGCGCGGTGGATGTGGAGCGTCAGGCGCCGAACGTCGCCCGCATGAAGCTGCTCGGCGCGAAGCTCAATCCGGTATCGTCGGGCGCGGGCACGCTCAAAGACGCGATGAATGAAGCGCTGCGCGATTGGGTCACCAACGTGCGTGACACGTATTATCTGATCGGCACGGCGGCAGGTCCGCATCCGTATCCGGCGATGGTGCGCGACTTTCAGTCGATTATCGGAAAAGAGACGCGCGAGCAGATGATGGCGCTCGAAGGCCGCTTGCCGGATACGCTGGTTGCGTGCATCGGCGGCGGGTCGAACGCGATCGGGCTGTTTCATCCGTTCCTCGATGACGCGGGCGTTTCGATTTACGGCGTCGAAGCGGGCGGGCACGGGCTCGATGTCGAGAACGGTCATGCCGCGTCGATGACGGGCGGCACGCCGGGCGTCCTGCATGGCAATCGCACGTATCTGCTGCAGGATGCCGACGGGCAAATTCTCGAAGGCCACTCGATTTCGGCAGGTCTCGACTATCCAGGCGTCGGGCCGGAACATGCCTGGCTCAAGAACAACGGTCGCGTGAATTACGTCGCGATTACCGACAAGGAAGCGCTTGAAGCGCTTCAGTTCTGCACGCGCATGGAGGGCATCATTCCGGCGCTTGAGCCAAGTCACGCGCTGGCGCACGTCATGAAGCTCGCGCCGACGCTGCCGAAAGACAATCTGCTCGTGATGAATTTGTGCGGTCGTGGTGACAAAGACCTCTTCACCGTCGCCAAGGCTCTGGGAATGAAGATTTGAGAATGACAAACGCTACACGCATCGACGCGCGCTTCGCTGAACTCAAAAAACAAAATCGTCCGGCGCTCGTGACGTTCATTTCGGCCGGCGATCCCGACCTCGCGACGAGCGAGAAAATTCTCAGCGGCTTGCCAAGCGCGGGTGCCGACATCATCGAACTCGGCATGCCGTTTTCCGATCCGATGGCCGATGGACCGGCGATCCAGGCGTCGTCATTGCGCGCGCTAAAGAACGGTCAGACGATGACCAAGACGCTCGCGATGGTGCGCCGCTTCCGCGAGACGGACAGCGCAACGCCGATCGTGCTGATGGGCTACTACAATCCGATCTACGTCTACGGCAACGCCAAGTTCATCGCCGACGCCAAGGCCGCCGGCGTCGATGGCCTGATCGTTGTCGATGTGCCGCCGGAAGCTGATGACGAACTCTGCTTGCCGGCCGTCGAGGCCGGTCTCAATTTCATTCGCCTCGCGACGCCGACGACGGACGACAAGCGCCTGCCCGCGGTTCTCAGCAACACGTCCGGCTTCGTTTACTATGTGTCCATCACGGGTATTACCGGCGCGGCCGCCCCGGTCGTCGATGACGTCCACGACCAGGTGAAGCGCATCAAAGGGCAGACGCCACTGCCCGTGGTTGTTGGCTTTGGCGTCCGCTCAGGACCGCAGGCAAAGGCGATCTCGCGCGGTGCGGACGGCGTCGTCGTCGGCTCGGCCATCGTCTCCACAATTGAGAAGTCCTTGGGAACAAAGGAAGAAGCGACGCCGGCAACCGTCAGCGGGGTGCTCGCGCTGGTTAACGAACTCGGTGCGGCACTACGGTCGGCTTGACCCGGCTAAAGGATATCCACCAAAAGGACTGCCGGGGTGCCATAATGACCCCATATCTAGGAAGCTGAGCCTAGCGTGGTGCTGGGCGAAACGCTAAATAGCAGGACTTGCAGTAGTGCAGGGACTGGGAAGCCGCGCCGCACGGCCTCGTCATTTGCTTGACGCCAGATGCCGGCAGATGCGCGCCCGAGTTTCGACCGAGCATTGAAAGCTCCGGTCTAGGCCACAAGGAGCTAATCGCAGTGAACTGGATCAACAACGTTGTCCGTCCCAAGATCAGCGGACTGTTGTCTACCACGAAACGCGACGTGCCGGACAACCTTTGGGTCAAATGCCCCGAGAGCGGTCAGATGGTCTTTTACAAAGACCTCGAGGCCAACCAATTCGTCGTGCCCGGCTCCAACTATCATATGCGTCTCGCGGCCGATCAGCGGCTGACGCATCTTTTCGACGGTGGACAATACAAGCTCGTCAGCGTGCCGGCTGTAACGCAAGACCCGCTCAAATTCCGCGACGGCCGCAAATACACCGATCGCTTGAGAGACGCGAAAACCGAAACGAAACTCGAAGACGCCGTCCTTGTCGGTGAAGGTCTTCTTGAAGGCCGCCAGGTCGTCTCGGCGGTACAAGATTTCCGCTTTATGGCCGGTTCGCTCGGCATGGCCGCGGGTGAAGCGCTCATCACGGGCATGTTGCGCGCCGTCGAATTGAAGGCGCCGTTTATTCTGTTCGCGGCATCGGGTGGCGCGCGTATGCAGGAAGGTATCCTGTCGCTGATGCAGATGCCGCGCGTGACGATCGCCGTGCAGCGTTTGCGCGACAGTCGACTGCCGTACATCGTCGTGTTGACCGACCCGACGACGGGTGGCGTGACGGCTTCGTATGCGATGCTTGGCGACGTCCACATCGCCGAACCCGGCGCGCTGATCTGCTTCGCCGGTCCGCGCGTTATCCAGCAGACGATCCGCGAACAGTTGCCCGATGGGTTCCAGCGTTCGGAATATCTGCTGTCGCATGGCATGGTCGACATGGTCGTGCATCGCCACCAGATGCGCGAGACGCTGGCGCGTCTCTGTTCGCTTTTCATGGGTGGCGTTGATGCGACGAAGGGCAAGGACGCGCGCAAGATGAATGGCCGCCCCTATGTCAATGGCGCGTCGGTCGACAGCAAAGTGATCGAAACGGCGGCACGGGAAGCCGGTATCACCGAAGCTGAAGTCGTGCCGAACAGCCAGCGCTTCGAGCCGGGCCGCGGTGACAAAGCCAAGCGCGATGGCGACACCGGTACGGCAAATCCTAAAGACGCGGGCCGTGGCGCTTAAGCAGCGCGTTTGTTATAATTGGCCGTTATGAGACTGGCGCGTGACCGGTTCCGGTCGCCTTAGAGTTTGTCCGCGCATGACCACCACGACCAAACGCCCGACCAGCGATGCGCTGCTTGCAGAGATGATGCTGCTGCATCCGAAGCTGATCGATCTGTCGCTCGGCCGCGTCGTCAAGCTTCTGGCCAAGCTCGGTCATCCTGAAACGAAACTGCCGCCCGTCGTGCATATCGCGGGTACCAACGGCAAGGGCTCGGTCACCGCGTATCTCAAAGCGATGATCGAAACGTCCGGTAAGCGCGTGCATGCCTATACGTCACCGCATCTCGTGCGCTTCCACGAGCGCATCGTGCTCGCCGGCAGTGACGGCATATCGCGCGCGATCGATGAGGATGCGCTTGTCGACGTATTGATGCGCGTGCGCGCTGTCAACGATGGCGATAACATCACGCAATTCGAAATTACGACGGCCGCGGCGTTCCTTGCTTTCAGCGAGACGCCGGCGGACGTCGTGCTGCTTGAGGTTGGACTCGGCGGCCGCCTGGATGCGACGAACGTGATTGCCAATCCCGCTGTCACGGTGATCACGCCGATCTCGATGGATCATGCCGAAAAGCTCGGTCCGACGCTCGATAAGATCGCCATCGAAAAGGCCGGCATCCTGAAGCGCGGCGTCACCGGCGTGATCTCGCAGCAGCTCGGCGAGGTGCTGCACGTGATCGAGGACAAGGCGCGCAAAGCCGGTGCGCCGCTGCTCGTCTGGGGGCAGGATTTCGACGCCTACGAACAAAGCGGGCGGCTGGTCGTGCAGATGAACGAAGAACTGCTCGATCTACCGCTTCCGGCGCTCGCGGGGCGGCATCAAATCGTCAATGCCGGGACGGCCGTTGCGGCGGCGGTGCAGCTCGCGCGCAAACTGCCGTCGCTCGGCCTCGATGATGCCGCGATCGGGCGCGGATTGCGGTCGGTCGAGTGGCCGGCCCGGATGCAGCGCCTGACGTCTGGTCCGCTACTGGAAATCCTCGGTGCCGATGCCGAGCTGTGGCTCGACGGCGGGCATAACCCGGCGGCCGGCGACATGCTCGCGGATACGCTCGCAGGCTTCGAAGAGAAGGCGCCCAAGCCCGTTTACCTTGTGGTCGGCATGATGGGCCAGAAAGATGCGCTGGGCTTCCTCGCACCGTTCAGGGGCCTTGTGAGGGGTATTTATACGGTGCCAATCCCCGGTGCCCACGAAACGCCGCATAGTCAGGAGAACCTTGCGGAGGTTGCGCAGAGCGCCGGACTGCAAGCGATTGATCGCGAGAGTGTGATCGCAGCACTGGAGACAATTGCTGCACTGCCGAAGGGCCCGAAGCGCGTGCTGATTTGCGGCTCACTTTACTTGGCTGGCCACGTTTTAAGTCTGCAGGAATCCGCTTTGTAATTGGTCGAAGTTGGCGCGCATCAAACCAACCCCCAACTAAGGAACAAGCACCTCTCCCTGTTCAATGCTTCGGCGCCTCGCTATTGTGCCGCCCAAATAACAACAAAACACGATCACCCTAGGAGGAGACATCACATGCAACATGTCGCTATGGACAAGTTGAAAGGCACGCAGGTCATCAAGCCGCGTTACGATAACTATATCGGCGGCAAGTGGGTTGCTCCTGTTCGCGGCCAGTACTTCAAGAACATCACGCCGATCACCGGTCAGGAAATCTGCGAGATCGCACGTTCGACGGCGGAAGACATCGAGCTGGCGCTGGACGCAGCTCACAAGGCTCGCGTTGCCTGGGGCCGCACGTCTCCGGCCGAGCGTTCCAAAATTCTGCTCAAGATCGCTGACCGTATGGAAGCGAACCTCGACGTCATCGCGCTCTGCGAGTCGATCGACAACGGCAAGCCGATCCGCGAAACGACGTTTGCTGACGTGCCGCTGGGCATCGACCACTGGCGTTATTACGCCGGCTGCATCCGCGCTCAGGAAGGCACGATCTCGGAAATCGATCACGATACGATCGCCTACCACTTCCATGAGCCGATCGGCGTCGTCGGTCAGATCATTCCGTGGAACTTCCCGCTGCTGATGGCGGTCTGGAAGCTCGCGCCGGCACTCGCCGCCGGTAACTGCGTCGTGCTGAAGCCAGCCGAACAGACCCCGATGTCGATCATGGTGCTGATGGAAATCATCGGCGACCTGATCCCGGAAGGCGTCGTCAACGTCGTCAACGGTTTCGGCGTCGAAGCCGGCAAGCCGCTCGCTCAGAACAAGCGTATCGGCAAGGTCGCCTTCACGGGTGAAACGTCGACGGGCCGTCTGATCATGCAGTACGCTTCGGAAAACATCATTCCGAGCACCGTGGAGCTGGGCGGCAAGTCGCCGAACATCTTCTTCGCCGACGTCATGGATGCGGACGACGAATACTTCGACAAGTGCCTCGAAGGATTCACGCTGTTCGCGCTCAACCAGGGCGAAGTTTGTACCTGCCCGAGCCGCGCACTCATCCAGCGTTCGATCTACGAAAAGTTCATGGATCGCGCGTTGCAGCGCGTCGCCAAGATCAAGCAGGGTCATCCGCTCGATATGACGACGATGATCGGCGCGCAGGCATCGAACGACCAGCTCGAAAAGATCCTGAGCTACGTCGACATCGGCCGCGGCGAAGGCGCTCGCGTTCTTGCAGGCGGCAAGCGCGCGTCGCATCAGGGCGAGATCGCCAACGGCTACTACGTCGAGCCGACGGTTCTCGAAGGCCACAACAAGATGCGCGTGTTCCAGGAAGAAATCTTCGGACCGGTGCTCGCCGTCACGACCTTCGAAACGCCGGAAGAAGCGCTCCAGATCGCCAACGACACGCTGTACGGCCTCGGCTCGGGCGTGTGGACGCGTAACGGCACGCAGGCCTATCGCTTCGGCCGCGAAATCCAGGCGGGTCGCGTTTGGACCAACTGCTATCACCTCTATCCGGCACACGCCGCATTCGGTGGCTACAAGCAGTCGGGTATCGGCCGCGAAACGCACAAGATGATGCTCGATCACTATCAGCAGACCAAGAACATGCTGGTCAGCTACAGCCCGAAGGCGCTCGGCTTCTTCTAAGGCGCATTCGGACTTGCCAATTGAAGGGTACGGGGCTGCAAAGCTCCGCACCTTTTTCATTGTCTTTTTCGATGTGGCGCAGCTCCACGCACGCGAAATGCGCGTTTGCCTATTTCAATCAAGGTGCGGCGCTACTACCTTCAATGACGAGAACGTTCGCGATCACGTTTGGACAAACGGCACTGGAGATGCGCAATGGCGTCAACCGTTCCGGCCTACTCGATCACCGCGACGCCCGAGGCGCGCGATGCGCTGCGCAAGCTGACGGCGGAGCATGGCAAGATCATTCTGCACGTTGCCGGGGCGAACAGCGGCCTGCGCCGTCCCGTCTGCCTGCCTGCCGGCGAACTGCGGATCGGTCCGCGCGACGATCTATTGGGTATGATCGAGGACGTGCCGATTTATCAGATGCAGAGCCGCGAGAGCGGCGAATGCTATAGTGGCGAACTGATCATCGACATGGTCGATGGAATGCCCGTCGGCTTCTCTCTCGACACGGGCAACCGCCGCAGGTTCACGATTTATCGCAAGACAGACTCGCAATCGCATGGCGCCAATCAGGCGTGTGACTTCTGACCCGGAGATACGGATGAGCACTGCTGAAACACTTGTTGCAAAGCCGAACGTGACGCGTGTCAGCGCGACGCCCGCGGCGGTTGAACTGATCGACAAACTCATGGCGATGCATGGCCCGCTGATGTTCCATCAGTCGGGCGGGTGCTGTGATGGCAGTGCGCCGATGTGCTATCCGCGGAAAGACTTCATCCTCAGCGCGCAGGATATGTTCATGGGTGAGATCGGTGGCCAGCCGCTCTACATGGGCAAGTCGCAATGGGAATACTGGCAGCACACGCATATCATCATCGATGTCGTGCCGGGCCGTGGATCGGGCTTCTCGCTCGAAGCTCCGGAAGGCGTTCGCTTCCTGACGCGCTCGCGCGTCTATACGGAAGCCGAGAACGAAGCGCTCGATGCCATCGGTCCGCCGCCAAACGGTGTCGAGCGTCCCGCTTACTGACGAACAGCCTGCATAAATCACACAACAAGAAACTCGGGAGTTGAAACGATGGGTGCCTCGACGACGCTGCGCGAACTGACCGGCATGGGATATACGCCGACGACAATCGGACAGTCGGCGCTGATCCTGATCGATTGTCAGAACACCTATCGCGAAGGCGTCATGCAGCTTGAGGGCGTCGAGCCGGCGCTTGTCGAATGCAAATCGCTGCTGCAACGGTTTCGCGACGCCGGACGCCCGGTCATCCATATCCAGCACAATGCAGGCGAAGGCACGCCGTATGACGTCAACGCGCGCATCGGCGCGATCGCGGACGTCGTGGCGCCGATCGACGGCGAGCCGGTCATCGTCAAAGCCTATCCAAGTTCGTTCGAGAAAACCGAACTCAACGACCTGCTCAAAGGATACGGCGTCACCGATCTGACGCTGGCAGGCTTCATGACGCACGTCTGCGTGAATTCGACGGCGCGGGCGGCGTTCAATCATGGGTACAAACCGACGGTCGTCGCGTCCGCGACCGCGACGCGCTCGTTGCCGAACCCGACAGGCGGCGTCGTCGAAGCCCGCGATCTCCACAACGCCAGCCTGGCGGCGCTGCACGACATTTTTGCCGTCGTCGTGCCGGACGCCGGCTACGTCGGCAATTGACGCCGGCCTGCTTAAAGCGCGCGAACAAAAAAAGGCCCGTCGATCTGACGGGCCTTTCGTATTTTAAAAGATGTTCGCTGCGGCTCAAGCCGTGACGACGGAATTGATCCAGTCTTCGAGCTTCTTCTTCTGCACGATGGCGCCGGTGTGCTGGCCGGTCACCTGACCGTCCTTGAACATCAGCAGCGTCGGCATGGCGCGAATGCCATAGGTGCCGGCCGTGTTCGGATTTTCGTCAACGTCGACCTTCACGACCTTGACCTTGCCGTCCAATTCTTTGGCGACGGCATCGAGCGCAGGCGCCATCGCTTTACACGGGCCGCACCAGACGGCATGGAAGTCGACGAGTACAGGCACGCTCGACTTCAAGACTTCCTGGTCGAAACTTGCGTCAGTTACGGCGTTTGCCATGATTAATCTCCTCGTCCGACCCACTGGAATCTGCGGATGCAGAGCCATGTGGCTGGGACTCAATTTGTTCGGAGCAGGAACGTAGGTATCGGCCCCCGCAACGTCAAGGTGGCGTCATCGTGCCTCTCAAGCTGCGTCCAGGCTCGCGACATCGAGCTTCCAAAGCCGTTCGCCGTAGTCGCGGAGAGTATTTGCCGGGATTTCCATAAGCCGCGCGCCATCGGTCCACAAAAGTGCCGCACGCACGCGTTTGTGCGGGTAAATCTCGGCGAGTGCGAGCGTGTAGGCGGCCAGCTGAAAGAGGTAGGCCGGTGCGACGCGATTGACCTCCTGAGGCGGCGGCCGGTTGGTTTTGAAATCGACGATCATGACGTCGTGATCTGTGACAACGAGCCGGTCGATCTGGCCGGTCAGACGCAGCGCTGGGCCGGTACCGTGCGGCCGCGGCAGCACCGCCGACACGGGGACTTCGGCGCGGCTGCGATCAGAAAACAGCTCGGCAAAGTCTCCGCTCGTCATGACGGCCAGCGTCTCGCTGACGATCTGACTACGCACGCGTTTCGTGAGCACGCCGCCGCGCTGATCGACGAATGCGGTCGCGGCTGTCTTGCGTTTTTCTGGCGCGATCTCGGGGAGATATTGTAGCAGCGCGTGGGTCAGCGTTCCGCGCAGGAAGCGGTTGTCTGCGGCCGACGTGGACGGCGATGGCCTGCCGCCATCTGACGCCGGATGATCGGCTGGCACCGGCGCGACCAGCGGCTCGCCCTCGCTGTCGGGTGCGTAGGGTTCCAGCCGCGACGGCGCGAGCGGTACGGTCAGTTGCGGTTCGGCATCCGCGCGCCGGATCGCAAACGGCGGTAACGGTTGCGATAACGCAGCCGCTTCCAAAGATGACTTAGGCGCTTCAGGCTCGATCGATTGTGGGGTTTCGGTGCGCCAGGCTTTCGAGCCGTCGGGCAGAGTGTGCTCCTGCATCGATGGCGTAAGCGCCGCGGTGATCGTGTCGTACCAGCACAAGTGCGACCGTGCCTTTCGGCCTTCGAAGCCGGCGACGTAAAGCCGGTCGCGCGCACGCGTCATCGCGACGTACAGCAGGCGATTGCGCTCTTCGCGGTCGCGTTCGGCCTTGGTCGCGTTCGCGGCTGCAACGGCGTCGACGCCAGCCGTGCCCTTGACCTGCCAGACGAGGGGCGGCGGAATGCCTGAGTGAGGCAGCGGATCGTTGAGCATCAGCAGTGTCGTGCCCGGACCTTCGCCGGTCGCAATTGTGCACGTATCGGGCAGGAACACGATCGGCGCTTCGAGGCCCTTCGCGCCGTGCACGGTCATGACGCGCACCTCGTCACGCGCGTGATCCATGTCGCGCTTCACTTCGCGATCGTCGGCCCGCAGACTTGCGAGAAAGCCCGTCAGCGAGGGCGGCTCTGCGTCGTCATAGGCGAGCGCCACATCGAGAAACTCGTCGATCGCGTCGGCGGCTTCCGGCCCGAGGCGGTGCAGGAATTTCGAGCGCGCGCCTTCGCGATCGAGCAGGCTCGAAAAAAATTCAAATGGCGGCGTGAAGTCGGCTTTTGCACGCCAGCGTTTCAATGTTTCGGCCGCGGGCTTCAGACGCGCGTCGGCGTTTGCGGCATTGAGAAACGCCTTCCACAGCGCTCCCTTGCGGCCGTGCGCGAAGGACTGCAGGTCGTCGTCGCTAAATCCAAACAGCGGGCCTTTGAGAACGGCTGCGAGCGCGAGATCGTCTTCCGGCAGCGTTAAAAAATCGCCGAGCGTCAGCAAGTCTTGCACGACGATCTGGGCGTTGAGCTTGATCCGGTCCGAACCGGCAACGGCGATGCCACGCGCTTTGAGCGCGGCGACCATCGGGATCGCAAACGGATTGCGCTTGCGCACCAGGATCAAGATGTCCGCCGCCCGGATCGGCCGGTTCTCGCTGAGCAGCATCTCGCCGGACGCCAGCCACTCAGCGATCGTCGCGGCGATACGGTTGGCGACGCGGTTTGCCGGTGCCTTCGTGCTGTCGGCGTCTTCGAGCGGCGCCCACGGATTGGTATCGACCGTAAGATCGGCCTTCTCGACATCCCAGACTTCGATCACGCCCGCGTGGCCGAGGCGCTTGGCGATATGCTTGATGCCGGCAGGACCGGCGAGCAATCCCGGCGTTCGATCAGAATCGCGAAAGACATCGTCGACGGCGTCCAGCACGGGCTGCACGGTGCGGAACGACAGGTTCAGCGGCACTTTATTCCAGCCGGCATTGGCGCTCTGGGTAAGCTTTTCAAAACGCCCGCCGACTTCGGCGAACATTTCAGGCCGCGCACCCTGGAACGAATAGATCGACTGCTTTTCATCACCGACCGCAAAAACCGTCCGGACGACATCGCGCGCGCTCTCGCCTGAGAAGAATTCGCGGCCGAGCGCTTCGATGATCGCCCATTGATCCGGACTTGTATCCTGCGCTTCATCGACCAGAATGTGATCGAGCCCGCCGTCCATCTTGAACAGCACCCACGGCGTTTGATCCGCCGCCTGCAACAGGTTGACGGTCTTTTCGATGAGGTCGTCGAAGTCGAGCGTGCCTGCGGCAGCCTTCGCGTCGCTGTAGCGTTGCAGCACCGCGCCCGCGAGACGGTACAGCGCGGCTGATGCGTCAGCGAGGTATAGCGCTGTTAGTTGGCGCGTCAGAGCGCAAAAGCGGCCCTGAGCGCTATTGGCCGCTTCGTGAAGGTCGGGCCTCTGCTGCTGCAGCGCTTTCGTCATAAGGCTGGCGCGCGGCTGGCCTTTGCCCGTCATGAAGTAGTCGACCAGCAATTGTCCGCGCTTCGCCGCGCTTGGTGCTTTAACTGCTTGGGCAAGAATTGCGCTGCATTCGGTGTCAGTCTTGCCGCCGCCTGCGAGCAAGTCGCGCAGCCCCATGATCTCGTGGTCGGACAGCACAGTGCTGCGCTGCTTTTCAAGATCGGCTGACGTGACGCCGTCGGCTATGCCAAGCGTGCGGCGCAGGTGTGCCTCAGCGGCGGCAAGGCCATCGACGTACTTGCCGTGATCCAGAAGGCTGATGCGATCAAACCACGCGCGCTGCGCGATGGCTTTCGATAACAACTCGTCGAAGCTCGCTTCGGAAACGTACCGGATCGCCGTCGTCAGTGCGCGCCCAAGCAGCGACTGCGGCTTGCTCGTCGCGTCACGCAGCGTCGCGTCGATGGCGGGGCCTTTGAGTTCCCGGCCCTTGAGATCATCGAGGATTTGAAAACCCGGCGGCACGGATGCTTCGAGCGGAAATCTCTGCAGCAACTGCTCGGCGAACGCGTGGATGGTTTGGATTTTCAACCCGCCCGGCGTTTCTATGGCGCGCGTGAAAAGCGTCCGCGCGAATGCCGTCTCAGTTGCCTCAGCTTTGCGTCCAAGAATGCCCGCGAGTTCTTTGATGAGGTCGGCGTCACTTGCCGTTACCCACGTGCCGAGTTTGTCGAAGATGCGCTTCGACATTTCGGCGGCGGCGGCCTTCGTATAGGTCAGGCAGACGATGCGCTCTGGCGGCGTGCCGGTCAGCAGAATGCGCAGCACGCGCAACGTCAAGACATACGTCTTGCCCGTTCCGGCGTTGGCGTTGACCCATACCGACGACTGCGGGTTCGCGGCATCCGACTGATAGCGATTGGTGCTTTCCAACGCTTTCGCAAGATCATGCGTGATGGCGCCGTGCTTCATGCGATGTCCTCATCGTCTTCGGCATGGGCCGACCATTCGGCAACGCGCGCGAGATGCGCGTAGTCGTCGTAGTCGTAGCGAAAGCCAGGACGGCGAATGGCGCGATACGGCGTCGACGGCTCGTCGTACAACGCAACGAGCGCGCTCAATCCCTGCAGCGATGCCGCTGCGAGTGCCGCGACGTCCTGCGTCTTGATGACCTTTTCTTCGCCCGGCGGTTCACCGCCCGAGGCGCGGATATACCTGAGGCTGTACACGGAGCGGCCGGTCAGGTTTGGAAATCCGGCGCCGTTGAGGGCGATCGCGGCTTCCAAAGGCAGCTGCGGCGCGCGGCCGTTGAGAACATGCTTCTCTTTTGGGATCGCGCCGGTCTTGTAGTCGGTGATGACCAGACCGGAGTCGCGATCGTCGATGCGATCGGCGCGTGCCGTCAACGTGAAAGCGCCGGCTGGCGCGTCGAGAATGAGGATGCCGGAGATTTCGGCCGCGACGCTTGCAACCGACGCGCGGCGCTCCGGCTCGGTTTCCGCGAACCAATCGAGAAAGCGTTGCAGGCGCGGCATCCAGAAGGCGGCGACGCGGGGATGTCCGGTTAATTCGGACAGCAGCGCAATGGCGATGTCATCAAGCGCCTTGCGCAGGTCTTTTGGCAATGTCGCCGGATAGAGCGTCGCAAAACGCGATAGCACGTCATGCACGAGCGCGCCGCGGACGCTCTGGCCGGGCGACGTGCCGAGCGGCGGCAGCGGTTCCAGTTGCAAGACGTGCCGCGCATAAACGGCGTAGGGATTGGTGATCCATTCTTCGACGCGTGTCACGCTCATGCGGCGCGGCCGGACATCGACGGGCGGTGCGGGTGCCGGCTGGCTGATCCGGATGCGCTTGTCGTCGTCGATCGCATCGCGGGCGCGCGCCCATGCGAGCCACGGCGCGTCCGGCGTCAGCGCGCTGCGCAAATCGAAGCCGTCGAGCAGCGCGTTCATGCGCATGACCCATCGCGATGGCACGGTCGGCACGCCGTTGACCTTCTGCGCGCGTGTCAGCACCACGCGATCGGCGCCGAGAAGCGAAATGAAATCATGCGCGGCGCGGCCGGTTTCCTCTTCAGGTGACGGCAGGCCGAGCGCTTGCCGCATCGGCCGGTTCAACCACGCGCCGGTTTCGGCCGCCTTCGGCCAGGTGCCTTCGTTCAGTGATCCGAGGACCAGGACATCGGGCTGTTGCAGCCGCGCTTCCGACGCGCCCCAGATTGTGACGCGCGGGTGGACGGCGGTATGCTCACGCACATTCTCGCGCGCCAAAAGGCTTTGATAAAGATCGGCGTAGTCGGCGGCGAGGATTTCAATTTCGGGCAGCTCGGGATCTTTGAGTTCGAGAAAGAACGTGCTCGCGGCCGCACCCGCGTCGCCTTGCCAGAGCGGGTTGATGCCGCTCTGCCAGCTCGGATCGTCGCTATCGAGTTCTGCGAGCCGTTCGGCGGTTGCGCTATGGGCATCGGCGAAGGCTGCGAGCGCGTGACCGCCGGGCTGTGCATAGATTGCCGTCAGCGGCGCGAAGGCCTCCGTCAAACGCGCGACGAGATCGGCGGCGCCGGCGAGATCTTCGTCCCAGAGTCTTTCGGCTGCGCGATGACGGCGCTTTTTCTCCAGCCGGTCGCTGTCCGATTTGCGCAGCGCGGCTGCGATGCCGTCTGTTCCGCGTCCGAGATAGGGCGTGCGAAACGCGGCGATCTCAAGCGCGCGTCCGAAACGGCGGACGTCGAACGCCTTCATGCGCAAGCGGCACAGCGGGTGTTTCAACAGCGCCATGACGTCAGCCGGCGCAAAGTCGCTGACCACGGCGCCTGCGACCAGATTGAGAAACGTGCCGGGTACGGTCTTGGAGAACGGGCGGCCGGCGCTGTCGTCAACGCGAATGCCCCACGCTTGCAGCCGGATCGCAACGCGGCGCGCGAGCAGACGGTCGGGCGACACCAGCGCTGCCGTGCGGCCGGGCGTCTCGACCGCCTCGCGCAGGATCAACGACACGGCTTCGGCTTCGTCGTGTGCGCTGGGCGCTTCGATCAGCGATACGCCCGTCAGCGCGGTTTTGATTTTATCTGGGTTGGCCGACGATGTGTAGGCGTGCCAGCGCTCCGTCGTCGCCGAGGGGCGCATCGCTTCGCGGATGAAAGCGTTGCGCTTCGCCGTCGTCGTGCTGGCAACTGCGCCCGGCAGCATGCGCACGTCACGCCGCGCAACGCCGAGTTGATCCAACAGGCGCTTCAGCCCGAATTGCGGATGCTCGGGATGCTGCGGGCGCTCCGCGCCACTGGGCGCAATCGCATCCCAGCTCTCATCATCACTGTCGAGATCGAGCGCGGGTAGAACGATTGCCCCCGTCGGCAGTGCGAGCACCGACCGCATCAGCGCAACAGTCGCCGGGATCGACCCGGTGACGCCTGCGATAATGTACGGCGATTTCGGCGGATGTTGCGCGAGGCGCTCCGCCTCGCCGCGGATCAGCGCATTGCGCAGTTCGACGTCCGATGTCAGTCCGCGCGATTTGAACTGCTCGACGACCTTCAGAAAATCGACGGTTTTCTGCCAGTGCTGCGAATAGGTGTCGGGGACCAGGTCTTGAATTTTCTCGAATGCAACGCCTTCGCGATCGATCTCGTCCATCAGGCTCGCGAGCTCGATCGCCAAACCTGCGGCCTGCGCGGCCGTGTTGGTAATCGTGGTGTCTTCCGTCTCGCCAAGCTTTTCGCGCCACATCTGGATCAGCTGCATCAAGATCAGCGTTCGCTCAAGCGGCGGCGTCGGCTTGGGGCTTTCAAGCATCGCTGCGCCAAACGCCGGCGGGCTGGCGAGCCGCGTCAGCAGAGTGAGATCGTCTTCGCCGTCGGATATCGGCCGGATGCGCGGCATCAGAAGCGCGCGGGCGCCGGACGCGGCGAGAAACGCATCCTGCGCCGCGCGGACGGCGCGCCGCGTCGGTAGGCATAATGTGATGTCGGGCAGCGTCAGCGGATCGGGCCGCGCGCCGGAAGGCAACGGCAAATCGCCGTTGAGGATGGCGCGCGCGAGCGCCGGCAGAAACGCCACGCCGGGCGGTACGGTGTAAACACGCGCACTCATAGGACACGAGCCTTCGCGTCGGCGATGGCGGCGTTTGCATCATCGAGCGCTTGCGGCGTGCCGACGTGCATCCAAAGCCCATCGAGCACGATGGCCGACATGCGCTGCGAGGCGATAATGCGATCCCAGATGACGTTCAACGAAAACGCCCGCTCGGCTTCTCCGTCAAAGGCTTCTGGCTTGATGATCGAGACTCCGGCAAAAACGTAGTCCGCTGTTTCACCCGGTGCGCGGCGGCGTATGCGGCCATCGCGATCAAGATGAAAATCGCCGCGGCCATCGTAGCCAAGGCTGCCGGCCGCTGGTGCGAGCAGCAGCAGTGCGTCCATGCGGTCGCCGTCCCAGGCGTCGAGCAAGCGCGTCATGTTTGCCGTTGCGCCTTCGATCCAGACCGAATCCGAATTGTGTATGACGAACGGCGCGCTGCCGAGCAGCGGCAAAGCGCGCACCACGCCGCCGCCGGTTTCAAGCAGCGCATCGCGCTCATCCGATATGATGATCTCAGGCTCTGAACGGCCGCGCACATGCCGCTCAATTTGATCGGCGAGATAGTGCACGTTGACAATGGCCCGCGTAATGCCAGCGGCCTGCAAACGATCGAGAACGTGGTCGAGCATCGCGCGCCCCGCGAGCGGTACAAGCGGCTTCGGCGTCGTCTCAGTCAACGGACGCATACGCGAGCCTAATCCGGCAGCGAGCACCATTGCGGTGTCCGGACGCTCAGATGTTGGACGATGCCGCGGCGTCATGCAAAGGCTCACGAATGTTGCTGCGTTCGGTCAGATGGTCAGCGCGCGGGTGCTCGCCGCGGGTGGCATGTGCGCGTCATACCACGCCTTGAGCGCCGAGAGCTCGGGATGGCTGAGGTCGCGGGCGAGATACCCCCAGATCCTTGGGATGTGCGCCAGATAGGCGCGCTTACCGTCGCGCTTGGCGAGGCGCGCGAAAATGCCGAGGATCTTGGTATTTCTCTGAGCGCCGAGAGCAGCGTATTCGAATCGGAATTGCGCCGCATCGCGCGATGCGTCCTTGGCTGTCACGGACGCGATGTAGCGTTCGATCAACGCGCGTTCGATCGGTTCCGGCACATCGAGCCGCGCGTCCTGCAGCAGCGACACGAGATCGTAGGCTTCCGGACCAATGAGCGCGTCCTGGAAGTCGATGATGCCGACGTCGCGCGGCGCCGCACGATCAAGCGCGATCAGGTTCGGAGAATGATAATCGCGCAGAACCCATCCCCGCGGCGCTTGCAGCACGCGCGTGAAGATGTCGTTCCAGTGGGCGTTGAAGTTTTCGCGCGCGTCAGGCGGCGCTAGCGTGCCGTGCAACGCCGGCCAATACCAATCGAGCAGCAGCTCTGTTTCGATGGCGAGCGTCGCGTGATCGAGGTTCGGCAAAGTGTGCGTCGTGCCGTCGGGCAACGGCAGCGGACCTGACGGCCGATGCTCGGATAAGGCTGCGAGCGTATCGACGCCACGTTGCCAAAGCGCGTTTTGATCGGCGCCGCGTTGCACCTCCGCGCCGAAGACGGCGTCGCCGAAGTCTTCGATCAGCAACAGGCCGCGCTGCAAATCGTGAGCGAAAATGTCGGGTGCGGAAAAACCGGCGGCAGACAACGCCGAGCCGACCGCGACGAACGGGCGAACGTCTTCGGCGAGATGCGCAATGCGACTGTACGGTTTCCCGTCGCGCACAGGCGGCCCATCCGGCTGGCGCGGCGAATCCATCAAAATGCAGCGCGCGCCGTCATCTCTCTCGATACGCGCGTACCGGCGCGGCGACGCATCACCCTGCAAGTACGTCAAATGCGTATCGTTGCCGTTCCAGCCGTTGGCCGTGAGAAACGCAAAAATGTCCGCGATGCGTGCGGCGCGCGGGGCGTGCGTTGCGCCGTGTCCTTCGAGCGTAATCGTCCGCGTTTCGGGATCGTGTCCATCGGCGAAGGTCAGCGTGAAACGCTCGGCCGGCAGCAGATCACCGGCGCGCGACGGCCACTCGATGATGGCCGCGCCACGGCGTAGCGCCAGATCAAGGCCGAGTTCTTGCAACTCGTCGGGGCTGGTCAGGCGGTAAAGATCGAAATGCGCAATGTCGAAGCGCGGCAGCTCGTACGATTGGACAAGCGTGAACGTCGGGCTTGGCACTTCGGTGACGCTGCCGCGGGACAATGCGCGAACGAGCGCCCGCGCGAATGTCGTCTTGCCGGCGCCGAGATCGCCTTCGAGCGCGAGCACGTCACCAGTCGTCAACGCAAACGCGATGTGCTCCGCAAGGCGCAGAACGTCAGGTTCGGTAAGGTCTTTGAAAACGATGGGGTGGGTCATTGCCCGGCAGTTTATGCCGCCCGATTGCGGCTTGCCACAACCATCATGCCGTCGCTGTCGGCGGGTAGCGGCCGCTCGGGAATGCGCACCGTGACCAATGTGCCACGGCTCTCTTGCGAATGGATATCGATCTGTCCGCCGTGCAATTCGACAAGGCTCTTGACGATCGAAAGACCGAGCCCGGCGCCGCGGTGTTTGGAGCCTTGGCTGCGGCTTTCGAAGCGCTTGAACACCTGGTCGAGCTGTTCCTGCGGAATGCCGACGCCGTGGTCCGCGACCGTGAAGACCACCGAACCGTTTTCGCGCCAGCAGGTCAGTTGCACGACGTCTCCGGCCTTGGAGAAGCCGACCGCATTCGACAGCAGATTGTAGAGAACCTGCCGGATGCGGGCTTCGTCCGCCATGATTTCGGAAACGTCGTCGGCAACGGCGATTTCGATGGTGAGGCGCGAGCGAATGGCGCGCTCGCGAATGCCGAGGATCGCGGAGTCGATGACGGTGCGAACGCCGACCGGCGTCAGCCGCAGTTCCAACCCACCAGCATCGATCGTCGCGAGGTCGAGAATATCGTCGATGATGGCCAGCAGCGTTTTCGACGACGTCATGATGTCGGCAACGTATTCGCGCTGCTTTTCGTTGAGATCACCCATGAACGGGCTGGCGAGCAGTTCCGTAAAGCCGATAATGTTGGTCAGCGGCGTGCGCAATTCGTATGAGATGTGCCCGATGAATTGCGTCTTGAGGCGGTCGCCGGCAATCAGCGCTTCGTTGCGCTCGACGAGTGCGCGCTCGGCGTTGCGGGCGTCGGTCACGTCGGCAAATGTCAGGAGCGTTGCGCCATCGGGCAGCGGCATCAGCGCGTAGTCGATGACGCTGTTGTCGGCGCGGTTCAATTGGCCCTCGAAGGTTTCGCGCTCGTCGAGGAAAGCTGTCACGGCGCGGCCGATGCGCGACCAGACGTCGAGGCCGGAGTACATGGCGCTCGCAAGCCCAATCACTTCCTCGACGTGCGGAAGTTCGGCCAAGCGGCGCGGCGAAATTTTCCAGATATTTGAGAACGCGACGTTGTAAAGCTTGAGGCGGCCATCGGTGCCGAACACCACCACCGCTTCCTTAAGGCTGTCCAGAGTTTCGCGCTGCACGTCGATGAGCGCGTTATAGCGGCTCTCAAGCGAGAGACGCGCCGTTTCGTCGGCAAAGAGATACGTGACGCCGCCATCGGGCCGTTGCTCGGCCATGACGTGGATGATGCGTCCGTCAGTCAGGTGCCAGACGTCTTCCAATTCAGCGCCAGTTTGATAGCAGGCGAGAACGCGGGTTTTCCAATCGCGGTAGTTGACGACCGGCGGCAGCTTGCCGAGTTCGCGTAATCGGTCGAGGACGGCGCTATCGCTCGGCTTGGTGCGCAGCCAATCTTCGTCAAGCTGCCAGAGATTGCGATAGGCATTGTTGAAAAAGACGAGCTGCTGATCGCGATTGAAAATCACGACGGCCGTTTCAACGCGGTGCAGGGTGCGGTCATAAGCGGCGATCTCACGTTCGAGTTCGCCCTGCGCGGTTTCGATAGCGGTAACGTCGATCGCAGCGCCGGCACTGACCCCGTCGACTGGCAATACGACGATGTCGTGCGGCCGGCGTTCGCCGCCGGCAACGAGATGGACGCGCGCGCGATAGCTTTCGCCTTGCGCGACGGACTTCGCGACCGACTTGCGCTGCCGGCTTTCGAGCAATTCAATCTGCCGGTCGAGAACTTCCGCCTCTGACTGGGCGTCGACAGCCGTAATGTAGGCGCTGTTGACCCAGTTCAGCTTGCCGTCGTCAGCGCGCAGCCAGACCGGCATCGGCAGGGTATTGAGCAGTGCGCGGCTCGAACGGATATCGCGCGCAAGAATGGCGTGCTGACTGTTGATCGCGGACAGTTCGAGTTTGTATCCGGCAATATCCTTGAGCCGCAGTACGGCCCGGCCGCCTGCTGCGCGCCCTTCGCCTTCGACATTGCCGCCGGCGAGCGTCTTCAGAATAATGTTGAATGCGCGGCCGTTGGCGAACAACTGGTCGAGCGCGGCCTTCAAAGCCTGCGCGCTCTTAGCGTCGAGCCAATGGCCGAAACGCAAAATCTCGGTATTGCTGTCGGGCAGTCCGGGAACGCCGCTCAAGGTGTGCGCGACGATGCGAACGGCCTGGCCCTGCTCCCAGAAAATCAGAACCTGCGGTTCGGCGCGAATGATCGCGTCTGCGGCAGCGAGGTTGCGGCGAAGCTGCAGGCTTTCGGCTTTCGCGTAACGGGCTTCGCGCCGCGCCGTCGATGCCATGTGCCAGACGATCAGTCCGGCAATGAAGCCCGCGCCGGCGACGAGCGCGATCAGCGAGACGTGGCGCAGGTCTATCTGGTCAGGCTTCAGCTCGTGACCGGAAACGAACGACGACAGCAGCGCGGTGATGCATCCCATCGCAGCCAGCAACAGCAGCGCGAGTTGCCGACGCGTCGTTTGCTGGTTCCTGTTGGTGATGCTGCGCATGCGCGTCCGGTTCGAGGGTCATGAGGCCAGATGGCGGCTTTTGGCTCGCGGACGCGACGAACAAGCCAATAGCCGACGCGGGCCATGCTTTTGTTTGGCCAGGCCCGAATCACTAAACGACGATTATGCGGAGCCGTGCCGCCAGCCGCCAGAGCGGTGTGCCTCTTAGACAACAAAGGCGCGCGAGGTGTTCCCCGCGCGCCGCTTGTCTCAGCTACAAATGTCTCAGCTACAAGGCGGCGATGTGGTCGCCGCGGGTGTTCTCAGTAACGGTAGGCTTCCGGCTTATACGGGCCTTCCGGCTTGACGCCGATGTAGTCAGCCTGATCCTTGCGCAGCTCGGTCAGCTTCACGCCGATTTTGGCGAGGTGCAAGCGCGCGACCTTCTCGTCGAGCGACTTCGGCAGGACGTAGACTTCCTTTTTGTACTTGCCGTCCTTGTTGTTCGCCCAAAGCTCGATCTGGGCGAGCGTCTGGTTGGTGAACGATGCCGACATCACGAAGCTCGGGTGCCCCATGGCGTTGCCGAGATTCACGAGGCGGCCTTCCGACAGCATGATGATGCGCTTTCCGTCGGCGAATGCGATTTCGTCCACCTGCGGCTTGATGTTGGTCCACTTGAGGTTCTTCAACGAGGCGATCTGAATTTCGTTGTCGAAGTGGCCGATGTTGCAGACGATGGCGCGGTCTTTCATCGCGCGCATGTGGTCGAGCGTGACGATGTCCTTGTTGCCGGTCGCGGTGACGAAAATGTCGGCGATCGGCGCCGCGTCTTCCATCGTCACGACCTGATAGCCTTCCATCGCCGCCTGCAGCGCGCAGATCGGATCGATTTCCGAGACCATTACACGGCAGCCGGCCTGACGCAGCGACGCTGCCGACCCCTTGCCGACATCGCCGAAGCCCGCGACCATCGCGACCTTGCCCGACATCATGACGTCGGTGCCGCGGCGAATGCCGTCGACGAGCGACTCGCGGCATCCGTAGAGATTGTCGAACTTCGACTTGGTAACCGAGTCGTTGACGTTGATCGCCGGCCAGAGCAGCGTGCCGGCCTTCTGCATATCGTACAAGCGATGCACGCCGGTTGTCGTTTCTTCCGAGACGCCCTTAATGCTGTCGGCAATGGCCTGGAAGTAGCCCTTCGGCTTTTCCTTGAGCTGCTTCTTCAGCAGCGCGAAGAAGACTTCTTCTTCTTCCGAGCCCGGCTTGTCGAGGAATGCCGTGTCACCCTTTTCGGCGCGCAGACCGAGATGGACGTACATGGTGGCGTCGCCGCCGTCGTCGAGGATCATGTTCGGATGGCCGCCGCCGTGCCAGTCGAACAGCATGGCGGTGTAGTCCCAGTAATCTTTCAGCGTTTCGCCCTTCACAGCGAACACCGGGATGCCGGCAGCAGCGATCGCAGCGGCGGCATGATCCTGCGTCGAATAGATGTTGCAGGAAACCCAGCGGATGTCGGCGCCGAGCGCCTTCAGCGTTTCGATCAGCACGCCGGTCTGAATCGTCATGTGCAACGAACCGGCAATGCGCGCGCCTTTCAGCGGCTGCTTGGGCCCGTATTCTTCGCGGGTTGCCATCAGGCCCGGCATCTCGGTTTCGGCCAGCGACAGCTCCTTGCGGCCGAAGTCGGCGAGGCCAATGTCCTTGACGATGTAGTCTTGCTTACCGCTCATTTCGGCTCCTTTGCGGGGGTCAAATGCGAGATTTTGGCGGGTGGGACGGATGGCGCTGCCTAGCGTGCGCTGAGCGCGGTCGCCGGCATCGCAAGACACCCTGTCGCACCAAAAATTTTGCCCGATCGACAGCTGTATACCGAAGCCGCCCCGGAGTCGCAACAAGATATAAGCAACTCTTTATGTGTCGTGCCGACTCGCGCTAACCGTTTTGCTCCCGCCGCGCCCTGACGATGCTGGGCATTTCGCCAACCTTCGCAGATTATCTTAAGTAATAATGGCTAACCAACCCTTAATATAATAAGTAAAATTTGAATAAAACAGAAGTAAAAGTCAGAATACATTTATTTAGTTACGTCCAAATCGAGTACTGCTTTTAATCTGTCTTAAATATCTCGTCTCCTAAATAGCAAATGCCAATAAAAGTGCAGGAGGCGTACTATGTCTAGAAATCCGATGGAGCGGAATACTTCCGCTTCCGCAACAGATGTGACGGGCCAGTCTGGCCTCGAGCAGGGTGTGCGCGGCCGTCAGCGGCTCGCAGACTTCGCTCGGGACAAGGCTGGCGACGTGGCCATTCTTTTCGGCCTGATGACCATGGCGATGTTCATGCTCATCGGCGCAGCGGTCGACATCGGCCGTTGGCTCAACGCCCGCGATCAGACGATTGCAGCGATCGACGCAGCCGTCCTGGCAGCCGGTCGTGCGCTGCAGACCAATGGTGGAAACCAGGCCGATGCGATTGCCATGGCCAAGGTTTACTATCAGGAAGCGGTGAAGAGCCGTCTTGTTGTCAAGAACGACAACGTGACGTTCTCGGTCGTCGACAACGGCACGGCTGTTCAGGCATCCGGCAATGCTGCCATCAACACGCCGTTCATGCGTCTTGCTGGCATCAACGAACTGCCGTTGCTGAAGAACACTGGCGCAGAACACTCGAAGTCGGTTCTGGCTGTCGGCGGCAATGCTGAACTCAATCTCGAAATCGCGATGATGCTCGACGTGTCGGGCTCGATGGGTTCGGGTGGCAAGCTGCAGGACATGAAGGATGCCGCGAGCGATCTCGTCGACATCGTTGTCTGGAACGATCAAAGCAAGTTCAAATCCCGCGTTTCCGTTGTTCCGTTCTCGGCTGACGTTCGTCCGCCGGTCGCGGCTTCGCAGGGCGGATTGCTCGGCATGTTGAACTCGTTGCTGAGCCTCGTTACGCCGCCGACAAACTCGTCATGGCCGGGCTCGCGCCGGTACAACAACCGGACCTATACCAAGACAGCGTGCGTTGGTGAGCGCATGTCGACGGAGAAGTACTCCGACGTGCTTCCGGCTGCCGACAAGTATATGACGCCGACCTATACGAGCGGCGGGTCGTGCTCGATCTCGACGTCCGGTAGCGTGCTTCCGCTGACAAGCGACAAGACGGTATTGAAGGCGAAGATCGATAGCTTGGTTGCGCAGGGCGGCACGGCTGGTCATGTCGGCACCGCTTGGGCTTACTACATGCTGTCGCCGAAATGGTCTTCGCTTGTGCCGTCGGCTGCTCAGGCAGTTGCCTACAACACGCCGAAGACCAACAAGATCGCGATCCTGATGTCGGACGGTGAGTATAACTACACCTACGGCAGCAATGGTATTGCGACCGACACGACGGGCAGCAATGGCAACGGTTCGAGCTCTGCAACACAGGCTGTCGCTATCTGCCAGCAGATGAAGTCGCAGAATATCGAAGTCTACACCGTGGGCTTCGATCTGGGTGGCAACCAGACGGCGATCAATACGCTGAAGAACTGCGCCACAGATGCCTCGAAGGCCTACAACGCCGACAACGGCGAACAGTTGAGAGCGGCCTTCCGTGACATCGCTCTCAAGGTGTCGCAGCTCTACTTGACCAAGTAAGCGGCGTCACAATTGGCTTCCTGCACAGGAGCTGGGGGTGCCTTCCAAGGCACCCTCAGCTCTCTTTATTGTGTAGCGAAGAGTATTGATTTGATCATTTAGACGAATGCGTCGGCGTCAGCCGTCGCCGACGCATTCCTCGTCGAAGCCTGCTTCGACGAGTGCCACCAACGCCGCCAGCGCTTCCGGCCCTTGCGGCCCTTCAGCAGTGATATGCAGTTCCGACCCGGGGCCGGCCGCCAGCATCATCAGGCCCATGATCGACGTACCGCCAACCGTCTGGCCGTCGCGCGTAACCGAAATGTTGGCGTTATAGCTTTCCGCGCATTTGACGAATTTGGCAGATGCCCGCGCGTGCAGCCCCTTGAGGTTGCGGATGACGACGATTGCTTCGGGCCGTTTGCTGTTTTTGAGTTCCGGCAAGAAGGCTCCTTTGGTTGTCGCTGGCGACTCCGCTTCCGCGGAGCCGGCCGCCAGCGACGGGACGGTGCGCCAGCGACGGACTACCGGAGCGCTATTCGCCCGACAGTTCCTGGCTCGCGACCTTGATATACTTTTTGCCTGCATCGCGCGCCAAGGCAACAGCCTGCGGCAGGGCCATTTCGGTCCGGATGCTCGCGAGCTTGACCAATATCGGCAAATTGATGCCGGCGATAACCTCCGCCCGCGCCTCGTCCATGACGGAGATCGCGAGATTTGACGGCGTCCCGCCGAACATATCGGTCAGAATAATGACGCCCTCGCCGTTATCGACGCGATTGACCGCTTCGAGAATATCCTGCCGGCGCTGGGTGGCGTCGTCTTCAGGACCGATGGCGATGGTCTCAAGATGCGTTTGACGGCCTACGACATGTTCGAGCGCGTTGCGGAATTCGACCGCTAACCCGCCGTGTGTGACAATCACCAGTCCAATCATGAATGGCTAGCCAATCCCTGGGCCGTATAGACGCGCAAAACCGGCATAACGAACCGGGCGGCGCAAGCGGGCGGAAAGTGGCAAGGGTTCGGGTCAAGCGCAAGTAAATTTTGCCCAGCATTCGGGGCGGCAAAGTTGCGCTTAATCCACCGATTTTAACGATGGCAACCGGATCATCGCCATTGCGGCCAGCAATTTTAGCGGCGCCGATGCATCGTACGCGCAAATACTTAGCACCGGAACTCTGAGACCCAGCAATTCGGTCGTCGGCCAGGGATCGGGGTACCGTTCTATTGTTTCACGTTCGGCGATGTCTGCGACTAAAGCGACGTTCGCTTCACGGGCCGGATCGATGTCCAGAATACCGAGGCCACGCACTTCGATTTTGCCGAAAAGGGTCGCTGGTGCTGACGCAATTAAAGACAGCCCTTGCCGTCGCAGTAGAACCTGATCATCAGACACCAGACGAGCGGGAGCCTGATTGAGCTGCGATACGGGCACCGCCAAACAGCGAAACGCGAGATCAGATTTGCCGGACCCCGACGATCCGCGGATAAGGATCGCACGTCCGCCGACGGAAATGGCTGTCGCATGCAAGTGATCAACCGCGCCGTCCAACGCTGCCTCCGGGTGCCGCTGCCTTCAGCCGAACGACAAAGCGTGCGCCCAGGACTTTCCCGTTTTTCGCGTCGACGAGGTTTTCTGCGGAAATTTCTCCGCGGTGGCTGACGATGATTTCCTTCGAGATCGAAAGCCCAAGACCTGAGTTCTTGCCGCGGCTGCTGTCTGTCGCCGGGCGGTCGCTGTAAAAGCGATCGAAGACGGCGAGCAGCTTATCCGGCGGAATACCCGGGCCCTGATCTTCGACGGCGATTTCAACGGTTGGGCCGGCAGCCCGCGCCTTGACGGTAATCGTGCCGCCCGGCGGCGAGAACGAGAGCGCGTTGTCGACAAGGTTGGTGAAGACTTGTCCAAGGCGCCCGTCGTTGCCGACGATGGTGTAGGCGTGTTCGGACGCAACGGGTTCGATCGCGAGTTTGATGACGCGGCCGTCGTCTGTCAGCATGTCGCGGAAAATGCCCGTGACGTTCTTCAGCACGACGCGGATGTCGAGCGGCTGCATTTCCTGGCGCGCCAGCTCGGCGTCGAGGCGCGACGCATTCGAGACGTCGTTGATCAGACGGTTCAAGCGTTTCAATTCGCTTTGGATCTGATCGACGAGTTCTTCGCGGTCGCTGTCTGTTTTGGCGTAGGTCATCGCTTCCGCCGTCGAGCGCGCGGCCGCAAGCGGGTTTTTCAATTCGTGCGCGACGTCGGCCGCGAATTTCTCGCTGGCTTCGATGCGGCGGTAGAGCGCTCCGGTCATCGCGATGAATGCGCGGCCCATCTGGCCGACTTCGTCGCGCCGGTCGGTGAAGTCGGGCAACTGCTGGCGGGCCGAGATGTTCTGGCTGACGCGGTTTGCGGCTTCCGACAGACGCTTCATCGGATCGGCGACGGTACGTGCAAGCAGCAGCGACGAGCCGATCGCGACAAGGAGAGCAAAGCCGGCGATCTGCAGAATGAGCCAGCGTTCGTCCCACAAGACGTCGTCAATCGCGCCGGGCTGCGTCGAGACGAGAAGCACGCCCATCAAGCGGTTGCCGCGCTTGATCGGCTCGGCCATCGAAACGATTTGCTGGCCTTTGCTGTTGAGCAGCAGGATCGGCCGTTCGACGCCGAGTTCGGCGGCCTGCTTGACTTCCGGGTAGAGGAAGCCGTTCGCCGTGCCGAGTTCGCGGTAGACCTTCAGTTCCTTGTTGATCAGCCAGTAGTGAAAGCGCGTCCAGAAGTTCTTCAATCGCGGCTGCTGCTCGAATTCTTCGACGACGGGCGCTGGGTCGTCGGGGCGCGCCTTGGCGAAGAGCGTATCGCTGTCTAGGATCAACGTGCCTTTTTGCGAGTAAATCCGAGCTGTCAGATCGGCTGGGCCGACGAGTTTTTTAAGAACCAGCGACGCCTGCTGCGGATCGATCGGCAGCTCAAGCGCTGCAAAAGCGTCGTCGCGTTTCGGTTTCGGCGCGACGTTATCGGGTAAGCGATTGGTATCGTAAATCGCGCGCTCGTTGATGGCGCGATAGGCAATCGCTTCGGCCGAAATGCGCGATACGGTTTTGACGACATCGACTTTGGCTTCGAGCAGCCAGCCGTGATGCAGGCTGATGTAGAGCATCGCCAGCAATAGCGCGAGCAGGCCGAGGATGTTGCTGACCAGGATGCGCCGGACGAGAGACGCACTCAGAAATCGCGGGATCGGCAAATTGCTGTGCCAGCGCCGCAGACCCCTGTAACCATTGGCAATCGACGCCGACCAGCTCGGCCACGACGTCACAAACCAAGACGTCTCCGGCCAGCTCTTTTCTGGAGTGCTTGCGCCTTCGAGCGCAGCACCGTCGGGCACTGCGCTCTTTGGCATGTCGTTGATGTCAAGCGCCATCCCGGCTCCAATCGATGGCGTTACGCCGCCTCAATCACTCTTTGAAGCGGTAGCCGACGCCATAGAGCGTCTCGATTACATCGAAATCGTCGTCGACCTGCTTGAACTTCTTGCGCAGGCGTTTGATGTGGCTGTCGATGGTGCGGTCGTCGACATAAACCTGATCGTCGTAGGCGGCGTCCATCAGCGTGTCGCGCGTCTTGACGACGCCCGGGCGCGTCGCCAGCGCCTGTAGAATGAGGAATTCGGTGACGGTCAGCGTCACGGGACGGTTGTCCCAATGGCAGGTGTGGCGCTCGGGGTCGAGTTTTAGCTTGCCGCGCTCAAGGACGCGCTTGGCCTCGGCTTCATCGCTTGCCGGATCTTTAGGCGATGCGCGGCGCAGCACGGCTTTTACGCGTTCAACAATCAGGCGCTGCGAGAATGGTTTTGCAATGTAATCGTCGGCGCCCATTTTAAGGCCGAACAGTTCGTCGATTTCTTCGTCCTTCGATGTCAAGAAGATGACCGGCATCGCCGATTGCTGACGGACGCGACGGAGCAATTCCATGCCGTCCATGCGCGGCATCTTGATGTCGAAAATGCCGAGGTCGGCTGGTTCTTCGGTCAGAGCTTCGAGTGCCGAGACGCCGTCGCCGTAGGTGCGAACTTTGTAACCTTCCGCCTCCAGCGCCATGCGCAGCGAGGTTAGAATGTTGCGTTCGTCGTCAACCAGCGCGATCGTGCTTTTCTCTTTCATCTTTTCCTCTCAAGCCCCGGGGGTGGGGAACGGCTGCCGGCCGACGTTTAGCGCTCTATGGCGGCAAGGTGAACCAATTGTGGCGCACGTTCTGATGACCGATCGAGGCTGAATGCTACCTGAATAGGTGACGGGCTATGTCAGGGCAAGCGCGGGCCGTCCCGAAGCCTAATCCCACAGCGGTCTGCGTTCCAGCGCCAGCGCATGAACGACCCGTGCACAACCCGGTTGCAGGGCGGGCGAATCACGCCAAAAACCGGTATCAATCCTGATTTAGATCAATGCATTAGAACGCGTATTGGCAGTTCGTATGATCGACCTTCGCACACCTTGAGCAAGGCGCGTCCGATCTCCTATTTCTGAACTGTGGGTCTTGCCGTTTTGCCAGGATATGCCGCTCGCGTGATGATTTGCGTGTTTGGCCGTATTTTTTTGCGCATTGACCACAATAACGACCCACCAGACCCCTCCAGGAATATTCGATGACCCTTCAACTCTTCCCACTCGAAACGTCTCCTAAAATCCGGCGCAACATGCTGGAAGCCGAGTTGATGGAAGTCGCCGTTCGCCGTGGCGAGGGCAAGCTCGCGGCCTCTGGGGCATTTGTCGTTGAAACCGGACAGCACACCGGCCGCTCCGCGCAAGACAAGTATGTCGTCCGCGATGCCGACACCGAAAATGCGATCTGGTGGGACAACTCGAAGCCGATGACGGAGGAGCAGTTCGACCGGCTGCTCGCCGATTTCGTCGCATTCGCGCGTCACAAAGATCTGTTCGTGCAGGACCTGTATGCGGGTGCCGATCCGCAGCATCGCCTCAACACGCGCATCGTCACGGAGTACGCGTGGCACGCACTCTTCATTCGTCATTTGCTCCGTCGTCCTGGGCTTGAGGAACTCGCAACGTTCGTGCCCGAGTTCACGGTCGTCAATTTGCCGAGCTTCCGCGCCGCGCCGCTCTATCACGGGACGCGCAGCGAAACGGTCATCGCCTGCAACTTCACCAAGCGCATCGTCCTGATCGGTGGCACCAGCTACGCCGGGGAAATCAAGAAGAGCGTGTTCTCGTTCCTGAACTATGTGCTGCCAGCCAAGGGCGTCATGCCGATGCACTGCTCGGCGAACGTCGGCGACGACGGCTCCTCGGCCGTCTTCTTTGGATTGTCAGGAACCGGTAAAACGACGCTCTCCGCTGATCCTGCCCGCGAACTGCTCGGCGACGATGAACACGGCTGGAGCGATAAGGGCATCTTCAATTTCGAGGGCGGCTGCTACGCTAAAACGATCCGCCTCTCGAAGACGGCTGAGCCGGAAATCTGGAATGCGTCGAACCGCTTTGCGACGGTGCTTGAAAACGTCGTTGTCGATCCGGTCACGCGGGTCGCAGATTTCGACGACAATCGCCTCGCGGAAAACGCGCGCTCCGCGTATCCGCTGGACGCCATTCCGAATGCAAGCGCCAAGGGCCGCGCGGCACATCCGAAAAATATCGTTATGCTGACGGCGGATGCGTTTGGCGTTCTGCCGCCGATCGCGAAGCTGACGCCGAGCCAAGCGATGTATCACTTCCTCTCGGGCTTCACGGCGAAAGTTGCCGGCACCGAGAAGGGCATGGGCAACGAACCGCAGCCGACATTCTCGACGTGTTTCGGCGCGCCGTTCATGCCGCGCCATCCGAGCGTCTACGGCAACCTGCTGCGCGATCTGATTGGGCGTCATGACGTCGATTGCTGGCTCGTCAACACGGGTTGGACGGGCGGCAAGTTCGGAGAAGGTTCGCGTATGCCGATCAAGGTCACGCGGGCACTGTTGAACGCTGCGCTCTCCGGCGACCTTGCCGATCAAACGATGCGCGTCGATCCGGTATTCGGCTTCAAGGTGCCGATCCAGATGGCTGGCGTAGACGCGAAGCTGATGACGCCGCGCGATACATGGGGTGATCCGCGCGCCTACGATGCGGCGGCGGCAAAGCTCGCCGATATGTTCAGCAAGAATTTTGCGAAGTTCGAAGCCTACGTTGATGCTGAGGTCCGCCGTGCCGGGCCGACGGTCTCGCGTCCGGCCGCTGCCGAATAGCGCCGCGCCAATCGCGCGAAACGCTCACCTCGACATAACAACAGCCCGTTTGACGGGCTGTTTATGTTTTAGGCAGGCTTCATTTCGGGGCGAGCATGCGCTTGACGGCGCGGCCGACCCACCAGACCGCGAAAAACGGTGCTGCGATCGTCAAAACAACGGCGTCGGACATCAGCCAGACTGCGCGTTTGTAAATGCTGTCGGCGTGCATCGCAGGGCCCTCTTTTACTGAAGGCATTTTGACCGCATCCCGCTCCGTGGTGCCAGGGCTGATGCGATCTGCCGCGTCATTCTGCTGTGGATGACTGGTGGCGACAGCACGATGTGGCGGCACCACGCCACGAATGAACGATCGCGATGCCGCCGGCCATCTTAAAGAGGTCGTCAGGCGCGGCGCGCCGGGTTGCGTCCCATCGAGAGATTTTGAACGCTCGATCGTGCGATCAGGCCTACGTCGCGACGCCAATACTTCTACTCCTAAACACAGGGCATTGGAGCGTTCGGCTCCGTGCGTATGCGAGCGCGCGTTGCTGCTCGCAATCCACCATTACGTTCGAGACGCGCAACTGCGGGGAAAGGTTCCTGCCAGATTGAGGTGTCACGCACACAATGCCCGCCTATGGATGCGGCAAGTGTATCGCAAGACAATGACAACACAACGGCTCACGCGCGCATAACTGACGCGCCGTCACAGTGGCAATACGCCTGCAAGCTGGAAGACAAAACCGAGTGCAATGAGTACGCCTGCGGCGACAAACCAACGGCGGCGGCTTTTCAATGCGCCGCGCCGCTCGTCACGCGCGCGCCGAATGGCCATGTCGTCCTGCATTTCGCCAGCGCGTGCCATATGCTGGCGCATGGTGTCGTTTGCGGTTTGAGATGCGAACGCGCGCAGTTTCTGCGTCCGCTCGAGATTTTCCTCATGCGCCATGATCGCGCGTTCGCTGAGGAACGCGATCCACTACTCGCGCAGCAGCAACATGAATCCGAGAAAATCGAACACGAGACCGGCGACCGTCAGCCACGCCTGGAAAATGCTGTCCATGCGAAATGCTCCTTAGCTGTAGCTGCGCGTCGCGGTTTGTTAGCTGCGGAAGTCGGCCAAAGTCAGAAGCGGCTGGAAATCCATGCTTGCGGCTTTGAAGGCATCAACGGCGCCGTCTTGCCGGTCGACGATCGTGATGACGCGAACGATCGTTGCGCCGGATGCGTGGATCGCTTCCGCAGCCTTGATTGCCGAGCCGCCGGTCGTTGTGACGTCCTCGACGATAACGACGCGCTTGCCGGCCATTGTCTCGTCGCGGGCCAAGCCTTCGATCAGGCTCTTGGTGCCGTGTTCCTTTGCCTGTTTGCGGACGAAGAACGCCGGCAGTTTGCGGCCGCGTGCGTGGGCAACCGCGGTCACGCTCGCGGCGATCGGCACGGCGCCCATTTCGAGGCCGCCGATCAGGTCGGCGTCGACGCCTTCGAGCTGATCGAGAATGAGGGTCGCAATCAGGTGCGCGCCTTCGCTGTCGAGCATCGTCGGCTTCATATTGAAGTAGAACGTCGAGAGCTTGCCGGACGCGAGCCGCATCTCCGGGCCTTCCTGGAAAGACCGGGCCTTGACGATCTCGATCAGCCGCGCGCGTTTCGCCGCCGTATCGTTGCCTGCCGCCATGATGCCCGCCCCCGATGTGCCTGATCTCGTTTTGGACTTGTCTTTTACGTCCGAGAATGCGCAATCACCTCAACTGCCGGTGGGTGTCAAGACAACGGGGACCAGACGCGTGGACGCAAGGCCAACGATTGACGGCGCGGTTGCCGCCCTCGCGCGCCGCCCGGGCCTGGCGCTGCTCGCGCTGCTGACGCTGTGTCTCGCGGTCTATTTGCCGGGCGTCATCCGCCTGCCGGCCGTCGATCGCACCGAAGTCGTCTACGCCGAGACGACGCGCGATATGGTGGCGCGCGGCGCCTACACCGACCCGCGTTACGGCGACACCATCCATCAGTTTCGTCCGATCGGCACGTACTGGGCGCAGGCGAAATTCGCGTGGCTGGCGGGCGAGGCCGACGCCCGCGAGATCACGGTCTACCGCTTGCCGGGTATGATCTCGGTGACGCTCGCGGTGCTGGCGCTCTATTGGCTTGCGGCGCCGCTGATTGGGACATTGGCGGCGCTGATTGCGGCCGCTCTGTTCGCGGTCGCGCCGCTCACGGTGCTCGTCGCGCACCTCGCCATTGCTGAAGGGTTGTCGCTTCTGCCGGCGACGATCGCGATGCTGGCGCTGCTGCGGATCTACGCCGGGGCACCTGACGATGATGCGCGTCCGCTGGCATTGATGTTCTGGGCCGCGCTGGGCTTCGCCGTTCTGATCAATGCGCTGCTTGTGCCGATCCTCGTCCTCGTGACGCTGATCGGGCTCTATGTCATGGATCGCAATACCGAGTGGCTGAAGCGCATACACATCTGGCCGGGGCTGTTGCTTGGCGTGTTGATTGCCAGTCCGTGGATCGTCGTCCGCGTGCTGCAGGACGGCGTGCCGTTTGCGGGAATGAGCGTCCAGGAACTGCTCGCAGCGCTCGGCGGGTCGCAGGACATGAAGCTGCGCGCGATGCCGGGCACGTTCTTGCTCGCGCTGCTGCTCGGATTTCTTCCCGGGACGGCGCTTGCCGCGCCCGCGTTCATAGCGCTCTGGAAGGATCGCGACGCCAAGATCGCGCGCTTCCTAATTGCCTGGGTGCTTGGCTATCTGATCTACCTCGAAGCGCTCTCATCGAAGCCTGGCACCTACATGGTGCAGACGATGTTCCCGGCGATGGCGATTGCGGTCGCGATGCTCGCCGTGCGCGAGGACGGAAACGCGCCGCCGCGCTTTCATGCGTTCGCATGGCCGCCGCTTGCGGCGCTCTTCGCACTCATTCTCTTCGCGGCGCCCTACGTCGCCGTGCGCGAAGTGCCGTCGCTCTGGCTGTGGCTGCCGATCGCCGTGGTCGCAGGCCTGTTTGCCTGGAGTGCCGCCGAAGGCCGAGCCGGGCACCTGATGCGCTGGGCGGCGACCGGCGTTGCAGCGCTCGGACTGTTCGCTGTCACGCTGATCGCGGGCGTGATGCCAGCAATCGACAAAATCTGGCCGGCGCGCGAAGTTCAGCGCGCACTCGCCGCGTGTCCGCAGACGAAACTCGGCGTGCTCGGGTGGAATGAACCGACGACGCGCTTCGTGCTCGGCCGCGACGAACAGCTCTCGACGCCGGATGGTCTGGCTGAAGCCGCAACTCGCAACGATCCCGCCGTCGCGGTCGTCACCGATACTTGGCTCAAATCGCGGGGCCGCGTGCTGACCACGGCGCAGGTGCCGGTCGCCTGCGTGCACGCCATCAACACGATGCGCGGATGCGCGTTAAATCTCGCCATCACCGGAAACGCCGCGGCGCCGGCCTGCGAAACGCCCGAGCGATACAAATGTAGCGCAGACGCCGCCCAACCGGCCGCCACGGCAGGCTTTAAAGCCTGCGACTGATGCCTGCCTATGCGGCGCCAAGCGCCATGCTATAACCGCCGCCTCAATCGCCAGCAGGATCGCAGCCCATGTTCAATCCCGAAAGCCCGCCCGAATTCACGACCACGAAATGGTTGAACTCGGACAAGAAAATCTCGCTCAAGGATTATCGGGGCAAGGTCATCGTCGTCGCCGTCTGCCAGATCACATGCCCGGGTTCGGTGAAGGTCGGTTTGCCGCAGGCGGCGCGCATTCGCAAATCGTTCACGACCGACGAGGTCGCCGTCATCGGCCTGCACATGGCGTTTGAGAATTTTGACAAGCAGACGCCGGATGAAGTGCAAAAATTTCTCGATCACAGCGGCATCACGATGCCGGTTGCCTACGACAAGCCGGACGGCACCGGCTTGCCGCACACGATGAAGGACTACGAACTGCAGGGCACGCCTGCGATCCTCTTGTTCGATCGCCAGGGCCGTCTGCGCCGCCACTATCTCGGCGCGGTCGACGATCTGCGCATGGGCGCGGAAATAATGGGGATGCTCATGGAGGACCCAAAGTCGCCGCGTGAAATGTCGATCGCGATCGAGACCAAACTGCACGCGGCCCTGACCGACCCCGAAGAGCATCAGCACGCCCACGACGGTAGCTGCGGCGGCGGTCATCACCACGATCATGACCACAGCCACGATCATGGACCGGCGCACGGACAACCCGGCCATGTCCACGGACCGGGATGTAAGCACTAGACATGAAATCTGCAGTCGCGCTCCGACACGTCTCGATTGAAGGCCTCGGCGTGTTCGAGGATGTCTTGCGCCAGCACGGTTACGCCGTGACCTACGTCGATGTCTGGAAGGACAAGATCGACGCGTCGCTGGCGACCGAGCCTGATCTGCTCGTCGTGCTCGGCGGGCCGATGGGCGTCTATGAGGCCGATCAGTATGCCTTCCTGCATGACGAAGTCCGCGTGCTGCAGGGCCGTCTGATGTCCGGTAAGCCGCTGCTCGGCATTTGTCTTGGCTCGCAGTTGATTGCGTACGCGGCTGGCGCGCGGGTTTACCCAGGCGCGCAAAAGGAAATCGGTTACGCCCCCCTGACTTTGACGGCCGAAGGGCAGGCGTCGTGCCTCAACGGTCTCGCGGACGCCGGTTATTATGTGCTGCACTGGCACGGCGACACGTTCGATCTGCCGGCGGGCGCGGTGCGCCTCTGCTCGACGCCGGTGACAGTGAACCAGGGCTTCACGCTCGGACCAAACGTGCTTGCGCTGCAATTCCACATGGAGGCGCTGCCGTCCGACATGGAAGCCTGGGCGGCGACGTCGGCCGAGTATATGGCGAGCGCAGGCGTCGAACTCGCAACGGTGCGCAGCGACGCCGCAAAATACGGTCAGCGCGCGGCTGATACCGGCGCAAAAGTCTTCGCCGCCTGGCTGAATTCATTGCGTTAGACGTGTGAAACCCGGCGCTAACGCGCGGTTCAGCCTTCATCCCGCCGCCCGAATCGGTCTCTTGTCGCTGCAACTGAATGAGCGGCAAGGAGCGGCGCTATGGTCGAACGGGTCAGCGGGAAGACGCAGTCGGACGAGGATGGCGACGCGCGGCTCGCGCGTCCCGCGCCAATAGAAAAGTCGCGCCGGGCATCGTCTTCGCCGAAGGCGCGCGCTCAGCCCGCCAGCAAGTACACGAAGAAGACGATCGCACTCGTCTACGATTTCGACGGCACGCTGTCGCCGAAGCCGATGCAGGAATATGCGTTCCTGCCGAAGCTCGGCGTCAAGGCCGAGGACTTCTGGGCCGAGTGCACGCGCGTCGCGAAAGCCGAGCGCGCCGATCCGCTGATCACCTACATGCACCTGATGTACAAGAAGGCGAAAGAGAAGGGGCTGCGCGTCGACCGCAAGGACTTGGTCGCGCAGGGCCGCGACGTCGAACTGTATCAAGGTGTCGAGAACTGGTTCGGCGAGATCGAGCGTTATGTCAAAGCGCTGCCCGGCGCGAATGGAGTAACGGTCAAGCACTACCTCGTGTCGTCGGGGCTGACCGAGATCATCGAGGGCACGAAAATCTACAAGCACTTCGCCAATGTGTTCGCGTCGGAGTACTGGTTCGACGCCTATGACTTGCCGTTTCCGAAGCGCGTCATCACCGACACCGGCAAGACGCAATACTTGTTCCGCATCAACAAGGGCATCGAGGATTTAGGCGAGAGCATCAACAGCCACATGGATGAGGATGCGCGGCCGATCCCGTTCGCGAACATGATCTATTTTGGCGACGGCGAGACCGACGTGCCGAGCATGGCGCTTTTGAAAAAGAACGGCGGCCATGCGATCGCTGTGCATACTCCTACGCGCGCTCCGGCCGGCTCGACGAAGGACGTCCGCAGCGCGCCAATGCAAAAGTGCGTTGAGTTGTTCAACGCTGGCCGCTGCGATTTTTACGCGCCGGCGGACTACCGCAAAGGCTCAGACTTGTTCAAGCGCACCTGCCTGCTCATCGACCGCATGGTCGCGGACATCCGCGTGCAGGAAGAGAGAAGTGGGTTGGGGTGATTGTTGGGACGCGGTCATGAACTTGGAACAACAGGCTGCCGATGCCCAAATTGCTGAAATAGCGCTGGCAATCAGTATTTTGTCACTGCTGATCTCTGGGGCGTCGTTTGGTTGGAATGTGTTTAAAGAGGTAGGGCTGCGAGTTCGTATCGCTATAGACTTTTACGTCGGTATTCTTGTTGGTGGATTGGCGAATGCGGATGAACGATGGGTCGTCATTCGTTGCGTAAACAAAGGTCCAGGAAAAGTACGCGTCAATAATTTGAATGTTAAGTTCAGAAAGCTTGCGGGCGGTGGCCGCTCCGAGACTGGCTATGCGATCACAATGTTCGAACGATCCGTAAGTTCCCAACTACCTGTGACGCTAGACGTCGGGGAGGTTGCGAACTATTTTGTACCGTTCACTGAAGAGTGCTTTCTTAAGCTCGACGTAACTGATTTTTCGGTCAGCGATACTTTCGGTAGGTCTCATAAGGTCTCGCGTCGTGAATTAGATAGGGCGCGCAAAGAGTATGTTGAAGCGTTCCTGACGCGCGGGCCAATAATTGCGTCCTCAACGCGCGGCGCAAATTGATATGAGCGTACGTTGTCCGGCTTCTAGCGTGGCGCAGGGGTTTAGGCGGAGGTTCGTGCAACTTCGTCATTCCGGCGAAGGCCGGAACCCACGACAAGTTTCCAAAAGCGTGATGGTGCGAGGCGGGTGATTGCGTCAAAAGCGTCGCGTGCGGCGTGATCTGTCATGCGGAGGGTTGTCGTGGATCCCCGCCTTCGCGGGGATGACGATGGTGGCGGCAGGTGGTTTCTCGAACCTCCCCTCTGAACGCGAAGCGGTTGCTGGCGAAGCCAGCACCGCAATGCGGCCGCGCGTTACACGCGCGAACCGCTTCGCGTTCAGAGGGGAATGACTTTCGCACCCGCATGTGGTCGAGCGAGGCGACGATGATCAACGGTGTTAACCGCGCGCCCTACACGCGCCACCCGCACTCCACTCCCGGCCACGCAAAAAGGCCCGGAGCGTGCGGTGCTCCGGGCCAACGCGTGAGTCGTGAGTGATACCCTCAATCGACTTACTCTCGCGTACGCAAACACGAAAATAGTGAGGGCGATACGCGGTACTTAATTTGATGACGGTGCCGTTGCAGGCGCGTCCTTCTTGGCCTTGTCCGACAAGCTGCCGTCTGCTGGCTTGGCTGTCGGGTTCGCCGTCGGACCCGATCCGGTGACGCCTGGCTGATCCTTCATCGCCTTGTCCGGCAAGCTGCCGTCCGACGGTTTCGCTGTCGGATTTGCCGTCGTGCCTGGCCCGGTGACGCCCGGCGTATCCTGCTGTGCTTTCGACGGCAAACTGTCGTCGGCAAAAACGGCCATGGACGACATGCCGAGCAGTGCTGCGGCGATAAATGGGCTTTTCATCGTTTCCTCCAGTTGGTTACAGGAAGAACGCGCACGCATCCTTAGGGTTCCTCTAAAACATCAGTAAACATTGGGGTTTAGGAGCGTACGAAAATCCCAGTGCGTTTTTGCCGGTTAGTCGCTCGAAGGATCTTCTTTTTTCGCCACGCCTTCCTCTGTTCCCGGCTGAGAGTCTGGGTCATGCGGCTTGGCGCGGTTGCGGACACTTTCAGATGCGTCACGCGGTGCGCTCTTGGCATCCTGCGCGGCTTTCCCTTTCACGCTCTCGTCCGGCTGATCGTCTCGCTGCTTGCCAACGAGTTCTTCGTCGGAGAATTCGGCGCCTGACGAGACCGTCAGCATCGCTGCGCCAATGGTTGGGCTTTTCATGTTTCCTCCAAAATCTGTGAGGCAAACACGTCAAACGGTGTCACAGTTCCACCGTTTGCCGGCCAACAACACCGAGCATTTGTCATAATTGGCGCAACGAGCGTGCAATTGCGCCCCGCGCATATGCACGGGGTGAGCCTTCGCGCGCTGCGCCTTATGCTCACGCGTCGTGCGCGCGAGCCTGAATATTGCCACGAGCTTTGCGGACGATGCTGTCAGACAGTATCGCGTTGGGGGCATCGCATTCATGACATCGCAATCGGGCTTCGGTCATCCGCCGGCCGGCATGATCGTTCCGCATACGGCAACGATCGAAGGCTTTCTCGATTACGACGGCGATATCGTCGTCGAAGGAACGGTTATCGGGAACGTCCGATGCCGGTCGCTGACCGTCAAAGAGCGCGGCCAAGTGGATGGCAATGCCGTCGCCGAGCGCGTCACGGTGCTTGGCGATGTCACCGGCGCGATCTACGCCAACGATTTGGTGTTGCGCACCGCGTGCTCGGTGGCCGGCGATATCTTTCACAAGCAGTTGCGCCTGGAAGACGGCTGCTTCTTTGAAGGTAAATCGCGCCGCCACGCCAATCCGATGTCATTAGCGACGCAGTAAGCGCGGTCTAGTCGCCGATAATGCGGCGGAAGAAACCACCGAAGCCGCTGCCCTTTTTCGCCGCCTCGCCCGTGCGATCGACGCCGATCAGCAGCGCGGCTGTGATCAGCTCTCCCACTTCGCTGACGGCAAGCACGGTGCCGCCGCCTTCCTTTTCTCCGGCTTGAAAAATGCCGTCGCTCGCGTTCGTCGTGTCGGCAACGGGCCGCTTTGAATACGGCTCGCGCTCTTTGTAGACGCGCGCGCTCAAATCATCCGGGAAATAAATCTGCCCTGTAACGAGCGACGTCGTGTCGAGAAACGCTTTGACATGGATGTGCGGTGTACGGCCCGGATACCAGCCGGGGTAGATCGTGCGGAACGTCGCGATACCATCGGCGTCCGACATCTGCGTGCCGCGCAGATAGGTTTCGCCCTTGGCCGACACCGTGCGGTCGTCGCCCTGGCGTTCATAGCCGGAATAAATGCCGCCCGCATCGGCGTGCCAAACGTCGACACGGATACCCGGCATCGGCGTGCAGGTTTTGGCGTCGACGATGCGCAGCTTCAGTTCGACAGCTGCGCCGGGTCGTCCGTCGCTGATGTCGCTGCGCACGAGTTTTGGATCGAAGTAGTACGGTCCTTCGACGGCTTGCGGCAGCAGCACGCAAACGCCGGCTGGGTTGGTCGCAGCGGCAGGCGCGGTTTCTTGGGCTTGCGTCGCCGTCGGCAGTAGCGACGTCGTCGCAGCCCCAATCGATAAGGCGCGCAGCGCCTCGCGGCGTGAAAAATCAGGAGCCATAGTATTCCCCAACCGCGCATCACATTGCGCTATTTGTAGCGGAACGGGCGCACGGATGAAATCCGTCGCGCGCTACGACAGCGGGCTAACGCTTCGCCTTGTCGGCATTGACGGCCGTGTCGAGGCCGATTGCGCTTTCGAGGCCGTTCGCGCCTGCGAAATTCGTGTCGTAGAGGTCGGCGCCTGTGAAATCTGCGCCGCTCAAATCCGCGCCTGCGAAATCGACCTTCGTCAGATCCGCGCCGTTGAATTTGACGCCGCGGGCGTCGGCGCCGGTGAAGCGCGAAAACGTCAGCTTGGCGCGCGTCATGTCGGCGTTACCCATTCGCGCGCCGGAGAAATCGCAACTGCGCAGGATATTGCTCGGTTGCGTGGTCAGCGTGCCTTTGCCAGGACGCGCTTCAAGCGGCGAAAAATTCGCGCCCGTCAAATCCGCGCCGCGAAAATCCGCACCCGATAAATCCGCTTGTACGCTGATGCGCGTGAGATTGGCGCCGGCAAATTTCGGCGCGTCCGTCAGCGTCGATTTATCGTCGGCGTAGATTGTCGGCCTGTAGATCGTCGCGTCGGTCAGGTTCGCGCCCGAGAGATTAGCGCGGATCAGAACGGCACGATCGAGCCGCGTACGCGATAAATCTGCGCCTGAGAGATTTGCCGCAGTGAAATCGGTGCCATAAAAGTCCGAGCGCGCCAGCACGGCACCTTTGAAGTCGAGGTCGGACAAATCGAGATACGTCAAATCGCGCCCAGTGAAATCAGCGCGTTCACCAGGCGCGATTTTAAACAGGATCGCCGTGATCTGCTTGACGGTGAAATCGGCATCGGGAGAAACCGGACCGGCGTCTTCGGCATGCGCGGCGGTTACCATCGCCAACACGCACAACACCGCTGCTGCTGTGCGCCGAAAACAATCGCGTATGGTCCGCACGGTCATTGCAACTCGCTTTCGCGGACTTTTGTCCGCATCCAGAAACGGGCCTCCCGACCTAGTCCGTCGAATGATGCCAGTGTCTGAAAGCGGGGGGATAACTTTCCCGAAAAAAAATTGGGTGCGGCCCGCGTGATGGCGCCGCAGCGAACATTGTAACGCTCTTAAGAACGGCTTCTAAGCGACGCCGGCCGACGGCATCCGCTTGGCCGCCTCGACGAGCCGGGTCAGCGTATTGAGCGTCGAGCGGTCGAGCAGGCCATCCACGCGCCGCGGACGAAAGTGCAATTGAAACGCGCGCAGAACCTTACCCATCGCCGCGTCGAATGTGCCGGTCGGCGCGATGTCGTATCCATAAGCGCCGAGCATCTGCTGCGCTTCGAGGATCGCGTCGCCCTGCATTCCGGCGCAGTACACCTCGTCGCCATCGCGGACTGGTGATGCGCGTACCCATTCGCCGAGGCCGTGGCGCGCGAGTTCGGCCCAATTGAATTTCTCGCCGGGATCGATCTTGCGCTCGGGTGCGACGTCGGAATGAGCGAGGACGCCGTCGGCGCGCATGCGGTGGCGTTTGACGATGTCTCGGCCGAGCGCGATGACGGCATCCATCTGCGCGCGCGGAAAATCAGGGTAGCCGTGCTCGTGACCCGGGTTCTGAATTTCGATGCCGATCGAATGCGAATTGATATCGCGCTCGCCGCGCCAGTACGAAACACCGGCATGCCAGGCGCGCATCGCTTCCGGCACCATTTGTGTAATCGCGCCGTCGTCGGCGATGACGTAGTGGCACGAGACGCGGCTTTCTGGCCGCGCCAGCCAATCGATTGCTTTCTCCGCTGACGACATGCCGGTGTAATGCATGATGAGCAGGGATGGCCGCGCCTTTCCGACACGCGCTTCGACGTTCGCCGCGGGCACGACGCACTCAGCAAGCTTGCTGTCGGCTTTGAAGGTCACGCGCCAGTCTCCAGCGCGCGCTTGGCGCGCCGGCCGCGCTCGGTTTGAATGATTTCATAGGCGGCCGTGATCGCAGCGAGGCGTTTTTCGGCAGCGACGAGAAATTCCGGCGGAACGCCTTTCGAAACCAGCGCATCCGGGTGGTGGCGCTTTACGAGTTCGTGGTAGCGGCGTTTCAATTCTGCATCCGTTGCGTCGGCGGCAAGTCCAAGCGTCTCGTAAGGCCCATCGGGATCGCGCACATAGCAACGGCGGATCGATTGGAATTCGGTTGCCGTAAAGCCGAAGATGCGCGCGACCTCGGCGAGGAAGTCGTTCTCGGCCGGATGCAGGATGCCGTCGGCGCACGCAATGTGAAACAGGCATTCGAGCACGGAGGTTTTGAGTTCAGGCTCGTGTTCGAGATGGCTCGCGATCTGGCGCGCGTATGTCTCGTAGCCGGCGACGTCCTGGCTCGCGAGTTGGAACAGGCGTTTGACGTTGTCGTGCTCGTCGTCCGGCACGACATAGACTTGATCGAAGGCTTCGGCCTCGACTTCGGACGCGACACCGTCGGCCTTGCTCATCTTCGCGGCCAGCGTGATGACGGCAATCGTGAAAGCAATGCGCGATTGCGCCGGTGTGCACTTGACGCCGAGCACGCCCCAGAGTTGATCCAGCGCCGCGCGGGCGCCGTTCGTCGCCATGCCGAGTGCGCTTTTGAGAACTTGCCAAGGCATCGAAAGTTTAATTTGCTCCGCGTGTCGAGTGATTTGCGCAGGCCACCTTACGGCAGGCGCATGAGAATTTCCCCTTAATTTACGGAAAGCATGGCGAGTTTGGCGGTGATGGCGGATGGGCGGTGGCAGTTCTGGATCGACCGTGGCGGCACATTCACCGATATCGTTGCGCGGCGGCCCGACGGCACGTTGCAGGTTTTGAAGTTACTCTCGGAAAATCCATCCGCCTACGACGACGCTGCGGTTGCCGGCATCCGGCAATGCCTTGCATTGCGTGCCGGTGACGCGATCCCAGAAGCTGCCATTGGCGCGGTGCGCATGGGGACGACGGTCGCGACAAACGCGCTGCTCGAACGCAAGGGCGACGCTGTCGTGCTGGTCATAACTGCGGGGTTGGAAGATCAACTCGAAATCGGTACGCAGGCGCGTCCCGAGATATTTGCGCGAAACATCGTCAAAGCGCCTCCGGTTTATTCGGAGGTCATCGGTGCGCGCGAGCGCGTACTGGCTGACGGTACTGTCGAGACGCAACTGGATGGCACCGCCCTGCGGCGCGATCTCGATGCAGCATACGCCCGCGGATTGCGCAGTGCCGCAATCGTCTTGATGCACGCCTACGCGTATCCGGCGCACGAAATCGCGGCGGCTGGCATCGCGCGCGACTGCGGGTTCGAGAACGTCTCGGTCAGCCACGAGATTGCGCCGTTGATCCGCATCGTGCCGCGTGGGGACACGACTGCGGCCGACGCCTATCTGACGCCGGCGCTGCAACGCTACGTCGATAAAGTCTGCAACGCTTTGCAGACGGCCGATCAAAGCGCTGCGCCGCGCGTCTACTTCATGGCGTCATCCGGAGGGTTGAAGGCCGCCGATCATTTCCGCGGGCGAGATGCCATTCTTTCTGGCCCGGCCGGTGGCGTCGTCGCACTTGCGCGCACCGCAGAAGCCGCCGGCTTTGCGAAAGTCATCGGTTTCGATATGGGCGGCACGTCGACCGATGTTGCGCACTACGCCGGCGACTTTGAACGCAGCTACGAGACGAGCGTTGCCGGCGTCCGCCTCGCGGTGCCGATGCTCAACATTCACACTGTGGCCGCAGGTGGCGGCTCGATCCTGACATTCGACGGCGCGCGCATGCACGCAGGCCCGGAAAGCGCCGGCTCGAATCCGGGTCCGGCATGTTACCGCCGTGGCGGCCCGCTGACCGTGACAGACGCCAACGTCATGACGGGCAAGCTCGATCCCCATTATTTCCCGGCGATTTTCGGTGATAGCGGCGATCAGCCGATCGATGTCGGTATCGTGCGCGAAAAATTCGAACGCGTTGCCGAAGCGATCGGTGATGGCCGCTCAGCCGAAGACGTCGCCGACGGCTTCATCCGCATCGCGGTCGAAAATATGGCCAATGCGATCAAGAAAATTTCGGTTGAGCGCGGACGCGACGTCACTGAGTACGCGCTCAACTGCTTCGGCGCCGCTGGAGGTCAACACGCGTGCCGCATCGCCGACACGCTTGGCATGACGACGGTGTTGATCCATCCGATGTCTGGCGTGCTGTCCGCTTATGGCATGGGTCTCGCGGCGTTGCGCGCGCACCGTGTGCGGACCGTCGAAACCGAATTGTCCGACGATGCGCTCGCAGGGCTTGACCAGGTGATCTCCGAATTGACCGCGAGCGCTGTCGACGAATTGCGCGCGCAAGGCGAGCAGCCCGACAAAATTGTGACGCGAACGCAGCTGCATCTGCGGTATGCCGGTTCCGACACGGTCTTGGCGATCACGGTTGGCGATGCGGCCACCATGCGCGCAGCGTTCGCAAAAGCGCATCGCGACCGCTTCGGATTTTCGTCACCCGACGCGCAGATCATCATCGCGGTTGCCGATGTCGAAGCTGAAGGCGTGCGATCGGTTTCGGATGCGTCCGATCGTTCGACATCGGCACGCGAAACAGATGCCCCAACGGCGCGCACGACGCGGTTTTACTCCAATGGCGCTTGGCACGACGCGCGCGTGTACATAAGAGAAAGCCTCGCGATCGTACAAACGTGCGCTGGTCCCGCGCTCGTCATCGAGCCGCATCAAACGGTCGTCGTCGAGGCCGGATGGACGCTGACGGTATCGACGCGCAACGATTTGGTGCTTACACGCACAGCGCCACGCCAGCGCGAGACGGCAACGGCGTCCGCCGATCCGGTGCTGCTCGAAGTCTTCAATAATCTGTTCATGGCGATCGCCGAGCAGATGGGGGAAGCGCTGCGGGCCACAGCGCAATCGGTCAACATCAAAGAGCGGCTCGATTTCAGTTGCGCGATTTTTGATGCCCACGGCGAACTCGTTGCCAACGCGCCGCATCTTCCGGTGCACTTGGGCTCGATGGATCGCTCCGTCGAAAGCGTCATCCGCGCGTTCGATGGCGTGATGCAGCCGGGCGATGTCTACATGCTCAATGCGCCGTACAACGGCGGCACGCATTTGCCTGACATTACGGTCGTCACGCCGGTATTCGATGATGCGGGCCACGAGGTACAGTTCTACGTCGCGAGCCGCGGCCATCACGAAGACATCGGCGGCCTGACACCCGGCTCGATGACGCCGCGCGCGACGACGATCGAGGAAGAAGGCGTGTTGATCGAGCCGACGCGCGTCGTTCGCGATGGCCGGTTTCTCGACGAAGACGTCACTGCAATTCTGACGCGCGCGAAATATCCGGCGCGCCGTCCTGATAAGAACATCGCCGATCTTAAGGCGCAGGTTTCGGCCAACGCCCGGGGTGCGCTCGAAATCCGAAAAATGATCGCGCATTTTTCGTGGGATGTCGTCGCCGCTTACATGGCGCACGTCAAGGACAATGCCGAGGAGCACGTCCGGCGTTTGATTTCGCGCCTTCAGGATGGTGATTTTGAAATTGAAACGGACCAACAGACGTTTGTCCGTGTCGCGATCTCGATCGATCGGGCGACGCGCTCGGCAAGAATTGACTTCACCGGCACCAGTGCGATGCAGGCGAACAACTTCAACGCGCCCGAGCCGGTGACGCGGGCTGCCGTGCTCTACGTCTTCCGCGTCATGGTCGGTCAAGCCATTCCGATGAACGCGGGATGTCTGAGGCCGCTCAAAATTGTCATTCCGGAGGGCTCGATGCTATCGCCGCGCTATCCGGCAGCGGTCGTCGCCGGCAACACAGAGACGAGCCAGCTCGTGACCAACGCGCTGTTCGGCGCGCTTGGCGCACTCGCGCCGTCGCAAGGGACGATGAACAATTTGACGTTCGGAAACGCGCGCCTGCAGTACTACGAGACGATTTGCTCTGGTGCGCCGGCTGGCATCGATACAAACGGAAACGGCTTCGATGGCGCAGCGGCCGTGCACGTCCACATGACGAACACGCGGCTTACGGACCCAGAAATTTTAGAGACGCGCTATCCGGTCGTGCTCGACGAATTTGCAATCCGGCGCGGGTCGGGCGGCAAAGGCCAATGGTCGAGCGGTGATGGCATTCGCCGTGTTATCCGCTTCCTCGAACCCGTCCAGCTCGCGATCCTGTCGGGCTTCCGCCTCGTCCGTCCCCGCGGACTGATGGGTGGCGCAGATGGCGAAACAGGGCGCAACGTCGTCACGCGCGCAACGGGCGCTAGTGAAGACTTGGGCGGATGCGCGGAGACGACGCTCGATGCGGGCGACGCAATCACGATAGAAACGCCAACGGGCGGCGGCTACCGCCCTCGTGCGAGGGAATAGCCACCGCCCTTTTAGAAACGTCAGGGGGAAGACGTCTCGTTCGCCGGTGTTCGACGCCGTTCCTCAAGAAAAGCGTCGAACTCCGACTTATCCTTCGCGTGACGCAACTCGTCCAAGTATTTGCGGAAGGCCGCAGCCTCTTGTTCAAGTTCTGTGAGCGTTGCGCTCCGGTAGGCTTCAAACGCGGCGTTGCCGGTTGAGTTCCAACGCTCGATGCGCGTCGTTGCGGATTTCGAAAACATCGACGCAAATCGCGCGCCGAAACCGTTGTTTTCTCCGCGCCCGTTATCTGCCCGCCCATTATCGCCGCGCCATGAGCAGTAGCGCGATTTCAGGTGCGTGCCGGCGGCGTAGACGCCACGCCGGCCCATCAGTAAGGCGCCGGCGGCGAACGCGAGGCCCGCCGTCAGAACAAAACCCAAAATGTGCGGTGGCGGCAGGAAGTGATGGAGGTGCATGGACCTTATCTCCGCAGTCTGATGCGCAAGTGTTCCGCGGGCGCCGGTTCGCGCCCGCGGTTCGAACAGCCAACGTCACGCTAGAGGCTGATCCGTCGGCGAGACATCAGTTGCCGGAGGGCGCGCTTTTCTCTCGGCCATAAATTGATCGAACTCGGATTTGTCCTTCGCCTGGCGCAGGCGGCCGAGGAACTCGCGGAATTCGCGCTCTTCCTGTTCGAGACGCTTCAGCGTCGCGTCGCGATAATCGTCAAAGGCGCGATTGCCGCTCGAGTATGTCCCTGCAAACCCCTTCACTTCGTCTTCGACGCGCGAGCGTGCGCGTTCGAATTTGTCGGCAAACCCGCTCTGCCAGCGGCTGCGGCGGCTGTCGCTCCACCCACACGTCATGCGTCCACTCCATATCAAATAGCCAAGTACTGCGAGGCCAATCGGCCAGAACAGGACGAAGCCAAGCACCATCACGCCGATCCATGCAGGGCGGCCGTAATCGTCCAGCTTCGCGACCATCTCAGACATCGACACCCTCACTCCGTTAGATGTGAATGTTTATTACATTCACATACATAGGAGAAGGCAAGTCGTGGCGCAAGGGGAGGCGTGGGAAGAATTCGGACTTATGTAGCAAACGCAGGAAAGGCGACGTTATTTGTGTGTAATCAAATGGTTAAGTCATAAGTGCTACCATCGAATGCCAGCCAATAACATGACAGATAAAATGAAAATCTCTCAATATATTCGTTCTCAGCGA
>JAFWGI010000006.1 GCA_017512425.1 Hyphomicrobium sp.
AATTGCTCGCTCGGCAATTTCGGCAGCGCGCTGGGACAACGGAACGACATGCTCGCGCGTTGCCTTCATGCGGTCGGCGGGTATCGTCCAGACCTTGGCTTTTAAGTCGAACTCCGATTTGACGGCGCCGCGAATTTCGCCAGAGCGCCCAGCCGTGAGGATCAGGAATTCGAGTGCCAGCTTCACGACTTCCGCGCTGTCTGATGCGCGCAGTTTACTGATGAATTTCGGCAGTTCACTATAGGGAAGCGCCGTGAAGTGGCGGACGGTGTGCCCTTGCTTCGGCAATCCGATTGCAGCCATCCGGCAAGGGTTCTCCCCGCTGCGATGGCCGGCGGCTGTCGCATGGTCGAGCACGTTGCCGATCCGCTGCAAAACGCGGCGTGCCGTCTCCGGCTTCTCAGTCCAGATTGGCAGCAGAACCTTGAGCACGTCGCCACTTTGCACGCGGTTGACTGGCAGCGATCCCAGCGCTGGGAAGGCGTGCGCCTCCAGCGTGGCGAGCCATTGAGCGGTGTGCTTGCCGTTGCGCCAAGTCCCGAGCCTCGCTTTATGCGTGCTCTCTGCCACCTCTTTGAACGTCGGCATTCCATCGCGCTCTGCGCGCCGCGCGGCGACAGGGTCTTGGCCAGCTTTCGCCTTTCGCCGGATATCGTGAGCCAAGTCTCGCGCTTCCGCGAGTGTCACCGTGCTGGCGCCGCCTAGGCCAATGTCGCGACGCTTGCCGCTCGACTGAACGCGCAAAACCCAGCGCGACGAGCCGGTCTTTCGATCAGAACCGCGCGGCGGCGTATCGACGACAAGGTAGAGGCCGTTGCCGTCGCCATACCGTCCCGGCTTCTGAACTTGGCGAACGAACGTCGCTGTGAGCCCGCGAGATGCCGCTCTCGGTTGGAACTCAAGAACCGCCGCAGATTTTCCCATGTCCCGCTCGCCCCCCCCAAATCAGTGCGTACCACGTAGCGTACCACACTTTGCGGCGGATGGCCCTGGATCGGAGTGGAGTAGTCCACACCATATCGGAGTGCCAAAAAGCGCATAAAACGGAGCTAAATGCGCTTTTATCGGACTGCTATGGACGATTGCGGATTGCGCTGGATTTAGGCCGGTGGCGGAGGGAGTGGGATTCGAACCCACGAGACCCTTACGAGCCTACACGCGTTCCAGGCGAGCGCCTTCAACCACTCGGCCATCCCTCCGCAAATTGCCTGGAACGCGCGGCACTATACCGATACAGACATGAATCGCAACCGACCGGCAAAAAAGCCGCAATTGCTGCAATTCTGCGCCGGTTGCATAGCCTTGGAACCGACCTAGAGCGACGCACACAGCTTTCCGAAAAGCGCGTCGCCGCATGACGTCGCCAGTCCTGACGCAACGCCTTGACCGGCGTTGCGCCGCGCCACAAAAGAGTGACGACGCCGCGATATGTTCTGCGCGATATGCCTGTCGCTTGGCGCGGAAAAAGGGTTCGCCGGAATGACCAGCCAGAAACTGATGAAACTATTCGCGATCATAGCGATCATAGCGGCCGTCGCCGCGGCTCAACAATGGCGTACCGGCGAAGATGACCCGGCGCCGTGGCTCATCCGTTTGGCGATTGCGGCGGGCGCCGCGGCGTTTCTATTGTTCGTCGTCAATCCGCAAACCCGGCCACGCATCATGCTGCAGTTTCTTGCGGCCCTCTTCGCAACGCTCGCGCTGTTCGCGTTTGCGGCCGACTTCACGGCGGCGCGCTCGGCAGCGGGTCACGGGTTCGCGGCAACGTCAGTCCTGCACCGGCTCAGCGATCTGGCGCCAACGATGGTCAGCGCGACGCACAATGGCGTCGTCAATGCCCTCGGTGAAGCCGCATGGGATCCTATTTTGACGACGCTACTCGGCATGCCCGCCTACATATTTTTCCTGATTTTAGCGGGGTTGGCGGGCTATGCGGGCCGGCACCGCCGCGACGTACAGATTTTCATAAACTGACGCGTGAAACGAACGGCAACCATTTCACGTAATTGGCGTATCGTGAATGTGTTGCTGCGTTCTCTTGTAGGAAGCTCGCCATGATTTTCGCACGCCGCACCGTTGAAATGCCCGATCCGGCCATCGCACCTAAAGGCCGGTCTCAAAGCATTTTACCGCCGACAGACCACTACTTGTTGTCGCGGCCGTTACAGCCACCGTATCCGGCCGGCATGGAAGTCGCCGAATTCGGCCTCGGGTGCTTTTGGGGCGCGGAGCGTCTTTTCTGGAACCTCGGCGACGGCATTTGGATCACGGCCGTTGGCTACGCTGGTGGCTCTACGCCGAACGCGACCTACGAAGAGGTCTCGACCGGCCGCACGGGCCATGCGGAAATCGTGCGCGTTGTCTTTGATCCGGCGGTATTGCCGTACACCGCATTGCTCAAGACATTTTGGGAAGCGCACGATCCAACGCAAGGCTTTCGACAGGGCAACGATATCGGCACGCAGTACCGATCGGCGATTTACACGACGACCGACGCGCAGCTGGCAGCAGCGCTGGCGTCGCGCGACGCGTATGCCGATGCAATTGCGGCGCGCGGCTTCGGCCCGATCACGACAGAGATACGCCCAGCGCCGGAGTTCTATTTTGCCGAAGAGTATCACCAGCAGTACTTGGCAAAAGTCCCGCACGGCTATTGCGGCCTCAAGGGCACTGGCGTCGCCTGCGCAAGCTGACGTTTAGTTCTTGGCCGTATGCGCCTTCTTCAGGTGCGGCTTCAGCGCGGCCGGCGCGTTGACGATGGCCTTCGGCTCGGGCGGCACGGCGACGCCGTCAGGGCCGCTTTCGAGAACGGCCGTGCAGGCGTCCGGCAACGAGGCCATCGTGATCGGTGGCGGCGGCGGCGGCGGTTTGTAACCCGGCGGTCGCGGTGGACGCGGCTTCGGTGGTCCCTTGTAGGGCGTGACGCGCGCAATCCACTCTTCAACTTCTTTGCCGCAACCGTCGTCACCGGTCACCGGAACTTGTGGCTTGCAAACGCCTGCCGATCCTGCCGGGCAGCCAATACGGATGTGGAAATGATAGTAGTGGCCCTGTATAGGCCGGACCTTGCCAAGCCACGCGCGATCGGTGCCGGCGGCTTCGCACAGCGCTTTCTTGATTGCCGGATGTACGAGCACGCGCTCGACTTGAGGATAGGACGCGGCGCGCTTGATCAGTTGCACATGGCCCGGCGTGAAGACCTTCGGATCGACGGCGATGTCAGTCGAATCGAGCATCGAGGTCGCGGCAATGTCTTCACGCTCGCGGCGCGTCAGACGGCGATTGGGCATCGGGGTGAGCCAGACGTCGGCGTCCAAGCCCAGCTGATGGCTCGCATGGCCTGTCAGCATCGGTCCACCACGTGGCTGCGAGATATCGCCGACCAGCAATCCCGGCCAGCCATCGCGTTCCTTTGAATCGAGCGCGAGTTGCTCGACGAGTTTGACGAGCGTCGGATGCCCCCAGTTGCGATTGCGCGACAGCCGCATCGCCTGCCATGCCGGTCCATCGACGGGCAGCGCAACGGCCCCCGCGAGACAGCCGCGCGCGTACGTGCCAATGGCACGTGCCGCGAGGGGCGATGGTTTCTTGGCCGCGCCGAACAATTCCTTCGCCGGAACGAGCGGCGGCGGCTTCGCGGTTTTGGCAGGTTCTGCTTTAGCTGGCGCTTGCGGTAACGTTGGATCCGGCTCGATCGTGATGACTTGTGGTTTGGCGCCGGGCTTGGCGTCGGGTGTCGCGGCAGCCTGCTCGACGACGACAGGCGGAACCGCGTCGCCCGCATGCGGTACGGCAGAGGGCACGATCGCGCCTGTCGCCGCCTGCGGCGCGGCGTCCGTCTCGGCGTCGGCGGCCTCCGCTTCGTTGGAGAATTTCAGTTCGTGGCCGCCCGGAATGAACTGCGGCAACGGTTCGCCCGCGCCGGCAACAGTCGCTCCGGCCACGGCTTTTGTTTCGGCCGCAATTGCGGGGGATGGCTCTTCAGCGTGAACCGTTGGCAAGCTGACGTAGTCGGCGAGCACGTGCGGACGTTCGAGCGCCACGCCCGCCGCCATCAAGCACGTCATCGTTGTAAGCCAACGCTTCAAACCCATCAGTTGCTGATAACCCTCCGAATTTTCATCGCCAGTATAGCCTCATCTCGGGCAGAAATCTGACCCCCACCTGATTTTTGGCGGCTGAGCGGCCTTAAAAATTGGCAACGTCAAGGCGTTGCGAGGGTTGGCAATCTCACATCAGCCATGAGCCAAGTATCTTATCGTTATGGTATTGAAGCGTTTTTGTATGAGGATTGGCGGCAACCGTTGCGCTATTGGATGCATGTCCGATTGCGGCTTTTGCCTCGCGCGTGATGGTTCGTTTAAGAAAACAACATGACCTATTTTATCGCATCCGGGCCCGAAAACGCCAGCTACAGGATGATCATCGCGCACGGCGCTGGCGCCGGGATCGGCTCGCCGTTCCTGGAGGCGATCGCGGCCTTGTTGATCGAACGCGGCATTGCCGTAACGCGCTTCGAGTTCGATTACATGGCGCAGGCCCGCGACGGCGGCAAAAAACGTCCGCCGCCGAGAGCCGAAAAGCTCACCGCCGAATACGCGAACTTTATCGCCAGCCTATCGGCGCGCAAACCCGCTGCTCAGAAACTGATTATCGGCGGCAAGTCGCTTGGTGGCCGCGTTGCCAGCATGATCGCAGAAGAGCAGTTCGCTTCCGGCGGGATCGCCGGATTGGTTTGCCTTGGCTATCCATTTCACGCGCCGACGACCCCCGAGAAACTGCGCATCGCGCATCTTGAAACGATAACCGCACCAGCGTTGATCGTTCAGGGCACACGCGATCCGTTCGGAACGCAGAGTGAGGTCGAAGCCTTGCGTCTTTCGCCATCCATCGCGTTCCACTGGATCGGCGACGGCGACCACGATTTCGGCCCGCGCGGCGCCTCCGGCTTCACCCGCAGCGGCAACCTCACAGATGCCGCAGATGCGGTTGCAGCCTTTCTCCAGCGGTTAAGTTGACGGCTGCGGGCGGCAACCCTACGGTGCGCCCGCAAATCAGGGCGTTCGGCCCGCATTTCCTTCCCATATCCTAAGAAAATTGTGACCCCGATGACGTCCGCCGCTCCCGCATTGTCGAACCTTTCCGCCGTTACCGATCCCAAGGCCGTCCAGGACGCCCGAGCGTGGCCATTCGAGGAAGCGCGCCGGCTGATTCAGCGTCTCGACAAGCTGCCTGGTGGCAAAGACAAGACTGTTCTGTTCGAGACGGGCTATGGCCCTTCGGGTCTGCCGCACATCGGCACGTTCGGCGAAGTGGCGCGCACGACGATGGTGCGGCATGCATTCGAAGTACTGACCGAGGGCAAGCGCAAGACGCGGCTGCTCTGCTTTTCGGACGACATGGATGGCATGCGCAAAATTCCGGACAATGTGCCGGATAAGGCGTTCCTCGAACCGCATCTGCACAAGCCGCTGACCGTTGTCCCCAACCCGTTCGGCGGCAACTACGAAAGCTTCGGGCATCATAACAACGCGATGCTGCGGCGCTTCCTCGACACGTTCGGATTCGACTACGAATTCGCGAGCGCGACCGAGTATTACAAGGCGGGGAAGTTCGACGAGGTGCTGTTGCGCGCCGCCGAACGCTATGACGAGATCATGGGCGTCATGCTGCCGACGCTCGGCGCGGAGCGGCAAGCGACCTACAGCCCGTTCCTGCCGATTTCCCCGACATCCGGCCGTGTCCTTTACGTTCCGATGAAGAAGGTCGATGCCAAGGCCGGCACGATCACGTTCGACGACGAGGACGGACGCGAAGTCACGCTGCCTGTCACCGGCGGCGCTGTGAAGCTGCAATGGAAGCCGGACTTCGGCATGCGGTGGGCGGCACTTGGCGTTGATTTCGAAATGTTCGGCAAGGACCACCAGACGAACGCGGTGATCTACGACAAGATTTGCGAAATCCTCGGTGGCGTTGCGCCTCAGCATTACGTGTACGAACTGTTCCTCGACGAACAGGGCCAGAAAATTTCGAAGTCGAAGGGCAATGGCCTGACGATCGACGAATGGCTGACATACGCATCGCCGGAGAGCTTGTCTCTCTACATGTTTCAGAAGCCGCGCAGCGCCAAGAAGCTGCATTTCGACGTCATTCCGCGCGCGGTCGACGAATACCTGCAGTTCCTCGCGTCCTTCCCGAAGCAGGACGACAAGCAAAAGCTCGACAATGCCGTCTGGCACATTCACAGCGGGAATCCACCGAAGCCGGAGCTGCCGATCTCGTTTGGATTGCTGCTCAATCTCGTTTCGGTTTCCAATGCCGAGAACAAGGATGTTCTGTGGGGCTTCGTCGGCCGCTACAGCCCTGGCGCGACGCCGGCCGCCAATCCGATCCTCGACAAGCTGTCGGACTACGCCATCCGCTACTTCAACGATTTCGTGAAACCGACGAAGAAGTATCGCGCGCCGGACGATGTCGAACTGGCCGCGCTCTATGCGCTCGACGGCGCTTTAGCCGCGCTGCCCGCAGACTCGACGCCAGATGCGATCCAGAACGCGATCCTGGATGTCGGCCGCGGTATCGAACGCTATCAGGATCATACCAAAACCGGACCGCATGGCGGACCGGGCGTCAAACTTGATTGGTTCCAGGCGATCTACGAAGTGCTGCTCGGCCTCGAACGTGGACCGCGACTCGGCACGTTCGTCGCGCTGTATGGAATTCCGGAAACCCGCGCGCTGATTGAAAAGGCGCGCACGGGCAAACTGGCAGCAGCCTAAGTTTTCGATCTCTGGCGCACTAGGCGCGTGAGGCGCGCGCCTTGAGCTGAGGGCCGAGTTGGTCGGTGCCCATAGGCGGCACGGACTTCGGCAACGGCACTTCAATGCGCAGCAGATCGGCGATCATCGTCAAAAGCCGCGTCTCACGCGCCTCGATATCGGCGCGCTGCCATTGCGCCGACTGCAAAACTTCAGCGGTAATCGGCAATAGCGGTGCGCTATCGGAGGTCTGCGTGTAAATCGCCTGCTTCGCCGCGAACGACGCATTGCGCGCTTTGTCGTTCTGATCCTGCGAAATCAGCACAAGGTTGCCGAGGCTTTCGACCGATTGGCTGCGCTCTTCTGCTGTCGGATACCAGACCCGCCACTCGCTTGTTGCCGACGGCCGCTGGGGCAAAATATGTTCGATCGTGTAGCTCTCGGGATCACACGCCGCGAAGCTGCCGCTGATTTGGTCACCGAGCCGCAGCAACAGAAGTTTGCAAATCTTCGGACCGCGCTTGTGCAAATCCTTGAGATGGAAGGCAATGGAACGGGTTTCTTCGCGCGCCAGCTGGAAGACCGGATGCGTGGCATCGACCGCTGCGCCAGAGCGAATAACGTCAATGATATCCGCGAACCGGCGCACGCGTTTGCCGGTTCCGGCGCAGAGAAGGCGCATAACGTGCGCCATGCGATCAATCTCGGAAATCAGAAGTGCGGTGCGCTCAGGATCTTTCTCACGCTCCGCAAGCGCCAACATGGCCGCGGGTGCCCAATCGCCATCGGCGAGGCGGTTCAAATATTGAAGCCGCCGCGCGATTTCCGGCGTTACACCCTGTCCCTCCGCCGAGCGTATAATTTGATAGGTCTGCGACAATGGTACGAAGACCTTATTGATGAAAGGCTCTGCACCACCGGCGTCGTCGATCACGGAGCGCACGCCGGAGACAACTTGACGGTTGTCGTAGCCGTAGATTTTGCGGACGTGCGAAAAAAAGACTTCGAAATCCTTGCCGAGCGCAGCCCCGGTCTGATCCCATTTTTCGGCGATCCATTTGACGTCTGCCTGGGGCACGCGACTGAGAATGTCGGCCTTCAAGATGTCGTCACGCTGCAGTCGCTTGCCGCGCTCGTTCAGCACGACGAACATGCGATGGGCCCGGTCAATATTGTGACTGACGAGCACGGCGGCGATACACCGCTCGGTGATGAAATCGAATAGCGCGCTGCGCTGATCATCCTTCAATGTCGAGAGTTCCGAAACCAGGTACTGGCGCATCGCCAGCAGTGCGTTTTCCGACTCCGACAGAAACGGCAAGTCCGGCTTATTGGCCGTGCTGCCATCGAGCAAAATGAATTGCTCGAAGACATTGCGTTCGCGGTTGGCGAGATGCATCCGGAAACGTTCGGTCCGGAAGAAGCGGCTTCCCAGCTGCGCGACAGCCATGCCTTGGACCCGCTTGCCGATCGGCTTTTTGGCATTCTGCTCGAGATCGCGCAGCACGCAAAACATCGTCATCATCGTAACAAGCCGCTGTTGTCCATCGACGACATCGAACTCGCGCGGCGTCATTTTTGGCGTTAGCCGCTTGGTCACCGTGCCGGGCGCATCCATCAGCAAAATCGTGCCGAGAAAGTAGCTGTCTTCTGCCGTGGATGCCGTGCCTAATCCTGACGCTTCCATCAGGTCATCCAGCAACTGTTCGACCTGCGGCCGGCCCCACGAATACGGCCGCTGATACACCGGCACGTTCAGCAAAAACGGACCCGACAGAATTTCGGACAACGGGAGCGACGCAAGCGTGAGCACGAAGATCAACTTTCTGAGTATTCGGCGCCAATGGCGATCGCGGTTCTTATGCGCCGCAGACTTGCCACCCGTTCGCAGAGCCGGTACCAGCGTCTACACTTCCGGGTTGACTGGTCTAACATGCTCCCTCGACCGCCAATCAAGTGGGTCGCAAGCCCAAATGAAAAAAAGTCATATTCGCGCATTCGGCACTTGACGACGAACGCGCATGATCTGGAATTTTTGAATGTCGCATCTGACTGATCCGCGTCGCGTTGCGGATGTTTTCAAAATTCTGCCTGCGCAGCTTTGGCAAGACGCGGTACGCAATGGTACCTTTACAGGCTCTGCCGACGACGTGCGTGACGGCTTCATCCATTTGTCGACGGCCGATCAAGTGCCTGGAACACTTGCCAAGTATTTTCGCGAACAACCAAATCTGCTGCTCATCGCTTTTGCGAGCCGCGATTTTGGACCGCTGCTTAAATGGGAGCCATCCCGAGGTGGGGCATTGTTCCCGCATGTGTACGGTAGCATACCGATAGAACTGGCGTTGTGGCAGAAGCCGCTGCCGCTTGGCGCCGACGGCATGCCCGTTTTCACTAAGGAACTATCCTAATGTTTTCCGCGCTCTACCCGATTGCTCGCGCTGCACTCTTCCAACTTGAAACGGAAGCCGCGCACGAAGCGACGCTGAAGGCGCTCGAATGTGGCGTCTATCCGCGCGGCAACAGCCGCGATGACGACATATTATCCCAAACCGTCTTTGGTTTGACGTTTCCGAATCCTGTTGGCATCGCGGCGGGCTACGACAAAGACGCACGCGTGCCCGATGCCGTGCTTGGTCTCGGATGCGGGTTTGCGGAAATCGGGACCGTGACGCCAGAGCCGCAGGCGGGCAATCCGCAACCGCGCGTCTTCCGACTGATTTCCGATCACGGCCTCATTAATCGGCTCGGTTTCAATAACGGCGGTCACGCGGCGGCGCTGCGGCGCCTCGAGGCGCGCAGGAATAATGGCGGGATCGTCGGCGTCAACATCGGCGCGAACAAGAACTCCAACGATAGAACAGGCGACTACGTTCGTGGCATCGAGACGTTCCACCATCTCGCCAGCTACTTCACTGTCAATATTTCATCGCCGAACACGCCCGGACTACGCGATCTCCAGGCTCCAGAAGCGCTCGACGAACTGCTAGGCCGCGTGATGGCCGCGCGCGCCGCGATCGAGGCTGGCAACACCAAGCGGACGCCGGTGATCGTCAAGATCGCTCCGGATATCGCCGAAGAGGACGTCGCGCCGATCGCCGCGCGTTTGATCGCGCACGCCGTTGACGGCATTGCGGTCTCGAATACGACGTTGTCGCGGCACGGGCTGACGGACAGTCGCGCGACGGAAGCCGGCGGACTTTCCGGGCGGCCGGCGTTTACACGATCAACGGCGATGCTCGCACGCGTGTACATGGAGACGGGCGGCAGAATTCCACTGATCGGCATAGGTGGGATCGACAGCGCCAAGACGGCCATCGCCAAAATCGAGGCCGGCGCAACGCTGCTTCAGCTTTATACTGGCTTGATCTACGAGGGGCCTGGTTTGATCGGTGCGATTAAATCAGAACTGGCTGCGGAGGCACGACGCTCGGGCGGTCTCGCCAATATTCGTGGACGCAGCGCTGCGCACTGGGCGAAGCAGCCGTTGATGTGACCTAGATCTGCGGCAAAACCAGTTGCGTACACGGACTCAGTTGACGTCCTTGGGACCGGCTTTCAACAATCGCACGACGAGCCACACTGGAATGACGAGCATGGCGCCGAGCACCATGTATTCGAATATCCAAGTGACCGCGCCGAAACCGAGATCGTACACGTGACGCGCGAACTGATCGAGGACGTAGAAAAAATTGCGTGGCGTTATGCCGAAGATCGACAGGAAAACGCCGACCAGGATCGATAAGATCGCCAGGCGCAGCACCACGCCGGTAATCGATCCACCAAGGAAATCCCGCAAATTCATCGTCGTCCTCTCCTCGCCGCGCGCTGGCATGTTGGCAAAAGTACCTATGTAAGGTGCTCACGGCCGGGCAGCCTTACCATAACGCCACGCTCGAATGCCAGACGTGGCGTTTGCGGGATTTGGCTGACGGATGTCCGCTGCGCGTATAGCTTCAAGGTGACATGTCAGAACGATCGCGTCCAACATCAACCGCCAAAATCAAAAAGCCGCCGGCCGGTGGCGTGACGCGTTTGCCGGAGCCGTTCGCAGATTGGTTCCAAAGGCGCAAATGGTCTCCGCGTCCGCACCAACTGGCGTTGCTTCAAGCTGCCGAAGCGCGCCGTTCGACGCTTCTTATCGCGCCAACAGGTGCCGGCAAAACGCTCGCTGGGTTTCTCCCAAGCCTGATCGCGTTGTCATCGGGCAAACGCGAGCGCAAGGGTGCGGGACTGCGCACGCTCTACATTTCGCCTCTCAAGGCGCTTGCCGCCGACGTTGCGCGCAATCTCGATACGCCGATCGCCGAGATGGGTTTGAAAATCCGCACTGAAACCCGTAGCGGCGATACGACGACGGCGCGCAAAGCGCGTCAACGCACGCACCCGCCGCACATTCTGCTGACGACGCCCGAGCAAGTCGCGCTGCTGATCAGCCACCCCGACGCGGCGTATCTGTTCGCCGATCTCGACACGATCATCCTTGACGAATTGCATGCGCTGGCAGCATCGAAGCGCGGCGATCTGCTCGCGCTTGGCATCGCGCGGCTGCGCGCGCTTGCGCCTGACGTCATGACGATTGGCCTCTCGGCGACCGTGGCGCGACCGACGGAGCTGCGCGCGTATCTCGTTCCGCAGACGTCACCAGACCAGTTACTGGCGCTTTCCGATATTGTCACGGTATCCGGCGGTGCAAAACCGGAGATCAAGATTCTGGAAGCCGAAGCTGACGTGCCGTGGTCGGGACACACGGCGCGTTACGCAATGGGCGAAGTCTATGACGCGATACGCGCCAGCCGCTTAGCGTTGATTTTCGTCAATACGCGCATGCAGGCCGAGTATGTCTTTCAAGAACTCTGGCGCGGCAATGACGACAATTTGCCGATCGGCTTGCATCACGGTTCGCTTGATGCGGCACAGCGTAAAAAAGTCGAAGCCGCGATGGCGGCCGGCGAACTCCGCGCCGTCGTCGCGACGTCGACGCTCGATCTCGGCATCGACTGGGGCGACATCGATCTCGTCATTCATATCGGCGCACCCAAAGGCGCGAGCCGTTTGCTGCAACGGATCGGCCGCGCCAATCACAGGCTCGATGAACCGTCTCGGGCCGTGCTTGTGCCCGGCAATCGCTTCGAGGTTCTCGAGTGCCGCGCAGCGCTACAAGCTGCCGAAGCGGGCGCACAGGACGCCATGCTATCGCGCACCGGCGCGCTCGACGTGCTTGCGCAGCACGTCCTCGGCATGGCGTGCGCGGCACCGTTTCATCCCGACGCGTTGTACGCCGAAGTCCGCATGGCGATGCCGTATTCCGATTTGACACGTGCGCATTTCGACCGCGTCGTCGATTTTGTGTCGACCGGCGGCTATGCCCTGCGCGCCTACGAACGCTTTGCCAAACTCCGCCGCAACGCCGACGGAACACTCCGCGTGTCGAACGGAAAGTTCGCGCAGCAGTATCGTCTCAATGTCGGCACCATCGTCGATACGCCGATGTTGAAGGTGCGGCTGACATCGGGAAAACGCGGCGGTAAAATCAGCGCGCTGCAGGGCGGCCGCGTGCTCGGCGAGATCGACGAGTATTTTGTCGAGCAACTGCCGCCGCGCGCGACATTTGTTTTCGCAGGCGAGGTTCTTCGCTTCGAAGGCCTGCGCGAGACCGAGGTCTACGTTTCACGCGCGACGGCCAGCGATCCCATGATCCCGAGTTACGGCGGCGGTCGCTTTCCAATGTCGACGCATCTCGCCGAGCGCGTGCGCCGAATGTTGGCCGATCCGTCATCATGGTCTGCGCTTCCCGAACCGGTCTCCCATTGGCTCGAACTGCAGCGCGAGCGCTCGATCCTGCCTGGCCCGGACGACGTTTTGATCGAAACATTTCCACGCCAGGGCCGCCACTACGTCGTCGTTTATCCATTCGAGGGCCGTCTCGCGCATCAGACCCTCGGCATGCTGCTGACCCGTCGTCTCGATAGGGCGAAGATGGCCCCGCTTGGTTTCGTCGCCAACGATTACGCGCTGTCGATCTGGTGCCGCGGCGACGTCTCGGCGGCGATTGCAGATAACCGCATCGATCTTGCGAAACTGTTCGAGCAGGACATGCTTGGCGACGATCTCGATGCCTGGCTCGCCGAAAGCAGTCTGATGAAGCGCACGTTCCGTTTGGCAGCCGTCGTCGCCGGGCTGATCGAGCGGCGTCATCCCGGCAAGGTAAAATCCGGCCGGCAGGTCACGATGTCGACCGATCTCATCTACGACGTGCTGCGGCGCCACGATCCGAACCACATTCTGCTCGAAGCAGCATGGGCAGATGCCGCCACAGGTCTGCTCGACATCGCGCGGCTTGGCGAGTTTTTGGAGCGCATCCAGGGGCGAATCAGGCATCAACCTTTGTCGCGTGTATCGCCGCTTAGCGTGCCGGTGCTTTTGGAGATCGGCCGCGAGCAGGTTTACGGCGAAGGGCAAGACATGGTGCTGCGCGATGCGGCCGAACTGTTGATCCGAGAAGCGACCGGAGAAGAGCCATCGTGCGACGTGCAGCCGCGACCAAAGGCAAGGACTAGACGATGACGAGCCTTAGGCCAGATCATTTCGATCTCGATGATGCCCGTGATCAACCGCTGTCGCTGTGCGGCAAGGCATTTCGTGCACACATGTCCGGCGCGCTCTACTGGCCAGCCGAGCGGGCGCTGATCGTCGCCGATTTGCATTTGGAGAAGGGATCGCATTTCGCCGCGCGCGGTCAGATGCTGCCGCCTTATGATACTCGCGAGACGCTGCGCAAACTCGCGAGCGTGATTGATTTCTATAATGCGGAAACCGTCATCGCGCTCGGCGACAGTCTGCACGACGTGGCGGCGGCTGAGCGCATCGACGGTGCCGATATCGAAACGCTGCGCATGTTGCAAGCGGACTGCGACTGGCTCTGGGTGACAGGTAATCATGATCCCGTCGTCGCGCGGATTTTTGGCGGACATGTTGTTCCAGGGTTGACGGTCGAGGGCATCAAGTTGCGCCACGATCCGCGAGCCGGCGCCATTACGCACGAAATCTCGGGACACATGCATCCGGCGGCACGCCTGGTGATGAACGGCACAGCGCTGCGCCGGCCATGCTTCGTCGGCAATGGCTTGCGCCTCGTGATGCCGGCGTTCGGCGCATTTACCGGCGGCCTGAATATTCTCGACGCCGCGTTCGAGCCACTGTTCGGAAATGACGGTATGGCCGTCTGGATGCTCGGCCAGGACGGCGTTTATCCGGTCGCGACACGGCTGCTGCGTGAAGACAGCTAACGCGCTGAAAGTCCCCGGTATCAGGTTGGCGCGGAACGCTGGAACGCGAACGCGGCGCCAAGGCCGGCGAGCGCTGCGAGCAGAATGGTCGCAAGCGCGTAAAGCATCGGACGCTCGAACGCGGAATCGTACAGAAAGCGCTCCAGCCCCTCGCGTTGCATATTGACATTGCTTTTATAACTGCCGAGCAGCGCACCGTCCTTGAACAGCATAACGCGCGCCGTCAGCGGGCCGACAGGGACGTTCGGCGGAAGCGTGATGGTCGCTCGAAACAGGCTGCGGCCAATAAAGATGACGCCGTGCTCTGCGGTAACATAGAGCCGGTCGCGCTCCTTGAGACGAACAACGGCCTCACGAAATTCGATCGTTTCAAGGGGATCGGCTTCACCGATGTAGGCGCGTCCCGATCGCACCATGCGTATATGTTCAAAGCCGATCTGGTTCTTTTTTTGAACGTCATGCTCGGCGATTTCGTCGATCGGCCGCGTCGATGCGATCGCATAGTAGCTTGGAAAAGACGCAAACCGGACTTGATCGGCGTTGACCCAGAGACCGCCGACTTGAGCCTTCTTGCGAACGACGAGCGGCTGATGGGTGCCTTCGACGACAATGACGACGTCGTAGGTGCCAGCTTCCGCGCTCGGTTGGCGGCTGTTCTCGACAGCGCCGAAGATGATGATCTCAGTGCCGGTAAACCCGGATGTGATCGAAACACTGCGCGTCGACACATCGGCTTCGACGGATTCGACCGGCAGTCTCGAGTCTTGCGCTTCTGACGCGTTAGATTGCACCAGCACTAAGGCGAGCATCGCGAGCCCGGCAAAGCTGACCGCGCGCAACCGCATCACGTCCTCCCGCCGAAGGAAAAAAGTTCGCTCGGCATTACAACGAGGTCGAACGCGACGCGCATGGCGACGACGACGACCAACGCTGCAAGCATGACGCGCAATTGTTCGCCTCTCAGCTTTTCGCCCGCGATCGCGCCGAATTGCGAGCCAAGCACACCTCCGACAATCAGCAGCATAGCAAGCACAATATCGACCGTGCGATTTTGAATGGCGTGCAAGAGCACGGCAAACGCAGCAACAAACACGATCTGGAACAGCGACGTCCCGACAACGACCGCCGTCGGCATTCGCAGCAGATAGATCATCGCCGGGATCATGACAAAACCGCCGCCGACGCCCATTAGTGCGGCCAAAAATCCGACGAACATGCCGATGACGGCCGGGGGGATGGCACTGATAAAGAGCTTCGAGCGGGTGAACCGCATTTTCAGCGGCAAGCCATCGACCCAGTTGTGCTGTCCGCTACGCCGCCGTGCCGCCGCGGCCCCTGCGTTAACGTTGCGCCAGCTGTTCAGGCTTTCGATTAGCATCAGCGTGCCAATGACGCCGAGAAATGTGACGTAGAGAAGCGATACAGCGACGTCGAAGTGACCAGCTTTGCGCAACAGGCGCACGGCTTCAACGCCGATGTAGGTGCCGACGAGACCGCCGGCCAGCATCACGACGCCCATTTTTACATCGACGTTGTTGCGCCGGAATTGGGTGACTGCACCCGAGACCGACGAGGCGACGATGTGTGCTGCGCCGGTGCCGACCGCAACGGCAGGCGGTATGCCGAGAAAAATAAGCAGAGGCGTCAGCAAAAATCCGCCGCCGACGCCGAACAGCCCTGAAAGGAAACCGACTGCCGCGCCGAGTCCAAGGAACACCAAAACGCTGACGGACATTTCGGCAATCGGCAAATAGACGTGCATCACAGCGTCCGCGGTTGGCCGTCAAGCATCAAAGCTTCCGCCTGTTTCCTCAGAAACCCTATCGGACACCATGCCGGAGCCGATCACAAGAACGGAAATAGTCGCGTCCCTAATGACGGGAAAATTACACGGTCCGCCGTGACAGCATTCTCGGCATCACCCAACGAAAGAGGCGTGATAGCAAACGTCAGCCGTTGACGCCATTTTCCGGATTTTTTTTCCAGGCTTCACCGGCTTTACGTGCGTCGTTGATTTCCGGGTCCGGACGCTTTGACGTCCAGGTCGCGACCTGCTTGTCGCCGTCCGCGAGCTGCGTCGCCGTCAGCTTGCCTTTGATGATATCGCGGCGGCGGATCGCTTCCTTATCGCCACTCTTTGCAGACAGCGACAACCACTTGTAAGCCTGAACCAGATCTTCGGGAACGCCGAGTCCGTTTTCGTTCAGAACAGCCAAATTGAACTGGCTGTCAGCCAGGCCATACTCGGCGGCCTTCTCAAACCATTGCGCTGCTGTCGCGTAGTCCGGCGTGCTGTTCGACTGATTGGCGCTCAGCACGGCGAGATTGTGCATCGCTTTGACGTTACCCTGATCAGCGGCGCGCGTGTACCATTCCTTGGCGCGCTCGACATCCGTCTTCAGGCCAAGCCCGCGCTCATAAAGCGTACCGATGCGATACTGAGCCTGCGCAAATCCCTTCGACGCAGAACGTTGGTACCATTTGGCGGCATCTTTGAACGTTTGATCCGTGCCCTTGCCTTCCGCAAGTCGCGCGCCGACTTCGAATTCCGCCGACGGATCGCCATTGGCTGCCGCGAGGCGAAGCGACAACGGTCCAACGGTTGCCGGTGGCAAATCGAGCGCTGAAGATTGGCTCATGCCGGAGCTCGTCACCGGCGCGTGGTTCTGCGTCTCAGCGGGCGGTTCGATGCCAGGCAGCGCGTTGAGGTCCAGTGCGGCAGGCGTCACGGCGGTGCCCGAGTGACGCTGCGCGGCTTCGCCGAGCTTGCCGGATACGTTCGCCATTGCCTGCTGGCGGCGGGCACGCGCGAGGCCTTCTTCCGTCATTGGTTCGATGGCATCGACTGCGACACCGTGCATCGGCAGCGTCGCCGAGCCAACCACGATGTCGTCGCTGGTAATTTCGCCGCGCGTGCCTTCCGGCAACTTGAGTTCGCCAGCGCCGCCTTGCGGCGCTGCGCTGCCCGGTGCTGCAGCCGGGTCGTCATTTGTCGCCGCGTTCGAAGGCATCAGCGTGCCCGACGCTTCACCGGCGGGGTTTCCTGCCGGATCCGTGGCACCGGCGGACTTCGTCACATCGCTGCCACCAGCCGGCTCAGGGGACGTCGCGATCAGCGGCAAGCTTGAGAACAAGCCGCTTTCTTTGGCGAGCCAAATGCCGCCAAGCGCCAGCATCGCCGACAAACCCAACACTTTGATGCGCTGCGCGTTGCCGATCGACGACTGCTTTTTGCCGGCAGACGCGGATTTTGCCGAGCCGCGCAGGGCGGCAGCGGGTGCAACTTTCGATGCGTCGCCGGCGGTCAACACATCGACGCGTGCGGCCGGAGACTCAGCGACTGTGGTGGCCTGTTCAGCGAGACGCATTTTTGCACGGCGCGCTTCGGCAATGAAATCCTGACGCATGCGTTCGGGCGAACGCGCCGCGGCGGGCGCCGCGTTGCCGACCGGAGCATTCAAAGTCTGGGCGATTTCGCTATGTCCGATGACGGGCGCAGGCGTGCCGCGTGCCGTCGCAACGGCCGCGACCGCGGCATCAAGCGCCGGATTGGGCTCTGGATCGGCATCGCGATTTGGGGCGTCGGAGGCAAGCCTGTGATGATCCGGTGCAAAATCAGATGCAGCTGCGTGCGTGAACACTGGCGGCTGCGCGAACGGTTGCGCGTGACTTTGCTCTTTCGCCTGCGCGCCCTGCAGCGCCGAAAGCTCAATCGCATCGACGCGATCGAGCAGGCGGATCATTGCCTGCTGCAAGGTGTCGAGAAGTGCCGCTGTGTTCTCTTCACCCTGGCGCGACTCCGCAATGAATGTGCGTAGCATCGAACCGATTTCAGCGGTCTCCGTGCCGTAGCCATCGCGCGGCTGGTTTTTTGTGACGTGGTGTGCTGCGGCCTCGGCCGCAGTGCGGGCAACTCTGTCGAGGTCGAATGCACCGGCCGACGCTGGCATCTCACCATCGACCGTGTCGCTGGCCGCCAATGCGGCGCGATGCACGTCACCCAGTTGATCAGCGATACCCGCCAGATGATGCTCGATCGCATCGAGACGCTGCAACTGTGTGTGCGCGTTCTCCAGATGGCCGGCCAACTCGCTGACGTGGGCTTCAATTAGGCGGACGCCTTCGACGTCATTGCGCGTGGCGACGCCTTCGAACAGCGTGCTGAAATGCTGCTCAAGTTGATCCACACGCTGCCCAAGCGCGAAGAAATTCTGGTCTGGATTGAGATCGCTGAGCGATTCTTCAATGCGTTTGGAGATTTCGTTGAACCGCGTTTCAAGCCAGCCATGATCAGCGCCGACGGCGCTCCCGTGCGGAGCATCCGTCGACATCAAAGCTGTAACTGGTGCTTGTTGCGCAAACGGCTTCGCCGCATAGCTGCTGGCACCCGTCTCGTAAATTCCGGCCAGCGCTTCGGCGCTATCCCGGTCCCAGGGATCGGAAACGGACGACGACGGGCTTGATTCAATGACATCGAACGTATCGACGCCTGCGTGCACGCGATTGACGGCGGCACCTGAACCGGCCGAGCGCAGAGCCTTCGGCGGTTCTGCAAAAACCGCCTGCTGCGAACCATATGGGGCGTTCGTCGGCGTGGAGGCGGCATGGGCTGCGTAGCTAACGGACGTCGGAACATCACCGGTCGCTTCCGTGATGCGGCTCGCAAGCTCGACCATTCCGGCTTCGATGCGTTGGAAGGCCGCCGCGTATTGTTCGGGAACACGCGGCTTGATCGCCTGTGCTTCGCGGCCAATGCCCGTCAGACGTTCCTGCATCTGCTGCAGCGTCTCGCTGTGGCGACGATCGGCTTCCGAAATCTGATCGACAATGGCGTTCAGCAATCCCTTGAGATCGCCCGATTGGCTGCTGCCGGAAGCGTCCGCGCTAGAGTCAGCTTGCCCGGCATCAACGCCTTGGCGCATGTGCTGACTGTATTCGGTACTCGCCATCGTGATCCCTCGGTCGTATCGGTTTGCCGCTGGCCGGAAACGCCGATGGCAGGAGGGGATAGGACGACGAAGGGTCCAAAGCCGCGCGCTGCTGTAGTCGGAACACTGCCGGACGCGGTACTGGTGAAGCTCTTGTTCCGACACTCGCAACAGCCAGTAAACGTTGCGTTAAACCTCCAGCTTATCAATTTTTTCGTTGCATTACAGACACTTGCATAAGGGGCGAAAAACAATCCGTATCAGGATCGACATTTTGGCGCAGGTGATTCGTTTGCATGCAGGCGTCCGCGCGTTGCCATAGTCGCGGTATAGAATGGTCATCTACAGCTTCATTTCGGAGATCCTGACCAATGCGCGCCCGTCATCTCATCCCCCTGGCAGCGCTGTTCGGAGTTGCCGGTGTTGCCCAATCCTGGGCCGAACCGCCTGCCGATCCGAAGGGCCGATATTCGATGTCGCCGGTCGATGGCGGCTTCCTGCGGCTCGACACGGAAACCGGCGCCGTCGCCCTTTGCGTGAAAAAAGACGCCGCTTGGGCCTGTGAGCCGGTTAAGGACGGCACAGCCGCGAGTTCTGGCGATCTCGAAGCCGAGAACAAGGCTCTCAAGGACCGGATCAAAGCGCTGGAAGGCGCCAAGGGCACACCGCCCGCAGCCGGAAACGACTATCCTGTCGAACCACCTGGCGGCAGCGTTTCACAGTTGCCGACGGAAGAAGAGGTCGACAAGGCGTTCGACTACATCGAGGGCATGTACAAAAAGCTGCGCGAGCGAATCAAAAAATTCGAATCGGAGCCGGGCGCCGCTCCCGGCACGAATCCTGGAACAAATCCTGGCACCAAACCTGACGCGCCCCCTGGCGAAGGCGGCTCCGGCGCGCTCTAGCCGAACGCTCGTCGCAGCGCGGGATCAAGTACGCGCGTGTCTTTGTAATTGCAGGCGCTGCATTTCGCGATCGTAGATGATCTGCCCGCCCGGCACGCGGATGTCGCGCACGACTTCGAGATCACGACGGTTCGCTTCCGGCCGCAGAGCGCTCACAGCCAAAGCGACGCCTGCCGCGATCGGCATACCGAACGACCCGGCAATCAGGCTTGGAATGAAGAAAAATCCGGCTTCGCTCGCGAAGATCAGGAAGGCCGCCATCGCGAAACCAGCGACCATGCCGACCAACGCGCCCTGCGCCGTCAGCCGTTTCCACCAGATCGATAATACGAGGACCGGAAACAAACTCGCCGCCGTGAGAGACAATGCCCATAGTACGAGATGTAACGGATCGGTCGGGGCCATCAGCGTCAGCAGCCCGCCGCAGAGAGCCGCGATCGCGACGAACACGCGCGTGATCCAGACCCGGTTTTCCGGCGATGCCGGTTCCCAGGATAGCCCCTGGACGACGTCTTCGCCGAGGATCGCCGCAAGCGATACCGACGTCGCGCTCGCCGATACCAATGCGGCAGCGACACCACCCGCCATCAGCAGATAGACAAATGCCTGCGGCAACCCAGCGGCAACAGGCAGCGCGAACATGACGCTGTCGCGATCGAATTGCAGCGTCGCGAACGATACCCGCGCCAGCGCCTCATCGAACTGAACGAAACCTTGCTGTGCGGCATCAAACAGCCATTTCGGTAACGGTCCGATGCGGTCGGCCATGACGAGATCGAGAACGAAATCGCGCATGAAAACCGCGACCGACGAGATCGTCAGAATTGTAAAGCCATAGAATACGGTCGCCCATCCAAGCGACTTGCGCGCTTCATAAACACCGGGCGATGCCGCAACGCGCGGCAACAGCCAGGGCGCCGCTGCGATCCCGCACGCGATCATGATCACCCCACTCGCAAACCCAAGCGGTCCCAGCGCGCCGAACGGCTGCGTATACGGTTTGGCAATCGCCTGGAAACCTTCGGCGGGCAGATCAAACGAAAATGGGCTGACCTGAATGATCTGCAAACCCTGCGCAACCTCGTTGCGCACCAGGCTGCGGACGAGAGGACCATGTGTAAGCTGCGGCACGGGCAGACTTGTGACCAGAACAGCAACGGTCGTCGCAGCGATCATCAGCGAAAGCATCACCGCAATTGATTGCGCAACGCCAGCCCAGGTAAACGATCGTTTTCCGCCCGGCGCAACGCACACAGCGACGACAGAGATCATCAGAAAAACCGTCACGAACGTGCTGAAGCCGCTGAGTTGCGCGGCGATTTCAGCGCCGAGCCGCAACTCGGCCGCCAGCACGAGAAGAATGGGCACCGCCGTTATCATCGCCGTCGCAATACGCAGCGTCTTGCTCTCGAAACGGCGGCCGAAATAACTCGGCACCGTATAAGCGCCGAATTTTCGATAAAACGGCGCCAGCACCATCGCCATGACGACGAACCCGGATAGGCCGCCGATCAGCAAGAACAGCGCATCGAATCCAGCAAAGAAGAAGGTGCCGGTGGCAGCGACGAGAAACGTTGCGCCGGTTGCCGACATCGCAAGGATCAAGCCGGTGTATCCGGACGGCACGCGGCGGCCAGCCGCAAAAAAGCCGAGCACGTCTTGCGTCGCTGTCGAGACGCCGATGACGGCGTAGAGCAAGATCGGCACGAACAGCATGACGATCCGCAGCCGGCCGTCGCTAACACCCAGCTGTTCGAGGATCAAAGATAACACGAAGACCGCCACGAACAGAGCGGCGAAGATGCTGAAATAGGTGCCGAGCCGTGGGTTGACCAGGCGAGACCGCGGTGAAAACGACATATCTCTAGACGGTCCTCAAGTGTCTTCGTGCGCGCCGTGCCAGTGGTCGATAGCGTTCTGGCGGTTGACGTAGCTCGCGACCGTCACAACCGCTATGACAAAGAAACCGTGCGCGGCCAGGAAGTATCCGAGCGGAAAGCCGATGAAGCGGTTCTGGTTGAGTTGGTCAGCGTAGAGCGGCAGCACGACCATGACGGCGATGAACGGCAGAAGGCTCGCCAGCATCTGCCATTTGGTGTGCCGCCAGTACGGTTTTCGTTCCTTGCGTTCAATCATGCGGCCATTCCGTTCTCGGTTAATGCTGCAACGGCGGAAAGTGATCTTCCAATTGCCATTCCCGGCGTCATTAGCAGCATCATCGCATTTCTCGCTGGCGAAGATAAGTCTTGTCTGGACAACGGGGTTTGGGCCGGTGCCGCCGGGATTGTAGTTGCGGAAGCGCCTATAATAATGTCCGTGTGCGAATCGCTGAGCGTTGCAGGCTGAATGGCCTGATTTAACGGCGCCGGCGTCTGAGCGATGAACTTTTAAAACAAAGCATCGCTACGGGTAATCGCTATGGGTACTGGACTATGGGCACTGACCTGGGCTGCAACTGGGAAGGACTGACAGATGAGTGTGATTCAAGAATTCAAAGACTTTGCCATGCGAGGCAATGTCGTCGACCTTGCGGTTGGCGTCATCATGGGCGCGGCATTCGCGCCAATCGTCTCGACCCTCGTCGACAATATCATCATGCCACCGATAGGCTATTTGATGGCCGGCGTCGACTTCTCGAACCTCGCCGTCAACATGCCGACCCCGACAGACCCCGTCGCGATCAAATACGGCCTGTTCCTCAACGCGATCATCAAGTTCCTAATCACAGCATTTGCGATCTTCCTGCTGGTCAAAGCACTCAACTCGATGAAGAAGCCGGCGCCCGCAGCCGCTGATCCGGCACCGACTCCGAGCGAAGTCTACTTGAAAGAAATCCGCGACCTGCTCGCGAAGCGATAATCTGGCGCTTGGCAAAACAACCGAAACCCCGGGATGCGCTCCCGGGGTTTTTTAGTTGGGCCAAAGGCCATGCCGCGCGATGGAGCGGGCGAAGGGCATCGAACCATCGTATGCAACTGCCGAGTGCGTTTGCATTGATTGCAGAACACATTACAACCGTAGAACGCTCTTGCAAACAGACCCGGTGCGAAGCTGTCGTCCTACAAGCCTAGCCTGGCAACTACATACTTGCCGTCTCGCCTCGTATGGTAAATCGATACCGTGGAGACGTTTGCCGTTGATCATGGACGCCCTCCTAGTCGATTCGGCCTTGGCGTGTTGGCGCGAGCCGGCATGGATGATTGCGCTTTGCCCGCTAATGCAGTCGACATAATGACGCTGCCGTGAACAACGCCAGCGGACAACTGCGCGCTCATGTGACGACCTCCGTCGGCTTTGAGGTGGAGGCCGGGAGTTGCTCCGCTTCGGCTTCTTGGCGAAGGCAGAAACGTTTATAGAGCGCTGGAAGAACCAACAGGGTCAGAATCGTCGCTGTGATCAGACCGCCGATAACGACAGTCGCGAGCGGCTTTTGAACCTCCGCTCCGGTTCCCGTCGCAATCGCCATCGGCACAAAGCCAAGGGAAGCTACGAGCGCCGTCATCAAGACCGGCCTCAAACGGGTCATGGCGCCTTCGAAGATTGCGCGCTCCCCATCCATGCCCTCTTTGCGAAGCTGATTAATATACGTCACCATGACAAGTCCGTTAAGGACGGCCACGCCAGACAACGCAATGAAGCCAACCGCAGCGGAAATCGAGAACGGCATGCCTCGTAGATAGAGACTGAGAATTCCACCGCTGATCGCCAAGGGCACGCCAGAAAACACGAGCAACGCCTCGCGGACATTTCCAAGTGCGGTGAAAAGCATGAGGAAAATGACGAAAAAGCATGCTGGCACGACAACGATCAATCGATCGCGAGCGGCTTTTAGGTTCTCGAATTGGCCGCCCCAGGTCAGCCACTCGCCGGCCGGCACTTTGACCTGAGCATCAATCTTCTCTTGGGCTTCAGTGACGAAAGAACCTATGTCGCGCCCGCGCACGTTTGCTTGCACGACCACACGCCGCTTCCCGTTCTCTCGGCTGATCTGGTTAGGACCTTCCTCGACCACAAAGCTCGCAAGCGTTTTGAGCGGAATGAATGTGGCTCGGCGCCCCGCGGCATTCTCGGTGTTCGGTAATGGCACCGGCAGGTTTTCAAGTTCGGTTAAGTTAGCGCGCAGTTGATCGGGAAGTCTGACGATAATGTCGAAGCGACGGTCGCCCTGGAACACGATGCCGCTTTCCCGGCCGCCGACTGCAATCGAAATGACGTCAAGAACATCGCCAACATTGAGGCCGTAGCGTGCGACGGCCACCTTATCTAGTTTGACGTTAAGCATCGGCAGACCAGTGGTCTGCTCAACCTTGACGTCAGCGGCTCCCTCGACTGTACGAAGGACACCAGCAACCTTCGTCGCGGTCGAACCGAGCTGCTCAAAATCGTCGCCAAATACTTTGACGGCGACGTCGCTACGAACGCCCGAAATCAGCTCGTTGAAACGCATTTGGATTGGTTGCGTAAATTCGTAGTTGTTGCCGGGAAGCTGGCCGACAGCCTCAGCAATGCGGCCGAGAACTGACGCTTTTAGTTCCGCAGGATCCGGCCACTCGGCTTGCGGCTTCAGGATGATAAAGGTGTCTGAAACATGTGGAGGCATGGGGTCTGCCGCCATCTCCGCAGTCCCGGTTTTCGAAAACACAAAAGCAACTTCCGGAAATTCCCGAACGACAGATTCGACTTTGAGCTGCATATCGGTCGATTGCGTCAGAGCGGTCGACGGTATTCGCATCGCGTGCATCGCGAGATTTTTTTCATCCAGCTGTGGGATGAACTCTTGCCCGAGTCGCGTAAACAACAACAAGCTCAGCACAAAAATACCGAGCGCGATGCGGATCATGAAGCGTGGCTCAGCCAAAGCTCCTTGAAGCAGGGGCGCATAGCGCTGCTTAGTCATTCTGACGAGCCAGTTCTCTTTCTCCTCAACTCGACCCGTGACAAAGATGGCGAGCATCGCAGGCACGAACGTAAGAGACAGAACAAACGCGCAAATAAGGGCGATGATAACGGTGAGCCCCATTGGCTCGAACATCTTGCCTTCGACGCCCGTGAACGTCAGAAGCGGAAAATACACCGTGATGATGATCATCTGACCAAAGACGGTCGGCTGGATCATCTCCTTGCTTGCGATCATCACCTCTTCGAGACGTTCCTTGAGCGTTAGCAGCCTGCCTTCGTGGTGCTGACGTTCTGCCAAGCGCCGCAACGCGTTCTCAGTGATGATCACCGCACCATCAACGATAAGACCGAAATCGAGCGCTCCGAGACTCATGAGGTTCGCTGAGATGCCAGTCTCAAGCATACCCGTGATCGTCATGAGCATGGTGAAGGGGATCACCAGGGCGGTAATGAGCGCCGCGCGCAAATTGCCGAGCATCAAGAACAGAATGACGATGACGAGCAGAGCGCCTTCGGCGAGGTTCTTTGCGACCGTCTTAACCGTCGCATCGACCAGCTGCGTTCTATTGAGGACCGTCTTGATCGTAATGTCAGCCGGCAGAGACTTATTGATCGACTGCATTTTTTCGTCGACGAGGGTCGAAACAACGCGGCTGTTACCGCCTTTGAGCATCATCGCAGTTCCGACGACAACTTCGTTGCCATCTTCGCTGCCCGAACCCGTCCGTAATTCTTTGCCAATACCGACTTCAGCGACATCCTTGAGAAATACCGGCACTCCGTTTTTGTTGGCGACGATAACGTTGCCGATGTCCTGCGCAGACTCGAGCCGGCCGTCAGCGCGGACCGTGTAAGACTCCCCTTTTTGCTCGATATAACCGGCGCCGACGCTCGTGTTGTTACGATCGAGTGCGGACGTCACGTCTGAGAAGGACAATCCGTAGGAAAGCAGTTTTTGGGGATCAGGCTGCACGTGATACTGCTGTTCGTATCCGCCGATCGAGTCGACCTCGGCGACGCCGACGATACCCTTGAGCTGAGGTCGAATGATCCAGTCCTGCACGGTGCGCAGGTACATAGCGAACTCAAAGTCCTTGGTCAGGCGGAGGCCTTCTGGAGTGAGATAGCTATTATCGCTTTGCCAACCAGGCTGACCATCTTTGACTTCGGCGCCCTTGCCCCGTGGATGTTCAAAATGAACAGTCCACATATAGATCTCGCCGAGCCCAGTCGAAACCGCGCCCATGCGAGGCTCGGCACCAGACGGCAAATTGCCTTTCGCTTGCGCGATGCGTTCTGAAACTTGCGTGCGCGCAAAATAGATTTCGACGTCTTCATTGAAGACCGCCGTTACCTGCGAGAAGCCATTGCGCGAGAGCGACCTCGTATAAGACAGTCCAGGTATGCCTGCGAGTGCTGTCTCGATAGGAAACGTGACATTCTTTTCGATTTCGAATGGCGATAAGGACCGCGCCTCGGTGTTGATTTGTACCTGGTTGTTGGTGATGTCCGGCACTGCATCGATCGGCAAGCTCTGAAGCGAGCGAATGCCGAACGCAGCAACAGCCGCAGTCAGCAGAACCACGAGGAAGCGGTGTGTGAGAGAAAAACCTAAAATGCGCTCGATCATGGCTACCTCACTAGTGCTCGTGCTCGGCTTCGGACTTGCCGAGCTCGGCCTTGAGCGTGAACGTGTTCGACGTGGCGATCTCTTCGCCCGCCTTCACGCCCGAAATAATCTCAACGCTTTTTGAATCTTCATGGCCTGTCGTAATCGGGCGCGCGCGAAAACCGCCTTTCTCGCTCACAAAAACAACCTTCTTGCCCTCGATCGTTTGTATGGCTCCATTCGGCACGATCAGCCTTGCGTCTTGGTCTGCAGCGACTAACCGCGCGTTGACGTAGTCCCCGAGTTTCCAAATCGAGCCGGCGTTATCGAGCTCAGCTATTGCCTTGGCCGACCGCGTCTCCGGATCTATCAACGGGCTCAGCGCAATAATTTTGCCAGTTCCCGTTTGCGAACCGGCTTCAACTCGAACTTCCAGCCCTTCCCTGGCAAACCCCAGATCGCCCGGAGCAATCGCCATTTCGACCCAGACCTTCGCAATTTCTGCGATCGTAAAAATTTCTCTGTCTGTGCCGACCGTCTGACCGAGAACCACATCCCGTGCCGTCACACTGCCGGCAATTGGAGAGCGGATTTCGTACGAGCGGTACTGGGCTCCATCGGTTACTTTTGAAAGCGCAGCGATCTCGTCGTCCGTGAGGCCAATGGTGTGAAGTTTCTGATGCGCAACATCGAGTTTGATGGTTGCGCCCTGCTGAGCGTTCCGGGCGGTTAGGTAATCTTGCTCAGCGGTGACCTTCTGTTTCCAGAGCCGCTGTTCTCGTTCGAACACCGATCGTGCCAGCTCTTCCGCTCTGAGCGAGGCAAGGTAATCCGCTTTCGCATCCGCCATTTCCCGGCTTTCGATAACGGCGAGAAGGTCACCCGCAGCGACTTGCTCGCCCAAGAGCTTTTCGATCCGGGCAACAGTGCCAGAGAGTTTGGGGACAATCTTGGCTTGGGCATTTGCATTGATCGCGATCCGCCCGGGAACCGCGATTTCCTTCGCCAGTTTGCCAACCGCTACAGGTGCCAAGCTCAATTCGGCTGCTTGTACCTGGGCGTTGCTGAGCGTAATGAATCCCTCTCCACCGGCTTCTTTTTCGTCATGCGCGTGACCTTCGGACTCTTCACTGCCGCCCTTTTCACCTTCCTTGTGGCCTGCTTCGACAGCAGACTCCGCCGGCTCTGTCTTTGCAGGTGCCGTCGCCTTTGCAGGTGTCGTCTCTGCGAAACCTACCGACTCCCGAAGGGCGACGATGAGCCCCTCTTCGCAAACCTTGGTCGCGAAGCCCTCATTCGTATGCTGCTCAGACGCGCCATGTGAATGACCGTGCTCGTCGGCTTTTGGCGCCGGACCACACGATCCTTTGAACTCCCGGAAACCGATGAAAGCGACGGCCGCCAAAAGTACCAGCGCTATTGCGCCTTTGGTCTTCCAATTCATAACTAACTATCCTCAAATCCTAAAGACCGTTGAGGTCACGACCGATCAACGCCTCGATCCTGGCTCGTGCCTTTTCGTAATTCGCGCGAGCTGTCAAAACTTCGAGACGTGTCTCAAAGATCGTTCGCTGCACATCAAGAACACTCAGGATGTCGAACTTGCCCTCGTCGAAGCCAATCCTGGTTTTTTCGTAGGCACTTTGCGCGCCGGGCAGAACGTCTTTTTCGAGCGCGCGCAACTCGGTTGCGGCAACGTCGAGCTCGCCTAACACTTCAACGAGCGTTGTGTACAATTCGTTACGCACTGCCAGTTGTTCATTTTCAGCTTTTGATATGCGTCTGCGAGCAGCCGCTATATTTCCTTCGTTTTTGTTGAAGAAAGGAATGGGCATAGACAGTGACGCAACCATTGCGGTCGAGTCGGTGTCCTGCGAGGTTCGAACACCGGCTCCGAGCGTTACGTCTGGGATCGCATTGGCGTGTTCGAGATCAAGTTGTGCGACGCGACGATTGATTTCGTCTCCCCAACGCGCCAGCATCGGATTGTTATTGAGAAGTGTCACGAGGCTTTTGGATGTCGGCGCTGTGTAGCCGGTGCCAAGGCGTCCAACGGCGCTGCCAAAGTCGACTTTGGACGAACCCCAAAGCGCTGAAAGCCTCCGCTTCGCGGCGTTCAAGCGTGCGCGCTCCGCTTGCTGCAAAGCCTTTGCGCGCGCGAGTGCTACGGATGCACGGTCCAGTTCGATTGGGCTTGCCTTGCCGCCTTTCACACGCGCATCGACGCTGCTGCGCGTCTTCTCAGCGAGCACAACGAATTCGCCCAGAACCTTGTAACGTTCCTGGGCAATGAGCACGTCGACGAATGCCTGAGCTGCGAGTGTCGCAACTTTTACACGCAAGCTCTCGTGGTCCCAGCCTGCGAGGGACGTATCCAGGTGGGCAGCTTGCAACCGCTTCAAGCGCTTGTCGCCCAATTCAATGGTTTGCGCGAGACTCACGGTTTCCTCGGCACCCCCGAAACCACTTAGGCCTTTATTGCCCGCAAAGTTTTCGACATCGATCAACAGAGAAGGATTGGGCCGAACGGATGACTGCGCCTCCTCTCCAAGGCGGGCGTCTATCTCCAAGAAAGCGGCTCTCAGCGCAGGACTGAACGCAATTGCGCGCGTCACCGCATCCTTCAGCGCGAGCGTATTTGCATACGGCGGCTCGCCAAAGGCTGCAGGCGGGGCTTGATCTGGCGCCACGTCTGGGCGCAGCGGAAGCTCACGATCTGAAGCATATGCTTCAGGCAACGCACCCGTGTCGGCTTCGAGAGCGACATTGGTGCAACCGCCAAGCAGTGCCGTCGCAAACAGAAGCGCGCATGATCTCGGCTTTAGGCCAGTAAACGCTGGCATGAATTCCCCCATAGAAAAAAGCAAGCGCAGTCGACGAAAGGCGACAGCGCTCAATAATGACGGGAATTCGGAATCTAGATTAGCAGCACAACAGTGCGCATGATATCAAGCTGCGCGTCACGACGATTCGTCGATGGCCAGCTCATGCGAAATACATATCGGTCATCGAATGATTTTGACTGATATGAAACCGGTATCGAAACCGGGGCGTGAAAATCGTCGAAAGATACCGATTGCTTGATCTTAGCCGAAGCGTTTGAATTTTGGGCAACGCTCAGCAGCGGTGCATCAGAGCACTCTGGAACCGAATGCCGAACTTCGCTTCGGCTCTCGCAATGAACAGCTTCTGCCGCCTCAGCAGCACCGTGATGCTGCGCGGCGACCACGAATTCGATTGCGCGATGACCGTTGTCGCTCACACAAATCCTCAGCGACGTTCCTGCCAGTACAGCGACTGGCATGAACACCGTCATCAATATGATCGCTATGGCGCGTTGCCAGATGGTCATTGCTGCTTCGGTTGCGATTGAGTTCGCGATGCATACGTAAACGAGTCGTTAAGGCTCTACTATTGCATCGCGGGCACAACAAGACGGTAAACTGAACGCGCTTGCCATAACCTATCCAGTAGGATAGGATACCCAGATGGGGCCTGCAAGACATGTTTCGATCGCAAACCGCCTGCGACGGGCGGAGGGGCATATTCGTTCTCTGGTTTCTATGATCGATTCCGGGAGAGACTGCGTCGAACTAGCTCAACAGTTGCACGCGATTGAAGCAGCGATCGCCAATGCCAAGCGCGAATTGGTTCACGCGCATCTCAGTCATTGTTTGGATGGCGCGTTGAATAATGGCACGATGAGTTCCGAACAGGCGATTACAGAAATGCGCGCTCTCACCAAGTATTTATAGGTTGTCCACGGGATCCGAACACGGCCACCACCCAAGCGCAGCAACATCGGCTTTAGCTATAGCGTTGATCCTACCGGCATTTTGTTCCGGAGGTGGTCGGCGGCATCCTGACGGGAAGCTGACTTTATTGTCCGATGCCGTCATAAGATGACGGATAGCGCGGGACTGGCGATCGCCTTGACGGTTGTTCGCATTGGCTCGAGGCCAGCGGACGATCGTTGAATATTTGGCTATAAGCGGTTCGAGATTCTCGCTGCAGCTCTCAACGCGATTCGATTGTTCCCGGAAGCGGCATACATTCTCTACGAGGGCGTGCAGCGCTTCTTCGCTCTGGCAGAAATACAAACTCGGTCATACTCTTGATTGCCGCGCTCGGTCCCGTGGTCAATCTAGTAGCCATGCGCATTCTCGATGCCGGCAGCTCCTCGAGCGTTAACATCAGGAGTTCTCATCTCGAAGTCTGGAGCGACATGCTCAGCTTGGCTGGTGTGATACTCGATGCCGATCCAGAAGCGACACGCTTAGCGGCCACAGATTTATTGCATGCGAGTTTTGAAATCCGAGACGTAACTTTGCGACTAGAACGGATCGGTGCCGTGTGGGCCGGGACGATCACGGGCTGCATTGACGTCAGTCCGCCAGTATACTAACTCAGCAGATCAATGATTTCTAAAAACTCACACCGCGGAATTCAATCATGACGCTCACGTATATGGACAATATCGAACTTCGTGCGGTGCAATTCCGCCGTCGCAAGTTGTTGGCCTCTCTCATCGTCATGATCTGCTTCCTCCTGCCATTCGTGTGCGCAGTTTGGCTTCATAGTAACCCCCTATTTTATTCACAAGTTGAGCACTTTGGCATCTTGCTCATTATTATTGCTATTGCGGGACGGACCTTTAGCGCTCTGCACATTGGCGGATACAAGAAGGAAATACTGATTGAAACGGGGCCCTATTCGGTCGTTCGCAATCCATTGTACCTTTCGACCTTGATCGGTGCCGCCGGTATCGGCGCGCAGACAAGCTCGCTGGTGATGATCGTCATCTGCACCGCAGCAACGGCGATCGTTTTTGGTCGCGTCGTCGCGAGAGAAGAGCAATATCTCAGACTTAAATTTGGATCGGCGTTTGAGGAATACGCTGCGCGCGTGCCCCGGTTTATCCCGAGCTTCAGCAAGTACCGCGATGTCGACCAGCTCGTCGTCCAACCGAAATTCGTCTATCGCACATTTCTAGAATCGAGTTGCTTTCTCATCGCAATTCCAGTGATCGACGCCATCGAACTTGCGCGGTTTTACGGTTGGATACCCGACGTACTTCATCTTCCGTAACGTACTTCATCTTCCTTTAGCAGACGCCCCTGGCGAGCCGTCTTTGAGAGCGCCTCGCCAGAATATTTTCACGCTAGCTAGCATCAGTGGTGGCGGTGGTGGTGGTGGTGGTGGCGGC
>JAFWGI010000001.1 GCA_017512425.1 Hyphomicrobium sp.
ATCGCCAAGCGGTTGCCCTTCAACGGTTTCGCTGCTCGACAGCAAATGGCCAGCGCCGCCGGGAACAAGGGCAAGATCGCCAGCTCGCAACTTTGTGCGCGTCCCATCGGCGAGGGTGACGTAGCACGTCCCTTGTACCACTAGGTGAAAGCGCGCTGCACGCCTGTAGCTAGGGACGGCGATATTAAACGCCGGGTAAAAATCGGTGCGAAAGTAAATTGTGGCTTTCAGTGCTACTGTGTCGAGCACGTCGCTGAGTACATCGGTCATGCTGGTTGCTTAGCACCGGCGCTCGTTAAGTCCACAAGACTATTCGCGAAACGTTGCAGGTCATCCCAACGAATTGACCAGAAGTCGCAAAATGACACCACCGCATTGCGTTACCTCCCACCGACGCGCAATCAAGCGTCGACGGACTTGCTAACCCTTCGCCAGGAACTGCACGGAGATTTGTCGTGGAGACCATTCCCCAGACTGATGCCGCGTCTGCGCCGTCGAAAACCCAAGACCTGCTAAATGCGGTCAAGAAACAGACCGGCGGCATGCCCAATATTCTTGCCACCATGGCGCAATCACCGGCCGGGCGCAGTGGTTATCTTGGAGTTGCCGGAGCACTCGCCGCACGAAACCTGTCAAATGTGAACCGCAAGCAGATTGCGCTCGCTGTCGCCGGTGCCAATGTGTGCGATTATTGCGCTTCGGTGCATACGGGACGCGGCAAGGGAGCAGGTCTTTCGTCCGACGAAATGGCCAGGAATTTGATTGGCAGATCGTCATATCCCAAGACCGCCGCTCTGTCGGGCGTCGCATGCGAAGTCGTTCGCCTACGTGGCCAGACAACGGCAGCTCAACTCGCAACGCTCACCACGCCGGTTCCGATCATGAGGCCGGTGTCGAGACTGTCGCGAACATCACACTCAGCATTTTCACGAACTACTTCAACCATATCGCGGGGACCGAAAATGATCTCCCGCTGATGCGTTCGCGGAGCGCCTTGTTTGTTTAGGCGACCCGAACGGGCCGGTTCGCCGCCCCCAGCGAACCGGCCCAACTCGGTCTTCAATCACATTCAATCCGAAGGAAAAGCCAATGACCAATCCAATAGAAGCTGCCGAAAGCGCATCAAACGCGCTCACCGCTCAGGGCAGAATCCTTGAGTCGATCGACCAGTACTATGCCGACAATTGCGTATTCATCGAACCCGATGGCGCAAGCCGCACTTCGAAGGCTGCAGAGCGCGCACATCTTGAAGGCTTTTTCGCGAGCCTGAAGAGCTTCGAAAGCGCGACGTTGCACGGCCAGGCCGTCGGGGACAATTTCTCGGCGAGCGAATGGACGTTCAAGATGACGGCCGGTGATGGCAGCCCGATCATCTGGCACGAAACGCTCGTGCGCACCTGGCGGGACGGCAAGATCGTCTCAGAAAAATACTACACCCAGGCCTGATCTCGGGCGACCCGATTGGCTCCGTTTCGACTTGAATCCCGGCGCACAGCGCGCGGGTAATTTACTACTCCAACAGAGGGAAATCTCATGTCCAATGAAAATGAAGTTGCCATCCAGTCCCGCCGTGCCCTGTTCCGTTCAGCTGGAATTGCCGCGGCTGGGTTTGGGCTCGCCACCCTTGACGCACCGTTGCTGGCCGCGCCACGCAAGATAGCGCGCCGCGGCGATACCGTCAGCTCAGATGTCGGCGTGATGCAGGGTGCTCTTGCACTTGAACATGAAGGTATCGCTGCGTATCGCATTGCCGGCGGAAGCGGGCTGCTCAGCAAAGGCGTGCTCGACGTTGCGTTGGTTTTCCTCGGCCATCACGAGGGGCACCGCGATTCACTTGCCAAGCTGATCGCGACGGCTGGTGCAAAGCCTGTCGAACCCAAGACCGATGCCGAGTATATTTCGGCACTTAACATCGGCGCGCTCAAGTCAGAAGGCGATGTCATTAAGTTTGCTGCCGGCCTCGAACAGGGCGCGACGAACGCCTATGTCGGCCAGATCGCTGCGTTGCAGGACCACAAGCTGGCACATCTCTTCGCGCAACTTAGCACAGACGAAGCGGTTCACTGGGCCATTCTCAACAACGCGGCGGGCGGCGCGATGCCCAAATCTGCGTATCTGTTCGGCTGATATGGCAAGTCGCAAACGCATCGAGGCCGGGGTCGCGGTTTGCGCGATCCTGGCCGGGGCCGGACTGGTGTTTGCCCCCACCGCCGCGCCGGCGCAAGCGGGGGGCAATCTCGCAAATGGCCAGGCGCTTTATCGAGCAAAATGTGGCGGATGCCATTCCATCGAGGCAAACCGTATCGGCCCGGCGCACCGCGGTCTCATTGGACGTCGGATCGCAACGGCACCAGGCTATGCTTATTCTCCGGCACTCAAGAAATTGACCGGCGTTTGGACGCCGGCGCGGATCGATTTATGGCTGCAGGGACCCCAAAAAATGGCGCCAGGCTCGAAAATGTTTTCGACTGTCTCCGACGCCGCGCAACGGCGCGACATTATTGCTTATCTTGCCGCAAACTCGTCCGTGGACCGGAGGTAGCGGGACGCCTGTTATGAGATCGTCAGACTGCTTGCTGGAAGACATTCGAGCGTGCACCCTGTGCGCTGAGCATCTGCCAGCCGGACCGCGCCCGATCGTTCAGTTCAGCGCAACCTCAACAATTGTCATCATCGGTCAGGCGCCCGGCGCGCGGGTCCATGAGAGCGGCACTGCCTGGGATGACGCAAGCGGCGAGCGGCTGCGCGAGTGGACGGGGCTGACGCCCGATATTTTTTACGATCCGGCGCAGGTCGCACTTGTGCCGATGGGCTTTTGCTATCCCGGCACCGGGAGCAGTGGCGATTTGCCGCCGCGCCTCGAATGTGCACCAATGTGGCATGATCGCGTCATGGCCGTGCTTCCACCCGCGCGATTGACGCTGCTCGTTGGAAGCTATGCACACCAGCGCTACTTGGTCGAGGACAAAAAACAATCGCTGACTGAACGTGTTGGTAAATTTCACGAGTACCTGCCGCACTACTTTCCGCTTCCGCATCCATCCTGGCGTAGTATGGGCTGGATGAAACGCAACCCATGGTTCGAGCACAATGTTCTGCCAATGTTGCGCGATGCAATTGGAATGCGAATAGGCACTGCCCCACACGAGTAGGCTTGTCAGTGTTTTAGGCGACCGCCAGGCCATTGGTAGGCGCTTGGATCCCCTCGTGGGGCAATTTGGCGAACGAGGGCTTCTCGGTTCGGTGCTGGGCTACCCATGCGGAAGGGCTGGGCTGGCGGGTCGTTCCAATTAGTGGCGATGACTGGGATCGGTGTTATTGGCGCTGGGTTGACCAAGACGGCTGCATCATTCCGGTGTGTCGGCGGTGATAGCAGGCGATCAAACAGGTTTGCTGTCGGGCGACGGGTTCATTTCCAGCAGGGTGCCGCGTCCGCGAGGCTATCGAACAGGTCATACCAATGCAGTCGTGTTTACCGTCCATAGTTGCCGTGGCTTTCAAAGTGAGGCGACCGCCAATGGGCAAGTGACAAGCGGTCGGAAAAGGGCCCATTTAATGTGGTGGAGGGGTCTCCACTTTACGGGATCTTCTGCGAATAAGTCAGACAGGAAGGCGACGATGGAGCAGGTACCGGCTGTTGAGTTGGATTTG
>JAFWGI010000007.1 GCA_017512425.1 Hyphomicrobium sp.
ACGCCTGAAGATACGACGCTGACGGTGCCGGCAAGCGCTGGCGTTCTCGTCGGCGACACCGATGTTGACGGCAATACGCTGAGCGTGACGCAGTTCACGGTCGCAGGTGTGACCGGCACGTTCACGGCTGGTTCGACGGCACTGATTGCTGGCGTTGGCACGCTGCGGATCAACGCCGATGGCTCTTACGTCTTCACGCCGGCTGCAAATTATAACGGCTCGGTCCCGGTCGCGACGTACACCGTCTCGGACGGCGCTGGCGGCACCGACACCGGAACGCTGACGCTGACAGTAACGCCGGTCAATGACGCGCCGGTTGTCAGCCCGATTGCGGATCGCAGCAACGCCGACGGGCAAACCGTTTCCATAAACGTTGGCTCAAATTTCAGCGACGTCGACACCGGCGACACGCGCGTATATACGGCGACGGGCCTGCCAGCCGGGCTCTCGATCAATCCAGCAACAGGCGTCATCAGCGGCACGATCAACCGCGCGGCATCTCAAGGCGGCACGGGCGGCGCCTACAGCGTCACGGTTACCGCGACGGATGCGGCCGGCGCTGCGGTCAGCGATACTTTCGTCTGGACAATCACCAACCCGGCACCGACGGCCGTCGCCGATGCGCGCACGACGTCTGAGGGCGCGACGCTTTCCGTCACGTCCGCGTCAGGTGTGCTGTCAAACGATACCGATCCGGATCGCGATCCGCTGAGCGTCAGCGCGATCAACGGCGTTCCGGCGAACGTCGGACAGCCGGTGGCCGGTTCTGCCGGCGGCATTTTCACGATCAACGCCAACGGCTCTTACACCTTCCAGCCGAATGGCCAATTCGAGGATCTCGGCGTCGGCGAAACGCGCCAGACGACAGTTAACTATACCGTCTCCGACGGCAACGGCGGTACGTCCACCGCAACGGTGACAATCACCGTCACCGGCACGAACGACGCGCCGACGGCAACGGCTATTCCGCCGGCTTCCGGTGTCGATGGCGCAACATTCACGCTCAATCCGAGCGCGTCGTTCTCGGATGTCGACGGCGATACGCTGACCTATTCTGCGACCGGCATGCCGGCCGGTCTGACGATCAATCCGACGACCGGCGTCATTTCCGGCACGATCGACCGCGCGGCATCGCAAGGCGGCGCAGGCGGCGTCTACACCGTCACGATCACTGCCAGCGACGGCAACGGCGGCTCTACGCCGGCCACGCTGACGTTGACGGTTACGAACCCGGCTCCAGATGCCGTCAACGATAGCCGCAGCGTAACCGAAGATACGGTTGCGACCGGCAACGTGTTGACGAACGATGTCGATCCCGATGGCGACACGCTGGCTGTGACGGGCTTCACGGTCGCGGGTATCACAGGCACATTCAATGCGGGCGATACGGCGAACATTCCGGGCGTCGGGACGCTGCGGATCAACGCCGATGGCTCGTATACGTTCACGCCGGCGCCCGACTACATTGGCGCCGTGCCGCAAGTCACCTACGCGATCACCGACGGCAACGGCGGCACGGATACAGCGACGCTCGATCTTGGACCTGTTACGTCGGGCAACGATGCACCGGATTCGACACCGCTGCCGGGTCGGTCCAGCGCGGACGCTTCGACCGTGTCGATCAACGTCTCGGGTAACTTCTCCGATGGCGACGGCGATGCGCTGACGTTCTCGGCGACGGGTTTGCCGCCCGGCTTGTCGATCAATCCGGCGACGGGCGTCATCTCGGGCACCATCGACCATTTGGCATCGGCCAACGGTCCTTACAGTGTCACCGTGCGTGCGACGGACCCGTCGGGCGCGGCTACGCAGCAGACATTTTCGTGGGCAGTCAGCAACCCGGCACCGACGGGTACGGCGATTGGCAACGCGACCGGCGTTGACGGGACATCCGTCAACCTTTCGGCCGGCGCGGGCTTCAGCGATCCCGACGGCGATACATTGACCTTCAGCGCGAGTGGTTTGCCAACGGGCTTGTCGATCAATCCGGCGACGGGCGTGATCAGCGGCACGCTTGGCCGCAGCGCGTCCGTCGGCGGTCCGTCTTCCAATGGCGTCTATACGATCGCGGTCACGGCGACCGACAGCCAAGGCGCGCTCGTAACGCGGACATTCACGTACACGGTCTCCAACCCGGCGCCGATTGCCGGCAACGACGCCTTTACGGGCGCCGAGGATACGCCGCTGACGGGCAGCGTAACTGCCAACGGCAGCGATCCGGATGGCGACGCGTTGTCCTATAGCGTCGTCAGCGGACCGGCCAATGGCACGCTTGCGTTCAACGCCAACGGCACATTTACCTATACGCCGGCTGCCAACTACAACGGACACGATACGTTCACCTATCGCGTGACGGACGCCAACGGCGCTTCGGCAACGGCCGTTGTCACGTTGACCGTGACACCGGTCAACGATGCGCCTGTCGCCTCGAACGTTTCGGTGACGACGCCGGAAGACCAGACCTTCAACGGCACGCTGACGGCGACCGACGTCGACAGCCCGTCGCTGACGTTCACGAAGGCGACGAACCCGTCGCACGGCACCGTGGTTGTCAATCCGAACGGCACTTACGTTTACGCACCGGCTGCGAACTACAACGGTCCGGACAGCTTCACCTACACTGTCAGCGATGGCGCTGGTGGAACGGTGACGCGGACCGTCGCGATCAACGTCACGCCGGTCAACGATGCGCCGGTTGCCGTCAATGACGCCTTCTCGGGCAACGAAGACACGATCATCACCGGTGACGTGACGCCTGGCACGGCTGGCCAGGATAGCGATATCGAAGGCGATACGATCACCGTCGTCGATGGTGACGGCAATGCATCGAACGGTCTGTCGCCGGTCAGCGGGCCGGCGAATGGCACACTCGTGCTGAACGCGGACGGCACATTCTCGTACCGGCCGAACGCAAATTTCAACGGTACGGACAGTTTCCGCTATCGCATCAGCGACGGCAACGGAGGCTTCGCGGAAGCGACGGTTCTGCTGACTGTCAATCCGGTCAACGATGCACCGACCGCCGCCAATGGCAGTGCGACGACGCCCGAAGACACGACGTACAACGGCACCTTGCCGCCGGCATCCGACGTTGATGGCGACACCGTAACGTACAGCAAGGCGTCCGATCCGGCGCATGGCACGGTCGTCGTCAACCCGAACGGAACCTACGTCTATACGCCGGCTGCCAATTACAACGGCACCGATACCTTCAGTTACAGCATCAACGACGGCAAAGGTGGCGTTGCGACGTACACCGTGACCGTCGTCGTTACGCCGGTCGATGACGCACCCGCCGTTCTGACGATCACGCCGCCGCCGTCGAAAGACGCTGACGTCATCACCTTCGACGTTTCGAAATTCGTCACGGATGTTGATGGCGATCCGCTGCGTTATACAGCGACCGGCCTGCCGCCAGGATTGACGATCAATCCGGCAACCGGTGTCGTCACCGGCACGTTGCCGAAGGACGCCTCGCAAGGCGGTCCGTACAATGTGACGCTGACGGTCGACGATGGAAACGGTGGCGTCGTGACGACGACGTTCGCGTGGCCGGTTGAAAATCCGGCGCCGATCGCGGTCGATGATCGCGCGACCGTCGATAGCGGCAAGGATGTGACAGTCAACGTACTTGCAAACGATCGCGACCCAGATGGCGACGCGCTGACGGTAACGCGGGCGCAAGCGACAAACGGCACCGTTGATGTTCTGCCGGATGGTTCGATCCGCTACGTGCCGCGGGACGGCTTTGTCGGCCAGGACCGCATCACCTATGTCATCAGCGACGGCAACGGCGGAACTGCAATTGCATCCGTGACGATCACCGTCCGCGACGACGGCTATCATGAGATACCGCCGCAATTCGGCTTCAACGGGCCGGGCGAACCGGATCCATTCGAAGCCGAGCCGGTATTAAAGCCAATACCGCCCAGCATTTCTGCCGACGGCGCCGTCGTCGACGCGGTTTTCGATATCGGTTTGCTGCGGAGCGTTGCAGGACAGCTCGGGGCCAACGGCGCGGTGCTTGCCGCGGCAAACGGCTTGCGATCGCTCGATGGTGTCGCATCGTTCACCGACAACGGTATCGTTGTCGAAACGGTGCGCGTCGAACGCGCACGCGAAATACTGCTGAATGCAGGTTTTGACCGCAGCTTCCAGGAGTACCGTATCGAGGGGCTTCCCGGGTTCTCGTTGCGCAATAACATTCCGGGCAACCTAGGTGGCCTGAGCACGCGCGAGCAGATCATCATCGAAAGCCTCGTGCGGCAGGATACGCTGATCATTCAGCTCTCGAATACGATCGAGAGCGGCGCTAAGCGTATCGTCGACTATCGGATCACGCAGGTAGATGGTTCGCCATTGCCCGCGTGGCTCGATCATGCCGCGAAGGATCTGTTGATCGGACGGCGCGACGCAGGCTTCGAAAAGCTCGACCTCAAAGTCGAGGCGATCTATTCGGATCAGACGGTTATCGTCGAGCATGTTCGCATCGACGCGGCGACGGGCGAAATCCAGCCGCTGAAGATGGCGGACGCTGGCCAGCCGGCACCGCGGCTGTTCGGCGATCAGTTCCACGCGCCGTCGCAGCTGACGCCTGACGAAATCCAAGGTCTTGGCAAGGCCATCGGACGCTAACCGCTAAAATCGGCGGAAACGGCAATCAACTGGGCCCCAAGCGGGGCCCAGTGTGTTTGGTGTTGCCCGCCAAATGGCGTACACAAGGGCCGTCAACAATCGTTTGGGCCACGGCACGAACCGCATGCATTTCGACGCCAAGGATCTTCGCGACTTTTATCGCACGCCGCTTGGTCATTTGGTCCGGCGTCAGCTGACATCCCGCATTCGAGCGCGTTGGCAAAACGTTGACGGGTTGACGACGGTCGGTGTCGGATTCGCGTCGCCCTATCTCGGAACCTTTCGTTCGGAGGCGTCGCGCATCGGCTGCTTCATGCCGGCGCGGCAAGGCGTACTCGTATGGCCCGTCGGTGCGAGCTGCCGCTCGGCGCTCGTCGAAGAGCACAATTGGCCGTTGCCCGATAACAGCGTCGATCGTCTGCTCGCCGTCCATTGCATCGAGCAGGCCGAACGCGTCGGACCGCTATTGCGCGAAGCCTGGCGTGTGCTCGCGCCCGATGGCCGCTTGCTGCTGATCGTACCCAATCGCCGGGGCTTGTGGTCGCGCATCGACACCACACCGTTTGGGCAAGGTCTCCCGTTCAGCCGGTCGCAGATCGACCGGCAGTTGACCGACGGATTGTTTACGCCGATCGATTGGGGTGAAGCGCTGTATTTTCCGCCCTTCGACAAGCGGTTGCTGTTGCGGATCGCGCCGACGCTCGAAAAATCGCTGACGCGCGTCTCGTCGGGTGTTGCCGGCGTGATTATCGTAGAAGCACGCAAGGAAGTCATGGCGCCGATCGGCGGCGGTCTGCGGGCCGAAACGCAGCGCGTCTTGCGGCCGTCAGCCAACGTCTCGCGCAGCCCGCGCGACGGAACCTAAAATCAGGCTTTCGCCGTGCGGCCCTTGAGCAGGAACACCGCCTTCTCGCCGAACATGTTCTGCATCGACAGCGACCATTTGATCGGCAGGCGTTTCCCGTAGGCATTGAACGCAACGGCCCGTTCGACGTCGGCATCGACAGCGCTACACAAGTCGGCGAAGTCGCGGATCGTGCAGAGATGCGCGTTCGGGCTTTCATACCAGTTGTCCGGCAGATTGTGCGTCACCGGCATGCGGCCGCCGAGCAGCAGGCCTTTGCGAATTTGCCAATGACCGAAATTCGGAAATGAGACGATCGCGCGGCGGCCAATGCGCAAAAGGTTCTCGAGCACGGGCTTTGGGTTTCGCGTCGCCTGAATGGTGAGCGATAGAATTGCGTAGTCGAATGCTTGGTCGGGATAGTTCGAGAGATCGCGGTCGGCGTCGCCCTGAATGACCGACAGTCCGCGCGCGACGCAGGCGTTGACCTTATTGCGGTCGAGTTCAACGCCGCGGCCGTCGACGCCACGCTGTTCAGTCAGGAGATGCAACAGCTCGCCGTCGCCACAGCCGACGTCAAGAACGCGCGAGCCCGGATCGACCATTTCGGCGATCAGCTCATGGTCGGCGCGAATGGTTTTGGGAGCGTATGTGGTCACGCCGCCGCCTCCAGTCCGCGCTTGATGGCGGCCGCATTCAAGAAGCCGCGGATTGTCGCGAAGAAGGTTGGCTCTTCGAGCAGGAAGGCGTCGTGGCCTTTGTCGGTTTCGATTTCGACGAAAGAGACGTTTGCCGCGACGGCGTTGAGTGCTTGAACAATGTCGCGGCTTTCACGCGTCGGGTAGAGCCAATCGGACGTAAACGAGACGACGCAAAAGCGCGTTTTGGTTCCGCGGAACGCATTCGCGAGCACGTCGTCGTATTCGGATTTCAAATCGAAGTAGTCCATTGCGCGCGTAATGTAGAGATAGCTGTTGGCGTCGAAGCGATCGACGAACGTCGAGCCTTGATGACGCAAATAGCTTTCCACCTGGAATTCGGCGTTGAATGTGAACGCGACCTGCGAGCGATCTTGTAGGTTGCGGCCGAACTTGCGGTGCAGCGCTTCCTCGGACAGATATGTGATGTGGGCCGCCATGCGCGCGACGGCCAATCCGTTGCGCGGGCTTTTGCCGACGGCGTAGTAGTTGCCACCGTGCCAATCGGGATCGGCCATGACGGCCTGACGTCCGACCTCGTGAAACGCAATGTTCTGCGACGAATGCCAGGCTGCTGTCGCGATCGGTGCGGCGGCGAACACGCGGTCCTTGTAACGCGCCGCCCAGTTCAACACCTGCATGCCGCCCATCGATCCGCCGACAACCGCAAAAAGTTGATCGATGCCGAGGTGGTCGATCAGGCGCGCTTGCGCGTCGACGATGTCAGAAATTGTGATGACCGGAAAATCGAGGCCGTATGGCGTGCCCGTCTTCGGGTTGATCGACGCCGGACCGGTCGAGCCCATGCATCCGCCGAGAACGTTCGAGCAAATGACGAAGAAGCGATTGGTGTCGATCGGTTTGCCGGGACCGACGAGTGTATCCCACCAGCCGGGCTTGCCAGTCACGGGGTGCTTGTTCGCGACGTGTTGATCGGCTGTCAGGGCGTGACAGATCAGGATCGCGTTCGACTTGGCCGCGTTAAGCGCGCCATAGGTCTGATAGGCAACACTGAACGGCGCCAATGTTTGCTGACAGGCAAGCTTCAGCGGCGCGGTCTCGTCGAAGCGCACGACGGCACTCGACGGCGCATGCACTTCATTCAGCTGCTGGGGCGATTGTGCGCTTTGATCTGGTGTCGCGGAGGTCATAAAAGTGATCGGCAGCCCTTGCGGTTCCGCCGTCACTGGCGGGATTTGAAGCGGTTTTTCGAGGTTCGCCCGTTAGCTAGGCCTGCGCCTTAGAATGTCAACTTTAATCTTTGATTTCAAAAGGGCCAGCCCCTATCACTACGCCGGAAACTGCCCACGCGGCGCAGCTGACAACGCACGATAAAAACGCACAATACAACAGAGACACGCCATGCCGACAACCGGCCCCAAAGCCCGTCCCGGAATATTCGATATTGAGGCTTATGTGCCGGGCGAAAGCAAGGTGCCGGGCGGCTTGAAGCCCGCCAAGCTGTCGTCGAACGAAACGCCGCTTGGGCCGAGTGCCAAGGCGATTGCGGCATTCACGGCCGCGGCTGCCGATCTCGAGCGCTATCCCGATGGTCAGGCGACCGTTTTGCGCAACGCCATCGCGCGCCGTTATGGCCTCGATGCGTCGCGCATTGTCTGTGGCTCAGGTTCTGATGAACTGCTGGGCCTTTTGGCGCGCGGATACCTCGGTCCCGGCGATGAAGCGATTTACACGGCGCACGGCTTTCTCGTCTATCGCATTGCGATCCTGACAAATGGCGCGACGCCGGTCATCGCCGATGAAACCAATCTGCAAACGGATGTCGACGGTATTCTCGCGTGCGTGACGGACAAGACGCGCCTCGTGTTCGTCGCCAATCCGAATAATCCAACCGGGACATACATTCCGATCAGCGAAGTGCGCCGCCTGCGCGCCGGCCTGCGCAGCGATATCCTTTTGGTGCTCGACGCGGCTTACGCTGAATACGTAAGCAACAACGACTATGAAGCCGGGATCGAGTTGGTCGCGTCGACGTCGAATACGGTCATGACGCGGACGTTCTCGAAAATTTACGGGTTGGCGGCGCTGCGGATCGGTTGGGCGTATTGCCCACCGGGCGTCGCCGATGTGCTCAATCGTATTCGCGGGCCATTCAATATGTCAGCGCCGGCACTCGCCTGTGGCGCTGCTGCGATGGACGATGTCGCGCACGCAGACGCTGCGAAGGCGCACAACGATATTTGGTTGCCGCGCGTGTCGAAGGCGCTGGAAGCACTCGGTTTCAAGGTGACGCCGAGCGTTGCCAATTTCGTGCTGTTCCATTTCCCGGAAGGCTCGAAGAAGACCGCGGACGGCGCAGACCTCTATCTCAAATCTCAAGGTGTCATCGTCCGCAAAGTCGGCGCTTACGGATTTCCCAATGCCTTGCGCATGACGATCGGTTCGGAAAGCGACAACGCGCGCGCGCTTGCGGCGCTCAAGGACTACATGAGCGGAGCCGCAGCATGAACGACGTCATGTTCAAGCGCGTGGCGCTGATCGGCATCGGTCTGATCGGCTCATCGATCAGCCATGCGGCGCGCCGGGCCGGTATTGTCGGGGAGATCGTCGGATCGTCATCGACGCCGGCGACGCGCGCCAAAGCCGAAGAGCTTGGCCTCGTCACGCGGGCATATGAGACGGCCGCCGAAGCCGTCAAGGACGCCGACCTCGTCATCCTGTGCACGCCAATCGGTGTTTACGGCAAAATCGCACGAGAGATCCGACCGCATTTGAAGCCCGGCGCCATCTTGTCCGATGTCGGTTCGGTAAAGGCATCGGTCGTCCGCGATATCGCTCCGCACGTTCCTGACGGCGTGCATTTCGTGGCCGGTCATCCGATCGCAGGAACGGAGCAATCCGGACCGGAAGCTGGCTTTGCTGAACTGTTCGACGGTCGCTGGTGCATTCTGACGCCGGAACCCGACACGGATCGCATGGCGATCGCGCAGCTCGAATCCTTCTGGCGCAAGCTTGGCTCCGAGGTGGAGATTATGTCGCCGGAGCATCACGACCTCGTGCTCGGCATTACCAGCCACGTGCCACATCTCATCGCGTTCAATATCGTCAATACGGCTGCGCATCTCGAGCGCGTGACCGACAGCGAAGTTATCAAGTTCTCGGCGGGCGGCTTCCGCGATTTTACGCGTATCGCGGCGTCCGATCCTGTCATGTGGCGCGACGTGTTCTTGAACAACAAGGACGCCGTGCTTGAAATGCTTGGCCGCTTTTCGGAAGACCTCGTTGTTTTGCAGCGCGCGATCCGTTTCGGCGATGGCGAGACGCTGGAACGGCTGTTCACAGAAGCGCGTGCTATCCGGCGCGGCGTCATTCAGGCCGGTCAGGATACCGGCGCACCGGACTTCGGCCGCCGTCCACAATCCAGCAAGGATAGTTGAGGGCGGCTAGAGTGACGGCGGCATCGCCAGATCTATGGGTCTTCGCCTACGGCTCACTGATGTGGCGGCCGGATTTTCCGTTTCTCGATGTGCATCCGGCGCGACTGAGTGGTTGGCACCGGCGGTTTTGTATCGCGTCGCGCGTCCATCGTGGCACCCACGACCGCCCGGGCCTAGTTTTGGGTCTCGACCGCGGCGGCGTGACGGACGGCCTCGCCTACCGCGTTTCAGCGGCGAATGCCGTCGCGGTCCGCCAATATCTCCGCGCGCGCGAACAGGTGAGCGGCATCTATCGCGAAGCACATCTCAAGATTTCGTTGGTCGGACAGCAGCGCGCCGAACATCACGCGCTCGTCTATATCTCGGAACCGGCACATCCGGGTTTCACGCCGCGCGTGCCGGTGCAACGGCAAGCGCTCATTATCGCCGGCGCGCGGGGGCGGTCGGGATCGAATGTCGATTATCTCGTCAACACGCTGGCGGAGTTGAAGCGGCTTGGTATTCGCGAGCGAGAATTGGAGCGCGTTCGGGCTTGCCTCGGCGCGGTCCGTGGCCGGCGCGGGCGTTCCCTGGTGTCCCACGGGTCAATTAGCGATTGGCCGCGCAGCCGCACGCTGAAAGCCGGCGACATTAACCGCTTCGGCCACCGGCAGCGCTGGCGGTGAGACTTGAGAGGCAGCGCTGGCGCAAACGTTTAAGAGATTCAGACCGAACACGCCGCGAACTGAGCCGTGCGCAGATCGACTTCCACAGCCTGGCATTCGCTGACCGAACCGGCGAGCAGATGGACGTGGACTTCATCGGCGCCGAGCGTCGCCGCGCGTTGACGGATTTCGGCGAGATTGAGCGTTGCTTCTTCGTGGGACAGCCGGCCGATCGCGAGGATCGAGCGCTCGGTCTTGTTTGAACGGCGCACGAGGACGTAGCTGGCGATGCCGAGCGGCGGGCAGTCGAAGATGCTGTAAACCGTGTGAACGTAACGCTTGCCGGATGCGCCGGTCCAAAAATGGAAGCGCGGGCAGGCATCACCTAACGACTCGTTGAGTTCGGCGGCGTCGACGACCGCCTTTCCGGCGCGCCGCGCGCGATATTCGGCGAAGCCGATGATCTCAGCACTCATTACGCAAAACCCCTGTGCAGTCTCTTACGGCAATCGCCGCTCTTTTTATGGTTCCTTCATACCCCTCTAAAGTGAACGTTTCCGATGTTTTGAAGCTGAAATTTGACGCGATCGGAACCTTAGCCGGCTGAGTTTCGGCTATGGTCAAAGATGTGTTGAGAAATGATCGCAGCCGCAACACTCCGTTAGAGTGCTTTGCCGGCGGCTAGCTCGAAAACGTAAACGCGCGTCAACGATTGCGCAGGGTGAGCATATTTCGTCGTTCGAAATCTGGCGGCAAGCTACGACCGCATACAATCAGCCGCAGTGCGAGTACTGGCATTCGGAGCACGTCCAGCATCCCTCTATACGATGCAGGTTGCGCGTTCCGCAGCGCGGGCAGACCCGGCCGGTTTGCGTGCTGGCGCGGATAGAACCAGAGGACGGCATTGCGGGCGGCGTGGCGCCACTGGATGGTTGTGCTTCTGCGTCGCGCGCGAGCACCTGCTTGGCCGGAATTGCTGGTCCGTCGTCCCGCACGATTTGCGGCACCATGAAACCCGTGCGGATCATGTGTTCTTCGATCACGTCACCAATCGCCGCGAGAAGGCTCGGCACGTAGCGGCCCGCCATCCACCGGCCGCCTTCCGGATCGAAGACGGCTTTCAGTTTCTCGGCGACGAACGTCACGTCGCCGCCGCGCCGGAACACGGCGCTGATCATGCGCGTCAGAGCCACCGTCCACGCATAATGTTCGAGGTTCTTCGTGTTGATAAAAATCTCGAACGGCCGCCGGCGTCCGTCGCGTTCGATATCGTTGATCGTGACGTACAGCGCATGGGGGCTGGCTGGCCAATTGATTTTGTATGTCAGCCCTTCGAGCGCGGCATCGCGTTCGAGCGGTTTCGTCATATAGACGATGCCCGGTGTGGCCGACCGTATGGATTCTTTCGCGGCAATCTCCGTCGCCGGCTTATCACTCGGCGTGTGCGACAGCACAGACCCGGTGACCGCGTTGGGCCGGTACGTCGTGCACCCCTTCAGGCCCATGTCGTAAGCATTCGCATAAACATCGCGAAACGCCTCGAACGTCATCGTCTCGGGGCAATTGATCGTTTTCGAAATGGCGCTGTCGACAAACGGCTGCAGCGCCGCCTGCATGCCAAGATGCGCGGCAGGCGGCAATTGATCGGCGATGACAAACGATGTCGGCAATGCGCTATCGTTGCCGTGTTCAGAGACATAGGCGCGATAGGCGAAGTCCTGGACGTCTTCGTCGTAGCGCGTCCCGTCGCGGGCCAATATGCTGCGCCGGTAGCTGTAGCCAAAGACCGGCTCGATGCCGCTCGAAACATTTCCAGCAAGCAGCGAAATGGTCCCGGTCGGGGCGATCGACGTCAGGCAACCGTTGCGAATTCCGTGCTTGGCGATCGCGGCTCTCACGTCAACATCGAGACGCTGAACATTGAGCCGGCCGAGAAACGCCTGCCGGTCAAAGAGCGGGAACGCGCCTTTTTCAGCAGCCAGCTCCGCGCTCGCCACATAAGACGCATTCTGGATGATCGACATCCAACGCGCCGCCGCATCGCGTGCGGCCTGCGACCCGTATTCGAGACCGCAGAATATCAGCGCATCGGCCAGGCCGGTGATGCCAAGCCCGATCCGCCGCTTGGCTTTTGCTTCATCGCGCTGTGCATCGAGCGGATAGCGCGAAATGTCGATCACGTTATCGAGCAGCCTGATGGCAATCTTGGCGCGTTCGGCGAGTGCTACGTCGTCGAGGCGTGCGGACGCTGTAAACGGCTGGCGAACAAAAGCCGCAAGATTGATCGATCCAAGCAGGCACGCGCCATAGGGCGGCAGAGGCTGCTCGCCGCATGGGTTGGTCGCCGAAATCGTTTCGCAAAATGCAAGGTTGTTCTCGGCGTTAATCCGATCGATGAAGATCACGCCTGGCTCGGCATAATCATACGTCGCACGCATAAGCCTGTCCCAAAGGTCGCGCGCCGAGACGGTTTTATAAACCTTCCCTTCGAATACGAGATCCCAGGACGCGCCGCTTTTAACTGCGGCCATGAACGCATCGGTCACAAGAACCGACAGATTGAAATTGCGCAGGCGGTTGTGATCGGCCTTGGCAGCGATGAAATCTTCTATGTCAGGGTGGTCGCAGCGCAGCGTTGCCATCATCGCGCCGCGCCGCTGCCCGGCCGACATGATCGTGCGGCACATCGAGTCCCACACGTCCATGAAGCTCACCGGACCTGATGCGTCGGCACCTATGCTTTTGACAAGCGCGCCCTTCGGGCGGAGCGTTGAAAAGTCATGACCGATGCCGCCGCCTGCCTGCATCGTCAGGGCGGCGTCTTTCACACCGTCGAAGATGGCGCTGAGGTCATCTTCAATTTTGCCGAGCACGAAGCAGTTGAACAGTGTTACGTTGCGGCCGGTTCCAGCGCCCGCGAGAATGCGACCGGCCGGCAGAAAGCCATAGTCCGCCATTGCGCCGTGAAATTTGCGCGCCCAGGTTTCGCGCTTCGCTTTACCGCCCTTTTCGAGCGACGCCGCCGCCCGGGCGACGCGCCAGAACGTATCGTCAAGCGTCTTATCGGCGCCGAGCGTCTCCGAGCCACTGAAGCGGTATTTCCGCGACCAGATTTCCTCGGAGATCGGAGCCTGAAATGACGGCGTTGCGGTCATCGATATATGTTGACGTTACGGATTGACATCGGTGTATATATTTAGGTGCTGCACGCCCGATTTGCCACTCGCAATGACGTTTGCGCTAAATTTTTGATAGCGACGGAAGTCACCCTTCTTTCCAGTCTGAATGCCAAGCCTGATGGGTTAAGTGCCAAGCAGACGCTTTCACGCGTTGATGCGTGCTTCCTGCAGCAGGCGCTTTGAAGCGGTCTCAAGCCCTGTTTCCAGCCGCGTTCGAAATTCAGCGCGCGGCAAACCGGGCTGTAGTGCCGGCAGAAGTTCGACAACGATGGTGCCGGGATAGCGCCATAAGCTGCGCCGCGGCCAGTACAGTCCGGAATTGAGCGCCAGCGGTACCGCAGGCACGCCCAACGCCTCGTAGAGCGCAACATAGCCGGGCTTGTAATCCGGCGCGGCGCCAGGCACGGTACGGGTTCCTTCAGGAAAAATCAGGATTTGGCGTCCGCCGGCAACGCGGTCCTTGGCGTCGCGGATCAACGCTTTCAGCGCCGCAGATGCCTTGTCGCGTTTGACCAGGATGTGCTGGAACTTAACGCAGAACCAGCCGTAGATGGGGATCCATTTCAGCTCGTTTTTTAGGACGATGGCGGGATCGTCGAACAACGGAATGAGCGCGAACGTATCCCACGCTGATTGGTGTTTCGAGACGACCAAGCACGCGCCTGCGGGCACATTCTCGCGGCCGCGCACCTCAAGCGACGTTCCGCAAATCCATTTCAGAAGCGCGACGCACGTTTGGCCATGCAGTTTCAATCCCGCCATCGCCCATCGCCTTGGCGCGAGCAACAGCCATGATCCGAGCAGCAGAAACAATGCTGTTGTCACGTAGAAGGCCACGGCAAACAACAGCGATCGAACGATCACGCCAATTGACGGCGGGCCGGGCGGCGCACTTTCAGCCATCGCTACGCTTCGGCTCAGCTACGGCGATCGCGCGGTCTTCGCTCAATCCGAGCACGCGTTGCGCGGTCAGGCGTGCGACGGCAGGAAGATACTTCAGGTATTCCGACAGCAGGATGCGGGTCGTTGCAACGTGTAGCCACCAGCCGCCGATTGGAAAGCTGCGCGGCGTGACGGCGTGCGGGATGAGCTTGCGCTCCGGCATGACGAGCGAGAGCTCTGCCAAGCCGCGCGGCATGTGGTAGCTCGACGTCACGACGATCAAGGTATTGTAGCCATTGGCATTGGCCCACGTCCGCGTTTCGTCGGCATTGCCAACGGTATCGAGCGCTTCATACCCGAGATCGACGCAACACGTGAATAGCTTGTGATCGAGGCCGGAAATGCGCTGCACATCTTCGCGGCGGACTTTTCTGTTGACGCCGGAGATCAGCAGACGCTTGCCATGCCCCTCGGCGAGTAACTTTGCACCTTCGACAATGCGGTTGTCGCCGCCGGTCAATACGACGATCCCGTCGGCCGTGTTGGTGCCGCCGTAGGGGCTGCGCATGACAGACGTCGCAAAGAGCACGAAGCCGAACGCCAGCGTCGCAGCGGCAATGGCCGCCAGCACAACGATCGCTCGCATAAAGGACTTCATTCGGTAGACAATCCAATCCGGTCTTTCAAACGCGGCACGGCAACACGTTACAATGCGCCTCGATACTCACGGATCAAGTACAAATCAATGCGGTTACAATAGGGGGCCGTGACAGGCCGGAAATTATGCCGGAAATTACAAGGTTCGATAATGCGGTTAATGCTTTCCGTGCAAAATCCGATAGACGCCGATCCGCGACGTGATCATGCATAGCGCAGCAATAATTACGACGACAATCCCCAGCAAAACATAGCCAGCCGGATCGAGCGACCCGGTACCGATCAGGCGCTGCATTTCGACCGCGCTGACCGCCCCGCCGCCGAGCAATTCCATGATCGCCGGCATGCCGAGAAAAACGAGCATCGCGAGGCTGGCGCCGACGATGCCCGCCTTGATGCCAAGACGCAGAAAATGCTTCTCGAACTCGCGCGAGATGAATTTATCGGTGGCTCCGACGAAGTGCAGAACTTCGACGATCTCGCGGTTCGACGCCATCGCACTCTTCGTGGCCGACACGATGATCGCCATCGTCGCCGCGGCAACGAGCCCGAGAATGGCGAGACCGCCGAGCGCAAACGATCCTGTAACGGCCCGGATCTGCTGTTGCCAGCGCCGGTGGTCGTCGAGCGTGACGCCGGTGAAGTCGCGGCCAAGAACCGTGCCGATGTTGGCAAGGTCAGGCGGCGTCGTGCGATCGATTTCGATCGCGATCAAACGCGGGACGGGCAGTGACTTCAACACATCCGACGTTCCGAGCCAAGGTTCCAGAAGCTCTGATGACTGGGCGAGGTCGAGCGGCTTGGCGTCGATGATCCCAGGCTGCTTTTCGAGAAACGTCACGACCTCGCCGACCGACTTCTCAATATCGACTTTGTCCTTCGGTTCGACCTGGACCGTCACTTCACTGGCAATGTCTTTGAGCCACGCGTCGGCGGATTGCTTGATCATCCAAACAGCGCCCGCCGTCAGGCACGCGAGGAAGCACATGATCGCGACGACGAGGGTCAGCGAGCGTCCCGTTACCGAGGCGGGCGGCACAACCGGCGCCGTCTGCTTCATCTTGCGGCCACGGTCGCCCTCGCGCGGGCCGGCGTACATTTCAGCCGGTGCGTCGTCTATGGGCGGCGCCAGGCGAGCTGTGTCGGGATAGGCGGTCTGGGTCGCAGGAAATCCATGCTGCGGCGGGCCGAAGTTTTGCGTCGCTGGTGCAGGGGATTGCGCGTGGCTCGATGCAGGCCCGGTCGGCGCGCCTGTCACCGGTGTCGCGTAAGGGTCGTACGCCGTCGCCTGCGATGGCGGCAGCGGGCGCCCGGAAAAGCGGTCATATGATCCGGACATGGCCCTTGTGCACCTCGATGCGCGGCGCTTTGAACTGCCGCATCAATTGATGATCGTGGGTCGCGATGACGACCGATGTTCCAAGCCTGTTCAGTTCGACGAATAGTCGCAGCAGGCGCCGCGCCATTTGCGGGTCGACGTTGCCGGTCGGCTCATCGGCGAGCAGAACTTCGGGCTTTCCGATGACGGCGCGGGCGATCGCCGCACGCTGCTTTTCCCCACCCGAGAGTACCGATGGATTAGCATACATCCGGTCACCGAGGCCAACCCACTGCAAAAGATCTGTCACGTCTTCGCGATAGTCGGATGGCTTCTTGCCGACGACCTGCAAAGGCAGCGCGACGTTTTCCCAAACCGTCAAGTGGTCGAGCAGCCGGAAGTCCTGGAACACGATGCCGATGCGGCGGCGCAATTGCGCGCGCTTCTGAGGGCTGACACGGCTGATGTCCTCACTGAACATCTGCAATTGCCCGCGCGAGGGATGGATCGACATGAACATGAGACGCAACAACGACGTCTTACCCGCGCCAGACTCGCCGTGCAGGAAGTGGAACGACCCAGGCCGCAGATGAAAATTCACGTCCGAGAGCACTTCCGGCCCGCGATCGTACTTTAATCCGACGTTCGATAAGCGAATCACTGGGGGTTGGCCTCAGCGGCAAAATGGTCAAAACTCAAAGAACTTCCGATGACTGTATAGACACAGGAATGCCGAAGCGATCAATCGATCACGATTATGGCAGGCTCGTGTACACAGTTTCCTCGCTCCGCTGCTGCTTCGCAGCACCGCCCGTAAAACAAGGACCGCCTGAATGGCCGAAGCCGACGCCCTGCTGAACATTGAAACAATCTATGCGGCCGACGATATTGCGCGCCGCCTGGAAGAGCTAGCTGGCGAAATTGCAGCGAAAAAGCCAATCAACCTTCTGGTTGTGCCAATCCTCAAAGGCAGCTTTGTGTTTGCGGCCGATCTTTTGCGGGCACTGAACCGGGCAGGGCTTAACCCGGAAGTCGATTTCCTGACGCTGTCGAGCTACAAGAAAAGCCGCACGTCGTCCGGCCAGGTCACGATTCTGCGCGATCTCGATCTGCACGTCGAGGGCCGGCACGTCATCCTGATCGATGACGTTTTGGATTCTGGCCGCACACTCGCGTTCGCAAAGGATCTGATTGCAGCGCGCGGTGCGGGGATCATCGAAACGTGCGTGCTGCTCGAAAAGCAGGTTCAGCGCGCCGTCAATATCCAGGCCGACTATCAGGCGTTCACCTGCCCGAACGTATTTGTTGTCGGCTATGGAATGGACGTCGCGCACCGGTATCGCGAATTGCCCTATGTTGGCCGTATCATCGACTGACGAATTCTGGGGGAAGCTGCACATGGCCAATATTCTGCTCGCCGACGACGATGCCGCTGTTCGCGATCTCGTGCGCCGGGCGCTGACGGCGGAAGGCCACACTGTGCACGTAACCCAGGACGGCGGCGAGGCGCTCGATTATCTGAAGACGCACGCGGCGGCCGTCGACGTGCTTGTTTCGGACGTGGACATGCCGCAGCTCGATGGTGTTTCATTGGCGCGCGAAGCGATTGCGTTGAAGCCAAAGATCGCGGTCGTTTTGATGTCGGGATTTTCCGATCAGCTCGACCGCGCGAGCGATTTGGATTCGCGGCGGCTTGCGTCGATCTCGAAGCCGTTCACGCTTGAGCAAATTCGCTCGCTCGTGCGCGTCGTGCTTGCGTAATGCATCAGCCGCGCGGGCTGATGAAATAGGCGATCGCCAGCGTCACCAGCGCGAGCACCGCGAAGGGTAGCGCAAAGAGTGAACCAGCGGCTGCAAATCCGGTCGCGCCTGCCCAGAAGATCGACGAGAATGCTTCGGCAAACGTCGATGTTTTCGACGCCGTCTGACGGCGGCGGAACTGATTGCGGGTCGCTGCAACGCGGAACCACAATTGAATGGCAATCGCCGACGTCGCAGCAACAGCGATGCCGATTGCTGTCGCCGCAGCACCCCAGAGCGACGCGAACGCCAGCGCGAGAATAAGTGGTGCCGCGACGACCGATATCGCCAGCAGGACAGCTTCGTTTTTGGCCCGCGTAATCGCGCGCCGCTGCAGAGGCGCAGTGGCGACCAAATCCGGCGCATCTTCACCAGATGTCGCAAGCCACGCCAAGCCGCCGGCCAATTGACCGAAGGCCATGACAAGCACGGGTGCTAGAATGACGTGAACGTGCGTTTCGCTGCCCATGTCGCGCCAAAGAAGCAACGCTGGCGGCACGAGGTAGAGAATCTGCATCAAGGTCTGCGATGCGAGCCACGGATCGCGCTTCAGCAGCGCCCATTCTTTCGCGCGGAGAGCCTGCGTCGCGATCATCGGCCGGAACGGACGGCGCGCGCCGCCTTTGGCGTCTGAGAATTCCGAAACGCTTGCCGCAGCGACTGCGTGCGCGCCGAACTGCGCTGCGTAGTGCGCGATGACAGCCGCCAGAAATCCGGCACCAGCCACGACGATCGCGATCATTGCGACCGCGTCGCCAAGCACAGCACGGGCCGGCAGCCAGAACAAGCTGGCGTCGTTCGGTGCCGCGGCCGCAATCGATGACGATGTCAGAACGTCGAAACGCGATAGATTTCCGTAGAGCATGATCGCTGCAACCTGCAGTCCGATCAACAATGCCGCGCCGACGACCGCCGCGATGATTTGCGCGATCAATCGCGTCCGCTTCGGTCCGACCGATTTGAACAACGCAATGGCACCGATCACCGATGCGCCGGTTGCAATCAAGCTCATGGCCGCGATGATGGTGTAGGCCGACAGCCAGTGCGGGCCGTCGAGAAAGGCTGCCGTGTTGATAAATGGCGCTGCGAGCAGGCTCGACATCATCGCCCCGGCGATCGCGATCGACGCGATGCGGACCGAAAACAAGTGTTTCGACGATGCTGGCGACGACAAGATCAGATCTAGGTCGGAGCGCGCGTAGAATGCGCGCGTAACTTGCTCGATGGCTTGCGACATCATCATCGAGAACGTCATCATCAATGTCGCAGTCAGAATGACGAGCGCTTGCTTCGATGCAGCGGCGCCGGCGTGCAGAACCGGCGCAAGTATCGCGTAAGCAAGCCAATGCAGCAGCGCGACGAATACCAGTGCGCCGATCGTGACTGCGCGTTCGCGCTTGGTGCGCCCGCCGGCCATCATCTGAGCCCAGTCGCGCCAAGCCAGCGTCAACTCGTGACGCGCGAACCAGGAGAGCGTTGCTGTCGCGTTCATGCCGCTGCGCTCGTCGACGCCGTCGCGGTGCCGGTGCCCGTGAGGCTCAAGAATATCTCTTCGAGATTTGTGCCGGCGTGGCCTGCCTGTGCGCTGAGCTCGCTGAGCGTGCCTTCGGCGATCAAGCGGCCGTGCGCGATGACGCCGATGCGTTCCGCCATGCGCTCCGCCACTTCGAGAATGTGCGTCGTCATGATGACGGTCGTGCCATTCGCCACGCGCTGGCGCAGCACTTCCTTCACCTGCCGGGCCGATGCCGCGTCAAGGCCGGTCAATGGCTCGTCTAGAATAATAAGTTCCGGATCGTGGATCAGGGCGCCAGCAAGCGCCACCTTCTGCCGCATGCCTTTCGACAGACCTTGGCATCGCGTATTGGCGTGCGGCTCAAGACCGAGAATTTGGATCAACGCGCGTGCCTGGACTTCGGCGCGCTTTGCGTCCATTGCCCAAAGGCCGGCGACAAATTCGAGATATTCCATCGGATCGAGCTTGTCGTAGATCATCGGCTCGTCCGGCACCCAGGCCATGACGGATTTTGCTTCGACCGCAGCGCGACGGACGTCGATGCCGCAAATCGAAATCTCACCGGCGTCCGGCTGCAGCAGGCCAGCGACCATCCGCAGCGTCGTTGTTTTGCCGGCACCGTTCGGTCCGAGCAGCGCATAGAACACGCCGCGCTCTATCCTCAACGATAGATCATCAACAGCCGGCCGCGCGTACGTCTTGCGGAGGTTTTTTATTTCGAGCGCAGGCGCGGCGGAACGCATGACGAAGGTACCATTATGACTAACAAGCCGTGAACACACGGCTGACGTCCGAACGCTACCAAAGTCGCGTTGAGTAACCGTGAAATCCGGATCGGCAAAACAGCGAAACCGCCAACCTTCAGGCAGTGATCAGCGACTCGCGCTCCATGTACAACTTGCGCTCCCGGTAATAGGTGTAAAGCCCCGCCGCCGACAGCACCGCGATGCCGATGGATTGCGTCAGGTCGGGCAATTCATTCCAGAACAGCCATCCCGATAGGATGGCGAACACGATGACGGAATAGCGGAACGGCGACACGATGCCGACGTCGCCGTGACGCAACGCGATGACGATCAGCGCATAGGCGATCGTCAGGAACGCGGCTGCAAGCATCAACAACATGACCTGATAAGCGCTCGGCACAATCCACGTTTCGAACGGAAGCAACACGAGCCCTGAAAAGATGCTGACGGACGCGGACATCGCGGTCAGCGTCAGCGTCGGCACGTCGCGCGCAATCGCCCGCGTTGCGAGATCGCGAATAACGACGAAAGCAACCGCCGCCAAAACCAGCAACGCTGCCGGCGAATAGGCCGCTGTGCCCGGACGAATAATCAACAGCACGCCGATGAAACCGCAAATGGTCGCGACCCAACTGCGCCAGCCGATATGTTCTTTCAGAAAAATCGCAGCGGCCGCTGTAATCGCAATCGGCGTGAACTGGCCAATGGCCGTTGCGTCGGCGATCGGCAACGCGACGAGCCCTGAAAGGAACAGCAGAGTCGATAGGAACTCGGCCGCCATGCGCCAACTTAAGATTCGCCAAGGCGGGTTTTTCGACAGCGTCAGCCCACCGAAGATGGCGGCAAATACCAGGATGTACAGCGTCGCCGTCGTATTGCGCAGCGCGATCAATTCGCCGAGCGGCAGGGTATCGCCGATGAGCTTTACGCAGGTGTCGTTGCAGATGAACGCAGCCATCGACGCGAGCATGGCGACAATGCCCGTCAGATTGCCGCCGCGCGACGGCGAGCCTATGTGTTTCATCCGCCGGTTACACTCATGTGTCGTGCGAGGGCGGGCTTCTGCGATGGCCGGTCGATGATGAAATCATGGCCCTTCGGCTTGCGCGCGATGGCCTGCACGATCGCGGTGTCGAGCAGCGCATCGTCAGGAGATGCCCGGAGCGGCCTGCGCAAGTCGGCGGCGTCATCCTGGCCGAGGCACATGTAAAGCGTGCCGGTGCAGGTCAAACGAACGCGATTGCAGCTTTCGCAGAAGTTGTGGGTCAGCGGTGTGATGAAACCGAGTCGCCCACCGGTCTCCTTGACCTTCACGTAGCGCGCCGGCCCGCCGGTACGATAAGGGTCGTCTATGAGCGTAAACGTATCCATCAGGCGCGCACGCACGATCGATAACGGCAAATACTGAGACGTGCGGTCTTCTTCGATGTCGCCAAGCGGCATGGTCTCGATCAAAGTCAGGTCGGCGCCGCGGCCATGCGCGAAGCGGATCAGATCAACGATTTCATCTTCGTTGACGTCCTTCAACGCGACCGCATTGATTTTGACCTTGATGCCGGCCGCCTGCGCTGCATCGAGGCCCCTGAGTACGGTTGAGAGATCACCCCACCGCGTGATGGTTCTGAACTTTTGCGGATTGAGTGTATCGATCGAAACGTTAACGCGCTCGACGCCAGCCGCCTTCAGATCCTGCGCATACTTGGAAAGCTGGCTACCATTGGTCGTCAGCGTCAGTTCGTCCAGAGCGCCGGTTTGCAGGTGCCGCCCGAGCTGGTTGAACAGCCAAAGGATATTCTTGCGCACCAGCGGCTCGCCGCCGGTGATGCGGAGCTTACGCACGCCGCGGCGAACGAACGCCGCGCAAAGCCGGTCAAGTTCTTCGAGCGTCAGCAAGTCCTGCTTCGGCAGGAATGTCATGTGCTCGGACATGCAATAGACGCAGCGGAAATCGCACCGGTCCGTCACAGACACGCGCAGGTACTCGATGCCGCGTCCGAACGGATCGATCAGCGGCGAGGTCGGTCCAGCACTATCGTGCACGGCGGACATAAAAGCAGGCTCCGGAGCAAAATCCTGACCCAAGGTCAATAGATACAAGGATCATATCGGACGAAGTTCAGCCTAGGGCAAGGCCTTGTGCGCCTCCTTGTCCACATTCACCCTAATCGAGCCAAAAATGCCGTCTTGGCTCCGAGATCCAGCCGTTCTGAGCAAGGAATTTGCGCGCATCTGGCAGCGGCTCGGCGAGCGCGACAATCCGGCTTTTGAGCTCGGCGGCTGTCGCACGGGTATCGACGGCGATCAGTCGAGCGGCGAGCGCGGCGGTGCGGGCCAAAGCAATTTGCGCGGGCAGTGCCGGAGCCTCAGGTAACGAAGCGGGACGCTCCCATAAACCGGACGTTTCGATCGCAACATCAGCTGCAGTTCCGCCGCGCGCGCCGCCCGACGGAATGTCGCCAGTGATGGCGTTGGTGACGATGAGAAGGTTTGCCGCGCGCGTTGTGCCGAGATCGGCGGCTGTTCCAGCGTCTAGGGACGCGACGAAAAGATGTTGCGGAAATTTCTGAGACGCTGCCGCAAGCACCGCGGCGACGCCAGGATCGCTGGCGGATGCAAAGATCGCGATGATCCGTGCCGGACTTTGCGCCGCGTAGCCAATGGCGGCCGCCAGCCTTTGCTGTTCCAGAACATTCGTGCGCACGACGACGAGCGTCGCCGCCTGGCCCTCGCCGAGCAGGATTTCGGCGGCGTCGGTTTCCTGTCCAGTCGCGTAAGGCCGCCGGTCGTCATCGACCAGATCATAACCAATGATCTCGCCCTCGCCGTCGCGCGCGAGCATCTGCGAAATGTTACGCAGCGTGTAGTCGATGCCGGCGCCAATGATCGCAACCGGATATCCACCGGGGTTGCGTCCTGCCGGCACTGGCGGATCGGCAGAACCGGACGTCGCCGCTGCAAGCGGCATCAGCATAGCTGCCATGAAGCCGGCTATTGCAACCCGGAGCCGGTGCCAATGTTTCACCGCCGGCGAACGTGCAGGCGCTCGTTTCCATGATAGAACGCCCCGCATGACCTCAGCTCTCCACCGCAATATCATCCCTCTTATCGTCGCGACCGGGCTGTTCATGGAAAACCTGGACGCGACGGTTCTTGCGACGTCGCTTCCGGCGATTGCCAAGGATCTCAACGCCAATCCTATTCATTTGAAGCTGGCGCTGACAACGTATCTCCTGGCGCTCGCGGTTTTCATCCCGGCCTCGGGCTGGATGGCAGACCGCTTCGGCGCCAAGAACGTGTTTCGTGCGGCAATGGTCGTGTTCGCAGCAGGTTCGGTCGCGTGTGCGCTGTCCACCGGGCTGTGGTCGCTCGTCGGCGCGCGCATTTTGCAGGGCATGGGCGGCGCGATGATGGCGCCAGTTGGCCGCTTGATCGTCTGGCGCGCCGTGCCGAAATCCGAGGTTATCAATGCCGTTGCCTGGCTGACAATCCCTGCCCTCGTTGGACCGGTGCTTGGACCGCCGCTCGGCGGTTTCATTACGACCTATTTTGATTGGCGGTGGATATTCTGGATCAATATCCCAGTCGCGATCGCTGGCATCGCGCTCATCACGCGCTTCATCCCCGATATTCGCGAGGAGACGAGCAGCGCGTTCGATCTCAAGGGCTTCCTGATGGTCGGACCCGGCCTGTCGCTGTTCATGACCGGCGTGACGCTCATGGGGCTCGATCTCGTCAGCCAGGCGACGGTCATCGCGATCGTTGTTACCGGCGCCGCGCTGCTGATCGCCTACGTTTGGTATGCGCTGGTGACGCCCGATCCGCTGATTGACTTGCGGCTGCTGAGTATTCCGACGTTTCGAGCCGGCGTGCTTGGCGGCTTTCTGTTCCGCATGGGGCTTGGCGCTGGGCCGTTCCTTCTTCCGCTGCTGTTCCAGAATGGGTTCGGCATGACGCCGTTCCAGTCAGGCATGATGACGTTCGCGACCGGCGTCGGCGCGATGTTCATGAAGACCCAGGTCGCTGCGATTCTGCGGCGCTGGGGGTATCGCCGTGTTTTGATCGTCAATGCGCTCATATCGTCGGTATTTACCGCCATTCCGTCGCTCTACACCGAGGCAACGCCGGTGCTGCTGATCACGGCGATCTTCCTCATCGGTGGTCTGTCACGATCGGTGCAGTTCACGTCGATCAACACGTTGTCCTATGCAGACGTGCCGCCAGAAAAACTGAGCCGCGGAACGAGCTTCGCCGCCGTCGGCCAGGAATTGTCGGGTTCTGTCGGCGTAACGGTTGCGGCGCTCGGGCTCGAAGTCATGCAGCGCATCCACGGCGGCAGCCAGATCGACATCTCGCACTTCCCGCCCGTGTTTCTGTTGATTGCGGGGCTAGCGGCGACATCGGCCGTCATCTTCTGGAAGCTGCCGCCAAATGCCGGCAGCGCCCTGCTGATGCCCGTTGCCAAGTCAGAGAAGCAGACGGCACAAGCAAGCTCGGATGCCACTGCCGGTCATCTCTAACGCTTGCAGACGACGAAAAGCGCGCCCGGATTTCTCCGGACGCGCCAAGGTCGTTACGCTGTCTCGTATTGGATCGCGGTCAAACGCTGCTTAAGCAGCTTTCGCCTTGCGTCCGCCCTTAACGCTGCGCAAGCGCGGCGACTGGGCCTTGGCGGACGGCGCGACAGCGGTCAGTGCAACCGGCTCAGCGCCGCGCTGCAAAATTTTGACCGAAACGTCGCGGGCCGCGAAGGCTTCGCGCAACACTTCAACGCAGCGCTGCGGCTTGGCCACGCCGCCCATGAACACGTCGAAAGCGGCAAAGCCGGTTTCCGAGCGCGCCTGGACAGAGATGTGGCCGTCGTCGAGCACAGCAGCGCCTGACACGTCGCCATCGGCGGCGCGCAGCAGGTGCACATGGGCCAAGCGGATGCCGGACACGTCTGCGCAACGCTTCAGCGTGCGTTCGATGTGCTTGACGTCATCCAGGCGCTTGGCGCCATAGAGGTCGATCAGAACGTGGTAACCTGCGTGACTGATGCTTTCTCGTGGAGTACTCGTCGAACCAACAACTGAGCGCTCAGCAACAGAAACGGCGTGCGAAGATTCTTCCTTTTGGGCGGTGCTTGAACGAGTCAAGTCCATCCCCAATTGGAAGAGGGTGTCATTAAAGGCCATTTGACCCTCCCCAACCAGTAGACAGCGTTTGACCCGCCCGCTCCTTACCTCATTGGTTCTGGAAAACCTCGACCATGTTGGCAGGTGGACAGACGAGAGAGCGTGCATATGAGGCCAATGCCCCCCCTATGCAAGAATTTTTTGGCCCCTGACCAAAATATTTTTTGTCGCGGCTTTACCGTGATTTAACTGCTCGTTTGTCACATGCAATCGCGCGACCTCTGAGGTGCGTTGCGTGCATGGTTTTCGCGCCGCTGCGCTTCCGTTTGTGACACCACCGTCGAATTCAAAACGTGCCTGAAATCGCCGTTATTGCGGCTTCAGGAACTTGTTCAGAAGCTCTTTCGCCTTCTTCGCAGAGCCGCTGTCGCCGTTCTCACCGTTCTTGCCGAGCAACTGATCGACGATCTCGTTGGCATTCTTGCCCTTGAACTGCTTGCCGATCTCTTTGACCGTCTCAAGCGCCTTATTCGGGTCCGAGAGCACACCTTTGAGGTCTGGTTCGATATTCGGCTTTGCCCAAGGGCCGCTGATTCGCACTGGGATCTCGATCCCGTTGAGCGCTTGGCCGCTCTGCTGGCCCTCCAGTGACGCGACAACTTTCGGCTTCACGGTGTAGTCGACGGTTTTGGCCGGCAATTGCACCGCGCCGGCGCCGGTGACGCGCAGCAGCGGCGACACCATCTGCAAGTCCTGGTTTTGGGCAATGCCGTTGACGACGTTGAACGACGCGCTCAACTCGCTGAAATCGGTCTTCTCGGTCGGAGCGGCTTTCAGACCGGTAAGCTTGCCCTGCGAAATGCCGCGGATTGCGCCCGGCACGTTGAAGCCGACGATCGCGCCGTCAGCAAAGCTGACGTCGGTCTTGCCGTTGAGCGTTTGCACGAGCTCGAGCTGGTTTGTGCCGGTCGCCGCGAGCTGCATCCCGGCTCTGGCTTTGCCCGACAGCCACTTCATGTCCGCCGCATCGGTCAGGAACGGGAGTGCCGATAGGCCCTCCAGCGTAAAGTTGGCACCGATGTTGGCGGCTTTGCCGGTAGCGTCGACGTTGAGGAAGCCCTTGCCATGTCCGTCGTAGAGCTGCACCTCGTCAAACGACGTCTTCATGACGCGGTTCTTCAAGCCAACTGTCATCGTCGAAGCGCCGACCTTGATGTCGTTGAAAATCAGCTTCCCGACCTGCAGCTTGGCATCCGTGTCGGCGACGCCGAGGAGGGCCATGTTGAACGGCGCGCTCGACCATCCGTCGCGCTGTTCGTAGCCGTAAACCTTCGTCGCGGGCTCCTTCAGAAGGTTTTCGATTGCGTCGGCTTCGGGCTCTGTTGCTGCCGGGCCGCCTGCCGCCGGTTTGACCGGCGCCGGGACGGCTGCTGGTGCAGCCGGAGCCGCGGCGGCGCCTGCGGCATTTGTCATGTACTTGTTCAGGTCGAGTTCGGAAATGCGCAGGTTGGCTTTTACGTAAGGGCGCACGCCGCCGGTCGTCACCGATACCGTGCCGGTTGCGGTCGCGCCATCGAGGCCGAAATTTGCGTTCGACAGGCTCGTGACGTTGCCTTTGGTTGCGAGTTGACCAGCGATCGAAAGCGGGCCGAAGCCAGGCACAACCGGCAGATTGGTGCCGAGCCACGTGGCGAGATTGCGCACCGATTCCGATTTGGTCGTAATCTGGCCTTCGAGGTCGGCGCCGTCCTTGATCAGCACGTTTCCATCAAAGCTGGAATTGACGTGCCGGTTTTGAGCCGCGAACACCAGCCGCGCCGGACGCTCTTCCAATACGGCCTTGGCGCTCGTCAGCTTGGCGTTGAAATCGAGCTTTTCGCCGCGCCAGCCGAGATCGCCGCTGACGGTCAACGGCGCCTGCAAAGACTTCAACGCGAGATTGACGTTGATCTTGCTGACTTCCTGAGTCGTGCCGGAACGCTCGTCGGTGTAGCGCACCGTGCCGTCCTCAATGCGCACGTCGTCGAATTGCAAGTGATCGATGTCGGCGAGCGACTTCGGCAGAGCAATGCCGCGCTGGCCCTGGAACGCCGATGGCGGCGCTGCATCGGTCGCCGGTGCACCTGCCGCATCGGCCTGAGCGTAGCGTACCGGCGTTGCAAGTTCGGCAAAGCTCCAGTTTTTCTTGCCGCCTTTGTCGACGCGCAAATCAAACACCGGCTGGCGCGCGATGATGCGGCGGACCTCGACGTTCCGGTTGAGCAACGGCATCGTCTTGATGTTGACGTCGAGCGCCGCCATCGTGATCAGGTTGCCCTTCGCGCCCGGCGGGCCCGAAAGCGATACATCACGCAGCGTGACCCCAAGGCCAGGGTAGAAGGAAAACGCTGCCGGTCCGGCGACGATCAAGTCGCGGCCGGTTTTCTCTTTGACTTGCCGTGCGAGCGTTTCGCGAATCAGATCGCTTGGCGGATTGATGATCAGATAGCCGATGCCGGCGCCGATCACGATCAGCACAAGCAAGAAAACATACATCAGTCCGCACAGGATGCCGCCGCCACTGCTGCCTTTTTTCTTCTGAGGTGGTCGCGGGCGTCCGCCGCCCGGCGGGCCAACGCGGCGCGGCGGAAACGGTCCGGGTGGTCCGCCGCCGCGTTCCGCGCTCGGTCGATAGCCCGCGAGCGGCGGCGGTGGGGCGGGGCGTTGTGGGGTCATCGAGAGCCTCTTGCGTCGGCGGCGTTGGCGCGAAAGTTCGCGCGCGCGGCCAAGCGTTTCGGTAACATTATTGGCACCGATTATGTCACTTCAAGGCCAAGCCAAGCCAGCGGTAAACGGCCGTTTTTCAACGGTCACGGCGTATCGAGAGTTTTTCAGATAACGGTGCAATCCGGCTCGGGCGCGATCCCGGTCAGCGCCAGTGCTGTGCGATCCACGGCGTCGGGCGCACGTGCTTGTACGTTTTCTTGTACCACGGCGCTTCCCAGTGGCCGTCACGGGCTTCATCCGGATCAGGCTTGCCGGTAAACGCGACCACCTTGGTCGCGGCCGGCAGCGGCGTCGTCTGAAAGAAATTGAGCGGCCAGCGCGGCATCAAGGTGTGCTTGAAACTTTCACACCATTCGGCCGGCCAGAACGTCTTCTCCTTTATGTTCTTGGAAATGTATGTCTGGCTGTTCGGAAAACGGGCCAGGATTGCGTCGGCATCCGACTGCAGGTTGTCATACAGATAGGGATGCGCGCCGACCCTGAAGCGATAGACGGAAGTGTTGCCGATGCCGGAACCCATCTGCGTCCAGTTTTCGATGACGCAAAATGTTTTTGACGGCTCGTAATCGAAAAACGAATCTAGAGATCCGGTCACGACAAGATCGAGATCCATGAACAACACGTCGCCTTCAAGGCCCGGCAAGGTCGGCGCCCACAGCGAGACTTTGCGCCAGGGCTTGTACGTTATGCGTTCGGGAATGACGATCGGCGGTAAAACGCGCCCCTCGATTGCAGGGTCGAGGCCGCTCATGTCGTCGGTGTAACAAACGAGCCGCGTAGGCCGCGCGGTGTTGCGCTTAATCATGGAGTGAAGCCGGTTGGCGAAATCGGCGGGATAGCGCTTGCCCCACTTCATGCAGACGATCGTTTGCATCTTCGCTCCAAAAGGCCAATCAGTTTCGTATTGCGGCGCGACGGCGCGCCAGAACCGTGTCGTAAACGGCAAGCGTTTTGCTCTTCAATTGATCGAGTGTGAATCGCGATCTGACGTGCGCGGCGCCGCGTGCGCCGAAAGCTTGTCGCCGTTCTTTCGGCCATGACAGCATGGTCGCGATAGCGTCGGCCGTCGCGCGCGCGTCGGCATACGGTACGCGCAGGCCGGACGACTGCTCCAGCGGGACATCCGGCTCGGTGAGGGCCACTTCGCGGCCAGGGCCGGTATCCGAGACGATCATCGGCACGCCCATCGCCTGCGCCTCGATGGCGACGCGCGGCAGACCTTCCTGTTCGGAAATGTTCAGTGAGATGTCGGTGATAGCGTAAGCCGCAGCCATATCCTTGACGTGACCAGGAAAGCGTAGCGCGTCGAGCACGCCAAGCTTTGCAGCCTGAGCTTCAAGCTGTGCTTTGAACTCCGGCTTTTCGATTTCACCGGCCATCACGCAGACGACGTGGCCGAGACCGCGCCGTTTCAAGATACCAAGTGCGTCGACGAGATAGTTCTGCGCCTTGCGCGGCGTAATTCGTCCAGCCAGCAGCAGGACGGGCTTCGAGCCATCGGCATAGAGATCGCGGCGCACGGCGGAAATGCGCTCCGTCGTTATCGATGCGGAATCGAACTTGGCCGGATCGAAGGCGCGGTGAATGATGGCGATGCGGTCTTCGGGTGTTCGATAGCGCGTACGTATCAAGTGCGCCATGTAGTCGGAGACGGCGATTACGATATCGCTGCGCGCCATCACGCTGTTGTACAGGTTCTTGATCTTGCCGCGTTCGGAATATTCTGAATGATACGTCGTGACGAACGGAATTTTCGTTGCACGCGCCGCCGCCAGCGCGCTCCATGCGGGCGCCCGGCTACGCGCATGAATAATGGCGACGTTCCGGTCGCGAATGATATCGGCGAGTCGCTTGGCATTGAGCGCCAGCGTCACGGGGTTCTTCGTCGCGACAGGCAGGACAATATGCTCGGCGCCCACGGCTGTCAGACCTTCGACCAACTGACCGCCCTCAGAAACGACGAGCGCGCGATTGCCGGCTGCAACGAGAGCTTCTGCAATTTGCAGACATCCGAGTTCAGCCCCGCCTGCACGCATGCGCGGAATGACTTGCAGGACTGTCAACCCCTCGGGCACTGTAGCTCCTGGCGCAAAACCGGACTGCGGGCGGCGGGTCCGGGCGATTTTCGATAGGGTTCTATAAAGTGCAGCTCAACGAACCGCAAACGGCGACAAAGCATCTCGACGTCGGGCGTGGCACGGATGCCCGTTCGATCGCATACCGGCACGTTGCCGCGCCAGCCAATACGGCTACAGGCGTATTCTGGCTTTCGGGCTTCATGTCGGACATGGCGTCAACGAAAGCAACGGCTGTCGTTGCTTGGGCCGCTGAACATGGCCTGTCGTCGACAGTCTTCGACTATTCCGGACATGGCATATCGAGCGGGAAATTCACCGATGGGACGATCGGCCGATGGCTGGACGAAGCCGTCGCAGTTTTCACAAGCGTTACGCGCGGCCCGCAGATCATCATCGGTTCAAGCATGGGCGGTCATATTGCGCTGCTGCTGCTGCGCCGACTTGCGAAATATGCGCCCGAGCATGCGGCCCGGGTCAAAGGTGCGGTGTTGATAGCACCGGCTTGGGACATGACGGAAGAATTGATGTGGAAGCAGTTCCCAGAGACGGCACGCCGCGCGCTGCGCGACGATGGCGTCTATCTGCGTGCGTCAGGTTACGGCGATCCCTATCCGATCACACGGCAATTGATCGAAGACGGCCGCGAACATTTGCTGGCCCGGCAGCCGTTCGATCCCGGCTGCCCGGTCGTTATCCTGCAAGGGCTGCTCGATCCTGACGTACCGGCGCCGCACACGCGTGAATTGCTTTCGTTCTTGACGGGACAAAGTATTCGCCTCGTCGAGATCGCCGACGGTGAGCACCGCTTGTCGCGCCCGGAAGACCTGGAGAAGCTTTACGACGCCATTGCGTCGCTGATCTAGATTGGTCTGCGTACGATTATTTGTCCGTGTCGCGCGCAATATCGCGATGCGGAAGGCTATCGGCTACGGCGTCTTCTATCGCCTCGGCGCCGGCCGTCTTGGCGGTTGCCTCAGGTACGATCCAGAGGCGGAAGTCGGCCGTTGCGATCGGATTTTCGCAGGCAAGTGCGCCGTCAGACGTTTTGCACGTTGCATCCGGTTCGGCGGCATAGGTCCGAGCCGGAGCCGCCGATGCACCGCCGATCTCGATGACTTCGATCAGCGCATTTTTCGTCAAGCCGACATTGCGGAAGACGCATCCGACCTTGCCGCGGCACGCGTCGGGGCTAGCGTTATCGGACGACTTCAATTTCAGCGCGTCGGACTTGCTCAGCTTGACCGCATCGGCGATCAGCCCGGCGGATAGGAAACAACTATCGCCGACGCAGATGATAGGATCGAGAGCCGTTGCATCGCTTCTGCTCGATGCGCCGCCGGTTTCGATGGCGAGGAGCACGGAGGCTTGTACGGTTGGGCCAGCCGGTGGTGCTGGGGCTGCGACCGCCGGAGCTGTGACTGCGGCTGCCGCGGGCGGCGTTGCTGCCGTTGTCGTTGCCGCGGCGGGCGCTTCGACGATTTTCTGCGGTTCAGCCTTGATAGGGGCAGCGGTAGGCGTTGGCTGTGTCGACGGCGTTGGTTTTGCAGGACCGACGATTTTTGCTGGCGATACCGGCTCGGTCGCCGCCTTCGGCGCGACGGCCTCGGATTTGACGGCTGCTGCTGCCGGTGCAGTTCCCGCTGCCGTTGGCGTGACGGCGGGCGGAGTTACAACAATCCGCGCCGGTGGCTTGGTCGCCGGTTGCTCTGCGGCTTTGCGGTCGGCGTCCTCGGCGCGCGCACGCCGCAACATATCCATTTCATAGTCGAGCGGCGGACGCTCCGAAATTGTAACTTTGGCGACAGGCGTGTCGGTCGCTGTCTTCGCGAACGGCTTTACGTTGACCGGCTGCTGCGGCGCGATTGCGCTTTTTGCCGGTGCTGTTGACGCTGGCTTTGCGGGCGCGGCGTCTGGCGACTTAGCCTGTTGGGGCTGCGCGGCGACAGCATTCGTTGTGGCGGGAATTGCCGGTTCTGCGGCGCCCGCAAACTTCTGCGCCAAGTCGTGCGCGGCGTTTGTCGGCGCGCCCGCGAATGCGCTGCTCGCCGCTGCCAACGACACAACCAAAAAAATGCCTCGCAACATAATCGCCTCGTTGCTTCCAAAACCGATTGCGCGCGTATCGCCGTGCGCCGCGCTATCAAATCCTTCGACGGCACGTTGCCTCCGCATTCGGGCGGAATGGCGGATACCGTGTGACGGCCGCAAGACAACGCTCCAGCACTCGGCACCGGTCGCATGCCGTCAGCCACCGGCATCATAGATACCTCTGAGCCCTTCGCGATACGTCGGATATTTCAGTTTCACACCGAGTTCCTGGTGCAGCCGGGCATTGGAAACGCGTTTGCTTTCAGAATAAAAACTGCGCGCCATCGGCGTCAGCTCTGTTGTGGCGAAGTCGAGGCCGGGTGGCACGGGCATACCGAGAAGTTCAGCGCCGAATGCGACGACATCCTGCGGCGGGCCGGGTTCGTCGTCCGTCACGTTGTAGACCCGATCGGCGCGGGGCGCGGCGATTCCCGCCGCAATCGAAGCCGCGATATCAGCCACGTGAATGCGGTTGAAAACTTGTTCTGGTTTGATGATCCGCCGGGCTTCCCCGCCGCGCAAGTCATCGAGCGTGCTGCGGCCGGGACCATAGATGCCCGGCAGGCGGAAAACCATAACGGCTTTGCCGGTCCGCTTGCCGAACGCGCGCCAGGCCGTCTCCGCTGCGAGCCTGCGCTGGCCGCGATCCGACAGCGGTTGCGCGGGCGTGTCCTCGTCGACCCAGCCGCCATTCGCGTCGCCATAGACGCCGACGGTCGACAAATATCCGATCCAACCGATATTCGGCGCGCTCGCAATGTCCTCTCCGAAGACGCGCAGCGCTGGGTCGCCGCCGGCATCGGGCGGTATCGACAAGAGTATGTGCGTCGCCGACTGCAGCGCCTCGGCGACTTCCGGCGTGTGCGTGCGGCCGTCGAACACCAAGCCGTCGAATCCGCGTGCCTGCAACCGCGCGCTGCCAATGGCGCGGGTCGATGTCCCCGCGACGTGCCAGCCGCGCGCGATGAGATCGTCCGCGAGATAGGCGGCGCTGTAGCCAAGTCCGAAACAAAAAAGATGTGTCATGCTGTTGAGCTGCGCGTTGTGGACTGCCATTCGGCGACAACGTCTGGATCAGTTTCGCGACGTTGATGCGTTTTGCGCAGCGCCGCGTGCGCGTCTTCGCCGGCGAGCTGCGCATGTGCCCATACCGCCATCGCGCGGACGAGCGGCGAGGGATCGCGAAGGAGATCGCGAATTACGGGAAGGTGGCGCGCATCGCGCGCGTTTCCGGCGGCGATCAGTGCATTGCGCAGTATCCGGTCCCGGCCGGTGCGTTTGACCGGTGTACCGGCGAACCGCTTTCGGAAGGTCGCGTCATCGAGCGAGAGAATGTCACCGAGCGCAGGCGCTCCCGTGCTTACTGTGGCGCTGTACTTCGCCTCGCGCGACGTTTCCGCAAACTTGTTCCACGGACAGACGGCGAGGCAATCGTCGCATCCGAAGATACGGTTGCCCATCGCGGCGCGAAATTCTTGCGCGATATGCCCGCGATATTCGATCGAGAGATAAGCGAGGCAGCGGCGCGCGTCGATTTGATAGGGCGCTGGGAGCGCATTCGTCGGGCATGCGGTCATGCATCGCGTACACGAACCGCAGTGGTCTTTCTCGGGTTCATCCGGCGGCAGCTCCGCGGTCGTCAATATGGCGCCGAGAAACAGCCACGAGCCATGTGCGCGCGAAACGAGATTCGTATGTTTGCCTTGCCAGCCGATGCCAGCGCGATTTGCGAGCGGCTTCTCCATCAAAGGCGCGGTATCGACGAATACCTTCACGTCTTCGCCGGCACGTCTGGCGAAGGCAGATGCAAGCTGCTTGATCTTGCCTTTGAGCACGTCGTGATAGTCACGCCCCTGCGCGTAAACCGAAATGACGGCGCGCTCTGGGTCTGCAAGCGCCGTTAGCGGATCGGTGTCAGGCGCATAGGAGTGGCCCACCATGATTGCGCTGCGCGCTTGCGGCCATAGCGTCATTGGGTTGGCGCGCCGATCAGCTGTCTCCGCCATCCAGTCCATATCGCCGTGGCGGCCGTATTCCAGAAACGTGCGCAAACGCGCGGCGGATGGCGCCGTATCGTTGCCGCCGTCGAGTGCCAAAATGCCGATCGCGTCGAGGCCGAGCGCTTGCGCTTCGTTGACAAGATACGTCTTCAATTTATCTGGCGAAGCATCAATGACGGAAGACGTCGGCACGACAAGATACTCATTGGCTCAAACAGTTAGAAGTCGAGGTCGGCATACGACTCTGGCGGCGGCGTGCCAGGCAGGCGGTCTGCGAGCACCAACCGAAAAGATGGCCGCGACTTGATCCGTTGATACCACGATTTTGCTGCTGGAAACTCCTGCCAAGGAACTTCGCCGAGATAATCGATGACCGATATGTGGGCTGCGGCCGCCAAATCGGCGAAGCTCAATTCGTCGCCGGCAAGCCAGCGGCGCGTGTCGGAGAGGTATGCGATATACGACAGGTGGTAGCGCAGGTTGGCGCGCACGGCGCGCAGCATGCCGGGGTCGGGTGCGGCAGCATTCGAGCGCATGCGCTGATAGAGTTTTTCAAACAGAAGTTCGCGCGTCACCTCGCGATCGAACTTGCCGTGAAACCAGTCGACAAGGCGGCGGACTTCGGCGCGTTCGTCGCGGCTTCCCGGAAATAATTCCGGCATGCGCGATGCGCCGGGCGGGGGCGCCGCGCTTAATTCTTCGGCGATGAATTCCGATATCGCGTAGGCGCCGCACAACGTCACGCCATTTTCGAGATCCAGAACCGGCAGTTCACCAGCTGGATTTTTTGCCAGGAAACTTTGCCGCAGGTCCCACGGCGTTTCTTCTGTCAACAGTGCCTCAAGCCCGAATTCTCCGATCGCGAGACGGATCGAACGCGAGCGCGGACAAAGTTTAAAGTGGGTCAGTTTTCCAATCATCGTCCAACATTATCCGAAATCTACCCTGCCTTATACGCGCTCGTAGTGATTTGTCCGGCATAACCCTTGGGCAAGAGCCCGCTGCGCACAATCGCCTGGCTGTAATTGGGATTTGGCAGAGAACATGCTAACTGCCGGCGACGGATGGGCTGCTCGGAGAACATGAACGATATGCAACCGTGGCACGCCGTCCTGCTTGGGCTCATCGAGGGCCTGACAGAATATATTCCCGTGTCATCGACCGGTCATCTTTTGTTAACGGAGTGGATGCTCGGCATCACATCGAAGGGACGCACATTCGAAGTGCTGATCCAGCTCGGTGCGATCCTCGCGCTGCTGAGTGTGTATTCGGCCAAACTCTGGAAGATTGCGTCGACGGTGCGCGATGATGCCCGCACGCAGAGCTTCGTCATTGGCGTTTTGATTGCTTTTTTGCCAGCCGCATTTGTCGGCGCGCTGATGCACCCGTTTATCAAAGGCGTACTGTTCGAGACGCCGCTGATCATTTGCCTGTCGCTCGTCATCGGCGGCGGAATTTTGCTCGCGGTCGACCGCATGGAATTTGCGCCGCGCTATACCGACATCATGGATATTCCACCTGCGACGGCATTCAAGATTGGTCTGTGCCAGTGCCTAGCGTTGATACCGGGCGTCTCGCGGTCGGGCTCCACGATTGTCGGTGCGTTGTTTCTCGGCACCGACAAACGCACGGCTGCCGAATTCTCATTCTTCCTCGCCATGCCGACGATGGCTGGCGCTTTCGCCTACGATCTCTACAAGAATGTCGACAAGCTCTCGATGGACGATGCAACGCTGATCGTACTCGGATTTATCGCAGCGTTCGCGTCAGGCCTAATCGTTGTGCGCTATATTCTCGATTTCATCTCGAAACGCGGCCTGACGTTCTTCGGATGGTGGCGCATCCTGGTTGGCGGACTTGGACTTATCGTGATCGCGATGAGCGGAAGCTGAGGTTACGCTGCATGCGAGGTGATCGGCGTCGTCAATACGCGACGCAAGTCGTCCTCGTCGCCAGCCGCACGAAGATGCTCAAGCGTCGCCGGATCGCGCACAAGACGAGAAATGCGCGCAAGCGCTTTCAAATGATCGCCACCAGCATGTTCAGGCGCCAGCAAGAAGAACAAAAGATCGACAGGTTCGCCGTCGTGGCTGTCGAAGCTGACCGGTTTGGTAAGGCGCGCGAACAGGCAGGTGATCGCATTCAGCCCTGCGATTTTAATATGCGGGATCGCAATGCCGCGGCCGAGGCTCGTCGAACTCAACCGCTCGCGCTGGATAAGCGCGGCGAAGATGTCATGCACATCTAGGCCCGTCGCCCGTCCGGCGATTTCTGAAAGGGCATGCAATGCCTGCTTTTTGTCGTCCGCCTGCAGGGCCGGAATGATTCCGTCCTTGGCGAGCATTTCAGCAAGGTTCATCGGTCGTCTTTCCAAAAAATCAAAATCTAAGCGGTGTATCTGCTGCCGTTCTTTCGGAACGGCAGCATCCAATTTTCTATCGGGTCACGTGTCAGTTGGGTGTCACCGTTTAAGCGTCGCCGAAGCGCCCTTTCAGCCAGCACTGGCCTGAACTTGGCCGTTAACGCGCGGCGCGGCAGAAGGTTCAGCATCAATCCAGCCGACGTGCCCGTCGCTGCGGCGGTAGACGACGTTAAGGCCGCCGTGTGCGGCGTTGCGGAAAATCATGAACGGCGCTTCCGTTACGTCAAAGCGCATGACGGCGTCGCTGACCGACAGCTCGACGATGGCGTGCGATGCCTCAGCGATGATCAGCGGCGCTGCCGGCTGTTCGTCGTGGTGCTCCTCGTCGTCGTTGAAGCCGACCGTGTAATCGCGCGCGTCGATGTCGCCTTTGCGGCGGCCTGTTGCAGCCGCAGCCGCCGAATGCGATTTCAGCCGTCCCTTGTAGCGGCGCACCCGCGTTTCCAGCCGCTCGACGGCGCTGTCGGCGCTGGCGTAGGCGTCGCCACCTTCGCCGTGAGCTTCGAGCAGCAGACCGCTGGCAAGACGCACAGAACAATTTGTTTTGAAGAGGCCGCGAACTTTTTCGAGGCGGACGTGGCCATCGACTTCGCGGCCGAGATACTTCTTGAGCACGGTACGGATTTTTTCAGAGACGTAGGCTTGATAGGCGTCGCCTGCGTCGACGTTCTTGCCGGTAATCTGTAGTGTCATGGTATCGCCTTCTCTGGTCATGCCTGACGCTCCAAGCGCTTGCGCGCCAGCTTCGTCACGACCTCTTCCGAACTCCGGTTGCGCGGCGCTTCGTAGGCGGCGCGGCCGAATGGATTTCTAGTCATCGTTAGGCATTCGTTCCAATCGTGTCAAATCACGGATGGCGCCAAAATGTGAACGTTAATCCTCCTGTTCTTCAATAGCTTAGACGAAATCTAAAATTAGATCACTGTCCCCAGACGTTCGCCCATTTTCTTGTCACGGCGGCGCTGGACCGAAGACGGGATGCGAAGCGCTTCGCGATACTTGGCGACCGTGCGGCGCGCGATATCGATGCCTTCACCACGCAGCCTGTCGACGAGCTGATCGTCGGACAGCACGTCGTCGGCACGTTCGGCGTCGATCATCTGCTTGATGCGGTGGCGCACCGATTCCGACGAATGCGCTTCCCCGTCGGACGCAGAGGCGATCGACGACGTGAAGAAATACTTGAGCTCGAAGATGCCTCGCGGGGTCGCCATGTATTTGTTCGACGTCACGCGCGAGACCGTGCTCTCGTGCATCGAAATCGCATCGGCAATGGTTTTCAGATTGAGCGGCCGCAGATGCTGTACGCCGTGCATGAAGAACGCATCCTGTTGCCGCACGATCTGTTCGGCGACGCGTAAGATCGTGCGCGCCCGCTGATCGAGGCTTTTGACAAGCCAGTTCGCCGTCTGCAGGCATTCGAGTATGTAGTCTTTGTCTTTGTCGCTGGCGGTCGACTTTGAGATGCGGGTGTAATAGCTGCGATTGACGAGCACGCGCGGCAGCGTGTCGGAATTCAATTCGACGTGCCATCCGCCATCGGACGCTGCGCGCACCAGGACGTCAGGCACGACCGGCTGCATTTGCACCGCGCCGAACTTCAAGCCTGGCTTCGGATTGAGCCGCTTGATCTCCTGAATCATATCGACCAGGTCGTCCATGTCCGCGCCCACGGCCTTTTTCAAGGCGCTCAAATTGCGGGCGGCGAGCAAATCGAGATTGTCGAGCAAACGCGCCATCAATGGATCGTAGCGATTGAGATCCTTGAGCTGCAATGCGAGACATTCACCGAGAGACCGCGCAAAAATTCCGGGCGGATCGAGCGTTTGCAGTTTTGTGAGCACGCCTTCGATCATCGAGAGGGGTGCACCAAGACGCTCGGATAGGCTCTCAAGGTTCGGCGGAATGTAGCCGGCTTCGTCGATCAGATCGACGAGATACTGCCCGATGAGACGCTCGGCCGGCGTTTGCAGCGTCAGCGGAATCTGTTCGCTGAGGTGCGTGCGCAACGAAACGTCGCCAGCTGCGATGCTATCGAGGTCGCCGTCATCGTCGCCGTTGTGCATGCGTTGGGTCACGTTCGACCAGCTCATGCCGCTTTGCGGACCACTTTCGCCGGGTTCGCCCGTGCCGCCGCTTTGGAATACGTTTCCGAAATCCGTATCGAGCGAACCTGCGTGATCTTCGACCGGTTTTCTGAGGTCGAGCCAGTCGTCGTCGGCGCGGTCACCGCTGCCGTCGGACGTACTTTCGGGAGCGTCGTCGATTGTTTTGGGTGCTGCGCTCTGTTCTTCGCGCTCGAGCAGGGGATTGCGTTCGAGTTCGGCGTCGACGAATTCGTTTAGTTCAAGGTTGGAGAGCTGCAAGAGACGGATTGCCTGTTGCAGCTGTGGTGTCATCACCAGCTGCTGGCCCTGCCGCATCTCGAGTTTGGCTGAAAGCGCCATGCGCTATCCTGCTGCTCCGCATTTCAATCTCAGCGGCCAGCTATACTCAACGCCCGTTAACGAACATATCGCCGAGGTAGACCCGCCTGACGTCTTCATTGGCTATGATTTCTGAAGGCTTACCTTGTGTCAGAACTTGACCATCATAGATGATATAGGCCCGATCGATGAGACTTAAAGTTTCGCGCACGTTGTGATCGGTGATCAAGACCCCAATTCCGCGTTCGGTAAGATGGCGCACCAATTGTTGAATGTCGCCAACGGCAATCGGGTCGATACCGGCGAAAGGTTCGTCCAGCAACATAAACGATGGTCGTGACGCCAGCGCCCGGGCGATTTCGCAGCGTCGGCGTTCACCACCCGAGAGCGCCATCGATGGCGACTTTCTGAGCCGCGTGATCGAAAATTCCTCAAGTAGGCTGTCGAGTTGCTCTTTGCGTTTTTTCTTATCAGGTTCGACGAGTTCGAGCACCGCCATGATATTTTGCTCGACCGATAATCCGCGGAAAATCGAGGCTTCCTGCGGCAGGTATCCGATGCCGAGCCGCGCGCGCTGGTACATTGGCAATGGCGTAACGTTCTCGCCGTCGATCGTGATGCGGCCGTCGTCGGCCGGCACGAGACCGGTGATCATGTAGAAGACCGTCGTCTTGCCGGCGCCATTCGGACCGAGAAGGCCAACGGATTCGCCTCGTCCGACGGCAAGGCTGACGCCTTTGACGACCATACGTTTGCGATAAGATTTCTTGATGTCGTAAGCCGTCAGCCAACCTTCGGCACCAATGGCATGTGGATCGTCGGGCGGCGCATCGGCCGCAGCGCGTACGGCTCGCCCTTTCGACGTCGTGCGCGTCTCAGACTTCACAGCCGCGGCGCTGTTGCCGCGCGATAGAAATGGAACTGCCTTGAACACGCCGGTCCTCACAAACCTTCAACAGCCTAACACGTCCAAGCTCATTTCCAAGCCGCAAGCTCACTTACAGGAATTGGCTTTATGGCTCTGAACGCGCTTGCCAGCCGTCGTCGGGCTTGGCTTTTTTCTTGTCAGCTTTGGCTTTCATTTCACCCGGATAGAAGACGGCGCTCGGACGGCCAGATGTGCCAGTCGCTGTTGTTGCGGTGCCGTCTGGCGACACGTTCGGACGGCCAGACGCGACAGCTTCTGTCTTGATGACGCTCTCGCCGGTATTCATATCGATCTCGAGCTTGGTGCCGCGCACGACGTTCTTGCCTTGCGTCAGCACGACGTCACCGCCGAGGGTCGCCGTGTTGGCTTTAGGATCGAAGTCGGCCCAATCGCCGGTTGCTGTTTGGCCCTCGTTCGATGTGATCTTGACGTTGTTCTTGGCGCGAATGCGGGACAACTGCGCAGCGCCTTTGGGGGCTTGATCCGTTGTAGCCGCGGAATTGAGCGCTGCAGATCCGGTATAGGCCGCGGTGATTTCATTGGCGCGAATGATGAAGTCACCCTGGATCGCGCGCACGTCGCCGGTGAACACGGCCTGCTTGACGGCATCATCGACATCGAGCCGGGCCGCTTCAATTTGAACTGGCGCACCCGGATCGGTCTTGAACGTCGCGCCGAACGCGATGCCTTTTTCTGGACCGCCTTCCGATTTTGTGGTCTTCGCACCGCCCGATTGTGCCTGCTGAAACCGTGCTGAAATGCGTCCTGCACCGCCGGTTGATGCCGGTGCCGTCAATTGCATTTTGTTGGTCAATTGATTGAACTCGAGCCTGCGGCCCTTCAATAGATTTTGCGCCTGCGCCACGGCGACATCGCCCGTCAACACGATGACCTTTGAAGTCTGATCAATCTCGGCTTTGTCGGCCGTCGCCCGTTTGTCCGGCGCTTGCGTCATCACAACGTCGCCGTCGAGAACGGCGCGCTGGCTGGCCGGATCGAAATCGGCGCTTTGGCTGGTGACGGTGTCGCCATTGGCTTGCGTCATCGACACCGGATTTTTGGCAAGCATACGCTTGAGCTTACCGCCGCCACCCGCTTCCGTGCCGCCGGGAGCGGCGCTACCATCATATGTTACTTCGAGTTCCGGCGTCGTCATCGTCGCGCCGGCTTGGGTTGCGGTGACGGTGCCGGTGAATAAAGCGACCTTTGTGGTGTCGTTGACGTCGAGACGGTTCGACAAAATATCGACCGGGGCATTCGATGCGCCGATCGGTTGGGTCGTCTCGGATTGAGCGGCCGCCGTTGGCGCTGCTTGCTCCTCAGGCTTTGCTTCACGGCCTTTGAGGTGCGTGCGGACGTTGTCGACGAACGTGTACTCCTTCGCCTTCTGCCGCACCGTCATCTGATTGGCGGTGATGGTGCCGGCATCCATCGTCACCGTGACCTGTTCCTTCGACGTGATGAGGCTTTCTTTCGTGTTGATCGTCGCGCGCTTCAATTTGGCTTTGATGCCGGCGTCGCCATCGACGTCGATCGCGTCGTAAAGCTCCAGCATGTTGGCTTTGTTGTCGAAGGTGCCGCGCTTCGCCGAGATCGTCGTGCGCTGCTTCTTGGCATCGATCAACTCGCCGGTAATGCCGTTGAGTTTGATCAGGTTGAAGTTCTTCAAATCCTGTTGCGCCGATGTGGCCTTCACCCAATAGCGGCCACCATCCTTGTTGAAGCCTTCGTAATGCGGGTTTTGCATTGCGAGGTTCTCAGGCAGGATTTGCGGCATCTCCAGTTTGGGGATGCTGAGACCCCATCCGACCGTTTGCAAAATCGACAGGCTGTAAACGGAGACGATGGCAAGCGTCGAAACCGGCAGCGCGGTTCTCAAAATGCGGACGTTGCGCGAATGGCGCCGCGCTGCGGCCCGGTTCTCGGTGCGGTCACCGGCCAGCACGATGCCGCGCGCGGGCGCACGCCCAGAAGCGGCTGTGTTGTCACGCGCCATGACCATCCGAGCCCATTGGTAACCCGCACCCCCAAGTATCGCCAAAAAGCCGTCAAACGGCCCAGCTTCCCGCCAGCAATCTCGTCACCAAATGGGGAGAGATTGGGACTACTACCGCCTTAAGCCCAATTTAGGGACGATTTCCGGCGCGGCGCACGTCGTACGGGGTCGCAGGACCATCAATGTGCGAACAGATCCGCTTCGCCAAAACCGGCAAGATCAAGTTTTGCGCGCACAGGCAAGAACTTGAACGCGGCTTCTGCGAAAGCCATCCGGTTCTCGCGTACCAGCATCTCGTCGAGGCGGGCCTTGAGCGCGTGGAGGTGGAACACGTCGGACGCTGCATAGGCAAGCTGGCTGTCGGATAACTTTTCGGCGCCCCAGTCGGAACTCTGCTGCTGCTTCGACAATTCGATACCGAGTAACTCCGACGTCAAATCTTTGAGGCCGTGACGGTCCGTGTAGGTACGCACGAGCTTTGATGCGATCTTGGTGCAATAAATCTGCGCTGTTTCGACGCCGAGGTACTTCTCGATCACGGCCACGTCGAACCGCGCAAAATGGAAAATCTTCGGGATACCCGGATCGGTCAGGAGTGCTTTGAGACGCGGCGCAGAATAGTCGTCACCGTCGAACTGTACGAGGTGCGCGGTGCCATCGCCGGCCGACAATTGTATCAGGCACAGACGGTCGCGGTGCGGATTGAGTCCAAGCGTCTCGGAATCGATCGCGACACCGTTCGGAAATTTCAAAGCTGCGGGGAGATCGCCTTTATGCAGCGTAATTTTCGTGTCGGCCACGAGCGGCCTCCTGTCGTGCGGGGCGGGGTGGCGGCGACTTGGTAGATGCCGATCGAATGGTGCCCAGAAGAGGACTCGAACCTCCACGCCTTGTGAGCGCTGCTACCTGAAAGCAGTGCGTCTACCAATTCCGCCATCTGGGCATTTCAGGAGCGTGTGAGGTACTGCCAAGGCTGTCGGAAGTCAATTGCGCAAGAGAACCCGGATTTGCTGTTGCCCATTGTGTCGGTGCATAGCGCACTGGGGCGCCTTTAAGTCCCCTTCACAGGCCAGCGGCCGACCGATACAGCTAGTCCTTGAACCGCAGTGAGGGTGACCAAGATGACAGGCAGTGGCAAATTGGCGGTGGTGTTCGGCGGGTCCGGATTCGTCGGACGCCACATCGTGTCGGCGCTTGCGAAACGCGGCTATCGCGTCCGCGCTGCCGTCCGCCGCCCGGACCTGGCAGGTTATCTGCAACCTATGGGCGCCGTAGGCCAGATACAGCCGTTTCAGGCCAACTTGCGCTTTCCAGACTCGGTGCAACGCGCCGTAACAGGGGCCGACGTTGTCATCAATTGCGTTGGATTATTGGCGCAGTCGGGTGCGCAGACATTCGAGGCGGTCCACGTCGATGGCGCGCGCGCCGTCGCGAAGGCGGCGCGTGAAGCCGGTGCTGCGCGCCTGATCCACATTTCCGCGATCGGTGCCGACAGCAGCGGCAAGGCCAACTACGCCAAAACCAAAGCGGCCGGCGAGCAGGCGGTGCTTCAGGAATTTGCCGGCGCGATCATTTTGCGGCCTTCGATCGTGTTTGGTCCCGAGGACGAATTCTTCAATCGCTTCGCGGCGATGGCGCGCGTCAGCCCGGCGTTGCCGCTGATTGGCTCGGGGTTGACGAAATTCGAGCCGGTCTATGTCGGCGACCTTGCAGCCGCCGCCGCCAATATTGCCGATGGCCAGGGCGTCGCCGGCAAAATCTACGAGCTCGGCGGGCCGGAAAAACTGTCGTTCCGCCAATTGCTGGAGCGGACGCTCGACTACACGGACCGCAGCCGCATGCTATTGCCGCTGCCTTTCTGGCTGGCGAAGCTGCAGGCAGCCCTAACATGGCCTCTGCCGAACGCGCTGCGCCCGATTACCGTCGATCAAGTCCGCCTTTTGAAGAACGATAACGTCGTGTCGGCCGCTGCAGTATCTGAGGGCCGCACGCTGCGCAGGCTCGGCGTCTACAACCCAACGGCCATCGGCTCTGTCGTGCCGGCCTACCTCGAACGCTTCAAGCCACGCGGCCAGTACGCCCATTATCGGGCCTAAAACAATAAAAACCCCGGCCACGAGGACCGGGGTGTTTCAACTGAGACGCACGTCGTCAATCGACGGCCCGCGTTAGTGCAGCGGCGTGATCGACAATTCGTCTTCGGCGGCATGACCAATGGCTGCCTGAATAGTGTCGGTCAAAGCCAACGGCGTGCCATCTGCCGCGTGCAGCGAGAACAGATTGATGTCCTTCGGCAGGCCTTCGATCATCGGAAACATCTTGCTGGCCTGATCCGATGACAGCGTCTTGATGTAGGCAACTTCTCCGCCCAACAGGTGTGCGAACTCGATTTCGCTCATGATGGGCGGCATTGCCTTGCGTGCGCGGGGCTTGGCTGATGACTTACGGTTCATGACGCTCTTCCTCCTACTAGGGGTGAGGTCGGACTGAGAACGATGCCCAGCTGGGCGGCGAGGCCGCTAGGCTCCGGGTCGTTTTCTCGTCACTGATCCTCAAACGATTCGTGCGATCTGGCTGTGACTCCAAAAGCTCAAGTCATGAACGGTTTTTCGTGCCGCCAATCTCAATACGGCGCACGAGCCGTTCCGGCTCAAGGCGGTGAAGGTCAATCGAAAGCAGCCCGTTGTTTAAATCCGCCGTCTTGACCTCGATGCCGTCGGCGAGGACGAACGTTCTGCTGAACTGACGGGCAGCAATGCCGCGGTAGAGGTATTCGCGCGTTTTGTCGTCCTGCTGCTTGCCGCGGATGACCAACTGATTGTCTTCGAGCGTAATGTCGAGCTGATCGCGCGTGAAGCCTGCGACCGCGAGCGTAATTCGGAGCAATTCGGCGCCGCCGTCCTTATCGGCATCGCGGGCAATCCGTTCGATGTTGTAAGGTGGGTAGCCGTCGTTCGAGCCTTTCCCGGCCCGGTCGATCAGACGTTCGATCTCTTCGAAACCCAGCAAGAGCGGGCTCGAAAGCATTGTCATTCTACTCATATCCGGGCCCTTGTTAAGCGACCTGCAAACGTACTCGGACGCCAATTGGCCGTCCCTAGAGCCGCATTCTCGTCATTAAGCTCAGCGGCTCCGTCATAAGCATATGGGGCAATCTAACGCCGGTTCAAGCGGCACGAAATGGACGTGACAAGCCGCCTGGACAGCGCCGTTAGGGCGCCTTAGTCCTGCTCGACTTCGGGCGCATGGCAGCGGCGTGAACCCCGACGAATGCGGGCTTTGTGCGGTCAGCCGGACCGGCCGAGATCGCGAAAGCACGCTCCAGGAGACGACATGGACATAAGTATTCGCCCGTATGCGGCAATTGCTGCAGCAGCTTTCTGCGCCGTGGCTTTGATCACGCCGGTTCTAGCGGGAGACGCGACGCCGGGCAAAGACGATACGGACAGCAAGGTCTCCGTCAGTACGCCCGACATTGCGCTGACGCCTGAAGAGAAAGCCGAGAAAGAAGGCCGCAGGGCTTGCAAGGCGGACATTTGCGGTGCCTTTCGCAACAAGCGCGAAGCAGGCGGCGACATCGCATGCACGGTCGTAAAAAGTTGGCGCAAGGAGCAGCTCTCGAAGCTTGTCGGAAAAATGAAGGTGTCCTGGCCATACGGACCAGTGCGCTGTACGTCCGACGTCAAGCTGAAGCGCGCCGATCTGATCAAGGCGATGACAGAAGACAAATTTGAGCTGCAGCTCGACCAGCACTCTGTTGTCTGCAAAGTCGATCAGGACAAAGACGCGCCAACGGACATCACGTTCGACTTTTCGCCAAAAGTTTCGTTCGAGAAAGGCAAGGCGACGAAAGCCAAAATCAACTGGGGCAAGGTCACCGCGCCAACGCTCGTTAAAGGCGCGTTGTGGACGGCGACCGCGGCCGACAACACTGTCAATGTTCTTTCAAGTACGCTTGTCGACGACATCAACGACTTCATCGGTAAGAAGTGCGATGAGGTCAAAGAGGATTGGGCGGATAAGTGACGGCTTGAGCCGCCGCCGTAGGTCACACGACGATCACGAAACCGTTATCGTGCCTATAAAATTAGCTGATCGGTGACATTTAAAGAAGCGATTGGCCCTTATTTCGCGCATGCGCTACTAAAATGCCCGTGGTGAAATTTCACTTTTTTGGAGGAAACATCATGAAGACTTGGTCAAAGCCAGCCGTTCGCGAGCAGGAAGTTGGTCTCGAAGTGACCAGCTATCTCCCGGCTGAAATCGACGTCATCTAAAGCATCGTCAACTCTTTGAGTTGAAGCGGTGGTTGGGTTTTCCCAGCCGCCGTTTTTTTTTGGTTCATCGTCGTGTAGTAGCACATCAGACGCCCTCGATGGCCGCGCGGCGTTCTTCAAGCTCAAGCCAAAGTAATTCCGACGCGTCGAGGTCGCTTTGTGCCTTGGCGAGATCAGTCGTCGCCTTCTGAAAGGCGGCGCGATCCTTGGCGAACAATTGCGGATCGGCGAGCCGCGTTGAAAGCTTTGCGATATCAGCTTCCAGGGCAGCAATTTTTTGCGGCAGCGTTTCGAGCGCGTGCTTTTCCTTAAACGATAGTTTGCGTGGCGCGGCACTGCTCGTAACCGTATTCACTGCAGGCGATCCGGCAGTTGGCTTTACAGTCGGTGATGCATCAGCGCGATCAGCGGTCGACTTCATCGGCTCTTCGCCTTGGCGCTGGGTCAGCATGTCAGAGTAGCCGCCGGGATACTCGCGCCAATGGCCCTCGCCCTCAGGTGCCAGCACACTTGTGACAACGCGATCGAGGAAGGCGCGATCGTGGCTGACGAGAAGAACCGTGCCCGGGTAGTCGCCGAGAAGTTCCTGCAGCAGATCGAGCGTTTCGAGATCAAGATCGTTCGTCGGCTCGTCGAGGATCAAAAGATTTGACGGTTTTGCAAGTGCACGCGCCAGCATCAGCCTGGCCCGCTCGCCGCCCGAGAGCACGCGCAACGGCGTCCGGCGCTGCTCCGGCTGAAAAAGGAAATCCTTCATGTAGCTCGCGACGTGCCGCGCTTTGCCATTGATCACGACCTGATCGCCGCGGCCGCCCGTCAACGCTTCCGCTACGGTCCAGTTCGGATCGAGTTCGTCGCGCTTCTGGTCGAGCGCGACCAGTTCGAGGTTGGTGCCGAGCCGAATTGTGCCTTGATCCGGTTCGAGCGCGCCCGTCAGCAGTTTAATCAGCGTCGTCTTTCCGGCGCCGTTTGGGCCGACGAGACCGAGGCGATCACCGCGCATAATCCTGAGCGACAGGTCTTTGACGATCGGACGGCCGCCGAAGTCCTTCGCTATGCCTTTCGTCTCGGCAACCAGTTTGCCTGATGTGCCGCCTTCAGCGACATCGAGACGGACGTTGCCGGTCACTTGCCGCTGTTCGCTGACCTCGCGGCGCATGGCGCGTAACTCGCGTACACGGCGGACGTTGCGCTTGCGCCGTCCCGTTACGCCGCCGTGCATCCATTCATTTTCGCGCACGATTTTGCGGTCGAGCTTATGGCGTTCGATCTCTTCCTCTTCGAGGACCTTGTCGCGCCAATCTTCGAAAGCTTCGAAGCCTTGTTCGAGCCGACGCGCGACGCCTCGGTCGATCCAGACGGTCGCACGCGAAAGGTTTTGCAAAAAGCGACGATCGTGGCTGATCAAGACAATCGCAGCGCGCGAGGCTTTCAATTCGGATTCGAGCCATTCGATGGCTGGCAGGTCGAGATGGTTTGTCGGCTCATCGAGTAGCAGCACGTCGGGCTTCGATACGAGAACACGGGCAAGAGCCGCGCGGCGGGCTTCGCCACCTGAAAGACTTTGTGGATCTTCGTCGCCGGTGAGGCCGAGTTCATCGAGCAGTGCTTGAGCTTGGTATGGATCGTCCGTCGGTCCGAGCCCCGCTTCGACATAGCCGCGTACGGAGTCGAAGCCCGAGAAATCGGCTTCCTGCGGCAGGTATTGCACCGTCGCGCCGGGGTGCGCGAAGCGTTCTCCGCTGTCGGGCTGCACCATTCCGGCCGCGATTTTTAGAAGCGTCGATTTTCCCGACCCGTTGCGCCCGACGAGGCAGATTCTGTCAGCGGGCGCGACGGTCAATTCCGCGCCTTCGAGCAGCGGCGTGCCGCCGAACGTCAGGTGGACGTCTTTGAGTGTCAAAAGAGGAGGAGCCATGCGCAAGCTCTTAGCCGTCAGTGGCCATACGTCAATGCTTGACCGAAGGGCAAACGCGCGCAGCCTGCGATTACCCTTCGCCCCGACACAGTTCAGGCATATTCTTGGAGAGCCGACGCATATCGGCGACCCGGATTATGCGATGACGGACCTTGCCGAACAGACGGTGGATAGTGACAGCGCGGCGTGCGGCCTGACCGTCTTCCATGATGGCAGCTGCGCGCTTTGCCGACGTGAGATCGCGTTGGTGCAAGGCATGACTGCGCATTCAGACATCGCTTTCGTTGACGTCAGCGGCCGTCACGGTGACGCTGCACCTGGCCTGACGACCGAGGCCGCTATGCGCAGGTTTCACGTCCGCCGCGCCGACGGTACCTTGCTCAGTGGTGCGCGTGCCTTCATCGAACTGTGGAGTGCGACGCCGCGGTTTGCTTGGGTCAAAGCTCTGGCGCGATGGCCACTCGTTGTTCGCGTGCTCGACGGTTTGTACAGCGGGGTGCTGATCATACGCCCGCCGTTATCACGAGCGGTTCAGCGTTTCGATACCTGGCGTGGGAAGTAACGGCGCGGCAAATAACGGACTTTTTATTCTGCTTTGGCGGCCGCCGTCGCAGGCGCTGCTGAGTGCTCGGCGCGCCGTGCGTTCGATGCTGCAACGCGCTCCAATCGTTTGCGGCTGGTTGCGCGTACGGTCTCATCGATTTCGCCGGCTTGATCCGCTGCGAGGAGCGCCGACATCACTGTGTCGAGGTGCTTTTCCATGTACGAGACGAGGACGATGTCCGAACCTGCGTTCAGCGTCGAGACGACCGCTTTGCTGATGCCGCCTTTGCCGCGCGTGATCGCGCCCATGCTGAAATCGTCCGTGATCAGCAACCCGTCGTAAGCCCAAGATTTTCGGATCAACGTATCGATGATCGGCTTCGATAACGATGCTGGCGTGTCCTTATCGAGCGCCGCGACGCGCACATGCCCGAGCATCAACACGGCGTTCGGTTTTTGCGTGACTTCGCGGAAAGGCACCCAGTCGTTGAGTTCGAGCGTGCTCTCGGGGGCGGCGATCTCGCCCATTGTGACATGCGTGTCGCGCGCGACGCGTCCAAGACCGGGGAAATGCTTGAGCGTGCACATGATGCCTGCTTCCGCGATCGCGTCGCAGTACCACCCAGCGACCTTCGAGACGAGATGTGGATCGGCCGAGATTGCGCGCATACGCAGACGCGTTTCGCCATCGCCGCGATGTTTCGGGTTGAGATTGAGGTCGACGACCGGCGCAAAATTGAGCGTTACGCCAAGGCGCCTCAGCTCGGCCGATTGGATATCGGCAAAGTCTTCGATCGCTGTGCGCCGCGCAGCATCGTCAGGAAGCCCTTTGAGTATTTCGGCGAGCGACTTCTGCCGCTTCAATGGCGGCGATAAGCGCGATACGGTGCCGCCTTCCTGATCGGCGGCGATGATCAGCGGCGGCAGGCCCTGTTCGGCACGGATCGCCTGCAGCGCGTCAATATCGGCTTTGATCGCGTCCGGCTTGCGGCCGCGGACATTGTGATCGGTGATGAATATGCCGGCGATGGCGCGCTTCTCGACCAGCGCTTTGACCTGGCTAAAGACGTGGTAGCCAATCATCACATGGCGGCCAATGCGCTCTAGGCGGGCAGGATCGGCCGCCAGAATTTCAGCGCGGCTCATAATGCGCAACGGCTTCGCAGCTGGGTCGACTGCAACTGTTTCTGCGGCTGAAGGTGAGACCGCGGCTGGCGCTTTGGCTTTCGCTTTGCGATGAACAACTTTGGATTTGTGGGTGCGCTTCGACCGTGCTTCGGCGGTCGACCCATCCGGCATCAAGGAGACCGGTGCGCAAGCACAGAAAGCCGTAAGGCCCGTCAACAAGACCGCTTTTCGCCAACGCTTCATAATCGGTCCCTATACAGACAGCTGTCTGTTCGCGCCATCCCTTAACGCCGGGATGAGTAAATCGTTCAGTAAATGCGCACGGGAAAATATCGCTGGACGAGTTCTTCAAAGCGGCCGGAGGCGCGAACCCGTTTCAATGCGTCATTAAGCAGGCGCCGGACTTCCGGGTCGCCTTTTGGCACGGCGATCGCGAGCCCGTCGCCGAAGAACTTCGGCTCCAGGAACGGACCGCCTTTCATTTCGCAGCATTGCCGCGACAGCGTACCATTGAGCCAGAATGCGAGTGAGATACCGTCGTCGAAAACGTAGTCAGCTTTACCGGCCGCCAGAGCCTCACGCGCGAGATCGGCATTTTCGAAAAGAGCCAGCGGACTGTCGCGAAAGAAGGTTTTCAAATAGGCTTCGTGCGCTGAGCCGCGGGCGACCGCAATCCGTTTGCCGTCGAGACCTGCGGGCGAAATGTCCACGTCTTTCGCCGACTTTTGTCCGGCGAACCGGCCCGGCGTATGAAAATAGCGGTCGGTGAAATCTGCGGTTGCGGTCGCCGCAGCCGTAACTTTGTGCGCGGCGATGACCGCGTCCGCTTCACCTTTGTTCAATCCGATCAGGAGTTCTTCCCAAGGCCGTGCCTTGATATCGCACGACGTCGCCAGTTCCAGGCAGATGGCGCGCGCCAGATCGACGTTGAAGCCAACGAGCACGCCGTCTTCGTCGTAGAAATTGAATGGCGGAAAATCGCTGTCGGTCAAAAATCGAATGACGACGCGTTTTGCCGGTTGCTCTGAGGTCTGCGGCGCCTTCTCGACCTTGTCGGCGAGCGAATCGCGCTGTTGTGCCGTCACAGGCGCGATTTGCGCCGCGACAAAAATCGCTGCGCACGCCGCAAACGTTGCGCATGTTTTATTTCCAATCGATGCGCGTGCGGCAATCTGCATTTTTGGCCCTGTCGAAATTGATCGACGTTTTAAATCGTCAGCTACGTACTACTGGCCGATAGCCGTGAAGTTCGATACGCTCCCTCGGCGGTGGCGGTAATTCATTTCATTCGATGTCCGCCAAGGGGATGCCGGCGGGGCGGCGATGACGTCAAGCGTGATGCGTACAAGCGTGGACGGCGCGCGTGGCCAGAGTTTGGCCAGCGCTAGCGATTCTCTTGATAGCACTCTCCTTGATAATGCGGTCAACGGCCTTCGCCGCAAAAGGCCGGATATGTCAGCGGCAGGACCGTTGGCGGCTTGGCAATTAGCGGTCCTTTACGGCTTGGGTACTGGCGCGCCGTTTGCCGCCGGCTTGGTGATGCTCGGGCAGGCAGATTGGCTTGCTGCCGCCCTGACCGTACCGTTCGCCGTCATTGTTCTGCTGCGCTTCACAGCCGTATGGTACCTGCTATTTCCGGCCCCCGAAGAGGCGAGCACCACGGCGCTGGCTTGCGTCGACGCAACCCTTCCAGCCTACAGCGTGCTTATTCCCGTCTATCAGGAAGCGGCCGTCGCGCCAGCGCTCGTCCAAGCGATCGGCGCGCTCGATTATCCGCCCGATAAACTCGATATCATCTTCATAACCGAACAGAACGATGAGCTGACGCGCGCGGCGCTTGTGCACGCAGGGCTGCGCGCGCACATGCGCATCCTAACCGTGCCAACCGGGCTGCCCAAGACAAAGCCGCGCGCGTGCAATTTCGCGTTGCAGTTTGCGACCGGCGACTACGTTGTCGTATATGACGCCGAAGATGTGCCTGAACCTGCGCAACTGCGTAAAGCGGCGGCACGCTTTGCAAGCTCTGGGCCTGAGCTCGTGTGCCTCCAGGCACGTTTGAGCATCTACAACCCCAGTGATAGTTTTCTGACCAAACAATTCACGCTCGAATACGCTGTCTTGTTCGAGGCCATTCTGCCAGCGCTCGAACGGCTCGGCCTGCCGATTTTGCTTGGTGGGACCTCCAATCACTTCCGCCGCTCGGCGTTGGTTGCTGTTGGTGCATGGGATGCATTCAATGTGACTGAGGACGCTGACCTCGGTGTTAGGCTCGCGCGCCTCGGCTATCGTTGCGCCATGCTCGACAGCGACACGTGGGAAGAAGCACCACGCACCGCGCGGGTATGGATGGGTCAGCGGACGCGCTGGCTCAAGGGCTGGATCCAGACGTACTTGGTGCATATGCGCGCACCGCAGCGGCTATTGTCCGATCTCGGCGGCTGGCGCTTCTGTGGCGTGCAGATCATGCTCGCGGGTATGATCCTGTCGGCGCTCATCCATCCTTGGTTTTATGCCGCGGCCGTCGTTTGTCTTTTTACTGGCGCTGAACTTATTCCCAGCAGTGGTTTGCTCGGCATCATTTGCTGGTTCAACTTCGCAGCCGGTCATTTGGTCGGCATTTTGCTCGGCGTCATTTCCGCTTGGCGCAGTCAGGGGCGGATTCCGTTGGCCGCGGCAATCGATCTCCCCGTCTACTGGCTGGCTATTTCGGTAGCGAGCTATCGCGCGATATGGGATCTCTACCGGCGGCCGTTCTATTGGCAAAAGACCCCTCACAGCGCCCGGCGCGTGACGATTTCGAGCACCCATTAGCGGCGCGTCAACACCATGCTTGCGATACAGGCATTTGACGCGCATCAACGACGGATGGCAAAACCTGCCTACTGAAACCTGATCATTGGCCGCGCCCCTGGAGTAAACGTCTACGCATGCTCGATAAGCACAAGCAATCCGCAGCGGATGCCGTCACCGTCGAGCGGCCAAAACTCTCGGGCTTCAACCGCGAGCGGGTTCTCGGTATTCAGCATTTCACCGACAAGCTCTTTGCGTTCCGCACCACGCGCACGCAATCGTTCCGATTTCAAAGCGGTCAGTTCACGATGATCGGATTGGAGACGGAGGGCCGTCCGCTCTTGCGCGCGTACAGCATGGCGAGCGCCGTCTACGATGATGAGCTTGAGTTCTTCAGTATCAAGGTCCCCGAGGGTCCGCTGACGTCGAAGTTGCAGCACATCGTTGCTGGCGACGAAATCATCGTCGGCACGAAGCCAACAGGGACGCTCATCGTCAGCAACTTGCAGCCCGGCAAACGCTTGTTCTTGCTTGCGACGGGCACTGGCTTTGCACCTTTCGCGAGTATCGTGCGTGACCCGGAAACGTACGAGCGATTTGATACTGTGATTGCCGTCGAAGGGTGCCGCGAAGTGGCAGAACTTGGATATGCTAGCCAGGTGGCCGCGACGGTGCTGAGCCATGAGTTTCTTGGTGAACTGGCGGCAGGAAAGTTGCTCTATTATCCGACCGTGACGCGCGAGCCTTTCCGCAATCGGGGCCGCATTCCGGATTTGATCGATAACGGTAAGCTTTGCGCGGATCTCGATATTGCGCCGTTCGATCTCGCGACCGACCGCGTCATGCTTTGCGGAAACCCGCAAATGCTCATCGATCTGCGCAAGTTGTTTTCATCGCGTGGCTACGCCGAAGGCAGCAGCGGCAAGCCCGGCGACTTCGTCGTCGAAAAAGCTTTTGTTGAACGGTGATCCGGCGAACAATTCGTACCCCAACTAAAACGGACATGCGACAAGCGCGTCAGTCAAGGCCATACGGCTTGAGCGTGAACAGCTTCCTGCGTAGTCTAAACATAGACAGCGGTTAGGGGATTGGCATGAGTTGGAAAATCGTGGTGTTGACTTTGATCGTCGCTCTCGGCGCGTTTGGCGCCGGGTATTTATGGTTGGAAAAAGTCCATGCAAACACAATCAAAATTACGATGGCTTGTGGTGGCATCGGCAACAGCGTCGGCCCACTTGCGCCATTCGAAAGAGTTTACGAAGGAGCAATGGATGGAAACCGCGTTACGTTGAATAGAGGGACAGCGGGCAAAGAAGGTTTCGAGGAATGGAAGGGCGACGCGAGCACCGAAAGTTTTCTCATCACCGGCTCTTACATCGAGGTGGGTGCAAAAACGCTCTCCTTTAAGGCCACCAAGACGAACACTGGATTTCAAGCGGATGGGCAACGTGGTCCCCGGAAATGTCACATTGACGCCGTTCGCCGAGGCTCAGTCTGACATTCCGAACGAGCGGGTGTTTACGCTACGTTGGCCGCGCCGCTCGCAATGCGGCCCGGATCCGTCTTCGCGACTACCGTCTAGAAACGCGAAACGACAGTCGGCGTGTTGGACGGCAGAAGCGCACGCGGGCGTAGTTCAATGGTAGAACGGCAGCTTCCCAAGCT
>JAFWGI010000008.1 GCA_017512425.1 Hyphomicrobium sp.
AATTGCTCGCTCGGCAATTTCGGCAGCGCGCTGGGACAACGGAACGACATGCTCGCGCGTTGCCTTCATGCGGTCGGCGGGTATCGTCCAGACCTTGGCTTTTAAGTCGAACTCCGATTTGACGGCGCCGCGAATTTCGCCCGAGCGGCCAGCCGTGAGGATCAGGAATTCTAGGGCCAACTTCACCACTTCGGCGCTGTCTGATGCGCGCAGTTTACTGATGAACTTCGGCAGTTCACTGTAGGGGAGCGCCGTGAAGTGGCGGACGGTGTGCCCTTGCTTCGGCAGTCCGATTGCAGCCATCCGGCAAGGGTTCTCCCCGCTGCGATGTCCGGCGGCTGTTGCATGGTCGAGCACGTTGCCGATCCGTTGCAAAACGCGGCGTGCCGTCTCCGGCTTCTCAGTCCAGATCGGCAGCAGAACCTTGAGCACGTCACCGCTTTGCACGCGGTTGACGGGCAGCGATCCCAGCGCTGGGAAAGCATGTGCCTCAAGGGTGGTGAGCCATTGAGCGGTGTGCTTGCCGTTGCGCCAAGTCCCGAGCCTCGCTTTATGCGTGCTCTCTGCCACCTCTTTGAACGTCGGCATTCCATCGCGCTCTGCGCGGCGCGCGGCGACAGGGTCTTGGCCTGCTTTTGCCTTGCGCCTGATCTCGTGAGCCAAGTCCCGCGCTTCCGCGAGCGTCACCGTACTGGCGCCGCCTAGGCCGATATCTCGACGCTTGCCGCTCGACTGAACGCGCAACACCCAGCGCGACGACCCAATCTTGCGACCAGAGCCGGACGGCGGGGGATCGACGATTAGATACAGGCCGTTGCCGTCGCCATAGCGTCCAGGCTTCTGAACTTGGCGAACGAACGTCGCTGTGAGCGCGCGAGATGTGGCTCTCGGCTGGAACCTAAGAACCGCCGCAGATTTCCCCATGCCCCGCTCGCCCCCAAATCAGTTTGTACCACAGGGCGTACCACACTTTGCGGCGGATGGCCCTGGATTGCTGTGGAGTAGTCCACACCATATCGGAGGGCCAAAATACCCATAGAATAAGGATAAATGCGCTATTCTCGGACTGCTCTGGACGATTGCGGATTGTGTTGGATTTAGTGCAGTGGCGGAGGGAGAGGGATTCGAACCCCCGGTAGACTTGCGCCCACGCTAGTTTTCAAGACTAGAGCCATCAACCACTCGGCCATCCCTCCGGACCACGGTGCAAGCGTCTGTGGTGGACGCTGCTGGTCGGCGCTTGCTACGGGCGCCATCCGGAACCGCCGTCCTATACGGTTCGCAACGAAGCCTCAAGTCCTAGGCGGACGCAGCGCCACGCCGTCGCGACCCGGCAAAACCTTCATGCCAATATTTCGTGCGCGATGTCTGCCCGTGTCGCTGGCCGTCAATTGAGCGGGTCACAAAAATCGCGCGCCTTGGATCGTGGCGTGCGTCTCAAACCTGCTCGATATTAACCTCCTGCTAAGCCTAGTTTGCCATGTTTCAAGCAACCTCCGGACACCGTGGCGCGCTATGCGCTTTGGCCATGGGGATCGTAGCGTGGCGTTCGAGTAGCGGGTAATTCACATGGTCTGGTGGCCCAATGGGCTCGGCGTGCGCCATCTGGCCTTGACGTGCAGCGCCGCCGCGTTGACCGCGGCGTGTTCGCAGGGCACGTCGCCATCGCGCACCATCGCAAGCGGCCCTGCCAGCATCAATCGCCCGATTTTTACAGAAGATGCTTATGGCGTCAGTTCTTCGGCGCGCGTCACAACAAGCCGCCGCGTGCCGAAAGGCGGCGGCCACTACAAGCTCGGTAGCCCCTACAAGGTTGCTGGCCGCTGGTACACGCCGCGCGAAGAGCCGAACTATGACCGCCAAGGCATTGGCTCGTGGTACGGCGACGACTTCCACGGCCGGCGCACGGCCAACGGCGAGATTTTCGATCGCTACGCGTTGTCGGCCGCGCATCCAACGATGCCATTGCCGTCCTATGCGTACGTCACGAATTTACAGAATGGCCGGACGATCCTCGTCCGCGTCAACGATCGCGGGCCGTACGTTGCCGGCCGTATCATCGATCTCTCGCACGCATCCGCACGCGCGCTTGGCTACGACAACCACGGTAACGCACGAGTTCGTGTAAGATACGCCGGCCGCGCGCCGTTGAACGGCGACGATCGCCACGAACGCCAGTTCATCGCGCAGCAAAGCTGGTACGGCGGCCGCGATCGTTTCGCGGAGGCGTCCGTTCCGCAGAATTATGCGCCGGCGCCACAGATGCCGATGCGTGAAGCCACCCCAGATCGCTGGTCGCCGATGGCATATCGCGCCAAGCCAATTGACCAAGACACCCCCTTCCCCTAGGGTCCGCGCGAATTGAAACCACCCGCCTGAAAACCCGCATCTCATTGTACCCAAACCCTGCTTTTGATGGCGGTGCGGGTGATGCCCGGGCGGACAAGCGACCAGGACCGGACCGAGATATGAGCGCCTCCGCCAGCACGCCAGCTCCGTGGACTGAAACAGTTCTGTCAGCACGCCTCGTGCTCGATGACGGCACGGTCATTTCAGGACGCGGCATCGGCGCCGTCGGCAGCGCCGTCGGCGAAGTCTGCTTCAACACGGCGATCACCGGCTATCAGGAAATTCTGACCGACCCGAGCTACGCCGGTCAGATCATCACCTTCACGTTCCCGCACATTGGCAACGTCGGCACGAACACCGAAGACAGCGAAACGTCAAATCTGGCGGCGCGCTCGGGTGTGCGCGGCTGCGTGCTCCGCGCCGACATCACGGACCCGTCGAACTATCGCGCCGCCGAACATCTGGACGCGTGGCTGAAAGCGCGCGGCATCATCGGGATCACCGGCGTCGACACGCGGGCTCTGACGGCCCGCATCCGCGACAAAGGCATGCCGAACGGAGTCGTCGCGCATGCGCCCGACGGCAAATTCGACATCGAGAAACTCAAGGCCGACGCGAAGGCGTGGCCCGGCTTGCTCGGCCTCGATCTTGTGCCCGACGTCACGACCGGCCAGAGCTACACCTGGGACGGCATGCGCTGGGTCTGGGGCAAAGGCCATCAGCCAAACGAAAACCCAGAGTTCCACGTCGTCGCGATCGACTACGGTCTGAAGACCAACATTCTGCGTTGTCTCGCGACGTCGGGCTGCAAGGTGACGGTGTTGCCTGCGACCGCATCAGCCGAAGACGTACTCGCGCGCAATCCTGACGGCGTCTTTCTGTCGAACGGGCCGGGCGATCCTGCAGCTACCGGCAAATATGCCGTTCCCGAAATCAAGAAGCTTGTTGCCAGCGGCAAGCCTGTGTTCGGCATTTGCCTCGGTCATCAGATGCTCGGCCTCGCGCTCGGTGCGACGACCAAGAAGATGCATCAGGGCCATCACGGCGCCAACCATCCGGTCAAGGACTTCACGACCAACAAGGTCGAGATCGTTTCGATGAACCACGGCTTCGCGGTCGATCGCGATACGCTGCCGAAGGGTGTTGTCGAAACCCATGTCTCGCTGTTCGATGGATCAAACTGCGGCCTCGCACTCGAAGGCAAGCCCGTGTTCTCGGTCCAGCATCACCCGGAAGCGAGCCCAGGCCCACAAGACAGCCATTACCTCTTCACGCGCTTCACCAACATGATGCGCGAGCAGAAGGGCGGCAAGGCATTGCGCGAGCGGTAAGCGTCGCCAATCGGAGCATCGGATAAAGCAAAGCCGTGCACCAGGGCGCTGCACGGCTTTTCCGTTCTTACGTTCGTAATGCGGTGCGTTACGGCGCGGGTGCAGGTGCCGGAACATTCGGCGACGGCTTGCCAGGCTCTGACTGCGGCGGCGTTGGCGGCGCTGTATCAACGGCGTCGTCCGGCTGCTCGCTGCGCGTCGGCACGTCCGGCTCCTTAACCGGCGGCAATTCCGTCGCCGGTGCAGTTGCGGGTGTGTCGGTCGCGGCCGGTGGCGTTGGCGCGGGAGCGGTCGGGGCCGGTGCCGGTTGAACGGCCGGCGTCGTCACCGCCGCGGGGTCCGAGTTCCGCAGCGCGCCGGTTACACCGAATGCGACAAGCAAGATCGCGACGAAGCCTAACGCGATCAGCAGCGCGGTCATGCCGCCACCAACCGCATTGGTGTCTCTGCGTGGATAATCCATTAGCGCGTTCCTCAAAGTTATTGTCGTTGAGGTTGAGACGCGCTTTTCGCGGTATAGTTCCTAGGAAAGGCCCGTTCGCCGCACCTGACGCTTGTTCAAATGGACAAAGGCGTTCGCGGTTCGGAATTTTTCCTAACCCAATGTGGCACTTGCAGCGTAGCTTTGCAGGCGTTCTTGAAAAAAGATGGGGGCTGCATGATCCGGCGATTGCTTTTCGCGGTTGCGATATGCGCATCCGAGCCTGCCGCCGCCTGCCAATTGCCGATGGACCATCCGTCCTTCCTGTTCGGGCGGATTGTTGCGTCGTGGCATGAAACCGCCAAACACCCGCTCGTCGGCCGCGTCTATGACCCCGCGAAGACCGAGCCTGACCTGCAGAAATCACAATTCAAATCGTACTGCCTGTTCGCCGACGACTTCTGGATCATGGCGTCGAAGCCGGAGCTCCTGCTGCTCGGCGAGGTGCACGACAACCCCGAGCATCACCGGATCCGCGAAAGCCTGTTTCAACTCGGCGCGATCGTGACCGCGCATCTGACGACGGATCGGGCGGCGGACTTCGCGCGCTTCCAGGACATGGCGAAAGCGACCGAACGCACACTGACGCTCGATGACTTCAAGGCGTGGACGTCATGGGGATCGACTGCGGGAACAACAGGCTGGAACGACGACATCGCGCGGATGCTGTTCGACGTTTCAGTCCAGGGCAAAATACCGGTCTATGCCGGCGATGTGCCACGCGATGCAATCCGGCGCGTGTCGATGGAAGGTGAAGCGGCGTTGAAACAGGAAGAGGTCGATCGCCTGCACATCAAGGAGCCGCTTGGTCCTCAACTCGACGCCGCTGCGCTGACCGAACTTGAGGATGACTATTGCAGGACTTTGCCTCGTGAGGCGTTGGGCGGCATGGCCTACGCGCAGCGCTACCGCGACGCGAGCCTTGCCGACGCCTTGATCAAGGCCGCCGAAAAACACGGCTCGGCAGTCCTTGTTGCAGACAACAGCCGCGTCCGCACCGACCGGGGCGTGCCCTGGTACTTGCGCCAGCGCATGACCGGCAAAACGATTGTCTCGGTCTCGTTGATCGAAGTCGAGGACGGCAAAAACGATCCAGAGAGCTACGTGCCGCGCGATCCCGACGGCAAGCCGGCAACCGACTACATCCTCTTTACGCCGAAGGCCAAACGGGACGACCCTTGCGCCGCGGCTACCGCCGAAGCCCGGCAGGGCGCTGGGAAGTAAACCTCCCCCCGTCCTTACGGGCAGAGGGAACGCGCCACCTCTATCAACCTTTCGCAACTTTAAGATCGCGTCCGGCCACAGTCCGCGTATAAGACCGGGAAAAAAGGTCTATCGGAGGACGGCATGCGGCGCTTTGGTTGGAGTTTGGCGGGTTTGGTGGCTTTCCTTCCGGGGATCGCGCTTGCCGACGACTGTTCGAAAGATGTGCTGGCCGCCGTCGAAAAGCAGCGGTCATCAAAAGCCTTTCGGGTATCGATGACCCAGGGAACCGTCGAAGGCCCCGTCGACATGACGGTCGATTACCTGCCGCCCGACCGGATGCTTCAGACCGTCACCGCTAAGCATATGGCAGGACCGCAGCAGACGATGCTCGTCGGTACGCGCGCGTTCGCCGGATCGGATGGCGCCTACGAAGAACTCCTGCCGCAGTTCGCGCAGTCGGTCGTTTCCGAAATGGCGAACGCTGTCGGCAAACCGGATCACATGGGCACGTTCGAATGCGTTGGCAAACAGACGGTCGACGGCAAAGAGTTCCTCGCGTATCGCGCCGTCGATAAGGACGCAAAGCCCGGCGCCAATCCGGACGAAACGCTGGCGCGCACGATCTACGTCGATCCGGCCAACGGCTTGCCGGCATACAACATCGTCGCCGCCGTTTCGGGCAAGGGCGAGCCGGCTCTCAAAGTCACCTACAGCTATCCGACCGATCTCGTCATCGAAGCGCCGGAGGGCGCGCCGATTCAAAAGATCAGGTGATCGAACGGATATTTGCACTCAACGTCATCGACGTACTTTCATCGGCCCGAGGAACAAGACAATGCGGACTTTCTCGCTCAGCGTTATAGCGGTGCTTCTCTCAGCCGGTGGCGCGATCGCGCAACCGGCACCTCCGCCCGCTGCTCAGCCGCCGGCCGATGCGGAGGCAAAGAAGAATGCCAATCCCTGCCGCGATGAAGTCGCGACCGCGCTCAGCAAGCTGCGCAAGTCGTCGTGGTTTCGCATGAATACGACGATGATCACCGAGGTCGGTCCGACCGCGATGGTCGTCGATTATGTCCTGCCGGACCGCATGTACCAGAAAGTCACGCAGACGCTGACCAACAAGTCGACGGAGGTGCTACTTGTTGGCGACAAGGCTTGGGCGAACCAGGGTCAAGGTTGGATGGCACTGCCGAACAGCACGATGAACGATCTGCGCACGCAGATTTATGAGAACGTGCTCAAGGAACAGGAAGACGTCGGCAACTATGCCTGCAAGGGCAAGGTGCAAGTCGAGGGCCGTGATGCGCTGTCCTACAAACTCGAAGACGAGCCGGTCAAAGACAGCAACGTGCCGCGCAACGAGACTTACCGGATGTTTTATGTCGATGCTGTGACAGGCCTGCCGATCGGCAACTCGCTTTTGTCGCCGGGCCGCGAGAAGACGCCGCTCTTCAGGGCGACGTATACCTTTCCGCTCGACATGAAAATCGAACCGCCGAAAGACGTCGTCCATCCGCCGCTGGAAGAACCTCAAAAAAAGTGAGGTTTTGAGCGCCGCTCAGGCGGTGTCCTCAACATTTTTTCAAACCCGCGCCGAAAGTCACGGGCTGAGACGCCGCGGCCTATAGCCAAGCGCCTCGGACCGCAATAAAAGCCCGCCTTATGCCAAAACGCACAGACATCAAATCCATCCTCATCATCGGCGCCGGCCCGATCGTTATCGGCCAGGCGTGCGAGTTCGATTATTCCGGAACGCAGGCGTGCAAGGCGCTCAGGGAAGAGGGGTACCGGATCATTCTGGTCAACTCCAATCCAGCGACCATCATGACCGATCCCGATCTCGCGGACGCGACCTACATCGAGCCGATCACACCGGATGTCGTTGCGAAAATCATCGCCAAAGAGCGCCCCGATGCGGTGCTGCCGACGATGGGCGGACAGACCGCGCTCAACACAGCGCTCGCGCTCGAACGCATGGGTGTCCTGAAAGAGTACGGCGTCGAATTGATTGGCGCGAAAGCTGCCGCGATCGACAAAGCCGAAGACCGTAAACTGTTCCGCGAGGCGATGGACCGCATCGGTCTCGAAAGTCCGCGCGCGATGATCGCGTCGTCGACGCCGATCAAGAATACCGAAGGTCAGATCGTCGACTACGATCGCAACGCTGGCATCGCGGAAGCGATGACGGCGCTCGACAAGATCGGCTTGCCGGCGATCATCCGTCCAGCCTTCACGCTCGGCGGTACCGGCGGCGGTGTCGCGTACAACCGCGAAGAATTCGAAATGATTGTGCGCTCGGGCATCGACGCGTCGCCGGTCGGCCAGATCCTGATCGACGAGAGCCTGCTCGGGTGGAAAGAGTACGAGATGGAGGTCGTTCGCGATAAGGCGGACAACTGCATCATCATCTGCTCGATCGAGAATATCGATCCGATGGGCGTCCACACCGGCGACAGCATCACGGTCGCGCCGGCACTGACGCTGACCGACAAAGAATACCAGATCATGCGCGACGCCTCGATCGCGGTGTTGCGCGAGATCGGCGTCGAAACCGGCGGCTCGAACGTGCAGTTTGCCGTGAACCCGGCAGACGGCCGCTTGGTCGTCATCGAAATGAACCCGCGCGTATCGCGTTCGTCGGCGCTCGCGTCGAAGGCGACGGGCTTCCCGATTGCCAAGGTCGCGGCAAAGCTCGCGGTCGGCTACACGCTGGATGAAATCAAGAACGACATTACTGCTGGCGCGATGCCGGCGTCGTTCGAGCCGACGATCGATTATGTCGTCGTCAAAATTCCGCGCTTTGCGTTCGAGAAGTTCCCAGGCGCCGATACAACATTGACGACCGCCATGAAGTCGGTCGGCGAAGCAATGGCGATCGGCCGGACGTTCGGCGAAAGCCTCCAGAAGGCGCTGCGCTCGATGGAGACTGGGCTCTCCGGCTTCGACGACGTGCACCTCGATGGCCTTGGCCAGGGCGACGACAAGAACGTCGTACGCGCCGCCGTTTCGCGTCCGACATTTGATCGCCTTCTGAAGGTCGGCCAGGCATTCCGCTTGGGCTTCAGCCTCGAAGAGATTCACCAGTTCTCGAAAATCGATCCCTGGTTCCTGGCGCAGATCAAGGCGATCATCGACACCGAAGCGCGCGTCATTGCCCACGGTTTACCGAAGTCTGCCGCACAGATGCGCAGCCTCAAAGCGATGGGCTTCTCGGATGCGCGCCTCGCGAAGCTCGCGGGCATGGCCGAAGGTGACGTTCGCAACGCCCGCCGGGCGCTCAACGTCGCGCCGGTCTACAAGCGCATCGACACCTGCGCCGCCGAATTCGAAGCGCCGACCGCGTACATGTATTCGACGTATGAAACGGGCCTTGTCGATGAGCCGGTCTGTGAATCTCAGCCGACCGACAAGGAAAAGATCATCATCCTCGGTGGCGGTCCGAACCGCATCGGCCAGGGCATCGAGTTCGACTACTGCTGCTGCCACGCCTGCTTCGCGCTGACGAAGGCCGGTTTCGAAACCATCATGATCAACTGCAACCCGGAAACCGTGTCGACCGACTACGACACGTCCGACCGGTTATTCTTCGAGCCGCTGACAGCAGAAGACGTGCTCGAAGTGATCGCCGCTGAATCGAAGAGGGGCAAGGTCAAGGGCGTCATCGTGCAGTTCGGCGGCCAGACGCCGTTGAAACTTGCAAGCGCGCTCGAAGCTGCCGGTGTTCCGATCCTCGGCACATCACCCGACGCGATCGATCTCGCCGAAGACCGCGACCGTTTCAAAGCGCTGATCGATGAGTTGCAACTCTCGCAGCCGAAAAGCGGCATCGCGCGTGCGCCACAGGAAGCCCGCGCCGTCGCCGACAGCATCGGCTATCCGGTCGTCATCCGCCCGTCTTACGTGCTCGGCGGACGCGCGATGGAAATCGTCCACGACGGCTCGGAAGTGGAACGCTACATCCAGCGCCTGTCGGCAACGCTCGACAATCCGTCGGAGCTTGTCGTCTCCGCCAAGCGTCCGCTGCTCGTCGACAGCTATTTGACTGATGCGGTTGAAGTCGACGTCGATTGCCTTGCCGACGGCAAGGACACGTTCGTTGCCGGCATCATGGAGCACATCGAAGAAGCCGGCATTCACTCAGGCGACAGCGCCTGTTCGTTGCCGCCATACTCTTTGTCGAAAGAGATCATCGCCGAACTAGAACGGCAGACCCGCGCGCTCGCGCTGGCGCTCAAGGTCGTCGGCCTGATGAACGTGCAGTTCGCGATCAAGGACGGCCACGTCTACATTCTCGAAGTCAATCCGCGCGCCTCGCGCACCGTGCCGTTCGTCGCCAAGGTCATCGGACTGCCGATCGCATCGATAGCGGCGCAAGTCATGGGCGGCAAGCCGCTCGCGAGCTTCAATCTCAAGAAGCCGGAATACGACCACATCGCGGTCAAGGAAGCCGTCTTCCCGTTCGCACGTTTCCTCGGCGTCGATCCGATCCTTGGCCCCGAGATGCGCTCGACGGGCGAAGTCATGGGCATCGACCGCGATTTCGCGATGGCCTTCGGCAAGAGCCAGATGGGCGCCGGGCAGAAGTTGCCCAAGGCAGGAACCGTGTTCGTTTCGGTCAAGGAAAGCGACAAGACGCGTATCGTTGCACCCGTCGCCGAACTCGCAAGCATGGGCTTCAAGGTGATCGCCACGCGCGGCACCAAGCGGCTGCTCGAAGCCAACGGCATCGCTTGCGATGCTATCAACAAGGTTCTTGAAGGCCGCCCGCATGTCGTAGACGCCATCAAGAACGGCGAGATTGCGCTGGTCTTCAACACGACAGAAGGCTCGAAAGCTTTGAGCGACAGCAAGGACATCCGGCGCACGGCCTTGCTTCACCACGTTCCCTATTATACAACTTTGGCAGGGGCGGTGGCTGTGACGCGCGCCATCAAGGCATTGAATTCTGATACGCTTCAGGTTGCCCCACTGCAGGGCTTTGCGCACCGCTGATCTTTAAGGGTGCGGGAGGCCGGGCGGCGGGAGCGCCGCCCGCGTTGCGTTTTCAATGTGATTTTTCCCCGAAAAGCCAGGGGCCCTTCGCGGCCCAGCCGAATAGCTTTCCGGAACGTTTCCGGGTTTGAACTATTCGATACGTTGGAGATGACGATGGAACGGGTACCGATGACGATGGCAGGCTATAAGAGCCTGGAAGAGGAGCTGCAGCGGCTGAAGGCCGAGGAGCGCCCGCGTATCATCGCAGCGATTTCGGAAGCCCGCGCGCACGGCGACCTTTCGGAAAACGCCGAATATCACGCTGCCAAAGAGCAGCAGGGTCTGAACGAGGCGCGCGTCGCCGAACTCGAAGACAAAATCGGCCGCGCCGAAGTCATCGACACGTCAAAGCTTTCGGGCGACACGATCAAGTTCGGCGCGACGGTATCGCTTGAGGACGAGGATACCGGCGACAAGGTCAAGTACACGATCGTCGGCGACCTCGAAGGCGATCTCCGCAACGGCAAGATCTCGATCTCGTCGCCAATCGCGCGCGCGCTCATTGGCAAGACCAAGGGCGAAACCGTCGAAGTGACGACGCCGAAAGGCTCGCGCTCGTTCGAGGTCTTGAAAGTCGAGTGGAAGTAACGAACCGCGCCTCAGCGTCAGCGCATCATCGATTGCAACTGAGGTCGTCCAATACTCACGTTGCATCCGGTACAGCACCGCTGATCGGGATGCCGGGCTCGCGCTTCGCGCGCCGGATCGTCAAAAACGTCTTGACGCTCGCGACGTTCGGCGCGGCTGTCAGGCCGTCGAGCACGAAGTTCTGGAAGCTCGTCAGGTCGCGCGCGATGCACTTCAGCATGAAGTCGCTTTCGCCCGAGAGCATGTGGGCTTCCCGAACCAGCGGCCAACCGAGAATGCGGTTTTCAAAAGCGCGCAGGTCGGCTTCCGCCTGGTTGTGCAGGCGGACCATTGCAAAAGCGGTCAGCGGATATCCAAGCGATGCTTCATCGAGCAAGGCCGCATAGCCGGAAATCAATCCCGCTTCTTCGAGGGCCCGGACGCGGCGCAGGCAGGGCGGCGCCGACAGCCCGATCCGGCTGGCAAGCGCGATATTGGTCATGCGCCCGTCGGCCTGCAGCTCTTTGAGGATGCGCCAGTCGGTGGCATCGAGTTCAACGGGCATATCGGTTCGTCGGCTCCTGCGGGCGTACAGCGGCTTTTGCTCGTCGCGCGTAATAAGCGTATCGCAGAACGGCAGCAACAATCCCATTTATTACTCATCACCTTTGACGTTTCCACCGCCATGTCCGGGAAAGTCGGTTACAAAGGCCGCCATGAGTCTGCCAGACCGCACCGAAGACGAACCTGAGAGCGCCGACATTGCCGGCCAAACCGCCTGGATCTTCTCGGACGGCAAGACCGGCCATGAAGTCCAATGCCTCGGCGTCGCCAATGCGCTCGGCTTGAAGGCCGTCGTCAAGCATGTGTCGCCCGGGCGCTTCGCAAAACTGATGGCGCCCTGGTGCCGCGTTGGACCGCGCGAGCATTTTGGCGCGCGGCAGTCGGTGTTCGCGCCTCCGTGGCCGGCATTTGCGTTTGCTGCGGGTCGTCTGACGATCCCGTACATTCGCGAGTTGAAGCGCCAGGCCAAGCTCGCGACCTACACCGTCATCCTGCTCGATCCCAAGACACCGGCCGATAGCGCCGATCTGATCTGGGTGCCAGAGCACGACGCCCGCCGCGGACCAAATGTCATTTCGACCTTGACCTCGCCTCATGGATTTACTGCAGAACGGCTGACTGCGTTGCGGGCGGCGCCGCCCGCCGAAATCGCGGCATTGGCTAGCCCCCGGGTTGCCGTGCTGATCGGCGGTCCCAACGACGTCTATCGCTTCGAGGCGTCCGACGCCGCCCGGTTGGCGACGTCGCTGGCTGGCATCACACGCAATGGGGCAAGCCTCATGATTTCACCGTCGCGGCGCACGCCGTTGGCGTTCCTGGATGCGATCGACACCGCAACGGCCCGCGCCCCGCGGATCTTCTATCGTGGCAAGGGACCAAACCCATATCCAGATTTTCTCGCCAACGCCGACGCGTTCATCGTCACTGCAGATAGCGTGAATATGGCCGGCGAAGCAGCCTTCACCGGCAAGCCGATATACATTTTCAAACCGCACGGCGGAGGCGGTAAGTTTGCCCGTTATCATGCGGGGTTGCGGGCTTACGGCGCAACGCGCGATCTCCCCGCCGAGGGTTGCGCGATCGAACCGTGGACTTACGAGCCACTTGATTCCGCGTCTCTCATCGCCGATGAAATCCGCCGCCGCTGGCAGTGTCGCATGCGGACGATACCGGGGCTGATGACGGCCGAGCGAGGGTAGCGGTCATACGCAATTCTTTTCTACATGTTCTGGCAGGCGACCGCGCCGTCGCGCGTCGCGATGGCTTTGGCGCAGGCGGCACGATTGCGCGACCGCCGCAGATATCCGAGCCGCACGATCGCCGGCGCATCGCGCTGATCATCGAATTTGCCGTTCTATTCATCGTCGCGCCGCTCATTATGCGCGTCGCTGTCTTCGAATACGGTGTGCCGCTGTTTTATGCGCTGCCGCCGGTCCTCGTTTTGATGATCGTGCTGCTGTTCTCAGATCCATCGTTCAATCTGAAGCGCGAATTGATGCGCATCGTATCGTTCGCAACGATGTATTCGATCCTGATCCTATTCGCGATCGGCGCGATGGTCGTCGTCATTTTGATGGCCAATCTTATGCCGGAGCGATTGTTCGCGCTTGCCGCCGAACGACCCGGGAAATGGGCGAAGACCATGACGCTCTACCCGTTCACATCGGTCCTCGCGCAAGAGCTGGTCTATCGCGTCTTTTTCTTCCATCGCTACGGGCCGTTGTTCAAAAGCCGTTGGACGCTCATCCTCGCCAACGCCTTCGTCTTCGCATTCGGCCATATTCTATTTCGCAATTGGATCGCGATCGCCGCGACGTTCTTAGGCGGCGCTTTGTTCGCCTGGCGTTATGAGCGCACGCGCTCGTTTTGGGCTGTGTGGATCGAGCACGTCCTATGGGGATGGCTCGTGTTCACGGTCGGCCTCGGCGTCTACTTCTTTACCGGCGTCGCCAATCCCGCATGGTAATAGGCCTGCATGGTGATTACTCGTCGCCGACGGCCCAAAGATATTCCGACCAACCGTCAACGGCCTGCTTCATTTCGTTGATGGCATCGCCGCCGGGCGTCCGGGTGATGCGGACCTTGATGAACTTGCCCCGCCACGCGTGACGGCGACGAGGCTAGCGCGCGGCTCGTCGACATCGACGTCGGTGAAAGTCGCGGTTGCGTAAAGAAACTTGGGGCAGGCATCAAAGCCGCAGACGCCGTCCTCGGTCATCTCGACGTCGAAATACAGCGCGCTGTTGCTGAACGCTTCGAACGTTGATTGGTCGAATTCGCCACGCACGATGTCGTTGTCGATGCCGTCCGGAATATCGCTTCGGCCGCGGTCGTAAATGTAGGCTGTCATCGTGCGCGAGGTGATCTCGGGAATGAAGTACGCGCAGGAGTAGCCATAACCCGGTGCGCGCGCTTCGTAATCCTGAAACGTCTCGTCATCGCGCTCATAGATCCAGATGTTGGCTACGAAATCGAACCCAACCCACGTTGGCAGAGTTGTCATGCGCGTTCCGGATTGCTCCTGAGGTTACTTCGGCTTCTTCGACATCATTTCTAATTGAAGCTGTTGAATCTCGGCAAGCCGGCGCCGCTCTGCCTGCGCTTCCGTACCCGTTGTAGATTTGCCGGCCATTTGCAATCTCCCGAAGATGGCGCTGTCGCGGGGGTGTAACGCATGATTGAGCTATTTCGCGCATTGGGCTAAAAGCGGCGCAAATCCCGACACCTCGAACGCGGAGAAGCGCCACGATGGCCGCAGCCCACCAGTACGTTTATCACATGCACAAGCTGTCCAAGACCTATCCGGGCGGTAAGACGGTTCTGAAGGACATATCCCTTTCGTTTTTGCCGGGTGCCAAAATCGGCGTCGTCGGCCTCAACGGCGCCGGTAAGTCGACACTGCTCAAGATCATGGCCGGTACGGTCGATGATTTCGTCGGCGAAGCGCGCCCGGCGGAAGGCATAAAGGTCGGCTATCTGCCGCAGGAACCCGAACTCGACCCGGCGAAGGATGTGCTCGGCAACGCGATGGAAGGCGTCGCGGAGAAGAAAGCCATCCTCGACCGCTACAACGAAATCGCGGCCAACTACACCGAAGAGACCGCCGACGAAATGACGGCGCTGCAGGATCAGATCGACGCGCAGGATTTGTGGGATCTCGACAGCCAGGTCGAGCAGGCGCTCGATGCGCTACGCTCGCCGCCGGGCGACGCCGATGTCACGAAGCTTTCGGGCGGCGAGAAGCGCCGCGTCGCGCTGACGCGGTTGCTGCTGTCAAAGCCCGACATTCTCCTGCTCGACGAGCCGACCAACCATCTCGACGCCGAAAGCGTCGCGTGGCTCGAACGGTATTTGAAGGAGTACACCGGCTGCGTCATCCTCGTGACGCACGATCGGTACTTCCTCGACAATCTGACCGATTGGACGCTTGAGCTCGATCGCGGGCAGGGCGTGCCGTACAAGGGCAACTATTCGAGCTGGCTCGAACAGAAGGCCAAGCGCGAGGCGACGGAAAAAGCCCAGGAGGAAGGCAAGCAGAAGGCCCTGTCGCGCGAACTCGAGTGGATCCGGTCGTCGCCCAAGGCACGCCAGGCGAAATCGAAGGCCCGCGTTGCAGCTTACGACAAATTGGTCGAAGAGGCCGGCCGCGAAGAAAGCGGCAAGGCGTCGTTCACGATCGCAACCGGCCCGCGTCTCGGTGGCGTCGTTATCGAAGCCGACGGCCTGTCTAAAGCCTTCGGCGACCGCCTGCTGATCGACGATCTCTCGTTCAAGCTGCCGCCCGGCGGCATCGTCGGCGTGATCGGCCCGAACGGCGCGGGTAAAACGACGCTCTTCAAAATGCTGACCGGGGCCGAGCAGGCCGACAAGGGCACGATCCGTCTCGGCGAAACCGTCAAGGTTGCCTACGTCGACCAAAGCCGCTCGCATTTGGACGACAAGAAAACCGTTTGGGAGGAAATCTCCGGCGGCAACGACATCATGCTGCTCGGCGGCAAAAAGGAAATTCCGAGCCGCGCCTATTGCGGCTGGTTCAACTTCAAGGGCGCCGACCAGCAGAAAAAAGTCGGACTGCTGTCGGGCGGTGAGCGCAATCGCGTGCATCTGGCCAAGCTCTTGAAGGAGGGCGGCAACCTGTTGCTGCTCGACGAGCCGACGAACGATCTCGATACCGAAACGCTCGGTGCCCTCGAAGCGGCGCTCGAAGATTTTCCCGGCTGCGCCGTGGTCATCTCGCATGACCGCTTCTTCCTCGACCGCTTGGCGACGCACATCCTTGCGTTCGAAGGCGACAGCCACGTCGAATGGTTCGAAGGCAACTTCGCCGACTACGAAGAAGACAAGAAGCGCCGCCTCGGCGAACAAGCCGTCGAGCCGCATCGCATCAAGTTCAAGCGCTTCGAGCGCTAGGAAACGGTCACATGACGCCGTCAACCGCAGCGGACGCCGCCACCGCGGAGCAACCGCGTGCGGGTGTGCGTGAATGGATCGGCCTGGCGGTCCTCGCGCTGCCATGCCTGATCTATGCGATGGATTTGACGGTGCTGTATCTGGCGGTGCCGCAGATCACGGCGCAGCTGAAGCCATCGGCGTCCGAGCTGCTTTGGATCGTCGATATCTATGGCTTCATGGTCGCGGGCTTCCTGATGGTTATGGGGACGCTCGGCGATCGCATCGGCCGCCGCCGTCTGCTGTTGATTGGTGCGGCCGCGTTCGGTTTGTCGTCGGCCGTCGCAGCGTTTGCAACATCGCCCGTGATGCTGATCATTGCGCGCGCCGTTCAGGGCATTGCGGGGGCAACGCTCGCACCCTCCACGCTCGCACTCATCACCAACATGTTCCGCAACGATCGCGAACGGACGTTTGCAATTGGGGTCTGGCTTGCGAGTTTTTCCGGCGGCGCAACGCTCGGTCCTATGTTCGGCGGATTGCTGCTTGAATATTTCTGGTGGGGTTCGGTCCTGCTGATCAACGCGCCGTTGATGCTGCTTCTGCTAATCTTAGCGCCGCTGCTGCTGCCCGAGTACCGCGCGCCGAGCGCCGGCCGCATCGATCTGATCAGCGCCGTGCAATCGCTCGCGGCCGTGCTGCTCGTGATGTTCGGCTTGAAGCGTATCGCTGAGCAGGGCGTCTCGGAAATCGCATTTGTGTCGATCGCGCTTGGTCTCCTGATCGGCTGGATGTTCGCCAGCCGGCAGCGGCGGCTCGACGATCCGCTGATTGATTTCAGTATTCTGAGAATGCCGGGCGTCGGTGCCGCCTTGACCGTCAACGTCCTTGGCCTGTTCACGGTGCTCGGAACATTCTTCTTCATCGCGCAGTATTTGCAACTTGTGCGTGGCATGGGTCCGCTTGAGGCGGGGTTGTGGACTGCGCCGTCCGGCGTCGTCTTCGCTATCGGATCGATGCTGACGCCGCGTCTGCTGCAAAAATTCCGCGCTGAGACGGTGATCCTGGCCGGATTGATCATCGCGGCACTTGGCTACGCGCTGCTCGCCACGGTGACGGCCGGCGATAGTCCCAGTTTGGCTTTCATTGCGATGCTCATCTTTTGCGCCGGTCTAGCGCCGCTCGGCACGACGACGACCGATTACGTTATGGCGCGCGCGCCGCCCGAGCGGGCTGGCGCAACATCGGCAATTTCGGAAACGAGTTTCGAATTCGGCGGCGCGGCCGGCATTGCGATCTTCGGTAGCCTGCTGACGGCGGTCTACAGTTCGGAGATGCTGCGCGCCGTGGCAGCGCTCAGCCTCGATGCTGCAGCCCGCGAAACGGCAACGCATACGCTGGGCGGCGCGCTGGATATCGCCAAGCACATGACGGGTGCGCAAGCTGAAACGCTCGCCAACGCGGCCCGTGCCGCCTTCGTAAAAGGCATGTCGGTAACAGCCATCCTGGCAACGATCACGACGCTCGGCGCGGCGGCCTTTGCGTTCGTGGCCTTCGGGCCAGGCAAAAAGGCAGCGCCAGATGCCGATCGCCGATGATGTGATGCGTATCGCAGCCATGTTAAAGCAGCCATAGAAAAAGGCCGCGCCTCAGAATCGAGACGCGGCCTTCGATTGTCGGCGTTCAACGGGCGTGGCGTTATTCGGCTGCCGGAACGGCCGGGAACTTCGCGGCGTCAGCCGCCGAGACGTTCAACGTCACTTTATCACCGCCCGAAGTAATCGCACTTGCGGGCACGATGACGACGCCAGACGCGGTCTTGACCTGCAATTCGGTGACGGTGCCATCAGCCGAAGAACTGATGCGGTTCACGGTGCCGACTTCGCCACCGTCAGAGCCGGCGACCGGCGCGTTGAGCGCAAACGCCGAGGAATTCAGCGCAGGGCCGCCGGCAGCCGGTGCTGCGGCTTCCGGCGCTGCTTCCGCAGGTGCCGCAGCGGGCGCGGCTTCAGCTGGTGCTGCTTCGGCAGGAGCGGCCTCGCCAGGTGCTTCAGCGGCAGGTGCAGCCTCCGCGGCCGGAGCTTCGGCTTCCTGGGCCATAGCCGCGCCGCTGACGCCGAGCATCGCAACCAGAGCTGCTGCTGCCGCCGTTTTTGCAAATTTCACTTTCGACATCATGGCCTCCCTACCATTGTTCCTGTGTCGTTACCGCACGGCCAGCTCACAGCGCCGCCGTTCGTCTCATTCCGGTGTTAACCGTCCAGCGTTCTGTTGATTTCAGAAACAGGCGGCATCATGGCGATTGTCCAGGCAACCCCGATATCGCGCCGCCATTGCGTCATTTGGGTGCCAGAACGTCCCAAACCAAGACGATTACTGACATTTAAGCCGCCTGGCAGCTCGACTGGCGGCCACTCGGTCGCAGGCGCGTTCGCGGGATTTCGCGGCCGGCGGCGCTGCAATCGCGTCTTGCGCGATATCTGGCACGATAGATGCTCCGACGACTGCTCAATTAGGGCCGATGCGTGTGCGGCCTGCCGTCAGTTGTTTTCGGGGATTGCAGTGGAGTTTCTTTCGCAAGCCGTCGAGGCCGTATCGCAGGCGCCGGTTCAGATCGCGGTCGCCGCGTACTTGGCGGCGCTGATCGGCATCATCATCGTGGAGCTCCGCCCGCGCGGGCGCCTCGGTCGCGTCGCCGCTTGGTCGTCGATCGCCCTGGCGTTCACGGGCGGTACGGCTTGGTCGTACGCCGCGCTTTATGAGCGCTCGACATTCCCGTTGCTCGAAGCCCACAAGCAGGCTGCGGCCGAGAGTGACGAACCGGTCCGCTACCGCGGACGTGGCGGTGGGCGGGAGAGTGATCCCGACGACGAAACAGATAACGGCCGTGCGGGCGACCGAGACGATCACCGTTCGTCGCGCGGCGCATCGGTATCCGAAAGCCGTGGCGCGTCGTCCGGTCCGATATCCGTCAGTCAAACGCTCGGACAAGCGCTTGGTCTTGCAGCGCGCGTCGAGAATAACGCCAGCGATGCCATTGTCGATTGCGACGGGTGTCCTCCGATGATCATGGTTCCGGCGGGATCGACGTTGATCGGTGCGTCCGACGCCGATCCAGACGCGACGCCTGCCGAGCGGCCGCAAACGCCAGTCCGGTTCTGGCCAGGGTTCCTCATCAGTATCGAACCGATCGATGCTGCGTCGTTCGAAGCGTACATGACCGAAAGCGGAACGCGCGTCTGGTCCTGCGGCGCACGGACGGCCTCGCTGTCATCACATGCGCACGTTCCAGCGCCGTCCAATTTCGCAGGGTGCGTCATGCCCGGGGACGCCGACGGCTATGCGCGTTGGCTTTCGGCGCGCACGGGCAGATCGTTTCGTGTGCCGACGGCGGCTGAGTGGGAATATGCCGCGCGCACGTTGCCGGAAGGTCAAATGGTGCGCGGAGATATCGCTGAAATCGCCGCCGATTGCTGGCACACGCAAATTCCGCCGCAGGGCCATGAACGCATCGCGGCGCGTGCCTCGGTCATCGCGTGCGATGGTCGTACTGTCATGGGGACGTCACCAATGGACGTTGACAGCAAAGGCCGCGTGTCAGCCCGAAGCAAACTCAGCGCGCGCGAAACACGCGCAGATATCGGCTTCCGCGTCATGCGCACGTTCGACCGCGGGCATTAAAGCGCGATACAAACGGGTTAGCGGTCAGCGCGCGTCTAGCGGTTCAGTGCCATTACGAGTGCGCGGGGATTGTTGCCGTTTTCGGTGATGTAGGTCTGGAACAGGTTGTCGAGGAACGACGTCATCCAGAAGCCGACAACCTGAGCGTCGCGCACTCTGAACGACTGGCCTTCGCGCACGAGCTTCCAACGAATGTCGTACGATTCACCCGAACGCAGCGTCAGGCGGCTGTCAACCGTTGCGCCGCCGGCCGTTTCCTGGCTTTGACCAACGACAACGGCGCTCGCAACCGGATACTTCGGGCCTTCCTTCGCCGAATACTTCGAGATGAAGCTGATCATGCCGTTGTAGAATGCCGGACGTTCCGATTTCGGCAGCGCAGCCGCGTGCGGGCCGAGCGCCGTCAAACCGATCGACGACACGGCCATATGGCGGCGGAGGACGGCGCTGAAGGCCGACACCGATCCGGCACGTTGTGCCGCAATCAATTCGTTCTGAACGCGCTGCATGTACGTCGCCGCCGATTCCGCGCGCGCGCCGCTGGCAAGGCTCGCCAGCATCGTTGCGGCCACGAGGGGCACGATGAGCAGCGCGCGGACCCAGGAGCTAGCCGTCCGCGGGAAGAATGTGTTTGCCGTCATCACGCCTGTAACTCCTTCGGTGTGCGCCAAGGTGACTGTGCAACCTCGACAAGTCGCTTTCAAGGGTATCGCCGCTAATGGCGTCCAAATCACGTCAAAACGATGCTCTGAACCTACGCCGGTGCGGCGCTCCAATCAGCAGATTCGGTGGCCGCGGGCGTGATCGCACGCGTATTGTTGCGTACCCGATACAGTTCGCTCGCGGGAATCTGCGGCATTCGCAGCAGGTTGGCCATGCGCGCTATATCGGTCTCTGAAATATTCTCGGCGACGAGCAACAGGACGCTGTGGCGCGGATCAGGGTGGACCAGGATCAGCTCGTGGCGGTTGCCGGACAGCGAACTGCGAATGTGGTGCGCGACGCCCCGGTAGGACGCGAGCGGGGCTGTCCAATTGGTGGTGCCGAACGCGCCGTCATCCGAGACGGCAACGTGTTCTGGCGTGATTTCGACGCTCCGCCGCCACGTCAGCCGCGCAAAAAGTCCACAGAGCGGCAGCGCGAACAGTGCAATCCAGACGACCAGCGCAACCGCTAATTGCAGCGCGATCAGAGGCTGACCGGCGATCACGCTCCGCAGTTGCGGCGACGTGAGAACGTAAATTGCAAATGCGATCTGCGGCAGCACGATCAGGCCGGCCAAGAGCGACATGAAGCTCCGATGGACTGCATTTGCGGCCCGTGGCGCTGTTTGTGAGGACTGGATGGGCATGGTTCCCGCGGTGCTTTTAAGCTCGACGCACTCAAACAATCTTGGATGCATGCGGGGTATGACTTCCATGAATGCGACGGCAAAAAGAGGGACGCAAAGCGCGCGCGTCCGAACATCGGTCACGCACAGTAGAGAAGCATGCCTAATGGCCGGTTAAGCCCTGTCGCGAGGTGGACCACCAATAGTACGATCAACGGTGCTTATATATGAATGTGACCCAGGAAGAACTTAACGCCTTGATTTTGCGGATTTCACGCATCGAGGCGTTCCTCGATGCGGAGTTGCGAGAGCGTCAACATCTCGCGCAATTGCGCGGGGACGGCAGCAGTGGCCCAATCAACCCCTGGTATGGCTGTGGACTGGGCTTTGATGTCCAGCCAGTAGACATCAGCCCAGTCGGCTCTGAGCGACCCTGCTGGGTTGCAAAGTCTGGAATCGGTGACGTTTGAAGCGGCCTTCTCGTCGCAAAGCGTCACGCGGTATTGAATATGGTTCTGAAAATTAGCGCTGTTCAGTCGCTGAAACTCGCGCATCTCTTCGAGCGTCAGCAGTACAAATGCAGCGTCTAGGCGGGACGGCAGATGTGCGAACCGAGTTAGCCTAGCGCTTTCCAAGGCCATCTCGCGGTAAGCGAAAGAATGCCGCCAGCCCATTGCTCTTACGATACGACCATAGTTGCCCGGTTCGATGATTGAGCCAACCGCCAGTGGCACGCCGGACAGGTGAAAGTAATCCATCACTCGACGAGCTGTTTCTTGTAGCGATCAAATAGCATTTTCGCGTGCTCGCGAGCCTTGTCGCCCCGTATTTTCCCGAGGTGGCCCAATAGCGGCCAGCCATTGAATTTGATGAATTCGTCCAGTTTCGCGCTCAGTTCAGACATCGAGACTGTCAGGTTCTGACGATGCTGATCCTCGAAATACCGAAGCACAAGTTCGACAATCCGCTGTTTTACTTTCTGCTCGTCCGGGAACAGGTAGTTGGTACCTACACCAACATCGGCTTTCAGCGGCACACCTCGTTTGCCAGTGATGTAAGTCAAGCCCATGTTGGGCTTTGATATGTCCGCTCGCTCCATGATTAATTCGGCAGATGTCTTGGAACCGCGCTCAGCAGTCGCAACCCAAAGCATCTTGTTTTCAATGGTCGCGAAAAAATTCTTCGCGGCATCTGATGAACCGTCGTAGTCCGGGCATAAGCTGACAATTTTTTTGACCTCACGGAAGGCATTTGCGCCAGCCGCGCGAATCTCATCAACAATGTCGCGAAGCTCGGCAACGAGCCCTGGATCATCAGGTTCTTTCAATCGGCGCTTGTCGATTACGAACCCTTTGGTTGCAAAGCGGACCAAAAGCGCCGTTGCCCATTTTCGAAACAGCACGCCTGCAGACGAGTTGATCCGGTAGCCGACGTAGAATGCGACATCAAGCGCGTAATGAGTTGTATCGTATTCCTTGCCGTCTGCGGCAGTTGCGCGGAATTTCCGCGTAACTGAATCGCCTAGCTCGCCATCGCTAATGAATTTGCTGACGTGATCACCAACGTTCCGAACCGACGTTCCGAACATCTGCGCAAGCTGTTTCTGAGTAAACCACGGCTGATCACCGGAATAACGCAGTTCGTGGTGGACACCCTTGTCGTCGACATAGACGAGGAAGCGATCTCCTGTGTCGTCCTCACTCAAATGAACGGGGCCGTCTGATGGCTCAACCGCTTTGCCGGGCAATTCGGACGGCGACGTTTGTGCGAAGCGGCCAAGCGCTTCGTCAAACTCCATATCAATCTTGAGTGGCTTCTCGTACGTCCGTTTTGCTTTTGCCATGCGTCAGCGCCTTGTAAGTCAACCGGCCTTCGATCTGTGACAGGAGGTCGTCAACGCGCTCGCATTCCTCCCAATCACGACGGCTATAACGATAGCACATTTCGCCCAAATAAGCGTCCAGGTGCTTCGCCGAAATGTGGTGATGAATGCCGTACACTTGGCGCTTGAACAGGCTCCAAACGCCTTCGATGCCGTTGATATGCACCGGGCCGCGACCATATTCGCCAGCGCTGTGGCTGACCGAAAAACGCTGGTATGGGCCGTAGTCTAGGCTCTTGTAGCTGACGTGTTCGTCGGTCAGCAGAACAGTCTTGTCGGCGACGTTATCGAACACGGCACCGCGTACCGTGCGAGCCGTGACGTCCTTCACGACCCTTGCTCGGACTTCGCCGCCACGCTCAAGCATGCCAAACACGATTGTCTTTCCGGACGTGCCGCGCGCGTTCGCGATACGCTTGCTCTTGTGTTTGTTCTTTTCTTTGCCGCCGAACACGCTTTCGTCGAGTTCAACGGCCCCGGATAAAGGGGCATTAAATGACTTGGTTTTAGCGGCATGGCGCAGACGATGAAGCACGAACCACGCACTTTTCTGCGTGATTTTAAGGTCTTTGGCGAGCTGCGTAGAGGCGATGCCTTTCTTGTGCGACGTGATCAGCCAGATTGCCGCGAACCACTTCCGCAACGGCAGTTTCGTGTCCTCGAAGATCGTTCCGACTTTGATTGAGAAGCGCTGGCGGCAGTCGTGGCACTTGTGGGTGCGCTTGTCCGAGAAGTGCATGACGCGCGTTGATTTGCAGTGCGGGCAATATGCGCCGTCACGCCAGCGGATCGCTCGCAGATGGTCGATGACCGATTGCTCGTCCGGGAAAACCTCGAAGAAATAGAGGCTGGTGATTGGCCGCTTCATGATCCGCTCCTGATCTACCCGTAATATAGGGCAAATCGGCGGTTGGTCAAACACGTATATAATTACCTGTCCAACAATTCGCTTGACATATAAACATATCTTTATATGTTGTTTGAATGTCAAGTCTGCCTGCCATCGCGCCGGAGGGTCACGCCTCCGAGCTTTCGACCGACGAACTCGTTGCAGCGCTGAAGGCCGCTGCCGAGCCGACGCGGCTGCGCATTCTGTTACTGCTCGCCGCGGGCGAGTTGAACGTCAAAGACCTGACGCTGATCCTCGGCCAGAGCCAGCCGCGCATCAGCCGTCATCTGAAGCTGCTCTCCGAGGCTGGCCTGGTTGAGCGTTTCCGCGAGGGGAGCTGGGTCTATTTCCACATTTCGGACCGTTCGGCCGGTGGACGCCTGGCGCTGCGTCTCGTGTCGGACGTGGCCGGTAGCGACGCCGCCTTGAAGCGGGACCGCGAACGCGCCGACGCCTTGAAGCGGGAACGCGAAACCGCGGCGCAGACGTTCTTTGAAAAGAATGCCGCCGACTGGGACAGTATGCGGACGCTGCATATTTCCGAAGAAGCGGTCGAAGCCGCGATGCGCGAGGCGCTTGGGTCGGGTCCGTTCAAGTTCTTCGTCGATCTTGGAACGGGCACCGGCCGGACGCTCGATCTGTTCGCCGATCGCTACGCCCGGGGTCTTGGCATCGACGTCAACCAGGCGATGCTCGCCTACGCCCGAGCCAAGTTGACGAAGGGCGGCCGCACTCACGCACAAGTTCGCCACGGCGATATCTACGCGTTGTCGCTCGCCGACCGGCAGGCCGATGGCATTGTGATGCATCAGGTGCTGCACTTCCTGTCGGACCCGCAGCTTGCTATTCGTGAAGCCGCGCGCGTACTGGCGCCGGGCGGCAAACTGCTGATCGTCGATTTTGCGCCCCACGGTCTGGAATTTCTCCGTGAAGCGCAGGCGCACGAACGTCTCGGCTTTTCTCATGAGCAAGTCGCGGGCTGGCTGACGGACGCAGGTCTCACCGTTATAGGCATCCGCGATCTCGCACCGAAGCGCGGCGACGCCGCCGACAAGTTGACCGTGACGCTGTGGACCGCCGAGCGCGTCGAACGTGCGCGCGCCGCCACATCGAAACAATCGCATTCACCCGAGAACTACGAGGAGGCACGCTGATGGCCGAAGCAAAAGAAAAGAAAAGCAGGCTGCTCGGCGCTGGCGAGATCGGCGTTTCATTCGAGTTCTTCCCGCCGAAGTCCGAAAAGATGGAGGAGCAGCTCTGGTCGTCGATCAACCGGTTGGCACCGCTCGCTCCTGAGTTTGTTTCCGTGACCTACGGGGCAGGCGGCTCGACGCGCGAACGCACCCACGCGACGGTCTCGCGGATCGTCGGTGAGACGGCATTGCGTCCGGCGGCGCATCTGACCTGCGTCAACGCCACCAAAGAGGAAGTCGACGAGGTCGCGCGCGCTTACTGGGCCGCTGGCGTCCGCCATATCGTCGCTTTGCGCGGTGATCCGGCTGACGGCGTCGGCTCGTCCTATCAGCCGCATCCGGGCGGCTATGCAAACGCAGCAGATTTGACGGCAGGCCTCAAGAAGATCGCCAACTTCGAGATCTCAGTCGCCGGTTATCCAGAGAAGCATCCGGAGAGCAAAACGCTTGCGACCGACATGGACAATCTCAAAGCCAAAGTCGACGCCGGCGCGGATCGCATTATCACGCAGTTCGGCTTCGACAACACGCATTACCTGCGCTTCCTCGAACGTGCGCGCGCCGCCGGCGTCTGGGTGCCGATCATCCCAGGTATCGTGCCGATCCATAACTTCCGCCAGGTCGCAGGCTTTGCGGTTCGTGCCGGAGCGACCGTTCCTGCATGGCTGGCCCGCCGGTTTGAAGGTCTTGAAGACGACGTCCAGTCGACGCATCTCGTTGCAGCTGCGGTCGCGACCGAGCAGGCGATGGACCTCGTTGATGAAGGCGTCAAGACGTTCCACTTCTATACGCTGAACCGCGCCGATCTCGTCTATGCGATCTGCCATTTGCTTGGATTGCGTCCACTGAAAGCAGCACCGCTCGAACAGCGCCGCGCGGCGTCTTAGACGGATAGAAAACTGGAGGGCTGAACCGGGGAACTCCGGGGCGGCACGGGGGGAGACGGCGCGGGTTCTCGCGCGGCTCATGCCCTCCGAAATGTTAGTCGGCGCATCGCGCCAAAAGGTTCACGGCGGATTTACTGACGCCGTCAAAGACAAGAAACGAGGCGTTGCCATGTCGACCAAGCCGAGTGCCGCACTTCTTGAAAAGGCCGCGCGCGACCGCATCCTGATCATCGATGGTGCGATGGGCACCATGATCCAGAAGCACAAGCCGACGGAAGAAACGTATCGCGGCGCGCGCTTCAAAGATTGGCATCGCGACGTCAAGGGCAACAACGAGCTGCTGTCGCTGACGCAGCCCGAGATCATCTACGACATTCACGACCAGTATTTCGCCGCCGGCGCCGACATCGCCGAGACGAATACCTTTGGCGCGCAGGTGATCTCTCAGGCCGACTACGGCATGGAAGCGCTTGCCTACGAAATGAACGTCGAGAGCGCGCGCCTTGCACGCAAGGCCGCTGATGCCTGGACCAAGAAGACGCCGGACAAGCCGCGCTTCGTCGCTGGTGCCGTCGGCCCGACGAACCGCACGGCGTCGATCTCGCCCGACGTCAACAATCCCGGCTTCCGCAACGTCAACTTCGACGAGCTTCGCGCCGCCTACAAGGAACAGGTCAAAGGCCTGATCGACGGCGGATCGGACATCATCATCATTGAAACGATCTTCGATACCCTGAATGCAAAAGCTGCCGGCTTCGCGACGCTTGAAGCGTTCGATGAGGCAGGGGTCGAATTGCCGGTGATGATTTCCGGCACGATCACCGACCGTTCGGGACGCACGCTCTCAGGTCAGACGGCGGAAGCCTTCTGGTATTCGATGCGTCACTTGCGTCCGTTCTCGATCGGTCTCAACTGCGCGCTGGGTGCTGAATTGATGCGGCCGTACATCGCTGAACTGGCGCATGTCGCCGACGTTCGCATCTCGGCGTATCCGAACGCCGGTCTGCCGAACGAAATGGGCGAGTACGATGAGACCGGCCACGAGATGGCGTGCAAGGTCGATGGTTGGATGGCCGACGGCCTCGTCAACATCATCGGCGGCTGCTGCGGCTCGACGCCCGATCACATCGGCCACATCGCCGAGCACGCTGCGAAATATAAGCCGCGCGCCAGTCTGCGGGTCGAACCGAAAATGCGCCTCTCAGGCCTCGAACCTTTTGTGGCGGGGTGAGCGATGAGCGCTTTGAAATTTGAAGATCAGAAATTTCCCGAGAAATCCGGGATCAACGACTATGTGCGGCTGGCGGAGCAATTCATTCCCGGCCGCCGCGCAATCTTTGCGATTACCGAAGCGGCGTTGCTGGAGCTTCTGCCGAAAGGCCAATCGCGCCTTTTAGTCGTCGGCGCGGGCGGCGGCGAGGAGATCGTCCGGCTCGGCCAGAACAATGAGGACTGGTCATTCGTCGGCGTCGATACTTTTCAGCCGATGGTCGATTTGGCGCGGCAGCGTCTCGCTGAAACGCCTGTCGGAAAGCGCAGTCAGGTTCACGCCGTCGCGATCGATAGTCTCGACGATCGGGATTTTGACGCCGCGACCTGCATCCTGACCGCGCATTTTGTGCCCGACGACGGCGCAAAACTCTCATTCTTCGAATCCATTCGATCGCGCCTGAAGCCCGGTGCGCCGTTGGTCATCGTCGACGGCGTCGGCGTGGTCGGAGAGGAGCAGACCGAGCTGCTGCGCCGCATATGGAAGCGACACGCTATCCTCAACGGCGTTGCCGAAGAGGCCGCCGCCGCTAACGCAGAGACCTTCAAGAAAGTGGCTGTCGTATCGGCGGATCGCGAAGAGCAGTTGTTGACGGCGGCCGGGTTCTCGCGCCTCACGCCGATCTTCCGCGGCCTTACGATCAAGGGTTGGCTCGCATTCGCATGACAATTCACATCACAGCTATCGTTTCAAAATTGGAATCGACGAGATGACCACAGGCAACGCAGCGCAGTCCTTCATCAACGTCGGCGAGCGCACCAACGTCACCGGCTCGGCGAAGTTTCGCAAGCTGATCGAGCAGAACGACTATCAGGCCGCGTTGTCCGTCGCGCGGCAACAAGTCGAATCCGGTGCGCAGATCATCGACGTCAACATGGACGAAGGCCTGCTCGACAGCGAGCGCGCCATGACGACGTTCCTGAACATGATCGCGTCGGAGCCCGACATCTCGCGCGTGCCGGTCATGATCGACTCCTCGAAGTGGTCGGTCATCGAGGCGGGGCTGAAATGCGTGCAGGGCAAGGCGATCGTCAACTCGATCTCGATGAAGGAAGGCGAAGGCCAGTTCCTTGAACAGGCGCGCAAAGTGTTGCGCTACGGCGCCGCCGTCGTGGTCATGGCGTTCGACGAGCAGGGCCAGGCCGACACCATCGAACGCAAGGTCGAAATATGTTCGCGCGCCTACAAGTTGCTGACCGAGAAGGTCGGCTTCCCGCCGGAAGACATCATCTTCGACCCGAATATCTTCGCGGTCGCGACCGGCATAGAAGAACACAACGGCTACGGCATCGCCTTCATCGAAGCGACGCGCGAGATCAAGCGCCGCTTTCCGCTGGTCCACATCTCGGGCGGCGTCTCGAACCTGTCGTTCTCGTTCCGCGGCAATGAACCAGTCCGCGAAGCCATGCACTCCGTGTTTCTCTATCACGCCATTCAGGCTGGCATGGACATGGGCATCGTCAACGCCGGGCAGCTCGCTGTCTATGACGACATCCCCGCCGACCTGCGCGAGCTCTGCGAAGACGTAATCCTCAATCACCGCGACGACGGCACCGACCGTCTGCTCGAAGCGGCGCCGCGTTTCAAAGGCGACGGCGGCGTCAAGGCGAAAGAGAAGGATTTGTCATGGCGCGAAGGGAGCGTTGAAGAGCGCCTGTCGCACGCGCTCGTCCACGGCATTACCGACTTCATCGAAGCCGATACCGAAGAAGCCCGCCAGAAACTACCGAAGCCGCTGCATGTCATCGAAGGCCCGCTGATGGCTGGCATGAACGTGGTTGGAGACCTGTTCGGTGCGGGCAAGATGTTTCTGCCGCAGGTCGTGAAATCGGCGCGCGTGATGAAGCAGGCGGTCGCGTATTTGCAGCCTTATCTCGAAGAAGAAAAGAAAGCGTCGGGTCTCGACGCGATGCCGGCGGCCGGTAAAGTTCTGATGGCGACCGTCAAGGGCGATGTCCATGACATCGGCAAGAACATCGTCGGCGTCGTGCTCCAGTGCAACAACTACGAGGTCATCGATCTCGGCGTCATGGTGCCTGCCGCGAAAATTCTCGAAACGGCCAAGCGCGAGAAAGTCGACATCATCGGCCTCTCCGGGCTGATCACGCCGTCGCTCGATGAAATGTGTTTCGTTGCGGCCGAGATGGAGCGCGAAGGCTTCGCGTGCCCGCTATTGATCGGCGGCGCCACGACGAGCAAGGTTCACACGGCCGTCAAGATCAACCCGAACTATCACAGAGGCCAGGCGGTTTACGTGCTTGATGCGAGCCGCGCTGTCGGCGTCGTTTCTAATCTGCTGTCGCAAACCGAGCGCACGCCCTACATCGACAACATCAAAACCGAGTACGCCAAGGTCCGCACTGCGCATCTGGCAAACGAACTGAAGAAGCAGCGCATCACGTTGGCCGACGCGCGCAAGAACAAGTTCGCAATCGACTGGTCTGCCTACAAGCCCGTGAAGCCAAGCTTCCTTGGAACGCGCGCGTTCAACAATTTCGATCTCGCGAGCCTTGTGCCGTACATCGACTGGACGCCTTTCTTCCAGACGTGGGAACTCGCGGGTCGCTATCCGCAAATCTTGACTGACAACAAGGTTGGTGCCGAGGCGAAGAAGCTGTTCGACGACGCGCAGACGCTTTTGAAACGCATCGTTGCCGAGAAGTGGGTCACGGCATCCGGCGTCGTCGGCTTCTGGCCAGCCAACAGCGACGGCGATGACATCGAAATCTATTCCGGCGAACCGCGTCATTCGAAGATCGCGACATTGCACACACTGCGTCAGCAGATCGCGCGCGATCCATCGCGCGACCGCGCTCACACCGCGCTCGCCGATTTCATTGCGCCGAAGGATAGTGGCGTGGCTGACTACGTCGGCGGCTTTGCCGTCACGACGGGTCACGGCGAAGACGAGGCGATCGAAAAGCACATCGCGAAGACCGACGACTACAACCGCATCATGGCGAAGGCGCTATGCGACCGCTTAGCTGAAGCGTTTGCCGAAGCCATGCACGCCAAAGTCCGCCGCGAGCTTTGGGGCTATGCGAAGGGCGAGCAGCTGACCAACGACGACCTGATCCTCGAAAAGTACCAGGGCATCCGTCCCGCACCCGGCTATCCGGCGCAGCCCGACCACACCGAAAAGCAGACGCTGTGGACGCTGATGGATGTCGAGGCGAAATCCGGCATCACGCTGACCGAAAGCTTCGCAATGTGGCCAGGTGCAGCGGTCTCGGGCCTCTATTTCTCGCATCCCGACAGCCACTACTTCGGCGTCGGCAAGGTCGAGCGCGATCAGGTCGAGGACTACGCACGTCGTAAGGGGTGGACGATCGAGCAGTGCGAGCGTTGGTTGGCGCCGGTGCTCAACTACGACCGCGGCACGCAGGCAACGATCGCGGCCGCATGAAGCGCGGCGCCGAAAAACTTATCGTCAGCCGCAGCATGCAACGTTAGGCTAGTTGCGAGCGTTACCAAAATAGAACCGCTCTCAATGGGGGACTGACATGCTCGGAAAACTGATCCTGCTTTTACTGCAAATTGCCGTCGCTTGGCTTGTCGCGCCGGTTTTATACCGTGCGTTGCCGGGCACTGGCTTTGAACTGCTCGTATATGCCGTTCTGTTCGCGATCATCGTGTTTTTGACCGGTGTCCTCGGCGCGCAAGTCTTGCAAGGCGTTGGCGGACCATCGAGTGCCACATTGTCCGCAGCGCTGATCCTGGCGTTGATCGTAGCGGCTGTGTTGACATTCATTCCGGGTCTGGTGCCGAACATTCCGAACGTGTCGTTCACAAATCTCGGCCTTGTGCTCGCTGGTGCCATCATCGGCTATTGGATCAAGCGCTAAACGCTCCGCACCTACGCATAAAAAACGAGGCGCGATGCCTTCCGGCGTCGCGCCCTCGCGTTCAGACTACGCAATACATTTAAAATAGCTGCCCGTCTCGTTGGCCCCTTGGAGCGGTGTGCGCGGGCAGTGCTTCCCTAGTGTGCAGATGCGACAACGGTATTACACGGCACCGAGAACGATGGCCGTGACAAATCCGAAAGACAGAAGCGTTGCGACGACATTCAGTCTCATCAAGATTGCCATTGTGGGACTCTCGTAATTGAGGCTGCGGGGGACCGGGATACTCTCCGATCGGTGGACGCTAGGCGGTCATGCCACCTGAAGCCAAGCGAAAACGTTTTTGCATCGCGACGTGTTCCATGCGCTTGGCCCTGCAACCCTTCTTTTCTTCGGACGTGAGTCACAGGTCTGTGGCGGCCCCGCCGCAAAAAGTATCGCATGAGCCTTGACGGCTTTAGTGCGCGGCTTTGCTGGGAAAAATATGGTTCGCGGACGCCCGCGCGCGGATGCGCTAATGGCCTCTGGTGTTTCGCCAACACGCGCGTGCGGCGCACGATATTATTTTTTTATGATGAGCTTTTTACGGAGAAGAATTTCCGTCTCGCCGTCCTCGAGAAGCCCGTCCAAGCGCGCAGCACGTTGAAATCCATGGGTCTCGTAGAATTTGAGTGCCGCTGAATTGAAGTCCGATGCCGCAACCCAGATGTTGCGTTCTCCGTGCGCTCGCGCTGTGCCTTCAAACCATGCGAGTACAAGTTGTCCGGCGCCTTGCCCTTGGTAGGCCGGCAGTATTCCAAGGAATTGCAGATATGGCCCGCGCAACCATGCGCTGCGAATGCCGACTGCGCCAGCGAGCGCCCCGCCGATGCGGATGACGTAGCGCGGTGCGCCGCTTTCGGCTTTCGCGAGATAGGCAGCGAGTGCTGCTGCGGAGAACTTGTAGTGCGCCCATGGATCGATCGCCGCGAAGCCGCTGCCGAGTTCCTGTGCGGCCTCTTCAGTCATCGTATCGAGCGAGATTTGCGCACCGCCCGGACTGTCGCGCAGGATCAACATGTCAGCTTGCCTTGCGAAGTCTGGGCGGCGGAGGCTTGCGCGAGATCGCCGCTGGTGCGCGTTTTTTGGCCGTGACCGTCGTTGCGTCCTGCCATTGCAATTTGGCTGTCGTCGACGGCGTCTTGGCAACGCCCGTCAGGCTCAACGGCACGTCGTAACGGTCGGTGTCGCCCGGTTTTGAATCGTAGCAGCTATCGGCGATGACTGGCTTACCGAGCGCCAGCAATTCCGAAACGGTCACGAACTTATATCCAAGCGCTTTCAATTTCGGCACGACGAGCGGCAGCATCGCGGCCGTATTCCATCCCCGGCCGTTGCCGTGCATGACGACGATCGATCCGGATTTCACGCGATGCAAAATGCCGTTCGCGATTGCCTGCGCGCTGAGGCGCGGATCTGGATCGCCTGACGACAAATCCCATTGGATTGCGAGCAAGCCCGCGTCGTTGACGGCGGCAAGCGACGCCGCGTTGCAGGCGCCATACGGGAAACGGAAGAGGCTCAGCCGCGGCGCAATCGCGGTCATGGCTCCGGCGTTGGCAGCGGTGCAATGATTTGCAGACAAATCTTTGCGGGCCGCTTCGTAGGACTGTTGCGGTCCGCGGATTTCCGTTTGCATGGACGCCGCATCGAGTAGCCGCAAATTCCGATGTGCCTCGGCGTGATTGGCGATTTCAAAAAGTGGATCGCTGATCAACTGTTGCGTGCGTTTGGCGTGCGAGCGCATCCACTTGCCGCCGGCGAACAGCGTCGCGCGAATGCCTTCGGCGCGCAGGTAATCGAATATGTCGCCGTCGTAGCCGGCAACTTCGCCGTACTGTTCACACAAATCAAACGTGAATGCGACGAGCTTCTCGCCGTTCGCGACATCGACGCGACGGATCGCGCCACGCATGGCCGGCGCGACGGGCTCGAATGGCGCGAGCGTGTCGTCGGTCTTCGGCAACCTGTTGAATGTGTGGATGCCGCGCACGGCGGCGCGCTCGCCTGCCATTGCAGCGAGTTCCGCTGGCGGAAAGCATGCGGCCCGCAGCGCTGCGTCTCCTGCGGCGACACTTGGCGCACCGCCGCCAAATAGCACGAGCGCCGCTAATAGCTGATATCGTAGTGCCGTTCGCATCAGCGGCCCGTGAACTGCGGCTTGCGCTTTTCGAGAAACGCGCGCCGGCCTTCGGCGTAGTCCTCACTCGCAAAACATGTCCCGACAATGTCGTCGAGTGCCACCATGTCGGGTGTTTCCGGATGACGGACGATCTCGTCGATGACCCGCTTGGCGGCGGCAACCGACAGCGGCGCGTTTTCCGAGATCTCGGCGGCGAGTGCCCGCGTCGTCGGCTCGAGTTCGGCGCTTGCAACAAGGCGCGTCACGAGGCCCATTGCCTCGGCTTCGGGTGACCGGAAGCGACGCCCGGTGAACAGCAGCTCTTTGGCGCGCGCCGGCGGCACCGCCGATAAAATCGGACGCACCCACCGCGCGTTGTAGCCAATGCCGAGCTTCGCCGCCGGAATGGCGAACTGGCTCGCGTCGTCGGCGATGCGCAGATCGCAGCAGAGCGCGACGCCCAATCCGCCGCCGAGACAGAAGCCGTGGATCATCGCAATTGTCGGCTTCGGACACGAGATGAGCGCATTGAACGCCGCGTCGTTGATCGCATCGTAGGATTTCGCAGCATCCCCCGTGCGTGCGGTTTCGAATTCGGAGATATCGGCGCCCGCCGAGAACGCCTTGGTGCCCGCGCCGCGGAGAATAATGACGCGCACGTCCTTGTCGGCGGTCGCCGTCTCGATGTGAGAAGGCAACGCTTGCCACATCGCCGACGTCAAGGCGTTCATGCGGGTCGGATTATCGGCGACGATCCAAGCGATGGCGCCATCTTTCACATATCGCAATGCTGGCGCTTCAGGCGTTCCGGTCATGTCGGTTCTTCCAATGGTCGTGCGGCACTTGGCAATGCGGCTGTCAACACTAGCGCCTGGCGCCAGTATAGGCCACAAAACAGGTGCCCGGTACGCCTGGTGCGCCAAAGTGGTATACTGCATTTGACGCGATGCATTGACCGGCCTCAGCGGCGGCTTTAAGCCGCTTCGAGCGCCGGACACCGTGGTCCGGCTGTTTAACTATTGGGTCTGCAACTCGTTCGACGAAAGGTTCGCGCCGTGACGAAGGCCACTGCACACAGCGGGCGCATTCAAGCCCTCGATCCGATTTGGGATCAGATGCGAAAGGAAGCGGAAAGCGCCATGAGCGCAGAGCCGGCGCTCGGCAGCTTCATTTTTGCGACCGTGCTCAGCCACAACAAACTGGAAGAGTCGATCTGCCATCGTTTGGCGCAGCGCCTCAACCATACCGATGTCGATGCCGGCCTGATCGCGCAGACGTTCCAGAGCGTGCTCGAAAGCAATCCTGAACTCGGCGCGATTTTCCGCGCAGACCTGCAGGCGGTTTTCGATCGCGATCCTGCGTGCACGCGCTATCTCGATCCGCTGCTGTTCTTCAAAGGATTCCACGCGCTCGTTACGCATCGCTTTGCGCACGCGCTATGGGCACGCGGTAGAACTGACTTCGCGCTCTATCTGCAAAGCCAGTCGTCGCGCATGTTCGGCGTCGACATTCACCCCGCGGCGACATTCGGCAAGGGCATCATGGTCGATCATGCGACGGGCTTCGTCGTCGGTGAGACAGCCGTCGTCGGTGACAACTGCTCGTTCCTGCACGCTGTGACGCTCGGCGGTAGCGGCAAGGAAACGGGTGATCGTCATCCCAAGATCGGCGACAACGTGCTGATCGGTGCGGGCGCGAAAGTGCTCGGCAACATTCAAGTCGGTAGCTGCTCGCGCGTCGCGGCCGGCTCCGTCGTGCTGTCGGATGTTCCCAAGAACGTTACGGTCGCCGGCGTTCCGGCGAAAGTCGTCGGCTCGGCCGGATGCGCAGAGCCTGCGCGCGCGATGGATCAGGGCTGGGTCGACGATTTCGGCGGCCTCTAACGCACCAGTTTTATTTTCAAGGAGAATGACGTGAAGAAAGACGAAATTGCACGCCTGCAAACGTATCTGCGCAAGACCTTCGGATCTCCGACACTTGAAGTGAAGGCGCAGCCGAAGAAGGACGACATGGCCGAAGTTTTCATCGGCGGCGAATTCGTAGCGGCGCTTTACCGTGAAGAGGAAGAAGGCGAGACGTCCTATCAGTTCCAGATGGCGATCCTCGATATGGATATCGAAGGCGTCTGATGGCCCTCTACGAACTCGACGGCGTCAAGGTCGAGACGCCCGCCAGCGGACGTTTCTGGGTCGCACCGAATGCCGTGCTTCTCGGCAAGGTGCGGCTCGAAGAGGATGCGAGCGTCTGGTTCGGCGCGGTTCTGCGCGGCGACAACGAGTTGATCACCGTTGGCGAACGGTCGAACGTACAGGACGGCTCGGTCCTGCATACCGATCCGGGCTTCCCGCTGACCATCGGCCCGGATTGCACGATCGGTCACATGGTCATGCTGCACGGCTGCACGATCGGCCGCGGTAGCCTGATCGGCATCGGCTCGATCATTCTCAACGGCGCCAAGATCGGCGAAGAGTGCCTGATCGGCGCCAACACGCTCATTGGCGAAGGCAAAGAGATTCCGCCGCGATCGATGGTGCTCGGTTCGCCCGGCAAAATCGTCCGGCAGCTGACCGACGACGACGTCAAGCGCTTCGGCGCTGGCGCGGGCCGCTATGTCGCCAATGCGCGCCGCTACGCCGCCGGGTTCAAACCACAGACTTAAGCCGCGTGAGCCTACTCACAAGAGGCTCGAGCCGGACGCTGGGGAAGCATCCGGCTCGATATTCAGGCCCTGAGGTGGGGTCGGGGGGATGGCAGGGACAACGCCTGGACCTGAAGTTCCGTTCTCGAATTAGTTTTCCGGGTTCGATTTGACGCCCGCCATCACACCCGGCGACGACGGATCGGCATCGAGCGACACCCACACCTTCGGGTCGATGTAGGACTGGCGCATCACGAACTGATACGGCGTATTGTTCCACAGCCGCACGGCTTCGATCTTGTTGTCGAGCACGAAGTCACCTTGCGACGTGCGCGCCGTCAAAATAGCGTGCCCTTCATTCTTTTCGTCACGCACGACTGTCAGCAGCAAGGCGTTTGACGGCCAGCCGCGGGCGATCAACCGCTGACGCTTGAGCAAGGCGAAATCCTCGCAGTCGCCACGTGTCTTCGGAATGGTCCAGAGTTCGTTGACGCCGTAGATCTCGGCATCGGTCGCGGGCTCGATCTCGCGGTTGACGGCACGGTTGACTTCATCGAGTTCGCTGAGGCGCTCTGGAGTCATCTGGAAGCGCGCATCGCCGACAGACGTTGCAACGCATTCGTTCGGCTGAACTTCGCAAAAGCGCACGAAGCCATAAGGTGGCTGTGCGTTGGCGTAAACCCGCATGTATTGCGGTGCGCGGACGGATCGTTCAAGCGAACGGTCGATTGCCGCTGTTTCCTGCGCATTGACGGGTGCTGCCGCCAATATGCTCAACGCAACACCTAGACTGACGCAACCAACTCTCATGATACGCCCTCGTACACGAAACGCGACTTTAGCAGAAAACTTCGGACTTATGTTGAATGCCTGGCCCAGCATTTGAGACAAATTCTGCTCAAATTTTAACTTCTGGATTTTGGCAATTCGGCGAGCACTTTGCGGCATCACACAACCGTCTCGCTACTGAGCTGCTGTTTCACGGCTGTTGCTCTCACGGAAAGTTGGCGCGCATTGCCGACGGATCGAGCACGGTGATAAATTGTACGCCGATACCGTCCTTATGATGCCGGCGAACAACGGATCGAACTTTTCCGATAACGAGCTCTTCTCCGATCGTCGGCCGCGCCGGCGTGCGAACCGAGGCGCCGGACGAGGACAGATCGAGCAGCTCAACGTCGATCATCATGCCGTCGTCGAAACGCAGCGTCGTCTTGCGTCCCGTCGCGCCAAGGCGCTCGTGCGCGCGGCCGGCGTCGTCGGGAAAGTCTGCGCGATTGAGCAGCCACATGATTTGCGACGACAGCTTCTCGCGCTTGTGATCACTAATTTTGAATTGAAAAGCGAAACCGTCTGGAAGAACGCGGGTGACAACGCCCTCCAACCCGCCGAGATCGCTGAAGTACGCCACGATCCGTTCCCCGATTTCGACAGAGTGCTCTGACACGACGCACGCGCCGCCGACGGAAATGTCCTTTAAATGGCAGCCATGCTCATCCCGATTGGAACGCATAAAGCGTCCTTCAAGTTCCATCGGCACCCGGCGGTGACGGCGCAGGTCGCCGTTGACACGCATCGGCACCGCAAAAAGCGGTTCGCGTTTCAACAGCTGGCTTTGAAGGGACATGCCGGTCCTCACGACAATAGAACACCCTAGAGGCACGCCGCGCGATTTTGGCCGCACGCCGGTTCAAGCATGACTATGACGAGGAGGGGCTTAATGAAGACCTAACTGGCGGGTCATTATTGTAAGTTCCGCCCGGGGCGAATGCAGACACGCTTAACGCAGGCGCGATCTACAACTTGGGGGTATGCCGGTCAGCGCCGGTCGTCGTTCGTGGTGTTCGATAATCCGCCGTCATAGACGCGAAAATGGCGGCGGTCGGCGCGCACGATCCGGGCTTCGCGCATCTGCGGCAGGAAAGGCGCTTGACGGTGCGAGGCGTCGATCATGGCGTGCGGGCGCCCATCCGGCCAGATCAGGGTGTTGCCCAGCATACGGTGCTTGCCGAGCGGTTCGTGACGCAGCCACGCCGGTTCATCAATGACGGCGACGGCGCCGAGATAGCGATCGACATCGTTATGGAGATGGACGAGTGGCAGGATCAGCATTTCCCATTTCACCGCTTGCCCGGCTGGGTTTTGGGAAATGAACGTGAAGACACCAACGGCGCCCTGCCGCGAAATGACTGAAATCTGCCGCTGCATTGTCACGCGGTCTTCGTCGCACAGGAGATCGAGAAGGTTTACGCCACGGAATTCAGTACCGAAGGCTTCGCAGATGCGCGTACCAGCCAGGCGGAAGCGGGAGGTTTCGCTATCGACGCGTTCCAGGATGAATGTATCGGGCAACAGCGCCGCAATCTGCGATGGCTCGATTTCAAATCGCTTCGGCGCGAGGCGGCCGGCACGAATGTCGTTCCAATACGCGTAGAGCGTCTGATTGATCGTTTCGCGTATCACAGCGCCACCCTTTACCATTACTACGCCGCGCCAAACGTCCCGTTCCGGCACATCCGTTTAGGAGTTTCGGCGCTGCTTGCCGTGACAGCAGCATCGATCGTGCCACCGCGGCGGCAGGTGCTCAGCATGCGCCCTTGCGGCTGATGGGGGAGAGCGTTAACACCGCCAGGACGTCCGAGGATCGCGCAACGGCGCGTTGTGCCATAACGCGTTACGCAATGCCGTGTTACCCTCATATTTCGATGCGACGCTCGCTTCCGCAATGACGCCATCGCGCTGGAGATCTTCGACCGTGACCACCGACGAGCCAACGCACCACGATCCGGCCAAGCACGATCCGGCGCGCCAGCCGATCTTTAACGTTCCCGCCGTCGTCGTCGCGATTGCAGCGGTGCTCGCGCTCATTCACGCGGGCCGGATGTATCTGTTGAGCGCTGAAGACAACACATGGCTGCTCATTGCGCTGTCGTTCATTCCGGCACGCTACGCTGGCTTCGCCGGCGAGATCCCTGGTGGTGACTCGGCCGCAGTGACGTCGTTCGTCACGCACATGCTTGTCCACGCCGACGCGTTGCATTTAGCGATTAACACCGCGTGGCTCGTCGCGTTTGGCGCCGTCTTGAGCAAGCGTATGGGCGCAATACGTTTCCTCGCATTTTCGATTTGCGGTGGCATTGCGGGCGCCGTTGCATTTCTCGTTGCGCACCCCGGCTTGCTCGTTCCGGTCATTGGCGCGTCGGGTGCGGTCGCGGCGATGATGGGCGGCGTCATGCGTTTTCTCTTCACCGCCATTGACCGTCGTCAGGGATACCTTCTGCGCGGCAACCCGGCAGCAATTGAACGCATGTCACTGAAACAATCTCTGACCGATCGGCGCATTGTTCTATCGACGATCGTATTCGTTGCATTGAACGTGCTTGCGATCGCCGGCATTGGTCAGATGGGCACCGCGAGCGCGATCGCGTGGGAGGCACATCTCGGCGGATACTTCTTCGGCCTTCTCGCATTTGCGCTGTTCGATATCGCGCCGCAAAAGTTTGCGCCGTCCGATCGCTATTAATCCCTACGTGGAATGAACCCTTGCGTTTGCGGCCGACTTGCCGCACCTTTTCGGAACCAAGGCGTTAGATCTTGGGTTGGAATTGGGATGAAGACGCAGGTGCGCGCATGTTGAGAGCCGGCCGCCTATCTGGGCCTCTATCAGCATACTGAAAACGCGCAGGGATAGACCGGAGGCTTTCACTCGTGAACATCGGACAAATTCTGAAGACAAAAGCGCGTGGCGTTGCGACCGCTCAGCCGTCGGATAGCGTCGAGGAGATCGCGAGCCGCTTAGCCAGTCGTAAGATCGGCGCGATCGTCGTCGTCGGCGAAGCAGGGCGCGTTGCCGGAATTATTTCGGAGCGCGACATCATCCGCTTGATCGCCGCACACGGCGCCAAGGCGCTCAACATGCCAGCAAGCGCCGGCATGACGGCCGAAGTGCAGACATGCACGCGCGACCACAGCCTCGATGACATCATGGAAGTCATGACGCGCGGACGCTTTCGTCATTGCCCGGTTGTCGAAGACGGCGAATTGATCGGCATTATTTCGATCGGCGATGTCGTGAAGTATCACACCGCCGAAGTCGAACTCGAAGTCACCGCGATGCGCGGTTACTTAGCAACCGGCTGAGGCAACGCCGTCACTGGTACGACCGTTTGAGATGCGCCGCCCGTCGTCTGTGCCTTAGGTGCCAGCACACGGTGCGGCGTTCTCGTATCGATTTCACGCACGATATCTTCGAGCTGACGATTGACCGCGTGCGCGCCGCGCGAAATCAATTCGTCGGCACGGTGGAAATCGAACAGGCCGATATCCTGCAGCCGCGGTGAGATCATCGCATCCGGCGGATCGCCTGCGAGGCGCGAGCGCGCGATGCGGTCCTGCACGATATTGAAGGCGTCGACCATCACCGTCGAGATGCCCGGCGCGCCATCACCGCCACCGAAAATCTGCCGTTGCAACATCGCCCTGACGCCGCGCGGTGGCGCTTGGTGTGGCATCTCTTCGGCAATCTCGTCGGCGACGTTTTCAGCGCCGTAGGAAGATTCCGGCATCGGCACGACGCTGCCACGACCGAGCACGTCGAAATTCAAATTGACGGCGATGACATAGCGGGCGCCAAGAGCTCGGCAAACCGATACAGGGATCGGGTTCACAAGCGCGCCATCAAACATCCAGCGGCCGTTGACGCGGACCGGCTTGAAGATGCCGGGCAGCGCATACGATGCGCGCACAGCTTCAACCAGCTTTCCGCGCGACAGCCAGTGTTCGTGGCCGGTGCCGATTTCGGTCGCGACAGCTGTAAATTTCGTATCGAGGTCTTCGATCAGTTTATCACCCAGATGGCGATCAAGGCGATCACAGAGCTTCTGGCCGCCGATCAGACCGTTGCCGGCGAGGTTGAAATCGAGGTATCCGAAAATGCGGCGCGGCGTCAGTTCGCGCGCGAAGCCTTCGATGTCATCGAGATTGCCGGATGCGTAGCATCCCCCAACAACCGCGCCGATCGATGTGCCTGCGATGATGTCTGGGCGAATTCCTGCAGCTGCGAGCGCTCTCAGAACGCCGATGTGGGCCCATCCGCGGGCGGCTCCGCCCCCCAATGCCAGACCAATTTTTATACCCGCCATGGCGGTACTCCTGACCGTCGCAACCCTGCTGCCGTAAAACGCGCTACCGATGAGTAACGTGCCAGCGGCATTTGGTTCAGGCCTTCCAATTACGCTTAACGACGTTACACGGAACGGCTTAAGGCTACCCTACTGATAGGTAAGCAAATCATGAACAGATTGAAGAGGGTAGAGCAATCACTGACGATCACGTCTGCGAAATTCAGTCTCGCAACGCAGCATTGACAAGGCGGGCGCCCCCAGCCGCATCCGCCGACGCTTCGACGACGCGATAGAAGCATGAGCGCGCGCCCGTGTGGCAGGCAACGCCGTCGCCTTGCACGGTGGCGGTGATCCAGACAACGTCCTGATCGCAATCGGTGCGGATTTCAGCGACGGACAGCAGGTTGCCGCTCTCCTCGCCCTTTTTCCAAAGCTTGTTGCGCGACCGGCTCCAGAAATGGGCGACGCCGGTTTCCAGCGTCAGCCGCAACGCTTGTGCATTCATGAAGGCGAACATCAGCACCGCACCCGATTTGGCGTCGGTCACGATTGCGGGGATATAGCCGTCGCCATCGAATTTGGGCTGAAAGACTGCGCCAGCCTCGATGTCCTTGGCGGTCGTGCGGGCGGCGAAAGGCGTGTCGGTCATGGTTTAGGTTCTAGTTTGCTGGGTGAGCAGGGCAGGGGCGCGGCGTCCGCGCCTCGCATCCGGCCTCGAAAGCTCCTATATACGGCGACTATACACGCCGCCGGAGATTTGGACGGCATAAAACCGGTTGAAGTTTATGGCGCGGAGCGGTGCGGGCACGAATGCCCTGACCGGCGACCGTGGGAAGCATGACATGGCTGATCTCGATGAGATCTACAACACGCGCATTCTGGAACTTGCCGGTGAAATCTCGCGCAATGGCCGCCTGGATAGCCCCGACGCATCGGCGTCTGCCCATTCAAAGCTCTGCGGCTCGACCATCGACGTCGATGTGAACGTCGCCAACGGCCGGGTCACCGACTACGCGCACACGGTCAAGGCCTGTCTGCTCGGGCAGGCCGCGGCCTCGATCGTCGCCCGCGAAATCGTTGGCACGCCGCAAAACGAATTCCACGCGATCGCCACGCAAATGCGCGCCATGCTGAAAGACGGCGGTCCGGCGCCCACCGGGCGCTGGGCTGACCTTGCGGTGCTCGAACCTGTCAGGCACTACAAGGCGCGGCATGCGTCGACACTGCTCGTGTTTGAAGCCGTCGAGAAGGCGTTTGCGCAAATTGACGAGACGCAAACCGCTACCGTTTAAGTCTCTCATCAGACGAGTTGATGTCATGGCGATCATTCACGATCCAATGCGCGTGCCGCCACGCACCACGACCATCTATCCAGCGCCGTACAACGCCGGGTTTGAGGGCCGGCTGAAGCGCGCTTTGACGGATCGCCTGAGCCTGACGCAGTTCGGCGTCAACCTGACGACGCTCGAACCGGGCGCACAGTCGGCGCACCGCCATTGGCACGAGAACGAAGACGAGTTCATCTACATGCTCGAAGGCGAGCTGATCCTCGTCTTGATGGACGGCGAGCATCGCTTGCGCACGTCGATGGCGGTCAGCTTTTCGGCCGGCGATCGCAACGGACACCACCTCGTCAATCGCAGTCCCCATCGCGCGACGTACCTGGAAATCGGCACGCGCTGCAAGGACGAGAATATCACCTATCCCGACATCGATCTCACCGCCGAAAAGCGCGACGGCAAATACAAGTTCTTCCACAAGGACGGGATGCCGTATGAGTGACGGGGTATTCGCCAGCGCGTGCAAATCACTGCTCAAGGCGCCCGTTTACGCGTATCGCTATTCGTTCAAAGCCTTCGTTGGACAGAACTGCCGCCATTGGCCGTCGTGTTCGGAATATGCGATCGAAGCCATCGACAAGAATGGCGCGTGGCGCGGGTTCTGGCTGATGCTGTCGCGCATCAAGCGCTGCGGGCCTGGTGGCACGAGCGGCGTGGATCCCGTGCCTGACATCCGCGCCGAACGTCACGCATTTGCTCCCTGGCTCTACGGGCGTTGGACCGCGGCCTCTTTGCCACCAAGTGACGCGCCACGGACCGAAGTTCTCAAAATCATCACGCACCCCGACGCGCAACGTCGTGTCGCCATCCTGCGCCATCCAAGCGGCGGCTTTGGTTTTGAAGAAGAGGCCCTGATCCGGGACACGCATTACGACGGCAGCGCGTATGAGGAATGGCGCGGCGTGACCGACGACAGTTTTGCCGTCTGCGATACCGCCGAAACCGCCGAACGCGAAGCCCGTAGCCGCATCGCCTGGCTCAAAGCGCTTGGCAACGAGGCCGACCAGGACGAAACCTAGGCCGCGGCGAGATCGGAGCCGCTCAGCGCGCGCATTTCCGCCGCCGTATCGGCATCGAATTGGGCTGCGTCCGATTGGACCACACCGTTGCCGGCATAAATCACATCGCTTCCCATTTCGCTGACGGACTGAACGATCGCCTGGAAGTTATCGAAGGCCATCTTGGCGATGAACTCGAAGGCCATCATTTCCCAGACGTTCGCGCCTTGATGCAGCTGTCCGGCGAGCAGCGTTTTGACAGTGATCTCGGGGCAGGCGTCATTCTTCAGCAACGCGCTGAGCGCCGGTGCCAATGGCGCCGGGATCGGCAGCGCGCCGGCCGGCCATGCCGCCAGGTAGGCTGCGCGCTTGAACAACGGCTCGGCCAGGAAGTGCTCATCCAAAATGGCGCGCACCTTCGGGTCGACGATCGCCTGCACATTGCAGCACGCGCGGACCTTGCCCTGGATCAGGAACATGCCCTTGCGAATGACGAGCTTGGCTGGTGCCATGATGAAGAATTCCCCCGGATCGGTTGGCGAAGGCTCTAAGGCCTGCACCAGACCGTAACGGCGTTTGGTTGAAAACCTCGCCGCCGATTGCCTGCAATTTTACGGATATCAGCCGCGAAACCGGCATGCACGCGGAACGGCGGCACCGCTGGCGCGTTCACTCCGAAGGTTTACCGCTGTTAACGCGAGGATGTGCCATGCCGACAATCAAAGTCAAAAACGGTCCGGAGATTTACTACGAAGACGTAGGCCAGGGGCCCGCAATCGTCTTCATCCACGGATGGCCGCTATCCGGCGCCATGTGGGAATATCAGGTCGTGCCGCTGATCGAGGCTGGCTTTCGCTGCATTTCTTATGACCGCCGCGGCTTTGGCCGGTCGTGCAAAAACCCGTCGGATTACAGCTACAGCGCCCTTGGGGCCGATCTTGCCGCGCTGCTCGAAGAACTCGACGTCACTGATGCCACGCTCGTTGGCTGCTCGATGGGCGGCGGCGAGGTCGTTGAATATCTGACGCGCCACAACAAAACGCGGCGCGTCGTCCGCGCCATGCTCGTATCGTCGATCGTGCCGTTCCTGCTCAAGACGCCCGACAATCCAGACGGCGTCGACATTGGCGTTTTCGATGAGATGATCGCTGGACTGCGCACCGATCGCCCGGGCTTCCTGACCGACTTTGCTGAGAAGTTCTTCGGCGTCGGCATGCTCTCGTCACCGGTATCGATGCCAATGCTGGCGGCCAACTGCGAAGTCGCGATGACGGCGTCGCCGATCGCCACGCTGGCGTGTGTGCGAACGTTCTCCGCAACCGACTTCCGCGCGCAGTGCAAGGCCATCGATGTCCCCGTGCTCATCATCCACGGCGACAGCGACGCGACGGTTCCGATCGATCCGACCGGCTCTTGTGCCGCGGCGATCATTCCGCAAGCCGAATTGAAGATCTATTCCGGCGCACCGCACGGTCTTTTCTACACGCACCGCTATGATCTCAATCGTGACATCGCCGCGTTCGTATCAGAAGGCCGCGTCGCACTCCCCGACGCCGCCTAAAGGCGCACGACCGGGCTGCCTGCTTGACAGGCAGCCTGATCTGACTAGAAGCCTCCATCTCATCTTACCTGCGTGGTTGGCAGCGATTGAGAAGGAGGCAACGATCATGACCGACGTCACAATTACGTTCCCAGACGGCAAGACCAAACAAATCCCTTCGGGAACGAGCGGGCTTGAAGTTGCCAAAGGCATCTCGCCCTCGCTCGCCAAGCGCACCGTTGCCATGCAGCTCGATGGCGTGCTGTCCGACCTCAACGATCCGATCACCAAGAACGCCGCAATCAATTTCGTGTCGCGCACCGATCCGGCTGCGATCGAATTGATTCGCCACGACGCGGCCCACGTCATGGCCCAAGCCGTCCAAGCTCTGTGGCCCGGCACACAGGTGACGATTGGCCCAGTGATCGACAACGGCTTCTTCTACGACTTCGCGAAGGCGGAACCCTTCCTGCCGGAAGACCTCGCGAAGATTGAAAAGAAGATGCACGAGATCATCGCGAAGAACGCTGCCTTCACGAAGGAGTTCTGGTCGCGCGATAAGGCCAAGCAGGTGTTTCGCGACAAGGGCGAGCTGTTCAAGATCGAACTCGTCGAGGCTATCCCCGAAGGCGAAGATCTGAAGATCTATAAGCAGGGCGACTGGTTCGATCTCTGCCGCGGCCCGCACATGACCTCGACGGGTGCGATTGGCAAAGCCTTCAAGCTGCAGAAGTTTGCGGGTGCGTACTGGCGCGGCGATTCAAATAATCCGCAGCTGCAGCGCATCTACGGCACCGCCTGGGCAACGCAGGAAGAACTCGACGCCTATCTCAAGATGCTTGAGGAAGCGGAGAAGCGCGACCACCGCAAGCTCGGCCGCGAAATGGATCTCTTCCATTTCCAGGAAGAAGCGCCGGGCTCAATCTTCTGGCACCCGCACGGCTGGACGCTGTTCCAGACGCTGATCAACTACATGCGCCGCCAGCAGCAGAAAGCAGGCTACGTCGAGGTCAATTCGCCCGACATGATGGAGAAGCATTTCTGGGAGCTCTCAGGCCACTGGGAGAACTACGGCGAGAACATGTTTACGACCGTGCTCCCCGATGAGCGCGTGTTCTGCTGCAAGCCGATGAATTGCCCGGGCCATGTTCAAATCTACAAGCACGGCTTGAAATCGTATCGCGATCTTCCGCTGAAGATCGCCGAGTTCGGCAAGGTGCATCGCTATGAACCGTCAGGCGCGCTGCACGGCATGCTGCGCGTGCGCCACTTCACGCAGGACGACGCGCACATTTTCATCACCGAAAATCAGATCATGGAGGAATGCCTCAAGATCAACGATCTGATGCTGTCGATCTACAAGGACTTCGGCTTCGAGGACATTTTCATCAAGCTGTCGACGCGGCCGGAGAAGCGCGTCGGCGCCGACCACTTGTGGGACAAGGCGGAGAAGGCGCTACAAGACGTGCTCGACGAAGTGACGAAGCGTTCGAACGGCCGCATCAAAACCGCGTTGCAGCCGGGCGAGGGCGCGTTCTACGGCCCGAAACTGGAATACGTCTTGAAGGACGCGATCGGCCGCGAATGGCAGTGCGGCACGACGCAGGTCGATTTCAACCTGGCGGGCCGCCTCGGCGCGTTCTACATCGACGAGCACTCGGAAAAGAAAACGCCGGTGATGATCCACCGCGCGATGTTCGGTTCGCTCGAGCGCTTCACCGGGATTTTGATCGAGAACTACGCCGGGCATTTCCCGCTATGGCTGGCGCCGCTGCAGGTCGTCGTCGCGACCATCACGAGCGACGCGGACCCGTATGCGAATGAAGTCGTCGCTGCGTTCAAGGCCGCTGGCCTGCGCGTCGAGTCCGATCTGCGCAACGAAAAGATCGGCTACAAGGTGCGCGAACACTCGCTTGCGAAGGTGCCCGTCATCATCGCCGTCGGCCTCCGCGACGCCGAAGCCCGCAACGTCAGCATCCGCCGCCTCGGCTCGCAGGAGCAGACGGTGATGTCGTTGAACGATGCTCTCGCCAGCCTCAAGGACGAGGCGAAGGCTCCGGGGTAGATTGGGGTTTAGGAAAGTCTAATAAATGAAAATTGCGTGCCCTTGATGTGCATCTCTAGTTCAACCTTGCGATCTTCGCTAGCCGATAGAAACATCTCGGCGACTTTGAAAAGCTGCAGGTAATATGCGCAACTCTTGTACTTACGATCCGAAGAAAAATAAATTCCCATCACCCCGAGAGAGTCGACGACAAACGGTGAGTAGATTTTACTATGTATGAGCTGATTACATGCTTCACGAATAGGCAGGGACTCTGACTTGCCCCGCATAAAATCGTAAGCCCTTGTCCACCGTTCCTCAAACTTAGCGTCAAAATCGACGCCGCTAACTGCGGGATATTTTATCGGCTCACACAACGAGTTTGAAATGTTGTTTAATAGGCCCGAGTCCATTAGTTTTCGGACAGCATAGAAACCAGTAAATACATCTTTCTCTATCTCGAATTCTGCAGTGATATCGTCTTTCCAGCTTTCGTATCGGCGTAGAAGCGACGAGCCTCGATCAGCCAGCTCTGTCTTCCATAACTGGGCTGTGGTTGCGCATATAGGCAATGCGGTCCCCTAAAACTTGTGCTTTCTGCTGTTGCCGAGATTTTTCCAGCCCAGCCAGCATTCTTTGGCTTCAATTTATTGACGGCAGTTACAATGAAGCTGCTCGTCGCTTATCCCGGCTTTTGCCGGGATAAGGCAGGTTTCAGCATACACTGTGTTGGACTGCCGCGGCTACGTTGCCGCGTTTTGCCTGCAGTGCGTGTGGACCGCAGTCGTAGGTCCCGGCTCCGCCGGGATGACGATGTTGTGAGAGTCGCGCTCGTGCCTCACGTTGCGTCATGCCGACCCCGGCCTTCGCCGGGGCAAGCTGCGGTCGGCACCCACGACAGGTTTCAGCATATACGATGTTGGATTTCCGCTGCGGCGTTGCCGATTAGCAAGCAGCAAACAACGGACCGCAGTCGCAGGCCCCGGCCTTCGCCGGGATGACGATGTGGAGAGAGCGGAGCGGCACCATCGGCAAACGTCAACCTAAACACCCGTCGAGACACAAAGCCCATCGACGTGGATGGCCGCCTGCGCGGCCATGACGAATTTGGGGATGCGACGACGAGATTTGCGCATCGGAGAGAATTGCACGGGTATCAGCGATTACGCGCACTATTCCCCCATTACCACCGTCTTGGCACTATTCCACCACTACCACCGGCATGGCAGTGTTCCCGTTTACTACCGTCATGGCCGCGAAGGCGGCCACCCACGACAAGTTTCCAGAAATGAGGAGGTGGCTATCTGGCCGGACGCGCGCAATGTGATAGCCGCTTGCGCGGCCATGACGAATATAAAGGCGTTTCGTAAGCGCCCTCACTCTTCCCGCTCGAGCGGCGCATCCGACGGCAGCGCCAAAATCTCGCCGGTCTGCGCGTCAAACAAATCCTGCCACTCGGGGTTTGTTTGTAGAATCAGCCGGACTTTCCACGCCCGTTTCCATTTCTTGATCCGCGTTTCGCGCAGAATGGCGCTGTCCATCGTTTCGTGAAATTCATAGTACACGAGCCGTGTCACACCGTAGCGTTTCGTAAACCCCTCGATCAACTTTTGCTGATGCATTGCCATTCGATGAGCGAGCGCGCTTGTTACACCGGCATACAGCACACCGTCCGGGTTGCTGGCTACCAGGTAGACGCAGGGTTGCTTTTCGTAGCGCTCGTGCATGCTGCAAGCATGGCACAAAATCCGAGCAACGTGGATGGCCGCCTTCGCGGCCATGACGGGTGTGCGAAGCCGGTGCCTCCACCGGAAACGCGAGTGCTCGCGGCCCACCCAACCCGTGACAATCCCATCACGCCTGCTGCTGGATAATCGCGTGCGCCGCGCCGAGTCCGTTGTCGCGGACCGGCGCGCTCAACTAGTTTCGCGAATAGGATAAACATTCCCTGGAGGGGCACATGCGTTCGTTCAAACTGGGCTTGGCCGCGGCGACGGTACTCTGCGCATTGGCAACATCGGCGCACGCCGATTGCAGAAAAGTTCAAACGATGGGCCAAGGCCTCACGCACGGCATTGCCGAACTTTTCGCGACGAAGGGACTGGCCAATACCATCTACGGGCAAGGCCGCGTCGGAAAAGGTCCTGTAACGACGACGTGCGATGACGGCGCGGGCATGACGACGTGCCACTCCTCGCAGACGGCATGCAAAGTGACGTCCGAAAAACCCTGCATCGGCGCCTGGCTGTGCTTCTGAGCAATGGCTCAGAACATCCACGTCCATACCGGCCACTACCTCGCGGTCTTTACGAGTAACAAATCGAGCGCGAAGTGGCGCGCCTGGTACGCGATGTCCGACGACGAACAGCGCGCAACGGATGAGCGCGGGCTCGCGGCGCTCGCGGCATGGGACGAGGCTCACAAAGACGCGATCGTCTATCAAGGCGGCCCGCTCGGACCGACGAAGCGGACATCAGAAGACGGCGTCGCCGATGCCGTCAATGAGATGACGGTGTTCGTCGTCGTCCGCGCAGCGTCACATGACGCCGCCGCGAAGTTGTTTGAAAATCATCCGCACTTCACGATCTTTCCGTGCGACGGCGTCGACGTCATGCCGTTGCTCAGCGGCCCTCCGCCGAGCGATTGACGACGGCCTACTCGGGTGCCGCGATCGACGCGGTTGCGTCTTCGGGCGCCGGAACGAAATACGGCGCGCGGTTCTTGAACGCCTCGAAGGTCTTCTGATCGATGGCCAGCGCCGCGCGAACGGGCTTTTGCGCCGACGGTGCAAGCGTTCGCTTCGCCGCCGCGATTTTAGATGCTTGAGCTTTGACGATTTTCTCTGGCGCTGGCATCGCCTTTACAGGTCGCGCGGCTATTGGCTTGCTTACCGCGAACTTCGAGGTCTGCCGCGTGATGTCCGTCTTCGGGATGATGCCATCGTCGATCAGCGCACTAACGCAAGCGCTCGACAGCTTCGAGCGGCTTGTGTTCATGCACGCATGGCATCCGGCGGACCCCGCGACGTGCTTCGAGCAGTAGGCATAGTAGTCGCTCGCACAATTCATCTGCACGCTCCAGCTGAGCGCACGCGCGGGAGCGGTTGATGCAGACAACGCCGTCGAAGCAATAAGCAAAACCCAAATACGCATCACGCCCTCGATACCGTTCGCTGAAGGATCAGCTTAGCGGACAACAAGGCAGCATTCGGGATACGCGGCGCGTTTGACCGCGCAGCGTTACGCCGTGATTGATCTAATCACGTTGAGCGGAAGCGCCGTGCGCGGGCGCGATAACGGCGCAATGCGCCGTCCTAAATCTCGCCCTTTAGACCCTTCTCGAAGTATTTGTGGATCACCTTGTCCTGGTTTTCGAGGAGCCAGTCGATCGACGGTTCGCTGCGCATCGCTTTCGTAATGGCGAGCGTCGTCGCCTTGCGGTGGATGTCGAACAGGATTTTGTGGTCCAGATTGTCGTCGGTCGCGACCGACGGATTGAGCCACACCGAGACGATGATGCCGAGATCGTTGGCTTTCTCGCGCGGGATGACGCCCGACCTTACGCTGTCGATCACGCCCATCGCGGTCGCGTACTGCACGGTGCCCATCAGGATGCTCGTGTAGCGCTCGTTGTCGACGGAGACTTTCGATACGCAGATCGTCGGCGGGCGCACCATGACGTCGGTATTGAGGAGGGCCAGCACGCGCGAATGGCCGACAACCTGATTGCCGAGCAGATCGGCAAACGCCGTGCCCATCGGGCCATCCATTTCACCGATGGCGACTTCCGGCTCGGCCGCCGTTCCGGGAGGGCCGCCTGCAACAAGGCTTTCGCCGATGCGCATGATAATCCGATCACTCATATTCACTCCATTGCAATGTGGTTGATGCCGGTGGCGCCGCGGCGCGGCACCGATGGCCGCGTTATGGCTGCTGATGCCGCAACCTGCAAGGTGCACGCAATTAAACCTGAGCGAAATGTGAAGCAACTTGGCGTGCGTCGCGCTCGTTCGATTATCACTCAAACGGATTGATGGTTTTGCATTTCGTCTTTTCCCAAACGAGACAGCCGCCGTTGCTCGTCGGCCAGGTGCAGCGCCACACGCCGCAGGGTTCGCCACCCGGGTTCGCCGTTGTCGTCAAGCGCCGGACACGTTGCCGCTGAGCGGCGATGAGCTGCAGATCAGACTGTTCTGCGGTGGCCATTGGCCGTTGTGGAGGCGCAGGCGCTGCTTGCGCGCTCGTTGCGATGACCGAGAGATCGAAAGCGATGAAAGTGATGACGGCCGTGCGCTTCAACATGAGAGCCTCCTCGGGGCTGGTGTTGCACTGCTCGGTCTGTCGCTTGCGCCGCGCTTTCGGTTCAAATCGCAATTGCACTCAACAGAAAACCCCGCCTTTTGAGCGGGGTTTTTGAGTGTAGGCTGTCACGCATGGAACAACGACAGCGCACGCTGCAACAGTGATGCGCAATCGTCTCAGCTCAGAAGACTGCGTGCTCTGCCCGCTCAGCGGTTGCCTCGCCGTTGATGAGCCGGGCGTAAAAATCGGCGAGCGTATCGCGCCCCGTCTGCGGCGTCGCGTCGGCGTCATAGCGGCCCGTTTCAGGATCGAGAACGAGCATCGACTCCGTCGCATAGTAGCGGCCGATACGCGCCAGCTCCGCCTTTGCTGTAAGCGCAGGCACGACGTTGCCGGCAAGCCCGAGCGCGCCGGCGATCACATCCAGCATTGCAACCGGCACGCTCCTGAATCGCGGCGGCTGACGTAACAGCGCGAACAGCATTTCGCCCTGTTGCCGCGGCGTTATCGCAGGGCCCGGTCCGCCGATCGGCAGGATACGATTGTAGCGGGCCGGATCGTCGAGACAGTCCGCGATGTAGTTTGCGAGATCAGAATCGCTGATCGGCGCACACCGCGTCAGCGTTCCGTCTCCAAACACTAAAAACGGCTTGCCTTTGCGTACGCGCTCGACCTGGCCCGACAACGACTTGAAGAACGCCGTCGGCCGCACGATAGAATACCTGAGGCCGCTTTTCGTGAGTTCAGCTTCAAAGGCAAGCTTGGCGCGCTGAAACGCGAGGAGGGGCTTTTGCACGCAAATCGCCGAGAGCAAGATGAAGTGTGGCACGTCGGCTGCGCGTGCCGCCGCGAGCGCATCGCGTTGTGCTTTATAGTCGATGGCCCAGGCGTCCTTCGGCACACCCGTACGCGATGCGAGGCAAGAGATAACCGCGTCGAAGCGCTCGGATTTCAGACCGTCGCGCGCGACGGCATCGGGATCGGTCACGTCGCCGTGGCGCATTTCGACGCCGGGGCAGTCGTTGAAAACGTCGGTATTGCCCTCGCGCACGAGGCAGACAACGTTATTCCGACGCGCGGCAAGTACCGCCACAACTGCGCGCCCGATCGTGCCCGTGCCGCCTAAAACGAGGATGCGGCGGGGTGGGGACGTCTGCTCATGATGCGTTACCGACTGGATCATCAGCACATCATGCCGCAAAGGCGACGCCGATCAATGGCGTCGTGCTCCTACGGCTGCTTCTCGCGAGCCGCCAAGTCCAGTTCGTCCCCTGGCAGATCGGCCGCTTCAGCGCCGTTCTTGCCTTGCCGGCCTTCGCCCCAGGTGAACAATCCGACGCCGGCCAGCACCAGGGTGGACCCAATCGCATCTGCAAGCGTGAACGGTTCGCCGAGCACAGCGACGGCCAGCGCAATCGTCACGAGCGGCGAAATCGTCGAAATCATCGCGACCGATTGCGGCGACGATCGCGCCAGTCCGGCATTGATCAGGAACGTCGGCACGACCGTCGCGAAGATCGCGCAGCCGAGCGTCAGCCATAGGAACCGCGGTGTCGCCGCAAAATCACCGCTCACCACGACTTGATGTAATATGCAGAACACGCCGGCCGAAAGCAGCGCTATCGACGTGTAGAGGGCCGACCCGAGCGCCGGAATAATCGCCTTTGCGATCAGATGATGAAACGCAAACGAGATCGCCGCGCCAAGCACGAGCAGTGTCCCGATGACTGTGTCGCGTCCACCAACGGGCAAATCGATCGCGAATACGATCGCGAGCCCCGCATAAGTAATGCCCGCTGCCGCAAGCCCCGTCGGCGTGATGCGATGCCCGCCCAACGCCGCGCCGAACAGCATGATGAAAATCGGATACGTAAACAACACGAGCCGTTCGAGTTGCGCGCTGATGTACTGCAGCCCGGCAAAATCGAATTGCGACGCGATGTAATAGCCGATGAAACCCGTCAGGCACGCAAGCGCAATCGTGCGGCCGTCAGGCAACGGCAATCCCGCGCGCTGCCGGGTACGAGCGGCCCAAAGACCGATCACCGCATAAAAAGGCATCGCGAAGATCATGCGCCACGCCAGCATCAGCGCCGCGTCGACGCGGTCCTGATAGGCGAGCTTGATGAAGATCGCTTTGGTCGAGAACAGCGCCGCGCCGAAGAACGCGAGCGCGTAACCGAGATATCGCGGATTGGCAAACATGGCCGTGCCATAATACGGATCGTTCGTCCGCGTAAATCCACCAATCGCGCGCAGGCAATGCCGCACTTACCGTCACGGAGACTGCTCATGCCCGCCTTCACGCCCGACCGTTTCGTCGTCGAGCGCCACGATGCATCGCATACGACCGGCGCGAAGACGACCGAGTGGATCAGCGAAGCGGGCAACCTGACGCAGTTCGGCGCCTTCATCGAAACGCTGCAACCGGGGTCGCGTTCGTCGATCAAGCATTGGCACAGCGCCGAAGACGAGCTGGTCTACGTGCTCGATGGCGAGGTGACGCTGATCGAGGGAACGTTGGAAACGCTCCTGCGCCGCGGCGACGCCGCGACCTTCAAAGCCGGCGTCGCTGTCGGGCATTACCTTGAAAACCGCAGTACGCAACCGACGCGCTGCTTTGTCGCCGGCACGCGCGCCGCGGTCGACACCATTACGTATCCCGACCACGATCGCATTTTGTATTGCGATAGCGCGAAAGCCGAACACGTCTGGACGGACGGGGCCGGTCGTCCGGCCGACAGCGCTTATCGGAAGTAATTTTCGATACAGCGCGCGGACACGCGCTCTCGAAAAAAATGGGCGCCCGCGAGGGACGCCCATAGCTTGACGGTATCTGACGGGAGGCAGAAAGAACCGCCGAACATGCTTCAGTTCAGGCTATAGGAAACGCCGACGCGAACCTGGTTCACGCTGATGTCCTGCTTGGCGTAGATGGCTTCGATGTTTCCGGCTTCTTCCCCAGCCGACGCTAGATCGTCGTTATGACCGATCGTCATCGTTCCGAAATCATAGTGCAGCGCTTCAAAGCGGAGAGAGATTTTTTCGCTCAGAAGCACCTGCACGCCGCCACCGGCAACCCAGCCGATGCGATCGTCGCTCCATTCGTACGTTCCGCTCTCGTTCGCCGGAACGCCGTCGCGCGGATCGGGTTCGCCTTCAGGCGAGGTAGCACTCCCGCTGTCCGGTCCACGCAACGCCGACGGTGCCGTAGAGCAGGAACGCGCCTGACGTTATGCCAAGACGTCCGCGCGACGAAGCCAAGTAGTCGAATTCGGAATTCACACGCAGGAACTGATCTGAGTCATCCAAAGTCTGGCCCGGTCGCAGCGTTCCGGCCTTTGGTGTAATCAAGCCATCGCCGGAACCGTCCATGCCCGACCAGTCGTAGTCGCCTTCGATGCCGAACACGACGTTGGACGGCTGGAAATTGTAACCGACGTGGACACCGCCATTAAAGCCGCTGGCGTCGATCCCGACGCCGCCCGAGAATTCGCCGTCACGCGCGTACGTGCAGGCAATTGTCGATCCCGTTGCGCAGTCGGCCGTTCCGTTTGGGCCTCTATTCGGCGTGATGTCGTAGATCTTTTCGATTTCGGTCCCTGGTTCACCTTCGACATCCAGAAACTCGGTGTTCGGAACCCCGAAGCCGTAGCCGACTTGGCCGCCCGCGTAGAACCCGCTCCAGTTCGCGTCTCCGGCGCGTGCCATATCTATCGAGGTGGCGCCAGACATCAACAAGACCGCGGCGCAACTGACTCCAACTAACAATGACTTCATGATCTGAACGCTCCCCACGTTACGCAAAGTTTTTTCGTCTGTTTTCTTTCGGCGCAGCGCGTGCCCAAGAAGCGCCTTGCTAGAAAACTTTGAAGCACCGGGAAGTTTTGGAATGGAGGGGATGAATTCCCGGGAGGAATTCTGCAAATTGGTGAAATGACTATATCTCGGCGTCCTGGGTCAGCCGCGCCACAGGTGAAAATCCACAGAAGAGCTCCGAAAATTGGAAGTTGGCTTTGGGCAGCGCTCTCGTTGCCGCAAACGGTTGTCTCTTCTGCCGAGCACGGCTAGCTACGTGGGTGACATCGCCTGTCGCCCGTCGACGATCGCGGTCCACACAAAAAACGCGACCGCTGCAACACATTTGGCGTCTGCTCGCGTGGCCATCGCGCCACGGCGCGCGCAAAACCGCGCACTGTTATCACCGCAGCGAGCGCATCGATTTGCGCAATCGATCAGCACGTTGCGTCGATTATCGGCCGGAAAATCGATTGTCTGCTCGAACACGCGGCAATCCATGCAGCCCTTGCGCAAGGAGCATGGCTGATACTCCGTTTCTGCGGGTTTCATCACAGCAAACTGTATGCAAACCGTCGTGTTTGCTGCAGCGCCCTAGCGCTCGTATCAGAGGGAAATTCCGTATGTCCTTGTGGCGGTTACTCGTTGCCGTATCGGCCGTGTTCCTTTCGGGTTGCGCGACGAACGACCTCGAATACTGGGGTCTGCCGTACCCGACGACCGCCGTCGACCGCGCCAACTATGCGCCGCGGCCGAAGGAAAAATTTGTCCTCGCTCCGATCGAAGTCGACCGCCTGCATCCCAAATTCCGTCGTCAGGAAGTCGCCTACAAGACCGCCGAAGCGCCGGGCACCATCGTCGTCGACGTTCCGAACCGCTACCTGTACCTGGTCGGCAATAACGGCCGGTCGATGCGCTACGCGATCGAGGTTGGCCGCGAAGGCTTCGGCTGGAGCGGTGAAGCAACCATCGACCGGAAAGCCGAATGGCCGGTCTGGACGCCACCCGCTGAAATGGTCGCGCGCGATCCGAAAGTCGCGCCGTTCGCCGCTGGCATGCCGGGCGGCGTCGACAACCCGCTCGGCGCCCGCGCGATGTATCTGTTCCAGGGCGGCAAAGACACGCTGTACCGTATTCATGGCGGCGGTCACCCGACGCGTCTCGGCAAGGCAACCTCAAGCGGCTGCATCCGACTGCTCGACCACGACGTCATCGACCTCTATGCGCGCGTCGGCACCGGCACGCGCACGGTGGTGCTCGCGGAAGAGAAACAGGTCAGCGGCGCGGCGCCAGCAGCCGATCAAAGTGCCCCTGCGAGCACGGCGGCGAGCCGCGCTTCGGTCGTGCCGAACATTTCCGGGCGGCCTGGCCCGGTCGTCCGCCGCAACGGCTAACGCTAGCCTGCCGAGACGTACAGCATCGCCATGATCACGACGATCAAAGCGAACTGTGCGACGACGCGGAAGCGCATGAAGGCTTGGCTTCCGTCCTCGCTTCGTCCAGCGAGCATATTCCAGGCGCCGAGCAGCAATCCCGTGATAACCGCGCCTGCAAGCAGCAGACCCGCGTAAGGTCCAACCGCCTGCAGCATTTCAAATGGCGAACGCGCGAATGCTGCAGCCAGGTTGGCATGTAGGCGATCATAGCCGAAGTAAATCGCGACGCCGGCAAACGCGGCGATGACGCCGGTCAATCCGGCAGCCAGAATGTAGCGGACGTGGTGGCCGGTTTCGCCTCCACGCGCGTCGTCACCGGAGATAACGACGCCGTCGGTTTCGTCATAGAGGGTAGCCATGACATGGGTTCCTTGTGTGAGGTCCAATGGTCAGGCGTTGAGCTTCCTTGTTGGCGCTTGCGACTCCGCTTCGCGGAGCCGGCCGCGAGCGCCGGGAACTCCTGCACCTTCCCGGCCGGCTCCCAGAACGGGAGTCGGAAGGCGCAAACAAAAGAGCTTTTCCGTCGAGCCGGATCTGTCCGGCCTTCCCATTCTACCACGCTGCCGTGTGATCTGCGCCGGAGCGTGCATCACAGTTCCGCGATCCGATTGCGCTAAGTTTATGCGTTGCAGTGGTTTTTACGCCAACAGCAGCGCAAAATTGAACGCCATACGGTGAGCGCTGCTGATCGGATTTGCGGTCATTTCAGCCGCTGGGCCACCACCTGAGCCATGCGTCCCGTGCCTGCCTGCCCATGAGGCGCCGCCGTTTCTCACGGCTCCGTCATCACGTATGCATCTGCCGAAATATTAGACACCTCCTGACTCGGACGCTCCCTATGCCTTCCACGCCCGCTCTGTCGCTGCGCGACGCGCTGCTTGCAGTCGCGATCATGGCCGTCTGGGGCTCGAACTTCAGCGTCGTCAGCGTCGTACTGGCCGACGGTATGCCGCCGCTCTTGTTCGCGAGCCTCCGTTTTACGTTCGCCGTCCTCCCGGCGATCTTCTTTCTCCCGCGGCCCAACGTGCCGTGGAGCAAATTCGCGGCCTACGGGCTTCTGATCGGCGTCGGCCAATTCGGACTGTTGTTTCTCGCGATGCGCGGTCACATCACGCCGGGCCTCGCATCGCTCATCGCGCAGACGCAGGTGTTCTTCACGATCGCGATGGCCGTCGCGATCAGTGGCGAGCGCGTGCGGCCGTTCCAAGTCCTTGCCGTTCTGCTCGCTGCAACCGGCGTCGCAGTCATCATCAGCCACACCGACGGCAGCACGACACCCTACGGCTTAGCACTCGTGATCATCGCGGCCGTCGCGTGGGCCGGTGCCAACATGGTGACGCGGACGCTGCCGGGTATCAACATGGTCTCCTTCATCGTCTGGGCGAGCCTGTTCTCGGCACCACCACTTTTCGCGCTGTCACTGTGGGTCGAAGGCTGGCCGGCCATCCGCGACAGCCTCGCCAACGCCGGTCTGCAGACGTGGGCGGCCGTCGCTTACCAGTCGTTCGGCAACACGCTCTTCGGTTTCGCGATGTGGGGCTGGCTGCTGGCCCGCTATCCCGCAGCAACGATTGCGCCGATGTCGCTGCTCGTTCCCGTCTTCGGCATGGGGATCGCTGCGCTCTGGCTCAGTGAGCCGCTGCCGCCTTGGAAAATGGTCGCTGCGGCGCTCGTCATGGCAGGCCTCGCCGTGAATATCCTCTGGCCCCGTGTCGCCGCCATCCGCGGCGCGCGCAACGCACCCGCCGCTTGAAACGCAAAACGCCGGCGCGCTGAAAGCGAACCGGCGTTTTGTTTGCCCTAAATCGGCAGTATCGAAATCTAGCACGAAATTGCGTCGCGCTCCACAACAATCAAACTTAACGCACGCGCCCCGCCGGCACGTCGCCGTTCAATCGTTATGTGCGCCGCCTTAATGCCGCGAACCGTCGTCGTCGAAAATCGCGCTCAGCTCGTCGTCGATCTTTTGCGCGGCCATGCGCCAATCGCCACCGCCGTTGGCGGCAGTCGCCGTCAAAGCCGGCGGCACGGCGCTTGTGTAGTCGCGCGAATTGATCGCCGTCATGACGTTGCGCGACGGCAGAACGCAAAGCCGCGACGCCAATTCTTGCAGTTCGCCGAAGATCGCTTCGCGGCGAACTTCGTGCTGAAGCGCAACCTGGCGCACTTCGCGCAGCATCTGTTCGTCGACGCGGCGAATGCCATCAGCCAACGCACGAACGATATTGAGTTCGGATTTCGAATTCTCCGTCAATCGCTGGAGCATCTGTTCGATGTTTTCCGGCAGTCCTGTCATGGCGGGCCCCTCGTGTTGTTACATAGGGAAAATCGTGTGATTCACATGGCTAAAAGATGGTGCCAGAAAATCGTCAGAGCATGCCGCACTAATGCTCAAGCCAAGCCTTGAGCCAAGTCTTGGCGCGGAGAAAAATACGCGCAGCGATTTCTTCGCCGACGCGTGGCGTCGAAATAAAATTGATCAGTGAGAGCCGATCAATGCTCCATGTAGTGCTCTTGGATCTCTTTCGTGCGCGCCTTGGTCATGGTCGTTTTGCAGCCGACGATCTCAGCTGTCGCACCTGAGCCGCCTGTCCAGAACATCGGAACATGCGCGTCGCATTCGGCATCGCGATACGCGATCCAGGCGCGCTGGCTGGCACGCAATGCAGCCTGCCAGGCTTTCGCGTCATAGGGTGGCTCGCCCGCCATGTCCGGTATCGCCTTGAGCGCTTCGGCGTAGACCTTGTTGAGTTCGGCATCGGCGGCGTCGAATTCACGATCGGCGCAGGCGTTTAGCTCATACGTCGATGTCGCGTTTCCGCAATCGAGTTTGGATTTGTCATTCGCGAATGCCCTGTCGGCGGTCGCCGCAAGCGCGACGGCACACAAAAGTCCGATACGCACGATCTGCAAGCGCATGGCAGCCTAATTCTCGATATCCCGTTATGGATATCGTAGGCGATGCGGTAGCCCTGCGCCAGTTCCGGCAATGGCTATGCTAAACGCTGACCTGACAAGCGGACCGGCGTCATCGCAAGCATGTCACTAACGGCGCAGACTACTGCAAGTGCGCACGCAACATCCAGGCGGCTTTGTCGTGCGCCGCGATCCGGTTGTTCATCAGATCGCCTGTCGCCGTATCGCCGGCATCATCGGCGAACGATCCGACTTCGGTGCAGAGCTTCGACAATGTTTCGTTGTCGTCGGCAAGCGCGCTGATCATCGCTTTCTCGCCCGGCGGCTTGGCGGGCGCTTCCTTGATCTCCGAGAGCTTGGCAAAATGCGCGAAGCTTCCCGGCGTGATCGAACCGAGCGCGCGAATCCGCTCGGCCACTTCATCAACGGCGACGAAAATCTCGTTATACTGCTTGTCGAAGAGTTCGTGCAGCGTTCCGAAATTTGGGCCTGTAACGTTCCAATGAAAGTTTTGCGTCTTGAGCTGCAACGTGTACGTCGAGGCCAATACGACGCCGAGCTTGTCGGCGATGACCGCCTTTGAGTTGCTACCCTTACCCGATGAAGATGCCGCTTTGTCTTGAGCCATAACGTGTCTCCTGGCGTGATGCCGCGCGCCGGCATGGTCCATGCCGGTCCGGAGGGAGAAACGGCGGTGCAAGCGTCTTGGTTCCGCGTTTTGCAGCCCGCAGGTTTCCCGCAAATGTGCTAGGCTTGCCGTGTTCAACCGGCCAACGGATATCATGCCGCTTCAGCCTTACAGCTACCGCTCTGACCCTGCCGTGCCGCCGTTCGATGACAGCGTACCGCTGATCATTTTCGACGGCTACTGCGTGCTGTGCTCAACCGGCATCGACTGGATGTTGAAACGCGATCCGAACGGCACCACGCGCTTTGCCGCAATCCAGCAGCCTGTGCCGCAGGCGCTGTACCGGCACTACGGCTTGGATGCGAGCCTCTTCGATACGTTCATGGTTCTGGACAACGGCGTGCCGTGGACCAAATGGGCGGGCGCTCTTGCAGCGGCGCGCACGCTTCCGCAGCCGTGGCGAACCCTCGGCGCCCTCGGCCGCATTATCCCGCAAGCGATCGGCAATCCGGTCTACGATTGGGTCCAACGCAATCGCATCGGTTGGTTCGGCAAACGCGAAACCTGCCGCATGCCAAACGCGGCAGAGTCGCACCGCTTTCTCTGACCGCGCGGCGCTTATTTCAGACGTGACCAGGTGTCGTTCTTGCAAACGAGACCGCCGAGCACGCAGCCCGAAAGCGTCAGACTATTGCCGCTCACTGTCACCGAGCCGGAATACTTCTGGCCATCGTCGAGATTGAGGACGGTGCCTTTCCACTTATTGGGTCCGGACGGCTTGGCGCCGCACATAATGGTTTTGCCGACCTTGTTGGCTTCCGGCGATTTCGTGACTTTCAGCCCAAGGCCGCCGCCGCAGTCAAACGCGAGCACGTGCGCACCGTTATCGCGCAGCCATGTCCCGTTGGCCGATCCCGCCTCTGCGAGCGTCGACATCGCAACCATACCGGCCAAAGCGGCCGCGCCAAAAACCTTCGCGTTGAAATACCTTGATGAACGATGCATCACGAAACACCTCCCCAGCTTGCCCTTGCTTGCGTGTTTTCCGGCGGTCAACCCAAGTTGACCGATAGGTAAAGCTAGCATTCACCGGAGGAGAGACAACTCGGAATCGTCGACGCAACGCACCAAAGCGGTGCGGGCGCAAAACGCAGGTGCAGCAAATTTGAAAATGCTCGGACCCGTGGTTTCAGCCGCGGCCACGATACGCGGCGACGCCTTGATCGGGTAGCCAGACGTCATTCGGCAATGCGCCAGTCTGCCAGAACACATCGATGGGCATGCCACCACGCGGATACCAGTACCCGCCGATGCGCAGATAATTTGGCTTCAGCAAGTCTGCGATCCGCTTGCCGATTGCTACCGTGCAATCCTCGTGGAACGCGCCGTGATTGCGGAATGACGCGAGGTAGAGTTTCAGCGATTTCGATTCAACGAGCCACTTGTCCGGCACATAATCGATAACCAGATGCGCGAAGTCCGGCTGGCCGGTCACCGGGCAAAGCGAGGTGAACTCGGGCTGCGTAAAGCGCGCGACGTAATGCGTGTCAGCGTGCGGGTTCGCGACGCGCTCGAGCACCGCCTCTTCCGGCGACGCCGGCAAGGCGGTTTGCTTTCCGAGCTGCGTGACTTCCGGTGATTTTTTCGCCATCAATCACTCCGCCGCTAGGCGCGTCGCACGTGAGGGGCCGGTATAGATGACGCCTTCGTGGCAACTATCGCGGTGGATCTCGATCTGTGCGAGGCCCGGCACCTTGTTGGCGAGCCGCTGCCAGAGCCAGACGGCAATGCGTTCCAATGTTGGCGCGCTCAAACCCTCGACGTCGTTCAACAGACGATGGTCGAGCGCGGCGCGGCTCTCCTCGATCGCTGCCGACAGATCGTCGAAATGAAATACGACGCCGGTGTCGGCATTCATCTCGCCGTCGATGATGACGCGCGCGCGGAAAGAATGCCCGTGGATGCGGGAATTCGGATGCCCCGGCGGCGCGGAGGGCAAATAGTGGGCCGCCTCGAATAGAAAATCACGATAAATGCGCATGGCCACGAGATAGGGGATTTCGGTTTGCCGCGCCATCCCCTCGCACGGCCCTAAATGGCAAGAAGGTTAGGGCAGGGGGCAAAAAGCCAGCGAAATATGTGTTCCGCGCCAATGGGGCGCAGGGCAAGGCGCATGCTTAGCGAATGCCGAGAACCTTGTGTGTCTGCACCGAGAGCCGCCACGGCGGATGCGCCATGCAGTAGCGCATGGCTGCTTGCGTGTTCGCTACTTGATCTGGGCCATCCATCGGCTGCAGGAAGAAATGGTCGAAGTCCAACGCGCGCACGCGCTCCGGCAACAGGTCGGGTTGAGGGTAGACGAGCTTCAGTTCGTTGCCTGACATTTGCGTCAGCGTTGCGCCCGCTTTGGGACTGACGCAAATCCAGTCGATGTCTTCGAGCACGGGCAACGTGCCGTTGGTTTCGATAGCAATCGAGAAACCGGCAGCATGTAGTGCGTCGACGAGGTGCTGATCGACCTGCAGCATCGGCTCGCCGCCGGTCAACACCACGAGCGATGGTCCATTCTCGGCGGTACAGACTTCTTGGCAGGCGCGCGCCAGATCTTCGGCGGTCTTGAACTTGCCGCCGCCGTCGCCGTCGGTGCCGACGAAATCAGTATCGCAGAATTTACACTGAGCGTGCGCGCGGTCGGCTTCGCGTCCGCTCCACAAATTGCAGCCCGCGAACCGGCAGAACACCGCCGGCGTTCCGGCCTGCGCGCCTTCGCCTTGCAGCGTGTAGAAAATCTCTTTGACCGAGTACATGACGACCTGACTACGGCAGGCACTGCACAAGTCAAGTTAAGCGGCGGTAGGGAGCCGAAACATCGCAGGCTCGCGGGTGTTGGCTGCGCTTTAAGCCGTCGCGACGACTTCCACGAAGGTGGCTTTCAACGTCGTCTTTTTCGAGACCATTTCGATTGCGGTACGAACGCCCGCTGGCTTCTCAACCGTTTTGCCCGATACGGGAAACAGCATCACCAACAGCGCAAACCCGACGGTGAAATTGACCGTCTTGAGGGTTTGGCTGGTGGTGTGCTGCGTCACGGGGGGACTCCGTTGGTCTTCACGTCTGTCGCAGGGCCGAGTGAGGAGGTTCAACGCCTGCGCAGGATTGTGATACCGCGCGCGCCATCGGCCCTCAGTTCCCCGCGGAACAGGGCCGTGGCCTGCGGTGCGCCATCGCCAAAACGCAAAAACCGCGCAGCATTTTTGCTGCGCGGTTGCGTGGCATCCGGCAGGAGGAGCCGGATCTAGGCGCGAAAACCGGAAGGCGATACCGTCTACTTTGCGGCGCTGACCGAGCGGATGTACGCGATGATTTTCCAGAGGTCCGTTTCGTCCTGGATCGCCTCGCCAAACCCCGGCATCGGACCGGCTATGATCTCCTTGTCGCCGCGGCTGTAGCCGCCTTTGCCGAGATCTTCGCTGCCAAGCGCGATCAACCGGAACAGTGTGTCGTCGTCGCCGCCGTAAACCCAGGCATCATTGACGACCGAAGGGCAGTGAATGCCACGGCCGTCGGCGCCGTGGCACGCGCTGCAGGTTTTTTGCTGATACAGCGTCTTGCCTTCGTCGATGATCTCAGGGGAAATCGAAATTGGATTTTTCAGTTCGCCTTTTGCGGTCGCTTTGACCCGCTCGAGCGTCGTCATCTTGGCGTCGTCAGCATGTGACGACGGGGCATTTGTAAGCGCAAACATGGCGATGCCGCATGCGACAGCGGCCGACGTGGTGAGACGTCTATTCATGGTGTCAGTACCCGCCTGTCGGATGTCATCGCCCGATGGAGATCAGCCGCACCTCGAAACCGGGGTGCGGCTGAAATCAACCTCAGTTTGGCTTCAGCATCGTGATGCTGCCTTCGTCGGTGGCAACGTAGAGATTGCCATCCGGCCCCTCGACGACGGAGCGGAAGCGTCCGGCCGGCATCGGCAGGTTCATCATCGTCCGCGTCGCTGAAGACCCGTCGGCTGCGATATCCAGTACGTCGATCCGGTTGCCGACAGGCGTTCCGTGCACGCCGATGCCTGCGAAGCCAACAACCATGCGGCCGTCCCAGGACTTCCACTGCTTCCCGGTGAGGAACGTCGAACCAAACATGCCTTGCGACAGTCCGTCGTTATTCCAAGCGGGCTTCATGGCGTTGGGATACGTCCCCAAGTCGGTCATAGGCATGAATTTGGAGCGTTCCTTGGGATCCACGGCACCCATCTGGTTTGGTGAGTAGCCGCAGTATTTGTCCGGGCATTCGCCACGTCCGGCCATGCCGGGGCGCGGATCCCAACCCGCGTTACCGCCGTTGACGAGCGCTGTCACTTCATCCGAGTGCCATGGGCCGTTTTCAGACGTGTAAGGCTGGTTGGTGCCGGGACGGAACGTGATGCCCTGCGGATTGCGATGGCCATAGGAATAGATGCGCTTGTCGAAGCCTTCCGGTGGCTTGTTATCCGGCGCGGCTTTGCCGTCGCGATCAATGCGCAGCACCTTGCCGCCGATAATCGTCGGCGATTGCGGAACTTCGCCGTGGTGCGTGTCTCCGGTCGTCACATAAAGGAAACCATCGCCGGGGTTGAACCGGAGACGGCCGCCGTTGTGCGCACCAGGACCACCGAACGGATGGTCAGTCGCCTTCGGCTTGTAGGCGATGTCGGCGACGATATCGGTGCGGTCCGAGACCTTTGCAAAATCATCGCTGACTTTCAGCCTCAGAACGCGGTTGGTTCCGGGGGCCGTCATCGACGACGTCGAGTAAACATAGATCGTGCGGTTCTTCGCGAAGTCTGGATCGACGGCAACGCCCTGCATGCCCGCCTGGCCTTCGCAGAAGAGGTCGTCCGCGGTGTCGGCGTAGTCCTTGCTGCCTTTCATGCCGAGCAGCGCGCTGACCTTGCCGTCCGCCTTGCGCACGGAGAGGCCTTTGCACTTCTCGGTGAAGAACATCGTGCCGTCCGGCAGGAAGGCCATGTCCCAAGGGTTTTCCAGTTTCGATAGAACCACTGTGGGCGTCAGAACAGGAACATCGCTGGCGGCTTCCGCAGCCGCCATACCGGAAAATGAAACGGAAGCGATAAGTATGCAGGGCAAAAATCTTACGCGTGGAGTCATGGACGTTCTCCCTATGGATCGCCCGCGATTGTGCGGGTCTTTAGTCCTCCACACGGTCGCGATTGACAGGTGATTGCCGTCAATTCGGGAGTCGCTCCTTGGGACGCTTGGTCTTGGAGCGGACCGGCCGCTTGCGCGTGTGAATACGACAGCGTTCACAATCACGCCGCAGCGCTCCGAAGTCAGTTCCAAAGATCGGAAATGACGTCGGGTAATATGTGCTGACCGGTACAGGCGGCTTACAAGGTGGTTCGATCGTGTGCGTCGTTGTCGAGCACGTTCGATGTTCGCCAATGCACGGATCGCGACGATTTTCGCGCAACGCTCGTAGAGATCATCAGCCGCTGCTTGACGTGAGGTCCGGATCGACGCCAAAGCTGCGCGCGACTTTCCGAATATATTTGAGACATCTCGTGCCACTTGAACCGTCGCATCACCGCTCGTGGCTCAATCGCCTGTCGCCCAAGGCGCAGGGCGTCATCGCGATCAACGCGGCGGCCGTCATATTTGGAACAGCCGCGCTCTACGGGAAGCTCAACGTCTCGCCGGTCTGGATCGTCGCGATGCGCGCGGGCTTTGGTGCATTGACGCTCGCGCTGATTGGCGCATGGAAACGCGACTTTTCAAGCTTCCCGCGGCGCCATTGGCAACCGCTTCTGCTAAGCGGCCTGCTGCTCGCCGTGCACTGGGTGACGTTCTTCGTCTCCGTTCAGCAGGCTGGCGTCGCCGTCGCCACTTTGACTTTTGCGACCTTCCCGCTCTTCACCGTCCTCGTCGAAGCGTCGCATCAGCGACGTTTTCCAAGTGTCGTTGAAATCGCTGTTGGACTAGTCATCATCGTCGCCGTGGCGCTGCTCGTTGATCCGCAGGCCGGCCAGCGCAATCTCTGGGGCGCCGTTTCAGGCTTGGTCTCTGGGTTTAGCTACGCGCTTTTCTGGCGTTCGAGCAAAAAGCTCGACGACGCGGCCCTGTCCGCGACAAATCTTTCGTTCTGGCAAAATGCGATGGTCTTCGCATTGCTTATGCCCGCGCTGTTTTTCAGCGTGCCGGTTCCATCGACCGCGGTCGACTGGATGTCACTCGTTGCGTTAGGCGCGTTCAATACCGCAATTATGCTGCTCATATACTTGTATGCCTTGCAACGGCTATCGCCGAGCACGTGCAGTGGGTTCATCGCGCTTGAGCCGGTCTACGCCATTTTTTTTGCGGCGCTATTTTTCGATGAGCCGATCACGCCGTGGATCGCTGTCAGCGTGATCCTGATCCTCGGCGCATCGTTCACGCTTCTCAAAATCGAGAAGGACCACGCTGCCCACATCGCGTGAGTTCCTCAGCTTCGGCGCGCCGCTTCAAAGACTGCCAATTGCGCGGCGAACGCGCGCTTGTACGCGGGCCGCGCTTCGGCGCGCGCGATGTAGGCGCCAAGATTTGGAAACGCGTCGAGCAACCCCGACCCAGTGAGCCGTTGCACCGCATGCACCATCAGCAGATCGCCGGCGCTAAACGCGCCATCGAGCCAGTCGGCCGAGCCAAGCCGCGCCGACAATTGCCGAAGCCGGACGCGCACGCGTTCCTCAACGGCCGGCAAGCGCGCGTCATACCAGCTCTCGTCACGCTCAAGCAGCTTCACGGTTGAATATTCGATGATCGGCTGTTCGACCGTCGAGAGTGCCGCAAACATCCACGAAATCGCGCGGGCGCGGGCATTGCCGTCATCGGGCAATAGTCCGCCGTACCGCTCGGCGATGTGCAGGATAATGCCGCCGGATTCAAAGAGCGCGAGATCGCCGCCCTCATACGTCGGGATTTGGCCGAACGGATGCACGGCGAGATGCGCCGGTTCCTTCATCGCCTTGAACGACAGCAGGCGGACATCATAGGGCTGGCCGACTTCTTCGAGTGCCCAGCGAACGCGCATATCGCGCGCCAAACCGCGGCCGCGATCCGGCGAACTCTCAAACGCGGTGATGGTGATCGTCACTTGAGCGCTCCCGTTGGCTTGCTGACAGTTTGACGGCAGTGCGCCTCACGCCTGGCGCAGAATTTTGCCCATCGCTTTGCCCTTGGCGAGTTCGTCGATGAGTTTATCGAGATAGCGAACTTCGCGCATCGTTGGTTCTTGGATATCTTCGACCCGCACGCCGCAAACGACGCCCTTGACCTGAAACCTGTCCGCATTCATCGCGGGCGCATGAGCGAAAAACGTCTCGAAGTCGGTTTTCTTTTTTATCTGTGCGTCGAGTGCCTTCTGCGTGTAGCCCGTCAACCAGCAAATGATCTGATCGACCTCCTCTTTCGTGCGGCCCTTCTTCTCGGCCTTGGCGACGTAGTGCGGATAAACACTCGCGAAGCTCGTCGTATAGATACGGTGCTTTTCCATCTAGGGCGCCCCCTGCCAAGCCGCCCACCCCTTGGCGCGCAACTCGCACGCCGGGCAGGTGCCGCAGCCATAGCCCCACGCATGACGGTGGGCTCGGTTGCCGAGATAGCAGGTATGCGTCTCGTCAACGATCAGCTCGACGAGGGCCTTGCCACCGAGTTGATCGGCCATTGCCCACGTTCCCGCCTTGTCGACGTACATCAGCGGCGTCTCGATTCCGACCGGCTTGTCGAGCCCGAGCGAAATCGCCTTGGCCAACGTTTGCAGCGTCTCATTGCGGCAGTCGGGATAGCCGGAATAGTCCGTCTCGCACATACCGCCGACGAGCGTCGCAATCCCGCGCCGCCATCCGAGCGCCGCCGCGTAGGTGAAGAACAGAAGATTGCGGCCCGGCACGAACGTCGTCGGCAAGCCTGCCGCGCCGACCTCTATTTCGGTGGCGCGCGTCAGGCTGGTATCGCTGATGGCGCCAAGCGCGGGCAGTGCCAGCATATGATCATCGCCAAGGCGCGCTGCCCAATCGGGAAACGCCGCACGCAATCGCGCAGCAACGCGCTGCCGTGCCTCAAGCTCGACCGCATGGCGCTGTCCGTAATCGAACCCGATTGTCTCGACGCGATCGTAGCGCGACAGGGCCCACGCGAGACACACGGTCGAATCCTGACCGCCCGAGAACAACACAAGCGCCGCTGATCCATCCGCGATGTTCGTCACCGTCAGACGCTCTTGCCGTCATATGCGAACGGTGTCAGCACGCTCGCGTCAACGCTATCGAGACAGCGCACGTTGATCGCGACGCCGTCGGTGCCGTCAGGTTTCATGGCGCGCCCAAACGACCGGATGCCGCACGTCGTGCAGAACAGGTGATGGATCACGTGCTTATTGAACGTGTAGTCGGTCAGGGCATCGGCGCCGGAGGTGAGTTTGAAATCGGCTGCGGGCGCAAACGTCAGGATGGCACCGGTCTTAGCGCACATCGAGCAATTGCACGTGATGGTCTGGCTAAGGTCGGCCTTGACCTCGTACCGCACCTTGCCGCAATGGCATCCACCCGCATACGTCTCGGTTTTCGTCATGCTGAGCCTCGTTAATCGCGTTTCGCCCCGTCCAGGCGGGTAGGTTCAACCCGCCCGCGGGGTCTTTGCGATGTCGCGGATCGGGTCTAAAAGGCGCTTCCTCACCGTGTCACAAGGCGGGCCAGCCTGCAACGCCGGGCCGAAGCCCGAAAACTTTCAAGGACCATATCGAATGACCGCTATCGTCGACATCATCGGCCGCGAAATTCTCGACAGCCGCGGAGGCCCGACTGTCGAAGTCGATGTCATTCTCGAAGACGGCTCGAAGGGCCGCGCCGCGGTACCGTCGGGCGCCTCGACAGGCGCGCATGAAGCCATCGAATTGCGCGACGGCGACAAGGCGCGTTATCTCGGCAAGGGCGTTCTGAAGGCTGTCGATGCCGTCAACGGCGAGCTGTTCGACGCGCTCGTCGGCATGGACGCTGAAGACCAGCGCGGGCTCGACGCGGCGATGATTCAGCTCGATGGCACCAAGAACAAAGGCCGCCTCGGCGCCAACGCGATCCTCGGCGTCTCGATGGCCGCCGCTAAAGCGGCAGCAGCCACGAGCAACTTGCCGCTTTATCGCTACATCGGTGGTGCCAATGCGCACGTTCTTCCGGTGCCGATGATGAACATCATCAACGGTGGCGCGCATGCCGACAACCCGATCGACATCCAGGAATTCATGATCATGCCGGTATCGGCCGAGATGGTCTCGGATGCCATCCGCATGGGCGCTGAAATTTTCCATACGCTGAAAAAGAACCTGAAGGACGCCGGTCACAACACCGCTGTCGGCGACGAAGGCGGGTTTGCACCGAATTTGAAGAGCGCAGACGAGACGCTGACCTTCATCATGAAGGCGATCGAGAAGGCCGGTTACAAGCCGGGCGACGACGTCATGCTCGCGCTCGACTGCGCCTCAACCGAGTACTTCAAAGACGGGAAATACAAGCTGCACGGCGAAGGCAAGACGCTCGATAGCGCGGCCAACGCAAAGTATCTCGAGGATCTCGTCAACCGCTTCCCGATCATCTCAATCGAAGACGGCATGGCTGAAGACGACTGGGCCGGATGGAAGGGGCTGACCGATCTGATCGGCAAGCGCTGCCAGCTCGTCGGCGACGATTTGTTCGTGACGAACACCGAACGCTTGAGCCAGGGTATCGACACGGCGACCGCGAACTCGATCCTCGTCAAAGTCAACCAGATCGGCACGCTGACGGAAACGCTCGAAGCCGTCTCGATGGCGCAGCGCGCAGGATACACCGCGGTCATGTCGCATCGCTCTGGCGAGACGGAGGATTCAACCATCGCCGATCTCGCTGTCGCGACCAACTGTGGTCAAATCAAAACCGGCTCGCTGTCACGTTCGGATCGTCTCGCGAAATACAACCAGTTGATCCGCATCGAAGGCGAACTCGGCGACGTCGCACAGTATGCCGGCCGCTCCATTCTCAAGCGGGCGGGAGTGTAACCCCCACGATCGTCATGGCCGCGGTGGCGGCCATCAGCCAAGCCCGCCGCAATGTTCAGACTACAAACTTGGATAGATCCCCGCCTTCGCGGGGATGACGGTTGAGTTTCCGAGGAGGCGGCCACCTGAGGCGTGAAGCCTTGTCACGCCCAACCCACACTGTGATCCCAGGGCTCGTCCCTGGGATCCATCGTGCCGCACTCGCCAACGTTTGGAGCAAGCGGAGAAATGGATCCTACGCACGATGCCTAGGATGACACCTGCGCAGCGGCCTAGCGAGCGAAACTCAACTCGTCGGCGTGTCGAGCTTGCGGGTTAGGTTTTCAAACTCGCGGCGCAGCTCGTCGTTCTTGAAAATCTGCTCGAAGCTTGGTGCTTCGAGTTTCTGGATCGCTTCAAACGACGCGGAGCTTTCCTTCATCAGGTTGCGGAGCTGAACGCTCGCCTCGACGGTCTCGTAGGTGTTGTCGGCGATGCGCAAGTCGTGCGTCGCTTTCAGCCGCGCCTTGGCGATTTGCTCGCGCTGCTGACTGAGATAGCGCTTGTAGGCCTTCGCAGCATCGTCCGCGAGTTTTTGGCTTTCACGGTTGGCATCAAGCGCGCGTTTCTGATCGGGCCGGTTCTGCGCCTTCAAAAGATCGTTCGTCTTACGCTTGGCCGTATCGATATCCGAGATGATCGCGTCGAGTTTCGGCATGTACTGGGTATCGATCTTCTCAATCGTCGAGCTCTGCGCCTGGACGAGCATGGCAAAGAGCGCAGCGTGCATCGCAAAATACTTGCGTGCGAGATTCATGTTGTCGCCGGACGCCGAAATCATCTTGGCAAGCTGGCCGTCGATCAGCTTTGCCGCGTTGAACACCGCGACAAGGCGCACAAGATCGCCGGAAATCACGCTATCCAGCAGCAAGTCGACCTGCGCGGCTTCAAGCTCCACGCCCTGCGCCTTGAGCGCGGCTGTGATCTCGCCCTTGGCGGCGGTGATCTCGGCGCGGTTCTTCTCGATGCGTTTATTGTTGTCCTCAATCGCGGCTTCGAGCGACGTCACGGTGTCATTCAAAATGCCAGGAAGCGTTGCGTCCTTCGGCGCAACGAGCTGCTTTTCCTTCAGCGCACCGTTCTGATCTTCGATCTCGCGAATATTCTTGCGCAGACCTTCGACTTTTTTCTGCACATCGACGACCGGCACGTTGGTCACGATGCCGAGCGCTGCATCCAGCAGGACGCGCACTTTGTCGTTGCGTTTTTCGCGCGTCTCACCCCACAGCGGCGGGATGATATAATCATCGCGGCTCGGAAGTTTGTCCGATCCGGAGCGTGTTTCGGCCGTGTCCTTCAAAATTGCATCGACCGCCGCCATCAGGCGCTTGGCTTGCTCGTAGTCGACGTCGCCGGTTCGCGGATCGGCCGGCACGGCCGCCTCAGCAGCTTCGATCGTCATCGGCGCAACAGCTTCAGCCGTCTGCGTCGTCTTCGAGATCGATCCATCGAGCGCGCGCACTTTGATGTGGACGCCTTTGCCTTGCAGGAGGTCGGCAATCGCATCGCGGCGCGCCGACTGCGCGGTGACCGGCAATGTCGACGCCGCCGTTAAAACCACAACCAAAGCAGATCGGGAAATACGCATCTGATCCTCCGGCGCTAGAAGTGGGGAGAGAATTCAGGCGAATCCGTGATTTTTTGAATGCGACACGCAACTTATGCGTGGGCGCTGGTGTGCGCCTGCTTAACGATGGCCGCAAAGGCGTCGTCGACGAGGCGGGCGTCGGCAAGAACGACGACGCCAGGAAATGGCGGTGGCGCTTTGTCTGGCGTTTTCATGGCAGGTTCCGCGCGCGCGACGCGGCCAGATCCGTCACGCTCGAACCGCCCATAGAAGCGCAACGCCTTGGCGCCCGGCAGTAACGCCAGAAACGGTTTCGGCGCCGACATCATGATGAGCGGGCCGTCTGCGGTCAGGGCAGCACCTGGAACAGCCGCCGCAATCTCTTGCAGCGCGACGACGGCGAGCGGCCGCAATCCCTTCGCAGTCAGTAGAAGCTCGCTCACGGCAGGATCGAAGACGATGCCCGGCGATGTCGCGACGATCGACAACTTCGGCGGGCCGCTGACGGGCGCGCCGGAATTTTGCGTTGCAACCCGCGGAATGGCGACGGTCACGTTCGGGATGACGGGCGGGGCGGTTTTTATCGCCGCTTTTTGCGGACGCGCTTCCGTTCGTTCGATCGCGGGTTCATCATTGCCATAGATCAGCCGCCCGCCATTGTGATGAATGCGTTCGAGCCACGACGCGTTGGCGAACGTGAACCCGTTCTGGCGCAACCAATCGATGATGTCGTTGCGATGCGCCAGACCGGCGCCGGAAATCGCCTGCATCCAGCCTTCGAGATCGCGGCCTGTGTCAGGACCGAGCGATGCAACGAACTCCTTTTCTTTGCCTGCGTAGTCGGTGGCCATGACGCGCTCAAATCCACCGGCGGGTGCGCGAGCGGTATTTTTCGTAGGCCTCACCGAAACGCGCCGTCAAATGCCGCTCCTCGGGTAATATCTGCAAAACGGTGACAAGGGCCGCGAAGACGAACGCCACGATCACGAACCAGACGTTCTTCGTGATCTCGGCTGCGCAAAACAGCAGCAGCACTTCGCCCAAATAGATCGGATTGCGGAAATACGAATAGGGTCCGGTCGTCACCAGCGTCGAACTGATGCCATCTGGCATGACGGTCGTATTGGCGCGGCGCAATTCGACAATCGCCCATACGACGAGGACGATGCTCGCGATGCCGAAGCTGTAGCCGAGTAATCGAGCCGCCGTGTCATCGATCCCGGGCCAAGCGATCGGCAGTGCCCAATCCAAAGCGAATGCGGCGACGATCGCGCCAACATACAGAACCGGCGGCCAAGGAAACGAATTGGCGCGCGCGCTGCTGTCATTTGATGTGGTGGGGTCCGATGTCATACGGCGAACTCTACAACCTCGCACGCCGCGATGCCAACGTTTCGAAGCGCAAGAGCCTAACCTGCCGTCCCGTCAGTTGGCCGTTTTGCCCACGGGCTTGATGGTCGCCGTCGGCGTCACACGAACGTCTTGGGGTTGCAGTTCGCTTTCGAGATCGTACGTTTTGCAGCCCTTAGCAGCGAGTTGCGCGTTATACGCTTCAAGCGTCGCGCGATCCCTGGCGTACGTGCTATCCGGATCAACACCGGCCTTTGGACCACCGAACACAGCCGTCGATCCGTCCTGTAAAGCGCGTGCCAGCAGCGTCGCCCGGGTGCGTTCGTTGTAATCGCGGATCTCGAGAATGCGAATTTGCATGCGGCCCGTCAGCTTCTTGCATTCGAGTGCCTGCTCATCGGCCGTCAATTGGTAGGTGACTTTGGAGATTGCCGGTGGTGCATCAGGACCCGACGCCGGCGCCAAGGAAGAGGTTGCGGACATTTCGGTCGCGGCGCATCCGGCCTGGCAAAGTGCCAGCGTTAGACCGATCATTGTTTTCGATAGCCGCGCCATGCGCTCGTCACCCCGGCACTTCACCAATCATATGCGTCAAACGCCCGAAACAACATCGCGCCGTGGACACACTTTGGCAAAAACCGCGCCGACTCGCTATTTTTACAATCTGAACGATTGCGGGCATCTCCGGGTGAGTGTCGGCGCCGCAGACAGCAGATTCCCACAACTTGCCGGTTGCGTCCGGCGCGATTGAGCTTTCCAATAGCGCCGCGTGATCAAATTTGTGGCACGGGCCACGACTTGCGACGATACAGGAAGGCCGCCTATGCGCGAACAGCGACGACTTGCAGTGCTCTGCGCCGTGCTTCTAGGGTTGATCCCCGGCGTGGCGCTGGCCGAGGGTGATGCCGGCCCATCCGCCCTGATCTGCAGCTTCGAGAAGGGCAATAGCTGGAGTTATGACAATGGCGCATACAAGTCGATAGCGCCGTCGCCGCTGTCATTTGAAATCACCGACATCGATCTCGACAAGCAGTCAGCGTCGCTCGTCATCGATGGCAAGAACTCCGGCGCTGCGCGGGTGGTCCGCGCGCTCAACGCCAACAGTTTTCTGGAAGTCGCGAACGAAGGCTTTCTCAACCTGACGACCGTCTACGATCTTGATCCCGCGACCGGCACCTATCCGGCTGTGCATTCGCGTCACTTTGGGATCCTCGGCCAGCCGATTTTCGCGCAGTATGCGGGTAGCTGCAAAGCCAAGTCATAACGCTTCGTTACAGGTGGGACGATGCCCCTGCACCTCGTCAAGCTCTGCGTCGGAGCGTCGTCGATCGAAGATCTCGAGCGGTGGCAAGCGATGTCACGCAATAAGCGTCCGCATCAGGGCCGCCGCGTGGCGTTTCACACGACGTTCCAGAAGCCGACGCGGGACGCCGAACTGATCGAGGGCGGCTCGCTCTATTGGGTCATCAAAGGCACGATCCTTGTCCGCCAGCCAATCGTCGGCTTTGGGGAAGGCAAGAAGGAGGACGGCTCTCCGTGCTGTCTCATTCTGCTGGATCCGGCATTGACGGCTGTGCGACCGGTTCCGCGCCGCGCTTTTCAAGGCTGGCGATATTTAACCGCGGCTGATGCACCGCCCGACGCCAAAGCCGGTGCCGTTGACGACATCGCAGCGATGCCGCCCAAAATGCGGAAATCGCTGGCCGATCTCGGTCTGCTATGAAGGCGTCACGATGATCGAGCGCCTGTTCGTTCCGCATATTGGAGCCCTGCCGCATCTTGTGCCGTTCGTTGGGCCTGAAGCCGTGGAGCGCAGTCGCGGCCGGCCGTTTCGCGCCCGTCTCGGTGCAAACGAAAGCAGCTTCGGACCATCGCCGCATGCAATCGCGGTCATGCAGTCGGCTGCGCGCGAGAATTGGAAGTATGCCGATCCCGAAAATCACGATCTGATTGCGGCCCTCGCAAAATTTCACGCCATTCCCGCCGACACCATCATGGTGGGCGAGGGGATCGACGGACTTCTCGGCCTGACCTGCATGATGTTTGTTGCGCCGGGCGATGCGGTCGTGACCAGCGACGGCGCGTATCCGACGTTCAACTTTCACGTCGCGGCGCACGGCGGCCAGCTGATCCGCGTGCCGATGCGCGATGACCGCGAAGACCTGCAGGCGCTTGTCGACACCGCGCGGCGCACGCGCGCCAAGCTGCTGTATGTCTCAAACCCCAACAGTCCGATGGGCACGCACTGGTCCGAAGACCAGATCATCGCCTTGATCGCGGCGTTACCGCCCGAAACGGTACTGGTGCTCGATGAGGCATACATCGATACCGCCCCCGCGCGGACCGGACCTCCCATCGACATCGCCAATCCTAACGTGATCCGCTACCGGACATTCTCCAAGGCGTATGGCCTGGCCGGCGCGCGTATCGGGTACGCGCTTGGGCACAGTTCGGTGATCGCGGCATTCGACAAGGTTCGCAATCACTACGGCATCAATCGCGTCGGACAACTTGCAGCGCTCGCGGCGTTGCGCGATCAGGCCTACCTTGCCATCACAATTTCAAAGATCGCCCGCGCGCGAGAACGTTTGTCGGCCATCGCTGCGAACAACGGCTTGACCGCAATTCGCTCGGCAACAAGTTTCGTCGCCATCGATTGCGGGCGTGACGGCGCGTTCGCGCAGCGTGTGCTCGATGGGTTGCTCGACCGCGACGTCTTCGCACGCAAGCCCGTGGCGCCGGGCATCGATCGCTGCATTCGCGTGTCGTGCGGTATCGATAGCGACATCGACGTCTTTGCCGAGGTCCTTCCCGCGGCTTTGGCGGCTGCGCACAAGTAGCGCTACGCCTTTCGAGATTTCGCACCCGGCGAATAGGCCGCTTCGAGACCTGCGATTTGCAGAATCAAAGCACTGTCGAAGACCTGTTTGGCATCGACCTTTGGAAAAATCGGTAGCAGCCGTTTGGTCAAAACCAATTCTTCGTGCTGCGCAATTTCAGCGACGCCAGCTTCATTTGGCAGCCCGATCAATCCGCCAATCTCGCCCATGCATTGTCCCAGCACCGCGGCGTAGGTCGCGCAACTGACGGCAGGGATGTCGCGATCGGGCACACCCGCATCGGCCAGCGCCCTATTCCAATGTTCGGCAATTATCAGATCGCGCGGCCCACTCGTCCAGAAGCGCAGCAGCAGCGGAAACGCCGACGGATACCGCTTCGCGAGGTCGCGATACTGTCGCGCCATATTGGTAATGCGGTCCTGCCATTTCCGCGTTCTGACCGGCGGCGTTATGGCGCTATGCAGGCGCTCAGTGACGGCGCGCTCGAGGCCTTCCTTGGAGCCGAAGTGATAGATCAGCGTCGCCGCATCGCAATTGATCGCCCGCGCCAGCGACCTGAGACTGAACGTCTCGAGCCCGCCGCGTTCGATTTCGGCCAGCGCCGCCGCAACCAGATCGGCTTCGACGAGGCCGCGCTGACCGCGTGGATGCTTCTTTTTCACCACTGTTGAAAAGTCTCTTGCGAAATGCCGTTCAATTGCCTATTCCAACACTGTTGAATAACGAGGTGGGGGCATGACTGCAAGTACGCAGGCGGAAAATCCGGGGCGGAGCTTCACGCCGCGCGAGCGTGCGCTGAGCCTCGCGGCCGTCATAGCGGCGTCATTTGGCGTTGGACTTGCCTTCGGTATTGGTTTTCCGCTGACGTCGCTGACGCTCGAAGCGTGGAATGCACCGAAATGGGTGCTCGGTGTTGCGGGTGCGGCGCCGGCCATCGCGGTTATGATGGTGCTGCCGTTTCTGCCGGCACTCGTTGGCCGCGTCGGCGCCGTGCCGGCGATCGCTTGGGGCTGCCTCGTCGCTGCACTTGGCTTTATTGCGTTGTCAGCGGTCACGTCGCCAGCCGCCTGGATCGCGATCCGTTTCGTGATGAGCGCCGGTATCGCGCTGCCGTGGCTCGTCGGTGAAACCTGGATCAACACGGTCTCGACCGGCGGCACGCGCGGCCGTGTCATCGCGCTTTATGCGATCGCCTTCTTTTCGGGCTTTGCGGTTGGCCCAGTTCTGCTTGCAATTCTTGGCGACGGGATGCTGCCGTTCGCGGCAGGCGCCGCCGCGACGGCGCTCGCCGGGCTGCCAATCGTTCTGGCGCGGCACCTCGCACCAGATCTGACGCATGACAAGCCGATCGAAACGCGCGCCGCTTTGGCCCTTGCGCCGATAGGCATGATCGGCGGCTTCATCGGGGGCTTTGCCGAAATTAGCTACATCTCCCTTCTGCCGAACGTCGCGTTAGCCAGCGGCACAGGTGAAGCCGATGCGCTACACTTATTGACGATGCTGTCGATCGGCGGCGGACTGCTGCAATTTCCGCTCGGTTGGCTTGCCGACAAATTCAATAAGGCGTCAATCTCGATGATCCTGGCGCTCGCGTTCGTCGCGCTCTCGGCGCTGCTGCCGTTCGCGCTTGGACGGCCGTTGATTGCGCCGGTGATGGCGTTCTTCCTCGGCGGTATCGTGCTCGGATTTTATACGGTGGGTCTCTCGATTGTCGGCGAGCAGGTATCGGCGAAAGATATCGCCGCGGCCAACGCGGCATTCCTTGTCATGTATCAGGCCGGTGCGATCCTCGGGCCGCTGGCCGCCGGCGCTGCGATGTCGATTGATCCGATTACCGGATTTATTGCGACGGTTTCGGGACTGATGCTGCTGTCGGCACTGGCGCTATATGTGTTTTCGCGGCCGAAGCAGTAGCTTCACGGCCAGCGCCGCAAGCTGCCCGCTGCAAATGTCCATTCCGGCGTCGACAATTCGCCCGTTGGCACCGCATACCAGGGCGATCCATCGCCGTTGGCGAAGTTCTTCAGAACGTGCATGTCCTGTGCAGGCATGTAACTTTGGACAAGCAGCATCCGTTTTGACTTCGTCAGCGGATTGACCGCGATATCGGCGACGAGCACTGCATGCCCCGGAAAGCCGCCTTTGATAAATACATCGCCGATCTGAACGTCGGAGGCTGGCACGCTCTTGAGTTCCTTCTCAAGCGATGCTGTGCCGGCATAAGCGAACACGAGATCCATGTACTTGCGAAACGACTGATAACTCGCGTCGGGCTTGGCGGACGCTGTCCATCGCCGTCCTTTCGCATCGGGGCGCTGGCCCGTTGAATAGCGCTCGAAGCTGACGCGGCCGCCACCCGTGAAGTTAAAACCGATGTCGCGCTGTCGGCCGTTCGCGAACAACCATTCGGCCCTGAGCCGCATGATGGCATCGGCACACTGCTGCAAATCGCGCGATCCGATATCGATGTCGATGACGGCGGCCTGCACGTCCTGGCGCGATTTGGTTCGTCCATCGAAAAGCATGACGGGAGCGCGCTCCGGTTTGAGTGGCAGCGCCCGCAGCCACGCGGCAAAGCTGCGAGGTTCTGCCGGCACGCGCTCGAACCCCGTTGGTGGCAGAATGCGGTCCGCCAGTGTCTCGACGCGCTGCTGGGCTGGCATCCACGGATAGATGCCCGTCGCGTGCGCCGGCAAAGCCCCAGCTGCGCACGCTAACGCTGCCCATGCCAATACAAGTCGACTGCAAATCATCGCGCCCATCGTGGTTAACAAAATCTTTGCGGCTTGGCTTTACGCTGATCACATGGCGCAACCGCGGCAGCGGTCGCCGCAATTTTAGCGGGGAAGGCTGGCTGCGATGCTGCGCGCGGTTCTGACATTCTTTTCGACGCTGGCGTTTGCAGTGCTTTCGGCAGCGGCGATCGTCGCGATATTGCCCTGGCTTTCAGGGCGGACGTCCGCCGTCACGCTTGGCGCTGAAAGCGGACTGCATTTTGAATCGCTCGTCCTCGGAGTCGTCATCGGCATTTTTGTCGGCGCGATCTCGCGCTACGAGTGGGGCGATATCCCGCGCCGGATGATTACCTGGGTGCTGATCCGCGAGCGGCAGTTTTTCTATTATGCGCTGATTGGCGGCTGCCTCGCGGTGTTGCTGTTTTACTGATGTTGCACCTTACTGCTCGCTCTCTCACCAATGGTTGCGCGCAAGCCGTCGCTTAAGAACCGAACGAACGCCCGCACGCGCGCGGTCTCCTGGCGCGCAGGACGGTAGACGACGTTTATCGGAATGACGCCGTCATCGAAGCGCTCGAGGATGGGCACCAGCAGCTTGCCATCTATTGCGGCGCGTGCCTGATACGACAGCACCCGGACAATGCCGAGTCCGTCGATTGCCGCCGCCACCGCAGCGTCCGCGGTATTGACGGTGAACCTCGAGCGGACACGCACAGCATGACGGCCGTGTTTTTTGCTCGCGAAAACCCAGCGTGATCCGCCCGGTATGTCCGCGAACGTGATGCAGTCGCGCTCCGCTATTGCGGCGACGGTCGACGGCGTGCCGAGCTTCGCGAGGTACGTTGGCGCCGCGCATGTCACAAGTTGCAAGGTCCCGACACGCGAGGCGCGCAGTTCTGAATCTTTCATCCGCCCGACACGCACCGCGACATCGATGTCCTCGGACATCAAATCGACGATCCGGTCGGCCATGATGAGCCGCACGCTGATCAGGGGATACGTCTTTAGAAATGCCGTCACGAGCGGCAAGACGTGGAGGCGGCCGAGGCCGACCGGTGCCGTGACCGAAATCTCCCCGGACAGCTCCTGCGATTTGCCGGCGAGCGTTTGCTCGGCGCCGTTCAGTGCGTCCAGAACGCTGCGGCAGGTCGTCAGGTAATCGCGGCCGGCGGCGGTCAGCACCATGCGCCTCGTCGTCCGCTCGATGAGCGTCAAGCCGAGGTGCTCCTCAAGCTGAGCCAGCAGGCGGCTGACATTCGTAAGCGGTTCGCCGGTCTGACGTGCAGCACCCGACAAGCTGCCAGCGTTCGCGACTTCCACGAAAACGCCGATCGCCCGTAATCGATCCATGACACCATCCCATAAACCGGAAATATCATTGCCGAATATTTTATCTAGCGGATCAAGTCCGCTGCTACCAAATTCGCGATGCCGACAGGCATAATCAAGCAAGGAGCAGAAAATGGCCGCGACGCTGTACGACCTCGAAGTCTCGGGCAACTGCTACAAGGTGCGCCTTCTCAGTGCGTTGCTTGGCGTCCCCATTACGATCGTGCCGGTGGATTTCATGGCCGGCGCGCACAAGAAGCCGCCGGTCATCGATCTGAACCCGTTCGGCCAGGTGCCAGTCTTCCAGGACGGCGACGTCGTGCTGCGCAATAGTCAGGCGATCCTGATCTACATCGCGCGCAAATGGGGCGGCGAGTCCTGGCTTCCGACCGACGCGGAGGGACTGGCGCGCGTCTGCAGTTGGCTGATGGTTGCTGAAAACGAAGTCGCTCGCGGTCCAGGTGATGCGCGCCTGCATGACAAGTTCGGCTACAAACTCGACGTTATAGCTGCGCGTGAGAAAGCGGGTCGTTTGCTTGACCTCATGGAGACACAGCTTTCCAAGCACCAATGGCTCGCGCTGGATCGGCCGACGATCGCCGACATCGCCTGCATGCCGTACATCGCGCTCGGCCATGAAGGCGGTGTCACTCTGGAACGCCATCCGGCGGTGCTCGCCTGGGTCAATAGGGTAAAGGCACTGCCCGGATACATCGGCATGCCGGCGATCTGATCGCTATCGAACTTCGCCTCTGACATGGAGTGCGGTGTCATGAAGACTATTCCGTCGGATATTGCGTTTACACCGTCGGTGAAAGCGCAGCAGGAGAAGCGCGGCTCGCGTAAGGCGTACGCGCGGATGGAAGAGGGTGACGGTTGGACGGATTTCGTGACGACCGACCTCGCGGCCTTCATCCATTCGACGCGCTCATTTTATCTCGGCACGGCGAGTGCGGAAGGTCAGCCGTACATCCAGCATCGCGGCGGACCGGCAGGATTTCTGCACGTCCTCGATGAGAAGACGCTCGCATTCGCGGATGTTTCCGGCAACCGGCAATACATCACCGCGGGCAACCTCTCGGAAAATCCGCGCGCGTACATCTTCATCATGGATTACGCGCGACAGGTGCGCGTCAAACTCTGGGGTATGGCAAAAGTCGTCGAGGACGACGATGAGCTGCTCGCACGCCTGCGTCCGACGCGCGGCAACATCCGCGCCGAGCGCATTATCGTTTTCACGGTCAAAGCCTGGGATCGCAACTGCCCGCAGCACATCCCCGTGCTGTTTTCGCAGGAAGACGTGCAAGCCGCCGTTGCGCCTTTGCATCAGCGCATCGCAACGCTTGAAGCCGAACTCGCGCACCTCAGATCTACGCAATAAAAAAGGGCGGCCCGTTCGAGCCGCCCTATTACTGCTCCGTGCACGGCGGCCGGCTCCGCGAAGCGGAGTCGCCGTGCACCAAGATCAAACGCTGTAGTACATATCGTACTCGACCGGATGCGGCGTCATCTCGTAGCGCATGTTTTCTTCCATGCGGAGCGCGATGTACGCGTCGATCATGTCGTCGTTCATGACGCCGCCGTGCTTGAGGAAGTCGCGATCCTTGTCGAGGCTGTCGAGGGCTTCGCGCAAGCTGCCGGCAACCGTCGGGATCTTGGCAAGTTCCGCCGGCGGCAGGTCGTACAAGTTCTTGTCCATGGCAGGGCCCGGATCGATCTTGTTCTGAATGCCGTCGAGACCGGCCATGAGCATCGCGGTGAACGCGAGGTATGGGTTCGCGCCCGGATCCGGGAAGCGGACTTCGATGCGCTTCGCCTTCGGGTTCGAGACGTGCGGAATACGGCACGACGCCGAACGGTTGCGTGCCGAGTAGGCGAGCAGCACGGGCGCTTCATAGCCCGGCACAAGGCGCTTGTAGGAGTTCGTCAGCGGGTTCGTGAAGGCGTTGATCGCCTTGGCGTGACGCAGAATGCCGCCGATGTAGTAGAGGCACATCTGCGAGAGGTCGGCATACTTGTCGCCGGCGAACATCGGCTTGCCGTCTTTCCAGATCGACTGGTGAACGTGCATGCCCGAACCGTTATCGCCGAAGATCGGCTTCGGCATGAACGTCGCCGTCTTGCCGTAGGCTTGGCTGACCGAGTGCACGACGTACTTGTAGATCTGCATGTGGTCGGCCATCTGGATCATCGGACCGAACTTCACGCCGAGCTCGTGCTGAGCCGCGGCCACTTCGTGGTGGTGCTTTTCGACGGTCACGCCCATCTCGGTCAGAACCGAAAGCATTTCCGAACGGATATCTTGGCAGCTGTCGATCGGCGGAACCGGGAAGTAGCCGCCCTTGATGCGCGGACGGTGACCCAGGTTGCCCATCTCCATTTCGGTCGATGTGTTCGTCGGCAGCTCGTTGCTGTCGACCTTGAAGCCGACCGAGTAGGTGTCGGATGAGAAGCGGACGTCGTCGAAGATGAAGAATTCGGCTTCCGGGCCGAAGAACACTTTATCGCCGAGGCCGAGCGACATCATGTACGCTTCTGCCTTCTTGGCGATGCCGCGCGGATCGCGCTCGTAAAGCTGGCCGGTCGACGGCTCGAGGACGTCGCAGAAAATCGCGACGGTCGTCTGAGCGAAGAACGGATCGACGTGCGCCGACGCCGGGTCCGGCATCAGCAGCATGTCCGAGGCTTCAATCGTCTTCCAGCCGGCGATCGACGAACCGTCGAACGCGTAGCCGTCTTTGAACATGTCTTCGTCGACGCACGACACGTCGGCCGTGACGTGCTGCATCTTGCCCTTTGTGTCCGTGAACCGGAGATCAACGAACTTGGCATCCTTGTCCTTGATAAACTTCAGGACATCATTCGCGCTCTTCATAGACACTCCCCTGTCTGTCGGTCGTTTGCGTTTTTTGATCGTGACTTTCGTCGTCGTTAACTCGAATGCGTGGCGTCAGCGGAAGCAATGCTCCGCGATGCCACGGCAAACATCGTCGGCCTTCGTAGCGGCGAAGGCATGAACCATGTGGATGTTGTGGTTCGCCTTAGATCGCTTCGGTGCCGGATTCACCGGTACGGATACGGATGGCTTCTTCGATGGTCGAGATAAAGATTTTGCCATCGCCGATGCGGCCCGTCTTGGCGGCTTTTTGAATAGCCTCGACCGCTTTGTCCAGCATCTCGTCAGCCAATACCACCTCGATTTTGACCTTCGGCAGGAAGTCGACGACGTACTCGGCGCCGCGATACAACTCCGTGTGCCCCTTCTGGCGTCCAAAGCCTTTGGCTTCAATCACAGTGATGCCCTGCAGACCGATTTCCTGCAGCGCCTCTTTCACTTCATCGAGTTTGAAGGGCTTAATAATGGCTTCAATCTTTTTCATGCGTGCCCCATAGATCCTATCCGGCGTAGCAGTGTTTACCGTTCCGGCCCAGTGCCCAATACGCTAGCAGGCTCCATGCCAATTCGGGGAGCGCTCCCTTTTGGCAATGGTATCAGCACACTATCGATTTTTTCCGGTTTGCCGGCCCGGTCCAATGCCGCTTAATAGCCTATTATTTAATCGTCGTGATAGAAAAGTAAGCTGCGCATCCACGACGCAATTGCCTGTTTCGCGATCAATTGCACGTTCAAGGCGGGAGGGTTTTGCGATCGCATTCGCTGGCGCGTAAAGTTGCCCCTTTAAATACCGCACGGATCGAGCGCGCCGAAATGCACGAAATTCTGACCAACGAACAGATGGCCGAAGCCGACCGTCGCGCAGACGCGCGTGGGGTACCATTCCTGACGCTGATGGAAAACGCCGGCCGCGCCGTCGCGGATGAGGCCGCGCGCATGGTGCGCCCTGGCAGTAGGATCGCAGTGCTGTGCGGACCCGGCAATAACGGCGGCGACGGCTTCGTTGCGGCCCGGCTGCTGCGCGAACGCGGCTACGATGTGCGGCTCTGGCTGCTTGGCGAGCGCACGGCGTTGAAAGGCGATGCCGCCGAGGTGGCGCGTCGCTGGCCGCTCGTCGTCAGGGCTGCGTCTCCCGATGCTCTGCAAAGCATGCACCTCGTCATTGACGCGTTGTTCGGCGCCGGACTGTCACGCGGGCTGAGCGGCGACGCTGCCGAACTCGTCGAAGCCGTCAACGCGAGCGGACTGCCTGTTTTGTCTGTCGACGTGCCGAGCGGTCTGAGCGGGTCAACGGGTACGCACGAATGTCCCGTCGTCCGAGCGGCCCGCACGATCACCTTCTTCCGTAAGAAGCCCGCCCATCTGCTGTTGCCGGGCCGAGCGCTCTGCGGTGATGTCGTCGTCGCCGATATCGGGATCCCGGATGACGTGTTGGATCAATTGCCGATATCGACGTTCGAAAACACGCCGGCACTATGGGGCGCGGATTTTTTGTGGCCCGGCGCTGGCGGGCATAAATACAATCGCGGTCATGCACTCGTCGTGTCGGGTCCGCCGTTTCAAAGTGGCGCCGCGCGTCTCGGTGCACGGGCGGCATTACGCGTCGGCGCTGGTCTCGTCACCGTCGCCGGATCATCGAGCGCGACCGCGATCAACGCCGCGCACCTGACAGCCATAATGTTGGCCGTTTGCAACGGCGCGGCTTCATTGCGCGAAATTCTGGCCGACACGCGCAAGAACGCCGTGTTGATCGGACCCGGCGCAGGCGTGGGCTCCGATACCGCCGACCTCGTCCAGACCGCACTCGCGAGCGGGGCCGAGACCGTGCTCGATGCCGACGCGCTGACGTCACTTGCAGTTACAGGTGATGCGCCGACCGAAAAAGTCCAATTCGGCTTTACAGGCACGCGGACACAGTCGACCACAAACGCACAATCTCTTTTCGATGCCATCCGCGCAAACCCGGCGCGTGGCGTTGTTCTGACACCGCACGACGGCGAGTTCGCGCGCCTATTCCCTGACCTCGCGACTGTCGCGTCGAAACTTGACCGCGCGCGGCAAGCCGCTGCGCGCTCGGGCGCGATCGTCGTTGTCAAAGGCGCTGACACAGTCATTGCAGCGCCCGATGGCCGGGCCGCGATCAATAGCAATGCGCCACCGACGCTCGCGACCGCCGGATCGGGTGACGTGCTGGCGGGCCTTATCACAGGGCTGCTTGCCCAGCGCATGCCGGTTTTTGAAGCGTCGTGCGCAGCCGTATGGCTGCATGGTGCAGCGGCTAACGCATTCGGCCTTGGACTGATCGCCGAGGACTTGCCCGAGCAGTTGCCGCGCGTGCTGACCGAACTACGCGACACGCTCAAATGACAACGGCGGCTATGATAGCCGCCGTTACAATCGCATCCATGAGGAAGCCAATTATTCTTCGCCGAGTGCCCCGGGCGGCAGCGTAAAGCGCACGTTCGCGTAACGTCCGTTTTCAGGCAGCGGCCGCGCTTCCGAGCGCAAGCTCGCGACCGGCGGCGGCTTGGGGATCGACGTGTATTTCGGTGCCGACGGATCAATCGTTCGCGCGGCATCGGGCCGAACAAGGAGCGTCCCAGCGCGAACCGGAATCCGTTCTGCGCGAACGCTCGGCGGCGCGATTGCCGCTTCCGGCGTAAATATCTCGCTATCGGTGATGGCGCGCCGCGGCACTGTGTTTGACCAGATCGACGGGGTCTGCGGACGCGGCGGCGCCGGCCGCTCAAGGTCGATGGCATCGGCCGATGCTGCATCCGCACCGATCACGCGCGTGCCGCGTTTGGCAGTCGAGAGCAACGCCGGATCGGACGACTGAGATTGCGGCTGAGAAACGATAGACTGCTCGACGGCGGTCGATGGCGGGATCGACGCAGCGCGCAGCGCGCGCGGCGATGCATCATCGGTCGCCTGGGGCCTACTAGAGACAGCGGCTTGCGGCGCTGCTGCGGCCGACAGCGGCTTTGCGGACGGCGTATCACCTCCCGCGATCGTCGCTCGGGCATCGGGCAGAACGCCGAGCGGCGCAAAGCCTGTTGCCGGACCGACTGGGCCTGCCTTCGGCTGCTGAGCGGGCGCTTGGTAACCAGCAGGTACCGTCCCTTCGATCCGCGGCTGAGATATAACGAGCGGGCCTGATGGCGGCGCAACAGGCGCTGCACGCGGCGCGGCTGGCGGCGGCGGTTCGACGGCGCGCGGCGCAGGCGCCGGAGGCGGCGTC
>JAFWGI010000009.1 GCA_017512425.1 Hyphomicrobium sp.
CCGCCAGCGTTCGTTCTGAGCCAGGATCAAACTCTCAAGTTGAAAGATTTGATTCTGGTTTTTTTGGCTTGGAGGTTAATCCAAGTATTCTACGTAACGGGCACCTTCACATCATGACGCTGCTCCAGTTTCCCGAAGTAACGTCACGGTGAATGGTTAGTTGAAACGCAGAGTTTCCAGAGTCTGTTTGAAATCGATCTTGCGACCGAAATCCGCCAGGACCCCGCCGTCTGCGTTTCCCTTCCTTCAAATTCAATTGTCAAAGAGCAAAATCGGAGAACACTAACCCGTCCGGCGGTGTTGCCACCGGATTTTTCGAGACGAATGAGCCGTCACCGGAAGCTCCGGTTTCGAACCCAAGGGTTTCGAGGTTGAATGCCCTGCGAGGGCGGTGAAGCAGTGATGCTCACCAGCGAGACCCGTTTAAACAACATCGCCGTTCGAGTGTCAACACCGATTTTAAAAAATCTTTGCCATACGTCGTAGGCTTGTCATTCACTTGATTCGCTTGATGTTTTTGTGCGTTGCGGGATGTGGATAAGCGCGCATGTGCCAAAAATCTTACAAAAAATTCTTCGCCACGAGACTGCCTGCTTTGCGATGTGAGGATCAATACGGCGCCGTTTTAACGGCGTTTTGCCGACGTATTGTGTGGCGCAAGTCCGGGAAATCATCGTAGCGATAAGCAGTTCGCTATGATTTTCGCAGGCTTAACGCCTGCTGTCCGCTGCCGCCGACCAATCGCGTGTGGCGCGGGATACGAAGTTGGCGGGCCTTTTGGTCCGAGGGAGACGTTCAGAGCGTGCTGCTGCGGCGGAGAAAATTGCTGCGCGCGACGGAGGGCGCGATCGCGCTGACACCGCAAGCGCGGACGATGCCTGGCACGTACGGTGGCCGCGGCGGCAGCTTTTTCAAAGATATCTACGACGTTGACCATCTCGAGCATCGCCAGGGCGGGCGGTTCCGCTGGATGCTGAGCACCTGCCTTGCAGCTGCTGTCGGTGCCATTTCCATTCTCGTCGTCGTCTATGGCTCATCCGACAAAAACAGCGGCAACGATGGCTTGCTGCCGGCGTTGATTTCAATACGCGACGGCACTCTCCCAACGCCGACGATGCCGACACCCAAGAACGCCGATGGACTGAAATGGGTTTCGCCAAAAGCAGATCGCCTGCAATTGACGACGGGATCGCTATCGACGCGCTACATCATTCACGAGTCGACCAAGAGCCGGCGCGACGGTCGCGAATACGTTCGCCAGAAACCTTATGCGCGCATCGTTGCGCGCTTGGCGTCGGTGTCGGCAGATGCTGCTCAATCCATCCCGGCATTCAACCCGTTCAAGCTCTACGCCAATACGGCACCGGTAACGTCCAACGACGACGCCGACGAGAAAGCCGGCAGCGGACTTTCACACACCGATGTCTCCGTAAAAGTCGTCGAGTTGCTCGGTGGTATTTTGCCGGGTGAAGATGGACAGGAACTCGATTCCGCCGAAGTGCAGGAACTCGTTCAGAGCAGCAGCGCGCCGCAAACCGTCGAAGCAGAATTGCCGCTTGATGCCGCGCCGGAAGCCAACGTGCCACCTGAGGACCTGTCACCCGACCAGAAGATCGCGTGGCAACCGCGCGCCGAAACTTCGCAACGCACGAACACCACCGATATCTTCAAAAGCCCTGAAACGCCGGACGATCCGACAGACGATTTCGAAGGCGGCGAAGCAAGTGTCGTGACGGTCGGGCGCACCGACACGCTCTCGAAAATCTTGAGCAACGCTGGCGCCGATGCCTGGCAGGTGCGCGCGATGATCGAAGCCGCGCACAACACCTTCCCGGAAACGGCGCTCGTTCCCGGACAGGAAGTCCGCATCACGCTCGTGCCGTCGCTGACGCAAGCCGACAAAAAAGAACCGGCGCGGTTTTCGATTTTCTCAGATGGTCACGATCATCTCGTGACGGTGTCGCGGAATGCGTCCGGTGAATTCTTCGCGTCATCTCAGCCGCTGATCGGCGAAGAGTTGCAACAGACAGCCGGTGATGGCGAAGGATCGATCTCGTCGACGTTGTATTCGAGCCTGTATCATGCCGGTCAGATGCAGAACCTTGATACCGAAACGATCACGCAGATTCTCCGCGTCAATGCGTTCGATACCGACTTCCGTCGCCGCGTTCGTCCAGGCGATACGATGGAATTGTTCTTCGACATGAAGGACGAGCAATCGACGGATGGACCGCCCGGCGAATTGCTCTACAGCGGCATCAACAGCGGCGGCGCATTTTATCGTTTTTATCGATTCCGCACGCTCGATGGACAGATCGACTACTACGACGAGCACGGCAACAACTCGAAGAAATTCTTGATGCGCAAGCCGGTCCGCGGCGACGACGTACGTCTGACGTCAGGCTTCGGCGTTCGCTACCATCCGCTCTTGAACGTCCGCAAAATGCACACCGGCGTCGACTGGGCGTGTTCACCGGGCACACCCATTCTCGCGTCCGGTACGGGCGTTATCGAAGAGGCCGGCCACAAGGGCTACAACGGCAACTATGTTCGTATCCGCCACGCCAACGGCTATCACACCGCGTATAGTCACATGTCGCGCATCGGCTCAGGCATCACGCCCGGCGTGAAGGTGCGGCAGGGCCAGGTGATCGGATTTGTCGGCTCGACGGGTTTGTCATCCGGCCCGCATTTGCATTTTGAAGTCCTCGTCAACAGCCGCTTCGTTGACCCGATGTCCATTCAAGTGCCGCGCGAGCGCAAACTCGATGGCAAAGAATTGGCTGATTTCCAGCGCGAACGCGCGCGCATCGATGAGTTGATGCGCCGCGCGCCGGTGATGACCGCGAATAAGTAGTTTTCTGTTTGCGCCTTGCGACTCTCCTTCGTCGAGCCTGCCGCAAGGCGCGGCATCAGACCCATCCGGTCGCGTAGTAGACGCCGATCACCACAAAAACCGCCGCCGTCTTGATCAACGTAATCGCAAAAATGTCCTTGTAGGATTGGCGGTGCGTCAGCCCCGTCACCGCAAGAACCGTAATAACGGCGCCGTTGTGCGGCAGCGTATCCATGCCGCCCGACGCCATCGACGCAACACGGTGCAACACTTCAAGCGGTATTCCGGCGGCGTTTGCTGCCGCCGTGAACTGCTCCGCCATTGCCGCAAGCGCGATGCTCAATCCGCCCGACGCAGAGCCGGTTATTCCGGCGAGCGCCGTAACCGTGATCGCTTCATTGACCAGCGGATTGGGGATCGCCTGCAACGCTTCGCGAATGACAAGAAAACCTGGCAGCGCGGCAATTACGGCTCCAAATCCATACTCCGACGCCGTGTTCATGGACGCCAAAAGTGCGCCTGATACGGCGGTTTTCGTACCCTCGGCGAACTGTTTCGCGACGCTGCGCCATGCGAACGCAAGGACCGTTAGAATGCCGAGCAACAGTGCGCCCTCGACGGCCCATATCGCCGTGACCGACGCAACGTCGGCCGTCACCGGCTTACCGCCCGGCGTTAAAATGATTTCCGACGTCGTGCCGTAGTAGCCGGCGATTGCCGCTGTCAGCAGCTTGTTCGCGACGCCGACGACGGCGAGCGGCAAGACCGCGATCATTGGGTGGACGGCCTCGACGTTATGCGCGATTTCAGGCTCGTTGATGTGATCTGTGCCATAGCCTTCACCGGCAACGAGTGCCGCGCGACGACGGGATTCGAGATAAGCGAGCCCGAGCGCCAGCACGAACAGAGCGCCAATCACGCCGAGAACCGGCGCGGCCCAAGCATCGGTTTTAAAGAACGTCGTCGGGATGATGTTCTGAATTTGCGGCGTGCCGGGAAGCGCGTCCATCGTGAAGGTGAACGCGCCAAGCGCAATCGTCGCCGGGATCAACCGCTTCGGAATATCGCTCGCACGGAACATTTCGGCGGCAAACGGATAGACCGCAAACACAACAACAAATAGAGAGACGCCGCCGTACGTAAGCAGCGCCGCAACGAGCACGATCGACAAGATTGCGCGCTCGCGGCCGAAAAGCCCGATTGCGGCGGTCACGATCGCGCGCGCGAAACCGCTCATCTCGATCAGTTTCCCAAAAATCGCGCCGAGCAAAAATACCGGGAAATAGAGCTTCACGAAGCCAACCATCTTTTCCATGAAGAGACCGGTAAACACCGTCGGCACGGCGGCAGGGACGGTCAGCGCAACGGCCAGCATGGCAGCGATCGGCGCGAACAGGATGACGCTGTAGCCGCGATAGGCTGCGACCATCAGAAATACCAACGCGGCCAGCGCGATCACAAAGCTCATAAGTACTCCAGCCGGCAGCACTCCACCCGTCTTTTGCGCGCCGCAGCCCATTCGCCGCGCTGCGGCGCCAATCAAGCACGTCCTTGAAAAATTGCGAGATACATTCGCCGGCTAAAGCGCGCTGTTTTCAGATGGATGTGAAAATGGAACACGGTTGAGCGGAACAATTTCACGCAAACGATGGTTGCACCTCCAATTGGAGGAGATTGGCTATGAGACTACTCGCATTTTTGAATGCATTGCTAACAGGCATGTTGGCAACAGCCGCAATCGCACAAAACGCGCCAGCACCCGCGGAAGGCGCAGGCGAACCCATCTCAACATTGATGTTCTTCACATTCGGTGCGGCGCTCGCAATCGCGATCGGCGCTTTCGTATTCTTTTTGCGATCACGGTCAAACCGTGCCGCAGCCGAACGCGCTCTCGACCCGAACCATCCGGCCAATAACTGAAGGCCGGCATTTAAAAATCGGCTGCGCTTGCGCGGCACTCAGTAATTTCCAAATCAAAAGCCGCGGCACTCCGGTGCCGCGGCTTTACTGATTGATCGAATGGCCGTCGTCAGTGCACAACTAAGCAGCCACTTTGACCGGCCAACCGTTGATCGTCAGCTCACCGTCGCGGACCGATACTGTAACAGGGTCGCCGTCCTTGACGCCGCCGGCCAGAATCTGTTCGGCAAGCGGGTCCTGCACGTTCCGCTGAATCACGCGCTTCAATGGACGCGCTCCGTAAGCCGCATCGTACCCACGATTGGCGAGCCAGCTGCGCGCCGCATCGTCGAGCTTCAGGGTAATCTTGCGATCGGTCAGCAGAGCGTCCAGACGCTTCATCTGAATGTCGACGATACGCCCCATATCTGCACGCTGCAGACGATGGAACAGGATGATCTCATCGAGACGATTGAGAAACTCCGGCCGGAAGCGCGACCGCACCTCGCTCATCACTTCATCGCGCACGGCGTCGGTATCTTCGCCTTCCTTCTGTTCGACGAGATACTGCGCGCCAATGTTCGACGTCAGGATGATCAGCGTGTTCTTGAACGACACGACGCGGCCCTGGCCGTCGGTCAGCCGCCCGTCATCGAGCACCTGCAGCAGGACGTTGAACACATCCGGATGCGCCTTCTCGATTTCGTCGAACAGCACGATTTGATACGGCCTGCGGCGCACTGCTTCGGTCAGCGCGCCACCTTCCTCGTAGCCGACATAGCCGGGAGGCGCACCGATCAATCGGGCGACCGAATGCTTCTCCATGTATTCCGACATGTCGATGCGCACGAGCGCGGTGTCGTCGTCGAAAAGGAATCCGCCGAGCGCTTTCGTAAGCTCGGTTTTGCCAACACCCGTCGGGCCGAGGAACATGAACGATCCGATCGGCCGGTTTGGGTCTTGCAAGCCGGCACGCGCGCGGCGCACCGCCGTCGAAACCGCGATAACGGCCTCCTTCTGGCCGACGACCCGCTTGCCGAGCGCGTCTTCCATCTTGAGCAGCTTGTCGCGCTCGCCTTCGAGCATCTTGTCGACCGGAACGCCAGTCCAACGCGAAACAACGGCCGCGATTTGATCGGGCGTCACGGCCTCTTCGAGCATCGCGCTCTTGCCATCTGCCCCTTCGATCGCACCTAGCTTCTTTTCGAGATCGGGGATGACGCCGTAAGCAAGCTCGCCCGCACGCGCCAAGTTGCCTTTGCGCTGCATCTGTTCGAGTTCGTTGCGCCGCGCATCGAGCTCTTCCTTGATCTTCTGCGCCGAGCCGAGCTTGTTCTTCTCCGCCTCCCAGCGCGCGGTCATCGTCTTCGACTGCTCCTGCAGATCGGCGATTGCCTTTTCGAGTTTCGCGAGCCGGTCCTTGGACGCAGTGTCGGTTTCTTTGCGCAAAGCTTCGCGCTCGATCATCATTTGCATGAGATCGCGATCAATCGCATCGAGTTCTTCAGGCTTGCTGTCGACCTGCATTCTGAGGCGCGACGACGCCTCGTCCATAAGGTCGATCGCCTTGTCGGGGAGAAACCGGTCGGTGATGTAGCGGTTCGACAGCGTGGCGGCGGCCACGAGCGCACTGTCGGTGATGCGCACGCCGTGATGCAGCTCATACTTTTCCTTGAGGCCGCGCAGGATCGAGATGGTGTCCTCGACGGTCGGCTCGGTCACGAACACAGGCTGGAATCGCCGCGCGAGCGCCGCGTCCTTTTCGATGTGCTTGCGGTATTCGTCGAGCGTCGTCGCGCCCACACAGTGCAACTCACCGCGGGCCAATGCCGGCTTCAAAAGATTGCCGGCGTCCATCGCGCCTTCAGATTTTCCGGCGCCGACGATCGTGTGCAATTCGTCGATAAACAGGATGATCTTGCCGGCTTCAGCCTGCACTTCAGAAAGCACAGATTTCAGCCGCTCTTCAAACTCGCCACGATATTTGGCGCCCGCGATCAAAGACCCCATGTCGAGGGACAGAAGCTTCTTGTCTTTCAAGCTTTCCGGCACGTCGCCTTTGACGATACGCAGCGCAAGGCCTTCCGCGATTGCGGTCTTGCCGACGCCCGGTTCACCGATCAGCACAGGATTGTTCTTCGTGCGCCGCGACAGCACCTGGATCGTGCGGCGAATTTCTTCGTCGCGGCCGATGACCGGATCGAGCTTGCCGCTCGAGGCTGCTTCCGTCAGATCGCGCGCATATTTCTTCAAGGCGTCATACGCCTGCTCGGCGGACGCGCTGTCGGCCGTACGGCCCTTACGGATTTCGTTGATCGCCGTGTTGAGCTTGGCAGCCGTTACGCCAGCGTCCTTGAGCGCCTTGCCGGCGTCGGTCGACACATCGGCGGCCAACGCCAACAGCAATCGCTCGGCGGTGACGAATTTGTCGGATGCCTGGTCGGCAGCTTTTTCGGCGGCATCGAATGCACGCGCGGTCTCAGGCGCGAGATAGACTTGGCCTCCCCCGCTTCCCGATACCTTCGGCCGCTTAGCGAGCGACCTCTCTACCGCGGCAAGCGCAGCTTTGGCGTCGCCGCCGGCGCGGCCAATCAATCCGCTCGCGAGCCCCTCGGGGTCGTCGAGCAAAACTTTCAAAACGTGTTCAGGGGTGAACTGCTGGTGATTTTCTCTGAGCGCCAGCGACTGGGCCGATTGAACGAACCCCTTGGCGCGGTCGGTATAACGGTCGAAGTTCATGTCTTGATCCTTTAGCGCGCTGCGACCGCCCGTTACCGGCACGGCTGTAACGCCTTTATTTTTCCAGACTTCAACGAACGATTGCGGCCCACTGGCACCGCTTTCGTACGATGTCAGAGCTTATATAGAAACGTGTTTTCGCGAAAAAAGAGGCTCTACCAACCGGCCGCGTGCCTCAATCGAGCCGCACGTCCGCGTAGGTACGAAGACGTATCCCTGAAACCCGCGACCGGCGCCAGCGTTTGTCACTAGAGGTATGGGAGAGAACGATGGCTGTGAGCCGCAAGAACGAAGAACGGTTTCTGGACTCTGACGAACGTCAACTTTTGGACAAAACCCGCGGCGCGCAGCTTAGCGGATTATCCGACCAAGACTTGATAGGCACCCTTAGAATGTTGCGCGAGCGCCAGTTGCGGGCACGCGCGATAGCCAATCGGCAGAGACGCGAAATGCGCGGTAAGTCGGAGCCCAGATCGAGCGCACCGGCAACGCGCAACGACGGCACGGAACGAAAGAACGAAATTCTGACCGGAGCCATAAAACGCATCAACAACGAGAGAAATCGCAGGGCAGCTGCCTCCGCTCAGCCCAGCCAGACTTCACTTGCGCGCAAGGCCTTTCGGCTCAAGAAGGCGGCGGACGGGCGGTCGGCAACGCCGTCGTACAAAACAGCCAACGAGGGCATGCGCGATGTACCGAACACGAAGTATGAGGATCTGTCGCGCCGGATGGAGATTGGCCGCGTCGTAAAAGCCGTCGCAACCGCGCAAGCTAAGCGGGATGCACGCCAAGACGATCTAAACTGATTATCGGACTTGCCAAAAGACCTTGTCCCGGGCCTCGGCAGTCAACGGGCCAAATAAAAAAGCCGCGGAGCGCGATCCGCGGCTTTGTCATGCGACGGCTGATTTTCGGCCGAGCTTATTCCGTCTCGTCGACGGCTGGAGCTGGGGCCGCGGGTTGCGCGGCGGCCTCGCTGTCATCGCGCCGCGGACGGCGGACTGGACGGCGAAGAAACGCCGGTTGCTCCGACGCTTCGAGCGGCGCCGCTGCTGCAGGTGCCGCTGGCGGCACGGGCGGTTGCGCCATACCGACGACCGGCTGCGGCTGGCCAGCAAACGGCGGTTGACTGTCGCCGTTCATTGATGGCTGAAAACGCTCGCGGCGCGGCGGACGGCCATTGCCATTGGCGTTGCCATGCATACCGTTGCCGTTGGCGCGACCCTCGGGCGGGCTGCCGGCGTCATCACCGAACGACTGTTGAGCACGATCTTCGCGGAAGTCACGCTGCTCACGCGGCTGGCCGCGATCGGAACGGTCGCCACGGTCAAAACGATCGCCGCGGTTGTCGTTGCGATCGTTGCGATTAAATGAGCGTTCGCCACGATCGTTATTGCGATCTTGATTGCGGTCTGGCCGATCGCCGCGATCGAAACGATTGCCGTCGCGATCGTGACGCTGCTGATTATGCTGGCGGTTATCGCCGCGATTGTCGTGGCGCTGATGGCGATTGTCGTAGCGCGGTTGGCCATCGTACGAGCGGTGCTGCGGCATGCCACCCTGAGGCTGGCCGCCGCCTTGCGGCTGCCCTTCCATCTGGCCGGCCTGCGGCTGAACGTTGCCGCCCATATCATCACCGCTGCCTTCGTCGTCGCCGAAATCCTCGCCATCCATGGGATCTTGTGCGTTGAATGTCTGCGCACGCGGGAGATTGCCTTGGAACTCGCCGCCCTGGCTCATCTGCTGTTCGCGATAGGTCAGGATGATGCGATTATAGTGCTCGGCGTGTTGCAGATAATTTTCTGCCAGCACGCGGTCACCCGACGATAAAGCGTCCCGGGCCAGCGAGATATATTTCTCGGCGACGTGGGCGGGCGTGCCGCGCACCTTCACATCGGGACCCGTGCTCTCGAAACTGCGCGTCAGCGGGTTTTGCGATTTGCGGTTGTTATTGCCGCCGTTATTATTGTTGTTGTTGCGACCGCGGCCGCGACGATTTTGCTGTCCTTGCCTCATGGGCTCCCGTTCACGTTACGTTGGTTCGTTCATTGCCCGTCTAACGCCCGGACGGGTATTCCCTCAGGGCTTGTGCGCCCAAAATTCTTCGAGTTTGCCACCATGCCGCGGCAGCGACCTTCCAGGTCGACTTGGTTTCAATCACACGTCAACGAGGCAAGCCCCCAAAACCCGACGCCCGTCGAAGCGGCCCTCCATTAGGAGCACAGTCCAAGATGGTATGTCGCGATGACCGCGAGACTCCCCCAAAACGGGGCAAAAACATCAGCACCTTTACACAGATTGTTGCTCTGCGAGCTGTCGCATGAGGCCGATACTCAAACTCCGGTCTGGCCTGGTGCAGGCCGCCCGCCCGCCGTTGATCGGCCTATGGGCATGCGGCACTTGCAATACATTCTGGCCTTGTCATTCGACAGATAGGCTACGCGCCAAATCCGGATGTTTAGAAGGTGCCAGAATAAATCTGTTGTGGACACACTATCGCGGAAACGCTGTTAAGCCAACTGAATTTAAGCGTTCGGTTAGCAATGTATCTCCAGCGCAACAACGCGGCTGTGGCCGCCAAGGTCGGTTCGCGTCATCGTCTGGTGAACGCTGAATTGTGAAAAAATGTTTTGTACATCAGCAGCTTGACCAGCGCCACACTCCAAAACGATCCAGAAGTCACGTTTTATCTTGCTGATATCCCTGGCGATTTCTCGATAGATTTGCAGCCCGTCCGGGCCGCCATCGAGCGCCAAGCGCGGATCGAACTGGCGGACCGAGGCATCGAGGCGTTCGATGTCGCTCGTGACGATGTACGGCGGATTGGAAACGATGATGTCGATCGGTTGCGCGATGCCCTCCAAACCGCGCGTCGCAACAGCGGTCATGCGGTCATCGACACCACAGGCACGGGCGTTTTCGACGGCAACTTCCAGCGCTGCCCGCGAAACATCGATTGCGATGCCGCGTGCGAACGGCAGCTCTGCGAGCAAAGTCACGAGAATGGCGCCGGACCCGACCCCTATATCAGCGATCGTAATGGCGCCCTGCAAGCGCTCGTCGGCGCGCACGATGTCCAGAACGAGATCAACGAGCGTCTCAGTATCGGCGCGTGGATCGAGCACATCGGGCGTGACCTTGAAGCTGCGTCCGTAGAAATCGCGCTGGCCTAAAATGCGCGACACCGGTTCGTGCGCCAAACGCCGTCGAACGGCTTCTTCGAGTTGCGATGCGCACGCGCCGACAAGCCGATCCGGATCGCGCAAGAGGCTTGCGGCATCGAGGCCTAGGACGCCTTGCACGAGAAAGCGTGCATCCGTTTCGACGCCTTCGATTCCGGCATCTCTGAACGCGCGCGCGATTGACGCTAGCGTCTGGTGCACGCTGTCCGTCGCGGCGATCGCGATTGCACTTTGGCTCGCTGAAAGGCCGGCCGTCACGCTGCCGTCATTTCAGTCAGCAGACCGGCCTGATGGTCGGTGATCAGCGCATCAACGAGCTGATCGAGCGCGTTGCCTGTCAGAACTTCTTCGAGATTGTAGAGCGTCAGGTTGATGCGATGATCGGTGACACGCCCTTGCGGAAAGTTGTAGGTGCGGATGCGCTGCGACCGGTCGCCCGATCCAACCTGAGATTTTCGGGCTTCGGACCGTTCGCTGTCCAGCTTATCACGCTGCATCTCAAACAATTTGGCCTTGAGAACCTGCATCGCCAAACGGCGGTTCTGGTGCTGCGATTTTTCCGCCGACACGACAATAATGCCCGTCGGTATGTGCAGAATGCGCACGGCACTGTCGGTCTTGTTGACGTGCTGACCGCCGGCGCCGCTGGCACGCATCGTGTCGATACGGACATCTTCCGTCCGGATGTCGATATCGACGTCTTCGGCCTCCGGCAGCACCGCAACAGTCGCCGCTGACGTGTGAATACGTCCACCGCTCTCGGTTGCCGGTATGCGCTGCACGCGATGCACGCCGGATTCAAATTTCAACCGTGCGAACACACCCTGTCCCGTGATCGACGCGACGATTTCCTTGTAACCGCCGAGATCGCTTTCCGACATCGAGATGATTTCGGTCTTCCAGCCGTGGAGATCGGCATAACGCGAATACATACGAAACAGGTCGGCCGCAAAAAGGGCCGCTTCATCGCCGCCGGTTCCGGCGCGCACTTCAAGGATTGCGCTCTTTTCATCGGCCGCGTCTTTCGGCAGCAGCGCTATACGAACATCCTGTTCAAGCGCCTCGATGCGCGGTCCGAGTTCCGCGCGTTCGGCATAGGCCATGTCGATCATGTCTTTGTCGGATGACGGGTCAGCGATCATCTGGTCGAGATCAGCGACCTCAGCCTCGGCCTTGCGCAACTCCTGAATTTTGGCGACCAGCGGCGAGATATCCGAGAACTCTTTGTTGAGTTTCGCAAAGACCGCCTGACTGACGCCGTGATTGAGCTCGTCCTGGATCTCCATCCAGCGCTCAACGACGCGATCGAGTTTTTCTTGAGGTATTGCGGACATAGCGGCGGATCAGGTGCCTTCACGAGCTTGCGGTTCAAGTGCAAGCGCGCATCTAGCCGATTTCCGGGCGCTAGCGCAATTTATCGGCGCGGCGGCGGCGCGGATCATCCACTTCAATCCAGCGCAGGCCTTCGCGCACGGGCGCAAACTGCACCTGGAAATACGAACGCACGTCCTGGGCGACGCGGGCAACCGGCCGCGGGACATTCGAAAACGCCGCTTCAAGGGCCGACGTGTTGAGCAAGAGCAGCACGATGCCGAGCGGCAGCGATACCGCGTAAAGCGCGCGCTGCGGACGCTCACGAACGTGTTGTAACGCATCCGCCGGCAAACGCTTCGCACCATTTGCAAGTGCGCTGCCCGCTGCGAAAAACCTGCGAACCGGCGGCGCTTTTTTTGGCGCTTGCTGCTTGGCTACAGGCGGAACCTGGTGGACGTCGACCGATGCAACGGCGGTGTACCGGCTTGGCGCAGGTGCCATGTCGCGCGGCGGCGCTGGAGCAGCCAGCATCGGCACGTTTGCTGATCGGCGAAGAGTATCGGCGAGGGCCGCAAGGACCGGCCTGCCATCAATTCCGGCAAGTGCCGTATAGGCGATCACGACGCGTGATGTTTCGGACCACACAGGAAGGTGTTCAAAATCACCGTACTCAAGGGCCAGCAGCGTGCTCGGCGTGGCCTGAAGATGAAGCGCCAGCTGCTGCGGCGTCACGCGGAGCGCGCTGCGCAAATCAAAGAACAGCCGCGCGATGTTTGCGCGCGCCGCGTCCGGGCTGCGATGTGCGTTTAAATTGGGATGAGCAGAAGCTGATTGACGCGCAAAACTTTGCGGCGACGCCTGACTGAACGAGGCGTGAGCACCTGAATACGACTCGTGATGCGGATATTCCGCGCCACCACCGTTACGCATTTACACAACTACCGGCGCCCCTGCCGGCCCCCTTACCCTCGGCGCATTGTCACCAAAACCGCGCCGTTGTCAAAGCCTGAAGCCGGGAAAATTTCGCAGATCAGCTATCGATTTCAACGCCTTCTTTTTCCGCAAACTGCTGCAGCTGAAGGCGGACGTCGTTTGAGCCGTCCTTCAAAAGCTCATCGACGCAATCCGTAATTTTTTCGACGTTGAGCGACATGATCATCGCCTTGACAGGCCCGATCGCGGCGGGCGCCATCGAGACCGACCGAAGACCAAGTCCGATCAGCGTCATCGCCTCAATCGGCCGACCCGCCATTTCCCCGCACACGGTGAGCGGAACTTTGTATTTTTTGCCGGCCTTGACCAAGGTTTTCAAAGCCCGCAACGGCGCTGGCGACAATACATCGAAGCGGCTGGCGACACGGGCGTTCGTTCGGTCGGCAGCAAACATGAATTGCAGCAGATCGTTCGACCCCACCGACACGAAATCGACGCGCGGCAGGAAGGCATCGAGCTCGAACAGCAAGGCTGGAACTTCCAGCATCGCACCGAGCAAGATGTTCGACGGCAGCTTATAGCCATGCTTCGCGAGGAATTCTTTTTCCTTCTCGACCAGCGCCCGGATCGCGCCCATTTCAAAAGCCGCGCTGACCATCGGGATCATAATGCGCAATTCGGCGCCTTCAGCAGCCTTCATCATGGCGCGGATTTGCAGGCGAAACAGCTCAGGCCGGTCAATCGCCATACGAATAGCGCGCCAACCCATCGCGGGATTTTCTTCTGACGGCTGGCGCAAGTACGGCAAGACCTTATCGCCACCGATATCGAGCGTGCGGAAGATAACGGGCTTCTCGCCTGCTTCCTTCAAGACGTTCCGGTAAAGCTGGGTTTGCTTGTCGAGCCGGGGGAAGTTGTCCGACAGCATGAACTGGAGTTCGGTTCGATAGAGGCCAACGCCGTCGGCGCCGGCCTCCGCCAGATGCGACATGTCAACGACCAACCCCGCATTGATGTGCAGGGAGATGCGGACGCCATCTTTTGTGACGGCCGGCCGGTCGCGCAGTGCCTGGTAGCGCTTCTGCTTGCGCGCACGAAACCGGACCTTGTCCGAGTAAGCGGCGATGACCTCCGCACTCGGCCGAAGATGCACTTCACCCGTAACGGCGTCGACGATCGCTGCATCGCCGGCATTGACGCGCTCGACGACGCCCGCCGCCTGCCCGATGGCGGCAATACCAAGCGCCTTAGCCACGATTGCAACATGGCTCTGGCTCGAACCGTCTTCGACGACCAGACCGCGTAACTTCGTGCGGTCGTAATCGAGCAACTCGGCCGGACCCATCGTCCGCGCGACCAAAATCGTATCGGGCGGCATCAAGCTTTCGTCGTCGGCGCTCGTGAGCCGGCCGGCCAGGACGCGCATCAAGCGATCCGAAAGATCGTCGAGATCGCGCTGGCGCTCGCGCCAATAGGTGTCGTGTTGCCGGAGCATGCGATTGCGCATGGCATTTTGCACGCGCTCGACCGCCGCCTCCGCCGTCAGACCGCCTTCGACGGCTTCGCGCAACCGGCGATGCCAGCCTTTGTCGTGCGCGAACATACGGTAGGCTTCGAGCACGTCGCGGTGCTCGCCAGCCGCCGATAGCTGCTCATGCTCGAACATTTCGTCGATATTGGCCTGCAGCTTGTTCAACGCTGCGTCGAGGCGCTCGATTTCCTGAGCCGGATTGTCCGACATCAATTGTGTGACGACGATGCGCGGCTCGTGCAGCACGAGATGACCGAGCGCGATACCTTCCGACAGCGGCTCGCCTTCGATCACTGCGGGCTGTGACCGCGATACCTCGATCGCGGGTCCTGCACCTGCAACGGCGCCGGACACCAAATTTTCAGCGATGACCATCGCTGTCGCTTGCAGCACTTCGACGTCTTCGTCGGAGTATTCTTTCGCCGCGCGGTTTTGGATGTCGAGCACGCCAAGAATCTGCCCCGAGCGTTCAATCGGCACGGCCAGCAGGGAATGATAAACGTCTTCGCCGGTTTCTGGCCGGTATGAAAACGCCGGGTGGCTCGACGCTTCAGGCTCATTGACCGTGACACCAAGCTCGGCGCAGCGTCCGACGAGGCCTTCACCGCGCTTCAGCCGTGTCGTGTGTACGGAATCCGGATTGAGGCCTTCGCTCGCGAACAATTCCAGCGAGCCATCTTGGCGCTTGAGATAGATCGAGCAGACTTCGGCGACCATGACGCCCGAAATCTGGCGCACGATCTTGTCGAGTTTGTCCTGGCCGGTGCCTTCCTCGGCCATGATCTCGCGCAGGCGGCGCATGATCACCCGGAGCGATGTCTCGCCCGGAAGTGGTCTTGGATCTTCGCCGCGCCGCGTAACCATTATTCCGCTGCCTCAAACGCCGGTTGCCGGCCTTTCCTTGGCGCCTGCCCTGGCGAAGACCAATGCTTACGACGGGAGGCTGTGGCGCGCCGCCCGGTTAGTCGCTGTCGAGGCCGTAAGCGGTATGCAACGACCTGACAGCCAGTTCAGCATATGCCGCGTCGATAAGGACGCTTATCTTGATTTCCGATGTCGAAATGGCGTGGATATTGATGCCCTTGTCCGACAGCGTCTTGAACATTTTTGCGGCAACGCCCGCGTGGCTGCGCATTCCGACGCCAATGACCGAGATTTTGACGACATCTGCTGAACTCTTGATATCGAAATGGCCGATGTCGGCCTGTGCCTGTTTGAGCACCGCAAGGGCACGCGGCAGCTCGCCGGCTTGGACCGTAAACGTCATATCGGTCTTCTTGCCATCGGGCGTGATGTTCTGGACGATCATATCGACGTTGATGTTGGCGTCCGCCAGCGGCCCGAAGATGCGCGCTGCGATGCCCGGCTTGTCATCCACGTTCAGCATCGTGACCTTGGCTTCGTCCTTGGCATACGCAATCCCGCTTACGACTTGCTGTTCCACGATCTCATCCTCGTCGCAAACAATGGTTCCGATATTCTCGATGTGCTTCGGGTCGAAGGCTTGCATCGCGTCCGGCGCAACGAAGCTCGACAGCACGCGGGTGCGCATTTTGTAGACCATGCCAAGCTCGACCGAGCGGGTCTGCAACACCTTCGATCCGAGAGACGCCATCTCGAGCATTTCTTCGTATGAAATCTTCGGCAGACGCTTGGCCTTCGGCACGATGCGCGGGTCGGTCGTGTAGACGCCATCGACATCGGTGTAGATGTCGCAAACGTCGGCTTTCAGCGCGACGGCCATCGCAACCGCACTCGTATCCGATCCGCCGCGCCCGAGCGTCGCGACGCGCTTTTCCGTTGGCTCAATGCCCTGGAAGCCCGTGACAACCGCGACCTCGCCGGTGTCGATCCGCGCGCGCATTTCGTCGCCAGGAATGTTGAGAATACGCGCCGAGCCGTGCGCCGTGCTTGTCTCGATCGGAATCTGCCATCCGGTCCAGGAACGTGCCTTGAGCCCTAGTGTCTGCAGCGCAATCGCGAGCAATCCGGCCGTCACCTGCTCACCGGTCGCAACGACAGCGTCGTATTCCTTGGTGTCATAGAGCCGCTTTTCGGAAGCGTCGTTGACCCACGACACCAGTTGATTGGTAACGCCCGACATTGCCGAGACGACAACCGCAACTTTGTTGCCAGCATCGACCTCACGCTTGACGTGGCGCGCGACGTTCTGAATACGCTCGATAGTCGCGACGGACGTTCCGCCGAATTTCATAACAACGACCGCCATCGCGCCGTACCTGCCTGTCGCTACCCGATCGTCACAGCTTCCGGCTGGCCCATGAGCCGCCGTGAACGCGTGACCTTCAATCCAATGAGATGGACGCTTCTTAACCGCATCGGCCCGCGCCCGCAACTCTGCGGCGTTAATACTTCGGACCGACGGTTCGTCCGGCTCGGGCGCAGCCAAGCCTTGACAATCCAACTGCCAAAACGGCGAGTATACCGCTCAAGGAGACGCTACAGATGACTGCCTCGCGAACGGCTGCAAATGACGCGACACTCGACGCGGAAGAAGTGCGGCGCTTTTCCCGGATTGCCGCGGAATGGTGGGATCCGCTCGGCAAATTCAGGCCGCTGCATCAGATCGGACCGCCGCGCCTGACGTTCATTCGAAACGCGGCAACCGAACACTTTAGAAAAGATTCAAAAAGTCTAAGGCCGCTGGCGGGTTTGACTGCGCTTGATATCGGTTGCGGCGGCGGCCTTGTCTCTGAACCGCTGTGCCGCATGGGCGCGAACGTCACCGGCATCGATCCATCGGAGCGCAATATCGCAATCGCTAAGGGCCACGCCGAACCCCAGGGTTTGGTGATCGACTACCGCGCCCAGCGTGTGGAGGAACTCGCCTCGGCTGGCGAAAGCTTCGACATCGTCGCGTGCCTCGAAGTGGTCGAGCATGTCCCGGACGTCGGCCAGTTCATCGCGGAATGCGCGCGCGTCGTGCGCCCAGGCGGGCTTGTCGTTTTCTCGACGCTCAACCGGACGTTCAAGTCGTGGGCCCTGGCGATTGTCGGCGCCGAATATGTGCTCGGTTGGTTGCCGCGCGGCACGCATCAGTGGGACCGCTTCGTAACACCAGATGAGATGACCGCTTACGCGACGGCTGCTCGGCTCAGCGCACCCCGCTTTGAAGGCATAACCTACAATCCGTTTCAGGATCAGTGGTCGCTCGCACCCGACACCGGCGTCAATTATCTCGTGTCGATGACCAAGACTGAGCAAACCTAGGTGCCAAATCCGGATCAGGCGACGCCCGAAAATCCGCGGCGAAATCAGACCTGCCTCAGAAAATCTGCGCCACGTGCGGCCGGCCTTTCACTTGGCGCAAGAAATGGCAGCGCGCGTGGGCGGACGTCAAATATTGCTCGGATCGTTGCCGCCTGAAGCGCCGACCCTAGCGACGAACGCGACTATGGATAGAGCTGGAACGAGTGCGCGATCCAGCGATAGCCAGAAGTGTCACGCCGTTCCACATATCCGACGGATGGAAACGGCATGTGATATCCAATGACCGGCCACCGTTCCGTCGCCGCCATGTCGTAGATGCGCCGCCGCGTTTCCACCGCCTTTTCCGCATCGATGTCGAAGACGCAATGCCAGTCGGGCCTCGCTAGCGAAGCAACATGGTGATGCGCGCAATCTCCCCAGAACAGCATGTGCTGACCTTCGCTCTCGATGACAAAGGCGAGGTGTCCTGGCGTGTGCCCTGCCGCTTCAAGCGATCGGATGCCGGGGACCACATCGTCACCCGGCGCAATCATTTTGAATTTTTCTGAAACCGGCCGAGTGTTGGCGCGGAAGACCGACGCCAGCTTTTCGAGTTCGCCTGTGTGTTTTCCTTCCGGTGCCCAGTAGTCGTATTCGGCAGCCGCGATCACGTACCGTGCATTCGGGAAAAGCGGCTTGCCGCCTTCTATTATGCCGGCGACGTGGTCGGGATGGCCGTGACTGAGCACGACGACGTCAACGTCATCCGCCTTAAACCCAGCCGGTCCGAGTTGATCTTTCAACCAGCCGCCGTTCGGCCGCGCGATGAACCCGCTCGCGCCGTTGCCGGTATCGAACAGCACCAGCTCTTTGCCGGTATTGACAAGCGCAGGTGAAAAGCCCGGCTGATATCGGGTTTCGGGCACCAGATTTGCGCGCATAAGCGTGCGCACCTCCTCCTCAGTCGCATTCTTGCCTATGATGGGATAGGGGCCATCTATGAACGCCTCGCTATCGGCGATCGTCGTAATCTCGAACGCACCAAGCTTATAGCGCCAGAACTTTGGAGCGGAGATACCGATCGGCGCAGCGGCGGCCGCGGCGCGCCTCAATGTCGATACCGACACACTGATGCCCGCGCCCATGCTAGCACCAAGGCCGAGGCCCATCCCAAGAACACCTCTGCGTGAAAACCGATCGCTTGACATGGTATTGTTCGCACGGCTCCGTATTGTTTCGATCGCGTTACCATGCCGGAGATACCGGAGTTGCAATTGAACAAACGTGCTGCAACACAGCCGAGCGGACAGCGCCCGCTTTGGCTTGTCGGCGATGGCGTTTCGACGTTCGCCGGCGTCCTCAACCGTAATCAGCTCCACAGCCACAGCGTGCCGGTGCTGCTGACCGGCATCTACGGCAGCTTTCGCTTTCGCAGTGAATTCGGTTCTTGGCTGACGTGCCGGACGGCGCTCGTGCCGGCTGGCGTTGCATATGAGTTCGATATGCGCGGCGAACCGCTATCCGTCATCTATCTCGAACCCACGCTCGCAGGCGCAGGCGCCCTCGCGCCGCTGATCGAAAACGCCATTGAGAGCGGCGGCACGCTCTACGGCGCTAGTGCGCACGTCCCGGCGCTCCGATCGATGTTCGAGGACCAATCCAGCGCGGCCTGGGTCGAGGCGGCTTTGCTAGACTTCGTCCAATTCGCAGCTCCACGCGCCCGCCGCAGACTTGATCCTCGAGTCACACGTGCTGTGCAAATCTTGAGTGACAATCGCGCGGAAAATATTTCGGCACACGCGGCCGCCAAGGCCGTCGGCCTGTCGGCGTCTCGCTTCCAGCATGTGTTCACCGACGAAGTCGGCGTGCCTTACCGGCGCTATCGCGCTTGGCAGCGGATGCTGCACGCAATCCGCGAAATTGTATCCGGCGCAAATTTGACGACGGCCGCTCACGCGGCAGGCTTTGCCGACCAAGCCCACTTCGGACGGGAATTCCGGCGGACGTTCGGCGCGCCGCCCTCGATCGGCATCGCGAATGTAAGAGGCTAAGTTCCTGCCAGCCGAGGCTGCGAACCGCCCGGCTTCAGCGCGATTTCACCGGTCACGGCAAATTCAGTTCCGCTGCGGCGCGGAGGAATGAACCGCTCGATATTAAGCCTGCATTCATCACCCGGCGCGCTTGATGGTGGCCTCAGGTGCCATGCATTGGTCCCATGCGTTGGAGTTGACTGCTGTGCCTCGACGTCTCGTTGCCGATATGGTTTTCACAAACCTGCTTGCGCTCTTCATGATTGGACTGTTATTGGGCGGTTGCAGCATGCAGCAAAACCCTGCCGAACGTCCCGACTGGAGCTTGAACGCAACTGACCGGCCGGCGACGTCGCAAGAATCATCGACCAGCAAAAAATACGGCGACTGGAACGGGCCCGGCGCACCCCAGCCGCTCAAGTACTAGAAGGCCGCACGGCCCTCCTTCGATAGGCTAGCAAATCGCATACAGCCTCGCGCACTTCATCGGCTTCAGCAGGCAGACTCCTAGGAGAGGGCGGCATGGGATCGGGCCACGATCACGACCACGGCACATCAACGGCAAGCGCGACAGCGCTGACACGCGCGCTCGTTTTGACCGGCGGCTTTTTGATCGTCGAAGTCATCGCCGGTATTTTAACGAACAGTCTCGCGTTGCTATCAGACGCCGCGCATATGCTGACAGACACCGCCGGCATCGCGATTGCGCTGGCCGCCATAAAAATCGGGGAACGGCCCGCCGACAGTCGACGGACGTTCGGCTACCGGCGTTTTGAAATCCTCGCCGCGGCACTCAATTCGATCCTACTGTTTCTCGCCGCAGCCTACATTCTGTACGAAGCTTGGCGGCGGCTTATCGAACCATCCGAAATTGACTCATTGCCGATGCTCGCGGTCGCGTTCACTGGACTGCTCGTGAACATCGCCGCGATGCGCATCCTGGCGCCCGGGAAAGATGTCAGCCTTAACGTCAAAGGCGCCTACCTTGAAGTCTGGAGCGACATGCTCGGCTCGGTCGGCGTCATGCTCGCGGCAATCGTCATCTATCTGACAGAATGGACCTGGGTTGATGCGGTGGTTGCCGTTGGCATCGGGCTGTGGGTGGTGCCACGCACCTGGAAACTTTTCAGCGAAACAATGAACGTGCTGCTTGAAGGCGTACCGGACGGGATCGATCTCGAAGCGGTCGCGACAGACCTCAGAACGACACCCGGCGTTGCCGATATCCACGACCTACACGTCTGGGCGCTGACGAGCAATCAACCGTCGTTATCGGTGCATATCGTTCTATCCGACGGCGCCGATGCAGACGTGACGCGCAACGCTGCTGCGGAACGCCTCGCGGATCGTTTCCACATAGAACACGTGACGATCCAAACCGAAAAGTTCGACTGCCGCGATGGCAACGAACACCACGGCTTGCATTGAGCGTCATATAAATTGGCGCACCCCGGCAGCGATCGAAATCCCTGCGCCGTCATCGCCCGACATACGCTGCGCAACAGCGCAGCTGCGCCCACAAATGCGCGTTGCGAAACAAAAAGCCCTTTCCCCGGCAATATTCAGACACGTTCGCACGTAACGGCGCAATGATCGCCGCGCAAGGTCTTATCACCGCTCACCGGAGAAGACGTCGCGCCCCCGCGAGTCAACACCCATCGCCGGGGCGGGGACGCCTGCGTAAATCGTTTGGTTTCTGATCGTCCGTTCTCGAACTCTACAGCTGAGGTCGCCCACATGCCGGCATGCAGACAAAACGGGACTGTACTGTCATTCGCGCTCTTGCTCTGTGTGACAAGCGCGACGCCAAACTTCGCGGCAGATCGCGCAGACAATCGCAATGTCGCGCTTACCGTTACCGTCGATACCGTACGAGCGAGCCAGATTTCCGGCACCATTTTCGGAACCGGCACGGTCGCCGCATGGCGCGAAATGCCGATCAGCTCCGAAGTCAATGGGCTTGCAATCGTCGAGATGCACGCCGATGAAGGCGACACGGTCGAAAAAGGCCAAGTTCTGGCGCGGCTCAAGCAAGACGTTCTCCTAGCGCAGGTCGCTCAGCACGAAGCAGCCGTCGCGGAGACAGAGGCTGTTCTCGCCAATGCTCTGTCCGATCAGAGCCGAGCCCATGCAGTCGCTGGCGGCGTCCTAAGCCAGCGAGTCATCGAGCAACGCGAAACTCTGGTTAAAACAACGACGGCTAAACTTGCATCCGCGCGGGCGCTTGTCGAGGAAACGAAGGCCAGGCTGGCGCAGACGGAAATCCTCGCGCCTTCGAGCGGTGTCCTGGCGACCCGCACTGCCACACTCGGGCAGATTGTTCAGACCGGCACCGAATTGTTTCGCCTCATCCAGGACGGACGGATTGAAGTCAATGCGCTGGTCCCAGAAGCGGACATTTTCAAGATTTTTCCGCATCAGTCCGCGCGCATAACAGACCCGACGGGACGTGTGTCGCACGGCTCAGTGCGAATAGTGGCACCCGTGATCGACGCGAAGACCCGCTTGGGTACGGTTCGCGTCGCACTATCCGCGGATACAGAATTGAAGCCCGGCATGTTCGTCCGCGTCGAAATCGAGACCGGTGGCATGGCAGCGCTGACGGTTCCGCTCAAAGCTCTGATTTGGCGCGACGGAAAGGCGGCCGTGTTCACCGTGAGCGACACCGGAACCGCGATCCTCAAGTCGGTCATCGCTGGCCGCAAGATCAGTTCCGCCATCGAAATCATGCAAGGACTTTCCGTAGGCGATCGCATCGTCGTCGACGGCGCGGGGCTTTTGACCGATGGCGAGAAGGTCCGATCCAGCGTCGCCTCCATTCAGGCCCTAACGGAAATGCCATGAACCAGATCTCTGCCTGGTCCATCCGAAATCCGGTACCCACAGTTATTCTGTTCCTGTTCCTTTTGCTCGCCGGACTCGTAGGCTTCGCAAACCTGCGCATCAACGACATGCCTGACTTCGATATCCCAACTGTTACCGTCAGTGTCAGCAGGGCAGGCGCTGCGCCGACCGAAATGGAAACGCAAGTCACACGCCTTATTGAAGATAGCGTCGCCGGACTCGGCAACGTCCAGAGCATCGTGTCGGCGGTCAACGAGGGCATTTCTACGACGAGTGTCGAGTTTGCCATTGGCACAAACATCGACCGCGCGACCGATGACGTTCGCAACGCCATCGATTTCATTCGCCCGAACTTGCCGGCCGACGTTGTCGCGCCGACCGTGCAGCGGGTCGACGCGACCGGTCAGCCGATCCTGACATTCATTGTCGACTCCGCGATGCCCCCGGACAGCCTGAGCTGGTTCATCGACAACGACGTCGCGAAGGCCGTTCTGTCAGTGCGAGGCGTTTCAAAGATCGAGCGATCGGGAGGCGTGGATCAGGAGATTCGTGTGCGTCTCGATCCCGATCGGATGATGGCCCTCGGCATCACGGCTTATGAAATCTCCGAACAGGTGAAGGCACAGAATGTCAACCAGCCCGGCGGGCGCGTTACACTCGGTCATGGCGAACAAGCCTTGAGAGCTGTCGGCAGCGCCAGAGATGTCGAAACGCTCGCGCAAACGCGACTGAGCTTAAGAAGCGGACACAGCGTAAAGTTGCTGGAACTCGGCATCGTAGAAAAGTCTTGGGCGGAGCCACGTCAACGCGCGCGCTTCGACGACAAAGAGGTCATCGGCTTCAGCGTCTACCGTTCCGTGGGGACTGGCGAGGTTCAAGTAACGCAAGCGGTACGAGCAAAGGTCTCCGCCTTCGCCGCCGAGCATCCGGACGTTGCGATCCGGGAGGTGATCACGTCAACCGATGATGTTCTTGAAGGATACGCCGCGGCGATTGAAGCGCTTCTGATCGGCGCAGCACTCGCGGTGTTGGTGGTCTGGCTCTTCCTGCGCGACATTCGCGCCACGCTCATTTCAAGCGTTGCTCTGCCGCTTTCTCTGTTGCCGACATTCGGCGTCATGTTCGTGCTCAATGAGTCGCTGAATACCCTCACGCTGCTCGGCCTCGCACTGGTCGTCGGCATTCTGGTCGACGATGCGATCGTGGAGATCGAGAATATCGTACGGCACATGCGCCAATCGGGCAAGACCGCTTACGAGGCAGCGATGGAGGCAGCCGACGAAATCGGACTTGCGGTGGTTGCCACGACATTTTCCATCATCGCAGTATTCATGCCTGTCGGCTTCATGCCTGGAATTGCCGGTCAGGCCTTTAAGGCATTCGGTATTGCAGTCTGCACGTCGGTGTTCTTCTCTCTCGTCGTTGCGCGCATGCTGACGCCCTTGATGGGCGCGTGTTTCATGAAGCCGCATAACCCGGAGACAGATGAAGCAATCTGGGTGCCCCCCTATCTTCGCTTTCTGCGATGGACGTTGAGATGGCGATGGTTGACGGCATTTGCGGGGATTGCATTTTTCGCTGGCTCGACAAGCCTGATTTCTCGACTACCGACCGACTTCCTACCAGCTGCCGACAAAGGACAGTCTGTCCTTGCGATCGAACTGGCACCCGGCGCCAGCCTCGCGGACACCGATGCTGCCGCTAAACGAGCGATCGATATTCTCAAGGCGCGGCCAGAGGTCGTATCTGTCTATGCGGCTTTGGGAACGCGAACGAGGACAGGCGGCATTGGCGGCGAAAGCTCTTCGGGAGAAGTGCGCAAGGCGATCTTGACCGTCCACCTCAAGGCGCGTCGTGCCCGGCGGCTCTCGCAGCAGCAGTTCGAACGATCGGTCTCACCCGCGCTTGCGGACATTCCAGGCGTCCGAGTACGGTTCGGTGCTGACGGCAGCTCCGGCGCCAAGATTCAAGTCGCGCTCAAAAGTGACGATGCGGAAATGCTATCGCGAGCGGTATCCTCTATCACGCGCGAGATGCAGGAAACCTCGGGCTTCCAGAATGCCGGCTCGACGGCCAGCCTCGCACGGCCCGAAATACAGATCGCACTGAAGCCCGATAAGGCGGCGATGCTCGGCATTTCAACCGAGACCATCGCACAGACTGTCAGCGTCGCCACGCTCGGCAACGCCGATCAGAACCTGCCGAAATTCAACCTCGATGATCGTCAAATCCCGATCCGCGTCATGCTTGAGGAGGGCGCTAGGTCGGATCTCTCACGAATACTTAGCCTGCACGTCCCAACACCCCGCGGAAGCGTTCCGCTGTCGTCCGTCGCAGATGTCGCGCTCGGCGCGGGACCCAATCAAATCGACCGCATTGATCGCAGCCGAAGCGCAACCGTCGAGGCCGAACTCGAAGGCATCACCACCGGTGAAGCCGAGGAGCTGCTGTCGACGCTGCCGACGATAAAAGCGCTTCCGCCCGGCGTAGCGCGCCAAGCGGCAGGCGACACGGAAAACATGGAAGAGTTGATCAGTGGTTTCATGCTTGCGATCGGTTCCGGCATCGTTTTGCTATTCCTCGTCATGACGCTCTTGTTCAACAATTTCATGCAGCCCGTCACGATTCTCAGCGCGCTGCCGCTATCGCTCGGAGGCGCATTTGGACTGATGGTCGCCACTGGCACCGCGCTATCGATGCCAGCCCTCGTTGGCATCCTGATGCTGATGGGTATCGCCGCCAAAAACTCGATCCTGCTCGTCGAATACGCGATAACGGCGCGGCGCGAACAAGCTCTCGATCGAAACGCCGCGCTCGTCGACGCAGCCCGCAAGCGCGCTCGGCCGATCGTGATGACCACGCTCGCAATGGGCGCGGGTATGATGCCTCTGGCACTCGGCATCGGCGCCGACGCCGAGTTCCGGGCGCCGATGGCAATAGCAGTGATTGGCGGGCTCCTGAGTTCGACGGCGCTGAGTCTTATCTACGTTCCCGCCATCTTCACCATCATGGACGATCTCGATCTCTGGGCGCGCAAGAGCCTTGGCCGACTGGTTCAAAGCCCCCGGTAGCAAGTGCCGGACGCGCGGTAGCGGCTCCGAAACGCCGCTTTTGTTTGCGCCGACTGAAGACCAATCTCGATCCGCCGGCACCTGCTGGTTCCAGACAAACGCCAAGCAACTGAGAGCCATTTGGCCTCAAATCCAATAAGCGCAAAGTGGCAACGTCGGGTTATGTTGCTTTGATATTGCGATCGGCCAAATCGGCCTTGTCGAGGGCCTGCTCGATCTTCACCATCGGGCATCCACGCCTGTCGAGCTCTACGTTCATGGTTTCGACCCGCTCGCGCTTAATGCGATAAGATCGCAAAGCGGGAATGCCGCTCCCCACTGGTCCAAACGTTCGCAGCCAAGCATCCTGAAGTGTGGATGGGAGAGCATTCTTCTGAAGGGCAGCGCTGCGTTGCAACGCCTTCATTTGCGAAATCTCCTCCATGATCGTTTGCTCAAGCCGAGCGCACGTGGCTCGAAGCTCGTCTTTCGACACGACGGATTGGCGTCGATCTCTGAGGCGGCTTGCCTCTGCGTTGAGCAGAGGCACGTTGTTTGATGGCGCGCACGCTGCAAGGCCGTCGAGCAATACAAGCAGACACGTTATCCTGGACACACGCATTCATGATATCCTTGGCAAGCCTCACAACTCCAGTCGTCTGACCGTCCATCGCCAGCGACGGCCTTGCTGCAGATCTCTCGGCTGGTTCGGCGAGAGTTCCGGCGAAACGTGCGGCTATGGCGGAGGCGCTTTGGCCCAAGGATATCCACGCCTCGCCTCTTCATACCCGAGGTCAAAAAGCCGACGCATGTAGACCTTGTCGAAAGGCTCGTTGTATTTTCCGCCGAAGCTCTCCGGAATGGCTGCAAGCCGAAACGCGATACCAGCGGATTTTGCCCGGTAATAAAGGTGATTCACGTCGCCGCGCGCCTGGTTCTTGATGAGCGTGCCAAGCGATCGGCTCGCAATGCTAAGGCTAGACGGCTTGATGGATTCCCACTCCGGTCCGATCTTGCCATTGCGAACGACGTAAAGATGCGCACGCGGGGGAGCAGATTTTTTCGCTTCGCCCTTGCTTGCGCCGGGCACAAAAAAAACCTGCTCCGTTATCCCTCCATCGGCGTGCATTTCTTCGTATTCGCGACCGTCAACGGTCACCTTGATAAGCACCGGCGGCAGAACGCCAGGGATCGCCGCGGACGCCAGCAAGATGCGCCGAAACAGCTCGACACGATCCGAGTTCCGGCTTGCCGCGATCGCGCCAAGGTTCCAAATCACCTGGCGCTCGGCCTCGACATTGGTTGTCGCCACGAGCAGACGCCTTCCGCGCGCGTGCTCCCGGGCCACTTCAGCGATCAGTTGACTGTTGACGTAGTGCGCCAGAAGTTTCTCAAGACCGCTCGCATCAATAAGCGACGGCCCGCCGAAGACGGCCGAGAATAGCTGCGGTGTGCCGAGGTCGTTTGTTCGAAAGCGCGTATATATTTCCTCGAGCTTTCCATCGTAGGCCGGTCCGAGAAATACGAACGGCGCGGCGAGTGCACCGGTGCTGACGCCCGTTATGACATCGAAGCTCGGCCGGCCGCCGCTCGCCGTCCAGCCGACCAATACGCCTGCGCCGTAGGCGCCATCACCGCCGCCGCCTGACAGAGCCAGGTAGGTCCGTAACGGCTGTTCTTCGCCGCGCATAGCGCTCGGCGAAACGGCAGCATCCGGAGCGTTCAGGTTGATCGCGGCATCGATGTCCCGCGCGTCCGCGTCTCCCCACGTACGGATGTTAGGGTGGCCTGCCACTTGGGCCAGGTTGACGGACTTCTCTGGGACGGGTGTGTACGCGAGCGATGTCGCGCATCCGCCAACGGCGAGAGCCAACGTTAGGGCAAGCGCGCGAAAACGAGTAGCCGCGATGTTGATACGCGCACACCTGCGCATCGACTGTCGACAAACGTCTGTTTCATCGCGGTCGGTATGTAGCGAATTCAGCAATTGGGCACCTACCGGCATGAAGACGACATGACGCGATGTGGACGCACCTGAGCCGTTGCTTCCGACGTACGCTGAAAGCGGGCGGCCCTCGGCAGCCATCACATGGGTTAGAAAGTGCCGGCCTTAACGACGGCACAATCGCTATCTCGGTAGAGACCGGCCTCTATTGCGAAGCGCGTTTGGCACCGCTATCGGTCCATTCAGGTGGCAGTCCGATCTGCCCGCCGACAAAACCTGCGATACCCGGCGACCGCCCATAGTTTTCGCAAGCAGCGTATTTCGGGGCAAAACCCATCGTAGAGTTGATCTTTTGCCAGGACGGCAAGTCGATGCCCCCCACACCGCCGTTGCCGAACGGAGTCTCACCTTTGACGAGCAGGAGGCCAAAATCCTCTCCGAATTTTTCCGCCATATCGTACGCGTCGCTCGCCTTCGAAACCTTGGGCGAACTGAAGAGAGCGGTCGCGCCCCTCGCCCAAATCATTGCCGCTTGCTGCTGACCCAGAGGGTCGATGGCCTCGGCTTCAATTGAGAGATGGCCCAGTCCGATTGGGACGCGAGGTGTTGGAAGTGGCACGCCGACATCTACGAAGTTCATACCAATGGATGCAGCGACAGATACGCCGGCCGCAATCTCGTCGGTCTCGGTTGCTTGAGTGACGGAAGCACGCACGGTCAAATCAGCAGGCTCGTACGGCATAACGACTTTGAAGCGGTCACTGAGATTGATGCAGAGCGCGCGATCAACGGCATTCGCGACCAGTTCACGATGTGCGTTGGTGAGCTTCGGCGCGACTTCAGGAGTGAAGACCGTCGATTGGATGTTGATTGTCTTCGCTGCCAGCACCTGTTCTTTCTTGACGTGGATACGAGACTTCGTGACCAAGCCATCTGAAGGAGCCATCGAGTCGTACGAAGACAGGCCAACGCCTTGCACGAGGGGAGCAGTCGCACACGCGTGCAGCACGCTGGTCGCGGCTATCGCGGCTAGGTGCGCCAAACTAGTAGGTGTTCGCATCGAACACCTCCGGCGCTGCCGCTCTCTCGGCTCCGTCGGCCGTAAACCGACTGGATCTTTTTAAAAAAAAGCGCATTTCGAACCCCCTTGTCATTCATGCTGGGCTATCGATAAAGCGCTCTCATGGCTCAAAATCAGGGCCTGCATTTCCGAAGATATCTGTCCGGCAGATTTTTGTGTCGAAACATGTCTGGCAGGGCGACAGACAGCCTTCGACACAAAAAAATCCCGTGTCCCGCTGAAGCCTTGTTTACATCGATAGTCGCTAGGACACGGACTAACCAGATCCCGCCATGAACACATACTCACCCCAGGTTCTCGTTGTTGACGACGACGATGAGATTCGAAAGCTTCTCGCCCGGTACTTACGGGACCAGGGCTTTCGCGTCCTTCTCGCGTCAAAATGCGCGGAAGTGCGCGAGAGGATAGTGACCAATCAAATTGACCTGATGATCCTTGACGTGATGCTTCCCGACGGATCGGGCCTGGACCTTTGTCGCGATCTGCGCGCGGCGAGATCTGACATACCGATCATTCTACTCACCGCCTTGAAGGAAGACGTCGACCGCATCATCGGTCTCGAGATTGGCGCTGACGATTATCTGGCCAAGCCTTTTAATCCCCGTGAGCTCGTCGCCAGGATCCGCGCTGTCCTTCGTCGAGGGCGAACGTCCGGCGCTGAGCCTAACGCCGGCCTGCTTTATCATTTTGAAAGGTTCGTTGCCGACGCCCACAGCCGCTCGGTTATCGACGCGAGTGGCAAAGAGATTTCACTCACCGGTGCTGAATTCGACCTGCTCATAACATTTCTGGATCGTCCCGGCCGTGTTCTTTCCCGGGATCAGCTCCTCGATCTGACGCGAGGAAACGACGGAGATGTTTTAGATCGTTCGATCGATGTGCTGGTCAGCCGCCTGCGTCGCAAGCTATCGGACGGCGAAGGCATCTCGATCTTTAAGACCGTCCGTAACGGTGGTTATCAGCTCATTGCGAAAGTTCGTATTCCGGATAAGCAGCGATGAAAACGCTTCGCGCCAAAATCGCGCTGCTTCTTGTTGGCTCGATTGTCTCGGTCGTCGCCTTGGTCACGCTTGCAGTCATGCATCTATTTGCGACGCCGAAGGATGTTGAAGTCGACTTGCTCGCCAAGCAGTTCATCATTATGCACCGTCTTGCGGCAAAAAATCCGGCAAACGGAGCGCTGTCGCTATCCCCTGATAGCGGTACTGTCGACCAGGAACAGACGGACCTGCTACGTGCAGCGACAGCGCGGCTTGGCACACCCGTCGAACTCACCGTCACATCCAAACCAGATGACCGCCGGTTCCGCATTGCCTCGCTTCCTGTCGGATCCAACAACTGGGTTTTAGTGAAGATTGACCCACCGTCCGATCCGCAATTGTGGATATGGTTCGCACTCATCACGATCGGTGTCGGATCGATTGCGGTTTTTGTAGCTCATCGCATGAGTAAGCCGCTCAAGCTTCTTGAAGCCCTGGCGGAGTCGGTCAGCGTGGATGGAACACTGCCGGCACTTGCTGAACGAGGGCCTGCAGAGGTGCGCGCGACGGCCGCTGCGATAAATGTTCTATCAGCGCGACTGAAACGAGCGATCGAAAGCCGAATGCGGCTTGTCGCGGCTGCCGGTCATGACTTTCGCACGCCGCTGACGCGTATGAGACTGCGAGCGGAATTTGTTCGCGACGACGACGATCGTGCGCTTTGGTTGAAGGACATAGACGAGCTGGAGCGGATTGCAGACAGCGCTATTCAACTCGTCCGCGAACAGACCACACAGACGTGTCCCGAAGTCATTCGGCTGGATGAATTCGTTGCCAACATCGTGCAGGAGCTGCGGGATCAGAATTTTGAGATCGCAGTAACCGAGGCCGACGAAGCCTACGTTAATGCGAGCCGGCTCGCTTTGAGCAGAGCCTTGCGGAATCTTCTAATCAACGCCGCAACGCATGGCGCAGGCGGCACCGTAAATGTAACCGGAGGCGCAACGACGCGGATCACGATTTCTGATCACGGACCAGGGATCGCGCCGGAGGTATTGGATCAAGTGTTCGAGCCGTTCTTCCGTGCCGATAAGGCGCGCAATCAGAAAATTGCCGGTGCCGGGCTGGGTCTTACGATATCGCGTGAGATCGTCCGCAGGGATGGCGGGGATATCACGATCGCCAATCGGTCAGGTGGTGGGCTAATTCAAGTTGTCGAGTTGCCATCATTTCGTCCGAGCGAGGGCATTTGCTGAGCAGCGCGAGATTTCCACGATGCGGTGGGCTTGCTAAGCGCTTGCTACGGGTCAACAGGCTCAGTCTCAGACCGCAAGATTTTGGGGTCGAAATAAGCAAGATTTCTCATGCCCGGATATCGAAAAGCCTGGCCGGCAAGCTCGGACCAGGAAAATCATCCGCGACACTGAAATCACCGGGTTTGCAGTCCGCCGGCTGCGGGGAGCTCCCGTCTACTTCCTGCAGAAACGCATCAATGGCGTTCAGCGTGTCGCTCGAGGCGGCGGCGGGCGGCTCACTTCCGATGATCGCAAGCTCCTTGGTCATAGTCAGCCGCAGACGACTGCGAGACATGCCCACCTTGCGGATGATCCCTGCCGAAACTTAACGAGCGGGTCGGCGGTGCCATCGCCGGGGCGCTGGCCGGCATTCGCAGCGCTCGCCAGGCGAACAAACTCATTACATACAAACAGATAGCGCAGTTGCTAATTGCTATAAGAGATAATATATTAGCTCTTATCGGCACTAATGACCAAAAAGGGATAATATATTGGCTCTATCAATCCAGTCGCCTGCGGACACATTGCGCGAGGTCCGTGACCGGTTCAAGGCCCGTCGACTGGCGATGAACCTTACCCAGAACGGGCTAGCGACGCGTTCCGGCGTTGGCCTGGGCTCGCTCAAGCGCTTTGAGCAGACCGGGCTCATCGCGTTCGACTCCATGCTCAGCATCGCCCTGGTGCTCGACTGCCTCAGGGACTTCGACAAGGTCTGCATTGAGGATGCACAGGCGCTCTCGTCAAAATCACTCGACCAGGTGCTTGCTGCCGCGAAGTCGCGGAAGAAGGGCAGATTGCAGTGAAGCATATTGCGGTCGGACTTCTGGAGGTCTTCCTGGAGGGGAGCAAGCGGCGCAAGGTCGGCCGGCTGGCCGCTCAGGGGCGTCGCATCCTGTTCGAGTACGATCAGGCGTTCCTGGCGTCCGGGATGGGCATCTCTCCGTTCAGATTGCCCGCACAGCCGGGAACGGTTGCCGGAGATCCGGCGGTGTTTGACGGTTTGTTCGGCGTGTTCAACGACAGCCTGCCTGACGGCTGGGGCCGTATGCTGCTCGACCGCGCGGTCGAAAAGCTCAGCATTGCGCGCGGTGAATTCACACCGTTGGATCGCCTTGCCCATGTTGGCCGCGATGGCATGGGTGCTCTGAGCTACGAGCCCGACAAGAGCGCGTCCGAGCGTGTTACCACTGCGTTGAAGCTTGACGCTCTTGCCAAAGACGCGGCTGTCGTGTTGGCGGGTGAAGAGGGGCCGGTTATCGAGAAGCTCCTGATGCTCAACGGCGCTTCGTCCGGTGCGCGACCGAAGATCGTGGCGCAGGTGAGCGGCGACAAGAAGCGGATCATTCACGGTCCGGATCCGCTGCCAGAGGGTTACGGTCACTGGATCATCAAGTTTCCGGCCACGGTCGATACCGCTGACATCGGACCTGTTGAGTACGCCTACAGCATCATGGCAAGGAATGCCGGCGTGGACATGCCGGATACCCACCTGTTCGGAGCGAAGAAGAAGCGATACTTCGGCATCAAGCGCTTCGACCGCGATGGTGATCGCCGTGTTCACATGCACAGCCTGTCTGGGCTGCTGCACGCTGACCATCGCGTCGCTTCGCTCGATTACGACGCTTTACTCAAAGCGACGCACGTCCTGACAAAGGACGTGACCCAGCTGGAAAAGGCCTTCCGCCTCGCGTGCTTCAATGTGCTTGCCCACAATCGAGACGACCACGCCAAGAACGTGTCGTTCCTGATGCATGAAAGCGGCCGCTGGACACTTTCGCCGGCTTACGACCTCACGTTCTCGTTCGGACCAGGCGGTGAGCAGAGCATGACAGTATTAGGCGAAGGGAAAGCCCCAGGCATCGGCAATCTCCGTGCACTCGGTGAAAAGCATGCACTGCGCAACGCAGGCAACATTATCGACCAGGTGCGGTCGGCTGTTAGCCGTTGGCAAGGCTGCGCGGATGAGGCCGGCGTGACCTCTAAGTCCGCGAAGATGATCGCCGCGACGATCGCGCCACCGCCGATCAAGAAGGCCGCGGTGCCCAAGGCCGGCGCCAAGAAGCCGGCGGCGAATAAGCCGGCCTCCGCAAAGAAATCTGACGCGCGAAAGTCGCGCCGCTCGTCGAAATGAAGAAGTGCTCAACCAGCGCGGATCAAAGTTTCGGATATTCCGACGTTGAGCCGTAGTTTCTCATGCATGACTGTTGTCATGGCCATTGCAAATACTGCGATGAGGCGATCACGTTATTCGCAAAGTGCGAGGGGCGGCCGACAGGCTCAGCCCGCTAATCTAATCCTCGATTGAATGGTCGCGGCGATTTCGGACCACGGCAAGGACAAGACATGCGCGATATTCTCGAGCGGCAACAGGTGTGGATCTACTTCGCGGCGGTTGCGCTGGCCGCGATCACTGGCCTCGTCTTGCCCGGCACGGACGAACTGGAAAGCGGGATCAATCCTGCATTGGCCTTCATGCTGTTCGTCACTTTCCTACAGGTGCCGTTGCGGGAAATCGGGAAGGCATTGCGAGAGACGCGCTTTCTGGGGGCTCTCCTCGTCAGCAACTTCATCGCTGTCCCGGTCCTTGCATTCCTGCTGTCGCAATTTGCCATAGACAATGCCCTGCTGCGTCTCGGAATCTTCATGGTGCTGCTGACGCCCTGTATCGACTATGTGATCACCTTTGCCCATCTGGGGCGGGCAGATGCGCGGCTGCTCCTATCATCGACACCCATCCTGCTGCTGGTGCAGATGGCCCTGCTGCCGGTTTACCTTGGCCTGTTCCTTGGGGACGAAGCCGCTGACCTCGTGCGTATCGGCCCGTTCGTTCATGCGTTCGTCTGGCTGATCGCCGTTCCCTTGATTTGCGCTGGAGCGGTCCAACTATGGGCAGCGCGACACGCGGCAGGACAGCGCCTCAGCGATATTCTGGGACTGCTGCCTGTCCCAGCGACTGCCCTGGTCCTGTTCCTCGTGGTGGCCGCGACGGTCCCAGTTCTGGGGGCTGCGAGCCGCCATGCGCTGTCTGCTCTGCCCATTTACATCGCTTTCGCCGTCATTGCCCCTTTGATCGGTTGGGGCGTTGGGCGGGCCTTCGGGCTGCATCCGGCCGCGGGGCGGGCCGTGTCCTTCGCGACCGCGACACGCAACTCCCTCGTGGTGCTGCCTCTCGCCCTTGCGGTTCCGGGGGCGATCCCGGTACTTCCGGCAGTGATCGTCACGCAGACCTTGGTCGAGCTGGTGGCCGAACTCATCTACATTCGTGTTCTTCCACGCTTCGGAAAAACGCACGAGGCGCGGGTTGATGCTCAATAAAGGGCAGCAATGTCCACCCGCTCCAACCCGAGCGCCTTACAACCATTCTCGGCAGCCTTCTTGATCGAGGCCAAGACCGCACCGAGCGCCGCCGTGAACAACTCGCGGACCTCAAGCGGATCACAGAAACCGATCAGCGGATCAATCGCCTCTACGAAGCAATCGAAGCAGATCTGGCGGATCTGAACGATTCGGTGCTGAAAGCGTATGGCCGGTCTGAAGGCGATCAGGGACCAGGCCACCGCCGATGCTGAGCGCATTCAGTTGACACTCGATAGCGCTGGCAGCCGAGCCGTTACGACAGAGATGCTTGACGCGTTCTTTAACGCGGCCCGTGACGGATAGGGGCGCAGATCGACCTCGGCCAAGGCCGGTGACAGCCGCGCCCAGGCCCGTATCGCGTCGGCCGCCTTCCATTCCGTCAAGATGGCGCTGTCCTTGGAGTCCGGCACGGCGGTCGGCTTGGCGTCATCGGTGGAACTGATCTTAGGCCCGGCCCGCTTCGCCTTGGGGGCTGGCTTCTTCTCCGATGCGGCAGCTTCAAGCGCCGCCAAATCTACGCAGTGGCCGTCTGGAACGGGCGGCGGCGCTTGCGATCTGGTCGAACAATCTGGAGAGGAACCGTTCGGCCAGCATGAGCTTCGCCAGAACGGGCAACTTCACCTCTTCTCCGAGCCGCGAGCGAGCGCGGTGTGATGGCGCAGTAGCAGAAAAGGTGTTCGCGCTATTTTACATGCGGCTTTCGCCATAGCGCTGATGCGATATTGCTTGTCAAACGGTAGGCCGCACCCCGGTTTCGTCATTCTCGACTCGCCGCTCACAACCTATAAAGAAAAGCGTGATGGAGCCCGAATAGCCGAAGAAGACAGATTGAACCCTGAATTGAGGCCGCTTTCTGGGTCAGCTTAGCAAATACGATCAAATCGCAGCAGGTGATCATGTTTGACAACAAACAGCCTCCTGCAACACTCATAGATAGTATCAACTACGAATGGTTCGGTGGCGCGGACGCGGAGCCTTACGAACGCAAAGGCTTTATCCCGTAGTTAGGCGTCAATAGCATGTCACCGGATCTCATTGAGACGCTGCCGATACACGACGGCGAAGTCGCATGCGACGGACTTGTCAAAATTCGACTGGTGCATGCGCGCGGCTTCAGCCTTATTGGTGCCAGATGTATTGGTACTCGGAAAAGTAAGATGGTTTCGCGGCGCAGTTTTTTTCTGCAACTCTGCTCAACTTCCTCGATGAAGCTGGCTATGCTCAGTTCAGCTATGAGCCAAGCGAAGCACTGCGGCTAAGCGTGGCAATTACTCGAGATCGTTGCCTGCGAAGGTATGACGACAACTCCTTTCTTTATGCTTGTCGGGTTGTCGGGCCTCGAGGCTTTAACGCGACTGCGACGGGTAGCTGCAGCGTCACTGACGATCACACGATTTGGCTAGACCTGTTTCATCATACGACCGACGAAGCTGCCGCAGCAATCTTTGCAGATCAGCATTTTCGTGCATCAAGCTGGAACATTCAGAGAAATAAAAAGCTGGTCAACGTCGCATATGCCTACTTCACGAGCCTTCCACAAATCACGACTGAATCGGATTTACAATCGATCGGAATGGCGTCCGATGGTGTAGTTAGACTCATACCAACCAACGGGGCCGAGCCGGTTGATGTCATCGACATCAAAGTTTATCGCGAGCGCACCGAAAACCGACGTCGCGTTATCGACGCCCGCATTCCCGCTCACGCGGTAGCCCCGCAGCATATCTGGAGGCACGATCCACAGGGTCAGCCAACATACTATGAAGTTAGCAAGCCATCTATCTTTCGGGTCGGCCTAGAGCCGACAACTACCCTCCCTTTCGATGGCCAAGCTGTCGACGTTTGCCGGGCTAAAATCAAACGGTTTGAATACGTCGTTCTAGGATTTGCTGACACTGAGAAAGGACTAGTGGCTCACACAACGAGGAGGAAACCGAGGAGATCTTTAAGATTGAGAGCTGCGAAGATTTATTCGCGTTCTGGCGAGAACACGCAAACTCCGACCAGTTCACAAAAAAATCCGTAGAATTGCAGACTATCAGACGTGAACCAGAAGTTTGAGGACGAACGGCAAGCTTGCTGTTTTTAGAGTCGCTCAATTGAGCTTTTCGCAGATCATCTTTTTGACCTCACGGACGTACCACTCGAGTTCCTTGATTTGATCTCTCAATGCGGCCTTGCTCTGTTCCGTGGTGTCCTGGCCGTGTGCGATCTTAGGTTCGTGCCTTGGAATAAGCTCAAGCGGTTGCGCTTTAGCCAAAGCTCTTCGGTGACGTACTCCAAGTGAGATTTGAGAAAACACACCATGTCTATGCCCTCCGTTTCTAGCAAAGATGACGCGATTTGAAATGATAGTCTCTATGGGGAGAGCCGATGGGGGAATTGCCAGCACCGTCTGCGCCTTGAGTCCTCTCGTTATCGAGAACATTAATGTCAGTCCAGGCAGGCCGAGGTATACAGCCGTTCTAAGATTTGCTGCGTCGCGCTTCAGCTAGTCTTCTTTGGCAATCGGCAATCTGCTCACGCTTCGCGCCCATGCTGAGCAATCGGTTATGAAACTCCGTCGAGAATCTCTCTGTCTTGGCCTGCAACGGTTCGAGCAAGGCCAAATCCATTCTCATCGCCGCAATGGTGCCTTCTAGCTCACGGATCAATTTGGACATTCAAGAACCATCGTTGCGATGTTTTTGTAGCGTAAATCTGATGCAGCAGTTCCGACGCATGACCCGTGACCCGGTCCCCCGGGGTGGGGCCTCGATCATACTAACTCTCCATTAGAACCAAGCATCGCATTCGCCATGCAATTAGGACAGCTCTTTCGGTTCAAACTATTGCATGGGGATCAATGCAACTGTGGGATGCACGGTGATGGTCAGCCCTGTCATCCCGACGTAGTCTGAGGTCAAGAAACTGTCCGGCGGGGGTTAGAATGAATTCTGAAACAGTCACAGTGCATCAGCTCTTTCAGGATCGTCGCCAGTATCGTGTGCCATTCTATCAACGTCCCTACGTTTGGAGTCGAGATGCCCAATGGAAGCCTCTATGGACCGATATTATCCAGAAGGCAGAAAGCAGACTCGAAAATAATAGCGTTCCGCCAGCACCGCATTTTCTTGGCGCGATTGTTTTGGAGCCACAGCCTCGAGATGGCCTGAGGGGTGTGGAGGCTCTTCACGTCATTGACGGCCAACAACGGTTGACGACGCTTCAGTATGTTTTATCTGCACTCAGCATGGCCATACGCGAATGCAAAGCGGATGATATTTTGCCGATCATTAATGGCTGCGTATGGAACCCGAATCCAGACACGATGAAACAGCCTGCAATAGAAGTATTCAAAGTGTGGCCTACATTCAGGGACCGGCAAACGTATGAGCTCGCGATGCACGCTCAAACGAGGGATGAGCTGCGATCGCGATTTCCGCAAAACTTCACGCAAAGTGGGTCGCTCAAACGTATAGGAATTGATCATCCGCCGGCTTTGGATGCAATTTGGTTTTTCCGGCAGCAGATTGAGGATTGGTTGGCAGGCCAGCCAGATAGACCGGAGCGCCTCGAGAAGCTAGCGGAAGCAATTTTTCAAGATTTGAAAGTCGTTTCGATATCGCTAGAGCAACAGGACGATGCGCAGGTTATCTTCGAAACGCTGAATGGGCGTGGCGCAGAGCTTCACGCAACGGACCTGATCCGCAACTTCATTTTCATGCGTACTGATCGCGACGGCGCCAATTCCGGCAACCTTTACGATACGCTTTGGAGTCAATTCGAGGGGAGTTTCTGGGCCGAATCCCAACGACGTGGCCGATTAAACCGGCCGCGCGTGGAATGGTTCATGCAGAGCACACTGCAAGCCGAACTCGCGGAAGAAATCGATGTCGGTCGTCTCTACGAGGCCTATCGGCGTTTCGCCAAGCCTATGCCCGCTGAACAGCAACTAGAGAGGCTTTCAAGCTATGCCGACAAATATCGACATTTTATACTGGGCACTGGTGACGAACCCATCGGACAGTTTGGTCGCCAAATAGCTGTTTGGGATGCTTCTCCGATACACGCGGTCGCGCTGGCCATCGCCGGATCAAGATTGTCGGTGGCGGACCAAAGCGCGATGTACAGCGATTTGGTCTCGTACGTGGTTCGCAGAGCAATCTGCGGCTTGAGTAATAAGAGTTATAATAAGACCTTCCTTCAACTACTGAAACGGCTACGGGAAGGAGACTTTTCGCCCGCGAACCTTCGGTCGATTTTGTCGGCACAAAAGGGAGAAACGTCGCGATGGCCGACCGATGAAGAGTTCTTACGGGTCTGGATAAATGACCCAATCATACCGAGACTTGGCGAAATGGCTCGGGTTCGCTTTGTACTGGCTGCTCTTGAAAAAGGAATGCGCACGGCGCGGACGGAAGAAAATGTTCTTCCAGATATGGCTCATTTAGACGTCGAGCATGTTTTGCCTGAACGCTGGCTCGAACATTGGCCGATCGACGGAGTTGCGGTGACCGAAGCTGAACTCCAAGCTGCCAACATGGCAAACTTGTTGATGGACGAGGCTTCTGACCGACAAAAGGCGATTAGCAAGCGCGAGCGCCTCAACACACGTTTGGCAACCTGACCCTGCTTCACTATGGCGTAAATCGTTCAATACATAATTACAGTCTGGCGACGAAGCGTGAACGGCTGTTCTTGGAAGCGAATTTGCACTTGAACCGCCAGTTCATGCGTGCCGATAAATGGGATGAGACGACCATAGATCAGCGCAGCAGAACTATGTTTGAGATCGCGTTCCAGACGTGGCGAGGGCCGACGGCATGAGACAACGAACACAGGTTGAACGGGAGCAGTATACATGACGTACCATCATCAGAATCAAGTGTTGCATCCAGATTCAGTCAACGCTTGACGTGATTTGGCCAAGCTCGCGAATCGCTGCAAAGAAGAGGAACGAAAAGAGTCGGAAAAATCCGACCGGCGGTCAGGAGACGGGACAATGGCGATGCCGATTAAAGGTTCCTTAACGGAACCCTTCCACGCTAGCGCTTGATCTGCGCAAGTGCGTATGCAACGAAATTTGAATGCGAAGTGTGGACCCGGTCGGAATTGAACCGACAGCGGGACGGGTAGGAATCCACCAGCTGCACCAAGCCGGGCCCATGCTTCGCTAACAACGCAAACTGGCAATCCATTCGATCGATTGCCAAGCTAGGACGATTCGCATTGGCCGCGCGGAGTAAAAAGGCAACAGAACGGAACGAAACGGATTCAGACAGGCCGTTTGTCGCGACTGTTCAGAAGATGCTTGCCACGCCGCCGAAGGTGCATGACGAAATGAAATTGGGCGCCAAGCGAAAGCCTAGCGCCCAACGAAATGGTTCTACGGGTCGGAAGGGTTCAGGAAAGTAACTGTGGTAGGTCGCTTCCTGGGTTCTTCCGACTAGACTTCATAGATCGGCAGATTGCGTCCGCCGTCCACGAGAGAGATCGCGTAAAGGCAATCGCGCTTATTCACGTAGCCTTCGCCATTGGCGATGATCTCATTGTTTGCGGTAAGGAAACGCCAGTACCAATTGGAATTGGCGGCGCTTTTGCGGATTGTGAAGTACATAGTGAAGTCCTTCTATGGTTTCAAAAATGCAGACACACCTTTTCTCGTACCGCCACGATGGCAAGCATTGGGAATTGGGTATCAAGGCAGAAAACGCCGATGACGCACGTAGACGCATTGCTGCGCTCACGTACGCGTCGTATGACGGCATTCTCGTAGCCAAAATCCCCGCTGTCCTTGGCCCGTTTTCCCTCTTGGCCGTCTGGATCAGGAATGTTGCAGCCTCATTGCTGCCACGATTCGGGTCTGGTCGTCACGACTGACGCTTGCGCCAGCGGACAAACCGGCGCGCCTTCTGCTTAAGCGTTACAGGTTTTGTCAGTTTTCCTATACGTCAGCCGTTTGCCGCCGATTCCCTTAAGCGCATTGTTTGCCCGTTCGGCGTCCGCAATTCCTAAGCTGCTGCGGTTGTTCCACTTAAAAGCTGCTTCATTCACGTAGCGCTGCAAGTGCTGTTCGCTGACGGCATGGTGCTGACCGAATATCTGTCGCTTGAGATTCGCGAAAAACGATTCAGCCGTATTAACGTGCGCTTTGCCGCGAACGTATTCGCCAGCGCTGTGATCGACTGCATCGTGCGAGGCGAACTCGCGGCCCATTGCGTCATAGAGAGCCGCGCGGTCGGTCATAAGCTTGCTCTTGCGGCTCGCCTGAGTAACTAGCACGTTGCGTACCGTCTTAGCGGTCACATCGGCCACATGCTGGGCGCGCACTTCACCGTTACGTTCGACTAGCGCGACGACCGGACGCTTAGGCGGGATCGGCTTGTTCTTATGAGCATTCTTCGCTTTGCCGCCGACGTAAGTCTCGTCAGCTTCAACCGTCTTGCCGCCGCCGCCAATTGGTCCCGCATTCCTTGCCTCCGGCGTCATTGCTTCGCGAATGCGCTGGCAGGCAAACCACGCTGACTTTTGCGTAAGGCCGGTGTCGCGGGCCAGTTGATGAGCACTCGCGCCCTTCTTGGCGTTGGTCATGAGAAACGTGAGAAGCAGCCACTTATTGAGCGGGATTTTGGATCGCTCAAATACCGTTCCGACCGTTACCGTATACGGCTTCTCACAGCCTTTGCACTTGTAAAGCCCGGGCCGCGTGCTCTTGCCCTGCAATTGCGTCGCCTCATTCTTCGCTTCGCAATGCGGGCAAACTGGACCATTCGGCCAGCGCTGAGATTCAAGATATTCGCGCGCTTTATCGGCGTCGTGAAAAATTGGATTTGTCAAATCGATCATTGGCGCACCCGATTGCGTGTCTGATGATCTGAATATATGTCAGTATTCGCGGTATGTCAAGTATACTATTCCCGGTTGAACGCATACAAGGGGAAGACGAACAACTATCTCTGCGAATGTTTCGTATATTTGCGAGATGCGAATTTACAACCGATAGTCCCGTCAATGCGCGGGCGTCCGACAAGATTTTCTGCGATTGATCGTCGAGATACGTCTTGGCTTCGTCGCAGATGATCAGCGCCAGATGCCGTTCGGCTTTCGGCCGTTGGAACGCCGCAGCGAGACATTGGGCGAGGACGAAGCGGCCAAACACCGCCGAGCCGTGATCGCCGAGCGCGTTGCGATCGGTGTTGACGACGACGATCTTTTTTGTCCTGCATGGCGCGAAAGGCGTCGAACTTGTTGTCCGGGGCATTGAACATCGAAATGAACATCTGATTGCGACACAGCGAATAGAGCCGATTGGCAATCTGGCTCTTGGTTTGCCGGACAAGTTGGTCGGCGCTCAGGAATTGGTTTTTGAAGAAATCCTGAGTGATTGGCGGCGCGTCTTTCAGGTGCTCGGCATAGGGCAGCGTTTTGGTGTCGCAGACTTCGCGCAGCGTATCGAGCGTTGAATTGGGAATGACGCGCATGAAATCGACAAGGTAGGCGATCATCGTCGCCTGACGCTCGGTCAGTCCTTGCTCGATCGCCTTGAACAAATAGAAAAACAGCTCCATCTGCTTTTCGCGCGAGGCGCCGTGCAGGTTGTAGAAGTTCAGCTGATGCGATCAACGACGTCATTGACATCGAGATAGGCGTAGAGCGGCACCGCGGCACACGTGCCTTTGGCGCGCCTTGGCGTCGTTGAACGAGACGTTGAACACGACGACGTCGCGCACCGTTCCGAGGATAATGGAGAGAAACGCTGGATCGATGCCTTGCGCCGCAAGGCCCAACTTGAGTCCGAATTTTCTTAATTCCCGCAGCATCGACAGATAGACGTCAGTGCCGTAGACCTGGAACTCGTCGGCGAAAAACGCCGCCGGACCGGGGTAGGACATCAGCGCGTTGCGAAACGCCGTCGTAAACAGAGAGCCAAGCACCAAGGCAGCGTCGTCGCCAATTGCTGGTGTCGCCAAATTGACGACGACGATCTTCCGCTTGGCGATGACGTCGCGAAAATCGAGCTTTGGCGTCTTCTGCGTCAAATGACGGTAAATGTCGGATGCTAAAATGGCATCGATTTTGTTGTAGATCGGAGAGGCCGCCTCCTGCTGCTGGCGCTCGTTGTAGGCCCTCGGAAACACGTCGAGCCAGTACGTGCGCGTCGACGGCTTCGCGACTTTCGCCAGCACGCGCATGCGGTGGCGTTCGTCGTAGAACATCGGACAGAGATCGTGCAGCGTTAGTCGCGCTTCGATGATCGCCGCAAGGCCGTTGCGCAGGCCCTGCTCAAGCCTTGGACCCCAGCTGTCCTTGAAGATCGTCTTCAAGGCTGAGACGAGCCGATGCGGGGCATCGAGCGGATTGAAGCCGACGGCGTAGTCGCCGTCAGACGCGTCAAGATAGATCGTATGGCGGATACGGTTTTTCGGGATCGCATCGAGCAGGTCGCGGCCGTCTTCGCCGTGCGGATCGAGATAGATGACGGCGCGCTCGCCAGACTCGATATCGTCGAGGGCACAATTTTTTAAGTACGTCGATTTGCCCGAGCCCGGTTTGCCAAATGTGATGAAGTGCTGGTTCTCCATAAGTCTATTCAGCTTCCGACGGGCCGGTTCGCGTCGCGGCAAACCTTCATCCGAGAAACAGCGGTCCTTGTGGGAGTGCTGCGGCGGATCGGAAGCTGAACAAAGTCATCGAATGCGGCGCATGCGTGCATTTTAACCGGCCTTCGTCTGGCGCAGCCAAGACCCAAGCACCGAGCCGCCGCTTCCGCATGCGATAGCCAGGAAGCAAGGAAAGCGAAGACCGATATCGAAATTGAGAGGGAAGAGCCGAGGGCCTTGGGTCATGGCTGATAAGCCTGACGAACGTGCCGGAAGTGTTGGGTTTCTTGCGCCTTGCCGCGCATATACGGAATATCCGTAGGTATGTACGGGCGATACGCGGGCACTTTCGACAACAAAAAACCCGTAGGGGCTTCGCGAACCCCTACGGGTCTGCTCCGTGAGGAGCGTCTAGCGTCGTGTGACGAGCCAGTGCTCGACGTCTTCAACGCGCCACCTAATGCTGGTCGGTCGTCCGCATGAACTGCGACGGAGCACCACCGGATCGGGGAAGCTTAAACTTTGGGATTTATAGCAGCGTTGAACCTTGCCCTCTCTGAGGACCATAACTGCAACGTTTTCGCCATGGTAAGTCGCAAAAGCCCGAGCAGCTGCATCCTTGCTGACGTCAAAGTCCCTATGCATCTCCAGAACTTGCGTCAGGTTCGGGTCGCGAAACTTGCCCATGTACCTTCGGAGAAGAGGAGGGGGCATCAGTATCAACGCAGAAAATCGGTTGGCTTCGACCTCCATGCGGTCGTATCGCGATTGGTCTACCGTGGACCATTTCTGTATATCCTCGCGCTTACAAAGGAATCGATCTCCATCTACCGGCTTGTGCGTCGGAATCAGAAAGTGCCCAAGTTCGTGCCCGATCGTAAATCTTCGCCGGCCCGGGCTGGCTGATCCATTCACCAGGATGAAGCCGGTACTCTTGTACTGGTCCGTTACAAGGCATCCTTCGACCGAGCCGTCCGGCAGCTCCGCGATCTCATCTATATCCAACGCCTTCGCCAGCTGCTCGATGGGCACTGGATAGGACATTTGCGGCTCGGCCTTCAGGATCTTAGTCACCAGCCCCTCTGGCGATCTACCGTCCAGATCGAGCCGGCTGATTTTCATCTTCAGCCCTTGTCCTTCAGACGATCCATCATCTGCTGGATGAACTCCAGATCCTCATCCTTGAGCTCTTTGAGCTCTCGGTACATGGACAGGGCCCGAGACCCTTCTTCCTCGGCATTGGGATTCTCGCCGACCAGATCCGCGATTCCGACACCAAAAAACTTCGCGAGCTTCAGCAGCAGCTCGATGCTGGGATTTTTGCTGCGGCCGGTCTCCATGTCCCAGACATGCGCCTTCGACGCGCCAACAGCGTCAGCAACTTCCTGAAGTGACTTACCTTTTTTGATCCTCAGTTCTTTCAGCCTAACTCCAAGCGACATTCAATCTCCTATCCGCGCTCCATAAGCGTCTGGTCTCATCATACGAAATTGTACCAAAGAGGTTGACAGCCGGCAACGTACAACTTAATCTGTACGAAATCGTCGGGTCGGTCCGGCGCAACCAAGCCGGGTCCCGGGCCCCAGGAGAATGAACATGACGACTGTTGAAGCGGCGGTGCACCGCGGAAAGGGAGGCCGTGAAGGCCATCAATTTACGACTCGCATTTCCAACGAGCTTTTCGAAGAGCGCGAGGTCCAGTTTCAGGACCGAAAGGTCACGGGAGCGCAGCTGGCCGAGGGTGTCGGCGCGTATCCCTCTGAGGAATGGGTAATCTTGCGGCAGCTCGAAACCTTCGAGCTTGAAGCCATCCGCCCGACCGAGCTGGTCGATCTGGCCGATGGACCACTCGTCTTTGTGATCAAAGGTTCGCAAACGTTTCGGTTCACCGTCGATGGCCGCAGTCTTGAGTGGCCGCTCGAGGATCTGACTGGGCTTGAGATCAAGACCCTCGTTGGAAAGGAAGACGATGATGTTGATCTCATCCTCGAGCGAGAGGACCAGCCCGATAAAGTCGTCGATGACGACGATACTGTGAGGATTGGGAAGGAGGGTCTCGAGCGCTTCAAGATCAGGCCGGCAAAGGGCGCTCTCATCATCAGCGTTGACGGTGAGCCCTTCGAGGCTCCTCGCCGTATCATGACGCCGAACCAGATTATAGTCGAAGCGGCGCAAAAGGACCCGTCTACGCATCACTTGGCGCGGATCACCAAGAAAGGGACGGTGAGCTACCAGGGGAAAGGCGACGAACCCATCCGCCTGCGGCGCGGCATGAAGTTCCAAGTCATCTCAACGGGGCCGACGCCGGTATCCGACCCTCTCCATCCGGCACCCGCTCAGCTGTTCAAGGCCGGATTGTCTGCGCTTGGATACGAACCTCAATCACTCCCTTCTTCTCCCGACCACATCACTTTCTCTTACGTGGTCGAAACCGGGAAGTATCGGGGAACGACGGTCACTCTTGGTCTCGTCGTGCCTTCGGATTTCCCTATGACACCGCCGAGTGGACGTTACGTAAGTCCGTCAATCCATCCGATCAACACGAGCGGTGAGCATCCGCGCGGAGCAGTTCACAAAGAACAGGCTCGGGTCTTCGACGCCGGCACTGGCCTCGACTGGCAGTACTGGTCGCGGCCGTTTCCGAACTGGCCGGCAAGTAAGCGGACCGTGGCGACTTACATGAGCCGCATCTGGAAGCTGTGGGATTCGCAATGAGCAAGGTCGAACGCAGCGTGGCCATGACGGAAGAGGTGGAAGGCGCGGCACGCCTTCACCTTCTTCGCCACGATGGACAAGAGGATCTGTGTTTCGCCCTCTGGCACCCTAGCAACGGACGCACCCGCCAGACTGCTCTGATAGAGCGATTGGTGCTTCCTGCGCTGAGCGACCGCAATGTGCATGGCAACGTAAGTTTCCAGCCAGCTTACTTCTAGCGTGCTCTTTCTATGGCAGCTGCCGAAGGCGCCGGTCTTGCGCTTCTACACAGCCATCCCATGGGTCGAAGCTGGCAGGGTATGAGTCCAGACGACATCAACGCCGAGCAGGGCAACGCCGGAGCTGTGTTCGGCGTCACGAACCGTCCATTCATCGGTCTGACATTGGCGGGCAACGGTGCCTGGAGCGCCCGCTCATGGGAGAGAGTGGCGCCGCGCAAATACGAACGCAAATGGTGTGCAACTGTACGCGTCGTGGGTGAGCGGATGAAGGTTCATTACTTCGATCACTTGGCACCGCCTCCTCGACAGACCGCTGAACAGGTACGCACGATCTCGGCGTGGGGCGACGAATGCCAAGCTGATCTGGCCCGACTGCGCGTCGGCTTGATCGGGGCCGGAAGCGTCGGCGGCGTCATCGCCGAGGCACTCGCCCGAACAGGTTTTGAAGACGTGCTGGCGCTCGACTTCGACATCATCGAGGAACACAATCTCGACCGACTTCAATATGCGACAAGAGCCGACATCGGCCGACCGAAGGTTGAGGTCCTTGCCGAGCACCTGACCGCGCGAGCAACCGCGTCTCCGTTCAGCGTCGAGACGTTGCAAGCTGCAATCTATGAAGAAGAAGGTTTCAGGAGCGCTTTGGATTGCGACGTTCTATTGAGCTGCGTCGATCGTCCTTGGGGCAGATACGTCCAGAATCTGATCGCATATGCCCATCTAATTCCGGTATTTGATGGAGGCATCGCTGTACGGACAAATCGGTCTCGCAAACTTGTGGCTGCAGACTGGAGAGCACATACCGCTACGCCGACACGGCCCTGCCTGCAGTGTCTTGGCCAATACGATCCGGCCGATGTACAGCTTGAGCGTCAGGGCTTCCTCGACGATCCAGCCTACATCTCAGGTTTGCCGAAAGATCATCCTCTGCGAACCAGGGAAAACGTCTTCGGTTTTGCCATGGCCTGCGGCAGCAATCAGTTTCTTCAGATGCTTGCTTATAACCTAGCTCCGCTTGATCTCTCCAACTCCGGCGCGCAACTCTATCATTTCGTGGGGTCAACGTTGGACACTTCGCCTCTCAAGCTTTGTAAGCCGACATGTGCGTTCCCGGGCATGATCGCTTTGGGGGACGATTGTGGCGTTATCGCCATCGGCGACGCTCCGCCGGCACGGCTACGGGCGGAGACAACTGAAAGTGCTGCAACGCGCATTGACACGCGACCCTGGTGGCTTGTCGCGCTTCTACGCCTGATCGGCAAATGAAAGATTAGCGGGCTAGCGCCGCTCCCTGATGGCTTCCAGCCTGACGAGGTCGGCGTCTTCCGCTGCATGCGACGGCCTGGGACGGACGTCGCCGTAGTACTTTCGAGGACGGTCGGGACCCGCATAAGACGCGTCTTGCTCGGTCTTGAAGAGGCGACACTGAATCAGCCTGCTGCCCACGACCAATCGACCGGATTGTTGCCATGGTTGAACAGCTCGATCGGAAAGCATCCGCGGAAACCCGGCTGAACCATGCTGGCCAAGTGGATGCCCAATCGATTGTAGCTGCTGCGCGTGAGAACGTCGGCAAATACGTCAGGTGGGAGGGACACGTATTCGAGGGTCGTCGCGAGCGCCATCTGATGCGGGTAGAGGACGAACCGATCGCCCATCTCGCGCCTCGTCGCCTGGAAAAAAGATCCAATGCCTCGATATGTCGGCTCGGCCTTGTTCAAGCTGACATAAGCCCGTCGCGTATAAATTGAGACAAGAAAATCTGTGCCGAGACGGAGGTCGATCGTAACTTCGCCCACCTGACCGGCATCCAGCAACGGATCGATGCGAAGCGCATATTCGTCATTAAGCGCTAACCGGCGATCGATCTCACCCTTATGCAGTAGCTCCATTGGTCCATCTTTCTCGGATCGACGCGTTCCGGATTGTCTTCTCCGTCAGGTCGTTGGTGATCCGTTCAATATCCGCGTCGCTCATCGCGGGCCTTATCCACGGCCGTCTCCTGTTATCGAGGCAATCATTGAGATAAGTCCACGCCGCACTCAGAGTACCATGTAGCTCGGGCTCGTCCGCCGTTTGGTACGGCCGCAAATCATCAAATGCTGTTGACATTGTTGGGAGCGTGAAAATTTTAGTCAGCGCCGGCTTGTCCTGCTGTGTTAGGCACTGCTGGAACAGGTCGATCAGAGGCGTCGTCCGTCCGTCCAAAAAGATGTCTACAAGCTCCACCCTGTCCGCCGTGGACGGGTGCGTCGCAGATGCTGTCGCGCTAGGCGCGATCGTGACGAGCGTTTCAACGCTGGGTCGACCGACATGCGCGGCTGCAAACAGATCGCTGAAATATTCCTTGCGGTGCCGCGACTCCACCCGTTGTTTCTGCTCGTCCGTGTACTCGGCACCGAGCCCCAGTCTCTCAATCGCGATGAGGGCGGGCTCGGCGACCATGGACAAGGAGGTCACCGTGGACTGCTCATCCACGAAGTGCCCCAGTTCGTGATAGAGCGGCAAACAGTAGAGAGGCTTATGCCTATACAGCCTCGGCAGGCCAAGCTGCACTAGCAGCGGGTCATAGCCCTGCGTATCGAAACCCGGCAGGAACGACTTTATGAAGCCCCACGGATCGGCGGGGAGGAGGTGGAAGTCGTGCTCGTTCGTCAGCGCGGTCGTTATGATTGTGTCTCGCTGAACCCAACGATCTAATGCCTTCGCGAGACAGTACTCCATCTCGTATGGCGCTTCCTTCGTCGTGCTTCCCGCAAGGTAAACATAGGTTCGCTGAACATGCCGCCCGAAACTACGCAAGATATCGGGTGCGATGTCGCTCTCGTTGGTCAGCACATAGTCGATGGCTTTGACGACATTAGCCGCGTAGTCGTGCAGCCGCTTGCTGAAATAGGTCGTTTCAGAAAGCTGGTTTATTGCATCCCGGAGAAGATACAGATCAATCCTGGAACGCAAACCTCTGCTCCATACTCGACAGTATGTTATGCGCAATTTCGGGCGGTATTGCCCGCAGGCCCGGCAGCGTCTCTATCGTCGTCCTTAGGTCACCGACTGCCCTGATCTCAAGGAGTAGCGCGATCGCTTCAGGTGAAATGGCACCAGGTTGGCGCGGCGCACCCTCTAGCAGCGTCCGAACTTGCTCGACGATCGCATTGAAGTATTCTTCAAGGTCTGGCGGGATATCCACACGCTGCTGCTCGACGAGACGGAGCGCAAGCAAGAATGGATTTAAATGGCGCGATTGTTCTCTCGGAATTGCCGTGAGCATTTAAATCACCACCCCCGTTGTGATTCGTTTCATATTTTCTCCAATTGAATCAGCTGTCAACGAAGCTGATATAATTCGGCTCCTTCGCATTTCGATTGCTAGTCGAACACAGGAATTCGTGCCGGAACAGTCACACCGCCCGCTGGTGCATCTGCATCAGAGATAAGGCTGCCTGAACCGGCCTCGTGGAGCAAGACGGAGAGATCGATCCAGAAGGACCGCTAACAGGCATTTTTGTCTGTGCAAGGCCGATGTGCGCGCCTCCGGTCGCCGATGGCTACCGAGTAATGTGCGCGCTGCCGCCATGTTCCGCGGATGATTTCCTATAAGAAATATTATCACTCTTATGGAAAGTGCCCCACCATGGCTTCTCTCACCCCTAATTCGCCACTTGGCGCGCACACACATTTTTCATGGCGCGTCCGCGGGCAGGTCTGACCGCGCGAGCTCGTTGAATTGATGATCGGTGTGACGAGCCCCCGGGTACCTCTCGTCAGGAGGCACCCGGAAAGCCATTAGCCTATGTCAGTGACGACCGCCGTGGCCTCCCCCGTGGCCACCTCCGTGCCCTCCGCCATGGCCGCCTCCGTGGAAGCCACCACCACCGTGGAAGCCGCCGCCGCCATGACCGCGATGTCTGCCGCCACCGAAATACAAGCCGAAGCGCGGCCCGTAGCCATAACCATAGCCAGGTCCATAGTACGAGTTGTAACCGTAATACCCTCCGGACCGACGGCAGTAGCGAACGCCGTGGCGCCAGACGCACCGCCGACGATAGCCGACTTCATCCACCATGGAATGACGAGCGGAAGCATTGCCAAGTGATCCTGCCAATCCCGCGTCCGGTGCCGATTGTGCTGGCGAACCTATAAGAGCGGTCAATGAGGCAGCGGCTACTGCCGCCAATAGAGTGTTAGTCCTGTTCATGTTCAACTCCATTCGATTGTGTTCCGAGGTTCGGCCCATGCGCGTCGGGCAAGCGGACGACCTGCCGCATCGTCAAGCAATGCCCGCGATGGCTGAACGCTAACGTCTGGTCGGAGTCGCCTCTTTAGATCGGCGGTCGCAGCAGCGGATCGGGATTGGAACTCTGGAGCGTCTTCCCGAACCCTGGGCGCACTCGTTCGGTGCGAGGGCTGATCCGTAGCTTAGCTGGGCTTGGAAGCATGATGCTCGGGCAAGCAGCTTCGCAATGCACGTGCATGGGACCCACGTCGAGCCCATCGGATATGGTGCTCACCGCTGTCGATTGCTTGCGACGGTACACGAGTTCAACGTCCATGCCAACGTGATGGCTAACGTCCTGGACGGCTGATTTTGCCCCATGCGCATGGGCGAACACGCGCACGAATCCTGGCGCCTGAACTGCGAAAGCACCGCTCGCAAATGGAGCAAAAGCCAGCAACAGAGATAGCGCCCAGATGAGACCCGAGCGCCACCGTCCAGAGCTGTTGAAGCCAGTTTCCATCGCGGAAGTCTTCACATTGCAGCCATGATCAGACCTTTTTGCGGCAGCGCGATCGAGGAATCCGAAGGCATGCCGATCCTATGACAGCGCATGTCCGAACTGGCCGATGAACTCACAACAACGAGCACCAGACACCTAGACACCTGGGGTTTCGGGCTGCCGAATTCAATGTCGATGACGACGGTGCGCCTCCTCACCTACGCGGCGCGTTGCAATCGGTGTGACCTTTCATGTGCTGCCTTCGGAAGAGGCCGCTGTTGCCGCCCGGAAACGAAGCAGACGCAAAGCGTTTGCAGTCACTAAGACGGTGGCTCCCGTGTCCGCGAGGATCGCCATCCACAGCGAGCTCAAGCCAAGCAGCGTCGTCACCAGGAATATCGCCTTAAGGCCGAGCGCCATGGCGATGTTCTGCCAGATGTTGGACAAGGTCGCGCGCGAAAGGCTGACAAGCTCGGCAACGCCGCTGACGCGGTTGCTGAGCAGGGCAGCGTCGGCGGTTTCGAGCGCCACATCCGTGCCGCCGCCCATGGCAACGCCGACCGAAGATGCCGCGAGCGCCGGTGCGTCGTTGATACCGTCGCCGACCATGGCAACCGGACCATTGGCCTTGAGTTCGGCAATGGCCGTGAGCTTGGCATCGGGCAAGAGTTCTGCGCGCACCTCCAGGCCAAGCGCGCCTCCGATGGCCTGCCCGGTTCGCCGATTGTCGCCGGTGAGCATGATGGTCTTAAGCCCGAGCGCCTTGAGCTGGTCGACGCCAGCAGCCGCGTCCGGGCGCGGCTCGTCACGCAAAGCGATGAGACCGAGGGCGCGCTCGTTCGTGGCCACGATGACCACGGTTTTGCCCTCGCTCTCCAGCCGTTGCACCTGCTCTCTGAACCTCCCCGGCAGCAGGTTTAGTTCGCCCGCGTACCGTGGTGAACCGACCGAAACGAACCCGTCGCGCAGGCGTGCAACAACGGCCTTTCCCGGCACCGCAGAGGCGCCGCCGAAGGTTTGCGGGATGGAAAGCCCGCGCGACCGCGCAAGGGTGATGATCGCCAGTCCGAGCGGATGGCTGGAACCTTGCTCGACCGCAGCAGCCTTCGCCAGCACGTCATCCTCGTCGCCTTCGAAAGCGACGACGTCGGTCACTTGCGGCTTGCCCAAGGTCAGCGTGCCAGTCTTGTCGAAGGCGACGGCAGTGAGCTTGCCAAGAGTTTCGAGCGCGGCCCCGCCCTTGATCAGCAGACCCCGGCGCGCGCCCGCCGCCAGGCCGGATGCGATGGCGGCAGGGGTCGAGATGACGAGCGCACAGGGACAAGCGATCAGTAGTGTTGCAAGGCCGCGATAGATCCATGTGTCCCAATCCGCTCCAAAGAACAGCGGCGGGACGACGATGATCAATGCCGCAGCGGCCATCGAGGCGGGTGTGTAGTAGGCGGCAAACTTGTCGATGAAGCGCGCCGTGGGCGCTTTGGATGTTTGCGCATCTTCGACGAGATGGATGATGCGGGCGATGGTGTTGTCGGCGGCAGTCTTGGTGATCGATATCCTGAGTGCACCGTTGCCGTTAATGCTACCGGCATAGACCGACGCTCCCACGGTCTTGCTGACAGGCACGGATTCGCCGGTGACGGGGGCTTCGTCGAGATCCGACACGCCCTCGATGATTTCGCCGTCCGATGGGACACGATCTCCGGGGCGAACCACGGCCACATCCCCGACGCGCAACTCTTCGACCGGCACTTCGCGCACATCGCCGCCCTGCTCGATCTGGGCCACGCGCGGCACCAGTCCGATCAGCGCCTTGATACCGGCGCGTGCACGCCCCGCGGCGACGCTCTCCAGAAGCTCGCCGACGGCAAAGAGGAAGATCACGACCGCCGCCTCCTCGGCCGCTCCGATCACGACGGCTCCGGCCGCCGCGACGCTCATCAGCGTTTCAATGCTGAAGGGCGTTCCGGACATGGCGCCCGCAACCGCGCGGCGCGCGATCGGTACGAGGCCAATGGCGGCCGCAGCGAGGTAGGCGTAATATGAGAATTCGGGGGCGGCCCAGGCCACGGAAAACGCGATCGCCAGCAAGGCCGCAGCGGCAAGCACGAGACGGCCCTTTCGTGTCCGCCACCAGGGCCCCTCTTCTGCGCCGGGTCGAGGCGAACCGGCCTCCGCCATAGGCCGCGGCGTGTAGCCGAGATTGCGGATCTGATCCTCGATCTCTTTGCGCGGGGTCTGGGCCGCATCGTGGGTCAACACCAGTGCACCGGTTGCAAAGTTGACGCTGATGTCACTGACGCCGGGCAAGCGTTTGACTGCGGTCTCGATCTTGAGCGCGCAGGCGCCGCAATCCATGCCGTCCACGCGCATTTGGAGGGTCTGTCCCCCGGCATCAGGGTGCTCGATAGCTGTCATGCGATATGGACTTCCTTTCATTCGGCGCCCATACTGCACCCTGTAGCCACTACAGGGTCAAGCAACATGCGCTCAGCCGTCCTGACGATTGGAAATCTCTCGAAGGCGACCGGGACCAAGGTTGAAACCATCCGCTATTACGAGCGGATCGGTCTCCTTGCCGCCCCGGCGCGCACCGCTGGCAACTATCGCGCCTACGGCAAAACCGAACTTGGCCGCCTCAGCTTCATCCGCCGGGCCCGGGAGCTGGGGTTCGGAATTGATCAGATCAGGGCGCTGCTAAGCCTGTCCGAGAAAAAAAGGCGTTCGTGCAAGGCAATCGATGAGATCGCCCGTGAGCACCTTGAACATGTCGACCGGAAGATCAGCGATCTGGTTATGTTGCGAGAGGTCCTTCACACCACCATCCAGGAGTGCAGTCGCGGGACTGTCGCGACATGCCGGATTATAGAAGCGCTTAGCCCCGTCGGCCAAAATCGCTGAAGCGCAATAGACAGCCACCAACACGATCATTGCCTCATTGTCCGTTCCGCTGTTGGTCTGCGACGATGGCGTAAGATCAATGGCATCGCCCGGCCACACCGACGCCTTCACGCATGTCCGCCGGGCCTAAGGCCCCCTGAGCCATTCGTTTCAGCATGCTACTTCGCTGCGATCCCCGTGCGCGGTCATGCCCGTGACTGCATAGACGAGCTTGTTCTGGATGGTCGCGAAGAAGGTCTTCGCGGTGTCGCTTGCCTTGTCATAATCGGAGCTGGTCAGGGCGAAGAGGTCGCGGACCTTCTGGTAGAAGCGTTTCTCGGACGCCCGTATGTCGCGGATGCGCTCGAGGAGTTCGTCGAAATAGTCCCAGGCGGGGTCCTTGAGCCGCTCGTCGTTCATGACGAAGCCCTTGACCAGGTACTCGTTGAGGATCTCGGTCGCCCACCTCCGGAACTGGGCGCCGCGCGGGCTGCGCACACGGTAGCCGATCGCCAGTATCATCTTGAGATTGTAGAGTTTAACGGTCCTTCGAACCTGCCGCCGCCCCTCGGTTTGAACTGTCAAATAATCTTTGACAGTTGCGGCTTCGGTCTGCTCACCGTCCGCCAGTACCTCGCGGACGTGATGGCTGACATTCTGCTTGCTCGATTCAAACAAGGTCGCGATCTCAGCCTGCGTGAGCCACACGGTCCCGTCGACAAGGCGCAATTGCAGCTCGTCCGCGCCGTCGTCGGTGCGGTAGAGGATGATTTCGCCTTCGCCCTTGCCTTCGTCTTCCATGCCGTCGTCCTTTCCCCGGCAAGTATGGCAGATTCGGACGGGGTGCGGCTGCAACGCTTGCTCTCGGACGGCTCACCGGCCCATACGCCCTGCCGTATCGCGTAGACGGTCTCTCACAATGCCGATCCTGCGCCGGGGCGCGGGCGCTGCAAGGGCTTCGCCCTCGGCTTTCGGCTGCGCCAGCCGCCTCGCCCCTCCTTGAGCAGTCGGGAGCTCGGTTCCGCGCCCGCTTGATCCCCGTCGCCCTTCGTCCGGCATCGAGCCCGCAATCACGCGGGGTCGGTCACGACGACGGAGACCATTATGTCCTCATCCGCGCGCGCGCCACGCCGCGACATCCATGCCGAAATCACCGATAAGCTCATTGCCGCCATTGAAGCCGATCCGGGCCAGCCGACAATGCCCTGGCGCAGGTCATCACGCCCGCTGTTCATGCCGGAGAACGCGCTCACCCGTAACGCCTATAACGGCATCAACGTGGTCAGCCTCTGGGTCGCAGCCGAATGCCTCGGCTACAGCACTCCGGTCTGGGCCACTTACAAGCAATGGTCCGAGCTCGGCGCGCAGGTGCGCAAGGGCGAGAAGTCGTCGCTTGTCGTCTTCTACAAGCAGTACGATGCCGATCCCAATCCCGATGATACCGACGACGACGGCAAGCGCCGCGTGGCGCGCGCATCGAGCGTGTTCAACGCCGCGCAGGTTGACGGCTATGCTTTTCCCGAGTCGCCTCAGCCGCTTGGTCCGGTTGAGCGCATCGAAGCTGCCGACCGTTTCGTCACCGCGACGGGCGCGCGCATCGCGCATGGCGGCGAACGCGCTTTCTATCGCCGTTCGACCGATCACATCCAGATGCCGGACGAGCGCCTGTTCTGCGGCACCGGCAGCATGACGCGCACCGAAGGCTATTACGCGACGCTGACGCACGAGCTGACCCACTGGAGCGGCGCCTCCACACGGCTTGCCCGCGACATGGGTAAGCGCTTCGGCGATGCAGCCTATGCGGCGGAAGAACTGGTCGCCGAGATCGCCTCGGCCTTCCTGTGCGCCGAGCTTGGCATCACGCAGGACACCCGGGCCGATCGTGCGCAGTATCTCGCGCAATGGCTGAAGCTGATGAAATCCGACAGCCGCGCGATCTTCACGGCGGCTGCGAAGGCGTCTGAGGCAGTCGCCTACCTGAAGCGCTTGCAGCAACCCGGTTAGCGGGCGGCCTTCCGCCTCCGAATCCCAGGTCGCATTTGCTCGATCGCACTATGGTGTGCCGCATCGTTTGTTGGCTGATCTACGCCTGCGCGCGCTCCCGCGATGAATGCGTTCTGAACACGGCATTCAGATTGGGTGCATTCGCCTGTTGCTAGGCTTCTCTGCATAGTCGGCAAATCCAAGCAACCCGAGAATGCGCTTGGAATTATGATCCGGCTTTAAAGTAGGAGGATTGACGATGAAGAAATACAGACAGGTAATCGCGGCTTTGGCACTGGCGTTGCCAATCGGCGTGCTCGCGGTTAATGCAGCAGAAGCGAATAGCAGTCGCAACCGCCACGGCGGGCCGGGCTACAGCCAGACCTATGGTCAGAACGTGTATGGCACGAGGCATGGCGGATACCAGGCGCGCAGGGCTTGGCGCAACTACGCGGCGAAGCCGTTGTGGCGGTACGGCAGCCAGCGCCGTGCTCACAACGGCTACCGGCGGTGGTAGCTCTTCAAAGCGCGCCGCGCAATGCGGCGCGCTTTTTTCGCACGACAGGACGATCGGCCAAGACTCGAAGCGAATTTCAGGTAAGCTGTTTGAGTAAAGTCATCGTCCGGGCAAGACGCCGGATATTTTCAAGAGACGCGAGGAGTGAAGGATGACGGATGGCACCCAACTGCCCGCCAGCAATGCGGCTGCCGGGCTATTCTGTCCCGTTTGCAAGGTCGATCTGATCATGAGCGAGCGCCAGGGCATAGAAATCGACTATTGCCCCAAATGCCGGGGCGTGTGGCTCGATCGCGGCGAACTCGACAAGATTATCGAGCGCACTGCGGCTGGGGAGGACCGTATTCGCCAGCCGCAAGGCGGACAGATCCCAAACCAGCAGGCGTACCCATCCCGGCAGGCGCAGGACGATGATCCGCGCTACGACGACAGCCGAGGACATGGTGGTCATGGTGGTCATGGTGGTCATGGCCGCCGTTCTGGACACGGCTCGTTCCTCGGGCGGCTGTTTGATTAAGGCGTTGCGGCGCAATCAGCCCCGGCGCACGCGATGTCCGTGTCTGGGCGACCTTTCCGCACAGGGCTTCTCGACACTCTCGCCGGGTAATTTTTCATTCCATCGAGGACGATCAAAATGAGCGGTGCCGTTTCGGGGGTCGACATTGCGTCAACAGCAACCGCGGCGGGGCGGCACAAGGGCCGGCTCAGTATCGCGCTGGCGCTCACCGTCACCTTCATGGTCGTCGAGGTCATCGGCGGCTTGTGGACCGGGAGCCTCGCTCTCCTGGCCGATGCGGCACACATGATGACCGATGCCGGCGGCCTGGCGCTGGCTTTGATCGCGATCCGGTTCGCGGAGCGGCCGCGGACACCACAGAATACTTTCGGCTATGTCCGGATGGAGGTGCTCTCGGCCCTGACCAATGCCGTCGTGCTTCTGCTGCTGACGGTTTACATCCTCTACGAGGCCTACCAGCGATTCCAGAACCCTCCGGAGGTCATCGGCGGGCCGATGCTGGCGGTGGCAGTCGCAGGCCTCATTGTCAACCTCATCAGCATGAGGATGCTCTCGGCAGGCTCGTCCGAGAGCCTCAACGTCAAGGGGGCCTATTTCGAGGTTCTGGCAGACATGCTCGGCTCGCTCGGCGTCATCGTTGCGGCGGCTGTGGTGCTTACGACGGGCTGGCAACTCGTCGATCCGATCATAGGCGCCGGAATTGGGCTGTTCATAGTGCCGCGGACGTGGGTCCTGCTCAAGCAGGCGATACACATCCTGATGGAGGGTACGCCGCCTGAAATCGACATGGCGCTTCTTGAAAAGAAGCTAACTGAGATTCCGGGCGTCGTCGCCGTGCACGATCTTCACGTCTGGACGATCACCTCTGGAGCCGATGCGATGAGCGGCCACATTGTCGTCACCGATCCGTCATCGGCGCGCGCCACGCTCGCCGCGGCCCTGGAGGCGATGAAATCCGGCTTTGGCTTGTCCCATGTGACGATCCAGATCGAAGACGAGGAAAGTCAAAAAACCGAGGGCGAGCAGCGGTTCTGATCGTACGTTGGCGGCTTGCCCGCGGCAAAGGAGAATGACGTGGGAAGAGATCGTTGGCGCAAGCATGCCCAAGGGACGGCGGACCGGGAGCCAAACTCGCCTTTGGGCTACACCGGCGGGCCCCCGCAGGACGGGCGCGCGCCCATCGGCTGGGGCGTAATCCTTTTGGCCCTCCTCGTGTGGACGGCCCTTGCCTATGTTGGAACCGTGGCCGCTGATGCCATCCTGTCTTGGCTCGCGTCCAGCAGCGGCGCCGTCTTGGACGCTGGCAAGAATGCGGGAGGCGTTTTGGGCAAGGAGGTCGGCGTCGCCATCGATAGCCTGAAATCCACAGGCGTCGTCGATCAGGTGGTCTCACTGCTCCGAACCATCCTGAAGCCTGCTGCCATCGCGATCTGGGCGTTCGGTGCGCTCGCGCTCATTCTCTTGGCAAGAAACTTCTCGAGGGTGGCTGGAGTGTTGCGGAGAGGTTACCGCTGAGCCACTGGTCTGCGGCCGCCGCCATCATTCAAGGCATTCTGAATTCGAGCGGCGCTGACCGGCGCGAGCGTAATCGAGGCGCGCACACCCGCTTTACCGAAGCGCTTTTTTTCCACGGTCTGCTTTTTCAATCTTTGTTGGCGCCATGCGGCCGGTCGGCGTCCTGAGCGGCCTTCTTCAGCGGCGCGACATAGCGAAAGGTTACATAGATGCTGGCACTCAGGATGGCGGCGATATCGTAAAGTCCGTAGCCGACCGCCGCTCCCAACGCACCCGTTGCCCATAGGCTGGCGGCCGTGGCCGTACCAATTGTCTCCATACCGTGCTTCAGGATCGCGCCGCCGCCGATAAAGCCCACACCGACCATCAGTCCTTCGATAATGCGCGCCTGGCCTGTCGATTCTATCCCCAATACGGCCACAGCAACCAGCACGAAGCCGCAGGCAGCCATCGCGACGAGAGGAAACGTGCGGATGCCGGCGCTCCGCTCCTCCTGCTCCCGATTCCAGCCTATTGGAAGCGCCAGCGCATATGCGATCGCGAGGCTCACCACATGCGAGAGCACCTCCCACGCACTCATATTGGACATCATAGCGGCGGATTCCTTCTGTTGGATTAGCCTGTGAGCCATTGGGTTCAGCGGCGACACTTGAACCGCCCATCGCTAGGCCTAGAGGCCCCGCGTTGACCGCCGCGGTCGGGACACTGCTTCTTTATGGCTCCAGCCTACTGAAGCTGGTCCAATTTGATGAGGCTTACTTTATCGCGCCGCCTCTAACGTTGGAAACAGCAGCAGTTTGAGCAGTTGGCCTGCCCCTCATCACGATACCAGGCACTAAGTTAGAACCCGGCCGTTATCGGCCAGTGTCTGGGCTGGCCGAAGCGGAGCGTAGGGCAGACCAGATGCTGGCGGCAAGATCGCTTCTGGCGCTGGCGGGCGATAGTTGAGAGAGGAGTGCGGCCTGACAGCATTGTAGTGTTTGCGCCAGTTCTCGATCAGCACTTCCGCCTCGCGCAGTGTCGTGAAGATTTCGCCGTTGAGAAGCTCATCCCGAAGCTTTGAGTTGAGGCTCTCGCAATAGCCGTTCTCCCACGGACTCCCCGGTTCGATGTAGAGCGTCTTGACGCCGGCCCGGCCAAGCCATTCCCGCACATTGATCGCGATGAACTCGGGACCGTTGTCAGAACGAACGTGCTCAGGCGGTCCGTGGGTGACAAAGAGATCGGCCAGACAGTGAAGTACGTCATCGGATCTCAGCCGCCTTGCCACGACGATTGCTAGACACCGGCGCGTGAACTCATCGAGCACGACCAGCATGCGAAAGGCACGACCGTCGCGGGTGCGATCCTGAACGAAGTCATGAGACCAGACGTGGTTAGGCCGCTCGGGCCGGAGGCGCACGCACGACCCGTCGTTGAGCCAGAGACGACCCCGCTTCGGTTGTTTCATTGGTACTTTGAGCCCTTCCCGGCGCCAGATCCGATAGACGCGCTTGACGTTGACCCGCCAGCCTTCGGCAACCAGCATCTCCCGAATGCGCCGATAGCCGTAGCGGCCGTACCGTGTGGCAAGCCGCACGATGTCAGCCGTCAACGCCGCTTCGTCATCAGACGTCTTCAGATGCCGTCTCTGCGTCGCACGTGACCGCCCGACGACAGTACACGCGCGACGCTCCGAGACATCCAGGCGTGAGAGGGTGCGCAACGCACGCCCGCTTGCGGGAAGGGCTTAATATTTTCCCTCAAGAGCTTCCTTCAGGATCAGCTTGTCGAGCGTCAACTCGGACACGGCCTTCTTCAGCCGCTCGTTCTCGCGTTCGAGATCCTTGAAGCGCTTGGCTTGGTCGAGCTTCAGGCCGCCGCTAGCAGCCTCTTGGGCCCCATAGCTCTTGACGCGCCTCCATAATGCATAGTAACTTTTACACTATCGGCTTTAGTGTAAAAGAAAATTTCCACAATGCGAGCTTCTAGGTCCAAGACTGCCCTTCCCATCCCCGTGCGCCGTTCCCTTAGGAAGCTCGGCGCCGACATCTCCGTTGCGCGCCGTCGCAGGGGCATTTCGATGGCGCTGCTGGCAGAGCGGGCCTTCACGACGCGACCGACGTTGACCAAAGTTGAGAAGGGAGATCCCGGCGTATCGCTCGGCGTCTATGCTTCGGTGCTATTCGTGTTGGGCATGACGGAGCGCCTGGCGGCTCTCGTTGATCCCGCACAAGACCCTCTTGGCATGGCCCTTGAGGAGGAAAACCTTCCAAAGCGCATCCGCACGCCCGCGGGTGGGTAATCATGCAGCGCGAGCTTCTTGTTTATCTCGATATTGACGGTGAGCCAGTCCTGGTCGGCCGCCTTTGGGCGCGCGAACGAACGGGCCGCGAGACGTCATCGTTCGAATACGACGCCAGCTGGCTCAAACGCAGGGGCGCGTTTGCCCTTTCCCCTTCCCTGATGCTTGCGCGCGGGCAGTTCCAGAGTGCCAAGGGAATCGCCAACGCCTTTTCCGACACAGCGCCGGATAGCTGGGGCAAGAAGCTGATGCTTCGGCGTGAACGTGCGCGCGCAAAGAAAGCGAAGACGCAACCGCGCACCCTCTTCGATATCGACTATCTGGCAGGCGTGGACGACCAGACCCGGATGGGTGCATTGCGGTTCCGTGATGTCGATGGCGCCGCGTTCCTGACTTCGACTGGAGAACCTGTTCCGCCTCTCATTGATCTGGCGCGGCTGTTATCGGCGACAGACAGGATCGAGCGCGACAAGGAAACCGACGAAGATCTGAAGCTGGTTCTGGCGCCCGGAACCTCTCTCGGCGGTGCCCGCCCAAAGGCCACGATCCGTGATGGTGATGGCGCATTGCTGATCGCCAAGTTCCCGAAACGCGATGACGACTGGCCCGTGACGCTGTGGGAAGCGGTGCTGCTCGACCTTGCCAAGAAGGCTGGCATCCAGGTGCCGCCGTGGCGGCTCGACAAGATCGCCAAGAAGCCGGTGCTTCTCGTCCGGCGGTTCGATCGCGATCACATGCGCCGCATTCCGTTCATGTCGGCCATGACGGCACTTGACGCGACGGATCATGGCGAACAGCGGAGCTACCTCGAAATCCTCGACGTCATCCGTCAGGTCGGATCGAGTCCGGGAACAGACATAGAAGAGCTGTGGCGACGGATGACGTTCAACGTCCTGGTCTCAAATACTGACGATCATCTCAGGAACCATGCGTTTCTGCATGTCGGCACCGGCTGGCGGCTATCACCGGCTTACGACCTAAACCCTTGCCCGATCGACGTGAAACCGCGGGCCCATGTTCTTGCGCTCAATGAGGTCGATACGGCTTCGTCACTGGAGACCGTGCTCGAGGTCGCCGAGCAGTTTGGGATCAAATTGGCGCGCGCGAAAGAAATCGCCGGGGAAGTGGGCGCGGCCGTATCCGACTGGAAAGTTGCGGCCAAACTGTACGGCCTCAAGGCCCCTCAGATCGAGCGAATGGCAACGGCGTTTGAACACGAGGACCTGAAGCAGGCACGCGCGTTGGCTCCCTCAACGGCGCCAGCTGCGAAGCCACCAGCTAGACGTAGTTCTCTTCACAAGGACGCCGTAAATCCGAAGCCACGCAAGACATCTGGGCGCAAGCGGGCATGAAGTTCAGGTCAGTTGAGTCCGCTGTGAAGACCTAAGCGATGATTGCGATGTATGACGGCAGCTTCGCGCCTGACCCCAGCGGGCATCGCCTCCTTGAGCAGGTTACTGTCAGGGCACGGCGGCCTGCTTTCCGCCTGTCGGTCCATTCCGAGGGCAAGCCCGTGGCGGCCTGTCAGTCGTATTGACAGATCCACACGGAAGGCTCAGTTTTGCGCGGAAGGTTGATACGACCTGCTGGTTGCACCCGTATTCGGGAACGGTGAACGTATCGAGCGCCTTGCAACCTCCTTTGCCCGAGCGACCGGGTCAGCAACGCAACCACCTGACACACCTGGTTCGCCGCAGCGAAGGATGCCACGTTCCGGCATGTTTTGACGCTTTTTCGGACTACGAATCTGAGGGTCAGAGGTTGGAATCCTTTCGGGCGCGCCATGATTTCAATGACTTAGCTCATAGCACATTTTTCAAGGTTCGGTATAGGTTCCGGCACTTCGTCCCGACCTAGAGCTAGGGCACTGGGAGCCGAAGGTTCAGACCGTTCCCAGTTGGCTTTGCATTGCGCGATTGAAAACGCAGTTCGCCGCGCATGGCGGCGACGATGCGCGCCAGGTCGCGACTTGTCGCGACCTGCGCTATGCTCGTCCGAACTCTTGCGAGCAAACACGACAAGCTGCATCGGCGGCAATCGGATTTCACGGGCGACTGCGCAGAAAACGGAGCTTGCGATGGGCAACCTCGACAAAATGCCGTCCGGCGAAAAACTGACAACAAAATGCCCGCACTGCGGCGGCTCTGGCACAAGAAGAGGCGACAGGTGCAAGCCATGCGGCGGTAGCGGCCGGACGCGCCAGCAGTAAGCCGATCTGTTACGCGGGCCATCAGCTCGCCCAAATGGCGCTGCTGCGTTAACGTCATCGTCCCAGGAGCTGACTTGAGCAAATGCGGCATTGACCAGTCACGAACGACTGTAGTGCAGAGAAAGCGGACTTTGGCGCCATACCCAGTCAAGACCTACGGAAGGCAAATGGCGAAGTCCGCTTATCCTCCACTTTGAATACCACGGTGAATGTCATTGCAATGACAGGAGGACAGGTTCATTTTTTGAACTGTGACCGCACCATGTCTCGACCAACCATCCTGCTGAACCGACGAAAGTCGCCGTACTCATATCGCCAACGGCCAGCTACGATTGCGGGGTGGATGCAGGCGTCGAGCGCTAGTTGCTCCACATCTTCAATACTCATGTCGGGCGAAGATCGACAGGCCCAAATCGCCTTTGGAATCAAGGCGTCGCGAGCGAATTCGTCAGCCTCAGCCTCAATGCAATCAGTGCTCCGGACGTCAAGGTCATCGAAGATAAGCGGGATTTTTTGACTCAAATGGAGGCTCACATGTGCGAACTCGTGCAGTAATGTGAACCAGAAATTGTCGAGGCGATCGTGCCTAAGCGTCAATGCGATCACCGGAGTTCCATCTTCGCGACGTATCGCGGCTCCATCGAGAAAAGTCCCAGACAAATGATCGAGCGTAACGAATGCCACGCCTACGTCTGCCAGCCAACCATGGAGTTTGGTAGCCCAATCAGACCGAACGCTTAACTTTGTAAGCGCTCTTGCCACCTCAATATCTATCGGACCTTGTTTTGCCACACGGAGTTTATCGGCCTTCAGTAACACTGCTGCACACCAAGCTTCCAACGCTCCAAAGTCTGTCTTCGCATTGGTTCGTTCAGTTCGTGTCTTGCGTAGCAACGCAACACCTGGTGCAGCCTTCGCAGCCCGGGCGACAAAATTTGTCAGCGCCTCGGATTGCCTCATGACACCCAGTCGCTTTAGTTCGGTTTCGGCGGCAATTACGGCACCGGATGGTCGGGAGACGACTTCTAGTTTTGTAAGTCCAATCAGAGAGTCGACGGGTATGCCGAGATGTTGGTTCAGCGCGCGAATTTGATCAACTGTCGGCTGCCTCTGGCCATTTAAGATCTCTGAGACGCGCGACTTTGCCCCTAAGTACGGCTCCAAGTCGCGCGGCTTCATGCCGTTCTGAGACATCCTAAACCGGATCGCCTCGGCCGGCGTGGCGGCGAGGAGTGGGTGGTGGGTGCGCTCCCATCGCTCAATCAGCGCCTGTAGCACCTCGAGTTCATCGTTCGACTTTCGATCACTCTTCCGAACCAGTTCGCGCGCGCGCACGAGCGCGACTTCATAGTCCTCGTCCGACCGGATGGGCTTGATCATCACTAGGGCTTCCTCCCTACCGCGATTTCGCCTCTAGTCCTTACACTTCCAGCAAATTCAATCACGATCATCGCTGACTTGTAGTTTGCCACGAGACTGACGCAATGCTCGTCCCCCAACGGGATAGTGATGACGTTGTCGTCGATCACCGCCAAAGGATACTGGTCGTGCACATCAGATGGTCCATCCCATGTTGCCGCCTCTAACTCGGCTCGCAGGGCTGCAACGGCCCCACATGGAATTCCAGACCTGGCCCTCGCGGCAAGTTTGCTCAGCATCGATGTCCCCATCAATTTCATCGCGTCGCACATCCTCGACCGTGCACACAACAGCGTTCCACGAACGGTAACTATGACTTGCGAATCCTGACGCGATGTGACATAGATATCAGCGTTCCATATTTTGGAACCATATCGCAATATCGATTCGGTGACCAGTCGGATTAATTCAAGCGAAGGCGAGAAAGCAACATGAGTAAAGGCCCAAAGACACATCACGTTGTTCCGAACCCGGACGGAGGCTGGGACGTAAAGCGCGGCGGGTCGCAGCGCGCCAGCAGCCATCATGTTACGAAACAGGAGGCAGTCGACCAAGGGCGCACGGTGAGTCGCAACCAGGAAACTGAGCTTCGGATTCACAATCGCAACGGCCGTATCGCTTCCAGCGACAGTCATGGTGGCGACCCAAACCCGCCGCGCGGCTGACCAAACGCATCACCGGGCGCAACGATAACTCAACTCGGCATGGCGGGTGGAGGACCTGCAAAGAGTTCCTCAATGTCCATCCTCTGCGCTAGCCTTGAGCAGGTCGTCGTCGATGTACTGTTGCTTGATCTTGCTAAGAAAGGAACCGCGCATGTCGCAGGACATTGTGGATAAGGCAAAAGACAAGACCGTCACCATAACTGTCAATCAAGACAATCATGAAGTGGCGAAAGAAAAGATCTCATACGAAGAGGTCGTCGCGCTCTATCTGTCGGACGGGAGAGCGGGGTCCACTGAGTACTTGATCAAGTACTCGCACGGTCATTCCAACAATGTGAGCGGTACGTTTGCACCCGGCAACTATGTGGTGGTGAAAGATGGCATGCGCTTTAGGGTTTCGGGAACTGGCGAATCGTAACCGGTTCGTCGAGGAACTCGAAGAGGACTGTTACCACGTAGATTTTGTAGGCGGATACTTCGTCATTTACGGGCTTCCGTATTTGAATGAGCGCGGCGAGCTTGCGCATGGAGATTGGGTAAGCCCGGTCAATCTATCGGCGGATGGAGTTATCGATCCACCGATCAATAATCACCAAGCGTGGTTCCGAGGGGTGCGGCCGCACGATCAAAACGGCCGCCAACTTCGCCTCGGTGGAGGGGCACATAAAATCTCTGTGGCCGAAAGCTTTGAAACGGACAGTTCGTTCTCTTACAAGCTTCTCGACCCGGCAGGCCAGGCGCGTGACTACACTTCTTTCGAAGAAAAAGTGCGCACCTACCTCGACACGATAACCGCCCCTGCATTGACAAAATTTCCGGATGCGACACCGCTGCGAGCCATCAAACTCAAGGCAGCAGAGCAAGGGACACCCTTGCTCTTTCCCGATACGCTATCGTCAAGATATCACATGAACGACGTGTCCAGGCTTCTGACGCAAAAGAGAGTTGCAATCGTCGGGCTGGGCGGCACGGGTTCATACATTCTGGACTTCTTAGCCCGCACGCATCTGGCGGAGATCGCGCTGTTCGACGACGACAAGGTGCAAGTGCACAGCATTTTCCGCTTTCCGGGTTTTATTGAACGGGCGATCGGATCGCTAAAAGTCGATGCCCTGACTCAGCAATATGGATATTGGCACGCAAATATTTCGCCCGTTCCCGCTAGGGTGACCGAGACAAATATTGAGCGGCTCCGGGTTTTTGATTTCGTTTTTCTGGCAATCGATCATGGCCCGTCCCGTATTTTCATCGCTGATTGGCTGAGCGGTAATGGCATTCCCTTCGTGGATTGTGGCATGGGACTTAACCGGGCGCCGGTCGGACTGAACGGCGTCGTCAGAGTCACAGGCGTAGATCGGGCGGCCTATGAAGCAACTGCGCGGACAGTTTTTCTGCCTGGTGAAGAGCCGCAGGGAGGCGAATATCGCCGACAAGGCCAAATTGCAGAGTTGAACGCTCTCAACGCAGCTTTGGCCGTAATTCGGTTTAAGCAACACTTGGCGATTTATGAACGTCTCGATGAGTCCCCGTCCTTAATTTTCGAGACATCATCCTTTGAAATCGACCGTAGAACGGTTGCCAATTGAAGTATCGCTATAAATTGGTGGATCGCATTCCCATTCAGATGCGACCGGACGTTGTGTACTACACTGACGAGTTCGAACTTGCCGGTCTGTTATGCGCATGCGGATGTGGTCATCGGATAACTCTGCTGGTTCCCGACGGTCACGAGGTACTCGATGATGGCGGCTTCGCGACTATTCGACCATCAATCGGTGTGCTGGATGCGGCATGCAAGTCGCACTACATCATTTCCGCTGGGCATGTTCAATGGCTGCCGGCCTTTACTGGCGCTCAGGCAGCCAAGATCATGCATGCGCAGATCGCTCGACATGTTGCGCGAGACGCAAAGCCGGTTTCCTGGATGCAAAGGGCAAGGTCCGTCATGCTCAACCTCCTTAGGAAGTTGCGCGGCGGCTAAGGGCCAATTGCAGACGTCGGAGCTTTGCCGCGATGGGCATGTTACTGCGCGGCCCGAATGTCGGCTCCTCGAAGGAGACCGGCCATGGCTCGGTCGCGCGCTTGCGCGCGATACGGCTTGACTTGATCGGAGGTTAGAGGCCGCTCGACCTCAACCAAGTCTTGCATTGCCGCCCAGCTTGTAGAGGTCCAGCGCGGCGCAAAAATCACTGACTGACTTGAATTTTCCAGCATTTTTTCGTGCCACTTCAAGGCCTGTGCAGGCTGTCAGCAGAAAAGGCTTCAATTCGTGGGCATCTGAAGATGTGGAGCCATGGTGCAAGTATTCCTAGCGCAACTTGTAAACTGCCTTGGTATTGCGAATGATGTCCATACGCTCGTTCGCGTTGTCCGTCGTGCTTACCGCTAGCCGTTCAGCCAGATTTTGCTGGATTGGTTCTGAGCCATCTTTGAGGAATAAGCTTTCCAAAGCTGTCAGGATATAAACGATCCGGTCGCTTAGATCCGATTTCATTGTGCTGCGCGAATACAGCAGATGACTGTCCAAGATCGCTTGTTGAAACTGAGTCCGCCGATTCAATCCGACAAGCTTAGCGACGTCATCAAGTCCATTGTTCTTCAGTTCAGTGGCCCATTCGGCGTCGAGCCGCCAGCGGCCGAGACTTCTGCCGGGCGGAGCGTTTTTGTATCCGTCAAATTTTCCGCCTTGGATGAAGAGCATCTTCGCAACGGGTTGGTGCTCGGTCCCTAAAGGTGCGCAAGCGCAAACAAGCTCAGGATCGAATGCAGCGGGTGAGAACGCTCTAAGTAGGCCAACAACGACCTCTGCTGCTTCAAATGCTAGTTCGAATGCGCGACCGCGTTCCGCACATACATCGATGACAACGGCAGCGCCGCCCTGCATTTGCTTTCGAAGTTTGTCGTAAAGGGCTTTAGCGTCATCCGCGTTGATGTTCCCCTCTTCAAGCGTGAAGCGGTGCATCTCATCGAAAATTTGAGGCGTCAACGGGCGAACAGCTGCATGACCAACTTCGAACTCCTGCTCAACGTCCAAAAGAGCAACTGGCACCCACGCACATTGCTGCTTGACGGTCTCAGAGGCTCGCTTTTTTAAGTAGTCAGTTAGACCTACCTTTTCGGCATCGCGTATCCGCGCGCGGCACCAGAAAAACACCTCGTTTTCCAGTAAACTATCGCTGAGAAATTTGCGAACTAGCGCATTTTTGCTAAGCAATGCAACGAGACTTCTTAGGTCGTCGTAGCCACTTTCAACAAGCCCCCATGTCTGCGAACCCGCATTAAAAAACTTTGCGACCGTTCGCCCGTACTGATCCGACAAGGAAGGCACGATCTCGCCGATTATATCCTTGTCCGTTATGTGTGCCGAAACGAACCGATCGACTGGGAAGTTGTTGTCTTCTTTTCTGGTCAGCGTTCCCCGTCGAAACTTCGTCAGTAGGGTCGTTGCCTTTATTTCAATGTTGCGAGCCTCGTCGCGATGAAATTCAATCATGCTCTGGATCGCGAATCAGCGAGTTGATCATCTAACCCATCAAAAACGCGTCCGCGATCAAGGCAAGAAGCAATTCTTGCTTGGAGTATCGGTATGGCCGCCGCGTCCCGGAAGCGGTCATTCGCACCAGATTTCAGCTGCAACGAGCATTTGCTTCGGCTTTCAGGCAGTTTGTGAACGTTTAGTGCATTGTTCTCAACTAGGCGGCCTTCGCCGTGCGAGTCTCCGCCCAATTCTTGCCTGTGCGTTCGCCGACTACCGCACGGCCAAGAAACATGTTGCGGTGCAGAGAAAAGATGACGCCCGCATACTCCAACTTGAAGCCCAGCATGCGCTTGATCTGCGCGACCACGGCGAGCTTGTCACCATGCGGCGAGAGTTCAGCACCTACGATTGCGTAGCGTCCTCCGAACTGTTCTTTGAGCGCCACTGCGATCGTGTCCCAGGCCTGTGCTGCATCGGCCCTCCGAGAGGTGCCATCCAGGAGGCCTGTGAGCGGCTTGAAGCCTCCGACCGCTGCAAAGCGCTGATGATGCGTCATCCCTGTCAAAGCGCATTGGCGGATGTCTACAGGATGGAATTTACCGCCGCCCCACTCGCACTCTAAAGCTTCGATCGGCATACAGTAGTCACCACTAAGAGATGAGATCGCTGCAGCTTCGAGGATGCGTGCGCCTGTCACACTGCTTCTCACCAAGAGCGACTTCATGACCTTTTGGTTGGTCGCGGCACAGCGCTCCATCTCGGTCGGATGGATACGCTTTCCGGTCACGGCGCACAAACCTAGGATGCCTGGGCAGAATTGATGACCAGTCACCTCGCAGCGCTCGGCTTCATCAGGGATAATATATTCTTTCGTTTCTGCGCAGCGAATAAACTCCGAGGCGTGACCACGTCGCATAGAAATGGGCGAGTGCGCTTGTTGATCAACACGGTAGGGCCGCTGCGAGATATCGCTCTTTGCAAGCTCGGTTGTAAGAACCTCAACTTTCGTGAAGCTGCAAGGCGCCAAGTGCTCTTGAAGCGCACGCTTGTTGCTAATGGCCGAGGGTCGTAAGGCCGTTGCCAGCACACGTTTGCCGGAAACGGCGCAGACACCAAGCTCGTTTGGATGAACGAGGCGATTGGTGACCTCACATCGTGCCAAAATTCCGGGACGGTAGGTGAGACCGGTCGTATCGCTTTTCTCCGCTTCTTGCTGGCCCATGCGAACCTGGCTTTCGGCGCAATTCGTCAGCTCAGATAGGTGGCCCGCCTTGCCGGACAGTTCAGACACCGCCTCTTGATCCTTGCGATAGAAGCGCGAGGAGAAAGCGCTTGGTGCTAATTCTGACGTCAGCGCGTCGGCGTTTGTGAAGTCGCACCGGCCAAAATGTGATGGTTCTCCTTTCGTGCCGCTGACAGATGATGTCTTGAGAAGTGACGTGCAAACTGTTTTGCCTGTGACGCCGGATCTCGTCACTTCATCTGCAAACACTTTCTTCCTTGAGAGGCTGCATTCGACCAGATATTCGGGTAGCGCCGCTCTTCCACTGAGTTCGGATGTGGCAAGCAGATGACGAAGGATTTCTCGCTTGCTCACCGCGCAAGGTGCTATGCACTCGCTGGGCAACCGGCGACCAGTGACGTCGCACCGCTTGAGGCCGGTTGCGTGGTGGATTTCCTTCAAGGAAGGGCGAACCTGGATAGTGCTTTTGTATTTTGCATCTGTGCCGTCGATCCGATATTCTATCTCCATGTCGAGAAGACGTTGCATGTTGCCCTCTAGACCGACAATCGTCATCTCGAGACGTGGTGTGAACTCATCTTCGAGCTTTTTGCGTTTGCGCTCGTTTGCGCCTGCCGCCTGCACCTCGCGCCCCCTCCTCTCGGAATAGAAGCGGCAGAACTCTGCAATACCTTCGTCCGCTCGCGCTGCCGCATAGAGCTCGCTGGGCTTAAGGCCTAAGTCGGCGATGTCTTTAATCGAAGACGGAATGGGCCCGAGGGCCTTTTCCCGGCTGGTAAACAATTGCTGCGCCGCGCACGGCACAGTTACCAATCTTTCGTAGCTGTCATGCGCAATCGTTGCGCGGACCCTCACAATGACTTCGCCCTTAAGAGCTCGCGTGACACTGATCAGCGCCGCATCCAATGTGGCGCCGTCAAAATCCTTGGTCCAAGCCATCGCCAACTGGACGGACGTCGCCAGCGCATCCGTGTCTTCGTCGCCGATGCGGTGCATGCCTTTGTCGGTAACGCTACGCACCAGGCGCCCGAAGGCCGGCGAACCCTGCGCGTAAAGTATGCTGCGTTGTCCCATCTGTGAATCCCCCGGCGTGAACCGGGCGATCTCATAGCCACCATTTTGCTCAACGAGGTAGGTGTCTCCTTCGCGTGCCGTTATAGTTGCGCCAGCCTTGGCAAGCGCTGCGAAGGTGAAGTCGCGCAGTGTCATTCTGCGTTCGTGCTTCGCCAAATTTGGTGTCTGGGGGCCCGCGTCCAAGTGGCCGTCCATGCCGCCAAGCATATCGTTGATGTTTTTCTCCTCACTTTCCAGTTTTTGCTTGGCTTCCTGAATACTCTTGGCCGTCATTGCGGCCGCGGCTTCCACGTCCATGCCCGCAAGAGACTGCATTACGAGGCGGCGGATCTGTTCTTCAAACCCTTCGTTACCGTCGTTGTCCATGCCGGATGCTTCGAGAAGGGCTTCCACGTCGCCGATGGCGTGAGAAGCCATCTGCAGCTTTTCCATAAGGCGACCGACGATGTACTGCTCGAAAGTGCCCGCCAACGTAATGTTATAGATGCAGACGTTTGCATGACGCGATGCAAGTCGCTGTATGCGCCCGATCCGCTGCTCAACAATCATTGGGTTCCAAGGAAGATCGTAGTTCACTAGCACGTTTGCAGCTTGTAGGTTGACGCCCTCCGATCCCGCTTCGGTCGACACAATCACATTGATTTCTGGTGTCTCTTTCCAGAACCTAGCGATGGTGTCCTGGTTTTTCTGACCTGACTGACCGTTGATAATGCCAACCCGGATACCACGCCGCTCCAGGAAATCTTGAATGGTCGTCTGCGTCTCAATGCGGCCTGTAAAAACCACCATACGCCATTTCTGCGGATGCTCGGTACGCAACTCGTCTACAAGCGCCGCAAGCCCCTGAAGCTTGGCGCTCAGGCCCATACTACCCACGATGGACTTTATCTCCATCGCCGGCTCCCGTGGGAATGTGCCCCGATCCGCCATACCCTGCAGCTGTGCCGACAACGCCTCCGGACTGCTGCTCAACGCCTGCAAGACGGAAATCTGGGCGAGGCGATTGAGCTTTTGTAGCGGCTTTGTGAGTGTCTTGATGAGTTCTAGTTCTGCCGGCGTTGGCACGACATTGCGCATCAAGACGATGCGCTCGGGGAACTGCAGATTCGCATCTGCACGGCGGACACGCGACATGTAGCCATATATAATCGACCGGAATTCATCTTTGGCTTCAAGCTTAAGACGTCGCGCATCGGTCCTGTTGTCTCCAATGAAACGGCGAGCGAACATACCTTCGCTGCCGAATGGATTTTCGTGGCCGCGCGCCACGGTGAGCAAGTCGACGAGCGAATAAAGATCCCACAGCCGATTCTGGATGGGCGTTGCTGTCAGCATCAGTACGTAGCGGAAGAGGCGGTCGGAGAGCGCCTGCTTAAAGCGCTTGGCGACTTGCGGCGTTGGATCGACACCATACAAATTGCGAAGCTTATGCGCTTCGTCGAGAACCAACATATCGAATCGATCTCGGGGAATCTTTTCAAGATAGAGCCGGGCGGAGGTGTACGTCGTGATAATTGCTCCTATGTCCCATTCGGGCTCGATTGTCAGGAGCTGCTTGCCTGCAGCAAGCTCGGAGGGAATGTTGAACTTGCTCGAAAGCTCTGCTTTCCACTGCGGCATGAGTAGTTTCGGACAGACAATCAATATTCGCGACACACGCGAACGAGCTGCCAACTCGCTCATGATCAGTCCCGCAGATATGGTCTTGCCGAGACCTACGTCGTCTGCGAGTAGGGTGACCGGCAAGCGTCGGCAGAACGTGATTAGATTTGTTACCTGGTGATCGAAGGGTTCAAGGCTCTTGCGCCACGAACCTTCCGATTTGAGGTCATTGCGATCCTCGATGACGATAGGCTCGTCCAGATCCCACTCAAGCGCTGCTCGGTAAAGGAGATAGCTCTCGTCATCTTCCGCGCGAGTGAGCGGCCTGAATTGCAGCGACGATGCTACGTCCGCCATAGAGCCTCCCTCGGCGTTGCCCTGCGCCCGCAAATTGCACCCAGTTCAATCTAGTTCGGCGAGAGAGTACGTTCGCAGGGCAATCGGCGAATATCAAGAGCACAATGAAGAACCGTTCGCGCACTCACAACCAACAGCGCATCGAGTTCAATATATAGAAACACTAAGCGATTCTGAATTGAACCATGCTAAGTGCCGTAGGCAACATGCTTGTCGACGACGGCGGAACCTGGAGTTAGGGCCACTCTGGCCAAGGCACTGAGCGCGGTATCGGAATCCAACGTAACCGGCGTCGCAATGAGCTTTTGAGAAGCGCGTTCTTCAGCCGGCAAGCGCGAGGCCGGCATATCTCAGGGAGCCGCTACGAAGTGGAACACCAGACGCTAGAATTATTTCAGGTCAAGGCAAAGGATATTTTGAATGCATGACATCATCTGTCCGCATTGCGGGAAAGCTTTCAAAATTGACGAGTCTGGGTACGCGGATATCTTGAAGCAGGTTCACGACGTCGAGTTTGACAAGCAGTTGCGCGAGCGGCTTGAATTGGCCGAGCAAGACAAACGGAGCGCCGTTGAACTCGCTCAAATTAAAGTCACAAGCGAATTTCAGAAGAACACCGCAGTCAAGGACGCCGAGATCCAGAAATTGAAGTTGACGCTAGAGTCCAGTGAGGTTGAACGACAGCTGGCAGTGACCCAAGCGCTGAAAGGCGTAGCAAAGGAGCGCGACTCACTCGCGAACGAGCTTGCGCAGTCTAAGAATGATCAAAAGGCAGCCTCCGAACTTGGCGAGGCCCGGTTGGCGAGCGAGTTGCAAAAGGCAGCTAGTACGAAGGACGCCGAGATACAGGACCTGAAGGCCAAACTTGTTGCCGCCGATACCGCTCACAAACTCGCGATAACCCAGGCAGTCAATGTGAGACTTCTTCATCCATGTGACGAACAGTTTCTCGACTGTATGACCTTTCTTGATGGGCATCGCGTCGACGGTGAAGTCACAGAGCTGGTTGACCTCGGCTAATGCGAGCTTGAGGCAATACTTGTTGAAGTCGGCATAGCGTTCGAGCTTGCCCGGAGGTACACCGAGCATCGAACGCATCTCGTCGACTGTGAACTCCTCGCTCTGCTTGATGAGGCTGATGCGCCGCTCGATCATCTCGTAGAGGCGGATCGAGTATTTGGATCGAAGTGTATACATAATGTGCGATGCGAGCGTCGCCCAAACCTTGCTCTGGCTTAAGATGACGAGCAGATCGGGCGGGAAGGTGTAATAGAAGTATCCGTCCTTGCGGTCCTCGGTCTTGTTGGTGCCGAGCAGGTGGACGCGGAATGTCGCCATTTCTCCGGTGTCCGGGTCGCTCGCGCGAACCTTGACCATAGCGCGCATCAACTCGTCGAGTGACTCATCGATGCGATCATTGCTTTCATGGCTGCCACGCAACGCCGCCTTGAGAACCTTATGCACTGGCTGCGTGGTGATGTTATTCCAGGCGTGGCCGAGCAACTGATTGTAGAGCACAAGCTCGTTGCGGGAGAGAGGCGACAACTCGACGATGTCGACGAGCTCGCGCGGCTTGATGATCTTGCCCATATGGTTGGGATCGAGGAACTGACCCGTGGTCTTGATCTCGGTCGCGAGCAGGGAGCCTTTCTTGCGGTTGACTGGCTGCGGTTCCTGGAACTGGGGTAGGAAGGTCGAGACGTGCTGGTTCATAGAGTCTCCAGCATGCCGAAGCAGAAGTGAGCTCGTCAACGGGCGACCTCACTTTCAGAGCGCAACTTTCTTTCAAAGATGCGCGCCGCCCAATTCCTCACTTCCGGACACGGGCAGGCTTGTTTATTGGAGCGATCCGATTCGACCGCCCAAAACCTCACCTCCCATTTCGATCGACCGGCTCATTTCCGCCGTTTCCGGGTTGGCGCGCCCGAAACCTCACTTCCAGCAGCCACTCTCCTGGCGTCGTTGAGCCCGTCAAAGATCTGACCGCTCGATTGAGTCCGCGGGATCGGCGGCAGCGGGCTTCTCACGATTTGATCGATGCGGTGAATGTCGGCATGCGTCAACGCATGACGATTGAAAAGCTCGGCCGCGAGCGCGTCGATCAAAGAGCGTTCGGCTCGCACAAGCTCCTTTGCCCGTTCATACGCGGCATTGAGGATAAGATCGCGCTCGAGGTGGCGCTGTTCGGTGAGACGTCCCTCTGACCAGTGCAGACTTGTGCCGGAGGACAGGCCCAATCTCCCCTAGCGCAAATCCAGCTAGCGCAGTGGCTGCCGCAAGATCGGAATTTTCATCGCCGCCCGACCAGCTGCTGGCGAATCCGAATACCGCTTCCTCGCAGGCGCGGCCCGCGAGAAGTGAGACCAGGACGTTCTCCAGCTGACGTCGCGAAGCCGCGGCAGGCAGCTTTGGTCGAGCAGCGTACGCGGCGCTGCGTCGGAGCAATGACGTGGAAAAGACTTCGTAAGGTATCTGCCGGAAACGCGCAGCCGCCTTGGCGGCCTCATTGTAGGCGACACACCATTTGATGCGCGGATCGAGCGCAGCATTTCCCGCTTCGGCAGCGGCAATCAAATCACCGCGCTCAATCGCGCGATGTTCGTAGCGGGCGCGGCGATGCGCTTCGCGCACGATCCGGGCTGCGTCGGCGGCCGACATGCCTTTGCAAAGTACGGCAACTGATGCGAGGCCCTCGACGCGGGCACCGGATTCCTGAAGATGGTAGGCAAGGATGCTCTCGAATTCTTCAGTGGTCGGCAAGCTCATCTCGATATGGCGATCTAGCCTGCCTGAGCGGATTAGTGCGGGGTCAAGGCCGTCGGGATGATTGCACGCCCCAAGAACGACAACGCCTTCCCGGCCTCCGATCCCGTCGAGCTGCTCGAGCAGAGCGTTGGTTACGGCATTCATGTAGTGAGCCAGTCGGTTGCCAAAGCTACGACGAGGTAAGCTGTCGAGCTCGTCGATGAAGAGAATGCAGGGCACGTTGCGAATGGCGATTTCGAAGTCTGCGCTCATCGCCTTAAGGGTATCACCAAGATTGCCTTCATCACTCTTTTGCCACTGGGCGTATGAGCAGGCCACCAGAGGCACGCCACACGTCGCCGCCAGTGCTTTCGCAAAAGTCGTCTTGCCGGTGCCGGGAGGGCCGGTGAGAAGGCAGCCGGGGTCCACCTGTGCCCAGGGGAGGCGCCCGGCTTTGAACTCGGCAAGATCAAAGGCGAGCATCTCGCCCCAATGCCCGGCTTCTCCAAGACCGCTGAGGTCCGACAAGCGAGGAGATTGTGGGTTGAGAAGATTTGGCGAACGCTGCGGCCGGTCACCGAAGTCTGAGGGCGGGGGCATTTCTGTCATGTAGCGCTCTCCAAGGGTGCAGCGCCGCGCTGAAGCGGCGGCGCTGCCAATTCATCGGGTGGCTAGTGGAGATTGCCGTCATCGTCGTCGTTGAGGTCGACGACCGGACGCGCGGCGAACCACTTCTCGAATTCAACGAGTGGGTAGCCGACACGATTGGGCCCGATGCGCCGACGCCTCGGAAACTTTCCGGCTCGTTCGAGCCGATAGATGTGCTGGGGGACGTAGGTCGTGAGTTCGCTCACCTGCTTCATCGTGAGGACGCGTAGATGGCGAAGTGGATCGGTATCGTTGCGGTCATGGTCGTCAGGCATGCGGGGGCTCCATGGGCCAAGGGGTCCAAGTAGCAAAGGTCAGATTCAGAGGAGACGCAGCACCCGAGACGGTATCGCCTCGTGCGTATTGTCATAACACTGGATTAAAATTTCGTCTAGACTATTTTTTGATAAATCTATCTAGACGGCGTTGTTCCGCTTCTGGCGAGAATGCAGCGCCATCCCGAGGCGACGAAGCTGGTCCGGCTCGTAGAGGACCGAGAGTTCGGCGAGGATCGCGTCGACCTCTTCGTAGTGACGAGAAAGTTCGGGAATGTCGTCTTCAGGATGCCGGAAAACCCAGTTCGCGAAGGCTTGATACAGCTGGGGATCAAGCTCGCGCAAATGGCCCCGCTTGAGGCCATTGCCGAGCCACAAAGCGTAGACCCGACGGATGAACTGTGCCGGATTGGTCTTTATCTGGCGGTCGCGGTCAGCCCAGGTCTCTGGTGCATGAGCAGGCAACTCTCCAGAACCGCCGGGCATCGGCCCCTTCCGCAGGTTTTCCAGCATCACCGACACAAACCGCATGAGAAAATCGCTATGGTCGCGTTCGGGCAATTGCTTGATTTTGGCTACGTTATTGAAAGCTTTGGCCAACGCTATGACGGCGTCGTCGAGGGCAGCGTTTCTATCCTCCTCACCTCTTTCAGAAGCTTCAAGCGAGTTTCCGCTTGCGCTCGGCGCCTCGGCGGTCCGCGCTTGGGGTGAAGGGCCGGGCGCATGATCCGCAATCGACCCTCTGAACTTCGGACGATGCGGCCGAACAACGACTCGATCGCGATGCTGGCCGGAAAATCGGGACGGCCTCGTCGGAAGCGGTAACGGCTTCTCGTCTAAACCGGTCGCCGGCTCGGAAAAGCCGTCAGACGGCGTGTCGGTCGAAAACTGGTCTCGGCCTCTCTCGCGGTTGGTCATTGTCACACATCCCGGCAGCATGAGCCGGTTTTGCATATTTGGGCTTCGCGAGTAAAGAAAAATAACAAAATTATCAAATATCCCTATCCGCGTAGGGCCCGCCTGCATACATCTAAAACTGCGTCCACAGTGCGTCCACGGCAAAATAAGGAGAGGACGCTCTTTTAGATAAGTTCTTGATTTAGATGGCGCGCCCGAAAGGATTCGAACCTCTGACCCTCAGATTCGTAGTCTGATGCTCTATCCAGCTGAGCTACGGGCGCATGCCATTCGCCTCATGGGGCTGAGGCCCCTCCGGCAACAGCCGAGGCGAAAAGAGAGGCTTGTCTAATCGCTCTTATCCGCCAGCGCAAGACCTTCGTTTCGACAGCGCCACCACGTCTCACCCGACGGCACCGGCTGCCGCACCAGCGATATTTGCGACGAAATTCAGCCGGTCACGGGCGTACATGCATCTGCGGCGCCCACGATCAATGCACCGAGCGATCCGGCAGTTCGATACGGAAGTGAGCGCCGTTGGGACGATCCATCAGACTAAGCGTCCCGCCGTGCGCCTGCACAAGCTCGGATGCGATCACTAAGCCTAGACCGGTACCGCCTTTTTTGGTCGAGCCCTGGAATGCCTTGAACAGATTTTCCCGCGCTTTGAGCGGCACGCCGGGACCATTATCGGTGATGTCGATAATGACTTTCCGGCCTTCGCGGTGCGCGGCCACCCGGACTTCGCCATCGGCCTGACCTTCATTGGCCTCGATCGCCTGCATGGCATTGCGAACGAGATTGCTCATGACGCGGAACAGATGATCGCGGTCGGCGTCGATGCGCAGGCTGTCTTCCATGTCTGCAACGAATGCGATCTGGCCCTCGCGCGGCAGGCCCTGGCTTTCTGCAACATCCTCGATCAACGGCTTCAACCGCATGAGTTCGCGGCGGGGCGCAGCTTCCGTCGCACCGCCGAATTGCAGCGACGAGTTGCAGAACGAAATCGCGCGATCGAGCGACGCAATCAATTTCGGAACGAACCGCTGCACCGTCGGATCGGGTACGTCGACTAAGCGATCGGAGATCAGCTGCGCGTTGGCGAGCATGTTGCGCAAGTCGTGATTGATTTTGGACACGGCGAGGCCGAGCTGCGCAAGGCGGTTTTTCTGCGCCAGCAATCCGGCGAGCTCCGTCTGCATGCTAGCGAGTTCGCGCTCTGCAACGCCGACTTCGTCGATGCGGCCGGACGCTTTCATGATGCGTGCAGGGTCTTCCGGATTTTCCGAGAAGTGGAGCATGTTGCGCGTGATGCGCGTCAGCGGACGCACCAGCAGATGGCTGAGCGCGAAGTAAACGACCGCCGCCGTCAGCAGCGATATGATGATCGACAGCCCCAGGATGTTCAGGCCGTAGCGGAACATGGCTTCTTTAAGCGGAGCTTCGGGAATGACAATTTCGATCAGATCGCCGCTCTCGCTACCGCTTGCGCCAACGACGCGGATGATCCGGCCATCGGGTGCGAAGAACACGCCGAGCGCATCGCGGATCTGGCCGAGCTTCATTGCGATACCACCCGGCGCGTTCGGCTCGCTGCGCAAGTCGTAGACTGCGTCGATCGAAATTTCGCCTTCGACCGGCAGCACCAAACGGCGCTGGCCGTCGCGACGGGAGGCGATCGCGCGAACCTGAGCCGTTCGCATCAAATCCGCGCGCAAGGCGGACGGGACTTCGCCACCCGGAAAGGCTTCCGACGCGAGGGCCGCAAGCTGCGCGGCGGTCAAGCGCTCGGCTAGCCAGCTTACGCGATAGTTGGCAACGGATGGCAAGAAGATCAGCGCTTCGGCCATCAGCACAAAGGCTGCCGTCAACAGCAGCAATTTTGAGGGCAGCCCACGGCGTTCCCAAGCCTTTTTCGCGGCGCGCACGAGCGCCGACCCCGACCAGCCCGACTGCCACGACGTTTGGGCCTCGGACACGTTGTCGTCGATCGCCGCGGCTTGCGGTTTCTCTTCTGCTAGGACGCGCTGCACGTTTTCTCCCGGCTCACGGCGGGAATGTTATCCCAGCTTGGCCAGCCATGCGATGGCTTTGCGGACAACAGGGTTGCCAGCCGCTGTTGTATAGGAACGAAATGCCACCCGCTTATTGATCTCAGATAGGGTCGGATACGGCGAAATGCACGCCATCATCGCCTTTATTTTCATGCGCTGAGATAGTGCAAAGCACCACATCTGGATCAATTCGCCGGCCTGCGCGCCGACGATCGACGCTCCGAGAATATGCCCTTTGGCGCCGACCACCACCTTAACGTGGCCGTCCGTTTCGCGTTCGGCCTGGGCGCGGTCGATTTCATGGTACGGCCAGCGCAAGACATTAATTTTTCCGTACTTGGCGCGTGCTTCTGTTTCCGTCATGCCGACGTGCGCCAATTCCGGTTCGGTGAACGTCACGCGCGGCAGCGGTCTATTGGTCGCTTTCGCGGGGAGGCGGAACAGCGCGCGGCGCAAAACGATGCCGGCATGTTCGGTAGCCACGTGCGCGAACTGCGGCCCACCAGTGACGTCACCAATTGCAAAAACACGTTTGTTCGTCGTGACCAATCCGGCGCCGACGTTGATCCCGCTCTTGTCATAGGCGATGCCGGCCGCATCCAGGCCAAGGTCGGCGGTGTTTGGCTTCCTTCCAGCAGCAACCAGCAAATGGCTGCCGGTGATCGTCTCCATCCCCGTATCGGTCTTGATCGTGACGGCCACGCTATCACCTGCGTGCGACACACCCTGAACTGCTGCGCCTTCGCGGATCGTGATGCCTTCGTCGCGCAAGCGGCGGAGTACGAATGGCACAAGCTCCGGATCATCGTCGCTGAGCGCCGCGGCGGGTTCGAGAACCGTTACGGCAGACCCGAGCCGGCGATGCGCTTGCGCTAATTCCAGGCCAACAGGCGTGCCGCCGATGACGATCAGATGCTGGAGCTGCGTTGGGTTGTCGAAGATCGTTTCATTCGTGAAATAGGGCACATCCGTCAGCCCCGGGATTGCCGGTACGAGCGGCGACGAGCCCGTTGCGATGACGAAACGGCGCGCCGTGATGCGGTGTTCGGCGGCGACCACCGTCGACTTGTCGATAAATTTCGCGGCCGCCGTGATGACGCGAATGCCCATACCGGTGAAGCGCTCGACCGTCGCATTCGGCGCGATGGCGTCGATCACACCCCTGACATGCGCGTGCACAGCGCGCGCGTCTATTTTGGGATCGACGGATGCGATGCCGAATTTCGCTGACGTGCGCATGGCATTGGCGCGTTTGCCTGCCGCAAGCAAAGCTTTCGACGGAACGCCGCCATAGTTCAGACTGTCCCCGCCCATCTTGTGTTTTTCGATCAGAACGACCCTCTGACCGAATGCGGCTGCGGCTGCGGCAACCGAAAGCCCGCCGGCGCCACCGCCGATAATGCAAAGGTCGACCGCGATCGGCTGTGCCGGCGAATGGGCGGCAACGGCTTCAGCGTGATCTTTCGACATGGCGGCCTCGCGGACAGTCCGAAAAAGATAGCGCATCCCGCTGGAAGGCCGGCGGGTGCGCAATGGGATAGCGAAGCCGAAGGTGCGTTACGGACCCGCGCGGTTCAATGGACGAGACCAAGTCATACCCGGAATTCGCAATTTGACGTCCGCGTTCGGCCCCATGCCCGTTTGCAACCCCACGACCTGCCTGCGTTGCCGCGGCCCATTTTCCGAGCCGTCCGTTGACTTGGCGCGGGCCCGCCCCTATAAGGCGGCAACTCCGAGCAGCGCTCAAATTCCGCCGGGCCACACTTTATGGCCCGCGTTTTGATTTAAGGCACGGAAAAACAATCATTTTTTGCTTGTCTGCCGGGCCTCCTGGCTCAAGCACAGAACTCTTCGGAGACGACCGTGAAACGTACCTATCAACCGAGCCGCCTCGTGCGCAAGCGCCGCCACGGCTTTCGCAAGCGCATGTTGACCGCAGGCGGTCAAAAGGTTCTCGCGCGCCGCCGCGCCAAGGGCCGCAAGCGTCTTTCGGCCTAGTTTCGAGCGCTCAGCCCGGGCGCAGCGCTTCAGCAACGCCCGGCACATTAAAGGCGCTCAGGCCTCGGAGACTTTATCTCCCGGAGGACGGGCGCCATTTCTCTTCCGACCACTCTCAAAGTTCGCGCAGAATTCCTCGCCGTTCGCGGCGGGGTACGTGCATCCGTGCCCTCATGCCTGATTGAGGCGCGCAAACGCCGCTCGGACGCGTCATCCGCAATCGATCCCGAGGCGGCTCGTTTTGGCTTTACCGTTACCAAGAAGCTCGGCAACGCGGTCACACGCAATCGCATTCGCCGCCGCCTGAAGTCCGCCGTCGGCGCGCTTGCACCAGCCTCTGCAAAATCTGGCTACGACTACGTCGTGGTCGCGCGCGCGGCAGCTTTTGACCGGGCCTTTGCCGATATCCTCGCTGATTTATCGAAAGCCTTCGCGATCCTGCACCGGGAAGCCCTGCAAAAACCAAGCGAAAACCGCAAAAAACTGCCCAGAAATCCGCAAGCGTGACCGCCTGTCCCCTATCTTTTGGAGCGACTTTCGGCCATCCGTTGCGGGCCGTTGACGCGAAATTGCCGCGGGCATGACAGGCGGCGCCGAACCGAGGTCTCAATGAATTCCCAGAACGATCCGCAAGATCACAAGAACCTGATGATAGCGATCGTCTTGTCGCTCGCTGTCCTGTTGGGCTGGCAGTATTTCTTCGCCGCGCCGAAGCTGCGCGAAGAACAGGCGCGCCGCGAATACACCAAGGAACTCGAAGCACAGCGCGCCAAGGGCGATCAACAAGGCCTGCCGGGCGTCGCAACCGCGCCGTCATCGCAATCGGCCGCGCCGTCGGCTGCGGGCCAAGCGGCGCAAGCGCCTGTTTCGCGCGAAGAAGCGTTGAAGACGACGCCGCGCCTCGCGATCAAGACACCGTCGCTTGAAGGCTCTGTTGCACTGAAAGGTGGACGTCTCGACGACCTCGTGCTGGTCAAATATCGCGAGACGGTCGATCCCAACAGCGCCAAGGTGACGTTGCTGTCTCCGGCAGGCGGACCGATGCCATACTTCGCCGAATATGGCTGGGTCGCGCAGAGCGGTAGCGCTGCCAAGGTTCCGGACCGTGATACGGTTTGGGCAATCGAAAAAGGCGACGCGCTGACGCCGGAAACGCCGGTCACGCTGACCTGGGACAATGGTGCCGGCCTTATTTTCCGCCGCACGATTTCGGTCGATCACGACTACATGTTCAAGTTGGTCGATGAAGTTGAAAACCGCACCTCAACCGAAGTCGCGCTGTTGCCGTACGCGCGCGTGCATCGCGTCGGCACGCCGAAATCGCAGGCGTTTTACATTCTGCATGAAGGCCTGATCGGCGTGTCCGGTGAAGAAGGCTTGCAGGAAATCACGTATCACGATGCGGTAAAGAACGGCATCCCGAAGAAGATAGAGAACGCCGTTGGCGGATGGCTCGGCATCACCGACAAGTACTGGGCGGCAACGCTTATTCCCGATCAAAAAGAACCGTACCGCGCGACGTACTCGGCGACCAAGCCGTCTGATCCCGGCGCGCTCGAGGCCTATCAGACGGATTACCTGCGTGGCGCTATCGTCATTCCACCGAATGCACGCAAGGGAGTCGAAGGGCATCTTTACGCCGGCGCCAAACAGGCGACGATCATCGACAAATACGAAGCCAACCTCGGCATTTTGAATTTCGATCGCATGGTCGATTGGGGTTGGTTCTACTTCATCACCAAACCGCTGTTCCTTCTGATGGAGATGATCAACGGCCTGGTTCACAACTTCGGCGTGACTATTCTCATCTTGACGGTTCTGGTCAAGGCCGCCTTCTATCCGCTTGCCAATAAGCAGTACACGAGCATGGCACGGATGAAGAAGCTGCAGCCCGAAATGGTGCGCATCAAGGAACAGTACAAAGACGATCCGGCGCGTCAGCAGAAAGAAACTTTCGATCTCTATCGCAAGGAAAAGATCAATCCGCTTGCCGGATGCTGGCCGATCCTGTTGCAGATCCCGGTGTTCTTCGCGCTCTACAAGGTTCTGTTCGTCACCATCGATATGCGCCACGCGCCATTCTTTGGATGGATCAAGGACCTTTCGGCGCCCGATCCGACGTCGCTGTTCAATCTCTTCGGATTGCTCCCGTACTCCGTGCCGGAATTCCTGCACATCGGCGTATGGCCGCTGATCATGGGCATCACGATGTGGGTGCAGATGCAGTTGAACCCGCCGCAACCCGACCCGATCCAGCAGCAGATCTTCTCGTGGATGCCGGTGATGTTCACGTTCCTGCTTGCGAGCTTCCCGGCAGGTCTCGTCATCTACTGGGCGTGGAGCAACTTCCTGTCGATCCTGCAGCAGTGGTCGATCAACAAGAAGAACGGCGCTGAAATCCATCTGATGAGTAACGTCAAGCGAACGTTCGGGCCTGTCTTACGACTAGTCGGCATCGGGCGAAGTGAAAGCAACAGCAAGTAGCCGTTCAAATAATGGGCGCCCAGGGATGTGGCGCCCATTGTGTTTGCGATCAGAACGAAAGCCTGAACGATGACTGGCGTGACTGACTTCAGCGACGATGAAATCGAAGCGGGAAGACTGCTGTTCACGCAGCCGTGGGAATTCGCACGCGGCGCGCCAGACCTCGTTCACTTGCCGCCCGATGACCGGCCCGAGATTGCATTCGCGGGCCGCTCAAACGTCGGCAAGTCGAGCCTGATTAATGCGCTTGTCGCACAACTGCGATTGGCACGCGCCTCGAACACGCCAGGGCGCACGCAGGAACTCAATTTTTTCACGATCCCGATCACAACGCTGTATCTCGTCGACATGCCGGGATACGGCTTCGCGGAAGCACCAAAATCCAAGGTTCAGGCCTGGAATAAAGTGCTGCGCGGCTATCTCGCCGGCCGCCGCACGCTGTTGCGCGTGTTCGTTCTGATCGATGCGAGACATGGCATCAAGGATACGGACAAGGAAATCCTGGATCTGCTCGACACCGCTGCCGTCTCCTACCAGGTCGTGTTGACGAAGACCGACAAGATCAATCGCACGTCGCTTGAAAAGGTCACTGCAGAGACCAAGGCCGCGATTGCGAAACATCCGGCCGCCTATCCCGAGATCATCGCGACGTCGGCTGAAAAGGGCGGCGGCATCGATCTCTTGCGCGCCGAAATCGCGCGCCTCATCGCCACTGCCGGGCGCTGAACGCGCTCGCCGCTACTTCATGAGTTTTTCAACGAGCGGCGCCACAACGGCAAACGTTCCTTCGCCGAACTTCGCCAATATGCCGCCGACGATCGCGGCCAGCGTCCATCCGGTCCAGCGGGCGAACGTGCGCTTGTAGTTTGTGCGCACTTTCACATCGACGAGCTGATCCGGCAGCGCTGTCTCGGCGGCCATACCGTCGCTACCGATCGTCCGCGCCGAGACGATGATTTGTAGACGCGACCAGCCACGCATTTGCGGCGTGATGTGGAATCGCCAGCTCGCGAAATCATCGCTGCCGAGACCGAGATTGTTTTCGATCCACTGCGTTTCAGGCGATGCGGTCTCGATAAAAAATCCGCCATCGGGCGCGCGCAGACGCACCGACATCGCTTGCGTTACGGTCACTTCGTGACGCCAAGCAACGCCGCCGCCTTCGAGCCCCTGCGTGATGGCTTTTGCCGCCGCCTTGCCGATGCGCACTTCGACGGATTCGGTTTTGCCGACACGCATCGCGCGCGGGATGTTTTCCGAAAGTTGACCGGTCTCCACTTGCGTTCGCGCCGCGCGCCGTTGCGGCTGCTGTTGTGCTGGCGGCGGCGACGGCATGTGCAGGTCTCTGGCGGACGGCGCCGGCGCACCGCCCGGATGTCCATACGGTCCGGGCGGCATTGGCGCACCCATAGGCCGCTGCGGCGCCATCGGCGGATAGCCGAATGGGTCGCCAGGAAACGACGGCGCTGGACCGCGTTGTTGCGGCATCGGCTGCGGTGCGTAGGGCGCATTCGGAAGAACCGGCATACCCGGCAACCCTCCGCGATAGCCCGAAGGTGCGGACGGCGCAGACATCGGCGGGATCGGCGGCGGTACCGCGATCGGCGCCGGACGCTGCAAATCAAAAGGAAAACCTTGGCCAGGGCCAGAGGGAGCAGGCGCACGCGCGGGCGCGGCAGGTGACGCAGCATTTGGCGGGGGCGCCGCCGAATACCCGAAATCGGTCGCCTGCGCTGGTCGCGCAGCCGCGACCGACGTCGGTTCTAAATGTGGCACTGACTCAATCGGCCGTTCTGGCTCGGATATGCCGGTTTCGAACGACGGCTCGATACGCCCGCCGCTACCGATGGCAGCGTCGACGGATTCGGACCCAGGGATTTCGAATGCGGGTTCGTCAACCGGCGCGGGGCCAACCTGCGGCGCACTATCAGTAGGTGGAATGGTATGGTCGATTGACGGCGCCGATTCAATTTCCGGCAATTTGGCCAGCACTGGCGCAGTCTGCGGAAAGATCTCTGCGGACGCGGGCGACGATGCCATCGGAGGCGGCGCAGGTGGTGGCGGCGGCAACGCCGGGCGTGGCGCATCGCGCATCATATCGCGCAGGCCGGGGGCCGCCCGCGACTGCACACGCTCGCGGGCGCGCGCCAACACATCATCGGCGGGCTTGATCTCCGGCAAAGTCTCGCGCGGCGGCGTCGCGAGCGCAGCCTGCAGCGCCCGGATGGCTTCGTCGAACGTCAGGCCATGAACCTGTAGAATTTGCGCGGCGGCGCTGCGGCCCTCGCCGACAATCGCCGCCAACACAATCGCCCCGTTGATATCGCGACGCCGGCTGCCGCGAGCGGCAGCAGCGGCAGCTTCCAAAATGCGCGATAGCGCTTGCGAAACGCCGAAGCCCGGGCCGGACTGTTGCCGCGGCAAACTGTTCAAATAGCCGTGCGTCTCGGCTTTGAGATGCTGCACGTCGACACGGCTTGCCATCAGGACGGCTTCGGCGTCGGGGTCATCGCACAACGCCAGCAGCATATGTTCGAGCGCGACCTCGGCTGCTCCGAAAGAATTCGCCACGTCAGATGCGCGCGCGAGGGTCGTCCCCAAATTCTGCGACATCGGTATTTGGCTGAAATCTGCGGCTGCCAGGCTCACCCGTCACATCCTCTTGAACGGCCGCGGCGCCATCGCACCGCTGCCCTTACGGCACGCGAAATCTGCGGCCGCCCGTCGAATCTCGGGAATTACCCTATCGCATTGCAGCCGCGCCCGGCAGCAGCTTAATCGATTGGATTGTGGACCCTCTGTGACAAACCGCTAGCAGGCGATTGTGAGGGAATTCCGTTGAGCCAGCGGCGTGACCCGCTATAAGTCGGCAGCCGAACGAGGTTCTCCGTGCAAGACGTTGACGAGCCTCGCAATCTCATGCCGCTCGACTCGTTGGGGGACACCCGTGAAAGACCCGAAGTCCGCTGCCACCAAAGAAACTGGACAAAGTTTGGGCAAGGCCAAGTCCGACGCGCTCGATAAAGCAGCGGCCGACCGGACCGCGCAGGCGCACACGCAGGCGCGCATTCTCGCCGAAGCCATCCCACATCTGATCCGCTACGACGAGCAAACGGTTGTCGTGAAGTTCGGCGGCCACGCGATGGGCGACGAAGCGCTCGCGACGGCGTTCGCGAAAGATATCGTTTATCTCAAGCAGTCCGGCATCAATCCGGTCGTCGTTCACGGCGGCGGACCGCAGATCGCGAGCATGCTGAAGAAACTCGAGATCACATCCGATTTCGTGCACGGTCTGCGCGTTACCGATAAGCCGACCGTCGAAGTCGTCGAGATGGTTCTGTCGGGCAAGATCAACAAAGAGATTGTGTCGGCCATCAACCAGCAGGGCGGCAAGGCCGTCGGCATCTCGGGCAAAGACGCAAACCTGATGATCGCGAAAAAGATCACAGAAATGCCCGACCCACAATCGAACCTGATGCAGGCCGTCGACATCGGTTACGTCGGCGATCCGGTTGAGGTCAACCCGCACATCGTCGAGACGATCTCGAAGTCTGATCTGATTCCGGTTATCGCGCCGGTTGGCATCAGCCGCGAAGGCGAGACACTCAACATCAACGCGGACACATTTGCGTCGGCGCTCGCGGCCCGCATGCAGGCGAAACGTCTGTTGCTTCTGACCGACGTCGCAGGCGTGCTCGACAAAGACAAGAACCTCGTCGAACGCTTGACCATCGAAGACGCACGCGCGCTCATCCAAGAAGGCACGATTTCAGGCGGCATGATCCCAAAGATCGAAGGCTGTATTGAAGTCGTCGAAGCCGGCGTCGAAGGCGTCGTAATCATTGACGGCCGCGTGCCGCATTGTGTGCTGCTTGAGCTCTTCACGGAGCACGGCGTCGGCACGCTTGTGACACGCGCAGATCGCAAAAAGGCGAAAGGCTGATGGCCGGCCGCGAGACAACATCTGCGGCCGGCAGCCTTCCGCCAGCCGTTACGGTACGCGGCTTCGACCATATCGACACCTGGATTTTCGACCTCGACAACACGCTCTATCCAGCGTCCTGCGATCTCTTTTCGCAGGTCGATCACCGCATGGGCGCCTTCATCTCGAAGACTCTGGGCGTGCCGTACGAGCACGCGCGGCATTTGCAAAAAGCCTACTACCGCCAGTTCGGCACGACGCTCGCGGGCCTCATGAAAGTCCATAAGCTGAAGCCCGAACCGTTCCTTGAATACGTTCACGACATCGACTTGTCCGTATTGCCCGAACTTCCCGAACTGGCTGAACGCATCGCGCGTCTGCCGGGGCGGAAGCTGATCTTCACCAACGGCTCGCGCCGCCACGCCGAGAACGTCGCGCGCAAGATCGGCGTGTTGGACCTGTTTGAAGACATCTGTGATATCGCGGCGTGTGAATTCGTGCCGAAGCCGGATCACAGCGCCTTCGAGCGCATGGTGCGAAAGCATGACGTCAGGACCGACGTGTCCGCGATGTTCGAAGATATGCCGCACAATCTGGAATCGCCGCATCTGCTGGGCATGACGACTGTGTTTGTGCATTCCGACTACGTCGATCATCCCGCGCAGTTAAAAGTCCGCGACTGGCGGAAACTGCCGGAACACATTCATCACATGACGCAAGATCTGACGGATTTTCTGGGACAGAACGTGCTCCGCATCGACAGCGAAGAACGATTTTTGCGCTAATCTGACTTCGGCTTGAAACTTTCGGTCGCACCAAACGTATCGCCTGCATCGAAAATAAAATTGAACGCCGGACGTTTGCCGGCTTACGTCATGCCGGTTGCGCGCGGATATCCTGACAACTGGCAACGCGCTATAGAGCGTCGATGAAATTGAGTAATTCAGAAGCGCCAATGACCACAGTCGGGGAATTGAGCAACCTGCTGTTGCGCGTCGCCGAGCGCGATGCCGCCGCGTTCAAAGTAGTATATGGCGCAACATCCTCGAAACTCTACGGAATCATCTTGCGTATCTTGAGGCGCCGCGACGTCGCGGACGAAGTGCTGCAAGAGGTCTATGTGAAAATCTGGGATCGCGCATCGGATTTTAATCCAGCTATCGCGTCGCCGATCACTTGGATGGCGACAATCGCACGAAATCGGGCGATCGATGAAGTGCGCCGCAAGCGTCCTGAGTCTTTCGAAGATCATCCCGAAATCGTCGACGTTCCAGCTGACGATCCTTCGGCACTTTCTATTCTGATGCGCGGCGAAGACGGCCGGCGTCTTGCTGATTGCCTATCGCGGCTCGACGATGGCAAGCGCCAAATGGTGGTGCTGGCATATTGCGACGGGCTCAGTCGCGATGAGCTTGCGGCGCAATACGGCCAGCCGGTCAATACGATCAAGACATGGCTGCGCCGCTCGCTGGCGCAACTGAAGGGGTGCCTCAGCTCATGACGGAGCCTGATGACATCGACGGGCTCGCCGCCGAATACGTTCTCGGCACACTCGATGCTGGGGAGCGCGCGGCGGTCGCAGCGCGGCGTCAACGCGAAGTGGCGCTCGATGCGGCAATCGTTTCATGGGAGTCGCGTCTCGCCGCACTGAGCGATGTTGTTCCGCCTATCGCGCCGCCGTCAGGGCTATTTTCAAAAATTGAAGCGCGCCTGCACGCCGTTTCCTCTGTCGGAATTTCTCACGCCGCAGCCGTTGTCGCGTTGACGCGACGCTTGAACAGTTGGCGGGTGGCTGCGATCACCGCATCGTCAATTGCAGCAGCTCTTCTGGTTGCTTTCGGCGCAACGCAATTCGCGCCCAAGCCAAAAGGCAAAAATTTGGTTGCCGTTCTTCAGAAAGACGCGCAATCGCCGGCGTTCCTTGTCAGCGTCAATGTCGATGATCGTGTCATGACGGTCCGCCCCGTATCGGCAAAGCACGAGGCCGGCAAAAGCTACGAGCTCTGGATCATCCACGAAAGTCTCGGAAAACCGAAATCCCTTGGCGTTGTCGATGATGCTGCGCCGACGAGGGCGCCAACACTTGCCGCCTATAAACCGGACGTTCTTGAAGCATCGACGTACGCCGTTACGCTGGAACCAGAAGGCGGTTCGCCGAGCGGTGATCCGACAGGTCCAATCGTGTTCAGCGGCAAGATGATTGAGGCGACCGGGTACTGATAGGTTTGCGCTTCGGATCACAATCGTCGCATAAAATAATCGTAACGCTGTCGACTGAAACCGCGTCGTCAATTCCACGTATCTCCGACGTGCTCCATGAAGGAGCGGCGAAAAAATTGGAGATTCCCCCGATGTCTAAATCCGTTCGCGCCACGTTGCTTGGCGCATCCGCACTCGCTGCTGCATTGTCGTTCAGCGCTATTGCGACGCCGACGCTTGCTGAAAAAATGGAAAAGACCGTGATGGTCGGTGGAGCCGAAATGTTCCCATCGAAAAATATTGTCCAGAACGCAAGCCACTCAAAGGATCACACAACGCTTGTTGCAGCGGTGAAGGCTGCCGGCCTCGTAGATACTCTGTCGGGCAAGGGTCCATTCACCGTCTTTGCGCCGACAAACGAAGCTTTCGAAAAGCTGCCGAAGGATACGGTGCCGACGCTTCTGAAGCCGGAAAATAAGGATAAGTTGGCCGGCATTCTGACGTATCACGTCGTCGCTGGAAAAATGTCGGCAGCTGATCTCGCCGCAAAAGCAAAAGAGAATGGCGGCAAGGTCGAATTGAAGACGGTCGCCGGCGGCACAATCACCGTTATGGGTGAAGGCGGCGGCTGGGTGGTTGTCGATGCCAAGGGCGGTAAAGCGAAGATCACGATCGCCGACGTCAACCAGTCGAACGGCGTGATCCACGTCATCGACAGCGTAGCGATGCCGAACTAAGCGCAAAAGTAAGCTCTCTCCGAATCTTCCCCCATGCTCGGAGAGTCAAGGGCCGGTCAATCAGCAGTCTACGAAGCGCTGATTGACCAGCCGTTTTGAACACTTGATCAGCCGCGGCCGATGTAGGGCATGGCGGTTGCCATCAGCGTCATGAATTGCACGTTGGCGTCGAGCGGCAGGTTCGCGATGTAGAGAACGGCGTCGGCGACGTGCGCGACATCCATGCGCGGCTCAAAAAGCGTTTGCCCATTCGCCTGCAAAATCCCTGTCGCCATTTTTGCGGTGAAGTCGGTTGCCGCATTGCCGATGTCAATCTGAGAGCAGGCGATGTTATCGGCCCGTCCATCCAGCGAGATCGACTTCGTCAGACCCGTGATCGCGTGCTTCGTCGCCGTATAGGGCGCCGACAGCGGTCGCGGCACATTGGCGGAAATCGAGCCGTTGTTGATAATGCGCCCGCCCTTCGGCGATTGCGCTTTCATCATCCGGATCGCTTCCTGCGCGCATAGAAACGCGCCCGTCAAATTGACATCGACGACGCGCTTCCAAACAGCGAGCGGAATATCTTCGATCGCCGTGCCGACGGCGAACGTGCCGGCATTATTGAACAGAACGTCGATACGTCCGAACGCCTTGTGCGTTTCGGCAAAGAGCGCTTTGACCGATGTCTGATGCGCCACGTCCGTCGCAACGCTAACTGCCAGCGGACCAGATGAATCCATCAGCGACTGCGTTTTCTCGAGTTCCTCTAAACGCCGGCCGGCGAGCACGACGCCATACCCGGCGTTTTGCAGTTTGACGGCGACGGCGCGGCCAATGCCGGAACCCGCTCCCGTAATCACAGCAACCTTCTTTGCGTGTTGCATTCTACCCCTCACGAACGCTTCGCGAAATATGGTAGTCTCGCGGTCGCATTCGGCAAGTGTCTCATGACAGACGGGCGGGGGAAGACAACGCATGACTGAGCCAGGCGCGAACGGCCATGAGAGCGGCGCAGGCTGGCGGGCCATTGCGGCCGATGTCTTGAGCGCCGACGACAATATCGGTTTCTTCGGGGCGCTACGCCGGCTCGCCCGCGCGCCGGTCGATGGTGCAATCGCGTTGGCGGAAAATCCCGCGTATCGCGGTCACCAAAAATTCTTCGCGACCTGCCTGACAATCTGGATCAGTTTCGGCCTCATCGTCGTGCCGTGGTTTCTGACGTGGTATCTGGAAGAGCAACAGGCCGGCGGCGACGACCGCGTCGCTGCATTGAAGCTGACGATCTTGCAATACTTCGAACTGGCGGTGATCGTGGTCGCCGGCTTTTTCATCTATCGCTTTGGCGCGACCATAAAGCGCTCGCCGCTGAGCTATTATAAATTCGCGCTTCTAAGCTCTGGTCTTGCCTTGCTGCTATCAATCCTGATCCTGACCGTGAGGTTGGTTGGCATCATCGTGCTGAGCGAGGGCCTTGGCGATCTTGGGTCGGAGATCGTAGAGAACCCCTGGGTCATTCTCGCCGTAAATCTTCTAACACTTTTGATTGCCTTGGCGCTGCTGATCGCGGTGAATAAGCGCTATTGGGGGCTTCGCACGCGCTTCGTTGTTCCGGCGACGATAGCCGTCGCATCGATTGACCTCGGCGCCGTCGTTTTGGGCAAAATGCTGTTGGATGTGCCGGCCGTCAGCAATGTTCTGCAATACGTGAGCTAAGCTCAGCGCGTCGGAACCGGCTTCTCGCCGCGATAGTCATAGAAACCGCGCCGCGTCTTGCGGCCAAGCCATCCGGCTTCGACGTACTTCACGAGAAGCGGGCACGGGCGGTATTTCGAATCCGAAAGTCCTTCATACAGCACCTGCATGATGCTGAGACAGGTATCGAGACCGATGAAGTCCGCGAGTTCGAGCGGGCCCATCGGGTGATGAGCGCCGAGCTTCATCGCTTTGTCGATCATCTCGACCGTGCCAACGCCTTCGTACAGCGTATAGACGGCTTCGTTGATCATCGGCAGCAGCAGCCGGTTGACGATAAAGGCCGGAAAATCCTCTGATACAGCCGTCGTCTTGCCGAGGCTTTCGACGAACGTCTTGGCCGTCGCGAACGTCTCGTCTTCCGTCGCAATGCCGCGGATCAGCTCGACCAGCTCCATGCGCGGAACCGGGTTCATGAAGTGCATGCCGATAAAGTCTTCGGGCCGGTCGCTCGCAGCGGCAAGGCGCGTAATCGAGATCGACGACGTGTTCGACGCAAGCATCGCGGTTGGCTTCAAATGCGGGCAGACGGCCGCGAAAATCTTGTGTTTGAGGTCTTCGTCCTCGGTGGCTGCTTCGATGACGATATCGCAGTCGCCGAAGTCTTCGAGTTTCTCGGCAAACGTGATCCGGCCCAGCGCCTTTTCTTTGTCCGCTTCCGTCAGCGTGCCCTTCGCGATCTGGCGGCTCATATTGCCGGCGATCGTCTCAACGCCCTTCTCGTAGAGTTCCTTTTTCAGATCGTGCAGCGCAACGGCATAACCGGCGGCTGCACATACGTGGGCGATACCGCTGCCCATCTGCCCAGCGCCAATGACCCCAACCTTGGTTATCGTCCGCGCGGGCTGGATCGCCACTTTGCTTTTATCCAAGATCTTCTGGCCCTGGGGCATTAACAGCAATCCTTCAGCACACGTGCAGCTTAGCGACCGGCTTTTTTCAGCTCAGCATCGAGTTCCGGCAATGCCTGGAACAGGTCGGTGACGAGGCCGTAGTCGGCGACCTGGAAGATCGGCGCTTCGGCATCCTTGTTGATCGCGACGATGACCTTC
>JAFWGI010000010.1 GCA_017512425.1 Hyphomicrobium sp.
CGGTGCCGCAGCCCTTTCCCACCCCGCGAGAGGCCTAGAAGGCCAACAAATATGGCGGGGGACAGGCGGGCGTAATAGAGCACCAAGCCACGCTCCACGCGCGCGAAAGCCAGCCGTCACCAATTTATCCACGCGGCCTAAGATACGCGCGCGTCCGATCGAAACTCGGAGGGCGTTCTGGCGCTCACCCACCATGGGGACAGGAAGAAGTTGGCCAAAGCGCGAGGTGGAATGGTTCCAACAGCATTACTACGATCAGGAATGGCTCTGCAGTATCAATTGGAGTCGCCTGTGAAGGAACTTCCGCGCATAGGAGAATGATAGCGGACCGAAAAAGCTAGCACTTCGTTTCGCTTCCTATCTCGAAGCATTGGACTCTAAATGGCGCGTGCACGGCAGCGGAAGAGCGAAGGGGAAACGAGTACGTCTCTCCATGGTTACGAACGCAAGTTACTCGACCGCGCGGCGTAAGCGCTACCGAGCGCGTCTAAATTTAGGAAGAATTGTGGCCGCGAAATCACTTGTAATCGCACCGTTTCGAAATCTTCCTGGCGAGGTAGAGATAATCGGGCTTGGAAAGATTCGACGGCAATCCGGGGTTGCGCTCGAGGCTGAAGTTGAGGTCGAATTGCTATCTTTGACGGATGAATCTTCTTTCGATCCCGACGTGCACCTTCATAAACGGTGGGTGGGGTGCGGCCAGCTTGACTTGCTTGCAGTTGGGTCTCGATGGGAGCGGGGGCGCCATACGGGAACGGCGACCGCCGAAGAACATCGCGGGAGCTTTCGCGCTGTTGGCAAAGAACGGATTGGACTTGGTTGCGAGCAGCGCCGTGAAGACTCGCGTTTTCTTCCAAGTCGCTCCTCCGGACTTGCGCCCTGCTTCCTGCTCGAGCGGGAGAGTTCAGCAGCGACGCAATACAACGGCCCGCGCAAGGTTTTGCTGCCTTATGCTGAGTTAGTTCGCGCAATGTTTGGAGTAAGCGGCCGCTTTCTTCTGCAGCTTTTGGATGGTCTGCGTGAGCCGTTTGCATTGGATCGAGGGCTCATTGACCGTAGCAAATCGGCCGTTCTGGAAGATGGCACGATCAGGTTGGTTTGCTGGAGGCGCCCAACTGATGACGAGGCGCTCATCCTTGCGGCGATGATTTCGAAACCTGAAATCATGAGGCTGCACGATTCTGTGTTGCAGCAGCTGATTGTCCAGCCAGATTTTCGGAATGGCGGGTCTGGGCATTTGGTCGTCGACTGGCCATTTGCCGGGGAAGTGGGACTTAAGATTGAAGGCACATGGTTTGAGCGTGTTGATGGGTTCAAGCGGTTCTTGGTGACTCGCATTCTTGAGCTCGATCTGGGGCTGCCATTTCGCCGGATCGAAGTTCACCACCTAGGATCAGGTTCGGAAGATCGTCCGGATAGGGCGCCACCCCCGAGGGGCCGTTTGCGAGCTGTCAGTGCGCCAACTCTGTTGCTCACGACGGGACGTCCGCCAACTGCATCCAAGCGGCCAGGTGAGCTGACATCCATGCCCCTCGACATCGTCGGGGCGAACACAATTTCGATCGACTATTTTAGCAAAGGCGGCCCGCCGCGGCCTGCAACGTCCACAATTGCTGGCGCGAAAAGTTCTGAGGCTGAAGTCTCGACAGCCAGCCGAACCGCCGGCGGCGACAGCGAGGTTGGCCGCGTCGAAGTCCGGCGCATTTCAAGCGGCGGCAATGGGCCGCGGGTGGATCAATACCGAGCGGATTCTCTTCGCGTCACAATGACTGCGATCGAAGCCGCCGCAGCGAGTATGGGATGGAAAGTGACGCCATACCCTAAAAGCGGCTTGTATCTCCCGGGAGCGACGGCCGGAGCGTTCGATTTCGATCGCGAAGGGATCCTGGTAGGTCTGAACGTTCGCGGGCGCCATATTCTTCTAGTGGATAGCGGAACGGGGACTGGGGATCGGCGAAGTCTAGGAATTTTAGTGCCGACAATGACGCGGCCCGTTGCTGAATACGACTTGGCAACAATCCGCGATGCGGAGCGCAATGGCATCCGATGGGGCAGTGCAGCGACAAAGCTCGCTGGTTTCGCAATACACGCAGTACGCCGGCATCCTAAAGTTTGGAAAATGGGCTCGTCCTACGCTGACCTGATACGAAGTCGCGTCGAACAAGCGATCCTATCCAGCGTTCGATAGCTTGCTTCGAACTTGAGTTCGCCATTTTGAGGGGCGGCTTGGGATGCGCTGATAGTCCATATGCTGATAGACGAGCGCTCGACTCTCACCACACAGCGAACACAAGTCCGAGTAGCTTGCGTAGCCCTTGACGCGCCGTAGCCAAGCCGCCGCCGCAGCCACCTCGCGTTCCGAGGGGTAATAGGGCGTCGCATCCAGGTACTTGCGCGTCATCTGTTCATAGACGTGAGGAGGATCCCGCATATCTTTAATAGCGTATGACCTGTGGATTCCTGCCTCTTGGCATGCCATCACGAAATTACTGGGCCATGATCGGACGAGTGCATAAACCATCTGGAACAGTCGATGGCGCTCTTTCACGTCAAGATATTCGATTGGCTGCCGGGGCGTGATTTTCTCAAACGGAGTGTCATCCCCGCCAAGATTGTCGGCGACCACCGCCCTGAGTGCCGGCGCGCGGGGACCATTGACGAGGAGCGCTGCAATCTGCCTCACGATCGCAAAATAGATATGGGCACGGATCGGTTCGCCAGCGAGCATTGCCCAGCCTCGGTCTAAGATTCGTTCTTGTTCCAGGATCCACGCAAGATGGTCATGGCAAGACGCAGCTATTGATGGCGCACACAAGCTTTCACCGCACCGGAAGCATAGCGTCACCGACGGCGCCCGGTGCGGATGAACGGCTTCGCAGCAAGAAGGGCAGCGATCCCGCAAAAGCACGCCGTGCTTGGTACAAGCTGTAATAAGAGCGAGTCTCCAGCGACGTCTGAAATAGGGCTGCCGGTCAGTCGCTAGCACTACTTTGGCAGAAGTTTGATTGTCTCTTCACGGAGGCGGTGACCGCATTGGGGGCAACAGGCAGGCGGCGGCCTGGATAGGTGATCAAGGATGGCCTGCCGGACTGCGGGCAGACTGGGTTGCGGCGGTGGTC
>JAFWGI010000002.1 GCA_017512425.1 Hyphomicrobium sp.
GGGATGGACGAACCTCTGGTGGACCTGTTGTCGTGCCAACGGCACAGCAGGGTAGCTATGTTCGGAAGGGATAACCGCTGAAAGCATCTAAGCGGGAAACCCACCTCAAAACAAGTTCTCCCTCGAGAGTCGTGGAAGACCACCACGTTGATAGGCCAGGTGTGGAAGTGTTGCAAAGCATGTAGCTTACTGGTACTAATAACTCGATTGGCTTGATTGCTCTCATTAAGCAATGCTCATCGTTCCGCTCACGGAACCGGTTCGCGCGCTGCGAAGCGCGCGGGTTCCTCCGCGAGGGCGGCACTCATGCCGGCGATCTTTGGTCGCTCGCGCTATGCAGCGCGTTAGGCATGCCGCCACGATGAGCGTAAGAAACAGAAGACCTTTTTCAAAAAACTGAAGTCATATGATGTCTCCGCCGACCTGGTGATTATGGCGGGGTGGCTGCACCCGATCCCATTCCGAACTCGGCCGTGAAACGCCCCTGCGCCGATGGTACTTCGTCTTAAGACGCGGGAGAGTAGGTCGTTGCCAGGTCTGCCGAGACATCATGTGATTTTCTGAAGTCTATCGAACCTCTTTATGTGCATTCAAAAACGCGCCGCTGTGGCTTGTCCCAGCGGCGCGTTTTTGCGTTTGGCGTTGCGCGGTGCTGTAAGCCAAATCGATCGCAATTTTTTCTGGGACTGATCGCCGATGGCGCCGTTAGTCTCGCGCGAAATTTTCGCAGTGAATTTTTTCGCAGTGACGGAGCCCGCCATGTACGACGCTACAAACCTCACGAACCTGACCCAGCTCAAGCAACTCTTGCCGACGAGTATGCATGCGTTCGAGACATTCGACCGTGCCGCGATGGCGGCGGGATCGATCCCGCGCAAGTACAAAGAATTGATCGCGCTCTCTGTCGCGCTGACGACGCAGTGTCCGTACAGCCTCGAAGTTCATCGCACGAACGCCATGAACGCCGGCGCTACGGAAGCTGAGATTGCCGAGGTGATTTTCATCGCGGCCGCGATGCGCGCGACCGCGGCGATTGCACACGGAACGCATTTGGTTTCATCGCGAAAAAAATAGCGGCTCAAGCTGCGCAACCAAATCACCTGTCTTCGGGTGGCGTCTCGACTTCCGTCGGCGTCCCGTCGGTATCTGGCGGATCTTTAATTTCGACGTCCGGATCGGAAATTGGATTTGGCGGGCGCTCCGGATCGCCATCAGGCGTCGTTGGAGCATCGAGTGGGTCGTCGCGCTCGCGTGGATCGATAACCGGCTCTACCTCATTTTCAGGAAGCTTTTCGTCCGGCTTATCTTTGCCCATCGCAGGCGATCTCCCACTCTAATCTGACAGCATGTGCGCGGCATACGCGTTGGACGCAGCCCATATAAACGCGCGTGCGCTGTGATCGTTCCGGAGAGCTGCTCGATTGCGCTCTGGTGCCACAGTGCGCAACATTTAAGCACGCCACGCGTTTTACTCCTGACGTTCCAAATATAAAAAGGAGTCTAGGAGATGAATCGCTCAGTCTTGTTTACATTGCCCTTGATCATCGCGTCTTCGGCGGCAATTGCAGAAGAGGCAAAGAAAATCGATCCGGCCACGAACGGTCCAACCGAATCTGTCACCGAGACGGTGCCGGACATGAAGTCGGATGCAGCCAAGGACGATAAGGCGGAAGGCCGCCCCGCAACCAAGTCGGTTGGCGACGCGGTACCGCCAATGAAGCCGGGTGACGAGCCATCGAAGAATGCAAGCGAGACGACGGCGCCGAAGCCGGCCGATGGCAAGACGGCAACAGACTAATAAGTCCGCCGGAATTTTTCGCCTTACATTGCAGCGCGAACGTTCATGCCGTCCGCGCTGTTTTTTTACATGATGCCGAGCTGCTTCAGAGCGATCGCAGCGAGACTGACGGCGATGACGCACAAGGCTGCGGTGCGCGCGCCGCTATACTTTCGATTGCGCGCCGCTAGACGTTCTACAGACGCATCATCCAAGCGCACACCGTTCGCCGCCATGTCTGCAAGACCGTTGAGTGTCGCGATCGCTTTGTGCAGCAGTTCCGGCGATTTCAAGAGTGCATCGCCGATACTTTGCGCGCCGGCGACGGCATCTTTCAGCCGGCCTATAATTCCCAAATTGGCTTCCATCCATTCTTTGGCAATCGGCTCGGCAGCCGACCACAAATTGAGATTTGGATTGAGATCGCGCGCTACGCCTTCGACGATCACCATGCTCTTTTGCAGCAAAATCAACTCGGGGCGCGTTTCCATGTCGAAGACATCGGTATACGCAAACAACTGGCCGAGCAGGTCAGCCATCGAAATCTCGTCCGCCGTGCGGCCGTGGATTGGTTCGCCAATGGCGCGCATCGCTTGCGCGAATTCTTCGACCGTGTGATGCGGCGGGACATAGCCTGCCTCGAAATGGATGGCCGCCGTGCGATAATAATCGCGCGTAATCAATCCGTGCAAAATTTCGGCGAGAAATCGGCGCTCGTTCAAGCCAAGCCGTCCCATGATGCCGAAGTCGACGGCGACGACGGTGCCGGCATCGTCGACGAACAGATTGCCTTGATGCATATCGGCGTGAAAGAAACCGTCTCGCATCGCGTGACGCAGGAAGGCTCTCAAGACGACAAGGCCGAGTGCATTGACGTCGAAGCCCTTGGCTTCGAGCGCGGCGCGATGGCTGATCGGCGTGCCGTCGATCCACTCGAGCGTCAACACGCGCTGCGCCGTCCGTCGCCAGTCGACGCTCGGGACGCGGAAGCCCTCGTCGGCCGCGATGTTCTGTGCCATCTCGGAAATCGCCGCCGCTTCCAGCCGCAAATCCATTTCGAGATCGGTCGTATGTTTCAGATTGTCGACAACAGCAACAGGCCGTAGCCGCCTGGCCGGCGGATATAAGCGTTCGATCAAACGCGCGGCGAAATAGTAACTCTGCAGGTCGTTGCTGAATCGCTTTTCGATATTCGGGCGCAGGATTTTGACCGCCACGGGCGTCTTGATGCCGTCGCGCATGACATACGCTTTATGCACCTGCGCGATCGATGCGGCGGCGACAGCCGGTCCAAAATCTATGAAGTGATCTTCGAGCTTTCCGCCGAGCGCGCGCTCGACTGCGATGCGCGCTTCGGCAAGCGAAAATGGTTCGGCCTTGTCTTGCAAATGACGTAAGTCGTTTGCGAGTTCCGGGCCGATGACGTCGGCGCGTGTCGCAAGAAACTGTCCGAGCTTGACATAACTCGGACCAAGTTGCGCAAGCGCTGCGCCAACGCGCGTCGCTTTCGCTTCGCGACGGCGGAACGGCGCTGCGATCCACCGCAGCGGCGCCGTGACAATGTTAGCCAGCCGCAGCGGCAGAGGAACTGGCACGCCCTTCGGGATGAAACGAACGCCGTGCTGACCGAGAACGAGACCAGCGCGCGCCAGTCTCAATGTGTGCATCACGGCGCCGTTCATCGGTTGCGTTCAGTCCTGTTCATCTATTGAGAGAGCACATTGCCGTCAGGGGCTTTGGCGTCAAGCGCTGCTCAAAACGGCGGTAAAAACTTTGCGCCGCGATCGCGTTCAACAGATCATACAAAAGTAAATGGCGCCTGATCCGAGCTTTGCCGGGCCAGACGCCATTAACAATTCAGCTTTTGTAACGTCGCGCTGCTTAGTTCTTACAGAACGACGCACGGCCGTGACAGGTGACCTGGCCGCCGTCTGGATTGCAGCGATAACGCTCGTTCTTGATGGTGTAGCCTTCGACCTTGTTGGTCGCGACGAAGCCAGGCCAAAGACCCCAGCTCACAGCCTGCACCATTGTTTCGAGCGCATACCACTTGGCGGATTCAGCCGAGCCGGCAGTTGCCACGGCGCCCTTGCTGACGCAACCAGCCATAGCGTTCGTCGAAAACGTCAATGCGGTGGCGGCAGCCACAGCTGCCAAAACGATCGGCTTCATAATCTCTCTCCCTCGAGCAAAACCAAATCATGGAAACACTCGGGCAAGCTATGGGGCGGTTTGCGGGCGGTCAACGAAGAACGCCGCCAACTGGCGGCCGCGCACTCAGATTTTCCAGCCGGAGTGCATAGCGGCAATACCACCCGTCAGATTGCGATAGCTGACATTGGCAAAACCGGCGTCGCGGATCATCGCCGCGAAGGCCTCTTGTTTCGGAAATTTGCGGATACTCTCAACGAGATACTGATAGGGCTCGGCCGCGCCAGCGGTCAGTTTGCCGAGCCTTGGAATGACTTCAAAGGAATGGAAGTCGTAAAGCCGGTCGAGCAGCGGCACCTGCACTTCCGAGAACTCAAGGCACATGAACCGGCCACCCGGCTTCAAAACCCGATAAGCCTCGCTGATTGCGCGGTCGATGTGCGTCACGTTGCGGATGCCGAAGGCGATCGTGTAGGCGTCGAATGATGACCGTTCAAAAGGCAACGTCTCGGCGTTCCCCTCGATGCAGGCGATGCGCTTGTCGAGCCCGGCTTCGTGCACGCGCCGTTTTCCAACGGCGAGCATTTCAGGACTGATATCGCAGATCGTCGAATGTACATTCGGTCCGCTCGCCTTGACGACGCGCAATGCGATATCGCCGGTGCCGCCCGCGACATCGAGATGGCGGAAATCCTGCGCGCCCGTCGGTGGATTGAGCCACGTCACGAAATCGCGCTTCCAAAGCCGGTGCAGGCCGCCCGACATCAGATCGTTCATCAGGTCGTAGCGCTCCGCGACCGTCGCGAACACCTGGTTCACAAGGCCCTGGCGCTCGTCTTCGGCGACGTCGCGAAATCCGAACGTCGTCGCCGTGCTTGTGTCGCTTTTGTCCATGCGCGCGACAATAGCGAAGCCCTGCTATCGGCGCTATGGTCTCGCCGATTGTGGTCAATTTTGTCTCAGAGGTTTGGTGCCAGAGCTTCCCGAAGTCGAAACTATCCGGCGCGGCCTGGAGCGCGTGCTGGCGGGTGTGCGGATCCGCCGTCTGCAGATGCGCCGCCCCGATCTCAGATTTCCGCTACCCGACCATTTCGCCGATCGTGTCGAAGCGCAACGCATCGAGCGGCTGACGCGACGCGCCAAATATCTAGTTGCGGAACTGTCGGGTGGCGAAGCACTCGTCATGCATCTTGGAATGACCGGCCGCTTCTCAGTGGTTGCGAAGGCGCGCAAACACCTTCTCGGCGCCTATGTCTACGACACGGACGGCGATCCAATCCATGATCACGTTGCATTCGAGCTCTCGAACGGTGTCAGCCTCGTCTACAATGATCCGCGCCGTTTCGGCTTTATGGTCATGATGGACGCCGCGACGCGCGAAACGCATGCGTTGTTCCGCAAAATGGGTGTCGAACCGCTTGGGCCGGAGTTGACCGCCGAGTACCTCGCAGATCGTGCGCGCGGCCGAAAAAGCAACCTCAAAGCCTTTCTGATGGATCAGAGGAACGTTGCCGGTCTCGGAAACATCTATGTATCGGAGGCGCTGCATCGCGCCGGTCTGTCGCCTAACCGCGCAGCGCGCTTTCTGAGCGATGCGCGTGGCCGGCCGACGGATCGCGCGCGGGCGTTGGTGCCTGCGATCACAAGCGTGCTGGAGCAAGCGATCGCAGCCGGCGGGTCGACGCTCAGAGATTACCGCCATGCCGACGGCGAACGCGGCGCGTTTCAAGAAAGCTTTGCGGTCTATGATCGTGATGGCGCGGCGTGCATCCGGCCCGGCTGCAACGGCGTCATTCGCCGGATGGTCCATTCGGGGCGCGCGACGTATGCCTGCAACCGATGCCAGCGCTAGAGAACCGGATCAGCGCTTGCGCGCGCGGATCGCACATAACGCGGCGAGTGCGACAATACAGGCGCTGGCCGCCAGAAATACGTCATTCGCGAGCCAGTCATTTTTGATCGTATTCAGTTTGCCGGATGCGATCAGCCATACCGCGGCAGCAGCTATGCTGGCGGCAAATCCGATCGACAGTGTCCGCGAAAATTCAATCGCCGACGGCGTCGTCGCAGCATCTCCCGGTGTAAAGAGGCGCTTGGCGTAGGCTGCAAAGCCAGCCGCCAACAGCAGCGCGCCGGCGCCATACTGCCAGCCGTGCTGCCACTTCAAACCGACGATCGGATACGCAACCAGAAGCGCGACGCCGGCCCATAGCAGCGTGATCGTCGTCAAGCGTGTCGTTGCCTGCAGAACTTTCAGCGGCGGCAGCGTGTCGTCGTTGGCAGTGCCGGCCGCGTGCCAAGCACGCGTCGCTGACCATCCGGTGAACATCATGCGCTGGGCGAACAGCACGGCGCCAATTATCGCCAGCAAGCGATCGTTGGTGGCCGCCGCATAGCCGAGCATCACGATGCTGATGATCGCGATAACACCCAGATGGATATCGCCGCGCATCATTCTGCCAATTCCGGCGTTACTGGACGGCGCTATCTTCAAGCGGTCTTCGCCGATCGCAACGCATTGACGCTGATCGCTGCGATGGCAATCGCGCCGAAGAAGAAGATGTTGCAGCCGGCCCAATCAGGATAGCTGACGTCGCGCGGAAACTTGCCGTCGACGAACATCGTGATGACGGCAATGATGACGCCGATGAGTTGAACCATAACCAAGGCGCGACCGATTTTGATGATCGAGTCGTCGACGCGGCCTGCCTCGGCATCGCGGTCGAGCATGTTCGAAAACACGAGGCTTGCGACGGCGGCGATCGCAAATCCCAAGAAGAAGTGCCACCACTCCGGCCAGCGCTGTTCGAGGATGAAGGCGTAGGTCACGAAAATCCCAAGCCCGCCCCAGGCCCAGACCAAGCCCAGATGCCGGGCCGTCGACGACCCGATTGCGCTTCGCGACGCGCCAGCCGCTGTCAGGGCGGCATGTTCTCGGATCGCGACGATGGCGAAAACCAGACTGACGATCCCTGAGGCTGCCATGTGGAGCACGGGATTGCTGATGGCGGCCGTCAGGATTATGGCGCAGATGCTCAGTGTCAGCGCAATCATCCAGGCAGTCAGTGACGACATCGGCTCCCCCTAAAATTGCGCGCTTTAACCTCGCAAATTCGGCCACGGCGCGGTTCAGGGCGCTGTTATAGGTGCTTTGGCCGTCCGGAGGCCAGTCTTAGCCTCAAAACATCAGCAAAAATCGTCGCGGAGGCTCGTGTTGTTGAGGCGGCCGCGTTGACCGGGCGCATGGTGAGCGCTATAGGAGCCGTCAAGTGCCGCTCGGAGTGATCATTCCGGGCGGTTCAGCCGTTTTTAGAATGATAGCGCCGGAGTGTCGGCCGGTCAGGCAAGACGCCGGGCGCCCCGAAACCCAAGAGGAAGAGACTATGGCCAATACGTCGTCGGCTAAGAAGGCCGCGCGCCAGATGATTACCCGCACCGCCGTCAACAAGGCGCGCCGTACGCGCGTGAAGTCGGACGTCCGTTCGGTCGAAGAAGCCATCGCCTCGGGCGATCGCGCGAAAGCAGAAGCCGCCCTGAAGGCTGCTCAGCCGCTCCTCGTGCGCACCGCGCAGAAGGGCATGATGCACAAGAAAACCGCGAGTCGTAAGGTTTCGCGCCTGACAAAGCGCGTCAAGGCCATGTCGGCCTGATTGAGAATCTTGGTGCAGGGTTGAGTTTTTCTCCCTGTCACTGATTTGCAACAAACGAGACCGGGCACCGCAAGGGCCCGGTCTTTTTTTGTTCCGCGGGAATCCGTTGGATTCGCGGACCTTGGTCCTACGACCTCATGGATCAGCCGGCAATCGACCCCGTCGTCCTCTTGGCGGTTACAAGAAAAAAATGCGCCCGCGGCGCTCCCGCCGCACGCTGCGGACGGGCGTCTCGGACGTGCCGAAAAGGGAGAAAAAATGCTTGAAGAGTCAGGCTCTTTGTCCACAGCTTCGACACGCAAGTCGGCGTTGTCCCCATTGCTTGTGGAAAACTTTCAGGACCGGTTTGGGTCACGCCGGACCTTGCACCGGGCTTGCCGGCAAGTTGGTTAACCGATAATTAAACCCTCATGGATGGTGGCGGGGTAAGCAAACGTCCGAGTGTTAAGTCGGCGAGCGTCGTGACCGAGTAGCCTGCAAGTATTGCAGAGCCGGTCTTTTCGTCAAAACTTGAAAGCGTTGTGTATTCAAAGGCTTTTGCGGAAGCCGCGCGAATGCATCAGGCGCTTTATATTGAAGTTGTCCTTGGTTGAGCTTTGTAAAGGTTCGATCGGGGCGAGTGCGTAAGCGTTGGGGGCGCGCCGAGTGACCACGAAAGTTGTCCACATTGAAGACGTTCCGGTCGCCGAGACCTGGGAGCGCCTCCAGGCCGACCCCAAAGCGATGCTGATCGATGTGCGGACGAAGGCCGAGTGGGCCTTCGTTGGAATTCCCGACCTGGCCCCGCTTGGGCGCCGCGTCGTGATGCTGGAATGGCAGTCGTTTCCCGAGAGTCGGGTCGACGCCCAGTTTTCGGAGAGGCTCGCGGCGGCACTCGCTGCGTCTGGAACGGGCAAAGACGACGCGCTGTACTTCATTTGCCGCTCGGGCGGTCGCAGCCGGATGGCTGCCGAAGTGATGGCAGAGGCTGGCTACCAGCACTGCAGCAACGTGGCGGAAGGCTTCGAGGGGCCACTCGATGACAGTCGCCACAGAGGTGTGATTGCCGGCTGGAAAGCTGCCGGTCTGCCTTGGGTGCAAGGCTAAGGGGGCTGAGGTCGGCCCAGATGCGCGGCAGATTGGAACGCCTGCCGCGTCGAGAATTGGAATGGACATACGGGGAGAGACGGCGCGGCACGCATCCGCGAGGGACCACGGTGCAAGCAATGGTGCGAGGGCGCCATTCGGCTTGATCCAGCGCCGGCCAAGCCGGCGCGAATGACGGTCAGAGGGCACGTAACTCATTTAGTACAGCGGGGAGCTACAACTATGAATGCGATTTTGAAAGCCGATGCGGCCGATGCCGCGCGTCAGGGCGCTGTTGTTAGCGCCGACGCAGCGCATGCTGCCGTCGACGGACGCGGCCAGAAGGTGCGCGCGATGCTGAAAGCGCGCCTTGGCGAAGAAATCTATTCAAGCTGGTTCAAGAGCATGGAGTTCGAAAGCTTCGACGGACGCCTCGTGCGCGTGTCGGTGCCGGTAAAGTTCGTTCGCAACTGGATCCACGAGCATTATTCCGACCACCTGCTGCAGTCGGCCCGCATCGAGTTCGCTGGCGCGGAGCGCATCGAAGTTGTCTGGCGCCAGCCGGGCAGCGTATCGAACCGTGCGCCGGAAGCACGCCCTGCGCCTCAGGCCGAGGCACCAACGCCGAGCCACGCACCAAGCGACGCGCTCGCCCGCTCCGTCGTGATGCGCCCGGTCATGCCCGCCGCGCAGCGGACCTCAGGTGGCGGCCTCGAAGGCTCACCGCTCGACCCGCGCTACACCTTCGAAAGCTTTGTCGTTGGCGCGGCTAACCGCATGGCGCACGCAGGTGCCATCCAGGTCGCCGAAACCGTTCTGACCGACAGCCCAGGCTACAATCCGCTTTACATCCACTCGTCGGTCGGCCTCGGCAAAAGCCATCTTTTGCAGGCGATCGCCTGGGAAGTGAAGCGCCGCAATCCGAATGCTCAGGTGCTGTATCTGACGGCTGAACGCTTCCGTTATCAGTTCGTCGAAGCACTGCGCTCGTCCGATCCGCTCGCCTTCAAGGAGCGTTTCCGCAACATTTCGCTGCTTCTGATCGACGATCTCGAGTTCCTGCAGGGTGAACGCACGGAGCAAGAGTTCGATCACATCATCAACGCGCTGCTCGACGGCGGCAAGCAGGTCGTCGTTGCGTCGGCTCGCGCGCCGAACCACATCGAGCGCCTGAACGAGCGCATGCGCTCGCGCTTGCAGCGTGGCTTGGTGACCGAGCTTCAGCCGCTCGATCACGAACTGCGCCAGAAGGTCGTCGAAAAGCGCGTTGCTGAAAAGCGTGCGCAGGATCAGTCGTTCAATCTGTCGCGCGACGTGCAGGAATTGCTGGCGTCCCGTCTGACGGAAAACGGCCGCGAACTCGAAGGTGCCGTTACGCGCCTGTTTGCGACCTGGCAGTACATGCGCACGCCGATCACGATGGATATCGCCGAGACCGTAATCCGCGATCTCGTCGCCAACCTTGAGCCGCGTCGCATCAAGATCGAAGACATCCTGCGCATTATTTCGCGTCACTATGGCGTGTCGAAGGGCGATCTGCTGTCACAGCGCCGTCATCGTTCCGTCGTCTGGCCGCGTCAGATCGGCATGTATCTGGCGAAGCAACTGACGGCGCGATCGTTGCCGGAAATCGGCCGACGCTTTGGTGGGCGCGATCACACGACTGTATTGCACGCGATCCGCAAGATCGAAGGCGAAATCACCAAGAATCCACGCCTCGAAGGCGAGCTGGAAGAGCTGAAAAAGCTGCTTAACCACTGATCGCGGCACTCATCGCCACGGCCGCAAACGCCGCCTTAGTGCGGTGATGCGGGCCATGAAAACGCAGTATTCCGGCGCCGGGGACCAGTGATAGGTTCCTGGCGCTCGTTTTTTATTCGGCGCAGCGCAATAAAACCCGCGAAAACGCGGCCTTTGCACGCGAAGAGCGCTTGAAAAATACCCCTCGTTCGGGCTTCATCACGGCCCGTGGACGATTCCGGATGGGGGCCGCGGAGCACGTCTCATTCCGATGGGTGGCAGCACGGACAGCGCGGAGTTCCGCGGATCGCGCGCGCCGCTTTTTTCACCCCATGCCGAGTACAAGAAAAGCTGAGGACGACAATGCGTCTCGAAATCGAACGTGGCGAACTTTTAAAGGCGCTGAGCCATGTAACGAGCGTCGTCGAACGCCGCACGACCATTCCGATATTGTCGAACGTGATGTTGAAGGCATCGGGCTCGTCGCTGATGTTCAAGGCGACCGACCTCGAACGCGAGGTCAGCGAAAGCGTTGACGCGAAAGTGCAGACCGCAGGCGCGCTCACGGTTCCAGCGCACATGCTGCACGACATCGTCCGCAAGCTTCCTGACGGCGCCGACATCGAATTGAAACGCGACGGTGACAAGGAGCGCCTGACGCTGACGTCGGGCCATTCGCGCTTTTCCTTGCAGACATTGTCGGCCGAAGATTTCCCCGATCTCGCCGTCGGCGAGATCGGTCACGAATTCACGATGGACGCGAGCGACCTGAAGCGTCTCATCGATAAAACCAAGTTCGCGATCTCGACCGAAGAAACGCGCTACTATCTCAACGGCATCTATCTGCACGTCGCGGAGACCGGCAAGACGAAGACGCTACGCGCCGTCGCGACCGACGGCCATCGTTTGGCACAGGTCGAGCTTGCGCGCCCGTCCGGCGCTGATGGCATGCCGGGCGTCATCGTTCCGCGCAAGACCGTGCACGAGCTCGGCCGCTTGCTTGAAGATACGAGCGCCAAGGTCAAAGTCGGCGTCTCGCAAACCAAAGTGCGTTTCGAGATCGGCCCGGTCGTGCTGACGTCGAAATTGATCGACGGCACGTTCCCGGATTACGGCCGCGTCATTCCGCACAACAACGACAAGCAGATGAGCGTGCCGAAGGCCGCTTTCAGCGCCGCCGTCGATCGTGTCTCGACGATCGCGAGCGAGCGCGGCCGTGCCGTGAAGCTCAACCTGTCGAAAGACAAGCTCGTGCTGACGGTCAACAACCCCGAGGGCGGCAGCGCGACCGAAGAAATTCCGGTCGGCTACGGCGCCGGCGCATTGGAGATCGGCTTCAACGCCCGCTATCTGCTCGACATCGCGAGCCAGCTTGAAAGCGAAGACGCGCGCTTCCTGCTGGCTGATCCAGGCTCACCAACGATGGTCCGCGACGGCGGCGACGACGGCGCGCTCTACGTCCTCATGCCGATGCGGGTTTAATCGCCATTACAGACGACTCTCAAGCATCGGGGCTATGGGTTGAGCGGCTCGCGCTAACGAACTTTCGCAGTTACGGCGCCGTCACGCTTGAGACGAGCGCTCAGCCGCAGGTGATTGCGGGCGCCAACGGCGCCGGCAAAACCAATTTGCTTGAAGCGTTGTCGTTGCTCGCGCCGGGGCAAGGCATGCGCCGCGTGCCGTTCGCCGAAATTCCGCGCGTTAGCGGCGACGGCGGCTTTGCGGTCGCGGCGCGCGTGCATACACTCAATGGCGCGGCCGACATCGGCACGGGACTGTTGCCTGGCGCCACGCGGAAACCACGCGGCGACGACGACACGGACAGCGCGAATACGCGCGGACGCATTGTACGCATTGACGGCGTCGCGCAATCTGGGTCCGGCGTGCTCGCGGACTATCTCGAAATCGTCTGGGTGACACCGGCGATGGATGGCCTCTTCACCGGGCCAGCCTCGGAGCGCCGCCGCTTCCTGGACCGGCTGATTTTGTGCTTCGATCCGGGCTATCGCACCATTGCAGGTCGCTTCGAGCGCGCCATGACGAGCCGCAACCGCTTGCTCAGCGACGGTGTGCGCGACAACGCGCAACTCTCAAGTTTCGAGCGCATCATGGCGGAAACGGGTATCGCGGTTGCCGCGGCGCGCCTTGAAGCCGTCTCGGCGATGGCGGCCGTCGTCGCGCGGCGCAAAGCGCGCGATCCCGAGTCCGCGTTTCCGTGGTCGGATTTCAAACTCGAAGGCCGGATCGAGGATGATATCGCGTCGATGCCCGCGGTCGAAGCCGAGGACGCCTACGCCCGTGTGCTCCGCGACATGCGCGAACGCGACCGTGGCGCAGGGCGCACGCTCGATGGTCCGCATCGCTCGGATCTCGCCGTCGGTCACGGACCGAAGGCTATGCCGGCGCGGCTCTGCTCCACGGGCGAGCAGAAAGCGCTGCTGCTCGGGCTGGTGCTTGCGCACGCGGAATTGCTGACCGAGCGCCAGGAGGGCGCTGCGCCTGTCCTGCTGCTCGACGAAATCACGGCGCATCTGGACGAGCATCGCCGCGCCGCGCTGTTTGACGAAATCCTGCATTTGAAGGCGCAAGCCTGGATGACTGGAACCGACAAAACCGCCTTCGATGCGCTGGCCGGAAAGGCCCGGTTTTGGGCTGTCGATGAGGCTAAAGTTGTCCCCCTTTGAGCGGCTTTCCGAGGCGGACAAACGGTCACAGGCAAGCCGCTGAAATATCAGCCGTTTTTAGTGCCGTTTTGCTGTGAATATCTGGCGCTTTTGAACGCGATTTGTGCTATAAAAAGCGACCGATTTCAGCCCATTCCAAAAGGCCTAAGATGACCGCTGCCGCACCGAAGAAAATGCCCGCGCCGGAAGACTACGGCGAGGACAGCATCAAGATGCTTAAGGGGCTGGATGCGGTGCGCAAACGCCCGGGCATGTACATCGGCGACACCGACGACGGCTCGGGTCTGCACCACATGATTTACGAAGTCGTCGACAACGGCATCGACGAAGTTTTGGCCGGTCACGCCAAGTCGTGCTCGGTCACGCTGAACCCGGATGGCTCGTGCACGGTGCGCGACGATGGACGCGGTATCCCCGTCGGCATCAAGAAAGACGACGACAACGATCCGAAGCGCTCGGCCGCTGAAATCGTTTTCACCGAGCTGCACGCGGGCGGCAAGTTCGACCAGAATTCGTACAAGGTTTCCGGCGGTCTGCACGGCGTCGGCGTATCGGTCGTCAACGCGCTGTCGTCGTGGCTCAAGTGCCGCATCTGGCGCGACGGCAAGGAGCACTTCGTCGAGTTCCGCAACGGCAACACGGTCGCGCCGCTGAAAGTCGTCGGCGACGGCAACGGAGAACGCGGTACGGAAGTATCGTTCTTGCCGAGCACCGAGACGTTCCACAACGTCATCGAATTCGACTACGCGACACTCGAACACCGCTTGCGCGAATTGGCGTTCCTGAATTCGGGTGCAAAGATCCGGCTAACCGACGCGCGCCACGCCGATGTCAAGTCGGAAGAGTTCATGTACGAGGGCGGCACGGCTGAGTTCGTGCGCTATCTCGATCGCTCGAAATCGTCGGCATTGTCTGAGCCGATCATGATCCGCGGCGAGAAGGACGGCATCGGCGTCGAAGTCGCGCTGTGGTGGAACGACAGCTATCACGAAACGGTCTTGTCGTTCACGAACAACATTCCGCAGCGCGATGGCGGAACGCATTTGGCCGGATTCCGCGGAGCGCTGACGCGTATCGTCAACAAATACGCCGAAGAAACCGGCATCGCGAAAAAAGAAAAGGTCACGATTTCCGGCGACGACGCGCGCGAAGGTTTGACGTGCGTGCTCTCGGTCAAGGTCCCTGATCCGAAGTTCTCATCGCAAACGAAAGACAAGCTCGTCTCGTCGGAAGTGAAGCCGGTTGTCGAGAACACCGTCGGCGATCAGCTCGGCGCGTGGTTCGAGGAACATCCGAAAGAAGCCAAAGTCATCGTCACGAAAATCTGCGAGGCAGCGATCGCGCGTGAAGCGGCGCGCAAGGCCCGCGATCTGACGCGCCGCAAGGGCGCGCTCGACGGACTGCGTCTGCCGGGCGGTCTTGCCGAGTGCCAGGATCGCGACGCTTCTAAGACCGAACTTTTCATTGTCGAAGGCGACTCGGCCGGCGGCTCCGCAAAGCAGGGACGCAAGCGCGAGTTCCAGGCCGTGCTTCCGTTGCGCGGAAAAATCCTGAACGTCGAGCGTGCGCGCACCGACAAGATGCTGTCCTCGGAGCAGGTGACGAACATCATCGCGGCGCTGGGCACCGGCATCGGCCGCGAAGAGTTCAAGCTCGACAAGCTGCGCTATCACAAGATCATCATCATGACCGACGCCGACGTCGATGGCGCGCATATCCGCACGCTGCTGCTGACGTTCTTTTACCGGCAGATGCACGATCTCGTTGAGAAAGGCCATGTCTACATCGCGCAGCCGCCGCTCTATAAGGTTCAGCGCGGCAAGTCGCATACCTACCTCAAGGATCAGCGTGCGCTCGAAGACTTCCTGATCGAGCAGGGCCTCAACGACGCTGTTCTGACGGCTGCCGACGGCTCCGAGCGCGCCGGCCGCGATCTGCGCGATATCGTCGAGCAGGCACGCCAGGTTACGAACGGTATCAATGGACTGCATTCGCGCTACAACCGCTCGGTTGTCGAGCAGGGCGCGATCGGCGGCGTGTTTGAACCGTCGTTGCTGCTGTCGGCGGAGAAAGCCAACGCGGCTGCCGCCAAGATCGCCAAGCGTCTCGACGACATCGCCGACGAAATGGAAACCGGATGGGAAGGCCGCTTCGGCAACGACGGCTTCCAGTTCAAGCGTGAAGTTCGAGGCGTGACGGAAGTCCACAACCTCGACCGCAACTTGCTCGGCTCGCTCGATGCGCGCCGCCTGAATGAGCGCCACGCACACCTCGACGAAATCTACGGCTCGGCGGCGAAGCTGCGCCGCAAGGACAAGGTCGACGTCATTCACGGGCCGCGCTCGCTGCTTGACGCCGTCTATGAGACGGGCCGCAAGGGCATCGATCTGCAGCGCTACAAAGGTCTCGGCGAAATGAACCCCGAGCAGCTTTGGGAAACGACGCTTGACCCGTCGATCCGCACGCTGCTTCAGGTCAAGATCGACGACATCGCCGAAGCCGACGAGATTTTCTCGAAACTGATGGGCGACATTGTCGAGCCGCGCCGCGAGTTCATCCAGGACAACGCGCTCAACGTGTCAAACCTCGACGTCTAGTCAGCAAGGCAAGGCATGGGCGTAGCGAGCGAGCCATCCTGCCGACTCTACGCGTTACTGGCACGCGATGGCCGTTCGGCCGTCGTGTTCCGCCGCGGTCCATCGGACAAATGGCGATTTTCTTTTCGCGGTATCCGGTCGCTCTTCAGGCTGCCGTCGCGTTTCTGCGGCGATGCCACGGCTGATCCACTTCAGAACGCCAAGCTTGTCGCTGATTTAGCGCCACTGAGATTCAGCAACGTCGCCGCGCCGGCGTCAGCGCTTACGTGGCCATGACGGAGATACGATGTCGAAATCCGCAGCGATTATCATGATTGCGATGATGAACGCGGCGCGGCTCGATGCGCCGCTGACGTTGTCCGACGACCTTCAAGCTCGCGCCGAACGCCGCGCGCAGCATTTCTGCACGCACCCCATGTCGCACGATGGCTGGCAAGCGTCCTTTGAAAATTCCGATTACACGGCGATGGCCGAGAATGTCGCCAAAGGCCACAAGGATGCGGCGGCGGCGCAAACGGCGTTGCTTGGTTCCCCGCCGCACCGCGCCAATATTCTGAACCGGGACTTCAGCCGCGTCGGTATCGGATTTGCGTGCGGCGTCTATGTGCAGTTTTTTGCGAACTGAGGTGCGCGTCATGGCATCGGTCTTCGAAATGCCGCGGGTCGTCGACGTCATGCATTCCGACATTGTTGTCGACTGACACCGCGCGGGGTCAGTCGAGGCGTTGATAGTCGACCTCGATCGTGCCGGCGTGACGAAGGCCGTGTTTGTCGACGTGCTTCTTGAGCAGCACCACGTTCTTCATGTTGGCCTTATAGGCGACGTCGAAAATGTCGCCGGCAAACGGTACGGCACCGATCACCGTATCGATCGCAACGTTACCTGCCATGCGCGCGAGCACGAACTTGGAGACGCCCATCTGCTTCGCTTCCCAAATCAGGTAGCTCGAAATGGTCGCGGAAATCGCGTCACCGACGACCGGCAACAGGCCAAGCAGCGCATCGACGCCCATGCGGATATTGGTGCCGGGAATTTGCACGGCGCTATCCATCACGCGCGCCAGAGCATCGAGGCGCGCGACCGACAACTCAATCTCAGCAGCCGAACGAGTCGTGTTGGCGGGCTTTTGTCCACGCGCATTCGGCGGCACGGCAAAATCTGCGAAACGGGTGTTGATCAAAGGCGCATACTCCCAACCGATCGCAAGGAACGCCGGCTGGCGGCATTCGTTCCCGGCGCACACGATATGGGAGTGCGGAATGGCAGCTTCAAGCCGCCGAGTTTGTGCCATCGCGGTGTCAGCGCGTGGCGGCGAACGCGAAGTTGTTGGCAATGCCGAGCCAACGCCACAAGAAGCGTCGCGCGACGGCGTCGACGCCGCCGCCTTTGATGCCGAGCGCGGGTGCGACGGCCTCGACTTTGAACCCGAGCGCCTCAAGCGCCGCCCGTACGGCGGAGAGATCGTATCGCCGCGTCGCATTGCCTTTGCCGAGCAATCGCCAGATCGGACCCGCGCGCTGATCTTGTATGTCGAAATAAAGTACGCCGCCGGGTGCCACGGCTGAAGCAAACGTCGCGATCACGGCGAACAAATCGACGTGCTTGGAATAGAATACGTCGTTGACGAGGACGACATCGTAGACTTCATGAGGCTCGTAACTGGCAACGTCCATGACGCGGAATGCGCACGGCGTGATGACGTTGCGGATCGTCAGGGATTTATGCAGTGCCACGAGCTGCTCGTCGATGTCGAATGAGTCGATGGTCGCGTCGTGGAGGGCGGCGTAAAATTCCAGCGCAAATGGCCCGCTGCCGGCGTTGAGGACGCGCAGCGGCCGTTGCGCCAACCGGTCGCCAATCACCGAGTGCATCAAGTCGAAGCGGCGCGGGTTGATAAAGAAGTCGATTTCACGCTTCGGCCGGCCGGCAAGATAGCGGTGCAGCGTTGCCTCATAGATCGCATCTTTGCCGTAGCGGCGGTGAAGCAGCGCTTGGTGTGCGGCAGCGGCTGGGCTCAACTCGGTTGCCTGCGCGCGCTGAGGATGTAGCGGGAGCACGTTCTGGCGCGCGGCAATCGAACTCAGATTTGTACGCAACGAACTCCACCCAAACTGTTAGCGACCTAAGTACGCAAGTAGCTTTGTCCGGTGTACCGCGAAAGACATTCGTCAGCACGCAGACTGACATGTTAACCTTTCTCGCGATCGCCGGAAGTCTAGCACGAGGCTACGTCGGCAATGTCCGGGAAAATTTACGCGTAACGGCATCGTATCGCGCGGGGCATGTTTCGCTACTGCCGGCGCCGCGGAAAGGCGCGCGTCTCGCGTCCCGCTGCCGAGGCGGCACCTTGCAATTCTGCACGGAAGACGTCGCGTCGCTCGTGGATCGACGCAATGACAAGGCCCGTCGGAACGCCAAGACCGACCAAGGCGGCTTCCGAGAGTTGCAAACTGGCTTCGATCGTTTCGGGCACCGCATCGGTCACGCCGAGCGCGTAGAGCCTTCGGGCGTGCAGTGCATCTTTCGCGCGCGCGACGATGATCAGCTTCGGATAGGCGCTGCGCAAGGCCGTCACGATCTGGTCGATTTCTGATTGCGTGTGGATGGTGATGATCGCGGCGCGCGCCGTGTCGAGGCCGCAGTGCTTGAGAAATTCCATCTGCCGCACGTCGCCGTAGTAGACCGGCTTGCCGTTGTGGCGCGCTTCCGTCACCGTCCGCGGATCGCGGTCGGCTGCGATGTAGGGCACTTTGTGTTCGGCCAGCATCTCGCCGATCAGTTGCCCGACGCGGCCATATCCGACAACGAGCGCTTTCGCTTGGGCGTCGGCCCCCGGCAAGACTGTCAGTTCGGGATCGATAGGCGCGGCGGGCGACACGCGCTGCGCCATAAGGCGGCCGAGGTGCCATACAACCGGAATGAACGCCATCGACAGAGCGACCGACGTCAAGAGCATATTCGCCGCTTCGGCCGAAACCAGCCGGTAGGACAGTGCGGTCGTTAGAATGACAAATGCGAACTCGCCGCCGGGCGCCAATACGGACGCGGTTTCGATCGCGGCGGGATTGGAAATGCTGAAGCCTCGCGCCAGCGCATAAATCACGACGGCTTGCAGCGAGAACAATCCGAATGTGCTGGCAAGAATAGCAACCGGCTGCGCGATCAGAACTTCGAGATCGATGCTCAGGCCGACGGAAAAGAAGAACACGCCTAGCAGTAGCGACTTGACCGGCTCGATGGCAGCCGCGACGGCGCGCCGGTATTCCGTTTCAGCAAGCATCAGTCCAGCGATGAAAGCGCCAAGCGCCATCGACATCCCCGCCGCCGCGGTCGCGAAGCTTGTGCCGACCGCAACGAACAACGTCGCCGCAATGAACAGGTCGTGGTTATGGGTTTGCGCGACCATCTGGAACAATGGCCGGAGCATAAAGCGACCGACGCCAATGATGATCGCAAGGGCAGCTGCGGCTTGCACGAGCGCGGTGACGACACTCGTCGCTAGCGATCCCCCAGCAGTCGGATCGAGAACGCCAAGCATGAAGAGGATCGGCACAACGGCCAAATCCTGGAATAGCAGGATCGCGAAGCTCGTGCGTCCGGCACTGGTCGACAGACGCTTTTTCTGCGCCATCATTTCGACGACGATTGCGGTCGATGACAGCGACAGCGCTGCGCCGATGACCAGCGCTGGCATCGGTTGCTGGCCAAATGCTATAGCGCACAACGCGATCAGTCCTGCCGAGATCGTCACCTGCATCAAGCCGAGGCCGAACACGAGGCGGCGCATCGTCAGCAGGCGCTCGAACGATAATTCGAGACCGATCAGGAACAGCAGGAAGACGACGCCAAGTTCGGCGAGCACGCTGACCCGTTCGGGACTTGTGATTGTAAACCACTCGACGGCCGGCGCCGCGGTTGCAAGTGCACCCAATCCTTTGGGGCTGAGGATCGCACCTGCGATCAGGAATCCGAGCACCGGGCTAATGCGAAAGCGATGCATGACGGGAACGACAACCCCCGCCGTGCCGAGAACCAGCAGCGCGTCCTTGTAGATATTGAGATCGCCCGTGCGGTTCATAAAGCTCCTCAGATTGTGCGCCCGCCACTATGACGGGTTGCGTTATGAGCGCAACGAGAGCGGTGACGCATTGCCCGGCAAAAGCTGCGATCCCGGCGGCGCGATGCCCGGCTGCCACTCTCCCGATAGACCTGGAAGGCTAGCACGCACGGCTTCCGGCGCGCGCCGAGTTAACCGGGTATTAGCGCAAGTCCTCTAGTTGTTTGGAATGCGATGCCGGTGTGGGGCTGGCGGCGGCAGAGGGGAAACCTCGGCCGCGTTGATCGCAGTTGCGGGGCGCGCAGTCGGATGGGGTGGTTTAGCCGCCAAAAGCCAGGCAGTTCAGGCCACGGGTCCGGCCCGGGCCGCCGGTCGACGCTGTTTCCGCCGCAGTTCCAGACGCTTTCCGATTTTGCGTTCCGGCCATCGAAATCCGCCGCCGATCCAGCTGTAAACGCCCCCGCTCACGCGAAGCGGCGCGGGATCATCGGCCGTCTACTGTCAAGGCTGTCTTGGAAATGGCGCCTGCTGGTCGTGGCGCCTATGGCGGTTGGCGCGCTGTCAATTGCGTCACTGCTGACGATGATGGTCTATTATACCGTCGCGTTTCCGCACCCCTTGTCCGTGCGCAACAAGGAACGCGCACCGGTCATTCGCATTCTTGCGCGCGACGGGTCGGTGCTCGCAGAGCGCGGCTCGGCGGCAGAATTCATGCCGCTCGACCTGTTGCCAGCGCACGTCCAAGGCGCGGTCGTCGCGACCGAAGACCGGCGTTTCTATGACCACTACGGCATCGACCCGGTCGGGATGATCCGCGCGTTCTTCACGAACCTGCGTGCCGGACGCTTTGCTCAGGGCGGCTCGACGCTGACGCAGCAGCTTGCCAAGAACCTGTTTCTGACGCCCGACAGAACGCTCGCCCGCAAGATCGAAGAATTCGGATTGGCGCTCTGGCTCGAAATGCGATTGTCCAAAAGCGACATTCTCGAGCTCTACCTCAATCGCGTCTATTTTGGTGGCGGCGCTTACGGGATCGAAGCCGCAAGCCAACGCTATTTCGATAAATCCGCACGCGAAATGTCGATTGCGGAAGCAGCTTTGATCGCCGGACTTCTGAAAGCGCCGTCGAAATATTCACCATCGAACAGTCCGGGTGCCGCGCGCGCGCGCAGTCGCGTCGTGCTCTCGAAAATGCAGGAAGCCGGTGTCATCACCGAAGACGAGGAGCGCCGCGCCGTCGAAGAGCGCATCGTTTTTCATGAGCCAAAATCGGCGAAAGAAAGTACCGGCGTCGAATACGCGGTTGATTTCGTGCTTGAGCGCCTGCCTCCGCTGCTTGGGACGGGACACGCCGAAGTCGTGGTCGAGACGACGCTCGATGCCAACCTGCAGCTGCGCGCAAACGAGATCGTCGCAAAGGCACTTGCCAAAAATGGCGCCACGCTCGGCGTTTCTCAAGCTGCTGTCGTCGTGCTCGATACCGATGGCGGCATCCGCGCGCTTGTCGGCGGCCGCAACTATGCCGAAAGTCAGTTCAATCGTGCAGTCAAGGCACGCCGTCAGCCAGGCTCCGTCTTCAAGCCGTTCGTTTATCTCGCGGCGCTCGAAGCCGGCATGACGCCAGAGACCATCACCTACGATCTGCCACTGACGATCAACGGCTGGTCGCCGCGTAACGACAACGGTCAGCACACGGGCGAGATCAGCTTGCGCAAGGCGCTCTCGCAGTCGGTCAATACAGTTGCCGTGCGGCTCAATCAGACAATCGGGCCAGGTCGCACGATCGCGACCGCGCGCCGCCTCGGCATCACGAGCGAGCTGCGTGAAAGCCCGGCGCTGCCGCTTGGCACATCAGAAGTGACGCTGCTCGAAATCACTGGCGCTTATGATGTCTTCAGCAACGGCGGCACCGCCGTCGAACCACACGCCATCCGTCGCGTCCGTATGAGTTCCGGCAGGGTGATCTACGCGCGCGACAACCCGCGCGCCGGGCAGATCATCGATCCGCTGACGGTCGGCTCCATGAACGATATGCTGAATGCGACGCTCGTTTCAGGTACGGGAAAGCGCGCCGGCATCGCCAATCATCCCTCAGCTGGCAAGACCGGCACGACGCAGGATTTCCGCGACGCCTGGTTCATCGGTTATACGAGCCATCTGACCGCCGGCGTCTGGATCGGCAATGACAACGGCAAGCCAATGAAGGGTGCGATGGGCGGCGGTGTGCCGGCCGAAATCTGGCACCAGATCATGGACGTCGGCCACATCGGCAAAGCGCCGCTTGCATTGCCGGGAACCATGCGGCAAACGCCCGCCGATGGCCAGGTTGCGGTACTGCCGTGGTCGCCGCCGCCGTCGCGGACGCCGCGTGTCGCGCGTATCCTTGAATCGTTGCCGTGGCTATCAGGACCGGCTCAGCCGCAGCCGTCGATCGCGCTGCCGCCAGCGCCCGGCGTTCCGCCGCAAGTGCCACAGCCGAGCGCAGTCCGAGTGACGCCGCCACAGACGGTCTATCCGCGCGAGCGCATAAACGACGATTTTATCGCGAAAGCTTTGGCCGACAGTGATGCTGGGAAAGTGCCGCAACGGGACAGCGTCGTGGCTGATGGTAAGCGGCCGGCCGGACTGATGTCTCTCGGCGGCTGGTGGTGAGGCGCTGCGCTTAAACGTCCGCGGTGGCGCCGTAACGATGCAAATCCAATCCATAGACCAGCAGCCATTTTTTGGCGGTCTGGTATTCCGGATCTGCTTTTTTGACCAAAGCCCAGAAGCGCGGTCCGTGATTCATCTCGGCCAGATGCGCGACTTCGTGAGCGGCTACATAATCCAGAACGTGCGGCGGCGATAACACTAGGCGCCAAGAGAAGGACAGCACGCCCGTCGAAGAGCACGAGCCCCAGCGGCTCGTCTGATCGCGCACGGCAATCTTCGTCGATTTGACGCGCAGTGTTTTGCTGTGGAACGAAACGCGTTCCGCCAAATCGCGGCGGGCTTCCTCGAAAAGCCAGTCGCGCAAGCGGCGCGGCGCCATGTCGAGCGAACCTGGTACGCGGATCTCAGGACGGTGGCCCGGTATCGCAACGCGCGTCACGATGCGTGAGCGCTTGCATCCGGTGAAGACGACGGTGTGAGGTTCGCCGCGCAGCGGCATCGCAACGCCATCGCGAAACGGCACCGGATCGGGAAGGCTATCGAGCCGCTCGCGGACCCAGTCGATGTGGCGATTGAGAAATGATCCTGCTTCGTCGAGATCGCATTGGACGGGGATCGTTACGACGACGGCGCGGCTGGTGCGGCTTACGCGCAGCGTCAGGCGGCGCGCACCTGGATGACGGCGCACCTCGAACTGAGCGCTGATATCTTCCAAACGGCCCGACGCACGTCTTGCTATCGTTTTTTTAGAAGACGCTGACGCTCTTGCCTTCGCCATGCGTAGAGACTCCCGGAAGTTCAACACTCTGAAAAGCGACCAGATCAATCGCACAGAACAACACCGTGTTGAAAGCGTGTTCGCATCACACGCATCAAGTAGCAAGGTTCTTGATGACGCGCGAGTGGCAAAGTTGAGATGTGCTTCTGAGGTGTGAAACTGTGGCAGTGCAGTCGCAGCAATTTGCGTACAGCGTTATGGCAGTGCAGAAGTCAGCGCACTCGCGAGCTCATCGACATTTGTTGTGTGTGGTAACGGCGACAGGAACACGCCGTCCTTGCCCATCAGATAAAAAATTGCCGAGTGATCGTAGGAATAGCTATCCGGAGTTTTTTCATCCGTAATTTTTTCGGCGTAGACGCGATACACTTTCGCGGCCGCCGCGACTTCTTCCTCGGAACCGGTCAAGCCGACGAGGCGCGGATGAAAGCTCTTCAAATACTGTGCAAGTTTTTCGGGCGTGTCGCGTTTCGCGTCGAGCGTGATGAAAATCGGAACAACGTCAGCCGCCTTGCTGCCGGCCTTATCAAGTGCTGCCGACATGACCTGCAGGCCCGACGGACATATGTCGGGACAATTCGTGAAGCCAAAGAAGACAAGCATGTATTTGCCGAGGAAATCCTTATCGGTGACGCGCTTGCCAGTATGATCCGTCAGCGCGAAAGCGCCGCCAACGGCTGGTTTTCCTGTCACGACTGGCGCCGGCGGGGTGAAGCCCGGGCCAGACACCGTTGCATACGCGATGAGGCCGCCTGCCAAGAGGCCAGCCGCCACAAGTCCGACGATACGGCTGTTCATGCGCTTGAAGTCTCCTAGCTTGATTGCTTATTCCGGTGCAGACATAGGTCGATCACGATGCTGGAGACAAGCTCGGCGGCGCTGCGGCGTGCCGTCGCCCGCCAAATCCCGCATCAAACGAAGGTCAGCGATGGCCAGACGCACATGACACAAGCCAGGTTACCATGAGCGACGCGATACAGGCCGCACGGCCGACGACACCAGCCGTCAAAGGTATTGTCAGCGAACGAGAAAGCCAGCTGCGGCTTGTTACCAGCGTTCGGCTGCGCTGGGCAGCGGTGCTTGGGCAGTTGATTGCCATCGCGGTTACGATGGGCGTCTATGGCTTTCCGATGGAGGTCGGCAGTTGCCTCGTGCTCGTCGCGATGTCGGCGTGGCTCAATGTCTACCTATCGATCCGCTATCCGGCGCGGCATCGGCTGAGCACCGATTTCGCAACCGCGTTGCTCGCCTATGACGCACTGCAGCTGACGGGTCTGTTGTACTTCACGGGCGGCATCCAAAATCCGTTTGCGATGCTGCTGGCCGCGCCAGTCACTGTTGCCGCGTCCACGCTGCCGCCGCGCTACGCAACATTACTAGGTACTCTGGTTCTGGCGTGCGCGATCTTTCTGGTCGTCGAGTACTATCCGCTGCCTTGGTATCAGGGCTTACGCGTGGAATTGCCGCGCGATTACAAGTTCGGCCTTGTGGCAGCACTCGTGTCGGCCACATGCTTCCTGGCTTTCTACACGTGGCGGCTGAACAAAGAAGCGCGGCAAATGTCGGCCGCCTTGGCGGCAACCGACATGGTGCTCGCGAGCGAACAGCGGTTGCATGCGCTCGATGGATTGGCAGCCGCAGCCGCGCACGAACTCGGCACGCCGCTCTCGACAATCGTCCTTGTCGCCAAGGAGCTCGAACACGAACTCGGTCCGGACAGCCGCTACACGGAAGATCTACAACTGCTTCATGCGCAGGCTAAGCGCTGCCGCGAAATTCTTCAGAAACTGACGCGCAGCCCGACCGATCAGGATCCGATGCACGCCAGCATTACGATCCAAGAGCTGCTCGACGAAGCGACGAGCGGACATAAAGTGAGCAGCACGAAGCGCATCGTCGCGTCCGTGCATCCGTTCAAGTCGGCAGCTACGCCGCCAGCGGAGGAGCCGCTTGGCATACGACGTCCCGGTGTCATCTATGGTCTTGGCAATATCATCGAAAACGCAATGGGTTTTGCCGCGTCAGAAGTTCAGATCGATGCACGTTGGACCGACAACACCGTCAGCGTCACGATTTCGGACGATGGTCCGGGGTTCGCCGCGGAACTGATGGATACGATCGGCGAACCTTATGTCACCAGCCGCCGCTATCAGGATCGTGGCGACAAAGGGCACAGCGGGCTCGGTCTCGGGTTCTTCATCGCCAAGACTTTGCTCGAGCGCTCGGGCGCGACGGTTAACTTCTCCAATCGCGCTGCGCCTCTGACTGGCGCGATCGTCGAAGTCGTCTGGCCGCGCGCCGCCTTCGAACTCAAGGCCGGCGACTTCGAATGGCCAGGCGCGAAACGCCGTTAACGATCGATTTGGGGCACTCGATAGGGCTTTCCGGCCGGACCCCCGCCTAATGACTGCCGGAAAGTAACCCTGCTCGACGCTTTTTCGTGCAGCAGGGGGTTGCACGCGTCAATGCGGCGGAGGAATATCAATATCCTAGACAAAATAATGGGGACGTTGAAACCCCGGAGGCTGCTTTGACCACCGAAGACCTGTCATTCCAAAAAGATGAACTTCCGGCCGATCGCTCGCTCGTCATCGTCGATGACGATCGCGCATTCCTGCAACGATTGGCACGCGCAATGGAAACACGCGGATTCGAAGTCCGCTTTGGCCATTCGGTCGCCGAAGGCGTCGAATTGATCCGCGCCAAGGCGCCGGCGTTCGCGGTCGTCGATATGCGCTTGGAAGACGGTACCGGTCTTGACGTGATTGCGGAACTCTCGCGTGCCCGCCCGGATGCGCGCGCTATCGTGCTCACGGGTTACGGCAATATCGCCACGGCGGTCTCGGCTGTGAAGCTCGGCGCCGTCGATTATCTTGCAAAGCCCGCCGACGCCGACGACGTGACCGACGCGCTCCTCGCTCCGACGGACGCCAAGGCGCCGCCGCCCGACAATCCGATGTCGGCTGACCGCGTGCGCTGGGAACACATTCAGCGCGTCTACGAACTGTGTAACCGCAACGTCTCGGAAACCGCGCGCCGGCTCAACATGCACCGGCGTACGTTGCAGCGGATCCTTGCCAAGCGCGCGCCGAAGTAACCGGCGCGCTTTTTTCAAAATTGATTATTTCAAACGATCCGCTCAGGCGGATCGGCAATCGCGTGCAGTCGCCGTGCGGCGGTCATCGCAAATGACAGCGTCACGGCCTTGCGGCGCGCCGCCGACAGCGGATGCTCAGGCGCCGTCCGCATGATTTCACCGCCATAAGCATCGGCAAAAATCAGCCCTGTCGCCTCCGGCAGAATCTCTGCCGGAAAATCAGGCGCGACAGCGAAGAAAAGCGCATCACAATAATCGCGATACTCCGGCCACTTCTGATCGCATCTGAAGTCGGCAATGCTCGACTTGATTTCAACGATCCAAAGGGCGCCCTGCGGATTGAGTGCGATGACATCGGCGCGCCGGCCGTTCGCCAATGGCATTTCGCTGATGCTCGTGAAATTTAAATCACGCATCAAACGTTGTACTCCGCGAAGGATTGAAGGCGCGCCGCTCTGTGGCGGCGGACAGTCCGTCAACACTTTCGCGATGGCTGATGCATCATTCGTCATGGTGCCGCCATTATGCAGGTGCGAACATTTCACTCAAGCTGCCTGCGGGGGCAGTGGGCGTCATGTGTCATGTTTCACCTTTGGGAAATTATACCGGCTCACGGCCTGACGAAATGGCCCGGGCCTTGCGAATGGGGGCGACTGACGAATGCTTTTCTGGCGCACGAAATCCGCGAAACAATCCGAGTCGTCTTCCACGGCGACCGTTGAAAATGCCGAGACTGCGATCGCTGCTACAGGTGAGACGATTGCTGACGAGGTTGCGTCGGACCCAGCATCCGAACCCGTCGCGGACATCTCGGCCGTAAAAGCCAAAGTTCAAGATGCGCAGCCAGTCGAAGATACCCGTGCTGCGAGCGCAGAAAATGACAATGGCGACGACAGCGAGAGCGCGCATCACGATGCAAAGGTCATCACGCTTTCGACCGTACGTCTGGCGGATCGCCTCGCCGATCTCAACGGTAAAACTGAGCGCGCGGACCGCGAGGTCGCGCCAGCGCCCGTCGCCGATGCAGCGATCATAACGCCATCCGAGGTGCGCACGTTCGGTGAAGCCGTGACGGTTATGCACGGGCAGACCGCATTGCGCCGGTCGCTCGAAGCGCACGGCGCCAATGCCCACGTCTTGATCGTCGGACCGGCCGGTAGTGGCCGCCGCGAAGCCGCGCTCAGTGCCGCCAAGCACGTGGCCGCCGCGCGTTCCGCATCGAACGACTGGATCTACCTCTCCAGCAGTTTGCAACCTGGCACATTGCAGCCTTACGCCGTTCCACACGGCACCGCCGCGCACATCGTTCGCGATATCGGCGATGCGCTCGCGAAATCGACCGCCATGCTGGCCCGTCTTTCGGCCAGCGACACGCATCTGATGTCGCTCGCGGTTCTGGAAGAAGACCACCGTCAACGCAGCGATGGCGGCATCGCGCAATTGAAGCGCCGCGCCGAAGCGCAGAATATTGCGTTGGTTCGCACGTCGGAAGGTTTTGTGTTGGCGCCGATGCACGAAGGCCGTGTTGTCCGGTCCGACGTGTTCCGTTCGCTGCCCGATGCCCTGCAACGCGATGTCGAGTCCAAGATTGCGACGCTTGAAGGCGAATTGCAGCAGGTGCTCGCGGCGCTGTCGGATGCAGAGATCGCGACCGACGACCGCCACCTTGCGCTCTGCCAGCAGACGGCGGAACGCGCGATCAAGCCAAATCTCGCGATGGCGCGGAAGCTGTTTGCCAGTGCCGAAAGCATCTCGGGCGTTTTCGAAGCCATCGAGCGCGATTGGACGCGGCGAGCGACCGATGCGATCCGCCGTGGCCGTGTCGATACGATGCTCGATATGCCGGGCCTGCAGGCGATGAGCGCCGACGATCACGGTGCTGCAACTTCTGCCGGCGCGCCCGTCATTTTCGCGCAAGCCGTTGGCGCACGCGATCTGCTCGGCGAAGTCGGCCGCGATGCCAACGGCACGCTTGCCGTCCGGCCGGGGCTTCTCGCGCGTGCGGGTTGCGGATTTTTGATCATTGATGCCTGGCGTCTCGCGGCCGATCCGACCGCCTGGGCAGCACTCAGCGCTGCGCTTGAAACACGCACCATCACGCCGCTGTCGTCTCCGGGACTTGCTGTGACCGCGGAGCCTGTGCCGCTCAACGCCAATGTCCTGATCATCGCCGAACGCAGGTCGGCCGCGCGGTTGCGCGCGATCGATCCGCGCTTTGAAACGTACTTCAGCGACGCGGTAAACTTCGATGCCTCCGCGAAGACGATCACGCCGATCGGAATGGCGCTGTGATCGCCCACGTCGCAGAAGCGTCCGAAGCAAGCGGCCGGGTTCTGCTCTGGCTGGAGCCCGATCAGATCGCGATGCCTGAAACAGCAAAAGCCGCCGTCTCGATAGCGCGCGCATATGCAGCCGATATCGAGACGCTCGTGCTCGACGCGCCGTCGGCAGGCGATGCGACCGGCGTACCGGTTGCGCACCGTTCGTTGCTCGGCAAAGCGGCGCGGCCGTCGCCCGCGGGTGACGATTTTGCAGATCAGCGCGATCATCTGGAAGCCCGGCAGTTGCGCGACGTCCACGAGATCGCATCGGGGGCCGGTGTTCGCCTGTCTCACGCGCGCGCACGCGGCGACGCCATCGATCGTCTCGCTGAATTGTGCCTCAGCCGAGGCCCGTGGAACATCATCGCGGTTTCGCGTCCGCCGTCGCCGGAGTTGCCGGGCCTGATCAGTTCTATTCTCGCCAACGTCAGCGGCGCGACCGGCGTCGTCGTTGCCGGCAGAACGGGCGCCGCGCTTTCAAACGACGTCGCCGTCATCCTCGAAGACAGTGACCGGATGCCGTCGATGTTGCGCGCCGCTGAGCGCCTGTTGCCGCCAAAAGGCCGCATACAAATTTTCATTGCAGCCGACAGCGCGGCTCAGCATGACGAGATCGACGGGCAAGCCCGCCTGCTGACGGCCGGCAACGACCGCTTTGTTCACTATCCGGCCAGCACGAGCTTCGGCATCTCGGGCGCGTTCGATTGCGAACTGTTCCGCCTTAAGCCGTCTTTCATCATCGCGCGTTTTGGCGGCGTTTTGCTTGGGCAGTCTCGCGCGCTGACGCGGCTTTTGTCGCTGACACCTGCGCCAATTCTTCTCGTCAGATAAGCTGCGCATCGCAGGCTTACGGCGTAAAGAACTCCGGTCCGGCGCCAGCAATCAGCGGATCGGCTTTGCCGATCGCGTCGAGATCGCGGCCCTCGTAGTCGAGCGCCAGCAGGACAGCGCGGATCGTCTCCAGCCGCGCGCGGCGCTGGTCGTTGGCGCGCACAACGAGCCACGGCGCAATGGTTGTATGCGTGAAACGGAACATCTCGAGCTGCGCGTGCGAGTAGTCATCGTATTTGTTCAACGCTGCGATATCGACGTCGGACAATTTCCACTGCTTGAGCGGATCGTGACGGCGTTCGTGGAACCGCTTCAATTGCATTTCGCGTCCGATCGACAGGTAGAACTTGAAAAAGCGAATACCGTCGCGCACGAGCAAGCCTTCAAATTCCGGCGCTTCACGGAGAAAAGTTGCGAGCTGGTCCGGCGTGCAGAAGCCCATGACGCGCTCGACACCAGCGCGGTTGTACCAGGAGCGGTCGAACAGAACGATTTCGCCGGCCGTAGGTAGATGCGCCGCGTAACGCTGAAAATACAGCTGCCCCCGCTCGGTTTCCGTGGGTTTGGTCAGGGCGACTGTGCGCGCGTACCGCGGATTGAGATGCTCGGCGAAAGCTTTGATGCACGAGCCTTTGCCGGCGCCGTCGCGGCCTTCGAAGAGGATGAGTATCCGCTCGCGCGCTTTCAGAACATGCATCTGCAGTTTGACGAGTTCGATCTGCAGCTTTTGCAACTGCTCCTCGAACGCTTCGCGCTTCATGCGCTTGTCATAGGGATATCCACCGGAGCGCATGGACGCGTCATCGATTGCTTTCGGCAGCTCGGGCGCGTCGAGCGAAAACCCTTTTGGAAGCGGCGTTGACGTTGGGCTTCCGGCCGCTTGCGCAGGTGCATTGGAAACGGCCGTCGCCGGGGTCGGCGCCGGAACGGCTGCTGACGATTTCGACTGAGCCGACTTTTTGCCGTTGCCGTCTTTCGATTTCGCCATGACCTACGCTTTCACTCAGCTTGCTCGCCGGGAAATCCTAGCACGCCGACCAAGACGCAGTCATTTCGGACCTCAAAACAAAGAAAACCGGCAGCCTCCCCCGAGAGCTGCCGGTTCTCTTTCCCCGCCGTCGCTGGAAACCCCCCGCTTCCAGCGCCGTTCGTAAATCTTAAGCGCGTTCCTTGAGCGCTTGCACGGCAGCCGTAATTGCGACCGGCGTTTCGACCTCGGTGCGCTCGCGGCGGCGCGGAACAGCCGGCTGGAAAGCGCGGCGTGCGTGATGTTCGCAATACGGAAGACCGACAACCTTGCTCTTGCCGCAGAAATGGAAGTCGGCCATCTGCGGATCGCCGATCGGCCAGCGGCAGCTGCACTCGGTCAGCGTCTGAATGGATTTGCGCTCGGCGAGCGGGATAACCAGCTCTTCGGCCGGCGGCACATAAGCTTCGCCTTCGAACAGTCCGCGTACGGTCGGGTTGCCTGCAACCGGATAGCGCGGCTTGGTATTTGTTGGACGTTTGATGTTGGCCATACGCTGGCGCGGACGGTGTGTTTTCAAACGGGACGTTGTGGCGCGGCCAGAGAGACCCAGGCGGTGCACTTTGCCGATAACGGCGTTACGCGTCACGCTGCCGAGGCGACCAGCAATCTGGCTGGCGCTCAAGCCTTCCGACCAGAGCTTTCTCAAAAGCTCAACTCGTTCTTCGTTCCAAGACATCCGACGATCGCTCCCTGTCGAGCCGCGTGAAATTGCGGCGGTGCGCCCCCCGGCGCCCGCAGTCGAGTCGGCAATGATCGCGGTCTTGGTTAAGCGCGCGCAGACAAGCGCGCGGCGAGCCAAGGGACACAGATCCCCGCCGGGTACAAACGCATGAACATTGGAGACGCAAACAAACGTGCCGGGAGACGCGGACGCTCGCTACAGGAGCGTCCTAGGGCACGGTTGGACCTACATACAATCGAGAGGGGTGCCAAAAAGCTAAGCGTGCACCGCCACATCTCGTGGGCCAACAAAGGTAAATTACTACAGGCTGAATCCCGCCTACAAGGCGAGCTTTACTTTTAATTAGGCATTGACAGGGAGACGTTGCCGGGACGCCACAGAATGATTCGAGTCGTGGATATGTCTCAAACCGGGTTGACGATCGACGTGCCTTCTCCCGCACCCCGCGTCCTGCTGCGCTAGAAGGCCGTAAATACGCGGGTTTACTCCGCCGATCGCGTTGACAGTGTCACGGTGTACCAGTAATTAGAGACTTCGCGGCCGCCAGAAATTGGCGGCTTTTTGATTTTCTGCACGGGGACGCGCGCTCTCAATGTCAGGGTCCAATGCGGTGCAAGCGGGACAAATTCCGGGCGCCGCCACCTCGAAGGGCAAATCTCAAGACGCCGTGATGGGCACCTATGGCCGTCAGGACGTCGTTTTCGCGCGCGGCGAAGGTTCGTGGGTCTATACAACTTCAGGCGACAAGTACCTGGATTTCGGCTCCGGCGTCGCCGTCAACGCCCTCGGCCACGCCCACCCGCGGTTGATTGCGGCGCTGACTGCGCAAGCACAATCGCTGTGGCACACCTCGAACCTCTATCGCGTCGCTGGCCAGGAGACGTTGGCCGGCCGGCTGACCGAACTGACGTTCGCCGATCGTGTTTTCTTCTGTAATTCCGGCGCAGAGGCCTGCGAGGGCGCGATCAAAATTGCGCGCCGCTATCAGTTCGTCGCCGGTCATCCCGAGCGCTGGCGCATCATTACCTTCCGCGGTGCTTTCCACGGACGCACGCTGGCGACGTTGGCTGCGGGTGGCAACGAGAAATATCTTGAAGGTTTTGGCCACGCGGCCGATGGCTTCGATCTGGTCGCGTTCGGCGATCTCGACGCCGTCGCGGCCGCTATCGGCGATGAGACGGCGGCGATCATGGTCGAGCCGATCCAAGGCGAGGGTGGTGCACGCCTCGCGCCGCCGGAGTTTCTCGCCGGCCTACGCGAACTCTGCGATCAACACGGCTTGTTGCTCGTGCTCGATGAAGTTCAAACCGGCATCGGCCGTACCGGCAAACTGTTCGCGTACGAATGGGTGGGGATCACGCCTGACGTCATGGCGATCGCCAAGGGTCTCGGCGGTGGCTTCCCGGTCGGCGCTGTGTTGGCGACCGCTGAAGCAGCCAAGGGGATGACGCCCGGCACGCACGGCTCGACATTCGGCGGCAACCCGCTTGCGATGTCGGTCGCGAACGAAGTCGTCGCCATCGTTACCGAGCCGGGCTTCTTGGATGAGGTCAATGCGCGTGCGCTTCGGCTCAAGCAGGGTTTGGCGCGCATCAAAGATACGCATCCCGATCTCGTCGAAGACTTGCGTGGCGCCGGTCTGCTGACGGGCCTGAAACTGAAGCCGAACGTTCAGCCGGCAGATGTCGTCAAAGCTGCATCGGCCGAAAATCTTCTGCTCGTCGGCGCAGGCGATAACACTGTACGCGTCCTGCCGCCGTTGAACGTCACCGATGCCGACCTTGCGGACGGTGTCGAGCGCCTGTCGCGGGCACTGACGCGCGTTGCTAAAACTATAACCTGACCTCAGCCAACCGAAGCGTTGACCTCATGGCCTCAAAATCATCTCCCCGGCATTTCATCGATATCGCTGATCTCGACAGCAAGACGCTGCGCCGGATCATCGACGCGGCGCACGCGATGAAAAAGGCTGGCAAGCGCGTGCCGCCGGCGCTGCGTCCCAAAGGCATCGAAGACGCCAGCCTCGTGATGATCTTTGAAAAGCCGTCGACGCGGACCCGCGTGTCGTTCGACATCGCGATGCGTCAGCTCGGCGGTGAATCTCTGTCGCTGAACCACACCGATTTGCAACTCGGTCGCGGTGAATCCGTTGCCGATACGGCGCGCGTGCTCTCCCGCTACGCCGACGCCATCATGATACGCGCCAACGCGCACGCGACCGTCCTCGGCCTCGCCGAGCACGCCACGATCCCGGTCATCAACGGGCTGACCGAAAAGAGCCATCCGTGTCAGATCATGGCGGATATTCAGACGTTTGAAGAGCATTTGGGCAATATCAAAGGCCGCACGATTGCCTGGGTCGGCGATGGCAACAACGTTGCGGTCTCGTGGATGCACGCGGCTGCGCGGTTCGGCTTCATGCTGCGTTTGGCATGCCCAAAGTCGCTGTTCCCGGAAGACGAAGCATTGGAATGGGCGCGCACCGAAAAGGCGGCGGTCGCCGTGAGTGATGATCCTGAAAAGGCCGTGCGTGGTGCTGATTGCGTTGTCACCGACACCTGGGTGTCGATGGGCCAGTCGGATGCCGCCAAACGCAAGAAGTTGCTCGCCCCGTTCGCCGTCGACGCCAAGCTCATGGGCAAAGCGGCCAAGGGCGCGATCTTCATGCATTGTCTGCCCGCCTACCGCGGCCATGAAGTATCGGCAGATGTGATTGACGGTCCTCAATCGGTGATCTGGGACGAAGCCGAGAACCGCCTGCACGCACAAAAAGCCATTCTGGCGTGGTGCCTCGGAGCGTAAACTCGGCTCTAGTGAGGCCCCCACATGGCTGCACCCGTCACGCATCTGAATTTGCCGGTGGACGATTGCGTGATCACCTTTCGCACCGATGTCTCGGGCGTGAAGGGCCGTCTCGTTCGCCTTGGTCCAATCAGTCACGCAATCATTGCAGCGCACGCGCTGCCGACGGAGGCGGCTGCGTTTCTTGGCGAGATTATCGTTCTGGCAGCCCTTGCCGGATCGGTGCTGCAAGATACCGGCAACATCGCCGTCCAAACGAAAACCGATGGACTCGTTTCGGTATTGTACGCCGATTGCGAGGCACCCGGGCGCTTGCGGGGCTATGCGCGTGCCGACACCGGCTCGCTGCAGGCATTGAGCGACGCCGGTGAAACGCCCGCGCGTACGCGCCTCATAGGGCAGGGGCATCTCGCCTTGACGTTCGAAGCCGGCGGTGATTCCGAGCGCTATCAGGGCGTGATCGCTTTCGACGGCGGCACGCTTGCAGACGGCGCAGCGCGCTATTTCGAACAGCGCGAAGCACTTCCAACATTCGTGCGCGCCGCGGCGGCCCAGCACTATGCCGCCGCGAGTGCCGCCAGCGCGGCCGGCCCTCAATGGCGATGCGGCGGCATCATGATCCAGTATCCCGATGGACGGCTCGACGGTAGCGGCCATCTGGACGGCGCTTCGGACGATGATCCGCAAGATGATCCATGGCAGCGCGTGCGCGTGCTGACGGAGACCGTCGAAGACCACGAACTGCTCGACCCGAATCTTACGGCCGAGCAGCTATTGCTGCGACTTTATCATGAGGAAGGCGTGATCATCGAGCGCGTTACGCCGCTCGTCACCTACTGCAAATGCTCGCGTGAGAAAATCACGAACGTCTTGGCAACGTTCAATGACGACGACATTCGAGATATGTCCGACGACAACGGGCAGATCACAGTGACGTGCGAGTTCTGCGCAAAAAGTTACGCGTTCGCCGCTGAAAGCGTCGCTAAACGGCAGGCAGAGTGACGTCCGCTATCGGCGAAGAATCTTGTCGCTGCCGTTCTTCTCGCGCGGATCGCCACTTTCCGGCGCCTTGCCCGACGTATCGTATTCGGTTTTCGAGCGCGCGCCGGCGACCTGTGCCCCGCTCAGCGAGCATGTATTGCCAGTGTCCATAAGCTTGAACGCCGGATTGGGCTTGTCGACGAACTCGGCGCGGGTGACCTTGCCGTCGTTATTGGCGTCGAAGTAATCGTGGCTTGCCGTCTCGAACATGCGGTCGGTTTTGATGATCTCGCTCCACTCGGTCTTATCGAGTGCGTCATCGCGCGATGCGTCTGCCGCGTTGAACAGTTCCGTCGCGTATGCCTTCCATTCGTCGCACGTCACCGTGTTATCGCGGTTGCGGTCCCAGCTGCCCGCGGCCATCAAGAACACGCGGTCTGTCGCAGAGACTTTGTTTCCGGTGATCGACCCGATGGACGCCATCGGCGACGACGAGCACGCGGCGAGCCACAGGGCGGCAGCTAAAGCGGTTGTGGTGGCGAGTGCGCGCAACATGATGTGTTGTCTCGTTGTTAAGCGGCTCAAAATTGATTCTGAGGTCACTTCGTAGCCGTCAAAATGCGTCGGGCACACGGCGAAGGCTCATTTTCCCTTGGAATAGTTTATTCGCTACACGCTCTGTCGCCCAAGTGTCACAGCCGAAATAGCGTCTAACGACTTCAATTTGCACGACTTTGATCGTTTCGCGCGCGCTTATCGTCAGGCTTCGGCCCAATCGCCCAGTCGCTTCAGGAAACCCATGCATTTGGCGATTTCGCTGATCGCGATCCACTCGTTGGCGGTGTGTGCCTGCGCAATATCCCCCGGGCCGCAGACGATCGATTGCGATCCCGCCTCCTGGAACAGCCCGGCTTCGGTGGCATACGAGACGGCGTGCGTCTTGTTTTGACCAGCAAGTTTCAATGCGAGTGCCACAACCTCCGACTCGCCGCCGACGCCGAACGGCGGCACGTTGTTGGCGCGCACAATCGAGATGTCGGCTTCCGGTGCGATGAGGCGCATCTCGGGCAAGCACACGGTCTCGGCATACGTTTTTACGCGGCGCTCGATGGCGTCGACATCGAGGCCCGGTACCGAGCGCACATCAAAACCGAAGCGGCACGTTACAGGCACGATGTTTGTCGCCGTGCCGCCGTCGATCTTCGTAACCTGCAACGTCGCATACGGCGGCTCGAAGCGATCGTTGCGTGCGATAACTTTCATCTCCGCTTCGATGCGCTCAAGTTCCGCGATCAATCGCGTCGCGTAACGGATGGCGTTGACGCCGATGTGCGACATGCTCGAGTGTGCGGCACGGCCCGTCACTTCGACGTTCCAGCGCACAGGCCCTTTGTGTGCATCGACCACCATCATGGACGTCGGCTCGCCGACGATCGTCAGGCGCGGCAAGGGTAGGCTCTGGCCGAATTCGGCGATCATCGGACGCACGCCTAGACAGCCGATTTCTTCGTCATACGAAAACGCGATGTGGATCGGCGTTTTGAGCTTCCGTGCTTTGTAGTCAGGTACGCTAGCGAGTACGCAGGCCAGGAAGCCTTTCATATCGGCGGTGCCGCGGCCGTAATAGCGGTCATCCGCACAGCGCAGAACAAACGGATCGCTGTCCCACGCCTGCCCGTCGACGGGGACGACATCGGTATGACCCGACAACGCAACGCCTGCGATATCGTCAGGCCCGATCGTCGCGAAAAGGCAGGCTTTGCCGCCTTCGGGCGCGGGAATGCGGGTGGAAACGATGCCCTGGCCGCGCAGATAGTCTTCGACGAACGCGATCAGCGCCAGATTGCTTTTGTGGCTCGTCGTATCGAATGCAACGAGCTGTGCCAGCAAGTCTTCCGGCGTGGTGGTGGGGCCGTTCATGGGATGTCCGCGCGATCAATTCATGCTGCGCTGGGTATAGGGACTGTCGAGCGAAAACGCCGGGATCGCGACGTCGAACAGCGTGCCGGCTTCGTCTGCCATTTGATAGCTGCCGACCATGATGCCTTGTGGTGTCTTCAACGGACAGCCCGACGTGTAATTGAACGATTCGCCTGGAGGTATCGTCGGCGTCTGGCCGACGACGCCCGGTCCGCGCACTTCTTCCGTGCGGCCGAGGCCGTCGGTGATCCGCCACGTCCGGGTTTTGAGTTGAACCGCCTCCGCGCCGTCGTTGCTGATCTCGACTTCGTAGGACCAGACAAAATGGCTGTCTTCCGGCGACGACTGATCATCGAGATATTTCGGCTCGACGCGAATGCGGATGCCGCGCGTCACGGCTTCGTAGGCGTGTGGGACGACGTCTTTTGAAGCTTTCTTGCGCGACACGGCCGGAGTGCTCTTCTTCATGCGATTGCAACGATCTCTATTTCAGGCGGCAGCAACGGCCGCCGTCACATCATCGATCAAATCCTGAGCGGCTTCCAGCCCTACGGAGAGCCGGATCATACCATCGGAAATTCCAAGTTCGGTGCGTTGTTCTGGCGTAAGCTTAAAGTGCGTCGTCGTCGCCGGGTGGGTGACGAGGCTCTTGGCGTCGCCGAGATTGTTCGAAATCTTGATCAGACGGAGCGCATTGAGGCAGCGGAATGCGCCCTCCTTGCCGCCTGTCACTTCGAACGCGATCATCTGGCCGCCGCCCGGCATTTGAGCAGCCGCCAGCCCCGCCTGAGGGTGATCGGCGCGGCCGGGGTAGAGCACGCGCGTAACGTTCGGCAGCGCGGCGAGAGCGTCGGCCACAAGATGCGCGCTCGCGCACTGCTGCTTGATGCGCAATGGCATCGTCTCCAGACCTTTGAGCATAACCCAGGCATTGAATGGGCTCATCGACGGCCCCGTCTGGCGCACCCAATCCTGCAAGTACTTGGTCAAGAAGTCGGCCGAACACAGCACCGCGCCGCCGAGGCAGCGGCCCTGGCCATCGATGTGTTTCGTGGTCGAATAGACGACGATATCGGCGCCGAGCGCCAGCGGCCGCTGCAGCATCGGTGTCGCGAATACGTTATCGACGATCGACAGAATGCCGTTCTTGCGCGCGATCGCGCAGACAGACTTTATATCGACGAGGTCGAGTGCCGGGTTCGACGGTGTCTCGAAGAAGAACATCTTCGTGTTCGGGCGGATAGCGGCCTGCCACTGATTTAGGTCGCGGCCGTCGACGAGCGTGAATTCGATACCGAACCGCGGACACAGCGTCTCGACGATGTAGCGGCACGATCCGAACATCGCGCGCGCCGCGACGACATGATCGCCCGTCTTCATGTACGACAGCATCGACGCGGTGACGGCGGCCATGCCCGTCGCTGTCGCACGGCACTCTTCGGCGCCTTCGAAAAGCTTCAGCCGATCCTCGAACATCTGGACGGTCGGATTCGAAAAGCGCGAATACTGGAAGCCTGGGTCTTCGTTTTTGAACCGCGCTTCGGCCTGCTCGGCGCTATTGTAGACGAAGCCCTGCGTCAGAAACATCGCTTCGGACGTTTCGCCGAATTGCGAGCGCAGAACGCCGCCATGAACGAGCTGCGTCTCAGGCCGCCAGTTATTGGCGTTTTGCTTTTTTGTTTCGTCGGTCATTCGCGCGTCGCCTCGTCAGACATGTCTGAATTCAGACAATAAAAAACCCGGTGATCCTTGGCGCCGGACTGCAAAAGCCGGGCGCGGGAAACCGGGGGCGCACACGGCCTCTTTAGCAATTTGTTTAACGTGGCTGCAAGCCGGCCGGCAAATGACCACGGGTATCGTTTTGGAATTACCGTCGCTGCCCCTTGGCGTCAAGGGCGGCATCCGCTAGAGCGAACCTGTCGCAAGGACCGATTTGATTAAGATGGCCAAGAGCGCAGCGAAGAAAAGCCCGGCGGACTGCACTCAGTCCGGCATTTTGCCATCGCAGGCCGTAACGCGGATGATCGCCGATGGGGGAATTATCCTCGCCGAGCCGATCGCCGATACGCAGTTGCAACCGGCGAGCCTCGATCTGCGCCTCGGCCCTGTCGCCTATCGCGTGCGCGCGAGTTTTTTGCCGCAACCGGGATCGCGCGTTCAAGCCAAGCTCGATGATCTCGCCTTGCACACGATCAGCCTTAGTCAGGGCGCTGTACTGGAAACGGGCTGCGTCTATATCGTACCGCTGCTCGAAAGCCTGAACTTGCCGGAGACGATTGAAGCATCCGCCAATCCGAAAAGCTCGACCGGGCGCCTGGATGTCTTCACGCGTGTCATCGCCGATGGCGTCGCCGCGTTCGATCAAGTCCCGGCCGGATACGCCGGACCGCTCTACGCGGAGATTTGCCCGCAGACGTTTCCAATCGTCGTGCGCAAGGGTTCAAGGCTGTCGCAAATCCGCTTTCGCGTTGGCTCGGCGGCTGACGGTGACGCGCAGCTTCTCGAATTGCACAAGCGCGAGCAACTCGTCTCCGATCCCGACGCAAGCATCCAAGGTGGCATCGCGCTGTCCGTCGATCTCGTCGGCGACAAGTCAGGACTGATCGGTTTTCGCGCGCGCCGCCACACCGGGGTTGTCGATGTCGATAAGCCGGGCAGTTGCCCCGTCGAGGATTATTGGGATCCGATCTATGCGCGCGACAAGCACCGTCTGATCCTCGATCCCGACCAGTTCTACATTCTCGCGTCGAAAGAGGCCGTCCACGTTCCGCCGTCGCACGCAGCCGAAATGGTGCCGTTCAATCCGCTCGTCGGCGAATTTCGCGTGCACTATGCGGGCTTCATGGACCCGGGTTTCGGCCACGCAGCGGCCGGCGGCCACGGCTCGCGCGTCGTGCTCGAAGTCCGATCGCACAAGGTGCCGTTTATTTTGGAGCACGGCCAGATCATCGGTCGCCTGATCTATGAGCGCATGACCGAGACACCGGACATCATCTACGGCCGCGATCTCAATTCAAACTATCAAGGTCAGGGACTGAAGCTGTCGAAGCATTTTAAGTAGCGCAACACGCGCGCGCCGCGATGCGATCAGCCGCGCTTTTTCGCTTTATCGCTGGCCTTGATCACGGACGACAGCACGCCAGGAAACCGCTTTTCGATTTCCGTGCAGCGCACCGAATTGACAACCTCGGTGCCGCGCCGCTCCGAGCGGATCAGGCCCGCCTCCCGCAAAATCTGAAAGTTGTACGATTGCGTTGATTTCGGCATGTCGGCAGGTGCCGCGGCCGAGCAGTTCATGCCGCACGCGCCGGCCGCCAGCCGCTTGATGATCTCAAGCCGCGCGGGGTCCGCGAGCGCGAACAGCACGCTTTCGAGCGTCACGTCTTCAATCGCAGGATGTACGAACGGTCTTTGCATGCCGGATAATTAAGCACGAAAAAGTGAAAATTCAATAGTTCAATGATATTGAACAACGGAAGTATGGCACTATCTTGAGGTCAGCCGCGATCCCCTAGCGGTCGCGCCGCCGCTTCCGGCAACGCTTCCAGATTTTCAATGAGGATAATCATGTCGAAGCCCCTCTCGAACAAAATCGCACTTGTAACGGGTGCAAGTCGCGGCATCGGCCGCGCGATTTCTCTCGCACTCGCAGCCGACGGAGCGCTGGTTGCTGTCCACTACGGCAAAAGCAAGTCGGGCGCCGACGAAGTCGTCGGCGAAATCAAAGCAGCGGGCGGCAATGCCTTCGCCATCGGCGCGGATTTAGCGGCCAAAGGCGCTGCCGATACGTTGTTCGGTGAACTCGATAGGGAACTCAAAGCCCGCACAGGCGATACAAAGTTCGACATTCTCGTCAACAACGCCGGCATCGCGCCGTTCGTCGGCATTGCCAACACGACCGAAGCGCAGCTCGATGAAATCTTCGCGGTCAACGTGAAGTCGCTGTTCCTGGTGACGCAGAAAGCATTTTCGCGCCTGCGCGACGGCGGTCGCATCATCTCGACATCGTCCGCCGTAACCCGCGTGCCGTTCCCCGATGTTGCCGCCTACTCGATGCTCAAGGCGCCGCTCGATAACCTGACGAAATCGCTGGCCGTTGAGCTCGGGCCGCGCGCGATCACCGTCAACGCGGTCGCGCCCGGCGTCATCGAAACGGATATGGCCGAGTTCGTTCAATCTGACGAGGGTAAAGCCTTCACGCTCAGCAAGCAGGCGTTGAAACGCATCGGACAGGGCGACGATGTCGCCGACGTCGTCGCGTTTCTCGCAGGCCCGAAGTCGCGCTGGGTCACCGGCCACGTCATCGACGTTAGCGGCGGTAGCGCGCTGACGTTTTAAGCATCCGTTCTAGCCTGCCCCACTGTCGCATCCTTCCCCGTGCGTCCCAACTTGCGCCGAGCCCGGCTCCCCCCGGTTCGGCGCACTTTTTTTGGGAAGCCGTCAGTAGCCGACGAAGGTTTTGAAGCCGCCGAAGATCATGCGCTTGGTATCGAAGGGCATGTTCTCCATGCTCATCTTCATGCGCTTGTCCGCCATGACTTTCTTCATGACGTCGTCGCGATGCTTGCGCGAATTGTAAACAATATAAGAGAAGACAACGACCTCGTCGTCTTTGAGCTTCACCGAGCGCGGGAACGACGTCAGCTTGCCGACTTGCACGTCGTCGGCGACACATTCGGCGTAGGCGATCGCGCCGTGCTCCTTCCAGACTTTGGCCCCGAGCTTCGCGAGCTTCTTGTAGTCGGCGAGACGGTCTTTCGGCACCGGCAATACAAACCCGTCGACGTACGTCATGGTGTCTCTCCCATTATTATATGCCGCAGCGATGACGCGTCTTTTTGATGCTGGGCAGTTTCGGCTTGGCGCAAAATGCCCAGCAAAATCGGCCATTTTGGCGGCATATGACAGAGGGATGCCGAGAAAATCATGTTTTTGGGCCACAAATCGCTATTTTTTTTGATTGGGAGGCCAAAAACGCCCATAAATCGCATGTTTTTTGTCTTCGAATCTGTAGTGTTCGATGCATCGTCGATTCGTTCCTAGAGGGAAACTACCAATGGCAAAAGCCGCCGCAAAAGCACCTGCAGCCAAGGCCGCAAAGATCGAAACCGTCACGCTGAAGCACATCGCAGCTGCGCTGGCTGAAACGCACGAGATTCCGAAGAAGCAGTCGATCGCGCTTCTCGAAGACCTCGTCGCCACCATCTCGAAGCACCTGAAGAAGGGCGCACGCATCCGCATCGGCGGTCTCGGCGTTCTGCAGGTTCGCAAGCGCCCGGCACGCATGGGCCGCAACCCGGCAACCGGCGAAGCCATCAAGATCAAGGCATCGAAGAAGATCGCCTTCCGCGCTGCCAAGGAATTGAAAGAGTCGGTCTAATCAGACCGCGCACTTTCCTGAGAAAACGAAAAAGCCGCCAGCATCTGGCGGCTTTTTTATTTTGCGCTTGCGACTCCGCTGCGCGGAGCCGGCCGCAAGCGCGGGCTTGGCGCTTCGTCCTTCGCGCCAACTAACTTTGTGCGAAATAGTTGGCGATGAAGCGTTCGTAGATGTCCGTCAGCGCTTCGAGATCAGCGACGCTTGTGTGCTCATCGACCTGATGGATTGTCGCGTTGACGAGGCCGAACTCGATCACAGGACAATGATCCTTGATGAAGCGCGCGTCCGACGTGCCGCCGCCGGTCGTCAATTCCGGTACGCGGCCCGTCACCGTCTTGATCGCATCTTTCAGCGTGGAAACGAGCGGACCGGGTTTCGTCAAAAACACGTCGCCCGTGCCTGAAAATGAAATGTCGAATTTGGCGCCCAGTTCCGCAGCCGCCGCTTCAACCGTTTTCAATACCCACGCATCGATCGTCGGGCGCGACCACAGATCATTGTAGCGCACGTTGAGCGTCGCCGCGGCCTTGCCGGGGATCACGTTCGACGCCGTATTCGGCACGGATATCACCGTCACCTGCAAATTCGACGGTTGAAAGTTCGCAGTGCCGTCATCGATCTTCGCCGAGCAGAGCCGGTCGATGATGCGCGCGAGTTTCGGCAAGGGATTGTCCGCAATATTCGGATAAGCCGAATGCCCTTGCTTGCCGTGCACAACCAGTTCAGCATTCATCGAACCGCGGCGGCCGATCTTGATCTGGTCGCCAAGCGCTGTTGGGTTCGACGGTTCCGCGACGAGGCAGGCGTCGAGCACCTCATCGCGCGCTTTCAGCCAATCGAGCATCTTCGTCGTGCCGTTGATCGACGGGCCTTCTTCGTCGCCGGTAATCAAAAACGAGATCGATCCGCGCGGCAGTCCGCCATTCTTCGAAACGTAACGCAGTGATGCCGCGACGAAAGCCGCGACGCAGCCTTTCATATCGACGGCGCCGCGCCCATAGAGAATGCCGTCGTGCACTTCGCCGCCGAACGGCGGAAATTTCCACGCAGCTTCGTTGCCAATAGGCACGACGTCGGTATGGCCCGCAAAGCAGAGATGCGGGCGCCCCGTGCCGAGCCGCGCGTAGAGGTTATCGACGTCCGGCGTGCCGGGTTCTGTGAAAGGCAACCGGTGGCATTGGAAGCCGGCAGGCTCGACGACGTTTTGCAGCAATGTCAACGCGCCGCCCTCGTTGGGTGTGACGCTCTCGCAGCGGATCAGTGCTTGCGTCAGGGCAACGGGATCGGTCGGGATCAATGTCATCGGCACTCGATTAAATTTTCGGGCTCATCATCGGCAGCGGCATTTCGCGGCCTTCGAGCTGCTGCACCATCGTAATCTTCTGCCAGATCTGTGCAGCAAGCGACGACGTCAACCGCTCGATATCGCCGACCGTATCGACGACGATCGGATCGCTGATATGTTCAGCATATAGCGCTGCGAGCTTGGCCGTCAAAGACAGCATTTCAGAGCAGTAGTCGAGATAACGCATGAGCTCGAATGGCGACATGTTGCGCTCTGGCGAGCTCGAAACACGCGCTGCACCCAGCATGCTCGGATCTTTGGTCAACTGGTGCATGTCGATGACGTGCACGATGGATCGCAACTCGTGCAGCGCCTTCATGGCCTTGTTGCGCTTGTAACGAGCTTCGAACGTCCAGACGAAAAACGCCGAACCGCCGATGAAAATCGCAAGACTGATTGCGGCGTCGAAGCCTTGCAGGAAATCGGAAAGTTCGTCGGAGCCTTTCAAGCTCATCGCAAACTGCGCAATGACGCCGAGCGTGACCAAAGTCGCGATTTGCAGAAACGCCAAAGTGCAGCGCAGCATCCAATGCGGCCGCGTCACTTCGACAATCCGGTCCGATGTCTGGCGCGACAGCGCAACGAGGTCGTTGCACACATTCCAAAGGCCGGAACCCGGAAAACGCCCGCTGATGCGCCGAGCCAACGCTTCGATCGTCTCGGTGATCTTTTGAGCCTGCAGCGCGCGGTACATGCCGTTGACCCTTGTCGGATTAGTCCCTCAGCAGCTCATTGATGCTGGTCTTGCTACGGGTTTTCGCGTCGACGCGCTTGACGATCACCGCGCAGTAAAGCGACGGGCCTTGCTCGCCGTTCGGCAGCGGCTTGCCCGGCATGGAGCCAGAGACAACGACAGAGTACGGCGGCACCTTGCCGAACATCTTTTCACCTGTCGCGCGATCGATGATCGTCGTCGAAGCGCCGAGATAGACGCCCATCGACAACACAGAGCCTTCGCCGACCTGCACGCCTTCGGCGACTTCGGCGCGTGCGCCGATGAAGCAGTTGTCTTCGATGATGACGGGGCCGGCCTGCAAAGGTTCAAGCACGCCGCCGATACCGGCGCCGCCCGAGATGTGGCAGTTCTTGCCGATCTGCGCGCACGAGCCGACCGTCGCCCATGTATCGACCATCGTTCCGCTGTCGACGTAGGCGCCAAGGTTGACGAACGATGGCAGCAGCACGGCGCCCGGTGCGATGTAGGCCGAGTGGCGCACGATCGCACCCGGCAGAACGCGGAATCCGGCCTTGCGGAACGCGGCCTCGTCCCAGCCTTTGAACTTCGGCTGAACCTTGTCCCAGTAGAAACTTCCCGCCGGGCCGCCCGGGATCAGCTCCATGTCATTCAAGCGGAACGACAGCAGCACGGCCTTCTTCAGCCACTGATTGACGAGCCACTCGCCGCCGTTTTTCTCGGCAACGCGAGCCTTGCCCGTGTCGAGCAGCGCCAGCGACTGCTCGACCGCGTCGCGGACCGGACCTTTGGTTGCGAAGCTCAGATTTTCGCGGTCGTCCCAGGCGGTCTCGATGGTCTTTTGCAGGTCGCTCAGGGACATGGATGGTCTCTCTTGATGGCAATAGAAAAATGAGTGTCGCGTTGTGGCCAATGGCTCGCGGCGTGTCAATTCGGTAGCGCGGAAACGTCAGCGGGCGCGGCGCAAAACCGCTGCTCGGTTCAATTCACTGCGGAATTTGCGCGGGTCATTCCAAGGACGGTGCGAATCTGGCTTGATCCGCTCGCCCGGCCCGTCTCCCGTCGCCGGGGCGTTCGCCCTCCCGATTGAGAGAGAAAGAGACTTCCGATGGCTAAATCTGAAAGCACGAGCAAGAAGGTCGCCTCCAGTGCCTCGAAGGTGCTGAGAAGCAAGACCGCGACGAAGGCTGAGAAGTCGGTTGCGGCTTCCGCGCTGACGCAAAAGGGCTCGACCGAACAGACCAGCAAGAAAGTTGCGGCCGAGGCGTCGAAGATTTTGAGAAGCAAGACGGCGAGCAAGGACGCCAAGTCGGCCGCCGCTTCCGCGTTGACGCAGAAAACGAAGAAAAAAGCCTGACGCGGACGACCCTCTCCATTTGCGGGCGAGGGCCGGGGTCAGCAACGTCTTCGGTTATTTCATCGCGTCTCGAATGAGCGCCTTGGCGTCGGCTGAATCCCATTCCGCAGGACCAGAGAGACGGCCGACTTCCAGGCCGTCCTTATTGATCAAGATTGTTGTCGGCATGCCGACAAGCTTCAGCGCTGTGCCTTGCTTGGCGGTCGAGTCGATATAGGGTTTGAGCGCGGTTGCCTTAACGTCGTCGAGAAACTTTTTCGACGCTTCCAGCCCCTGGCGATCGAGGCTTAAGGCCACAACTTCAAAAGCATCCGACCCCAGTTCCTGCTGCAACCGGTTCAGCGCCGGCATCTCTTCGCGGCACGGCGCGCACCACGTCGCCCAGAGGTTCAGCAGCACCGTCCGTCCCTTGAAGTCCGACAGCTTGACCGTCTTGCCAGCGCCATCTGCAAACGCGATATCCGGCAGAGCCTCCGGCGTCTTCTTTGTGACAAACGCCGCCATATGACCGCCCTTGGCAGGCTGGGATGCGGCCGCGGCAACCTTAGGGGTATTTTCAGCCGTATCCGGCGGCGAAGCCGCGTTGTCTTTCGGGCGCATCGTGGCGTATACCGCGCCGAACCCTATGAGGGCCGCGACGGCCACGATCATCAGGCCGTTACCGCTTGTGTTTTTCGTGCTCATGATGCCTCAGATTTCGCAAGCTCACGCTTTCAAGACGCCGACGGAGACCGTTTCGTGACAGACAAACCCGCCAAGGGCACAGCAAATACCCCGTCGAATGCCCAATCTAATGCGATGTGGGGTGGCCGCTTCGCGATGTCACCTGCCGAAGTGATGCAGGAGATAAATGTCTCGATCGACTTCGACAAGCGCTTGGCGCCGCAAGACATTCGCGGCTCGAAGGCGCACGCGGCCATGCTTGCCGACGCCGGCATCTTAACCAAAGCCGATGCCAAGGAGATCGCGAAGGGCCTCGACGCGGTGCTGGCCGAGATCGAAGCCGGCACGTTCAAATATTCCCGCAGTCTCGAAGACGTTCATATGAACGTCGAGAGCCGGCTCAAGGACATCATAGGTGCGGCGGCCGGACGGCTGCACACGGCGCGTTCGCGCAACGATCAGGTTGCGACCGATTTCCGGCTCTACGTGCGCGACCAGATCGACGGCATCGTGCATGTACTCGGTAGTGTACAGCACGCGCTCGCAAAGAAAGCGGAAGCGCATGCCGCGACCGTGATGCCGGGCTTTACGCATTTGCAGCCGGCGCAGCCCGTGACGTTCGGCCATCACCTGCTCGCCTACGTCGAAATGATCGGCCGCGATCGTGGCCGGTTCCTCGACGCGCGCGCGCGGTTGAACGAATGCCCGCTCGGATCGGCGGCGCTCGCCGGCACGTCATTTCCGATCGATCGGCATCAGACGGCGGAGGCGCTCGGTTTCGACAGGCCGATGGCCAATTCGCTAGATGGCGTTTCCGATCGCGATTTCGCACTCGAAACGCTGTCCGCCGCGACGATCACCGCAATCCATTTCTCGCGGTTCGCGGAAGAGATCGTCAGCTGGATGACGCCGCAGTTCGGCTTCATCACGCTGACCGACAAGTTCACGACCGGCTCGTCGATCATGCCGCAAAAACGCAATCCCGATGCAGCCGAGCTTTCGCGCGCCAAGGTTGGGCGCATCGCCGGTGCGTTCCAATCGCTGGCGATGGTCATGAAAGGTCTTCCGCTCGCCTACTCAAAGGACATGCAGGAAGACAAGGAAGTGACGTTCGACGCCCTTGAAAGTCTCACGCTCGTCATCGCCGCGATGAACGGCATGATCGAAGATTTGGAGCCGGTGCCGGAGGTCATGCGCACTGCAGCAGGCCGTGGCTATTCGACCGCCACCGACCTCGCCGACTGGCTGGTCCGGGAACTCAAAATGCCGTTTCGGGACGCCCATCACGTCACGGGATCGATCGTCAAGGCGGCCGAGGCCATCGGGCTCGACCTTGAGCATATGCCTTTGGCTGATATGCAAAAAATCGAGCCGCGCATTACGAAAGCCGTGTTTTCGGTGCTGAGCGTCGAAAACTCGGTCAAAAGCCGGGTCAGCTATGGGGGAACCGCGCCACAGAACGTCCTAAAAAGCGCGCGAGCCTGGCTTAAGCGGTTGGAAAAAGAGCGCTCGAAGGGCTAGAACTTGGGAAGCTGGCAGGGAAAGCCTCTGCCCCGACGGGAGCATCGCGCGTTTAATGGCGATTTCGCAGACACTCAAATCCGTTTTGACGGTCGCTGCTTTGGCGTTTGCCGCGGCGGCAGTGTCGGCGTGTGGCGTGCGCGGTCCCCTCGAAGCACCCGCCCAGGCCAAGATCGAAGGCGAAGCCAAGTCGGCCGAAGCCGGAGCGGCAGGCGAGAATTCCGCCGCCAAGCCGAAGCCGCACGAGCCATTCGTGCTCGATGGGCTGCTGCGCTAAGCGGCGGACGATTTTGTCTCGACAGCGAATGATGCGGAGCGGCTTATGCCGCTAGTGCTTTTTTCGCTTCCATCTCAGCAATGATCTTCAGCAGGTTCTGACGCTGACGCGTCAGGATCTCGCGATCGACAGATGACGCCGATGTTTCAAGCGCGCTGTCGTAATAGCCAACAATGCGCTTTTCGCCGTCGATAAGCCCGGGCAGGATGCTTTCATCGAGTCCGCCGAACAGCGAGCGCAAAGAGATAATCGCGCGATTGATCGTCGTCATGAACGAGCCGTTCTCGTCGGCCTTTTCACCAATCGTCGTCAAGATCGTTGCGATCTCACCGGCGTCCTTGATCCGCAGCGTGATCATCTCTTGGAAGAGTTGCGTCATGCCTCGGCCTTCGGCGTCGGTCAGCGCTTCCTCGTAACCGTGCTTGCTGTCGATCAAAATCGTATGCAGGTTTTTCAAGTTATCGATGTGCTCGGACATGGTTGGGCACTCCTTATGAAACTCCGGGTTTTTGCGACAGCCGAATGGGCATGATGTGCCTGGCGAACGTCGCCACGACGGCATGGGGGTATCCGGCGATAACCGCCTTGCAGCCATTTGGTTCCGATTGCTCGGGCAGTCGAACTAGGCCGAACGATGAGCAATCTGCCGTTATGGCTGAGATTTCTCTTGCTTACCGCCGCTACGCCCTTGCTCCTGCCCGGTAGCCCGCTAAAAGCGGGTGACGACGACGCCGGTTCACCATTTGTCGTCATCCTGGCACCCGCGAATGCGGGCATAAACTCAGGCCGGGATCCCTCCAAGCCTGCGCATCAATCAGACACGGCCATGCACCATTTTCATTATCGCGACGGCACCCTCTATGCCGAAAACATCAGTCTCGCTGCGATTGCGGCCGATGTCGGCACGCCGTTTTACGCCTATTCGACGGCGACGCTCGAACGCCATTACGAGGTCCTCGCGGAGGCTTTCAGCGGCATGGACGCGTTGATCTGCTTCGCGGTCAAAGCCAATTCCAATCAGGCTGTGCTTGCGACGATGGCGCGGCTCGGCGCCGGCATGGATGTCGTATCCGAGGGCGAGTTGCGGCGTGCGCGCGCCGCTGGTGTTCCGGCCAACAAGATCATCTTCGCAGGCGTCGGCAAGACGCGCGAAGAAATGGCGTATGCGCTTCAAGAAGGTATTCTCGGTTTCAACGTCGAGAGCGAGCCGGAGCTGCACGCACTCAGCGACGTTGCGCAATCACTCGGCAAAACGGCGAAGGTCGCGATCCGCGTCAATCCCGACGTCGACGCGAAAACCCACGCCAAAATATCGACCGGTAAAGCTGAGAACAAATTCGGCGTCAACTACGACGACGCCCGCGAACTCTATGCGGACGCCGCCAAGCTACCGGGTATCAAGATTTCCGGCATTCACATGCACATCGGCAGTCAGATCACCGATCTGCAGCCGTTCCGCGACGCGTTCAAATTGCTGCGCGAACTGGCGCTGGCGCTTAAGTCCGACGGCATTCAGCTTGAACACCTCGATATCGGTGGCGGCCTTGGCGTGCCCTATCGCGGCGCGAACGACGTGCCGCCGCATCCCGACGAATACGCAGCCGTCGTCAAAGAACACCTCGGCGATCTCGGATTGAAAATCGCGCTGGAACCCGGCCGCATGATCGTCGGCAACGCCGGCGTGCTCGTGACCAAAGTCACCTACGTCAAGGAAGGCGCCGACAAGACATTCACGATCGTCGATGCCGCCATGAACGATCTCATCCGCCCGACGCTGTACGAGGCCTACCACGACATCTGGCCCGTCGAAGAGGCCAAGTCGGCGATGGCGCCGATCCAGCAGGACATCGTTGGGCCGGTCTGCGAGACGGGCGATTTTCTTGCTGAAGACCGCGCGTTGCCACCGCTCGAGCCGGACGATCTGATCGCGGTGATGACGGCGGGTGCTTACGGCGCCGTTATGTCGTCGACGTACAACACGCGGCTGCTCGTGCCGGAAGTTTTGGTCCGCGGCGCCGAGTACGCCGTCGTTCGTCCAAGACCCACCTACGATGACCTCATCGGCGCGGACAAACTGCCGGATTGGCTTTCAAAAACTTAGTGCGTGATGCGGGGACTTCATCGCCCCAAGGCCGGCGCCTGATCCGCCCGCAATTCCGGCTGTTAACGTTGCACTTTGTTAAGGTGCGGGCGCGCCGCCCCATGCTAGTCTCGCGGTCATGAAGCCAGATGACGCGACGACCCCCGGTTCCGACGCCGATGTGCCCGCCGTGCAGCGGGCTTTTGCGCGCAAAGTGCAACTGTCGAAATTCGCGCTGTTCTTCGAGCGTCTGTGGCCGCGTCTCTGGTGGTTTATCGGCCTCGCAGCCGTGTTCGCTGTGCTGTCGTTCAGCGGCATCTGGTTCCATCTGCCGGCGATCGCCCACCAAGCCGTTCTAGCACTGTTCGCCATCGCCGCCGCCGGCGCTATCATCTACGCCGCGCGCGCGCCCTGGCCGACGCGTGAGGAAGCCGTTCGCCGCATCGAGCGCCGCTCGGGCGTGCCGCATCGTCCGGCGTCGTCGTACGAAGATCAGCTCACCGCGCAGACAGCAAATCCTGAAACGGCCGCCTTGTGGCAGGCGCACCGGGAACGCCTGAAGCGTGCCATCGAGCGCTTGCGCGTCGGTAACCCGAGCCCGCGCGCCGACCGCACCGATCCGTTTGCGTTTCGTGCCTTGCCATTGCTGCTGCTGATCCCGGCAGCTCTGCTTGCGACGGGCAGTCTCAGCGACCGCTTCGCGTCGGCGTTCCGCTTTGGCAGCACTGACATCGGCCCAGGCACGCGCGTCGACGCCTGGATGACGCCGCCGCCGTACACAGCCGTTCCGCCCGTGCTTCTGGCCGATGGTTCAGCTACGCAACCGCCCGCTGAGGGCGACGCCGCAAAGATGTACGAAGTGCCGGAGCGCAGTCTGCTGACGCTGCGCGGCACCGGCTTCGGCGCCAATGGCGTTGCGCTCGAAATTTTGAGCGAGGGCGCAAGCGAACCGCAGATCGTAAAATCAGACCCGCCGAAAGCTGGCGATAACTCGGGGCTCGCCGAAGTCCGTCATGAAATTCGCAAATCGGCACGTATCCGCGCCGTTTCCGGCTCGCGGGAATTGGCACGCTGGACCGTCGCGATCATCCCCGATCAATTGCCGAAGATCACGCTCGACACCAAGCAACTTGATCGCACGCCGCGTGGTTCGATGAAGCTGTCGTACACCGCCGAAGACGACTACGGCATCGCTTCCGCCGCCGCTAAAGTGCGCCAGCTCAAGCCGAAACCAGCGGACGAGACCAAAGCCTGGGCTAAGGCGCCTCAGCTCTCTGGGCCGCGCCTGCCGCTCGAGCGTCCGCCGGTTCTGCCGCTCAAGATTGCGCGCTCCGGCGCCAAGACGCTCGAAAGCCAGACGTTGCTCGAACTCGGCAAGCACCCGTGGGCCGGTCAGCGCGTTGAACTGTGGCTGGAGGCGACCGACGTCGGCGGCCAGATCGGAAAGAGCGCATCGGTCGAAATGGTCTTGCCGGCGCGCCGCTTCAAGAAGCCGCTCGCCCGCGCCGTCATCGAACAACGCCGCCTGCTGTCGGAAGATTCCCGCAATCGTCCAGCCGTCGCCCGCGCGCTCGCGGCGTTGACGCTGGAACCCGAAGGCTTCATCGAAACGACCGGCATCTATCTTGGCTTGCGGTCGGTGTACTATCGCATCGAGCGCGAAGGCACGCGCGATGCCATCAACGAATCCATCGAACAGCTTTGGCAGCTCGCGCTTGCGATCGAAGACGGCGCGCTGTCCGACGCGGAACGCGCGTTGAAGGACGCGCAGGATAAGCTGTCGGAGGCGCTGCAAAAGGGTGCCGAAGACGAAGAGATCGACAAGCTGATCGCCGAGCTCAAGCAGAAGCTCAACGACTACCTGCAGGAGATGCAGAAGAACGCCGAAAAGGAAAACCCGGGCGAGCAGGGCGATCCGAACGACGATCAGCAGCAGCTTGGCCAGCAAGATCTCGATCAGATGATGAAAGACCTTGAGCGTAACGCCAAGGAAGGGTCTCGCGAAGAAGCCGAGAAGATGCTGTCCGACTTGCGCGAACTCATGGACCGCCTGCAGGCCGAGACCAAAGAAAGCCGCGCGGAAAATCAGCGCGCCAAAGAAATGATGAAGAAGCTCGGCCAGCTCGACGATCTCGCCGGCGAGCAGCAGAAGCTGATGGACGATACCTTCGCCGACAAGCCGGGCCAAGAGGAAAGCGATCTCGAAAGCCAGAAGCAGGGCATGGATCAGTCCGGCAAAAAGCAAGGCAACAGCAAAACCGGACAGCAGGGCCAGCAGCGCGGCGAGCAAAAGGACGAAGGCGATGCGAGCGGCCAGGACCCCGGCGGCAGTCAGCAGGCCGAAGGTCAGCAAGGCCAGGGCAAAAGCGGCAAGAACGGCCGTCAGCAGGGCGACAAAGGCAGCTTAAAAAACCGCCAAGCGCAACTGCGCGATAAGCTCGATAAGCTGCAAAAAGAACTTGAAGAGCTTGGCGCCGGCGACCCTGAAAAACTCGGCAAGGCCGAAGACGCGATGGGCGAAGCCGAGAACGCGCTGGAGCAAGGCGACAATCAGGAAGCTGCGGCCCAGCAGGGCGAGGCGCTCGAACAGATGCGCCAGAGTGCCAAGGAGATGGCCGAGCAGATGCAGAAGAACGCGCAGCAGCGTATGGGCCGCGGCGGCAACACGCCGCGCGATCCGCTGGGCCGTCCGCAGCGCGCCGAAGGTCCCGACCTCGGCACGTCGGTCAAAGTGCCGGACGCCATCGATGCGCAGCGGGCGCGCGAAATTCTCGAAGAACTGCGCAGGCGTTCAGGCGAGAGCCTGCGTCCGCCGACGGAACTCGACTATATCGATCGCCTGTTGAAGCGCTTCTAAGCTGCTGCCTTGCGCGCGCTGAGCGTTGCCTGAAACGCTGGCCGTGCGTGGATGCGCGCGACATACTCCGCGACATTGCCGGCCGGGATCGTCCAGCCGATGCCTGTCGCCCACATCGCGCAATGGCCGAGCAGCAAATCCGGCACCGTGAAATTTTCGCCCATAACGTATGGACGGTCGGCGAGGCGCACAGAAAGCGACTTCATCGCGCGATCGAAATCAAAGACGCAGGCGCGCTTGACGTCGGGCACGCGTAATTCCGCGGGCAGCGCAAACGAATGCTTTGCCGCCACCCAAACCGTCAGCTCGACGTCATCAACCGCGAACTGCGTGAAGCTGTCCTGATGCGCGCGCTGGATCGTACCGGCTTTCGCTGTCAGCTGCCCGTGTTTGTCGGCGAGATACTGAATGATCGCGACGGAATCGATGATGTAATCATCGCCGTCTTTCAGCACCGGCACTTTCAACGACGGATTGATCTCAAAAAGCTTCGGATCGCGAGGCCCCGTCGGATCCATCTCGAATGGCTGGCCAAGCTCGTTGAGCATCCACGCGACGCGAAACGCGCGCGTCTTGTAAGTGCCGATCAGCGTGTACATGCGTGTCTCCGCCGCGAAACAATTGCCGCCAACTCAGCGCGTTGCTGCCGCCTGTGGCACGAAGCGCCAATAAAATCCGCCTATCACCTGATGGCTCGTCAACCGCGTCGACGCCCACCCGTGCGGCGGTTCTTCGCCGGAGCGCCAGCGCGAAAACTGCCGCCACATGTCGAGCGGCAGCCAGCTGCCGTCGATGCCAGTCAATGGTGCCACATAATCGGCGAACGTAAATTTGTACTCGAGGAACACAGAGCCGGTCTTCAGCCGGAATTCCAGGCCGAACAGCGCCTGCCAGTTGAGCCCGGTATACTGATACTCATAGGTGCGCGTCGGATCGGTTTTTAGATGCACTTCTGAATGCGGCAGCGAAATGCCGCCGCCGATGCCGACATACGGCGAGAACTGTCCGAACGCGCCGAGCCGCATCAGGCCGTTCAGCGTCAGCATATTGTGGCCGTGCGAGAACTCGAGCTTGTTGAAATAGTCCTTCACTTGCACGAGTTCCGGCGCCGGCTTGCCGTCGAGCGTGCCGGTGAACTTCGTGTCGGCCGTCATCGGCGCGTAGGCTTTGGAATGTGTGAAGTCGACCATCGTGCCGAAGCGGCCGCCCTCCAACCAGCGCTGAATGCGCGCGCCGTAATACAGCGGATTGTCGAACGGTTTCGTGAACCACTCGACGTTTGGAATGGTCAGATCGTGCAGGCCCTCGCGCTTTAGATGGAAGTCGCTCGGATAGTGATACGGCGCGCCGAGGTACGCACCGAACGTCGATTCCCGCCCCGGCGTGTACGGCGGATTGGTGCTCGTTGCGCCGCTGACCTGCTGCGCTTGCGCTTGCGGCTTATCGTTACCGTCCGGCATTGCTGCGGCCAGCACGATCAATCCAATCGCGGCGACGGCCGACGAAATTTCGATCGCCCGCACGATTGCGCCGGGCTTGGCCTGCCAACCGTTGCTTGCGCGCCAGCGCCAATGAGAAGCCGTCAGTATCGATGCCGTCATCGTGCGCATATCCCCAAATAGCCACCCAGTTCCTGCCCGACCGCGTTCCTGCCAGATCGGGCGGCGCACGTAAACTCTCGTGGTCAAATCCGGGCCATAACGCACTGCACCAGCTCAGGATTGCGCGTGTTCAAGTCAGGAGTTCGAGCCGCCGCCTTTGAGCGCGTCCAGCATGCTACGCACAGCCGTGATCTGTGGAGCATCGCGCGTCAAATAGTCGTGACCGGTATATCCCCACCAGTCCCAGCAACCCTGCGGATTTGAAACCGTCGTCGCGACTTCGGGAAACAGCACGATCAACTTGTTCGTGTCGGCCCACCGCGCGAAGCCGGACCCCTTGATGAATCGGTCGCCGACCGCTTGGCGGTTCTGGGCGCAACCGTGATACGCGATATGAATGCGGCAGCCACCCGCGCGCGCGCATTGCGCCGGAACATAAACGATGCCGGTCTGCGCAAGGCCGTCCGTTGCCGGCGCTTGCCGGTAAGCGCGCTGATCGAACTCGATGTAACTGCCGGACGGCTGATTGCTCGGCGGCTGCAGCGGGCCATAGATGTGTTTCAGCAGCGCGCCTGCTTGGTCGTAATCGCAATCGACAACATACGGCTCGTCCGAGCGATCGCACGCCGCACCTTCGCTTTCGGTCACGAAGGCATGGCCGGCGGGTATCGTGTCGATAACTTCAATATTGGCGTCGGGAACGCCGAGCTTGCGGTAGAACTCTGCTGCGCGTTTTACGACCGCCGGCACGACGGTGCGATCTTCCTTGCCGGAGAACAGATAGACGCGATCGGTCACCACGTCGGCGATCGGATCGATTTCGCCTTTAGCCGCGCGCGCCTTCGCCTTATCGGCCAGGTTCTGCGGATCGCCGACGCCCCAGGCGCTGAGCAGATCGAGCATGCAGCCGTTGACCGCTTTGCCGAGATTGAGAAACGCCGTCCCTGGACCCGGCATCTGATCGGCGAAGACGCTTTCCGAGCAGCCATAGGGTCCGCCCGCGATGATCGCTGCACCCTTAACGAGCTTCGCATGCGCCATTTCGAATTGACCGGCCATGTAGGCGCCGGAAGAAATTCCCGAGACCGACGTCGCGTCGATCACCGCGCCGAGTGCCGGCAGTGGGGGCGTCGCAATGGACTGTGTCTCGGTTCGCGGCCAATACAGAGACCAGACGACAAGCGTGAACGCGATTGCGAGCCCCCACCAGAACAGCATGGCACGGCGGAAGTTTTCCAGCATGGCGGCATCCTCGCACGACGATTTCGGCGGCACTTTAGGAGCCGTCCGCGGCCGCGAACATCCTACCATTTGCCGCTATTTGAGGCGCACCGAAACGCGATCGACCTTACCGTTGGCGTCTATCACCGTGAATTTTGCGAACCCCGGGCCGGACGGTTGCCACGTCGTATCGCGGGCATGCGGATCGGACGTGATCGGCGCGCCATCGACCAGCCACGTCAGGGGCAATGCGCCGCCGTCGGCTTTGAGCACCAGCGGTTCTCCGTCGAGATCGGCAGATTCGATCTCGGAACGGTCCGGCGGGTACGCGATCAGCACGGATGGTTTGAGGAATGGCCCGGTCGCGGCGTCGTCGCTCGCTTCGCGCCAGCGCGCGAGCGGGGTCGGCAAATCGGCGGCTGCCGTCGTAATGGCGCCGCTCGGCGGTGACGGCAACGGCGTACGCTTGCGCGAGAGGCGATCGAAGGCGTCGAACAAGATTGGAGCGGCAGCCGTGCGTCCCATCATCCCGGGGACGCTCGTGCCGTCTGCACGGCCAACCCACACCGCGATGACATGACGGCCGTCGTAGCCGATCGCCCAGGCGTCGCGATAGCCATAGGACGTGCCGGTCTTGTAGGCGAAGCGTCCGCCCTTAGCATTGAGCGGTGGCGGCGCGTCTTTCAGGATGTCGGTGACGTACCACGCGGCAACCGGCGACATCAGGCGATGCGCGTTGGCAATTTGCTTGACGCGCGTCGGCAGCAACGCCTTGCCGCGTTCGTCATAGCGATGCGTCAACGCAATCGAGTCGCCGCCGCGCGCGAGGCTCGCATACAGTTGCGTCATGTCGCGCAGAGTCAGGCCCGTACCTCCGAGCGCCATCGCGAGCGTCGGCTCGGACTTGTCTGGAAAGCGCGCCGTGACACCGGCGCGGCGGAAGCGGCCGACGAGCTTTCCTGGTCCGACGCGCGCGAGCACGCGCACGGCGGGAATGTTCAGCGATTGCGAGAGTGCCTCGCGGATAGAAATTGTGCCGTGATAGCCTTCGTCGAAATTCTTCGGCGCATAATCGCCGAAGCGCACGGGCCGGTCTTCAATCAGGGTCTCGGGATGCGATAGCCCGGCTTCAAACGCCAAACCGTAAATAAACGGCTTCAAGGTCGATCCCGGCGAACGCGTCGCCGTCACCATATCGACGGCGCCTTGGCGTCCGCTTTCGAGATATCCGGCGGAGCCGACGTGCGCCAGGATTTCTCCCGTCGCATGATCGGCAACCACGATAGCCGCGGACAGCTTTTCGCCTTGGATACCGGCCTGTTCGCTGGCGAGCTTTTCGAGGCTCGCCTGCAGCTTTGCGTCGAGCGTCAGCTTGATCGTCGTTTCAGCCGGATGCGCAGCCGTTTCTGTTTCCGTCAAATGCGGCGCGAGTTTTGGAAAGGCCTGCCGCACCGAAGGCACGCGCTCGCTCTTCGCTTTCAAAGCTTCAGCGGGCGAAATGACGCCGGCTTCGACGGCGCGGTCGAGCACGCGATCACGCGCCCGCTGCGCCGCTTGCGGATTGCGATCGAGGCGGCGCACTTCCGGCGACTGCGGAAGAGCGACAAGCAACGCCGCTTCACCGATCGACAAGCGCCGCGGCTCCTTGCCGAAATACGCGATCGTTGCCGCACGCACGCCTTCGAGATTGCCGCCGAACGGCGCCAATCTCAGGTACAGCCGCAGAATTTCGTATTTCGACAGTGCCCGTTCGAGCTGAATTGCGCGCGCCATCTGGCGCAGCTTCCCGCCAGCCGTGCGCTCATGCTTGCGCTCAAGCAGGCGCGCGACCTGCATGGTCAGCGTCGAGCCGCCCGAGACGAGGCGCTGATGCTTCGCCATCTGCACGACGGCGCGCGCGACCGCCTGCGGGTCGACGCCGTGATGCTCGTAAAACCGTTGATCCTCGAATGCGAGCAGCATTTTCAAGTAGTGCTGGTCGACGTCTTTCGGGTCCAACGGCAGGCGCCATTGTCCATCGGGCGTCGTAAAGGCGCGCAGCAAGCGGTCTTCGCGATCAACAACGGTGACGGAAACTTCCTTCGTCGCCTCAAGCGGCAAAGGTCCAATCTCAGCGACCGTTTTGGAATAAACGCCATACGCCGCCGCACCGCCGAGAACGCTCAACCCGATCGCTGTGAGACCCAGTTTGCGAACAGAGAAGCGTTTACGCGAACGCTCCGTCTGCCCTCGGGGAGAGGGATGGGGTGAGGGGGCTGGCACGATGTCAACAGTCCCCTCATCCGGCCTACGGCCACCTTCTCCCCAAAGGGACAAGGGAAGCCGTGATATGAGCGCCCGGATTCGCACGCCCGTTACTCCTTGCTGCTGACGGTCAACGTGCCAGCCGCCGTGCGGGCGTAACGCTCAGGGCGATACATGTCTTCGACGGTCGCCGCAGGATGCACGTACTTGCCCGGTGTCACCGCGCGCACGATGTAGGCAACGGTCGCCTTCAACGCCGGTTCTTTGACGTCAACAGCAGTCGGCAACGCCGGTGCGGCTTCTTCGCCGCCCTCGCCGGACTCGTCGCTACCGTTATTCGCGGCCGCCGCCGAGAAGTTGAACGCCGCCACGAACCGGTCATCGCGGAATTCGCTATGCTCCGGCTGCGTCGCGGTCTTCAGCCATTCGATGTTTTCGATCGAGCCGCTTTCAACAAGCCGCGGATTTTCGATCTCGAAGCCCGCAGGCAAGCGATCAACGACCATCACGCGGCCGCCAGCCTCTTGCGAGGTGACTTTGAGCGCGATGACGAAGCGGTCGTTCTGCTTCACGTCGGACTTGCCGCCAGCGAGGCTCTTCAGATCGACCGGCTTGCCATCGAGCGTGAAGGCTTGCCGTTCAATCGTGAAGCCTTTCGAGATGGCCGGTTCCGGCGTCAAAGCCGCGCCGATGACAGAGACAACCGCGTCAATCGCCGCATCGCCGTCGTTCGTCACGCTCAAGCCGCCAGCTTTCAACTGCGCCGGCGTCAGTCCGCGCATAACTGGGCCGTCGACAGGCTGACCATCGACGTTCAGCTTTGCGCCCTTCACCTCGTCGTTCAGCGCCTTTGCCGCCAGCAGCATCCAGGCTTGTTCCTGCGTCGAAGTATAGCTGCGTGTTTCGTAGGCTTTCGCGATGACCGTCGCGAGCTTGGGCTTCTCGGCTTGCGCGATGCCGTTCTCCGACGCGAGCGTCAGAAGAGCCGCGCCATCGCGCAACGTCGAGCCGTAGTCGCTGCGATAACCGCTGTCCGGCGTCGCGTCACCCATCGCGGCCAGGGCCGTTCCGAACGCGCGTTCGGCACGTTCCTTGTCACCCATCATCGCCAGCGCGGCGCCGACCTGTGCTTTGGCAAGCGGCGTCGAGAACCGGTCTATGCGCGTATCGGAATAGTAGCGCAGCTCGCCGATCGGCGCCCGGCCGTTGCGGGCCAGAACGTAGAGCGCGTAGGCGCGATCTTCGCCGCCCTTCTCGAAGTCTTCGGCGTAGCTGATGAAGTTCTGCAGCCGGTCCAGCGCGCGGTTGAAGCCTTCTTTCGGCACGTCGGTGCCGGTTTCCTTCGCACGCGTCAGGAAGTCGGTCACATAGGCCGTCAGCCACAAGTCGGCGGTCGACGGACCCCAGACACCGAATGCGCCGGAGCTATCCTGCATTTCAAAGACGCGATTGACGGCCTTCTGAATGCGCTCCTTCAGCGCCTTGTCTTCGGCGATACCGATCTGCGCGGCGACGGCGTTGGCGTAAACCAGCGGCATCGCGCGCGACACGGTCTGCTCGGCGCAACCGTACGGATAGCGGTCAAGCTGCGTCAGCAGGCTCGGCACGTCGAGGCGTGCTGCCGGGCCAACCGACAGGTTGATGCGCGTCCGCGACGGGATCAGATCCTGGATCAGGTCGCTCGTCAGCGAGAGCTTGCCGCCCTTGCCTTTGAGCGACGAGATCGTCGTCCGCTTGATGTCGCCAGCGGGCGGCAGCACGTCGAACGTCATCTCGCGTTTGATCAGGATGTCGTTCGGTCCCGAAACGGCAACCTTGAGCGTCACCGAACCGACGTCCTTCGGCTTGTAGGCAATGCGTTCCGATTTGCGTTCGCCGGTCTTGAGGTCGGCGGACTTGTCGGCGATCGTGACGAGCTTTTCGTTCGTCGCGTCGCCAAACTTTTCGCTCAGCGCGATTTTGTACGGTGCTGCCGGTCCTTCGATATTGTGCACGTCGAAGCCAAGCTGCACCTCGTCGCCGAGCGTCAGGAAGCGCGGTACGGCAACCGTCAGCGCAACCGCGTCACGCACGATCAAGTCGCTGGACGTATGACCAACCTTGTCGGCGCTCCAGGCAACTGCCATCACACGGACGGTGCCGTTGAAGTCCGGCAGGTCGAAGTCAACCTTGGCCGTGCCGTCGGCGCCGATCTTCACGATGCCGGAATAGAGCGAGACGACCGTTTCGACCGTCGGATTGCCCTGCATCGCCGGGCCGGAGCCGTCGCCGCCCGATTTCAGCTTGCCACGGTCGGCGCGCATGCCGTCGATCAGGCGGCCGTAGAAGTCGCGGATTTCAAACGACAGCTTCTGCTGGGCGTTGAACCAGTCTTCCGGCGCCGGTGTCTCGTACTTCGTCAGATTGAGGATGCCGAGATCGACCGCCGCGACGACGACGCGCGCGTCTTCGCCAGCAGCAATGCCGTCGATCTTAACCGGGACGGTGATCGACGAAGCCGACTTGACCTTCTCCGGCAGCGTCAGCGCAACCTTCAACTCGCGCGCCGATTGATCGAGCGCCAGCCACTTGATGCCAATCGCGCGGTTCGGCATGCGTTTCGCGACTTCGTCCATCGGACGATAGAGCATGACCGCCACATAGGCGCCCGGGCCCCAGTCGCTGCCGACCGTCACGGGCACTTCGCCGCCGCCTTTGGGCACGTCGACTTCCTGCGTGTCGTGCAGGCTTGTGCCGAGGATCGAGATCAGCGCCTTTCCACCGAGCTTCGACGCGATGCGCAGCTTTGCGGTGTCGCCTGCCTTATACGTTTCCTTGTCCAGCGCGACGTCGAGCTGTTCCGGGCTATCGACATCTTCGCCGGACGTGTACCAGCCAGACGAGAAGATGTAGCTCGACGCCGGAGCATTCGGCTCGGCTAGCGTCACGTCCAGGCGATACCGGCCCCAGTCGAGCTTCTGCGAAAGTTTCGCGGGCGCATCAGCGAGCGTCGCCAGCGTGCCGTTGCCGATCTTGCGCTTGGTCGTGACGGCTTCGTAGGTCCAGTTGCCGTCGCGGCGGTACCACTGCCAGTTCGTATCGAGGCGCGTCAGCGTCCACACGACCTTGTCCGAGGCGACCTGCTTGTTGGCGGCATCGAGCAACACGATGTCGAAGCCGGCATCCGCGCCTTCCTGCACCGTGCGCTCGAAGAGCGGCTTGATGCCGATGCGCGGCTGCTTCAGATCGACCGGCAGCGTGATCTTGCGTTCGATCGTCCGGCCGCCGGTTTCGCGGAGTTTGACGAGAATGTCGGCTTCAAGCGGGCGCGCGGTGTTCTGGATCGCGGGCAACGTCACGGGAATAGCGGCTTTGCCATCGGCATCTGTGATCAAGTTCGATTCAAGCGGCTGGCGCACCGGATTGACGAATTCGTCCGACGGGCCGAATTGATAACCCGCGAAGCCCGGAATGTCCTTGTTTGCGAGGCGCACGACGATCTCGCCTTCAAGCCCGAGGTTCGCGGCAGGCGGGCCATAGAGATAGCGGCCGTCGGCGTTGATCGTCGCGCGGTCTTCCGGCGAAATCGCCGGCTCAACAGCCGCGAGTTTCATATCGAGCCGTTCCGGCACGAAATCTTCGACGAGGAAAGCGCGTTCGGCGATCGCCGGTTCTTTCGGGTCGGTGTGCAGCCAGACGCGCCACGTGCCGGTCTGTGCGGTCTTGGCGAGCGGCAGCGTCAACGAACGGCCGCCAAGGCCTTGATCGTTCATGATCGAGCGCTGCTGTTCGACGCCATCGGGGCGCGTCACGATCAGCGTCATCGGCACGCTCGAGGCTTTCCCCTGGCGGTCGCGGACAAGCGCGGTCAGGTTGACCTCATCGCCCGCGCGATAGACGCCGCGCTCGCTATAGATGTACGCATCGATCGGACCGGATGCGTCGCGGCCTTTGACGCCGCGGTCGGACAGATCGAAGGCATTGAGCAACAGATCGAGGAACGCGTATTCGACTTCGCCTTTTTCGGCGACGAGCACGGCCGGCGCCAATCCGCCTTCGCCCTTGGCGATGGCCGCGTCAAACTTGGCGTAGCCCTTTGCATCCGTCTCAGCGGTCGCGAGCACTTCGTTGTTGCGCGCGATCAGCTTGACTTTGGCGTTCGCTATCGACGTTGCGTCCGCCAGCGAACGCACGAAGGCGTGCACGCCGTCGCTGCCGGAAAATGCGGTCAAGCCGAGATCGGAGACGATGAACCACTGCGTCGCGCGCTGGCCGTCGTCGCCCTTCTGCTTTTCGGTCGGCTTGGCGATCATGACGTAGGTGCCGGCTTCAAGCTTGCCGGTCGCATCCGTCACGGGGATCGCGGTCGTCACTTCCTCGTTGATCTTGGCGGCGATGTCCATTTCGCCCGAGTAGACCTTGATGCCCGAGCGGTCGCGAATGTTATCGATCTCGTAGTCGGACAGCTGCCGCTGGAAATCACCCGACTGCAGCGTCGCGGCGAGATTGCGGTCGCCGATGCGGAAGACATCGACGGCGATCTTCTGCGTGTTCGTCGTGACGACCGGAATGCCCTGTTGGCCGCGGCTCGGCAAAACGTAAGCCTTGCCCGTGAAGCGCACGAGCGCCGAACGATCCGGCATATAGATCGCGAGATCGGAGGCCTTGTTCAAGTTTTCGCCGATGTCGGATGGCAAACCGGCGCGCATCTGGATTTGATAGCGCTCGCCATGCTTCAAGCCTTCGACACAGAGTTGCTTGCCTTCCTGCGTGAGCGACTGCGGGTCTTTGCCGTCGACCGAGACGAATTTGGCGACGTCGACTTCCTTGCGCGACAGGTCTTCCGAGAACTGCAGGCAGACGCGCGGCGGCGTCGCTTCGTTGTCGACGCGGTAATCCATCATGCGGAAGCCGTGCTCTGCGCGTAGCTTGTCGTAGGCTTCGCGTGCGGGCTGGTTGTCGGCGACTTCAAAGCTCATGCGCAGCGCATCGATGGCCGGGCGCCAGTATGAGCGGCGTTCGAGTGCTTGGCCGAGTACGAAAAGGGCTTTCGATTTCTGCGCCGCGTCCGTCGCGCGTTCATAGCCGCGATAGGCAGCACCCGACGCGTGCACCGGCAAGTCATAGCGTTCGGCCTTTTCAGGGTCTGGCTTGATCGCGAGCAGCGCTTCTGCGAGGCGCGTCCAGGCGGCGCCGTCCTTGTCGTCGCTGGCGACGACATTAGCGAGATAACGTGAAGCCGCCCGCGCGTCGGTTGCAAAAACCTTCTCGGCTTCGGCTTTGAGTGCGACGGGCGCCTTGCCGTCCGAGCGCCAGTTGGATTTCAAGAAGGCCGCATAGCGTTTGGCGTCGGCGGCAACGCCTTGATGCGAAAATCCGGGGTCCGCTGCAATTGCGGGCGCGAGAGCTCCGAGCGTCACGCTTGCGATCATGGTCGTGATCAGGGCGAGGCGGGCGAAAAAGGACATGGCTGAAATCCTGTGACTTTGAGACCGCGCGGGAACCGCGGGCCTATCGGCAGCACTATCGAACAAGCAGTGCGCGTTGCTAAGCCCAACAGGGCGGAAGGACGGAAGCGCGGCGGCAATTGAGGAAATATCGAGCATTACCGCCACTTGCGTCCTTTTTCCGGCGTTGACGTCCGACCGGAAAATTACCACGGCAAAAACCCCCGGGGATAAATTCCCCGAGGGTTTCGATGCGTTGCGAGGTGAACTTGCGCGCCAGCCTTAACGGCGCGGATAACTCGGCCGGGCTTTAACGCTGCGGAACGGCGTCGCTCGTATCAACCGGCTGCTGTCCGGCCAGGATGACGTCGGCGGCAACCTTCGTCGAGACGACGCGGTTCACGGCAATCGACTTGTCCCAGAGTTTCTCGAACGAGGCGCTCGCATGCTCGGCGCTTGCGAGGTTGGCCGTGTGATACATTTCGAAAGCGTCGCGTTTTGCCGGGTCGCGGCGCATGCAATCGCCGATCCAGACGTGGCCTGCGCCAGCGACAAGCTGCTCGTGCGCTGAAGCAAAGCGGTGGTCGTTCAAGAAGCGCGCGTCGATTGCGCCGACGTCGAGAAGCGATTGCGTGACGCAGTCTTCCGACATCGGCTCGTTGTCGAACAGCACGACGCGAAGCGTGATGTTTGCCGCGGCGATTTCGCCGGCCATCGCCAGAACGGCTTGCGCGACCGGGCTGTCGGGTGCGCGTGCAACAAGTGTGATCGTCGACGCAAAAGCATCGGCGCACTCACCGCGCGCAGCCAGTGCATCGGCGATGAACGACTTGAGTTTGGCCTCTTTGTCTTCGCGGCTAAGAACTGGAATACGCGGTGGCGAAGGAAGGCGCATGTGGTTCATTCCCAGTGCTTGGCCGATCGGCATCCGCAGTATGGCGGGAACGATCGGGTGATTGACGAAGACCATTTGGCGGCAAGAGTATTAAACAAGCGTTGCGGCCTGGATTGATTTGTGACGATTTGGAATAAGCGCTTCCATTTCCACATATATTTATTCCGCTGCTTCGGGCGCCATGCGTCCGATGAGGGCCATGTCCTGCTGTGAGAATTCTAATGCCGCGAGAGGCTCGGCGTCGCCGTCGTCGGCGCTGTGCAAAGCAGGTCCAGATCGGGAGGCCGCGGCGAGCGCAGCCTGCAGCGATTGCGGCAAGCGCGCTTCGCTGACCGGCACCGTGAACGTTGCCGTCTCGCGTTGCAGCGTGACGCCAATCGTATCGTTCGCGGCATCCGGCAGTACCGATTGCGTCGTCATCGCCGTCAATGTCACGTCGGCTTCAGGGTGCGGCGGCAAGGGCGGCCACGGAACGCGCGGACCCTGCGGGGCGCGTGCGAATGCCGGCGGCTCGCGGCGCGCTTCCTCGCCGTAGGCTTCTGCATAAGGGCCGAAGCGCGAGACGTGTTCGGGATCGAGCGACAGTTTTGCGTTGCGCTGAGGAGGCGCCGCGAACGGCGGCTCCGCGGTGTGCTGGCTCGACCGCGCATCGGAGGGACGCAGCGCCGTCATGACCGACGCAAGACGGTTTGCGCGCGGACTTTCATGCGTTGGCGCAGTCCCCGGCGACATCGACGGGGCCGGACGGCGCGGCGGCGTCACCGGTTCCGTACCGATCGCATCGGGCGGCGCGGTCCGTGGCGTCGTCCGCATCGTCCCGCGCTCATTGGCTTCGGCGCGGCGCGCTGCGCCCATCACGGCGCCAAGGATGATGTCCGACCACGCGCCATCGGCGAAGCGGTAGACGCGGAACGCTTCCGAACCTGCAAACTTGGAGCCTTGGCGCTTCAAGCGCTTCTGAATGCTCGCCGTCGTCGGCAGCATCGTGCGCTTGAAGATCTTTTCCTTCTCGAAACTTGCAAACAGGTTGGCGAGCAACTGCGCTTCGACGCGCAACGCTTCGCGCTCGTGCGGATTGAGCCGCGGCGGTGCGTCGAGCGGAACCGCGACGTAGTAGTCGCCATTCATGTCGAAGACGACGTGCCGGAAGATTTCAAAGTTCTCGCGGATTTCGTTGTCGCGGTGAATTTCATTGAAACGCGACAAGATTTGAATGACGGGCCCGCGCTCGGCGGCGCGCATCTTCGGCATCAGCCCGTCGAGCCGTCCGGCGCTTTGCTGCACCATCGAAACGAGGAACAGGCAAAGATCGACGAATACCGCGACCGCCAGCGGAACGTAGTCGCGCTTCGACAGTCCAGCCTGCTCGGCGTTGATTGCCGTCACGCTCGCCGCCGCCCCGCCTTCAACCGACTGGATCGCCTTCTTCTGCAACTCGCGCAGCTCGTCCGCCGACGGGGGCAGTTTGAACGCCAGCATACCGTAGAACGTCGCCGTCAGGCGGCGGAACGCTTCGATCGTCGCTTCCGATCCTTCGACGGCCGCGATCTGCGGCTTTTCAAGTTCCGGTAATTGATCGATGGCTTTGACGACGCCGCGCAGCGCCGTCTGCAACTGCGGGTCGGGGCAGGTGATCGCCCCATTCTTGGACTCGCCAAATGTGGTCTTCTCCGCCCGGTCGGCGAGATCGGTGCGGATCTGGCGCAGCTGCGGATCCGTGCGGAAGGCGTTGAAGCCGGTCACCGTCATGTCGAGCTTACGGCCAAGCGCCCGCATGAACTCGTTGCGCGTGCCGGTCTTCGGATCGAATGTGGAAGCATCCGACGAGACGATTTTCGCAAGGTCGCCGTTGAGGGCGCTCATATCGGCTTTGACCGCGGTTACGCGGCCGTTGACGAATTCGGATGCAAATTGGAACCGCTGCGCGTCTTCATCGCGCATTTTCCGGCGTGGACCGTCGCCTGGGCGTGAATCCGGGCACGATGTGCCTTTGGTCCGCTCAAGCTCTGCCTTGGTCGTCGAGACGCCGGACAGCGAGATCAGCGTGGCGTTCAATTGCTCAAGGCGCGTTGATGCGGCGTGCAGCGAGTTCTGGACCTGCGACACGGCGCTTTCCGCCGAGCGGGTCGATTCTCCTCGGCTTTCGAGCACTTTCCAATAGAAGCCGAACCCGAAGCCGATCGAAATTAGCGACAGGAAGACATAACCGGCGGCGTAGAACAGCTTTGTTGTGAAGCCGTGCGGCTTGAACAGCTGGTCGAGCAGCCAGATGATCATCGTCATCAGCATCGCGACGGAGAAGCCGATGATGATTTTATGGACGATCGGAAGGTCGCCCATGTTGGCTTCGATCAGCTCCAGCATGCCGACGTACGTTGCGACCCACGACAGAATGCCAAGCCCGGCAATGAGAACGCCGCGCTTCCAGTCGCGTTCTGCCTGCGGCTCAGCGGGTTCGGTGAAAGCGTCGTGGGCGCTCAGCGTGCGCTCGCGTGACGTCGTGTTGTCCAACTCGAAATGCATCACGCAACCCGCACGTCAATGGCCCCAGAGTGGGCCCGGAAACCTGGCCCCAGAAAAGCCCACAGTCGCTTTGCTTGGCGCGTTTTTGATGTTCCAACTGCGGCGGTGTGCAGGCGGATCGCAGGCGCTTTTGGTACGACGCGCTGGAGCGAGAAGCGGCGCAGCACTTCGCCTCTCCCCTTGGGGAGAGGCGGGAGCGCAGCGACGGTGAGGGGGCTGTTACCGATCGCTGTGGCTGTAGCCAGCCCCCTCACCCCGGCCCTCTCCCAAGGGGAGAGGGAGGGTCGATCAATTTGGATTGAGCATGCGGCGCTGCAGGGCACCGGGGGATTGGTCGTCAGCGGTACGATGCAGCGACGGCGGGATATAGGCGTCGGCAACAGGGGCTGGTCTTGCGACCGGACGCGGCGCCGGCGGCAGCAAATCGCGACGCGGATTGGCGCGCGCGTGGTCGGCAAGGTCTTTTAGAAGCGTATCGACGAGCGGCGCTGCAACCTGGGCTGCGTGCAGTCCCGTCGCCCAAGGCTGACTTGCCGAACCCGTACCGACGACGACGACATAGGAATACGCGGCGCCGTTCGCAAACTGCAGTCCGCCGCTGACCCAGTTGTCGACCGTCGCATTGGGATCGTTCGCGACCTGCGTTCCGGTTTTCGCAAAATGCAGGCGCAAATCCCCGCGTCGTGCCGCGCACCACTGGCCGAGCGATTTCAGCGTGCCGTGTTGGACGCCGCCCGCCTCGTAACAGAGCGGCGCTTGCAGCAGCGTTTTCAACAACGGCGCGCCGCTGCGCTTAATCAGCGTGTTCGGAACGAGCGGCGCCTGTTGGCGTTGCGCAACGCCGGCACCCGCGTCGCCCTTGAACGTATAGTCGTAGGCCCGGATCAGGCTCGGCATCTTGACCGGCTTGTCGCCGCGGCCGATCAGCGTTGCGAGGATTGCCGCCGACATATGATGCACACGTCGCGGCGCGCCTGCGATCTGCCCCATGACGGCGGCCGTCGACGGCGGCGTGCCCCCGATCTCGGATGCAGGTGGCATTGCGAAGCCGAAGCCGTCGATCAGTTTGCGCACGCGTGGCTGCCCGATGAGGGCCGTCCTGTTGATCAGCGGATCGTTCAGCGAGCACGCGAACGCGACGATGGCGCGCCGTCCGGCGCGATTTGCGCCGCCTTTAGCGCACGTCTCAAGACCGCTCGTCGGGGCCTGCGTGTCGACATAAAGACTGTCGGCCGTATCGCGGCCTTCGTTGGCGATCGCGATGGCTGAGATCATCTTGCCGGTTGACGCAATCATGCGGCTTTCCGCGCCGGGCTCGTACAGCCCGTTTGCCGGATGACGCGCCGAGATCGACCCGAAGTACGGTGCCGTTTCGCCTGTCTCGTAATAGCGAACGATGTCGCCGTTGCTGTCGGCGGCAACAACAACCACGTTCGGCATCATCTTGTCGGCGGCAACTTTTTTCGGATCGAGCGTGTAGGCCGGATTGATCTTGGCCGACCATTTCGCATCGATCGCCGTCAAATCAGCGTCGATCTTTTCGCGGAATCCGAGGTTTTCGCCGATGTCGAACGTTGTCGTGACGCCACGGACGTAGTCGCGCCAAGCAAAGCCGTAGCTCTGCTTCATTTCCTCGCGAATGCCATAGCGCGCTGCCGGCAGCAACACGTTGGCGCGTATGACGGGATTGGCCTGCGCGCGCTTTGCCTGCTCCGGCGCGAAGCGTTCCAGCGCCTCCTGCAATTTTGGACGAACCTTCGGGTCCGGCGGGCCGCCAGCCAGCTCCATCAATTCGAAGACGATCTTCTTCTGCTCGCCTTCGTCGCTGATCAGCTTCTCAGCGCAGGTCCGGGCGCGGACTTCGGCGATGTAGCGCCATCTGTCGAGACGCACTTCATTGAGCTTGTCGTTGCCTTCGAGCAGGATGATCGGCTTGTTGACCGCAGATGCGAGCACGAATTGCTCGGCCGTCGACAGATCTTTCGCTTCTTTACCGAAGACGATGCGACTGGTGACTTCGACGCCGTGGAGCGGCTGTCCGCCGGTGCGCTGCGCCAGCCAGATGTGGTTTGCGGCCCATTGCTTGAGCTTGGTGTCGTCGCCACCGCGCGTCAGTTCTCGATAAATGACCGGCGCCAGCCACCATTCTCCAAGTTTGCGTCTGAGCTTGGTGATGCCGCCCTCGCTGCGGCTCGGCGGTGTTTTGTAGATGACGCGCGCGAACTGCATAGGCAGCGTCGAGCCGCCGACGCCGAGCGACGGCCGCCGCAAAGCAATCGATCGCGTGATTGTCGTGTAGGGGATTTTCAAAACACCCGTCAGGTCGATGCCGAACGGATTGAGCGGCCCACCGAGGTAGCGGTCCTCGTGGTACTGCAGGCATTGCCAGTACATGTCCGGGACCTCGCGCACCGGGATCGATTTGTGATCCGGGTTGGCGACGTAATCGCCGAGCTCGATGGCCTCGTCCGTGTAGTTGACGTCGCGCAAGCTATCGAGGCGCGGGTCAAACGTGCCGACGAAATTGCCTTTGGGGTCATAGATCGCCGTCGCCAGCCAGCGTTCGGCGTCATAGCCGAGCTTGTCGTGCATCGTCAGTTGGCCGGTGTAACCGCGGATCGGCGCGATCACATAGACGAGCACGATCGCGAACAGCACGTAGAGAACGGCGAACGTCGCGACGTGACGCAGCGGTCCAAGTTTCGGATTGAACGTAACGGCCGACATCACGACGCGCACGGCGCGTCGTGGAGCAAGGATCAGAAAATTGGAAAGCGCGGTCAGGTGCCGCAGGAGCCGTAACATGCGTGTCGCAAAGCCGCTTTACAGAGCGCGCAGACGTCGACGCGCAGTGTACGGGTAGCGAAAATTTACGGCTTCAAATGCGCCAAAGCGCGGCAGCATCGCGGCCGTTCAGCGGCCGGACTGCCAAATGCGACGGGCGTGACGAGCTGTGAAAGAACGACTGATGGCGCCTGGCCTCAGAAGTTATTCATCAGGACGAACACGCCAACTCCGATGGCCGGGCCAACAAGAGTCGCCAATAACATCATTACGAATGATTTTGCCGCCATAACACTTTACCCCGCACAACCGCCGCTATTCTCAAGCCGACGCATACCGCAATAGAGATTGACGCTTCCGCCTTACGATCCCAGTTGCCCCCTAGGACTTTCGAGCGGCCGTAACGCTATCCGGGAACCGCCTCCCGGCTGGCGCTGCTGACGGAATCCCTTTTCTGTCAGCGAGAGGAATATAACGCATCCAAAAAACGCTTGACAGGCTGGCGAGGTGATTTGCCGGTTTGGCCGTGTGTTCGATGGCACACAGCATTGCACCGCACGGCAACACCAAAGACCGTCCGTAGACGGCGGGTTGTCATCTAGAAAATATCTAATCTGATGAGCCTGTTAGGCGGTCGCGGCAGTTGCTTTCGGCGTCGCCAAACAACCTATTGTTGTGCTGCAACACCGCGATTTGTAACAAAACATGAAATATGAATTGATCGAGCAGTGGGGATAAAAACGCACGCAAGCCGCCAATCGCGTGCGTCCCTGAGATTTTACTTGAGGTCGAAAAGCCTGAGCTGGCGCTCATCCTGACCGCGCGTTTCGGCGGCCAATTGCTCGATGCGATCGAACGGCACCTGTTCGGCCGAAATGAGAGACTTGAGCGCCTTCATCGGGCGGACGAGCCCTTCTTGCACGAGGTGGAATTCGCCGACCGTCTGGCCTGGCAACGCGCTCGCCGGATCGAGGCCGGATTCCGACTGGAACGCGGCTTTAAGTTTACGCAGCGCCGTGTCTTCGCGCACGCGCCCGATGAACCAGCTCGTGATCTGGTCGCGGCTCTTGTAATCGAGGTCGCCCGGCGACTGCGTCGCGAGCATCAATCCGAGACCCGCCGAGCGCGCACGCTTCAGCAAGCTTTGCAGCGGTTCGGCCGTCGCCGGCTTCGAGTTGGCCGGAATGTACAAGTCGGCTTCGTCGAACATGACGACGGCCTGCAATTCGTCGTTCGGGTTGCGCTGGCAGAAGCGCAGCGCTTCCGACAGGAACTGCGATACCCAGAACAGGATGTTCTCGTTGTCGCCAAGGAAGCCCGTGTAGATGATCGACAGCCGCGTACGGTTCGGGCGTTGATATTTGCCGAGGCCGAGCAGGCTTTCCATGCGCAGGCTCTCGCCACCGCCTTCAAACAGCACGGTGTTGCGCAGACGAAGACTATCGAGCTGCGCGACGAGATCGCGGCGCAGTTTGCCCGACGGGTCCATCCGCTGCGTCTGATCGGTCAGCTCCGGATGCTCGTCTTCGAGCAGATGGATCAGATCGCCGAGCGTGACTTCGCTGTTCGACAGCGAGCCCAGAATGCGCAACGCGACCGCGAGCACGCCCGACTGCTTCTGATGCGTCGCCGAATTTTTCAGATGCAGCATCTCACCGAGCGCGGCGGCTGACAGATTAGCCAGCAACTGCTGCTCGTGATCCGGCAACTCGTTGATGCCCGTCGGCAGCAGCGTGATCGAGATCGGACGGCCCGAGCCACGACCCGGCGTATAGACCGCGACGTCGATGGCGTCGGCGAGCTTTTCGCGCTCGGCACGGCGTTCGGCGGTTTCGTTGTCGTTCGACCGCCAGACGTCCGGGTTGGCGTAGCTCGCGAGGTCGCCTTTACGGTCGATCAGCACCGCTGGAATACCGCGCAGCAGAAGCTGTTCGATCAGCGACAGCGCGAGCGTCGTCTTACCGGAGCCCGAGCCGCCGAGGAACGCGGCGTGGCGCTTCAGCACGCTCTTGTTCAACGTCACGGCGCGGCCCCGATTGCCGATTTCGCGCCCCGACAGAATGCTTGAACCGTAGGTGCCGTTTTCATCCAGAATGACGGACAACGGCAGGTCTTCGTCGTTGGCGGCGAGCGCGTCGCCGGAAATCGTCGCGGCCTCGCGGCTGCTCGCACCCGTGTGATCGTCAAAGCCGGTCATCGACGTCTGCGGATCTTCGATGTCCTTAGCCACGAGGCGCGGTAGCGGACGGCCGAGCAAATCGAGACGCAGCAGGTAGGTGATCGAGAGCAGCGTCGACAGCGGCTTGGTGCCGTCGAGCCATTGCGTCATGCCGGCATCGCCGCGATGGTGCGCCGTGAATTCGCGCACCGTCATCATGCGTTCCCACTCGGGGATCGGCACGAGCAACTGGCGTCCACCGCTGTCGCGGAATTTGCGCAGCGCCTGCGCGGTCTGGTTCTTCGAGTTCGGCGGGAAGTCCGTCGCGCGCAGCATGAAGGACGGCTTGCCCTGGATCGACGTCAGCACCTTGTCGAGCTGACGCTTCAAGCCGCCGCCCTGCGTCGGGCGATTGCAGATAAAGACGCGGACATCGTTGGCGAAGCCGGTGCGGTGACGGACGGTCAAGTCGAAAGCCGGCAGATCATCGCCGAGTTCGAGACGCTTGACGGTGACGTCAATCGCCTTGCCCCACTCGTCGCGCGCCAGCAGCAGCGCGGTCGAGAGCACGTCGACAAGTTCCTTGTCGTCGGCCGGCATTTCGGCTTCGCTTTCATTGGCGAAGCGTTCCCACATTTCGCGATACTGCACCGCCGACATCGATCCGTGCGTTTCAGGTTCTTCTGGGCTGAAACCGACGGCCTGTCCGAGCGCCTGCGCCAGTGTGCTGACGAACGACGGCGCGGGTGCTGCTTCGTTGCCGTCGCTTTCGTTTTCCTGGCCGGTCAGCTCGCGAATCCGCGACTGCGCGTGCTCCAGCAGACGCCGCGTCGACAGCCCGCCGAATTCTTCGAAGAACTGCGGTCCGAAAAACGCCGACGCATCCGGGAAGCTCATGCCCGAGCCATTGATCTCGGCCTGATGCGCGATGCGCTTCGAAATAATAAGCCGCGCTTCTTCGACCGTCCGGCTCTCGCGGAGCAGCACCGGGCCAGACTTCTCAATCCGGTCGATATACGACTGAGCGACCATGCTGCGCACTTGCCCGTAAAAATCTTCCAGGCACGAAATGACGATGATCGCGTTCGTCAGGCGGTTGGCGATCTGGATCAGGTCGCGCACCGCACGCTGGAAGCGCTCTTCCGAATTATCGAAAAAGCGCAGGTCTTCAACCTGGTCGATGCAAAACACGAGCGCGGCGCGATCGACCGACCACACGAGTGCGCCGAGTGCTGCAATGATTTCAAACGCGCGATCTTCGCCGGTATTCGGATCTAGTGCGCAAACGGCTTCATGCGCGATCGGCGACAACTGCCGGCCGTGCAAATATTGCCGGACGCGCTGATCGATGCGCGGATCACGGCGCTGCATGTAAAGCAGAGCGCGCACGATATTGATATCGAGCTCGCGCGTCTGGAACTTTTCGCTCGCGACGATGTCGTCGGACAAGCGCATGATCAGGCGTGCGAGTTCGGCATCGTCCATCTGCGCGTCGCGCAATTGTTCGAGGTCGGCGGCCGAAATCACCTCACTGTCGAGCACGAGTTTGTTCGTCAGCCGCGACAGAGCGCTATCGCCGAAACGATCCGGATCGTATGGCTTCTCAAACGAATGCACGAGGCGGCGCAGATAGAAATCGGCGTAGTTGGCAACGTCCGGCGTCATCTGCGCGTAGCCGAAATAGGCGCGGCTCGTGCGATGGCTTTCCGTGCGCAGCGCCCGCAAGAGATGCGTTTTGCCAGCGCCAGATTGGCCGTGGAACAGCAAGATGCGGTCTTGAACGTGGAAGCCGCGGCCCGACGTGATCGTCGTCACGAGATCATCGAACTTGCGGCGCGCTTTGGCGTGAACCTCCGGGACATCGACCGGATCGGCGCGCCAAAGATCGTCCTCCCAGGTGATGGAGTGCTCGAACGCCTCGCTCAGCTTATCGGGAGCGAGCGAGTGCGCGAATTCCTGCTTTTTCTGAGAACTGCCTTCGGCGCCCATTATCAGACGAATGACCTTCAATCTTCAACGCGCACGAAGTGCCAGACCGTGTTCTTGTAGAGGATTTTGGAGTCCTCTAACTCCTTGAGATCGCACTTATCTTTTAGATCAGCGCCGGCGAGAACGACGTGTCCTGTCCGGTGAGCTTCGGCGAGCATGCTCTTGAAGGCAATTTCGCTCAGTTCCCACTCGGGCCGCGTGTCACGAATCGCGTTCCATACCAGAGAGATAAACGCCTTCCGGTTGCCTGGCCAGCCCTCAGAAACAGGTCGTGCCGCCGATACAACAGCGCTAGCGAATTCGGGCATGTCGGGACGGATCGGCTCGCCGCGAAGTTGCGGTCGCGTTTGCGGCCGTTGCGCCGCCGGTTCGCTGAGCGGCAGCGGTGCCTGATCGTTGTCGGCAGCCGGAGACGGACGCGGAAGGCGCTTTTCGAGCGTCTTGATCGCGGTTTCCGGCGTCGGCGCCGTCGTCAGGCGGCGCAGCAGCGCCACGCTCAAGCTTTCGAGAGACGCATCGGTGGCGCCGTATATCTCAGCCGCGAGCATCACGACGAGCTTGCCGTCAGTTGCGACGTCGCGCGGCTGCTTGAACAATTGCCCGGCGAGGATTCGGCCGGCTTTGCCGGGCAATCCCGAGCCTTTGCCCAAGCCGGTTTTGATCTTGTTGCCGAACGCGCGTTCGAGCGCGATGACGGCGAGTTCAGCGCGGAGCGTGGTTGGCGATAAAACTTTCGCCGCACCAAGCGCGAAGTGCTGCTGCAACATCAGCGCCGCCAGACTTTCGGGCCGCGCCAGCGCTTTCAGAACCGCAGGCGATGGCTGTTTGACGCCGAGCGCATTGAGCAGAAGCGCGTCGCGCACGCTGGTCCAGCTCGCCGGGTATGCGCCGGTCTGTCCGAGTTTTTGAGCGGCTGATGCGCGGCCAGTCTCCGTTGCGCTCAAGCGGCTGCGTTGTTCGCTGATGGCCTTCTTGTCGATCAATCCGCCGATTGCACGTTCGGCAGCTTGGCGAAATGCCGTGCCGTTGATCTTCGGCGCGACGAGCGTTGCCAGATCGCGTTGCAGATCGGCGCGCGTTGCCGTCGCCGCCGCGACGCGGAGCAGTACGAGGTCGTCGATCGGCAGCATGCCGTCGCTGTTGCTCTGCGCCTGCCCTTCGCTGCCGGGACGGGCGCCGCGCGCTTTATTGCTTGCAGCCGTCATGTCTGCTGATCCCTCCGCCGAATCGGACGTGCGCAAACTTTAATGCAACGCCGCGTGCATCCCTATGCTACCGGCGCAAAAAGCACGGGATGGCGCGGAGATTACAAATGCGATCCAAGCGCATTCGTCGGAGTTTGGCCGCGCCGACGCCCAAATGGCGACACCTTGTTGCGGCGATTATGAAGCCGGGCGGGAATGTTTTCCGAGGGAAAGCAACGGCGATGTTCAGGTTTGTCTCGTGTGCTGCGCAAGCGCGCGGCGATGATTCGCGAGCCGTTAGCGTTAACGTCCAGTTAATGGATTTCCGGCAATGATGAGCCCATCCGCACATCGTGTGCCGGGAGTAGCATTTATGTATCGCGTCGCTCTCACGGCCGGGATCGCAATGGCGTTAGCCGGTTGCAGCCTTGGCTCGTCCTCCATCACGTCCGGCTTTGCCGAAGACCCACCGTCGACGGCGTCGATCACGGCGCCGAAGTCCAAGAGCGTTGGGCTTGGCGGCGAACCGTCATTGCCGCGCGGCGTCCAGCTGGCAAAACTCGACGACAAAGCGCCGACGGGCACCTTCGAAAAGGCGCCGGCGGGCATTCTGTCGGACCGCGATTATTCGAAGACGATGCTCGACGCGCAGATGGCGCGCGACATCATCAACGGCTATCGCAAGGAAAAGGGCCTCAAGCCTTTGAAGCTTTCGCCCGAGCTGACGGAAGCCGCCAAGGCGCATGCGCGTGACCTCGCGAAGTGGGATCGCATTTCGCATTACGGTTCCGATGGCTCCAATCCGTGGGACCGCGTCAAGCGCACGGGCTACAAGGCGCGTCTGACCGCCGAGAACGTTGGCACCGGCCAAATTGACTTCAATGAAGTCATGAAGGGCTGGAAGGACTCACCAGGTCACAACAAGAACCTGCTGATGTCGGACGCCGACCATATGGGCGTCGCACTCGTCCAAGACCCCAAATCCGAATTCAAATCCTTCTGGACCCTCGTCATCGGCTCACCGATGTAGGGTGGCGCAGCGCCAAGCATCTGGAGTGATCTTGCCCCAGAATCGACTAAAACTCTGTCAGGAATAACTTGGCAGATTGACCAAAGGTGCCCATGTATGCGAATCATAGGTGCATCGCGCCCTATTCGAATTGCAGATGGGAGTCAAGAACCTGTGGTAGCTCCGGTCAAAAAAATTGACACTCAGCAGCTATCCCGAACGATCCTGAGAGAACTCGGGAAGCTATTTGACGATATTAAGATCGTAGATGTTGTCGTCTCTCCCGACCGCGACAGAGACGGCGACGATATTCTGCGCGTCGAGGCGGTCTTCACAGGCGTTTTGCGAGGAGACGACGCGAAAAAAGTTGCCGGCGCCTCAAGGCAACTTCGCCCGATGCTTGATAAGATAGATGAAGACATCTATCCGCTTCTATCATTTGTATCAAAAGTGGATTACGAGCGCGGGCAAAAGCGTGAAGCCAGATGATTTGTTAATCACCGCTAGCGACCTAATACGCGGACCGAGAAGACTCCGACAGTCGAACTTGAGAAGGGCATGTAGCACAACCTACTATGCCCTTTTTCATACTCTGTGCAGGTGTTGCGCCGATACGATGGTGAGCGACAAGTCGACAAAGAGAGCATGGGTCCAAGCCTACCGCTTCTTGAAGCACGGACATGTCAAAAATCAATGCGCTCATAAAAGAATTGCCGACTTTCCCGACGAAATCCAAGACTTTGCCGATATGTTTGTGCAGATGCAGGAGAAGCGGCATCGAGCGGATTATGATCCGACCGGTATTTATTATAAGTCTGCAGTAAAGGCAGATATCGACGCCGCCAAAACAGCAATAGACGCATTCACGAAGTCTACTAGAAAAGATAAGCGAGCATTTGTAATTTTCGTAGCTTTGGATGGTCCGAAATAGATCGTAGCTGCGAGAACCTAAAGCTTCGGCAAATTCTTCCAGATCGCGATCTCGATATCGAGACGCCGCCAGACGACGACGGAATTCATCAGCGCCGCCATGCTGAGCGAGATCGACGTCGCAACCGCAGCGCCGATCAATCCGAAATGCGGCACAAGCGCGAAGTTCAAAGCGACGTTGAGGATCGCCGCGGCAACCAGCACCGTCGCGCACAGCGCCTGTTCGCCAAGCATGTTGAGCAGATACTCCGCCGGTCCCATTGACGAGCGGAACAGGAAGCCGACGACCAGAATGCACATCACCGGATAGCCGGCTTCGAATTGCGGACCGAACAGCCAGAGCAGCGGCTTGCCGAGCGCCAGGATTATGATTGCGCCAGCAAGCGACGGCCAGAACGTCCAGTTGACGGCGTCCTTGACGAACGCGCGCAGGCCTTCCTTATCGCCGCGCGCATTCAGCGCCGCGAACTTGTGCGCCACCGCGCTGCCGACGGCGTAGTGCACGAACATGATCAGCGCCATCGTCTTTCCGGCGGCGAAATAAATGCCGACGTCAGTTGGCGACATGTAGCGCGAGATGACCAGCACGTCGGTATTTTGCAAAGCCAGTTCACACGCAGAAATCAACACAAGCGGCAACGACGTCTTGAACCAGAATTTGAAGTCGTGCGCGCGCGGCCCCGCCGGCACAGCGGTCTTCAGGCGCCGGTTGATCATTACAAGCTGCGCAACCGCCGTCAGCCACGTCGCGACGATGGCCGCTGCCGCAGCCGTGGTCGCCGTCATCGGCAGACCATACGCATACGCCGCCGCCATCGCAGCAAGTAGCAGCAGCGGACGCAAGACGTACGGCGGCACTAACGCGGCGCTCATCCAGCCGTTGGCGCGGCCAATGCCGTCGTGCACTTCCGTCAGAGCAAACAGCGGAATGCACACAAGCGCCAAGTAGAGCGGCAGGATGAAATGATTTTCGATGTGCGCTTGCAGCAGGTAAACGCCGGCGAGACCGGCCAGCATGACAAGCGTACCGAGGCCGAGCGTTGCGATCCGCGATCCGCGTGCCAGGCCGCGCAGAAGATCGAATTTTCCGGTTTCGCGATACTCGGGAGCCAACCGAATAACGACGGTATTCAATCCGGCGTGCGCCGTACCGCCGAGAATAAGTACCCAGGTCCACACCGCGACGTAGATGCCGTATTCAAAACCGCCCATCCAGCGGGCGAGCACGATTTGCGAGAGATACAGCAGACCTGCGCTCAAGACGCGCACGCCGAAAGCGATCAGCGCGTCGCGCTGGGTCTTTTCTCGTTCGCCGTCGCCCGATGTTTCAGCGAACGCACGCGCCGCCATGTTGCGCAGGCGCGTGACGCGCGTGGCAGTCGGGGCGAAAGCGTTGTCTTGGATTTCGATGCTGGAAATCGGCGTCGGTCCGGCCGCGCTGTGAGCGGCATCGTCAGCCGTCACCGTTGCGCCGGGCTGTGCTGCGTTCGCGTGCAGCCTGTAGACCGTCGCAGACTTCATTGAACTCACTCAATTCCTAACTCGTCACATGCGATCGAGACGAGCGCGTTCCCGGTTGCGCACCAGTTCCGCGACGCCGCTCCATGCCCAGGCTCGTCCCGCGTCGCCTTTTTCGCCGTGGTAGGATGCGAAAAACTCCGCAACGTCGGCAGCGAACGCACCGTGCCGGCCTTCGAGAACCTCAGCCATCGCAGCGACGTCGCGCGGAGTTGGCGTGGCGTCGGTATCTGGATGCCAGGAGGCGTTCGTCGTTATGGCCATTGTAATGTCCTACTCGTTCCTTAAGTCCGGGTTTATGGAAGAGCGGGAAAGCAAGAACAGCGCCACGACTGCGAGACACGGTGAATAAGCGTTAACGGCTGCGCCCAACGCGCGCTATGATAGGCGTGAGACCGCAGCGTCGAGCCGAAGGAGATAGCCGTCATGCTTCCAGGATTGAGCCGAAATGGCCCGGCGGTATCGATATTCGCGCTCGTCACCGCTGCTGTATTGTTTCTGGCCGCTCCGTCGTCGGTGCTGGCGGGACCACTTGCGGTTTTTCCGGCCGCAGACGAGGCGCCATCTGACGGCGCCGATGCGGATAGTGATAACGATGCCGGCCAGCCGCCCCAACGCGCGCCTGAGGCGGACGAACCGTCCGAAGACGGGACAGACGGCGCGACGGGCGACAATTCCGCAGAGCCGCCGTCCGGATGTTTGTTCCGGGATGGGCCGCTCGAGCTGGTCGTCTAGCCACACGATTGTCCGAGATTTTTAGTTCGTCTGTTGCGACCCGGCAGCAGCCTTCGGCTTCTGGCCGTCTTGGCCGGTCTGCGTGCCTTTCAAAGCCGGACGAGCGGCTGCATCCGCCGAACGTTCAACGGCCGCGGGCGCCGCATTTGCGGCATCGGCGTCGGCTGGCTTTTTCTTCTTCTTGCGCACGATGCCAGGACCGGACGATTTACGTTTGCGATTGCCGCAATCCCAGGCGAGCACGTCGGCGCGGACGGAGGTGATGCCTTTCGCGGCCGGATCGACCGGCAAATTATCGATGCTGGTCTGACTGAACAGCGCCTTCCAATCTTGCGTCTGGAAGCCGTGTTCCAGAAGGCTGGCGGCGCGAATTGCGCGCTCGTTGCCGGACGATTCTCCGAGCACGACCGCCATCAGGCGACGGCCATCGCGCGTTGCACTGGCGACGACGTTGAAGCCGGAATCGCACGTGAAGCCGGTCTTCAAACCGTCGGCGCCGGGAAACGTCTTGAGCAGCGCGTTGTGACTGCCAAGCCGCTTGTTGCCGATGCGCATGTCGGTCATCGACCAATAGGATGCGTACTCGGGGAATTCGGCAACGACAGCACGAGCGAGTTTCGCGAGATCGCGCGCCGTCGTGATTTGCGATGGATCCGGCAGGCCGTTCGTATTGGCGAAATGCGTCCGCGACATGCCGAGGTCGCTGGCAATCGCGTTCATTTCTTCGACGAATTTGGTTTCGCTACCCGACACGGCTTCGGCGAGCATCACGGTGACGTCGTTCGCCGACTTGATGATGATCGCCTGCAGCGCCTTCTCGACGCTCATTTCGGCGCCAACGTTCAAACCAACTTTGCTCGGCGGCTGCAATGTCGCCACGAGCGAGCAGGGAATTTTCTGATCGAGCGTGATGCGGCCGGCCTTGATCGCCTTGAATGTGACGTAAGCCGTCATGACCTTTGTCAGCGACGCCGGGTGCCACAAACTGTCGGGATCTTCGGCATAAAGCAGCTTGCCGTTCGCGGGGTCGAACAACAGTGCAGGTCCAGCGCTTGCCGGCTGGATGCCGGCTTGGCCCAGAACTGCGCATGCGCTGATCGCGATAAGTCTCGCCCGCATTTCTATCCTCAGAGAAAATCAGATGTCGCGCATACCACATTCCGGCCAAATGCGGCAAACGAAGGTCCAGGCGTTGCGGCGATCGGTTGTGCTGTGTGGCCTCGGCGGCTCGCTACGCAATTTTGCTTAGAGCGGTGGGGCAAGAAGACGGCCGGCGGCGTCGCGAAAACCATGATTTGACCGGTCAACTGCCTATCCGGTCCGCGTAGCAACGACTGATCTCAGGGCATCACGCCCATGCGGAACCCGCCCCAGTGGCGGCCCATCACCGTGATCGGCGCCGAGATATCCTTCATCAACGCGAACGCGCCGCCACCCATATTGCGGCGATACGTTTGCAGCAGGAACGGTCGCGTGTTGCGGCCTGCGCCAAGTCCGGTCCGGTCGGAAAAGACGCGCCGGTTGCGACAGTTGGCGGCGTTCCACACAGGGTCGCTTCCCTGCGGCTTGGAATACTTGAGATTGTGCGTCGGCAAGTAGCCATTGCGATCGATTGCAGCGCAGAAAGCGATCCTGTCGGATCGGGTCAGAACCGCTTCCTGGATTTTCGGCAATACGCGATCGGTAAAGTCCGAGAATTGCGACGTGACCTGCTCGGGATTGCTGCCCGGAACGGGTCGATAATTGGTATCGAACAGCGCGGTCTGCGAAATGTTTCCGGCTTTGATTTCAGCCTCGAACAGATCGCGCACCTCGGCTGCTGCCTCTTGGCAAATGGCAATCAGCGCGCCATCGCGTGTTTGGAAGCCGGTTTCGACGAGATACAGCATCAAGTCTTCGCTGATCGTCAGGATGTTGCTTGACCGCTTATGCGCAGTCTTCAGCTGCTGATCCGACGTTTCGACGACGTCCGCCAGGTTTGCGACCTGCTCGCTCACCTGTTTGTTTGTTGTGGCGCTCCGGTGGATCGGTTCGCTCATGTCCTCGATGCCGGACGTGAGCTGCTGCACGCTCGCGACGAGCGATTGTATTTGATTGGTCGCGCCTTTCGCATCGTTGGACGCTGCGATTGCGGCCTGCGCCTTGGCGCTATTGGTTTGGGCGACTTGCAGCATCTGATCGAGGCGCGCTTGCAACGTGTCCAGGTTGCTGCGGTTCTCGTCGGAGAACTTACGGACCTGATTGGCGAGCGCCTTGATTGACTGTGATATCACGGCAAAACCGCGCCCGGCTTCACCCGCGCGTGCCGCCTCGACACCGGCGTTGATCGCGATGATTTGCGTTTCCATCGAGATCGATTGGATGGATGCGCTGGCTTCCTGCACCTTGCTGATGGTCGCGCGCACTTCGGCGATCGATTGCGTCATGCCGATCGTGCCGGTGCCCAACTCCTGCATGCTGTCAATGATCGTGCCGAGCGTATCGGAAACTTCTTCGGAGCTTTTCGCGAGGATGGAACGGGTCTTGTCGGCTGAGACACGCAGGTCGCCCATCGCCGCTGCAATCAGCGTTTCAGTTTCCGTGCTCTGGTCGACGGAGTGAACGACATCGTGCAGCGTCTCGCGCAGATCGACATTTAGCTCCGTCAGATCCTCGACGATGCCGGCGATATCAGCAATCTCAAGACCCAGGCGACCGGCGCGCTCGCCGAAATCGCTGCTACGGACGGTCGGCTCGGGCGCGGGCGACGTGGCTGCTGCTGGCACGGTGTTCGGTTTTAGAGCGGACACGGCTATCCCTCGCGCAATAAAAACGGCCGCAAGCGCGGCGCGTCCCGCCTAGGTTTTGCGGTGCATGGGCCAGCGCATCAAGAATCGACGCAACATATTATATGGCCACTAGCCCTACAGGATTCGTGTTCGGCGCAAGAGCTGGAAATAAGTCGAACGGGCAGAAATGGGTGCGCGCCGAATGCTGCCAAAAAAAGCGGCGCCGTATCAGGGAACGCTTTAGCTAAAATGAATAGTGGTGCCTCAGGAGGGACTCGAACCCCCACACCCTTGCGAATAGCAGATTTTGAGTCTGCCGCGTCTACCGTTCCGCCACTGAGGCTAGCTTGAAAGTCAAGCGAGGGGGCGATGTATACCCGCTCGCGCCGCCGCGTCAACGCGGCACGCCCGTAATTTTTTGGGCCGTTGCCGCGCTATTTCAGCGAGTGCGTTACCCGGCCCGTTGCGTGACGGTGCTCCGTCACCTGGATATGGTCGCCGGTATGCAGTTGGCGGCTCTTCAATGCCAGCACGTTGACGAGTTGGCCGCTGTCGAGCTTCACGTGGACCGTCTCGCCATCGGCGGAATTCTGCTTCGAGACCAGCGGGTCGATGCCGGTGATCGTGCCGGCAACTTCGACGTTCTCGACCTTCATATCGAGGTTCTCGTAGCCGAACGCCAAGCCAATGCCGGCAATAATGGCTAAGCCAATGCCAACTTTCTTCAGCTTTTCGATTAGGAGCGTGCGGTCCAGGCGCTTGCGAGTTTCTTCGCGCATCGTATCTCTCAGTCGGTTTTGATTTTGTACCAGAGCTGGCCCCAGGGTGTCGCCATCTCCGATATGGTGACGCGGCTGCCCTTTGCCAGGCTACCCAAGTTTGGAGCCATCACGTGAACCGTGCGGCCGTCGTCGAGTGTCGCTTCAAATGAGGACGCGGTTGGCGGTGTCGTTTTGTGGCCGCCGGTCGCGTCGGTTAGGCTCGCAACGACGCCCGTCAGCACGGCGCGTTCTGACGAAAGGCTGTCGCGAGCGACGGCATAGAAGATCGCAGCGATACCGGCCGCGATCGCAATTGTCAGCAGCAGTGTTTTCATTGCGCCCGTTCCGCGTTCTGCATGCGGCCGTTAAGCCGCTGCTTTGGCGTTGCCGTCCACGAGACGGACAATGTCCGCCATGATGTCGTTCAGCTGGAAGTCCTTCGGCGTGTACACGGCTGCGACGCCTGCCGCTTTGAGCAGTCGCTCGTCTTCCGGTGGAATGATGCCGCCGACAACGAGAGGCACGTCGTCCAGCCCCTCTTTGCGCATGCGCTCCATGACGTCTTTGACCAGCGGCACATGAGAGCCGGACAGGATCGAAAGCCCGATGACGTGCACCGATTCATCGACCGCCGCGCGAACGATTTGGGCGGGCGTCAGGCGAATGCCTTCGTAGACCACGTCCATGCCGACGTCGCGCGCGCGAACGGCGATCTGTTCAGCGCCGTTGGAGTGGCCGTCCAGCCCCGGTTTGCCGACGAGGAACTTCAGGCGGCGGCCGAGGCGCTCCGATACGGCTTCAACGTCAGCGCGCACGCTCGTCAGCTGCGCATCATTGCGTGCAACGGCTGCCTGCGAGACGCCCGTCGGTGCGCGATATTCGCCGAACAATTTGCGGAGTAACCCGCCCCATTCGCCGGTCGTGACGCCGGCCTTGGCCGCCGCGATCGAAGGCTCCATGATGTTACGGCCTTCGCGTGCGGCCGCTTCCAGGTCCTTCAAGGCCGCTGCGACAGCTTTCGCGTCACGCGCGGCGCGCCAGGCCTTCAGGCGCTCGACCTGATCGACTTCCACCGCCGGATCGACCACGAGGATGGCACCTTCGCCAGCGCCGAGCGGCGATGGTTCAGTCTCCGTCCACTTGTTGACGCCGACCAATGTCTGCTCGCCGGTTTCGATGGCCGACAGACGTGCCGTGTTGCTCTCGACCAACTTGCGCTTCATGTAGTCGATCGACGCGATTGCGCCGCCCATCTTCTCGATGGTTTTCAATTCGGCCTTTGCTTCTTCTTTGAGTGCATCGACCTTGCGCTTGATCTCGGCCGAGCCGTCGAAAATATCGCCGAACTCCAACAGGTCGGTCTCGTAAGCCAAAACCTGCTGCATGCGCAGCGACCACTGCTGGTCCCAGGGGCGCGGCAGGCCAAGCGCTTCGTTCCACGCCGGAAGCTGCAGCGCGCGGCAGCGCGCGTTCTTCGAGAGCGTGACACCGAGCGCGGCGATCAGAATGCGATAGACGTTGTTCTCGGCCTGCGGCTCGGTGAGGCCGAGCGAGTTGACCTGAACGCCATAGCGGAACATCCGGTTTTTCGCGTCGGTAATGCCGTAGCGGTCGCGTGCAATTTCGTCCCAAAGCTCGTTGAACGCCCGCATTTTGCAGACTTCAGTGACGAACTTCAGGCCGGCGTTGACGAAGAACGAGACGCGGCCGACGACGGTGCCAAAATCCTTCTCGGGCACTTCGCCGGATGCCTTCACCGTGTCGAGAACGGCGATGCCGGTCGCGAGTGCGTACGCGAGTTCCTGTACGGGCGTCGCGCCCGCTTCCTGCAAATGGTACGAACAGACGTTCGTCGGATTCCACTTCGGCACGTTCTGATAAGAATAGACGATCGTATCCTTGATCAGCCGCAGCGACGGCTCTGGCGGGAAGACATACGTGCCGCGCGACAAGTACTCCTTGATGATATCGTTCTGAATTGTGCCTTGGAGTTTCCGGCGGTCAGCGCCCTGCTCGTCGGCGGCCGCGATATAAAGCGACAGCAGCCACGCGGCCGTCGCGTTGATCGTCATCGATGTATTCATCCGCTCGATCGGGATGTCGGCAAACAGCGTCCGCATATCGCCCAAATGCGAAACGGGCACGCCGACCTTGCCGACCTCGCCGCGCGCGAGTTCGTGGTCGCTGTCGTAGCCGGTCTGCGTCGGAAGATCGAACGCGATCGAGAGGCCCGTCTGGCCCTTCGACAGGTTCATCTTGTAGAGCGCGTTGGACTTGGCCGCCGTCGAATGCCCGGCGTAGGTGCGAAACAGCCAGGGCTTGTCGCGTTGGGTCGTCACGTCGGGCGTCGCGCTTTTCTTGTCAGACATCAGCGTCCTCTGATGAGGCTGGAAATCAAGATATGAAGTGCTCAGGCGCCCTCGCGGCCCGGATGGGTCGTTGGCGGCGCCAATAGGTCACAGGCGTTCTAAGCTAACTGAGTGCCACTGCAATGCAAAATGGCAGTTCGCCGCGACGGGGGGAGCGGTCGCGGTTGTCGGGGCGCGTAGCGGCTCTACCGCAGGTCAACGATATTTAGTGTTGTACGCGCTGGACGCCCGTCAGCGGCTTCAGCTTCTTGGCGGCCGAGCGGCGCTCGGACAAAACCATGCTGAGCAAATAGATGGCCATGACGACGACGACCGAAAACAGCATACCGATGGCGACGCCGGACGCAGTATTTGTATCCTTATCATTGACAAGCATGATTGAATTCACAGTGAAAAGGTAGTGGCTGGTCAGCGATCCGGCGATGACCACCGGAATAGAAAACAGTGCCAATGCGCCGGATTGCGGTCGCACGAATGCGTAAACGATCGCCGCAAATAGCATCGCCAACATGACCGGAAACTGCTCGAACTGCTGCACGGCGAAAATGAAATCTTCCATGAGACCCTCGGTTCCGGCGAGCAAAGATTGCCACTAAAGGCATACGAGACGCGACGACGCAGGCAGGCCGCGGCCAAAAGAGGCCGCGCCGTATATGCAGATTAACTCAGGGTTGTTAATGAGTTATTGTGTGCCTGCAATTCGGCGACTAACACTCTTCATTGCAGCGCAAAAACGTGCTTGATACAGCAGCCTTGGGGGTGCCTGGATCATGCATAGCTGGGCGTCCTTCTATTGAAGGCGGCAATACCTAAAGTTTCAACGGGCCTCTGACGGGGCAGGTCGGGAGAAGCGTGCAAGATGGCGAGTAAATCAGCCACCAAGTCAACAGAAACGGGAGCCGGGATGACCGCTTCAGAATTCGTCTCGGGCGTGGGCAAAAAAGATCTCTACGAAGTCGGCGAGATTCCGCCGCTCGGTCACGTTCCAAAAAACATGTACGCCTGGACCATTCGCAAAGAGCGCGAAGGCGAGCCTGATAAGGCGATGCAGGTCGAGGTCGTGCCCACCTGGGAACTCGACAGCCACGACGTGCTCGTTCTGGTGATGGCGGCAGGCGTAAACTACAATGGCGTTTGGGCATCGCTCGGCACGCCGATCTCGATGTTCGATGTCCACAAGCAGCCGTATCACATCGCAGGATCGGATGCGTCTGGCATCGTCTGGGCCGTCGGCTCTAAGGTCAAGCGCTGGAAGGTCGGTGACGAAGTCGTCGTCCACTGTAACCAGGACGACGGCGACGACGAGGAATGCAACGGCGGCGATCCGATGTTTTCGCCGAGCCAGCGCATCTGGGGCTATGAAACACCAGATGGTTCATTCGCGCAGTTCTGCCGCGTGCAGGATCGTCAGCTTCTCGAACGTCCGAAACATTTGTCGTGGGAAGAGAGCGCTTGCTACACGCTGACGCTCGCAACCGCATACCGCATGTTGTTCGGCCACCGTCCGCACGTGCTGCGTCCGGGACATAATGTTCTGGTCTGGGGCGCCGCTGGCGGTCTCGGCGCATTCGCTATTCAGCTTTGTGCGACATCCGGCGCGAACGCGATCGGTGTTGTTTCCGACGACGACAAATTCGATTTCGTCAAACAACTCGGTGCCAAGGGCGTCATCAATCGCAAGAACTTCAAGTGCTGGGGTCAGCTGCCGAAGGTCAACTCGCCAGAATACGGCGTGTGGCTGAAGGAAATGCGCAAGTTCGGCGCGGCGATCTGGGAAATCACGGGCAAAGGCGTCAACGTCGATTGCGTGTTCGAGCATCCCGGCGAGACGACCATTCCGGTTTCGGTGCAGGTGGTGAAGCGTGGCGGTATGGTCGTGATTTGTGCCGGTACGACCGGTTACAATCTCACGATGGATGCCCGCTATCTTTGGATGCATCAAAAGCGAGTCCAAGGTTCGCATTTCGCCAACCTCGCTCAGGCGGCACAGGCCAACAAGTTGGTCGTCGAACGGCGCATCGATCCGTGCATGTCGGAAGTGTTCTCGTGGGAGCAAATTCCGAAAGCGCACATGCGCATGATGCGCAATGAACATAAGCCCGGCAATATGGCGGTGCTCGTGTCGGCACCGACAACCGGTCTCAAGACGATCGAGGATTGCATTGAAGCATCGGCCCGCCGCGGCGCTTAATTCGCCCGCGACGGACAACACTTACACGGCGCGGTCTCGCACAGGGGCCGCGCCGTTTTAGTTTGCGAGGATGATTGATGTGCAGCCTTCAGCTCGGCGATGCCGAATGCACGGCGGCTTTTTCGGTCGCCTTTTCGGAGGCAACGCGGCGCATCTTTTTGACTTCCATGATGCCGCGGTTCAGCTCGGCGCCGAGCAACACGGCGATGGCCGTGAACTGGAAGAAGATCATCGCCACCATCAATTGCGATAGGCCGGCGTAGAAGAACGAGTAGTTCGTCAGGGCCAGATAGTTCGACCACAACGCTGCGATCGTCAGCCACAACACGATCGACAGCAAAACACCCGGCCAGACATCCTGGAAGCGGCGGCGGCCCGCGGCGAGCCACAAATGAAATGCGAACAACTGGATCGCAATGACGGCGCCGGCCATGACGTAGCGCGTCAACGGACTAAGCCACGTCCGCTCGAACAAGTGCAGGAAGCTGCCGACCATCGGCGTTTCCAGAAACTGTTTTGCCCAGTCGGGCTGCAAACGCTCGGCGAGCGCTGGGCCGACGACGACCGCCCACGTCAGGAAGAGTGTCGAAACCGCGCTGACGAACACGAACAGCATCGAGATCAGCAGGCAGAGCGCGTACGGCCGCGTTTCATGCACGCGGTAAGCGCCGTTGAGCGCTGCGCGCAATGTTTCGATGGCGCTGGTCGCGAAGAAAAGCGCCAGAAATCCGCTGACCGTAAGCAAATCGATGCGGCTATTGCCCATAATCGCTTCGATTTCGGGCGAGAGACCCTCGACGACCGGCCGCGGTAGAATGTCGAAGAGATGCGCAATCGCCTGCTGAGCAAGCTCGCGACCGCCAAAAACGCCCGACAGCGCGCCGAGAAAGATGCAAAAAGGAAACAGCGAAACGACGAACGAAAACGCCACCGCGCCGGCCAGCGCAAAACCAGAGTGTTCATACACCCGGTAGAGCGCGTCAAAGACCGTCCGCAACCGCTTCATGCCGTATCCTGTTCTTCGCGTGAAATTCCGTTGTCCTTCGGCGCCGGACCCTAATCCAAGGCAACGTGGCTGGAAACGGTTTTTAGGTCACTTGCTATATCGCGTAAGACAGCCCGCGCCCGGTTTTGCGGCCCCGGCGTCACAGAAATGCTACCTTCGCATTGCCCAATATCGGCGGCCGGTAGCCAGCAATAGACGGCCCGGCGAAGGGCCACTATTAATGGCGGGATCAAAGGACGGCGCACGGCCCAATCAGCTGGTGCGCGGAGGTGGCGTCTGTCAATGAATTCCGAACTGCCTGTTAGTGCCGACGCGCTGCTCGCGGAACGTGCGCGACTAGAAGAAGTGCTCCAATCATCCGAGGATTGGTGCGAGCTTCTGCGGCTCAAATCGCGCAAGGATCGCGGCGAGGGCATGAGTGCCGTCAACGCGGCCCGCCTTGAAATGGTGCTGATCGACGCGCTCGCCGAAGATCCAAACTTCATTCGCTACAAAGCCGTCTGCGTCGCGCTTGAGCGTCTTATTCGCGGCTTGCCGCCGCTGCCGCCGAAGGGTGAGAAGCCGCCGGTCGAGAAAGACGATCTGACCGAGATCGAAGGCATCACGGCGTCAATGCAGCGGCGCCTCAATGCGCTCGACGTCACGACGTTCATGCAGATCGCGGAATGGACGCCCGCCGACGTCAAGTCGATCTCGTCCGATCTCGGCATCGGCCGTCAGATCTACGAACAAGACTGGATTGGGCAAGCCGAGGAACTGGCGACGCGCTCCGACACGCCGCAGCCAGCACCCCCTCCACCGCCGAAGCCGTCCGCACCACCGAAGCAAATCGCGCCGGAACGACCGGCAGCACCGCCTCCGCCCCCGCGGCCAGTTGAGACACGCGTCGCGCCTGTCGAAAAGGCGCCACCGCCGCCCGTCGAGCGCGAGGCAGCGCGCCCGGTTATTGAAGCGAAGCCTGCCGATGTCAGGCCCGCTGCTGTCAAAGCTGTCGAGACGAAGCCCGAACCGGTCGCTACAAAGCCCGTCCCGCCGCCTGTTGCGGCGAAGACGGAACAGAAAGCTGACGACGTAGCGCCGGACGCGAAGGCTGCGGCTGCCGCTTCGGTACCGGCGATCGACAAAACGAAGCCGTCAGATCCGGCTGCTGTTAAGCCCGAGCTGAAAGCGGACTCGAAGGCCGCGACGCCGCCGCAGCCCGCGTCCGACAAAAGCGCTCCCTCAAAAGTAGAAACGCCGCCGCCTGCGGCCGCGATCAGTTCAGCGCCGGTCGCCGAACCGCCGCGGCCGCTGAAACCCGAGATCTATCGCGATGCCGCGGCTCAGGCTCAAATGGCGTCCGATGCGACGCCGGAGCCTTCAGGCGATGCAGCCGCGCGCGTGTTGCCAATGCCGCCGTCGCCATTGCGGGTGCAGGCGCCTGCCGCAACATCTGAGATCGCGACCAGCAAAGCCCCTTCTCCGGCGGCACCGCCCGCTGAGCTTCGCGCGCCGCCGAAACCGTTCGTCATGACGCGTGCATCCTTGCCGCCGTTGCCGGCGACGACCGTTGCAAAAACTCAGCCTCCGTCGCCACCGCCTGCGGTGCAGCGGCAAGCGGAGCCTTCGCGTACTGCGGGTCCGCCTGCCACGGGTGCTTCGGCCGGAAAGCAAGATAGCGGACCTTTTGCGGCACTCGCGGCCTTGAAGCCGGCCGCACCGGCGCCTTCCACGTCGGCAGGAACGGCGGCTTCATCAACACCTTCAATGAGCATTGCCGAGGCGATCGCTTACGCAGCCGAAGTCGCCCGGCAAAGTCCGAAGGCAACAGCCCACGCGCCCGGAGCTGCAGCCAATGGCACGCCCGCGACCGCTGTGCCGCCAGTACCACCGCAGCAAAAGCTTGAACCAGCGCGGCCGCCGGCTCCGGTGCCTCAAATGCCACCGCCGAAACCACCGGCGGCATCACCGGTTGCGCCGCCGCCTGTGCGCACCGCACAGACTGCTCCTGCGAAGGCTGCGCCGGGAAAGCCTGCAATCCCGCCGCCGCTGCCGGAAGGTTTTTTGCCGCCGCCTGAAGAGGCGGAGTTAGATCAATCGGATTATAGCGACAGCAGGGGCCAATCCTTGCGCAACGGCGCGCGCGACGACAATGCCCGGCAACGTTTGCACGCCGAGGAAGCCACTGTTGAAATCGTCGTCAAATCCGCGCCGGAGATCCGTCCGACGCCACGCGCGACGCTCGCTAAGGTCGCGACCGAGACCGCCGCAAGCACGCCGCGCCCCGCAACGCCCATCGGCCGCTTTTTAAAGGCATTAACGGGCAACTGAACGTGCGCTTGTCGGCGCGGCTGCTGCAGTGATCCAATTCGCCGATAAGCCCGCATAAGTTCCGCACATTTTGGGGGCGTGTTCGCGCCCTTAAGTCGCGTGGTTGGCGGTTGCGCGGCCGATCGATGCGACTAATCTGCAGCCAAACGCATCCTCGGCGGCCGATGCAAAGCGCCGTCCCAATCCAATCGTCCAAAATTCTGGGAGAATTCAATGTCCGTGGCGCCCCTCAAGGCCGAAGCCAGCATTCTTGCCGCCGGGCCTGCCCGCTTGATCGAGCGTTGCGGAGAGGCCGTGACGGCGGCCGACCGCATTCTGCAGGCGGCGAAGGCTGGCGTCCGGATCAAAATTCAGGAAGCCGGCGGCATCGATAACGCGCAGCACGCCGCGCACGGTCTTGCTTGGCTCGCGACGACCATCGAAGGCCTGCGCCAGATGCACGACTGGGCGAACCGCATGAACGGCGAAGGCCGCTTCGGCGAATTCGAGCAGCTGCTGCTCGCGGCTGCCTTCGGCGAATACTGCGCCCAGATTTCGGGTGGCATCCCGATGAGCCAGGTCGAGATCATCCGCTGTGACGTACTCGGCGTGCCGAAGGCCGACCTGCGCCGCTTCGAAGACTCCGTTGCCGATCTCGTCGCCGAAGGCGGATCGGAAGACGTCAAGGCACGTCTTGGCGCATTGATCTCCGCGCAGCCGGAAGCGGCAACGTTCGGCGATATTGGTCTCGATGAAACGCACATGCAGATCTTCGATCTGATGCGCCGCTTCTCGCTCGATGAAGTCGTGCCGTATGCGCACGAATGGCATTTGAAGAACGAATACATTCCGCTGGAGGTCATCGGTAAGCTTGCGGAACTCGGCGTATTCGGTCTGTCGCTGCCGGAAGAATTCGGCGGAATGGGCCTTGGCAAGGAATCGATGTGCGTCGCGTCGGAAGAGCTGTCGCGTGGCTACATCGGTGTCGGCTCGCTTGGTACGCGTGCTGAAATCGCGGGTGAACTGATCCTCAACAACGGCACGCCGGAGCAGAAAGCGAAGTATCTGCCGAAGATCGCGTCGGGCGAAATGCTCCCGACCGCCGTCTTCACAGAACCGAACACGGGGTCCGACCTCGCGTCGCTCAAGACGCGCGCCGTCAAGCAGGGCGACGTCTATAAGATCACCGGGCAGAAGACCTGGATCACGCATCCAGTTCGCGCCGATGTCATGACGGTTTTGACCCGCACCAATCCGAACGAACCGGGTCATCGTGGCCTGTCGATGCTGCTTGCAGAGAAGCCGCGCGGCACGGACGAGACCCCGTTCACTGCGAAAGGCTTGAAGGGCGGAGAAATCCACGTCCTCGGCTATCGCGGCATGAAGGAGTACGATATTTCGTTCGACGACTTCGAAGTGCCGGCCGAAAATCTGCTCGGCGGCGTCGAGGGCCAAGGCTTCAAGCAGCTCATGAATACGTTTGAGGGCGCCCGCATTCAGACGGCGGCGCGCGCTGTCGGTGTTGCGCAATGTGCGATGGACCTCGGCCTCAAGTATGCTCTCGAGCGCGTGCAGTTCGGCAAGCCGATCTATGAATTTCCGCGCGTTCGCAACAAGGTCGTCATGATGGCTGTCGAGACGATGATTGCGCGACAGTTGACGTACTTCTCGGCGCGTCAGAAGGACGAAGGCCGCCGCTGCGATCTCGAAGCCGGCATGGCGAAGCTGCTTGGCGCGCGCGTTGCGTGGGCGAACGCCGACAACGCGCTGCAAATCCACGGCGGTAACGGCTTTGCGCTCGAATATCCGGTCAGTCGCGTTCTCTGCGACGCGCGCATCCTGAATATTTTCGAGGGCGCGGCAGAAATCCAGGCCCAGGTTATTGCGCGGCGTCTGCTCGAAGGGGCAAACTGATCGCAGCGCCTGACGGCGCGAGGTAACCTCGGAGGTGGCGATGACGCTTCAACTATGGCGCGCGATTATTGCGCTTTGCGTTGTCGCCACGGCATCGGAAGTAGGCGCAGCCGATCGTCTCAGCGGCACATGGAAAGCAGTACGAGCGCTGGGCGGTGACATCTCCGGGCCGGAACTCGTGATTAGCGGCGGCGAAGTCACCGGCACCGGCGGCTGCAATAGATTCTCAGGCAGCGCCGTGATCGATGGCAGCGCGCTCAAGTTCGGGCCGTTGCGCGCAACAAAAATGTTCTGCGCCGGCAAGATGGACACCGAGACAATATTCCTGTCCGCCCTCGACGCGACGCGCGCGTTTGTTGCCTCGAACAATCAGCTGGTCTTCACCGACGAGACCGGAAGTCCTGTGGCGATTTTCAAGAAATGAGTTCGACCGCGGATCGGGACAAGGCAACATCATCGCCGCGTGTCGTGTCACTCATCGCGAGTGCCACCGAAATTCTGCATGAGCTTGGCGGCGGACCACTGCAGGTCGCGCGCTCGCATGAATGCGACTGGCCCGGCAGCGTTCTCGATCTGCCGCAGCTGACGCGGCCAAAGTTCAAAGTGGCCGGGTCGAGCCGCGCAATCGACGTCGCCGTCAAATCCCTCGTCGAGCAGGGGCTGGCCGTCTACGAAGTCGATGCGGACCAGATGAAGCGGATCGCGCCTGACGTGATCCTGACACAAGACCAATGCGAAGTTTGCGCCGTTTCGCTCGCCGACGTGGAGCGCGCGGTTGCAACTTGGACCGAGTGCCGGGCGAACGTCGTGTCGCTGCGTCCGCATACGATGGCGGATATTTATACCGACAATCAACGTATCGCCGACGCACTTGGCACCCCGGACGCAGGTGCAGACTTGAACGCGCGGATGCAGTCGCGACTGGCGGCGCTCGCCGAGCGTAGTGCACCGTTGCCAAAGCCGCGCCTAGCCTTCATCGAGTGGATCGATCCGCCGATGTCGGGCGGGCATTGGATGCCGGAGCTGATAGCGACAGCAGGTGGTATCGACCTTTTGGGCAAGCACGGCGAGGTCTCGCCTTGGATTTCGGTCGCTGATGTTGCGGCTGCCGATCCCGACGTCGTTCTTGTCGGTCCGTGCGGCTACGACCTTGAGAAGACACGCGAAGAAATGGCCGCGCTCGATGCTAATCCAGAGTGGCTTCAACTGCGGGCAGTGCGGGACGGGCGAGTCTACATCGCCGACGGTAACGCTTTTTTCAATCGGCCAGGGCCACGCCTCGTCGAAAGTGCTGAGATCATTTTCGAGGTGCTCCATCCAGATGAGCCCGGATACGGGCACCTCGGTACGGCGGTGGTCAAGCACACAGCCGGCGTCTAACGCGCTTTTTTGAGAATTGGAGACGTGATGGCGAAGTCCATTCTGATCACTGGCTGTTCGTCTGGCATCGGACTGGATGCCGTCAGGACGATGAAATCGCGAGGATGGCGCGTCATCGCGACCGCGCGCACGCCGGACGATATCGCGCGCCTCAAATCGGAAGAAGGCGTCGAGGTTGTCCATCTGGAACTTGCTGATCCGCAGTCGATTGCGCAATGCGCAACCGAAGTGCTCGCGCTGACAGAAGGAAAACTAAACGCCCTCTTTTCCAATGCGGCGCACGGGCAACCGGGCGCTGTCGAAGATTTGACGCCGGAGCTTTTGCGGCATCAGCTCGAAGTGAACGTGATCGGCACGCACGACCTGACGCGCCGTTTGATCCCGGCAATGCGCGAGCAAGGTTCGGGGCGGATCGTGCAGTGCTCGTCGATCCTCGGCTTCGTATCGGTTTCGTATCGCGGTGCCTATTGTGCGTCGAAGCACGCGCTGAACGGCCTGACGAACGCGCTGCGGATGGAACTCGAAGGGACCGGCATCAAGGTCACCTTGATCGAACCCGGTCCAATTCGTTCGCGCTTCGTGGAGCACGCGATGAACAATCTCATCAATAACATCGATATCGAAAATTCTCCGCACCGGGAGCTTTATCACGCACGCCTGGAAGGTATGCGGCAGGGCGGCAAGTCGTTTTTCAAGCTGGAGCCGTCGGCCGTCTCGAAGCGGTTGATTCACGCCGTCGAGAGTTCGAGCCCGCGCCGTCGTTATTATGTGACGACGCCGACGTATCTTGCAGCATTCTTCAACCGCTTCATGCCGCCGGCTGCCGCTGAATATTTCGCCAAGAAATTTTAAGCCTGCCGCAAATCGGGTTATACATCGAGCATGACATATTGGATTGCAGACGATGCTTGGATCGCCTGACGCCGGTGACGACAACCCCCGCAACATTCTAAATGTGGTGCACGCCGCGCGCAGCAATGTGATAGCGCGTCGCGCCCTTCTATCGGCGGCGGCCGTTTTGACGGCGGCCTTCGTGGTTTGGGGCGGTTTGACACCGCTGGCCGCATTGATCGGCTTGGTTGCGTTGCTCGTCTGGTCGGCATTCTGGCCGCTGCTATCGTCGTCCTCGGTCATGGCGCAATACGAAGCGCAACTGAAAGCAGCCGAAGCCGTGCGAGCTGCTGGCGCGCGGATTTGGACGCGGATCGTCTCCAATCTGCCGGACCCTGCGATTGTGCTCGATGCAGAAGGAACGATTTTGTCCTTCAATCCCGCGGCGCTGGACGTTTTTAGCGGGTGTGCGGCCGGGCGGCATATTTCGCAAGTAACACGCGCACCTGAGCTTTTGACGGCCGTGAGTGAAGCCATTGTCACCCAGGACGTCCAGTCGTGCCGTCTGGATTTTAAAGTGCCCGTTGATCGTAGTCTCGTCGGTACAGTCGCGCCTTTAATGTTGACCGAAAGCGAGCCGCTCGATCCGCATCTGTTGATCGTCTTGCGCGATCTGACCGAACAGGACCGGCTTGTCAGAATGCGTGCCGACTTCGTTGCCAACGCCAGTCATGAGCTGCGCACCCCGCTCGCGTCGCTCAAAGGTTTTGTCGAAACGCTACAGGACGCCGCTAAGGAAGACCCCGATGCGCGTGATCGCTTTCTGAAGATCATGCTGCAGCAGGCCGAGCGTATGGCGCGTTTGATCGATGATTTATTGTCATTGTCGCGCATCGAAATGCACGCCCATGTCGTGCCGCGCGAGCGCGTCGACATCGGGGCGATCATCACACACGTTGCGCAAACGTTGGCAACGATCGCAGACGACAAGCAGGTGACACTCGATACGCAAAGTATTCCGGAAGCGAACGTCAGTGGCGATCGCGACGAGCTGATCCAGGTTTTTCAGAACCTGATCGAGAACGCCATCAAGTATGGCCGCAAAGGCGGCCGTGTCGTTGTCTCAGGCCGTCTGGTTGCGACGCCGGACGCCAACAATAAAAAGCTCATTATAGAGATTATCGACGACGGTCCCGGCATCGCGCCTGAGCATTTGCCGCGTCTTACGGAGCGCTTTTATCGCGTCAACGCCGCGCAAAGCAGGAATGTCGGCGGCACGGGTCTCGGTCTGGCAATCGTCAAACACGTATTGAACAGGCATCAGGCGGACCTTCAGGTGGACTCGACGCTCGGCCAAGGCAGCACATTTCGTGTCACCTTGCCCGTGAGGCGCAACTAAAAAAACATATAATTCAAATAGTTAACTTGTCACAATTGTATAGCATGACAGGACTAAACCGTCCCTCGTGGCGCCCGATGCGCCTCATGCTGGCGGCTCGCAATAAGGCGAGGCCAGCGCGTCAAACGAATGAGGGAGACGTTTCGTGTTCATTTCGAAACAGGTAAATGCCGTCGCTATCGCCGCTGTCACGCTTGTCGCTTTTAGCGGCGCGGCTGCAGCCCGCGATCAGATCCGCATTGTCGGTTCATCGACGGTTTATCCGTTCACGACGGCCGTTGCCGAGCAGTTCGGCAAAGCTGGCGGTAAGACGCCGATCGTTGAATCGACCGGCACCGGCGGCGGTATGAAGATTTTCTGCGAAGGTGTTGGCGTCGACAAGGCTGACGCAACCAACGCATCGCGCCGCATCAAGAAGTCGGAATTCGAACTCTGCGCCAAGAACGGCGTTACCGACATCGTCGAACTCAAGGTCGGCATCGACGGCCTGACGATCGCTCACGCGAAGGGCGGCAAGCCGGTTGCTCTGACCCGCAAGCAGGTCTTCCAGGCTCTTGCCGAGCAGGTTCCGGATAAGGACGGCAAGCTGGTTGCCAACCCGTACCAGAAGTGGTCGGACATCGACGCATCGCTTCCGGACGTCAAGATCGAAGTGCTCGGCCCGCCGCCGACCTCGGGTACGCGCGACAGCTTCCACGAATTGTTCATGGAAAAGGGCGCTGAAGGTTTCGACAGCCTCAAGGCTCTGAAGAAGGCCGACGAAGCCAACAAGACCAAGGATTTCGAAAAGGTCTGGAAGTCGGTCCGTAAGGACGGCGCTTACGTCGAAGCTGGCGAAAACGACAACGTCATCGTTCAGAAGCTTGAAGGCAACAAGAACGCCTTCGGCATCTTCGGCTTCTCGTTCCTCGAAGAAAACGCTTCGAAGATTGAAGGCGTGTCGATCGAAGGCGTTGAGCCGACCTACGAGAACATCTCGGCTGGCAAGTACAAGGGCGCTCGCGACCTGTTCGTCTACGTCAAGAAGCAGCACGTCGGCGTCGTCACCGGCCTCGACAAGTTCGTCGCCGAATACGTTTCGGAAAAGGCGATGGGCGAAGATGGCTACCTGACCACGAAGGGTCTCGTTGCTCTGCCGAAGGAAGAAGCTGAAAAGGTCCGCGCTTCGGCGCTGGCATTGCAGCCGCTCGACGGCGCGCTGATCAACTAACGACAGCGAACGACATCTGCTGCGATCCGGTGGCCTGCCATCGGATCGCAGTCACACGACAGCAAGTTCAACTGCCCAGTTCTCTTATACGACCGGCGCGACACGTGACGCGCCAAACATATCGCGGCCATCTATGGCAGCGTTTTCGGGGTCAAGATGGTCTACCCATTTTTCGCGGCACTCACCCTTCTGACGGGCATCGCATATGCCGTTGGCCAGAGGCGCGCCGTATCAGTCGCAGACGGCCGGTTGGCCGATCTGCATTCGCTTCCGATCTATCACGCGCTCTTTACTGCCATTGGCGTTTTCGTGCCGATGCTTGCGATTTTTGTCATCGGTACGCCGCTGGTGAGCTGGATGGCGCACAGCGCCGCGCTCGCGCAATTCGACCCGAGCGTTCAAGCCGATCCGTTGCGCAGTGGTGTCATTCTACGCGATGTCGCGAGCATTTCGCGCGGCCAGTTCGCCGGTAACGCCAGCCCAGAACTTGCTCAAGCGGCGAAAGATTACGCCGCGACTTTGGCGACAGGCGGTTGGGCCGTCTTCCTTCTCGCTATCGCAGCGGGCGTTGCAGCACTTGCCGCATCGTTTGGCGTCATCAAAGTCCCGTTCCGTGCCCGCAAGCACGTCGAGCGCTTTGCGTTGATCGTGCTCGGCGCCTGCGCGGTCGTTGCCATTCTGACGACGGTCGGCATCGTCTTTTCGGTCGCCTTTGAAACGTACCGCTTCTTCTTCGATCCGTCGCTGAGCGGCAAGCCGACCATTGGCAGCTTCTTGTTCGGGCTGGAGTGGAATCCGCAGGCTGCGATGCGCGCCGACCAGGGCACGATTTCGACGGCATACGGCTTCGTGCCGCTGCTCGTCGGCAGCTTGCTGATCACATTCATTGCGATTTGCGTCGCGGGTCCGCTTGGGTTGTTCTCGGCGATCTATCTGGCGGAATACGCAACGCCGCGCGTGCGTTCGATCGCCAAGCCGATCCTCGAAATCCTGGCAGGCATTCCAACCGTCGTGCTCGGCTTCTTCGCAGCGCTGACGGTCGCACCGCTTATTCGCGGTCTTGGTGAAGCCTACGGCTTGAATGTCGCGTCGGAAAGCGCGCTGGCAGCCGGCCTCGTCATGGGCATGATGATCATCCCGTTCATCTCATCGCTTTCGGACGACGTGATCAACGCCGTGCCGCAGTCGATGCGCGATGGTTCGTATGCGCTTGGCGCGACGAAATCGGAAACCATCCGCCAGGTGCTGTTGCCGGCTGCTCTGCCAGGGATCGTCTCGGCATTCATGCTCGCGATCAGCCGTGCGATCGGCGAAACGATGATCGTCGTCATGGCCGCTGGTCTCGCGGCGAACCTGACGCTCAATCCTCTCGACGCCGTGACGACCATCACGGTCCAAATCAAGACCATCCTGGTTGGCGATCAGGAGTTCGACAGCGCGAAAACGCTCGCGGCCTTCGCGCTCGGCTTCGTTCTGTTCTTCGTCACCTTGATGCTCAACTACATCGCTCTGCGCATCGTCAGAAAATACAGAGAGCAATATGACTGATATTACCGCGACACCGATGCTGCCAAAGAGGGTGCGCTTCGACTCCGAAGAAATGGTCGCTCGCGTCAAGCGCCGCTACCGTTCAGAGCGGCTGTTCAAGTCACTTGGTGGTGCGGCACTCCTGCTGACGGCGGTCTTTGTCGTTACCGTTCTGCTCGACATCATCTACAAGGGCTTGCCGGCGTTCACGCAGCACCATCTTGTGCTGGACGTTCCGGTGCGCGCTGACGTTATCGATCCGAAGGGTACGAAAAACCCTGAGGATTTGAGGTCGGCCGACTATTTCGCATTGATGCGCGACGCCCTCGCAACCGCGGTGCCCGGCATTGAAGGCCGCGTCGAGAAAAAGCGCCTGAACGGCATCCTGAGCTCGGGCGCGGGCAACGAACTGCGCGATCGCGTCCTCGCTGATCCGTCGATCATCGGCACGACCGTCAAAGTACCGCTGCTGCTGTCAGATGACTCCGACATCTACCTGAAGGGCAAGCAAACCCGCGTTACGGAAATCCCGGCGCGTGGAACGGCCGTCCCGAGCGCGACCAAAGGCGAGATTACGATCACGTCGTCGGGGACGGAATTTGCTGATGACGTGGCCGTCTTGAAAAAGGCCATCGTCAACCGGATCGCCGAACTCAAATCGCGCCTGACCATCGTTGAGACGCGCGATCCGCAGGCTGCCGAAGCGACGTCTTTAAAAGACGAGATTGCTGCTCTCGAAGCGCATTCGAGTCAGCCGGCATCGGCTGAAACGCTCGACAGTAAAATGCCGAGCTTGTTGGTCGCGATCAATGGCGGTCTCGTTAAGCTCTCGTCGATCAGCGATAGCAGCGCGACCGGCACGGCTTTGCTGCCACTGCAATCGACCAACGAGGCGGCGCCCGGCAAATGGAGCGTCGTCACCTACGACAAGCCTGAGAGCAACCGCAAGACCGGCGACCTTGAGGCCGCGGTTCTGGAAAAGCTGCGCGCCGACGGTAAGGTCGAAAACAAGTTCAATACGATCTTCTTCACGCACGGCGACAGCCGTGACGCGGAACTCGCCGGCATCCTTGGGTCGCTCGTCGGCTCGGTCTTGATGTTGATCGTGACGATCGCGCTGGCGCTGCCATTCGGCGTGCTGGCCGCAGTCTACCTCGAGGAGTTCGCGCCGAAGAACAAGTTCACGAACCTGATCGAGATCAACATCAACAATCTTGCGGCCGTGCCGTCGATTGTATTCGGTTTGCTCGGACTTGCCGTTTTCTTAAACTTCTTCGGCTTGCCACGTTCTGCGCCGCTGGTCGGTGGCCTCGTTCTGGCGCTTCTCGTTCTGCCGACAATCATCATTGCGGCCCGCGCCTCGATGCGCGCCGTGCCGCCATCGATCAAGGAAGCCGCCCTCGGCGTTGGTGCGTCGCATCAGCAAGCGATTTTCCATCACGTTCTGCCGTTGGCGACGCCGGGCATCATGACCGGCACGATCATCGGTATGGCACACGCGCTTGGCGAGACGGCGCCGCTGCTGATGATCGGCATGCTCGCGTTCATCGTCGACGTGCCGCAGGGGTTCACCGATCCCGCAACGGCGCTCCCGGCACAGATTTATATTTGGTCAGACTTGCCGGAACAGGCATTCGAGGCAAAAACAGCGGCAGCCATCATGGTGCTGCTCGGTGTTCTGCTGCTCATGAATGGCTTGGCAATCTGGCTTCGCAGCAAATTCGAACGGCGGTGGTAGTTCAATGGAGACTCTTAAAGTGGATATGACAGCCGCGAAACGCCTTGAGGCGGAACGCATTGCCCCGGTGACTTCGGCCGGCTTGCCAGCCAAAGTCGTGGCGCGCGACGTGAACGTGTATTACGGCGAGAAGCACGCGCTGAAATCGGTGAACGTCGATATTCCCGATCGTGGCGTTACGGCTTTCATCGGCCCATCGGGCTGCGGAAAGTCGACGTTCCTGCGCTGCATCAATCGCATGAACGACACGATTTCGATCTGCCGGGTGACCGGCAAGATCACGATCGACAATCAGGATATCTACGATCCGTCCCTCGACGTCGTCCAGTTGCGCGCACGCGTCGGCATGGTCTTCCAGAAGCCGAACCCATTCCCGAAATCAATCTTCGACAACGTTGCTTACGGTCCGCGCATTCACGGGCTGGCGAAATCGCGCACCGATCTCGAAGAAATCGTTACGGCGAGCCTCGAGAAGGCCGGTCTTTGGAATGAAGTCAAGGATCGCTTGAACGACTCCGGCACCGGCCTGTCGGGCGGGCAGCAACAGCGCCTCTGCATCGCGCGTGCGATCGCCGTCAACCCAGACGTCATCCTGATGGACGAACCGTGCTCGGCGCTTGACCCGATCGCGACGGCGAAAGTTGAAACGTTGATTGACGAACTGCGCGGCAACTACTGCATCATCATCGTTACGCACTCGATGCAGCAGGCTGCACGCGTTTCACAGCGTACCGCGTTTTTCCATCTCGGCACGCTCGTTGAAGAAGGTCCGACCGAAAAGATCTTCTCGGCGCCGTCCGATCCCCGCACGCAGGACTACATCACCGGCCGTACCGGCTGAGGAGCAGTTTATGAACAACCACATTGTCAAATCCTACGACGCCGAGTTTCAAGAGCTCGACCGTATGACGGCGCACATGGGCGGCCTTGCCGAAAAGCTGCTTGCGGACGCTTTCGCCGCACTCGAGCGCCGGGACCCCAACCTCGCCGCCGCGGCCGTCGCGAGCGATAAAGCGATCGACAATCTCGAAGCTCAGGTGCAGGAACGTGCGATCCTTATGATCGCTAAGCGTCAGCCACTCGCCAACGATCTGCGTCACATCATGACGGTTTTGAAGATCGCCGGCGACCTCGAGCGCATCGGTGACCTCGCCAAGAACATCGCCAAGCGCGCGCTTGCCGTTTCTGGCGAAGCCCATCCGAAGACCTTGATGAATGGCCTCCGGCACATGTCGGAGCTTGCGATGCGCCAACTGAAGGATGCACTCGATTCGCTGAGCACGCGCGATGCAGCGAAAGCGCGCGAAGTCTGGCACAGCGATGCCGGCCTTGATGCGCTTTACAACTCGGTGTTCCGCGAGTTGCTGACCTACATGATGGAAGACCCGCGCAACATCGGTCTTTGCACGCATCTCCTGTTCGGCGCGAAGAATATCGAACGCATTGGCGACCACACGACCAACATTGCCGAGAACGTCCTGTACCTCGTCGAAGGCGTGGCTATGACCGACGAGCGCCCGAAAGGCGACGACACCAGTTCAATGGTTCTGGCAGCCCGGCCTGCCTGAATCTCTGACGAGACAAAGAAGAACACCTAATGCCTGCAAAAGTCCTGGTTGTTGAAGACGACGAAACCATAGTCACGATGCTGGAATACAACCTCAAAGCCTCAGGCTTTGAGGTTGTCACAGCCGTTTCTGCGGAAGAAGGCGAGCTGATCCTTTCTGAACAGCTCGTTGATCTCATCATTCTCGATTGGATGCTGCCCGATATGTCGGGCATCGAGCTCTGCGGTCGTCTGCGCCGGACCGGAAAGATGCCGCGCGTGCCGATCATCATGCTGACGGCGCGCGGCGAAGAAGCCGATCGTATTCGCGGCTTTTCCAATGGCGCTGACGATTACGTCGTCAAACCGTTCTCGGTTCCGGAATTGATGGCACGTGCGAAAGCGCTGCTGCGCCGGTCGGCTCCGAGCCGCGTCAGCGAAATACTGGCCGTCGGCGATATCTCTCTCGATCGGGAAGCGCACCGGGTCACGCGCTCGTCGCGTGAGATCTCGCTCGGTCCGACGGAATACCGGCTGCTCGAAGTGCTTCTCGAAAGTGCTGGGCGCGTTCTGTCGCGCAATCAGTTGATCGATCGCGTCTGGGGTACGACCGCCGATATCGACGAGCGCACCATCGACGTTCACGTCGGACGTTTGAGGAAGGCGCTCGTGCGCGGCAATGAAATCGACCCGATCCGCACCGTACGCGGTGCCGGATATTCGTTCGAGACGTTGACGAAGGCGTCCTGATAGCGTCTAGACGCGATGATAGGGATGTCCGCTCAGGATCGTCGCGGCACGGTAGAACTGTTCGATCAGAACGATACGCGCCAGACCGTGCGGCAACGTCATCGCGCCGAGCGATAACGTCAATTGCGCCCTCTCCAGCACGTCACGGCCGTGACCATCCGGTCCGCCGATCAGAAACGCGCATGTCTTGACGCCGCGATCGGTATGCTTCGACAGGAGTTTCGCGAAGGCGTCGCTGGAAAATGCCTTTCCGTTTTCATCGAGGGCGATGCGGACAGGTGCGTTGCCGACAGCCTTCAAAAGACGCATCGCTTCGTCCGCCTTGCGGGCTTCGACTGCCTCGGCGCGGCTCTCAGCGAGTTCAACGATTTCCAATGGTCCGAGGCCAATACCTCGGCCTGTCACCGCGAGCCGCTTGGTGTAGCGCTCGCAAATGATTCGCTCTTCAGCGTCTTTCAGTTTGCCGACCGCGGCGAGGATAAGGCGCATGACGCGGTCGTATCCGAAGAGCCTTAGTGTTGCGACGCATCTGTGTCGGAAGAGTCCGGCGGAATTTCCGCCTTCCACATTTTTTCGAGATTGTAGAATTCGCGCACTTCCGGCCGGAAGATATGGATGATGATGTCGCCGGTATCGACGAGCACCCAATCGCAAGCGGGAACACCTTCGACGCGCGCAGGCGTGCCCGTCGTTTCCTTGATCTTCAACGCGAGCTGATCAGCGATTGCTCCGACGTGACGATCGGTGCGCCCCGACGCGACGACCATAAAGTCACCAAGCGATGATTTACCTTCGAGGGGGATCGTCACAATCTCTTCGGCCTTGGCATCGTCAAGCCAGTTGACGATTTCGGCGAGGAGTGAAGCCGAAGCCGGTGCGGCTTTCGACTTTGCGGCAGACGCGCGCTTTGCGGCGCCTCCAGTCGTTGTTCGGATCAAGCGGTCGACGTCCTTTGTTTGCTTCCGCTGCGCCGTCCAATCGGCGCAGTGGTCGAACTGATGAAACAGATACCATGATAAGCGGCACGCCATCTGCCCGCAAATCAAATCGGGCGCCAGGATTAGAGCATAAAAATTATATATTTCAATTGGATGTCATGTTTTATCAGGCGGCTTTCCCGAATTCGGCGGGCGGACGGACCGTAACGCCGTTGAGGATAAAGGGGAAAGCCGCGTCGTCAGCAGCGTCCACGCCGGCGGCTGCATCAGCGGCAAGGCCGCGGCCAACTGTTCAGGGACCCGCCGATCTGCGAGTGCTGCGCCGGCACATGCGCTAAGCGCCTTCAACCGCCAGCCCGGCCGATCGACGACGGCGATCGGGAACGCTGCGGCAATCGACTGCCAATGTTGCCATCGATCGAAGCTCGCAAGGTTGTCGGCGCCCATGACCCAGACGAAGTGGACGTCGGGGTAGCGCCGCTTCAGGAAGCTAAGCATAGCCGCTGTATAAGGCGTTCCGAGCTCGGCCTCGAAGCCCGTCACCTTCATGCGCGGCTGTTTTGCAAATTTGCGCGCATCGCGCATGCGCTCGCCGAGCGGCGGCAGCCCGCCGTTGGCCTTGAGCGGATTGCCTGGTGTAACGACAACCCAAAGCTGGTCAAGCTGCAGGCGTTTGACGGCCGTCTCTGCGACGATGCCATGACCGCCATGCGCGGGATTGAACGTGCCGCCCATGATGCCGACACGCTGGCCCGGAAACACCAACGGCGTCTTGACGGCAAGCGAGCCGAAGTCTCGGAGCGGAATTTTTCTCGCCAATGCGGTCAGTGCTCCAAATGACCAAGCATCAGGCCGGCCGGATCTGGCCGGTGCCGCGGACCTTGTACTTGAAGCTCGTCAGTTGCTCGACGCCGACAGGACCGCGTGCGTGCATCTTGCCGGTCGCGATGCCGATCTCCGCGCCGAACCCGAACTCGCCTCCATCGGCGAACTGCGTCGAAGCGTTGACGAGAACAATGGCGCTATCGACGCGATTGAGGAACAGCTCAGCCGTTGCCTCGCATTCGGTTATGATGGCGTCGGTATGCTGCGAGCCGTACTTCGCGATGTGCGCGATCGCGCCATCGACGCCATCGACGGTTTTGACGGCGATCACAGCGTCGAGAAACTCCTTGCCGTAGTCGTCGGTCAATGCAGCTTTCACGCGCGCATCAACCTTTTGGGTTGCCGCGTCGCCGCGCACCTCGCAGCCGGCGTCGAGCAGAGCTTTGACAAGAGGCGTCAGAAAATCTTCGTCGGCGTTCTTGTCGACGAGCAGACACTCGGTTGCGCCGCAGACTCCCGTGCGCCGCATCTTGGCATTGAGCACGATCGGCAAAGCGATATCGATGTCGGCACCGCGATCGACGTAGGTGTGGCAGATACCTTCCAGATGCGCGAACACCGGAACGCGCGCCTCCGACTGCACACGTTCAACGAGGCTGCGCCCGCCGCGCGGTACAATGACGTCAATTGTGCCGCCGAGGCCTTTCAACATTTCACCGACGGCGGCGCGGTCGGTCGTCGGAACGAGTTGAATGGCGGCTGCCGGCAATCCAGCGGCATTCAATCCCGCGACCAGCGCCGCGTGGATTGCGATGCTCGAATGATGGCTTTCCGACCCGCCGCGCAGGATCGCGGCGTTTCCGGCCTTGATCGACAGCGCGCCAGCGTCGGCGGTGACGTTGGGACGGCTCTCGTAGATGATGCCGATGACGCCGAGCGGCACGCGCACGCGCTGAAATTTCAGCCCGTTCGGACGTTGCCATTCCGCCAGAACAGTGCCGACGGGATCGGCAAGCGCTGCGATGTCTTCCAAACCTTTGGCGATGGCTTCAATGCGTTTGCCATCGAGCGTCAGCCGGTCGATGAACGACGCCGGGCGGCCAGCGGCCTTTGCAGCGTCGAGATCGCGTGCGTTCGCGTCGATGATCGCCGGCTCGGACGCGCGCAATGCGGCCGCCGCGTTCGTCAAAGCCAGGTTCTTCTGTTCGGCTGTCGCAGCCGCCAAGTCCCGGCTCGCGGCACGCGCATTCTGACCGATGCTCTGCATCAGCGCGGCCGTATCGGCGGAAACTCGTTCGATCGTGTTCACGTCACTGGCGTCCAATGCGTTCCGTTACTTTCTGTTCAAGGCCATGTCGTCGCGATGGATCAGCGTATCCTGGCCTTCGTAGCCGAGGATCGCTGCGATCTCGCTCGATTTCTTGCCGATAATACGCTGCGCTTCTTCGCTCGCATAGGCGATAAGTCCGCGTCCAAGCTCCACTCCTGCGGCAGAACGGATGACCACCGCGTCGCCACGGTCAAAATGCCCTTCGATGCGCGATACGCCAGCCGGCAGCAAACTTTTGCCCGAAAGCAGCGCCTTTTCGGCGCCGGCGTCGAGAAACACTTGCCCGGCCGGCACGAGTTGACCCGCAAGCCAGCGTTTTTTGGCCGTCACCGGATCGGACTTTGCCAGAAACCACGTTACCTTGGCGCCATCGGCAATCGCGCGCAGCGGATGCATGATCTTGCCGGTCGTAATGACCATGTTGGTACCGGCGCCAAGAGCGATTTTACCCGCTTCGACTTTGGTCTTCATGCCGCCTTTGGAAAGCTCCGTGCCGGCGTCACCCGCCATCGCTTCGATTTCGGGCGTAATTTCGGTTACGAGCGGTATGTGCGTCGCGTTCGGATTTTCATTCGGCGGCGCGGTGTACAGCCCGTCTATATCGGACAGCAACACCAGGCAGTCGGCCGAGACCATTGATGCCACGCGTGCCGACAAGCGGTCGTTATCTCCGTAGCGGATTTCCGTCGTCGCGACGGTGTCGTTTTCGTTGACGACCGGAATGGCTTTTAACGACAGCAGAACTTCGATGGTCCGGCGTGCGTTGAGATAGCGGCGGCGTTCTTCGGTGTCGCCGAGCGTCAGCAGAATTTGTGCGGCGGTCAATCCGCGCGCGTTCGCCAGCTCCTGATAGGCATGTGCGAGGCTGATCTGGCCAACGGCGGCCGCAGCTTGGCTTTGCTCAAGTTCAAGCGCGCCTTTCGGTAGGCCAAGTGTGTGGCGTCCGAGCGCGATTGAGCCGGACGACACGAGCACAACATCCTTGCCCGCCTTCGCAAGCTCGGCGACGTCGTCCATCAGCGAGTTCAGCCACGCGGCCTTGAGTTGACCGGTTGCGCGGTCAGCAAGTAACGCCGAGCCGATCTTGACGACGATGCGTTTTGCTTTGCGCCATTCGGGGCGCACGGTGGAGGTCGATTGTTTTGCGGACATGGTGGCGAATGGCGTTTGAGTGCAACAAGCCCGCTCAATAGCAGAATTCGCGCCCTACAACAGAGCGCGAACGCCGCAAAAGCGATGAACGGTTGATCGTTCGTCAAAATGAGCGATGGTTAAGGCACGAAAACCAGGAAAATGAAGGTTCCAAACAGCACCAGGTGCAGGAAGCCGAAGAGGACGTTCGTGCGGCCCGTGCCGAATGTCAGCATACTTGCCGCGAGGGTCGTAATCAGCAGCGCCGTATCGCGTTGTTCCAACCCGAGAGTCATTGGCTCATGCATGAAGATGTTGGCGGTGGCGACGGCGGGGATCGTCAAGCCGATGGTTGCAAGCGACGAGCCGAGCGCTAGGTTGAGGCTCTTTTGCAGATCGTCGCGCCGTGCTGCACCGACCGCAGCGATGCTCTCGGGCGTCAGTACGATAAGTGCGACCACAACGCCAATAACGGCAAATGGTGCGCCGATGGCCGTAACGGCTACTGAAATAACGGCGGCGAAAAGTTTGGCCAAAACAACGACTGCTACCAGGGCAAGTGATAGGAACCCGATCGCGATTGCAAGGCTAGCCGGTTTGCTTGCAACGACGTCGGCAGACGGCTCACGTTCGCCGGCAAAGTAGTTTTTATGAAGGACCGTTTGGGTGACAAGGAAAACGCCATAGAGCGCTAGCGTGACAACACTCACGAAGCCAAGCTGCAATTCTGAGAACTGCGCTTCAGGTCCGGACATCGTGTAATTCGGAAGCAGAAGCGTGAGCGATGCCAGGACGATCAGAACGGCCAGATAGATTTTCGTCGACGTTATATCGAAGCGCTGCTCGCGATAGCGCAGTCCGCCGACACTGATGCAGAGCCCGACGACACCCGTCATAATGATCATGATGACAGCATAGACCGTATCACGCACGAGCGTGACAGACGCTTTGCCCGAGATCATAAGCGACACGATCAGCGCCAACTCGATAACGGTGACGGCTATCGTCAATATCAGCGTACCGATGGGTTCGCCGGTCTGGTGGGCGGCATCTTCAGCGTGATAGACGGCCGCGAAAACCGCGCCGATCAAAGCTGGCACGAGCAATACGGCGATGACGATTCCGGCTAGCGAATTGGCGAAGTCTTCACCAAAGCCGAGCGCTGTTGCCACGACAAAAAGAATGATGCCGGCAACGGGCACAAGCCAAGTCCAGGCGGGGGTCTTTGATGTATGGATCATGTGTCTCAGGAAAATCTTGATGTGGCGGGAAACTGTGACATTAGTTTCGGCCATTGCGGATACGACTGCAAGCGCGCCGGCGTTGTTGTCAGCGCCCTATCGGCTGACAATTTCTTTACAGAAATTTACAAGTGAGGCTGCCGCACGCTGCGGGACGCCAATCGCCAACGAATTATTGACCGTTTCCATGCCAGGGTACGTCCGCGCCATGAAGGCGCGTCCCCTCTGCCGCACATGAAGTTGCGTCGCCCGTCTTCGATCAGGGCACGACATGTCAGCTACTCAGAGCCGGACAACTTTTCACGAGCCCTATGCGCCGGTTTGGTCTGGCCCGCTCGGGACAGCACCAGCACAAGCATCGCCAACGAACCACCCGGCCTTCGAGCGTCTGATGAAGCGCCTGCCGGAAGAACATCGACGCGCCTTTACGGACGAACAATTGCAGGCGCTCGCGCTCGCAAGTATTCCGCCGCCGCCGAACCACGGAATCGAGTATCGCGTCAGCTTGCCGTTCTTCGGGAAGCGCTTTTATGTGACGCTCTTTGTTGGCCGCGAGCGCCGCGCGCGTTCGCGCCTTGTGGCTGAGGGGCAGTTACCGGTGTCACAAATCGTCAAGCCTGATCCGGTTGCCTGGACGCTTATCCTAGCGCTGACGAGCTTTGGCGCGCTGTTGGCGTTGTTCATCGCCAAGGCCATGTCCGGTGTCGAACTCGGCGAAAGCGTCGCGCTGCCCGATGTCATGCAGCATCTGACAGATATCGACCTGAAACAGAACTAGCCGCGCGTCGAATAGCGGCGTGCCCTATGGCTGCCATCCGCCTGGAACAGCTTCATCGTCGCCTGCATCATCATCGTCGCCTGCGCGCGCAATTTCGCGCGTCAACGCGTAGAGCGCTTCCTTGACGCCTTTGCCGGATACCGCTGAGACGACGAGCGGCGTCTTGCGCGCGGCCTTCTTCAGTTCCGCGAACTTTTCTTTGAGCGTGTCGTCGTCAAGCGCGTCGGCCTTTGAAAGCGCGATGATCTCTTTCTTCTTGTGCAGCTCGTTGCTGTACGCCTTGAGTTCGCGACGGACGGTTTTGTATGCGGCCCCGACATCCTCTTCGGTCGCATCGACGAGGTGCAACAACACGCGGCAACGTTCGACGTGGCCGAGGAATTGATCACCGAGGCCTGCGCCTTCGTGCGCGCCTTCGATCAGACCCGGAATATCGGCAAGCACAAAATCAGTGTCGCCGCTGCGCACGACACCGAGGTTCGGGTGCAGCGTCGTGAACGGATAGTCGGCAATTTTCGGTTTCGCCGCGCTGACAGCGGCAAGAAATGTCGACTTGCCGGCATTTGGCAGGCCGACCAGCCCCGCGTCGGCGATCAATTTCAAACGCAGCCAGATCGTCAGTTCTTCGCCGGGCTGTCCCGGGTTCGCGAATGTCGGCGCCTGGTTCGTCGCGCTCTTGAAGTGCGCGTTACCGAAGCCGCCGTTGCCGCCCTTGGCAATCAGTACGCGCTCGCCCGGTGTCGTCAGATCGGCGAGCAATGTTTCGCCGTCTTCGGCATAGACTTGCGTACCCGGCGGCACTTTGACCGTGCAGTCGTCGCCATTAGCGCCGGCGCGATTTTGACCCATGCCGCCTTGTCCGGTCTTGGCTTTGAAATGCTGCTGATAACGGTAGTCGATCAGCGTATTGAGGTTTTGAACGCATTCGATCCATACGTCGCCGCCTTTGCCGCCGTCGCCGCCGTTTGGTCCGCCGAACTCAATGAACTTCTCGCGCCGGAAACCGATGCAGCCGTTTCCGCCCGCGCCAGACGCGATGTAAATTTTTGCCTGATCGAGAAACTTCATGAGGCGCGCGCTTTCAAGGCTGTCGACTTGAGCGCCGTTGTCCACGGCCGCCGCAAGTCATAGGTTTTGACGGCAAATTCGGCTTGGCGCGCTTCGCACCAGCCCATGCCCGTACCAGATGTGCGAAAGCCGATCTTTCGCAGAACGCGCGCCGAGGCATCATTCTCGTTGAAGTGACGCGCAATGAAACGCTTGATGCCACCTTTGGTAAATCCATAATCGATGAGAGCGCGCGCGGCTTCCGTCGCGAAGCCGCGTCTCCAGTACGGCTGGCCGATCCAATATCCGAGTACGGCCACGCGATTGCCTTCACGCGAGTAACCGCAGATGCCGATCAGTTCACCGGCGTGGTCGATACCGAAGACCATTTCGCCGTCGGCAACGCCGGTTACCCAGTTCAACGCGTCGGCTTGCGAATAGGGATACGGAATGCGGCCCGTCATGCTGGCAACGTCCCACACGCCCGCCAATGCCGCGATCCGTTCGGAGTCGCTTGGCTTAAGACTGCGCAATACCAATCGCTGTGTGCTGATCATGCAAAAAGGCTAATCGACAATCGAGGCGCTGGAAAAGCGAAAAGGGGACGGCTGCGCCATCCCCCAATCTCTTTGCCATTTTGGGTGCGTCCGAGACTTACTCGGCGGCAACCAGCTTCTGCGGGCGAACAGAAATATAGATGCGGCCGTTGCGCTTGGTTGCAAACTCGACGTTGCCTTCTTCGACAGCGAAGATGGTGTGGTCGGTGCCCATGCCCACGCCCGAACCCGGGTGCCATTGCGTGCCGCGCTGACGGCAGAGAATGTTGCCCGGAATAACGTGCTCGCCGCCGTAGCGCTTAATGCCAAGGCGTTTCGATTCTGAATCACGACCGTTCTTTGTAGAACCGCCGGCTTTCTTCTGTGCCATTGATCAAATCCTTCGGTGATCTCGGCCGCTCTTAAGCGCCGGTAATGCTGGTGATGCGGATGGTCGTGAGGTCTTGACGATGACCCTTCTTACGACGCGAATTCTTGCGGCGGCGCTTTTTGAAAGCGATCAGCTTGGGGCCGCGCGTGTGCTCGACAAGTTCGGCGGTGACGAGTGCGCCTGAAACCAGCGGCGCGCCGATCTTGACGCTATCGCCCGATCCAACCAGCAGAATATCCTTGAATTCGACTTTGCCGCCGGCATCGCCAGCAACCCGTTCGATTTTCAAAACATCGTCTTTGGCGACGCGGTACTGCTTGCCGCCTGTCTTAATGACAGCGTACATGGTGATGTCCTTCCGGCCGTTTTGGCCTGTTACCACGCCCTGTGGCGCCACAATTTAATGTGGTCTTTCAATGGGTTGCAAAAACGGCAACCGGAGCCTCGGGCAGCGCATTGATCACGCTGGATTATTTCCAGAGTGGTTGCGGTGGTTATTGTCGAGAAGCGGCGCGTTGTCAATTGACTGAAGCGGAGACTTTGCGGCGATGGAGGTGCGGTCAAATCGCCCGAAAGTCGGCAGAAGATGGCGCGGTTTCGCCGCCTCCGCGCCTTGGTTTCGAACCTTGAATCGACCATATGCCTGGAGATTACAACGGGATCTTCCATGCAGCCGCAACCTCATTTGACGCATTCCGCCAAAAATCGCGCTCAAGGGCTGCTGTCGGGTGATGTGCTGCCCGCCATCCCAGTCATGGAGACGGGCCGCGATTTCCCAATTGCGACGCTGATGCAACACAAGGCGCGCACGCATGCTTTGCTGGATATTGCTTCGCGCAAGTATCCGACCCGAGCTCTCGTCGCATTGGATCAAGTCTCGCGGGCGTGGCTCAAGCGTTGGAATAATCCGCATCTCGAGGAAATCGACGCGGTTGCGCGGACGCTGGACCGGCCGGGCGCATACTTCTTTTCGGTCAACTACGAGTGGGGCTGCACTTGCCGCGTCGCGCCGTCATCTGATCGGACATCGGCGCGATTGATCCGCGTACTCGATTGGATGACGCCGGGGCTTGGCAGCAATCTGGTCGCGGCCCGCGTCTCCGGTGCGCCGGCCGGGCCCTTCGTGCTTCTGACGTGGCCGGGATATACGGGCGTGCTGCAAGTGATGGCGCCTGGACGTTTTTCCGCATCTCTCAATCAGGCGCCGATGCGCAAGGCGGTCGGGCTATTCTACGTTGATTGGGCCGCAAATCGCCGCCGCGTCTGGTCGATGCCACATCCGACGCCGGGCCATCTGCTGCGCACGGTATCGGAAGAGGCACAGACGTTCGCCGAGGCCCGCCGTATGCTGATCGAACGGCCGATCTCGACGCCTGCAATCTTTTCGCTCGCCGGTATCAATCCCAATGAAACGTGCGTCATCGAGCGCACCGAACACGACGCCAAAGTGCGTGACGGCTCTCACGTTGCTGCCAACCATTGGGAGGCCGCTGGATGGTACGGCCATCCTCGCGGTGAAGACAGCGCCGGTCGCGCGCGTTTGATGAGCGGCATCGCACCCGACTTCGATCCAAAGTTTCCTTGGCTCGTAGGGCCTATCCTGAATGAGAATACCCGGCTTGTGATGGTGTCCGACGCGCGTCTTGGCCAGATCGTGGCGCAGGGATTTGAGAAAACCTGGCCTGCGACAGAGCCGTTGGAGCTGACCTGGAAAATTGCGGCCTAAGCCGCTTGCGCCGCGCCAAATCAGAAGTTACAAGCGCGGCTCGCCTAGAAGGCGCTCGGTGCTGCGGAGAGGTGGCAGAGTGGTCGATCGCGTCGCACTCGAAATGCGAAGTACTCGCAAGGGTACCGGGGGTTCGAATCCCTCCCTCTCCGCCATCATCAGTTCAGCCATTGAGAATGCCATCTGCGGCGCCGTTGCCCAAAAAGTCTCGCGCCATGCGATGCACGAGCGCCCGCTATCGCACTGACCGCTCTTGCGCACGGCGTACCGTCGGTTCGGTCAGCGATGGCGAGCACAGCTCGATAAAGCGATAGACATAGTCGCGCAAAAAGTGACCGTGGCGAACCGCTATGCTCGATGTGCTCGCCGGAAAAAGTCCGGGGCTCTTCAATATTACGAGACCGCGATCGCGGTCGCCGTCATAGGCCATCGATGCGATCAGTCCGACACCTAGTCCCATCTCGACGCAGGCCTTGATCACGTCGGCGTCGAGTGCGGTCATGGTCATGTCGGGCACAAGTCCCGCTTCTGAGAACGCCTGATCGATACGCGCGCGGCCCGTCAGGCCTTCGTCGTAGGTGACGATCGGGTATTCGGCGAGCATCTGCAGCGACAGTGGCGTGCGCTCTATCAGCGGATGTCCAACCGGAACGATCGCCGCAGTTCCCATGTAAAGTATGGAAAGCTCAGAATACCGGCAGCATCATCGAGCGTGTCCGTCGCAATGCCGATGTCGGCCTGGCCTTCGTGTAGATAGTTCGCGATGTCCTTCGGATTGGCCTGTTTCAGCGTCAAGCGTACGTTTGGATAGGATTGCTTGAAGGCCGCAATGACGGGCGGCAGGATATATCGCGCCTGCGTATGCGTTGTCGCGATCGTCATTGTGCCGGCGTCAGAGCGCGACAGTTCGGCCGACAGTTGTTCGAGGTTTTGCGTTTCGAGCAGAATGCGCTCGACGATGCCAACCACGGCTTGGCCCGGCTCAGTGAGCCCGAGGAGACGCTTGCCGCGCCGCAGGAAAATTTCGAAGCCCAATTCGTCTTCGAGATCGCGGATGTGTTTGCTGACACCCGATTGAGAAGTCAGCAATGCGTTCGCCGCGTCCGTGAGATTAAAATTATGCCGAAGCGTCTCGCGGATGATCCGAAGCTGCTGAAAATTCATGAACCGCCGCGCCTCACCGCCAAAAGCGTCGCCTGCCATATGCCAAATCATATGCAAAATGGCGGCATCGCACGTCCGTTAAGTTGGACATCGCAGGCTCGGCCGCCGAATGGAATAAACAAATTCTGATTAGCTTATTCCTATCGTCGCTTTGGCGGCGGTTTCGTCATGGCCAACCAGCGCATTGCACACTGAACGCATAGCAACGCAGTTCTTGTTGTTTGTGCGATCCACGCGAATTGCGTTCTATGCGCATGTCAGATCGGAACGTTGGTCTGTCCGCGGTGATTTTGAGAGCGTCTTGCGCCGCGTCACCAAACGCTAAGGATCTGCGGTTTCCACCCGCGGACTCCACCAGTAGGAGAACGCAATGATTACGTCGCATTTTGAATTGGGTTTTGTGAGTCTGGCCTGCGCGGCGCCGATGCGCTGCTGTCCGTGTTGCTGTTGACGCGAGAAGCGTTGCGCCACGAGAGCCTACTCCCTTTCTAACAACCGAATTCAGAGGATGCCGGCCCTGCCGGCACAAGCAATCACATGTCTAAATCTTATGTCATAGAAGTTGGCGACGATCAGGTCGGCATCATTCTCCGTGAGCGGCATTGCTGTTCCGGGACAGGCAACGCCTTCGTTCGATCCCGGCTTGAGTTCGTCGCATGTGGCGTTTGACGTTCAGGCGATCCGCCGCCGCGACTTCCCAATCCTCAACGAGACGGTCAACGGCCGTCCGCTGATCTGGTTCGATAACGCCGCGACGACGCAAAAGCCAAAGTCGGTTATCGAACGCATCAAGTATTTCTACGAGCACGAGAACTCGAACATCCACCGCGCGGCGCATGAACTCGCGGCGCGTGCAACGGATGCTTACGAAGGCGCGCGCAACAAAGTCACGCGTTTCCTAAATGCCGGTTCGGCTGAAGAAATCATCTTCACGCGCGGCACGACGGAATCGATCAACCTCGTTGCTGCAACCTTTGGAAACCAGCACATCGGTCCTGGCGACGAAATCGTCATCACCAATCTCGAGCACCACGCCAACATCGTTCCCTGGCAGCAGCTTGCGCTGGCCAAGGGCGCAAAGCTGCGCGTCGCTCCGGTTGATGACAACGGCGCGCTGCTGCTCGACGAGTTCGGCAAACTGCTGAATGCGAAAACAAAGCTCGTCGCGTTTACGCAGGTCTCGAATGCGCTCGGCACGATCACGCCGGCGAAGGCCATCGTCGAAATGGCGCATCGCGGCGGCGCACGCGTGCTGGTCGATGGCGCGCAGTCTGTGTCGCACATGAAGGTCGACGTTCAAGACCTGGACGCAGACTTCTTCGTCTTCTCAGGTCACAAGCTGTTCGGCCCGACCGGTATTGGCGTGCGCTACGGCAAGAAGGATCTGATGGACAGCCTGCCGCCCTATCAAACCGGCGGCAACATGATCAAGGACGTGACGTTCGAACGCGTCTTATTCCATGCGTCGCCGCAGCGCTTCGAAGCCGGCACAGGCAACATTGCCGACGCCGTCGGACTTGGCGCCGCAATCGATTACGTCGAACGGATTGGCCTCGATGCCATCGCGAAGTACGAGCACAGCCTGCTCGTCTACGCGACCAAGCGGCTCAAGGAAATTCCGAACCTTCGGATCATCGGCAACGCGCCTGAGAAAGCCAGCGTCATCTCGCTGGTCATCAAAGGTGTGCCGAGCGAAGAAGTTGGCTCCAAACTGAACAAGTACGGCATCGCCGTTCGTTCAGGCCATCACTGCGCCCAGCCGATCCTGCGCCGCTTCGGCCAGGAGACGACCGTTAGACCGTCGTTTGCCTTCTACAACACGTGCGCCGAGATCGACGTCTTGGTCGCGGCTCTGAAGGATATCAAGACGGAGACGGGCCTGACGCGGCTTCAATGAGCCGGCGAACGCTCCTGCATCGCTAATAGTTCAATGGCAGTCCCTCGGGACTGCCATTTTTTTATGCGCGCGATCGCGCAATTCCGCTGCGGCCCTCGGCAACCGTCATCAAGCGATAATACGAGAATCAGAAGATTGGTTGCGGGGGCAGGATTTGAACCTACGACCTTCAGGTTATGAGCCTGACGAGCTACCGGGCTGCTCCACCCCGCGTTACCAGTGGGTGCGTCTTCCGCGCCTGAGCGTTGGGGAAGAAAAAACCGCCCGATCCCGAGCGGCTCCGATCCGGGTCGTATAACACAATATTTCCAAAGGGGAAGCCAAAGCTGCCGGTTTATCCGCCACTGGCTAATGTGCCTCAGCCCGCGGCATCGCAAATCGGCTTTTTGCATCCAGATAGCCGCCGCGGGTTACCGCAAAATTCGGCGGATCGCGCCGTTCCGCGATCGCTCCGTCAAGCCACTGAGGCGTAAATTTATTTCGCGCCGCGGACGGCGCGGTTTGTGGATATCCGCCTAAAGTCGCGATAGAAGCGGGTATGAAATCTTCGACCACGGTTCAAGGCCCCTCTCCTCACGGCACGTCGCCGGCCCCATCGCAGGCGCCGACTCGCCTCTCAGCCACAGCCCGACGCTCCGACACGACACCAAAGCTCGCTGAAGGTTTCGTCCTCCTCGACAACAGCACCGGCCCGGCCGCGGTGTCTCTGCTATTCGAACATCCCCAGTACATTATTCGCGCCGATGCGCCGGAAGACGTCGCAGCCGCTCTCGCCCAACTGAAGAAAGCGATGGCCGCAGGGCGCCACGCCGCCGGATTTTTCTCGTACGAACTTGGCTACGTGCTTGAGCCAAAGCTCGCTGCGCTAATGCCGTCCAATCGCAAGGTTCCGCTGCTGTGGTTTGGCGTTTACGCCGAGCCGCGCACCATGACGAGCGCCGATGTCCAGCAATGGCTGACGACGGAAGCCATCGGCAATCCGTCGCTTGGAGCGCTCGCACATAGCTGGGATTCGACGGCGTACCTCGAACGCTTCGACGAGGTTCAAAACAAAATCCGCTCCGGCGATATCTACCAGTTGAACCTGACATTCAAAGCCAAGTTCAATTTGCAAGGCTCGCCCCTGGCGCTGTATCGCGACTTGCGCTTGAAGCAACGCGTTGCGTATGGCGGTCTCGTCGATACCGGAGACGTGACAATCTTGTCGTCGTCGCCGGAGCTGTTCGTCGAGCAGGACGGCCGCATCATCGAGACGCGCCCGATGAAGGGCACTGCGCCGCGCGCTGGAACGGAAGCCGAAGACGAAGCGGTGCGGCAAGCGCTTGCAGCCGATATCAAAAGCCGCGCCGAAAATTTGATGATCGTCGATCTGATGCGCAATGACCTTGGCCGTATCGCCGAGCTCGGCTCAGTCAGCGTGACCGACCTCTTCACGGTCGAGACGTTCAAGACGTTGCATCAGATGACGTCGGGCGTGCGGGCGGTCTTGAAGGACGACATCACGATCGACGACGTGCTGCGCGCGATCTTCCCGCCGGGCTCGATCACCGGCGCGCCAAAAATCCGGGCGATGGAGCTTATCCGCGCTCTCGAAACGGACCCGCGCGGCGTCTACTGCGGCGCTATCGGTTACTTTGCGCCGGATGGCGAAGTGCTGCTCAACGTCGCGATCCGGACAGCCGTCATCGATCGCGCCGGCGCGGGCGAGATGGGTATTGGATCCGGCGTCGTCGCCGATTCCGTCGGCAGCAAGGAATACGCCGAATGCTTGCTCAAAATGAAATTCCTGACGGACCCCGTGCGGCAATTCGAATTGATCGAGACGATGCTGTACGACGGCGCCAACGGCATTTGGCTGCGCGACGGTCATATGCAGCGGCTCGAAAACTCTGCCCGCTATTTTGCCTTCGCGTTTGATGCAGCGCGCATTACGGACGCCATAGATGCCGCCGTCGCGGACGCCGGCGATGCGCGCCTCCGCGTGCGGCTGCTTCTCGATGAAGATGGCAAGGTCACCGTAACGACGTCGCCGCAGCCATTGCCGCCCGACGGCACGGTCATGCGCTATGTGATTTCCGACACGCGGCTCAATTCCAGCGATCTCTTCCTCTATCACAAGACGACGCGACGCGCGCTTTACGACCGCGAGTGGGCGCACTTCTCGGAGACGCTGGGCTCGGACGAAGTCATCTATCTCAATGAGCGCAGCGAACTCGCCGAAGGCAGCCGCACGTCGATCTTCATCGAACGCGCTGGGAAGCTGTTGACCCCGCCGCTCTCGGCAGGCGTTCTGCCAGGCGTCTTACGGCAGAGCCTGTTAGCGGACGGCCGCGCCGAGGAAGCGGTTCTGCATCTTGAAGATCTCAATCGCGCCGCGGCGGTCTATCTCGGAAACTCGGTGCGCGGCTTGGTCAAGGCTTTGCCGCTTGTGCCGCGCCTCGCAAGCCAAAGCTAAGCGCGCCCTGCCATCCCTAGCCCTGCCGTCCCAAGACCGTGATTGTGATTACTGACGGACGGTACTCGATACCGAGCCGGTTGCTGACTCCGCAACGGGCTGAAACTTGCTGCCCGTGTACACCGCCGGTGCAATTCTGACTGCACCATTGCTGGCCTCAGGCGCTTCGAACGTGACGGCCGAATCGGCGTCGCCTTGCGGTCCGACGGCGACGGCAATCGCCAATAGCGCGAGGCACGTAACGGTGACTGCCGCTGTAATGCCAGCTGTCGACATGCGCATGCGGCGCGCGATTGCGGGTTGGGTATCAATTCTCATGACGTGCAATAAAGACAACATTGGCTCTGGTTTCCAGTCGAACCCGCGCCGCGCGACACCATCGCACAGGGCAGTTTTACGTGCCCAGTATCAACCCAATTCCGGCGCAAGAAATTGCTTTAACTCAATTGACCGGCAATCAGATCACAGATGGCGCGCGGCAAAAAACCAGAGCCGCCGGGCGATCAAAGACCCGGGACCATGCAACCCAGCATCAGGATTGCGTAAGACGCCAACAGCGCCCAAAGCTCGTTGCCCTTGAGGCCCGGAATTTCCGCACCGAAGAACGTCGACATCAGCACGATCACGGCAAGAATCACGGAGACCATAAACGTTACGATGCTTGGCGGCTTCAGACCCACGGTTCTAACTCCCTGTTCGCTTCTGCTCATGAATCGTGCGCGCATTGGCTTTCCTCGCTCTCACGTTCGCGTTTAACCCTCAATGAGTCGCGGTTATAGCAGGCGCCGGCGAGACGCGGGCAAGTCGGCCGCGATCAGGTGTGGACATTTCGGTGTGGTGTTGCGCCGCCGCCTGTGATGGCCAATTGACGGGCATTTAGCGGGAGCGAACCTCAAACATCCGGGCCGGACGTGCGCCGCGGTGGCGGCTCAGTTGGGCTGGCCGGTGGGCGGCCCCTGAAGAGCCGCCTTGTCCACATCAACAGGATAAGCCCGGCGAAGCCGACGAACACGATGCCCAGCGGGTGCTTGTGCCAGAGCAGCCGCGGATCGATCCGCTGCTCCCAGGCCATAACGGCATCGCCGGCGAAGGCGCGTGGCGAAAATCCAGCCGCCGGCCGCAGCATCATTTCCGCCGCAGCGGTTTGGTCGGCGCTCGCGATAATGGCGTCGCGCACCTGTGCCGAGGACAGCACCTGCATGCGGCTCGGGTCGGTGGCGATGGACCGCAAGACCTGCTCGCGCGGCCCCGCTTGAAGTCCGTTCAGATAGCTCGCAAGCGTGCCGAGCTCGTTTTCCGATAAGCTCTTGGTGAGTGCCTTCAGATCGCTGCTGTCGAGCGCCAGAAGCGCGTCGCGGGCATCGCGCGATACGGCCGCGAGCCGCGTAATCGCAGTCCGGTCATCGAGCGCCAGGACACGATCCAGCGCACCGCGTGAAAAATCGACCGGCGCCGCCCGGCGATAGATCTCATACTCGGTCACGGCCGGTAGTTTGTCGCCCGCGAGCGCTGTCCAGGCGAGCGCCTTGGCGACCGACTTTGTTTCGCGCGCAATCGTCATGGCCGCCTCCGGCATGACGTGGACGGCTTCATTTAACGATCCGTCGCCGAGACGCTTTAAGACGCTGTCTTCGCCCTCGGCTGAGACGATCAGCGATACAACTTCATCGAGCCGAGTTATCGCGGCCGGTTTGACGCCATCGAGGAACGATCTGAAAGCGGTATTGCCCTCGGCAATCTTGAGCACAAGCGCATGGGCGCGTTTGAACGTCTGCCAGATTTCGAGAACATGATCCGCGGTTGCACCGGCGATTTCCTTGACGTGCTCGCCAATCTGCTCGGAAATCATCGTCGCGATTTCCGTCTGCACCTTTTCCTTCGTCGCCGGCGCCTTCATTTCGGTGGCGATGATCGGCAGCACGCCGTTGCGGAAATCCCAGATATCCTTGGCGATCAGAACAAGGCCGACGCCGCCAGCCGCCACGGAGACCAGCCGCGACAGCACACTGCCGACAATGCGCTGGCCAACCCTGGTGGCGATCGTTGCCATTTGACGGCGCACAATCAGGATCGTCGCGCCGGCAATGCCGCCACCGGTTTCTTTGAGCACCGCGCCGGCCGAGATTTCGCTCGAGCCTTTGCTCGGATCGATGGTGAGGTCGCGACCGGCGTCGCCCGCAACGGCTTGCGATACCGCCGTGCCATAGCGAGGACCGACAAATGCTTTCAGGCACTGCAACACCGGCTCCGACGCATCGAGGCTTGCGAACTCGATGGTTTTGCCGATCTCCTTGGCAACACCGGTCGCCATGTCCTCCATCGCGACCTTGACCGCGTCAGAGCGATAGACGCGTTCGGCGACGGCAGTCGCCAGCTTTTGCGAGGCTTCCGTGTTGGCGAGCGACTTCAAACGCTCGGTCCAGCTGGTTTCGCTTTTGACCTCTTCGATCGCCATGTCGACGCGCTTGTCGATGACGGCGTCTAATCCGGTCTTGCGCCATTGATCGCCGACGACGGCGCGAAAATCGACGCCTTTGATACCCGCCTTGAGCGCTTCGGACGAAATCGTGACAAGCGCGGCACGAAACGCGGCTTCATCGCCCGATTGGCAGTTTTCGTAGTCGGCGCGGGAGAATTCGGAGGCCGCCAAGGCGGGCAGGGCCGGCGTTAACGTCAGGACCGCGATGAGACTTGAGCTGATGAGACAACGAACGGAGCTAACCAACGGCCAAAATTCCTCGTGCCAAATGCCTTCTGAATGGCGCGGCTGCTCAGCGCAGAATGCACGCTCGCAACTATAGCTCGCGAATTACAGGTTAATAGCGGCAACTCGCATAACTGATGCCTGCATCGGAATTCGTCCGTGAGACCGGCTTTTCGTGCCTCGGACGATGGCTGCGGCTCCAGCCCAAGAGCCGTCACGAAAAATGCGCCAGGAAATCGCGGCCGTATCAGAGCTTCACGCGGCATTCCGCCCGGATGCCACGATCGAGCCCCTCATTAACCATATTTATGCCGCAGTGCAGCAACTATAACCCTATGAAATACGGCAATTTACAACTTTAGTGTGCACTGCGTCATTGCGCCTGTGTTTACTAAATGGGCAAAGTGTAATGGGCAAAGAACTGGCTATTTCAGCGGCTTCGTAATAGAATTGTTATAGTGATATGAGCTTTTGAGGGATCGCTTCACGGACTGCTGTGTGGCAGCGCGACAAAGTTGCGTTAGCATTCTTAATCGTAGCATCGTAAGTCTGTTTGCGTGAAGTAAGAGAGAGTCATACTAAGTCTATGAAATCAGTGAATAAATTTCAGCCGCCGCGCGGCAGCTTGTTCATCCCGGGCGGCGCTACTGGTGTGCTCCTGCTTCATTCGCTGGGCGGCTCCCCCCTCGAACTTAAGTTCGTTGCGCAGTCGCTCGCGCGTCAGGGCCACACGGTTTATTGCCCGGTCATTCCCGGCCTGACATTCGGCACCGATGTGTCCGGCATGTCGACCTGGCGCGACTGGTATGATGCCGTCGATCACGCCTTCAACGATCTCAAAAAGTCGTGCGACACCGTCATCGTTGGCGGTGCATCGGCGGGCGCTGTGCTTGCGCTCCGCCTGGCTGCGTTCCGGTCGGATGAAGCCACCGCATTGATGCTCTTCGCCCCGACGCTCGCCGTCAACGGTTGGGCGATCCCGAAGACGATCAAGCTGTTCCACCTCGTCAGCGACAAGTGGACCGCGCGCCTCTTCAAGTTCAAGACGCCGGCTCCGCACGGCATCAAGGACGAGCGCGTGCGCAACTTCGCGCTTGAAGCCATGAAGGGTGAGGGCGGCGTCGTACCGGCCGACATCACCTCGCGCAGCGGCGGCACCGTCTATGAATTCATGCGCCTCGTGCGCAACGTCAAGCCGATGTTGTCGAAGATCATGCAGCACACGCTGATCTTCCATCCGCGTCAGGACGACCAGAGCGACATCAAGAACACGATGACGCTGCAGCGTAAGCTCGGCGGCATGGTGGAAGTTTCGGTTCTCGAAGACAGCTTCCATCTCGTGACGCTCGATCGTCAGCGCGGCTACGTCGCCGACCGTTCGATCGATTTCGTCGACCGCGTTCTCGCCCGCGTCAAGCCGGTGCAAAAGCCAGTCGAAGTGCGGCCGTCCAAGCCGATGCAGTCGACGGGCGCTGCTGAATAAGCGCGGCAAATACCGCTTCGATTTCTGCGATCAAAAATTAAAACCGGCGCTCTGGATGTCCAGGGCGCCGGTTTTGCATTTTGAGCAGTAAAACTACGGTTTTTTGCGCTTCTCGCACCGGTTAGGCAACGGCCGCCGATGCAACTCACTGGCCGGCGCCACCTTTAGCCCAGGGGAGCGTTTCGCCGGCGTCGGCCGCCGTCTTTGATTTCGCCGTTGCAGGAGCGGACGCTTTTTTCTGAACGGCCGGTTTTGCACTTGCCGTCCCGGCGTTGTCGGCTTCGACTACAGCGCTCTTGGCGGGCTGCGGTTTGCTATCGGCTGTTTTGGCTTTGACGCCTGCGGGCGCCGCCGCTGCTTTCGCTGCGCTCGAATTCGGAGATGCGGGCTTTGCAGCACCGGACTTCTGCGGCTCGGGCGCACAACTCGGCAGTTCCATTTTCGCGCGCGTCCACCCGAACGACTTTCCGAGAAGCTTGACGCCCTTGTAGCCGGTGACCGTCAAGGCATCAGGACCGCTCAGCACGATCGCGACGCTATAGGACTTTCCAACCTTCGGGTCGTATACCCAACCGCCGTCGTAACCGCCTTCCGGCATCGCCTGCAGTTGTCCGAGCACCGGCAATCCGCAAATCGTGCGCGCGCGCTGGGCAGGGTCTGGGTTGTGTTTGTCGGTCAGAACTTCGCCCTGGTCGTTGACCAGATCTTTAAGCCAGACGATGCGTCCGCAAAGCCGTTCGCCGCAGGGTTCGATTTTGACGGCACCCTTGCCCGTCTCGTCGATCCAGACGCCGGCTTCTCGCGGAGTGCCTGCAGCATAACTGGCGCTTGCGGCGACCGTCATAAGGACCGCTGAAGCAGCCGCAGTAATCGGCCGGCTAAAACCAAACAACGGCTTGGCGCTTTGCATGACAAAACATCGCATGTGACTGTTGGACTTCTTAAAGGCTACGCCCTGAAAACGGCAAAACATAGGATTTTAATAGCAGAACCTTACACATCGTTGAGTTGCGTCATTCCGCTTGGTTACTACATTTGGTCAAACCATTAAGGGTTCATCACGCAGTTTTAAGCTCCGCGGTCGCATCCAGTGGTCACCTCGCGGAGGCGGGTATATAAGCTCACATCGGCGTCGTGGGTGTTTTTCTGGCGCTTTCAATTGGGGGTACGTCCCCGGCGCATGCGGGGTTTGTCTCCGCTAAGTCACGACAATACCGCGTGCCGATTGGGGCCCGCCGCAAGAGATTCTGGCTATTACGATGATCCTGACGCTGGCCCTACGCAATCTCGTCCACGACCGCATTCGCCTTGCGGTGACACTCGTCGGCATTTTGTTTTCGATTGTGCTCGTCGCTGTGCAGCTCGGCCTTTATCTCGGCTCCAGCCGCATGATCACGGCCAACATCGACAAGGCCAACGGCGACCTGTGGGTCACGACGTTCGGCGCCAAGAGTTTTGAGGACGGTGGCGTGTTGCTGACCGACCGTGAACGCCATCAGGCCCTCGCGACACCCGGCGTTCAGTCGGTCGTGCCGCTGGTCGTTTCCTTCGCCGAGTGGCGCAAGCCCGAAGGCGGCTCGTCGCGCGTCGTCGTTGTCGGCAGCGATACCGACGATCACGGCCTCGTTCCCTGGTCGCTGGCCGACGGCAGCAGCCTCGAAGATATTAAGGCGCCCGACGCGGTCGCGGTTGATCGCAGCTATCTGACCGAACTCGGCATCAACGGCATTGGCGATACGGCGCAGGTTGCGTCTGGTCGCGTCAAGGTGCGCGCACTGACCGAAGGCGTCCGGTCCTTCACGCAGTCGCCGTATGCCTACACGACGCTCAATCGCGCCCGCCAGTTGCTCGGCGCGCCAAGCGACGCGACGACCTTTCTGCTCGTCAAACTCGCAGACGGCGCCAAGCTCGAAGAGGTCAAGGCCAATCTTTCCGCGCGTCTCTCGTCAGCCGACGTGCTCACAAAAGATGAATTTCGCGCACGCAGCCTGAAACAGTGGTTGTTCAAGACCGGCGCCGGTTTGGCGCTGATCGGTGGCGCGCTGCTCGGCAGTCTCGTCGGCACGGTTATCGTCGCCCAAACGCTCTATTCGAGCACCAAAGACCACATCCACGAATTCGCGACGTTGCGCGCGCTCGGGTCGACCAAGGGCTACATCCACAAGGTCATCCTCGCGCAGGCGGGCCTTTCGGCCGTCATCGGCTACGCGCTCGGCATGACCATCGCCTTACTCATTCTGTACGCGAGCCGGAACTCGGCGTTGCCGCTCGTTATGACACCAGGACTCGCGTTCTGGCTGTTCGCCTTGACGGTTGGCATGTGCGCCATCTCGGCGCTGTCCGCCATCGTCAAAGTCACCAAGATCGATCCAGCAACGGTATTCTCAAGATGAGTGGCCCCCCCGTCCTCCAATGTGAAAACGTCGTCAAGGAACTTGGCCAGGGTGCAGGTCTTGTCATGGCGCTGCGCGGCGTCAGTCTCGAACTCGTCCCCGGCGAGTTGACGTTGCTTATGGGGCCATCGGGCTCCGGCAAGACGACGCTGCTGTCGATCCTCGGCGGCATCATGACGCCGACGTCCGGCACACTCAAAATTGCCGGCCAACCGATCAACGGCCTTGGCCCGGAAGAACTCGCCAAGGTGCGCCGCGACCACATCGGCTTCATCTTTCAGTCGTACAACCTGTTCCCGACGCTGAATGCGATCGAGAACGTTCGTATCGCGCTCGATGTGCGCGGCATCACTGGCTTCCCGGCAACCAGCCGCGCGGAAGAAGTGCTGCGCGACGTCGGTCTCGGTCATCGCCTGACCAACTTCCCAGGCAATCTTTCGGGCGGTGAGCAGCAGCGCGTTGCCGTTGCCCGCGCGATCGCCTCATCCCCATCGATCGTCCTCGCGGACGAACCGACTGCCGCTCTCGACAGCGAGAACGGCAAAGCCGTGATGGAACTTCTGTCACGGGTTGCACGCGAGCAGAACCGCAGCGTGCTGGCCGTCACCCACGATAATCGCACGCTCGGCTATGCCGACCGCATTATCCGTATCGAAGACGGCAAGATCGTCGGCGAGGAGCGCCGGCCCGAGGGTGTGAACTCCCCGGAAATCACCGATTTGACCAAGAGGCGTAAGCTGCATGCTTAAGATTGATTCAACCGTTGCCACGATCGGCCTTGCCGGCGTCATTGCAATTGCTGGAAGTTTTGCGCTCAACGCGCTCGCGTTCCGCGGAGATCACGTCGCATACGTCTCTAGCGCTCAGGCGCAAGGCGTATCACAGCAGTGGGCGGCATCCGCCACTGGCCGCGTCGAACCGAAGGACGGCGAAGTGCGCATCGCGGCGCAAGTCCCTGGCCGGATCGTCGAGCAACTCGCCAAGACGAACGACAAGGTTCAGGCCGGCGATCTGCTGCTGCGCATCGACGATCAGGACATCTACGTGAAGATCGCCGCTGCTACTGCCGAGGTCGGCGTTCGCCAGGGCGAACGCGAAGAGGAGAAAGTAACCGGCCTCGCGCTTGAGCGCCGCAATGCTGACGACGCCGCAGCCGACGCCGAACGCGGCCTGTTCAAGGCGCGCGAAGCCTTCGACGCAGCTTATCGCGCCGAGAAAAATGGCGGCGGCAACGCGGACGCGACTGTGACAGCGCGCAAGGCGCTCGATGATGCAAAAGCCAAATTGCAGTCGGCGCGTGACACACTCGCCACCGTCAGCGCCAAAGCCGGCATGCCGCTCTACCAGCGCCTCGAATCATCGCTCGCAACCGCGCGTGCCGAATTGTCGGCGGCCGAAATTGCGCTCGAACGTACGCGCGTCCGGGCACCGACGGACGGCACCGTCCTCAACATGATCGGCAAAGTTGGCGAGACCGCAGTGCCTTCGCCGGAAAGCGCATTGCTCGTGTTTGGCGATCTCAGCGGTCTTCGCTTGCGCGCCGAAGTCGAAGAGCGCGACGCAGCCAAGATCGCCGTCGGCCAGAAGGTCGTCGTCAAGGCTGACGCGTTCCCGGACAAGACGTTCGAAGGCTCGGTGACGTCGATCTCGCAATCGCTCGGTTCGCCGCGTATCGCGACGCGCGGCCCGCGCCGTCCAAACGACGTCGAAGTCGTCGAAGTCATGGTCGCGCTTGACGGCAATCCGCCGCTGTTCACCGGCATGCGCGTCGACGCGTTCTTTAAGGCGGACGGCGCTTCGACTGCGGCCGCCGCAGCGGCTGCAAAAACCAACTGAACGCCACCACGGTTAGCAAAATCAAAGGGCGCTGGATCATCTCCAGCGCCCTTTTTGTTTGCTAACCCTCTCCCCATCAAGAATGGGAGAGGGGACATTTACCGGCGTTGCGCTTCTGCCAATGCCCAGGCGTGCGGCAACGTGATGCTCAACCCGCGCTTCTCGCGGTTGCATCGATGTGCGCCGCGAGCTTTTGATCGACGCCGAGCGCGGACGCCAAGCGCGCCAAGAACTGCTGCTCGCCGTTATTGTCCGGTTCAATTGCGATCCGCGCGGCCGTGTAGACCTGGACGGCTTCCTCGGGCGACGAAACGGCGTTTGCGAGGTCTTCGACGCTTGCCGGATTGTTCAATTCGTTCGCCAGAAACTCCTCGGCTTCCGCATCGACGCCGGCCTGCTTCAAGCCACCGATGATCTTAGCCTGTTCGGTGTCATCGATGCGCCCGTCCGCCGCCGCCGCCGCGATCATCGCGCGAATGTAAAGCGCAGCCGATTCATTGGTCACCGCTGCGGGTTCGAAGCCTGAACCGGTCGGCGCCGCTTCTGCGGGAACGATGCCGGTGATCAGTGGCTTGCCCGACTGATAATTCTGGAACGCTTTGTAGGCGAGGCCGCCGATCAGTGCCAAAGCGCCGATGCGCGCTGCGCCGCCTGCAACCGCGCGGCCGGTCTTCGTGCCGAGGATGGCACCACCCGCGCCCGCTGCGGCACCCGTCGCCGCCCAAGGATTGTCGCGCACGAACTGTTTCAGCTTTTCGAGGATCTGCTCGGGCGTCTGTCCGCCGGTCGCGCGGCCAAGCGCATCTTTCGCGCCGGTTGCTTCGCCGATGCGCGTGGCGCCTTCCTTGGCGCCCGCCGTTGCTTGCGTCAGGACTTGCCCGAGAATGTCGGCAATGCTGCCGCCATTGGTGATGCCGCCCGGCTGGCCGAGCCTGTCTTTGAGCTGGCCGAGAATGTCGCCCAGGCCGCCGCCGGCACCGCCGCTGTCTGCACCAGGCGTCTCAGTCGCCGATCGTGGCGTTGCGCCGCCTGCGTTCGGGACGGATGCGCCGCCCTGCTGGCCGCCAAGCTGGCGCTGCACTTCCGCGAGAATGTCGCCCAGACCGCCGCCGCCACCACTGGCGCCGCCACGGCCCTGCTGGCCGCCGCCGAGGATCTGGCCGAGAATGTCGCCAAAACCACCGCCGCCCTGCGGACCTTGGTTTTGCGGCGCTGCTCCGCGCACGATATTTTCGAGGATGGATTTTGCGTCGAACATGGGGAGAGCTCCTTCATTACCACAGCGGTAAAGCTGCCGTGAAACTAGGTATTCGCCCCCTCCATCACAATCGCCGCCCAGGAATTTATTTTATTCCGCAGCGAGCTGACGCGGGCGCTCAATCGGCGCGGAATGTGCCGCAGGCGGTGCCGCCGCTTCCGCATCCGGCTCATCGACTTCGCCGATAAAGCCGCCAAACGTGCGTTTCATCAGATTTCCGAGATCATCCATGACGATGAAGAATGACGGCACGAATACCAGCGACAGGATCGTCGAGACGAGCAAACCGCCGATCACCGCGATGGCCATCGGCGCGCGGAATTCGCCGCCATCACCGAATGCGAGTGCGCTCGGCAGCATGCCGGCGGCCATAGCAAGCGTCGTCATGATGATCGGACGCGCGCGCTTGCGGCCCGCATCGATGATCGCGGCGTTACGCTCGATGCCGGCCTTCATCTCCTCGACGCCGAAGTCGACGAGCATGATGGCATTCTTCGTCACGATGCCCATGAGCATCAGCAAGCCGATGTAAACCGGCATTGTGACAGCGTTGTTGGTCGCTAATAGACCAGCGACCACGCCGCTGAACGAGAGCGGCAGCGAAAGCAAAATCGTGATCGGCTGCGTCACGCTGGCAAACAACAGGATCAGCACGCCGAGCACGAGCAAAAGTCCCGTGCCCATCGCTGTGACAAAAGCTTGGGCGACTTCATCTTGGACTTCGGCATCGCCGGACGCTTGCAGCGAAACGCCTGCGGGCAAGCCGATGCTTTCGACGGTCTTCAAAAATCTCTCGCGGCCGTCCGACAGTGCCATACCGCGCGCGAGGTCGGACCCGACCTTGGCGCTGCGCTGGCGGTCGTAGCGCGTGATCGTGCTCGGACCCTGGCTGAAGGTCACGTCGGCGACAGCGGTCAACGGTATCGATTTGCCCGTCGTGCTCGTCACGCGCAGTTGCTCGATGCGTTGTACATCGGTGCGCGAGATTTCGGTCAGCTGGATACGGATCGGCACCTGCCGGTCGCCGGCGTTGAACTTCGGCAAGAGCGCATCGATGTCGCCGATCGTTGCAACGCGGATGGTCTCCGAAATTTGATCTGGCGAAACGCCAAGCTTGGCGGCTTCATCGAAGCGCGGCGTGACGCGAATTTCTGGACGTTCGAGTTCGGCCTCGGAGGCCGGACTGCGCAAGCCCGGCACTTGCCTCAGCCCGCTTTCCAATTTGCCGACGGCCAGCGCCAGGGCGCGGCCATCGTTCGACAGAAGGTTGAACGACATCGTGCGCTCGCCGCGTTCGTTGACGAACCACGTGCGAATATCCGGAACGCCCGCCAGGATGTGCTCGATCTCGACTTCGATTTCCTTCTGCTTTTTCTTGCGTTTGGACTTGTGAACGAGCGTGATCTGGAGCGCTGCGCGGCGGACCTCGAGCGAGCCTGTCGGGCTAGTGCCGCCGAGCACAAATACCGTCTCGATTTCCGGAATCACCTTCAGCGCGTTGACGAGCTTGTCGGTCGTCACCTGCGTGTCGTCGAGCGTCGAGCCAGGCGGCAGTTCGACCGAAACAACCGCGCGCGAACGGTCTTCTTCTGGCAAGAAGCCGGACGGCAGCAGGTTCGTCGCCCAGATCGACAGGATCAGCAGCGAGAAGCCGAAGATCAGCGTCGCGTAGCGCGTCCAGGCATTGCGCAAAGTGCCGTGGAGAAGCCGCGTGTAGGCGCGCATGATGAAACCGTCGGCGTGCTCTTCTTCCTTGATCGGCCGCATCAAGTAGGCGGCCATCATGGGCGTGATCAATCGTGCGACAAGCAGCGAGATCAATACCGCGGACGCAACCGTCAAGCCGAACTGCTTGAAGTATTGCCCGGGGATGCCACCCATGAAGGATACGGGCACGAAAATAGCGACGATTGTCAGCGAGATCGCGATGACCGCGAGACCGATTTCATCCGCCGCTTCAAGCGCCGCGCGATAGGGCGATTTTCCCATGCGCATATGGCGCACGATGTTTTCGATCTCGACGATGGCGTCATCGACGAGAATGCCTGTCGCGAGTGTGATCGCGAGCAGGCTGACGAGGTTGAGCGAAAAGCCCAGCATGCTCATGATCGCAAACGTCGGGATTGCCGCCAGTGGCAGCGCAATTGCCGCAATCAGCGTCGCGCGCATGTTCTTCAGGAACAGCAGCACCACGAGAACGGCAAGCACTGAGCCTTCGATCAGCGTCTCGATCGCGGCACGGTAGTTGCCGGCCGTGTACGATACGGCGTCGTCAATTTTCGTAAACTGCACGTTTGGGTTTGCGGCGCGCAGCTCATTGAGCTTCTGGTCGACGACCGTCTGCACCGACATCTCGCTCGCGCCCTTGGCGCGGAAAATCGCGAATGCGACGACCGGCTGCCCGTTCAGCCGCCCGAACGAGCGCTGCTCGCTCGCGTCGTCGAGCACGGTGCCGAGGTCGGACAGACGCACCTGGCGGCCGCCGCTCAGCTTGATCTTGGTATTGGCAAGCGTTTTGACGTCGCGCGCGCCAGCAAGCACGCGGATCGCCTGCTCTTGGCTGCCGACTTCGCCGCGACCCGATCCAAGATCGACGTTTGTCGCGCGCACCTGCTGGCTGACTTCAGCCGCCGTCACGCCAAACGCGAGCAATCGATCGGGATCGAGCGACACGCGAATTTCGCGCTTCACGCCGCCGTAGCGTTCGACCTTGCCGACGCCCTTCAGGCCGAGCAGTTGCCGCTTTACGGTGTTATCGACGAACCATGACAGCTGCTCGAGCGTCATGCCTGGGCTCGACGCGGCGAACGACAGAATAGATTGTCCTTCGACGTCGAGGCGCGACACGATCGGTTCGTCGATCGAGCGCGGTAGGACGGGCCTGATCTTATCGATCGCGTCCTTGACGTCCATGACCGCGCGGTCAGTATTAATTTCAAGCCGGAATTCGACCGCAGTCGTCGATACGCCGTCGGATATCGTCGACGTCATGTGCTTGACGCCGGTAATATTGGCGATTGAGTCTTCGACTTCGCGCGTCACCTGCGTCTCAAGTTCCGATGGCGTCGCGCCACCTTGCGTCACCTGTACCAGAATGACCGGCACGTCGATGTTCGGGAACTTCGTCACCGGCAGCTTCATGAAGCTGATGATGCCGAGCAGGCACAGCACCGCGAACAGCAAAATCGGCGGAACCGGATTGCGTATCGCCCAGGCTGAGAAGTTGATCTTCATCAGCGCGCCTCGCTCACGGTATCGGCCGGTTCAACGGGCCGGATTTTGTCGCCGTCGCGCAGGAACGTTCCGGCCCGCGCTACAACGACGTCATCTAGCGAAACGCCTTCGACAATTTCGAGAAGCCCTGCCGACTGCAATCCGGTTTTTACCGCGCGGCGTTCGACAACATTGCCTTTGACGAGCTGAACATGCGGGCCGTCGGTCGCAAATGTCACCGCCGACGCCGGCAACGCGATGCCCGACGCTTGCGCGGTATCGACCACGCCGCGCGCGAAGGCGCCGATCTTCAGCTCGGGCTGCGCGCCGAGAAACACGCGCACGCGACCGAGACGCGTGGTCTTGTCGACTTCGGGCGAGACCAGCCGCACGCGACCTTCGACGTCCTTGCCGCCCGGCGCCGATACGCGCACGTTCTGTCCCGTCTTGATCTTGAAGAGGTCCGTTTCGACAATTTCGGCGTCGAGTTCGACTTCGCTGTTCTGAATGATGCGGAACATTGGATCGGCGATCGACGACGCCATCGCACCGATGCGGGCGTTGCGCCGGCTGACCACGCCATCCGCCGGCGCCTTGACTTCGGTATTGCTTCGCCGCCAGTCCAGTTCGCGGCGCTGGGCTTCGACTTGCGCTTTCTCGGCTTCGGCTGCCTTGAGGCCGTCTTCGGCCGCAACAATCTGCGCCTGCGCGGTGCCGGCCGCACTCTCGCGTTGATCATAGGTTGAGCCCGATAGGTATCCGGATTTCTTCAACGGTTCGGCGCGTTCGAGCTGCGCGACGGCTTCCTTGGCGCGCGCTTTCGCCTGCACGATCTGACTCTGCGCCTGCGCGATGGCGGCGATTGCACGCGCCTTGGCTGCATCATTCTGCGCGATCTGCGCGTCGAGCTGCTCCGACACGAGCCGGGCCAGCACGTCGCCTTTTTTTACGCTGCTGCCTTCGTCGGCGAACAATTCCATGACGCGCAGCCCTTCGATCTCGGGCGCAACGAGGATTTCTTCGCGCGCCACGAGCGAGCCTGATACGAGCACGGTTTCGCGGAATTCGGCGCGTTGCGGCTTGATGACGGAAATCATCGGCGCCACATCGTTGAGCGCCGTTTCTTTCGACGCCGCGGCAGGCGCGTGCGCAGTCGTAGCACCGGGCAACATGCCCTTATAATAAGCGGCCCCGGCGGCAGCCGAGGCGAGCAACAAGACGGTGATGACCTTGCGGTTCATATCCCCGCCTCCTTCTTGACGTCGCGCAACGCCAGCCCGGCGCGTGGCGGAAGTTCTACGGGGTTGAGCAGGGATCCGACCAGTTCGACGAGGACCGGCAGGACCGCGCGTGCGTTGAAACCGGGTTCAATGGCGCGCCGCCAGAACATGCCGTCGCCGATCACGTTGAACGCTTTGGCCAAGGTCTCGACGCCGATCGCTGGCGCAATGCGCCCCTCGTCCTTCAGGCGCTGGAAGAGCGCCTTGAAACTGTCGAAGCAGAACTGGTCGACCGTCATGAAAATTTCCGAGATGCGCGGATTGCGGGTTGCTTCAATGCCCATCTCGATGACGAACCGCTGCCGGTCCGGGCTTTCGTCGACGAAGTAGTGTTCGCCGATCTGGCGCAGCGCATCGAGGAAATCCGGAGCGGACGAAACAAGCGAGAAGCGCTCGGCAAATTCTGCGCGGTCGCGTTCGCAGAGACCGGCGATCAAATCTTCCTTCGATGCGAAATAGACGTAGACCGCGCCGGGGCTGACGGCGGCTTCCTTGCAGATGTCCTGCATGGTCGTCGCGTGGAACCCGCCGCGCGCAAAACAGCGCAAAGCCGCGTCGAGAATGTTCTCGCGCCGGGCTCTTTGCGTATCTGGTTTCAGTTTCGGCATTGCCGCTGCTTTCAGCCTCTCGACGTCCGCCGCGCCTAGCGCGCGCATTGAACTACGGACTACCCCTTAGACCCTGTCGGCAAATGCCAATCCAAGATCTGACACACAACTCATAAAACGAATACTCGTTTTTTTTGTCGCAAGATTGTGGCGCCGTCAAGAAGAATGATCATTCGGTTTGTCAATCGCATTACAATCATCGATTTCAGGGACTCCTGAGCAATTTGTCTGTTCCAGCGGGCACCGGACTGCCGGATTCCGCATGCCGTCAGTGTCTCACGGCCCGGAACGAGGGGGATAACTTCGGCAAAAAATCTGGTTCTGAGACCGCTAAGGCCCGGTCTGAGGCGATTGAAGCGGCTAAGGTGCGCTCGGACCTGGGGAGGGGCGAATGGTCTATTTTCTCGATTCAGCCGTGAACCTGGCGCTCAACGTCGCCGGGTTCACTGGCCTCGGCGATCCGCACCAAATCCTGATCGCCGTCGTGCTTGGTACCGCGGCGGTGCTGTGGAATTCAACGCTCGTGCCGAAATGGGCGCTCGGCGCTTTCTTCTCGATCATGGCGCTGGCGAGCGCCGTCGCGATCTATGCGTTGGCGCTCGGCCGCCAGCCGACCTGCATCTACGCCTACGATCCCGACAAGCCGATCATTGCCGACAGCTCCGAGCGCAAGCTGACCTGGCAGGAGGTCCGCTCGCTCGATTGCCCGACGCTGTGGGTTGCGCGCAACGAAATTTATCGCCGTTCGAACTACTGCTTTTTCACGCCGATCGGTTTTTCGTACTTCGGCAATGAGGCGACCTGCGATCCCAACATCGACAAGCCCGCAACGGCCATCGGCAACGACAATGCGCAAGTCATTGCGCGGATGTCGGCGCGCAAGGGATGTCCGGCGCCGATGGACAGTTGCCGCAAGCTGAGCCGCGTGTCGTCGTCGAAGCTCGTGATCGATCGCAGAACAGTGAAGGAAGACTAGCGCGGTTTCCGCTTTGCCGCCTGCATCTTAGCCGCCTGCGCCGCTTCGACTTCGCGCGCGCGTGACACGGCGATGCGTTTGACGAGCGCAATAGGCACCTCGCAATCGCGCTCGAAACGGATTGTGCCTTTACTGAGCTTGTAGGGTTTCAGGTCGGCCGCGAGTTCGGCAACGACTGTCGCGCTGCCCGGATAGATCGCGTAGTGCTCGGCCCATCCGGCGAAATACATGAGCGCGCGGCCATGCAGCTTGTACGACGGCATCTGGTAAGAAATCAGCTCGACGGCTTCCGGCACCGCTTTGCGGATCGTCGCGCGGATTTTGGCGAGCGCGCGCTGCAAATCCTCCGGCTGTCCGGCGATGTATGCGTCGACGGTTTTGAAGGATTTCTTCATGCCGCCGACGCTAACATAGCCGCTATTCCGCACAATTGGCCTAAGGTTGCGCGCTTTTTGCGAGCCGCACGAGATTGAGGAACTCGGCGCGGTACCCGAAGGGATCGTCGCCGCGCGCCGTCTGAGCGTGCGCGATCACGTCGTCATAGGTGTAGCCGTGCATCGCGCTTTCGTCCTTCAGAAGTTGAGCGAATGCAGCGACCGCAATCGAGAAGCGCTGCTCAGCCGGAATATCGTTGATGCTCGCTTTTGTTAGCTCGTCGGTCACGGGCAGCGAGATCAGCTGCGACGCCGCCTCATTCGGCCGTTTGTAGCGCAGCTTGAGGAAGCCCAGTTCTGACGAGGAACCAGCGGCCGCGTCAGGCTTCGCGTCTGATGCCGCAACCTTGCCGTAGCGCAATGCATCCGACGACGGCGGTGCGCCAACGGGCGTCACTTCATAGATCGCTGTCACGGTATGGCCCGATCCAATGTCGCCCGCGTCAACAGCATCGTTGTTGAAGTCCTCGCGGCGAAGCACCCGCGTCTCGTATCCGATCAAGCGATACTCGGAAACGCGCGCTGGATTCCATTCGATCTGCGCTTTAACATCCTTGGCGATCGTGAACAGCGTCGACGACGCCTCATCGACGAGGACTTTGCGCGCTTCGTTGAGCGTGTCGACATACGCGGCGGTGCCGTTGCCGTTCTGCGCCAGCGTCTGCATCAGGGCGTCGTTGTGATTGCCCTGTCCGACGCCAAGAATTGACAGGAAGATGCCCGACTGCCGCTTGCGCTCGATGTACGATCTGAGTTCGCTCTGATCGGTGATGCCGACGTTGAAGTCGCCGTCCGTCGCAAGCACCACGCGATTGACGGCAGACTTATCAAAGCTTGCTTCGGCCAAGCGATACGCATCCGCGATGCCAGCCGCCCCCGCCGTCGATCCGCCGGCGCCAAGACGATCAATCGCCGCGAGTATCTTTGCCTTGTCCGTAATCTTCGTTGGCTCAAGGGCGACGCCGGAACCCGACGCATAGGTGACGATGGCGACTGTATCATCCGCCTTCAGCTGATCGACAAGCATGCGGAAAGCGTTCTTCAACAGCGGCAGGCGATCATCCGGCGCCATCGATCCTGAAACATCGATCAGGAAAACGAGGTTTGCGCGTGGCCGCTCGGCGCTCTTGATGTCGTAGCCTTTGATCGCGACGTGCACGAGCTTGTTGGACGTATTCCAAGGACTCGGCAGCACAGTCACCGTCGGCTTGAAGGGCACGTCGGCCGAGTCCGGCGCTGGATACGCATACGGGAAATAGTTGATCATCTCCTCGATGCGCACCGCATCCTTCGGCGGCAGGTGCCCAGAATTCAGCGCGCGGCGCACGAACCCATACGACGCCGTATCGACATCCGTTGAGAACGTCGAGACCGGTTCGCTCGCAACCTGCTTGATCGGATTGGCATCCTTCGCGTCGAATTGATCGCGATATTCTTCGCGCTCAACGATGACCGGTTGTTCGACGACACCATCGGCCTTGCGCGCTAAATATGCGGCTTCGCCGGGCGCAACGAGACCACGCACGCGCGTTTCGGCTTTCTTTTTGCGTACGCTTGCGTCGGCAGACATCGCCGCCGTCTGCGCAGCGGCCTGCACCTGTTGCTGCTCGATACTGAGCGCCCCAAGTCCTGCCGACATCGGTGGTGACGGCGGCCGCGAAGGCGGGGGCGGAGGTGCAAGGCGTGCAATCGCATCGCGCACGGCGTTGGCATCGGCAGGCACCGGTGAAACGCCGGCGATTCTGTCGTCGCTACGCCGGTCACGCTCGCTTTCAATCCGGCCTTGATCAGGCGCTGCGGTCGGCTGGTTGCGGCTTTGCTCATTTAGCGGTGCTGCATTCGGCTCGGCGACGTGGCCAACGATTTTCGTCTCGGACTGCGTCTGAACGACCGGCGGTTGCGCATCGCGCAAGCGCTCCAAATGCTGAAACGCAAACGGCGCGGCGATGACGAGCGCTGCAAGGGACGCGGCCATCGCTTGTGTCGTGCGGGACGAAAGGTACATGCGGAAACTCCTCTTCAGCGTTGACGTTTCCGTCTGACGCAGCGCGGTGATGTTTCCTTTGGGGGAGTCTTTTGTTGGCGCATCCGACTCCGCTGCCGCGGAGCCGGCCGGATGCGCCGGGTTTTCGAGCGTTTTGTCAAAATCATTCATTGCGGCGTCGAGCGCCGCGCGCTTGGCATGCGGACGCGCCGCCGGAACCGGCACGTTTTTTAAATTTTCGAGGTCGAAGTCGGTCATACCTCTAACCCGCAGCCTTCAGTGACAGTTTCAATTTCTTCTTCGCTTCATGGACGTGCCATGACACCGTCTTCTCCGAGCACGTCATGATCAGTGCCGCTTCCGCATGGCTCATGTCTTCGCCGTAGATCAACAGAACCGCGTCGCGCTGTTGCGGAGGCAGTGCACGCACCGCAGTCCAGAGCTCACGCGCGTTGTCGGCGGCCGTCATTGCCTCTTCGGCGCTCTGAGACTGCGCGTCGTCATCGACGAGCCGTAAAATCTCTGACGGTTCGACCGGCACCGTCCTTTGGGTGATGCGACGCTGATCGATCATCGTCGTGTAGGCGATGCGATGCAGCCAGGTCGTAAACTTCGCATCAGCGCGATAGCCGCCGACAGCGCCTGCGAGCTTGACGCAAACGTCCTGGGCGATGTCCTCGGCGCGGTCACGTTGACCGGACCAGCGCCACGCCATGCGGTAGATGCGGTCGTAATGGCGCTCGATCAGTTCGCCGAATGACTGACGGCACCCGCCCGCGGCGCGCGCGGCTAGCGTTTCGTCCGTTTCAGCGGTGGCGGCAGCCGTCAGCACCAATGGCCCTGCTCAAAAAGCCGTTTGGTCCATTGGACGGTGCGGGTTTGTGTTTCCTTGGGCGGCCGTGAAACTTTTTTGCGGCTACGGCATGCACGGTATGCCGGTGAAGACGCACAGCGTCCCGGCCGGACCTGACATGCAGTGTTCTTCGGCGTTCTGCGCCCGCGCCCAGTTGGCGTAGGCTGCTCCGAGCCCCGGCGTGCGGCGAACCTTGCTGCGCCAGTTGGCGCGGGCCTTACCCTTGGCGCTCCACTCGTAACGCGATTGCTCGCCGCGCGCCTCGATCGCCGCCTCGGCGCAGGACGCGGCATACGCCGCTTTTGGAAGAAGCGCGATGCCGATCATCAGTGCGATCGTCAGAAATGTGATGCGCGATGTCATGCCTGCACTCCCGAGCAAAGCGGAATGCAGCAAGGTGTCGTCGATGCACGGGGCTGCGGTCAAGCGGGATCAGCGCGTCACAGCCGCTCAGAATTGCGACAGCAGATTGATTGTGACGTAGGGCGACGTCTCGATATCGTCGCCGTCTTCGTCTTCGCAGAGCATGTCGTCAAATTTGCAGACCTTCTGCGCGAAGCCGCCAGCAACCGAGATTTCGCCGCCGGTCCAGTCATACCTCGCGAACAGGCCGACGCGGCCGGCGTTTTGGGTCGCGTTGGTATCAAGTCGCGCTTCCGGACCGATCGAGAGTGACGGGATAACACGCCATCCGGCGCGCCATCGCGCGGAACCGGTTTCATGCGCGGTCGTGTATTGCAGATCGAGAGATGTCCAACCGTCCTTGCCGAGGTTGAGCCAGAATTCAAGCGCTGCGGTCGCGCCGATATCGACGCCCTGCAACGGCGTAGTGGCAGCATGACGCCCGAAATCGTGCGAAATGATCGAGGCTCCGGCGAATGCCTTCGCTGTCAGTTCCCCAAGCCGAAGATGGTAGCCGATGAGCGCATCCGTGTAGGTGACGTCGACTTTGATTTTTGTGGCGCAATCGAACACGCCGAGAGCATCGCATGTGATTGTGCGGCCCTCGTACTGATACTGACCGTAGCCGCTGTTGACGCGCAGCCGCAGGCCGTCGCTATAGATGTCCTTGCTCAACGGAGCGAGCGTGACGCCCGTGTAGAGAAGCCAGACATCCTTGGTGGCGTCGGCACCGCCCCAAACTTCGCGCCAGCCGTACTTTGGCGATGTTGCGTCTTCGAGCGGCTCTGATCGGACATCGCCAGCAGCCGCAACGCATCCGACGACCAAGGCAACCGCCATCGCTCCTGCGCGAGGCGCGATACGCAACCAGCCATCTCTGGCACTACCCCGACACCACCGCATACCGCACCGATTGGCCAACTGGCCGAGCAATCGACGTGGTTAACTATCCGCACACGCTTTTTTGGCCGTCAATCAATATCTGATTTAAGTCATTGAACTAAAAGTAGAATTTGAAATATCTTTTGCAATCTATGGTAGTGAAGTGAACGGTCATCACTCAAAAATTGCGAGGACTTACGGTAAATTTCGTTGGTGCGAGGCGCGATTTCGACGTGCCGTCAAACCCGATGCACAATTCTGTGACATGAAGCGGCAGGCCGCGCGTGGTAAGCCAAAGCGGCAAGCAAATATAGTTAACAGCATCGATCTAAGGTGCGTCCGAAATCGTAGGCGCGAATGCGTTCCGTTTGGAGGAGAAGTATGGACCACACGAGCATGCGTAAGGTGGAAAGCGCCCTACAGTCCCATGACATGTTTCAGTTGATGTGCGAGGGCGCTGATTTGGTATCAAGCGTCTGGCAGCCGTTTCTCAAATCGGTTGGTCGTTGGAATCTTGAAGTTGCAGGTTTGGGCGTTAAGCAAACGCAAGCAACGTTGCAACTGTCACGCGATCTCGCGCGCTGCCGCACACCTGGCGATGTCGCCTCGGCGAACATTCGTTATTGGGAAGCCATGACATCGCAGTTCGCCGTATCGAGCCAGCGTTTGGCCGCGACCGCCGCTCGAACTGTTGCTCAGGCGGGTGATGCCGAGACCGAAGTCGTAACGCTTCGGGTCAAGGCGCGCGATCGGGATCTTATTGTTATTCCTGATCAATCCGAAACTCTGGATCGCAAGGTCGCGTAGACCGCCGACGCAACCGGCGTCCGCAAGGTGATCGTTTCGTGCCGCTGCCAGTCTGCTGGTGGCGGCAAAATTTTATGACAACCGACTTATTCGAGCGCGGCAAGCGCTTCACCGAACCCTGCCAGAGAAATCGGAATGCCGATGCCGGCTTCCTCGGTCTGGAAGATGATGAAGATCGCCGTCTTGCCGGTTTTAAGCTGCTCGACAAGCGGATCCTCGACGACAACCTGCGCATAGCACGCAAAGTTGTGGCACCTCAAAAACGGTGCATGACCGACGTCTTTGTCGTCGATCTTTAGACCAAGCCCGGGAGGCAGCAGCACACCGAGCGGAGCAAACACGCGGAGCACGCGCGTGCCGTTCGAGAATTTCTGAAAATAGACGGTCAGGCCAATGTTGTTCTTGTCTTCGGCGGTCACGCTCTGCACGAGCGCGCACACGCCATTCTTGGCGCCTGGCGGTGGGTCTTTGCAGACGACCTGCCAATCGCCGTGCTGCGATTTGACGGTGCCCTCAGGTGCATCCACGGCTTGAGCTTGCTGCGCCGCCGCAAAGATCGCGATCAAAGTAAACGCAGCAGCCTGAAGCGATTTGCAGCGGTACGGCGGGCGCGGAAACCGGGCGCGCATGAAGCGCTGTAGGGGGCTATTCACGGGCGGACCCTTGGGATGTTCGATTATAAACGTTGTCCGGTACTTTACGTAGTTTTAGCGGCGCGATGGGCGGCATTCCGCCATCAAGGACCGGACGCCGTTAGGTCTTCCAGGATTCAGGCGTAATTCTGTTCCGCCAAAAACACTGGCGCAATCATTGGCGACGCGGTTTCTGCTAGCGGGTCATGCTGATTCGCGCATCTTTTTCGAGCAGAATTGCCGCACAAAACTTGACTTGAGAACCATAAGGCAGTTGTGCTCTTTAGAAGACGCATAAGCTATGCGGCGGCAAGCGTCTCAACGTGGTCGATGGGGATGTCTTAGACGAGCACTAAAAGCGCTGGGGCACCGCCGGGTTTAACGGCGGGCCGGATACAGCAGGGACACGAAGCGGGAGATAGCCGAGCCCTTCTAAGGGGTTCGCGCGAACTGGGAGCGAAAGAATGTTGAGACGGATGTTTGGCGCTGTTGCCTGTTCGGCAGCGGCGTACTTTGCGGTCGCTATGGGAACAACTGGCGCCGCTCACGCTGATTTTGGTCACCCGGTCCCTGGTCAAGCGACGCTGCAGTCGCCGGCGACGCCAATTATGGAGCAGATCGTAAGTCTCTATAACGTCGTCAACATCACGATCATCGCCATCACGATATTCGTTTTGCTGTTGATGCTGTACGTCATGTACCGCTTCAGCGAAAAAAATAATCCGACACCGTCGCGCAACGCCCACCACACCTTGCTGGAAGTGGCTTGGACGATCGTTCCGATCCTGATCCTCGTCGGCCTCGCGATCCCGTCGTTCCGCTTGCTCTACGATCAGTACTCGTTCCCGAAGCCGGACCTGACGATCAAGGCGACCGCGAACGCTTGGTTCTGGGAACATGAGTACCTGCTCGATAAGCAGGAAGGCATGAAGAACGTTACGATTACGTCGAACTCGGTCGGCGACGAAGACTTGCTCAAGGCCAAGCTCGGCGACGACGCATTCGGTGAGAAGTACGGTTCGCTTGAAGGCATTGCGCGCCATAAGGCGCTCTACGCCGACTCCCATTCGCTCTGGGCTGAAAGCCTTGCGCCGCGCAAGCTTGCAGTCGATCAGGCGATCGCCGTGCCGGTTGGTAAGGTCGTCCACCTTCTCGTGACATCGAACGACGTCATCCATTCCTGGACAATCCCGTCGTTCGGTTCGAAGATGCAGGCTGTTCCTGGCCGTACCGCTGCAACGTGGTTCCAGCCGACGAAGATCGGCACCTACTACGGTCAGTGCTCGGTTCTCTGCGGCAAGCTGCACTCGGCCATGCCGATCTCGGTCCACGTCGTCGAGCAGGCTGTCTACGACAAGTGGATGGCGGCGCTGCAGGCGAAGGACAAGAAGGGTGCTGCCCAAATCTTGAAGGACGAGGAAGCAGCCCGCACTCCGGCCGCCAAGCCGGTCGCGCAGCTCGCCAACTAGGATCGATCGGCGCGCCGCGGAGGGGTCCGCGGCGTCACCGTTCCAACGTCATAAACGTCAACAAACACAATCTTTCCGGGACAAAGCCAAATGGGTAGCACGGCATACGGAGCGGCAGACGACCACGACCACGCGCCGCCGTTCATTCAACGCTGGTTCTTTTCGACGAACCACAAAGACATCGGCACGATGTACCTGCTGTTCGCAGTGGTCGCCGGCCTCATCGGCGGCTTCCTGTCGGTCGTCATGCGTATGGAACTTGAGCAGCCTGGCCTGCAGTACTTCGCAGACGAAGGCGCCTACAACGTATTCGTGACCGGCCACGGTCTCATCATGGTGTTCTTCATGGTCATGCCGGCCATGATCGGCGGTTTCGGCAACTGGATGGTGCCGCTCATGATCGGCGCGCCGGACATGGCGTTCCCGCGCATGAACAACATCTCGTTCTGGCTGCTGCCGGCCGCTTTCATCCTGCTTTTGATGTCGATGTTCGTCCCTGGCACGGCTGACGCCAACGGCGTCGGTACGGGCTGGATCGTCGTTGCACCGCTTTCAAGTAAGATCGGACATCCGGGACCAGCGGTCGATTTCGGTATTCTCGCGCTTCACTTGGCGGGTGCCTCGTCGATCCTCGGCGCCATCAACTTCATCACCACCATCTTCAACATGCGCGCACCGGGCATGACGCTCCACAAAATGCCGCTGTTCGTCTGGTCGGTGCTCGTGACGGCGTTCTTGCTGCTTCTGTCGCTGCCGGTTCTTGCTGGTGCCATCACCATGTTGCTGACCGACCGCAACTTCGGCACGACGTTCTACGACCCAGCAGGCGGCGGTGACCCGCTGCTCTACGCGCACTTGTTCTGGTTCTTCGGCCATCCGGAAGTTTACATTCTCATTCTTCCGGGCTTCGGCATGATCAGCCACATCATCTCGACGTTCTCGCGCAAGCCGGTCTTCGGTTATCTCGGCATGGCCTATGCCATGGTCGCGATCGGCCTCGTCGGCTTCATCGTGTGGGCGCACCACATGTATACGGCCGGTCTCAGCGTCGATACGCAGGCCTACTTCATGTTCGCGACGATGGTTATCGCCGTTCCAACGGGCGTGAAGATCTTCTCGTGGATCGCGACGATGTGGGGCGGCTCGCTGCAGTTCCGCGTGCCGATGATCTGGGCGCTGGGCTTCATCTTCCTGTTCACCATCGGTGGTGTGACAGGCGTGATGTGCGCTAACGCGGGCGTCGATCGTTCGCTGCACAACACCTACTATGTTGTCGCCCACTTCCACTACGTGCTGTCGCTCGGTGCCGTGTTCTCGATCTTCGCCGGTATCTATTACTGGTTCCCGAAGATGACGGGCTACATGTACAACGAAACGCTCGGCAAGATTCACTTCTGGCTGACGTTCATTGGCGCCAACATCTTGTTCTTCCCGCAGCACTTCCTCGGCCTTGCTGGCATGCCGCGCCACTACGCCGACTATCCGGAAGCCTATGCGTACTGGAACAAGATCTCCTCGTACGGCGCGTACCTCACGTTCGCTGCGACGCTCCTGTTCGTTGCGAGCATGATCTACGCCTTCATCCGCAAGGAAAAGGCTGCCGGCAATCCGTGGGGCGTCGGTGCAACGACGCTTGAGTGGACGCTGCCGTCGCCGCCGGCATTCCACTCTTACGAAAAGCTGCCGCGTATTGCGGCGACCGATCACCACTGACCGGTTTGAGCTGACAAAAAAAGTGCGGCAGGGAGCACCTAGGCGCCTTGCCGCATTCCACTCTCAAGTTATCCTGCCTTTCGTAGTTGGACGTAGCAGCACCATGACGATGCAAAGCGAAGCCGGCCAAGCCGATTTTCTCTTGGAGCCGAGCGTTAGCGATTACGTCCAGCTGATGAAGCCGCGCGTCATGACGCTCGTCATTCTGACGGCGCTGGCTGCAATGGTCGCGGCACCCGGATCGTTGCATCCGGTCATCGGATTTATCGCCATCCTGTCGATCGCAATTGGAGCGGGCGCCTCGGGCGCGCTCAATATGTGGTACGACGCCGACATCGACGCGCGCATGGCGCGCACCGCCGCGCGCCCGCTGCCGCGCGGCCGCGTCTCGGGAGACGAAGCATTGAGCTTCGGCACGGTGCTGGCCGTCGGCTCTGTCATGACGCTCGGCGTTCTCGTGAACTGGACGGCCGGCGCGTTGCTCGCGCTCACAATCGCCTTCTACATGTTCGTCTACACGATGTGGCTGAAGCGCCGGACGCCGCACAACATCGTCATCGGCGGCGCTGCCGGCGCATTCCCGCCAATGGTCGGCTGGGCCGCCGTGACCGGCGACATTTCCATTCAAAGCATCCTTCTGTTCCTGATCATCTTCATGTGGACGCCGCCACACTTCTGGGCGCTCGCGCTCTATCGTTGCCGCGACTATGAGCGCGTCGGTGTACCGATGCTGCCGGTCGTCGCCGGTCTCGCGGAAACGCGCCGCCAGATCCTGCTCTATTCCGTGTTCCTCGTGCCGATCGCCATCGCGCCGTATTTCGTCGGCCTCGGCGGCGTAACGTATCTCGCCTTCTCGGTCGTGCTCGGCGCGATTTTCCTGTGGCTCGCCGTCAAGGTCTACCGCACCACCGAAGGCCGCGAAGCCGACAAGGTCGCCAAGCAGCTGTTCTGGTTCTCGATCCTGTATCTCTACTTGCTGTTCGCCGTGCTGCTCGTTGAAGCGGCCGTCATGCGCTATCTCCACGCGGGGGCAATGTGACGGCGATGTCGAACGAACTGCCGAAACGAGACGCTGAAGCCGCTGCCCGCATCGCTCGCCGCCGGTCGATTGCGATCGCCGTGATGCTCGGCGTTATGGTCGTGTTGTTCTATGCCGCAACGCTCGTGCGTTTCGGTGGTGCAATTGCAAACAAGGTGTAAGGCATTGACAGCAGAACTGCCGAACGCTGACCTTTCGACTACGGCAAACGCGCCTGCCGCGAAAAGCAATCGCGCCGTCGTTCTGTGGTGCCTGGGCGCCTTGACGCTCATGGGAAGTCTGACGGCGGCCTCGCCGACGCTCTACCGCATCTTCTGCCAGGTGACGGGGTACGGCGGCACCACGCAGCGCGCTCTTGCACCATCAGACCACGTCGTCGATCGCATTATCACGGTACGCTTCGATGCCAACGTCGCGCATGGCCTCGATTGGAAATTCGAGCCCGTGCAGCCGACGATGGACGTCAAGCTCGGCGAGAATGCTCTGGCGTTTTATCGCGCCACCAACTTGTCTGACAAACCTTTGAAGGGCACGGCGGCGTTCAACGTTTCGCCCGACACGATGGGATTGTTCTTCAGCAAGATTGCCTGTTTCTGCTTCACGGAGCAGACGCTGCAACCGGGTCAATCGGTCGAAATGCCGGTGACGTTCTTCGTCGATCCGAAAATGCTCGAAGATCGCGATACACGGCATTTGTCGAACATCACGCTCAGCTACGTCTTCTATCCGGTGAAAGAAACGGCAGCTGTGAAGGATGCAGGCGCGACGCCAGTCGAATGAGTTGGAATTCCAAAGCGGTTGACCGCTGAGGCGAAGGACGGGACGGATACAAAACTTGGGGGGCATCGCTGCAGAGCGAGGCTTCAAAAAAGCAGAAGACGGACACAACACTTCGGGGACGACGGAGACAGAAATGGCAGACTCTCACGCAAAACATCATGACTACCACCTTTTGGACCCGAGCCCGTGGCCGCTCGCGGCATCCGCCGCGGCATTCGTTGGTGCGGTCGGTGCAATTGCCTGGATGCGCACGCACGTTGATGGCGAAGGTGTGTTTGGCATCACCGGCCCGTGGCTGTTTGTTGTCGGTATCGCTGCGCTGATCGCCGTTGCATGGCTCTGGTGGCGCGACGTGATCATCGAAGCCAACAAGGGCGACCATACGCCGGTCGTGCAGCTTCACCTGCGCTACGGCATGATCATGTTCATCGCCTCGGAAGTCATGTTCTTCGTCGCGTGGTTCTGGGCATATTTTGACAGCGCGCTTTTCCCGAACGGCGTCCACGAATTGCTGAACAACCCGGGCACACTCGTTGGCTTGACGACGCGCAACGAAGTTTACGGCGGTGTCTGGCCGCCGGTTCCGGTTGAAGCGACCGCTGCAACGACGTCGGGCTATTTCAAAAACACGTTCGACCCGTGGGGCTTGCCGCTGGTCAACACGCTCATTCTGTTGACGTCGGGCTGCACGGTCACGTGGGCGCACCACGCACTGCTCAAGAACGATCGTCGCGGTCTCGTCATCGGCCTTCTGTTGACGGTGCTTCTCGGCATGATCTTCACCGCCTTGCAGGTCGTCGAATATAGCCACGCCGGCTTCAGCTATGCCGGCCACAGCTATGGCGCGACGTTCTTCATGGCGACCGGCTTCCACGGCGCGCACGTCGTCATCGGAACGATCTTCCTGGCGGTCTGCCTTGTCCGCGCGATGCGAGGTGCCTTCACGCCGCAGCAGCACTTCGGTTTCGAAGCTGCCGCCTGGTATTGGCATTTCGTCGACGTGGTCTGGCTGTTCCTGTTCGCGTGCATCTACGTCTGGGGTGCAGGCGCTGGCGCACCGGTTGCCGGGTAATAAGCGAACGGCACTATCACTATATCGCAAGAGGCGGCCGCACAGGCCGCCTCTTGTCGTTTCAGAGCTGCGTCAGAGCCGCGATAGAACGGCCGCCGTGGCGATGTCTCGCGTTGTCAGACTGAGCCTTTCGCAGCATTGTCGTCCGCATTGCTGGGAAAATTTGCCAGCTGAGGAGATTGCCGTGTCACAGACCGCGCCTGCCATATCGCCACTCTCGGCTGGGCTCAGATGCAAATGCCCGAGTTGTGGCAAGGGACCGCTTTTTATCCATGCGCTCAACATGCGGGAGCGCTGCTCGGCGTGCGGTCTTGATTACAAGTTTGTCGACACCGGCGACGGCCCGGCGATCTTCGCAATCTTCATCCTTGGCTTTCTGAGCATGGGCGTTGCCATGATCGCCGAATTCAAATTCGGCGTGCCGTGGTGGGTCCACGTCATCATTCTCGCCTTGGTAATGCCGCTGATTGCGGTTCTGCTGCTGCGCTTTCTCAAAGCGACGCTGATTGCTCTGCAATTCAAGAACAAGGCCGAGGAAGGCCGCTTACTAAGGGATTGAGCACTTGCTTGCACGCTGGCGCGCCGCCGGGCTGATGTGGCCCGCCATTCTGACAGTGTTGACGCTGCCGCTGCTGATCGGGCTCGGCACCTGGCAATTGCAACGCATGAATTGGAAGGCCGATCTGATCGCCAAGCTCGAAGCTCGCGCCAAGGCCGAACCCGTGTCCTACACTGCGGCGCTGGGCGAGTTCGTAAAGTCCGATCCCGACCTTAAAACCGGAGACGTCGAATATCTCCGCGTCCGCGTCACGGGCACGTTCGACCATTCGGAAGAACGCCACATCTATGCGCCCAGGACATCAAGCCAGGGGTGGAACGTCTACACGCTGCTGAAGCTCGACGGCGGCCAGCCTCCTGTCTACATCAATCGCGGTTGGGTCTCCGACAAATTCAAAGATCCGGCGACGCGTGCGGAAGGCCAGATCGCAGGCCCGGTGACGATCACCGGTCTCGCCCGTCTCGATGAGCCGAAAAGCATGTTCGCGGCGCCCAACGATCCGAAATCCAATCGCTGGTATCAGCGCGATACCTGGGCGATGCGCTGGGGCGAGAAAGGACCGCCAACGCCCGCTGAGCAGCAAATGATGCAGCTGCAGGGTTACGCGCCGTTCTCGATCGATGCCGAAGCCGAGCCCGCCAATCCCGGTGGCTGGCCAAAGGGCGGAACGACGGCGGTAAAGTTGCCGAATTCGCATCTCCAGTACGTCGTAACCTGGTACGGCCTGGCGCTGACGCTTCTGGTTATCTTCGGCGTGTTCGTGCGCCAGAAACTCGCTGAATTTGACGCAAAGCACCCACAACCTTAACGCAGCCTGTGTGTAGCAATCTCGGGGGGTGGCGCTAGACTTGTTCGAACGAGAGCAGCTCACTAGGGTCCGCCCACTCCCGCCTGAACCGACGATGAGGCCTTAGCTTTTGAAATACATTTCGACACGAGGTACGGCGCCTTCACTGGCGTTCGATGATGTTCTGCTCGCAGGGCTTGCCCGTGATGGCGGTCTCTATCTGCCAGAAACGTGGCCGACGCTCACGCCGGAAAAGATCCGCAGTTTTGCGTCGATGCCGTTCGCCGACATCGCAGTCGAGGTCATCCACCCTTTCTGCGGCGACACGATCTCGCGCGCCGAGCTGAGCCGCATGGCAGCTGATGCCTATGCGAGCTTTGGCGATCCGGCCATTGCGCCGCTCGTCGAGCTGAAACCCAACATGTACATCCTTGAACTGTTTCATGGGCCGACGCTGGCGTTCAAGGACGTTGCCATGCAACTGCTGGCGCGGCTGATGGACCATGTGCTTGAGAAGCGCGGGCAGCGCGCGACCATCGTTGGCGCGACGTCGGGCGATACCGGCGGCGCCGCAATCGAAGCGTTCCGCTCATCGAAGCGCGTTGACGTCGTGATCCTGTTCCCGGACGGCCGCGTCTCCGACGTGCAGCGCCGCATGATGACGACACCCAAGGAACCGAACGTCCACGCCGTTGCCGTCAAAGGCACGTTCGATGACTGCCAGGCGCTCGTCAAAGGCATGTTCAACGATCATGCCTTCCGCGACCGCGTGCAGCTCTCAGGCGTCAACTCGATCAACTGGGCGCGCATCGTCGCGCAGGTGACGTATTATTTCGCCGCCGCGAGCCGCCTCGGCGCGCCGGACAACGCTGTGTCGTTCTCAGTGCCGACCGGCAATTTCGGCGATATTTTTGCGGGCTACGTTGCGCGCCGCATGGGTCTGCCGATCAAGCATCTGATCATCGCGTCGAACGAGAACGATATCCTGCCGCGGACCGTCGCGACCGGCGCCTATGCGATGAAAGGCGTCGTCGCCACCTCGTCGCCGTCGATGGACATCCAGATATCGTCCAACTTCGAGCGCTACTTGTTTGAAGCGGCCGGCCGTGATGCAAGCACTATCCGCGGCTTGATGGCCGATCTCAGCGCCAAGCAGCGCTTTGAACTCGGTGCGCTTTGGCCGGTGCTGAAATCCGATTTCTCGGCCGTGGCCGCGACTGAAGACGACGTCGCCAACTGCATCCGTGAGACGAAAGCCAAATACGGCTACGTCCTCGATCCGCATTCGGCGTGCGGCGTCGTTGCAGCCGATAGGGCTGCGCTCGACGGCGCTGTCGTCGTGCTGGCGACGGCGCATCCGGCGAAATTCCCCGACGCTATCGAGGCGATCACCGGCGCGCGGCCACCGCTTCCGGCGCGCCTGTCGAACCTCATGACCGATGTCGAGCGCTTCGACGTCATCGACAACGATCTCGCATCAGCCGAACGCTACGTCGAAAAGGCCGTTGCAGTTTCTTTGAAAGCGGCAGGATGAGCACCAACGTCACGACGCTATCGAACGGCCTTCGCGTTGCGTCTCACGCCATGCCCCACCTCGAGACGGTATCGCTCGGCGTCTGGGTTGCGTCGGGAGCGCGCCACGAGCGGCCCGATCAGCATGGTCTGTCGCATCTCCTCGAACACATGGCGTTCAAAGGGACCGCTACGCGCACGGCGCAACGCATCGCCGAAGAAATCGAAGACATCGGCGGCGATCTAAATGCCGCGACCGGCCTCGATATGACGGCCTACTATGCGCGCGTCCTCAAGGGTGACGATGGCATCGCGCTCAATATCCTGGCCGACATTCTGCTCAATTCGAGCTTCAGCACGGATGAGCTGAACAAAGAGCGCAGCGTCATCCAGCAGGAAATCGCCGCGGCGCAAGACGATCCCGATGACGTCGTGTTCGAGCTGGTGCAGCAGGCGGCTTTTCCGGGCCAGGCGCTTGGCCGCCCGATTCTGGGGACCGAGGCCAGCGTTGGCGCCCTGCAGGCCAGCGATCTGAGAGCGTTCCTGGCGGAACATTACACGCCGGAATCGATGGTTATTGCGGCAGCGGGCGCTATCAACCACGAAAAACTGGTTCGCCACGTTGAGGCCCTATTCGGTGGGCTCACTCGTGCCGAACCCAGGGGGGAGCAGCGGGCGCGCTATGCGGGTGGCATAGCGTCGTCCGCTAGACCGTATGAGCAAAGCCATGTGGTCATTGGTCTGCCCGCACCCTCCTATCTCGAAGACGACTTTTACGCAGCGCAAGTGTTCTCGGGCCTGTTCGGCGGCGGAATGTCGTCGCGGCTGTTTCAGGAAATCCGTGAGAACCGCGGGCTGTGCTACTCAATCTATTCGTCGGTCTGGGGGCTGAGGGACGCCGGAATGCTTGCTGTGCACGCCGCCACAAGTCCTGACAATATCGAGCCGCTCGCGGTTATCGTTGCCGAGCAGTTGCACGATGTCGCCGCACGCGGCCCGACTGCTGCCGAGCTGCAGCGCTCAAGCGCGCAATTGAAGTCCGGATTGCTGATGGCGCTCGAGAGTTCGTCTGTGCGCGCCGAGCAGATGGCGCGCCATCTCTTGACCTACGACGCGCTGATCCCGGCCAACGAGCTTGTCGCTCGCGTCGACGCGGTCAGCCGCGACGCTGTCCGCGCGGTCGCATCCCGTATCGCCAGCGGCGTGCCGACAGTTGCCGTTCTCGGCTCGGGTAGGAAATCGCGCGCACAGGCCGAACGTACCGCCGATATATTCGCGCGCGCGTCACTTCCGGCCGCAACACTTGGGACATGACACCGCGCTATGGCATTCCTGCGATCAGCGCTACCTGAAGATTACCTGGACGCGATCCGGGGCAAAACGCTGACGCTGCGTCCGCCGACAGTTGCCGACTATTCCGCCTGGGCGGAATTGCGCGCGTTAAGCCGTGCACACCTGACGCCTTGGGAACCGGCATGGTCACGCGATGACCTTTCGCGGCAGATGTACCGCCGGCGGTTGCGCGCCTACGCCAAAGACGTGCGCGACGATTTTGGCTATTCGTATTTCATATCCGATGCGGCGCACGATACGCTTCTCGGTGGCATTACTCTGTCGAACGTCCGCCGCGGCTCGGCACAGACAGCAGCGCTCGGCTATTGGATCGGCAAGCCTTACGCCGGTCAGGGCTGCATGACGGAAGCCGTGCAGACGCTTCTGCCATTTGCATTCCGGACGTTGCGCCTTCACCGTCTGGAAGCCGCCTGCATGCCAGCCAACGCGGCGTCGATCCGCGTCCTTGAGAGGTCGGGCTTCGAGCGCGAGGGCCTGGCCCGTTCTTATCTGAAGATCAACGGCCGTTGGGAAGATCATTTCCTGTTTGCGGCGCTTGCGCCGGACACGGGGCCGCAGACGCCGATGCAGGCGGCGAAGGTGGTGCGCCGATGAGCAGCCGAACCCGCGCGATAGCTCGCGATACGATGCGCTCGACCGTGCAGGCAACGCTTCTGACGTTGCTGGCCGCTTGCGCACTCTGGCTGTCGATTGCACCAGCGCGCGCGCTCGAACCGATCGCGGTCCAGCCGGACCTCGAACGCATCGAAATCACGACGCTCGGCGACGCCTACGAAGGCCGCGGCGATAGCTTGCAGGTCGAAACCGCGGCCGGATCGGACGGCGTTACGGGCCGCATGACGGTGCGCGCATCGGTTCCGGGCGCCAATCCAAATTGGATGGTCTTCGCGCTCACCAACAAGTCCGACAAGCCGACAGAGCGTTGGCTGACGGCTGATCGCTACACCGTCAGCGGCTCAGGCACGGTCTGGCCGGATCTCGACGCGCGCCGCATCGAGGCCGTGACGCCGTCGATCGGGTTCGTGCCCGAGCGCGTCAAAAGCGATAAGGCCGACGTCTTCCGCATCACGCTTGAGCCCGGCCAGACGATCACATACGTCGCCGAATTGTCGACCGAGAGGTTTGCGCGGCTCTATCTCTGGAAGCCGATCGACTACGAAGTCCAGACCCGCGAGCGGCAGTTGTTCAACGGCGCCATGCTCGGCCTCACGGGCCTGCTCGCGATTTTCTTGACGGCCGTCTTCGCCGCCAACCACAAGATCATTTTCCCGGCCGCAGCACTCGTGTCTTGGTCGGTCCTGACATATCTCTGCGTCGATTTCGGCTTCTTCCACCGGCTTTTCAACCTAAAGCCCGAAGATAACGCCGTCTACCGCGCAGCGACCGAGTCCGCGATCGCTGCGAGCTACGTCATATTCCTCGCGACGTTCCTGCGGCTCAGTATGTGGCACGGTCTCGTGCGCATGTTGATTGGTGTGTGGATCGTCGCGCAGCTCTCCCTGATCGCGGTTGCCGTCATCGATCCGCGTCTGTCGGCAACGTTTGCGCGTCTATCGTTCATCGCGATAGGCGGCGCGGGCGGCATTCTCACGCTCTATCTTGCAGCGCGCGGACAGGATCGCGCCCTCTCCCTCGTGCCGACATGGGTGCTGTTTCTTGTCTGGATTTTTGCAGCCGGCATGACGCTGTCGGGGCGGCTTGCCGGCGACGCTGTTGTGCAAGGCCTTGTTGCCGGTCTCGTGCTCGTTGTCATTCTGCTCGGCTTCACCGTTACGCAGTTCGCGTTCCGATCGCTTGATCCGGTCTACGCCGGTGCGCCGACGGAGCTGCAGGCGCGCTCGCTGGCGCTTGCCGGTTCCGGCTCGATCGTCTGGGAATGGAATATCCGCCGCGACGAATTCAAGCTCGGCCCTGAAATCGAAATGGCGTTGTCGCTGATGCCGGGAGAACTCTCGTGCAAGGTCGATGACTTCCTGCGCCACGTGCATCCAACCGACAAGGAGCGTTTCCGAGTCATGCTAGTGTCGGCGCAAGAGCGCGCCGGCGTTAAAATTCGAACCGATTTCCGCTTGCGCCACGCCGACAATAGCTGGCGCTGGTTCGAACTCGAAGCCGCGAGCGTTCCGAATGCCGACGGCCGTACGCTCCGCTGCGTCGGTCTGATCCGCGATGTCTCGGATGCGAAACGCGCGCAAGAGCGCCTGCTGCACGACGCCGTTCATTGCAGCCTGACTGGTCTGCCGAACCGCGAGCTTTTCCTCGATCGTTTGAAGACCGCCGTTGCCCGCGCGAAAACCGATCAGACCGTTCGCCCGGCGGTCATTTTCATTGACCTCGACAAATTCAAGAGCGTCAACGCATCCTTCGGCTTGGTCCGTGGCGACAGCCTTCTATTGACGGTCGCGCGCCGCCTGCAACGGCACCTCGGCGCGCACGACACCGCGGCGCGTGTCGGCGGCGATCAGTTCGCCATGCTGTTTGTCGGTGAGCAGGATGCGCGTAATCTGGCGTCCCTTGCCGAGCGCGTGCGCCGTTCGCTGCGCGCGCCGATCCCACTCGCCAATCAGGAGATCGTTCTGACGGGATCGATCGGCATCGCCATCTGGGATCAGGAGCACACGCTCGACGACGATCTCTTGAAGGAAGCCGAACTCGCAATGTACCGCGCCAAGCGCGGCGGGGCGGATCGCATCGAAGTCTTCGAGCCGGGAATGCGTCGCGACCGCGATGATCGCATCCAGGTCGAGAGCGATTTGCGCAAGGCGCTTGAGAAGGGCCAGCTCAAGGTTCTCTATCAGCCGATCGTCTATCTGCCGACAAAAGAGCTCGCTGGTTTCGAAGCGCTCGTGCGTTGGGATCACCCCAAGCACGGTATGCTGAACCCGATTTCGTTTGTGCCGGTTGCAGAAGAGTCCGACCTGATCATCAAGCTCGGCTCCTATGTGCTGATGCGCGCCGCTAAGGATTGCGCCAAGTGGCAAACGGAATTGCCGCGCGCCGACCGCCCTCTGTTCGTCAGCGTCAACGTTTCGAGCAAGCAGCTATTCAAGCCGGAATCGGTCCAGGAAATCCGGCACATTCTCGGCCGCAATATCGTGCCGCGCGGATCCTTGCGGCTCGAAATTACCGAAACGCTCGTCATGGAAAACCCGGAGCAGGCGGTTGAGGTTCTCGAAACGCTGCGCGGCGCGGGCGCCGAATTGGCGCTCGATGATTTCGGAACCGGCTACTCGTCGCTCGCCTACCTGCAGCGCTTCCCGTTCGACACGATCAAGATTGATCGCGAGTTGGTCCGCTCGTCGGATTCCGCCAGCGGCGCCGCCATCATGCGATCGATCGTGGCACTATCCCATGAGCTCGCGAAAAAGGTCGTCGCAGAGGGCGTTGAAAGCGCCGACGAAGCCGTGTTCCTACGCACGATCGGCTGCGAGTACGCGCAGGGCTATCACTTCGGCGAGCCGATTTCCGAACGTGACGTCTCGCAGCTTTTGAAAATGGTCAAGCGGTCGGAAAAGCGTTTGCAGCCGCGCGGCTTCTTCCGTCCGACCGCGAAGACCAAGAAACAAATCGCAGCCGCTCCGAACGGCCAAACCGATGTCGTCGCAGAACTGCAGGCCGGCGAGACGGCGGATGCCAAGGCCAAATCATCGCAGGCTTTGCCGGCGCGCGCTGTCGTCCGGCCGCGGCAGAAACCACAGCCGCCGCAAGCGGCTCCTAAACCTGCCGCGATGCCGAACGGGGCGTCACCAATCGCAACGCCGCAAGCGCTGGCACCTGCAGCGCGTCGCGAGACCACGGGCGCGCCTGGTGCTCCTGGCATGCCGCCGGTCGCCGTCAACGGTCACGCGCCGCCGCAGCCGAACCCGGCGCGCGCGCAGCTCTTGAGCCCACCTAATCAAGTGCCGATGGCCCAGCCAATCATCGCGCCGCTGCCGCCGGCAATGAAGCAACCGTTGGCTGAAGCACTCGCGCGGGTCATTCCTGTGCCCGGCAATTCTGCACCAGTGAACGGTGCGGCACCCCAGCCGATACCGTCCGCGCCGCCACTCGCTATGCCGCTGCAGCAGTCGCAGCAGCCCCCAATACAGCAGGCGCCGCTGCAGCAATCACCGCTGCAACAGGCGCCGCTGCAGCAACCACCAATGCCGTCGATGCCGCCGCCGCTCCCAGGCGCGGCGCCGCCACCGCCATCATCGCCGCGCCCATTACCGGCGCAACCGCCCGCGCCTGACTTCTCGAACTTGCCGCCAGGTGTCGCGGCAAGCCTCGCGCGTCTCGCAGCAGGGAGCCGTTCGGCCGCGCAAGCGCCCGAGCCGCCGAGCGATACGCCAGTGACGAGCGGACGACCGGCCGTGAAGTCGAGTGCCGGCTAAGCACGACGCCGGCGATCTGCAATCATGTCTATGAAAAAACGACGCGCGCGCTTAGGCGTGGCCCGCGTCGTTGACGAGATGCGACAGGTCGATGCCGAGCTTGGCCATCGCGCGGGTATACTTGCTGTCGAGATCGTCATCGAAAATGATGTCGGGATCGGCCGGACAATTCAGCCAGCCGTTGGCTTTGATTTCGCTTTCAAGCTGGCCTGGCGACCACCCGGCGTAGCCGAGCGCGAGGATCGCACGGTCCGGGCCTGTGCCGGTCGCAATGGCTTTTAGAATATCGATGGTCGCCGTCAGGCAGACACCTTCCTCAATGGCGAGCGTCGATTCCGCCGCGAAATAATCGGCGCTGTGCAGAACAAATCCGCGGCCCGTCTCAACCGGCCCGCCAACCTGGATCGATAAATCCATCAGCGCGTCGGACACGGTGTCATCGTCAGCTCGCGTCTCGATCCCAAGCCGTTCGAGGAGATCTGGCGCTGAAACGTTGCTGGCGCGCTGGTTGACGATCAGGCCCATCGCGCCTTCGTCGGAATGGGCGCAAACGTAAATAACCGAGCGGGCGAAACGCCGGTCCGTCATGGACGGCATGGCGACGAGCAACTGGCCCTCGAGCGTCTGGGCAGCGACTTTACCCCGGCGCTTCTGTCTCGGTATTTTCATGGCTCTAGACTAGCCCGGCTGAACCGTTGCGTGAAGATACTTTACGGTCAGCTGCCGCGCCGCGGATTTGCGACTTCCGCCCTAGGTAACAAGCATTGGCAGGCGTTCGCCGGGGCGGTACAAGGCTCGCATGATGAGCCCCGGTACCCACCGCTGGTCCTTTAGAACTGCGCTTGCAGCGTTGGCGATGTTGGCCGTCGCACCGGCCGCAATGGCGGACGGCATCGCGTCGGATTGGGTCGAAGGCTTCAATAACAAGGCCCGTTTGTTGGCCGGGCGGGCAACACGTCCAGGCGATAGTCACGAAAAGCTCTACGCAGCGATTGAAATCGCGATGCCGTCGCATTGGAAAACCTACTGGCGTGCGCCGGGAGACGCGGGCGGCATTCCGCCTGAATTCGATTTCAGCGCTTCGGAAAACGTCGCTGACGTCAAAGTGCTCTACCCCGCGCCGTCGCGCCTGATCGATAAAACCGGCACGACCATCGGTTACTACGATGCGGTCGTCTTTCCCGTCGCGTTGACGCCGAAAGATCCGTCCAAGCCGATCGCGTTGAAGCTCAAAGCCGCCTATGGCGTCTGCAAGGAGCTGTGCGTTCCAGCGGAAGCCGAAGTCGAACTCGATATTGCGCCCGACACTGGCGTCTCGTCTGACGTTGCAGCGGCGCTGGCGCGCGTCCCGCGTTCGCCGGCCATTCCTGAAACCGATCCGATCGTCGAGAAATGGCAAATCGAAACGCGGAACGGCAAGCCAATTTTGATATTCGAGACGGCCGATCCTGCGATCCCGGACACCGCAGCGGACGGAACGGACGCCGTCGTCGATAGCAGCAACGGCGTCTATCTGCCGGTGCCAAAGAAGATCAAGGACGACAAGCATCGCGCGATTTTCGAAGTCGATTTGACCGATGGCGCGACGGCAAAAGAACTCAATGGGTTGGTCGTGCGTATTGTCGTCATCGGCGGTAAGGGCCAATCCGAGACGGCGATCACGTTGCCGTAGGCGCAAGCGTTCACAAGCGTTCAGCAAAGAGGAATGACATGACGATCAAGGTTGGCGACACGATCCCTTCAGGCAAGTTCACGGTCATGGGCGCTGACGGTCCAACCGCGCGAACGACCGACGACGTTTTCAAAGGCAAGAAGGTCGCGCTGTTTGCTGTGCCCGGCGCCTACACGCCGACCTGCCACAAAAACCACATGCCGGGCTTCGTTGATCGCGTCGACGTGCTGAAGGCGAAAGGCGTTGACACCATCGCCTGTACAGCCGTCAACGACGTCTTCGTGCTCGACAACTGGTCGAAGGACACCGGAGCTGCCGGAAAAATCGAAATGCTGGCCGACGGCTCAGGCGATTTCGCCAAGGCGCTTGGTCTCGATATCGACTTGTCGGCGTTCGGCCTTGGCATCCGATCGAAACGTTACGCGATGATGGTCGAAGACGGTGTCGTCAAAATATTGAACGTTGAGGACAGCCCGCCGGTTGCGGAAAAATCGAGCGCCGAGAATCTGTGCTCGATGATCGACCGCTCACTCTGATCACTCTGGTGATTGTGCTTTGCTGCGCGCGGCTGGCTTCTCCTTGAAAGGGGCCATGCCCGCGCGCGCAAGCTCGTCGGCGCGCTCGTTTTCCGGGTGCCCCGCATGGCCTTTCAGCCAATGCCATGTGACGTCGTGCTTGGCGCGCAGCGCGTCGAGTTTTTGCCAAAGTTCGGCGTTCTTTACGGGCTTCTTGTCGGCTGTCTTCCAGCCGTTCTTTTTCCAGCCGTGGATCCAGCCGGTGATGCCATTTTTGACGTAGACGCTGTCGGTCCAGAGCTCGACAGTGCTTTTGCGCTTCAAGGCCGCAAGACCTGAAATGGCGCCGAGCAATTCCATCCGATTGTTCGTGGTCAGTTGCTCTCCGCCCTGCAACTCTTTGCGATGCGCGCCGGAAATCAAAACGGTGCCCCAGCCGCCCGGCCCAGGATTTCCCGAGCATGCGCCGTCGCTGTAAATGATGACGTGCGGAGCGGCCGTCGTCATGGCGCGGCCTCGCAGCCGTAGTCGGCAATCGACGTGGCGTTCTGGTGAAAGCGCAAGCGGCGCACATAATCGAATGGGTCTTTGCGCGCGACAAGCGCATCTTTCGGCGTGTTCAGCCAGTCGTAACTGCGTGTCAAAAGAAAGCGCATGGCAGCGCCACGCGCCAGCGCCGGCATCGCGGCGCGCTCGCCGGCCGAAAGCGGCCGAACCTCGTTGTAGCCTTTGAACAGCGCGCGTCCCTTGGTGACATTGAAAGCGTAGTCGCTCTCGAAGCACCAGGCGTTGATACATACCGCGATATCGTAGGCCAGCATGTCGTTGCAGGCGAAATAGAAGTCGATCAGCCCCGAGAGCTTGTCGCCAATGAAAAACACGTTGTCGGGAAAAAGATCGGCGTGAATGACGCCTTGCGGCAAATCCCGCGGAAATGCACGATCGAGAAATGCGAGTTCGTTGGCGATCGTGCGATGCAATCCCGGCAGGATATCATCGGCACTCGTGCCGACCTTGTCGAATAGCTGGTGCCAGCCGTCGAGCGACAGTGCGTTGGCACGGGTCAGCGCAAAGCCTTCGCCGGCGATGTGCATCCGCGCCAGCGCGCGTCCAAGCTCAAGGCATTGCTCGGCATTCGGTTTGCGCGGCCAAACACCTTCGAGGAACGTGATGATCGCCGCATGCCGGCCCGCGAGTTCGCCGAGAATGCGCCCATTGCCGTCGCGCACCGGCAGCGGGCAGGAAACGCCGCGTGCCTGCAAATGCTCCATCAAGCCCAGGAAAAACGGCAAATCTTTCGGATCGACGCGCCTTTCATAGAGCGTCAGAATGAACGTCCCGGCGGTCGCATGAACGAGATAGTTCGTATTCTCGACGCCCTCGGCGATGCCCTTATAGGACAGCAGAGCGCCAAGTCCGTAGCTCGCGATAAAGCGTGCCAGGTCGTCGTCGCTCACTTCGGTATAGACAGCCATATTGCCTGCTCGTGATTGGGATGCGTGTGGACTGTCGTATCAGCCGGCAGGCCGTTGTCTGAATTCGCGTGGTAGATTGAAGACCACGCGCTCTTCGGCGGTCGTCACCACATCCACTGTCACAGAGTAGCGGTCGCGGAAAGCCTCAATGACTTCATCCACTATGACTTCTGGCGCCGAGGCTCCGGCGGTCAAACCAAGCCGTGTGATGCCCTCGATCTGATCCCACGGGATGTCGCTCGCGCGCTCGATCAAGAGCGAGACCGGGCAGCCGGAGCGCTCTGCAACTTCGACCAGTCGCAGGGAGTTTGAACTCTTTGGGCTGCCAACGACGATGACGGCATCGACGTCGCTCGCAATCGCTTTGACAGCGTGCTGCCGGTTCGTCGTTGCGTAGCAGATGTCTTCCTTAACCGGTCCGGCAATTCCCGGAAACCGCGCTTTCAAAATCGTGACAATCTCGGCGGTGTCATCGAGGCTGAGCGTTGTCTGCGTGACGTAGGCGAGTTTCCCGGCATCCTTTGGCGCGAAGGCCCGCGCGTCGTCCGCCGTTTCGATTAGCACGACGGCGCCGTGCGGCAGCTGTCCCATCGTGCCGATGACCTCCGGATGGCCTCGGTGGCCGACCAGCACGATTTCCCGTCCCTGCTCAAAATGCCGGGACGCCTCCATATGAACCTTCGACACGAGGGGGCAGGTTGCGTCGAGAACGAACATATTCCGCGATTGTGCCGCCTGGGGCACGGACTTGGCGACGCCATGTGCTGAAAAGATCACGGGCTGATCAGTTTCAGGAATCTCATGCAACTCTTTCACAAAAATGGCGCCTTTGGCCTTGAGAGAGTCGACGACGTAGCGGTTGTGGACAATCTCGTGGCGGACGTAGACCGGCGCGCCGAATTTCTGCAACGCCTGTTCGACGATCTGAATGGCGCGGTCCACGCCCGCACAAAAGCCACGCGGAGCGGCGATAAGAAGCCTGAGGGGCGGCTTCGTGACAGTGGACGGAGCGTGGTTAAGGGCGGACATGACGGCAAAAAGTCCTTTAACTACAGTCGAACGTTCGGGTGAAGGTTTTGGACGTCGCCCGGGCGGAATGCTACGGTGCTTTGCGAACATTACAAGGGGCCGGGGATTCGCACCCTGGGGGACCACGTTGAACACGACGAAGATGACAGGCAACGCAATGCTCGGGTTTTACCTGCCGCGTTTTCAGCGGCTCGTTGCCTTCGCGTCTGTTGGGGCTGTCGCATGCGCGCTTGGCGGGTGCGGAATGTCGTCTTTAACTTCGGGGTTGGGCGGCGGCATGTTCGGCGGCTCGTCGTCGAAATCGGACGTTGCGTCGGTTTCCGAAGACCAGTTGCTCCACGCCGCAAAGTCCAACGATCCCTCGCAGACCGGCAGCACGTCTGTTGGCGAAGTCTCCGCCGGATGCCCGCGTTTTCTCATCGCCCCGCGCGATAACAACATCACGCTCTATGAAGCCGGCCGCACCGGCGACGGCCTCGCGATCATGCATCGCGGAGAAATCACAAAGACCGCGCGCGAATGCCAGATCGAACCGGGCCGCGTGACCGTCAAGTACGGCTTCTCGGGCCGCGTTCTGCTTGGACCGAAGGGCAAGCCAGGGCCGATTTCATTGCCGCTCAACGTCGCCGTCAACGACAGCAAGCGCGCCAGGATTGCGGGCGATCACCTCAATCTGGATGTCATCGTCGAGCCGGATAAACCGATTGCGTACTTCTCGGCAGTACGCACCGTGACGTTCGATATTCCCGAGGGCTCGCGCGCCGGCGAATTCGAGATCATGGTCGGCTTTGACAACAAAGCCGCTGGTGCTGGCTAGCGCGAACTTCAAGTAACGCTGCGACCATCGCGATGCTTGATGAAGCTTGTTGAAATCGGTGACGTCGCTAGTTCTTTGCTACCGTCGTCGATGCTGACCATTATATGGATGTACGCTGGGCGGTTTTCCAAAAGCATGACCTCAAATTGGTGAAAGTCTGCGTCGTCGAGGTCGCCGCGCTGGTACGATTGTTCTGCAATGTCAAGTTCGATCTGTTGGATCGATTTTGCTTTCCAAGCTTCAACTTCTGTCGTTAGCAAATCTTGTAGCTGTTCCTGGGTCATCGAGACCTGTGGCAAGCTGTTTCTGGGTACAATTATATAACCCACGAAGAAAGCGGGCGCGAGGTCAATCCCTTCCGTCATGGCCGCGGAGGCGGCCATCCAGTCAAGCATCAGCAAGCGCAATGTCGAGCGCCGCGCTGCGCTGGCCCATTGTCCGTCATGCCGGCACACGCGAAGGCGGGCATAAACTCCTGTCGGCACCCACGACAAAAATCCTCGTAACCAATTTCACCGTACCGTGGAATCACGCTTTATAATGCTTGCCGTAGATCCCGGCCTTCGCCGGGATGACCGCGCGTGGTGCGAGGACAGCCCTCGACAAACGTCATGGCCGCGTAGGCGGCCATCCATCCAAGCCTGCGGTGACTGGCAATGGTCTGGCTTGGGTCGATCCACGCATGAGCTTATGCCCGCCTTCGCGGGCGCGGGGGATGACGAAAGCAGGTGGCAATCGATCCTCAAACTACACCCACAAAAAAACCGGGCGCGAGGCCCGGTTCTTTGAGTTTGCCCAGTTCTTTGAGCTTACAAGTGTGCCGCCAGTTTCAGCGGTCGGTTAGTTCAATTTGCCTTTGATGCCGGCAATCGCATCGCTGATCAGCGCGTCGCCGGTGGCCCCGGCTGCCCGCGTCTTCAGAAGCTGCTCGGCGGCGACAAGTGCCGAACCGACGGCTGCTGCGCGGACTTCGCTGACAGCCTGCTGTTCGGCACGCGCGATCTTCTCTTCCGCCATCTTGGAGCGGCGCTCCAGGCTTTCGGCAAGCGACTTGCGCGAATCAGCGGCCAGCGTTTCGGCTTCACGCTTTGCGGCATCGATGATGCTGCGGGCTTCGTCTTCGGCAGCACGTGCCTTGGCCTGATAGTCGGCCAGAAGCGCCTGCGCGTCTTCGCGAAGCTTGCGGGCGTCGTCGAGTTCCTTGCGGATGGCTTCGGCGCGGGCGTCGAGCGCTTTGCCGATCACCGCCGGCACGCCGTAGTAGGCGAGCATCGCCATGAACAGCGTGAACGATACGAGCACCCAGAACGTCGTCGAGTGCGGATCCAGAAATTCGCTCATTCTCCGCTCCTCACTTCACCGCAACCGGCTGCAGGACTTTTCTGACGTCGTCGAGGCTGACGTCCTGACCGACGAGCTTGGAGACCACGGCCTGCGCCGTTTCCGCAGCGATGTCGTTCACGGCCGTCAGAGCCTTGGTCTTCGTCGCAGCGATGCGCGCCTCAGCCTCTGCCAGCTTGGCGGTGATCGTCGCTTCCGCACGGCCCTTTTCGGCTTCCGTTTCGGAGGCGAGCTTTTCCCGCGTCTGCTTGGCGATGCCGGATGCGTTGGCACGCGCGTCGGCAAGCGCCTTTTCGTAATCAGCGAGTGCCTTGTCCGTATCCGACTTCAACCGGCCGGCGGCGTCGATATCCCGCTGAATGCGCTCGGCGCGTTCCTCGATCACTTCGCCGACACGCGGCAAAGCAATCTTGGACATCACGAAAAGCAAGGTCACAAACGTCAGAACCAGCCAGAAAAGCTGGGGGACGAACGTATCCGGATTAAGCTGAGGCAAACCGCCGGAAGCCGCGTGTTGCGCCGCTTCCCCTGCCGCCTCTGCGAGCATTGTTATGCTAGCAAACATGTCCGTCTCCAGTTTCTGTGACGCGTCGCAATTCTCAACCGTAGAGGATGATGAGCGCGACGAGCAGGCCGAAGAGGCCCGTTGCTTCAGCAAGAGCGAAGCCGATCAGAAGGTTCGTGAACTGGCCCGGAGCAGCCGACGGGTTGCGGAGAGCGCCCGAGAGATAGTTGCCGAAGATGTTGCCGATGCCGATGCCGGCGCCGATCAGAGCGAAGCAGGCGAGGCCCGCGCCGATGTACTTAGCTGCTTGAGCGTCCATTGTAGTCTCCCTTACGTTTCGTTGGGTTGGATGAAACTCGAATACCCTGACGGCAAAACGCGAACGCTCAATGCGTCCGCGCCGCGCGCATCAGTGATGCATATTCACCGCGTCATTGAGGTAGATGCAGGTGAGAACCGTGAAGATGAAGGCTTGAAGGATTGCGACCACGAACTCGAGGCCCGTGAAGGCAACCATGAAGCCGACAGGCGCGATCTTGCCCCATACCGGAAGCATGACCGCGAAGCCCGCGAACACCTTCAACATCGTATGACCGGCCATCATGTTGGCGAACAGACGGACCGAGTGGCTGATCGGGCGAATGAAGTACGAGATCAATTCGATCGGCACGATAACCGGCATCAGCAGCAGCGGCACGCCTTCCGGCACGAACAGCTTCAAATATCCGAAACCGTGCTTGATGAAGCCGATGGCCGTCGCAACCAGCCAGACCATGGCCGCGATCGCGAACGTCACGATGATGTGGCTCGTGACGGTGAAGCTGCCCGGGATCATGCCGAGCAAGTTCAGAACGAGAATGAAAATGAAGATCGAGAAGACCCACGGGAAGTAGGTCATGCCGTCCTTGCCAAGGTTCTCGCGAACCATATTGGCGATGAATTCGTAGAGCATCTCAGCGACGGACTGGATGCGGCTCGGCACCAGCGAGCGGCCGCGCATCGCAAAAACCATGAAGCCGGAAATCACCGCCAGAGCGATGACCATCATCAAAGACGCGTTCGTGAACGATACGTCGTAGTTGCCCAACTGGAGATCGAAAATCTTCTTGATCTCGAACTGGTACATCGGGCCGTGAGTGCCCGCACCTTCTGCAGCCAAGGTTTCCCCCTACCTGTCGTCGTCTTCGTCATCATCTTTGACCGACGGCGCTGCCCGTTGCTGGGCTTCGTTTTCGGCCTGAGCCTTCCTGGCTGAGCGGATCAAATTCAAAAGACCCGCTGCGAAGCCAAGAATAACCAGTAAAATCATGAGCCAGGGCGCTGTACCGAACTGCTGGTCCAGTGCCCAACCGAGAACGCCGCCAACACCCACACCGACAATGAGTTCGGCGGAATACTTGAAGGCCTGCCCGAAGGCTGTTTGGCGCGCGGTCTCCAGTTGCCGCTCGGCTTCAGCTTTCTTTGCGTTAATCGCATCGAGCTTTTTGCCGATTTCGGACGACCGCTGGCGAAGTGCTTCGCGGTCTTCAGGACTGATCTGGCCCTTGTCATCCTCAGACATGGTTGGATCGGTCCCATCGAAAAAAGGAGGCCCGGAACGCCCGGATATCGTCGCGGCGGACCATAGTTAGGGGGTCTTGGGGTGTCAAGGAATTGGCCCATGCGCGCGACAACGCGAGGGTATGGCGAAACCGCGCAGGCGGCATGCCAGAAATGCAGGACGCGCGCGATAAAAAAATCGCCCCGACATGCAGGGCGATTTTCTCAAGATAACAGCTATATTAAAGCTCGAACCGCGCGTGAACGCGGTTCGACTGAGCATCCGCCTGCGGCTTAAGGTGTAGGCGCAGGAGTCGGCGCAGGTTCAGTCGGCGGCGGCGGCGCCGGGTTGGGTTCAGTCGCCGTCGGTGGCGTTGCAGGCGGTGTCGAAGCAGGCGGTGTTGCCGCATCAGGTGCAGCAGGCGGTGTCGCTTCAGGCGCCGGCGCCGTCGGCGGTGGTTCAGCCGGTGCGGTGGACGCGGGCGCCTCGGCTCCAGTGGGTGTTGCATCCATGCCAGGCGGCGTCGCCTTGAAGAACACCGTTAGCAATAACGCGCCGAGCAGTGTGATGCCAACCAGCGAGCCTAAAAGAACGCGCAAATTCATACGTTTACGATTGCCCTGCTTGGCATCGGTTGGCGACACGACTGTTGTGCGGTCTCGTCCGAAATCCGGGTTTGTCACGGTTATTCTCCTCTGCAGCCGGAAGGAACGCGCCAACGCGCGTTCGGTTCCTTAACGTCGCAAGGGAGCGGTTGGGGTGATCGTGCGTGTCTACTAGACCGCCACCTGAAAACTCTGCGCGGTCTGCAGATCGACGGACACGAGCTGCGACACGCCCTTTTCGGCCATCGTGACGCCGAACAGGCGGTTCATGCGCGCCATCGTCATCGGATGGTGCGTGATCACGAGGAACCGCGTCGCGGTATCTTCCGCCATGTGCTCCATCAGCCGGCAGAAACGATCGACGTTGGCATCATCTAGTGGCGCGTCGACTTCGTCGAGCACGCAGATCGGCGACGGGTTCGTGAGAAACACCGCGAAGATCAGCGACAGCGCCGTCAGCGTCTGCTCGCCGCCCGAGAGCAACGACAGCGTCGCCGGTTTTTTGCCGGGCGGCTTGGCGATGATTTCGAGACCGCCTTCGAGCGGATCTTCCGGGCTCTCGATCATTTCGAGACGGGCTTCGCCGCCGCCAAACAAATGCGTGAATAATCGCTCGAAATGGCCGTTGACGGTGCGGAACGCTTCGTCGAGCCGCGCCTTGCCTTCCTTGTTCAATTGACCGATCGCGCCGCGCAATTTCGCAATCGCCTGCTCGACGTCGTTGCGTTCGGCCGTCATCGACTCAAGCTGCGCGTTCAGTTCAACGAGGTCTTCGTCGGCTTGCAGGTTGACGCCGCCGAGCCGCTCGCGATCGGCTTTGAGTTTCGTCAATTGACGATCGACATCGGCGAGCGGTGGCAGCGCCGCGCCAGGTGCGAGACCGGCAAGGCTCAAACAGTTTTCAGGCGCGACTTCGAACGTCTCGCGGATGCGGCGCGCATCGTCCTGCCGCCGTTGCCGCGCGCTTTCGAGACGTGTTTCGATACGCGCATTCGATTCCCGCGCTTCCGAGACATCGCGCTGCGCGGTGCGCAGCGACTGCGTCGCGGCGCGCATCTCGTTTTCAGCCGTGGCGAGTGCATCGGCGGCCGTCTGCCGTTCCTTGTCGACGCGTGTCAGTTCGCTCAGCAGCGTATCGCGCTGCGCCGTGATTTTTTCAGGCAATCCCGCGTACGTCTGCAGTTCGCTCTTCGCATCACCGGCGCGCTGCGAAAGGCTCGCGACTTGCTCTTCTGCGCTCGTCTGGCGCCCTTTCCAGCGTGTAATTTCAGCCGTCGCATGGCGAATGCGCTCGGCGCGAATTTGCCGGTCGCGTTCGATGCCGCCGAGCGCGACACGCGCTTCGGCAACGGCCTTGCGTGCCGCTTCCGCGTCGGCCTGTGCCGCTTTCAATTGCGGTTCAAGGTCTTCGCCCTGGCTCATCGTCACGATATGCGCTTCGATTTCGACGTGCCGCGCCTGCGCTGACGTCAACTCCTCATCGGCCCGTCCGCGTTGTGCGGTGACAGCGGCGAGCCGCGTCTCGCTCTCGCGCGCGGATTTTTCCATGACGGTCAACTGCTGGCGCACCTGCGCGAGTTCCGTCTGCTTGTCGCGCCAGAGCTGGCGCAAGCGGCGCTCTTCGGCATCGGCTTTCGTCGCGGCGTCGGCGGCGTTGCGTTCGGCGTCGATTGTCTCTTTGGCCGCCGCCAAAACTTCCGCCGCCTTGCGATCGAGTTCCAACAATCGGTTTTTGTGCGCCAAGCGCTGGGCTGCGGGCGTTACGCCGTCGGCTGCGGCGACAAACCCATCCCACCGCCACAGATCGCCTTCACGCGATACGAGCCGCTGGCCGGGCTTCAGATGCGGTTGCAGCCGTGCTCCGTCGGCGCGCGCAACGACGCCGATCTGGCGCAAACGGCGCGCGAGTTCGGGTGGCGCCTCGGCGTGCATCACGAGCGGCTCGGCATCGGCGGGCAATGCGTGATCTTCAACCGACACATCCATCCGCCGCCAGTGAATGCTGGCTTCAGGCGCAATCGGAGCTTCGAGATCGTCGCCAAGCGCTGCGCCAAGAGCGGTCTCATAGCCGGGCGAAACGCGGATGTGATCGACGACGGGCGGGAAGTCGCCTTCGTTCGCCGGCGCCAAAAGCTTCGCGATTGTCTCCCGCTCGGTCGAGAATGCGTTGGCCGCAAGGCGCACGCGCGCTGCATCATCGCGCCGTGCGCGAGCTTCCGCCTGCGCCGTGCGTGAGGCTTCTTCGGCGGCCACTGCACCAGCTTCGATATTGGTGATCTCTTGCGCCAGTGTCTGCCCGCGTTCGGAGACGCTCGCGATTTTTTCAGCGTCCGGCGCGGCATCGGTGATATCGCGGATTTGGCCGTCGAGCGTCAGCAACTGTTTGGTGATGCGCGCAACGATGTCCTTGCGTTCGCCAAGCGCCTGTTCGAGGCTTTTCAACTTGGCGCGGGCCTCCGCCGCCTTGTGCGTGATCTCGGCGAAATGCGCGTCGGTCGCCACGCGCTTGTCTTCAGCGGTGGCTAAATCCGAGCGCGCGTTGTCTTCCTCTTTGACGGCGTTGGCCTCGGCCTCGCGGATTGCTGCGAGATCGGCATCGAGCCGCAGAAGCGTTTCTTTCGCTTCGGTGATGAAGCCGGTCTCGCGCGCAAGATCGTTTTCGAGCTGTTTGACGCGGGCGTCGAGTTCCTTGGCGCGCGTGCTGGCGCGCTCGGCTTCGCGATCGAGATTGTCCTGCTCGATTTTGAAGCGCGCGACGATCGCCGCTTTCTCGGCTTCTGCTTGACGCAGCGGCGGCAAACTTTCCGCGAGCCGCACCTCATCGTTGAACGATTTCGATTCCGCTTCCGTCGCAGCGCCAAGCCGCGTCATCGCTTCCGTGAGATTGTGTTCTTCGGTCGCGACCGCCGTTTGCGCGTCTTGCCACGACAAGTGCATCAGCAGCGCTTCGGATGAGCGGATTTCGCCGGAGATATCTTTGTAGCGCCGTGCTTGGCGCGCCTGCCGTTTCAGCGATTCCGCCTGGCTTTGCAGTTGCCCTAGCACGTCGCTCAAGCGCTCCATGTTGCCTTCGGCGGCCTTCAGGCGCAGCTCGGCTTCGTGCCGGCGCGTATGTAATCCGGCGATACCGGCGGCGTCTTCGAGAATGCGCCGGCGTTGCTCGGGTTTTGAATTGACGATCTCACCGATCTGCCCCTGACGCACCAGGGCTGGCGAGCGTGCGCCGGTCGCCGCATCCTCAAACAAAACCTTCACATCGCGCGCGCGGACTTCGCGGCCGTTGATGCGATAGGCCGAGCCCGCATCGCGTTCGATCCGGCGCGTGATTTCGATCACGTCGCTAGCGTTGTATTCAGCCGGTGCCTGGCGCTCGGCGTTGTCGAGAAACATCGTGACTTCGGCGCTGCCGCGTTCAGGCCGCGTCGACGTGCCGGAAAAAATCACGTCGTCCATCGCGGCGGCGCGCATCGACTTGTGCGAAGTCTCGCCCATCACCCATCTGAGTGCTTCGAGCAGGTTCGATTTTCCGCAACCGTTCGGGCCGACGACGCCCGTCAGACCCGGCTCGATCACGAGTTCCGTCGGCTCGACGAACGATTTGAAACCCAGCAGCCGAAGTCGGGAAATGCGCATAAATCTCGTGGCCCTAATTCACAATGGCGCGGAACGCGCACCGGTTCGGGCGAGGGACGCAGCGCGGCGACACTCAGGCGCAGCGGTGCCTAGCGCGGCGTCGATGCCGCTGTCGGCGCGACACTGCCGATGCGCGGTTCGACCAGCTCGCGAATGTCCGCCATCGTCAGCTCTTTCTTGATCAGCTGGTCGTTGACGAAGTAATTCGGCGTGCCGACGATGCCGAGCTTGCGGCCGCGATCCTTCACCCACTTCAAGTTCTCAATCATGCCCTGATTCTCACGGCAGGCGTCGAACTCGGGCCGCGTCATCCCCACCTGTTGCGCAACGGCGAAAATCGGGTCGAGGCGGACTTCCTGCGACACCCAATTGTTCTGCTGTTCCATGAACTTGCCGTAGAGCTCCAGGTATTTCTCGGGCCGCGCGCAGCGCAAAGCGACCGTCGCCATGCCAGATTGGCGGCCGATCGGGAATTCACGCAGCACATACCGCACCTTGCCGGTATCGATGTAAGTCCGCTTCAGCTCGGGAAACGTCTTGGCGTGGAAGTTCTGGCAGTGCCGGCAGGTCAGCGAGGCGTACTGGACAATCGTCACCGGCGCATCCGAGCGTCCCCAGGACATTTCCGGCATCGGCCCTGGCGCAAAAACGTCGGCAAGCGTCGGTTTTTCAATAACTTCGCGCCCGCCTACGGGTTTGGCATGGGGATCGCCGAATGGCGACGGCATCTCTTCCTTGGTGTCGGCACTGATCGACGGATACGCCGATCCCGCCGCCGAGCCATCGGCCGTCAATGCGCCGGTTGGCGGTAAACCGTCGGCGCCGCACGCGGCGAGCAAAAGCGTCAAAGCGATCGTGACGCCCGTCAGCGGCTTCGGCGTCAGCGGCTTCCAAAACATCGCTTTGCGCTTCCTTGAGAAGAGATCAGTCGCTTACTTCACGGCCAAGAGCGGTTCGAGGACCTTATCGAAAGCCTCGATCGTCGGCGTTTCCGTCAGGCGCTTGCCGTTGATGAAAAACGTCGGCGTGGCGTTGACGCCAAAGGTTTCGCTGGCGCGCTTGCGCTGGTTGGTGATCGAATCGAGCAGCTTCTGGTCCGTCAGGCACTTGTCGAAGCTTTCCTGCGTGAAGCCCGCCTGCTTGGCGATGTCGAACAGCTTCGGCACAGGATTGCCGTTCGTAAACGCCCAATCGGCCTGCTTTTCAAACAGCGTCTCGACCATTGGGAAGATTTTGTCGCCGCCCGCGCAGCGCGCCAGCATCGACGCGGCAGCGGCAAGATTATCGAGCGGGAACTCGCGGTTGATGAAGCGCACCTTGCCGGTGTCGATGTATTTGCTCTTGATCTGCGGGAAGACGTTGGTCGCGAATTTTTGGCAGTGGCCGCAGGTCATCGACGCGTATTCGACGATCGTCACCTTGGCGTCCTTGGAGCCGAGCGCGACGTCTTCAAGATCGGTCGGCTTCATCAGTTCTTCGACCGGGACTTCCGCCGGGCCGGTCGCCTTTTGTGCGATACTGTCGCCGGCGGTCAGCGCCAGAAAACCGGCAGCCGTTGCAGCGGCGATCGTCAGGCCAGCCATGCGGCGGCTGAGCAGGGTTGCACGGGGTGCGAGCGACGTGTCTTTCAAGGCGAACTCCTCAATGATTCCGGCCGCCTAGGCGATGCGTTCCGCCGCGACCCGCGTTCTGGGCCCCGCCTAACACGGAACCGCCGCCCGATTAAGGCCAATCTGGCCTGAATAGCAACTGAATGGCCTGTAATATTGGGCTTGAATAGGGCGGAAACGCCGCGGCGCCGGACGTTGCTAACGGCTGTTGCGATCCAGCTTGATGCTCGACCAAAGCTGCTCGAGCGCAGTCCGCAGCGACGGGTCGAGTTGCGCTGTAACGGGCGCTGGCTCCGCCGCGGCAATCGCCTCGCGGTCGCCGAGCATGTGGGGCGCTGTTGCCGCCGCAGGCTGCAGAAGCGGCGCTTGCACCAGTTTGAGCGTCGCAACGGCCCGATAGCCGAAGTAGCGATTGATCCGGTCGATAATTTCGGCGGACCGATATTCGACGTCGAGCGCGCGCGCCGGTTCGACGCGCAAAACCAGCGTCGCGCCGCCGGATGCGCCGGTGCCGTCAGGTTCTCCGCTGCCACGCGGCCATTTGATCCGTTCCGGCGCCGTGAACGCCGCGATCTCGGCGCCCGCCACCCGCGGCCATGCCGTCATGATCTCCGCGCTATGAAATCCGTACTTCTCGAAGGCCTTGGCCGCGAGTTTCGGGACGAAACTGCCAACGGCCTTGGCGAAGACGCCTTTCACCTGCCGCTTGTCGGCGGGCATCGGTTGAAATGCGGGCGGTTGTTTAGGTGTTGTCATCCTGACCGTCTGCGTGCTGCCCCGGTTCCCGCACTCAAGCAAGAGGACTAGCATGGGTCAACGATTCGGACGTCCCGCGTTGCAGATTGATGGGGGGCAAGTGGGCGCCGCAGCACAAAAGCAATTGCCGCTCCGTCCTGCAGGGCCGGACACGGTCCGCGCGTTGCTGGCCTGGTACGACGCGGAACGGCGCGATCTGCCGTGGCGCTATGGCCCGCGCAAAAAAGCCGATCCCTATCGTGTCTGGCTGTCGGAAATCATGCTGCAGCAGACGACGGTCAAAGCCGTCATTCCGTATTTCGAAAAATTCGTCGCCCGCTGGCCAACGGTTCGCGACTTGGCCGCGGCACAGGAAGAGACGGTCCTGCAAATGTGGGCGGGGCTTGGGTACTACTCGCGCGCGCGGAACTTGAAAAAATGCGCCGACGCGATCGTTCGCGATCACGACGGCGCGTTTCCGTCGAACGAAACCGCACTCAACACGCTGCCGGGTATTGGTCCGTACACTGCCGCTGCCATCGCCGCGATTGCGTTTGGCGAAAAAGCAACGCCGGTCGATGGCAACGTCGAGCGCGTCATCGCGCGGCTGTTCGATGTCCGAACGCCGTTGCCACTCGCCAAGCCCGAGATCAAGCATCTGGCAGCAACGTTGACGCCATCACGCCGCGCTGGCGATTTCGCGCAGGCGATGATGGATCTCGGCAGCTCGATCTGCACGCCGAAGCGGCCATCATGCTTGATGTGTCCGCTGCAACAGGACTGCGCCGCCAACGCCCACGGCACGGCCGAAACGCTGCCGCTCAAATTGCCAAAGGGCGTCCGCCCCGTGCGCAAAGGCATCGCATTCCTCGTGATGCGCGAAGACGGCTCCGTGCTGCTGCGTAAGCGGCCCGAAGCGGGATTGCTCGGCAACATGCTCGAAGTGCCGTCGACCGCGTGGGCGGACGCATTGCCCGCGCGGAAGGAAGCGCTGCGGGCCGCACCCGTTTCCGCGCAATGGTGGGCGCTTCCCGGCGAGGTCGTGCACGTCTTCACGCATTTTAGGCTAGAGATAACGGTCTATCGCGCCCTCGTCGCCGAAGACGCAACGCTGACGCTTTGGGCCGAGCCTGAGCGCTGCCGCTGGGTCAAACGCCGCGATTTGCACGGCGAAGCGCTGCCAAGCGTCATGCGCAAGATTATCGCGCACGGCCTCAAGGACGATTGACGACAGACGATCGAAGTCCGGCGCGTTTACTCCGCCGCCTCGACGAACGGCCGCTTGCTCAGACCCAGCTGACGCTTGGCCTCGTCGCGCAGCAAATCGATCGGCTTCAATTTGCCCTCGGCTTCAAAGTGCCAATAGGTCCAGCCGTTGCACGCCGCTTTGCCCTGAACAAGCGCGCCCAAACGATGGATCGATGCCTGATTGCCGGCGTGCGTCAGCGTGCCATCGGCTTTGACTTCAGCGCGGACCTTGCGGCGTGGATCGAACAGCGTCTGCCCCGGCTCCAGAATACCAAGCTCGATGATCGTGCCGAACGGCACGCGCGGCTCGGTGCGCTTTGATGGCAGCGCCTCGGTTGCACTCGGCGCGAGCGGTTGCACACGGTCGATACGCTCTTCGGCGGCGCGCGCGTAATCCGCATCGCGCTCGATGCCGATGAAGCGGCGGCCGAGACGCTTAGCGACAGCGCCGGTCGTGCCGGTACCAAAGAAAGGATCGAGCACGACATCGCCAGGGTTCGTGCAGCCGATCAAAATGCGATGCAGCAGCGCTTCGGGTTTCTGCGTCGGATGGGCTTTGCGTCCGCCGTCATCTTTGAGACGCTCCGGCCCCGAGCAGATCGGGAACAGCCAATCGGAGCGCATCTGCAAATCGTCGTTCGATGCTTTGAGGCTCTCGTAGTTGAACGTCACGCGCGACTTGCGGTTCTGACCGGCCCAGATCAGCGTCTCGTGCGCGTTGGTGAAGCGTTTTCCGCGGAAGTTCGGCATCGGATTGACCTTGCGCCACACGACATCGTTCTGAATCCAAAAGCCGAGATCCTGGATTGCGACGCCGAGGCGGAAGATGTTGTGATACGAGCCGATAACCCAAAGCGCGCCGTCCGGCTTCAATACGCGCCGGCATTCGGCAAGCCATTCCCGGCAGAATTTGTCATAGGCCTGGAAGTCGCTGAACTTGTCCCATTCGTTGTCGACGCCATCGACGCGCGTGTTGTTCGGGCGAAGCAAATCGCCGCCGAGTTGCAGATTGTAAGGTGGGTCGGCGAAAACCAGATCGACGGTGGCGTCCGGGATTTTGCGCAATTCCTTGAGGCAATCGCCCAAGCGAATGGAATTGGCGGACGCAACGCGGCCCTTGGCGGACTTTGAACTCATGATCAACGCAACTCTTTTACAACGGAACGCGGAAGCCATGCTTCCAGGCACACGCGACAGGCGCGCGCCGCTTTCACCTTTATAGAGTTGGTGGAGTCCTGTGTAGGGCCGCGAGCGCCAATCGAGTCCGTCAATCGAAATATTTTTAAGATTCGATACGCAACTCTTAAGCGCGCGCTTTCAGAGCAATCCAAGCGCCAGTTGAACAGGCTTAAACGACCGGCGATGCAGGGCGCAAACGCCAAGCTTCGTGATTGCCGCTTGATGTTCCGGCGTGCCGTAACCTTTGTGGCGTTCAAAACCATAGCCCGGATAATCGCGCGCCATCGCCATCATGATGCGGTCGCGCGTAACCTTGGCGACGATCGAAGCTGCTGCGATCGACAAGCACTTCGCGTCGCCTTTGACGATCGTCCGCGTCGCGACTGCCATGCGCGGCGCTTTGTTGCCGTCGATCAGCACCAGGCGTGGCTGCGATTTCAGCGCGGCAACCGCTTCGCTCATCGCCCACAGCGTCGCGCCAAGAATGTTGTCACGGTCGATGCGGTCCAGTTCAGCAATGCCAACGCCGACGTCGGCAACTTTCATGATGCGATTGTAGAGAAACGCGCGGCTGTCCTCGTCCATCGCCTTGCTGTCGTCGATGTTGTCGGGAATCCGCGCCGGATCGAGAATGACGGCCGCGGCAACGACAGGTCCGGCCCATGGCCCGCGGCCAGCTTCATCGACGCCGGCGATCGGCGTCATGCCGAGCTGCAACTCGGCAGCTTCCAGCTCGAACGTCGGTTTGATGCGCGAATCAGCAATCTTCATGGTCCGCAGGATTACTGCGGCCGATGCGCCTGTCAAAAGAGCGCGAGCTGTTGTCCCCTGCTTGCAGGCCGCACAAACAAATCGGTCCGCGCCTTCAGACGCTCGCTTTCGAGACCGAGCCGCTTGCGTGCCAGTTTGAAGCGCGTCGCGATTTGCTCGGCATAGGGGCCGCTGCCGCGTTGTCTGAGGCCAAACTCGGCGACGTAATCCTTGCCGCCGTGCATCGATTGCAACAGGCCGATGACGCGTTTGGTGCGATCGGGAAATTCCTCCGCCAGCCACTCGCGAAACAGGTCTTTGATTTCGAGCGGCAGGCGCAACATGACGTAACCCGCATCGCGGGCGCCAGCGTCACGCGCGTTTTCAAGAATGCCTTCGATCTCGTGATCGGTCAGACCTGGAATGACCGGTGCAACCATGACCGTCACCGGAATACCCGCCGCCGTCAGTTGCCGGATGGCGTCGAGGCGTCGCGATGGCGTTGCCGCGCGCGGCTCCATCGCGCGTGCGACATGGCGATCAAGCGACGTGACCGAAATCGCAACCTTCGCCAATCCTTCAGCCGCCATCGGCGCGAGGATATCGATATCGCGTGTGACGAGCGCCGACTTGGTCACGATACCTACTGGGTGTTTCGCTTCGGCGAGCACTTCCAGAATACCGCGCGTAATCCGCCGCTCGCGCTCGATCGGCTGATACGGATCTGTGTTCGCGCCAAGCGCGATCATCTGCGGCTGGTAGCGTGGCGCCGACAGCTCCGCGCGCAGCAGCTCGGCCGCATTCGATTTGGCATAGAGAATCGTTTCGAAATCGAGGCCAGCGGAGTGCCCGAGATAGCAATGCGTCGGCCGGGCGTAGCAATAGACGCAGCCGTGTTCGCATCCCCGGTATGGATTGATCGAGCGGTCGAACGAAATGTCGGGACTGTCGTTGCGGGCGATGATCGTGCGCGTTGCGTCCTCGCGCACTTCGGTCTTGAAGGCTTCGAGCGTGCCGAGGCTCTCCCAGCCGTCATCGGTGGCTTCGACCGCGTCGCGCTCAAAACGGCCGCTGGCGTTCGATCGTGCGCCGCGCCCACGCCGCCGGTCGGCCAGAACGACTTTGTGCGGCTGTGGCGGCTGCGGCTCAGCATCGTCGTCAAATGGAATGTCGATGTCGGCGTCGCCCATATCTCGAACGTACCACGCGCACAAGAACAAAGAAAGAACAATTCTGGGGCTATGCCAGCGCTCATATGCCTGTTGTGCAAAGCAGCAGGTTGTGACGAACTACGCTCGATCAACACAGGATCGGGCCATGATTTCTGTCATCATCCCAGCATTGAACGCCGAGCGTCATTTGCCCGCGACGTTGACCGCCTTGGTCCCGCCGGCCGTCACCGGCGTCGTCCGCGAGGTCATTGTCGTCGATGGCGGGTCGCATGATCGGACGCGGCAGATCGCAGAATTGTCGGGTGCCGATATCATCCTGTCGGAACCGGGCCGTGGCTCTCAGCTTGCGCAAGGGGCAGCCCGCGCGCGCTTCCCGTGGCTGCTGTTTCTGCACGCCGATACCGTGCTCGAAGACGGCTGGGAGCGTGAAACCGTCGATTTCATTCACCGCGTCGATGTCGGCGAACATCCGCGCGCGGCCGCGGCGTTCCGTTTCAAGATCGACGATAAAGGTCCGGCCCCGCGCGTCCTCGAAGCGATCGTGCGCGCACGATGCTCTCTTTTGAAAGTGCCGGACGGCGATCAAGGTCTGCTCGTGTCGCGGCGCCTGTTCGACGAAGTCGGCGGATACAAGGCCCTGCCGGTCATGGAGGACGTTGATATCGTCCGCCGCTTAGGCCGCAAACGCATCGCAATCCTGCGCGCCGACGCGACGATTTCCGCCGAGCGCTACCGCCGCGACGGGTACCTGTCGCGCATTCTGCGCAATCAGACGTGCCGGGCGATGTTCCATGCCGGCCTGCCGATCACGACGATCTCGCGTCTCTACGGCAACGCCAAACCGGCCGGTTGATTTCCTGCGTCAACCGTCGCCGTGCTCTTGCAGGCGCGGCATGATCTCGACGAGATTGCACGGCAAATGCCGGGCATCGAGCTGATACTGCAGAATGCCGTCCCACGCATCGCGGCACGCACCGGGCGATCCCGGCAAGCAGAAAATGTACGTGCCGCGCGCGACGCCAGCGCACGCCCGCGACTGGATCGTCGATGTCGCGACCTTCTGATACGAGATCATGTGAAAAAGCGCCGAGAAGCCGTCCATCTCCTTCTCGAAGAGCGGGCGAATGGCTTCCGGCGTCACGTCACGGCCGGTGAAGCCGGTGCCTCCCGTCGTGATCACGCAATCGATTGCCGGATCGTCGATCCACTTTTCGACCTTCGCGCGGATTGCCATCAGGTCGTCTTTGACAAGCGCCCGTGCGCCGACCTCATGACCGGCTTTCGTGATTAGCTCGACGAGCAAATTGCCGCTTTTGTCTTCTTCGGCGGTGCGCGTGTCCGACATCGTCAGCAACGCGATGCGCACCGGAATGAAGACGCGGCTTTGATCGATACCAGGCATGTCGCATCATCCTCACGTCGATTTGCACGACGCAAGGATGACCCGTACAGCGCGTTGCGTCCAGACCCGCTCGGTTCGAAGCTCGGATCAGGCCGCCGCCAGCGACCCCTCGCGCGTTGCGCGCGCGGCCGAAACAGGCACGCAAACATCGGCGCGCGCCTTCGCGTCGTCGTGCCGGCGCGGATCGTCGAGATAAATCGTCACGATTGGGCGGCGATCATCGACCTTAAGGTCGCGCGGTGCTGCAAAACCGCTGTGCAAATTTGCCAGCGAGTTGCGCAGCAGATCGTAGCTCGCGACGTGGCGCGTGCGGGCGTAGGGGCCACCCGGCAACGTAATCAGTCCGAGCTCCCGCAGCGCGCGCTCGTCGATCAGCGGCGACGTTTCAATGCAGGCGTCATAGCGGCAGTTGTCGGCGCCAACGCGAAGAGGATTATCGCGCGCCAGTCCATAGGCACGGCCGGCCGGTGCACCCGTGCCGCACTTCGCGTACCATGCAAAGAGTTTCGACCACGCCTCCGGAATCGTAGCGTCGTACGGTCCCGTGAGCCGCAAATAAACCAGGCGTGTAGGTCGCAAATAAACGAGGCCGCTACTCATGTCTGAAAATTCTCTTCCGCATTTGTCGAAACTCAACATGATGCGAACCTACGCCGCCGAATGCGATCGAACTTTTAAGCGGGTCTCTAAAATTGTAAGAACATGCCGATCAAAGGCCGTATGACGCCGACTGATCGCTCAGACGGTAAAAAAAATTGTAAGCGTCATCCTTTCAGCCGCGTTTGGATTTGCAGAAGATCGTGCCACGCCAGTTGTTTCGCGGCTGGCGTGCGCAGCAAATACGCAGGATGCAATGTCGCGATGGCCGGCAACTTTAAGTTGCCGATCGTGATCTCGCGCCACTTTCCGCGCAATCGCATGATGCCTTCGGCGACGCTGAAAACCTCTTTGGCGGCCGATCCGCCGAGCGCGACGATGAACTCCGGCTTCACCAATTCAATCTGTCGTTCCAGGAACGGCCGGCATGCAAGTGCTTCTTGCGGCGTCGGCGTGCGGTTACCGGGCGGCCGCCAATAGACGACATTGGTAATGTGAACATCGCCTTCACCAAGTCCGATGGCTGCGAGCATTCTGTCGAGCAACTGACCGGCACGGCCGACGAACGGCTTACCGGCGATATCTTCGTCCCGGCCCGGTGCCTCGCCGATCAGCATCAGTCGCGCCTGCGCCGCGCCGCGATAGAAGCAGAGGTTGCTCGCCGTCGCTTTGAGACTACAGCCGTCGAACGCCGCGAGCGCCGCCTGCAACGCGTCGAGCGACGTTGCCGATCGCGCGGCACGGCGCGCATCGGTTTCGGCTTCGCTCGGCGCCAGCGGGGTCTGCGGGCGTGGCCGCACATCGGCGCGCGCTGGTTCAGGTCTCTGTGCCGGCAGCAGCGGCGACGGCTGTGTTTCCGGCTGCCGATACTCGCCCCGCGCACCGTCGGACGCCGGCCGATCCGGCCATGCAAAGCCCTGCCCGGGCGCCGATGGTCCGCGCGCCAGCCAATCGACCGGTTCTGGATCGAGCGCCGCGTCGACACCCATCGATCGATACCAATCGAGCAGGCCGAGCACTTCTGAAATATCACGCGTCTCTGTCATCGGCGGCGACACTAGGCAACTCTCGCTCGATTTGCACGTTTTGCGTCCGATCGCCGTGTCGAACGCCATCTCAAGCGGCAAACCGGCGTCTTGACGGGTGGGCGCCTGCCACCTAATCCGAAATTAGAACTCAGCCGCTGAAATCTTGAGGTTTTGAATGGCAACGAACGCCGCCGAATTGCCGCCGCGGGAAGCAATGGACTTCGACGTCGTCATCGTCGGTGCGGGGCCATCGGGGTTATCGGCTGCGATCCGCCTCAAGCAGCTGGCTGCGGAAGCCGGTTCTGAAATCTCTGTCGTCGTCCTCGAAAAGGGGTCGGAAGTCGGCGCGCACATTTTATCTGGCGCTGTTATCGATCCGATCGGCCTGAACCGGCTGATCCCCGACTGGAAGGACAAAGGCGCGCCGATCGACACCGAAGTGACCGACGACGTGTTTCTCGTGCTCGGTCCCGAAGGCGACATGAAGCTGCCGAACTGGCCGATGCCGCCGTTGATGAAAAATCATGGCAACTACATCGTCAGCCTCGGCGCGGTGTGCAAATGGCTCGGCGAGCAGGCGACAGAACTTGGCGTCGAAATCTACCCGGGCTTTGCCGCAAGCGAAGTCCTTTATGATGAAAAGGGCGCCGTCGTCGGTGTTGCGACCGGCGACATGGGTGTCAGCCGCGAAGGCGAACCCCTCGACAGCTTCGTGCGCGGCATGGAATTGCGCGGCAAATACACGCTGATCTGTGAAGGCGCGCGCGGATCACTCTCGAAACAGCTCATCAAGAGATTCGATCTCGCCAAAGGGCACGAGCCGCAAAAGTACGGCATCGGCCTCAAGGAGCTTTGGCAGGTCAAAGCCGAGAAGCATCAGCGCGGCCTCGTGCAGCACTCCTTCGGCTGGCCGCTTGGCAATTCGGTCGGCGGCGGCTCGTTCCTCTATCACTATGGCGACAACCTCGTCTCCGTTGGCTTCGTCGTGCACTTGAACTACGAAAACCCGTATCTGTCGCCGTATGACGAGTTCCAGCGCTTCAAGACCCATCCGCGCATCCGCGATGTCTTCGAGGGCGGCAAGCGTATCGGATACGGCGCCCGCGCCATCACCGAAGGCGGCTGGCAATCGATGCCCGATTTGACGTTCCCAGGCGGCGCGCTGCTCGGTTGCGCGGCAGGCATGGTCAATCTTCCGCGCATCAAGGGTAGCCACAACGCGATGCTGTCGGGTATCGCCGCCGCCGAAGCCGCGTTCGCAGCGATCGGCGACGGCCGTTCGCACGACAGGCTGCCTGACTACGAGGCAACGGTCCGCGACGGCGAGATCGGCCTCGATCTCCGGCAAGTGCGCAACATGAAGCCGTACTGGTCACGGTTCGGCACGGCGGCCGGTGTCGCGCTCGGCGGCGTCGATCTGTGGCTCAACACGCTACTGCCGTCGATTGGCCTCGGCTACACGCTGAAGCACGGCAAGACCGATGCCGAGGCGACCGGCAAGGCCCGCAAGTTCAAGCCGATCGATTATCCGCGTCCCGACGGCAAGCTGACCTTTGACAAGCTGACCAACGTGTCCTTCTCGGCGACCAATCACGAAGAAAATCAGCCCGTGCATTTGGTGCTGACCGATCCGGACATCCCGATCGACGTCAACTTGCCGGTCTATGCCGAACCGGCGCAGCGCTACTGCCCGGCTGGCGTCTATGAGATCGTTCGCGACAGCAACAACCATCCGCGGTTCCAGATCAACGCGCAGAACTGCGTCCACTGCAAAACCTGCGATATCAAAGACCCGAGCCAAAACATCACCTGGGTTTGCCCCGAAGGCGGCGGCGGCCCGAATTACTCTGGGATGTAGACAAAGGACTTGGCGCCGCCGACGCCTTCAAAATAATGAGCAGGCGGCGGGGGCCCGAATTACTCTGGGATGTGAGCCGCCTTCTCGCCGCTTGCGGCCGGCTCCGCGCCAGCGGAGTCGCAAGCGGCCACGCAAAACTTCGGCGGCGGCCCGAATTACTCGGGCATGTGAGCCGCCGCCTTCTTGGCAGCTTGCGGCCGGCTCCGTGCGACTCCTTAGAAGTCCCCTCTTGGGGACAGCGTCGCAAGCGGCCATGAAAAACGGCAATGGTGAACGTAAACTTTAGCATCATGCCGATTACAGCCACGCCGCCGTCCGACCCGTACAGTTCCGTAGCTGTGGACAAATACCGCACGCCGTTGCGACGCGTTCGAACGGCAGCATTTACGGCAGATCAGACACTTGGTTATTGGCCGCGTGACGACAATGCACAGCGTGGTTGCCTTGCATTCCTCTATATTGCCGTCGCTTGCCGGTTTTTAATGGAAAGCGTGTCGCCAACCGCGCAATTTGTTTGCTAGGGTTGCAGCGAACCACCCCCTCGGCTGATAGACGGCAATTACAAGGAACGCACGGGATGCGCGCAAAGTTTGCTCGGCTGGCGTCTGTGACTTTGGGCATTGTCGGTCTTGCGGCCGTTAGCCTGATCGTACAGACACCGGCCAGATCTGCCGACGATGTGACTTCGAGTGACGTTTCCGAAACGCGCTCGTTGCTTGGCAACTACCTCGCCGGACGGTTTGCGCGTGCTCAGCAAGACACCGAACACGCGGCGGCATTCTACGGGCAGGCGTTGTCCAGCGATCCGACGAATGAAGTTTTGTTGGAACAGGCGTTTCAAATGGAAACGCTTGCCGGAAATTGGGTGAAGGCTCTGCCGCTCGCCGAAAAACTCGCCGCAACGCAGCCGACGCATCGCATGTCGCATTTCCTGCTTGGCGTCGCAGCTTTCAAGACAGGCAATTACGATAAAGCCGACGCGCATTTCAAAGCCGCGTCCGAAAACCCGATCGGGGAATTGACGGCCGCCGTTGCCCGCGGCTGGACCAAACTTGCCGCTGGCGACAAGGCTGGCGCGCTCGCAAGCGTCGATCTGCCGAAGCAGCCGGAGTGGGCGCAGTTCTATTTGCGCTATCATCGTGCGCTCATGGCCGATATCGCAGGCCGTAAGGCCGACGCGCGCGCGGCTTACGAAAAAATGTTCCGACAGGACAGCCGTACGTTGCGCACGTCGCTCGCCTATTCGCAGCACGCCGCCCACTACGGTGATATCAAGCTCGCCAAGCAGGTGCTGAAAGATCAGCTGGATCGTGTGCAAGGCGAACCGCATCCGTTGGCGAAAGATCTCTATTCCCGGCTCGATAGCAATCAGAAGATGCCGCTTCTGATCACGACGCCGGCCGAAGGGCTTGCCGAAGTCTTCTACGGTCTTGGCGAAGCCTTGACCGGCGAAGGCGGTGTCAGTCTCGGAACGCTCTATCTGCAGTTGGCCCTCTACACGAAGCCCGATCATGCGTTCGCGTTGGCCGCTCTTGCGAGCGCGCAGGAAACGGCGCGCAAATACGATGACGCTATTCAAACCTACGACAAAATTCCGGCGGGCAGCGCGCTGCAAAGCGCGATCGATATTCGCAAGGCCTTCAATCTCAATTCGCTTGACCGGTCCGACGAAGCCAAAGCGCTGCTCGAAGATCTTGCGAAGAAAGATCCAAAGGACATCCGTCCGCTTGAGGCGCTGGGCAATATCGCTCGCGCTCGCAAGGAATACGCCGACGCCGTTGGCTATTTCACGCGCGCTCTGGACCTGATCGGCAAGCCTGATCAGCGCCACTGGAGCTATCTCTATGCGCGTGGCACCGCTTACGAGCGCATGAAGAATTGGCCGGCTGCCGAAACCGATCTCAAAAGAGCGCTCGCGCTCGCGCCGGATCAACCGCTGATCCTGAACTACCTTGGCTATTCCTGGATTGATCAGGGCCGCAACCTGAAAGAGGGCATGAAGCTGATCGAAAAGGCCGTCCAGTTGAAGCCCGATGATGGCTACATCGTCGATAGTCTCGGCTGGGCGCACTACAAGCAGGGGAACTACAAGGATGCCGTCAAATTCTTGGAGCGCGCCGTCGAGATCAAGCCGGAAGACCCGACGCTGAACGATCACCTCGGCGATGCCTTCTGGCAGGTTGGCCGCGAGCGCGAAGCCCGCTTCCAGTGGGGGCAGGCGCTGTCGCTCAACCCCGAGCCGGAAGACCTCGCGAAGATCAAAGCCAAGTTTGAAGGCGGTCTGCCGCCGAAAGCGGAAGTCAAGCGCGCGCCGAAGAACCGCCAGGTTCAGCGATATGAACCGACGCGCCGCCGCAGCGAAAACCATTACAACGGTCCGCAGCTTCAGCCGCAGGCCGTGGAGTAGTCGTGCAGCGGTGTCTTCTGCAAGTTCATAAGCGGGCGCGTCATGCGCCCGTTTTTGTGTGTGCGACGCCATGACGATCCTTTCCGAGCGCGCGCCTGCGAAAATCAATCTGATGCTCGACGTTCTGGGCCGCCGCCCGGACGGCTATCACGAGCTTCTAAGTCTCGTCGCCTTCGCGCGAGACGCTGCCGACAGCATCACGCTCGACACGTCGCGGCCTACCGGTTGCGATGTCACCGGCCCCTTCGGCGGCTCGATTGCCGGTCAGAACCTCATCGAACTGACGCTTGCGAAACTTGCAGCCGCGGACGCCGGTTTGCAGCTCGGCCACGTCACGCTGACCAAGAATCTGCCTGTCGCTGCTGGCGTCGGCGGCGGCTCAGCCGACGCAGCCGCCGTACTTCGCGCAGTCGCGCGCGCCAACCCCGGCCGCGCGGCGGCTATCGACTGGACGGCAATTGCGCTGTCGATCGGCTCCGATGTTCCGGTCTGTTTTCAAAGTCGCCTGTCGTGGATGACCGGCACAGGCGATGGCGTCACATCTATCGACCGCGCAGCTGATGGCGGATTGTACGCTGTCATCGCCAATCCCCTGGTTCCAGTACCGGCCGACAAAACGGCACAGGTCTATCGCGCGCTGCGTGCGCCACCGCTTGCCGCCAACGCCGACCGCGCGTTGCCGGACCTCACGCATGGCGCGTTCTATTACGCCGTATCGGGCCGCAATGCGCTGCGGCCTGCAGCACTCGAAATCGTGCCTGAGATCGCTATCGTGCTCGATGAATTGGCGGCGCTGCCCGGGGCCAAACTCACGCGAATGTCGGGCGGCGGTCCGACGTGTTTCGCAATGTTCAATACGGCCGACGCGGCGAAGGTGGCCGCTGCAGAACTCGCCGCGCGCCGTCCCGCCTGGTGGGTAGCCGCCAGCGCACTTGAATAGCAATTTCGGCAATTGATGCTTCTCGCACCGTACACAAAACCTAGCACACAACCGTCGCGCTGTCAAATTACGACGTATAGTGAACAATAAAACAAGCGCTCGTTTTGTTTGCGATTTTGCGCGCTAGTTCGTTCGGCCGATGCAGAACGCAATCACCTGCTGCAGAGCGTCCTTCTCGCGGCTTGCCGGGAAAATCGCCAGCGCATCATGCGCGATACCGCCGTACGACCGTGCGCGCTCGAACGTCGCTTCGATCGCCTTATGCCGCTTCATGAGCGCTATGGCGCGTTCGAGGTCGCCGTCTTGAATGTCGCCCTCGGCAATCGTGCGGTTCCAGAACTGGCGCTCGTCCTCGGTGCCACGGCGGAACGACAGGATCAGCGGTAGCGTGATCTTGCCTTCGCGGAAGTCGTCGCCGATCGATTTGCCGAGGCGCTGGCTGTCGCCCGAATAATCAAGCGCGTCATCGACGAGCTGGAACGCCAGTCCGAGATTTTTGCCGTAGGAGCGTAGCGCCGCTTGTTCTTCCGCCGGACGCTGCGCGAGTGCCGCACCCGATTCAGCGGCCGACGCAAACAGCGCCGCCGTCTTCGCATTGATGATTTCGAGATAAGCGTCTTCCGTCGTCGCCGTGTTCTTGGCGGCCGCAAGCTGCATGACTTCGCCTTCGGCAATCGTCGCCGCCGCATTCGACATGATGCGCAGCACGGTCATCGAGCCGACATCGACAAACATCTTGAAGGCCTGGCCAAGCAGGAAATCGCCGACGAGCACGCTCGCCTGATTGCCCCAAATCATGCGCGCGGTTTTCTTGCCGCGCCGCGTGCCGCTTTCGTCAACCACGTCATCGTGCAGCAGCGTTGCCGTGTGCATGAACTCGACGGCGGACGCCGTGCGGATGTGGCCGTTGCCCTGATACTTGCAGAGCTTCGCCGCCGCGAGTGCCAGCATCGGGCGCAGCCGCTTGCCACCGCTGTCGATCAGGTGATGCGCAAGCTCGGGGATCATCTCGACATCGGAGACCGCCTTGTCGAGAATGATGCGATTGATCGCTTCCATATCCTCGGCGACGATGTCCAGCAGAGGCTTCAGCGACTGCGAACTATCGCGGGCATCTTCAAGCGGAATAACGCGACCCAAGGGTACCCCCAAATTTCGTTTCATTATGCTAGACATACGAGCGGCCAAGGTGCGCGTCTCAGTTGTCCAAGTATTTGCCACTCTTTACAGCAAGAAGTGCCGATGCGCGAGTTGATGATTACGAACGATCCTGTACTGCTGGGATACGTTGAAGTTCTGTTGGCGGACCAGGGTATTTCGTCGCTGGTTTTTGACCAGCACATCAGCGTCGTCGAAGGCTCGATCGGCGCATTTCCGCGCCGGTTGATGGTAGCGGGCGATCATTGGCCGCGGGCCGTGCGGGTCATGCAGGATGCCGGGCTTGCCCAGTGGATCAAGTCCGATGAAACAACCTGACGCAGGACGTCCGGTGGGCGGCGCAGCCAATACGACCTTAGATTACTTCCTCGGCGACCGGATCGCTTTGCGCCAGCCTGTGAAGGGTTACCGCGCCGGTATCGACGCCGTGCTGCTGGCGGCGACCGCGCGTCCGGGCGAAGGGCCGCTGCTCGACCTCGGGTCAGGCGTCGGCACCGTCGGGCTTTGCGCAGTGGCGCGATTACCTGATCTCCGTGCCACGCTCGTCGAGCGCTCGCCCGAACTGGCGCAGCTGGCGCGCGACAATATCGCGGCCAATGCGCTCGAACACCGTGCCGACGTCGTTGAAGCCGAAATCGGCGAGCCGGTACCTGCGGAGGCTGCGCGCGTTCTCAAAGCCGGTAGCTTTGCGCACGTTGTCGCCAATCCGCCATTTCACGATGAAGGCTCCGGCACATCGTCGCTCTGGCCGCTCAAAGCGGTCTCGCATGCCATGACGTCGGATGCGCTGGAGCAGTGGGCACGTTTTATGGCGCGCATGGCAGCGCCCGGCGGCCGTGCAACGATGATCCACAAAGCCGACGCCCTGCCGCGCATTCTCTCGGCCTTTGAAAACCGTTTTGGCGCACTGACCATTTTGCCGGTCCATCCACGCGACGGCGCACCCGCGATCCGCGTCATCGTCGATGGCGTCAAAGGCAGCCGCGCGCCGCTCGTCATCAAGCCGGGCCTAATCCTTCATGGCTCCGGCAACGCGTTTCTTCCAGAGGTTGACGCCATTCTGCGCAATGGCGCCGCGCTCCCGATATAGGGTTTCGCTTTTCAATCTCATGCCTTCGGGCACTTTCCCTGACGCTCGAAATTCCCATATATGCAACGGCAGAAACGACTGGAGAGCATACGCATGTGGCCTTTTACGCGGACCCCCGTGGTGCCGGTTCTGAGATTTACCGGTCCTATCGGCATGGCGACGCCACTGCGTCCCGGCATTTCGCTGGCGACTTTCGCGGGTGCGATTGAAAAAGCGTTCAACGCCTCGAAGCTGCCAAGCGTGGCCGTCCTGATCAATTCACCCGGCGGTTCGCCGGTGCAGTCCAATTTGATCTTCAAGCGCATCCGCCAGATGGCGGAAGAAAAGAAAAAGCGCGTCTACGTTTTCTGCGAGGACGTCGCGGCATCAGGCGGATACTTCCTCGCGATCGCGGGCGATGAAATCTATGCCGACCCGTCATCGATCGTCGGCTCCATCGGCGTCATTTCATCGAGCTTCGGTTTCGTCGAAGCCATTGAACGTCTCGGCATTGAGCGCCGCGTCTACACGGCCGGTTTGAACAAAAGCCAGCTCGATCCGTTCCTGCCTGAAAAGGAGGAAGACATCGCGCGGTTGAAGGCGCTGCAACTCGACGTCCACGATGTCTTCATCGGCCTCGTCAAGGAGCGCCGCCTCGGCAAGCTCAAAGCGCCTGACGCGGAGCTGTTTTCCGGTGCGTTCTGGACCGGCTCGAAAGCGGCCGAGTTCGGATTGATCGACGGTATCGCCGACGTCCGCTCCAAGATGCAGGAATTGCACGGCGAGAAGGTCCAGCTGCGCGTCTTCGAGCCTGAAAAGCCGGGCCTTCTGGGCCGTATGCGCAAGCTTTCCAGCAGCCTGCCGGGCGAAGGCCCAGCCATAGAGGGCGGCGGCCTTGCTTTTGCCAGCGATCTGGTGTCGGCTATCGAGGCCCGGGCGCTCTGGTCGCGCTTCGGTCTTTGAGATGCTCCTCATGAGGACGAAAACCATGCCCCCCGTCGTCTTCCTCGCGGTCATCGGCGCCGGCTGCTACGCCGGATACAAGCTGTTCTCGAAGCTGATGATTCAAGCGCAAACGCCGCCGAAATCTGAAACCGAGCGCCTGCGCCGCGAGGCCGCCGCCCGCGCCGCTCGAACGCGCGACCTCGGCGCGCTCGAACTCGACGAAAATACCGGCGTCTACCGCCCCAAATCCGGCGCGTGACCTCACTCCGGCAGCGATGCCTTCCGGCATTTGACTTTGGCCCGTGACAGGGGGGTTCGAACGCGTATAGTGCCGCGCAATTCGAACCGTGATGAGACGCCCTATGCCCACCTCTACGGCCGCCAAGTCGCCGGCCGGCCAGTCCTCCAAATCGACACCGGCGCTTCGTCCGAAAGAAGCCTTCCAGGATTTGATCCTGACGCTGCAGCAGTTCTGGGGCGCGCAGGGCTGCGTCATCCTCCAGCCTTACGACATGGAAGTCGGCGCAGGCACATTCCATCCGGCAACGACGTTGCGCGCGCTCGGCCCAAAGCCGTGGTCGGCCGCGTATGTGCAGCCGTCACGCCGCCCGAAGGATGGCCGCTACGGCGAGAACCCGAACCGCCTGCAGCACTACTACCAGTTCCAGGTGATCATGAAGCCGTCACCGGCGAACATCCAGGAACTCTATCTCGCGAGCCTTGATGCCATCGGCATCGACACCGCCAACAACGACATCCGCTTCGTCGAAGACGATTGGGAAAGCCCGACGCTCGGCGCGTGGGGCCTCGGTTGGGAAGTCTGGTGCAACGGCATGGAAGTCTCGCAGTTCACATACTTCCAACAGGTCGGCGGCTTCGACTGTAATCCGGTTGCGGGTGAAATCACCTACGGCCTCGAACGCCTCGCTATGTACGTCCAGGGCGTCGACCGCGTCTTCGATCTGAATTTCAACGGCCGCACCGATGACCGCCGCTTGAACTACGGTGACGTCTTCCTGCAGGCCGAACGCGAATATTCGCGCCATAACTTCGAGCACGCCAACACGGATATGCTGCTGCAGCACTTCAAGGATGCGGAAGCAGAATGTCTGGCGCTGTTGAAAAAGGGTGAGCACAAGGACGGCCATCAAATGGCCCTGCCGGCCTATGATCAGTGCATCAAAGCCAGCCATGTTTTCAATCTGCTCGACGCGCGCGGCGTCATTTCGGTGACCGAGCGGCAAAGCTATATTCTGCGCGTACGCGAGCTTGCAAAAGCCTGCTGTAAGGCATGGTTAGAAACGGACGGAGGACGGCCATGAACGAGGAACTGCTCGTCGGTGTATTGGCGCTTGGCGCGCCGCTGTTTGCGGTCGGCTATTTGATGCTGCGCCGGAATCGCGGCGTCTTCCGCATGTATCTCGCGATGCTGCTGATCGGTCTTGGCTATCTGACCGCAACCGGCGCGCTGACCGATATCGGCCGCACGCTGATGGGCGCGGAAGGCGAAGTGATGCCGGTCGAAGCACCGGCGCCCGCGCCGGCTGAGCCGGCACCTGCTGCGCAGCCAACACCGCCAGCGCCCGAGGCAACGCCACCACCGGCTGCACCCGCGCCGGAAGCAACGCCGCCGCCACCGGCAACTGAAACGGCACCAGCACCGGCGCCTGCTCCATGATTTGGAGCGCGATGCTGTACGCCAACTAACACGCCGTCATGCCCGCGCAGGCGGGCATCCATCCAAGCCTGAATGGGTCCCACAATTGCTCGGGACGATGCTTCGCAATTGGATCGTTTCCTGATGTCTGAACTGCTGCTCGAATTGTTTTCCGAAGAGATCCCGGCGCGGATGCAGGTTAAGGCGGCCGACGATCTGCGCCGTCTTGTGGTCGACGGTTTGAAAGCGCGCGGCCTGGAAACGGGTGACGCCCAGAGCTTTTCGACGCCGCGTCGCTTGACGCTCGTGATTGCAGGCGTGCCTGCAAAATCGCCGGCCATTTCGGAAGAAAAGAAAGGCCCGCGCGTCGGCGCGCCCGAGCAGGCAGTCGCCGGCTTCTTGAAATCAGCGGGGCTTGCTTCCCTCTCTGAAGCCGAAATCGTCAAGGACGAGAAGAAGGGCGACTTCTACGTCGCGAAAATCGAGAAGGCCGGACGCCCGGCCGCGGACATCATCGCCGAGACGATCCTCGACGTGATGAACAAATTCCCGTGGCCGAAGTCGATGCGCTGGGGTTCCGAGCCGTTCCAGTGGGTACGGCCGTTGCAGTCGATTATCTGCATTCTTGGCGGCAAGGTTGTGCCTTTCGAGATCGCGGGTCTTTCAAGCGGCAACGAAACGCGCGGGCACCGTTTCCTTGGGCCGCAGACGTTCAAGGTCAAAGATTTCTCTGACTATCAGGACAAGCTGAAAGAGCATCACGTTATCCTCGATCCGGCGATGCGTGCCGCATCGATCGGCGGGCAGGCGTTGGCGCTTGCGAAAACCGCGAAGCTCGAACTCGTCGAAGACGAAGCGCTGCTGCACGAGAACGCCGGGCTCAACGAATGGCCGGTCGTGCTGATGGGCACCTTCGACGAAGCATTTCTATCGGTGCCCGGCGAATGTTTGACGACGTCGATGAAGGCGCATCAGAAGTGCTTCTCGCTGCGCGATCCGAAGACCAAGAAGCTGGCCAACCGCTTTTTGATGGTTGCGAACCTCGTCGCCAAGGACGGCGGCGAGCAGATCACGAGCGGCAATGAGAAGGTCATCCGCGCGCGGTTGTCGGACGCGAAATTCTTCTGGGATCAGGACTTGAAGAAGCCGCTCGACGAAATGGCGACGGCGCTGCGCGGCATCACGTTCCACGAAAAGCTTGGCAGCCAATGGGACCGCGTCGAGCGCGTTGAAGAACTGGCGTTTCAGATTGCCGGTGCCGTCGATGCCGATCCGGCCGACGCACGCCGCGCCGCGCAACTGTGCAAATCCGATCTCGTCTCCGGCATGGTCGGAGAGTTTCCCGAGCTGCAAGGCTTGATGGGCCGCTACTACGCCGAAGCCGCGGGCACGAAGGCGGAGATCGCGCGAGCGATCGAGCTGCATTACAAGCCGAAAGGCCCGACCGACGTCGTGCCGCGCGAAGAGGACGGCGATAGCGTCGCTATTGCCGTCGCGCTCGCTGATAAACTCGACACGCTCGTCGGCTTTTGGATTATCGATGAAAAGCCAACGGGCTCGGGCGATCCCTATCAGCTGCGTCGCGCCGCGCTCGGCGTGATCCGCATCGTGATCGAGAATGATCTTCGCGTTCCGCTGCAAAAATATATCAACGAAGCATTGGCGCGCGGAAAGAATTTGGCCTCGTCGCCGGTTGGGCTTTTTGCCGACCTTCTCTCCTTCTTCGCCGACCGTCTGAAGGTCTTCCTCAAAGACCAGGGCAAGCGCCACGACCTGATCGACGCCGTGTTCTCGCTTGGTGGACAGGACGACCTCGCGCTGATCGTCAAGCGCGTCGAAGCGCTCGATGCGTTCTTAAAAACCGACGATGGTGCCAACCTGCTTGCGGGCGTTAAGCGCGCTGCGAACATTCTTTCTATCGAAGAGAAGAAGGACAAGAAGTCTTACGCGGGCACTTATGATCTCGCCCTTCTGACAGAGAAGGAAGAGACGGCACTCGCCGCTAAGATCGAGGAAGTGAAGCAAGACACGGTTGCCGCGATCAACGTCGAGAACTTCGCTGGCGCAATGCGCGCGCTCGCGGAACTGCGCGCTCCGGTCGATGCGTTCTTCGATAAAATTCTCGTCAACGCCGACGATGCGAAAGTCCGCGAAAATCGCTTGAAGCTTTTGTCGGAAATCCGAGCCGCGACGGCGACCGTCGCCGACTTCTCAAAAATCGCGGGTTGAATTCCGCCAGCGCCACCACCACGGTCATCCTAGCCCTTGTGGCTAGGATCCATTCCGCAACTTGTTCAGGCGCTTGTTGAAAGCTGGATCCTCGGCACAAGGCCGAGGATGACAATCTTTTTGCAGCTACTGCGCGCTTGCGTCATAGCTCGCGAGTTTCGCCGCATTGTTTTCATTGCCGTGCTCGTCGGAGATTTCCGTATCCCAGCGATCCGGGTTCCAGCGGTCTGCACGGTTCAGGTCGTGCGCTGCGTAGCGCGGAAACTTCGACGGCGATACTTCTTCGATCAATTGCGGGATCGCGGTTTTCGTGAAGCCGACCGCGCCAGCCGTCGCGATGCCACCGACGGCGACAACAGCCGCCATGTATACGGCGCCAGCAGCAAACGAGCGTGCCACTTCCGGTGCTTCGCGATGGATCGCGGCTTTCAACGCTTCGCTGTTGCGTGAGATTGGGAACGTCATGGCGGGGGAGCCCTGTGTGCGAGGTGTACGCGATACACGCACGCACAACCGCCTTACTGCCGCCAAAGTTCCCAGGGGCCAGCCGCGACCGAAAATCATCGAATTTTGCTTGGTGCGCCGGTCGGGCGATCGATTTCGGCGCGTGCCGCCTGGGCGAAGGTCAAACCCCTCAGGCTTGTGGCACGCGCCATCCCCCTAAACGAAATTGGAGGGCCAGCGCCAAGCCGGCATACGCTCCGGAATACACTTGCAAATCAATCGAAACATTCGCGATTGCGAAAGACAAAGGGAGCTGACGCGACAATCCATCAGGCCCTCACCCAATGGCACGACACCCCGCGGTACGCGTTCTCATCAGCTCCCCTGCCGCCTCATTAACCATTGCGGCGCGGCCGGATATACTGCTTTCAACGGATAGGTGTTTCGCGCAATTTAACCGGCAGCGTTTGCGCGTTGGAATCGCCGCAACAATCGCCGATCAAACATTTGTGTGGAAAAAATTCCGCGTTACGCGCGGGTCAATCCCTTGGCGGCAAGCTCTTCGAGATACGCTGTCCAACGCTGCTCTTTTTCGCGACCGAGAAGGTGCAAGTAGCCCCACGTGAACAGCCCGGTGTTGTGGCCGTCGTCGAATGCAATCCGCGTCGCATAATTGCCAACCGGCGTAAGCTTCGAGATTTTCACGTCCTTCTTGCGCGGCACGGTGATGCGCTGATCGGGTGAATGACCTTGCACTTCCGCAGAAGGACTCATGACGCGCAGCATCTCGGCTGAGAAGTCGAACGTACGGCCATCGGGAAACGCAGCTTTCAAAGATTTTTGATCGGCGCTGACGTCAAGCTTCGGCGGTGGCGTCAGTGTACCCTTGGCGCGTTCGATTTCGGTCCAGACTTTCGCTGCGAGTTCGCGGAAGATGTTGGCGTGAATGCTGTCCGGCGCCGTGACGGTCACCGGTTTGCCGCTGTCGGACGTCTCGCGAATGTCCATGTGGAGCGGTACTTCGCCAAGGAACGTCGCGCCGAGCTTGGCCGCTTCGTCGCGGGCGCCGCCGTGGCCGAAAATATCCGATCGTGTGCCGCAGCTCGGGCAAAGGAAATAGCTCATGTTTTCGACGACGCCGAGGATCGGCACTTCGACGCGTTTGAACATCGCGACGCCCTTGCGCGCATCGATCAGCGCCAGGTCTTGCGGCGTCGAGACGATGACCGCGCCGGAGAGCGGGACGTTCTGCGAAATGGACAGTTGGATATCGCCGGTACCAGGCGGCATATCGACGACGAGCACATCGAGCGGGCCGCTGCCGCCAGCCCAGTCCGTTTCGCGCAGCATTTGATTGAGCGCCGACACAACCATCGGCCCGCGCCAGACGACGGGCGTGTCCTCATCGACGAGGAAGCCCATCGACATGACCTTGAGGCCCCAACCTTCGAGTGGCTTGATGACTTTGCCGCTGGCAACTTGCGGCTTGCCGGAGACGCCAAGCAGGCGCGGCTGCGAGGGTCCGTAGATGTCGGCGTCGACGATGCCGACCTTGAGGCCGATCGCCTGCAGTCCAAGCGCGAGGTTGGCGGTGACGGTCGATTTGCCAACGCCGCCTTTGCCGGACGCGACCGCTATGATGTGGCGGACGCCAGGAACCGCCTGGACGGGCTTTGCAGGACCGGCACCGGCCTGCGCCGCAGCCGCCGCTTGACGCGGGCCCGCGCCGTCGCCGGTTGCGCCCTGGGCGCGTGCCGCCTGCACGCGCGGATGTTCTTTCACGGGTGCGATGTCGGCTGCGGGCCGCTTCAGCGGTGCGGGCGCCGGCGCGCGCTGCATGCCGCCGCTCGTATCGGCCGTCAACACCGCCGTAACACCTGATACGCCGGCGACGCCCGATACGACCTTCTCTGCCGCCTGTCGCAACTGTTCGAGTTCTTCGGCGCGGCTTGCTGGGATCGTGATCGAGAAATAAACGCGGCCGTCTTTGATCAAGATTTCAGACACGAGGCCGAGATCGACGACGTTGCCTTCGAGGTCCGGCCCTTTGACCCGGCGCAATGCGTCCAGAACCTGCGATTTCTCAACGGACATACATCGGTCTCCTGGACGGCTTACAGGTCATGTGCGCTGTCGCGCGACGCCCTGCAAGGGTGTTCTGATCCCGTCGCTATAGGGCGCTCAGGTCTGCCGCGCCAGAGGAGCGATCAGAACTGCTGCGCGGCCATTTTGCGCTTCAGGTCCCGCGCAGCCTTGATCGCAGTTGCTTGGCGCCTTAAACGGGCGCATGGCCGCAGCAGCGTACAAAGCCGACAGCCGCATTCTAGGCGTTATACTCGCCGGTGGGCAGTCGCGCCGCATGGGTGGCGGCGACAAAAGCTTGACCGATCTCGGCGGCCAACCGCTGCTGGCGCACGTCATAGCGCGCTTTGCGCCGCAAGTCGCGACGCTGATCCTCAACGCCAACGGCGACCCGCAACGGTTCGCCGCATTCAACCTGCCAGTCGTGCCGGATCTGGATGGGCGCGCTGACGGACCATTGGCCGGCGTGCTTGCCGCCATGGATTGGGCTGCGCGCTCTGCATCGGGCGTTGATGCCATCGCAACCGTGACGTCCGACGTGCCGTTTCTGCCGCTGGATCTCGTTCCCCGATTGCGCTCCGCGTTGCCACTCGGCCCGGCCGTCGCTGTCTCCGCGGAACGTCGTCATCCCTCGATCGCACTATGGCCGATGGCGTTTCGCGATCGTATTGCCGAAGCTCTGGAACGCGACGAGCGCGGTCTCAACTATTTCGCAGTGCGAAACAACGCGGTTGAAGTGTCGTTTGCCTTAAGCGAAGCTGACGGCCAGATGATCGATCCGTTTTTCAACGTCAACGCGCCTTCTGATCTTGCCGAGGCTCGCGCCATTCTCGCGCGGTCTCATGTGTCGTCCCCCCCAACACAATGAGAGAGACATGGCCAGCAGCACGAAAGCCGCCGCACCCGCAACGCCGATGGTCGGGATCGCGGGCTGGTCTAATTCGGGCAAGACGACGTTGATTGCGCGCCTGACGCGCCACTTTACAGACCAAGGCCTGCGCGTCGCGACGATCAAGCACACACATCATAAATTCGATATCGATAAGCCCGACAGCGACACGGCACGCCACCGCATGGCGGGCGCATCCGAAACGGCGATCGTGTCCGGCACACGCGTTGCCGTGATCGAAGAAATCGACACGCGCGGCGAGCCGTCGCTTGAAGAAATCGCCAAGCGCCTGAAGCCCGCCGACATCATTTTGGTCGAAGGCTACAAATCGGCGGCGATCCCAAAAATCGAATTGCGCCGCGCCGCCAACGCAACTGAAAGGCTGCTCGCGTCGCACGATCCGCTCGTTATCGCGATCGCGGCGGATTACGAACTCGATGGTCATGGCAAGCCGGTGTTCTCGCTCGATGACATCGCCGGCCTCGCGATCTTGATCGAAGAAACGTGCGGTCCGTTCGGCATCACCGCGCGCCGCATGCACGCTTGAAATCAAACGCCGCTATCGGCCAACTCATAAGCTTCCGACGCTGTCAGCCAAGCCTCTTCGGCAGCCGCCAATTGTTTTGCAATTGCGCCGCGATCGAGCGCGAGTTTCTGCGCTTTCGCCGGGTCTTTCGTATAAATCTCTGCATCCGCCAGAACCGCATCGAGCTTGGCGATATCGGCTGAAAGTTTCTCAACGGATTTTTCGGCGGCCTGCATCGCCTTTTTCAACGGCGCGAGTTCGGCGCGGCGGTCTGCAGCAGCGCGCCGCTGTTCGGTGCGGTTGACGATGACCTCGCCGTCATCACGGTCGCGGACTTTGTCGCGGCCTTTCGTGCCGCGTTCCGCGAGCAGCTCGTTGCGATAACTTTCCATGTCGCCGTCGTAGGTTCTGACGGTACCGTCTTTGACGATCCACAGTCTGTCCGCTGTCGCTTCGACGAGATGCCGGTCGTGGCTGATCAGGATAACCGCGCCGTCGAACTCCATCAGCGCGCGTATCAGTGCTTCGCGGCTGTCGACGTCGAGATGGTTTGTCGGCTCGTCCAAAATCAGGATATGCGGGCCGAAGAACGCTGTCAGCGCCAGCAACAGGCGCGCCTTCTCACCGCCCGATAAATTGCTGCACTTCGTATCGGCTTTCGCGGCGGAAAATCCGAACGTGCCGAGCCGCGTGCGCCGCTGCGCTTCCGTCGCATCCGGCATAATTTTCAGCATATACTCGTACGGCGTCTCATTTGGATTGAGATCGTCGAGCTGATGCTGCGCGAAATATCCGACGTCGACTTTCTGCGCGCCGATCACTTTTCCGGTAAGTGGTGTCAGGCGCCCTGCGATCAATTTGGCGAACGTCGACTTGCCGTTGCCGTTTTGGCCGAGCAGCGCGATGCGGTCATCCTGATCGATGCGCAGATCGAGCTTCGTCAGGATCGGCTTGTCGGCCCCATAGCCGGCACTCGCGCCTTCGAGCCGGAGCAGCGGACTGGCGATCATCTTTTGCGGCTGAGGGAACAGGAACGGCACGACCCGATCGTCGACCTGTGCCGCGATTGGCTGCATTTTCGCGAGCGCCTTGACCCGGCTCTGCGCCTGCGACGCCTTGCTGGCCTTGGCTTTAAAGCGGTCGATAAACTTCTGCAGGTGCTTGCGTTGGTCGTCCTGCTTTTTTTTGAGCTTTAGATCGAGGCGCTGCTTCTCGCGCCGTGTCTCCTCGAAGTCGTCGTAGCCGCCCGTGTAGACGGTCAGCTTGCCCTTATCGAGATGCAGGATCGAACCGACCGCCCGATTGAGCAAATCGCGGTCGTGGCTGACCATCAGCACGGTATGCGGATAGCTTTTCAGATGCGTTTCGAGCCAGAGCGTTCCTTCGAGGTCGAGATAGTTCGTCGGCTCATCGAGCAGCAGCACTTCCGGTTCGAGGAAAAGAATTGCTGCGAGCGCGACGCGCATGCGCCAGCCGCCTGAAAATTCGCGGCACGTGCGGCGTTGCGCGGCCTCGTCGAACCCGAGGCCTGACAAAATTTGCGCGGCACGCGCTGGCGCCGAGTGCGCGTCAATATCGGTCAGCCGGATTTGAATTTCGGCAATACGATGTGGGTCTGTCGCGTGCTCGGCTTCTGCGAGCAGGCTAGCGCGTTCGGTGTCGGCATCCAGCACCCAGTCGATAAGCGACGCGTCACCACCCGGCGCCTCTTGTGCGACATGGCCAATGCGGACGTTGCGCGGCGTCGAGATCGATCCGTCATCTGGCGCAATCTCGCCTTTCAGCAGCCTGAGCAGCGTAGTCTTGCCTGCGCCGTTGCGTCCGACGAGGCCGACTTTGTGGCCGTCGGGAATGGCGGCCGTCGCGGCGTCAAGGATCAGCCGGCCTTCGATGCGGTAGGTGAGGTCATTGATATGCAGCATGCCGCCAGCGGATAGCGCGTCCAGGCTTTCCTGTCACCGTGGCGTGTCACTGCGGTATGCCTGAGATCGGGGCGGCCTGCGACTACAACACGATGCCGAAACGGCCGAGCGTCCAGGTCATCGCGAGATAGGCGGCAAAGGTCAGCGCAGCTGCTACCGCCAGGCTCAACCAAAAGCCGTAACCCTGTCCGATCAGAAGCGGCAGCGCCACGAACAAAACCAGCGACGGCAAGACGTACCAGAATATGCTGGCCGACAGCGTCGCAATCTTCGCAGTATCGCCGGTCTCGGCGTAGATCCAGATGAAGGCGAGCAGCGATGTGATCGGCAGTGACGCGAGGATTGCGCCAAGCGCGCTCGACCGCTTTCCGATTTCCGAAATTGCAACGACCAGAACGGCGGTGATCGCGACCTTGACCGCCGTGTAAAGCATCGCTGTTTTAGCCCGTGACGACTGGCTTCAACGTCTCATACAGCAGACGGTCCTGCACGGCTTTGTCTTTGACCGCGAGATGCGCGACGAACCAGTCGAGCACCATTTTGCAGACCTGCTCCGGCGGCTGTTTCGACAGCAAGCGCGGGTTCGAGAAGGTCTTGAGGTCGTCTTCCTTCCAGCCGATCTTGGCGAGTTCCTTGATCAAGGTGTCGTAGTCGGTCTTGATCGCGACGTCGTGCTTGGTCGGCGTTTTCGTGCCTTCTGAGATCGCGTCGAACACGGCGTTGACGTGCGCATTGAAGGTCGTCGCGGTTTCAGGCGTCTGCATCATCTGGACGACCGCAGGGCTGGTCTCGCCCTTTGAAATGAAGCCGTAACAGGCGCTGACGCTTTGCGTCTGCAAAGCTTTCAAGTTGTCGAGGAACGCGCTCGCAACTTTGCGAAGTTTGTCGGAACTCGCGAGCAATGCCTTCTCGGCGTTTTGACGGCGCAATGTCACGAGGCCTTGCGTCAAATGCGTTGCGATCTCGCTTTGCGGACGCTTATCCGCGACCATCTTTTCGGCCGTCGCGATGTTATTGACGTACCAATCGGGATACTCAGACTTGAGCAACACCCAGACCGGAATTTTCTGCAGGCGCTCGTCGATCTTTGAGCCGACGATGGACGGTGGTCCAGCCGGCACGTCCGGCGCCGGCAATGCTGCGGTTTGCGTTTCAGTGCCAGCAGGCACGCCATCGGCCGTTACGACGCCCGTCGTGCCATCGGCCTGGGGAAGCTGCTCGGCAGGGAGCTGCTCGGTCAATTTCGGCGCAGCTTCCGGTTGGGGTTCAGGTGGCGGCGGCGCTTCCGCAACAGGCGTGGCCGGCGCCTTGACGGTCCCCGGTTCGCTGCCGGTTACGAGGTTCATCAGCGGTTCGCGATAAATCGCCAACGCGAACGAGCCGCAGCCGATAACGGTGATGACGGTCGCGGCTGTGATCAGACGGCGCAGCGTACTAGGCGGCGGCGCAAATTCCTCTGCTTCGCCATTGTCGAAATCGGATTCGATCGGCGCATTCGTCTGCAGAGATTGCGACGGTACGTGCTGTACGGCGGGCGCAGGTTCTGGCTGTTGAGGCGCCGGGAATACACCCGGGAAGACTTGCGGCGCCGGCAACCATTCGGCCATCCCCGGCCGCCAGATCAGATCGCCTGGGCGCAGGTAGCTGTGCGCTACAAACGTGCGCATCTCGATATCGGTCAGCGGCCCGTGCTGCTTTCCGTCACGAGCGATATACCATTGGGTTTCCGTCACAGGTCCGTTCATAACCACTTTTTCGCACACGCTTTGCCGAGACCGGCCGATGGTATTCGTGCGCCCCCGCGCCGCCTAACACTGCTCACAGCCATTCTCTTCCGTCAATAATGCAGGTCCGGCTTATCAACGCAGGCCAAACCCTTGTGTGATAAGCAACTAATATTGCCATCAAGGCCGATCCACGGCGTGCGGCTTGAGCGCGCTTGTGAGTGACTAGGGGCACCGCTATAACGCCCGCAAATCAAGCCCAAATCGTGAAAGTGAGACTGACTTATGGCCATTGAACGCACGTTCTCCATCATCAAGCCGGACGCGACCCGCCGCAATCTGACCGGCAAGATCAACGCCGTCATCGAAGGCGCCGGTCTCAGGATCGTTGGTCAGAAGCGCGTGCAGTGGACCCGCGCCCAGGCTGAGAAGTTCTATGAAGAGCACAAGGCACGGCCGTTTTACGGCGAACTTTGTGACTTCATGACGTCCGGCCCGGTCGTCGTGCAGGTTCTTGAAGGCGAAAACGCTATCGCAAAATACCGTGAAGTCATGGGCGCGACCGACCCGAAGGAAGCCGCAGAGGGGACGATCCGCAAGCTTTTTGCCGAAAGCAAAGGCTCGAACTCGACGCATGGTTCGGACAGCCCCGCCGCTGCCGAGCGCGAAATTGCCCTGAACTTCAAGGCAGACGAAATCGTCGGCTGAGCTCCTATTACGCCAATATGAAATTTCAGAAAGGCTCCGGCGACGGGGCCTTTTTCATTGCTGCTGACGCTAGGCGCCGTCGAGCGCCTTGCGGAATGCGGTTTCGTCGAGCGCGCCTTCCGACTTGGCGACGACGATCGTCGCGACGCCGTTGCCGATCAGGTTGGTCAGCGCGCGTGCTTCCGACATGAAACGATCGATGCCGAGTATCAGCGCAATCGATGCGACGGGGATCGTGCCCGTCGTGGCAAGGGTCGCGGCGAGTGTGATGAACCCCGACCCGGTGACGCCAGCGGCGCCTTTCGACGTCACGAGCAGCACGCCAAGAATGCCGAGCTGCTGCCAGATGCTGAGATCCGTATTTGTCGCCTGTGCCAGGAATAGCGCCGCCATCGTCAAATAGATGCACGTGCCGTCGAGATTGAACGAATAGCCGGTCGGTATGACGAGACCGGCGACGCTTTCCTCAACGCCGGCCTTCTCCATTTTCGCGATCATACGTGGCAGCACGGTTTCGGACGACGACGTGCCGAGCACGATCAGCAGTTCTTCCTTGATGTAGGCGAGAAAACGCAGGATCGAAAAACCTGAGAAGTACGCGATCGCGCCCAGGACGCCGAAAATGAAAAGCAGGCACGTCAGATAGAACGAGCCCATCAGCAGCGCTAAGCTCTTGAGCGTCGTCAATCCGTACTTGCCAATCGTGAAGGCCATCGCGCCGAACGCGCCGATCGGCGCGACCTTCATGATGATGCCGACAATCTTGAACAGCACTTCCGCGATCTGGTCGATCAGCGTGATCAGCGGCTGGCCGCGATCGCCGAGCGCTTGCAGTCCGAACGCGAACAGGAGTGCGATGAACAACACCTGCAGAATATTGCCTTCCGCAAACGCTCCCAGCATCGTTTTCGGAATGATGTCGAGTAGAAAGCCGACCGTGCTCTCATCTTGAGATTTGGCAACGAAGCCGGCGATGTCCTTTGTGTCTATGGTCGATACATCGACATTCATGCCGGCGCCGGGTTGCGCAATGTTGGCAACGATCAGCCCGATTGCGAGGGCGATCGTCGTAACGACCTCAAAATAGATTAGTGCTTTGACGCCGACGCGGCCGACCTTTTTGACGTCGCGCATCGACGCGATGCCGTGCACGACGGTCACGAAGATGATCGGCGCGATGATCATCTTGATGAGTTTGATGAAGCCATCGCCAAGCGGCTTCATGGCTTCGCCAGTTTCTGGGTAGAAATGCCCGAGCGCGATCCCGGCGGCGATAGCGAACAGCACCTGAACATAGAGGTGGGCATAGAACGGCTTGCGCGCATCGCTGGTGTCGAGCGCGTCGATAGCGGCGTTCATGTCGGCGTCTCCTGACTGCGGCACGCCGAAGCGCTCCGGCGCTTTTAGCCGGACGCGAACGATCTGTCAGGAGATGTTATGGAGGGCCGCTAATCGGATTTCTGGACACTAAAAAGCCGCGCGGGGTCCAAGCGCCGCGCGGCCGGGGGATCGCGTGTTACGCTGACGCGACCCAACTTCCTGAAACAAAGCCGAAGGCAACCGCATCGGGATTGCGGCGCGCGGTTTCAAGCAGCTTTTCAGGAGATTCGACTTCGAATGCCTTGTCTTTCTTCCGGCTCGCGCGTGTGCCGGTCAGCAGAAATACGGGCTTGCCGAGCAATACGGTTCTAACGGTCTCCATGATGGGGGGCTCCTGGAGTTGAACGAACGAGAGGGAACGCTGAAGGCCATGCGAACTTGGCTTACGGATACGCTGACGCATTTAACCAAAAGTATTATGACAGGGGCAAGGCAGTATAGCGAGGATGCAGCTTCGCATGTGCGAGCCATGCAGATCGCGCGCGTAGCTATGGCGGTTGAAACGCAGTGTTTGTTGGCGTGACGCGCCGCGAAACTCGCTGTGTATAACTAGCTTAGCAGGAAATATTCTATTGCTTCGCGTCTGAATTTTGTATCTGCGCTGCGCGTTTTGACCGCCTTAGGACACAAATCTGGATTGCGACAGCGTTCAGTTCAGATAATCGCCCGCCGTGAACCTGTACGTCGCCGTCAGCTTGGCGGAATGCAGCGCTGACTCGATGCCGATGCCGAGAAAGCCAGGCACAAGATCGATTCGCTCATCATCGAGCATCGTGTAGCGGTATTCGGCGCGGAGGCTAAGATTGGCTGTAATCAGCTTTTCGAAGCCGCCGCCGATCGTAACGCCATCAAGGTCGGGGAACGGAATCGCGAAGCTAATCGGACCAGCTCCGATCGTCGGGTCGTTAACCGAAACCCGCGTGTAACCGACCAGCGCGTAGAGCAGCGAGTCGTCCGTCACCGTCCATCCCGCGCGCGCGCCGACGGTCCAGCTGTCATCCAAACTCGGCAGGCTCGCCGAGATGCCCAGTCCGAGCGCGCTGGCGCTGATGACGGAGTCAGCCGTTGAAAAATCATAGCTCGCGAAAGCACCGGCAAGAATGCGCGGCGCGATCATGACGTCGTAACCGGCGACAAGTGTTCCGCCGAAACTGCCGGTGCTCAGGCCATCGATGCCGGCGGCGCCGCCGAAAAACGTGGCGCCGAGTCCGAGGTCTTGCGAGAGCGCTTCAATTCCGAAGCCGCCGCCGAGGTAAAACCCGCCGGCGAAGCGGGCGGGCGGTACTGATGCATCGGGGGCGTTGCCGGCATCGGAACCGCCGAACCGGTATGCTGCAACCAGTCGCGCATTGTGTAAGCCGGCATCGGCCTTGATTGTGCCGATGAACGCATCATCGAGCAACGTTTCCTGACCGAAGTGTGTGTATCGATACTCGCCGCGAACCGACAGGCCGCGACCGAGCTTGTGCTCGAAGCCGAGGCCTGTCGTCCAGCCATTGGCATCGGGCAGGGGAAAAGTCGCTGGCATACCGAACGCCGACACGCTGATGTCTTCGAGGTCGAGCCACGTATAGCCGAGCAACGCGTAGACGAGAGTTGATGGCGTGACGAGCGCGCCGACGCGGCCGCCGACGGTCCAGCTCTGGTTGATATTCAGTAGGCTGGCACTGATCGTGTCAAAGCCGTCCGAAAGCGTTGCCGTCGTCTCGATGTTCGACCAGTCATAGCTGACGAATGCACCAACGACGAAATGGCTATTGAGTTGATAGTCAGCTCCTGCCGTGATGGAGAGGCCGAGGTCGCCGCCGACAGGGCCGCTTTGCGAAATGGACTCGCAACAGAGTTCGCCACGGACGTCGGATGACAAGACGTCTGCGCCGATGCCGACGCCCAGGTAGCCCTCGGTCCAATCGTCGGCACGCGCGGCGGCTGTAGCCAGCAGGCTACAAACGGCTAGCGCGGTCGCTTTGCCCGACCGTCGACGCATCACGAGCCCCCCAGCTCTGACGTGCGCTGGTTCGCCCCTATCGGCGACGGTCGCGCATATCCCGCCGCGAACGCTAACCGCCCATCGACGGGGGTCAACCGCGCGATCGCTCCACGGTGAGCAAAAGTCGTGGAGGTCTGATTTTGAGCAACATTTCTTGACGGCCGTTCAGAGCGGCCGTCGCGCGGAAAGCCGGATTTCCGATCAGGAATTCCTTAGCTCAATTCGCGAATGATGAACGGCAGGCCGCCCTTCGGCGTCAACGTCACCGTGGCGTTGATACCGGCTGGATTCGGTCCGGCGTATTCTGGACGGAACCGGCGCAGCAGCAACGACAACGCCAGCGTGTTCTCCACCTGGCTCATTGCGCCGCCAATGCACGAGCGCTTTCCGCCGCCGAACGGCAGGTAGCTGTACTTGACCTGCTTCTTGGCGTTGCCGGCCATCCAGCGCTCGGGGCGGAATTCTTCAGGTTCCTCCCAGAACTTCGGATTGTGATGCGCGCCGTAGCTGAACAGCACGACGCGATCACCCGGCTTGATTTCCTTGCCGCCGATGGTGTCCGGCTCGGTCGCGACGCGGATCAATCCCCAGATCGGCGGATAGATGCGCATCGTTTCCTGGATGATGGCGCGCGTGTATGCGAGCGCCGAGTAGTCAGCGGCCGTCGGTTCGCGGTCGCCATAGACTTCCTCGCCTTCGCGGCGGATGCGCTCGGCAAGCTGCGGGTTGCGCGAGACTTCGTAGAGCGCCCAGGCGAGCGTCAACGCCGTCGTCTCGGTGCCGGCCCACAGGTACTGTTTGATCTCATCGATCGCCTGCTGGGTGTCGAACTCCGGCAGGTTCGGATCGTCTGTTGCGGCCTGAATGAGCTTCAGAAGCGTGCGTTCGCGATCTTCGTGCGGATCGGCGCCGATCACGGCAGGCGGTACTGCCCACCACGCGCCAACGGCTTTCGCGGTATCTTCTTCGGTGATTTCGACAACCTCGCCGGCCTGCTTGCGCAGACGCAGATCGCGGTGCTCCATGACGTCGGTGTACGTCTTGACGTACTTGAACACGACGTGCGGATTGAACGGCATCTCGCGGTCAAAGAGCGCCTTGCAGATCATGTCGGCGGCGAGCGTCCACGTCTGTTCGACCATCTCGAACTTTTCGCCGGTCTTCGCGAGCTTCGCCCAGAGATCCATTTTGGTATGGATCGCCTTGATGAAGTACGGAATGTATTCAGCGAACATGTCCGGGTGGAACGCCGGCTGCTGGGGCATACGGATTTTCTGCCAGAGCGCGCCGTCGTGCGTAATCATCGACTTGCCGAAGATCGGCTTCAGGCCGTCGAAATACTTGATGTAGTTGTCGACCTTGGTCACGAGCACGTGCTTGAAGTACTCGGGCTCGGAAATGAGCACGATGCGCTGGTTGGCGAGGTTGACGGGAATAACCGGGCCATAGCGCTCAGCCATTTGCATGAGAATGCGCATGGGGTTCTCGGGATCGCCGCGCAGAAGCGGCGTCAGCTTGAACCAAATGCTGTTCTCTTCGCCGAGGCCCTGAGTTTGGGTACCCGTCGTCGTCATTCGCTATTCTCCAGTGCTCGGCCGCTTGGTTGGTATCGAGCACGCCGGCATCCCGGCGCGTGCGTTGCGGCGTCGTATCTCTAGTGCAGAAAACTTGCCAAAGCCCACCACGGCTGACCGTTGTATATCAAGTGTCTAGGGGCAACTGTCTATGCGGCGACCCGCCCTTGGCTTTGATCCAAATCTACTGGGGTCTCAGACACGCGGCGAGAAGAGTGGCAGACTGTCGTTAACATCCTCAGATAATATAACTTTTTCGTCCACGATGCGGGTGCGGCCCAAGGCCACAAGGCGAAGGGCGGACGGGTAAAGGCGATGTTCTGCCGCGAGCACGCGGGCCGCTAAAGTTGCGGCCGTGTCGCCTGAAAGCACCGGAACGGCGGCCTGCGCGATAATCGGGCCGGCATCCATCTCGGCGCGCACATAGTGGACGGTACAACCCGCGATTTTGACGCCGGCGGCGAGCGCCTGCTCATGTGTGTGCAGACCTTTGAAATTCGGCAGCAGCGACGGGTGGATGTTGATCATCCGCGTTTGCCAGCGCGCGACGAAGCCCGGTGTCATCAGCCGCATGAAGCCGGCAAGCGCGACGATCTCGGCGCCCGAGGCGACCAGCGCCGTCTCCAACTCGGCCTCAAACGCTTCGCGTGATTTGAATGCCTTGTGATCGATGACTTCGGTGGCTATGCTCTGCGCCGCCGCCCACGGGACGCCCGCCGCGTCAGGACGGTTTGAGATGACGCTGACAATCTCGGCCGGATAGTCCCTTGCGCGCGCCGCCTCGACGAGGCTCATCATGTTCGAGCCGCGGCCAGAGATCAGTACGACAACTTTGGCTTTTTTATCAGCCATGTGTTTCGGCACCCGTCGATACTGCTTCAGAATTTGCTAAGTATCCGTGCCGGATCGCCTCGCGGGCGGAATCGACGCCTTGAATAAATGCAGAATAAGTTTCTAGGGATAACCAATCTTCTTTTTGGTCCGCCAAATTTTGAAATTTGCGAAACTGCCTGCCGAGCCGAGTGATCAGATCGGCCTGTTCTCGGGTTAAATAATTTCGTCTCCGCCTATCGGTAAGCGCGAACGCGCTACTACCTGGCTTTTTCGGATCAAATTCAAGCCCGGCATTCAGAGTTCGAGCTTCGAGCTCCCTCTGCAGCAGCATCCATTTTCCGATGAGCTTCGCGTGCATTTCCTCTAAATTGTCATCGCTTGAAGTCTCGATTTGGTCCGGAGTTCCGACCAACTTGCTAATGGCTTGAGTATCGACACTTATTCTTTCTTCGGCGAGAGAAGCTTGAGTTGATGCAAGTTGAGACTGGGCATTTTCCATCTCGACACGGGCCTTACCAAGTTCTGTCAGCGTGTCCCTTATGTTCTTCTGCAAGTCGTCTATCTGCGACTGAATACTCTTCGTCTGGCTCGTGAATTCGTTAGCTACAGGTTGAAAATCTGTAATAGTTTTGTTGAGCGACGAAGGCATCGCCTTAAGTTCGTCAATGGCTTTCAAAATTTGCGCCAGCTTTTGGTTCACTATCGGAGCAGCGATGCAAAACATCAAAAGTGCTGCAATCGGCCAAGCTAAATGCGGTGCCAGCTTCTCAATGATTTCAATGGTCATGAGCTGATCCCTAATCCTACAACTGCCCTTCAACCTTGACGGCGTTGGCTTCGCCCTTGCCCTTGGCGTCGGACTTTTCGCCCCACGGTGCGATAACATCGCCGATGATGACCGGCGTTTCACAGGCAGCCTGGAGCGCGGCCATTACTTCGCTGGAACGAGCTTTCTCGGCGATCACGACCATGCCGATGCCGCAGTTGAACGTGCGCAGCATCTCGTGATCGTCGAGCTGGCCGATCGATTGCAGCCATGAGAACACCGGCGGCGATTTCCAGGCGGAGAGATCGACGCGCGCGGCGGCATGATCGGGCATGATGCGCGGAAGATTTTCAGCCAACCCGCCGCCCGTGATGTGCGAAAGCGCTTTGATCGCACCGCCGGCACCGGAGCCGCCGGTCGCGCGGATTGCTGCCAATAGTGGCTTCACATAAATCCGCGTCGGCTCGATCAGGACGTCGCCGAAGGTTTTGCCGGGCGCGAACGGCGCCGACGTTTCCCACGTCACGCCCGCGCGCTCGATCAGCTTGCGCACCAGGCTGTAGCCGTTTGAATGCACGCCCGATGACGGCAGGCCGATCAGCACGTCGCCGATCACGATGTCGTTGCGCGGCAGAATTTCATTGCGTTCGACGCATCCGACCGCGAAGCCCGCCAGATCGTAATCACCGGCCTTATACATGCCGGGCATTTCGGCGGTTTCGCCACCGATCAGAGCTGCGCCGGCCTGTTTGCATCCATCCGCAATGCCCGCGATCACGTCGCGCGCCACGTCGACCTCAAGTTTGCCAACCGCGAAGTAGTCGAGGAAGAACAGCGGCTCGGCACCTTGTACGACGAGATCGTTGACGCACATCGCCACGAGATCGATCCCAATTGTGGCGTGACGCCCCGTGTCGATCGCGATTTTGAGTTTCGTACCGACGCCGTCGTTGGCCGCGACCAGGATCGGGTCTTTGTAACCCGTCCGCTTCAGGTCGAACAATCCGCCGAAACCGCCGAGGTCGACGTCGGCGCCAGGTCTGCTGGTTGCTTTTGCGAGCGGCTTGATGGCGCGCACAAGCGCGTTTCCGGCGTCGATATCGACACCGGCTTCGGCATACGTCAGCGGCGTTTTGGAAGCGGACATCGGTCCTCGATGATAGGGGCCGTCACGTTCGGTTGAGTTGGCACCCGTCAGGGCTTAAACTCACTTTTGCCCCATTGCCAGAGCGTGTTGCGGGTCGTAGCAGCTGGGCCTAGCGGCGGCAACGCGTCACCGCGCGTCCGCCGCTGCGGCGTGTCGGCTGCGACGTGGATTAAGTGGCGGCGAGCGTATTAACGGGGGTAACGCGCAGTGCGATTGAAGGGGATAATCGCGGCACATTTTGCCATTGCCGCTTTTGCGGTAGCGGTGCTGCCGGATCCGGCCGCCGCGGCGCGTGCAGACGCCGCCTACACAATCGGCAATTATCCGGTCGAAGCCAGCGACAAAAACGCTGTTGCTGCCAAAGAAAAGGCGCTCGCCGACGGACAGAAGGCCGCTTTCCGCGCTCTTTTGAAACGCATCGTGCCGGTGACCGCTTATAAACAGATTTCACGGCTTTCAGGCGTCGACGCTGCCAACCTCGTGTCGGGTTTTTCGGTGCGCTCCGAGCGGAATTCGTCGACGGAATATATCGCGAGCCTCGACTTCTCATTCCAGGCCGACGCGGTTCGCTCGGCGCTGCAGAGCCAAGGCGTCCCCTATGTCGATGTGCAGGCGGAACAGGTCGTCATTGTTCCGGTGCTCTCGCAGGGCAATCCGCCCGAGGCTAAATCAGATGCCAGTTCGTGGCGCACCGCTTGGAAAGGTCTCGACCTCACGAATACGCTGACGCCGGTCACGCTCGATACGCTGAAGCCGGCCATTCACGCCGACACGATCAAGATGCTGACCGATGGCGATGACAACGGCCTGCGCATTCTCGCGCGCGAATACAACACGCAGCGTGTCGTCCTCGCGATTTTCGAAACCGATCTCGCGGCGAAGAAGGTTCTGGTGACGCTTGCCGGTGAAGACGCAGCCGGTCCGATCCTTTTGAAGCGCTCGTATCGCGTGTCCGATGGCGACCTCGCCTATACATCCGAGCTTGCGGCGGTAGTTGCGCTCGGAGTGCTCGAAGGCCGCTGGAAAGCAGTGAAATCCGGCGTCAGCGCTGGCGCTGCGACCGCGGCCTTCACCGCCGAGCAACCGGCATGGTCGGCAGGCGATGCGTTCGCGGCAACGGGTAGCGGCGAAAGCGTGGTCTTCATCGCCGAATTCAATAGCCCCGATCAATGGAACGATATTCGCACGCAGATTCTCGACACGCCGGGAGTCGATGGCGTCAATATTTCGGCAGCGACCGAGCGCAATGCCGATGTCGCACTGAGGTTCCCTGGTGGCGCGACAGCGCTCGCTAACGCCGTCGGCGCGCGAGGATTGTCGCTGATCAACGTCGGTGGTGGATGGGTTCTGCGGTCGATGAATTAACCGGGACGCATGACAGTCAGGCAACGCGGGAAAATTCCGCATACACCCTCGGTCGAATTGCTGCAATGCGGAATGGTTTCTAACTGACCCGCAACATTCCGAAGCTATATTGGGAACGTTCCGCGCGGCGGAAAACCTCTGGATCGCAGGCGCGGTTCAGCGAGCACGAAATCGGCCATCAGCGGCGCGACAGCCGCATGGCATCAAAGGACGGGACCGATACGGCGTGAGCATTCCTAATTTTATTACGCTCGGCCGCGTGATCCTAGTTCCAATCGTTTTTTGGCTTCTGCTGAACGGGCAATTGCAAGCCGCGTTTCTGGCGTTTGTCGTCGCCGGCGTGTCCGACGCGGTCGATGGCTTCCTCGCCAAGCGCTTCGGTTGGGAAACCGAGCTTGGCGCCTATCTCGATCCGATCGCCGACAAACTGCTGATCGTTTGTATCTTCATCGCGCTCGGGGTGACCGCGCGGCTGCCGTCATGGCTGGTGATCATCGTCGTCTCGCGCGACGTGTTGATCATCATCGGTGTTCTGCTCGCGTGGCTGCTCGAACACCCGACGCCGATGAAGCCGCTTGCCGTCAGCAAGATGAACACTGTTGCGCAGTTGGTCTTGGCGGCGACGGTTCTGGCGGACGAAGCATTCCAACTGCGCCTTGGCGGACCGGTCCAGGTGCTGATCTGGGCGACCGCCGCGACCACAATCGCCTCCCTTGTGGCTTACTTGCGCATTTGGCTGCGCCACATGACGCTCAACGAGCCGACAGGGTCGAAATCCTGAACCGGGCCTGCTAAGGGACGTTGGGGACTAAGAGGGCAGGCGGCATCTGCATGCCTATCGTGCTGGGGAGGCATTTCATGCAGTTCGAGCGCCATGCGCTATTTTGGATCGTTTTCGCAGTCATATTCGCGGGCTTGCTGCATCTCCTGGCGCCTGTGCTCCTGCCGTTCGTTGTCGGCTTGACGCTCGCTTACTTTCTCAATCCGCTCGTCGATGCGTTGAGTTCGCTCGGCATGCCGCGCTGGCTGTCCGCGATCATCATCCTGCTGCTCTCGATCCTGTTGATCGTCACGTTGTTCGTGTTCCTGGTGCCGGTGCTCGCGGCTCAGACCGACAGCCTCATCCAGACGCTTCCGGGGGAACTCGCGCGCTTGCGCGGTTTGCTCGAAGGCTTCGCCCGCGAACGCCTTGGCGACCGTTTCCCCGAAGCTGAAGCCGCCGTCACACGCGGTCTTGCGGGTATGCAGGATTCGCTTCCTGGCATGCTGTCGGGGTTTGCTGCAGCACTGTGGAGTCAAGGCACCGCAGCCTTCAGCTTCTTCTCGTTGATGCTCGTCACGCCGCTCGTATTTTTCTACGCCCTTGTCGATTGGCCGAAAATGCTGGCCAAGGTCGAAAGCTGGCTGCCGCGTGAGAATGCTCCGACGATCCGCGCTCTGGCGTCCGAGATCGACAGTCGCGTCTCGGCGTTCATCCGCGGCCAGGGCATGGTGTGCCTCGTGCTGGCGGTGTTCTATTCCATCGCGCTGAGCTTCCTCGGTTTGCGCTACGGGCTTCTGATCGGGTTGTTGACGGGACTCATGAGCTTCATTCCGTTTGTTGGCTGGGCGCTGGGTCTGATCACCGCGACCGCGCTGGCGGCTGTACAATTCTGGCCGGACGTGACAAGCATGCTTCTCGTGCCGGGCGTATTTCTCGCCGGACAGGCGCTTGATGCCGCCATCCTCAGTCCGCAAATCGTCGGGCAGAAAATCGGTCTGCATCCGGTATGGCTGATCTTCGCGCTGCTGACGTTCAGCTATTTATTCGGCTTCCTCGGGCTTCTGGTCGCCGTCCCTGTTGCGGCCGCGATCGGGGTGCTGGTGCGTTTTGCGTTACGCACATATCTCGACTCGTCGGTCTATCATGGCCACGATGCCGCCAAAGGCTAGGTCCAGTACGCACGACATGATCGACGGACCTCAGCAACTGGCGTTCGAGCTGCCGCACCGGCAAGCGCTCGGCGTTGAAGATTTTCTTGTGTCGCAATCGAACGACGCTGCCGTCGCGCTGGTCGACTGTTGGCCCGCATGGCCGCTCGGCGCGGCCGTTATATCTGGTCCGGCGGGATCGGGTAAAACCCATCTCGGCAACGTCTGGCGATTGAAATCCGATGCCAGCGTCGTCAATGCCGAAGACGTCGCAATCGCGCGTGTGCCCGAGCTTGCGGACCACGGCGCGCTCGTTATCGAGGACGTCGGCCAAGCGCGCGATGAGCAGGCGCTGTTTCACCTTCTAAATCTTGTACGCGAACAGAGACTACAGATCCTGCTGACGTCGCATGCAGCACCCGGCGACTTGATTGTGACACTGCCGGATCTTAGATCGCGCCTCAAAGCATTGCCGCACGCGGCAATCGCGCCGCCGGACGATCAGCTCTTGCGCGTCGTGCTCGTCAAGATGTTTGCCGATCGCCAGTTGGCGGTCGATCCGCAAATTATTTCTTACTTGCTGATGCGGATGGAGCGGTCGATGGAGGCCGCCCGCTCCGTCGTCGCGGAGGTCGATAAGCAAGCTTTAATGATGAAGCGCAGTGTCACACGCGCGGTTGCTGCTGCCGCGCTCGAATCATTGGGATTTTCCGGCAAAAGCCGCTAAAGCCTGTGGCAGCTTTGAAGTCTCGCGTGCCAGGCGTGATACAGTTGACCTGAGTACCTAAGATTCAGACGAGACGTGGAGAGCAAAATGGCGACGGCACGCAGCAAGGCAAGCGACAAGAAAGCGGTCGCGGCTGCGCCAACTGGGCCGGAACGGTTTTACAATCGCGAACTGTCGTGGCTGCAATTCAATCGCCGCGTTCTGGCCGAAGCCAGCAATCGCAATCATCCGCTGCTTGAGCGTTTGCGCTTCCTGTCGATCTCGGCGTCGAACCTCGACGAATTCTATATGGTGCGCGCTGCCGGCATTTATGGACAGGTGCGCGCGGGTATCACGACGCTGACGCAAGACGGCGCAACGCCGATGCAGCAGCTCGCACAAATCAATAAATTCGTCACCGGTCTGGTTCTTGAAAAGCAGGCGGTATGGCGCGAGCTTAAAGCTGAGATGTCGCAAGCGGGCGTGCACGTCATCCAGCCGGAAGACGTGACGCCGCGCGAGCACGATGTGCTCGAAAAGCTCTTCATGGCGCATGTTTTTCCGATCCTGACGCCGATCGCGGCCGACCCCGCCCATCCGTTTCCGTTCATTCTGAACAAGGCGCTGACGATCGTCGTCGAAATGCAGCGCCGTTCCGACGGCAAGGCGATGAATGGGCTCATTCCGATTCCAGGCCAGCTTGAACGCTTTATTCGTCTCGAGGCCGACGAAAAAAATCCGAAGAACATCCGCTTCATCCAGCTCGAAAGCATGATCGGCATGTTCTTGTCGGAGCTGTTTACGGGCTTCGCGATCAAGAGCCAGGGCGCGTTCCGTCTGTTGCGCGACAGCGATATCGAACTGCAGGAAGAAGCCGAAGATCTCGTGCGCTCTTACGAGAGCCAGTTGAAGCGCCGCCGGCGCGGCAACGTCATTCGCCTTGAGCTTGAAGCCAGCATGCCCGAGCGTCTGCGCAAGTTCGTCATCGAAGAACTCGAAGTCCGCGACGAAAGCGTGTTCGTCAAAGAAGGCTTGTTAGCGCTCGCAGACACCGCGCAACTCATCGTGTCGGACCGGCCAGACCTCGTCTTCAAACCGTTCACGATCCGCTTCCCCGAGCGCATCCGCGAATTCAGCGGCGATTGCTTTGCCGCCGTGCGCAAGAAGGACATCGTCGTCCATCACCCGTATGAAAGTTTTGACGTCGTCGTGCAATACCTGCGCCAGGCAGTCGCCGATCCAAACGTCATGGCGATCAAGTGGACGCTCTACCGCACGTCGCGCGATAGCCCGATCGTGCAGGCGTTGAAGGAAGCCGTCGAAGCCGGAAAATCCGTCACCGCCGTCGTCGAGCTGAAAGCGCGCTTTGATGAGGCCGCGAACATCCGCTGGGCACGCGATCTTGAAAGCGCAGGCGTGCACGTCGTCTATGGTTTCACGGAACTGAAGACGCACGCCAAGCTTGGGCTGATCGTGCGCCGTGAAGGCACCGAACTCACGACATACTGCCACATCGGCACCGGCAACTATCACCCGCAGACAGCGCGCGTGTACACCGACCTGTCGCTGTTCACGACCAACCCCGCGATCGTCCGCGACGTGACACGCATCTTGAATTTCGTGACCGGCTACGGAGAACCGGCCGAACTCGAATGCATGGCCGCAAGCCCGCACGGCATTCGCAATCGCATCATGACGCACATTGCGGATGAAATTAAAAACGCCAAAGCCGGTAAGCCGGCGGCGATCTGGATGAAGATGAATGCGCTCGTCGATGCGCAGATCATCTCCGCGCTTTATGATGCGAGTAATGCCGGCGTCGAAATCGATCTCGTCGTGCGCGGTGTGTGCTGCCTGCGGCCGGGTATTCCGGGACTATCCGAAAACATCCGGGTCAAAAGTATTATCGGCCGGTTTCTGGAGCACGCCCGGATCTACTGTTTCGGCAACGGAGAAGCCTTGCCGTCGGCGAGTGCCGCCGTCTACATCAGCTCCGCCGATATGATGCCGCGTAACCTCGACCGCCGCGTTGAGGCAATGGTTCCCGTTCTCAATCCGACGGTTCACGAGCAAGTGCTTAATCAGATCATGGTGGCCAATCTGCGGGATAATCAGCAGAGCTGGGAGATCAATCCCGATGGCAGCGCGACGCGGCTCGTACCGGAACACGGCGATGAGCCTTTCAACGCGCATCTCTACTTCATGACGAACCCGTCGTTGTCTGGCCGCGGACGTTCGCTGAAAGACTCTTTCCCACCGCGCTTCGCGCAGCCCGCATCATGACAGGGCCGCAGCAGTGAGCAGGTTGAAGGAACTCATCGGCGCCAAGCCGCAATTGTCCGAGCTTGAGCCGATCGGCGTCATCGACATCGGATCGAACTCGGTGCGTCTCGTCGTCTATGAAGGCGCGGTGCGATCGCCGACGCCGCTGTTCAACGAAAAAGTTTTGTGCGGGCTTGGCCGTTCGGTTGCGTCGACCGGCAGCCTCGCGCCAGAAGCGGTCGAGCGTGCGATCCAGGCGTTGCGCCGGTTCCGCACCGTGGCCCACGTCCTCGACGTCAAATATATGACCGTTATTGCAACGGCGGCTGTTCGCGAAGCCGACAATGGGCCGGAGTTCCTGCGCCTCGGCGAAGCCGCATGCGGGTGCAAAATCGAAGTGTTGTCGGGCGAAACCGAAGCACGCCTAGCCGCCCAAGGCATCATGATGGGCTTTGTTGACGCTGACGGTATCGCCGGCGATCTCGGCGGCGGCAGCCTTGAGTTGATCGACCTCGCGAGCGGCAAATTGAAAGACGCCGTAACGCTGCCGCTTGGTGGACTGCGCCTGATCGACACGACTGGCAACAAACTCGAAAAGGCGGTCGACGTCATCGACGAGGCGCTATCGAAGGTATCGTGGCTAAAGAAGGGTCAAGGCCGTGCGTTCTACGCGGTCGGCGGAACTTGGCGCGCCCTCGCTAAACTGCACATGGAGACGACCAGCTATCCTTTACGCGTCATGCAGGGCTATGCGATCCCGACGCGCACGGCACTCGATTTTTCTGAGGGTGTCCGCCGCTCGAAAAAGCTTCAAGGCTTTGCCGGTATAGCGCGGGCGCGCCGCGAGGTCCTGCCGTTTGGCGCACTGGTGCTCGAACGCCTGCTGCGACAACTGCAACCGAGCGAGGTCGTGTTCTCTGTCTTCGGCATTCGCGAGGGACTGATTTACGGGCTGTTGCCCGAAATCGAGAAAACCCGCGACCCGTTGCTGAGCTTCTCGGAAGACTACGCCGCTATCCGGTCGCGTTCTCTTGAGCACGCCCACGAACTCTGCCGCTGGACCGACGCCATCTTCACGCTGCCCGAACTTGCCGAGACGCCGCAGGAAAAGCGACTGCGCTATGCCGCGTGCCTGATGTCGGACGTCGGTTGGCGCGCGCATCCCGATTATCGCGGCGAGCAAAGCTTGAATACGATTGCGCACGCCGGCCTCGCTGGCGTCGATCACGCCGAGCGCATTTTCCTGGCGCTGTCGGTTTTCCACCGCCACGAGTCGTCTGAGGACGGCGGCGAAGCGCTATCCGACCGGTTGCGGGCGCTAGTCACGCGCCGGGCCCAAAGGCGGGCGCGCATCGTCGGCGCTGCGGTGCGCACGGCGCACATGCTGTCGATCGGCATGGCCGGCGTCATCGATGAGACGCCTCTCGCGTACGAGGGCGACAATCTTGTCCTCACAATTCCCCAGTCTTATGCCGGACTGGACGGCGAGCGCCTGCGCCGACGATTTGACCAATTGGCCACCCTCGTCGGCAAGACGGCCTTGGTCCGGATTGGCGACTGAGGTGGGGACAACGGCGCGCCATGGCGTCCCAGACGCCGGATAGCGGCGGATTGGTGCTAGTCTGACGTTGAACTTCTCGCCGAGCGCGCTTAGATCGAGGCCATGTCCGACAACCTCTACGACATACTCGGGGTCCAGCGCCGCGCCTCCGATGAAGAGATTCGCCAAGCTTTTCGTAAGCTCGCGAAAGAGCATCACCCTGATCTGAATGCCGGCAACGCCGCTGCCGCCGAACGCTTCAAGAAAATCTCGGCCGCCAACGAAATTCTGTCCGATCCCGACAGGCGCCGCCAATACGACGCTGGCGAGATCGACGCGAAGGGTGATCCGCGTGGTCCGCAGTACCGTCCGCGCTCGGGTGGCCAGCAACGCGGCCGCGCCAACAACGCCGGCTCGTTCGACGACTTTGGCTTCAGCGACATTTTTTCAGACGTTTTCGGTGGCCGCAGCGGTGCGGCCGGCCCTGGCATGGGCGGTTTCGGCGGTGCGCGCGCGGGCCGCGGGTTTTCACCGCGCGGGCAGGACCTGCGCTACACGCTCGAAGTTGATCTGATCGAGGCGGCGACGGGTGCGAAGAAGCGCGTCACGCTGCCGGAAGGCGGAACGCTCGATCTGACGGTGCCGGAAGGCGTCGTCGATGGGCAAGTGCTGCGGCTCAAAGGGCGCGGCGCTCCCGGACCGGCCGGCGCCGAGGCGGGCGACGCGCTCGTCGAGATCAAGGTCAAACCGCACGCGCAATTCAAGCGCCAGGGCGACGATATTCTCGTTGACGTGCCGATTACCATTGATGAAGCCGTGCTCGGCGCCAAGGTCGAAATTCCGACCATCACAGGCCGCGTGCAGCTGACGATCCCGAAAGGCACGAGTTCAGGCAAAACGTTTCGCTTGAAGGGCAAGGGCGTCAAGGGCAAGTCGGGCGTGGTTGGCGACGAACTCGTCACCGTGCGCATCGTGTTGCCCGAGACGATCGACGACAGCCTGTCGTACTTCTTCTCGGAATGGCGCCAAAAGAACGCCTACGATCCCGGTCGCAAATAATCCTGGTCGCCAATAATCGGATCTAAGCGTTCTCGGCCATTTTCGGTGACGCCACGGCGCGGACTTCTCCGTTGACCAGCGTCAGCGCGAGTTCGCCGCGCTTCAATCGCAGAGCGTCCTCGCCGAAGAGTTTGCGCCGCCATCCTTGTGTCGCGGGAATATCGGGCTCGCGCTCGGTTGCGAGAATTTCGAGCGCGTCGCTATCGGCGATCATGCGCGGGGCAACCCGATGCTCGGCGGCGGCGGCCTTCAACAACACCTTGAGCAATTCGAGCGTTGCGGTGGCTTCCGCCGATAGCGCGTCGCTGCGTTCGAGTTTCGGCAGCGATTTGGGATCGCGCGCCAAGCCTGCCTTGACGACATCGACGATATCGCGCGCCCGTTGCGACCGGCCGAAGCCGTCGGACAGCGTTCGCAATTGCCCGAGCGCATCCGGCGTCGACGGCATCTGGTTGGCGATGTCGTAGAGCGCGTCGTCGCGCAATATGCGTCCGCGCGGCACGTCCTGCTCCTGCGCGAGACGCTCGCGCCACGCCGCAAGCTCAACGAGGACCGCCAACGACCTCTTGTTTTTGACGCGCAGCTTGAGCCGCTGCCAAGACTTGTGGGGGTTGGTGTCGTAGGTCTCTGGATTGGTCAGCGTCGCCATTTCTTCGGCGAGCCAATCGGCGCGGCCGGTCGCATCGAGTTCCGATTTCAAGGCCCGGTAGACGTCACGAAGATGGGTTACGTCGCCGAGCGCGTAGATCAACTGCTTGTCGGAAAGCGGCCGGCGGCTCCAGTCGGTGAAGCGCGAAGACTTATCGATGTCGGCGCCCGAAATGCGCTTGACCAGGTTGACGTAGCTTATGCTCTCGCCAAACCCACAGACCATCGCCGCGACCTGTGTGTCGAAGACCGGCGTGGGCACGAGCCCGGCTTTCGTATAGACGATTTCGATATCCTGACGCGCCGCATGGAACACCTTCACGATGCGGTCGTCCGCCATCAACTTATAGAACGGCGCGAGATCGATCCCTGGATGCAGCGGATCGACGACGGCCTCGGCGTTTGGGCCGGCAAGCTGGATCAGACAAAGCTGAGGCCAGAAGGTCTGTTCACGCAAAAATTCGGTGTCGACGGTGACATAGTCACTGCCGCTGAGTTTTTCACAAAGGATGGCGAGAGCGCTGGTCGAGGTGATGACTTCCATGCGTTGGCCTATAGCCTAAGCCTTGCGGCTTGTCGCGGTGTGATTGTGGGTCAAAGGCGCGGCAAAGCCGGGCCTTTAGACCTGCCCCGCGCGCCTCGTAACCAATCCAAGAATATTGCTGCATTGCTTCGGATTTTATCGATTTCTCCAACCATGCCTTAGCTCCCGCCACGCAATCTCGGCGTCGACGTTTGTCTGACCGGTGTTCCGGCTGGGCAGCAACACCGGATTTGCGAGGCGTAAAATGGCGGCATTAAATGCTTATGAGCAACTGCTCCTCGAATTGATGAACCGCGCCCGGCTTGACCCGGCAAGCGAGGCGGCGCGGCTCGGCATTTCGTTAAACGCCGGATTGGCCGCGGGGACGATCTCGACAGCGGCCAAGGCTGTGCTGGCTCCGAACAGCGATCTGGTCACCGCCGCCCGTGGCCATAGCCAATACATGATCGACGTCGATCAGTTTGCCCATTCGGGCATCGGCGACGGCACGCCAACCTCGCGGATGCAGGCGGCGGGATATACTCTCACCGGCTCCTGGCGGACGGGCGAAAACATGGCCTGGGTCGGCACGACCGGCACGGCGAACGCCATCGCGTTCACGATGAATCGCCGACAACCTGTTTTTGAGCGCAGGCCATCGCGTCAACACGTTGAACCCACTGTACCGCGAGGCCGGCACCGGCATCGCGGAGGGCCAATACACCGTCGGCGGCAAGACTTACAATGCGGTCATGGCGACTGAAAATTTTGCGCTGAGTGGCAGCAAGATTTTCGTCAGCGGTGTCGCGATCAACGATTTCGACGGTGACGACTTCTACGACGTCGGCGAAGGCCGCGGAAATATATCGGTATCGGTGACGACCGCGGGTGTGCTGGATGGTACCGACACGACAGAAGCAGCGGGCGGCTACAGCGTTGCCGTCGGCGCAGGGATGCATGTCGTGACGTTCTCCGGCGGTGATCTCGCGGCGCCCGTTTCGGTCACGGTCGCCGGCGGAAGCGAAAATGTTAAAGTCGACCTTTCGGGCGCCAACGAAATCTTGAGTTCGGTCACGACGGTGCTCGGTGCTGGCGCCAAGGATCTGGTTCTGCTTGGGGCCGTTCACGCCGATGGCTACGGCAACGATGCCGACAACATCATCATCGGCAGCAAGGGTCAGAACTTGCTGTATGGCGGCGCTGGCAACGACACACTATTCGGCGGTGAGAACAACGACATTCTGATCGGCGACGCCGGACGCGATATTCTGATCGGTGGTGCGGGCGCCGACCGGTTCGACTTCAACGCGATCACCGACACCGGCACGACGAGCATCACGCGCGACATCATCAGCGACTTCACGCATCACAAAAAGCTTGCGTACTCGGACCGCATCGATCTGTCGACGATCGACGCCAACGTGTTGGCTGGCGGCGATCAGGCCTTCGTCTGGAGGGGCACATCGGATTTCAGCGGCAAGGCCGGACAGTTGCGCTACTATCAGGAAAATCTAGCCGGGACCGCAAACGACAAAACCATCATCGAAGGTGACATCAACGGTGACAAAATCGTCGATTTCCAAATCGAGCTGACCGGATTGAAGGCGCTCGTCGCAGCCGATTTCATCCTCTAGGCGTGCGACCGAGGCGGGGCTAAAGCGGCGGTTGATCCTCGATCATTCGCGCCTCGTGGGACAAACCGCCCCGCGCCTTGACTTTCGTTGCCTGCCATGCGCTTTTCCGCGTCGATTTCCGATATTTTCGACAAGGATTCCGGCAATGGCCGAGGCTCAGTTGCACCGTTACCGCTCGCATACCTGCGGCGCTCTTCGAAAGAGCGACGTCGGTAGCAATGTCCGCCTGTCGGGCTGGGTGCATCGCGTGCGCGATCACGGCGGTGTGCTGTTCATCGATTTGCGCGATCACTACGGCCTGACGCAGATCGTTGCCGACCCCGATAGCAAGGCGTTCAAGACGGCTGAAGCTGTCCGCTCGGAGTGGGTCATCCGCGTCGACGCAAAAGTGCGTGAGCGCCCGGCCGGCACGACCAACGCCGATTTGCCGACGGGCGACGTCGAGCTTTACGCGACCGAAATCGAAGTGCTGTCGCAAGCGAAGGAATTGCCGATCCCGGTGTTCGGCGAGCCGGATTATCCCGAAGATTTGCGTCTGCAGTATCGCTTCCTCGATTTGAGGCGCGAGACGCTGCATGCCAACATCATGCGCCGCCTGGCAATCACGGCTTCTATTCGGAGCCGTATGACCGCCTCCAAGTTCTTCGAATTCTCGACACCGATTTTGACGGCGTCGTCGCCCGAAGGCGCGCGCGACTTCCTCGTGCCGTCGCGCATCCATCCGGGCAAGTTCTACGCGTTGCCGCAGGCGCCGCAGCAGTACAAGCAGCTGCTGATGGTGTCGGGCTTCGACCGCTACTTCCAGATCGCGCCGTGCTTCCGCGATGAAGATCCGCGCGCCGATCGCCTGCCGGGCGAATTCTATCAGCTCGACGTCGAAATGAGCTTTGTCGAGCAGGAAGACATTTTCCAGACGATGGAGCCGGTCATCACCGGCATCTTCGAGGAATTCGCCGAAGGCAAGGCCGTGACGAACGGTTGGCCGCGCATTCCGTACGATACAGCGATCGCGAAATACGGCTCCGATAAGCCCGATCTTCGCAACCCGATCGAAATGCAGGACGTGACCGAGCACTTCAAAGGCTCGGGCTTCAAAGTCTTCGCGGGCATGATCGAAAAAGACCCGAAGGTCCGCGTTTGGGCGATCCCCGCGCCGACCGGCGGCTCGCGCGCGTTCTGCGATCGTATGAACTCGTGGGCGCAGGGCGAAGGCCAGCCAGGCCTCGGTTACGTCTTCTGGCGCGACGGCGAAGAAGGCGGCGCGGGACCGATTGCGAAGAACATTGGACCCGAGCGCTCGTCGGCGATCCGCGAGCAGTTGGGCCTAAAGGTCGGGGACGCCGTGTTCTTCACGGCCGGCGATCCCGCAAAATTCTACAAGTTCGCGGGCGCCGCGCGCGACCGCGCCGGTCAGGAATTGAAGCTGATCGACGAGAACGAATTTGCGTTGGCGTGGATCGTCGATTTCCCGTTCTACGAATGGAACGAGGACGACAAGAAGATCGACTTCTCGCACAACCCGTTCTCGATGCCGAAGGGTGGCCGCGCTGCGCTCGAAGCCGCCGAGAAGGATGGCCGTGACGCGCTGCTCGCACTCAAGGCCAATCAGTACGATATCGTTTGCAACGGCTTCGAGATCGCGTCCGGGTCGGTGCGAAACCACGTGCCGGAGACGATGGTCAAGGCGTTCGAGATTACGGGGCTATCGCAAGCCGATGTCGAAAGCCGCTTCGGCGGGCTATATCGTGCATTCCAGTACGGCGCGCCGCCGCACGGCGGAATGGCGGCCGGCATCGACCGCATCGTGATGCTGCTCGTCGGCGCCAAGAACCTGCGTGAGATATCGCTGTTCCCGATGAACCAGCAGGCGAACGACCTGCTGATGGGGGCGCCGAGCGACGTGATGCCGAAGCAACTGCGCGAACTGTCGCTCCGGATCATGCTGCCAGAGGCCAAGAAGGCGTAAAGCGCCAAAAAACCGCATGGACGCAGAAGACTAAACGGCGTTGTTCCTCGAGGAACAGCGCCGTTCTGCTGTGGGGGGTAAGCGTTGCGGCAATTTTGTATGATCAGCTCACGAGGCCGGTATGTCCGCGCTCACGCCCAAAGTCATTCCCATTTTGCGCAAGTACATGCGCGAGCCGTCGGCGCCGGTGACCAACGCGACGAAACTGCGCGCGCTTGATATCGACGATCTCGACTTGCCGATGATCTATCTCGACATCGAAGACGTCTACGACGTTCAAGTCGCCCACGCAGATGCGGTCGACACATCGCTTACAGTCGGCGGTTTGATCCGTTGCGTCGCAGACACCGTCGCAGCCGAACGCAAAGCGCGTGCTCAGCCGATCATTCACCGCCCGAAACGCGGTTGGGTTTCAACGGGCGCGGAGCGCTAGGCGAAGACGGTAAACGACTTATCCTCCCGCTTTACCAGGGCCGCGGTTGTAAGCTGCCATACAACCGCCGCTGCGCTACGATCTTCTCGCCGATAGTTGGGCGACGCTCGCTGCAAAGCGCGCGCGGCGCGCCAGACGAAGAGGATAAGCGATGACGTTGCTGCGGACATTCTTCGTTTCAATTGCCATCGCGATGGCGGGCGTGATCGCATACGCTTTTGCGACGCGCGAACAACCGGCAAAGACCGCGACTGAGACGACCGCAGAGGGCCACGCGCTTCTCGGCGGGGTTTATGTTCGCGATCAGATCGCGCTTGAGTCCGTCGGCGCACTGCAGAGCGGCGGCACGCGCACGCTGATCAATTTGCGGCCCGATGGCGAAGATCAAAAGCAGCCTGCGTCAGCTGCCGTCGAAAGCGCGGCCACCGGCGCCGGACTGTCCTACGCATACATTCCGACGCCGCACGGCGACATTCCAGATGCGGTGGTCGACGATCTCGCGAAGGCATTGGCCGGGACCGAACGCCCGGCGGTGCTCTACTGCCGGAGCGGCAAGCGCGCAACGCGCGTTTGGGCGCTTGCAGAAGCGTCGCGGAGCGGTGGACCGAGCATTCCCGAGATTGTTGCTGCCGTGAAGTCGGCAGGTCAGACGGTCGACGATCTGATGCCGCGCATCGAAAAGCGTTTTTCTGAACGCGCACCGGAGGTCAGCGGGTAACGCAATGGGAGATGTGATTTTCATTCGCGGTCAGAGTACGCCGTTCGCAGGCGCAGGCCCTGTATCACCGCCGCGTCTGCCGGCATTACGCCGCGCGGCCGGCTACGTTGCCGTCACGGGGGTCGGTCTCTCGATTGGCGTGGCGCTGGGCACGATCGCGGCGCTGATGATGGGATTGATCGCGCTCTGCTGACGACCAAAAAAAACGCCCCCAAAAAAATCCTTCGATTTTCGGCGGCGTTTTTCTTGAATAGTGCGCATCAGCCTCTGAGCCGCGTGCGCACGATGCGCGGAAACTCTTCTTCTTCCTCTTGCGCGCCGTAGGTGCTTTGCGAGCGTTGCTCGGCGATGTGCTGGCGGCCTTCTTCGAGGCTCCACCAGCGCTCGCCACTCGGCGCTTGCGATTGGCTGGCGGCGGGAGCCTGCTGCTGCGGAGCGGGTGCTGCTGGCGCCTGCTGCTGCGGCGCGCGGCCGTAAGCCGGTTGCCGTGCCTGGGCCGGTTGCGCTGATGAGAACCAAGCTTCGACGAGATCGATCTCGTCGGCAGACAGGCTCAAGCCCTGGCTGCGGCAGCGGGCAACGACGAAGTTGCGGAAGCGGCCTGCAAAGAGGTTTGCCGACGCGCCTTGCTCGAACCACGGGTCGCTTTCGCTGACCACTTCGAGAATGAAGCGCAGGTCGTCGCGCTTAAGATCGAGGCCGAATTCACGGGCACGCTGGGTGACGTTAACGAGCGTCTGCGAACCTTGCAGGCCGTTGGCGGTGATTTCCTGCGCCATCACGTCGAACAGCACGCGGTATTCAGCCGGTGCCAGTGCAGGCGCCTGGCAAGCGTCGTGGATGCGGGCGATCGACTGCTGGATCTGCGTTGCCTGATCAGCCGTACGCGGCGCCTGCGGCGGCATACCCGTCTGCATCGTTGCCTGCATCGGCGCGCGTTGTGGCGCGTCGCGGCGCATATCCGCTTGCGGCGGTTGCTGTGCCGTTGGCGGCATCGCGGGCGGCGCGATTGGAGCGGCCGACTGAACGTGCTGCGCGTATTGCTGCGGCGGCATTTCAGGGCGGCTGACCTCAGGACGCTGGATATCGCCGCGCATCATCTGATCCTGACGCGGTGCTTCCTGACGCGGTGCGACTGTAGCTTGCGGCTGGCGCGCTGCGGGCATCGGAGCGGACTGCATTGGCGCTGCCGGTGCGGCGGGCGGTTGTGCGTAGCGCTGTGCCGGCGGCTGATGATAACCGCGTTCGGCAGCGGGTTGCTGTGGAACCGGCGTCTGGACGCTTGCCTGCGCCGGAAGCTTGGGAGCGGTTTCCATTTGACGGTTGTCGGCACTTGGCGCGGGCAGTTGTGGGGCCGTCAGCAGACCGTTCGGCGTAATGTGCCGGTTGGCATCGAACACCGTATAGGGCGCCGTATCGCTCAAGTGCAGATCGTCGGGGAGATCCGAGAGCAGCAGATCGCGGAACGAACCGAAGCCGCCCCAGTTGCTGCCAACCGTCTTGTTGCGGCCGATGACGCGCACTGCGCGATCAGCGAGTGTTTCGAGAGGCACAGCCTGCGGCGCCATGCGAACCGCGTTGACGACTTCCGCGACAATCGCCGTACGAGCGGCTTCGACTTCGACGGCCGTGAGAGGTGCGGGTTCGGGTGCAGCGAGTTCGCGCGTCTGTCCGCTTTCGATGTTCGACGTGCGCGACGACATTAACATGCCGATCAGGCTGGACTCGCGCACTTCGCCGTCGCTGATCGCGGTGTAGGGCTGCGCCGTCTGATCGTTCGCAAATACGATCGTGCGGCGCGCATGGGCACGCAGGCGATGCAGCACGGGGGTGAAATCCGCGTCGCCCGAGAGAATGATGAATTCATCGAAATAGGTGTCGTGAGCGATGATGTCGCGAATATCCATGACGATGCGGATATCTGCGGAATTCTTCAGTTGTGCCGTCAGCGGCGGGCAGTCGATGACCTCGAAGCCAGCGCGCATGAAGTGGTGGCGCACGAACGGGAATGAGTTCATGTCCGTCGAGTTGTCGTGGGCATTGCGGCGCGGCTGCGAATTTCCGTAGCAGCGGTTCATGACGATGCGGCGGTCGGCAACGGCCGTGAACCCGGATGCCGGCGTGATGAGTTCCCCGGTGATGAGCCCCTGAAGCCAGACGGAGCTGTCCTTCGCGAAGCGCTTCGCGGCATCTTCGTTTTTGCGCTTCAGCGACAGATAAATGTTGTCGTAGTCGACAAACACCGTGGACAGGATAGGCCCTGTGGACTCGCGCTTCATTGGACGGCAACCCCCGTAAACCGGACTCGTGATTCGCAACCACTTGTTAATGAGTCGCCACGGCCCAGCAAGCGAACCGCCGCGCTGCCTTGGGGATGACGGATTTATCTCAACAGCTGAAGACCTTCGCGCCACGCTTCGCGACACGGCGGCTGTGGACGGAGTGTGCAAATTCCGCCGAATTGCTCAGCGCTGTGGCGCATTCGCCGCGGCGCTCCAGTTGGTGTTTCACGCGCCCGGCTCGAAGCCTTCGGATGCGATTTTGAAGCCTGAAAATGCGAACCCTGGCGCGACCGTGCAGCCAACGAGCGTCCAGCCGCCGGTGCTCTCTGCGCGCTGCCAGGCATGCGCCGGGACGATCGCCTGCGGCCGCTCGCCGGCCGCGAGATTGCTGCCGAGTGTGATCGTCGATATTGGCGCGCGCTCGGTGGCGATTTCCAATCGCAAGGCATCGCCAGCGTACCAATGCCAGCCTTCGGCGGCGTCAACGTTATGCCAGCGCGATTTTTCACCGGCTTTGAGTAGGAAATAGATGGCCGTCGACGCAGATCGGCCGCCATGCTCGGCCGTGTCTCGGAACGTTTCGCGGTAATGGCCGCCTTCGGGATGCGGAGCGAGATCGAGCAGGCGAATGATCTCGTCGGCCGTCAATTGAGCCGTCATGTGATCCCACCGCCATGTTGTGTGAGTCCTAGGCTTTGTTTTTGAGTTCACGCAAACGCGCAAAAACCTGCCAGTCGGGCGCCCCGATCAGTCCGAGGCGCGCGCGGATGGCGGTCGACGCCGTCCGCAGGAAGGGGTTTGTCGCCTTTTCAAGCGCGATCGTTGTCGGCAAGGTCGGCACGCCAGCCGCGCGCTTGGCTTCGACGTCTTTCACGTGTGCGACGAGAGCCGCGTTTTCCGGTTCGATTGACAGCGCAAAACGCGCGTTCGACAGCGTGTATTCGTGACCGCAATAGATCGCGGTGTCGTCCGGCAGGGCGGCGAGCTTTTGCATCGACGCAAACATCATCTGCGGGTCGCCCTCGAACACCCGGCCACAGCCAAGCGCGAAGAGCGTGTCGCCGGTGAATGCAACCTTAAGTTCAGGAATGTGGTAGCTGACGTGGCCAAGAGTGTGGCCCGGCGTCTCGATGACCTCGACGCTGTGACCGCCAAAAGACAGTGCTGAGCCTTCGCTGACGCCGCGGCCAAGCGCTGGGATGCGCTCGGCCTCCGTTTCCGGTCCTGTGATGGTGCAGGCGAAGTGGTCCTTCAGTGCCTGACAGCCGGCGGTGTGATCGTTGTGATGATGGGTGATGAAAATCCCGCTAAGCCGCCATCCATGCTTGCCGAGTTCGGATTTGATCGGCTCGGCGCTTGGCGCGTCAATGGCGACAGTTTCGCCGGATTCTGGGGCATGCAGCAGGACGCAATAGTTATCTGCCAGGCACGGAACGAGCGTGATGATGGGTCGTGACATGACCCTACTCTCCAAGTCTGAACGCGATCTGTCAAAGGGGACATTAGGCGTTCTTCGCCCGCTATCCACGCCTCTGCCGCTTTCGCCCGTGCCCATGCGCTCGGCAGCCTACGTAAACATACGCGGCACCGGCCCAAGGCGCCAATTGAGCAATGTTTTCCGTGTGATTTCTGCATCGGGCGCGCACGCCCGTCAGCGCTTGGTAAGGATTTGTTAATAAATTCAGCCGCTAGTTAAAGGCTCTTAATGTGTTCGATTCGCCGTTGAGTCTGTCTGGAACTTCCCGCTCTGGTTGTGATGTGGGGATGCAGATCGGAGCTGAGTTCGGCATGTGTGTGCGTTGTGGTGCGGCCAACCTCAAACACCCGGAAATCGATGCTTCCCCGCGTATTGTCTTTCATCGCGATCGCTGTCGCAGCTTGGCTGACCGGATGCGCCGTGTCGCCGGCGCCGCTGACCGATGTCGAGCTTACAAGCGCCGCCGACGCCAACCAGGCCTCCGTTACCGCGAACCAGGAACCGGTCTCGGGTGATATTGCGCTTTATGAAGCAATGGCGCGGGCGCTCAAATACAATCTCGATCATCGCGTCGAGGAAGCGGAAGCCGCGGTCCGCATGGCCGAGCTCGACCTCTCGCACTACAGCCTTCTGCCGAACATGGTCGCCAACAGCGGTTACGCGGGACGCGACAACTACAACGCATCGTCGAGTTTGAACCTCGTCACCGACACGCCGAACTTCGGCGCATCGACGAGCCAGGAAAAAGAAATCAAATCCGCCGACATCGGCTTTACCTGGAACGTGCTCGACTTCGGCCTCTCGTATGTGCGTGCGCGCCAGAGTGCCGACAAATACCTCGTGCAAGAGGAAATGCGCCGCAAAGTCATTCAGCGCATTGTCGAGGATGTGCGCTCGGCCTACTGGCGCGCGATCAGCGCCGACCGCCTGATGGCGAAGCTGACCGATCTTGAAGGCGAAACCCGCGTAGCCCTTGCTGAGACGCGCCGTCTCTACGACGAGCGCCAGACGTCGCCGATCACGGCGCTGACCTATGAGCGCGAACTCGTCGAGATCAAGCAGAAGATCGGCGAAATTCAGCGCGATTTGAATACGGCGAAGGCGCAGCTTGCAGCGCTTATGAATCTGGCGCCGGGCACGCCGTTCCGCCTTGCGCACGAGAGCCGCAAGCAGGGATCGCTCGAATTGAAGGCCGGCCTCAACGATATGATGTCGACCGCCATCTACAACCGCCCCGAACTGCGCGAAGTGCAGTATCGCCAGCGCATCAATGTGCATGAAGCCGATGCCGCACTGCTCGAAATGCTGCCTGGGCTGCAGGCCTACGCGGGATCGAACTACGATAGCAACAGTTTCCTGCTCAACAGCGACTGGGTGAACTGGGGCGCGAAAGCGAGCTGGAATTTGCTGAAGGTGTTCTCGTATCCGGCGCGGCGCGACGTTATCGAGCTGCAGGATGAAATGTTGCGCCAGCGCTCGTTGGCTTTGACGATGGCGGTGATGACGCAGGTTCACGTCTCGCGCATCCGCTTCATCCACGCTCAGAAAGAGCTGAAGACGGCATCCGAATACCGCGACGTCCAGCGCCGGTTGCTCCAACAGATGCGCGCCGAAGCCGCTGCCGATCGCATCAGCAAGCAGACGCTCATTCGCGAGCAGATGAATACGCTTGTCGCCGAGGCGAAGTACGACATCGCCTATGCGCAGCTGCAGAACGCCTACGCCAACTTGTTCTCGTCGATGGGCCTCGACCCGTACAATTGGGAAATCGATCGCGGTCAGAGCGTCGACGCGATGGCGTCAAGCTTGAAGCAGTTGTGGTTTGAGCGTGGCGACTTGAATGCCGGGTGGCAGAAGCGCTTGGCGGCTGCGCAGTAACAGGTATGGCGCCGCTGACGAGCGGCGGTTGCGTCGATGCGTTGCAATGGAAGTGAGGAGCTTATGCGCGTTGCTTTCGGTTTGCTGATCGGTTTCGCCGCCGCCTGTCTCAGTGCGGCCGGAAGCGTGCGCGCGACCGAACCGGGGCTTGTGGCCGCCGATGAGGCCGTGCCGGTGCGTGGCGTCATTCGCGCGCTCGATCAGGCGGCGCTGTCAACCGAACTGCAAGCGCGCGTCGACAAAATTGGATTTCGCGAAGGACAAGCGTTCAAGAAAGGCGAGCTGTTGATCTCGTTCGATTGCGAACGCTATCGCGCCGAGACGCAGTCGGCCGAAGCCGTCGCGCGCGAAATGCAATTGACGCTTGAGAGCAATCAGCAGCTCGAAAAATTCCGCGCCGTCGGCAAGCACGATGTCGAAATCTCGCGCGCCCGCGTCGACAAGGCCGAGGCCGAAGCGCGCTCACTGAAAAGCCGGCTGCAGTTCTGCGAGATTTTCGCACCATACGATGGCCGCGTCGCCGAGCTGACGATCAATCAATACGAGCAGCCGCAACCCAATAAGCCGTTCCTCGTGATCGTCGGCAACAGCCGATTGGAAGTCGAGATTATCGTGCCGTCACACTGGCTGAGCTGGATCACACCCGGCACGCCTTTGACATTCGGCGTTGACGAAACCAAGGGCAGCTATGCCGCGACCGTCGTGCGCATCGGCGCGACGGTCGATGCCGTCAGTCAGATGGTCAAGGTCATCGCGACGTTCAACGATGCCGTTGCCGACGTGCTTCCGGGCATGAGCGGCGCGGCGCAGTTCGTCCGGCCAAATGGGTAAGGATGCCATGGCGCCGGTACAGGCAGTCGCAAAACCGGCCGCACCCGTTGCAGCGAAGGGTCAAGCCGCGCCGGCCGTGAAGCCGAAGGTCGCGGACAATCAGACCGCGCTTTTGGCGTTGCTCAAGGTCGAAGCCGAAGTGCGCGACGCTGATAGCGTGCGCGATCTTATTCTTCTTATGGCGAACGAAACGCGCAAGCTGACGCGCGCCCGGCAGATTTTCGTCGTGATGAGCGGAGTCGGCAAGGCTTTTGAAGTCCAGGGCGTGTCGAGCATTCCGGTCGTTGATCGCAGCGCGCCGCTGATCATCTTTGTCGAGCGCCTGGTGCGCAGCGCCGCCAAATCCAAAGCGCTCAACGCCATCCACGTCCTGAAGATGCCGCCGGCCGGCACCGATAGCGTGGCCGACAGCTATCCGTTCCGTGAACTTGTCTGGATGCCGCTCAAACACAAGGGCGGGGCGCTGAGAGGTGGACTTGTGCTGGCGCGCGAGCAGGCGTGGTCAGATCAGGATCTGGTTATTGCTGGCCGTCTATCGGCTGCCTTTGCGCATGCTCTGCAGGCATTGCGCGGCCCGGATCGCAACTTCGCAAGGAAACTTCTGACGCTTTCGCGCTGGCATGCGGGTGTCACTGTCGCGCTGCTTGCGGCCTTATCGCTCGTTCGTGTTCCGCTGTCGGCGTTGGCACCGGCGGAGATTGTGGCGCGCGATCCGTTCGTCGTCGCGGCGCCGATCGATGGCGTCATCGAGGCGATCGAGGTCGATCCAAGCCACGCCGTCAAAAAAGGTGATTTGCTCGTCAAGCTCGCCGATACGACGCTGCGCAATCGCTTCGAAGTGGCGTCGCGCGAAGTCCAGGTTGCGGAAGCACGATTGAAGCAAAGCAATCAGATCGCCTTCTCCGATCCTCGCGGCATGCACGAGATCGGCATCGCACGCGCCGAACTGGGACTGAAAATAGCCGAGCGCGATTTCGCCCGAGAGCTGCTCGAGAAATCCGAAATCCGCGCGCAGCGCGACGGCATCGCCATGTATTCGGACAAGCGCGACTTGCTCGGACGCCCGGTCGCCGTCGGCGAACGCATTCTCGAAGTCGCCGACGCGCACGCATTCGAGGCGCGTATCGAGTTGCCGGTTGCGGACGCGATCACGCTGTCGCAAGGCAATCGCGTACGCCTGTTCCTCGATAGCGATCCGCTCCGGCCGTGGACCGCGACCGTGCGGCGCGCCGATTACAAAGCAAAGATCGGCGAAAACGATATCGTCTCGTTCCGCGTGATAGCCGACATCGTCCCCGAAGACGGACGCGCACCGCCGCGGCTCGGCGTCAGAGGAACGGCACAGGTATCTGGCGACAACGTTGCGCTCGGTTACTACTTGTTCCGCCGCCCGGTGACGGCGCTGCGCCAGTGGCTGGGGTGGTGAGATGGATATCCCCGGCCGCCAGCAGACGCCGGTGCTGCCGGAATTGCGCCAAGAGCTGCGTGTCGAAGCCGGTGCCGCCGGTACTGACGGCGCACCGACCTGGCTGATCATCGACGCGGCCCAGCATCGTTACGTTCAAATCGATCAGCGCGCGTTTCACGTTCTCTCGCGCTGGCGCGCCGGGCTTTCGTATGCCGAGGTCGCCGACATCGTCACGCGCGATTTCGGCGAGCCGCTGCGGGCGGAAGATGTCGATCAATTCGTGCGCTTTGTTGCCGATAACAATTTGACGATCGAGCCGGTCTCGGGTGGATGGCGCCACTACGCCAGCGTTGCCGACCGCGGTAAGCATGGCTGGCTGATGTGGATGGTGCACAACTATCTCTACATCAAGCTGCCGCTGCTCCGGCCGGAGCCGTACCTCAAAGCCGCGTTGCCGTTCGTTGCGCCGCTCTACACGCGCACGTTCGCGATTGTCGTCGCCGCGGTCGGTTTGATCGGGCTCTATCTTGTCTCGCGGCAGTGGGACACGTTCTACACGACGTTCCAGCATTTCTTTTCGTGGCAAGGGGCAGCCGTCTACGGCGTCGCGCTGATCCTGATCAAGAGCTGTCACGAACTCGGCCACGCCTTTACGGCGACGCGCTTTGGCTGTCGCGTTCCGAGTATGGGCGTATGCTTCCTCGTGATGTTTCCGGTGCTCTACACCGACGTGACAGACGCCTGGCGGCTGCGGGATCGCCGCGAACGGCTGATGATCGGCGGCGCTGGCGTTGCAGTCGAATTGGCCATCGCTTGTTTTGCGACGTTCCTTTGGTCGTTCCTGCCGGACGGCGTCTTCAGAAGCCTCGCGTTTTCTTTGGCGACGGTCGGATGGGTGCTGAGCCTTGCCATCAACCTGAACCCATTGATGCGCTTCGACGGCTACTATCTATTTTCCGACGCGCTCGGCATCGACAACCTGCAATCGCGTGCCAACGCGTTTGGTCAGTGGCGGCTGCGTGAATTCTTGTTCGGACTGCGCAAGGATCCGCCCGAGCGGCTGCCGCATCGAACCGCAACAGTACTGACAATCTACGCCTGGGTCGTTTGGGTGTACCGGCTGATTTTGTTCACCGGTATCGCTTTACTCGTCTATCACATGGCGTTCAAGGTGCTCGGCATAGCCTTGTTCGCCGTCGAAATCATCTACTTCATCGCCCGCCCGATTGCCGGCGAAATCATGCGCTGGTGGAAGGATGGCGACGCCATTCGCGCGACGCGGCGCACGCGCATTACCGTCGCCGTCGCCGTCTGTATGCTTTTGCTGACCTTGCTGCCCTGGTCGACGCGCGTGTTCGTGCCGGCGGTTGTCGATGCGGCCGAGATCGCGCGCGTCTATCCGCAGCACGGCGGCATGGTCGCAGAAATCCGCGTCAAATCCGGCGATACTGTCCAGGCTGGCGATGTTCTCGTGCGGCTGACGTCGGCGGAATTGGAGCATGAAGCGGCGCTGACGACCGGCAGAATCGAGCTTGTCCGGTTGCGCCTGTCGCGGCGGTCCAGCGATGCCGATGAGCGCTCGAAAAGTCTTGTTCTTGAGCAGGAATTGCGCACGCTGACGTCCACGTTGGAAGGGCTTAAGAAAGAGCGAGCGGATTTGATCGTGCAGGCGCCGCAGCCCGGCGTCGTCGCCGAATTCAATTCTGCCGTCCACGTCGGCCGTACGATCGGGCGCTCTGAGTTCGTGGCGCTTATTCGCGGCAATGGCGCGCTGATGGCACGTGGATACGTTGCCCAGGACGATGTCTCGCGCCTGGGAACCGGCAACACCGGGCGCTTCGTGCCCGACGTCGCGGGTTTGCCGTCGATCCCTGTGCATTTGCGCGAGGTGGCGCAGGCCGGCGCGGCGACGATCGAGATGCCCGAACTGGCGTCGCAATACGGCGGCCAGATCGCGGTGCGCCCACGCAGTGGCGACCACGGCAGCAAGCGTCTTGTGCCTGTCAACGCGAGTTACCTTGCGACGATGGCAGTCGACGGGGATGCCGGTTATCCGCCGGTTTCGGCACGCGGCGTGGTGGTGCTCGAAGGCGACGCGCAAAGCATCGCCGGCCGCGCTTGGCGCCGGATCGCATCCGTATTGGTGCGCGAAAGCGGCTTCTAATCACAACTCCAGGCTGATTGCGCGGACGGGATGCAGCCCTGGCGCTGCCGGCTCGGCACGCGTTTTTCCCTACCCAAGGCCGAGGTATTAATTTCGCTATATATCAATGAATAATAATTCACGATTTCTGATATATTAATTGAGCGCGCTGAAGAATTGGCAATTTATTCGGTAATTACTCAACTCTTTTTATTCGATCGTCCAATTATACGCCGGAAATAAAGACTTTAAAAACGAATATATATCGCAATAGGGCCAGCCCTTATTGCGCCCGCACGCTGGCGCAGTCTTTCCGTTTGGATTCGCGTCATGAACAAGCAAGTGCGTCCGCCGAAGATCGACGATACTCAAAAGAAGAGTGTCGATGAGCTGTTGCGCGGCTTCTCTTCCGGCATATCGTACCGGGCGCTTGAGCCACGCATTGCGTTCGACGCAGCAGCGGTCGCGACGGCGGCGGCGACATCTGAATCGACGAACGCACAATCGGCCGACGCCGGCAGCAAGCAGGCAGCCGATGCCGCGCCGCACGCAGCCTCGGATGGTGATACGCACGACGGCGATACGGGCGGCGCGCAAACGCATGATGCGCAGCGCGATCAGTCGTCCGACGCGTTCGCCGATGCCATCATGGCAAGCAATGCGCCGCAGCAGGATGCGCCCGTCACGATCGTATTCATCGACAAGAGCGTCGAGAATATCGACCAGATCATCTCGTCGACCGATCCGAGCTGGGAAATCGTCATGATTGATCAGGACCGGAGCGGTCTCGATCAAATGGCGTCATACCTGTCTGGGCGTACGGACGTCGGCTCGATCCATGTCGTCTCGCACGGCGAGGCGGGCACGCTCTTTCTCGGCAACGATGCGCTGAGCAACGCCAATCTTGCAGACTACCAGGCGCAATTGACGGCCATCGGTCAGGCGTTGAACGACAACGGCGACATTCTGCTTTACGGATGCGATATCGCGGCCGGCAGCGGCGGCATGGATTTCGTGCGCGCGTTTTCAGACCGGACCGGCGCCGATGTTGCGGCATCGGTCAATCGTACCGGAGGTGACGAGGCGGGCGGCGATTGGGTGCTCGAGGCGACCTCGGGCTCGATCGAAGCAAAGGCTCTCGAAAACCCGCTGTATGCCGGCATTCTTGCGAAGACAAATTCTGGAACTTGGGTGGCGAACGGCGCGACGGCCGCGAATGACTGGACGAATACGACTGACGGCATCACGACAACCGTGACGTTCACGAATGCCAGTGGATCGACTGGCACATTCATCGACATAGCCAACAACACGCTGAATACTGCAGCGGGTGGCGTTACCAATGGCACTTTCGATAACGGAGCGGCAGGCAGCGCTTCTCTGGCCGCGACGTTCGACGCGAACAACGCGAATGCCGTCGGTACCGTCACGATCACGTTCAGTACGGCGGTCACCAATCCGGTCATTCACTTGGATCGCATCGGTGGTGTTTCGGGAACGGCCAACTCGTCGATCTGGACGCTGACGTCAGGCGGAACATTGACTCGCCTGTCAGGTGTCAATCACTTTCTCGTCGATAGCACGGCTGGCACAATTCAGCGCCAAACCGGCGGCTCGAGCAACGGATCCGAATCCAATACGAGCAGCGCAAACGGAACGGCAGCGGGAAGTGTGCGCGTCAACGGCACGTTCACGACAATCACATTCAACTTACGCATGACGTCGAACGCAGGTGCTGGCGATGCCTTCGAAATCGCGTTCGCGATCGACGCGCCACCGACGGCGGTCGATGACACGTTCACGACGCAGCACAATACGCCGGCGACAATCAACGTCCGCGCCAACGATACCGATCCGCGCGGCGACACGCTGACCGTCACCAAGGTCAATGGCACGGCGATAACGGCAGGCGGCGCCGGTGTCGCTGTGACCGGCGGTACGGTGACCTTGGTCAGCGGCAATCTCGTCTTTACGCCGGCCGCGAACTATGTCGGAAGCCCATCGTTCACGTACACGATCGCTGATGCCAACGGCGGCGAATCGACCGCTACCCTCACTGGCACCGTGACGAATACCGCACCCGTCGTTGATCTGGACGGCAGCGCGGCTGGCACGGGGTTCTCGACGACGTTCACTGAGAATGGCGCGGCTGTTTCGATCGCCGACACCGACGCTGTCATGACCGACGTCGATGATGCCAATCTTGAATCGGCGAGCGTCACGCTGACCAACCAGCAAACCGGCGACCGGTTGCTCGTCAATGGTTCGACTGCCGCGTCCGGCACGATCGGCACGATCGCGTGGACGCGCACCAATACCGTGGTGACATTTACCGGAACGGCGACAAAAGCGCAGTACGCTGCCGCGATGCAGTTGATCCAGTTCGAGAACACGACCGATACGCCGGCAACGACCGCACGCATCATCAATACGATCGTCAACGACGGCAACGCCAATTCGAACACCGCTGTAACGACGATTGCAATCAACCGTGCGCCCGACCCGACGGACGACGCGTTCTCTGGCAATGAAGACACCGCTATTTCCGCCAACGTGTTGACGAATGACACCGACGTCGGCGACGGTCCAGGCTCGCCGCCTCTGTCGATCGTCACTGGTCCCGCCAACGGAGTTCTGACATCCTTCAACACGACGACCGGCGCGTTTATCTATACGCCCAACGCGAACTACAACGGCACGGATACGTTCACGTACCGCTATACGGACGTCGACGGCGACAGCAAGGTCGCGACCGTTACGCTGACCATCAATCCGGTCAACGATGCGCCGGTCAATGCCGTACCTGCGAGCCTTGGGCCGGTTGCGGAAGATGGCACACTGAGTATCACAGGCGTGTCCGTCACCGACGTCGATAGCGGAACGCTGACGACGACGTTGACGATCGGCAATGGTGCTCTGAACGTCGGTACGGGCGGCGGCGTCACGATCACCGGCAACGGTTCCGGCACCGTGACGCTCGCCGGTACTTCGGCGCAAATCAACGCCGCGTTGGCGACGCTGTCGTACACGCCGACGGCCGACTACAACGGTACGGCGACGTTCCAGATTTCAACGACCGATGGCGCGCTGACCGATGTCGACAGCCGCACCATTACCGTCACCCCGGTGGTGGATATCGTCAACGACGTGGTCGTCACCAACGAAGATACGGTTATCTCGTTTAACGTCATCTCCGGCTTGAACGAAACGAGCGGCGCCGACAACTTCGAAGGAACGCCCGTCGTCACGGCGATCAATGGCGCAGCCTACACGGCTGGTACGCCGATCTCGATCACCGGCGGTCAGATTACTGTGCAGCCAAACGGCGTGGTGACATTCAATCCAACGGCGAACTACAACGGCGCTACCAGCTTCACCTATACGGTGACGTCCGGCGGCGTTACCGAAACCGCGACGGTCAATATCACCGTCAACGCTGTCAACGACGCGCCAGTCGGCGTGAACGACGCTGGCACTGCGACGGAAGCGGGTGGCGTCAACAACGGCACGGCTGGCAGCAATGCGACAGGCAACGTGCTGACTAACGACACGGACGTTGATACGCCTGCTGCAAACCTGACGGTGAGCGCGATCCGTCTCGGCGGAACCGAAGGCTCCGGCACGGCTGGTACGGTTGGGACCGCGCTTGTCGGCACCTACGGTACGCTGACGCTGAACGCCAATGGCAGCTATACGTATGTCGTCAACAACAATAACGCAGCCGTCCAGGCGTTGGCCGTGGGCCAAACTCTGACCGAGAGCTTCAACTACACGGTCTCTGACGGAAGCTTGAGCGACATCGCGGTTCTGACGATCACGATCAACGGTGCAAATGACGCGCCGGTTGCGACGAACGACACCGGCACGATTGCCGAAGATACGACGCTGACGGTCAACGCGGCTTCGGGATTGCTGGCGAACGATACGGACGTCGACGGCAATACCTTGAGCGTGACGCAGTTCACGGTTGCGGGCGTGGCTGGCACGTTCACGGCAGGCGCTACGGCCACTATCCCGTCCGTCGGGACGTTGCGCATCAACGCCGACGGTTCCTACGTCTTCACGCCGGCGGCCAACTACAACGGCGCTGTGCCGGTCGCGACGTACACGGTCTCGGACGGCGCTGGCGGCACGGCGACGGCGACGCTGTCGATTGCCGTGACACCGGTCAATGACGCACCGGTCGCGACGAATGATACCGGCACGATCGCCGAAGATACGACGCTGACGGTCAACGCTGCTTCGGGTCTGCTCGCCAACGACACCGACGTCGACGGTAACACGCTCTCGGTGACGCAGTTCACCGTCGCGGGTGTGGCAGGCAGTTTCACCGCAGGCACGACAGCGACGATCCCCGGCGTTGGAGCTTTGACGATCAACGTCAACGGCTCTTACACGTTCGTTCCGGCCGCGAATTACAACGGCGCGGTGCCGGTTGCAACGTACACCGTTTCGGATGGCGCAGGCGGCACGGCGACGTCGACGCTGTCGATTGCTGTGACTCCCGTCAACGACGCACCAGTTGCGACAAACGATACCGGCACGATCGCCGAAGATACGACGTTGACGGTCAACGCTGCTTCGGGTCTGCTCGCGAACGACACAGACGTCGATGGAAATACTTTGTCCGTCACTCAGTTCACTGTGGCTGGTGTCGCGGGGAGTTTCACGGCTGGCAATACAGCAACGATCCCTGGCGTTGGAGCTTTGACGATCAACGCCAACGGCTCGTACACGTTCGTTCCGGCCGCGAATTACAACGGCGCGGTGCCGGTTGCAACGTACACCGTTTCGGATGGCGCAGGCGGCACGGCGACGTCGACGCTGTCGATTGCTGTGACTCCCGTCAACGACGCAC
>JAFWGI010000011.1 GCA_017512425.1 Hyphomicrobium sp.
CACGCCGCCGGCGCGGACGATGGCGTCCCGCGTCGCCGCCTTGATGCGGAAGAACCAGGCGTCGGAAATGGCGCGGGACATGGGGCAAGGCTCCGCTGTCAACGGGAAAGCGCGTCAGGCTTTCCCATGTTGGGAAGAGGTTTCGGCTGGCAGTGTCGCGTCCGTCAGATCACGGCGGAGGCAACCAATGTCTCAGGGCAACAAACGGCATCAGGACACGCTTTCGGGCACGGGCGCCGGCGATGCCGGCGGATACAGATCGGGGCGCAAGACAGTCCTGTCGATGCCGCAGGTGCGCTCGATGTCGAGCACCCGTTCGGCAGGTACCTTTCGAGCCCAACGGGATGCGGTTGATTTGTTCACGCCGAGGCGACTGGCGAGATCGACCAGCTTCAGATCCTGTTCGCGGAGGGCAGTGACAAGATGACTGTCGCGCATGAAGATGCATGTTGCACAACATGCAACTCAATGCAACCGGGTCTGTTGATCAACCGTCTAACGACGCCGGAGGTGGCCGCCCTTAGCATCTGCAGCATGCCAAACGTCACACGCATCCATGCAAGCAAGCAGCCGCGACGGCCACATCACATTGCAGATTGGGCGGAGCTGCGCGGCTTCAAGCAGGCCGACATCGTACGGGAGACGGGAGCCGACAAGAGCCTTGTCTCGCGTTGGTTCAACGGGTCGACGCCCGGTCTGGAGTGGCAGGATAAGCTCGCAGAGCTATTTCATACCGAACCCGAATCACTCTTCCGTCACCCTGATGACGACTGGTTGCGCCGGTTCTTCGAAGACCGAGGCCGCGAAGAGATCGAACGGATCAAGGCGACGCTCGAGACAGCCTTTCCGAGGAAGCGCGCTTGATCAGCGCGAAGCAGGCGGTGTCGACATCGCTTCGAAGAAAGTTTTGAGCAGCCGATCTTTATCAGCAGGCATGGTCTGAGCTTTCTCGCAAGCGAAGGTATTGAGTTCGATTGAATATTTATCTGCCGCCTTGTCGAGGAGCACGTTATAAAAGCTCCACCAGAGGCAGGCATTCGTTGGTGCTTTGGGTAAAGCGCCATCACAGCCGGTCGTGAAGCAATCCGCGATCTTCCAAATGACCTTCGGTTCGCGCGCCAAAACCTTCGCCGCAAGGCGCAGGTCCTTGACGTTGTCGGAGCATCGCTCCATCTCACCGGCATCGCTTGTTGGTGCGCAGCTCCGTATCGCTAGATCGAGATCCCGCGGGGTAAGGATCGGCTCCGCCGCCGGATCGGCGCCATTCGCCGCCCAGGCGTTGAATTCCAGTGCTCTCGCAAGTGCTGCGGCTTCCGCGCCGGCCGGCGACGCCGACAAGAGCGCCGCGGCGAGGCTGGCCATTGCGACCTTCGGCAGCGCCTTCATTCGAATGCCCTCTCCCTGCGCGGATTGAGCTTCGCAGGCGTCGCGCGCGTGAGCAAGCCGCGGGCGCACGGATGGGGCCTTGTCCCGAACAGGGTCATGACACCGGCGCACAAAAAAGTTGCGCAACTTGCATTGCTTTATGTTGCATGTTGTGCAACTTTCAACTCCATCCGCAACCGATGGAGGGCGTCGATGCACGCTGTCACCACCGCCGCGACGGCTCCGGCGATCTCCGCCGACCTGCTCAAGGCCAAGCTCGCTGCTGAGCCGCTCGCCACCCGCGCCCGCCAGGCGCTTGGCCGCGGCGAGGGGCTCACGCGGGACGCCATCGCCGTCGTCGTCGCCGACATGGTCGAACGCCTCGACGAGGGGCGGATCGAGCGCGGCTTCGGCGACATCGCCGACCTCAGCCGCGCCGGCTATGATCCCGATCTCGCCTGGAAGCTCGGCCC